>NZ_CP069763.1:2552108-2617720 GCF_016893685.1 Citrobacter cronae
ATGCAATGGACATCATTCTAATGAGTATTCAAGACGATGTGTTAAAGCTTTTCAGGGAAGAAATACCCGGGTATTTGGATGAAAACTGGAAAGAGGTACCTTTAGAACTCGACTCAGAACTATTTGATGTCCCCGGTGATGACCTCCACAGTGCTCTGACTCGATATGAGAAAGAGTTTAAAGTCGATTTATCATGTGTGAACTGGAAACCGTATTATCCGTGGCACAATTTGCCACTCTTCACGAGATGGTTCAAAGCTAACCGGGAAGAAATCGAAGCAACACGCATACCGTTAACCGTAAGGATGTTTGCCGAGTCGGCTGAAGCGGGAAAATGGTTGTTTGAAATATGGACGGATAATAAACAGGAAGATGCCTGATGGGGTTACGTTTATCCGGCCTACAAGCCATGTGCTTTTTTGTAGGCCGGATAAGGCGTCAGCCGCCATCCGGCATAGAAGATGTGACGATTAACTTACCAGACGTAAGTCAGTAGGTTCTGCGAGTTTGGCACCATGAAGTCGACGGACATCATCACGCTGAGCGCGGTAATGGCGATGATGGAGAAGCCGAACAGCTTGCGCGCCCAGACTCTGTCATCTTCCACTTTATAACCGCGCAGCGCCATGCCCAACCACCAGACGCTCACCGCCGCCGCAACAATCAGGTATTTATAACCTGCATAACCGCCCAGGGTTAGCATCAGCGTGGCGATAGCAAATGCCACGATATACAGCGTGATATGGTTCTTCGCGACCGAAATGCCTTTTACCACTGGCAGTACAGGGATGTTGGCAGCCTGATAATCCTTGAAGCGGAAAATCGCAATCGCGTAAGAGTGCGGCATTTGCCACAGGCTGAAGATAGCCAGCAGAATCAGCGCACCGCTATCGAACTCACCGGTTACGGCGCAGTAGCCAATCACCGGCGGCGCAGCGCCGGAGAGTGAGCCAATCAGCGTACCGTAAACGGAATGGCGCTTCATATACAGGCTATAGACGCCCACGTATACCACGAAGCCCATCACCCCCAGCCAGCAGGCCAGAGGGTTGGCACCAAACCACAGCAGCATAAAGCCAGCAATACCCAGCAAGGTGGCGTATACCAGCGAGACGGCAGGAGAAATCAGACCTTTAACCAGCACGCGGTTTTTGGTCCTCTCCATCTTCCTGTCGATATCCCTGTCGATATAGTTGTTAAATACACAACCCGACGCCACAACCAGTGACACCCCAACCAGCGTGTAGATAAACAGGGGATAGTCGATGCTGCCTTTCGAGGCCAGCAGGAACCCCCCAATCACCGAGATCAGGTTGCCAAAGATGATGCCTGGTTTCGTAACTTGCAGGTATTGCTTAAACATCATAATCGCCGCTCTTAGTGCATCATCATGTTGTAGTTAAGGTTCCACATAATCCAGATGGAGCCCACAACCAGAATGGCGATGATTAGCACAGTAAAGACAAAGGCCGTCATGTTCCAACCTTCATCAGATTTGCTATTCATGTGCAGGAAGCACACCAGGTGCACCAGAATCTGTACCACGGCCATTGCCAGAATAGTTCCCAGAATAACGGCCGGAGAGGCAGAACCTGTCATCACCATCCAGAACGGAATGACCGTCAGGATGATCGACAGGATAAAACCTGTCATGTAGGTTTTTACGCTGCCATGGGATGCGCCGCCGCTCTCGTTAGAATGACTCATTACATCGCCCCCATCAGATAAACAACAGTGAACACACAGATCCACACCACATCCAGGAAGTGCCAGAACAGGCTCAGGCACATGATGCGGGTACGGTTAGTACTGGTCAGGCCGCGACGGGCAACTTGCACCATCAGCACCGCCATCCAGATAAGACCGGAGGTGACGTGCAGACCGTGCGTGCCGACCAGCGCGAAGAACGCAGACAGGAAGCCGCTGCGATCCGGGCCCATACCGTTAACAATCAGGTGATGGAATTCATAGAGTTCCATCCCGATGAATCCGGCACCGAACAAGAAAGTCAACGCCAGCCAGGAGATGACCTGGCTCTTGTTGTTCTTATACATGGCGATCGCCGCCATGCCGTAAGTAATGGAGCTAAATAACAGCAGGAATGTTTCAACCAGAACGAACGGCAGTTCAAAAATGTCCTTACCTGTCGGGCCACCTGCGGTGCCGTTCACCAGAACGGCATAGGTTGCAAACAGAATTGAGAACAGAATGCAGTCGCTCATCAGGTAGACCCAGAATCCGAAGATCTTGGTTTGGCCTGCATCGTGGTGCCCGTGTTCGTGCGCGTGGGCAGTCGCGTGCGTTAAAGTATCAGTTGCCATTTTTCAGCCCTGCCTTAGTAATCTCATCGAAATGCTGGTTTTCCAGTTTTTCGACTTCCGGGACCGGCACGTAGTAATCCACGTCTTCATCAAAGCTTTTCACAATCCAGCTAATGATCATGCCTGCGAAGCTTGCAATCGCCAGCCACCAGATATGCCAGATCATGGCGAAACCAAACAGTGTTGCGAAGGCGGTAATGACGATACCGGCACCGCTGTTCTTCGGCATATGAATCTCTTCATAGTGCGTAGGCTGCTTGTACGCTTCACCTTTTTCTTTCATTTCCCAGAAGGCATCACGCTCGTGAACGTGCGGCACAACGGCAAAGTTATAGAACGGAGGTGGGGAAGAGGTTGCCCACTCCAGCGTACGACCACCCCATGGGTCACCGGTCAGGTCACGGTTCTGCTCGCGATCGCGAATAGACACGTACATCTGGATGAACTGGCACAGGATACCCAGTGCAATCAGCGCGGCGCCACAGGCGGCAACAACCAGCATCGGATGGAACTGCGGGTCAATCTGCTGGCTGAGGCGACGGGTCATACCCATAAAGCCCAGCACGTACAGCGGCATAAATGCCACGAAGAAGCCGATGATCCAGAACCAGAATGCGCGTTTACCCCAGGTTTCGTTCAGCGTGAAGCCAAACGCTTTTGGCCACCAGTAGGTCATACCCGCGAAGCAACCAAATACCACGCCGCCGATGATAACGTTATGGAAGTGCGCAATCAGGAACAGGCTGTTGTGCAGTACGAAGTCCGCACCCGGCACCGCCAGCAGTACGCCGGTCATGCCGCCGACTGAGAAGGTGACGATAAAGCCAATCGTCCACAGCATTGCTGAGTGGAATACGATACGGCCCTGATACATGGTGAACAGCCAGTTGAAGATCTTCACCCCGGTCGGGATGGCGATAATCATGGTGGTAATACCGAAGAAGGCGTTTACGTTTGCGCCGGCACCCATGGTGAAGAAGTGGTGCAGCCAAACAATGAACGACAGAACGGTGATACACACGGTTGCCCACACCAGCGAGGTGTAACCAAACAGACGCTTACGCGAGAAGGTTGCTGCGACTTCGGAGAATACCCCGAATACTGGCAGGATCAGAATGTACACTTCCGGATGGCCCCAGGCCCAAATCAGGTTGATGTACATCATCATGTTGCCGCCCATATCGTTGGTAAAGAAATGGGTGCCCAGATAGCGATCCAGGGTCAGCAACGCGACGGTAACCGTCAGAATTGGGAACGAAGCGATAATCAGGATGTTCGCGCACAGAGATGCCCAGCTAAATACCGGCATCTTGAACATGGTCATTCCTGGCGCACGCATCTTAATGATGGTCACAAAGAAGTTGATACCGGTCAGGGTTGTACCAATACCGGACAACTGGACTGCCCATATCCAATAATCGACCCCGACGCTTGGACTGTACTCTATTCCCGAAAGAGGCGGATACGCCAGCCAACCGGTCTGCGCGAATTCACCGACGCCCAGAGACAGGTTAACCAGGATTACGCCAACAACGGTGAACCAGAAGCTCAGGTTGTTCAGGAACGGGAATGCAACGTCACGTGCGCCAATCTGTAGTGGAACCACCAGGTTCATCAGACCGATAACAAATGGCATTGCCACGAAGAAGATCATAATCACGCCGTGAGCCGTGAAGATCTGGTCGTAGTGGTGAGGTGGCAGGAAACCCGCTTCACCTGCAGAAGCCAGCGCTTGCTGACTACGCATCATGACGGCATCGGCAAAGCCACGAATCAACATCACGATTGCGACGATGACATACATGATGCCAAGGCGTTTGTGGTCAACCGAAGTTAGCCACTCTTTCCACAGGTAGGTCCACTTACCGAAGTAAGTGATAAGGCCGAGTAAGGCCGCACCACCGATGATAATGGCAGCGATCGTAACCATGACGATTGGTTCATGGAACGGAACTGCATCAAGTGTCAATTTTCCGAACATCGTATTCTTCTCAACCCCTTGAGTTGGCGGATTCCGCGTGGCTCATGTCCATGCCTTCCATACCTTCGTGTGCGCTGTGCTCACCTTCTGGTTGGGTCATGTCCATGCTCTTACCGTGAGCCATAAATTTGTTAATAACATCTTTAAACAAATCAGGTTTCACGTTGGAGAAGTATTCCACCTGGTTGTATTCGCTTGGCACAGCCACTTTTTCGAACGCAGCCATGTCGCTCATGGTGTTCGGAGACTGCTTAGCTTTAGCAACCCATTGGTCGAATTCGGCGCGGTCCTTTGTTGCAATAGCCTTGAATTTCATACCGGAGAAGCCTGGTCCGCTATAGCTTGCGGAGATACCATCATAAGTACCGACTTCATTGGCGATCAGATGCAGTCGAGTCTGCATACCGGCCATGGCATAAATCTGGCTACCCAGACGCGGGATAAAGAAGGAGTTCATCACGGAGTTGGACGTCACTTTGAATTCGACCGGAGTATTCGCCGGGAAGGCGATTTCATTCACGGTAGCGATACCCTGTTCCGGATAGATGAAGAACCATTTCCAGTCCATGGAAACCACTTCGATGGTAATGGGCTTCTCGTCATGCGCCAGCGGTTTGCTTGGCTCAAGAGCGTGAGTGGTTTTCCAGGTCAGCACGGCAAGGAAAATGATGATTAAGATCGGCACCGTCCAGACCACAGCTTCCACTTTATTGGAGTGTGACCAGTTCGGGCTGTACTTCGCATCTTTATTGCTTGCACGATACTTCCAGGCAAAACCAACAGCCATCAAGATGGCAGGAATAACGACGATCAACATCAGGCCAAATGCCGTCAGTATCAATGACCGTTGTTCCAGTCCAATCTGTCCTTTAGGGTCAAGCAGCGCAGAATTACAGCCACTGAGCAACGCAGTGCCTGCAATTAATGACAACCATCCCAAACTTTTATTGTATTTCCTGAGTCTCATTTAACGACCTCAATTCCACGGGACCGGGTGGCGTTTAAAGTGTGAGGTCATTTTACGGGAAGGTTACATTACTGTAAACATCATTGGATCTGTGTTACCGGGTTCTGCCGAGCGTGTCACATATGTTGCAATATATGTCGGGTTGGCTTTAAGAACCTGTTGCAACATCACGTTATAACGAAAGCAGGCAGGTGAGGGACGTGCGGAGGGCAATTGGTATAACCAATACCAAAATAAAACAATTAATTAACAATTGATTATCAATAAAAAGACAATTACAGAACAAAAAATAAATTTTTCATGGCTGAATCGAGTAAGGAAAATAGCATGTATAAAAGGCGTCAATAATTTCCAAATTCTATGGCGCACAAAATAACAAATAATATTTTTATTAGTTGTTGTTTATTTAGCCGTTATAATTACGCAGGGTGATTACAACGGCTAAATATGCTCGTCATACTTCAAGCTACGGGTGTGTTGGCTTTCCTCGCTCACCCCAGTYACTTACTTATGTAAGCTCCYGGGGATTTGCTGCGTCGCCGCCTTCCCGTAACTCGAATTATTTAGAGCATAAATATGCAACATCACGCCAGGCGGGTTTTACGCAACGCAAGATAATCCAGCAATCCGCCGAATACCACTCCGCAGACAGCGACCACCACCGAGATTTCAAGCAGTTCCGGCAGGAAGGAGAAGTTGGTGTAGTCCAGTGCGTTAAGGGTCAGCAACAATAGCCAAACTGCCAGCAAACAGCAGCCCGCGACCAGCGTCATTAATGCCAGACCGTACGCACCCCGAAATTCCGTGCGCGGAATAAAGCTCTCATTTTGCCAGCTATGTTCCAGCGTCTGGCGACAAACCAGCAGCAGGAGGAGTCCAGGCAGCGCGGCAAACACGGAGAACAGATAAAACGTGGGCCACCCGTGCGCTTCGACAAACCAACCCGCTACCGGACCTACGTACACACGGCCAACCGCTGAAAGCGCGGAGAGCAGGGCGAACTGGGTCGCTGAGAAGGACTTATTGCACAGCGTCATTAATAAGGCGACAAACGCCGCAGTGCCCATCCCGCCACACAGGTTCTCAAAGAAGACGGCGGCGGCCATACTGAACATGTGTTTGTCAGTGATGGACAGCAGCCAGTAACCTGCGTTTGATGCCCCTTGCAGAATACCGAAAATCAACAATGCGCGAAACAGCGAGAGGCGCTGCATCAGGATCCCGCCGTACAGCGCGCCAACAATGGTGGCCAGTAGCCCCAATGTCTTATTCACCACGCCAACTTCACCCGCATCAAATCCGACACCGCGGATTAAAAAGGTGGTGGTCAGACTCATCGCGAAGGCATCACCGAGCTTATAAAGCACGATGAGGAGCAGAATCAGCCAGGCATTGTTGCGGCCAAAAAAGTCTCGCAGCGGAGCCGCAACCGCCTGTTCCAGCGATTTAGGCACCGGAATAGCATCTGTTGGTTCTGGTGCTAACAGGGTGGCGATGATGCAAGGGATCAGCAGCGCCGCCATCAGCCAATACATTCCCTGCCAGCCGAGCCAGCGGTCGGCCATCCACAGGGCCAGTCCGCCGGAAACCAGCATCCCTAAACGGTAACCCAGTACGCTGATTGCCGCACCTGCGCCACGCTCTTCGGTGGGCAATACGTCGGTTTTCCAGGCGTCAAAGACGATATCCTGCGATGCCGAACAAAACGCGATCACCACCGCCAGCGCGGCCATCCAGCGTAGCTGCGTACCCGGCTCCAGAAAGCCCATCGCGGCGATAGAAATCAATAGCAGTAGCTGGGTCGCCAGTAGCCAACCGCGACGTCGGCCCAAAAACGGCGGCGTATAGCGGTCCATCAATGGAGACCAGAGGAACTTAAATACGTAGGCCTGGCCGACCAGAGAAAAGAAACCGATGGTTTTAAGATCGATATTTTCGACCGTCATCCACGCCTGGAGCGTACCGGATGTCAGTGCGAGCGGTAATCCGGAGGCGAACCCCAGAATGAGCAGGATAGCTGAACGTGGTTGCTGAAAAATACGTAAGTAATGACTGGACATGGGCTTCTATAGGCCCGACGAACGCCGGGCCATAAGGGCAGAAATTAACGAGCGTTCTGCTTGATGAAATCGTGAACGCTGGTGTCCTGAGACATATCAGCGATGGTGTCGGTCAGGACGCTGTTAACGGCATCAGCAATATTTTTGTTGGAGGCCTGCAGCGCGCCTTCAACAGAGTAGCTTGCGCGGTAGTTTTTGGTCATCTTGTTACCGTTCGCCGCGGTCGCAATAATAGCGATGTCTGCTTTAGTGGCGATGTTGTAACGCACGCTACCCTGAGACACGTCAGCATACAGCTGGCTAACAATGATTTGCAGGTTTACTGCGCCGTTCGGACCAATCATATAACCACGCGCGGTCATCTGTTTTTCCAGCACTTCTTGCAGCAGGAAACGCAGATCGCGGGAAGCGGTCAGGGTAACCAGCTGGTTGTCGCGGGTGACTTTTGCCAGCGCCTGATCCTGACGCTGGTCGGCGCCGTTGATACTCACGGTCACGCCCATCAGGCTCGGATCCTGCTGCGGCAGGGTAATTTTAGGGGAGACTTCAATGGTGGTAGGCGGCGTTGCGCATCCTGCCAACATAAACATCGCAACTAACGGGAAGAGGATTTTTTTAAACATGCCAGGGCTCTCAGCGAATCTAAATTGTGTGGTTAGAGAAAATTCCCGCCATCATAACATCGCCAACGATGAGGGGAAGTGGGTAACGCATGTAAATTCATTGTGTTGTCCTTTTTATGACATTGTGGAGACCAGAAACGGACTTTTTGCAATAAACCAAAGAATGAAATGAGTGAACTTCATTCGTTTGGCTGAGAAAATCAGACAAGCGCTAATTTTTTGTTGCTAAGGTGTAATGAAAACGGTAAAAGCGGCTAGTATTTAAAGGGATGGGTGACATCTCAGCGTTGTCGGAGGAAAAATTTCATGATGATTCGTGAGCAAATAGAAGAAAAATTAAGGGCAGCGTTCCAACCCGTATTCCTCGAAGTTGTGGATGAAAGCTATCGTCACAATGTCCCGGCAGGTTCTGAAAGCCACTTTAAGGTTGTGCTGGTTAGCGATCGTTTTACAGGTGAACGTTTTCTTAATCGTCATCGGATGATTTACGGCACGTTAACGGCGGAACTCTCCACAACCGTACATGCGTTAGCCCTGCATACCTATACCATTAAGGAGTGGGAAGCGTTGCAGGACACGATCTTTGCGTCGCCCCCTTGTCGTGGAGCCGGGAGCATCGCGTAGAAAAACGGATTTGCAACAACCGATGTTTTTCCAGTATGTTGCTACAGAATATGTGAAAACGGCCTGCGGGCCGTTTTGTTTTGTCTGAATTCTGGGGGAGTCGTACAGTATTCAGACAAAAATTAGCCGGGAATTGTGAAAAAAGCCGCAGCAACGCGCGATAACCGTTCTCGACTCATAAAAGTGATGCCGCTATAATGCGCGTCTTATTTTTCGGAATGTCTTCGGGATGATTCTGACGACAGGGAATGTGATTGCTTATGAGAACATCCCAGTTCCGCGAAGCCAACAACCTGTGCTTGCGGAGAAGAGTTGACCGAGCACTGTGATTTTTTGAGGTAACAAGATGCAAGTTTCAGTTGAAACCACTCAAGGCCTTGGCCGCCGTGTAACGATTACTATCGCTGCTGACAGCATCGAGACCGCTGTGAAAAGCGAGCTGGTCAACGTAGCGAAGAAAGTGCGTATTGACGGTTTCCGCAAAGGAAAAGTACCGATGAATGTTGTTGCTCAGCGTTATGGCGCTTCCGTGCGTCAGGACGTGCTGGGCGACCTGATGAGCCGCAACTTCGTTGACGCGATCATCAAAGAAAAAATCAATCCGGCTGGCGCACCGAACTACGTTCCGGGTGAATACAAGCTGGGTGAAGATTTTACTTACGCGGTAGAGTTCGAAGTGTACCCGGAAGTTGAGCTGACTGGCCTGGAAGCAATCGAAGTTGAAAAACCGGTTGTTGAAGTCACCGACGCTGACGTTGATGTAATGCTGGACACTCTGCGTAAGCAGCAGGCTACCTGGAAAGACAAAGACGGCGCTGCTGATGCAGAAGACCGTGTAACCATCGACTTCACCGGTTCTGTAGACGGCGAAGAGTTCGAAGGCGGCAAAGCGTCTGACTTCGTACTGGCGATGGGCCAGGGTCGTATGATCCCAGGCTTTGAAGAAGGCGTTAAAGGCCACAAAGCTGGCGAAGAGTTCACTATCGACGTGACCTTCCCGGAAGAGTACCACGCTGAAAACCTGAAAGGTAAAGCCGCTAAGTTCGTTATCAACCTGAAGAAAGTTGAAGAACGCGAACTGCCGGAACTGACTGAAGAATTCATCAAACGTTTCGGCGTTGAAGATGGTTCCGTAGCCGGTCTGCGTGCTGAAGTACGTAAAAACATGGAACGCGAGCTGAAAGGCGCTGTGCGTAACCGCGTTAAGTCTCAGGCGATCGAAGGTCTGGTAAAAGCTAACGACATCGACGTACCGGCTGCTCTGATCGACAGCGAAATCGACGTTCTGCGTCGTCAGGCTGCGCAGCGTTTTGGCGGTAACGAGAAACAAGCTCTGGAACTGCCGCGTGAACTGTTCGAAGAACAGGCTAAGCGTCGCGTAGTTGTAGGCCTGCTGCTGGGCGAAGTTATTCGCACCAACGAGCTGAAAGCTGACGAAGATCGCGTTAAAGGCCTGATCGAAGAGATGGCTTCTGCTTACGAAGATCCGAAAGAAGTTGTTGAGTTCTACAGCAAAAACAAAGAGCTGATGGACAACATGCGTAACGTCGCTCTGGAAGAACAAGCTGTTGAAGCCGTTCTGGCGAAAGCGAAAGTGACTGAAAAAGCCACTTCCTTCAACGAGCTGATGAACCAGCAGGCGTAATTCGTCGCTTTTGTAGCACGAATTTCGTACGCAAGCCCGTCACCTTTTGGTGGCGGGTTTTTTTTTGTCACGCATTTTGCATGGGAAGAGTGCGAAAACAGCGTTTCAGTGTTAGCGTTACAACAAAAGATTGTTATGCTTGAATTATGGCGATGTCGTACCCATTACTGAGGGACTAGCTGATAATCCGTCCATAAGGTTACAATCAGCACAGCAGGTTTTTTCAAATTTTATCCAGGAGACGGAAATGTCATACAGCGGCGAACGAGATAACTTTGCACCCCATATGGCGCTGGTGCCGATGGTCATTGAACAGACCTCACGTGGTGAGCGCTCTTTTGATATCTATTCTCGTCTACTTAAGGAACGCGTCATTTTTATGACTGGCCAGGTCGAAGACCATATGGCTAACCTGATTGTGGCGCAGATGCTGTTCCTGGAAGCAGAAAACCCGGAAAAAGATATCTACCTGTACATCAACTCCCCTGGTGGGGTGATCACTGCCGGGATGTCTATCTATGACACCATGCAGTTTATTAAGCCGGACGTCAGCACCATTTGTATGGGCCAGGCGGCCTCAATGGGCGCGTTCCTGCTGACTGCCGGGGCGAAAGGTAAACGTTTTTGCCTGCCTAACTCTCGCGTCATGATCCACCAGCCTCTGGGCGGTTACCAGGGCCAGGCAACGGATATTGAAATTCATGCCCGCGAAATCCTGAAGGTAAAAGGGCGCATGAACGAACTTATGGCGCATCATACGGGTCAATCTCTTGAGCAGATTGAACGTGATACCGAGCGCGATCGCTTCCTCTCCGCTTCTGAAGCGGTAGAGTACGGTCTGGTCGACTCGATTTTGACCCATCGTAATTAATGCCCAGTGCGCAGGTGTGCCGCTATAATTACCTGGAGCGGCACAACGCTGACTAGCGTCTTGCGCCTGAGAATGGCATTTGCGTCGTCGTGTGCGGCACAAAGAACAAAGAAGAGGTTTTGACCCATGACAGATAAACGCAAAGATGGCTCGGGCAAATTGTTGTACTGCTCTTTTTGCGGCAAAAGCCAGCATGAAGTGCGGAAGCTGATTGCCGGTCCATCCGTGTATATCTGCGACGAATGTGTCGATTTGTGTAACGACATCATTCGCGAAGAGATTAAGGAAGTAGCACCGCACCGTGAACGCAGTGCGCTGCCGACGCCACATGAAATTCGCAATCACCTGGACGATTACGTTATCGGTCAGGAACAGGCGAAGAAAGTGTTGGCGGTCGCGGTATACAACCATTACAAACGTCTGCGCAACGGCGACACCAGCAATGGCGTCGAGTTGGGCAAAAGTAACATCCTGCTGATTGGCCCGACGGGGTCCGGTAAAACGCTGCTGGCTGAAACGCTGGCGCGCCTGCTGGACGTTCCGTTTACTATGGCTGACGCCACCACGCTGACCGAAGCCGGTTATGTGGGTGAAGATGTTGAAAATATTATTCAGAAACTGCTGCAGAAGTGCGACTACGACGTACAGAAAGCGCAGCGCGGGATCGTCTATATCGATGAAATCGACAAGATTTCTCGTAAGTCTGACAACCCGTCCATTACCCGTGACGTTTCTGGCGAAGGCGTACAGCAAGCGCTGTTGAAACTGATCGAAGGTACGGTTGCCGCCGTTCCGCCGCAGGGGGGACGTAAACATCCGCAGCAGGAGTTCCTGCAGGTTGATACCTCCAAGATCCTGTTTATCTGCGGTGGCGCGTTCGCTGGTCTGGACAAAGTGATCGCTAACCGTGTTGAAACCGGCTCCGGCATTGGTTTTGGCGCAACGGTAAAAGCGCAGTCTGATAAAGCCAGCGAAGGTGAGCTGCTGTCGCAGGTGGAGCCGGAAGATCTGATCAAATTTGGTCTGATCCCTGAGTTCATCGGTCGTCTGCCGGTGGTGGCAACGCTGAGCGAACTGAGTGAAGAAGCGCTGATCCAGATCCTGAAAGAGCCGAAAAACGCCCTGACCAAGCAGTACCAGGCGCTGTTCAACCTTGAAGGTGTCGATCTGGAGTTCCGTGAGGAAGCGCTGGATGCGATCGCCAAGAAAGCGATGGCGCGTAAAACCGGTGCCCGTGGTTTGCGTTCTATCGTCGAAGCCGCGCTGCTTGACACCATGTACGATCTGCCTTCGATGGAAGACGTCGAAAAAGTGGTGATTGATGAGTCGGTGATTGGCGGTCAGAGCAAGCCATTGCTGATTTACGGTAAGCCGGAAGCACAGCAGGCATCTGGCGAATAATTCATCAATTCATACAGACATTTAATTTAAAAGGGGGGATTTTATCTCCCCTTTTATTTTTCCGTAAACATGGCGTTGAATGTGTGGGAAACATCCCCATATACTGACATACATGTTAAAGGTGGTGTGAAGCACAGTCGTACCACCTGATTACCTGGCGGACACTAAACTAAGAGAGAGCTCTATGAATCCTGAGCGTTCTGAACGCATTGAAATCCCCGTATTGCCGTTGCGCGATGTGGTGGTTTATCCGCACATGGTCATACCCTTATTTGTAGGGCGGGAAAAATCTATCCGTTGTCTGGAAGCGGCTATGGACCATGATAAAAAAATCATGCTGGTCGCACAGAAAGAAGCGTCAACGGATGAGCCGGGTGTAAACGATCTTTTCACCGTCGGGACCGTGGCCTCTATTTTGCAGATGCTGAAACTGCCTGACGGCACCGTAAAAGTGCTGGTCGAGGGGTTACAGCGCGCGCGTATTTCTGCGCTGTCTGACAACGGCGAGCATTTCTCTGCAAAAGCGGAGTACCTTGACTCGCCTGCCATTGATGAGCGCGAACAGGAAGTGCTGGTGCGTACCGCTATCAGCCAGTTCGAAGGCTATATCAAGCTGAACAAGAAAATTCCACCAGAAGTGCTGACGTCGCTGAACAGCATTGACGATCCCGCGCGTCTGGCGGACACCATCGCTGCGCACATGCCGCTGAAGCTGGCAGATAAGCAGTCCGTGCTGGAGATGTCCGACGTTAACGAACGTCTGGAATATCTGATGGCGATGATGGAATCTGAAATTGATCTTCTGCAGGTTGAGAAACGCATTCGCAACCGCGTGAAGAAGCAGATGGAAAAATCCCAGCGCGAGTACTATCTGAACGAGCAGATGAAAGCTATTCAGAAAGAACTCGGCGAGATGGATGATGCGCCGGACGAAAACGAAGCGCTGAAACGCAAAATCGACGCGGCGAAAATGCCGAAAGAGGCAAAAGAGAAAGCCGAAGCAGAGCTGCAGAAGCTGAAAATGATGTCTCCGATGTCGGCGGAAGCGACCGTGGTCCGTGGCTACATCGACTGGATGGTACAGGTACCGTGGAATGCGCGTAGCAAGGTCAAAAAAGACCTGCGTCAGGCGCAGGAAATCCTCGATACCGACCATTACGGTCTGGAACGCGTCAAAGACCGTATCCTTGAGTATCTCGCGGTTCAAAGCCGTGTGAACAAAATCAAGGGGCCGATCCTGTGTCTGGTTGGGCCGCCGGGGGTAGGTAAAACTTCTCTGGGCCAGTCCATCGCGAAAGCGACCGGGCGTAAATACATCCGTATGGCGCTTGGCGGCGTACGTGATGAGGCTGAAATTCGCGGTCACCGCCGGACCTATATCGGTTCGATGCCGGGTAAACTGATCCAGAAAATGGCTAAAGTGGGCGTTAAAAACCCGCTGTTCCTGCTCGATGAGATCGACAAAATGTCTTCCGACATGCGTGGCGATCCGGCTTCCGCGCTGCTTGAGGTGCTGGATCCAGAGCAGAACGTGGCGTTCAGCGATCACTACCTGGAAGTGGACTACGATCTCAGCGACGTGATGTTCGTTGCGACTTCGAACTCCATGAATATTCCGGCGCCGTTGCTGGATCGTATGGAAGTGATCCGTCTGTCCGGCTACACCGAAGACGAGAAGCTGAACATTGCTAAACGTCACCTGTTGCCGAAACAGATTGAGCGTAACGCGCTGAAAAAAGGCGAGCTTACGGTCGACGATAGCGCCATTGTGGGCATTATTCGTTACTACACCCGTGAAGCGGGCGTGCGTAGTCTGGAGCGTGAAATCTCTAAACTGTGCCGCAAAGCCGTGAAGCAGCTGCTGCTCGACAAATCACTGAAACATATTGTGATCAATGGCGACAACCTGCACGACTACCTGGGCGTACAGCGCTTTGACTATGGTCGCGCGGACAACGAAAACCGCGTCGGTCAGGTGACCGGTCTGGCGTGGACGGAAGTGGGCGGCGATCTGCTGACCATCGAAACCGCCTGCGTTCCGGGTAAAGGCAAGCTGACCTACACCGGTTCTTTGGGTGAGGTAATGCAGGAGTCTATTCAGGCTGCACTGACCGTGGTGCGCGCGCGCGCGGAAAAACTGGGTATTAATCCGGACTTTTACGAAAAACGCGACATCCACGTTCACGTACCAGAAGGGGCGACGCCGAAAGATGGTCCAAGTGCCGGTATTGCCATGTGTACCGCGCTGGTTTCTTGTCTGACCGGTAACCCGGTACGCGCCGATGTGGCGATGACCGGCGAGATCACTCTGCGTGGTCAGGTGCTGCCAATCGGTGGTTTGAAAGAAAAACTGCTGGCGGCGCACCGTGGCGGCATTAAGACGGTCTTAATTCCAGATGAAAACAAACGTGACCTGGAAGAGATTCCGGACAACGTGATTGCCGATCTGGACATCCATCCGGTGAAACGCATCGAGGAAGTTTTGACGCTTGCGCTGCAAAATGAACCCTCTGGAATGCAGGTTGTGACCGCAAAATAGTGACCTCGCGCAAAGAGCACTAATAAAAACAGGGCTGGCAGGCCATTTCGGACTTGCCAGCCTTTTTTTGTATAGCTAATTTAGATGACGGATTAGGCTTGCCATCATTAACGGGTGTTGTAAGGGCATGGCAGGCCTGATATAACTGCTGCGCGGTCGCACTTTGAAGGATTCAGGTGCGATATAAATTATAAAAGAGGAAGAGAAGAGTGAATAAATCTCAACTGATCGACAAAATTGCTGCAGGGGCTGATATCTCTAAAGCTGCGGCTGGACGTGCGTTAGATGCAATTATTGCTTCTGTTACCGAATCCCTGAAGGAAGGCGATGACGTAGCGCTGGTAGGTTTTGGTACTTTTGCCGTTAAAGAGCGTGCTGCCCGTACTGGTCGCAACCCGCAAACAGGTAAAGAGATCACCATCGCCGCGGCTAAAGTACCGGGCTTCCGTGCAGGTAAAGCACTGAAAGACGCGGTAAACTAAGTGATTTCCCCTTTGGGGATGTGACGAAGTACAAGGGCGCATCAACTGATGTGCCTTTTTTATTTCTGATTCCGGTACTTTCTACGTGTTGTGGGCTGACAATTGCCCCCGTTTCTTGTCACAATAGGCCTTTGTGCGCAGCGTTCAGGAAACGCTATGCTGCGTGAAGCATATATACTCAAAATCCTTGCCGCCGTTGTTGTAACAACGTGCAGGCGGCTTGAAGGATAACGCGTATAGTCATCTACAGCGGAGTGTGGTTACACCATGATGGACAGCTTACGCACGGCTGCTAACAGTCTCGTGCTCAAGATTATTTTCGGTATCATTATCGTGTCGTTCATTTTGACCGGCGTGAGTGGTTACCTGATTGGCGGGGGCAACAATTACGCCGCCAAAGTGAATGGCCAGGAGATCAGCCGCGGGCAATTCGAGAATGCGTTCAATAGCGAACGTAACCGCATGCAGCAACAGTTGGGCGATCAATACTCTGAGCTGGCGGCGAATGAAGGCTATATGAAAACGCTGCGTCAGCAGGTGCTGAATCGTCTTGTAGACGAAGCGCTGCTGGATCAATACTCCCGCGAGCTGAAGCTCAATATCAGCGACGATCAGGTTAAACAGGCTATTTTCGCCACGCCTGCTTTCCAGGTGGACGGCAAATTTGATAACAACCGCTACAATGCGATTGTTAATCAAATGGGAATGACCGCCGATCAGTACGCTGAGGCATTACGTAATCAGCTTACTACCCAGCAGTTGATCAACGGCGTTGCCGGTACGGACTTCATGCTGAAAGGCGAGACCGATGAGCTGGCGGCGCTGGTCGCACAGCAGCGTATCGTGCGTGAGGCGACGATTGACGTTAACGCGCTTGCCGCGAAGCAATCCGTTACCGAGCAGGAAGTTGCCAGCTACTACGAGCAGAATAAAAACAACTTCATGACGCCGGAACAGTTCCGCGTGAGCTACATCAAGCTGGACGCTGCTGCACTGCAGGAGACGGCCAGCGATGCTGATATTCAGTCTTACTATGACCAGCATCAGGACCAGTTCACTCAGCCGCAGCGTAACCGCTACAGCATTATTCAGACGAAAACGGAAGATGAAGCTAAAGCGGTACTGGATGAGTTGAGCAAAGGCGCAGATTTCGCTGCGCTGGCGAAAGAAAAATCAGCCGACATCATCTCTGCCCGTAAAGGTGGCGATATGGGATGGCTGGAAGATTCCACCACTCCGGATGAGCTGAAAAATGCCGGCCTGAAAGACAAAGGCCAACTGTCCGGTGTGATTAAATCTTCCGTTGGTTTCCTCGTTGCGCGTCTTGATGACGTACAGCCTGCGCAGGTTAAACCGCTGAGCGAAGCCCGTGACGACATTGCGGCGAAAGTGAAGCAGGAAAAAGCGCTGGATGCGTACTATGCGCTGCAGCAGAAAGTGAGCGATGCAGCCAGCAACGATAACGAATCCCTGGCGGGTGCGGAGCAAGCTGCCGGTATGAAAGCGGTTGAAACGGGCTGGTTTAGCCGTGACAGTCTGCCGGAAGAGCTGAATTTCAAACCCGTCGCTGACGTCATTTTCAATGGGGGTCTGGTTGGCGAGAACGGTACGCCAGGCAGTAACTCTGACATCATTACCGTGGATGGCGATCGCGCGTTTGTGCTGCGTATTGCAGAGCACAAAGCCGAAGCCGTTAAGCCACTGGCTGAAGTGAAAGAGCAGGTTACTGCGCTTGTTAAGCACAATAAAGCAGAGCAACAGGCTAAGCTGGATGCTGATAAACTGCTGGCGGACCTGAAAGCCGGTAAAGGCGATGAAGCGATGAAAGCCGCGGGTCTGAGCTTTGGTGAGGCGAAAACGCTGAGCCGCACTGGTCAGGATCCTCTGAGCCAGGCAGCCTTTGGTCTGAGCCTGCCAGCGAAAGACAAACCGAGCTACGGCGTGGCGAACGATATGCAGGGGAACGTTGTTCTGCTGGCGCTGGACGAAGTGAAAGCGGGTTCGATGCCTGAAGCGCAGAAGAAAGCGATGGTTCAGGGGATCACCCAGAACAACGCGCAGATTGTGTTTGAAGCGCTGATGAGCAACCTGCGTAAAGCCGCAAAAATTAAAATCGGTGACGCGCTGGAGCAACAGCAATAACCGAGGCTGCTCGCAAAAAATTGCAAAAAGTTGTATTAACCAAAGGCCGCTTTCGCGGCCTTTTCCATTTCTGTTATTTGCCGTTTGTCTGCTGTTCCGCACCTCGCTATCGTGATTCCACTGTTAACAAACACGGAGAAAACAGTATGAAACATGGAATCAAAGCCCTGCTTATCACCCTTTCATTGACCTGCGGCGCTATGGCCCAAAGCGCATTGGCTGCAGAGCCCGTTACCAAAAACCAGGCGACTCAAACCAAAGCGGATGCTTCCACAGTGGCGCAAAGCAAGGCTACGCAACCCGCTAAAGCAAGCGAGGATGAAGGCACCAGGGTAAGCATCAACAGCGCTTCTGCGGAGGATTTAGCGCGAGTGATGAATGGGGTCGGACTGAAAAAGGCTCAGGCCATTGTCAGCTATCGAGAAGAGTACGGGCCATTTAAAACGGTCGATGATTTAAAGCAGGTGCCGGGGATGGGAAGTTCTTTGGTAGAGCGTAACCTGGCAGTTTTAACACTTTAATAACTTGCAGAGCGCTGAAAGTTTGCCAGACTATAGAGGTCATACCAGTTATGGCCTCTTCACCCTGAATATGTACATATAAAAAAACGTAAGGTTTCTGCGCTATGCAAACACAAATCAAAGTCCGTGGTTATCATCTTGATGTCTATCAGCACGTCAACAATGCCCGTTATCTTGAGTTTCTGGAAGAAGCACGCTGGGATGGACTGGAAAACAGCGACAGCTTTCAGTGGATGACCGCTCACAACATCGCTTTTGTGGTTGTGAATATTAATATCAACTATCGCCGTCCGGCGGTGCTGAGCGACCTGCTGACTGTTACCAGTCAGGTACAGCAGTTAAATGGCAAAAGCGGCGTGTTGAACCAGACTATCACCCTGGAGCCGGAAGGACAGGTGGTAGCAGATGCGTTGATTACCTTCGTCTGTATTGATTTGAAAACGCAAAAAGCGCTACCGCTGGAAGGAGAGTTGCGCGAGAAACTGGAACTGATGGTGAAGTAGTGGCTGCGAGTGCTTGCAGGCCGGATAAGCAAAGCGCCATCCGGCATCGCTCAACCCATTACTTTAACCCGGTTTTCTGCTTCATCGCCGTCATCACTGCCGGTTTATCCGCCAGATAATGGTTAAGACCGTTGGCGCGCAGATTACAGGCCGCGCAGTGACCACAACCGTCACCTTTGATACCGTTATAGCAGGTCAGCGTTTCTTCGCGTACCAGGTCCAGCTTGCCCCAGTAATCGGCCAGTGCCCAGGTTTCGGCTTTATCGATCCACATCAGCGGAGTTTCAAAGCGGATATCTTTTGCCATCCCCAGGCTCACGGCATGGTTCAGAGCCTTGACGAACTCATCGCGACAGTCGGGATATCCAGAGAAGTCGGTTTCACAAACGCCGGTAATGACCGCCTCTGCCTGTACCTGATATGCGTAAATCGCCGCCAGCGTTAAAAACAAAATATTGCGTCCGGGCACAAAGGTATTGGGAATGCCGTTCGCATCCGGTTCGTAATCAGGCACCGGAATGTTATCACGGGTCAGGCTACTGACAGCCAGTTCGCTAAGCAGCGTGACATCAAGCACTTTGTGCGCACGCGCGCCGAGTTTTAAGGCCAGATCACGTGCGACATCAATCTCAGCGCGATGGCGCTGACCATAATCAAAGGTCACGCAGTGCACTTCATCATACTGATGTAGCGCTTGCGCCAGACAGGTCGTGGAGTCCTGACCTCCACTGAATACAACAACGGCACGTTTCATGGCTTTTCCTGACAAATAACGAAACCCATATGGTAGCGCCTGGACGTGGTGTCGACCAGCTTCTTCATGCTGAAGGGGGCGGTAACCAGGCTTCGGTGAACTCAAACCAGCCGCGAGGATTCAGGCGAACACCGTTCACGCCCGGTGGCGCGCTAATACGATAGTGATAATTGAACAGCGGAGTCAGCGTGGCATCATGCATCAGCGTGGCGAACACTTGCTGTAACGCCGCGTGACGATCGTCTTCATTGGCCTGGACTTGCAGGGCATCCAGCGTGGTTTGCAAGTGCGTGTATTCAGGCGCATTGAGTACATGTGACCACAGTTGATCGCAACGTAACCACTGTTCGAGGGTATATTCAGGCGCTTCGCCAATCAGTCTGTCTCCCATCATCAGGTCGGCCTGCGCTAAAGGATGATTACCGTCCCAGTTTTTAGCATTATGAAATATAAGCGTTAATTCACAGCCGAGTAGCGCCAGCGCCTGGCGAAGCTGTTCAGCCATGGCATGTAGTTCAACCGGCAGGTGATACGCCAGCGTCAGTTTTTCCGGTAGCGCTACCTCGTTCAACTCATCCCATTGCGGGATCGTCCATCCAGGCAGCAGCGCATTGCTCGGGGTTATCAGGTTTTCATCTACCTCCAGCGTTTGTAGCAGGGAAGAGCGATGGATAATATTGACCAGCCGGCGGGCTTGCAAGGTATTCAGGCGCGCACTTTTTCTGAGCGTGAGATAGCAAAAACCGAGGCTTATCCCGCTGCTCACCTGGCTTAGCATGGGCAGCTCTTCGGGTTTACCAATCGCTATTTGCACCGGATGGCGACAGCTGGTGCCCAAGTCCTGGGAGAAGAGTTGCGGAGTTATCCAGTATTCGATCGCTTTCAGGAGTGGATGACTCAGGTGGTAGTGATCGTGACTCTCGATACGCACCAGCTCAGGGGTAAACAACGTCAACCGGAATGGACCTGTACCTACAAACGGATGTTCCGGATGCGCCAAATGGCTGCTGTAGCTTGCCAGACGATGCGCCAGCCAGAAGTCGGGGCGATGCAGAATAAAGGTCAGACACTGGGGATGGGCCACCTCAATATGTTTGACGCTGATGAACAGCTTATTCAGCGCGGGTAGTTCTAACAGCTTCAGCAACTGCTGATGTAGCTGCGTACTGCTGACGGCATCGCCGTTATGCCAGTACAACGTGGAGCGAATATAGAAATCCCAACGCAGGCCGTCGGCGGAGATATTCCAGTGGTGAGCTAAATCACCGCAGGGGCGTTGTGTATGCGTGTCAAACCGGGTCAGGCCAGAGAATACCTGCCCGGCGAGATGTTGCTCTGCGCGGCCAGGGAGAAATCCGGGGTGCAAAGGGTCGAGCTGGCGGTAATAGGGGATACGCAGGGTTGGCGTGTCGTTTTGCCACTGACCGCCCATAAACGGTTGTAGCAGGGTTCTTAATTCACCCGGCGCCAGTTGGGCCAGCTCCAGCACGCTAAGCTGTTCCCCCTTTTGCAGCGCCTGCTCCATCATGGTATTGCGTAGTGAGTCCGGCGTAACTAAAAAGCGTAGCTGCCCGCGTTTACCCCGCCCCGATTGGGCGTGCCACTCCAGCCAGCCTGCATCCTGCGCTTGTTTTAACAAGGTTCGCACGTGGCGTTCGCTGCAAAAACAGCGTTCAGCCAGTTCGCCAATGGTCACCGACTGCGGCTCCCCGTTCGAGGGTTGCCACAGGCGTTGGTATTGATTTAGTCGGTTCAATAGTCGCATATAAACCCGGAACAATTCATTTTATCTATTCACTATTACTTCCGTATATCTCAGGTGATACTGAATCACAAGTTAACCGCCTCACAGTGTGGAGAAAGAAATGGCTCGTCTGGCTGCATTTGATATGGATGGCACTCTTTTGATGCCGAATCACCATTTAGGTGATGAAACGCTTTCAACGCTGGCGCGCCTGCGTGAACGTGATATCACTCTGACATTTGCCACCGGTCGCCATGTGCTGGAGATGCGCCACATTCTGGGTTCTATTTCGCTGGATGCCTTTTTAATCACGGGTAACGGTACGCGCATTCACTCGCTGGAGGGTGATGTGCTGCACCGCCAGGATCTGGATCCGAATGTTGCGGATAGTGTATTGCACCAGAAGTGGGACACCACGGCCAGCATGCATGTCTTTAATGACAACGGTTGGTTCACCGGACAAGAAATTCCAGCGCTGCTTCAGGCGCATGTATATAGCGGATTTCGTTACCAGATCGTGGATGTGAAACGTATTCCCGCCCACCAGGTAACGAAGATCTGTTTCTGCGGCGATCATGACACGCTGATCCGTCTGCGCATTCAACTCAATGAGGCGCTGGGTGAACAGGCGAATCTCTGTTTCTCCGCGGTTGATTGCCTCGAGGTGCTGCCGCTGGGATGTAATAAAGGTTCTGCGCTGGCGGTATTAAGCAACCACTTAGGTTATTCAATGGCCGAGTGTATGGCGTTTGGCGATGCCATGAACGATCGCGAAATGTTAAGTAGCGTAGGGCGCGGCCTGATTATGGGTAACGCGATGCCGCAACTGATTGCTGAACTGCCTCATTTATCGGTGATTGGGCATTGCCGTAATCAGGCAGTATCACACTTTTTGACGCATTGGCTGGACAATCCGCATCTACCTTATTCCCCCGAATGAGAGATCCCTTCCAGCAAGCCAGACTTCGCGTCTGGCTTTTTTTTGTCTGATTAGTGGGTATTCAGGAGTTGAGCCAGCTCCGCTTTCCACGGCGTTAAATCACCGATGTGCGCGTCGACCCACTGCGGGTTGTAATAGGTTTCCAGATAACGTTCGCCGCTGTCACACAACAACGTCACCAGCGATCCCGTTTCTCCTGCATCGCGCATACGGGCGGCAAGTTGTAATGCTCCCCACATGTTGGTACCGGTTGAGGCGCCAACTTTACGGCCTAGCTGCGTCTCCAGCCAGTGCGCGGTGGCCACGCTGGCGGCATCAGGCACGCGCAGCATTTCATCGACCACATCAGGAATAAAAGACGGTTCTACGCGTGGGCGACCGATACCTTCGATTTTGCTACCTACCGGGCTGCGTAAGGTTGCATCGCGATCTTGCCAGAAGGGCAGAAAGACCGAGTTTTCCGGGTCCACCACCATCAAACGAGTGTCGTAGCCCTGACAACGAATATAGCGGCCAATGGTCGCCGAGGTGCCGCCGGTTCCGGCACTCATCACGATATGCCGGGGAACGGGGTTGGGCTCGCATTGCATCTGCCGAAAGATACTGTCGGCAATATTGTTGTTACCACGCCAGTCGGTGGCGCGCTCAGCGTAAGTGAACTGATCCATGTAATGGCCGTTCAGCTCACGCGCCAGTTGTTCAGAAGCCGCATAAATTTCGCAGGCGCTTTCCACGAAATGACAGCGCCCGCCATAAAACTCAATCTGTTCAATTTTACGTTTCGCAGTACACGAAGGCATAACGGCGATAAACGGTAATCCTAACAGACGGGCGAAATACGCTTCGGAAACCGCCGTTGAGCCGGATGATGACTCGATGATGGTAGTGCCTTCTTTGATCCAGCCATTGCACAGTCCATACAGAAACAGTGAGCGTGCCAGACGATGTTTCAGGCTCCCGGTCGGATGCGTGCTCTCATCTTTTAAATAGAGCTGAATGCCCGGAAACGCCGGGAGCGACAGACGAATGAGATGCGTATCCGCAGAACGCTGATAATCCGCGTTGATTTCATTGATGGCGTTTTTAACCCAGGAGCTATTCATCATTAAAAGATATCCATTTGTCATTTTGTGCCCAGAATAGCGAAAAGCACGGAAAAAATTGTTGCCATTTAGCCTTTAAAATAGAATGTAAGGAGAAAATTCTTCTCTGTGGAGTGGATATGTTAGACAAAATTGACCGTAAGCTGCTCGGCTTACTGCAACAGGACTGCACCCTTTCTTTGCAGGCGTTAGCAGATGCCGTTAATCTGACTACCACCCCTTGCTGGAAACGCCTCAAACGGCTTGAAGATGATGGTATCCTGCTGGGTCGAGTCGCCCTGCTGGATCCCGAAAAACTGGGGCTGGGCTTAACCGCGTTTGTGTTGATCAAGACTCAGCACCACAGCAGCGAATGGTATTGCCGCTTTGTCACCGAAGTCACCGGAATGCCGGAAGTTCTGGGATTCTGGCGTATGGCAGGGGAGTATGACTACCTGATGCGGGTCCAGGTCGCCGATATGAAAAGCTATGACGAATTTTATAAGCGCCTGGTGAACAGCGTGCCGGGCCTGTCTGATGTCACCTCCAGCTTTGCGATGGAACAGATTAAATACACAACTGCTCTACCGATTGAATAATTCTCCCGGCGCTCATTGCCGGAAATCTTGTCAGGACATAACGCGTGCGATTATTTGCTCAATTAAGCTGGTACTTCCGCCGGGAGTGGCGTCGCTACCTTGGAGCAGTGGCTCTGCTTATTATCATCGCTATCCTTCAGCTTATTCCGCCGAAAGTGGTCGGGATCATTGTGGATGGCGTAACAGCGCAACGCTTCACCACCGAGAGGCTGCTGATGTGGGTTGGCACAATCGCCCTGATTGCGGTGGTCGTGTACTTGCTGCGCTATGTCTGGCGCGTACTGCTGTTTGGCGCATCCTACCAACTGGCGGTTGAGCTGCGGGAAGATTATTACCGTCAATTGAGTCGCCAGCACCCCGAGTTCTATCTGCGCCACCGTACGGGTGATCTAATGGCGCGCGCCACTAACGATGTCGATCGGGTGGTGTTTGCCGCTGGCGAAGGCGTGCTGACGCTGGTGGATTCGCTGGTGATGGGGTGTGCGGTACTGATCGTGATGTCTACGCAGATAAGCTGGCAACTGACGCTTATTGCGTTACTGCCGATGCCGGTGATGGCGTTAATGATCAAACGTTACGGTGATCGACTCCATCACCGTTTTAAGCTGGCGCAGGCGGCGTTCTCCAGTCTTAACGATCGTACTCAGGAGAGCCTGACCAGCATTCGCATGATCAAGGCTTTTGGCCTGGAGGATCGGCAGTCGGCGTTATTTGCCGCAGATGCTGAAGACACCGGTAAGAAAAACCTGCGGGTGGCGCGTATTGACGCCCGTTTTGACCCAACGATTTATATCGCCATTGGGATGGCTAACCTGCTGGCGATTGCCGGAGGAAGCTGGATGGTGGTGCACGGTTCGCTGACGCTCGGCCAGCTCACCAGCTTTATGATGTATCTCGGTCTGATGATTTGGCCGATGCTGGCGCTGGCATGGATGTTTAACATTGTCGAACGCGGCAGCGCCGCCTACAGCCGTATTCGCGCCATGCTGGCTGAAGCGCCGGTGGTGGATGACGGTACTGAACCGGTGCCGGAAGGACGCGGCGAGCTGGCGGTGGCGATTCGCGAATTTCGCTACCCATTGACGGCTCAGCCAGCGCTGGAAAACGTGAATTTCCAGCTCAGACCCGGACAGATGCTGGGCATCTGCGGCCCGACCGGCGCGGGGAAAAGTACGGTGCTGTCGCTGATCCAGCGTCATTTCGATATCAGCCAAGGGGATATACGTTTTCATGATATCCCGTTATCGCGCTTACAACTTGATAGCTGGCGCAGCCGGCTGGCGGTGGTTAGCCAGACGCCGTTCCTGTTTTCAGATACCGTCGCCAATAACATCGCGTTAGGACGCCCGCAGGCCACGCAGGAAGAGATCGAACATGTGGCGCGTCTCGCCAGCGTTCATGAGGATATTTTACGTCTTCCGCAAGGCTATGATACTGAAGTGGGCGAGCGCGGCGTGATGCTGTCCGGCGGGCAAAAACAGCGA
Source organism: Citrobacter cronae (assembly GCF_016893685.1). Lineage (NCBI taxonomy): Bacteria > Pseudomonadati > Pseudomonadota > Gammaproteobacteria > Enterobacterales > Enterobacteriaceae > Citrobacter > Citrobacter cronae. The sequence goes on from NZ_CP069763.1 coordinate 2,577,392, forward strand.
ATCTCTATTGCCCGTGCTTTGCTGTTGAATGCTGAAATTCTGATCCTGGATGATGCGCTGTCGGCAGTAGACGGCCGTACCGAGCATCAGATCCTGCATAACCTGCGCCAGTGGGGCGAAGGCAGAACTGTGATTATCAGCGCTCACCGTTTATCGGCCCTGACGGAAGCCAGCGAGATTATTGTGATGCAGCATGGGCATATTGCTCAGCGTGGTGAGCATGACGTGTTGGTGCAGCAGCCAGGCTGGTATCGCGATATGTTTCGCTATCAGCAACTGGAAGCGGCGCTGTCCGACGCGCCAGAGATAAACGGGGAGGCGGCTAATGCGTAGTTTTGGGCAATTATGGCCGACCCTGAAAAGGCTGCTGAAGTACGGTTCGCCATGGCGAAAACCGCTGGCGATTGCGGTAGTCATGCTGTGGGTGGCGGCGGCGGCGGAAGTCAGCGGCCCGCTGCTAATTAGCTATTTTATCGATAACATGGTGGCGAAAAACAACCTGCCGCTGGCGATGGTCGCCGGGCTGGTTGCGGCGTATGTGGGATTACAGCTGCTGGCGGCGGGTCTGCATTACGCGCAGTCACTGTTATTTAATCAGGCGGCGGTTGGCGTGGTGCAACAGTTGCGCACCGATGTCATGGACGCAGCGCTTCGTCAGCCGCTCAGCGCCTTTGATACACAGCCCGTCGGGCAGCTTATCTCCCGAGTGACGAATGACACAGAAGTGATTCGTGACCTGTATGTGACGGTAGTGGCAACGGTTCTGCGCAGTGCGGCCTTGATCGGCGCGATGCTGGTGGCGATGTTTAGCCTGGAGTGGCGTATGGCGCTGGTCGCGATGGTCATTTTCCCGGCGGTGCTGGTGGTGATGGTGATTTATCAACGCTACAGCACACCGATTGTGCGCCGGGTTCGCGCTTATCTGGCGGATATTAACGATGGCTTTAACGAAGTCATCAACGGCATGAGTGTTATCCAGCAGTTCCGTCAGCAGGCGCGATTTGGCGAGAGAATGGGCGAGGCCAGCCGTTCGCACTATATGGCGCGGATGCAGACCCTGCGACTGGATGGCTTTTTGCTGCGTCCGCTGCTTAGCCTTTTCTCGGCGCTGATCCTCTGCGGTTTATTGATGCTGTTCAGCTTTACCTCTGGCAGTTCGATCGAGGTGGGGGTGTTGTATGCGTTTATTAGCTATCTCGGGCGGTTGAACGAGCCGCTTATCGAGCTGACGACCCAGCAGTCAATGCTGCAGCAGGCGGTTGTCGCCGGTGAACGTGTGTTCGAATTGATGGATGGGCCACGTCAACGCTATGGTGACGATGACCAGCCGCTAAAGAGTGGGGATATCGAGGTAGATAACGTTTCATTTGCTTATCGTGACGACAATCTGGTGCTGCAAAACATCAGTCTGTCCGTGCCTTCGCGTAGCTTTGTGGCCCTGGTCGGGCACACCGGCAGCGGCAAAAGTACGTTGGCAAGTCTGCTGATGGGATACTACCCGCTGACGCAGGGGGAAATCCGCCTTGATGGGAGACCGCTGTCTTCGCTGAGCCACGGGGTATTGCGTCAGGGCATCGCGATGGTGCAGCAGGATCCGGTGGTGATGGCGGATACCTTCCTGGCAAACGTCACGCTGGGCCGCGATATCTCAGAAGCGCGGGTATGGCAGGCGCTGGAAACCGTGCAACTGGCGGAACTGGCGCGCGGTCTGAGCGAGGGGATTCATACCCGGCTGGGCGAGCAGGGCAATAATCTCTCCGTTGGGCAGAAACAGTTGCTGGCGCTGGCGCGGGTGCTGGTTGAAACGCCGCAGGTACTGATCCTCGATGAAGCCACGGCCAGTATTGACTCCGGCACGGAACAGGCGATTCAGCAAGCGCTGGCGGCGGTGCGTGAACACACCACGCTGGTGGTGATTGCGCATCGCTTATCGACGATTGTCGATGCGGACACCATTCTGGTACTGCACCGTGGACAGGCGGTTGAACGTGGTACGCACCAGCAATTACTGGCGGCGCAAGGCCGTTACTGGCAGATGTATCAACTGCAGCTGGCGGGCGAAGAGCTGGCGGCCAGTACGCAAGAGGATTCCATTATTGCCTGATAGCTGAGACCAACCCGGTTTCGTAGGCCGGACGGCAATCAACAATCTGGTGCAAAAATGTAACGCACTATGCACCGTTATAGTGCGTTTTTTCTTTTTCTCCCCCCACTCCCCTCGGCTGGCCCGAATCATCCTGCTTTTTCATTCCTGGCACATCCCTTGCAGTATTCATCTGGTGTATCTGCAGCCACTACTGAATTCTGACTGGAGGGGATCTATGAAGCTGGTTACCGTGGTAATCAAACCGTTCAAACTGGAAGACGTCCGCGAAGCCTTGTCGTCTATTGGTATTCAGGGGCTGACCGTCACCGAAGTGAAGGGGTTTGGCCGACAGAAAGGTCATGCCGAGCTTTACCGTGGGGCTGAATATAGCGTCAATTTTTTGCCCAAGGTGAAGATTGATGTGGCGATTGCCGATGACCAACTGGATGAAGTGATCGATGTCATCAGCAAGGCGGCCTACACCGGAAAAATTGGCGACGGCAAAATCTTTGTCGCCGAGCTGCAACGCGTGATTCGTATTCGTACCGGCGAAACTGACGAAGCCGCACTGTAACGTCTGACACACAGTGATAGGAAACCAAAAAATGAAGATAGCAACGATGAAAACAGGTATTGCTTCACTGGCGCTGTTGCCGGGACTGGCGATGGCGGCACCGGCGGTCGCGGATAAAGCGGATAACGCTTTTATGATGATCTGTACCGCGCTGGTGCTGTTTATGACCATTCCTGGCATTGCGCTGTTTTACGGCGGTTTGATTCGCGGTAAGAACGTGTTGTCGATGCTGACTCAGGTGACGGTGACATTTGCCCTGGTGTGTATTTTATGGGTGGTTTACGGCTATTCACTGGCCTTTGGCGAAGGGAATAATTTCTTCGGCAACTTCAACTGGGTATTACTGAAGAACATTGCGCTGACGGCGGTCACGGGGAGCTTCTACCAGTATATTCACGTTGCTTTTCAGGGCTCTTTCGCCTGTATCACCGTTGGGCTTATCGTTGGGGCGCTGGCTGAGCGTATTCGCTTCTCGGCGGTACTGATTTTTGTGGTCGTGTGGTTAACGCTGTCTTACATCCCAATAGCCCACATGGTCTGGGGCGGCGGTTTGCTGGCTTCTCATGGCGCACTGGATTTTGCCGGCGGGACAGTTGTACATATCAACGCGGCGATAGCCGGTCTGGTGGGGGCTTATCTGATTGGCAAACGCGTCGGTTTTGGTAAAGAAGCCTTTAAGCCGCATAACCTGCCGATGGTCTTCACTGGCACCGCCATTCTCTACATTGGCTGGTTTGGCTTTAATGCCGGTTCTGCGGGCACGGCGAATGAAATCGCTGCGCTGGCCTTCGTCAATACCGTGGTCGCCACCGCTGCCGCCATCCTCGGGTGGATCTTCGGGGAATGGGCGTTGCGCGGGAAGCCCTCTCTGCTGGGAGCCTGTTCTGGGGCCGTTGCGGGTCTGGTTGGCGTAACGCCTGCATGTGGTTATATCGGTGTCGGCGGCGCGTTGATTATTGGCGTGGCAGCCGGTCTGGCGGGCCTGTGGGGAGTGACGATGCTGAAGCGTTTTCTGCGCGTGGACGATCCGTGTGACGTGTTTGGTGTTCACGGCGTGTGCGGCATTGTCGGCTGTATCCTGACCGGGGTTTTTGCCGCCAGCTCGCTGGGTGGCGTGGGGTTTGCCGAGGGCGTGACCATGGGGCATCAGTTACTGGTGCAACTGGAAAGCGTGGCAATCACCATCGTCTGGTCCGGCGTGGTGGCCTTCATTGGTTATAAGCTGGCGGATATGACAGTTGGTCTGCGCGTACCAGAAGAGCAGGAACGCGAAGGTCTGGATGTGAACAGTCACGGCGAGAACGCTTACAACGCCTGATTTCTCAATATGCCGGATGGCGCTAACGTTTATCCGGCCTACAACGATGTAGCCTGTAGGCCGGATAAGACATCAATTACGATTACGCATGACCCCTTCCTGTACGGTAGAAGCGACCAGCACGCCATCCTGCGTATAAAATTCCCCGCGCACAAAGCCCCGGGCACCGGAGGCGGAAGTACTTTCAACGTTATACAGCAGCCATTCATTGATATTGAACGGACGATGGAACCACATTGAGTGGTCAATGGTGGCGATCTGAATCCCTTTTTCCAGGAAACCAATTCCGTACGGTTGCAGCGCGACGGGCAGGAAGTTCAGGTCAGAGGCATAACCCAGCAGATACTGATGGACGCGCAGATCGTCTTGCAGTTCACCGTTGGCGCGGATCCATACCTGACGGGTCGGAGGTGCGACATGACCTTTTAAGGGGTTATGAAACTCCACCGGGCGCACTTCCAACGGACGATCGTTGATGAACTTTTCTTTCAATAACGGTGGCAGAAGATGCGCCACTGAGCGGGCAATTTCTGTTTCTGATTTCAGCTCATCGGGACCCGGCGCATACGGCATGGTTTTCTGATGTTCAAACCCGTCTTCTGGTGCCTGAAAGGAGGCGGTCATGTAAAAAATGGGTTTACCATTCTGGATTGCGGCAACGCGGCGCGCACTGAAGCTGTTACCATCACGCAGGACTTCTACATCATAAATGATGGGTTTTTGGCTATCGCCGGGGCGTAAAAAGTAGCTGTGAAAGGAGTGCACCAGACGTTCTTCCGGAACGGTTTCTTTCGCGGCATACAGCGCCTGACCGACAACCTGTCCGCCAAAAACCTGACGTAACCCTAAGTCTTCACTTTGGCCGCGAAAGAGCCCTTCTTCAATTTTTTCCAGATTTAACAGTGTCAGCAAATTTTTGAGTGCCAGACTCATAGGAGCTCTCCAGGTGATATCGATGTCGCGCGAGTTAGGCAGAGTATAACGCAATTTTAAAAGTGGTCCGATGGGTGCAATTGTCTGAATTACTGGCCTATTACAGGCAAAAACAGCTGTCTTGTGCCACACTTAATCACTTTATGTTTTTGTTAACCACTCTTCTGGCGAGGAAAGTTCTCGCTGGTGCATAGATGATAAGGAGAATTTAATGAAACTCGTGCACATGGTAAGTGGTTTAGCGGTTGCAGTCGCTCTGGCGGCCTGCGCCGATAAAAGTGCAGATATTCAGACACCTGCGCCAAGCCCTAATACGTCAATTTCTGACACACAGTCTAAAATTCAACAGCCGAATGTATCTGGTACAGTATGGATCCGCCAGAAAGTGGCCTTGCCACCGGATGCTGTGCTGACCGTTACGCTGTCGGATGCGTCGCTGGCCGATGCGCCATCAAAAGTGTTGTCGCAAAAAGCGGTGCGTACTGAAGGCAAGCAAGCGCCATTCAGCTTTGTATTACCGTTTAACCCGGCAGATATTCAGCCCAATGCGCGTATTCTGCTGAGTGCGGCAATTACGGTGAATGGCAAACTGGTCTTCATTACCGATACCGTTCAGACGGTTATCAATCAGGGCGGGACGAAAGCCGACCTGACGTTGGTTCCCGTGCAGCAGACCGCAGTTCCGCTTAATGCTGGCGGCGGCGCAACCACCACGGTGCCTTCGACTTCACCAACCCAGGTGACTCCGTCTTCAGCCGTTCCTGCTCCCACGCAGTACTAAAGCAGTCGTAACCCTCTCCATGAGGAGAGGGTTAGTACACCCAGCGATAGCGCTGTAAATCGATTTGCCCGCTGCCGGAAACGACAATCCCTTCTGCCAGCAACGCCTGACGTTGTCGTTGCAGATCGGGGCCCGTCAATGAAATAGCGCCGTGGCGATTGACGACCCGGTGCCAGGGCAGGGAACTACCCTCGGGGAGACGCTTAAGTACGCCGCCCACCTGGCGCGCAGCGCGCGGCGATCCGGCAAGTCTGGCGACATCGCCATAGGTGGTGACGAATCCTTCGGGAATTGACGCGACGATTTGCCAGACGCGTTGGGGGAAAGTGTCTTGTATATCCATCATTTATTCCTGCGCTAATCCTTCAGCATAATCCTGAATGGCGAGTGAGTGAAGCCGCATTGCGCAAGAAAACAGCATCCGATGCTGGATGGGTTGCATTTACAGGGTACACCAGTGATAATGCGCCTGCGCGTTGGTTAACAACGCTCTCAATGGGGGCTCTGTTGGTTCTCCCGCAACACTACTCTGTTTACCAGGTCAGGTCCGGAAGGAAGCAGCCAAGGCAGATGACGTGTGTGCCGGGATGTAGCTGGCAGGGCCCCCACCCAATTCTGCCGTCCGGCAATTTCCTTCTGCTTATCTTCTTTTTCTTTGTCACTGTATTGTCATTTTATTGTCATCAAATGCTGTCAATGTGTTTCGGGGATGTTGTTTGACGCTTTTACCGTCGCCGATCACAAGGACTTTTTACAATGTCGACTGCTGTACTGAATGTCAAAATTGATGAAGCGCTGAAAGAAAAACTTCGTCATTACGCCGAAGTGCATAATGAAAATCTAAGTGTCGCGACGGAAAAGCTGCTGCTGATCGCCTTTTCCGCCGTTGAAGAGGCGGGAGTCTCCGCTGAGGATATCGACAGCCAGCATACGGAAGAATCCGTCGTTGATGCACTGACTCCTAAAGAAATCAAAGCATTGCGCAGATTACTGAAGAAGAAAAAATGAAACAACAATCGTTCTCAACCGCCTGTAATTACAGCGAAGCCTGTGAATTGCTGCGATCTGGCTATGTGAAACATGTTCGCCTGAGCTGGAATGTCGGCAGCGATGAGTTCTTCCGTATTGCTTCCGACTGGTGTGATGCCGGGGCAAAAATTAAGAAGGACGGTGAGAATTTTGTGATTTCCCTGAAAGGTTTTCCGGTTCCTCCGCAGTTGTAATTGTGCCGGGACGTTGTTGTCCGTCACAACATACAAAAGCGGGTCCTTTGGCCCGTCGCTTAAATTATTTTGCGCATTTTCCCGCTGCTGGCCTGCAAACGCAGGTTATCCCAAATGGGTTGCAACACCCTGAAGGCGGCGCGTGCTGTATCATCCGGCAATGTGAAGGGCATGCGCAAAAAACGATCGAATGCGCCATCGAGGCCGAAGCGCGTACCGGTTCCTAACTGAATTCCCGCGCTTTCGGCGCGCGCAGCAAAGAGCGTCGCCAGCGTATCGGGCAGTTCGACCCAGAAAGAGAGTCCTCCTTGTGGTTGGGTAAACTGCCATTCCGGGAAATGTGTATGCATCAGGCTGGAGCACAGGTCGCGCTGCGATGCCAGCAAGCGTCTTCTGTCAGGCAGAAAGCGCCCGGCGTTATCCAACAACCAACGGGTGGCGAGTTGTTCAAGTACCGGAGAGCCCAAATCGAAAGTGTCGCGGGTTTGTACCAGGGCGGCAATTGTTCGTGACGAAGCCCGAATCCAACCCAAACGTAATCCTCCCCAAAAGCTTTTCCCTGCCGAACCCAGTAAAATGATTGGGGCATCGCGATTGAACGCGGCAAGCGGCGGTGGTGGCGGGGCGTCGTACCACAGGTTCACCATCGTCTCATCGACGACCAACGTCGTACGTGTTCTTTCGGCAATATCCGCCACGACCTGGCGGGTTGCGGCGTCCATACAACGCCCGGTCGGGTTGTGGAAGTCCGGCATCAGGTAGGCCATTCTGGGCGCCGTTTGCGCAATAGTGGCGACCAGACCCGCCGTATCCCAACCCTGCCCGGGTAGCGACACGCCAACGGGTCGACAGGATGCGCCCTGAATAGCGGCAATCGCCAGTGGATACGTGGGGTGATCAACGACGACGCGATCGCCAGGACATGTCAGCAAACGCAGGATGAGCGCCAGACCGCTGACCGCGCCATTCACCACCATTATTTCATCGGGCTGCGTTGGGAGTCCGCGCTCGCAATAATGCCGGGCGATGGATTCACGCAAAGCTGGCAGCCCCTGCGGCAGATACCCGGAACTCAGCAGATGCTGCGGCATCGCGAACAACGCTTGCTGATAAGCCTGATGAATTTCGGGACCGGCACTGAGCGCTGCCGTGGACAAATCAAGCGCTGTGCCAGTGCTGGTTCTCGTTGGCACATGGCGAATATGTTCCGGCAGAATAACCCGCGAACCGCTCCCATGACGGCTCTCCAGATAGCCTTCTTCACGCAGTTGCGCCATCGCGCTGGCGACGGTGGTTCGGCTCACTTCCAGAACGGCAGCGAGTTCACGCTCGCCGGGCAAACGGCTATCCAGCGCCAGCCGACCATCGAGAATCAATAGACGTAGCGCTTCTGCCAGCTGTCGCCAGAGGGGCGTTCGCGAGGGGCTTTCCTGCCAGTGGCCGAGCAGGCGCTGCAAAGACTGACTTCCATAACGGCGAGATGACATAGCAGTCCACTTTTTGAAAACTGGACGTTAATCATAGTGCCAATTGCGGGGAAGATGAAAGCTATCTGAGAGTGAGAGGGGAAAAAGCATGCTGCGTCGTTTACTTCAGCTGTATATCGGTCTGGTGCTGTACGGTGTGTCGACGGCCATGTTTGTTCGCGCCGATTTAGGGGCCGATCCGTGGAACGTGTTTCATCTGGGGGTGGCCAATTTACTGTCGATGAATATCGGCGTGGTGATTATTGTCGTAGGCGTGTTGGTGCTGCTGGCGTGGATACCGCTACGCCAGCGTCCCGGATTTGGCACCCTGAGCAATGTTATTATGATTGGGCTGGCGGCAGATGCCGCGCTGGTGGTGATTCCGGGATTCGAATCCCTGCCGGCGCGCAGCGTCCTGCTGGTGACCGCGGTGATCCTGAATGCATTAGCCACCAGCTTATACATTGGCGCTGGTTTTGGCGCGGGTCCACGGGACGGCCTGATGACCGGTATTCACGCACGTACCGGCTGGCCAGTACGACGCATTCGCACCGCAATTGAAGTGTCAGTGTTGCTTATTGGTTGGCTGCTGGGGGGAACCGTGGGGGTTGGCACGGTATTGTATGCGCTGGCTATTGGGCCGTTAATTCAGATTTGCCTGCCGTGGTTTCGCCACCAGCCACAGTCGCGTATCCGAGTCAGGAGTGAACCTGGGGCACGATCGCCTGCTGGCGACTAAACTTAACCTCGACTGACGCGGCCAGAATCGGCTTGCCGCGCAGTACACTTCGGAGGTTTTTCTCATGAAGTATGTTGATGGTTTTGTCGTTGCCGTACCCGCTGACAACAAGGAGGCGTACATTGCGATGGCGGCGAAAGCAGCTCCGCTTTTCAAGGAGTTCGGTGCATTACGCGTGGTGGAGTGCTGGGCAGATGATGTCCCTGAAGGCAAATTAACTGATTTTCGCATGGCAGTGAAAGCGCAGGATCATGAAGAGGTGGTATTCAGTTGGATTGAATACCCTTCCAAAGAGGTCCGGGATGCGGCGAATCAGAAGATGATGTCCGATCCCCGTATGAAGGAATTCGGTGAGTCTATGCCATTTGATGGCAAACGAATGATCTACGGCGGATTTGCGCCCATTATGGACGAGTGATGTGACTGGCTGTGCGGCGTGCCGCCAGCCATCTCAACATCAACAGCCATGTCACAGCCGTTTTTCAGCCCACAGAATAAATTCCGCTTTTGGCAGTGCTTTACTGTAAAGCCAGCCCTGACCGTACTGCACGCCATGTTGGCGTAGCCAGGCTGCCTGATTTTCAGTTTCGATACCTTCTGCCACCATTTCCAGCTTCAGCGTCTTGGCTATCTCAATGATATGCGGCGTCACGTTGTTGTACTCCAGGGCATCAACAAAGGATTTATCGATCTTCAGGATGTCCACATCCAGATCCTGTAAATAGCTCAGGCTGGAATAGCCGGTTCCAAAATCATCGATGTATATTGAATGTCCCGCCTGACGATATTTAGCAATAAACGGCGCGCTGTTTTTCGGATCGGCAAACTCGCGTTCGGTCAGTTCCAGCGCGATTTGCGCTGGCTTAAGCTGCCAGTGCTTTACCTTCTGGCCTAACAGCGCGGGAAGCGTTTCAGAAGCCAGATCGGCTGACTCAAGGTTTATGGAGATATGCTGATCCGGGTGTTGACGCAGCCATTTTCCTAAATCGTCAAATACGCTTTCAATTATCAAACGCGTGAGGGGTTTTGTCAGTCCGGTCTCCTGCGCCATCGCGACAAAAATTTCAGGCGACAGATAGCTCCCATCGGCCTGCTGCCAACGGGCCAGTGCTTCTGCCCCGACCACTTTTCCCGTTGTGAGCGAGATAATGGGCTGGTAATGGACCTTGATATCCCGATGCTGGATAGCATCCTGCAACTGGTGATGGGGGGACTGTAAGCGACGCAAAATGCGCAGAATAAAGGCGGCGGTAAGCAGGCCGATGATAATCCCGGCCGGGAGCCAGATCAGGGCTTGTCGGTGCCAGGTTTTTTGTAATGGTAGGGTAGATGCCCAGGTGACGATCGTGATGCCCAGTTCAGGAAAGGGGCGGGCATTAAAAATATTGCTATCTTTCTGAAAATGAGTGATCGAATGTTCTTGTTTTACATGCTGCAAAACGTCCGATGGCAGCGCGGCGCTACTGGCAACCACCACGTTGCGCGCGGTGCCAATGATAGTGACTTCGATTGGCCATGAGCCAAACGGGATGACATCAATAAAGGAACCCGGATCGACCATCACGACATAATGCTCGCTACCTAAAGCTGCCATAAAACGCTTGATGCCCAAATCATTTTGCGTAGTAAGCCATGCGCGATATCCATCCGGCGTGACTTTCATTGCTGGTGGAAATGCGGCAGCCTGGCTGTTTTTTTCCAGAGATGAACATTGCGGAACATTGTCTTTGAGATACAGCACTTCCTGAATATAGCGATAGCTATATGACAAGCGACGCATTTCCAGCAGATGCTCATCACTACAAGGCACTCCCTGAAAGGACTCTATGTGGCGTAATGCTTTCCTGGCCTGCTCGCCGACGCGTTCTGTGCGCAATGCGACTCGTGTTGAGAACATATCGAGTTCATCAATAAACTTTGTTTCGACCTGACGATGTGCCAGCCACAAGCTTAAACCTACGGGGGCGAGGATAGAAAGAAACAGCACCCCTGTCACCAGGCTTATCAGATGTCGTGTTGTCACAATGATATCCTTATTAACACAGCGTAAGGAAAGTATATCCGAAAGCCGAAAAAGCTATTCGATTGGCATCATATATTTAGGGCCACTTATCACCCCGTTTGTTTGCACGTCGCGTAAATCAGGTTGTGATTTAAATAAGAGTGGTGTACTTTGATTATTATGTTATAACGTAACAATTTGAGGTTGCCATGAAACCGGATATCCATCCTTTTTATCGTACCGTGGTGTTTCACGATACCAGTGCCAATGAATACTTTAAGGTCGGTTCGACCATCAAAACCGAACGTGAGATTGAGTTCGAGGGGAAAACGTACCCGTATGTGACCCTTGATATCTCTTCTAAGTCACATCCGTATTACACCGGAAAACAAAAGACCTTTGACAACGAAGGTAGCGCAGCCCGCTTCCAGAAACGTTTTGGTCATTTTATTGGCGCTAAGCGAGGTTAAAATGCAGGTACTCAATTCGCTTCGCAGCGCAAAACAGCGGCACCCTGACTGCCAGATAGTGAAACGCAAAGGGCGTTTGTATGTTATCTGTAAAACAAATCCGCGATTTAAAGCGGTACAGGGCCGTAAAAAAAGACGTTAATTTCTTTGCCGGCATTCAGGGACTAAAGTGCGTTTCCTTTACAGGGACGCACTTTTTTATGTCAGAGGCGAAATTACTGGCTGGCCTGCGGGCGGGTGAGCGTAAACACATCGTAGAACGAGAGTTCGCCTTTACGTGAAATCATCTTTTGCAGTTGTGTTTTATGCTCGCTATCAACGGAAGGGGAGTGCAAAATAGAGTCGATGAGTGAGGAGGGAACAAAACGCGTGTTGTACCATTCACCGTTATAACAAACTCTGAAATCCAGGACGTCGATGTCTTCATAGCGATAACGCGGCGCCACGTCGAAAAAGAAAAAGCCGTTAAGTATGACAAACAGTACTACCAGCAGCCATACCGAATCGACCAGCGTTTCTGACTGTAGCATTACCGCCAGCGTGGCAAACCATGCCACATACATACCGATAAACAGCCCCGGATGTTTGCGAATAAAACTGATGCTAAAGCGCGGTTTGTTGTCGCGCTTCTCGCGAATATTTAAGTCATCGATTGTTTCGGTAAGCAGGCGCTGTATTTCTGTCATCTCTTGCCTTCGTGATATCTGCAAAATTCAGGAGCGATCGCCCTATTTTAAAAGGGGATACCTGCTGAAGGTAGTAACAGATTAACCGCAATTTAGCATAACAGTTACATTTTAGATCACAGCGTTTTGATGATCCTCGCGGGATTACCGCCGACTACGCTGTTTGCCGGAACGCTTTTCGTCACCACCGCGCCAGAGGCTACAACGACATTATCACCGAGCGTGACGCCGGGATTGATCACTGCGCGGCCACCTATCCAGACATTGTTGCCGATAGTCACGGGCTTTCCGAACTCCAGGCCACTGTTGCGTTCGGTCGCATCCAGAGGGTGTGTCGCGGTATAGATATGGACGCCGGGTGCCAGCATGCAGTTGTCGCCAATATGGATTGGACAGACATCAAGCATGACGCAGTCGAAGTTGGCGTAAAATTCTTTACCGAGATAGATGTTATAACCGTAATCACAACGGAAAGAGGGTTCAATATATGCACCTTCGCTTTGACCCAGCAGATCATGCAGGATGGCCTGACGCTCACTTTTTGCCTCTGGCGAGGTGAGATTGTAGCGGTGAGTCAACTGACGAGCGCGTAGTCGGTCGTTGCGCAACGTTTCATCTGCCGGGCGATAGCGTTCGCCGGCGATCATTTTTTGCTTTTCTTTACTCATTACGAATTCCCTGTGTCCTGATGATCATTTCAGCACAGTAAAACGCAATGCAAGCAAAGGGAACGTTCCCGTTGGTTCGCTGTGATCGTAATCACGTGATTTGAATTAAATAACCATTGTAAATACGAAAATGGTCAGTCAGACAAACAAATGTCCCGCTATACCTGACTTAACCTCGAGAGCAATTAGCGAATGAATTTCCAAACGGAAGTTGGAATCTTGTCGTAGAGCTTATTCATGGTCAATTCAGCAAGACGGTGATCCGCTGCTGAGTAAAATACAGCCAGTTCGTTGTCGGACAATTCATATTTATTTTTTTCAATAACGCGCTCAAGCGTGTCAATTGTCTGGCAGCGTCGCAGGCGCATCAAATAATCTGTTTTAGTTAATGGTTTATCAGACATAACTCTTACCTATGATTGTAATAATTTTTAACAAGACAAACTAACAGGATTAGCCCTGGTGGCATTGACAAAACAGCGAAACAGTCGATTACCTGATTTCCGCCATTTCTGCAGATCCTGCGTATTAATACCATAACTGCTGAACAACATAAAAGTGTCATCCAGGTATTCATCTATCTGCGCAATCAGCTTATTGTCCTCATTGTACTTAATTTTATAATTAAGTGCGAAGGTTGCAATATGCTCTATCAGTTCATTGAGCTGCAAGCTGGTTGCAGAGGTAGGGTCGTTAACCCAGCCATGGTTACTTTGTTCAAGGTTTGCAAGACAGTCATGATACAGAGTTTCGCAGAGAAATTTAAGCTGCGCGATATCATGTCTTTTGGGTGAGTATTCATCCATAACGCATCCCCTTCTTCGTGGCTTAAACTAACCGAACACCTTCGGGATGGATACAACAAACTACCTGGAACTTGCCCGCGACTCCTGATGATTTAACTATAATCTAGTCTAAAAAAGATTTCATCGTCATATCACGAAAAATTACAATTATGCAAAATTATGACGTGGCGTCATTTTTACATTTTAACAGATAAGTACAGTTATTTGAAATCGGACAATTTCTTTATTCTTCGGGCAATCATCGGGTTATCTTCATTAGCTATCGCAGCGACAGGCAACAACCGCCAGGACGGCGCGATAACCAGGAATAATCTTAATATTTATTAAGGTAAATAAGAACTCTCAACACTTTTTAAGAATAGCCTTTAAGGCTACAGGGATTATATCGCTTATTTAAGCCGGAGAAAATAAACCGAATTTCAATAAGTGGATTTTATGATTTTTCCAGAAAAAAGGCCGCTTGCGCGGCCTTATCTTTAGAAAGGTATCAATGATGATCGACTGAGTGGCTATGCTCAATATCTTCATTTTTGCGGCTAAAGCGGCGGCGTACCACCACAAAGAACACCGGAACAAAGAAGATAGCCAACACGGTTGCCGTCACCATCCCGCCCATTACGCCAGTACCAACGGCGTTCTGCGCGCCGGAACCTGCGCCGGAGCTGATTACCAGCGGCATTACGCCCAGAATAAAGGCCAGTGACGTCATGAGGATCGGACGTAAACGCATGCGGACCGCGTCCAGCGTCGCCTCTATCAGACCTTTGCCTTCTTTATCCATCAGATCTTTGGCGAATTCGACGATAAGTATCGCGTTCTTCGCCGACAACCCAATGGTTGTGAGCAGGCCTACCTGGAAGTATACGTCGTTGGTCAGACCGCGGAATGTCGCCGCCAGCAATGCGCCGATAACCCCCAACGGTACTACCAGCATAACGGAGAATGGAATTGACCAGCTCTCGTACAATGCCGCCAGACACAGGAAGACGACGATCAGTGAAATGGCATACAGGGCAGGGGCCTGGTTACCGGACAGTCGTTCCTGGTAGGACATACCCGTCCAGTCATAACCGATACCGGATGGCAGTTTGCTGGCCAGTTGCTCCATCATCGCCATCGCTTCACCGGTACTTTTACCCGGTGCGGCCTGGCCTAAGATCTCCATGGAAGGCAGACCGTTATAGCGTTCCAGACGCGGTGAACCGTATTCCCAGCGTGAGGTAGAGAAGGCGGAGAATGGGACCATCTGTCCATCGCTGCCGCGCACGTACCAGTTGCCAATATCTTCCGGCAACATACGGTACTTCGCTTCAGACATGACGTAAACTTTCTTCACACGACCACGGTCGATGAAGTCATTCACGTAGCTTCCGCCCCATGCGGCACCCAGCGTTGTATTAATATCACTAATGGAAACACCCAGCGCCTGCGCTTTTTCCTGATCGATATCGATCTTGAACTGCGGCGTATCTTCCAGACCGTTAGGACGTACGCCGACTAACAGATCAGGATGTTTCGCAACTTCACCAAACAGTTGGTTACGCGCCTGGGTCAGTTTTTCATGGCCCAAACCAGCCTGGTCAATCAACTGGAAGTCAAAACCAGTAGCGGTACCTAACTCCACAATCGCTGGCAGGTTGAAGGCAAAGACCATTGCATCTTTAATCTGCGAGAATGCGCCCATCGCACGCTCGGTAATCGCCTCAACTTTATTCTCTTTACCTGGACGTTCGCTCCAGTCTTTCAGTGAGACGAACGCGATACCGGTGTTCTGACCACGCCCTGCAAAACCGAAGCCGTTAACGGCAAATACCGATTCAACGTTCGCTTTTTCTTTCGTCAGATAGTAATCCGTCATTTCATCCAGCACCTTCTGGGTACGCTCTTGCGTTGCACCCGCTGGCAGCTGAGCCATTGACAGGAATACCCCCTGGTCTTCATCTGGCAGGAACGAACTTGGCAGACGAACGAACAGATAAGCCATGCCCACGACGATGATCAGATACAGCGCCAGATAACGACCGGTGCTGCGCAGAATACCGCCCACGCTGTCGGTGTAATGATGCGTGCTCTTATCGAACATGCGGTTAAACCAGCCGAAGAAGCCTTTTTTACCTTCTCCGTGATCGCCTTTAGCAATCGGTTTGAGCATGGTCGCACACAGGGCAGGGGTCAGAATCAATGCCACCAGTACTGACAACGCCATCGCGGAAACAATGGTGATGGAGAACTGACGGTAAATTGCACCGGTAGAACCCCCGAAGAATGCCATCGGGATAAATACCGCTGACAGCACCATTGCGATACCCACCAGCGCGCCCTGAATCTGGCCCATTGATTTACGTGTTGCTTCCTTCGGCGGTAGTCCTTCTTCCGCCATAACACGTTCAACGTTCTCGACCACCACGATGGCGTCATCCACCAACAGGCCGATGGCGAGCACCATCCCGAACATCGTCAGGGTGTTTATCGAGAAGCCGAAAATCGCAAGGACGGCAAACGTACCCAACAGCACCACCGGCACAGCGATAGTCGGAATCAACGTCGCGCGGAAGTTCTGCAGGAACAGATACATGACCAGGAACACGAGGATGATTGCTTCCGCCAGCGTTTTCACCACTTCGTGAATAGAGATTTTCACGAACGGCGTGGTGTCATACGGGTAAACGATCTTCAGACCTGACGGGAAGAACGGTTCCATCTTCTTCAGTTCATCGCGGATAGCGTTTGCCGTGTCCAGGGCGTTAGCGCCTGTCGCCAGCTTGATACCCAGACCGGATGCTGGTTTACCGTTGAACTTCGCAATGATGTCGTAGTTCTCGCCGCCCAGCTCCACTTTCGCCACGTCACGTAAACGAACCTGGGAACCATCCTGATTCACTTTCAGCAGAATTTTGCTGAACTCATCGGCGGAGGTCAGACGGGTCTGCGCGATGATCGACGCGTTAAGCTGCTGGCCTTTCACCGGCGGCGTACCACCTAACTGACCGGCTGCAACCTGGGCGTTTTGCGCTTTGATTGCGTTGATGACATCAACCGGCGTCAGCTGGAAATTGTTCAGTTTGTTCGGATCCATCCAGATACGCATTGCGTACTGCGAACCGAACAGCTGAACATCGCCCACGCCTGAAGTACGGCTAATGGCGTCCTTCATGTTGGCGCCAACGTAGTCGGAAATATCCTCCTGCGTCATGGTGCCATTGGTGTTGATAACACCGACGACCATCAGGAAGCTGCTGGATGACTTCTCAACGCTAACCCCTTGCTGCTGTACTTCCTGCGGCAGTAACGGCATAGCCAGCTGCAGTTTGTTCTGCACCTGTACCTGCGCGATGTCCGCATCAGTACCAGACTGGAAGGTTAGGGTGATCTGCACGGTACCCGTGGAGTCACTGTTTGAGGACATGTACATCAGGTTATCGATACCGTTCATATTCTGTTCGATAACCTGCGTAACAGTATCCTGTACTGTTTTGGCATCAGCGCCAGGGTAGGTCGCGGAGATCGTCACTGCTGGCGGTGCAATAGTCGGATATTGCGCTACCGGCAATTTGAGGATCGCGAGCCCCCCTGCCAACATGATGATAATGGCGATCACCCACGCAAATATTGGGCGATCGATAAAGAAATTAGGCATGTCTTAACGGCTCCTGTTTAAGTTAAGACTTGGACTGTTCAGGCTGGCTACCGCTTGCGGCTTGCTGGTTGTTATCCGCGGTAATCTCCTGGGCTTTTACCTGCGCGCCAGGACGTACTTTTTGCAACCCAGTGACAATCACGCGGTCGCCCGGCTTAAGTCCATCAGTGACTAACCATTTATCGCCAATCGCTTGTGCGGCGACAATTTGACGCATTTCAACTTTGTTATCTGCACCGATAACCAAGGCACTGGCATCGCCACGCGGTGTGCGGGTAACGCCTTGCTGCGGAACCAGTAATGCAGTTGGGTTAGTCCCTTCTTCCAGGCGAGCACGGACGAACATTCCCGGTAGTAAGGTGTGATCCGGGTTAGGGAAGATGGCGCGTAACGTAATCGAACCGGTGGTTTGATCTACCGTAACATCGGAAAATTCCAGCGTACCGGCCTGCGGGAACTTGATGCCGTCATTGGTCACCAGCTCGACTTTCGCTTTACCGTTCTCTTGCTTCAGCGTGCCGTTGGCCAACTCTTGTTTCAGGCGCAGGAAGTCGTTACTTGACTGCGTCACGTCTACATAGATAGGGTCCAATTGCTGAACGGTAGCCAGTGCGGTCGCCTGACCGTTTTGCACCAGAGCGCCTTCCGTAACGGATGACTTACCAATGCGGCCGCTGATCGGCGACGTCACTTTGGTATAGGCCAGATTGATGCGTGCAGTTTCTACTGCGGCTTTCGCGGCGACAACGGCGGCGTTCGCCTGCTGTGCGTCTGCCAGCGCGCTATCGTAATCCTGTTGACTGATGTACTTAGTACCCAACAGTTTCTGATAACGTTTGACCGTCAGTTGAGCGATATTTGCTGCGGCTTGTGCTTTGGCCAGATCGCCTTTTGCGCTCTCATAAGCGGCCTGGTAAGTCGCAGGATCAATCTGATAGAGAGATACACCCGCTTCGATGTCACCACCTTCCGTGAAATTACGCTTCAGGATAATACCGCTAACCTGAGGACGAACTTCAGCAATGCGATACGCACTGGTGCGACCCGGGAGTTCGGTTGTTATCTGTAGAGGTTCAGTTTTGAGCGTAACAACTCCAACCTCTGGCATCTGCTGGCCCCCTTGTTGGGCCTGTTTGTCGTCACATCCTGTTAGCGCTAAGCTGCCTGAGAGCATCAGAACGACTGCCAGAGGCGTTAACCCTCTGTTTTTGTTCATATGTAAACCTCGAGTGTCCGATTTCAAATTGATCAATGGCTTAAAGCCCATAAACCCATTGCTGCGTTTATATTATCGTCGTGCTATGGTACATACATTCACAAATGTATGTAAATCTAACGCCTGTAAATTCACTGACCTATGGCACGAAAAACCAAACAACAAGCACAGGAAACACGACAGCACATTCTCGATGTTGCTCTGCGTTTGTTTTCGCAACAAGGGGTATCATCCACCTCGCTTGCGGAGATCGCAAAAGCCGCTGGTGTCACGCGCGGCGCAATCTATTGGCATTTCAAAAACAAATCGGATTTATTCAGTGAAATTTGGGAGCTAGCAAAACCTAACATTGATGAGTTAGAGACTGAGTATCAAGCAAAATTCCCCGACGATCCA
Source organism: Citrobacter cronae (assembly GCF_016893685.1). Classification (NCBI taxonomy): domain Bacteria; kingdom Pseudomonadati; phylum Pseudomonadota; class Gammaproteobacteria; order Enterobacterales; family Enterobacteriaceae; genus Citrobacter; species Citrobacter cronae. Next base: position 2,596,393 of record NZ_CP069763.1, read on the forward strand.
CTATCAGTATTAAGAGAAATTTTAATTTACGTTCTTGAAGCTACCGTGACAGAAGAACGCCGACGTTTGTTGTTGGAAATTATATTCCACAAATGCGAATTTGTCGGGGAAATGGCCTCTGTTCAGCTCGCTCAACGCAGTCTGTGTATTGAGAATTACGACCGTATCGAACAAACATTGCGGCAGTGCATGAATGCCAACATGCTGCCGGAAAATCTGAACACGCGTCGCGTGGCGGTGCTGTTGCGTAGCTATGTTACGGGAATTATAGAGAACTGGTTATTTGCCCCTGAATCTTTTGATCTGAAAAAAGACGCGCGTGAATACGTCGCAGTACTGCTGGAGATGTGTCTTCTCTGCCCAAGCCTGCGGGTTAACGTGGCGAAATCCTGCTAACTTTTGCGGTCTGAACCAGGAATTATCCTGGTCGTTTTGCCTGCTGCTATTCTGCTGCTCACAGCCGTGATATTCTTGCCGCTTGACTATTTCCGGTCACTTTTCCGGTTCAGAAACGTTCATTCTCATGACTATGTTGCAGCTCTATAAACGTTCACAGCATCTTATTGCTATTACCTTTCTTTTCTTCATTCTATTGCTTTCTTGCCAGTCGTCAGCATTTGCACGGGCGCAACAGAGTGGGGATCTGCCGACGAAAGCGGATATTCAGAGCCAACTGGACGCGCTGAATAAACAAAAAGATCTCTCCGCGCAGGATAAGCTGGTTCAGCAGGATCTGACCGATACCATCGCCACGCTGGATAAAATCGATCGCGTGAAAGATGAGACCGTACAGCTTCGGCAGAAAGTTGCCGAGGCGCCGGAGAAAATGCGTCAGGCGACAGATGCGCTAAATTCGCTCAGTGATGTTGATAATGACGATGAAACGCGAAAAACGCTGAGTACGCTCTCCTTACGTCAACTGGAGTCGCGCGTGGCGCAGGTATTGGATGACCTGCAAAGCGCGCAAAATGATTTGGCCGCTTATAACAGCCAACTGGTATCGCTGCAGACTCAGCCAGAGCGCGTGCAAAATGCGATGTACACCGCGTCGCAGCAAATGCAGCAAATCCGCAATCGGCTTGATGGTAATAATGTGGGGGAGGCGGCGTTGCGCCCCAGCCAGCAGGTGCTACTGCAGGCGCAGCAGGCGCTACTGAACGCGCAGATCGACCAACAGCGTAAAAGCCTTGAAGGCAATACGATTTTGCAGGACACCTTGCAAAAACAACGCGATTACGTGACGGCAAACAGCAATCGTCTTGAGCATCAGCTCCAGCTCCTGCAAGAGGCTGTAAACAGCAAACGGCTGACGTTAACCGAAAAGACGGCGCAGGAAGCGGTATCGCCTGACGAAGCTGAACGTATTCAGTCTAATCCGTTAGTGAAGCAGGAACTGGACGTCAACCATCAGCTTAGCCAGCGTCTGATCGCCGCGACCGAAAACGGCAATAACCTGATGCAGCAAAATATTAAGGTTAAAAACTGGCTCGATCGCGCGCTGCAATCCGAACGCAATATTAAAGAACAGATCGCCGTCCTGAAAGGCAGTCTGTTGTTGTCACGTATTCTGTACCAGCAGCAACAAACGCTGCCGTCGGCAGATGAGCTTGCTGATATGACCAACCGGATTGCCGATTTGCGTCTGGAACAATTTGAGGTCAACCAGCAGCGTGACGCCCTGTTCCAGAATGATGCGTTTGTCGCCAAACTGGAAGAAGGGCACAGCAACGAAGTCAACGGTGAAGTCCATGATGCCCTGCTGCAGGTCGTGGATATGCGCCGGGAGCTGTTGGATCAGCTGAATAAGCAACTGGGCAACCAGTTGATGATGGCGATTAACTTGCAAATCAACCAGCAGCAGTTGATGAGCGTGTCGAAAAACCTGAAAGGGATCCTCACCCAGCAAATTTTTTGGGTTAACAGTAACCGTCCAATGGACTGGGACTGGATCAAAGCCTTCCCGCAAACGCTTAAAGACCAGTTTAAGTCGATGAAAATCACCGTGAACTGGGAAAAAGCCTGGCCGGCGGTATTTATTGCCTTCCTGGCAGGGTTGCCGCTGCTGCTCATTGCCGGGTTAATCCGCTGGCGTTTGAAATGGCTGAAAGAATATCAGGCGAAATTAGCCGCCGCGGTAGGCAACCTGCGTAATGACAGTCAGCTCAATACGCCAAAAGCGATACTGATCGATCTCATCAGAGCGCTGCCAGCGTGTCTGATTATCCTCGCCGTGGGGCTGATTCTGCTTACCATGCAGCTGAATATCAGCGACCTGCTGTGGGCGTTCAGTAAGAAGATGACTGTCTTCTGGCTGGTATTTGGTCTGTGCTGGAAGGTGCTGGAAAAAGATGGTGTGGCGATACGCCATTTTGGCATGCCTGCAAAGCAAACCAGCCACTGGCGTCGCCAGATTGTGCGTATTAGCCTGGCGTTGTTACCGCTTAACTTCTGGTCAGTTGTTGCTGAACTGTCGCCGCTCAATCTGATGGATGATGTGCTTGGTCAGTCCGTTATTTTCCTCAACCTGTTGCTGATCGCCTTCCTGGTATGGCCAATGTGCCGTGAAAGCTGGCGTGACAAAGAGTCGCATGGTCTGCGTCTGGTCACCATTACCGTGTTGTCTATTATCCCGATTGCATTGATGGTGCTGACGGCGACAGGGTATTTCTACACCACGCTGCGCTTGTCGGGCCGCTGGATTGAAACGGTTTATCTGGTTATTGTCTGGAACCTGTTGTATCAGACGGTGCTCCGCGGGTTGAGCGTGGCGGCGCGGCGTATCGCCTGGCGTCGTGCGTTAGCGCGTCGTCAGAACCTGGTGAAAGAAGGGGCAGAAGGCGCAGAACCGCAAGAAGAACCGACCATTGCGCTGGAGCAGGTTAACCAGCAAACCTTACGTATCACCATGCTGGTGATGGTTGCCTTGTTTGGTGTTCTGTTCTGGGCAATTTGGTCCGATCTGATCACCGTGTTCAGTTACCTCGACAGCATTACGCTCTGGCATTATAACGCTACAGAAGCGGGGGCCGCAGTGGTGAAAAGCGTCACCATGGGCAGCCTGCTGTTTGCGATTATTGCGTCAATGGTCGCATGGGCGCTGATCCGCAACTTACCCGGACTATTGGAAGTGCTGGTGCTCTCGCGACTGAAGATGCGCCAGGGAGCGTCGTATGCGATCACCACCATTCTTAACTATGCGATCATCGCCATCGGTGCGATGACGGTCTTCGGTTCGCTCGGCGTCTCGTGGGATAAACTACAGTGGCTGGCCGCAGCCTTGTCGGTTGGTCTTGGTTTTGGTTTACAGGAGATTTTCGGTAACTTTGTTTCCGGTCTGATTATTCTGTTTGAGCGCCCGGTACGCATCGGCGATACCGTGACTATCGGAACATTCTCGGGAACGGTCAGCAAGATCCGTATTCGTGCCACCACTATTACCGACTTTGATCGCAAAGAGGTGATCATCCCGAACAAAGCCTTTGTGACGGAGCGTTTGATCAACTGGTCGCTTTCCGATACCACTACGCGTCTGGTGATCCGCATTGGCGTGGCCTACGGTTCGGATCTGGAGAAAGTGAAGAAAGTGCTGTTGCAGGCGGCGATGGAACACCCGAAAGTGATGCACGATCCGGAACCAGCGGTGTTCTTTACCGCCTTCGGCGCCAGCACCTTGGATCATGAGCTGCGTTTATACGTGCGTGAACTGCGCGATCGTAGCCATACGGTTGACGAACTTAACCGTGCGGTCGATCGTTTGTGTCGTGAAAATGACATTGATATCGCCTTTAACCAGCTCGAAGTGCACCTGCATAATGCGAAAGGGGACACCGTGACCGAAGTTAAGCGTGACATCATCAAAGGTGATGATCCGACGCCTTCGGTAGGTTAAGTTGCAATCAGGGTGGCCAGTTTGCCGCCCTGATTGTATTTAGTGAGTCAGCGCTGTCAGTTCTTCCTGCGTCAGGCCCGTAAGGTGTGTAATCAGATCCGGTTCCAGGCCGCGGGCGAGCATTTTTTGTGCGATATCACGGGCTTCTGCCTGCCGACCTTTTTCCAGCCCTTTTTCCAGCCCTTGCTGCATGCCTTCCGCTCTACCTTTTTCTTCTAACCATTCAGCAATTGTCATCAGCTGTTCCTTGTACTGTGGCGCACTCTGCGCCAGTTGGCGGACAAGTACGCCGGGTTCCGTGGTATTTCCTGCTTTCAGCATGTAATTAATCAAAACGTCGAGCTGATATTCTGTCAGGCGATCCTGCGTTAAGAGCGTAATGAGTTGATCCAATAACTCGCTCAGATCGCGTTGCCGAATATGTTTTTGCAGGAGTTCCAGCATCGCTACCCGTTGATGCTGCATGATCTGATTATCTGGCATAATGGTCAGGTCTACCAGCGCAAATTCATTGCCATAAAGCGCTTTCGCAAGCTGTGGCTCGCTAAACAACTGATGCCAGTTGAGAGTATAGGGCCACGGGCTTTCTGTACCATGATAAAACAGTACAGGTACCACCAGAGGTAAGGTTTTATGCCCGGCGTTAAGGTGATGCTGCATAGCAGCAACAGCGTAGCGCATCAGGCGAAAGGCCATTAATTTTTCGGGTTTACTCTGATGCTCAATCAGCGCATAAACGTAGCCGGGTCCATGTGTTGTTTGCAGGGAATAGAGGATATCTGAATAGCAGGTGCGTAAATCGTCCTCAATAAAGCTGCCTGATTCCAGCGTTAATGTTTCCATATCGCATATATTGAGAAACGCTCGAGGCAGATGGATCTGCAAAAAATCTCGGGCGACCTCTTTTTGCGTCAGCATTTGCCGAAAGACCGCATCGTGCGGCGTGGTGGGGAGCCGTTCCATGATCTGTCCGTTATCGTCGTGATGTTGCGACGACTCTGACACCGAAGCCAATGGCAGACCAGAGGGCAATCAATCAGTTTGCGAGGCGCCTTCCGCACTTTTAAGCTTATTTTCATAATCGCGCATAACGATCTCCAGCGCGCGTAGCACTGTGCGTGCTGGAAGCTGATTTTCTTCAAGTAAAACTATCAAATCGACGGCCAGTTTGACCTCGTCCGGGGCGTTCTCTAATGACATAAATTCTCCGGGTATTAACGGGTTAAACGCGCCAGCACGGCTTCTATTCTTGCCAGCGCATGGCGACAGCGCGTCAGTCGCGCTTCGAATGCTTCTACTTCACGATGCAATTTCTGTTGTTCTTCAAAACCCGTAGCCTGGGACAGGCGCTCCTTGCGTTCACGCGTCATTTCAACCAGCCGGCGTTCAAATTCCTGGTGTTGAACCCGCTTGCGCTGCCAACGCGCCAGGCCGGGAGAGGCGCAGTCCCACTCTCTGAGCGACCAACTGGCTGTTTCGCGTGAAATCGCCTCTAACTGTGAAGCAAGGTGTTCCGCAAGCCAGCTAATTTGGGGGAGTTGTTGCTGATCCACCGCGCGGCGTAGGGCCGTGAGATTATCTTCTGCTTCATCCAGACACGCCTGCAGCAACGTGCTGCGAGTGTGAAACAGATGCCTGTCAAAGCGGGCGCTAAGCGTTGTATGATGCGCCAACGGGGCACAACGCTGGCGCAGGCGGTTAAGCTGGTTTTCGAGCGTCTGTAGCAGCATGACGGTTTTCACGACAACACTCCGATGAAAATGAGAACTGTTATGCTAAAGTAGCGATTCTCTGTGTTAAGTACTCATATTATGCAACGCATTATTCTAATCATCATTGGCTGGCTAGCGGTAGTATTAGGAACGCTGGGCGTGGTATTGCCGCTATTGCCCACGACGCCATTTATCCTGTTGGCTGCCTGGTGTTTTGCCCGCTCATCGCCGCGTTTTCACGATTGGCTGCTGTATCGTTCGTGGTTCGGCGGGTATCTGCGCCATTGGCAAAAACACCGCGCGATGCCGCCGGGCGCAAAGCCGCGCGCTATTTTGCTGATATTGATTACGTTTGGTATTTCACTGTGGCTGGTCAATATGATGTGGGTACGCGGCCTGCTGCTGGTTATTCTCGCCTGTTTACTGATTTTTATGTGGCGGATCCCGGTGATTGATGAAAAACAACAAAAGCAGTAAAGCGCAATAATCGCTGTTGCAATTGTCGCTCACAGCCAGTAAATTCGACCGTTTTCGAGCACAGGCGCAGGTGGTCAAAGGTTAAGCAAATGTAACCCTGGCCCTTAATATAGACACAAAATCATTCAAGACACGTCGAGGATGAAGTGTATAGTGCGCCGTGAAGTAATACCGAATTAATCAGGCACAAACTTATGACCGCGACTGCACAGCAGCTTGAGTTTCTCAAAAATAGCATCAAAAGCATCCACGACTACCCGAAACCGGGCATTCTTTTTCGCGATGTCACCAGCTTACTGGAAGACCCGAAAGCCTACGCCCTCAGCATTGAATTGCTGGTTGAACGCTACAAAAATGCGGGTATCACTAAAGTGGTTGGCACCGAAGCGCGTGGCTTCCTGTTTGGCGCGCCGGTAGCATTGGGTCTGGGCGTCGGCTTTGTTCCGGTACGTAAACCCCGCAAGCTTCCGCGTGAAGTGATTGCCGAGAGCTATGAGCTGGAATACGGCACAGATCAGCTGGAAATCCACGTTGATGCCATCAAACCGGGCGATAAGGTACTGGTTGTGGACGACCTGCTGGCAACTGGCGGCACGATTGAAGCCACCGTGAAACTGATCCGCCGTCTGGGTGGCGAAGTGACCGATGCTGCTTTTATCATTAACCTGTTTGACCTGGGCGGCGAACAACGCCTGGAAAAACAGGGGCTGACCTGTTATAGCCTGGTTCCGTTCCCGGGCCACTAAGTCGGCTATCTCATCTCGGCTGAAGAGATACCGAGACACACAACCTCGCCGTCGCTGCGAGGTTGTGTTAGCATTATCCTCCTGTGAATCCACCCTCCAGCCTTTCAGAGCCTGCCAATGAGTTATCAGGTCTTAGCCCGAAAATGGCGCCCACAAACCTTTGCTGACGTCGTCGGCCAGGAACATGTGCTGACGGCACTGGCGAACGGCTTGTCGTTAGGGCGTATTCATCATGCTTATCTGTTTTCCGGCACCCGTGGCGTCGGGAAAACCTCTATCGCCCGTTTGCTGGCGAAGGGACTAAACTGTGAAACCGGTATTACCGCCACGCCGTGCGGCGTGTGCGATAACTGCCGTGAAATCGAGCAGGGGCGTTTTGTCGATCTGATTGAAATCGACGCCGCCTCACGCACCAAAGTCGAAGACACCCGCGACCTGCTGGATAACGTCCAGTACGCGCCTGCGCGCGGTCGCTTTAAGGTCTATTTGATCGACGAAGTGCACATGTTATCGCGCCACAGCTTTAACGCCTTGCTGAAAACGCTCGAAGAGCCGCCTGCACACGTTAAATTCCTGCTGGCGACCACCGATCCGCAGAAGTTACCGGTGACTATCCTGTCGCGCTGTCTGCAATTCCATCTTAAAGCGTTGGATGTTGAACAGATTCGCCATCAGCTTGAGCATATCCTCAAACAAGAGCATATCGCCCATGAGCCACGCGCGTTGCAACTGCTGGCTCGCGCCGCGGACGGCAGCCTGCGCGATGCGCTGAGTCTTACCGATCAAGCGATCGCCAGCGGCGATGGTCAGGTGTCGACCGACGCGGTGAGCACCATGCTCGGCACATTGGACGATGACCAGGCGCTCTCGCTTGTTGAAGCGGTTGTCGCGGCTGACGGCGAACGCGTTATGACGTTGGTGAACGACGCCGCCGCGCGGGGTATTGAATGGGAAGCGCTGCTGGTTGAGATGTCGGCTTTGCTGCATCGCATTGCTATGGTACAGCTTTCGCCCGCCGCGCTCGGCAGCGATATGGCCGCCATTGAACAGCGTATGCGCGAACTGGCGCGAATCGTTCCGCCAACTGACATACAGCTTTACTACCAAACCCTGTTAATCGGGCGCAAAGAACTGCCGTATGCGCCGGACAGGCGAATGGGCGTCGAAATGACGCTACTGCGTGCGCTGGCTTTTCATCCGCGCATGCCACTGCCGGAGCCTGAAGTCCCGCGCCAGTCGTTTGCCCCCGTCGCGCCGACTGCGGTGATGACCCCGACGCAAGTACCTCAGCAGCCTGCGCCAGCGCAACAGCAACAGAATGTGCCGCTCTCCGAGGCCACCAGCCAGGTGCTGGCGGCGCGCAGCCAACTGCAACGCGCTCAGGGAGCAACCAAACCAAAAAAGAGTGAACCGGCAGCCGCTTCCCGCGCGCGGCCGGTGAATAATGCTGCGCTGGAAAGACTGGCCTCGGTGTCGGAGCGTGTTCAGGCGCGTCCGGCCGTCTCTGCGCTGGAAAAAGCGCCGGCGAAGAAGGAAGCGTATCGCTGGAAAACGACCAATCCCGTAGCCGAAGTTAAAGAAGCCATTGCCACGCCGAAAGCGTTGAAAAAAGCGCTTGAGCATGAAAAAACGCCGGAACTGGCGGCAAAGCTGGCGGCAGAAGCCATTGAGCGCGACCCCTGGGCTGCTCAGGTGAGCCAGCTTTCGCTGCCAAAACTGGTGGAGCAGGTGGCGCTTAATGCCTGGAAAGAAGAGAATGGCAACGTGGTTTGCCTGCACCTGCGTTCCTCGCAACGGCATCTTAATTCCAGCGGCGCGCAGCAAAAACTGGCCGAAGCATTGAGTACCTTAACGGGGTCAACGGTTGAATTGACCATCGTTGAAGATGATAATCCTGCGGTGCGCACGCCGCTGGAGTGGCGTCAGGCCATTTATGAAGAGAAACTCGCGCAGGCGCGAGAGTCGATTATTGCGGATAATAACATTCAGACGCTGCGTCGTTTTTTCGATGCAGACCTGGACGAAGAGAGTATTCGCCCCATTTGATCGTCAGCCTGATGGTTGGACGGTCGTCATCCCTTAACGTGATTGAGAGAGAAGCCTATGTTTGGTAAAGGCGGTCTGGGTAACCTGATGAAACAGGCCCAGCAGATGCAGGAAAAAATGCAGCAGATGCAGGAAGAAGTCGCCAAGCTGGAAGTGACCGGCGAATCTGGCGCGGGTCTGGTAAAAGTGACCATCAACGGCGCGCACAACTGCCGTCGCGTGGAGATCGATCCAAGCCTGCTGGAAGACGACAAAGAGATGCTGGAAGACCTGGTCGCTGCGGCATTCAACGACGCGGCGCGTCGCATTGAAGAGACGCAGAAAGAGAAGATGGCTTCTGTTTCTTCCGGAATGCAGCTGCCGCCTGGCTTTAAGATGCCGTTCTGATGCAAACCAGCCCGCTGTTAACTCAGCTTATGGAAGCACTGCGCTGTCTGCCGGGCGTTGGCCCGAAGTCTGCGCAGCGCATGGCGTTCACGCTACTTCAGCGCGATCGCAGCGGCGGGATGCGTCTGGCGCAGGCGTTAACGAAGGCGATGTCGGAAATCGGCCACTGTGCCGATTGCCGCACCTTCACAGAGCAGGATGTCTGTAATATCTGTTCGAACCCGCGTCGCCAGGAAAACGGTCAGATCTGTGTGGTGGAGAGTCCGGCGGACATCTATGCCATTGAGCAAACCGGCCAATTTTCTGGACGTTACTTCGTGCTGATGGGGCACCTGTCACCGCTGGACGGTATTGGCCCTGATGATATCGGGCTGGATCGCCTTGAACAGCGACTGGCGTCTGAGCAAATCAACGAACTGATCCTCGCGACCAATCCCACGGTCGAAGGAGAGGCGACCGCCAACTATATTGCTGAGCTTTGCATGCAGTATGGCGTTGAAGCCAGCCGTATCGCCCATGGCGTACCGGTCGGCGGCGAGCTGGAAATGGTCGACGGCACCACGCTGTCGCACTCTCTGGCCGGGCGTCACAAGATTAAATTCTGAACAAACGGAGGCCGCGACGGCGGCTTCCGCTTGAAATCCTTCGCGCTTGTCCCCATTTCACCCTCAACGTGTTTTTACCATTGAAAATGGCATTGTTGAGGTAGATCTACATGAAAGGACAAGAAACTCGTGGTTTTCAGTCAGAAGTAAAACAGCTTCTGCATCTGATGATCCATTCTCTGTATTCCAATAAAGAAATCTTCCTGCGTGAGCTCATCTCTAACGCCTCGGATGCGGCAGACAAGCTGCGTTTCCGCGCACTGTCTAACCCGGACCTGTACGAGGGGGACGGTGAACTGCGTGTGCGTGTTTCCTTCGATAAAGATAAGCGTACGTTGACCATTGCTGATAACGGCGTGGGGATGAACCGTGATGACGTCATCGATCATCTGGGGACCATTGCGAAATCCGGCACCAAATCTTTCCTCGAATCCATGGGCTCCGATCAGGCGAAAGACAGCCAGTTGATCGGTCAGTTCGGGGTTGGCTTCTACTCGGCGTTTATCGTGGCCGATAAAGTGACCGTACGTACCCGCGCGGCGGGCGACAAACCTGAGAACGGCGTGTTCTGGGAATCTGCGGGCGAAGGTGAATACACCGTTGCCGACATCACCAAAGACGATCGCGGCACCGAAATCACTTTGCATCTGCGCGAAGGCGAAGACGAGTTCCTTGATGACTGGCGCGTACGTTCCATCATCAGCAAATATTCCGACCATATCGCGCTGCCGGTAGAGATCGAAAAATCCGAAGAGAAAGACGGCGAGACCGTGGTTTCCTGGGAAAAGATCAACAAGGCGCAGGCGCTGTGGACGCGTAACAAGTCGGAAATCAAAGATGACGAGTACAACGAATTCTACAAGCATATTGCCCACGACTTCACTGACCCGCTGACCTGGAGCCACAACCGTGTGGAAGGTAAGCAGGAGTACACCAGCCTGCTGTACATTCCGTCGCAGGCGCCGTGGGATATGTGGAACCGCGATCACAAGCATGGTCTGAAACTGTACGTTCAGCGTGTGTTCATCATGGACGACGCCGAGCAGTTTATGCCGAACTACCTGCGCTTTGTGCGCGGCCTGATAGATTCCAACGATCTACCGCTGAACGTTTCCCGTGAGATCCTGCAGGACAGCACCGTCACCCGTAACCTGCGCAGCGCGCTGACCAAACGCGTGTTGCAGATGCTGGAAAAACTGGCGAAAGATGATGCCGAAAAATACCAGACCTTCTGGAAACAGTTCGGCCTGGTGCTGAAAGAAGGTCCGGCGGAAGACCACGCTAATCAGGAAACTATCGCTAAGCTGATGCGCTTCGCGTCTACGCACACAGACTCCTCCGCACAGACCGTGTCGCTGGAAGACTATATCTCCCGCATGAAAGAAGGGCAGGAGAAAATCTACTACATCACTGCAGACAGCTATGCGGCGGCGAAGAGCAGCCCGCACCTGGAACTGCTGCGTAAGAAAGGCATTGAAGTGCTGCTGCTTTCTGACCGCATCGATGAGTGGATGATGAACTACCTGACCGAGTTCGACGGCAAGCCGTTCCAGTCCGTTGCGAAAGCCGACGAGTCCATCGATAAGCTGGCGGATGAAGTGGACGAGAGCGCGAAAGAAGCGGAAAAAGCGCTGACGCCGTTCGTTGAACGCGTGAAAACGCTGCTGGGCGATCGCGTCAAAGAAGTGCGTCTGACCCACCGTCTGACCGACACGCCGGCCATCGTCACCACCGATGCGGATGAAATGAGCACCCAGATGGCGAAACTGTTCGCTGCTGCGGGTCAGGCCGTACCGGACGTGAAATATATCTTTGAACTTAACCCGGACCACGTGCTGGTAAAACGCACGGCGGATACCCAGGACGAAACGCAGTTTAAAGAGTGGATTGAACTGCTGCTGGATCAGGCTCTGTTCGCCGAACGCGGCACGCTGGAAGATCCGAACCAGTTCATCCGCCGTATGAACCAGTTGCTGGTATCCTGATAGCCATCATCTAATGCCGGATGGCGCTAACGCGTATCCGGCCTACCATATCTTTTACTCGTAGGCCGGATAAGGTGTGTACACCGCCATCCGGTAATTTCACTCCTTATTTTCAATTTTCCCTCCATTAACCGTTTCAGCGTCGGGCGTCTTCCTTGAGCCAATTGCGTGATGGTGGTATCGTTTAGCGCTTTTTAAAAAATATCGACAACCTTTAAGGGGATTTTCGTAATGCGTATCATTCTGCTTGGCGCTCCGGGCGCGGGTAAAGGAACTCAGGCTCAGTTCATCATGGAGAAGTATGGTATTCCGCAAATCTCCACCGGTGATATGCTGCGTGCCGCCGTGAAATCTGGCTCCGAGCTGGGCAAACAAGCGAAAGACATCATGGACGCCGGTAAGCTGGTGACTGATGAGCTGGTGATTGCGCTGGTAAAAGAGCGTATTGCTCAGGAAGACTGCCGTAATGGTTTCCTGCTCGATGGCTTCCCGCGTACTATTCCGCAGGCTGACGCCATGAAAGAAGCAGGTATCAACGTGGACTACGTTCTGGAGTTCGACGTACCTGACGAGCTGATCGTTGACCGTATCGTGGGGCGTCGCGTACATGCTGCTTCTGGCCGCGTTTACCACATCAAATTCAACCCGCCTAAGGTTGAAGGTAAAGACGACGTAACCGGCGAAGAGCTGACCACCCGTAAAGACGATCAGGAAGAGACCGTACGTAAGCGCCTGGTGGAATACCATCAGATGACCGCGCCGCTGATCGGCTACTACTCTAAAGAAGCGCAGGCGGGTAACACCAAATACGCGAAAGTTGATGGCACTCAGGCTGTTGCTGACGTGCGCGCAGCGCTGGAAAAAATCCTCGGTTAAGTTTTAGCGCAGTCAATGCCGGATGGCGGTGTAAACACCTTATCCGGCCTATGATTTTTTTGTAGGCCAGATAAGCGCAGCGCCATCAGGCAAATTCACGTCTTACCTCTCGCAGCAATTAGTTCTTCTTCATCACTTTTCCGCTACAATTATCAACAATTTGAATCGATAAGAGGCGGTAATGCGTCAGACGAAAACCGGTATCCTGCTGGCAAACCTCGGCACCCCCGATGCCCCCACTCCTGAAGCTGTTAAACGCTACCTGCGCCAGTTTTTAAGCGATCAACGTGTAGTTGATACTTCCCGCCTGCTGTGGTGGCCGTTGCTGCGTGGGGTGATCCTGCCGCTGCGTGCGCCACGCGTGGCAAAGCTATACCAGTCAATCTGGATGGAAGAGGGTTCGCCGCTGATGGTCTACAGCAAGGCACAACAACAGGCGCTGGCACAACGCCTGCCCAATACGCCTGTTGCGTTGGGCATGAGCTACGGCTCGCCTTCGCTTGAAAGCGCAGTCGACGAACTGCTGGCAAGTGGCGTTGAACACATTGTCGTGTTACCCCTGTATCCGCAATATTCCTGTTCGACGGTGGCGGCGGTGTGGGATGAACTCGCGCGCATCCTGGCGCGTAAACGCGGTATTCCCGGCATCTCCTTTATTCGTGATTACGCCGATGACAGCGCTTATATTGACGCGCTGGCAAAAAGTGCCCGTGACTCCTTCGCCAAACACGGCGAACCCGATTTACTGCTGCTCTCCTACCATGGGATTCCACAACGTTACGCCGACGAAGGCGATGACTACCCGCAGCGCTGTCGCGATACGACCCGTGAGCTGGTCTCTGCGCTTGGCCTGCCGCCGGAAAAAGTGATGATGACCTTCCAGTCGCGTTTTGGTCGCGAACCGTGGCTAACGCCGTATACCGACGAAACGTTAAAAATGCTGGCGGAGAAAGGGATTCGACATATCCAGGTTATGTGTCCGGGCTTTGCGGCAGATTGCCTTGAAACGCTGGAAGAGATCGCGGTGCAAAACCGGGAGATTTTCCTCGAGGCTGGCGGCCAGCAGTATGAGTATATTCCGGCGCTGAACGCCACACCGGAACATATCGAAATGATGGTTAAACTGACCGCAGCCTATCGTTAAAGTTGTGCTTTGAAGTAACGCGCGCCCTCCCGCAAGGCATCGTCGGCGGTTTTCATCATCCGCGAGTAGTGCAGGAAGGCGTGCAGCGTGCCGGGGTACATTTTGTACTGGCAGGGCTGCTGATGTGCCTGTAGCGTCTGAAATAATAAGCGGCTGTCGTCAATCAACGGATCGAACTCCGCGCCGGCGATAAAACACGGTGGCACGTCGCGCGTCAGGTCGTTATTGAATAAGCAATAATACGGTGACTCGCGATCGTCGGCGCTACGCAGGTACGCGTTTTCGTACATCTGCAGATCCTCCCGCGATAAACCATCCCACGCTCCGCCCATCAGCCGTCGGCTGGGCGAATCCTGCAGGCCGTAAAGTCCATACCACAGCAATATGCCAGCGACTTTGCCGCAGGCAATCTGTTTGTCCCGCAGCCACAACGCGCTGGCAAGCGCCAGCATCGCGCCAGCGGAATCACCGGCAAAACCAATATGATCCACATTCAAAGAATAGTCGCCCGCGTGTTGGTGATAATACTGACAGACGGCGACAATCTCCTCGATGGCTTGTGGGAAACGAGCCTCCGGCGAGAGAGAATAGTCGATGCCAATTACCGTGCACTGTGTGTAAAGCGCCAGTAAGCGCATAATGCGATCGTGAGTATCCAGATTACCAAGAATGAAACCGCCGCCGTGCAGATAATACAGCGTGGCCTGGCTATGGGGTTGCGGAGAATAAATTCGCGTGGCAACGGGGCCGCGCGCGGTAGAAATGACGCATTCTCGGGTATTCATCTGCGGGGCATCGGCATTCCACAATTGCCGTTCGTGGATATAGTGTTGGCGCTGGGCCATGATGTCATCGGCGGCGGGCCAGGGCGGCAGATCGTCGCGATGAAAATTCACCACGGTTTTCATTTCGTCTGAAATTCTGTCGAGTACGAGGATCTTATTTTCCGGCTTCATAAACGCTCCTTGTGAAGGTGATTTATTGTAGAAATTACCCCCGTATAAACTGCGATCCCACCGTCCGATATTGAAACTCAGCGCCGCATCGCATGCGTACAGGGGAATGTGCTACCATGCACCGCTCAGCTAATCACCCGTAAAATCGACCATGAAATTTCCCGGTAAACGTAAATCCAAACACTATTTTCCTGTCAGCGCGCGCGATCCGTTGCTGCAACAGATTCAGCCTGAAAATGAAACCAGCGCAGCCTGGGTGGTGGGTATCGACCAGACGCTGGTAGATATTGAAGCCAAAGTTAATGATGACTTTGTAAAGCGTTATGGATTAAGCGCCGGGCACTCTCTGGTGATTACAGACGATGTCGCCGAAGCGCTCTACCAGGAACTGGTACGTGACAATTTGATCACTCATCAGTTTGCCGGTGGAACTATCGGTAACACGATGCACAACTACTCCGTGCTGGCAGATGACCGCTCGGTGCTGCTGGGCGTGATGTGCAGCAATATCGAGATTGGTAGCTACGCGTACCGTTATTTATGTAATACCTCCAGCCGTACCGATCTGAACTATCTGCAGGGCGTTAATGGACCGATTGGTCGCTGCTTTACGCTGATTGGTGAATCCGGTGAGCGCACGTTCGCTATCAGCCCCGGACATATGAATAAGCTGCGGGCGGATAGCATCCCTGAGGCGGTTATTGCCGGGGCCTCCGCGCTGGTGCTGACCTCCTATCTGGTGCGTTGCGAACCGGGCGAGCCGATGCCGGAAGCGACCATGAAGGCGATTGAATATGCCAAAAAACACAATGTGCCGGTGGTTCTGACGCTGGGTACCAAATTTGTTATTGCCGATAACCCACAGTGGTGGCAGGCATTCCTGAAAGAGCATGTCTCCATTCTGGCGATGAATGAAGAAGAGGCCGAAGCACTGACCGGCGAGAACGATCCGCTGCTGGCGTCCGACAAAGCGCTGGATTGGGTGGATCTGGTGCTGTGCACTGCGGGTCCGGCAGGTCTGTATATGGCGGGCTTTACGGAAGAAGAAGCCAAACGTAAAACCCAGCATCCGCTGCTGCCAGGGGCTATTGCCGAATTCAACCAGTATGAATTCAGCCGCGCCATGCGCCATAAAGACTGTACTAATCCGCTGCGCGTGTATTCGCACATCGCACCGTATATGGGCGGGCCTGAAAAGATCATGAACACCAACGGCGCTGGCGACGGCGCGCTGGCGGCATTGCTGCATGATATTACCGCCAACAGCTACCACCGCAGCAACGTGCCTAACTCCAGCAAGCACAAGTTCACCTGGCTGACCTATTCGTCGTTAGCCCAGGTATGTAAATATGCTAATCGCGTGAGTTATCAGGTGCTGAATCAACATTCACCACGCCTGACGCGCGGTTTGCCAGAACGTGAAGACAGTCTCGAAGAGTCGTACTGGGACCGCTGAGTTCTGGCCCGATGGCGCTGCGCTTATCGGGCTTACTCTGGTGTGGGAATACGTAGGCCGGATGGTGTAGCGCCATCCGGCACGTAATATTAACTGGCAGTAGCAACGTCGCCGGCAGGTGGCGTTTCAATCAGCTCCAGCATAGTGCGGGCGATTTCACGCTCGCCCATGACGACCTGATTGGCCCCGCGGTCGGTAATATATTCCACTTCATCGTCATAATGCGCGCGGGCGATAATCTCAATCGACGGGCACTTTTCGCGAGCGGAAGCGACGATTTCACCGGCTTCATAGCCGTTTGGAATTGTCAGCAGCAGCCAGCGCGCGCAATCCAGATGCGCCAGATTCATTATCTCTTCGTTGGCGGCATTTCCCAGCACCGCGCGGATCCCGCGCTCACGCAGTTCATCCACCCGCGTACGTGAGGTTTCGATAACCACCAGCGGAATCCCGGCAGCCATCAATTTTTCGCCCAGCAGACTCCCGACGCGGCCAAAGCCTACCAGCAGGGCGTGATTGCAGATATCCACCGGAATTTGTTTCTCTTCTTCGATGGCTTCTTCCAGCGTCTGCTCTTCCAGCGTTTCGGTTTTCGCGAGATATTTTTCTAACACCGCGAACAGTACCGGATTGAGCATAATCGACAGAATAGCTCCCGCCAGCACCAGGTTTTGCCCTGCCTGCGGTAACAGGTTTAGCGCCATTCCCAGACCCGCCAGGATGAAGGCAAATTCACCAATCTGCGCCAGGCTGGTGGCAATGGTGAGCGCTGTACGTTGGGAGTGGCCAAACAGGCGCACGAGGAAATAAGCGGCAACGGATTTACCAAAGACGATAATCGCCAGCGTACCCAGTACCGCCAGCGGTTGCTGGATCAAGATTAACGGATCAAACAGCATACCAACGGATACAAAGAACAATACGGCGAACGCATCGCGCAACGGCAGGGTGTCATGTGCCGCACGGTGGCTCAGTTCGGATTCGTTCAGCACCATGCCAGCGAAGAACGCGCCCAGAGCAAAGGAGACATCGAACAATTCCACTGCGCCAAACGCGATACCTAATGCCAGGGCAAGGACTGACAGAGTAAACAGCTCTCGTGAACCGGTGGCGGCGCTACGCGCCATGATCCACGGTACCAGGCGACGGCCAACCAGCATCATAATGGCGATAAACGCCACCACTTTACCAATGGTAATGCCCATATCGACGGCCAGCGATGCAAAGCCGACATCTTCTTTTTCCAGCATTCCGGCGACGGCGGGCAGAAGAACCAGCGTCAGCACCATCATCAGATCTTCAACAATCAGCCAGCCTATAGCAATTTGCCCGCGCTGGCTGTCAATAAGCTGCCGTTCCTCAAGCGCACGCAGTAGCACTACGGTACTGGCGGTTGAAAGACACAGTCCAAAGACGATACCCACCATTAGCGACCAGCCCATCACCGCTGAAAGCGCCATACCCAGTAGCGTCGCCACAGCTATCTGGGCAATCGCGCCGGGAATGGCGATGGACTTTACCGCCATCAAATCCTTCAAGGAAAAGTGTAGCCCCACGCCGAACATCAGCAGAATTACGCCAAGCTCCGCCAGTTCAGGCGCGAGTTTGGTATCAGCAACAAAACCAGGTGTAAATGGACCGGCCAGAACGCCCGCTAACAGATATCCCACCAGAGGAGAAATACGTAGTTTATTGGCAATCATGCCTAATATAAAAGCGAGCACAAGGCCGCCGACAATGGTGGTGATAAGCGGGGTGGCGTGATGCATTCCGTCTCCTTTGGTTGCTGTGTTGATCCTGAAAACCTAAATTCCGAGTAATAGTTTATGACAATTTTAATGTTTATGTTTATGAATAATTATTGAATTTTGATGAAAACGGGATTTTAGACGTAAAAAAGCACGGATCGGAAAACTACAGGGGTATGCGGGGAGTAAAGGCTGATGGTCTCTGTAAGTGAAGACGGCCAAAGTTTACTTTTGGCCGTCAGAAAATCAGGCTTTATGTCGGTTATCAGGTAAGAATATGGTCAGTATCCCCAGAAGTGGCAGGAAAGCACATATTTTATAGACCAAATCAATACTGGTATGGTCAGCAATCAGCCCTAAAACCGCTGCTCCCAAGCCGCCCATGCCAAAGGCAAACCCGAAAAATAGCCCAGAAACCATGCCGATACGACCCGGAAGCAGCTCCTGCGCGTAGACCAGAATGGCAGAAAAGGCAGATGCGAGGATAAAACCAATGATCACGGTTAAAATCCCGGTCCATTCCAGCGTTGCATAGGGTAAAACGAGGGTAAATGGCGCTACGCCGAGGATAGAGCCCCAAATAACATATTTTCTGCCAATCTTATCACCTAACGGTCCACCAATTACGGTCCCGGCTGCAACGGCAAACAGGAAGGCAAACAGATGAAACTGGGCGTTTTGTACCGATAATCCGAATTTTTGCATCAGATAAAAGGTGTAATAGCTGCTGATGCTCGCCATATAGAAGTATTTGGAGAAAATCAGCACCAGCAGAATGCTAACCGCCAGTACCACTTTATTACGCGGTAATGGATTAACAACAGTGACTTTCGGTTTTCCTTTGCTCATCCGATGCTGCGCGGCATACCAACGGCTGATTTGCGCCAGAACCACAATCGCTAATAACGCGGCCAACACAAACCAGGCTACATTACCTTTACCATATGGCGCGATGATGACAGCCGCCAGCAAGGGCCCGAGAGAGCTACCGAAGTTGCCGCCAACCTGGAAAATTGACTGGGCGAGGCCATGACGACCGCCGGAAGCCATTCGCGCCACGCGGGATGACTCCGGGTGAAACACCGATGATCCCGTACCGACCAGCGCCGCGGCGAGTAATACCATATGGAAACTGCCTGCCATGGCCAGCAATACGAGCCCGCTTAGCGTGAAGCACATACCAATAGGCAGCGACCACGGCATTGGATATTTGTCCGTCCAGTAGCCGACAACCGGCTGAAGCAGCGAGGAGGCGAGCTGGAAGGTTAGCGTAATCATCCCGATCTGCATAAACGTCAGCGAGAACTCTGACTGCAAGAGCGGGTAAATCGCCAGGATCAGCGACTGGATCATATCGTTTAGCAGATGAGAGAGACTGATCGCCCCTAAAATGCCAAATGAGGTGCGTGCTTTAGCAACCGACGCTGACGCGCCAGCCACTGGCGGGGTTGGTTCACTTATTGCCATAGAAAGTCACTTCTGTTTGGGTTGCGATTATGAGGGTAATCTATTTTGTTATTATTACCTGCCTAACATACCTGCGGAAGGTGTTTGAAGGAAGTCTCATTTCTGAAAACATTTTCGACTATTATTTCATATCATTGTAATTTCAGTCGTTGATTTTGGCTCAGGGAGAGAAATATGAAGTTTTTAAAGCGGGGCGTGGCGCTGGCGTTATTCGCCGCATTTGCGCTGGCAGGTCAGCCTGCGCAGGCGTACGAAAAAGATAAAACCTACAAAATTACCATTCTGCATACCAACGATCATCACGGCCACTTCTGGCGCAGTGAATATGGGGAATACGGGCTGGCGGCGCAAAAAACGCTGGTGGATGGTATTCGTAAAGAGGTGGCGGAAGAAGGGGGAAGCCTGCTGCTGCTTTCCGGCGGCGATATTAACACCGGCGTACCGGAATCCGATCTTCAGGATGCGGAACCTGATTTTCGCGGCATGAACCTGATTGGCTATGACGCGATGGCGGTTGGCAATCACGAATTTGATAACCCGCTAACCGTGCTGCGCCAGCAGGAAAAATGGTCCAAATTCCCGTTTCTCTCGGCCAATATCTATCAGAAAAGCACCGGCGAGCGGTTGTTTAAGCCGTGGGCCATCTTTAAGCGTCAGGATTTAAAAATTGCCGTACTCGGTTTAACCACTGACGATACGGCGAAAATTGGTAACCCGGAGTTTTTCACCGATATCGAATTCCGTAAACCTGCCGATGAAGCCAAACTGGTCATCCAGGAACTCAATATGGGTGAAAAGCCAGACATCATTATTGCGACCACCCATATGGGTCATTATGACAACGGCAATCACGGCTCGAACGCCCCTGGCGACGTAGAGATGGCGCGTAGCCTGCCGGCGGGTTCGCTGGCAATGATTGTGGGTGGTCACTCACAGGATCCGGTGTGTATGGCCTCGGAAAACAAGAAGCAGGTTGATTACGTACCGGGCACGCCGTGCGCGCCAGATAAGCAAAATGGCATCTGGATTGTCCAAGCGCATGAGTGGGGGAAATACGTGGGCCGGGCGGATTTTGAGTTTCGTAACGGCGAAATGAAAATGGTGAACTACCAGCTCATCCCCGTCAACCTGAAGAAAAAAGTGACCTGGGATAACGGTAAAAGTGAGCGCGTACTCTACACCCCGGAAATTGCTGAGAATCAGCAAATGCTCTCGCTGCTGACGCCATTCCAGAATAAAGGTAAAGCGCAACTGGACGTGAAGATTGGTAGCGTCAATGCGCGCCTCGAAGGTGATCGTAGCAAAGTTCGTTTCGTACAGACCAATATGGGGCACCTGCTGTTGGCTGCGCAAATGGCGCGGACCAGCGCTGACTTTGGCGTGATGAGCGGTGGCGGTATTCGTGATTCCATTGAAGGCGGCGATATTACCTATAAGAGCGTGCTGAAGGTGCAGCCGTTCGGCAATATTGTGGTGTATGCCGACATGAGCGGGAAAGAGGTGATTGACTACCTGACCGCCGTGGCGCAAATGAAGCCGGACTCCGGGGCTTATCCGCAGTTTGCCAACGTCAGCTTTGTGGCGAAAGACGGTAAACTTAACGATCTGAAAATCAAAGGCGAACCGGTTGACCTGGCTAAAACTTATCGCATGGCAACGCTGAGCTTCAACGCCACCGGCGGCGATGGCTATCCGCGAATTGATAACAAGCCAGGCTATGTGAATACCGGGTTTATCGATGCGGAAGTGCTGAAAGAGTACGTGCAGAAAAACTCACCGCTGGATGCCAGTACGTATGAGCCGAAGGGCGAGGTGAGCTGGCAGTAACAGGGCG
>NZ_CP069763.1:2617805-2676922 GCF_016893685.1 Citrobacter cronae
CATGCTAAAACCGCTTAATCCCGGCGGGCGATGTCGGCGAACTTCGCATCCAGAATTTTCGCCAGATCGCCGGCAGCGAGTTCGATATCCAGCCCGCGTTTGCCACCGGAGACATAAATGGTGTCAAACGTTTGGGCTGGGGCGTCGATGAGTGTCGGCAATCTTTTTTTCTGTCCCAGCGGGCTGATACCGCCTACCAGATACCCCGTTGTTCGCTGCGCAACCATTGGATCGGCCATATCGACCTTTTTGGCCCCTAACGCTTTGGCGACTTTTTTAAGATCCAATTGACCCGCCACCGGCGTGACGGCAACGGCCAGATGCTTCATATCGCCATTTACGGCAACCAGCAGCGTTTTGTAAACCTGGTCTGCATTCAGACCTAACTTGCGTACTACTTCGTCACCAAAGTTTGTTTCGGACGGATCGTGATCGTAGGTGTGGATCTGGAAAGAAATTTTGTTTTTTTCGAGTAATTTAACGGCGGGTGTCATAGCAATTTTTCCTGGCCCAGACAAAATACGAGACAAGCATACGCCTGATGGCGGTCTAAAAAATAGTACCATCTTGCGCAATAGTATTGGCAGGATGATGACTTTGAGCGACAATCGACCTACACCGATGCTTTAAGCACCGGGATCATAATAATGATGAAATTCCTCTTTGACGGGCCAATAGAAATATTGGCCATTTTTTTTACCGTAACATCTCCGGCAAATTACCTTCTCCGTACAGATGCAGTGCGCCTACGGCCACCACATAATGGCCGGCTGGCATCGCCCTGAGTCGATCGCGCCAGGCGACATTGCGCTGATGCATCAATACGTCATATAACGACTGGCTGAAAGTATTAGGAAGCGTCAATTCGCTATCGCGCGGCGGCGTTTTAAGCCACCAGCCCATCATTTGTTGCAACAACCTGGCGTTGGTATGCCAGTGCGTCAGGGTATCATCCAGAAGAGCCTGGCCATTATCGGGTAACTGGCATAGCAGCTCGATTTGACTGGATGAACCTTCCAGCTCGATCACCGGTTTGTGAGCCTGTTTTGCCGCTTTCAGCAGTTGGTAATCAATCCCGTATTCCGCCCGCAACCCCAGCTGTTGTGCCTGCGTCGCCTGTAATACCATGGCTATTTGCCACAGAGGTTGCGTCGATAATAGGGAAGGGGAAATGCCCAATTCATTGGTGACTTTACGCAGATTATCTAATTGCTCTTCACTGATGCGTTCTTCCAGGGCGGCAAAGGTCGGAAGATCAGCAAATGGCGCGTCATCGCCGGAAACATCGGCTTCGACAATCAGCGCATCAGCACGATTGAGCTTTTTGAGTAATTTGGCAGGCAGAGGCGCCATATCACGGCTACCCATGTGAATACTGCCAATCAGATGAAAATGGCGGTTACCGGGTAAAGAGATGTCAATGGCGGGCCAGGTATAGTGGTTGCCGTGCAGTGCAGACCATAATTTTTTTACCCGGTATAACAAATCCATACGACCTCCCTAAGTGGACTTCCATGCTAGCGCGTGGTCCGGGAAGGTGCAACGCGTGAATTGCCGGATAGCGCGGTTGATAGCGCCATCCGGCAAAGGCTTACTCTTTCGGTTTGAAGCGTAGCAGACGGTTAGCGTTGCTTACCACGGTAATGGAGGAGAGTGCCATCGCTGCGCCGGCAACCACCGGGTTGAGCAGCGTTCCGGTGAACGGCCACAGGATCCCGGCAGCAACGGGGATACCGATGCTATTATAGATAAATGCGCCGAGCAGGTTCTGCTTCATGTTGCGCAGCGTTGCCCGTGAGATAGACAGCGCATCCGCAACGCCCATCAGGCTATGACGCATCAGCGTAATCGCGGCGGTTTCAATCGCCACATCGCTGCCGCCACCCATGGCAATTCCTACATCGGCCTGCGCCAGCGCAGGCGCATCGTTGATACCGTCACCAACCATGGCAACCTGACGTCCCTGGCTTTGCAGACGCTTAATCGCCTCGGCTTTGCCGTCCGGCAGAACGCCCGCAATCACCTCATCAATACCTGCCTCTTTGGCAATGGCGTTGGCGGTCGTTGGGTTATCACCGGTGAGCATGACCAGACGATACCCGGCACGATGCAGACGCTGCAGGGCCGCCACGCTGTCGCTACGCAGTGGATCGCGCACCGCTAACAGCGCCGCCGCTTTACCGTCAATCGCCAGCAGTACCGGCGTTGTCCCTTGGGAGGCTTGAGCGGTAATCTCAGCTTCCATTTCAGTGGTATCTACCTGCTGTTCATTGAGCAGCGCCTGGTTTCCCAGCAGCAGCATGTGACCTTCCGTTTCGCCACTGACGCCCAAACCGCGTAGCGTACGGAACCCGTTGACCTGCGGCAACGTGACATCACCGGCTTTGTCCAGAATCGCCCTGGCCAGCGGGTGACTGGAACCCTGTTCAAGGGCCGCAGCCAGGCGAATCGCCAGCGCTTCATCGGTATTGCCAAACGTTTTGATGGCGACAACCTGTGGCTTACCTTCAGTCAGCGTCCCGGTTTTATCAAACACAATGGTATCGAGCGTACTGGCGCGCTGCAGCGCATCGGCATCGCGTACCAGTACCCCAAACTCAGCGGCGCGCCCAACACCGGAAATAATCGACATTGGCGTCGCCAGGCCCAGTGCACAAGGGCAGGCAATAATCAGAACGGTGGTGGCAATCACCAGCGTATAGACAATTTGTGGCGCCGGTCCGAAGAAATACCAGATAGCTGCGCTAACCAGCGCAATAACGACCACCACAGGAACGAATACCGAGGAGATGCGGTCAGCCAGTTTGCCAATCTCCGGTTTACTGCTTTGCGCCTGGCGCACCATGCGAATAATGCGCGACAGCGTGGTATGGCTGCCTACGGCGCTGGCGCGGAATAGCACGCTGCCGTCCTGTACGACCGTACCGGCGTGGACGCTATCGCCTTCGCCTTTTTGTTGCGGGATCGGCTCCCCGGTCAGCATGGCTTCATCCAGCCAGGCTTCGCCCTGAGTGATTTCGCCATCGACCGGAACCCGGTCGCCGGTGGTCAGGCGCAGCAACATTCCCGCCTGAACGTCAGCCAGCGGCACACTCTTTTCACCTTCATCGGTGACGACGCGTGCGGTTGGCGGTGTCAGATCGAGCAGTTTTTCCAGCGCTTTGGAGGAGCGTTGGCGAGCCCGCGCTTCCAGCATATGTCCGAGGTTAATCAGACCGATAATCATCGCACTGGCTTCATAATAAAGGTGTCGCGCTTCCATCGGAAACCACTGCGGCCAGAGGTTGACGCTCATGGAATAGAGCCATGCCACCCCCGTACCCAGCGCCACCAGCGTATCCATGGTCGCGGTGCCATTCATCAGGCTTTTCCACGCATTGCGGTAAAAGTGACCGCCGGCGAAAACCATCACGGCAAGCGTTGCCAGACCAATCGCCAGCCACAGGCTGCGGTTGTCGTCACTCACCATCATGTTATCACCAATCATTCCCCACACCATGACCGGAATACCCAACAGCAGCGCGACGGCTGCCTGCCAGCGAAAACGTTTCATGGTCGCAACGGCGGTTTCCTGCTGGCGCTCGCGGCGCTTCGCGTCATCTTCTATAGCTTCAGCGCCGTAGCCCGCTTTTTCCACCGCCTGCACTAAATCTGCGGCGGACGCACTGCCCATTACCAGCGCAGTACGTTCCGCCAGGTTTACCCGTGCCTGGGTGACGCCGGGTACGCTTTGCAGAGCATTTTGTACGCGGGTCACACAACTGGCGCAGCTCATGCCGTTTAACAGCAACTGTTGGCTGTCATCATCAGCCGTAGCTGCCGGAAGCTCGGAAGGGACCGCTGCCAGTGCTTCCGACGGGATTGATGACTCCGTCAGCGGTTTAGCCTTTGGGTGGCTTAACTCCGCGCCGTAACCGGCTTGTTTGATGGTTTCAATCAGCGCTTGTGCACTGGCGCTCCCGGTGATGTGCGCTTCAGTCACAGTGACATCCGCTTGCTCAACGTCCGGGCGTTGCTCCAGACTCTCTTTAACGCGTTTTACGCAGTGACCGCAGGACAGGCCGTCCAGGGTTAGATCGATTGTTTGAGACATAACTAATTTCCTCTATGAATGGTCGGTTACTTATTGACCTTGGCAATCGTTTTGACTAACTGTTATAAAGGTTAAACCTTCCATCAAGGGGAAGGTCAAGGGAGAAGAGATGAATATATCCGATGTTGCTAAAAAAACCGGTTTAACCAGCAAAGCGATACGCTTTTATGAAGAAAAAGGGTTAGTGACGCCGCCGCTGCGTAGCGAAAATGGCTATCGTACATACAACCAACAGCATCTGAATGAACTGACGCTGCTGCGTCAGGCGCGGCAGGTTGGTTTTAACCTGGAAGAGTGCGGTGAGCTGGTAAACCTGTTTAACGATCCGGCGCGTCACAGCGCGGACGTAAAAAAACGCACATTAGAAAAAGTCGCGGACATCGAGCGGCATATCAGCGAGCTACAGGCCATGCGCCTGCATTTACTGGCGCTGGCGGAGAGTTGCCCTGGCGATGACAGCGCCGAATGCCCGATCATGGATAATCTTTCTGGCTGCTGTCATCACAAAGCGAAGGTTTAACGGCGAGGGGGATTAAGCATAAACACCACCGTGCCGCGGTACCACGGGGATTTCTCCAGCTGCGCTTCAGCCTGCAGATCCCGGCTACCGTTTTGCACCAGTCCCAGCTTAAATGGAATGCGCAGGCGGCTGAGCGCAGGCAGATACGCCTGGTAATTCGGCACCGTGCGCCGTCCCTGATAGCTCTGCACTACCAGTTCATCAACCGCCAGCGCGTTTAATGTGGCGACGTCGCCCGTTTTGGCCCAATCCAGTAGTCCGGTCACGCCAAGCGCAAACTCGGCCGGTAGCTGTTGGCGTAGCTGCTGTAGAAAACGGGCGTAATCGGTTAGCTGGTGGGTCGCCGCGTCAAAATCAACCTGCAGGCCGATGACGTGGTTGCCAGCGTTCTGCCAGCGTTGCATCAGCCGTATGATACGGGCAGGAATCACCTCCGGCACGTCGAGCGTGGTAAAGCGGACCGTCAGCCAGATTGAGGGAAAAGTCAGTCGACTGACCGGCAGTCCCAGGCGCTGGAAAACCACGTTACCCGACCGAACCAGCACCTCGCCCTGATGCAGATAGACCGTTTGCGCGTTTTTCAGCTCGTCACTGGCTTTCACTCCGGACCACAGCCAGAAGGCCGGATGGTCACGCGCGGCGACGATATCCGCCGCCTGTGCCTGGCCCACCAGTAGCGCGGTTACCAGTAATATTTGAGTTTTTGCGCCCACGGGCTTCCCGGATACTGCGTTTTCAGTTGGGTGAACCAGCCCTTACGCTGCTGTTTATCCACGTCTTCACCGCCACATTCGTTAGAGCCAGATGGCGCATAGCACATGATGGCGCGATACAGTGCGAAGCTCTTATCTTCGACTTCCGCGGTGGGTGAGGTGATTATCTGCTGATAGTAGCTTTGCCTGTCGAACTGGCCGAACGGTTGCTTACGAGAAATTGCGGCTTCAAGCACATCGTTGCCGGTGCTGTTTTTCCAGAGGTCGACATGCGTTTGCGTGGTACGGAAAAATTCACCTAAACAGTTCAGTGCGTGGGCATCATCCGCTTTTTTGCTCAGGACCGTTACCGTTTCATTGAGGCTGCGACAGGTGTAACCGGCCTGAGTCGCATCGCCGTTCCAGTCAAAAGTGCTCAGGTTGACGTCGTTAAACGCCTCGTCAATGACCGGCGGCGTGATGTCGCTGACAAGCTTTTTATCGTTTAACCAGTCGCCAAAACGATTCTCGGTAAGATCCCGTACCAGCAGCGTATGCAGGGCGATGGTACGCTCTTCGTTATTGGGCCCATGGACGGCCTGCTGGCGCAGTTGTTCCAGTGTGGCCTGTGTTTTCAGCACCTGCGAGCGAAAGCGCAGGTTGGTCACGGCGCTTTCCGGGGCGAAGATTGCCGCTACGTCACCGCTATAAACCAGCGTGGCGGCGAGCTTAGCCTGTACATACTGCCGCTGTTCGTTGTCCTGGCTGACTTTCAGCAACTGCTGCCAGAAATCACGCGCCGCAGCCCAATTCTTCTGGCCCATCAGCGCTTCGCCGTACAGCACCTGCTCGCTGAAGGCCAGCGTATCGCGCGGTGCCAGTTTTTGCGCTGGCGCGACCGCCTGGATAATCGCCGCATAGTTGCCCGTCGCCAGCCACAGATTCAGTTGCAGATCGCGCCACAGCGGCAGTTTTTGGCTCTGCTCAAACACCGGCTTGCTGGCGTCGAGTTGCGCCTGGGTCAGCGTGGGTTTGTTATCGCTATTCAGACGCAGCGCGCGTAACAGTTCGATGTAGCTGACTCGCGGCGCATCGGGGAAGGCTTCCAGCACGGATTGCTCGTAGAACGCCATGCCGTAGACATTATCGTATTCGATGACAATTTTACGCAGCTGCTGCGCGTCAGCCGCTTGCTGGATCGTCTGCTCATACAACCCGGCCAGTTGCGGCCACGCCTGTAAATACCAGTTAATACGACGCAACATACCGCGGGTGGAGTCGGCGTATTGCCCCTGCGGAAAGCGTTGCAAATAGGCTTGCGCCAGAATCTGAGCCTGAGAGGCGTCCTCGCGGTTAATTTTAGCGATGTCAAAATCGCCATATTCGCCCACGCTGTTCTGACTGCTCTTGTTCAGCGCCGTACGCATCAGCATGTATTGCGCGGTCTCCGCCAGCCACGGGCGATCGCTCTTAGCGAGCTGAGCGAAATCCCGTTCGGCACTGGCATAATCACCCGCATAGAAGCTGGCGGCTGCCGCGAGATAACTTTTGTAGTGTTGAGCTGGCGAATCCGCCGGGAGAGTGGCGAGAGATGACTCAATCTGTTCACGGGTCGCGTCAGAGTACAGCCCCATACGCGCTTGCGCTAAGGCCTGGCGTTGCTCTGCTGTTAACGCGGCATCGGCCAGCAGTGCGGCAAAATACTGGCTGACGCTCTCGGTATTATTCGAAACATGACGGTTCTCATGCTCAGCGTCGTTGAGATTGGCTTCATCCGCATTAATGTTCAGCTCGGCCATCTGTCGGGAGAGGGGGCTATCTTCAGCGGATACCGGGGCAGAGGCTGGTTGTGGGGCTGTTTCATCCCATTGCGGATGATACGCAAAATAGAAATCGCGGGAGCGGGTGATATCTTCAGGCATCGACTGCACGGGCAGATCAAAAGCTTTTTCCTGGCTCAGCAGTCGCAGCAGGTTGTCGCGGCTGTCGTTTTCCGGGTTAAAGGTCGGCGTTCCTTTCAGCAGGCAGCTGTCGTCGCTCCATTTGCAGTCTTCCATATCGAAGGAGGCGAATGCCTGAGGCGTGCCAGCCAGCAAAGAACAAAGGGCAACGGCGAGAGACGTCTTCCTGATCATAGTCTGAATTCCTGTCTATTTTAGTGTGGTACCGCTTTGATAATCAGGGTAATTCCCTCAACGGCAATGACTTCAACCTGCGTTCCCGCGCTCAAATCGTCGCGGGCGCTGACGGGCCACGAACTGTCGCCGACGCGCATATGTCCGCGACCATTGACCAGGGCGCTTTCCAGAATAAATCGACGGCCAACCAACTGCTGACCGCGCTGGTTAAGATGGCTGTCGGCTGGTTTCTGCTCTTTCACGCGTTTTGCCAGCCACTTCCACCACAGCCAGGCCGCCAGCAGCGTGAGTACAGCAAACATCGCTCCCTGCCACGCCCAGTCGAGCGGGACGAGCCAAACTACCAGTCCGGTTAGCACCGCTGCCACGCCGCTCCATAGCAAATAACCGTTGCCGCCCAGCATCTCGGCGGCGAGCAACAGACCGCCGAGGCTGAGCCAGAAGATGTGCGGATGTACCAGAATCATCGCTATCATGATTTTTTCCGCTCGCTGGCGCTGTCCTTAACCAGTTCCGCGATCCCGGCAATCGAACCCATCAGGCTGCTGGCATCCAGCGGCATCATCACCACTTTGCTGTTATTCGACGAACCGATATGCTGCAACGCTTCGGTGTATTTCTGCGCCACGAAGTAGTTCACGGCCTGGATATCCCCGGCGGCAATGGCTTCAGAAACCATCTGCGTTGCGCGGGCTTCTGCTTCCGCGGAACGTTCACGCGCTTCAGCCTGTAAAAACGCGGACTGACGTTCACCTTCCGCTATCAGGATTTTTGACTGCTTCTCACCCTCCGCCTTGACGATTTCCGCCTGGCGGATACCTTCGGCTTCCAGAATGTAGGCGCGCTTGGTACGTTCGGCTTTCATCTGCGCGTTCATGGCGTCAATCAGTTCCGCCGGTGGACGCACGTCACGAATCTCAATACGGGTGATTTTGATGCCCCAGGGATTGGTGGCCTCATCAACAATATGCAGCAGGCGCGTGTTGATGTTGTCACGCTGGGAGAGCATTTCATCAAGCTCCATCGAGCCGAGAACGGTACGAATGTTGGTCATGGTCAGGTTGATGATTGCCAGTTCGAGGTTACTGACTTCATATGCCGCTTTCGGCGCGTCGATCACCTGAATAAAGCACACAGCATCAATCGAGACGTTGGCGTTATCTTTGGAGATGACTTCCTGAGAGGGGATATCAAGCACCTGCTCCATCATGTTGATCTTACGACCAATACGATCCATGAACGGCACAACAAGGCTTAACCCAGGTTGCAGAGTTTTGGTGTAACGTCCGAAACGCTCCACCGTCCACTGGTATCCCTGTGGGACGATTTTGACGCCTGCGCCGACGATGACCAGCGCGACAAAAATAAGAATAGGAATAAAAATGAGCATTGATGAAACCTCCTGTTGTGCTGTCCTTTACTGCTTCATTAGTCAAATTATACCCGATTAATCAAGGTGGCTCCCCTATAATAAATTACAGGAATATACCCTTCATACTTCAAGCTGCATGTGCGTTAGCTACGTTATTCGGCCCATCCTTGGGCCTCGCCCCTGCGGGGCCGCTGTAAGCAGCGTTCAAATCTGCTCCCGGCAGATTTGTCGTTTCACTCCAGTCACATAGTTAGCTATGCTCCTGGAGATTAATGAGGGACATCCATGTCCCTCACCGAAGGCCAGCCTTTGGCTGTTCAAATTCGTTCCTGACGAATTTGTCACTCACTTGCCGCCTTCATGCAACTCGAATTATTTTGGGTATAGACTGTCTGCACGAAAGAGGTAAAAAAGGATCGATAATGGAAGAAAGCAGCATTTTGCTTCAGTTGAAAAATGTCGCATGGCAGGCAGGGGCGACGCAGGTTCTCAATAACATCTGTTTTAATCTCGATGCCGGAGAGTTTAAGCTGATTACCGGCCAGTCCGGCTGCGGTAAAAGTACGTTACTGAAGATAGTGGCGTCGTTAATTAGCCCGAGTTCCGGTGAAATCCTTTTTGAGGGCAAGGAGATATCAACGCTAAAGCCTGAAGCTTATCGCCAGCAGGTCTCTTATTGCGCGCAAACGCCCGCTTTGTTTGGTGACACCGTCTACGACAACCTCATTTTTCCCTGGCAAATTCGCGATAAACGCCCGGAACCGGATGTATTTCTGGAAGACCTGGCCCGTTTTGAGTTGCCCGAGAGTATCCTCAAAAAAGGGATCAATGAACTGTCCGGCGGGGAAAAACAGCGCGTCTCGTTAATTCGTAATTTGCAGTTTCTGCCTAAAATCCTGCTGCTTGATGAAATCACCAGCGCGCTGGATGAGTCCAACAAACGTAACGTGAATGAATTAATTCACCACTATGTTCGCGACAAGAAAATTGCCGTGCTGTGGGTGACGCACGATAAAGATGAGATTAATCACGCGGATAATGTCATAACTCTTCAACCGCACGCCGGAGAAATGCAGGAAGTCAGCAATGAACGAGCATAATATTACCAATGAATCACTGGCGTTAGCGATGATGCTGGTGGTGGTCGCCATACTGATCAGTAACAAAGAAAAGCTGGCGCTGGAAAAAGATATTCTCTGGAGCGTTTGCCGGGCGGTGGTTCAGCTTATTATCGTCGG
This sequence comes from Citrobacter cronae, assembly GCF_016893685.1. NCBI lineage: Bacteria > Pseudomonadati > Pseudomonadota > Gammaproteobacteria > Enterobacterales > Enterobacteriaceae > Citrobacter > Citrobacter cronae. The sequence continues at coordinate 2,627,859 of NZ_CP069763.1, forward strand.
CTATGTGCTGAAATATATTTTCGGCGTCAATCACAGCATTCTGACCTTATTAATGGTGCTGTTTATCTGTTTTAACGCCGCCTATAACGCGCAAAAACGCAGTAAATATATTGATAACGCTTTTCTCTCGTCGTTTATTGCCATTACGGTTGGGGCGGGGTTGACGCTGTCGGTACTGGTGTTGTCCGGCTCTATCGAGTTCACGCCGATGCAGGTGATCCCAATTTCCGGGATGATTGCAGGCAATGCGATGGTGGCGGTGGGGCTGTGTTACAACAATCTGGGGCAGCGGTTTAACAGTGAACAGCAGCAAATCCAGGAAAAGCTCAGCCTCGGCGCGACGCCGAAGGTTGCTTCCGCGCCGCTGATTCGCGACAGCATTCGCGCCTCGCTGATCCCGACGATCGATTCCGCCAAAACCGTGGGGTTGGTGAGTTTACCGGGGATGATGTCTGGGTTGATTTTTGCCGGTATTGACCCGGTAAAAGCGATTAAGTATCAGATTATGGTGACGTTTATGCTGCTTTCGACCGCCAGCCTGTCAACCATTATTGCCTGCTACCTGACCTATCGGAAGTTCTATAATTCACGCCACCAATTAGTCGTAACGCATTTGAAGAAGACGTGATGTGATGCCGGAGGGAGCGGTATTTGTCGAATTTCCAGGCCCGATAGGCGCAAGCGCCATCGGGCAAAATCAAACGGATTAGTACAGCAGCGCGTACAACTGGCGGCGGTATTTCGAAGCCAGCGCATCGCCGGTTCCCAGCGCGGCAAGGATCTCTTGGAAGGTCTTACGCGCCTGACCGTCGGCAGCGGTAAGATCTTTCTTCAGGTGGCTGAACAGCAATTCCAGCGATTCTTCGTTACGTCCGACCTGATGGAGTTGAATGGCTAATTGCGTGGCCAGCGCGGCATCCTGCGGGTTGCTGGCAACCTGTTGCTGCAACTGTTGGATTTCCGGCGTATCCGCCGCCTGCTTCAGCAGTTCAATCTGTGCCACCAGCCCCTGATAACGGGTATCCTGATCTTGTAACGGAATCGTTTTCAGCACCGCTTCGGCATCGTCAGAACGATTGAGGGCGATTTGCGTTTCCGCCAGCAGCAGGCCGATTTCGCTGCTCTGGTTGGAGATTTGCCAGGCTTCTTTCAGCAGCGGCAGCGCATCCGCGTGATTACCGGCTTCGATAAACTCGATAGCCTGGCGTGCTTTCAGCTCTTCTTCGCTCGGCAGCACTTTCTCCAGCAGCGCGCGAATAACCTCTTCTGGCTGCGGACCCTGGAAGCCATCTACCGGCTGACCGTTCTGGAACAGATAAACCGTTGGGATCGCGCGCAGTCCAAACTGGGAGGCGATCATCTGTTCCGCGTCGCAGTCGAGCTTAGCGAGAATAAACTGACCATTATACTGGGCGGCAAGGCTCTCCAGCACCGGCGTTAATTGCAGACAATGCTGGCTGCGCTCAGACCAAAAATAGAACAGGACCGGTGTGGTCATCGACTGTTCAAGGGTCTGCTGCAGGTTCGATTCATTAATATTAACAATATTCTGTGTGGACATGGAGTTACTCTCTTTTGTCGATTTCTTGTTACATGGGGGCTGACGCGCGAGCTTCAACTCAACCCTGTAAAATTTTGTCCATTATGCGGCCTGGCAGCAGGCGTTTAAGCAGCATAATGGCCCAGGTCACCAGCGTAACCGGATAACGTAGCTTCGGTTTGTCGCTTTCGAACGCGTGACGCACTTTGGCGACAACCGCTTGTGGTCCCAGCGTAAACCGCGCGGCAATGCCGGGATTTTCCACGGGGGCATCGCTTTGCGTCTGGTTGACGTTTTCGGTAAAACGGGTGCGGATGGGGCCCGGTTCAATCAGGCTGACCTTAATCCCACTGTGACGCAGCTCCATACGCAGCGCGTCGGACCAGGCTTCCAGCGCATATTTACTGGCGGCATAGGCGCCACGTCCCGGTGTGGAGATCAATCCCATTACCGAGGAGGTCATCACGATGCGTCCTTCGCCGTGAGGTAGCATGGCGGGCAACAGGCGCATGGTGAGCTGATGCGCGCCAAAGAAGTTGGCGGAAAACTGCTGCTCCATCTGCTCGCGGCTAATCGTGGGCAATGGGCCGTAGACGCCGTATCCGGCGTTGTTAAAGATCCCATATAAACGATTATCGGTCAGGGCGATCACCTCATCGGCGGCGCGATCCACGCTTTCGGGTGAATCCAGATCCAGCAATATGCCGGTGAATCCCATACTGTTCATACGCGCGACATCGTCAGGTTTGCGGCAGCCGGCCAGAATTTGAAAACCCTGGCGCTTTAGCTCAAGTGCGCTTTCCAGGCCGATTCCGCTGGAACATCCTGTTATTAAGACCGATTTTTGCATAACTTTACCTGTCAGGATCTCCGTTGAATTACGAGTCGTGATTAACTAGAGGAGTGAGATGTTGCGCCATCCAGTCGGCAATAAACGGCTGGGCGTCACGATTAGGGTGAATACCATCATCCTGCATCCACTGGGGTTTCAGATAAACCTCTTCCATAAAAAAGGGCAGCAGAGGGATATCAAACTCTTTGGCGAGCTTTGGATAAATCGCGCTAAAGGTTTCATTATAACGGCGACCGTAGTTTGCCGGCAGACGAATTTGCATTAATAGCGGTTCGGCATTTGCCGCTTTCACGTCCTGCAAAATCGTGCGCAGGGTTTGTTCGGTTTGCGCAGGCGCAAAGCCGCGCAGGCCATCGTTGCCGCCAAGTTCGACCAGTACCCAACGCGGCTGGTGCTGCTTGAGTAATGCAGGCAGACGGGCCAGGCCCTGCTGCGAGGTGTCGCCGCTAATGCTGGCATTCACCACCGGCGTTTTGGTTTGCCATTTATCATTAAGTAGCGCAGGCCATGCGGCGCTGGCGGACATACGGTATCCGGCGCTCAGGCTGTCACCCAGAATTAATAACGTGTCCGCAGCGGCGGCGCGGAAAGTTAACAGGACCAGGAACAGGAAAGGCCAATGCCAGCGGAAAACATTGTTGAAGTTCATCATCTTAAGAAATCCGTCGGTCAGGGTGATCATGAGCTATCCATCCTTACCGGAGTTGAACTGGTTGTCAAACGCGCCGAGACCATTGCGCTGATTGGCGAGTCGGGATCGGGGAAATCCACGCTGCTGGCGATCCTCGCCGGGCTGGACGATGGTTCCAGCGGTGAAGTGAGTCTGGTGGGGCAGGCGCTACATACCATGGATGAAGAAGCCCGGGCGCAGTTGCGGGCAAAACATGTGGGATTCGTTTTCCAGTCATTCATGTTAATCCCGACCCTGAACGCACTGGAAAACGTCGAACTGCCCGCGCTGTTGCGTGGTGAAAACAGCGGAAAAAGCCGCGACGGGGCCAAAACGTTGCTGGAGCAACTTGGGCTGGGAAAACGTCTGGATCATCTTCCGGCCCAGCTTTCCGGCGGGGAGCAGCAGCGCGTGGCGCTGGCACGGGCCTTTAACGGGCGTCCGGATGTGCTGTTTGCCGATGAGCCGACGGGCAACCTCGATCGCCAGACCGGAGACAAAATTGCCGACCTGTTGTTTTCTCTGAACCGGGAACACGGCACCACCCTGATTCTGGTGACGCATGACCCGCAGCTGGCGGCGCGTTGCGATCGGCGCTTACGTCTGGTGAATGGACAGTTGCAGGAGGAGGCATGATTGCCCGTTGGTTCTGGCGCGAATGGCGCTCGCCTTCATTACTGATTGTCTGGCTGGCGCTGAGCCTGGCGGTAGCCTGCGTACTGGCGCTGGGCAACATCAGCGACCGTATGGAAAAAGGGCTGAGCCAGCAAAGCCGCGAGTTTATGGCGGGAGATCGCGCGCTGCAAAGTTCACGTACCGTGCCGAAAGCGTGGATTGACGAGGCGCGGCAGCGGGGGTTGAAAGTCGGCGAGCAGCTGACTTTTGCGACCATGACTTTTGCCCGTGACACGCCGCAGTTGGCGAACGTCAAAGCGGTAGATGATGTGTATCCGATGTACGGCACGTTGCAGACCAATCCGCCGGGGCTGAAACCGCAGCCGGGTTCGGTGTTGCTGGCCCCACGCCTGATGGCGCTGCTCAATCTAAAAATCGGTGATTCTATTGACGTCGGAGACGCCACGCTGCGCATCGCCGGCGAGGTGGTGCAGGAGCCAGATTCCGGTTTTAATCCGTTCCAGATAGCGCCGCGCCTGATGATGAGCATGGCGGATGTCGAAAAAACGGCGGCGGTCCAGCCGGGAAGCCGCGTGACATGGCGCTATAAATTTGGCGGAACGCCGCAGCAACTGGACGCGTACGAAAAATGGCTGTTGCCGCAGCTAAAGCCTGAACAGCGCTGGTACGGGCTGGAGCAGGATGAAGGCGCGTTGGGGAAATCACTTGAACGTTCACAACAGTTTCTGCTGCTGTCGGCGCTGTTAACGCTGCTGCTGGCGGTCGCTGCGGTTGCTGTGGCGATGAGCCATTATTGCCGCAGCCGTTACGATCTGGTGGCTATACTGAAAACCCTCGGCGCGGGCAGAGCGCAACTGCGTAGGCTGATTGTTGGTCAATGGTTGATGGTGTTGGCGTTGTCTGGCGTGACCGGTGGGCTTTTCGGGCTGTTATTCGAGCACGCGCTGGTGGTGTTACTCAGGCCGGTCCTGCCCGGCGATCTGCCGCCCGCCAGCCCCTGGCCGTGGCTGTGGGCCTTAGGCACCATGACGGTAATTTCGCTGTTGGTAGGGTTGCGTCCTTATCGGCTACTGCTGGCGACGCAGCCGCTACGTGTGTTACGCCGTGACGTGGTGGCAAACGTCTGGCCGCTGAAGTTTTATTTGCCGGTGGTATTGGTTGTTGTGGTCGTCCTGCTCGCTGGACTGATGGGGGGAAGCCTGCTGTTATGGGCTGTGCTGGCCGGTGCGGTAGTACTGGCGCTGGTGTGCGGCGTGCTCGGTTGGATGCTGCTTAACGTGCTGCGTGGTCTGACGCTCACCTCGCTGCCGCTGCGTTTAGCGGTCAGTCGACTGTTGCGCCAGCCGTGGTCAACGCTCAGTCAACTGTCGGCATTTTCACTTTCCTTTATGCTGCTGGCGCTGCTGCTGGTGCTGCGCGGCGATCTGCTCGATCGCTGGCAGCAGCAAATGCCGCCGGAAAGTCCAAATTATTTCTTGATCAACATTGCCAGTGAACAGGTTGTACCGCTGAAGTCATTCCTGTCGGAACATCAGGTGATCCCGGAATCGTTCTATCCCATTGTACGTGCGCGTCTGACAGCCATTAATGATAAGCCGACCGAAGGCAATCAGGATGAGGCGCTTAATCGCGAACTTAATCTGACCTGGCAGGATACCCGCCCGGATCATAACCCGATAACTGCCGGAAGCTGGCCGCCAAAAGCGGGGGAAGTGTCGATGGAAGAAGGGCTGGCGAAGCGGCTAAACGTGAAGCTCGGCGATCGGGTGACCTTTATGGGCGATACCCAGGATTTCAGCGCCACGGTCAGCAGCCTGCGTAAAGTGGACTGGGAAAGCCTGCGGCCTAACTTCTTCTTTATTTTCCCTTCCGGGGCGCTGGACGATCAGCCCCAGAGCTGGTTAACCAGCTTTCGTTGGGAGAACGGCAATGGCATGTTGACGCAGCTTAACCGCGAATTCCCGACCATCAGCCTGCTGGATATTGGCGCCATCCTCAAACAGGTGGGCCAGGTGCTGGAGCAGGTAAGTAGAGCGCTGGAAGTGATGGTGGTGCTGGTTACCGCCTGCGGCATGTTGTTGCTCTTGGCGCAGGTTCAGGTGGGGATGCGTCAACGTCATCAGGAACTGGTGGTCTGGCGCACGCTAGGAGCAGGCAAGAAATTGCTGCGTACCACGCTGTGGTGCGAGTTCGCTATGCTCGGGATGGTCGCCGGGCTGGTGGCGGCCATCGGTGCGGAAACCGCGCTGGCTGTATTGCAAACCCGCGTATTTGACTTCCCGTGGGAGCCAGACTGGCGGCTGTGGGTTGTGCTGCCGCTTTGTGGGGCATTGCTCCTCTCTTTATGCGGCGGATGGCTCGGTTCACGACTGCTTAAAGGTAAAGCGCTGTTCCGTCAGTTCAGTAATTAATTCCTGCCAGTGATGATTACGCACCGGTTTTTTAAATCGGTGCGTTTTTTTATCTATGTAGCACAAATTGATAACCCCTTGATATTTAACAGCACAGAACAATAAAAACCCAACAACACGAGTGTATTAATAAACGTTAATATTTGTATGCTTAATAATTGGCAGGCTATCTATCAAGGTACAAATAATGACTATAAAAAAAACGGCGCTGGCGGTATCGATCGGCGCAGCAGTGGCATTAACGACTTTCGCTTCCCAGGCGGAAATCACGGTCCTGAAACAAGATCCGCAGGCGGGCGATCCGCTGAGCCGTCTTAACTTCACCGTCGGCGGGAGTATTCGTCCGCAGTTCCAGAATATGGCCGGTGACGATGGTAAGAATGGCTACAAACGTAATGGCTTCGACGGCGGGACGCGTTTCCGCTTCGCCGCAGACTACTATCTGTTTGATGATATCAGTTGGGTGAGCTACTACGAGCTGGGCGTTAACTTCCCGGCCATGTTCAACTGGGATAATCACTACGCTGACGGCGCCAACGATACCACGCGTCGTATGCTGTACACCGGTCTGAAGAGCGCGACCTGGGGTACGCTGACCTTCGGCCAACAGAACAGTATTTACTATGATGTGGTCGGGGCGAAAACGGATATCTGGGATTACGATATGATCGGTCAGGCGCCAGGTAACGGTATCAATGGCGACTATGACGGTTCCTATCGTACACGTAAATCGTTGAAGTATAAGAAAACGGTGGGGGATGTTGATCTCTACGCATCTTATCTGTTCAGCGATGATTACAACCCGAACAACGGCCTGCGCTACAAACGTAAAGGCGGCGGCTCGTTGGGTGTGGATTACCACATCACCGATGACCTGACCTGGGGTACGGCGTGGAACTACACCCGTGCGGAAATGCGTGGCGACACCAGCAAAACCTACGATCAAAACATCGTCGGTACCGCACTGAGCTGGAAACCGGACAACTGGACCTTCTCAATGGGCGGCGGCTGGTATCAAAACTTCATGACCACCAAAAAAGTTTCGGTTAACGACTACTTTGCCGGTGATGCCTGGGGTCTGGAATACTTCGCGGGTTATACCTTCCCGATTGGTCAGTATGCGCTGAAATCTGTTCAGCCGTACTTTATGGGCGATCGTATCGAATACGTGAATGGTCGTAACTATCTGCGTACCGACAACGGTGTGGGTATCAGCTTCCAGTTGGATTACGGTTTCCGTGTGGATTACGAACACGTCTTTACCTCCAGCACCGACAACCTGGGCGATATGAACCTGGTGCGTCTGCGTTACGACTTCTAAGTCAATTTTCCTTCCAAAGCCGGGTAGCCAGGGCGTTATCCGGTTTTTTACTCTCCGTTGCCGAAAAACGCATAAGCACCTCCCTTGCACATTCAACGACATACTTCGCAACATCATGAAATAATTTCAAGGACAGCGGGTTGTGATCTGTGTCATGTTAGAAATCTGCCTGTTATCAGGCCAACGAGAACAACGCCGCATGAACGGCGTGAGACATGACACCACAACGTTAAAATGGAGAAAATATGGGATTGCGTCAGAGTTTACGCGTCGCGACCGGGGCGCTGTTACTGGCCTGCGGCTTACAATTTGCTCATGCGAACAGTGACCCGCATACCATCGTGTTTGGCGTCGCGCCTGGACCGTACGGCGATATGGTGAAACAGGCTATTGCCCCTACGCTGAAAGAGAAAGGCTATAAGGTGGTGGTGCGCGAATTCAGCGACTACGTGCAGCCGAATATGGCGCTCTCCAACGGCAGCATTGATGCCAACCTGTTCCAGCACTCGCTCTATTTTGACAAATTCACCGCCGATAAAGGACTGAAGCTGAGCAAGCTGATTGTGGTCCCGACGGCCGGGATGGGGTTTTACTCGCACAAAATCAAAAGTCTGGATGAGTTGAAAAGAGGGGATGTGATCACGCTGTCCAACGATCCGACCAACCTGGCCCGCGGTCTGCGTTTCCTGCAATCCATTGGCCTTATCACCATCAAAGACAATATCGATCCCACGAAAGCCTCCGAGCGTGATATCGCCAGCAACCCGAAAGGGCTGGTGTTTAAACCCTTGGAAGCGGCGCAACTGCCGCGTACTTTGGACGGTGTGACCGGCGCGCTGGTCAACGGTAACTTTGCCGTGGCGGCAAAACTGGATCTTTCCAGCGCCATCAAGCAAGAGCATCTGGATGAAAACCTGAAAAATATCATTGCGGTACGCAGTGAAGATGCGGATAAACCGTTCGCGAAAGATATTGTTGAAGCGGTGAAGTCTCCGGCGTATCGCGCGGTGATCGACGATCCGCAAAACATCTACAGCGCTTTCCAGAAACCGGAATGGATGTCGGCAGCCCAATAATCGCTGCATGCAAGGGTTAACAGGGGCAGCGGCGACTGCCCTTTTCGCATTTCTGAGGTGGATATGATTGAGATAGAAAAGGTTTGCGTGGATTTTACCGCAGGCCGTGGACCTTCAACCCGGGCGGTTGATGACGTCAGCTTGCATATTGGCGCGGGCGAGATATTTGGTATTGTCGGGACCAGCGGCGCGGGGAAAAGTACGCTACTGCGCACCTTGAACGCCTTAACGCGTCCGAGCAAGGGAAGCGTTAAGGTGAACGGCGTAGAAATTTCTGCGCTGGAAGGCGCTCAGTTACGTAAAGCGCGTCAGCGCATTGGCATGATTTTTCAGCACTTTAATCTGATGCATACCCGCACCGTGGCGCAAAACGTCGCCTTTAGTCTGAAAGCTGCCGGGTGGGAACGCAGCAAGATTGCTCCACGCGTCACGGAGATTCTGGCGCTGGTCGGACTGTCTGATAAGGCGAACCGTTTTCCGGTTCAGCTCAGCGGTGGTCAGAAGCAGCGCGTAGGTATTGCCCGTGCGATTGCTAATCATCCGGATGTGTTGCTGTGCGATGAACCCACTTCCGCGTTAGATCTCGAAACCTCGGCCACGATTCTGGCGCTGCTTAAGCAGATCAACCAACAGTTGGGGATCACGATCGTGCTGATCACTCACGAGATGAACGTGATCAAATCGATTTGCGATCGCGTGGCGGTGATGTCAGGCGGCAAGGTGGTGGAGTCCGGGGAGGTGTTTGACGTTTTTGCTCACCCACAGCACGCCTTCACCCAGCAACTGGTGTCGCATACCCTCAATCTGACGCTACCTGAGCGTCTGCGCCAGCATCTGCCCGGCCAGTTGCTGAAAATTCTTTTTATCGGCGATTCGGCGGAACAGCCTGTGCTGTCAGAAGTTGCGGTTAAATTTGGCGTGGCGGTGAACATTCTGCACGGCAAAATTGAATATATCGGCGAACGCGCGCTGGGGATTCTGGTGGTACAACTCACCGCGCCGCATAACCCTTCTGCGGTGGATGTCGCCGTGGAACATATTCGTCAACGTACTGCTCAAGTGGAGGTGATTCGTGGATGATTTATTGCCTGATTTGACGCTGGCGTTTAATGAAACCTTCCAGATGCTGAGCATCTCAACGGTGCTGGCGATTATTGGCGGTTTGCCGCTCGGTTTTCTAATTTTCGTCACCGATCGGCATTTATTCTGGCAGAACCGTTTTGTGTATCTGCTCAGCTCCGTGCTGGTAAATATTATCCGCTCGGTACCGTTTGTGATCCTGCTGGTGCTGCTGCTACCGCTCACCCAGTTTTTGCTCGGCAATACCATCGGACCGATTGCCGCCTCCGTGCCGCTTTCCGTGGCGGCGATTGCTTTTTATGCCCGGCTGGTGGATAGCGCGCTACGTGAAGTGGATAAAGGCATTATTGAGGCGGCGGAAGCGTTTGGCGCCACCCCGATGCGCATCATCTGCACCGTGTTGTTGCCGGAGGCCAGCGCGGGACTGTTGCGTGGACTGACGATCACGTTGGTGAGCCTGATCGGTTACTCCGCGATGGCCGGGATTGTCGGCGGCGGTGGGGTAGGTGACCTGGCGATTCGCTTTGGTTATTACCGCTATGAAACCCAGGTCATGATCGTCACCGTTGTCGCGTTGATTATTCTGGTGCAGGTCGTGCAGGTGCTGGGCGACTGGCTGGCGAAACGCGCGGATAAGCGCGACAGGCATTAATTACTGTGCGTTAAGCCATCCGGCAACGTCCTGCCATGTGCCGCGAAAGACGATTTTCGCGGCTTTCTTTTCCAGTTGATAGCGATACATCGGGTCGTAATACTCGTTGAGCAAAGGCACCAGCCAGCCCATGTGGGCGTCGGTACTGCCCGTCGATTGCTGTTCGCGCAGAGCCACGTCAAGCAGGGCGGTCAGCTCGGCAAAACGCTGTAACCCCAGACGACGGCGAATAGCGAACAGGCCGTGGTGCAGATACTCACTGTATTCCTGCCAGCCCCGGTTCTCACCATAAGCGTGGGTAAAATCGTGGTGCATGCGTACGAAATACTCCTCGCGCAGGCGCTCCAGACGCAGCTCAAAAGGATCGTCCACCACCGCAATGGACGCCTCGGTCATGCGCTCGCGCAGGCATTCGGGCAGATGGTTAGCGCCGATCATGCGGCCTTCATCTTCCAGCACCCACTGGCGTAAATCCTGTCGGCTGTCCGTTTTGAGCATTTCGACCGCCAGCAGGTTTTCAAAACTCGCCTGGCTTAGCTGCGGCTCTACGGTACGTCCAAACGAGGAACCGCGATGGTGCGCCAGTCCTTCGAGATCCACACCGTTCGGCTGCTGTTGAACCAGTTGCGTTTTACCGTTCCCGGTACAGCCGCCAATTAAGACGATCGGTTTTTGCACCAATTCTTCCGTTATCCGTATGACCGCCTGGCGCAGAGCCTTATAACCGCCCTGTATCAGCGGATAGTCAATGCCGGACTCGTGCAGCCACTGCTGCACAATATGCGAACGCTGACCGCCGCGCGCGCAGCATAAATATCCTTTTGGGTGTTGACGACAGGCATCCTGCCAGGCGTACATGCGCTGTTGGCGGGTTTCACCCGAGACCAGTTGATGGCCCAATTCCAGGGCAGCCTCAGGCCCCTGACGTTTATAACAGGTACCGACGGCGGCGCGTTCGTCATCGTTCATTAAGGGGAGATTGACTGCGCCCGGCATCGCGCCTTGTTGAAATTCGACGGGGGCGCGTACATCGATAATAGGCGTACCGGCGAGCAGAATCGCGCGATAGTCCTGTGCTGTTTGTGTGTCTTGCATAGTAAAAAACGAAACCTCAAATCATCTTGCGTATCATTTTACGCGCCAAAGAGCAGGATGACTTGATTTTCAATCGCGTGCATTGTTGAAAATTGCTAAAAATCCGGCGATTTCTGGTTTTCGCTGCGTAAATAACGTCACAATATCTTCCACAGCCTTACCTGCGCCAAACTTATGCCAGGCGAGACTTAAGGGGGAAGGGGGACGCATGGTAGGAATAATGCTACTGACCAGTTGCCCGTTATCAAGCAATGGCTGGCACAGCGGTTGCGGAACAAAGCCGATACCCACCCCGGCAAGATGCGCCGCAATTTTGGTTTCCATGTCCGGGACAATAATCTCTTTTTGGCCGGGAAGCCGCCACGCGACCCGTTTGGTCAGGGTGCGCGCACTGTCTTCAATGTTGATCGCCGGAAAACGGCGCAACTGCGCTTCCGTTAATGGACCACTGACGTCTGCCAATGGATGATTCGCCGACATAACAAACCGCCACTGAACAGACCCCAAAGGATCGAGGGTAAAGGTGTTGGCCATTGGTTCAGTACCCGTGACGCCGATAGCCAGAGAGAATCCTTCATACAGCAGTGAATCCCAGACGCCCATATAGATTTGCCGGGAAAAGTGAAACTGAGTAAAGGGATAGCGGGCGTTAAGCCAGGATAACAGGCGAGCGACGGCTTGCGGGCTATACAGCAGGTTGTTGACCACGATATTCACCTGACGCTCTACGCCGTCGTTCACTTGCTGTAATTCGCTGGGCATGCTGTCCAGCCAGGCGAGCCAGTCCTTTGCCTGAGAAAGAAGATGCGAGCCCGCGGCGGTTAACGTAACGCTGCGGGTGGTGCGAAAGAACAGAGCAACCCCGGTATTTTCTTCCAGAAGCTTAATGCGATAGCTGATGGTGGCCGTGGTTTTACACAAGCGATCCGCCGCCCTGGAGAAACTCCCTGTTTCGGCTACGCCAATAAAAGTACGCAGTGTTTCTGGATCAAACATCGTCAGCTACTCCCTGAATGCTCTTCCGCAAGCCTGATTTCTTGTTCTCTGATTTATAAGTATTTTTACATAATGGCCTTGTTTAAATTGTGGTCTAAATCGAATTTTGGAAAAATATTCCAACTTTTGTGTTGATGTTAAATCCCGAAGGTTTTAGATTGCATGATATTGAAGCCGCTAACTGTTCTGGCTGCGGTTCAGAGGAATTCAGTTACAAGGAAAAGATGATGAAACTTGAGGTATTACCGTTAAATCAGCACACGTTCAGCGCCTATGGCGATGTCATCGAAACCCATAAACGTGATTTTTTTCATATCAATGATGGGTTGGTTGAACGTTATCACGATCTGGCTAATGTGGAGATCCTTGAGCAGGACCGAACGCTCATCAGCATTAACCGCGCGCAACCGGCAGCGATGCCTATTATTGTGCATGAACTGGAGCGCCACCCGCTGGGTACCCAGGCATTTATGCCCATGAAGGGCGAAGCGTTTGTGGTGATTGTCGCGCTTGGTGAGGACAAACCCGATCTTTCCACCTTAAAAGCCTTTATCACCAATGGTCAACAGGGGGTGAATTATCACCGAAACGTCTGGCATCACCCGCTGTTTGCCTGGCAAACCGTGACCGATTTCCTGACGGTCGATCGTGGTGGTAGCGATAATTGCGATGTTGAACGTATCCCGGCACATGAACTCTGTTTTGCGTGACGCTATTGGCCTTCTTGCTTAATATGAGCATATTGTTCATTGTTTATGCTCATATTTTGGGCCGGAGTAAATGTAGTGGAGACGGAAGTAAGACGGCGCGGCAGGCCTGGACAGACGGAGCCGGTTGCGCAGAAAGGCGCTCAGGCGCTCGAAAGAGGCATTGCGATTTTGCAGTATCTCGAAAGAAGTGGGGGGAGTTCGTCAGTCAGCGATATTTCCGGCAGTCTGGATTTACCGCTCTCCACGACTTTTCGCCTGCTAAAGGTTTTACAGGGTGCTGATTTTGTCTATCAGGACAGTCAGTTAGGATGGTGGCACATCGGTTTAGGCGTCTTCAATGTGGGCTCCGCGTATATTCATAATCGCGACGTCCTGTCGGTAGCCGGACCATTTATGCACCGATTAATGCTGCTGTCAGGCGAAACGGTGAATGTCGCGATTCGTAATGGCACTGAAGCGGTGCTGATTGGCCAGAAGGAGTGCAAATCGATGGTCAGGATGTGTGCACCTTTGGGCAGCCGTATGCCGTTGCATGCTTCCGGCGCGGGGAAAGCACTGCTTTATCCGCTGATGGAAGAAGAGTTAATGGACATTGTCGTGAAAACGGGTTTGCAGCAGTTTACGCCGAACACGTTGGTGGATTTTCCTACTCTGCTGCGTAATCTGGAACAGGCGCGCGAGAATGGCTATATCGTTGATCACGAAGAACATGTTGTTGGATTGAATTGCATCGCTTCGGCTATCTATGACGATGCAGGCAGTGTAGTGGCTGCCATCTCTATTTCGGGGCCCGCATCCAGACTGACGGAAGATCGTTTTATTAGTCAGGGGGAGCTGGTACGGGATACAGCACGAGATATCAGTACGGCGCTTGGGTTAAAAGCACCCGTAGCTTAAGTCGCAACCCGCTCAGAGGAGCGGGACTTTTTTGGATTTTTTTAAAGTTGGAAAAATTTTCCAATAAATAGAGGTAGAAAGAAAATGGCAAAAATGAGAGCCGTTGACGCGGCAATGTATGTGCTGGAAAAAGAAGGTATCACCACCGCATTTGGCGTGCCTGGAGCGGCAATCAACCCGTTCTATTCCGCAATGCGTAATCACGGCGGCATCCGTCACATTCTGGCTCGCCACGTTGAAGGCGCCTCCCATATGGCGGAAGGTTATACGCGTGCCGCTGCAGGCAACATTGGCGTCTGCCTTGGCACTTCAGGCCCGGCTGGAACTGACATGATCACTGCACTGTATTCCGCCTCTGCCGACTCTATTCCTATTTTATGTATCACCGGCCAGGCGCCTCGTGCCCGCCTGCATAAGGAAGATTTTCAGGCTGTCGATATTGAATCTATCGCCAAACCGGTCAGCAAAATGGCGGTAACGGTACGTGAAGCGGCACTGCTGCCACGGGTTTTACAGCAGGCATTCCACGTCATGCGCTCAGGTCGCCCTGGCCCGGTGCTGATCGATTTGCCTTTTGATGTCCAGGTTGAAGAAATCGAATTCGATCCCGACATGTATGAGCCGTTGCCGGTCTACAAACCTGCCGCCAGCCGCAAGCAAATTGAGAGAGCGCTGGAAATGCTGATCCAGGCGGAACGTCCGGTCATCGTCGCAGGGGGCGGGGTGATTAATGCTGATGCTTCCGCACTGCTGCAACGTTTTGCGGAGCTGACCCATGTACCGGTTATCCCCACGTTGATGGGCTGGGGATGTATCCCTGACGATCATGAGTTAATGGCCGGCATGGTCGGGCTACAAACCGCGCACCGCTACGGAAATGCCACGCTGCTTGCTTCTGATATGGTGTTCGGTATTGGTAACCGTTTTGCTAACCGTCACACCGGCTCGGTCTCGAAGTACACCGAAGGGCGCAAAATCATTCATATCGACATTGAACCGACGCAAATTGGCCGTGTTCTGTGCCCGGATTTGGGCATTGTTTCTGATGCCAAAGCCGCGCTGACCTTGTTGATTGACGTCGCTCAGGAAATGCAGAAAGCCGGACGTTTACCTTGCCGGAATAGCTGGGTTGATGAATGCCAACAGCGTAAGCGGACGTTACTGCGTAAAACCCACTTCGACAATGTCCCGGTGAAACCGCAGCGTGTCTATGAAGAGATGAATAAAGCCTTTGGTCGCGACGTTTGCTACGTCACCACCATCGGATTATCACAAATTGCCGCTGCGCAAATGCTGCATGTGTTCAAAGAGCGTCACTGGATCAACTGCGGCCAGGCAGGCCCTCTCGGCTGGACGCTGCCTGCGGCATTAGGGGTTTGTGTTGCCGATCCAACACGCAATGTCGTCGGGATTTCGGGGGATTTTGACTTCCAGTTCCTGATTGAAGAACTGGCGGTAGGCGCGCAATTCAATATTCCTTACATCCATGTGCTGGTCAACAACGCCTATCTGGGCCTGATTCGTCAATCGCAGCGTGCTTTTGATATGGATTACTGCGTCCAACTGGCGTTTGAAAATATCAACTCCAGCGAAGTAAACGGCTATGGCGTCGATCACGTCAAAGTGGCAGAAGGCTTAGGTTGTAAGGCTATTCGCGTCTTCAAACCTGAAGATCTCGCTCCGGCGTTTGAACAAGCCAAAGTCCTGATGGCGCAGTATCGCGTTCCGGTTGTTGTCGAAGTGATCCTTGAGCGAGTGACCAATATCTCGATGGGTAGCGAGCTGGATAACGTGACCGAGTTTGAAGAGGTTGCAGACGGTGCAGTTGATGCGCCAACCGAAACCTGTTTTATGAAATATGAATAGAGGAGGTGACAGATGTTACGGTTCTCAGCCAATCTTTCCATGCTGTTTCTGGAATACAGTTTCCTTGAGCGTTTCGACAAAGCGGCGCAAGCGGGGTTTCGTGGCGTAGAGTTTATGTTTCCCTACGATTACGACATTGACGTCTTAAAGGAAAAACTGCAGACCAACAAGCTGGAGCATACGTTGCATAATCTCCCCGCCGGAGATTGGGCGGCGGGTGAACGTGGTATCGCCTGTATTCCGGGGCGCGAAGAAGAGTTTCGTGATGGTGTGGCCGCGGCTATTCGCTATGCGAAGGGGCTGGGTAATAAAAAAATCAATTGCCTGGTAGGTAAAACACCGGCGGGTTTTTCGGCTGAACAGATCCAGCAAACGCTGGTGGAAAATCTGCGCTATGCGGCCAACATGTTAGCGAAAGAAGATATTTTATTGCTGATTGAGCCGATCAACCATTTTGATATTCCTGGTTTCTTTCTCACCGGTACGCATCAGGCGTTAGCGTTAATTGATAGCGTCGGATGCAATAATATCAAAATTCAGTATGACATTTATCATATGCAGCGCATGGAAGGGGAATTAACCCAGACCATGACCACGTGGGCAAATAAAATAGGTCATTTGCAAATTGCAGATAACCCTCGTCGCGGAGAGCCAGGGACCGGGGAAATCAATTATGACTTTATTTTTAAGTTTATTGATAAATCAGGTTATGACGGGTGGGTAGGCTGCGAATATAAGCCGCTGACGACCACCGAAGCAGGATTATCGTGGATTAATCAGTATCGATAATTTGTAAGTAATTTCAGGCAACACTATTTTTTCCACTCTGTTGGAAGGGAATCGTTTTGCCTGAATTCAGGAATACCGACAGATATAAAAGAGGTTGCAAATGAAACTGGGATTTATTGGCCTGGGTATTATGGGATCGCCAATGGCGATTAATCTGGCGCGTGCCGGACATCAATTACATGTCACGACCATTGGACCTGTGGCTGAAGAGTTGCTGTCACTGGGGGCGGTTAATGTTGAAACTGCACGTCAGGTGACTGATTTCGCAGATATTATCTTCATCATGGTGCCGGATACGCCGCAGGTTGAAGAAGTGCTTTTTGGTGAACACGGGTGCGCTAAAACCGCATTGCAGGGAAAAACCATTGTCGATATGAGTTCTATTTCTCCTATCGAAACCAAGCGTTTTGCTCAGCAGGTTAATGAACTCGGCGGGGATTACCTGGATGCGCCTGTGTCCGGTGGGGAAATTGGCGCTCGCGAAGGGACGCTGTCCATTATGGTTGGCGGTGAAGCTGATGTATTTGAACGGGTGAAACCGCTCTTTGATATTCTGGGAAAAAATATCACTCTGGTGGGCGGGAATGGTGATGGCCAAACCTGTAAAGTGGCTAACCAAATTATCGTGGCCTTAAATATTGAAGCCGTTTCTGAAGCGCTGGTATTTGCCTCTAAAGCGGGCGCGGATCCGGTTCGCGTGCGTCAGGCATTAATGGGCGGGTTTGCCTCATCTCGTATTCTGGAAGTACATGGTGAGCGCATGATCAAGCGCACTTTTGATCCCGGATTCAAAATTGCACTGCATCAAAAAGATCTCAACCTTGCATTACAAAGTGCCAAGGCGCTCTCATTGAATTTGCCTAATACGGCAACCTGTCAGGAGTTATTTAATACCTGTGCCGCGAATGGTGGAAGCCAGTTGGATCACTCGGCAATGGTTCAGGCCCTGGAATTAATGGCTAATCATAAATTGTCATGATCGTTGGTATCGCTGCAATCCTGCAGCGATACATTTTAATCAGACACACTTTGGAAAGGTGCATGTCATGAGTGAAAAAAATACATCCGGTATTGAATACTGGAAGAAGATCGTCGTCGTAATGAGTCTGGGTTGGGTTGCGATATGGATTTATCGCACCGTATTAACCCCTATTTATCCAGAGATTCAGGCTTCCCTGGGCAATGTCAGCAATGCTGAAATTGGCGCCATCGCCAGTTTCTATTTTTTCGCCTATTGCAGTATGCAAATTCCCTGCGGAATTTTGGTCGATAAGCTTGGCCAGAAAATTATGCTGATGTGTGGGTTTACGCTCTTTATTATTGGTACGCTCAGTATTGCAAAAGCCACGGGACTGGTGATGATCTATGCCGGTTCGCTGATGGCAGGAGCGGGCTGCGCCTCTTTCTTTAGTTCTGCGTATTCTCTCTCTTCGGCAAATGTCCCGCAGGCTCGCCGGGCACTGGCAAACGCCATCATTAATAGCGGCTCTGCGATTGGGATGGGGATCGGTTTAATCGGCTCCAGCGTGTTGGTTAAAAGCATGAGCATGGCCTGGCAAAACGTGTTGTTTCTGGTTGCGGCTGTGTTGGTGGTGATGCTGTGCGTATTTACTTTGGTTATCCGCGGTAAGGTAAAAAGCGAAACGGCGGCGTCAGAGCAAAAAACGCAGACGACAACGATGACAGAAGAGAAAAGTCCGCCGCTGTTTTCGGGTTTGTTATGCAGCGTCTACTTCCTCTATTTCTGTACCTGTTATGGCTATTACCTGATTGTGACCTGGCTTCCGTCTTATCTGCAGACTGAAAGGGGATTTGATGGTGGCGCGATTGGGGTTGCCTCGGCTTTGGTCGCCGTGGTGGGGGTTCCCGGTGCATTGTTCTTCAGCCATCTGTCCGATAAATTCCGTAACAGCAAAGTCAAAGTCATTCTTGGGCTGGAAATTATGGCCGCCGCAATGCTGGTGTTTACGGTGTTATCGCCGAATACCACGATGTTGATGGTCAGCCTGACCCTGTACGGTTTACTGGGAAAAATGGCGGTGGACCCCATCCTGATCTCCTTCGTGTCTGAGCAGGCGTCGGCGAAAACGTTGGGCAGAGCATTTAGCCTGTTTAACTTCTTTGGTATGAGTTCAGCCGTTATTGCGCCAACGTTAACCGGATTTATTTCCGATTTGACTGGCTCAAAAGAGATAAGCTTTGTCATCTCGGCTTGTCTGGTTGTTACCGGAACGCTTATTTTTGCCGGCGTGACGTTATATAAAAAGAAAGCAACACCAGTTACTGCTTCAGCATAAAAATATAATTAAAACTATTTGCATTACTTAATATATTGTTTTTGTTCCACATAGCTAAACCCATTACAACGTTATCCGATACGTGACAAGAGGGATTTATGGAACAGCAAAGAGATCTATACCAACAACGTGGTTATAGTGACGACTTATTACCGAAAACGGCAGCACAACGAAACTGGAAAACATTTAACTATTTTACTTTATGGATGGGGTCAGTACATAACGTACCTAATTATGTTATGGTTGGCGGGTTCTTCATTCTCGGACTGTCCACATTCAGTATTATGCTGGCTATTATTATTAGTGCATTGTTTATTGCATTAGTCATGGTTATGAACGGCGCCGCCGGAAGTAAATATGGTGTACCTTTTGCAATGATTCTGCGTGGCTCGTATGGCGTACGTGGCGCGCTTTTCCCGGGATTATTAAGAGGCGGGATTGCGGCAATTATGTGGTTCGGGCTGCAATGTTATGCCGGATCGCTGGCTTTTCTTATTCTGATTGGCAAGATATGGCCTGGGTTTTTAACGCTGGGCGGTGATTTTACACTACTGGGGTTGTCTCTGCCGGGGTTAATCACATTTCTTATCTTTTGGCTGATTAACGTTGGTATCGGTTTTGGCGGCGGTAAAGTATTAAATAAATTTACTGCGATCCTGAACCCTTGCATTTATATCGTTTTTGGCGGAATGGCTATCTGGGCGATATCCCTGGTAGGGATTGGCCCCATTCTTGACTACATTCCGGGCGGTGTGCAAAAAGCGGGAAACAGCGGATTCCTGTTCCTGGTAGTGATTAACGCCGTGGTTGCGGTATGGGCCGCTCCGGCGGTGAGCGCATCGGACTTTACGCAAAATGCCCACTCATTTCGTGAACAGGCGTTAGGCCAGACGCTGGGTCTTATTGTCGCGTACGTGTTATTTGCGATTGCCAGCGTGTGTATTATTGCCGGTGCCAGTATTCATTATGGAACGGATACCTGGAATGTGCTGGATATCGTACAGCGTTGGGACAGTCTGTTTGCCTCATTCTTTGCAGTTTTGGTTATTCTGATGACCACAATCTCAACAAACGCTACGGGTAATATTATCCCGGCTGGTTATCAGATTGCCGCAATTGCGCCAACAAAACTAACATATAAAAAAGGTGTATTGATTGCCAGTATTATTAGCTTACTGATTTGTCCATGGAAGCTTATGGAAAATCAGAGCAGCATTTATCTGTTTCTGGACATCATCGGCGGTATGCTCGGTCCTGTTATTGGTGTTATGTTAGCGCATTATTTTGTCGTTATGCGTGGCAAGATTAATCTTGATGAATTATATACCGCCAGCGGTAATTACCAATATTATGATAATGGATTTAACCTGACGGCATTCTCCGTAACGTTAGTGGCGGTAATTCTTTCGCTGGGTGGGAAGTTTATTCCATTGCTTGAGCCGTTATCGCGAGTGTCGTGGTTTGTTGGGGTTATTGTCGCATTTGTGGCATATGCCTTACTGAAAAAAAGAACGGTTGGACAGCCTGCCGCAGTAGAAAAAGCAACAGGTCAGTTGTAATGAAATCAGTAAACGTAGGTGTAAGCGTGCGTTATTTATAAAAACTATCTGTATCCATACAAGGAGTTCGTTATGTCTTTTGATTTAATTATTAAGAACGGTACTGTTATTTTAGAAAATGAAGCTCGTATTGTTGATATTGCCGTCCAGGCAGGAAAAATCGCCGCCATTGGCGAGAATCTTGGGGAGGCAAAGCAGGTAATGGATGCGACAGGTCTGGTGGTTTCACCGGGCATGGTCGATGCGCATACCCATATCTCTGAGCCGGGGCGTACACATTGGGAAGGCTATGAGACCGGAACGCGTGCCGCGGCAAAAGGCGGTATCACCACAATGATCGAAATGCCTCTCAACCAGCTGCCCGCGACGGTGGATCGCGAAACCATCGAACTTAAATTTGATGCGGCAAAAGGCAAATTGACCATTGATGCCGCGCAGCTTGGCGGTCTGGTTTCTTACAACCTTGATCGTTTGCACGAGCTGGATGAGGTTGGTGTCGTCGGTTTCAAATGCTTCGTTGCCACCTGTGGCGATCGCGGAATCGACAATGACTTCCGTGACGTTAACGACTGGCAGTTCTACAAAGGCGCGCAGAAGTTAGCAGAAATGGACCAGACGGTGCTGGTGCATTGCGAAAATGCACTCATTTGCGACGAGCTTGGCGAGGAAGCTAAACGCGAAGGCCGTGTGACGGCACATGATTATGTGGCTTCACGTCCGGTTTTCACTGAGGTGGAAGCTATTCGCCGCGTGCTGTATCTGGCGAAAGTCGCCGGTTGCCGCCTGCACGTTTGCCATATCAGCAGCCCGGAAGGCGTGGAAGAAGTGACCCGTGCCCGCCAGGAAGGCCAGGATGTGACCTGCGAATCCTGCCCGCATTATTTTGTGCTGGATACCGATCAGTTTGAAGAGATTGGCACGCTGGCAAAATGTTCTCCGCCGATCCGCGATCGACAGAATCAACAAGGCATGTGGGAAAAACTGTTCAATGGTGAGATTGACTGCCTGGTTTCCGACCACTCGCCATGCCCACCAGAAATGAAGGCTGGCAATATCATGCAGGCGTGGGGCGGCATTGCCGGACTGCAGAGCTGCATGGACGTCATGTTTGATGAGGCCGTGCAAAAACGCGGTATGTCGCTGCCGCTATTCGCTAAATTGATGGCAACCAACGCCGCAGATATTTTTGGCCTGAAACAGAAAGGACGTATTGCCCCGGGTAAAGATGCTGACTTCGTCTTTATTCAACCGGACAGCAACTACGTTCTGAAAAACGAAGACCTGGAATACCGTCACAAAGTCAGCCCGTATGTTGGCCGGACGATTGGCGCGCGCATTACGAAAACTATTCTTCGCGGGGATGTTATCTATGACATCGAGCAGGGATTCCCGGTAGCGCCAAAAGGTCAATTTATCCTTAAACATCAACAATAATGTGATGCGAATTAATGCCCGTCATGCTGGCGGGCATTCTCTATTTTAAGGTATGAATATGCTTCCTGTTATTAACCGCGAAAGTTTGCTATCTGGCTTTCAGTGGTTTTTCTTTATTTTTTGCAATACGGTCGTGGTCCCCCCAACGCTGGTTTCTGCTTTTCATCTCCCCGCGAGCAATCTGTTAATGCTCACGCAATACGCTTTTTTCACGACATCGCTGGCCTGCCTTGCGCAGGTTATTTGTGGCCATCGTCGCGCCATTATGGAAGGGCCTACCGGTTTATGGTGGGGCACCATTCTGACAATTACCCTGGCTGAGGCGTCACGCGGGACACCGCTCAATGATATCGCCACCAGTCTGAGCGTCGGGATTGTCATTTCCGCTGTGCTGACGATGATTATCGGCTTTAGCGGCTTAGGACACCGGTTGGCCCGGCTATTTACCCCAACGGTGATGGTCTTTTTTATGCTGCTGTTGGGCGCTCAGCTCACCACTATCTTTTTTAAGGGCATGTTGGGATTGCCTTTTGGCATTGCTGACACCAGCGTCAAAATTCAACTGGCGCCTTTTAGCCTGGCGGTTGGCGTGATGTGCTTCATCCTTGCGATGATCATTTTTTTACCGCAGCGGATCTCCCGTTATGCCCTGCTGGTGGGGGCGGTAGTGGGATGGGGACTCTGGCGATTGTGCTTTCCATCAACGTCTTTGCCGTCTGGTGAATTAAGCTGGCAGTGGTTCCCGTTAGGCAGTCATGGCAGGCTGTTACCCGGTATTATCCTGACGGCGGTTATCACCGGTTTGGTGAATATCAGTAATACCTATGGCGCGGTGCGCGGCACGGACGTCTTTTATGCGCATCAAGGCTCCAGCAGCTCGCGTTATCGTCGTAGCTTTATCATTTCCGGTTTTATGACGCTGGTGACAGTGCCTTTTGCCGTGATTCCATTTTCACCTTTTGTCTCCTCTATCGGGCTGTTAACACAAACTGGCGACAGCTCGCGAAAATCATTTATTTACGGCAGCGTATTATGTTTATTGGTGGCGATAGTAACGCCGCTAACCCGCTTATTCTGCGCCATTCCACTGGCGATCAGCAGTGCCGTTATGCTGGTCTCTTATCTGCCGTTGCTCTATTCCGGTCTGGTTTTCAGCCAGCAAATCACCTTTACCGCACGAAATATTTATCGGCTGGCACTCCCGCTGTTTGTGGGCATTTTTTTGATGGGGCTGCCACCGGTTTATTTACAAGATCTTCCACTGACTATTCGGCCATTACTGAGCAATGGCTTATTGGTGGGGATTTTACTGGCAGTGCTTATGGAAAACCTCATTCCATGGGAACGCATTAAATAACAGGATGAAAAGGATTAATGATGAAAATTGTAATTGCGCCAGATTCGTTTAAAGAGAGCTTAAGCGCCGAACAATGCTGCCAGGCAATTAAAGCTGGATTCTCAAGCATATTCCCGGATGCAGAATATATTTGTTTGCCTATTGCGGATGGCGGGGAGGGGACCGTGGATGCCATGGTGGCGGCGACTGGTGGAAAAGTGGTCTCGCTGGAGGTCTGTGGGCCGATGGGGGAAAAGGTCATGGGATTTTATGGCCTGACCGGTGATGGAAAGACCGCCATTATTGAAATGGCTGCGGCGAGTGGACTGATGCTAGTCGAACCGCAGGCGCGTAATCCGCTGCTGGCGTCAAGTTACGGTACTGGCGAACTGATTCGGCATGCGCTGGATGCCGGTATTCGTCATATTATCCTCGGTATCGGCGGGAGTGCGACAGTTGATGGCGGCATGGGGATGGCTCAGGCGCTGGGCGTGCGGTTTCTTGACGCGCAAGGGGCATCATTGAGGGCGGGAGGCGGTAGCTTGTCTCGCCTCGCGAGCATTGACCTGCAACAGTGCGATCCGCGGCTGACAGCATGTCGGATCGAAGTCGCTTGTGATGTGGACAACCCATTGGTTGGCCCGCGCGGCGCGGCAAGGGTATTTGGTCCGCAGAAGGGGGCGACGCCGGAAATGGTTGAGAAACTGGAGGAAGGGTTACTCAACTACGCGCATGTGCTGCAAGCGTTGACCGGTGAAGAGGTATCTCAGGTTGCGGGCGGTGGGGCGGCGGGCGGAATGGGCATCGCCGCGGCTATCTTTCTGCAGGCCATCATGAAACCAGGGATTGAGATTGTGCTGCAGGCTGTGCAACTGGAGCAGTCCATCAAAGATGCATCGCTGGTCATCACCGGCGAGGGACGTATTGATTCGCAAACGGTCGGGGGAAAAGCGCCAATCGGTGTTGCTTCTGTTGCTATGCAGCATCGTGTTCCGGTTATTGGTATCGCCGGGGTGCTGGGGGAAGGCGTGGAGGTGGTTCACGATCATGGTATTGATGCGGTATTCAGTATTTTGCCGCGACTCGCGCCATTGGCGGAAGTGCTGGCGAGCGGTGAAACCAACCTTTATTACTGCGCGCGTAATATTGCTTGCGCGATGAAGCTCGGTCAGGCGATGAATCTGCGTTAAGCATAAAAAAAGCCACGGTGTTAACCGTGGCAAAACCCAACATAGCTAAATAAAAAATTATCAGGCGGGCTGTTCGCCGTTAAATCTCTACATCCCGGTTGCAATCTTTGGAATAGATATAGCTGAATGCTTCGCCACGCCCCACGCCGTAACCCGCCTGCAGGGAGTACGCGCCCATAAAGATGTAGTCGCCTTTTTTCACCGGGACCCATTGGTTATCGAGGTTATAAACGCCCTGGCCTGAGAGAATATAAGCCCCATGTTCCTGTACATGCGTTTCGATATAACCATGGCTGGCGCCGGGTTCGAATGACAGAATATGCATATTCATATCGAAGCCTAATTCTTTAGGCAGGAAATCCAGCAGGATTACGTCATCCATGCCTTCATAATGAATACGTTCTAACTGGTTGGCATTACCGGAGACCAGCCATGGCGAATGGCCGGCCACCGGCGTATAACGCCGTTTGTATAAAAACAGTTGGCTGTCTTCTGTCTGGGCATTATTAAAGGTGAGCAGTTCACCTGGCGGGCAATACAGATATCCGCCCTGAGTCAAAGCAAATGTTTTACCTTCCGCTTTTGCCTCAACTTTGCCGGAAATAACATACACGAACGTTTCAATACCTTCGCCGCCAAAACCGCTGTGGTGGCCGCCGTTCTGGTGTAGGGTCACCAGATAGTCAACAAATGACGCGCCCAGTTTTGGCGTTGAGAGGATGGTGACGTCACAGTTTTCAAAACCCGGAATGATATTTTTAACCAGTCCGTCCGGGGTTAACAGGGCAAAGTTACCGTGTTTTACAATTGCGCGATTAGCCAGTAAATCATCGCGATAACCCGTGACGTTATTCAGATATCCCATGAATGGCTCCTTATTTCTGCCAGGCAAGTTGATGAAGCATTAATGCCAGAGTTTTGACCCCTTCGGCAAGGTCGTTAATGTTTGTGCGTTCAGCGGGGTTGTGGCTGATACCGTTAATGCTGGGAATGAAAATCATGCAGGTCGGTACACGAGGGGCAAAAATCTGCGCATCATGGCCCGCGCCACTGTGCATGACACGGTAGTTCAGTTGTTCCTTTTCACACAGTTCGGTAAGGGTGGAGACCAGTTTACTGTCCATCGGGACTGGCGTTTCATCCATCCACAAATCGATATCAATACCGATATCCATTTCATCACAGATGGCGCGCATGTCGTTTTCCAGTTGCTGAGTAAAATCACGCAGTACGTCGGCATCGGTATGACGGCAATCGATCGTGAAGGTCGTTTTTCCAGGCACCACGTTGACGGTGTTTGGCTGTGGCTCTACTTTACCAAAGGTCAGTACCAGAGGATCGCCATGCTTTTTGGCTTTCTCGATAGACTGGCTGCAGATGCGACTGAAAGCGTAAACGGTATCGCGACGGTAGCTCAGCGGCGTTGTACCCGCATGGTTGGATTCGCCGTTCAGCGTTACCGTATAGCGACGTTGGCCGACAATCGCGCTGACGACGCCTATCGACTGACCATTACTTTCAAGCACGCAACCTTGTTCGATGTGTAATTCAACGAAGGCTTTGATGTCATTACGAGCATGAAGCGGCTCTGCGGGGAGGGTAAAGCCGCAGGCGTTCATTGCGTCAACAAAACGGGTGCCTTTCGCGTCCTGGATGTTACGGACGTCATCAGGATTTGCCAGTCCAAAAATGTTTTTGCTGCCCCAGAAGACATACGGGAAACGGCTGCCTTCCTCTTCCGCCATGGAAACGACTTCGACCGTTTTCAGCGGGGCACCATAGGTGCTCTTGAGCCAGTCAACCGCGAGCCATGCCGCCAGCGCGCCAAACTGGCCGTCAAGATTGCCGCCGTTGACGACGGTATCAATATGCGAGCCGCTTAAAATGACCTGTTCCGGCGATTCGCTCCCGAGCAGACGACCGTATAAGTTGCCCACTTCATCAAAGCGCGTTTCCAGGCCACTGGCGTCCATACGCTTTTTGAATTGCTGTTGTGTTTCAAGCCATTCTGGCGAATACAGCAAGCGCGTCATCCCACCGGTAGGATCCGCGCCAAAGGAAGAGAGCCAGGGAAGGGTTTCTTCAATTGCGTGACGAAAATGGTTGATCATATGAAATTCCTGTTTCAATAATTATTGTGCAAAGGGATTCTTTGTTTCGTATGACTTGAGATAGAGGGCATCGGAAATCAGGTATTGATAAATATCGTCAACAATGTCGATACCATGGACCGCGGCATTGCGTTGATTAATATCTTGATCCTGTCCGGGGTAATAAACTTGTTTAAAGCCGGGGGCCGGAGTAATGTTATTTAACTCTTGCATGGTCTGGCTGAGGTGCTGGCGGAATAATTGGCTGGAGGAGAAAAAGTCGGGATTAATAACCAAATGCAGTTGGCCTAAATTCCGACCGGCATGTAAATCCTCATACATTGAACTGACCTGACGACCAAACGGTAATCCCAATAAAATGCCGGATAACACATCGATCATCATCATCAGGCCATAGCCTTTAGGCCCGGCCGCAGGTAGCAACGCATTGACAGCAAAGGGATTGGAAGTTGGCGCGCCGTTTTTATCGACTGCCCAGGTATTAGGAATCGGCTCGTTGCGGGAGCGGGCATCCAGAACTTTTCCCCATGCCTGCACCGTTGTCGCCATATCAAACGTCATGATGTCGTCGCCTTCTCCTGGCGCAGCGAAGGCTAACGGATTGGTACCGTAGTAAATATCTGCGCCGCCGAACGGTACCACCATCGGGTCGGACTGGCACACGGAGAGGCCGATCAGACCAGCGCGAGCGGCTTGCTGCACAAAGTAAGAAATGGCACCGCTGTGCCCCATTCGGCTAATGCCAACGACGGCGACACCATTTTTTTTAGCAATTTTAATGGCATGCTCCATACCCATCTTTGCTGCGACTTGCCCGGCGGCATTATCGGCATGCAAAATCGCTGTACAGGGACCGGTTTCTTCAAAACGAAATGTGGGTTCGCGGTTAGTGCCGCCTTTTGAAATGCGCTCAGCATAGTATTCAACGCGTACGGCGCCATGAGAGTGAATGCCTCTGGCATCGGCGTAAACCAATACCTCAGCAACCGTTGTGGCGTGCTCACGTTTTAGTCCGGCCTTGCAAAGCTTATTCTCGATAAGCTGGTGGAGTGTTTCCCGACTGATTTTCATCTGTCTTCCTTTTTAACGACGGTGTGAAGCATGACTGCCGTTAACATACCGGGAATAAAAATTGATTATGTGATCCAGACACACAAAAAAATATAGTTAGAATTTATTTGATAATCAGTATGGATTTGCCCTTTCTTTTTAAATAAATAATGCCGTTAGAAAATAATGTTTAATCTTCTGGTGGTTATTAAATTTATTTTGTTAATAATTCCAGTGTGATGCCAGTCACTCTATTTGTGATCCCAGATATATACCTTGAGCTACACATTAACACTACTCGTGCAATTGCCATGGGTGCAATTATTAAGGGGTTGTTATGATCCACGCCTTTATTAAAAAAGGGTGTTTTCAGGACTCTGTCAGTTTAATGATTATTTCACGCAAGCTGAGTGAGTCCGAAAATGTAGACGATGTATCGGTCATGATGGGAACGCCAGCGAATAAATCATTGCTGGAAACGACTGGGTTTTGGCATGACGATTTTAATAATGCGACGCCAAACGATATTTGCGTGGCGATTCGTACTGAAACGGCTGATGAAAGTATTACACAGGCCATTCTGCAACAACTGGATGAGTCGTTGCAGCAGCTGGCGCAGGCCACCGGTGGTAGCCAAACGCTCCTGCAGGTCAGACGCTGGGAAAGCGCGTGCCAGAAACTGCCTGAGGCGAATATGACGCTCATTTCCGTTGCCGGTGAATACGCGGCGGAACTGGCGAACCAGGCCTTGGATCGCAACCTGAACGTCATGATGTTCTCTGATAACGTTATCCTGGAAGATGAAATCGCTCTGAAGCGCCGTGCGCAGGATAAAGGTCTACTGGTGATGGGACCTGACTGCGGAACAGCCATGATTGCGGGTACGCCGCTGGCTTTTGCCAACGTGATGCCGGAAGGCAATATCGGTGTGCTGGGCGCCTCCGGGACAGGGATTCAGGAGCTCTGTTCACAGATAGCGCTGGCCGGGGAAGGCATCACCCACACCATCGGTCTGGGTGGACGCGACCTGAGCGCCGAGGTGGGGGGGATTAGCGCGCTTACCGCGCTGGAGATGCTTGGCGCAGACGACAAAAGCCAGGTGTTGGCTTTTGTGTCGAAACCGCCGGCGGAGGCTGTTCGCCAGCATATCGTGAACGCGATGAAGGCCACCGGCAAACCCGTGGTAGCTCTGTTTTTAGGTTACACCTCCGCGGTCGCTCGCGATGAAAATGTCTGGTTTGCCGCGACGCTGGACGATGCGGCCCGTCTGGCCTGTTTACTGGCGAGAGTCGCGGCGCGACGCAGCTCGCTTTCAACCACAGGTGACGGTGTGATCCGAGGGTTATACACCGGAGGTACGCTGGCCGCCGAAGCCGCTGGGCTGCTGGCCTCCCATCTGAATGTCGCCGCGGATGCACAACATCACCATGGCATGATGCTGGATGCCGCCGGGCACCAGATTATCGATCTGGGGGATGATTTTTACACCGTCGGGCGGCCGCATCCGATGATTGACCCTGCCTTACGTAATCAACTGATTACGGATCTGGGGGGGCAGCCGCAGGTACGCGTGCTGCTAGTTGATGTCGTGATTGGTTACGGCGCGACGGCAGATCCGGCCGCATCGCTGGTTCAGGCCTGGCAGAAGGCGTGCGCTGCGCGAGACCACGAGCAACCGCTGTATGCGATTGCGACGGTGACAGGTACAGAACGCGATCCGCAGTGTCGCTCACTGCAGATTGCCACACTGGAAGATGCCGGCATTGCCGTAGTGAATTCACTGCCCGAGGCAACGCTGCTTGCCGCCGAACTGATTCGTCCATCTCAACCGTTATCTGACAAATCCGCACCTTCGCTACTGGAAAAAGTGGCGGTCATCAATGCCGGGTTACGCAGTTTTGCACTGGATTTACAGGCTGCGGAAATGCCTGTGGTGCATTACCAGTGGGCGCCTGTCGCTGGCGGTAATAAGAAACTGGCTCGTTTATTAGAACGTTTGCAATAAGGGGTTCCAATGTTTACATCAGTGGCGCAAGCCAATGCTGCAGTAATCGAACAAATTCGTCGTGCGCGTCCACACTGGCTGGATGTGCAACCTGCCTCCTCATTAATCCGCGAGCTCAATGAAGGGAAAACGCTGCTGCATGCGGGACCGCCAATGCGTTGGCAAGAAATGACCGGTCCGATGAAAGGAGCCTGTATTGGTGCATGTCTGTTTGAAGGGTGGGCCAATGATGAGATGAGCGCGCTGGCTTTACTGGAGCAGGGCAAAGTCCGGTTCGTACCTTGCCACCATGTTAATGCTGTGGGGCCAATGGGGGGAATCACCTCTGCCAGCATGCCGATGCTGGTGGTGGAAAATATCACCGACGGTAACCGGGCTTACTGCAATCTCAACGAAGGGATTGGCAAAGTGATGCGCTTCGGCGCGTATGGTGAGGATGTCCAGCAGCGTTTACGTTGGATGCGCGATGTCCTGATGCCTGTTTTAAGCGCGGCGCTGGCCAATCTGGAACAGGGTATTGATCTGACCGCCATGATGGCGCAGGGCATTACGATGGGCGATGAGTTTCATCAGCGCAACATTGCCTCTTCAGCTCTACTGATGCGAACCCTGGCGCCGCAAATTGCCCGTCTGGAACATGATAAGCAGCAGATTGCTGAGGTGATGGATTTCCTCAGCGTGACCGACCAGTTCTTCCTTAACCTGGCGATGGCTTACTGCAAAGCGGCAATGGATGCCGGGGCACTGGTGCGTTCCGGCAGTATTGTGACCGCAATGACCCGTAATGGCGACATGTTCGGGATCCGGGTGAGCGGACTTGGCGATCGCTGGTTTACCGCGCCGGTTAACACACCGCAGGGGCTGTTCTTTACCGGCTTCTCGCAGGAACAAGCTAACCCGGATATGGGCGATAGCGCCATCACCGAAACCTTTGGGATTGGCGGTGCCGCGATGATCGCGGCCCCTGGCGTAACGCGGTTTGTCGGCGCCGGAGGAATGGAGGCCGCGAAGTCCGTTTCCGAGGAGATGGCTGAAATCTATCTGGAACGCAATATGCAGTTGCAGATCCCTGGCTGGGATTTCCAGGGGGCTTGCCTTGGTCTTGATATCCGTCGCGTCGTGGAAACAGGTATTACGCCGCTGATCAACACGGGTATTGCCCATAAAGAAGCCGGTATTGGTCAGATCGGCGCGGGCACCGTTCGTGCGCCGCTGGCCTGCTTTGAGCTGGCTCTGGAAGCGCTGGCTGAAAGTATGGGCATTAGCTAAGAGAGCCGCGCATGATGATCATCCGTCCTCTGATGGGCAGTCAGCAGTCTCCGGATTTTCGCCAGTCATGGCAGCTATCCGGGATCTGGCGGCGCTCGATTAACCTTGTGGCCGAAGGGGGCGCACTGTTAACGCTGCACCGCCAGGGCAGTGGTTTTAGCCCGGGAGGATGGGTGATCCGTGCGTCTGACTTTGATGCGCTGCGTACGGCGTTAAGCGGTAGCGAAACCCCTCAGGCTGTCCCCGAGGGGATTGTGCTGGGACCGTTTCTGTTACGCCAACCGCAGCGTTGTTGTTCGTTGAAAATAACGTCCCGTCCACATGCCCCGCGCCTTGCATCCGCCTGGATGGATCGCGGCGAGGAAACGGGATTATTCGGGCCGTTAATGCTGGCGGCAAATTTGCCTTTGTGCCCCGAGTTACGTCAGTTCCGCCATTGCTTTTTCTCGGCGCTGGCTGGCTTGTCGACAGACTGGCGGCAGTGGTTAGGCAAGGGGCCAGGTTTAACGCCCAGCCATGATGATACGCTGACCGGAATGCTGCTGGCCGCCTGGTATTTCGGCGCGCTGAATAAGGATTCCGGCCATCGTTTCTTTGAGTATTCCGGCAATCTTCAACTGGCGACGACTGTGGTTAGCGTGAGCTACTTACGCTACGCGGCATTAGGGTACTTCGCTTCACCTTTGCTCCACTTCACTCATGCTTTGGGCCGACACCAAAGGATGGACGCGGCGATAAATTCGCTGCTGGCGCTCGGGCATACCTCCGGCGCAGACACCTTGTTGGGGTTCTGGCTTGGGCAACAAATTATAGAAGGATAGGGAATGAAAACGCTGGTTGTTGCTCTTGGCGGCAACGCATTATTGCAGCGCGGCGAGGCGCTGACGGCAGAAAATCAATATCGTAATATTGCCAGCGCCGTACCTGCCCTGGCGCGTCTGACACGTTCGTACCGCTTGGCCATCGTACATGGCAATGGGCCGCAGGTTGGTCTGTTGTCGTTACAGAATCTTGCCTGGAAAGAGGTTGAACCTTACCCGCTGGATGTGCTGGTGGCAGAGACTCAGGGCATGATTGGTTATATGTTGGCGCAAAGTCTGACCGCTGAACCGGAGATGCCGCCGGTGACCACAGTGTTAACGCGAATTGTGGTGTCTGAAGACGATCCCGCGTTTATGGCGCCGGAAAAATTTATCGGCCCGGTGTATTCGCCTGAAGAACAAACGCAACTGGAAGCCACCTACGGCTGGCATATGAAACGTGACGGCAAATACCTGCGTCGTGTTGTCGCCTCGCCTGAGCCTCGCCAGATCGTCGAAAGCGATGCCATTAAGCTCTTGCTCAAAGAAGGCCATGTGGTGATTTGTAGCGGCGGTGGCGGCGTGCCGGTGACCGGGGAAGGGGTAGGGTCTGAAGCGGTCATTGATAAGGATCTGGCGGCGGCATTGCTGGCTGAACAGATCGATGCCGACGGTCTGGTTATCCTCACCGATGCTGATGCGGTCTATGAGAACTGGGGCACGCCAGAGCAACGTGCGATTCGTCAAGCCTCTCCTGATGAACTGGCGCCGTTTGCTAAAGCCGATGGTTCGATGGGGCCAAAGGTGACAGCCGTAAGCGGATACGTGAAGCGACGTGGAAAACCCGCGTGGATTGGCGCGCTGTCTCGCATTGAAGACACGTTGGCGGGGAAAGCCGGAACCTGCATTCGTCTGTAAAAGTAACGGGAGGCGTGCGCAGGCGCACCTCCCGTATCGGTTTATTTCAGCTTTGACTGCGCCCAGATGATGCCGCTGGCATATTCCGGCGGCAGCAGGGGAGTGAGCGCTTCCAGCGTGGCGCTAAGGCGCGCGGTATCGCTGTCGCTCAGGTTCAGGTGTCCCACCTTACGCCCTTCGCGTACCTCTTTGTCATACCAGTGCAGATGCACCAGCGGCAGCTTCAGCCAGTCATAGTTCAGGTCGCTGCCGATCAGGTTTACCATCACCGAAGGATTGTTCACCACCGGCGTCGGCAACGGCAGGCCGGTAATGGCGCGCAGGTGCAGTTCAAACTGGCTGATGCTGGCGCCGTTTTGCGTCCAGTGCCCGCTGTTGTGTACGCGCGGAGCCAGTTCATTGATCAGCAAACCTTCCGGGGTGATGAAACACTCCATCGCCATCACACCGACATAGCCCAGCTCCTGCATGATGGCAGAGAGCATCGCTTCGGCCTGCGCCTGTTGTTTAGCGTTAGCCTGCGGAAATACCACGCTGGTGCGCAGAATGCCGTCCTGATGCAGGTTATGAGTCAGCGGATAGAAGACGGTGCTGCCGTCGTGCGCACGCGCGCCAACCAGCGAGACTTCACCGGAGAAGTTGATTCCTCGCTCGACGATGCACTCGCCGTAGCAGTCGTCTGGCAGTTGTTCGGTTTCATTCGCGCGTAAACGCCACTGTCCACGACCGTCGTAGCCGCCGATGCGACGCTTCACAATCGCCAACTCGCCGAGTTTGTCAAACACCGCAGACCATTCGCTTTTATCCGCCAGCAGTTGCCATGGCGCGGTCGCCAGGTTGAGTTTGTCAAAAAGCTGTTTTTGCGTCAGACGGTCAGCAATAATCGGAAAGACGTCGCGGTTAACAAACGCCGGGTGACGCGCCAGTTCGCGAGTGAGCGCCGTTTCCGGCCAGCGCTCAATCTCAGCGGTAATCACGCTTTGTTGAAAAGGAACGGCAGCGGGTTCGGCGTCCAGCCCGACGGGCCAGACCGCAATCCCCAGCGGCTCACCGGCCTGACGCAGCATGCGTCCTAGCTGACCATTGCCGAGTACACAGACCTGCTTCATGCGACACCTCGCGGGTCCGGGTTCTCCAGTACCTCATCGGTTTGCGCTTTACGCCACTCAGCCAGACGCTGATGCAATTCTTTGTCGTGTGTGGCCAGAATTTGCGCGGCCAGCAGGGCCGCATTGGCTGCGCCCGCTTTGCCGATCGCCAGCGTGCCCACCGGAATACCGCGAGGCATCTGTACGATGGAGTAGAGACTGTCTACGCCGCTCAACGCTGCGCTTTGTACCGGAACGCCTAAAACAGGCACCAGCGTTTTCGCCGCAATCATTCCTGGCAAATGTGCAGCACCACCGGCACCGGCAATAATCACCTGATAACCGTTTTCTTCAGCGCCTTCGGCGAAACTGAACAGTTTGTCTGGGGTACGGTGGGCGGAGACGACCTCAACATGGTGTGGAACGTCCAGCATTTCGAAGATTTCGGCGGCGAACTGCATGGTAGCCCAGTCGCTTTTGGACCCCATCACGATGGCGACACGCGCCGGATTATTGCGGGAAGACATGCGTCTGAAAACTCCTGTGGTGCACTACACTCGACTTTTGAGGGCACAGAGAATAGCATAATTCACCGTCAAGGAAAACGATTGCGCGCTTTACACTTCACTCTTCAAGCTGCCTCTTTGTTGGCTGCATCTACTCACCCCAGTCACTTACTTTAGTCAGCTCCAGGGGATTCACGGATTTGCCGCCTCGATGCAACTCGAATAGTTTTGTGTAAAGAGGAACGGGCTATTTGCAGAATTAAAACGGGAATGCGATCAGTTCAACGTCGTGTGGTGTGACTTTGATCATCGAACCTTCGCTGTGCCAGGCGCCTAATACAACGCGGAAGGCGGGTTGCCCATTGGCCGTAAGTTCGTGGACTGCCGGACGGTGGGTATGACCGTGAATTAACCACTGGGCCTGATGTTTTTCCAGCTCGGCAATAACGGTCTGCTGATTCACATCCATGATCTCCAGCGACTTACTGCTGTTGGCTGCTTTGCTGTTGGCGCGCATTTTCGCGGCAATACGTTGGCGAATGAACAATGGCAGGGCGAGGAATAGTTTTTGTAGCCAGTGTTGATGCACTTTGGCGCGAAACGCCTGATAGCCAGCATCGTCGGTGCATAACGTATCGCCATGCATGATCAGCACCTTGCGACCATACAGATCGAGCACTTTCTCTTCGGGCAGTAAGGTCATGCCGCTCTCACGGGCAAAACGTTTGCCGAGCAGAAAATCACGGTTGCCGTGAATAAAAAAGCAGGGAAGGCCGGAATCAACCAGTGCTTTTATCGCCGCGGCTATTTGATGATGCAGCGGATTAGGATCGTCGTCGCCAATCCAGGCTTCGAACAGGTCGCCGAGAATGTACAGCGCATCGGCTTGTCGCGCATCACCGGCTAAAAAACGCAGAAAACCGGCGGTGATCGCCGGTTCTTCTGTGCAGAGGTGAAGATCTGCAATAAACAGTGTCGCCACGATTACTCGCTGACGGTCACGTTTTCGATGATGACGTCTTCTTTCGGCACATCCTGATGCATACCGCTGCGACCAGTGGAAACGCCTTTGATTTTATCAACCACGTCCATGCCTTCAACAACTTCAGCAAACACGCAGTAACCCCAACCCTGCATGCTTTCGCCAGAGAAGTTCAGGAAGTCATTGTCAGCAACGTTGATGAAGAACTGTGCGGTTGCGGAGTGCGGAGCCTGAGTACGCGCCATTGCCAGCGTACCACGGGTGTTTTTCAGACCGTTGTTCGCTTCGTTTTTGATCGCTTCTTTCGTGGCTTTTTGCTTCATGCCCGGCTCGAAACCACCGCCCTGGATCATGAAACCGTTAATAACACGGTGGAAAATGGTGTTGTTATAAAAACCTTCGCGGCAGTAGTCCAGGAAGTTTTTAACTGTTTCAGGCGCTTTATCATCAAACGTTTTGATTACGATATCGCCGTGATTAGTGTGGAAAGTAACCATTTTTGCATCCTGTTCCGATAGATTGGTGCTTCGACCCTGTTAAGGGTCAGAGTTAGGGGGGTGTTATAGCATAACCGCAAGCTGCGATCACCTTGCAAAGTGTGCTGCTTCGATTACGAATAATATGTATTATACGGATATTATTACCCACACACGTCTACACGGAATCTTCGATGTTAAAAATCTTTAATACACTGACGCGCCAAAAAGAGGAATTCAAACCTATTCATGCCGGGGAAGTCGGCATGTACGTGTGTGGTATTACCGTTTACGATCTCTGTCATATTGGCCACGGACGTACTTTCGTTTCTTTCGACGTCGTTGCGCGTTATCTGCGCTTCCTCGGTTATAAGCTGAAGTATGTGCGCAACATTACCGATATCGACGACAAAATCATCAAGCGCGCGAATGAAAACGGCGAGAGCTTTGTCGCGCTGGTCGATCGTATGATTGCGGAAATGCATAGCGATTTCGATGCGCTGAATATTCTGCGCCCCGATCTGGAACCTCGCGCTACGCATCATATTGCCGAGATTATTGAGATTACCGAACAGCTGATCGCCAAAGGTCACGCCTATGTTGCCGATAATGGCGACGTGATGTTCGATGTCCCGACTGATCCGAACTACGGTCAGTTGTCACGCCAGGATCTGGATCAACTGCAGGCAGGCGCACGCGTTGACGTGGTTGACGTGAAGCGCAACCCGATGGACTTCGTGCTATGGAAAATGTCCAAAGAGGGTGAACCGAGCTGGCCATCTCCGTGGGGCGCTGGTCGTCCGGGCTGGCATATCGAGTGTTCGGCGATGAACTGCAAACAGTTGGGCAACCATTTTGATATTCACGGTGGCGGCTCCGACCTGATGTTCCCGCACCATGAAAACGAAATTGCCCAGTCCACCTGTGCGCACGATGGCGAATACGTGAACTACTGGATGCACTCCGGGATGGTGATGGTTGACCGCGAGAAAATGTCCAAATCGCTGGGCAACTTCTTTACCGTGCGCGACGTGCTGAAATACTACGACGCCGAAACCATTCGCTACTTCCTGATGTCGGGGCATTACCGTAGCCAGTTGAACTACAGCGAAGAGAACCTGAAACAGGCGCGTTCTGCGCTGGAACGTCTGTACACTGCGCTGCGCGGCACTGACAAATCCGTTGCCCCTGCGGGTGGCGAGGCCTTTGAAGCGCGTTTCATTGAAGCGATGGATGACGACTTCAATACCCCGGAAGCATACTCCGTGCTGTTTGATATGGCGCGTGAAGTTAACCGTCTGAAGGGTGAAGATATGGCGGCGGCTAACGGTATGGCTGCGCATCTGCGTAAGCTCTCCAGCGTGCTGGGCTTGCTGGAACAGGATCCAGAAGTATTCCTGCAAAGCGGCGCGCAGGCGGATGACGGTGAAGTCGCCGAAATTGAAGCGTTAATCCAGCAGCGTCTGGACGCCCGTAAGGCGAAAGACTGGGCGGCGGCCGACGCCGCGCGTGACCGTCTCAACGAGATGGGCATCGTGCTGGAAGATGGTCCGCAGGGCACCACCTGGCGTCGTAAGTAACTCTGTAATGCCCGGTGGCGCCTACGCTTACCGGGCCTACAAAAGAGCGAGTGTAGGCCGGATAAGACGCAGCGCGTCGCATCCGGCAGATTAATATTTTCGATACCACCACAGCACACCCATCATCATCATTCCCGGTAGCCACACCCATAATAATTCCGAAATAATCACCTGATGCCCGTAAGGAGTCGCGTAGCGTGACAGCGCGAACGGCGCGACTTTAATCACCTGCCACGGCGCGAAAAAGCGTTCATCCGACCACGGCCACAGCCAGCCGACGCCTCTGCCGCCGGTGGTGACAGAATCCAGCACACTGTGCGATAGCAGTGAAACTGTCAGGAATAGCCAGCAGCGAATCAATCCGGCTTTAAACCATCGTCGGCCAATCAATACGCAAAGTAGCGGCACGACAAACGCGAACAGCAGTGAGTGGGTAAATCCACGGTGGCCAAACACATTGCCGTAGGCGACGCCAAGCTTAAATGACAGCACGTCGGCATCCGGCAGCATCGCCAGAATGACGCCAGTAAACAGTAATCGTGGGGGGATGACTTTAAGTCCGAGACCTAATCCTAAACAGAGTGGAACGGCCGCGTGAGTAACGATGGTTGGCATGATGTTCGCTTCATGTGGGAAAACGACATGCTAACTGTTCACTGTGAAGTGGGGATGAAGTTATTATCTGAAAATGAGACGGGGAAGCGGCCGGACAGGGCGTTAACCTCATCCGGCACTTGGGTCACGCTACGATGTTAATGCTGTGGCCTTCAAAGCTGACGGTCTGTCCGGCAACGATTTTACAGCGTTTGCGCGTTTCAACCGCGCCATCGACCTTCACCAAGCCTTCGCCAATAGCGATCTTTGCCTGGGCGCCGCTTTCGCTCCAGCCTTCCAGCTTCAGCAAATCGCAGAGTTCAACGTGTGGGTGCTTACCCAGTGAAAATGTGGCCATCTTAAACGTCCTTTACATCATGGTATTCAACACACGCCTGTAGCGTGTTTTCGATAAGTGTGGCGACAGTCATTGGGCCTACGCCGCCCGGTACTGGCGTGATATATGACGCACGTGCGGCTGCATCTTCAAAGACCACATCGCCCACTACTTTACCATTCTCCAGACGGTTGATGCCGACATCAATCACAATCGCACCTTCTTTGATCCACTCGCCGGGTATAAAGCCCGGTTTGCCGACAGCAACAATCAGCAGGTCCGCATGCTCTACGTGGCGACGCAGATCTTTGGTGAATCGGTGGGTGACCGTAGTGGTGCAACCAGCCAGCAGCAGCTCCATGCTCATCGGGCGACCGACAATATTTGAAGCGCCAATCACTACGGCGTTCAGACCATAGGTATCGATGTTGTAACGCTCAAGCAGAGTGACAATCCCGCGCGGAGTACATGGACGCAGACGCGGCGCGCGTTGACACAGACGACCAACGTTATACGGGTGGAAACCGTCTACGTCTTTATCTGGTGCGATGCGTTCCAGCACCTTAACGTTGTCGATACCTGCCGGTAATGGCAGTTGTACCAGGATACCGTCGATGGTGGTATCTGCGTTGAGCGTATCGATCAGCTCAAGAAGCTCCGCCTCGCTGGTGGTTTCAGGCAGGTCATATGAGCGGGAGACAAACCCCACTTCGTCACAGGCTTTGCGTTTACTCGCGACATAAATCTGCGAAGCCGGATTGCTGCCTACCAGCACAACAGCCAGGCCCGGGGCGCGTAATCCAGCCGCTAAACGCGCCTGAACTTTTTGAGCAACCTCAGAGCGCACCTGCTGCGCAATCGTTTTACCGTCAATAATCTTTGCTGCCATCAGAGAGAGGATTCCATCTGTTACGTTAAATCGAAGGGGATGTCACTATTTTGTCAGAAGCAGAACGTGCTGTCAGTTTTCGTTTGCGTTTTTACGTGCGATCGCGGGGAGAGCGGTCAGTGAGCAGGGCGGTTTAGTCGCTGAAGCCCTGCGCATCATTCATGATCATGCTAATTAAATTTAACGTCAATGAAACAACTCATCACCCTGGTGTTTTCAAGGTTAATGCACCATAAACCAGTCTGTTACGTTTGATTATGATGTCTTTACCTCATTTTTACTCGGATTTTTCCTGGATCCCAATAAGAATTAGCCAGGGCCATTAAAAGGATTTGCAGGTATTTTTCATTAATTTAAATGTTTAATTTAACGCTGTGACGAAATAGTCATATTCGCGAAGATTAATTAGTGAATCAAATACTCGGAGAGTTGGGTAAAGGTTAGCTAATTCTCTTGCGATATATATCTTTACAGGATGCAGAGATAATTCGCCTGACATTTAATGTCGATAATGATTCAAACGGATCCCGCAGGACGCCGGAGCCGGATGTGTGTAATTCAAGGGAAATCCATGAAACGTAAATTAATAGCCTCTTCTGTTATTGCCAGCCTGATGTTAGTCGCGGGCGCAGCGGTTGCGGCCGATCCGGCGGCGACCGATCCGGTAAGCGTTAGCGGCGGTACCGTGCATTTTGAAGGTGAACTGGTCAATGCAGCCTGTGCCGTCAGCACTCAGTCATCCGATCAGGTTGTTACGTTAGGCCAGTATCGTACCGCCAGTTTTACTGCAGTCGGTGATACCACGGCACAAATCCCGTTCACTATCGTACTGAACGACTGCGACCCGAAAGTGGCTGCGACCGCCGCGGTTGCTTTCTCTGGCCAGACCGACATCACTAACAATAACCTGCTGGCCGTTTCCTCCTCGGATAACAGCACTACCGCGGGCGGTGTAGGGATTGAAATTCTGGACAATACGTCCACCGCGCTGAAGCCGGATGGAGCAACCTTCTCTACCGCTCAGGCGCTGGTAGAAGGGACCAACACCCTGCGTTTCTCTGCCCGTTATAAAGCGACCGCGACCAGCGCTACGCCGGGTCAGGCGAATGCCGACGCGACGTTTATCATGAAGTACGAATAAGCCGTTCAGATTCGCGCAAGGATGATGTTCGCCTCATTGGATGAGGCAATATCCGGGGATGAAAAAGGATGCGGCAGATGATAGGGAAAGGCGTGGCGCTGGCGGGAATGCTGTGCGTAATGCCTGCGCTTGCTCATACGGTAATACTGGAAAGCGGACGCCTCCACTTACGGGGACAGCTCGTTAACGGCGCCTGTACGGTCGCCACCGACAGCCAGAATTTGCGGGTGCAAATGGGGCAATATCGTACCAATGCCTTCTCCGGAACGGGAAGCTTTGCCTCTACCAGCGTACCGTTTTCACTGCGATTAACATCGTGCAGTTCTGATGTTTATGACCACGTCGGGATTGCGTTTGCCGGTGTGACGCCAGCGGAAGATCCGCAGGTTTTTCTGGCCAGCGGCGATGCGTCTGCATCTTCTGGGGTTGGTCTGGCGTTATTTGACGAGCGACAACGGCAAATAATTCCTAATGCGCTACCGCTTCATTACGCGCCGATTATCACCCAAGAGATGACGTTTCATTTCACTGCTCGCTATCGGGCCGTCTCGGAAAATATCACACCGGGAATACTTCGTTCAGACGTGTGGTTTACGTTGGTTTATCCCTGATTTATTTCCCAACGATAATCGCATCAAAGGTATTTGTAGCTATGTTTAATAATCTAAAATCAGGTTTTATCCTTTTACTGGCCTTATTTTCTGCTGCCAGTGTGCAGGCAGCCGGCGGCATTGCATTAGGCGCTACCCGTGTTATTTATCCAGCTGATGCCAAGCAAACTTCGCTGTCTATTAGCAATAGCGATACCAAAGAACGTTACCTGGTAAATTCATGGATCGAGAATAGCGCAGGGGTTAAAGAAAAATCGTTTGTCGTGACGCCTCCGTTGTTTGTCAGTGAGGCTAAAAGTGAAAACACGTTGCGTATCATCTACGCAGGCGCGCCGCTGCCAAAAGACCGTGAATCGCTGTTCTGGATGAACGTGAAAGCCATTCCGTCAGTCAACAAGAACAGCCTTGAGGGTAAAAACGTTCTGCAGCTGGCGATTTTGTCGCGCATTAAACTTTTTGTCCGCCCAAATAATCTGCCGCACATCCCGGAAGATGCCCCCGGCATGCTGCAGTTTTCCCGTTCCGGCAACCACCTGAAAATCAACAATCCGTCTGCGTATTACGTCACTCTGGTCAACCTCACTGTGGGGAAAACGAAGATCGATAACGTCATGGTTGCGCCAAAAAGCGATACGCAGGTGCTGCTGCCAACGGGCGTACAGGGCAACGTTACCTTCCAGACGGTCAATGATTATGGCGCGGTGACCACCGCTCAAACGGTAAGCGTGCGTTGAGATAACGATGAATAAGACAACGTATTTTCCTGACCTGTTACCGGGGGTTACGCCACCGCTGGCGGGGGTGGCGTTGTCCACGCTGGCGGCGCTTTTTCCCTCTTTAAGCCATGGGGAAAGCTATTTCAATCCGGCATTTTTATCTGCGGATACGGCAACCGTGGCGGATTTATCACGTTTTGAAAAAGGTAATCATCAGCCTGAAGGCGTTTATCGTGTGGATATCTGGCGCAATGATGAATTCGTTGCTACCCAGGACATTCATTTTGCCAGCAGTGCGGGAAAGGCAGGGGAGAAGTCTGGCGGACTGATGCCATGCTTTGGACTCGACTGGGTAAAACGCCTGGGCGTTAATATTGCCGCGTTTCCGGCACTCAGTCAGGATCCGAACGCGACCTGTATCAATTTGCCTGAGGCGATTCCCGGCAGTGAAATTGCCTTTGATTTTTCTACTTTGCGCTTAAACATCAGTCTGCCGCAGGCGTCGATGTTAAACAGCGCGCGCGGCTACATTCCACCGGACGAATGGGATGAAGGGATCCCGGCGGCGCTGATTAACTATAACTTTACCGGCAGCCGTGGGAGCGATACTGACAGCTATTTCCTGAGCATGTTGAGTGGCCTGAACTATGGACCCTGGCGGCTAAGGAACAACGGCGCGTGGAGCTATTCCAAAGGTGACGGATACCATTCACAAAGCTGGAAAAACATCGGTACATGGCTTCAGCGCGCGGTTATCCCGCTGAAGGGTGAACTGGTGATGGGCGACAGCAATACCGGAAATGACGTTTTTGACAGCGTCGGTTTTCGTGGCGCGCGACTCTATTCCTCAGACAGCATGTATCCCGACAGCTTACAAGGCTACGCGCCTACCGTACGTGGCATTGCGCGTACCGCAGCGAAACTGACTATTCGTCAGAATGGCTACGTGATTTATCAAAGTTATGTTTCACCGGGCGCTTTTGCGATAACCGATCTTAACCCGACCTCCTCCAGCGGTGACCTTGAGGTGACGGTGGATGAGAAAGACGGTAGCCAGCAGCGCTATACGGTGCCGTACTCCACGGTTCCGTTGTTACAGCGAGAAGGGCGTTTCAAGTATGACGTAGTTGCCGGGGATTTTCGCAGCGGCAATAGCCAGCAATCCTCACCGTTCTTTTTCCAGGGAACATTAATCGCCGGGTTACCAGAGGGGTATACCGCTTATGGTGGTACGCAGTTAGCCTCACGTTACACTGCGGTGGTTTTAGGTACTGGCCGAAATCTGGGGGATTGGGGGGCAGTTTCCGTCGATTTAACCCATGCGCGCAGCCAACTGGCGGATGACAGTACGCACCAGGGGCAGTCTCTGCGTTTCCTGTATGCGAAGTCATTGAACAATTTTGGCACTAACTTTCAGCTGTTGGGCTACCGCTACTCTACGCGTGGTTTCTATACCCTCGACGACGTCGCGTATCGCAGTATGGAAGGCTATGAGTACGAATACGACAGCGAAGGCAATCGCCACGACGTGCCGGATGTGAAGAGTTACCACAATCTGAGCTACAGCAAGAAAGGCCGTTTTCAGATCAACATTTCGCAGAATCTGGGGGATTACGGATCGCTGTATATCTCAGGTAGCCAGCAAACGTACTGGAATACCTCAGA
This sequence comes from Citrobacter cronae, assembly GCF_016893685.1. Lineage (NCBI taxonomy): Bacteria > Pseudomonadati > Pseudomonadota > Gammaproteobacteria > Enterobacterales > Enterobacteriaceae > Citrobacter > Citrobacter cronae. Next base: position 2,671,005 of record NZ_CP069763.1, read on the forward strand.
CACCAATACCTGGTATCAACTGGGCTATGCCAGTGGTTGGCAGGGGATTAGCTATTCACTCTCCTGGTCGTGGAATGAATCAGTCGGCATCTCCGACACCGACCGCATTATGGCGTTCAATATGTCAATCCCGTTCAGCCTGCTGAGCGGGCGGCGTTACTCGCGTGATAATGCCTTCGATCGCACCTACGCCACCTTTAATGCCAACCGCAATAGCAACGGACAAAATAGCTGGCAGAGCGGGATCGGCGGTACGTTGCTGGATGGCCGTAACCTGAGCTATAGCGTGAATCAGGGTCACAGCAGTACTAATGGTTACAGCGGAAACGCCAGCGCTAACTGGCAGGCGGCCTATGGCACGCTGGGCGTGGGATACAACTACGACCGCGACCAGCATGACTACAACTGGCAGCTCGCCGGCGGTGTGATAGGACATGAGGACGGCATTACGCTTAGTCAGCCGCTCGGCGATACCAATGTGTTGATCAAAGCGCCAGGCGCTCAGGGCGTGCGGATAGAAAACCAGACCGGCGTGCAGACCGACTGGCGTGGATACGCGGTGATGCCGTATGCCACCGTCTATCGCTATAACCGCGTCGCGTTAGACACCAATTCGATGAACAACAATACCGATGTGGAAAACAACGTCAGCAGCGTCGTGCCAACGCAAGGAGCATTGGTGCGAGCGGCGTTTGATACACGTATCGGTGTGCGGGCGCTGATGACGGCGAAATATGCCGGTAAACCTGTGCCATTTGGCTCCGTGGTACGTGAAAACACCAGCGGCGTGACCAGTATGGTGGGTGAAGACGGGCAAATTTACCTGAGCGGCCTGCCGCTTAAAGGCGAGTTGCTGATCCAATGGGGGGAAGGCGCAAAAGCTCGTTGCGTGGCGCATTATGCCTTGCCTGAAGAGAGCCTGAAACAGGCGGTGACGCTCACGAATGTGACGTGCGAATCACCAGCGGCACGACGGGAATAATACGATGAAACGACAAACAGGTTTGTTACTGGCAAGCGCGTTACTGCTGATGGCGCAACCGTCCTGGGCAACGGTCTGCCAAAATTCGAATGGCACACCAACGGATGTTTTTTACGATCTGTCGAATGTCTTTAACAGCAGCAACAACCAGCCGGGACAGGTGGTGACGTTGCCGGAAAAATCAGGCTGGATTGGCGTTAATGCCACCTGTCCGGCAGGGACGACGGTGGATTATACCTATCGAAGCTATGTCACTGAACTTCCGGTTCAAAGTACCGAGGGCGGTTTTCAGTACCTGAAACTCAATGACTACCTGCTGGGGGCTATGAGCATCACCGACAGTTACGCCGGGTTGTTTTATCCCCCGCGTAACTATATCCGCATGGGGACTCACCCTAACGTGCCGAAGCAGCAACCTTTTGGCGTAATGGATTCAAAGCTGGTGTTTAAACTCAAAGTGATCCGCTCATTTATTAATATGGTGCCTATTCCCCGGCAGACGATGTTCAGAGTCTATGTCACCACCAGTACCGGAGATGCGCTGAGTACGCCGGTTTACACCATTAGCTACAGCGGTAAGGTGGAGGTTCCACAAAACTGCGAAGTGAACGCCGGGCAGATTGTCGAGTTTGATTTTGGCGATATTGGCGCATCGCTGTTTAGCAAGGCGGGCGCGGGCAACAAGCCCGAAGGCATCAATCCGCAGACTAAAACGGTGGCCATAAAATGCACCAACGTTGCCGCTCAGGCCTACTTGACCATGCGGGTAGAAGCGGAGAAAGCCTCCGGGCAAATGATGGTTTCAAACAACCCGGATTTAGGTTTCATTGTTGCCGACAGCAGCGGTAATCCGCTAACGCCTAACAATCTGTCCAGCACTATTCCATTTCAACTGGACGACAACGCCGCGGCGAGTGTTGGGATCCGGACATGGCCGGTCAGCGTGACGGGTAATAAACCCACGGAAGGACCTTTTACTGCCCGTGGCTATCTGCGAGTGGACTATGACTAATAAGCAAAAGCCCGCCGCATGGGCATTTCTGGCGATTATGCCGATGCTGGCATTCAGCGCGTTATGCCAGGCCGCCTCGTCGCTGGGAGAAATCAATATTGAACTGCGCGGTAACGTGGTGGATTTTACCTGCGCGGTGATTGCCAGCGACAGCAATAAGTCGGTTGATTTAGGCACCTGGCCGACAAAGCAGTTACAGAACAGCGGAGACACCACCCAACCGGTCTCGTTTAAGCTGAAGCTTGAAGGCTGTCCGCCGGGATCCGCGTCGATAACGTTCTCCGGGACCCCGGCCCCAGGTACTACGCTACTGGCGCTCGATAACGCGCTTATGGCGCAAAAGGTGGCGATTGAGCTGCGCGATAGCGACCGGACGCGATTGCCGCTTGAGCAGGCCAGCCAGACCGTCGGTATTGATGAGAATGGCAATGCCACGCTGACTTTTTTTGCCAACTATATCGCGCTGGCTGATGGGGTGCAGCCCGGGGTCGCCAGGGCCGATGCCACGTTTATGATTAACTATAACTGATCATTGCGCTGACAAAACACTCCCGAACGACACCTCGCCGGGAGTGTTGTTACATTAATTCATGCATTTTGGCGTAGTCGATCAGTTCAACGATGGTATGCAAACCGAGCTTGGAGTAGATATTAGCTTTGTGAGCGCTAATCGTTTTATTACTGAGTAGCAACTGCTCAGCAATTTCCTTGTTGGATAGCCCGTTTGCCAGATAACGTAAAACCGTCACCTCGCGGTTAGAGAGCGGCATATCATTTAATACACCTTTTTGCACATTTACATTGTTAATAAAGTTCAGTGTATCCGAAGGGAAAAAAGAATATCCTGATAAAATCATTTTTACCGCATTGTAGATATCATTTAGATCCTTTCGTTTACTGACAAAACCATTTGCCCCAGCGCGAATAGCGCGCCCGGCATAAAAAGACTCAGATTTTGAAGACAGAAATAGCACCCGAGTATTCTCCTGCAATGATTTTATTCTCTTGAGTAATGTAAAGCCATCAGAGCCAGGCAGTTCAATATCCAGGATGACAAGATCGACAGGGTACGTGCGTAGATGTTCTATTGCCGCGCGGCTGTCATCGGTTTTCAGCACAACCTGAATATTACTGTTTTTTTCGAGGAGTACTTCTATCGACATTCTGACAATAGGGTGTTCGTCCATAATGATAACGGATGCTGGTTTCATTGTTGTATGCCTCAAACTGTTTGCGTATCTTGCGAATTTGATAAAACATCAGGCGTTATAATATTGTCAAATAGCCAAGAGTTGTTCTGAGGAGAACCGAATAAATACTATTTCGTCCTTGTTTATTCGGTTGTTCTTCTACAGAACAATGAATTTGTGGAACATCCATTTCACACTGGAAAAACTAACAATTAATCAGGAAACAGTGAGGATTATACCTGCTCCGCTCTTTCGGAAAAGACTTACAACATCCCGAACGTTAATGGCAGTTAGGATGTTCTGAAAGATCCAGATGTGTTAATGACTATTGGCATTATTTATATGTGGTTCGAATTATGGCAGATTGAAAATTTATTTTAAATAGTAAAAACGATACAATAAGCTAATTGTTTAGGTTTTGTTAAGTCAGCGGGAGCACTATTTTCGAGCGATGTACGCAGAAACAGTAAGGTTAAGTGTGGAAGAGGTGGTCTCTATAATACCAGGAATAGTTGTAAATATTAAATATTTGTGAAAATTGGATCAATTTTCTCATGCTAAAATAAGTAATTTCCTAAAAAATCTTACTGGACATAGGGTTATGGTGTTAAATTAAATGATGAGAGGTAACGTTTAGACGATGTATCAGATGCAAAAAGCGCTGCCGGTTTGGTAATCCCAGGCGGGTAATCAACTGGTTCAGGCGATAGATGATGCGGTGGTAGGGTTGTGTCTGTAACTGAGCAATCTTTTTTAAGGAGTTACCTTGTAAAAGTAAGGTCACCATCTCCCAATCGACCTGCTTTATGCGCCTCGAATGAATATAATTTAGCACCGGGGATAATAACGCCTGACGCATCTCTGGGAGGTGTAGACTGCGTGATAAGATATAAAATGGGCCAGACAGTGATATAAAGGTTTTAAGATCTTCATCATGACTGGAAAGCAATATGAAGATTTGGATATCATTCCGCTGTTTAAGTAGTTGGCGCAGGTACTGAAGAATATCGAAGTAAGAGCTTGTTAAGCCTTCCATATCAACCACTAACTGACTAATGACCGACTTTTGCAGGCAGACCAGCGCCGATTCAATGGACCGGAAGATCGCGGTGCGCGTGCCTGAGAATAAATGGCGGCTCAGTGTATAGGCAAGATAATAGTCCCCTGTAATAATCGCCTGAGATATAGTATCGCCCGGTATGGTGTATTCGATTTTTTGCGCCAGATACTCGATTTGGTCGAATACTTGTGAGGTACAGTGGGGATATTGATGGGTACAGTTAGCGTTTCGTATACGGCGATGTCGTTCCCGGCGTTTTGCGCTGTGCATCCGTTTCCATTCCATTTCTGTTGCGGCAGCTCTGGATAAATTGCTGACAACAAACATCCCTGACCCAAATTTTTCCAGCGCGACGGTGAGTTCCCTTGTGCCGTTGGGTTTCAATGTCTTCAACAATCACCAGACTGGCAATTGAGTATCCCATCAGAATAATCTGCCGGAAGTTTTCTGATGTCTTACTCAATGCCCAAAAGATCGTTTTATCCAGTTCAACCTCTCTCTGGGGTTAGTTAAAATATTACCGGGTGTACCTTTCGGTTACCTCATGAATTGTATGACTGGATTATTCTGGCAGTCAGCTGCCAGGTACAGTAGGAGCCGATACTTAATTGATGGTGAGATATTTCTCAATAAAAAATTAGGCGGAGAGGTTCCACCTAATTTTGTAGAAAGTTCAGATGCGCACGGATGTATCTTAAGAATTGCTGATCGTTTTTCACGTGCAGCTTTTTCATAATGCTGCGACGGGTTGCTTTGGCATGGATATCGCTGATTGAGAGCAGGTGAGCGGTTTCGGCTAACGTATATCCGCTGGCAAGAAACATTAAGAACTGGCGCTCTGCAATAGAAAAGTTGCGGGTGGTACAGTAATGGCAGATAGTCGCCGGTACGCTGTTGCGTAACGCGCGTTTTTGCAAGATGAGGACTAATTTTTTGGTGATCTCGTCAACGTCATCTTCCCGATAGATCAGTGGCAACATGTACAGGCAGGGCCGGAACATCAGCTTATCTTTATCGTTTCTGTTGCAGATCACCACCCGGTGTTGGCGCCTGGTGTGAACCGGAACCTGATAGCATTCGGCGCTGAGCCAATCTTCATCCAGTGAGATAAACGCGATGTCGGCGCGATCGATCTCCTCGACAGGCAAAAAACTAATCTCCTGATGCCACTGACTTGCCAGATGGGAAATAATGATTTTCAGCCCGTGTTCGAAGTGACTATTTTCTTCCTTGATGGCGATACTTAACATTGAAGAGTTCCTGAACCGCTGGAAAGAGGGTAAGGGAATGTTAAGCAAAATCATAAATATTCTAAATACATGTATCCTTAAATCTGGCGCTATGCGGGCTGAGTTGTTACCAGGTGATTTCCTGGATACCCTTGAACGACCAGAAAAAATCAACATTCGTACACTTCACCAGCAACTGAAACAAAAGGCATTGACTCAGCAAGCGCTGACCGTATAATTCACGCGTTTCTCTGCATGAAGTTATCACTTCACAATGCGCCCTTAGCTCAGTTGGATAGAGCAACGGCCTTCTAAGCCGTAGGTCGTAGGTTCGAATCCTACAGGGCGTACCATTTCAACGTAAGCCCAATTCTTAGCTTCTGCGTACCGCTACGACTTTTCCTTCTCCAGCCATATTTCTACTTCATTAAGACTGCGTTGCACA
>NZ_CP069763.1:2676948-2716835 GCF_016893685.1 Citrobacter cronae
TGCTGGATAATCAGCACTGAGTGCTGAGCTCAGTCCGAAAAAAAACGGGAGTAAATTTACTCCCGTTTTTATTATGTTAGCCAGTGTCACCGTACAACCAGCACCGGACATTTCGCATGGCGGACTACGGCAGAAGCCGTTGAACCCAGCAGGTAGGTGCTAAAACCAGGCTTATGCGAGGCGATGACGATAAGTTCGGCGTCAACCGCCTCCGCCAGTTTGAGGATCTGATCCTTCGGCGGGCCGTAAACGACGTGGATTTGACTCCTGCCTGCAGGAATATTGAATTGCTTAACAATCTCTTCGAGTTTTTCGCTGGCCTTGGCCTGCAGACCACTGCGATCCGGGAATTCGCTTGAGTAGGCCAGCCCCAGCGAGGCATAGAACGGAACGGTAGGAATAACGGCCAGAAAATGGACCTTGGCGGTTTTGGCATGCGCCTGAACCTGCGGCACAACATGGCGGGTTAAATCGGCTTCAGAGATATCAATGGGCACCAGAATTGAGCGATACATATTCACTACCTCCTGTTTGTTTACCTCTATCCTGAGTGTACCCAAGGTTGTCTCTGTATAATAAGTGACCAGATCAAGGTTACGTGCATAATTGTCGTCAATGATAAACGGGGAACGTAAGTTCCCGTTTTCTAATGCAGATGTGGGCCACGTTTTACCGCCTTTAGTTCGCCAGCACGATGACATCCCCCGTTGCCGGGGCTTTTGTTCCCGGTAGCCACAACCGTCCCCACGAACCGGTACAATGACAGCCGAGCAGTTTTTCCGGTTGCTGCTGCTTAATAAATTGCCGCGTCCGCCACAGCTTAGCGGGAGAGGCGGCGCGTAAATGGAACCCACCGATGAGGGCGTAAATTTTGCGAATGCCGGTGATGTTCTGGCAATGGCGGACGATATTTTCTATTCCCCGGTGCCCGCAACCGGTAATGATCACCAGCCCACGGTCAGATTTATAGATCAATACGCCTTCATCGCTGATGTAATCCGGCTGAGGTGTTTTCTCGTGAATAACACCGTAGGCCTGCGGTGTGGATACGCTAATTTCCCCGGACCACAAAAAACGATCGCTAATCGCCAACGGTTCGCGGGTGTATTCCATATTCAGACGAGAGTAGTCGTTATCGCGGGAGAGTTTTTTAATTTGTCGCGGCTTTCCCGCAAGCGTTATCGACGCGTAACGCTCACAGGCTATTTGAGGATGGCAAATAATACGGCTGTTATCGGCAAGCCAGGGGACGCCGCCACAATGATCGTAATGACCGTGTGACAGCACCACGGCGGTTAATTGCGTCAGGTCGATCCTCATTTGCGCGGCGTTTAGAATGAAGCTGTCATCCGGCCCGGTATCAAACAGTATGGTGGTGGTTTCATCCTGAATTAACAGACTTAATCCAGGCTTTGCCCGTAATGATTTATCTGCGCCAGCAGCGCGCCGGTTTTCAAGCAACACCGTGAGGGTTAAAGCCATGCCTGACTCCAGTATTAAAACGGCATATTGTAACGCACAGCTTTTGAGAGCGCTGTGATCGCAGCGCCCTTTGGCGTTATCCGTTATTGCGTACTGTTTGCCTGCGCACGATGTTTTTGGGCCTGCTGCTCATGGGCATAGGAATGAGCATTATTTGTCGACTGATGTACTACCATCGCTTTTTCATGTTCATTCATTTGCGAAAATGATTGTGCATGGGGTGACGTTTCGGCTGCATTAACGCCTGCTGAGATAAAAAATGCGATAGCTAAAAAAGAGGACATCTTATTCATCATATTTCTCCTGTGTGGGTTTACGGAAGAAATTATAATTAGCGCACGCTGTCAGCGACGTGACAGGAATATGACGGTTAAGTCAGAGAACAGGAATGACTTAACCGTCGTCACTAAAGATTAAATTGCATGCCGGGGCAGCGTCAGAATAAAGCGGGTGGCATGTGAATCAGATGTCACCGCAACGTTTCCCTGATGGGCAATGACTATCGATTTCACGATCGCAAGGCCAATACCGCTGCCTTCTCCCTTACGTTGCCGGGAAGGATCTACCCGATAGAAGCGGTCAAACAGCCGCGGAAGATGTTGCGGAGGAATTGGCGGGCCGGGGTTCTCAACGACTATCTGCACCTGTTCATCGGCCTCTTTCACCCGCACGGTCACTGACTCGCCTTTTGGCGTGTAGCGCATGGCGTTTGAAAGCAGATTACTCATTGCCCGGCGTAACATTAACGGATCGCCCGATACCCAACATTCGCGCCCCTCAAAGCGTAAACCAACCTCACGCTCTTCTGCCCAGGCTTCGAAAAAGTCGAACACTTTACTGACCTCATCAGCCAGATTGAGCGCGGTCTTTTCCGGGATCAGTTGATTGTTATCCGCTTGCGCCAGAAACAGCATGTCACTCACCATCTTCGACATCCGGCCAAATTCTTCGAGATTGGAATACAGCACGTCCTCCAGCTCTTTTTGGCTGCGGATCTGGCTTAGCGCAATTTCCGTTTGCGTGACCAGGTTGGTAATTGGGGTGCGGATCTCATGGGCAATATCTGCCGAGAAGTTCGACTGACGTTTAAAAACATCCTCGATGCGTTCGATCATGTGATTAAACGAACTTACCAACTGTTCCAGTTCAATAGGCACGGTTTGCGGATCAAGGCGTACGTCGAGATCTTTCGAGGTGATATTTTGGATGCGGCGACTGACATTACGGATCGGTTCATGACCTTTATAAACGGCGAACAGCACGATAAAAACAATCATCATGCTAATCAGTGATGCCGTCATAATCAGCTTGTTTTTCAGGTCATTAATATAGTGCAGATGAAAATCGATCGATAATGCCAGGTACAGCGTATATGCCGGTTTTCCATCGGCAAGCTGGCCTACAGGCAAACGAATCATGCGCCAGTTTGATGATGTCATCTGACCGTGCGTATGTTTGGGCGTTTGCAGTATGGGGCCGGATATAATAAAGACATCGCGGGCTTGGGCATTTTTATCCGGCCTTGCACTGGCGATAAATTGCCGAAGATCCGGGGCGTCAGGTGAATGAAAAATAGCCTTCTGATTGCTATCTTCCAGAGAAATAATGACGTTCGAGTAACCTGCCACGACGTTTTTTAGCGTTTCCAGTCGGCGTGGTTCAGGTTCGTTCGGTTGATTAAGAATACGCTCCAGCGTGGCGCTGATCTCTTGTAAATCATTGATGTCCTGCTCGGCGAAATGCACTTTCACTGAGTGGATCATTATCCATGCGAAGGCGAAAAATGAAGCGATAGTCGCCAGACTGATGAAAAAGGTCAGTCGCGTCGCCAGGGAAAAAGGGCGTTGCCATCGTTTACTGGCCATCAGGAACCTCAAGCATATATCCCACGCCGCGCACGGTCTGAATCAGTTTCGGCTCAAAGTCATTATCGATTTTGGCGCGCAGACGCTTAACGGCGACATCGATGGCGTTGGTATCGCTGTCAAAATTCATATCCCAGACCTGAGAGGCAATCAGCGAGCGGGGTAAAACTTCTCCCTGGTGGCGCAGGAAAAACTCAAGCAGCGTAAACTCTTTGCTGGTCAGGGTGATGCGCGCCCCGCTGCGGGTGACTTTTCTACTCACCAGATCAACCATTAAATCTGCGACCTGAAACTGGCTTTCAACAATTACCGCCGCGCCCCGGCGTAATAGCGTTCTGACCCGCGCCAACAGTTCGGCAAAGGCAAACGGTTTGACCAGGTAATCGTCAGCGCCTAATTCCAGACCTTTAACCCGATGTTCAATGGTACCCAGCGCAGTGAGGAGAAGAATGGGCATGCCTTTATTGGCGCTACGCAGCATGCGTACGATATCCCAGCCGTTTACATCCGGCAGCATGATGTCGAGGATGAGCAGATCGTAATCGCCGGTCATCGCCAGGTGGTACCCGTTCAGGCCGTTATCCGCCAAATCCACGACAAAACCTGCTTCCGTCAGGCCTTTCGTCAGGTATTCACCGGTTTTTTTCTCATCTTCGACTATTAAAATCTTCATCGCATTCTCCTTCTCGCACTGCTTGTGCGGACTTTCAATTCTAGGGAAGCGGGATCGGATAGCAATCGGTTATTGGGAAAATGACAGTTTTGTCATTTTCCTGTCACCGGTTAAACAGAGTCACTTCGTTAAAGTACAACCCTATAAATTCCTACATATTTTAGGGTCATCAGTCCGGTCAGGACGTGAAGAACTATGAGCAAATTTAAGCTTCTTACCCTCAGCGCTATATTCGTTCTCGCCGGTTGTTCATTAGCGCCGGACTATCAGCGCCCGGCTTTGCCGGTGCCACAGCAATTCTCCTTGAGCCAGAATGCGCTGGTGTCAGCCTCTGGGAATTATCAGGACACCGGTTGGCGGACCTTCTTCGTTGACGACCAGGTTAAGGTGCTAATTGGTGAGGCGCTGGCCAATAACCGCGATTTGCGTATGGCTGTGCTGAAGGTTCAGGAGGCGCGAGCGCAATATGGCGTTACGGACGCTGACCGCTATCCGCAAATTACGGCAGGATCCAGCGGTACCTACAGCGGTAAATTAAAAGGCGACAGCAGCACCGATCGCCAATTCGAGGCCGGACTGAATCTCAGTTTCGATTTGGATTTTTTTGGTCGGCTGAAAAATATGAGTGAAGCCGATCGACAGAATTTCTTTGCCAGCGAAGAGGCGCGTCGGGCGGTACATATCTCATTAATCTCTAACGTGTCGCAAAGTTATTTCAATCAGCGTCTGGCTTATGCACAACTGCAAATTGCCGAAGAAACGCTGCAAAACTATCAGCGTTCCTACGCCTTTGTTGAAAAACAACTGGTCACCGGTAGCACTAATGTACTGGCGCTGGAACAGGCGCGGGGCGTGATTGAAAGTACGCGCAGCGAAATCGCGAAGCGTAAAGGTGAACTGGCGCAGGCGAATAACGCGCTGCAACTGTTGCTGGGGACCTACGGAAAATTACCCGACGATAGGGCGCGCAGTCGCGGAGATATTAAACCGGTTACGCTGCCGCCATCACTCTCGTCGCAAATACTGTTACAGCGTCCGGATATTATGGAAGCTGAGCACGGATTAATGGCGGCGAATGCCAATATCGGCGCCGCGCGGGCGGCATTTTTCCCGTCGATTACTCTGACCAGCTCCGTGTCCAGTAGCAGCAGCGATCTCTCCAGCTTGTTTAATGCTGCCAGCGGCATGTGGAATTTTGTCCCCAAAATAGATATTCCAATTTTTAACGCCGGACGTAATCAGTCCAATCTCGATCTGGCTGAAATTCGCCAACAGCAGTCGGTGGTGAATTACGAACAAAAAATTCAGAGCGCATTTAAAGAGGTGGCCGATGCGCTGGCGTTGCGCCAAAGCATTGCCGATCAAATTAGCGGCCAGCAGCGCTACCTGACGTCATTGCAAATCACCCTACAACGTGCCAGAGCGCTGTATCAGAATGGCGCGGTTAGCTATATCGAAGTTCTGGACGCCGAACGTTCTTTATTTGCCACGCAGCAATCGCTGCTCGATCTTAATTACGCCCAGCAGGTTAATGAAATTAAGCTGTTTGCTGCCTTAGGCGGCGGTTGGGTGGAGTAAACCTTAATATTAACTTTTCAGGAGCATCAACTATGAATACTACCGCCAAAGCCGTGCTGTTAAGCCTTTTCTCTGTGGTCATATTTAACGCTCAGGCCAATGAGCATCAACATGGCGAGATGATGAGTATGCAGCCGGCGGCTCAACAGGAACAACGCATTAGCGCGACTGGAGTGATTGAAGCTGTTGATTTGGAGAGTAAAAAAGTCACGATTAAACATGATCCTATTCCGGCGGTGAACTGGCCGGCGATGACGATGCGTTTTACGCTGGTGGCCGACACCAGGGCTGACGATATTAAACCGGGCGATAAGGTCGCGTTTACGTTTGTTCAGCAGGGAAATCTCTCTGTGTTACGCGATATTCACATCAGTAAATAACGTTCTCGCTGGTCTCTTTAATTCTTGCCCGGGTTCTTGCGAGCGCGGGTGAGATTATCGCGCAATGGAAATCATTATGGCGTCTTTAAATATTAAAAATACCGCGCTTATTCTCGCTGGCATGATTGCAGGTGGGATTATTTCTGTCGGTGTTTATACTTATTATTCATCCGCAAAAGTATCGACCGAAACCGGACAGGCTTCGCCAAAAGAAGCCAGAAAAGTTCTGTTCTGGTATGACCCCATGTATCCGAATACGCGTTTTGACAAGCCGGGCAAATCGCCGTTCATGGATATGGATTTAATCCCGAAATATGCCGATGAAGAGACCGCAAGCGCGTCAGCACCTGGCGTGCGCATCGATCCCACTCAGACCCAGAATCTGGGGCTAAAAACGGAACCCGTGCGTCGGGGACCACTGCACTATGCGCAAACTTTCCCGGCTAACGTGAGCTATAACGAATACCAGTTTGTTATTGTCCAGGCACGCTCCGCTGGCTTTATCGAGAAGGTTTACCCGCTCACTGTGGGTGACAAAATCAAGAAGGGTTCTCCGCTCATTGACCTGACGATTCCTGACTGGGTTGAGGCGCAGAGCGAATATTTGCTGTTGCGCGAGACCGGCGGCAGCGCGACGCAGGTGGAAGGGATTCTGGAGCGATTACGCCTTGCCGGTATGCCGGAAGCGGATATCCAGCGTTTAAAGTCGACGCGTAAAATTCAGACCCGCTTTACCCTGAAAGCTCCCATTGATGGGGTGATCACCGCATTCGATTTGCGTACCGGCATGAATATCTCTAAAGACAATGTGGTCGCGAAAATTCAGGGAATGGATCCGGTATGGGTCAGCGCGTCGGTCCCGGAATCTATTGCCTGGCTGATTAAAGATGCCTCGCAATTTCGCATCACTGTTCCTGCCTGGCCGGATAAACCATTCACCATCAGTAAGTGGAGTATTTTGCCAAGCGTTGATGCTACCACGCGTACCCTCCAGCTGCGTTTGCAGGTTGATAACCCCGACGAAGCGCTCAAGCCTGGAATGAATGCTTACCTGCAATTGAAAACGCAAAGCGAGCCGATGCTGCTGATCCCGTCTAAAGCGTTAATTGATACGGGTACCGAACAGCGGGTGATTACCGTTGATCATGAAGGTCGATTTGTGCCGAAGCAGGTTGCTGTATTCCATGAATCTCAGGGGCTGACGGCTATTCGCTCAGGTCTGACCGAAGGTGAAAAAGTGGTGTCCAGCGGCCTGTTCCTGATTGACTCCGAGGCGAATATTTCTGGCGCCCTTGACCGTATGCGCGCCCAGCACAGTGGTGCGCAAGACGCAGGCGCGATGCCAGCCCAGGCGACCCATTCACATTGAGGACATGATAAATGATTGAATGGATTATCCGCCGTTCAGTGGCAAACCGCTTCCTGGTGATGATGGGGGCGCTGTTTCTCAGCATCTGGGGAACCTGGACCATCATTAACACCCCGGTTGATGCGCTGCCCGATCTCTCTGATGTCCAGGTGATTGTCAAAACCAGCTACCCCGGACAGGCGCCGCAAATCGTCGAGAATCAGGTCACTTACCCCCTGACCACCACCATGCTGTCGGTACCGGGCGCGAAGACGGTGCGCGGCTTCTCGCAGTTTGGCGATTCCTATGTGTACGTCATTTTCGAGGATGGCACCGATCCTTACTGGGCACGCTCGCGCGTACTGGAATATCTCAACCAGGTGCAGGGAAAATTGCCGGCAGGCGTTAGTGCCGAAATGGGACCGGACGCCACGGGCGTCGGCTGGATCTTTGAATATGCGCTGGTGGATCGCAGCGGAAAACATGACCTCGCGGAATTACGTTCTCTTCAGGACTGGTTTTTAAAATATGAGTTAAAAACGATTCCTAACGTGGCGGAAGTGGCCTCGGTGGGCGGCGTGGTTAAACAGTACCAGGTGGTTATCGACCCGATGAAGCTGACGCAATATGGCATCAGCCTGGCGGAGGTGAAATCTGCGCTGGATACGTCAAATCAGGAAGCGGGCGGCTCGTCGGTGGAGATGGCTGAAGCCGAATATATGGTGCGCGCCAGTGGCTATCTGCAAACGCTTGATGATTTCAATAATATCGTCCTGAAAACCGGGGCCGACGGTGTACCGGTTTATCTGCGCGATGTGGCACGCGTTCAGATTGGACCGGAAATGCGCCGCGGGATCGCCGAGCTGAACGGCGAAGGCGAAGTGGCGGGCGGGGTGGTTATCCTGCGCTCCGGTAAAAATGCGCGTGAGGTGATCTCCGCCGTTAAAGCCAAACTCGACACCCTGAAAAGCAGCCTGCCGGAAGGCGTTGAGGTAGTTACAACATACGATCGCAGTCAGCTTATCGATCGCGCCATTGATAACCTGAGCTATAAGCTACTGGAGGAGTTTATCGTCGTTGCGCTGGTGTGCGCGCTGTTCCTGTGGCATCTGCGTTCGGCATTGGTGGCGATTATTTCCCTGCCGTTGGGGCTGTGTATCGCGTTTATCGTGATGCATTTCCAGGGGCTGAACGCCAATATTATGTCGCTCGGGGGAATTGCCATTGCCGTCGGGGCGATGGTTGATGCGGCAATCGTGATGATTGAGAATGCCCATAAGCGGCTGGAAGAGTGGGGGCATCAACATCCGGGTGAAACGCTGGATAACGCCACGCGCTGGAAGGTCATTACTGACGCCTCGGTGGAAGTCGGCCCGGCATTGTTTATCAGCCTGCTGATAATTACGTTGTCGTTTATCCCTATTTTCACCCTTGAAGGGCAGGAAGGGCGGCTGTTTGGTCCGCTGGCGTTCACCAAAACCTATGCCATGGCGGGCGCGGCATTTCTGGCTATTGTGGTTATTCCGATCCTGATGGGATTCTGGATCCGCGGAAAAATACCGGCGGAAAGCAGTAACCCGCTTAACCGCTTTCTGATCCGTATTTACCATCCGCTATTGCTGAAGGTGCTGCACTGGCCCAAAACCACTCTCCTGGTAGCGGTGCTGTCAATACTGACGGTTATCTACCCGCTGAATAAAGTCGGTGGTGAATTCCTGCCGCAGATTAATGAAGGCGATTTGCTGTATATGCCTTCGACACTACCGGGGATCTCGGCGGCGCAGGCGGCGGACATGCTGCAAAAAACCGATAAGCTGATCATGACCGTTCCTGAAGTGGCGCGCGTATTTGGTAAAACCGGTAAAGCGGAAACCGCAACTGATTCCGCACCGCTGGAAATGGTTGAAACGACGATCCAACTGAAGCCGCAGGATCAGTGGCGTCCGGGTATGACGATGGACAAAATCATCGCCGAGCTGGATAAAACCGTGCGCTTGCCGGGGCTGGCGAATCTGTGGGTGCCACCAATTCGAAACCGTATCGACATGCTCTCTACCGGGATAAAAAGCCCTATCGGGATTAAAGTGTCAGGTAACGTGCTGGCTGATATCGATGCGACGGCGGAACAAATTGAAGAGGTAGCCAGAACCGTGCCAGGCGTCGCCTCTGCGTTAGCTGAGCGTCTGGTAGGGGGACGCTATCTCAACGTGGATATTAATCGTGAGAAAGCGGCTCGTTATGGCATGACCGTTGGTGATGTACAGCTGTTTGTGACCTCCGCTGTGGGGGGCGCGATGGTGGGCGAAACGGTAGAAGGGATCGCGCGTTATCCTATCAACCTTCGCTATGCGCAGAGCTATCGCGACAGCCCGCAAGCGCTGCGTAATCTGCCCATTCTGACCCCCATGAAACAGCAAATCACGCTGGCTGATGTGGCGGATGTCACGGTCGTTTCTGGGCCGTCAATGTTAAAAACAGAAGATGCGCGACCCACCAGTTGGATTTACATCGATGCCCGCGATCGTGACATGGTTTCGGTGGTGAACGATCTGCAAAAAGCGATCGCGGAAAAGGTACAGTTAAAGCCGGGGACCAGCGTGGCGTTCTCCGGGCAGTTCGAACTGCTTGAACGCGCCAGCCATAAGCTCAAATTGATGGTGCCGATGACGCTGATGATTATCTTCGTCCTGCTTTATCTGGCTTTCCGTCGCTTTGGCGAAGCGCTGTTGATTATCACCAGCGTCCCCTTTGCCCTGGTAGGGGGCATCTGGTTCCTCTACTGGATGGGATTCCATATGTCGGTCGCGACCGGAACCGGGTTTATTGCGTTGGCCGGCGTGGCCGCAGAGTTTGGCGTGGTGATGCTGATGTATCTGCGTCACGCCATTGAAGCAGAGCCTGCGCTGGAAAACCCGCAAACCTTTACGGCGGATAAACTGGATGAAGGGTTATATCACGGCGCTGTACTGCGCGTGCGCCCGAAAGCGATGACCGTGGCGGTGATTATCGCCGGTCTGTTGCCCATCTTGTGGGGGACGGGAGCCGGGTCAGAAGTGATGAGCCGCATCGCCGCGCCGATGATTGGCGGCATGATCACCGCGCCGCTGTTGTCGCTATTCATCATTCCGGCTGCGTATAAGCTGATGTGGCTGCACAGACATCGCAAGCAAAAGTAACCTTCTCAATCATACGCCTGTCTTCGGTTTGTACCCCGAAGCAGGCGTAGCTCTATGCTTCCAGCGCTTTCACGCGTTTGCGGTACTCGCCCGGCGTACAGCCGAATTCGCGTAGAAAGACTTTATAAAACGATGACTCGCTGGCGTAGCCCACCGATTCAGCTACCACAATCAATGGTTGCGATCCGCGTGACAACATCTGAGCGGCGAATTGCAGGCGCAAAGTGGTTAACACTGCCATCGGTGTGGAGTTTGACACTTCACGGAATAATTGCGCAAAGCTGGCCCGCGACATGTGTACGCGCTTCGCCAGCTCTTCGACGCTCCATGCAAAGGACGGTGATTCGAGCATCAAAAACACCACAGATCCGAGTTTGGGGTGCAGCAGTAAATTCAACACGTTTTGTGCGGGCGATGCTCTGGTTAACCACTCACGAACGGCTAAGGCGAACAGCGTGGCGCATTGTTGGCTGCATACAGCGCTGGAACCCGGCAGCCCACTAATGGATTCCTGTTGCAATAGCGCAATCACGGCCTTGAGCCAATGGCTGACGGGACTCTTTTCTTCAGGCGCCAGAATCAGTGCTTCCGGTAGCGCGGTTAAAAAATAGCGTGAGGTGGCGTGCAGTCGCAGGCTACCGCAAACGATATGCGTTTGTTCATCCCCTGACTGGCAAAGTCGATGGGCGGAGTTCTGCGGCAGGATAACAAGAGTCCCTGGCCACAGGGTGAAAGATGTCCCGTCAGGCATGTCAAGTTGGGCTGCTCCCTGAGTGACTGTATGCCAGCGGATAACGGATAGCTCGCCCGCCGCATGCGGCAGTTGCCAGTTTCTGCTCAACAAACAGTTTTGATCGATCGAGCCTTGCGGGTCGTTAAGCATGAGTAATCGACTAAGGGCATCCATGAAGACTCCTGGGCAGTTTTGATCACTATTGGTTTGGCGGAATTATCTCGTCAATTTTAAATTAAAGTAATACCTTCAAGGTGTTAATTTATTATGCTTTCATGTTTCATGAAAAGAGGTTAAAAGTGATTTAGACGATTTAACAGTGATAAGCGCGTTCTGGATACATTTCCCTTGTCTGGTTACCCCTATACTTCAGTTCAACAAATGAACAGTGACCAGGCGGAGAGAGAGCATGAATCAGTATCAGGCGATTATTATTGGATTTGGCAAAGCGGGTAAAACGCTGGCAGCTACCCTGGCAAAAACGGGCTGGCGGGTGGCGATTGTTGAACAGTCGAACACCATGTATGGCGGGACATGCATTAACATCGGCTGTATTCCAACCAAAACCCTGGTACATGACGCTGAACTTCAACATGATTTTGCTGCGGCGATGCAGCGCAAGGCTGCCGTTGTCAGTTTCCTGCGCGATAAAAACTTCCATAATCTGGCCGACCTGGAAAATGTCGATGTGATCGACGGTCGTGCTGAGTTTGTCGATAACCATACTGTGCGAGTCGTGCAGTCAACAGGCGCGATTGAGCTAAGCGGCGAGAAGATCTTTATTAATACCGGCGCGCAGTCAACGGTTCCAGACGTGGAAGGGTTAACCACCACACCGGGGGTGTTTGACAGCACCGGGCTGTTGAATTTGACGCAACGGCCTGAACGTCTGGGAATTTTGGGCGGCGGTTACATTGGTGTGGAGTTCGCATCAATGTTTGCCAACTTCGGCAGCAAAGTTACCCTTTATGAAGCCGCTCCGCTGTTTTTAGCCCGTGAAGATCGGGATATTGCCGAAGCTATCGCGAGGATTTTACGCGACAAAGGCGTTGAGATTATCCTTAATGCCAACGTACAGGCGGTTTCGTCCGGGGACGGCGCGGTACAGGTGAAAATGGCGGGAGGCGTCCAGACCGTGGATGCGCTGCTGGTGGCATCGGGCCGCAAACCGGCGACCGAAAACCTGCAGTTGCAGAAAGCGGGTGTGGATGTAAACGACCGCGGCGCCATTATTGTGAATAAATATTTGCGTACCTCGGCAGATAATATTTGGGCAATGGGCGATGTTACCGGGGGGTTGCAGTTCACGTACATCTCCCTGGATGACTTCCGCATTGTGCGTGACAACCTGTCAGGCGAGGGGAGACGTCACACCGGCGATCGTCAAAATGTACCGTATTCCGTCTTTATGACGCCGCCGCTTTCCCGCGTGGGGATGACCGAAGAACAGGCTCGCGCCAGCGGTGCTTCTGTGCAGGTAGTCACGCTGCCGGTCGCGGCGATTCCGCGTGCGCGAGTGATGGATGACACACGCGGCGTACTTAAAGCGGTGGTGGATAGTGAAACGAAACAGATATTAGGTGTTTCGCTATTATGTGTGGATTCACATGAGATGATTAATATCATCAAGACGGTTATGGATGCAGGATTACCCTATACAACCTTACGCGATCAAATATTTACCCATCCGAGTATGAGTGAATCATTAAACGATCTCTTTTCTCTCGTTAAATAATAAAAGCGTAGTCTGCATGTTTGCCCCACCCGTGTGGGGCTTTTTTTGTCTTTTTAACGGCTGGATACTCATTGACAGTTATTCTGGCGTCCTGGATGAAATAAAATAAATTGGCATGTTTTATTATATTGCCACTGAAATCACTGTTTAATGGAAATAGGAATGAACATGTTTAAAACTACGTTACTAATGACCGCGTTACTGACTGCACCGGTGACATTTTCCGCATTGGCGCAAACCGAAGTTGTCCATGTTAGCGTGTCTGCCATATCTGGTGCGCCTTCCGAGATAGAGGATGCTATTGCGAAACTGGCGCAGGAAAATAATGCAACGTCCTGGAAAATCACTTCAATGCGCATTGATGGCAGCACTCACGCAACGGCAATTTTATACAAGTGAGGAGAGCCTGCATGGAAAAGTATCTGCGTTTACTCAGTAAGGGCGATAAAATTGGATTAACCTTAATTCGCCTGAGCATTGCAATTGTTTTTATCTGGATTGGGTTATTAAAATTTGTACCTTACGAAGCTGACAGTATTACGCCATTTGTTGCTAATAGCCCGGTAATGTCATTTTTTTATGAACATCCAGAAGAGTATAAGCAGCATTTAACCCACGAAGGTGAGTTTAAGCCACAGGAGCGTGAATGGCAGGCGGCGAATAATACCTATACATTCTCCAATGGTCTGGGCGTAGTCGAAGTTCTTATCGCTTTATTGGTGCTGGCAAATCCTGTTAGCCGTTGGTTGGGATTAATTGGCGGCATACTGGCATTTGCCACGCCGATTGTTACCTTATCCTTTTTGATTACCACACCAGAGGCATGGGTAATGCCGTTGGGCGATTTACATCATGGTTTTCCGTACTTGTCCGGGGCCGGGCGTCTGGTATTGAAAGACACGCTAATGCTGGCGGGAGCAGTGATGATCATCGCAGACTCATCTCGATCAATAATTAAGCAGCGGTATTGAATTTTTAACGTTGTACCCTCTGTAAGGTAGCAAGCCACTCTAGTTCTATTCGGTATTTGCCGGGCCAGCAGGATGCTGGCTTTTTTCTGACTTAAGGGAAATTTATTTAATATATAAAATGTAATTATTCACTTTATAACAATCACGCGTCAGGCTGTATTGGCAGTTAATGATATGAAGATGTAAGCATCATACGCACTGACGACAAAAGCGCGACAACCTGCGCATTGCCCAACCATCCCAACACCTTCATTTTTCTTTGTTTTTTTCTGTGCAATTCTTGCTATTTGTTATCTCAAAACAGCATCTTAAATAAAATTATTATTCATTTTTGTTATAGTTAATCCATTAGTTCGCGTGGTTTTAAGCGCGGCTTAAGCTAGAATTATCCTGATTAAATGTTTTTACGTATCAATAATTGGCTAAAGATAGTTAAAAACTTAATTTTTAACCAACTGTCTGACATGGAATCCACTATGGTAATTAAGCACCAGGGCGGATGCTGATCTCGCGTTTTTGGGTAACCAAAAGCGGGACATATCTTAAATATGGAAATAAGGGTTTTAGAATGAGCTTTGGATTAGCAAAGGACAACAAGTTTGAAATCATCGCTATCCTTCGTGAAGAGCTGCACAAGAAAACGAAACTGGAAGTCTTATGCGAAAACAGTAGCGTTATCACACAGCTAGAGAAGGTCGATTTCGAACGGTTTGTCATCTCCGGCCATGAAGAGATTGTGCCTGAAAAGGTCCAATACTTTATCCTGCACAGCGAAAGCGGGATTGTAAAATTTAGTGCCAGATTTGAACAAACCCCACCCGCAGGTGCGGAGGCAGGATTATCCTACCTCATCCCGGATATGATTTTCTTTGCCCAGCAGCGACAAAATCAGCGTTTTTCCTTCCTGAAGGGTTATGACTTTTTCTGTTTTGGTCGTTACAAAAACGGAGAAAACTACTCTTTCAGGATTAAAAACATCTCTCAGGGTGGCTGTGCGTTAATTGTTAAAGATGTAAATACCCGCTTTGTTTATAAAGATGCGGTGATTAAAAATGCCTCACTGGAGTTTGATACGTTTGGCAGTTTACAGCTGGATTTAAAAGTGATCGATGTCGTCACGATCAATGAGTTTGATGAGGATAATCAGTTGTACTCCTGTCATCAGATCTCGTGTGAGTTCGATTTTAAAAATCGTCGTGAAGAGGCTGAAGTCGAGAAAATTATTATCAAATTTTTAATGAGTAACAAGATAAGAAGCTTATAAGGAGCGGTAAACAGGATGTTGATGTGTGGCAATGATAATTTTGTGGGCAACGGTATGTTCGCCTACCTGACCAGCAAACATGTACCCGTACAAACATTCCAGTTTGAGGATATGTTGCATCAGTCATCATTATGTCAGCATCAAACCATGATTTTTAATATCATTAATAATGAACAACCGTGTTCAGACGTCGTACAGTTTCTGAATAAAAATCGATTCAAGTTCTATAATAACGTCGTAGTCATTGTAGCTGACAGTTTGGTGGCGAAATTATGCGTGGAGTTATTATATATTGAGAAAGCAATAGTGTTGACTGAGAAATCTTCACTGCGAGATTTCGGTCAATTGGCGACGTTGTCAGTCGGGAAATGGAATCCCCGGCTGTATCGTTCGCAGAAAAGGTTAACCGAAAGGGAACAGCAGATCCTGAGTTTGCTGGTAAGTGGCTATACCGCTAAAGAAATTTCTGAGTTAGTGAGCCTTAACTATAAAACCATTCAGGCTCATAAAATGCGCGTCGTCGCCAAGTTGGGACTGAATAATACTTCTGATTTAAATAAATTAATTGTCAGATTCACCCATCGGATGTCTTTTTTACCCTAGTCTGGTGATTCTTTTCTGATGTAAAACATATCATAGTAGATATAATTCGGGAGCGATGCTGACTGGTTTTAAATTTTATGATTTGTAGAGGTAGAGGGAATGTTTAATTCCAACGAGGTGCTCACCGCGCTTGAACAGGCATTGAATACCAGTCAGTTTTATATGGTTTATCAGCCCATTTTTAATTTGCACACTCAGCAAATTAGCGGATTTGAAGCATTAATGCGTTGGAACAGCCCTCAGATGGGGATGATCTCTCCCGATATTTTTATTACGTTATTGGAAGACAGCGGCAATATCATTTCAATTGAAGACATGGTTACCCACACCCCCTGGGATGTGGCGACGTCCTGGCCCGATCCTCTTGTATTATCAATCAATATTTCCGCACTTGAATTTTGTGACCCTCTCTTACCGCAACGCGTCAGACGTAATCTCACCCTCTGTGGACTACCGCCTTATCGATGCCAAATTGAGGTTACGGAAACGTCACCACTGCGCGACAGCCAGATAGCGGTTAACAATATGCTGGAGCTAAAGGAGATCGGGGTTAAACTCGCTCTTGATGATTTTGGTACCGGTCATGCAAATCTTAATTATCTGCTGAAGTATCCTTTTGATACCCTAAAAATTGATAAGGAATTTGTTGCTGGCATTGAGCCCGATACCCGATCGACAAAGATTGTTGAGGGCATTATTTCACTGGCGCACAATTTTGGTATTGAAGTTCTTGCTGAAGGGGTGGAAACCCAGTCCCAACTGGACCGTTTAACGCAGATTGGTTGTGACAAAATTCAGGGCTTTTTCATTTCTCCGCCGGTGTTAGCAGAAGAAATCCCGTTACTCCTGACGCAGTATAATCGTTAATCCCACCTTTTTACGTTTCCCAAGCCCTTGATTGTTCTGCGTTGTCGTTAAGTTCGTAGGACTGATAAGCGTAGCGCATCTGGCAGCCCTGAAAGGCAAAAAAAAAGCCCCCTGCAGAACAGAGGGCTGGTGAGTTTATGACTGCTTAGAACGATTTCTTAAAGCCAATGGAAGCATTGATCGGTGCTTCAACTTGCGACTTACTGCCACCGTTGCTGAATTGCGTACCCAGTTCACCGTAGACCTGCACGTTTCTGTCGATTGACCAGGACAGACCGGCCGCAACTTCGGTGCTGGAGTACTGCTGTGAGGATTCGAGCGTGGTGGTGGCGACCGCATTGCTAAAGTGCGTTTTGTCTTTTGAACCCAGACCCTGCCAGACGTTTACCCTGCCGTACGGCTGGAATTTGCCATGGTTGGTGTCATAGTCAGCAACCAGACGTACGCCCAGACGGGCGGTAAAGGAATCAGCGGTATCCATTTTCACTTTCGTTTGGGTCACACCATCAAGCCGACCATTACCAAAATCGCTGTATTGGTAGATTAACTGAGCCTGAGGTTCCAGACTCCAGGCGCTTGAACCCAGACGGAACGATTTACCCACCTCCGTTGACGCCGTCAGCGTGTTGCCTTTGACGGTATAAGAACCGTTATTCCCGGTCGCCGCCAGGCGAGATTTATGGTTACCGTACTGCAGGACGTTATCAACATACATCCCGTCGCCCGAGAACCAGGTGGCGTAACCGCCGACGTAAAACGCATTGTCATCGATGTTTCCGCCTTTGCCGTCGCTACCCGTCTTCGTGCCTTTCACATTGCTGTCGATGTCAAGGATGCTGGTATACATCCCGGCTTTCCAGCTTTCGTTAGCATACATATCGACGCCGACCTGGATACCCATAGTATGGGAGCTGGTTTGCGTCCCGGCCGCATCGTCCAGTTTGGTTTTACCGGAGTAACCAAGCATTCTCGCCCAGGCGCGATTATCTTCATCAATGCCCGGTTTAACCTCGTCGCCCATACGTTGGTGCATGTTACCCAGCAGACTAATGTCACCCTGACGCACGACGCTGGCAAGGCCTGAATACAGCATGGTTTCCGGACGATATTCGCTTCTCAGATACCAGTTTTCCCCCTGACCCTGAGCATTGCCCGCATGCAGTTGGTACTCAAACGCGCCTGCTGCCATACGATCGGCGGCCAGGTGGAAGGCGTCGCGCGACGTTTGCGCGGTGGTGGTAGCGCCATTGAGGGCCGTGACCACCTCGATACCATCCCCGACGGTCGGTGCGCCGAGGCCAGAACCATCAACGTCCAGCAGCGTACTCCCGCTGGCTTTACCGCCATCAATAATCAGACGGTCGGCAATACCTGCACCGCTACCATTCTGAATGGCCGCCATGTTGATGATCCCTTTTTCGCCGACGTAATCCCCTTTGACGGTTAACGTTGTGCCAGTCTGCTGGCCGATGAGCGAGACATCACCGCCGTTGCTCAGGCCTGCGACGGTCTGGTTGTATCCCTGCGTGTTCAACATGGTGTCAGCGACAACGTAGTGGTGTGACGCGCTACTCAGGGTGTTGGTATTACCCGCCTGCAGTACGCCGTTGGCAATCAACGTTGCGCCGCTGTAGCTGTTTTCACCTTGCAGTTCCGTAATACCGCTGCCGGTCTGGTGCAACTGGCCTTTACCGCTGATATTGGCCGTTAACGCCAGGGTATCCGCGCGATCAACCTTGAGTACGCCGTTATCAACGATATCTCCCTGAATGCTGCCGATGTTACCGCCATTACCCAGCTGTAAAACGCCTTGTTCGATGGTAGTGCCCCCGGTGTAGGTATTATCCAGCGTCAGGGTGAGGGAGCCTTTACCGGTTTTGGTCAGATGACCATTACCTTCGACTTCCGTCAGCAGGGAAACGTTATGTCCGTTGGTATCGAATGTCCCGCCGCCGGATTCCAGCGTCACCTGACGGGCGGTATCAAATGCTTCGCCATACTTCAGCGTACCGCCGTTGAAGGTAATACCCGTCTCTGGCGCGCCAAGATTGGTATCACCCGCCACCTGCAACGTACCTGAGGTGATGGTGGTTCCACCGCTGTAGGTGTTGTCGCCAGTGAGGATCAGCGTCCCGAGATCGCTTTTATTCAGGCCGCCGGTACCGCGGATCACGCTGTCGATAGTTGCGGTGTAGTTTGCGCCGTCTACCGTGCCATCGCCCACGCGAATCAGCGTGTTCGCTGTGTCGGTGGTAATGGCCTCACCACCCACGCGATAGCCATCGGTGGCGAACTGTGCGCCGCTAATGATAACGTCGCCTTTGCTGTTATCGACGGTGACGTTGCCAGCTTCACCCTGGAAGACGGCGAAGGCGGCATCGGTAAACGGTGCGTTCAGCGCGCCTTCTGGCGTGGATTCATCCGTGGTCCAGTTGTCGTTACCCTGGCTGGATTGCCAGATACCGTCGCCGCCGTTGATGACGCCGTTGTTTTTCAGCTCGCCATTCTCACCGCCGGTGCCGTCCCAGAAGCGCAGCGTCAGTCCGGCATGGTTGACCAGGTTAACCTGGTTGTTAACCGAGGTTTGCACGTACAGGCTGTCTGCGGCTTCCGGCGCGTTGGCAATGTCCATCACATTGTTGGTCAAGGTGCCGGTGTAGTTGATGACGCGGTAAACGCCCACGTCAAAGCTGCCGCCCGGAGAGGTCTCGATATTGAGCTTACCGTCGAGCGTCAGGTCGCCATTCACATCAATCAGGTCGTTGAAGGCACCGCCTGGGGTATAAGCCTGACCAAACTGATAATCCAGTTGGGCGTTATCCCTCAGCGTCAGTGAACCGGTGGTCAGTTTACCCACGCTGTTGATGGCGGCGCCAGCAGTAATATGACCGTCGTCCAGCACGTCAACTGCGCCGCCGATAATACCGTTCCCGCCGAGCGTCGCGCCGGATTTAACCGTTACCTGACCGGTCGCGGCAGACTGGTTGCCGTTGACCAGCAGCACGCCTTCATTGACGTCCGTGGTGCCGGTGTAAGTGTTATCGCCTGTCAGCGTTAAGGTGCCGTCACCGATTTTCACCAGGCTACCGTCGTTACCGCTGATAATGCCGCTGATGGTGTCATCAAGTTGCAGATTCCCCAGCGACAATGCTTTATTGCCCAATTCGACATTCCCCGCGCCGGATAACGAGCCGATAGAGGTTGCGCTGTCGACCGCGCTGATATCGACCTTACCGCCCACCAGGTTTTTAACGACGGTATTTTCCGCCATCGCCAGGTCGGCAAAGGTCATCAGTCCGCTGTTATTCACGCTGGCATTGCCGCCGCTGGCATTCTCTTCCAGAGCCAGCGTACTGTCTTTTGCCACGTTAACCGTCGCGTTTCCTGCGGTGGCGTTGTCGGTTAACAGCGCTTTTGCAGCGCCAGTCAGGTTTAGTTTGGCGCTTGCGGCGGTGACATTATCCGCCAGCGTTAACAGGCTGTCGGCGATGTTCATGGTCAGGGATTTCAGACTGGTATCTGTCCCGCTGACATTGAGCGTCGCCCCCTTATTGACGTTCACGGTGCTGCTTTCATTGCTACCAAAGGCCCCGGTTTTGCTGACGTTGACCGTGACATTGTTGGCATTACCCGTACCGGCGATTTCGGTATCGCCTTTGTAGCTGTTGGCGCGATCGAGCGACAAGGTGCTGCCCGCATCGCTTGAGCTGCTGGTGACTTTCAGTTTACCGTCGCCGGTAATCTCACCGACTGGCGTGAAGTGGCGCGAATTGAGGTCAAACACCGCCGCGTTATCACTCGCTCCCAGCTCGATAGTGCGATTGCTGGTCAGGTCCGCGCCCATCTGCAGGGTGGAGCCGTTGTTAATAACCAGATCGGTTCCGCTTTGGCCGAGGTTGCTGTCAGAGGAAATCTGCAACGTACCGCCATCAATGCGTGTGCCGCCGCGATACTCGTTATCACCGCTGAGGATCAGACGACCAAGGTCGGTTTTCACCAGCGTCAGTTTGTCAGTCGTGCTGGCTTCGCGGATCACGGACTCAATGGCCGCGGTAAAGTTTTGACCCGCGCCACCGGCGCCAACGCGCAGCAGCAGTTCACCGGTGCCTGGCGTCTGGCCTGCATGGGTCGCGTTTTCTGTGGTGGCATACGCGTTAAGCGCATCACCTTTAACGATATAGCCATCGGCGTCAAACTGTGCCCCGGAGAAGTTAACTTCTCCCGCGGCGTTATCCACGGTAACGGTTCCGCCTTTGGTGGTGAAGACGGCAAAGGATTTCTGCGCCCAGGGGGCGTTACCTTCACCGGTTGCCGTAGTCCAGTTGTTATCTCCCTGGCTGCCGATCGCCATCCATTTGCCATCGCCGCCGTCAATTTTGCTGTTGCCTTCAATGCCCGATGCGCCATGGCTCTGATTGACGGTTGCGCCGTCCCAGAACTGCAGGGTAACGCCGTTGGCATTCACCAGGTTGACCTGTTTGTCGATAGAGGTCTGGACAAAAATATTACTCTTATCCTGGCTGTCCGGTATTGCGCCCAGCTCCAGCGTCTGATTATCCAGCCTGCCGCCATAGTTATAGATACGATATACGCCCGGACCGAAGTTACCACCCTGTGAAGTGGTAACATCCAGAGTTCCGTCAAGCTTTAGATCGCCTGCGACGTTGACCAGATCGTTTAGCGCACCGCCTGGCGTATAAGCGTTGCCCAGTTCGAAAGCGGAGGTCGTTTTGCTGCCAAGCTGCAGATTACCGTTAATGGTGAGCGTACCTGCACCGCCATCACCCGCGCTGAGTGTGGTGGCATCGTTCATCAATACATTGCCACCGATAATGCCATTCCCGCCAAGTGTGGATGTGCCGCTGACGGTCGTTGCGCCGCGCGCCGCGCTTTGATCGCCATTCACCAGCAGCGTACCGTTGGTGACGGTGGTATCGCCGGTATAGGTGTTATTGCCGTTCAGACGGGTAATGCCGCCGCCGATTTGTTGCAGCGCGCCGATGCCAGAGATCACCCCGTTGAGCAGGACGTTGTTGGCGCGGTTGATCGCCAGCACGCCGTTGTCGATGATGTCAGATACGGCGCTGACTTCGCCCTCATTGCCGCCGTCACCCAACTGCAACGTACCGGTTTGCGCGATGGTGGTAGAGCCGGTGTAGCTGTTGTTGGCGGTAAACACCGTGGTGCCGCCCGCCGCACGTTCAAATTTCCCGTCGCCGCTGATGATGCCACGATAGATCTGCGCCGCTGACGCATCTCCCAGGGTATCGAAGATAACCCTGCTGCCTGCGCCCTGGGTCGTCACATCGTAATCGCCAATGCTGGCGGCAGTACTGGTCGGCTCAACGTGATCGCCGGTGCGCAGCGTTGCGCCATTGTTTACGGCAAGGGTTTTGCTCGCCAGACTCAGGTTTTCAACGATGCGTACATCCGCGTTTGATCCGCTGATGGTCAGGGAATCCCAGCCAGTGCCAATGTTGGTGCCGGTATTCAGGTTGTCGCTGGCAAGCGTGCCAATCTTCGCATCTTTCGTATTGGTGAAGGTGAGGGCATTGCCCGTACCCGCAGCGGTAATGATGTGGCGCGTTTTATCCAGTATTACATTGCCGATGTTGGCTTTATTGTTGCCGCCAGTGCCAGCGAAATTCACTTCGCCCGCATAGGAACCGCTGCGCCAGTTGAAGGTATCTCTGCCTTCGCCGGTATTGATTACGCCGCTGGTGATACCGCCGCTGATATCAATGGTGTCATTGCCTTTACCAGACTGAATAGCCACTGCCGTGTCGTTGATGGCCTGAAGGGTACCGG
Organism: Citrobacter cronae; assembly: GCF_016893685.1. Lineage (NCBI taxonomy): Bacteria > Pseudomonadati > Pseudomonadota > Gammaproteobacteria > Enterobacterales > Enterobacteriaceae > Citrobacter > Citrobacter cronae. The sequence continues at coordinate 2,699,432 of NZ_CP069763.1, forward strand.
TATTGGTGATTTTTTTCTTGCTGTCGCCGCTGGCGTCAATCACCGGTGAGGTCGTGCTGGCAGAAATAATCTTCCCGCTGTTGGTTAATGCGCTGACGTTTTTCGCAATGATCGCAGAACCGCCTGCGCTGTTATGTACGTTGATGTCGGCACTGGTCGTGACCTGGCCATCCGTGTTGGCGCGGATACCGCTACCTTCGCTGTTTCGCACCTCAACGGTATAGCCTTTGCCGATGGTCAGATCGCCCGTCACCGCGTCGCCATTGCGCTGCTCAAAGGCGAAACCGGTACCTTTCCCGTTGACGTTGAGGATGTTGTTCAGGCCATCGTTCATGGTCAGCGCGACGCTGGTGCGGATCCCTGGACCATCGTTGGAATCGATAGTGACATCACGCAGTGTGATATTGGTGTTGTTGGCATCGTTTTGAATACCGGCACCAGTCCCCTCAGCGCGAATCATCACGCTTTGCGCGGCCAGCGCACCTGCGCCCTCGGCCAGACGAATACCGTCAGCAGATCCATTAGTGGTAATGCTGTCGCCAGTTTTACCGTTGATCAGCAGACTGGCCCCCTGGGTCAGCAGAACGCCAGCAGTACCATCATCAACCTGAATTTTGCCCAGCTTACTAATCTGCGCGTTATAGCCTGAGGCGCGTACGCCGATGCCGTTGCTGACATGCAGGGCGCTGGAGGAGTTATTGGTTAAGTTCCCGCCTTGTTGCACATCAACGCCGATGCTGTCGACGCTGGCCAGATCGATGATCGCTTTGGTATCGAGGAGCAGGTTGCCCAGATTTCTCGCCACATAGGCAATAACCTTGTTGCCGCTGGCTTCAGAGGTAATCTTCGCGTTTGAGGTGAGGGTGGTGCTCGTGGCATTCCCCTGCGTGTTGCCATTCAATTGATGCGCCTGACCATCCACCACCCCGGCAACGGTGCTTTCACCGGTTAAATTGATGGTGGTTTTATCGCTGATGGTACCGTTGGCGCCGCCTTCGATGACCAGCGCTGCGGAGTTGGTGCCCTTAACGGTAAACGTCGCTTCCCCGGTATCTACGCTACTGCCTGCGCCGGTGGCGAGCACGCCAACAGAATTGTTGCCGCTGAGCGTCAGATTCAGGTCAGAAGTAGACTGATCTTTCGGGTTAGTCGTATTACCGGCCAACAATGCGCCATTGGCGATACGGAAAATAGTGGTGCGATCCTGGCCGTTGTCATTCATCACCGCCTGCCCAATATTGGCGGTCGCGCCTTTACCATACAGGTAATAACCAATCTGATCGGTGTTGTTGAACGCCGGGCTACTCAGACTATCGACGTTAGCGATGGCGTTATCACGCACGTGTACGCCGATGTTACCTGCCTGATTCAGGGTGATATCAGAATAGACATTGACCGTTGCCTGACCGTTGGCGCCGCCTTCTGCCCAAATAGCATAGTTTCGGTTACCGACGCCGCCGTCACCGTCTACTACGATAGAACCAGAAGCGCTGGTGGTGACTTCGGCATTTTTCTTATTGGCGCTGACGTGGATCCCGACGTTATTGTTGCCATTAACGTTAATTTTGCCGTCATTTCTAATGATCTGACCATTCTCTGCGCCACTGTCACGCACAGTAATGCCGTAGTTCTTGCTGGTGCCTCCACGGCCATCGCCATTGATTGCGATAGTGCCGGTATTCAGCACATTACCTGTTGCATTGCCGATCAGGATCCCGGCGGCGTTACGTATGCCGACGCCAAGGGTGATGAGACCGTTGTTAATCACCTCTTTGGCGCTTTTGGTCATGATACCGGCGCTTGGGCTGGAACCGCCTGGCAGTATGGCATCCTGGGAGGAATTATTAGCATCGCGGCCAAGGTAAATAGAGGCATTCTGGGTGTTGGTAAATGTGGCGTTGTCGGCGACTTCTACGCCAAAGGCGGTGCCGTTACCAAAGGGGTTATTGTTTTTGTGTCCGTTGACGATATTGATATCGCCGTTATTAGTGCCTTGCGCGTCGTTGGACAACTGCATACCAATGGCCAGCGTCAACGAAGTCTCGGGATCGTCTTTACTCCAGGGATCGGCAGCAGAAGCGGTACCGAAGTTATCGGTAGTAATCGCCTGGTTGATTGTGCCTTCGTTGGTAATTACGCTGGCGCCTTGCCCCTGCATGCCAAATGCACCGTAGCTGTTGACGTTTTGGTTACCGTCCTTATCAATAAACAGGCCGGCGTTAATCGTTCCGTGGTTGGTTGCCGTCGCATCTTTCGCCAGCATGCCAATTGCCAGGCTCTGGCCGGTAGAGGTACGCAATGCGTTCAGTTCGCCCAGGTTAGTGATAACCCCGCCGTCAATGGCTTTCATCACGCCATTAATACTGCCGTCTACGGCGATCATCGCATCTTTATTCAACGTACCGGCGGTACCCGCGCCGTTGGCATAGATAGCGTGCAGCTCACCGCGTTCGGCGGTCGTGTTATTGCTATGCGACTCGCCATCGGTCCAGACGTCGTAATCCCAGGAGATAACATCAGATGACTTACCTGAAGTCAGTAAGTCATCAATCAGCTCAGCATACTTCGCTTGCGCGGCGGAGACGGTTGTGATTTGACTGTCTTCAACATCCAGCCACAACTGGATCTGACTGACTTTTTGTCCATCCGGTTTTTGCGCGGCATCATCGCTTTCGCCTAACAACCAGCTATTGAACTCAGCCAGTTCCGCAGCCGTGGTAATTGAGAACGTTTTTTCCCCCGTTTCGATAACCTCGCCAGCGTCGTTATAGCCATACGTCATCAGCGTTACATCGCCGCCAAATACGGAGGTCGTCCTGGAACCGTTAAACGTTTTGGTCGGAATAACGGGGGCGGCGTTAAATTTGATGTAGTTATCGGATTGCCAGTTCACCTGGCTGTTGGCGCCTTGCGCTTCCAGCAGCGAGGAATCTTTAGCCAGTAATTCGATGGTATTGGCTTTGTCACGTACATGAAGCGTATCGTTGCCAATATTCAGATTGGCCGTGGCGCCATTGGTCGCCAACGCGATGCCAAATTGCTTATAGATTTGCGTTTGTTGCGCATCATACGTATTTAAAACAGCATCGCCGATTTGTGACTCAGTGATAAACCCGGCTAACGCGCTGGTATCAAAAACTTTAATGGTTTCTGGCTCTCCTGGGAGCGCCGGATCAAAAATATCAAAGTCCGTGCTTTGCGAAGGCTTCGCTGACTGGGTATGAGTCAGGTATTCTGCCAGCTCTTCCTCTGTAGAGATTGTTTTTACGCTCTGGTCAGGGCTGGTAGCTTTAAGCGTGATTTTGCCGGTTTGCAGCAGCTCCCGGATAGTCGTTGACTCAACAACGCCGCTTTGGCCAGGGGTAATCGTCGGGATCGCGCCGCTGATATTGAGCGCCTGACCAGTGGTATTATCTTCATATAAGAAGCCGTAGTTATGAATTCCCTCATAAACGCCAGCGGAAATTCCTCGCTGGTAGTCAGTAGAAATATCATGATCGCCGATATCAATAATCGGATCAGCCGAGGCCATCATCGACGCTCCGCTTAATGCGCCAGCAGCGAGGACGGCGACAGTTTTACGTGAACTACTTTTTTTCTTGCCTTTAGTTAATTCAGAAACGACCACCCAGATGCCGAGCGCCGCGTTCCAAATAATGCTGTAAACTTTGTTCATATATAACCCTCGTCTACATTCCTGTTATGTATGTGTTAATACGTTGAGTTGTTGGCTATGATTGGCCCGCGGATGCGCTACCCGGCATATTGATTTTTGGGAATAGGGCTCCCTTCCGAGCGTTGCGGAATTAAAAATGAGCCGAAAGGAAAGATTTAAATAATAACCGTGATAATTGTCCTTAAATAAGTCAGTTACGGCTGGCTATAGTGGGAAATGGTGTACTTGAGCCGGGTGTTATTTTTGCCGAGCTTTCTGGCAATGTTGCTTTTGTACGCCCCGATGGTTTTTTCACTTTTTTGTGACGCCCCGGCGATTTGTGCCAATGACCAACCCCGGGCAAGCATCATCATGACATTGAATTCGTTTGCGGTAATTTTAGTATGTAGTGCGTTGATATTATTTTGTTTTTTATTCTGTATGATACGTGTAACGGCATGCAGTAGCCGATCGAGGCTGGCATCTTGATCGAGTAATTGCATGTTCTTCCCGCAAACGGTTTGAAAAAGAGAAAAGGTGGCTTCATCTGCCAAAACAATAATTTTTGTGGCAGGGCGGATAGCCATGCTGCGGATAATCCGGGCATATTTTAAAAAATCTGATTTGTCAGGATTAATAATGATGTAATCCGTGCCATCTGGCAGGAACTTGACTGCTGAAAACGTCTGAGAGGAGTGGTATGTGATATCAATATATAATGATGAACCACGTAGAATTTCTCGCATGCCTAGCCAGGGATAAAGTGAATCACCCAAAAAAATAGCCTTAGACATTACGATCTCCTTGAAATTTTAATGCAAGCAGTCGCCTCTTTTTTCTGGCTGAAAAAAGAGTTTCTTGCGACGCGCGGAATGTTAATTAAATCTCGTATAACGTTCTTTGGTTCGAACGTATCCTTATTTATTGCCGATTCAACAGATATTTTCTGTATTTATTTGAAGCATTAACTATTCTGAAAGTAGATATTACACTTTGTTAAAATTTAAGATAAATCGTTTATATCACCTCTGAGCAGATGATTGATAGATTTCGCTTATGGATCACCACAAGAATGGGCCCACCTTTTCCATAAAGGCAGGATATTCCTGGGCTTATTGACGGCGATTTATTTAAAAATGATTATATTTCAAAGGAATGCCAGCTTGTGATGATGGACTGGTTGGTGGGTAGGAAAATTCTTAATTAAGATTAGGAAGAAGGGGCGGGTGGGAACAGTGAAGATGGAAATATCGCCAAACTTACATTAAGCATCTAAAAATGTTTGAATTTAAGACTGTTTAGCCAATTAAATAAACGTTCATAGATTTTTATTCTAAGTTGGTCTTTTTGTGCTTTATTTGAGCATGTTGCTTGCCGTTGTCATTTTATCTGCTTACTTCGCTGCTAGCGCTCAGCCCGCTAACAGCTCCTGCTCGACCTGTTGCACCTGTTGTTCCAGCGAGTTGCGGATTTCCGTCAGCGCCCGTTGCTGGTCAGAGAAGTAAGCCTCTTTATCGGTCACGGAGGAAGCAAGGCGCCAGGCGTTTTCCGCCTCTAGTTCGGTAATCTCTTTCAGCAGTGCGTTAATTTGTTCTCTGAGCTGCTGTATTTTGCTGCGTAAATGCTGCAGATCGTTCAATCGGTCGCTCGCCATCATCGGTTCGAGACCACTTTGTAACTGGGTCAGTAACGTCCGTACGGCGGCAAGGTCGGCATTTTGGCGCGCCTGGTTAAGCTGTACCATCATCTGATGCGCTTTCTCTTTCAGATCATCCGCCACTACGTCCGGGTGGCAAAGACGACTGGCCTGCCGCCACAGGCGCTTTAGCTCGCTACGCTCATCGGGAGAAAGTCGTTGATCGCGGGTAAAACGATGCTGTGCGTCCTGCTGCTGCTCCTGATATTCATCATATTCATGACTGGCCTCTTCTTGTGCCTGGCGAGTCGCGCTGTCGTCCTGGCGAGAAAAGTCGTTTTCCAGTTCACGAATCTCCGCCAGCAGGGCGGTGATCAGCTCCGTTTGTTGCTGAATGCGTTGCCGGGTTTCGACAGATTCGCGCGAATCTGAGTGCTGGTTCATCCATTGCTGCTTGAGTCTGGCCAACTGCTCAACGGCCTGGGAAATATAGTGCTGACAGGATTGATAGTCTTTTTCCCGGCGTTTTCGCTCCGCTTCCTGCTTACGTTGCGCGCTGGCGGCCAGTTGCTTACGCAGCTCAAGGATGCGGCTCATCAACGGCCCAAGACGAAGATGGTATAGATCGTTGAAATCATCGAGGATTTGAATGCGCGTGTTGCGCTTATCAATCAGGTCACGCAATTGTGTTTCAAGCGCTTTCAGTTCGAGTTTACTCGCCGCAATCGCAGGATCCTGCCACGTAGAGACTGCCCGCTGAGATTGCAGCCAGGCGGTGATTTCACGCAGAGCATCGCTAAAGCGCCGGGCTTCGATCGCCTGCACGATGGTGTCTGGCACGACTGACAAAGGCTCATTTTTCAGATGCGCCACCTGTTGGAAAATAATCTCCTCATCTTCCAGTTCAATAGCGCTTTTGACGATTTCCAGTCGTTTGATGATCTTATTCATGACAGTCGTTGCCTGGCCTGACTCAAAAACGAATGGCTTAAATACAACAGGCCCACCCGTTTGAAAATGTTAGAAAAACAGTAAGGTGCATTCTGTGGCCTGCAATACCTTTTCGTCCAGAATAATTCACTGTAATTATGAAAAGCGTGAGCTCTGGTAAGGAGCAGCCCCATGAAAAATAACAACGGCTCAGGCATCGCTGATGACCATGGTGTTAAACGATTGCGCCTTGCGGCAACCAGGTTGAAATGTTAAAAGAAGCCCCTTCAATAAAAACGACACAGGGGAAGGGCGTGAAAAACGCGTCAACTGCATCTGACACCAGCGTGTCTGATGCCGCGTCGACGAATGAGCCGACGCTTCAGCGGGGGTTGCAAAACCGCCATATTCAGTTAATTGCGCTGGGCGGCGCAATTGGAACCGGACTGTTTTTGGGCATTGGTCCGGCCATTCAGATGGCGGGGCCTGCGGTGTTACTGGGTTACGGCGTAGCCGGAATCATCGCTTTTTTGATTATGCGTCAACTGGGCGAAATGGTGGTGGAAGAACCCGTTTCCGGATCGTTTGCCCATTTTGCCTATAAATACTGGGGACCGTTTGCTGGCTTTTTGTCCGGTTGGAACTACTGGGTGATGTTTGTGCTGGTTGGCATGGCGGAGCTGACAGCGGCCGGAATCTACATGCAGTACTGGCTGCCCGATGTCCCCACCTGGATTTGGGCCGCCGCGTTTTTTGTGATCATCAACGCCGTCAATCTGGTTAACGTACGTCTGTATGGCGAAACGGAATTCTGGTTTGCGCTGATTAAAGTGCTGGCCATTATCGGCATGATTGGCTTTGGTATCTGGATGCTGTTTTCCGGTAACGGCGGGGAACATGCGAGCATCGATAATCTCTGGCGTTACAACGGCTTTTTTGCCACCGGCTGGAACGGATTGATCCTCTCGCTGGCGGTGATTATGTTCTCGTTTGGCGGGCTGGAATTGATAGGGATCACTGCCGCGGAAGCGCAGGATCCGCAGAAAAGTATCCCGAAAGCGGTAAATCAGGTGGTGTACCGTATTTTGCTGTTTTACATCGGTTCCCTGGTGGTGCTGCTGGCCTTGTACCCGTGGGTGGAAGTGAAATCAAACAGTAGCCCGTTTGTGATGATTTTCCATAATCTTGACAGTAACGTGGTGGCTTCTGCACTGAACTTTGTCATTCTGGTGGCTTCGCTGTCGGTCTATAACAGCGGTGTTTACTCAAACAGCCGCATGCTGTTTGGCTTGTCCGTGCAGGGAAATGCGCCGAAGTTTTTAACCCGCGTCAGTCGTCGTGGCGTTCCGGTGAACTCATTGATTCTGTCCGGCGCGATTACGTCACTGGTGGTGTTGATCAACTATGTGCTGCCGCAAAAAGCGTTCAGTCTGTTGATGGCGCTGGTTGTCGCGACGCTGCTACTAAACTGGATTATGATTTGTCTGGCGCATTTGCGATTCCGCGCGGCGATGCGCCGCAAAGGACGTGATACCCAGTTTAAAGCGCTGTTGTATCCGGCCGGAAACTATCTGTGCATTGCCTTCCTCGGCATGATTCTGGTGCTGATGTGCACCATGGATGATATGCGCTTGTCCGCTATTTTGCTGCCGATATGGATCCTGTTCCTGTTTGTTGCCTTCAAACTGCTGCGCCGTAAATCCCGCTAATATCTAACCGATCTCATCCTGGCGATGAGATCGGTTACCACTTCTCATTGCCGATTAACGCTGAAAAGCCCCTGACAATGCGCGAATATCATTTCCGGTAGGCGACTGATGAATGCGTAAGCCAAACTCTTCGATCACTGCGAATATATGGTCGAAGATATCAGCCTGAATACTTTCATATTCCAGCCAGACTACCGTATTGGTAAAAGCATAAATCTCGATCGGCAAACCATGATCGTCTGGCGCAAGCTGGCGTACCATTAACGTCATATCTTTGCGAATCCGCGGATGGTGACGTAAATATTCGTTCAGATAGGCGCGGAAAGTGCCAATATTGGTCATCCGGCGGTGATTCAATACGGATTCAGGCGCATCCAATAGCTGATTCCATTCGTCAATTTCCTGATGACGCGTGGTTAAATACGGCTTTAGCAGGTGTGCTTTATGCAGTCGCTGGCGTTCATCTTCGTCAAGAAAATGAATGCTGGTGGCATCAATGCTGATGCTGCGTTTAATGCGTCGCCCCCCGGAAGCAGACATCCCGCTCCAGTTTTTAAAAGAGTCCGATACCAGTGACCAGGTGGGGATAGTGGTGATGGTGTTATCCCAGTTGCGCACTTTCACCGTGGTCAAACCAATATCGATAACCGCGCCGTCTGCGCCGTATTTCGGCATTTCCAGCCAGTCGCCCAACTTCAACATATCGTTGGCTGAAAGCTGTATGCCGGCCACCAGGCCGAGGATGGGATCTTTAAACACCAGCATTAAGACGGCGGCCATCGCGCCCAGGCCGCTTATCAGTATTGCCGGGGACTGACCAATCAGCAGGGAAATCATCAAAATCCCAACGATAATTGCGCCGATCAGTTTGATTCCCTGGAATATACCTTTCAACGGTAGCTGAGATGCGGCTGGGAGTTTTTGCGACAGATTGAGAATAACGTCCAGCAGGGAGAACAGGGACAGCAGGGCGTACATCATGATCCACAGCTGAGCGCAGGTCACTAATATCTCTGCGGCTTCGCTGCCTTTTTGTAACCACAGCGCGGCCTGAATGTTGACAATGATACCCTGCAGGGTGAATGCCAGCCGGTGAAATAACTTGTTCTGCGTGATGATTTGTAGCCACAGACGGGAGCTGGCGTTCGCGCGCTTTTCAAATGCGCGCAGCACCACCCAGTGCAAAATAACGTGAACAATAATGGCGGTGAGAAAAATAATGCCAAAAATCATCACCAGCGAGGTGGTGTGGTTTATTTCAATGCCGAGTTCTTCTACCTGAGATATCAATTCCTGCATAATGTCTCCTTAATAAACAGCGGCCTATGATGACCGCTGTCGGGAGCTTATGCAAATTACGCTCGTCTTGCCTACGATTTTGCGGTGATGCTGGCGCACACCGGATTGATATTCAGCGTGCGGCGAAATAAAAAGGTAGTCAGTAACAGTACGGTCATCATTGTGGCTTCGACGGCTAAAAAGCCGATAACCGAGCGCGTGTAATCACCATGGTAATGTTGCTGCAGATGCAGGAACAGCGCCCCCAACACGGCGGGACCGAGTCCTAATGTTGCCTGCTGCAACGTACTCAGAATGGTGGTTCCGGCGCCCGCATCGTGCGTGGCGATATCGCGCATACCGATGCGATAAAAACTGTTCACAATCAGCGCCTGACCATAGCCGATAAACGCTGTCGCCGGAACGAGCGAAATGGCCGAGGTATGCATACCTGAATACCAGAAGGTCATCATTAAGCCCATCAAGCCAGCGATCTGAATAATCAACCCGGTGAGCAGAATACGTCCCGTGCTATAGCGGGCAATGAGTCGCGGTGCGTAACAGGCGGAGATAAAATAGGCTGCGCCAAGCGCAATAAAGCTATTGCCGGATTCCCAGGGCGCCATCCCCAGACCGGCCTGTAGCGTCAGCGCCATACAGAACATAAATCCTGACCAGGCGCTAAAAAACAGTAATGCGATCAGCACGCCGAACCGGATGCTGCTGAGTTTTAACAGGCGTGGCGGTAAGAGAGGATGTTGCCCGGTCTGTTCTTGTCGTAACGCATTGCTGCGCATCCACCATCCCAAAGGCAGGATGGCGACCAGAGCAAGCTGAGTCTGCCACGGCCAGCCGGTTTCCGGGCCTAATGCCATGGGAAACAACAAGCAGCAGAGAATCGCAGCCAGACTGCTGGTGCCCAGCCAGTCGATGCGGGTTCGGGTTTCTCGCGTGGTTTCCGGGACATAGCGTTGGCTGAACATCAGAACTAACAGACAGATCGGGACATTAATAAAAAAGGCGTTGCGCCAGCCCAGCCCTGCAATATCTGCCGAAACCAGCCAGCCTCCGCCCATCTGGCCGACAATAAACGCGATGCCGCCAATTCCTCCATACAAACTGATGGCCCGCGCATGTGCAGGACCTTTCAGCGTGACGTGCAGGGTGGCAAGGATCTGCGGCACGATTAGCGCCGCGCCCGCACCTTGTAGAACGCGGGCAGCCAGTAACATATGAATGGAATTCGCCATCCCGCATAAAAGAGAGGCGATGCCAAACAGCACGACGCCTGTCATAAACAGGCGGCGGCGACCATAGTTATCACCGAGTTTGCTGCCCAGCGCCAGACAAACGGCGAAAGTCACCCCGTACAAAGCGACAATCAGCTCCAGCTGCGTGGTGGTGGCCTGAAGCGACTGGGTAATGGAATCCAGAGCGACATTGGTAATTGATGTATCGATGAGCGGGAGCATTTGGCCTGTCAATAACAGGAGCAACCCTATGCGGCCGGGTGAAACAGTTGATGTACTCATAGTAACTCCATTGCATCATTTTGCAGATGGACGTAGCATCACTGAAAAATTAAACGGGTACCAGTTCCTGGTTATACTGGTATTAGTACTACTATGCTGGAGAGTCCATGTCGGTAATAGCGCAACAGGAATCCGCGGTTATTCTCCCTGATGACAGCCGCAAGCAGCTTGGCGCGTTTTTACGTGCGCGACGGGAAAGCCTCGATCCGCAGCGTCTGGGTCTGCCGCGCATTGGGCGGCGAAGAACGCCCGGTCTGCGCCGCGAAGAAGTCGCGATGTTGGCTAACGTTGGCGTCACCTGGTACACCTGGCTGGAGCAGGGGCGAGAGGTCAATCCGTCGCAAGCGGTCTTACTGAACGTGGCGAGCGCGCTGCAATGCAGTCCGCTGGAAACCCGCCACCTGTTTGTACTGGCCGGATTGACGCCACCGGAATCCACGCCGGTGATGGTGTGTGAAGGGATTGCGCCAGGCACCCGAAAGATGCTCGACAGCCTGATGCCGCAGCCCGCCAGTATTCAGAAACCCAGTTTTGACATCGTGGCCTGGAACGACAGTTTTTGCCGGTTGATGGGCGTTGATTTCTCCACGCTCCCGAGCGAAGACCGCAACTGTATTTACCTCTATCTCACGAATGAAACCTGGCGTAGCCGTATAGCAAACTGCGATGTATTACCGACGTTTGTTTCTTATTTCCGTGCGGCAATGGCGGAACATCGCAGCGATCCTGTTTGGGAAAATAAACTGGCGCGCTTTTTTGCCGCATCGTCTGAGTTTGAAGCATTATGGCATCAGCGTTATGACGTTCGCGGTGTGGAAAATCAGGTCAAAAACTTTGTTCATCCGCAGTTAGGGCGTTTTAGCTTGCAGCAAATGTACTGGTATTCCGCCCCGCGTAACGGTTCGCGGCTGCTGGTTTATTTACCGATGGATGAAGCGGGGGAGCAGGCTCTGGCGTGGCTGAATCAGTAGTGATACGCCCGATGACGGCGACACGCATCGGGCATAACGGCAAAAATCAGACTTCAGTCAGCGTTGTTTCCAACGGCAGACGAGATTTCGGCAGCGCGGCGTTGAAATCCTCTACGCTGTGATGACCTACCGGGACCACGACTACGCTGGTGAAACCTTTTTCTTTCAGGCCAAACTCTGCGTCGAGAACGGCAGCATCAAAGCCTTCGATTGGCACCGCGTCCAGCCCCATCGCCGCAACGCCCAGCAGGAAGTTACCGACGTTCAGGTACACCTGTTTCGCCATCCAGTGGTTGTCATCTTTGAGATCTTTGCGGTGCAGGTCGGCAAAGAAAGTACGGCCTTTGTGGTTAGCGGCTTTGGCTTCCGGGGTAGCGAAACGGCCATCGCGCTCTTCTTGATCGACGACGCGCTCCAGCCATGCATCGTCCATCGCCGTTTTGGCGCAGAACACCACAACGTGGGAGGCATCCAGCATTTTACGCTCGTTGAATACAAAGCCGCCGGCTGCGGATTTCGCCACGCGCGCTTTACCTTCGTCAGTGCTGGCAACGATAAAGTGCCACGGCTGAGAGTTGGTGCTGGACGGGCTAAACTGCAGCAGCGTTTTTAATTTTTCGGCCTGCTCAGCGGTCAGTTTTTTATTCGGATCGAATGCCTTAGTGGAGTAACGTTTTAAGGCGACAGAAACAATATCCATAACTACTCCTGGTGGTTTTCCTACCCTGCGGGTGCGTTTAGTTTCAGCAGGGTACAGGGTTAGCGAGAAAATGATAAGAGCGAAAAATGCAAAAACACTTATCGACGCTAACGATAAATCAGCCTGGCCGCAGGCGTTGCTGATCGCGCTTAGGCAAACCATCCACCACCCGGTGCCATGAGTCGCTCACCAGGTCCGTCAGCAATGACTCGGTAATGTCGTCGCCTGGATAGACTGAGATCCAGTGCTTTTTATTCATGTGATAACCGGGTTCAATGCTGGGGTAGATCTGCTGATTTAACAGTGATTTTTGCGGATCGGATTTCAGGTTAACCAGCGGGCGTCCGTGATGTTCAAAGACCAGCATGAAAATCTTGCCGCCGACCTTGAACACGTCGTATTCCGGGCCAAAAGGCCAGCAGTGCTCAGTAAAAGGCAGTTCAAGCGCAAGGCGCTTCGCGCAGACATGCAGTGTCTTTCCATCCATTATTTTTCCTCGCGGGTCAGGGCGCGCCACATGGCTTCAAACCCCAACGAAATGTATTCCGTCGCGCGGGCAGGGTTGCGGGCAGCGAATTCCATGGTTGTTTCTGCAAGTGTCAAAAAAAGCCCGTCGCCGAAGGCGCGATACTCGTCCGACATAAATTCAGGGCGCACGGAGCGATGACAAAGATCGCGCAGTTCCGGGAACATATCGTCAGCCTGCTGTTCAGTTTCTTTGCTGATTTTCTCGCTGACGGCCAACTGACGAATGGTGCGATGTCCGCAGGTATGATTCAGACCCCAGCTAATGTAGCTGTTCCAGATGTAGTGAGTCATGGTTTTGGCATCGGTCACTGAACGGTCCAGATTGGCCATCATTGACTGGCAGAGATCGTGTTTTAAAAAGAGGTAAAGCTCGTTGATCAGATCATCTTTGGTCGCGAAATAGCGAAACAACGGCAACCCCTGCATTGCGCGCGATTACGGCGGTTGAGGCCGCAATACCTGATTGTGCAAATGCTGTGGTTGCAGCTTCCAGTAATGCCAGTTTTTTGTCTTCACTCTTCGGACGAGCCACTACACTTTACCCTTAAGTCTGTAAAAAACATGATTGAATCACGGCCTTTGCAGCACCGCAACGGAGAATGTCAAAGATTGAAAATCATCTTGACGGCGAACTTTCGATTTCTATAATGAGTGCTTACTCACTCATAATCAAGAGTCAGTCGCGCAAACCAGCGGAAAGGAGGCGCGTTTAAGGTCAGGATATGAAGCGTCTCACAGTTTGTGTGGTTGTTATTATGCTTATTGCCGCTGCTACAAGTTTACCGTTTGTACTCAATGCCGGATTTGGCCAGGCGCCGCAAGGGGCACAACTGAGTCAGGTTGAACTGTCGCCACACTATCGTGATGGACAGTTTCATAACCAGGTGCCAACACCGGGCTATACCGGTAACAAAGGTATGCTGGCGGCCTGGTGGGAGTTTCTGGTCGCTAAACGTGAAAATGCGCGGCCAGCGCAGCCGTTACCGCTGGTGGCGAGCGATCTCGCCGGGTTACCGCCGCAGCAGGATACTCTGGTCTGGCTGGGCCACTCCTCATGGTATTTGCAACTGGCGGGTCAACGCATCCTGATTGATCCGGTGTTCAGCAACTATGCCGCGCCGTTTTCATTTCTGAACAAAGCCTTTGCCGGGGATTATCCGTGGACCGCGCAGACGATGCCGGAGATCGATCTGCTCATCATCTCGCACGATCATTATGACCATCTGGATCTCGCCACCATCAAGGCGTTAATGCCGAAGATTAAACGGGTGATTACGCCGCTGGGTGTGGGGTCGCATCTGCGTTATTGGGGAATGCGCAGCGAGATAATCGACGAACGTGACTGGAATCAGTCCGTCAGAGTGACGGATTCACTGATTGTTCATGTTCTGCCAGCCCGCCATTTTTCGGGGCGAGGCATTAAGCGTAATCAGACGCTGTGGGCCAGCTTTATGTTTGAAATGCCGGGGCAGAACGTTTATTACAGCGGGGATTCCGGCTACGGGCCGCATTTTAAAGCCATTGGCGAGCAGTTTGGCTCGGTTGATTTGGCGATTATGGAGAACGGTCAGTATGACCAGGACTGGAAGTTTATTCACATGATGCCGGAAGAGACGGCTCAGGCCGCGGCGGATCTGCATGCGAAAGCCGTTTTGCCCGGGCACGCAGGTCGTTTTGTTCTGGCGAAACATACCTGGGATGATCCGTACAAACGACTGGCGCTTGCCAGCCGCCAACAAGATTACCGACTGCTGACGCCGATGCTGGGTGAACCGGTCATACTGTCCGAACCGGACCAAACGTTTACGGCCTGGTGGCAGCAGGCGAATCAATGAACACAGGGGAGAGCATGATGACGATTTCTGCTCAGGTAATTGATACGATTGTTGAATGGATTGATGATAATTTGAATCAACCATTGCGCATTGATGATATTGCCCGCCATGCGGGTTATTCAAAATGGCACCTACAGCGTCTTTTTATGCAGTACAAAGGCGAGAGCTTGGGGCGTTACATCCGTGAGCGTAAACTGCTGCTGGCGGCGCGCGATCTGCGCGATACCGATCAGAAAGTGTACGACATCTGTTTGAAGTACGGATTCGATTCACAGCAGACTTTTACGCGTATTTTCACCCGTACGTTTAGTCAACCGCCGGGCGCTTATCGCAAAGAAAATCATAGTCGAACGCATTAACGGCACCGGGTTCTCGCGGGTTTAATCCGCCAGCGAGAACCAGCGCCGCCAAATGTAGCGCAGCACAAAATACTCAATCACCCCCAGTAGTAAAAACCACAGGCAAAACAGCAACGTGTAAAACTGGTTGAGATCCATCAGATGAAAGGTGGCGACGAGTTTTTGCGCCAGCACCAGGCCAAGTGAAGGGGCAGGTAAGAGCAGGCAGGACAGAAAAGCCAGCAGCAGGATCCCAGCGGCGGTCATCAGCGATTCAAGCGGGTGTTTCATGGTATTGTTAAACTTGAGTTAAAATACCATTGTCCGGGATCTCAGCGGGCAACGCAAACCCCACGCCTAAAGCCCTGCCCAAATCTCACAGTGTTTTTTCACCAGACCACTCAACGATCCGCCTTCCGCCACGAAATCACGCATATTCTGTGCTTCATCATGACCATGTTTAACCTGCAGGCGTAAGGCTTCAATCGCGCTGGTCGCCCCCACTTTCTCCGCAGAGGCGGCGACATTCTCCAGCAGTCGTAGCGTGTCATCCGCCAGGCGATGCCCATCGCCCGTATTCACGTCGGTGACGATTCCCGCCATACCAAAACGGCAGGCCTGAAAACGGTTGAATTTATACAGTAAATAATCACGCTCCTGGTGTTTGAATGGACGTTTGGTGAGTAGCCAGTGGGCGGTGGACTGTATCAGTCCCGCCATATTGACCGCGTGTTTAAGGGTCAACGGAGTGTCCATTACCCGAACCTCAACCGTACCGAAGTGCGGGCTGGGGCGGATATCCCAGTGCAAATCTTTAATGCTATCAATCATGCTGGTGTAAGCCAGCCGGCGAAATAGTCCCGTAAATTCCTGCCAGTTATTTACCCATGGCATCGGACCGTTATCGGGAAAGCCGGAGAATATATTCAGGCGCGCGCAGGCAAATTGCGTGTCGGATGTCTGCATGTAAGGCGAGGCGGCAGAGAGCGCGATAAAATGAGGAACAAATCGCGACAGCCCGTGCAGGAGATAAATTGCATCATCACCGTTGGCACAGCCAACATGGACGTGCTGACCGAAAACGGTCGCCTGCTGAATAAGATAACCAAAATTTTCCAGGTTACGTCGATAGCGTTCGTCATCGCAGACTTCCTGACGTTGCCATTTTTGAAATGGGTGCGTACCGCCGCCGCAGATGGCGAGGTGATGCTCTGCCGCAACCCGCATGATTATCTGCTGCATGGCCGACAATTCAGCATCAGCCTGGTCGATATTGCGACAAACCCCGGTTGCCATCTCCAGCATACTTTCGGTGATATCGTGCTTCACTTCCCCGGCGGTAAGCTGTGGCTTAATGGCGTCAATCAGCCGGGAAGAATCCTGGCTCAGGTCGTAACCTGGGGGATTAACCACCTGCATTTCCAGTTCAATGCCTAGCGTAAAAGGGTCGGAAACATGAAAATCGGGTAGTGACATAGGGCTCTCTTCAGCGTTGATTTTAATTAAGTATAGAAGGACTGCTGGTTTTCTGTTTTGCGTAAGAAATCACCGGGTGACGCTTTGAAGGTGAAATGGCAGGTGCTATAACTATTTTTTGCTTCGCAACAGGGGGGAATCCGTGCCGGAAATAAATCTTTATGGACAGACAGTCGGCGATGTTGTGCCGGACTGGAAGGGGGCCGCCGTGCTGCCACGGGAAGAGCTTGTTGGGCAGTATTGCCGTTTGGTTCCTCTGGATGCCGACAGCCATGCCGCCGACCTGTTTGATGCCTATGCGCAGGCACCCGACGATCGCGACTGGACCTGGCTTGCAAGCTCCCGCCCAACGAGCGTTGAAGCCGCGGCTTGCTGGATAGCGGCAAAATCCACTGACGTCTCCCTGGTTCCCTATGCGGTAATTGAACAGCGTTCCGGGCGTGCAGTTGGCCTGGTGTGCTTTATGGCGATCGAACGGGAGCATGGCTCGGTCGAAATTGGTCATGTGACCTGGTCGCCGCGCATGAAAAATACGGTACTCGGCACCGAAAGCGTCTGGCTGCTGCTGCGTCAGGCGTTTGCGTCAGGCTATCGGCGCGTGGAGTGGAAATGCGATTCGTTGAACACGGCGTCGCGACGGGCGGCAGAGCGTCTGGGGTTTATCTTCGAAGGGCGTTTTCGCCAGAAGATCGTGCGTAAGGGGCGCAACCGCGACAGCGACTGGTTATCAATGATTGACAGCGAATGGCCGCAGCGCGATGCCGCATTGCAGCGTTGGCTGGCTGCCGACAACTTTGATGAACATGGGCGGCAACG
>NZ_CP069763.1:2717262-2718146 GCF_016893685.1 Citrobacter cronae
TCGATACCACCGCCAGCGCTGTCGATGCACTGTGGCTGATGCTGCCAAACAGATTTTGCGGCCACAATGGTTGGCGTTGCCTGCCGATGCCGGGCACAGTTTTGATACCGTATTCACGTAATGCATGTACTGCGGCAATACGTCCTGCTAAGTGCTCTGCTTTACGCTTACGTCCACTGGACAGGAGCTGAGCGTGGTGGGGCAGCCAGAGCAGGTCCTGCTCATGGAAGCTGGCGGGATCGAACTCGACAATGTGCAGCGTGTGGTCTGCGAAAGTGAGCGGTGTGTGCGTGGTGTGCATCATGGTTATGCTTTCCCTCTCCCCGCAGGGAGGAGAGGGGGAAACGTTATCAGAAGTGTGTGTTAACGCTCATGAACCACGTCCGGCCTGGTTCGTTATAGGTGTTCGCGCCCGCGCCCGCCATATAGTTTCCGGTCACAATATCGCCCGTGGTCTGGGCATTACCTTCACGCCATAAACGCTTGTCAAAGACGTTATCCACGCCGCCGGTCAGGCTGACGTTTTTCGTCACATCCCAGGTCGCGCTCAGGCCGACGATGCTGTACGGGCTGACTTCACTCGCCGAACTGCCGGTTACCGGTTTGCCCTGGTAATCATATTTTTTCGGCTGCTGTTTACCGTACCAGGTGAAGGTGGATTGCAGCGACAAATCTTCGCGTGCCTGCCAGCTCAGGGTCGAGTTCAGCGTGTACTCAGGAATAATCGACAGGCGTTCGCCGGTCTCTTTATTCTTACTTTGCAGCATGTAAGTGATGTTGTTGGTCCAGGTAACGGTTTCGCTAACCGGCACGTTCAGCGTACCTTCCAGACCCTCAACCACCGCTTTAGGAATGTTTTCCCACTGATAGATATCGGTGTAAGT
>NZ_CP069763.1:2718200-2739848 GCF_016893685.1 Citrobacter cronae
CGGTACCGTCCCCGCTTCAATCTTGTTGCGGTAATCGTTGCGGAACCAGGTTACCCCGGCCAGCCAGCCGTCACGCTTAAACTCAAGACCAATCTCTTTGTTGATACTGGTTTCGGCCTTCAGATCGTCGTTGCCCATCATGTAGCAACCGATGCCGGTGGCGGAGCCAGTGGCGTAGCAACCCTGGCCTTTACTGTAGAGAATATAATTCGGGTTGAGCTGATACAGGCTTGGCGCTTTATAGGCGCGCGCAATCCCCATCTTCAGGGTGAAGTCATCGCCCAGACCTTGTGACAGGTTCAGAGATGGGCTCCAGTTATCGCCGACGATACTGTGGTGATCGAAACGCAGACCCGGCGTCAGCATGGTGCTGTCGGTCAGTTCCATGTTGTTTTCAGCAAACAGAGAGAAAATTTCCGCATCGGAGTACGGGCTGCGGTTGGTGCTGCTGTAACCTGGGATATCACCGCCCATAAAGGTCTGCGAATTGGAGAGCATATCCTTCATGCGCTGCTGGTTCCACTCGGTACCGAGCGTCAGGTTTTGGTTGACCAGCAGGTCCAGTGGAATGCTGATTTCACTGTGCAGCATGACGTCATTCAGGTCGGCATCGACATATTTTTGTGACGCATTCGGGTCAAAGATCCCCTCGGTTCCTCCCGCCAGACCTTCCGGCGTACGGGAGTTACGCGTATGTTCATATTGCACCCAGTTGCTGGTGGTAACGCCATTATCCCAGCCGCCGTTCCAGGTCAGAGAGTAGTTCTGACGATAAAGACGGTTGGTCTCTTTCCCGTAGTTATCTTTCACCAGTTGGTTGGTGTTGGTGTTTTGGGTATCGCCTGCGTACAGGTTGCCCTGGCGGCTATAACCCGCTTCCAGTTCCAGCGACTGGAGCGGGGCGAAATCCCAGCGAACTACGCCGTTAATGTCTTTATTGATAACGCCTTCACGACCGGCCGGTAAGGTATTGGCGTAGGTGCCGGTGCGTTCTGACTGATGACCCTGGTTGATATCCCAGGCATCGGCCTGCGTTTTATCCAGATTACCGTACAGACGGAAGCTGAAATCCCCGCCCATTGGGCCGTTCAGGCTAAAGTTGGTACGTTTGGTCGAGCCTTCGTCTTTGTGTTCCGGGGCATTGAAATAGGTATCCCACGAACCGTGCCATTCATTGCTGCCTTTTTTGGTGATGATATTCACCACGCCGCCCGCAGCTCCGTTGCCGTAACGTGCTGCGGCAGGACCACGCAGCACTTCAATACGCTCGATCATTTCCGGTGGCACCCAGGCGGTATCGCCACGGGTATCACGCTCGCCGCGCCAGCCCTGACGCACGGAGTTACGGCTGGTCACCGGCTTACCGTCGATCAGAATCAGGGTGTTTTCTGGACCCATACCACGAATATCAATCTGACGGTTGTTACCGCGCTGGCCGCTGGTTGAGTTGCCGGTCAGGTTAACGCCAGGCATGGTACGGATGATTTCCGCAACATCGCGCGCGGGAGGATTTTTACGGATTTCATCCGCGGTGATGGTTGAAACACCCGGCGCCTGCAGGTTTTGCTGCGCGGCGGTAACGACGATGGTGTCTTCATGAGAGACAGCGGCGTTATCAGTTTGATCTTCTGCCATTGCTGGCAGTGCTACCCCGTAAATCCCTAAATTGACCAATAAGGCCAGTGAATGAATCTTGTTGTTCATTGTATGTCCTGCTGTTCTTTTAGCCACGAGTACCCATGTGCCGTGGTGCGGCATTTGGTCTGATGTCGCCCGCATCCGCGTAAACCCTCCGTTCCAGAAAAAGTACGCAGCGCCAGGTCGGTTTATAAGTGGTGAAAAACTGTGCGCGCTTCCCACAGCGCGACAATACGCTATTGCAAATGCAAATAGTTATCAATAATATTATCAATATATTTCACACTAGATCATAAAAATTCACAGTAAACATGGGGTTATGGCGGTGACGACGTTAAAGACGGGAAGCGAAGCGTGGTGGCAGTCGAAAAAAGGCCCGGAGTGGGAGCGTGAAGAGAACGGAAATTATCGGGTAACCTTCTGGTGGCGTGACCCGCAGGGAACGGAAAAAGAGTCAGCCATTCGTCGTGTGTGGGTCTATATCACCGGCGTCACCGACCATCATCAAAATGTCCCCCCTCAGTCGATGCAACGCATTAACGGTACAAATGTTTGGTGCTGGAGTGTTTCCCTCAGCGCCAACTGGCGCGGTAGCTACTGCTTCATTCCCACCGCGCGGGATGACATTTTTGCCGCGCTGGCGGTGGACGAAACGCCTGACCGAAACGTGCTGCGTGAAGGCTGGCGACAATTGTTACCGCAGGCGATTGCCGATCCTCTCAATCCGCAGAGCTGGCGGGGAGGTCGTGGCCATGCGGTGTCAGCGCTCGAAATGCCAGACGCTCCCGTACAGCCCGGCTGGGATCAGCCCGCGGCTCCCGATTGCCCCGCAGTTTGCCTGCAATGGCACAGCGCCAGGCTTTGCAATACGCGTCGCGTATGGGTATTTACCACCGGTGACGACCAACCAGAAGCACGTCCGCTGGCTATCCTGCTGGACGGTCAGTTTTGGGCGCAAAGTATGCCGGTGTGGCCTGCGCTGGCTTCGCTCACGCACCGCGGAGATCTCCCTCCCGCCGTATATCTCCTGATTGACGCTATCGACACATCTCATCGTAGCCGCGAACTACCGTGTAACTCGGATTTTTGGTTGGCGGTACAGCAGGAGCTTTTGCCGCTGGTGAAGACGACCACTGCGTTCAGTGACGATCCGCAGCGCACGGTGGTAGCCGGACAAAGTTTTGGCGGGTTGTCTGCGCTGTATGCCGGGCTGAACTGGCCCGCGCGCTTTGGCTGTGTGCTCAGCCAGTCCGGTTCTTTCTGGTGGCCGCATCGCGGCGGTCATCAGGATGGGGCGATTGTTGAACAACTGAAGAGCGGCAAGATCAGCGTTCAGGGGCTGCGTATCGTTCTGGAGGCCGGGATCCGCGAGCCGATAATTTTTCGTGCCAATCAGGCGCTATATGCCCAATTACCCTCTGCACCACAATCTATTTTCTGGCGTCAGGTTGATGGCGGACACGATGCGCTTTGCTGGCGCGGTGGCCTGATGCAAGGGCTAATGGCGCTCTGGCAGCCGCTTTCCGAGACGATTTAACCGGACGATGTTCCACGACAGGAGTTGAGTATGGAGTTCAGTAACCCCTTCGATAATCCGCAGGGCCAGTTTTACATTCTGCAAAACCCACAGCGTCAGTTTAGCCTCTGGCCGCAGCAGTGCTCACTTCCTGCTGGCTGGCAAGTCGCGTGCGAACCGCAATCGCAGGAAGCCTGTCAGCAATGGCTGGATGCAAACTGGACCACGCTGACGCCAGCAAACTACGTTGATGTGCAGGAGGCTCCATGACTCAGCGTTTACCGTTAGTCGCGGCTCAGCCGGGGATCTGGATGGCGGAAAAACTCTCCACCTTGCCCTCGGCGTGGAGCGTGGCGCACTACGTAGAATTAACCGGCGAACTGAACGCGCCGTTGCTGGCAAAGGCAATCGTTGCCGGTCTGGAGCAGGCTGATACTCTGCGGATGCGGTTTAGCGAAGATAACGGCGAGGTCTGGCAATGGGTTGATCCTGCGCTCACCTTCGCGGAACCTGAAATTTTCGACCTGCGCGAAAAATCTCACCCACATAAAGCAGCCCGCGCACTGATGCAGACCGATCTGCAACAGGACTTACGCGCTGATGGCCATAAACCGTTGGTTTTCCATCAGCTCATTCAGGTAGGTGATAACCGCTGGTACTGGTATCAGCGTTACCATCATCTGCTGGTTGATGGCTTCAGCTTTCCCGCCATTACCCGCCAGATAGCCGCCATTTACTGCGCATGGCAGAGTGGCGAACCCACGCCGGATTCTCCTTTTACGCCGTTTGCCGAGGTCGTGGAAGAGTATCAACAGTATCGTCAAAGCGATGCCTGGCAACGTGATGCTACTTTCTGGACCGAGCAGCGTAAACAGTTACCGCCCCCGGCGTCGTTGTCGAACAAACCGTTGCCGGGGCGCTCGGCCAGTGCCGATATTATTCGTCTGAAGCTCACCGCGCCTGAAGGCGCGTTCCGCCAGCTTGCAGCACGTATGCCTGATGTGCAGCGTGCGGATCTGGCCCTCGCGCTGGTAGCGTTGTGGCTGGGACGTTTATGCAGCCGAATGGATTATGCCGCCGGATTTATCTTTATGCGGCGTATGGGATCGGCGGCACTCACGTCCACCGGACCGGTTTTAAACGTTTTGCCCTTTGGCGTGAGGCTGGATGCGGCAGAAAGCTTGCCTGCGCTGGCACAGCGGTTGGCAGGGCAGTTGAAGAAAATGCGCCGACATCAGCGTTATGACGCTGAACAAATTGTGCGCGACAGCGGGCGTGCAGCCGGTACCGAGCCGCTGTTTGGCCCGGTGCTGAACGTGAAAATATTCGATTATCAGCTAAATATTCCCGGCGTTCAGGCGCAGACCCATACCCTGGCGACAGGCCCGGTCAACGATCTTGAGCTGGCGCTATTCCCGGATGAAAACGGTGGGCTGAGTATTGAAATCCTCGCCAATAAACAGCGTTATGATGCCGCGACACTGGCGCAACACGCATCGCGTTTAACCGCGCTTATCGAACAGTTTGCCGACAATCCGGCGCTATGCTGTGGTGAGGCCGGGATGCTGTTGCCAGCGGAGTATGAGCAACTGGCGAAGATTAACGACACGACCGTGGAGATCCCGGCCACGACGCTGAGCGCGCTGGTGGCACAGCAGGCCGATAAAACACCGGATGCCCCGGCGCTGGCCGATGCTCGTTATCAGTTTAGTTATCGTGAAATGCGCCAGCAGGTTGTGGCGCTGGCGCAGCTACTGCGCGCGCGGGGCGTACAGCCAGGTGACAGCGTTGCCGTGGCATTACCGCGTTCAGTATTCTTGACGCTGGCGCTGCACGGTATTGTTGAAGCCGGAGCCGCCTGGCTGCCATTGGATACCGGATACCCGGACGATCGCCTGCGGATGATGCTCGAAGATGCAAAGCCAAAATTAGTGATCGCCACCGATGATCAACTGGCGCGCTTTGGCGATATCCCGGGGCTGGAAAGTCTGTGCTACAACGCGCCGCTGCCAGCGGGAGATACCGCGCCGTTGGCCCTCTCTCAACCGCATCAAACGGCCTATATCATTTTTACTTCCGGTTCTACCGGCAGACCCAAAGGGGTGATGGTCGGGCAAACGGCGATCGTCAATCGCCTGTTATGGATGCAAAATCACTATCCGCTGACGGCAGAGGATGTGGTGGCGCAAAAAACACCATGCAGTTTTGATGTCTCGGTGTGGGAATTTTTCTGGCCGTTTATTGCCGGCGCAAAATTGGTGATGGCGGAGCCCGAGGCGCATCGCGATCCGCTGGCGATGCAGCAATTCTTCGCCCAATACGGGGTGACGACCACTCACTTTGTTCCTTCCATGCTGGCTGCTTTTATTGCGTCATTGACGCCAGAAACTGCGCAGAAAAGTTGTGCTTCGCTGAAGCAGGTATTCTGCAGCGGCGAAGCCTTGCCTGCAGATTTATGTCGTGAGTGGGAACAGTTAACCCATGCGCCGTTGCACAATTTGTACGGACCAACTGAAGCGGCGGTTGATGTGAGCTGGTATCCGGCCTGGGGGGAAGCGCTCGCCGCCGTAACCGGCAACAGCGTGCCGATTGGTTATCCGGTATGGAACACCGGTTTGCGGATCCTCGATGCCATGATGCGTCCGGTGCCCTTCGGCGTAGCGGGCGATCTATACCTGACGGGGATCCAACTGGCGCAGGGCTATCTGGGACGAGCGGATCTGACGGCAAGCCGCTTTATCGCCGATCCGTTTAATGCCGGTGAACGCATGTACCGTACCGGGGATGTGGCCCGCTGGCTGGAAAATGGCGCGGTGGAATACCTGGGGCGCAGCGATGACCAGCTTAAAATTCGCGGACAGCGTATTGAACTGGGGGAAATTGATCGGGTGATGCAGCAACTGCCCGATGTCGAGCATGCTGTTGCCCATGCCTGCGTATTTAATCAGGCAGCGGCGACCGGCGGCGATGCGCGTCAACTGGTGGGGTATCTGGTGTCGCAATCGGGTTTACCGCTGGACACCTCTGCATTGCGGGAGAGTCTGCGCGAAAAACTGCCAGCGCATATGGTGCCGACGGTATTGCTGCAACTGGCGGAGCTGCCGCTCAGCGCGAACGGTAAATTGGATCGTAAAGCGTTACCGATGCCTCAGTTAACGTCACGTACAACGGGACGTGCGCCGCGCCCTGGGATCGAAACCACCATTGCGCACTCTTTTGCGGCCTTGCTGGATTGTGAGGTCAATGATGTGGAGGCAGATTTCTTCGCGCTGGGCGGACATTCTCTGCTGGCGATGAAGCTGGCGGCGCAATTGAGTCGTATGTTTGAACGACAGGTGACGCCAGGTCAGATTATGGTGGCTTCTACCGTTGAACAACTCAGCGCATTGCTGGAGAGTGATGATGATGAACAGTCGCAGCATCTGGGGTTTGAGACGCTGCTGCCGCTGCGTGAAAGTCACGGCCCAACGCTGTTTTGCTTCCATCCCGCGTCGGGTTTTGCCTGGCAGTTTAGCGTGCTGTCGCGTTACCTCAGCCCGCAGTGGTCGATTACAGGCATTCAGTCGCCGCGACCGGATGGACCCATGCAAACGGCGGAAAACCTCGATGCGGTATGTGACCATCATCTGGCAACGCTGCTTAACCAGCAGCCTCACGGTCCATACTATTTATTAGGTTACTCGCTGGGGGGGACGCTGGCGCAGGGGATTGCCGCGCGTTTACACGCCCGGGGGGAGGATGTTGCCTTCCTGGGGCTGCTGGATACCTGGCCGCCTGAAACGCAAAATTGGCAGGAAAAAGAGGCCAATGGCTTGGATCCTGCCGTACTGGCGGAGATCGAGCGTGAACGTGAAGCGTTCCTGGCTGCACAGCAGGGCAATGCGTCTGACGCGTTATTCAACGCTATCGAAGGCAATTATGCGGATGCGGTTCGCCTGTTAACCACAGCCCACAGCGTAGCTTTTGCGGGTCACGCTACGTTGTTCGTGGCTGAACGCACATTACCGCAGGACGTTAGCCCTGAACGTAGTTGGTCACCGTGGATATCCAGTCTGGAGGTTTATCGTCACGACTGCGCGCATGTCGACATCATTTCTCCCACCGCGTTTGTGACGATAGGGCCTGTAATCAATGCGTTGATTAATCAATCTGCGTAACAAAGTCACTTTTGCTATTACGGCAATCGAACAACTCCATAATGCAATGTCATGTTGTGGAGTTGTTGCTTTGGTGTGGAATTGGGTGGCGAAGGGAGTGAATAAATTCCGAAGATAATTTTTGGTAGGGGGCGGATGCGTAAAGAAAGTTTCAGATAATTCTGACTAGCTGGTAGACTTCTCCCACGGGAGTGTTTTTCTTTTGGGAAAGTTTTCAGGTCACGCAACATGTCATCATTGAATATTAAGCAAGACAACGTTTCAGAATTTACTGCTTATCCTCAGCCTACGGTAAACGCCAACGAAATTGATTT
Source organism: Citrobacter cronae (assembly GCF_016893685.1). NCBI lineage: Bacteria > Pseudomonadati > Pseudomonadota > Gammaproteobacteria > Enterobacterales > Enterobacteriaceae > Citrobacter > Citrobacter cronae. The sequence continues at coordinate 2,725,826 of NZ_CP069763.1, forward strand.
AATTAACCTGGTCGAAATCTTATGGCGCGCCAGGACGAAAATTGTGGCTACCGTTTTCGCTTTTGCCTGCGTGGGTATTCTGGTCTCTTTCCTGCTGCCGCAAAAATGGACCAGTCAGGCCATCGTGACGCCGGCAGAACCCGTTCAGTGGCAGGATCTCGAGAATACGTTGACCAAATTGCGCGTACTGGATATGGATATTAACGTCAGCCGCAGTGATGTGTTTAACCTGTTTATCAAAAAATTCCAGTCGCCCTCATTGTTAGAAAATTATCTGCGATCTTCACCCTATGTGATGGATCAATTGAAAGGCGCTGATATTGACGAAATGGACCTGCACCGCGCAATCGTCAGGCTCAGTGAAAAAATGACCGCGGTTGACAGCAATGTGGGAAAAAAGAATGAGACCTCGCTGTATACCTCATGGACGCTGAGCTTTACCGCCCCTCAGGCCGAAGAAGCCCAGTCTGTGCTACAGGGTTATATCCATTATATTTCTTCTATTGTTGAGAAAGAAACGCTGGAAGATATTCGCAATAAACTGTTCATCAAAACCAGTTATGAAAAAGAAAGACTGGCGATGGATCGCGTCAGGCTCAAAAACCAGATGGAAGCAAATATTCAGCGCCTCAACTACTCCCTGGAGATTGCGAATGCCGCCGGGATTAAAAAGCCGGTCTACAGTAATGGCCAGGCGGTGAAAGATGATCCTGATTTCTCTATTTCACTGGGCGCGGACGGTATCTCGCGTAAATTAGAAATTGAAAAATCAGTAACAGATGTTGCGGAAATTAACGGAGAATTACGTAACCGCCAATATCACGTTGATCAGCTGTTAGCCATGAACGTGAGCGACGTAAAATTTACGCCGTTTAAATATCAGCTTTCACCTTCGCTGCCGGTGAAAAAAGATGGTCCGGCTAAATCGATGATCGTTATTCTGGCTGCGTTACTGGGTGGTATGGTGGCCTGTGGCGGCGTTCTGCTGAACTACGCCATGGTGTCGCGTAAGCAAAAAATGGCGTTTATCGATCAGCAACTGGTGTGATTAATTGCCGTATGGCGGCAGGCAGCCGCCATACGTTAACTCTCGCTATTTGTTGCGCCCTAGCGGTACGACTAACGGCGTGCCGGCAACCGGATCGTCGATAATCATACAGCGTAATCCATAGATTTTTTCGATAAGCTCCGCCGTAACTATCTCCTTCGGCGCCCCCTCGGCAATAATTTTTCCGTCACGCAGCGCAATCAGGTGCGTTGCATAGCGACAGGCCTGATTGAGGTCGTGCAGAACGGCGGCCAGCGTATAACCCTTCTCCCGGTTTAGCTCACTGAGCAGCTCCAGCAGATCAATCTGATGACTGATATCCAGCCAGGTGGTGGGTTCATCGAGCAACATAATCGATGTTTCCTGCGCCAGCACCATTGCTATCCATGCGCGCTGGCGTTGTCCGCCGGAAAGCGTATCTACACTTTGCGCCGCCAGATGGGTGATCCCTGTGGCCTGCATCGCTGTGTTTACCGCGATTTCATCTTCTTGCCGCCAGCGGGTAAACAGCGGCTGATGTGGGTAACGCCCGCGAGCAACCAGCTCCTGTACGGTAATATCACCCGGCGTGGTGGCTTTTTGCGCCAGCAAACCTATTCTGCGTGCGACCTCTTTGCTGGCATAGTGCTGAATATGCTCACCGTCGAGCCAAACCTTGCCGTGGGCGGGCGTCATCAGACGACTCAGTGTGCGCAGTAGCGTTGATTTCCCGCAGCCGTTTGGCCCAATAATCGCGGTAAAGTGACCGTCGGGAATCGACACATTGAGATTTTCCGCTACGGTAAACTTGCCATAACCCAGCGTTAACTGGTCGCCGCGCAAACGGGCAACTGATTCGATCATTTTTTGCGGGACTCCTGAATTAACAAGACGATAAGATAAATACCGCCGAGGCTTACGGTGACAACGCCCACCGGAAGCTGATAAGGCATAAACAGCTGTTGGGCGCATAAATCCGCCATCAGCAGCAGCAGCGCGCCGCATAGCGCTGACAGGGTTAATCCCCAGCGGGATGTGCCGCTAAGTCGACGCGCAATATGGGGGGCGACGAGAGCAATAAAGGAAATTGGACCTGCCAGCGCGGTGGCGGCGGCGGTCAGTACCACGGCGACCAGCATCATCATCAGACGCGAACGCTCAACGCTGACGCCTAGCGCACAGGCGCTGTCGTCACCCATTTCCAGTAAACGCATCCGGCGCACCAGCAGTGTGGCGCACACCAGCATCACAATAATCAGCGGGGCAGAAGGCCAGGTCTTGGCCCAGGTCAGGCCATTGAGCGAGCCGGCGTTCCACAGTCCGGCCGTTAATGCGGTTTCTAATGACGCTTTCAGCAGCAGCCAGGTGTTGAACGCCACCAGCATAGCGCGTATGCCGATACCGATAATAATCAGCCGGAAGGTGTCGATGCCGTTGCGCCAGGCGAGCGCCCAGACAACCAGTGAAGTCAGGATACCACCCAGCATAGCCGCCAGCGCGATAGCGGTGAGATGCTGTCCAAACAGCACCATTGCCACCAGTACACCGCTCCAGGCACCGGTATTGAAACCCATCACATCCGGGCTGCCCAGCGGGTTGCGCATCAGCGACTGAAATATTGCGCCGCTCACGCCGAGCGCCGCGCCAATCAATAACGCCATGAGCACGCGCGGCAAACGCCATTCGGTGACCACCAGCGTGATACTGCGCGGCGCATCACCAAACAGGGCGGCAATAATTTGCTGGGTTTCCAGCGTAACGACGCCGCTACGCAGGCTCCACAAGCCAACGGCGAGACAGCCTACAACCAGCAGCAGGCTGCTGATGACCAAACGACGGGAGAGGTGCATCATGCGCCACCCCCGCGCGATTTACGGCGAACCAGAAAGATGAGCACCGGCGCGCCGATAAACGCGCTGACCACCGAAACACGTAGCTCGCCGGGGACAATCAGACGACCGATGATATCGGCAATTAACAGCAGAGAGGGGGTCGCAAGAAGGGTAACGGGCAGTGACCAGCGGTGATCCGCCCCCACCAGCCAGCGCGCCATATGCGGCATCATCAGGCCGATAAAGGCGATAGGACCGACAATTGCGGTCGCGCTGCCGCACAGGACGGTGATCGCCAGCAGGCCGATAAACTGCGTGCGGGCGACTTTACTGCCCAGCGCGGTAGCAGTGTCGCTACCAAGACTCAGGCTATTCAGGGCGCGGCTGAGAAACAATGCGGCAGCCGCGGCAATCAATATCGGCACCAGCACCACCTTCAGCGTTTGCAGACTGCGGATATCCAGCGAACCGGCCTGCCAGAATCGCAACTGATCGTAGACGTCCGGGTTGAGTAGGGCGATGCCGTTGGATAGCCCCTCGAGCACTGCACCCAGTGCAACGCCCGCCAGCGTCAGTCGTACCGGACTGAGCTGCCCGCCGCCCTGGCTACCGGTAAACGCCACAATCAGCGAGGCGATCAGCGCCCCGGAAAAAGCCATCAGCAATTGTTCCTGTGGGGAAGAGAAACCGAACAGCGACGCGCCCAGCACGATGGCGAAGCTGGCGCCAGAATTAACGCCAAGGATCCCCGGATCGGCGAGCGGGTTACGCGTGAGCGTTTGCATTAAGGCGCCCGCCAGACCCAGCGCGCCGCCGGCGAGCAGTCCTGCCAGCGTGCGTGGCAGTCGCGCGTCCAGCACAATGGTGCAATCCGCGCTTTGGCAACTGCCGATGAGTGCATCCAGCACCACGGATGCAGGTAGCGATTTTGCGCCAATGACCAGACTTAATACCGTGGTGAGAACAAGTAATAACAATAGTCCGGGCACGGCGAAAGCGCGTGTCGCGGAAACAGAGCATGACATATCAACTTCCATGATAATGATAGTAATTATCGTTATCGATCTTATTTGGATATGTTAGCATGTGCAGCCATCGAATGGATATTGAAAAAGTACCTGGTAAGGCTCTGTAATGAATCGACAATCCTGGCTGCTTAATCTCAGCCTGTTGAAAACCCACCCTGCATTTCGCGCCGTCTTCCTCGCTCGTTTTATTTCCATTGTCTCTTTGGGGCTACTCGGTGTGGCGGTTCCGGTACAGATCCAGATGATGACCCAGTCAACCTGGCAAGTGGGTTTATCGGTGACATTGACCGGTAGCGCAATGTTTATTGGCCTGATGGTTGGCGGCGTACTGGCCGACCGCTATGAGCGTAAAAAAGTGATCCTGTTGGCGCGTGGAACCTGTGGCGTCGGCTTTATTGGTTTGTGTCTGAATGCGCTGCTGCCCGAACCGTCGTTACTGGCGATTTATCTGCTTGGCTTATGGGACGGTTTCTTTGCCTCGCTGGGCGTGACGGCTTTGCTGGCAGCAACGCCGGCGTTGGTCGGGAGGGAGAATTTGATGCAGGCCGGGGCGATTACCATGCTGACGGTGCGTTTGGGTTCGGTCATTTCGCCGATGCTTGGTGGGGTACTGCTGGCGACCGGTGGCGTGGCCTGGAACTACGGCCTGGCGGCGGCAGGCACGTTCATAACCTTACTGCCTTTATTGAGCCTTCCCGCGTTACCTCCACCGCCGCAGCCGCGCGAGCATCCGCTGAAATCGCTGCTGGCAGCATTTCGCTTTTTGCTCGCCAGTCCGCTGATTGGCGGCATTGCGCTGCTCGGCGGCCTGTTGACCATGGCGAGCGCCGTGCGGGTGCTGTATCCGGCGCTGGCGATTAACTGGCAGATGTCGAGCGCGCAAATTGGTTTGTTGTATGCGGCCATTCCTCTTGGCGCGGCGGTGGGCGCTTTGACCAGCGGACAGCTGGCGCACAGCGTTCGTCCGGGATTGATCATGCTGGGTTCTACCGTGGCTTCATTCCTGGCTATCGGTCTGTTTGGGTTGATGCCGGTCTGGGAGCTTGGGGTTGTCTGCCTGGCGCTGTTCGGTTGGTTAAGTGCGGTTAGCTCTTTGTTGCAGTACACCCTGTTACAGACGCAGACGCCAGAAGCGATGCTCGGGCGAATTAACGGTTTGTGGACGGCGCAGAACGTCACCGGGGACGCGATTGGCGCGGCGTTGTTAGGTGGTTTGGGTGCGATGATGACGCCGGTCGCCTCGGCAAGCGTAAGTGGATTTGGGCTGGTGATTGTCGGTCTGCTACTGCTGTTGTTGCTGGGGGAATTACGTCGATTCCGGCAAATGCCTGTGAATACCTGACGGGCCGGATAGGGCGTTAGCCGCATCCGGCGCTGGCGATTAAAAGAGCGCTGACAGACGTTGCAACAGCAGCGTCGCGCTGTAGTAGTCGAGACGGAAGGTTTCCGTGCCCAGGGCGTAAACACGTTTATTCTGCACGGCTGGCAGATGCGCCAGAAGCGGATTGGCATAAATGGCGTCGGCATCTTTGCTGTCGCCAGCAAACAGGAACAGCGCTTCGCCGTTCAGGCCAGCCGCCAGATTTTCACCGCCAAGCTGGATGATATCGTGGCGTTTGCCCTGGCTCTGGCTGGTGTGCAAACCGGCAGGTAGCGGCGCCAGCGTGAAGCCTAACTGTTGCATCAGCTTGCCCTGTGCCGACTCAGGCGTCCAAAGATTGGCGCTGTGCGCCGCCGCGGTATAGACCAGCGCGTTGACCGGCTGCGGCGGTAGGGTGATCCGTTGCTTAACCGCTTGCAGTTGCTTATCAAATTCGGCAATTCGCGCGGCTGCCTGCGGCTCCTGACCGGTAATTTCACCCAGTTGCGTCAGCAACGTCTGCCAGCTTTTGTCGTCGTAGTTGATGATAAGCGTGGGCGCAATGGTGGACAACTGATCGTATAGCGCGAGGGCGGAGTCGCCGCCGGTGGCGCTTACCAGAATCAGATCCGGCATTTGTGCCGCGACGGCTTCCGCACTTGGTTCGCCGATGTACAGACGGCTGAGTTTGCGTTCCCTGGCCACGTCGCTCCATTGACGTAAAAAGCCCTGCGCATCGCCAATGCGGTTGTTTGGCGTGGTGGCGCCGCTGGCGATGACCGGGGCATCAATCGCCAGCAGCGAGCCGGTAAGGGTGACGCTGGTGGAGACAATGCGCTGCGGCTTATGCTCCAGCGTATGCGTGCCACGGCTGTCGGTGATCTGACGCGGCCAGTCGGCGGCGTGACCTAAAGAAATTCCTGAAATAAACAAACCAGTCAGTAAAAGCACGGTGCGACGAAAAGAGGGGAGACTCACGAATCAGCTTCCTGTTATCAGTATGGTTAATGCTTCTCATTTTCATTGTTAGCGGGCGAGGATGCAAGCCAAAGTCGCACATTGTGCTGCCACAAGAGTTGACATACAGCCGCTTTGCTTTTAGGTTAGCGACCGAAAATATAAATGATAATCATTATTAGAGCCTTTATCATTTTTGGAGGATGATATGGATATGTCACTGGCCGAGGAAAAAACGCAGACTATGCCGACGCTCGCTCCCGACAGTTTTTTCTTTATGTCGCCGTATCGTAGTTTTACGACGTCAGGATGCTTCGCCCGCTATGCGGAACCGGCAATTGATGGCGATTCGCCAGACAGCCCTTTCCAACACAAAATGCACGCACTGTTTGCTGATGCCAAATCGCAGGGCATCGCTAACCCCATTATGGTCGGGGCAATTCCTTTCGATACCCGCCAGCCATCATCGCTGTTTATTCCCCAATCGTGGCAGAGCTTCTCTCGCACGGCAAAGCAGCAATCATCACGTTACTTTAACCGGCATCAGTCGTTAAACGTGGTTGAGCGTAAATCGATTCCGGAACAGGACTTTTTTGAAGAGATGGTTGCCCGGGCGGCTGCGCTGACGGCCACGCCGGAAGTCGACAAAGTGGTGTTGTCACGTCTGATCGATATCACCACCGATGCCAACATTGACAGCGGTGCGCTGCTGGAGCGTCTGGTGGCGCAAAATCCGGCGAGTTACAACTTCCATGTCCCCATTGAAGACGGTGGCGTATTGCTTGGCGCCAGCCCGGAACTGCTGTTGCGCAAAGAAGGCGATCGTTTTAGCTCGCTGCCGCTGGCCGGTTCGGCGCGCCGTCAGCCTGATGATGTGCTGGACAGGGAAGCGGGGATCCGCCTGTTGGCGTCTGAGAAGGATCGCCATGAGCACGACCTGGTGACGCAGGCGATGAAAGCCGTGTTGCGCGATCGCAGCAGTGAATTGCAACTCCCTTCCTCTCCGCAACTGGTCACTACGCCTACGCTCTGGCACCTCGGCACGCCGTTTGAAGGAAAAGCCAACGCAGAGGAAAACGCGCTGACGCTGGCGTGCCTGTTGCATCCGACGCCTGCGCTGAGCGGTTTCCCGCATCAGGTTGCGCGCAACATTATCGCCGAGCTGGAGCCGTTCGATCGCGACTTGTTCGGCGGCATCGTCGGCTGGTGTGATGCTGAAGGTAATGGCGAATGGGTGGTGACGATCCGCTGCGCGAAGCTGCTGCGTAATCAGGTTCGTTTCTTTGCCGGCGCCGGTATTGTGCCTGCGTCTTCTCCGGTTGCGGAATGGCGTGAAACGGGAGCCAAGCTTGCCACCATGTTGAATGTTTTTGGACTGCATTAAGGAGTCATGATGAGTATTCCTTTCACCCGTTGGCCGGAGGAGTTTGCCCGCCGTTACCGTGAAAAAGGCTACTGGCAGGATTTGCCGCTGACCGACATTCTGACCCGTCACGCCGAGAGCGATCATACGGCGGTCATTGATGGTGCACGCCATCTGAGCTATCGCCAGTTGAATCAGGCGACTGACAATCTCGCCTGCAGCCTGCGTCGTCAGGGAATCAAACCTGGCGAAACCGCGCTGGTGCAGTTGGGCAATGTGGCGGAGCTGTATATCACCTTCTTTGCGCTGCTCAAGCTGGGCGTCGCTCCGGTGCTGGCGCTGTTTAGCCATCAGCGTAACGAACTCAATGCTTATGCTAAACAGATCGCACCCGCGTTACTGATCGCCGATCGCCAGCATGCGCTGTTTAGCGGGGAAGATTTTCTCAATACCTTTGTGGCTGAACACAATTCAGTGCGCGTGGTACAACTGCGCAATGATGAAGGCGAACATAACCTGCAAATGGCGATCGACCAGCCTGCGGCTGATTTTACCGCGACGCCATCGCCTGCTGATGAAGTGGCGTACTTCCAGCTTTCTGGCGGTACCACCGGGACGCCGAAGCTTATTCCTCGTACCCATAACGATTACTACTACAGCGTGCGTCGCAGTAATGAGATCTGCCGCTTCACCGGGGAAACGCGCTATCTGTGCGCGATCCCGGCGGCGCATAACTACGCCATGAGTTCGCCTGGTTCGCTTGGCGTGTTCCTGGCTGGCGGCACCGTGGTTCTGGCGGCTGACCCGAGCGCAACCCTGTGCTTCCCGCTGATTGAACAGCATCAGGTTAACGTCACGGCGCTGGTGCCGCCGGCGGTGAGCCTGTGGCTGCAGGCGATTGCGGAGTGGGGGAGCAATGCGCAATTGGCTTCGCTGACGCTGCTGCAGGTCGGTGGGGCACGGCTTTCCGCCTCGCTTGCGGCGCGTATTCCGGCGGAGATTGGCTGCCAGTTGCAGCAGGTTTTTGGCATGGCGGAAGGGCTGGTGAACTACACCCGTCTGGACGACAGCCCTGAGCGCATCATCAATACCCAGGGCCGTCCGATGTGTCCGGATGATGAAGTCTGGGTCGCCGATGCTGATGGTAATCCCCTGGCGCAGGGCGAAACGGGCCGCCTGATGACGCGAGGTCCGTACACCTTCCGGGGTTACTTCAACAGCCCGGAGCACAATGCCAGCGCCTTTGACGCCAACGGTTTTTACTGCTCTGGCGATCTGATCGCTATCGATCAGGATGGCTATATCACCGTACAAGGACGTGAGAAAGATCAGATCAACCGGGGTGGCGAGAAGATCGCAGCAGAAGAAATTGAAAATCTGCTGTTACGCCACCCATCGGTGATCCATGCCGCTCTGGTCAGTATGGATGACGAACTGATGGGCGAGAAAAGCTGTGCATGGCTGGTGGTGAAAGAGCCGCTGCGCGCGGTGCAGGCGCGCCGTTTCCTGCGTGACCAGGGCGTGGCGGAATTCAAATTACCTGACCGTGTGGAGTGCGTTGAGTCACTCCCGCTAACCCCGGTCGGTAAAGTGGATAAAAAACAATTACGTCAGTGGCTGGCGTCACGTTCACTGGCCTGAAGGAGAAAAAGAGATGGCAATTCCTAAACTGCAGGCTTATGCACTGCCTACGGCGCTTGATGTTCCAGCCAATAAAGTCGACTGGACGTTTGAACCTGAACGCGCCGCGCTGCTGATCCACGACATGCAGGACTATTTTATCGGCTTTTGGGGGGATAACTGCCCGATGATGGCGCAAGTGGTGGCTAACATTGCCGCACTGCGTCAGTACTGCAAAGAGCATAACATTCCGGTGTATTACACCGCGCAACCCAAAGAACAGAGCGATGAAGACCGCGCCCTGCTGAATGATATGTGGGGACCGGGCCTGACGCGTTCGCCGGAACAGCAAAAGATCGTTGATGCGCTGGCTCCCGATGAGGCGGATACCATCCTGGTGAAATGGCGTTACAGCGCATTTCATCGCTCTCCGCTGGAGCAGATGCTTAAAGATACTGGCCGAAATCAACTGATTATTACCGGTGTGTATGCCCATATTGGCTGCATGACCACTGCGACTGACGCGTTCATGCGCGATATCAAGCCGTTTATGGTCGCCGATGCGTTGGCGGACTTCAGCCGTGATGAACACCTGATGTCGCTGAAATACGTGGCGGGACGTTCCGGTCGGGTGGTGATGACCCAGGAACTTTTGCCGACGCCGGTTCCGGCGAGTAAAGAGGCGCTGCGCAGCGTGATTCTGCCGCTGTTGGATGAGTCCGAGGAGCCAATGGATGACGAAAACCTGATCGACTACGGGCTGGATTCCGTGCGCATGATGGCGCTGGCGGCACGCTGGCGTAAAGTTCATGGCGATATTGATTTCGTGATGCTGGCGAAAAACCCGACCATAGACGCCTGGTGGAAGCTACTCTCCCGCGAGGTGAACTGATGGCCGGATTTGATTTTACCGGGAAAACCATCTGGGTGACCGGCGCGGGTAAAGGCATTGGCTACACTACGGCACTGGCATTTGTGAAAGCCGGCGCGCAGGTGACTGGCTTCGATCGCGAATTTCCTCAGGATAACTACCCGTTTGCGACCGAAGTGCTGAATGTGGCCGATGCCGGGCAGGTGGCTGAGGTGTGCCAGCGAGTCCTTAAAGCATGCGAGCGGCTGGATGTGTTGGTCAATGCCGCCGGTATTCTGCGCATGGGGGCCACTGACGCACTGAGCGTTGAAGAGTGGCAGCAGACGTTTGCCGTTAACGTTGGCGGCGCGTTCAATTTGTTGCAGCAGACGATGGCGCAGTTTCGTCGCCAGCAGGGCGGGGCGATCGTGACCGTTGCCTCAGATGCGGCGCACACACCGCGTATCGGCATGAGTGCTTATGGGGCGTCAAAAGCCGCGCTAAAAAGCCTGGCGCTCACCGTCGGACTGGAACTGGCGGGCAGCGGTGTGCGCTGTAATGTGGTGTCGCCAGGCTCGACCGATACTGACATGCAGCGCACGTTATGGGTCAGTGATGACGCGGAGGAGCAGCGTATTCGCGGGTTTGGCGAACAGTTTAAGCTTGGCATCCCGTTGGGGAAAATCGCCCGACCGCAGGAGATCGCCAACACCATTTTATTCCTCGCCTCCGACCTTGCCAGCCACATTACGCTACAGGATATCGTGGTGGATGGCGGCTCAACGCTGGGAGCATGATGATGATCTGGAAACGCCATCTCACGCTGGATGAATTAAATGCCACCAGCCACAACACCATGGTCGCGCACTTAGGCATCCTTTATACCCGACTGGGCGATGATGTGCTGGAGGCCGAAATGCCAGTTGATACCCGCACGCATCAGCCGTTTGGTTTGCTGCACGGCGGCGCGTCGGCGGCACTGGCCGAAACATTGGGTTCAATGGCGGGTTATCTGATGACCCGCGACGGGCAGTGTGTAGTCGGTACAGAACTTAACGCCACGCACCATCGGGCGGTTTCGCAGGGCAAAGTGCGCGGCGTTTGTCAGCCGCTGCATCTTGGACGGCAGAATCAAAGCTGGGAAATCGTTATCTTTGATGAGCAAGGACGGCGCTGTTGTACCTGCCGATTAGGTACTGCGGTGATGGGGTGAACTCGCCCGGCAAAGTAAAATGAAATTGCAGGGTTAACAGGTAAATGAAGTGATCTAGTTAACACTGCAATGTAAAAACTCAGTGATACTTCGGGTTTGTATGGTTGTCATGTTGTTAAATTCAGAAAAGATGTTATAGAAACAAAATGTAACATCTCTCTGACCTGGACAACGGATAATCAATATGAATAAATCAGGGAAGTACCTCGTCTGGACAGTGCTCTCTGTGATGGGAGCATTTGCCCTCGGCTATATCGCATTAAACCGTGGTGAACAGATCAACGCGTTGTGGATAGTCGTGGCGTCGGTCTGTGTCTACCTTATCGCTTACCGTTTCTATGGCCTGTACATTGCGAAAAATGTGCTGGCGCTGGACCCGACGCGTATGACGCCAGCCGTGCGCCATAACGACGGTCTGGATTATGTTCCTACCGATAAAAAAGTGCTGTTCGGTCACCATTTTGCGGCGATTGCCGGGGCGGGTCCGTTAGTCGGGCCGGTGCTGGCGGCACAAATGGGTTATTTGCCGGGGATGATCTGGCTGCTTGCCGGGGTGGTACTTGCGGGGGCAGTGCAGGACTTCATGGTACTGTTTGTTTCTACCCGTCGCGATGGTCGTTCCCTTGGCGAACTGGTGAAAGAAGAAATGGGCCCAACGGCGGGCGTTATTGCGCTGGTAGCCTGTTTTATGATCATGGTGATTATCCTCGCGGTACTGGCGATGATCGTCGTGAAAGCGCTGACCCACAGCCCGTGGGGAACCTACACCGTCGCGTTTACCATTCCGCTGGCGATCTTTATGGGGATCTACCTGCGTTATCTGCGTCCGGGCCGCATTGGCGAAGTGTCGGTCATCGGTCTGGTATTCCTGGTGTTTGCCATTATTTCCGGCGGTTGGGTGGCTGAAAGTCCAACCTGGGCACCGTATTTTGACTTTACCGGCGTACAACTGACGTGGATGCTGGTGGGCTACGGCTTTGTCGCTGCCGTGCTGCCGGTATGGCTGTTGCTGGCCCCACGTGATTATCTCTCTACTTTCCTGAAAATCGGCACCATTGTTGGCCTGGCGGTAGGGATTTTGATCATGCGTCCGACGCTGACCATGCCTGCGCTGACCAAGTTTGTTGACGGTACTGGCCCGGTCTGGACCGGTAACCTGTTCCCGTTCCTGTTTATTACCATTGCCTGTGGTGCGGTATCTGGCTTCCACGCGCTGATCTCATCCGGTACCACGCCGAAGATGCTGGCGAACGAAGGGCAGGCCTGTTTTATCGGCTATGGCGGAATGTTAATGGAATCCTTTGTCGCCATTATGGCGCTGGTTTCCGCGTGCATCATCGATCCGGGCGTGTACTTTGCGATGAACAGCCCGATGGCGGTGTTGGCTCCGGCGGGTACGGCGGATGTCGTGGCTTCTGCAGCGCAGGTGGTCAGCAGTTGGGGCTTTGCTATTACCCCGGACACCTTGCATCAAATCGCCAATGAAGTCGGCGAACAATCCATCATTTCCCGCGCAGGCGGTGCGCCGACGCTGGCCGTTGGGATGGCGTATATTCTGCATGGTGCGCTGGGCGGCATGATGGATGTGGCGTTCTGGTATCACTTCGCCATTCTGTTTGAAGCCCTGTTTATTCTGACGGCAGTTGACGCCGGTACCCGCGCCGCACGCTTTATGCTGCAGGATCTGTTGGGCGTGGTATCACCGAGCCTGAAACGTACCGACTCACTGCCTGCGAACCTGCTGGCTACAGCGCTGTGCGTACTGGCCTGGGGTTACTTCTTACACCAGGGCGTGGTGGATCCACTGGGCGGTATCAACACCCTGTGGCCGCTGTTTGGTATCGCCAACCAGATGCTGGCCGGTATGGCATTGATGCTCTGTGCGGTGGTGCTGTTCAAGATGAAACGTCAGCGCTACGCATGGGTGGCGCTGGTGCCAACGGCCTGGCTGCTGATTTGTACTCTGACTGCGGGCTGGCAGAAAGCGTTTAGCCCGGATGCGAAAATTGGCTTCCTGGCTATCGCCAACAAGTTCCAGGCGATGATCGACAGCGGTAATATTCCGGCACAGTACACCCAGTCGCAGCTGACGCAACTGGTGTTTAACAACCGCCTGGATGCGGGGCTCACTATTTTCTTCATGGTGGTCGTCGTGGTGCTGGGGCTGTTCTCGATTAAAACTGCGCTGGCAGCGCTGAAAGAGGACAAACCGACTTCGAAAGAAACGCCGTACGAACCAATGCCTGAGAATGTCGAAGAGATCGTGGCGCAGGCGAAAGGCGCGCACTAATATTCTCTTAACCAACAAGCCCTCTCCGGTACGGGGAGGGCGTTTGTACGACAGGGAATCACTATGTTTGAAACGCTCTCCAAAGCCGGGAAGTATTTAGGGCAAACCGCCCGCTTGATGATCGGTGTGCCGGATTATGACAACTATGTTGAGCATATGCGCGTCACGCATCCGGATCAGACGCCAATGACCTACGAAGAGTTTTTCCGCGAGCGGCAGGATGCGCGCTATGGGGGCAAAGGCGGCGCGAAGTGCTGTTGATTTTTTTGCCGGATGGCGCTGACGCTTATCCGGCCTACAACAATGCTTTGGCCGTAGGCCTGATAAGGCGAAGCCGCCATCAGGCAACCTGCACCATAGTCACACCGTCAACGATTCTACCTTCTCAAACGCTGCGCGCAGGGTATCTGGCGTTAACGTTACCGGCAGCGCATGAATAGATTCGACCGGGCGCAGGGTATGCGCAATCACCTTATCGATCTC
>NZ_CP069763.1:2739897-2840172 GCF_016893685.1 Citrobacter cronae
TTGAAGCGCTGATAAGCGGTAACTAATTGCGCCAGCACATCATCTTGTCCAAGCAGCGCGCACTGCACCAGAATGCCATACGCCACTTTGGTGCCATGGAGAAACTTCTCCGTTTGCGGGAGGACGGTCAGACCGTTATGGACCGAATGAGCCGCCGCTACACGGGTGTAGCGCTCGCCCAGGCCGCCGACCATACCGCCGCCGGCTATAATCGCATCCACCACGTCGCTAAACGCCTGGGTTAGTTCACCACGCTGCTTATCTGCCAGTGCCTGCTCGCTGCTTTCCAGCAGGACGTCGCGGATGGCCAGCGCGCCGTTGATGCCCAGACGTACGGTCAGAGGTAACGTTTCTGGCTGCGGAGCCAGCACCACTGCCTCATACCATTTCGCCAGCGTATCGCCAATACCGGCCAGTAAATACTCTTCAGGCGCGTTAAGTATGATTCGTGGCTCAACCAGCACCAAAAAATTGGCATCGTCGAATATTTCGAAATGCAGCGCCTGACCGGCATCGTTGTACCAGACGGAAAGCGGCGTCCAGGCCGCGCAGGTGGCGGCGATGGTTGGGATCGCCACGAAAGGTAAATCAAGGCGGCGAGCCAGCGCTTTAGCCGTATCGAGCAGTGTACCGCCACCCACGCCAATCACGATGCTGCGATCATCTCCCGATTCTTTTGCCAGTTGAGCAACATCGGTTTCGCTGCAATGTCCCTTAAACAGCAGGCGCTTAGCTTCGGCAAGATGAAAAGCTTCTGGCAGATAAGGACGCGCCGCGGCGATAGCTCGCTCACCGTAGACCCAGACGGCGTGTGAGAGTTGATCCGGGGTGAAAAAGTCGTGCAGTCTGGAGAGGCTACCGGTGTGGGAAAAGTAGTTAGCCGGGCCGGTGACGACGCGAATCTCGGTATTACTCATGTTGTGTTGTCCTTGTGCTGTCCTGATCTGGCAGGTTATTTTTATATAGACGTCTGAACGTCTTGATTGCCAAATACTAACATCGTGCTATAGTGGCTTCAACAACAACATCACACGTCGGGATAACAATAATGAGCAATAACCCACTGATTGTGCAAAGCAAACTCCCAAATCTGGGGACCACAATATTTACGCAAATGAGCGCGCTGGCACAGCAGCATCAGGCTATTAACCTCTCGCAGGGATTTCCTGATTTTGACGGTCCACATTTCTTGCAGGAACGTCTGGCATATCATGTCGCGCATGGCGCTAACCAGTATGCGCCGATGACGGGCGTGCAGCCGCTGCGCGAAGCCATTGCCGATAAAACCGCGGAGTTGTACGGTTATAAGCCCGATGCGACAAGTGAAGTCACCGTCACGGCAGGGGCTACAGAAGCATTGTATGCAGCCATTACAGCGCTGGTGCGGCCTGGTGACGAAGTGATCTGTTTTGATCCGAGCTACGACAGCTACGCGCCTGCGGTGGCGTTATCCGGCGGCGTGGTGAAACGTATTGCGTTGCAACCGCCGTCATTTCGTGTGAACTGGCAGGAATTTGCCACGTTACTCAGCGAGCGCACCCGGTTAGTAATCCTCAATACACCGCATAACCCATCTGCTACCGTCTGGCAGCGCGCTGATTTTGATGCGTTATGGCAGGCGATTAAAGAGCGCGAGATTTTTGTTATTAGCGACGAAGTGTATGAGCATATCTGCTTTGCCGCTCATGGACATGCAAGCGTGCTGGCTCATCCGCAGCTACGGGAACGCGCTGTTGCCGTTTCATCTTTCGGTAAAACGTATCATATGACCGGCTGGAAAGTCGGCTATTGCGTTGCACCCGACGCCATTAGCGCCGAGCTAAGCAAAGTCCATCAGTACCTGACGTTCTCAGTCAACACACCGGCTCAGCTGGCTCTGGCGGATATGCTGCGGGAGGATCCAATACACTACCGCGAGCTGCCCGCGTTTTATCAGAGAAAGCGTGATGTGCTGGTGAATGCGTTACGCGACAGCCGACTGGAAATTCTGCCGTGTGAGGGGACCTATTTTCTGCTGGTCGACTACAGTGCGGTCTCAACGCTTACTGACGTTGAGTTTTGTCAGTGGTTAACTAAAGAAGTGGGGGTTGCGGCGATACCGCTGTCGGTGTTCTGCGCCGATCCTTTCCCGCATAAGCTGATCCGCCTATGTTTTGCCAAGCAAGAATCGACGCTGTTAGCAGCCGCAGAGCGTCTGGTTTCGCTGTAATTATTTTACTGTCCAGGCTTTGGAAAACCGACGGTCGGCAAATAACTCCTGTAGGCCGTTGATTTGTTTCAGTCGCAACACTTCATCGTTATCCATGCCCAGTTCTTTAGCGATTTTTTCTTCACTCCAGCCCAGTTGCGATAATTCACGCACGATTTCCGACATGGCGTGGATTTGGTGGCGTCCGCGGGCGCGGTTATGGCGGATTGTCGCCGCCATACGTTCATGGCGATCGCGTTCCAGGCAGGCGACGGGCAGATAGCCTTTTAATCGTGGTTTTAGCGATGCTTTGTTTTTTCCTAATTCATGGCGGTGAAAGCCATCGATGATTTCATACTCTTCTTCCGTTGAGTGAACCACGACAATCGGCTGGGTGAAGCCATCCGCTTCGATGGATTTCAACAGCAGCTTTTTCTCCGGCGGCGCAACGTTATTAGGATTGTAATCATTGGGCGAAATGTGATCGCTTTTAATCCATAACACGCAATCTACTGGTTCTTCACGAAATGGACTGACGCTGTGGATTGCCATTCTGAATTCATTAATGGCTTCAATTCTATCTTTTTCTGGCAAACCAGAAAGAAAGCCGAGGAGTTCCTGTGTTAATCGTTGTTGCATAACAACCCCCATTCCTGACGTTTGGTTTTCATGCGTTCAGTATATCGCTGGTAGTTTTTCGTTTTTGTGGGGCTGAACGACAGTGCTCGACACCAGTAATCATTATTCAGGAGTACTTTGCAGATCCTTCTCCATGAGGGGATATCCCTGGAACCAATATCGCCTTCCTGACTTTCCGGGATATTGTCCATGCCTTTTTTCTTATACCACTGTATATAGACAGCGATTTTGTTGCGGTAATGTTCTGCGGTCTGTTCTGGCATGCTGTGTAATAGCAGCATGGCGTATTGCTGCCAACTTAAATGCTCTGGTTTGAGTATTTTCCGATGACCGTAAAAATGGTTGTCATGACCGGCGTAAATCCCGCCACTTTTAACGCCGCTGACGCGGGCGCACATAGCCGCCCATCGCTGTGGCTCAATGACATGGTACAGCCACAATCCCTGGCGTTGTTCCGGTCCAAAGGGCTCGCAAATACGCATATATCTTGTTGGGACCCCGGCCTGATACATCAGGTTATACAAGGGATTGCACGGCATTTTTGTCTTCGCAAACCATGTCCAGATATCGGCTGTTTTCCAGTCATATAACGGATAAATATACCAGGTGTGGCCACCTGGCGCTGCCGTCGTCCACGGCTTGTCATCGGCAAAACGTTGCTTACGCGAGTTGGCGATGGCCACAAAGCGGTTATAGGACTCGTCCGCGCGAATACCGACCATCATCGCTGCGGGACGCTTTTGTGAAAACCAATCTGCGAACTCGCGAACGAAGAGCTCAAAGGTCATACCGGGCTGATAGAAAGAAAAGAAATTGGGGTCGGTAATGGCATCGGCCGGTGGCTGACGCACCCACTGTATATTCGGCTCCCAGCACTGCCATTCGGGTTGATATTGTGAAAGCGCGTTTTGTGTGGTCAGAGGTAATGCGACCCAATAAAATTCTTCGATAACATCGGAATAACTCTCGCGTAGCGCCTGGACATAATCGATAGTGCAGGAAAACTGAGCTTCCCAGTCAATAAATAAGATGCTAATTTTTTTCTGTAACTGGCGGGCAAGGGTGGCCGTAAGATGGAGCATAAGACCGGAATCTTTTCCTCCCGATAATGAAACACAAATGCGCGGCAGCGTGTTGAGCGTCCATGTAATGCGCTCCTGTGCGGCTTCAAGTACATGTTGAGTTAGAGGTATTTTATAAACAGACATATCAAATCCATAGTGAGGAGCTGTTATTCCCCGCTATGGTAAATGGTCAGCATAAGAAATGCTAATCTATATGTGTCGTAATTCTCATAAATAATTCACCATTTCAATAAATGGCTTTTATGAATTATTAATATGAATTAATTACGCTCACCGGGAAAAAAATTAACAGGCGTTTATTCGCTATCTGGTGTAATTCTTTTTATATATGAGGCAAAGGAATCGTTAGAAAGCGAAGCGCGGTTATACATCAAATACAGTTTTGCTGACGGCAATTTTATACCGACGCTAATCTCCTTGAGATTAAAGACAGGGGAGTAAAATTCGTACATAACTCTGGGTATAATACCAATGATATCAGTGTTTGATATAACGTTAACGATTGAAATCAAAGAGTCGCTACTGAAACCAATATCACGATTGGCTAAAAGTTGATTCGTTTGTGACTGATACTCTTTCATCCCCTGTTCCTCAGTGAGGAGTAATGTAAATTTTTCCTTTAATAATTGTTCTACGGTACTTGAATCATTAATTCTGGGATGGTTACTGTTACGGACTAACACCCCTTCGAGCGTTTTGACCGGCGTGCATACAATGGAGCGGTTATGTACTGGTACGATTGTGAATACCAGATCCGCTTTGCGGTAAGATAGAATATTTTCAGCAGTTTCCGCGCTCATTAGAATGTCGTGATGTTCAATCTCAATATCAATATCAGAACCTTCTCTGAGGGAATGAACCATCTCGTATAAATTTAAATTGGTTGCCATTTGCGGGCTATAAATAATAAATTTTTTCTTTAAACTGGAGTTATGCATGATGTTAATTGTTTGCTCCAGTGAGTTGAGGTTTTGTTCCAGATGATGATGAAGATTGATGCCAGTTACCGTAGGCGTGATGCCTTTTCCCGAGCGAATGAACAATGGATCGTTAAACTGAGTACGAAGTCGTTGCAATGACTGGCTCACGGCCGAAGGTGTAATAAAAAGTGTTTCTGCAGCCTTGCTGATGCTCAGGTGCTGATAGATACATTCAAAAATAACAAGTAGGTTTAGATCGAATTTTTTAAGATCGTAAAGATTAGCCATGTATACTTTCCTCTGACGGTAAAATTTGAAATAATTAAATTATGAAATAGTTTGAAATGTACTTATTTACAGACTTTATGTTTCAGTGCTTAATGAACGATTAATTTAAACTAACATAGCACAAAACACTTTATTTTCACGAGAAAAAAAAGAAGTGTGGTGAGTGATTGAAATGAGAACGATAACAATCACTCATTTTATTACCTTTATTTATTTCCCATGATAATGTTTAATTTCTCCTGATCGGGTAACCCGACTTCCTGTTGCAGCGTATTGTCTTTACTCATGTAGTAGATGGCTGGCGTCACGTTAGCACCCAAATCATCCATCAACTTTTGATTGATATTGAGTATCTTCATCTGCTCGGGCGGGAGAGAGGCAGGAATTTCCAGCTTCATTTTGCCGCCGGAGGCTTCATAGTTATGCCAGGTTTTGGCCGGATCTTTTGTCGACAAGATTGCGGCAGCTGTTGCCGGGCTTTCAGGTTTGATTACGCCCACCAGTAGCGTACGCAACTGAACTTTACCGGAATCGACCCACGGACGCGCCTGCTGCCAAAACTGTTTGCAATAAGGGCAGAAGGGATCGGCGAACACGTAGACAATCACCGGGGCCTCTTTCTTACCATCCAGAATCCATGAGGCTTTTTCCATTCGCTGCCACATCTCGCGCCCTGCTGGGGCATAGATCTCTTTTTCTATCAGTGCATTACTGAGGTTTTCACCTTTCTCATTGTACATGTAGCCTGAGATAGCATGTTTGCCGTCGGGCGTGACGTAGATAGTGACGCCCATATCCTGATATTTACCCAGATAACCTTTCATTCCGCCAGGGGCATCGAAAGGTTTCAGAATAGTAATGCCCTGTTTCTCAATGGCTTTAACAGGGGCAGGTAGCTCTTCGGCATGAACGATAGCGGGAAGTAAGGATAAGAGTAAGGTACGCTTGAACATTGATTTTCCTTATAAAATCAGAAGGAAAGGGGACTGAATTGCAAAACCTATCACAGCCATAGGTAAGATCGACAGTCTGTCGATTGCCCTTTCTTTAGTTGGGTGATGTAATCCCAATCGCTGTTACGACCTTTGTTAAGGTAATGTAGAGCGCAACACATAGCCAGTTCTGCTGGTACTGAAGTTACCTGCGGGTAGCTCGGGTAATGAGGCTCCCTGCAAAGGGGGCCTTTTTTACTTTTGTCTTTTAGGTTCGATTGAGGAAGTTGTTAGTTAACGCTTATTGATTTGATAAAGGAAACGCATTAGCCCTTGGAAGAGATTTTCGTTAACTTATCTCTCAACGAAAACACGGAGGAAGTACAGATGTCCTTGATTAATACCAAAATTAAACCTTTCAAAAACCAGGCGTTCAAAAACGGTGAGTTCATCGAAGTAACCGAGAAAGATACCGAAGGTCGCTGGAGCGTCTTCTTCTTCTATCCGGCTGACTTCACCTTCGTATGCCCGACCGAACTGGGCGATGTTGCAGACCATTATGAAGAACTGCAGAAACTGGGCGTAGACGTTTACTCTGTTTCTACCGATACCCACTTTACGCACAAAGCATGGCACAGCAGCTCTGACACCATCGCAAAAATCAAATATGCAATGATCGGCGACCCGACTGGCGCCCTGACCCGTAACTTCGACAACATGCGTGAAGATGAAGGTCTGGCTGACCGCGCAACCTTCGTTGTTGACCCGCAGGGTATCATCCAGGCAATCGAAGTTACCGCTGAAGGTATCGGCCGTGATGCGTCCGACCTGCTGCGCAAAATTAAAGCCGCACAGTATGTTGCATCCCACCCAGGTGAAGTTTGCCCGGCTAAATGGAAAGAAGGTGAAGCGACACTGGCTCCATCTTTAGACCTGGTTGGTAAAATCTAAGCCAATTTGTAGGCCGGATAAACATAGTGCATCCGGCATTCCACAGGCGCAAATTTGCGCCTGTTTCATTCCAGCACCATGACGCAAGTTGCATTAATGCAGTCCCGCGAAGTCGGCTTGCATGATGATGTTTTCAGAGAGGGAAGAAGAATGCTCGACACAAATATGAAAACCCAGCTCAGGGCTTACCTTGAGAAACTGACCAAACCTGTTGAGCTGATTGCTACGCTGGATGACAGCGCTAAATCGGCAGAAATCAAGGAACTGCTGACTGAAATTGCTGAACTGTCAGAAAAAGTCACCTTTACAGAAGACAATACTCTGGCAGTGCGTAAGCCATCGTTCCTGATTACCAATCCTGGCTCTCACCAGGGGCCTCGCTTTGCGGGTTCTCCGCTGGGCCATGAATTTACCTCGCTGGTGCTCGCGCTGTTGTGGACCGGTGGTCATCCGTCAAAAGAGGCGCAGGCGTTGCTGGAGCAGATCCGCGATCTCGACGGTGATTTTGAATTTGAAACCTATTATTCACTCTCCTGCCATAACTGTCCGGACGTGGTGCAGGCACTGAACCTGATGTCGGTACTGAACCCACGCATTAAACATACGGCGATTGACGGCGGTACGTTCCAGAATGAAATTACCGATCGTAACGTGATGGGCGTTCCGGCGGTATTTATGAACGGTAAAGAGTTCGGCCAGGGTCGCATGACGCTGACTGAGATCGTGGCGAAGGTGGACACCGGCGCAGAGAAACGTGCGGCTGAAGAGTTGAACAAGCGTGATGCTTATGACGTACTGATTGTTGGTTCCGGCCCTGCGGGAGCGGCTGCGGCGGTGTACTCTGCACGTAAAGGTATCCGCACCGGTCTGATGGGCGAACGTTTTGGCGGTCAGGTTCTGGATACCGTTGATATTGAAAACTATATCTCGGTACCGAAAACCGAAGGCCAGAAACTGGCTGGCGCGCTGAAAGCACACGTTGATGACTATGATGTTGATGTGATCGACAGCCAAAGCGCCAGCAAACTGGTTCCTGCGGCGCAGGAAGGTGGGCTGCATCAGATTGAAACGGCATCCGGCGCGGTGCTGAAAGCGCGCAGCATTATCATCGCGACCGGTGCGAAATGGCGCAACATGAATGTTCCGGGCGAAGATCAATATCGCACCAAAGGCGTAACTTACTGTCCGCACTGTGATGGCCCACTGTTTAAAGGCAAGCGTGTGGCGGTGATTGGCGGTGGTAACTCCGGTGTTGAAGCCGCTATCGACCTGGCGGGCATCGTGGAACATGTGACGCTGCTGGAGTTTGCTCCTGAAATGAAGGCCGATCAGGTGCTGCAGAATAAACTGCGTAGTCTGAAAAACGTCGACATCATTTTGAATGCGCAAACGACAGAAGTAAAAGGCGATGGCAGCAAAGTCACTGGGCTCGAGTATCGTGACCGCGTAAGCGGCGATGTTCACAGTGTAGAACTGGCAGGTATTTTTGTTCAGATTGGTCTGCTGCCGAACACCAACTGGCTGGAAGGCGCCGTGGAACGTAACCGCATGGGTGAAATTATCATTGATGCGAAGTGCGAAACCAGCGTGAAAGGTGTTTTCGCTGCAGGTGACTGCACAACCGTACCCTATAAGCAGATCATCATCGCGACAGGCGAAGGCGCGAAAGCCTCGTTAAGCTCCTTTGATTATCTGATTCGCACCACAGTAGCATAAAAAAGTAAGACTCACCTGCAATGCCAAAACCGCCAGTCATCCGCTGGCGGTTTTTTATTTCGCTAAAGCGCGCACAACATGCTGACCTGCAATGTGAACCGTCAAAATGTGTACCGCCACAACCCATGCTGGTTGCACCAGGTATAGGCTGAAAATCCTCGTTTGCAGTTGAATTTACACTGTTTCCCTTTACAGATTGGGCGATCGCAATAAACATAAGCATCATTGCCCGCGAGTGCAAAAGTGGCTTCCGGCGGCGCGCCTGGCGGCAGATATTTAAATTGTCCCCCCTGAAAGGTGTAAATAAAGATCCACTCCAGATAGTGATCTGCCGTCATTGGATGCGCCGGATTACCTACCGTTACGGAAAGCGTATTTGATTCAAATCCCCCGGAAATGGTCATCAGCGGTTGATGCTGTTGGGCGAGCGCATCGGTAGTAGTGGCATCATTAACCCGTAACGCGACGAGTGTTTTTCCACAGCAGGTTATCGGGGATGTTTCGTCACGTATAGCCATGGTGACAAGGAACGCCCCACACTGAGGACAACGGTAGAAGTTCGGGTTAGGGCGGATAAAAGTGGGTTTGGTACTGTTTTTAATCCGGTTTGATACCCTGCGTACGTTGCGGGAATGTTCGGGAACAGTATGAGTGAGAGACATAACGCGCTCCTTCTTACGCCGAGGTTGTTAGACCAGTCGTTTCTTGCGAGAGGGATGCCAGACGCTGGAGAATATCCTGTCGGAGAATGTATTTTTGAATTTTGCCTGAGGCCGTACGCGGTAATTTGTCTATAACAACCAGATATTCCGGGTATTTATATTTTGCGATACGCCGTTGGGCGAAAAACGCGATGATATCAGCCAACTGAAGCGTTTTTTGTGGATGACTCAGCACGACATAAGCGCAAGAACGTTCACCCAGGCGTTTATCTGGCATGCCCACCACAGCGGCATCGTGGATATCCGGATGAAGCAGCAGAATATCTTCTATTTCGCGACTACTGATGTTTTCACCGCCACGAACAATAACGTCCTTTTTTCGGCCAGTAATTTTGATATAGCCGTCTTTATCCATCCGGCAATAGTCGCCGCTGTAATACCACCCGTCGTCGTCAAGCACCTGGTCGGTCAGTTCCGGTTCATCAAGATAGCCGACAAAAACATTGGGGCCGCGAGAGGCTTCTTCGCCCTCATTATTTTCCGCCAGAGTCATCTTCTTCTGGTCGACCACTCTGATTTCAACGCCTGCAGCGGCTCTGCCATCCGTGTTCATTTGATGAGTCAGAGAGTCATGCGGTTGCACTATCGCATGGGGAGCACTTTCTGTACTTCCGTATACGCCAAGGAGTTGAATCCCTGCCTGGTGACATTCCTGCAGAAGTTTTCCTGGGATTGTGGTTCCCCCGCACAGAAAGAAGCGAAGAGAAGAGAGACTGCTGCGCTGTGCTTTGGAAGCATACAGCAGATCGCACACGAACGGTGTTGCTCCCATGATGCAGGTGCAGCGCTCTTGCGCCAGTAATGCCAGGCACTCTTGCGGAGAAAATATGTCCATCAACACGCTGCTGGCGCCTGTTAAAAAAGGGGCGGTCACGCCATGCAGAAATCCTGTTGCATGGGCTAGCGGAGCGGGCATGAGAATCGAATCCGTCCAGTTTATATTGAGCGCCGCGCAGAAGGTTCGTTCACTGGCGATGATGGTATTGTGCGTCAGCATCACGCCTTTGGGATGACCTTCCGTACCGGAAGTAAAAAGAACAGCCGCCAGATCGTCGCTATGCGTTAGGACGTGATGCACTATTGGCGGAGAATCATTGAGGATCTGGCTCAGAACGGGGCCTGTGGGCGCAGGCGCCAGCTTATCAACCGCCACCACCTTCTCAAGCCAGGGCAGATCGGAACGGAGTGCGGCGATCCTATCTGCCGGGTTGTCGTTTTTAAAACTCGTTGGTGTAAACAGTATCCGGGCCCGGGATTTATTGAGTATCCAGGTCAGTTCACACTCCCTGAAAGCAGGCAGGAGCGGGACGATCACGGCTCCGCTTTTCAGACAAGCCAGATAAATTATCGTGAATTCACACCAGCCGGGCAACTGGAGCGCCACGCGATCGCCCGGGCGGATACCGACGTCAATGAGCCAGGACGCCAGCCGTCCCGCGGCAATATCCAGCGCTTTATAAGTATAGTTATCCCCCCGATTATCGGTGACCGCCACTTTGTCTGCATACGCTTTGGCCGACAGGGACCAGTAATCGGCTAATGTCGCATCTCCCCAGTGGCCCTGTTGCCGGTATTGCGCTTTACGCTCGGCATTGATTTTTAGGTTCGTTGTCATTGGTTATGTCTCAGACTGAGTTCTTTTTTTGCAATACATCGCCAGTGCGCCAGCCAGTAGCGGCAGAGGCAAAAACAGAAAGACGTCACTGAATGTCCAGCCTGCTGCGAGCATGAGCGAACCCACGCCTGCGCTGGTAATCGCGCCCAGCCGACCAATGCCCGTCGCCCAACCAACGCCGGTTGCCCGTATTGAAGTCGGGTAAAAGTGCGCAGCCAGTGCATAGCAACCGGGGTTGATCCCGTTGAGAGTGAAGCCAAGGATAAGAACCAGGGCATAGAGCAGGAAAAGCGAAGGGGTGAACAGCCCCAGAACTAATGCGCCGCATATGCTGCCTGACAGCGTCAGAATAATCGCCTCGTGTTTGCCCCAACGATCCATTTCAATACCAATGCAAAAATTGCCTATCATGCCGCCTATCTGAAAGACAGACCCCATAATGACGGCTTGAGAGAGCGTAAGTCCGGCATCTTTTATCATCAGGGGTAACCAACTGGATAAAAGGTAAACGCTGAAGAGTCCGACAAAAAGCGTCAACCACAGCGCCACCGTTCCCAGCGTGTAAGGGGGATGCAGCAGTGACTTTGCCGTGCTGGCGCGGGCTTTTTGCGGCTCGGTGGTGTAAAAACGCGTATCTTTGTCTGCAATTCCGGGAATAAACAGATTTAGCAGGCGAACCAGGCGCGCATCGTTACCGGCGTGCTGCACCAGATACAACATCGATTCAGGTAAACAACGCAGTAAAACCAGTGCCAGCAATAATGGCAAAATGCCGCCTGCGATAAGCACGGCGCGCCAGCCAAACGTTCCGAGCAACTGTTGGCTAAGTATGCCTCCCAGCGCTGCGCCAGAATTAAAGCCGCAATGGATCACCGTTGACAGGCGAGAGCGATAACGGTGGGGGGCGTACTCTGCAACCAGCGTCGTGATGTTGGGCATGGCTGCGCCTAACCCGAGTCCGGTAATAAAACGAAAAAAAGTCAGGCTGGATAAATTCCAGGCCCCGGCAGAAAGCAGGCTGCTGAGACCAAAAAAGACAACTGACCCAATAATTAACTTTTTACGTCCATAGCGGTCAGCTAGCGGGCCAGAAATTAAAGAGCCTGCCGCCAGCCCCAATAATCCACTCATCATAACCGGGCCCAGATCTTGTTTGGATAGTTGCCAGTGATCTATTAATGCCGGAGCAATGTAGCCAATTGCCGTGACATCGAAACCATCAATACCCAGAACAAAAAAACCGAGAAAGACAATAAACCATTGCCGTTTGCTGATGGGGTGTTTGTCTAAAATCGTACTGATATCAATTTGATTCTGTACCGACATGGTCTTCTCCCTGAACCGCGAACACGAGGTATCTCCTGATACGGCGATATGCTGTTTTGCAGGGGGTTAGCCGAAGCGAAATTCAACGCCAAACGTTCCTTGTGGATATTCCCATTTTTGTAGAATGGTGTGTGAACACAGCACCCGGCATGTGCCGCATTCGAGGCAGCCAGCATAATCAAAGTGAATATTGCCAGCGTCATCCTGGCGATATAATCCGGCGGGGCAGGCGAGGATCAGTTTACGGAACTGCTCTGGATCGGGGTTTTCCACCAGGACAATATGGGGATGGCTTTCATCGACCCTGAATTTATTCGTGCCCAATTTCACATCGACGTTCACGGTATTCATAATGCGCGAACTCCTTTAATGCCGTCTTTTAAGAGATTAATTAATCCGATTTTTTTGCCGTGCGCTAATACTGTCGAGCACAGTGAAGCAGGGGCCTTGCCGTTGACGGTAAACAGAGACGCCATGAGATCGGTTGCCATTTGCGGATATTGTTGAAAAATTCGCGGGTTCTCCATCATTGCGGGGAGGCGGCGGTAGTGGCGCATATCGCGTAACACCGCGCTTTTCTCCAGTGCGTTGGGATAAGCCTGGAGTTTTCCTTTACTGAAATCATTGGCATTTTTCGCGGCAATGACCGTTTGCGCCGCCACATTGGCTGCTGTGATGGCGAGATCCATGCCCCGCACGGTATAGCCCAGATTCAGACACATTCCGGCTGCATCACCGACAATCATCACTCCGTTCTCGACTAACGTTGGAACCATATCTATCCCGCCTTCCGGCACCAGATGCGCGGAATATTCCTGTAGCGTACCGCCTTCGATTAGCGGACGGATAGCAGGATGCTGTTTGAAGTCTTCCAGCATTTGCGGCACGGTTTTACGGGCATGCTCGATACCGTCGAGGCCGCATACCAGACCCAGTGAAAGCGTATCGCGATTGGTATACAAGAAACCGCCGCCCATTAATCCGTCTGATGGTGAACCGGCAAACAGCCAGGCGGCGCCTTCGTTACCTGTTAGCCCGAAGCGCTGCTGAATTTGTGCGGATGGCAGTGAAATCACCTCCTTCACACCAACGGCATAATGGTGCGGCGATGATTCTGGCACCATACCGATAGCGCGGCCCAGCAGAGAATTTACACCGTCGGCGAGGAGAACCACATTTGCCTCCAGGGTATCGTCTCCGGCCTGAACTCCCGTCACTCGTCCATTTTGACGGATCAGTGAATCTACTCTGACGCCGGTGATGAACTGAGCGCCAACGGCTTCTGCTTGCGCCATGAGCCAACTGTCAAATGTGCGGCGAAGCACCGTCCATGATTCTGCGACCGGGGCCTGTTGGGGGAGGCTCGCGAGATAGTCCAGCGTGACAGCGCTTTCTGTTGTAAGAAAGGAAATTCGCTCCCTGACGACTTTTCTTTCAACGGGGGCTATATGGGTAAAACCCGGCATAATTTCTTCCAGGCTGTGCGTGTAGAGTCGTCCTCCGGTCATATTTTTACTGCCCGCAGTATCACCACGCTCAATGACCAGCACATCCAGTCCTGCTTTTGCCATTACATAAGCGGCGATGCAGCCTGAGATGCCTGCGCCGACAACAATGGCGTCAAATTTTTCGTCCGACATCGCTTTTGCTCCTGTTGCCGCCATTCGGGATGGCGGCGTTAAATGTTAGTGCTGCAGCAGTTCCGTTAATGCCGGGACGACTTTATATATATCGCCTACCAGCCCGTAGTCGGCGTACTGAAAGATTGGCGCATTCTTATCTTTATTAATGGCGACAATGGTTTTGGCGCCATTACCGCCGACCATGTGCTGTATCTGCCCTGAGATGCCCAGCGCCAGATACACATCGGTTTTAAGCAGTACGCCAGAAACGCCAATGTAACGTTCACGATCCATCCAGTGCTCACCTTCAGCAATGGGGCGAGAGCAGCCGACTTCCGCATTCAGCGCAGCGGCTAAATCCCAGATCATATGCAGATCGTCTTTGGCCGCTAAGCCACGCCCAATACCGACGACACGACGGGCTTTACTGAGATCGATGCTGCTGACCGATTTTGCCCGGCGCGCTTTGCATAAAAGCTCATGTTGCGGTGGGATATAGCTGACGGGTATGGGAGCAAGCTGATGCGGCGCATTTGCTTCCAGCGGCTCGAATGCGCCACTCGAAACGGTCACGATAGCCGTAGGTGTGTTAATTTTTTCCCGACCAAACGCCAGACCGCCATACATTCGATGTTCGGCATACAGTTCGCCATTCTCCAGCGCCAGGCTGGTGGCATCATTAATCAGCGCTGATTGCAGCAGGATGCTAAGCCTGGCCGCCAGGCTTTTTCCTCGTCGGGTTGCCGCCAGAAGGATTAATGTGCCCGTCCTGAGCGCACTGTCGTCTTTTTCGGTATTTTGTATCAGGGCAACGAGGGTTTCTGCATAGTTTTCTAACCGTTGCTGTTCTGACTTTCCGCTCAGGACGTACACCGCGTCGGCATGTTGTACCTGCAAAGCCTCGCTCTCATCCCAGATGACCGCACTCACGTGTTCACCGAACTGCTTTGCTCCTGCAAGGAGATCCGCGTAACGGTCGGCGCTGTCACTCACTACCCATACCTGATTGATTTTGCTCATTCCAGCTTCTCCGTTGTCTTCAGTTCAGCACTTTATTGAGATGCTCTGCCAGGCGAGCGATATCTTCTGCGCCGTCGCCTTCAATGATGATGTGTTTACGTTCTGCCTGCTGCGGGGCATAAATATTGACCATTTCGGCCTCGGGAGACACCGGCGACCAGCCGATGTCATCGGCCGTCCATTGGGTAACGGGCTTTTTCCCTGCGCCGAGAATCGCTTTCATGGAAGGAATACGCGGTTCATTAATATCTGACGTGACGCACAAGACGGCAGGAAGCGGCACATCAATAATCTCTATTTCATTTTCCAGTGTGCGTTCGACCGTAACGTAGCCGTCATGGATTTCAATGTGGCTGACGGCATTGACGGTGGGCAGATGAAGCATTTCCCCGACACGCAGCCCGGTTTGCTGTGCATAGAGATCGCCAGAGCCTTCGCCACACAGCAGCAGATCAAAACCGATTTTCTTCGCTGCTGCGGCAATGACCCGGGAGGTTTCGTGCGCAAGCGCAGTTGACAGCCGCTCGTCGCGCACCAGGTAGAGTCCATGAGGACCTCGGGAGAGTAAATCTTTTCGCAGTTTGGCGTTATCCAGCGCCTGACCGCCAACGCACAGGGCTATGACTTCATCGTTTTCACCGGCCAGCAGGACGGCCTCTTCAATAGCATTGAGGTCGAATGGGCTGATTTTCTCTCCAGCACGCGTTGTGTCCAGCGTTCTGTCGGCGGTGATAGTGATGTCTTGTTCTTCCGCGACCAATTTATAACAGGCAAGTAATTTCATGACGTATCCTATTATTTTTCATACTGTTTCAGGATCTGGCGGGCTGAGATATACACCATAATCTCGTCAGTACCGCCACCGATGCGGTTAACACGGGTATCTCGCCAGAAGCGGGATACCCGGCTGTCATTGGTGTAACCAAGGCCACCTAAAATCTGCATCGCATCGTCAATGACTTCACAGGCTGACTGTGCGCAATACAATTTGCACATCGGCGCGGACAGGCGCATGGGTAAATCGTTGTCACATTCCCATGCCGTGCGATAGACCATGTTTTTCATGTTTTGGATTTTTATCGCCATTTGGGTCAGCTTGAGCTGAATCATCTGGAACTGGCCGATATTTTTATCGAACTGAATACGTTGGTTGGCGTAGCGGGCGGCATCTTCAAAGGCGCATTCCGCCACACCCAGCGAGTGTGCGGCGATGACGAGACGTTCAATATCGAAGTTTTCCATCATGTGAATGAAGCCGTAACCTTCGCGGCCCACCATCGCGCTTTCTTCCAGTTCAACGTTATCGAGAAAAACCTCACAGTTGCTGACCATGTGCCAGCCGATTTTGTGCAGGCTATTGCGCTTAACGCCCGGCATGTTTGGATCCACCCACCACAGGGTGAAGCAACGCTTCGGATCTTCCGGTTCGGGATTGCGTGCCAGCACCAGCATGTATGGGTAATCTTTGGCGCCCGTGATGAACGTTTTTTGCCCGTTCAGATAAACTTTGCCATTTCTTCGGGTATAGGTTGTGGCGACGCGGTTATTATCCGATCCCGCCTGCGGCTCGGTGAAGGCGAGTGAATAGGCAGGGATCCCGGTCAGCCCGACTTCAGCCGTTTTCGCCAACTGTTCTGCATTGCCAAAGCGCTGCATATTATGGATGCATTGGCCTTCCGTCATAATGTAGGCGGGAGCCCCCATGCGCGCGATTTCCTCCAGAACCAGCACTTGCGTCATCATATCGGCGGGGATGCCGCCGAGTTCTTCTGGAATGCCTAACAGCCCCACGCCGCTTTCGGCCAATGCCTGAAAGAACTTGCTGGGGAAGGCGCCATTTTCATCACAGGTCTTGAAATATTCTTCGGGAAAATCTCGTGTTATCAGTTCGCGGATACTGGCTAAAAGCAGTTCCTGCTCTTCGGTCAGGCTAAAGTCCATGATGTCTCCTCAATGATGCCTGCTGATAAGAATTGATGTTTCGGACGATGTTCATTTCTTTATATTCTGATCGTGCCTGGACGCCGACTTGCAGAATAATTGGTATGAGGAGAATAAATTCAGCGGGCATTAATGATGCATAGACATATTTAACAACGTCCTGGACAAAACGAGCATTTAGTATGTTTTTGTGATGCGGGTTCAGAAATAAGCGCTGGGTTTTGGTGATGTTCGATTTGTCCTGTTTTTGGTTAAATCTGTCAATGTCAGGAGGACGAATTTTATTTTTATAATCCATCACGTTAATTCATGGAAACAGGTTGGTTAGAATATCTTATCTTTTATATATTCATATTCTTATGGCCTGCATTCTTACCTGAGTATTCAACGTGGAGTGGGGTTGGTATATGTCCATTTTATCTCAGCAGCAACTGGAAGCATTGAAGAAAAAAGTCAGAAAGGTTACCGAAACTGAGCTGGAAGAAATTCAACTGGAAGTTGA
The DNA here is from genome assembly GCF_016893685.1 of Citrobacter cronae. Classification (NCBI taxonomy): domain Bacteria; kingdom Pseudomonadati; phylum Pseudomonadota; class Gammaproteobacteria; order Enterobacterales; family Enterobacteriaceae; genus Citrobacter; species Citrobacter cronae. The sequence goes on from NZ_CP069763.1 coordinate 2,757,365, forward strand.
GCGGACGAATGTCTTTCCTGACTCTTATTACGACGTTTGCCGTAAAAACGATCTGTTTCGTCTGGCAATGCCTGAAGAATTTGGCGGTATGGGACTCAACTGCGAACAGTTCTTTTCGGTGATGGAAGAGTTTTGCCGCGGGCCTGGTGGGATGCGTATGAACCTGCACCACGCCAACGGATTGAACTGGCGAATTATGTACGATCATGGCGCAGAAGATTTGCGTGCTAAATGGTTACCGCTGCTGGCGAATAAAGATGCGTATATTAACTTTGCATTAACTGAGGCGGATTGCGGTTCGGGTGCAGATATTCGTACTACCGCGGTTAAAAAAGGGGATAAATATATTCTTAACGGAACTAAGACGTTGATATCTCATACGGATATATCCGATGGGAGCTATGTTATTGCGGTTACGGATGAGAATAAGCGTAAAAAGGGTGGCTTAACAGCATTCTTTATCGAAACGAATACCCCCGGTTATTACATTGATCCTATGCCGCATATGATGGGGTGCCGTGGTGCGGGTCATGCTTATCTGCGTTTTGAAAACTGCGAAGTCCCTGCGCATAACATTATGGGGAAAGAGGGCGATGGCCTGGATATTTTCATGAATGCGCTGGCGCATTCACGCGCCATGATTGCCGTAACCTGCCTTGGCATGTCACAGCGCTTCCTGGAGCTGGCGATTGCCAGAGCAAAAGATCGTGTGACTTTTGGTAAGGCTCTCGTTTCTCGCCAGGCGATTCAACAAACGCTGGCGGATATGGGCACGCAGGTACATGCGCTGCGCGTCATGCTGCGCGACTGTGCGCAAAAATTCGACCGTGGCGAAGATATTGAGATGGTTTCAGCCATGTGCAAACTGCACGGCATTGATACCGTGCGTACGGTATCGGATAGCTGTCTCGAAATCTTTGGTGGTATTGGCTATTTCGAAGATAACCCGTATGGCCCGGTAGAAAGGATGTACCGCGATGCTCGTGCCCTGTGGTTTGAAGAAGGCCCACGTACCGTGCAGCGACTGACTATCGCACGCCCATTGATTGCCGCAGGTGGTGAGATTCGCTAGTCCGGGGGCGTTTGCACCGTGTCAGAGGTTAGCCGATTTTACGGGACACTAACCTCAGTTTTGGTCGTACGTCGCTGTTTATCCTGTGGCTACGGCCATTTTTGCTTTTTTGCGAGAGTGACCTATGAGTACATCACCAGGGAACAGACGCTGGGGCATTATTGTCCTGCTCATTATTGATTATTTCGTCATGTTTGTGGCGCGAAGTGGGATGTCGATGTGTGGGCCTGCATTAATGCAGGAATATGGCTGGAGCGCTATGCAGTTTGGCTGGGTATCCACGGCGTTTTTCATTGGCTATGCCGTCACAATGTTACCCGCGGGTTTACTGGCGGACAGGTTCGGCGGCGGGGTCGTTTTGGTGACCGGAACATTATGGTGGGCAGTTTTCACATTTCTAACGCCGTTAGGATCAACGCTGGGCATCATGATGTTGCTGCGTATTCTGGTCGGGATTGGCCAAGGGTTGCTTGTGCCGGCTAACTTTTCACTGGCGGCAAAATGGGTACCTAAGCATGAAGCAGGAATGGCGACAGGATTATTGCAGATAGGTTGCCCTACTGGTATTGCCGTTGCCATGGTTCTGGCTGCATGGATAGTCCAACGCTGGGACTGGCAGGCCGTGTTTTACGTTGTATCGGTACCCGGCGTACTGTGGTGTCTGCTGTGGTGGAAGCTCGGCAGCAACCGTCCGCAACAGGATACATTTATCACCCAGGGGGAACGAGACTATATTCTGGCTGGGCAAGTCTCTACTGAAATCTCTCCGGCCACACAAAATGAGCCGCTAAGTAAAGGCGATATTCTGGCAACCCCTTCAGTCTGGGCATGCGCCTTATGTTACTTTTGTACCAATTACCTCTTTTTTCTCTTCATGACCTGGCTGCCAACCTACTTTGCTATGGGGCGTGGAATCGATCTCAAACAAAGCGCGATTTTTTCTATGCTGCCGTATCTGGTGGCAATCTTTGCCTATCCGCTGGGGGGCGTAGTTACTGATGCCGCATGTCGTCGATTTGGACAAAACGTCGGACGTAAGATTTCTCCGGTACTGGGGTTATTATTAGCTGGGGTATTTTTGATCCTCGGCACTCAGGCAAACAGCTTGTGGAGTGCCGCCACGCTTATCTCTGCGTCGAACTTCTTCCTGTGCTTCACGATGGCTGCACACTTTTCAATTCCTATTATTTTCTCGCAAAAAGACACCGGTATGTTGGTCGGGCTGAACGGGGTGTTCGGGACGTTGGCGGGTATTCTCTCGCCTGTACTCGCTGGCTGGGTGATTGATGTCTCCGGTGGTCAGTACGAGTACGCACTGTATCTGGGCGCGGGCGTGGCGATTGTCGGAGCCTTCTTTATGTTAATTGCGCGCATTCGGCCAATAGAAAAGAAATCAGCACGCGTAAGCGCCGGTGGCCGTAAAGGATTTGCCGGTTAAACAGGCTACTCATTATTGAGGGAATATGACGTATGAGACCATTAGAGGGCGTTAAGGTCGTTGATCTGACATCATTTCTGGCTGCGCCAACGGTAGCGCGTATTTTAGGTGATTGGGGGGCGGATGTGATCAAAATCGAACCGCCCATCGGCGATCCTGGTCGTACGCAGGCGTCAGTTTTTAATATGCCGTATGAAGATGATGAGAATCCGGCATTTGATATTTCCAATGCCAATAAGCGTTTTCTGTGCCTGAATTTGAAACAGGAGCGAGCGAAAGAAATTGCCTGGCGTATTCTATCCACCGCTGATGTGGTAGTGACCAGCTATCGGACGAAAGCGCTGGAGCGGCTGGGGTTCTCATGGGAAGAGTTGCACCTGCGTTTCCCTCGTTTAATTTTCGCTCAGATTCTGGGGTACGGTGAGCAAGGGCCAGAAAAAGATACCGCAGGGTTTGATGCGACGGCCTATGTTTGCCGGGGAGGGATCCTGGGGTCGACAAACGAACGGGGGGAAACGCCGATTAACTCAGTTAATGGGTTTGGCGATTTCCAGGCCTCCATGTGTCTGGTTTCGGGTGTTTGCGCGGCGTTATATGGTCGTACGCTCTCCGGACAGGGGGATAAGGTCACTGTGAGTCTGCATCATACCGCGTTGTTTATGATGAGTATTGCCGTCACATCGGCGCAATACGGCAACGTTTATCCTAAATCCCGTTGTGAAGTCGCGAACCCGTTCAACAATACCTATAAAACCCGTGATGGTCGCTGGATGGTAATTTGTATCCCAGAGTACGATCGCTTTTTCAATAAGTTCATGACGCTACTTGGTCGCGAAGATTTGGTCGACAGTCCCGAGTTTTGTCGTATTGCCGATGTCAATCTGCATGGACGTAACCGGGATATTATCAGGATCATCAGTGAGCAGGTCGCTAAACGCTCGCTTGATGAAATGATGCAGATGTTAAAACAAAACGACTTTGCTCATGAGAAAGGCTTCACGCCTGATGAAATCCTTGACGATGAGCAGGCGTGGGCGACGGACTGTCTGCGAAATGTTGAATATATCACTGGTAACCGACGCGTGCTGGTGACCCCTCCTGTGAACATTGGCAGTATGGGGCCTGCACAAATTCGTCCATCCCGCAGATTAGGGCATGATTCGCAGCAAATTCTTTTGGAATACGGATATTCTGTCGAGGAGATAGCGCGTTTGAATGCTGACGGCGCGGTCATTATGCCCGCATAACCTTAGCCCGCCAGGGGATGACACCGTTGCCGCCTGGCGGGTCCATTTGATTGGGTGGGGAAGCATTGATGACAACGACCATTCCTACTTATGCGTTATATGGCGAGCAGTCGGAACCAGGCTGGGAAAATTTCTTTAATGTAGAAATGATCTCATTGCGTTCAAAACCCCTGAACTGGAAAGCCAGCCCGCATATTCATGACTCATTGATTCAGACCCTCTTTATTCAGAGTGGCGAGGTTGATGTTTTAATGAATTACACCCGGATGAAGTTGAAGGGGCCGGGTCTCATCCTTGTACCTGCGCAGACCGTTCATGGTTTTGATTACCGGCCCGGTACGGAAGGGATGACGATCACTGCCTCACAAGGGCCAATGGAGTCGGTAATGGGATTATTGGCGCCCAACGTTCTCACTCTGATGCATAAGCCCTGCGTAATCCCCCTCGATGGCTCCCCAGAAGACGGGAAAATTATTCAGGGTTTTTATCAGTCTTTACAAAAAGAGATGCAGAAACCGAGGGTTAATCATAAGGCAATGTGCATTTCGATTTTTATTTCCATCCTGGTTCACCTCACGCGTATCAGTACCCTGACAGAAGAACAGCAGAAATTTGATATCTGCTCGCGTAAAGCCTCACAAATAAACAAATTCCTCCTGCTGGTGGATCAGCGCTTTCGCCAGCGGCTGACCGTTAATGATTATTCTGAAGAGATGGGGATGTCCCCGGGGCATCTGTCGCGCTTATGCCGGATAACATTAGGCATGTCCAGCCTGGATGTGATTAATATGCGCGTACTGCAGGAAGCCCAACAGGAGCTGGTCTACACCTCTAAGACGATAAAGCAGCTTGCGGCTTTTTTAGGATTCAATGATGAAGCCTACTTTACGCGTTTTTTCCATAAACATACGGGTGTCAGTCCAGGACAGTACAGGGAGTTGGCCTTACAAAAAATATCTACAGGGGAGGTGTGCCAGGTTATGGGCGCTGCTGATGAGAAAGAGTGCATCACGCAATAACCCCCACCCGTAAGACGGGTGGGGTTGTTACAGTAAATCAGACGCAGTTAACGGACAACCAGTACCGGCAGAGTGGCGTGGCGGACAACGCTGGAGGCGTTTGAACCGAGCAGGTGGGTACTGATGGACGGGTTACGTGACCCAATGACCACCACATCCGCATTCAACTCTTCACCCAACTCGTTGACCACGTCACGGACACTACCAAAGCGCACGTGTTGTTTAATGCGGGAGGGATCGATGCTGAAGTGACCGACCATTGTTTGCAGACGCGTTTCCGCTTCGTGTTGCAGATGCTCTTCAAAACGACGAACGTCTGCCGCAAAGCGGTGCAGGCTTAAGCTCGCTGAGCCTGGCAGCACATGCAGCAGATGGATAACGCCGTTTTCCTGTGCCAGGAATTCTGCATGGCGAATAGCCTTGTCACTCAGTTCCATTTCGAATACATCAACAGGCATTATGATTGTGTTGTACATAAACATTCTCCTTGTCATTACATGAACACATAACAGCATAGTATTAAAAATGATTCTGTCAGTCACGGCACAGATTTATGTTTTGCGAACAGGAAATAACGTGAGGAGCGGGGAGATGAGGAGTAACCGGAAAGAGGATGCAGATGCATCCCCTGCAAGATAAAGCGAATAGCTTTGATAAGACAGAGTTAGCGCAGGTAGTCGCCCGCAGCTTCTGGTTGGTACTCAAGCTCGATGACTTCGAGGTGTGTTGATGTACCGCCCGGCAGTTCCCAGTGAATGGTGTCGCCAACGCGCAGGCCCAGCAGTGCCGCGCCAACAGGCGCCATGACGGAAAGCTGTGTGCTGCTGTCAGTCATATTAGCCGGATACACCAGGGTACGCACACGGACTTCGCCATCACTCAGATTGCGGAATTTCACGCGGCTGTTCATGGTCACGACATCGTGCGGCATGGTTTCTGGAGAACACATTTGCGCGCGATCCAGCTCGGCGTTCAGGGCGTCGGCAATGGGTAAACCAGCAAACGCAGGTTGCTCCAACAGGCGGTCAATGCGTTCCGCATCGAGGTCGTTAATGATGATAGTTGGTCTGGACATTTATTACTCCATGTCGTCGATACTGCGGGTGCGCAGGTAAATAATCCCAAAAGAAAACCCTCACCGTCAGGCGGCAAGGGTTTAGCTTGTATGATGATACTGAGACTTACCCCATGTTTGAAGTGATTTAGTTCACATTCAGGTAAATCATCAATATTGTCGCATATGGTGTGATTTTAGCCGAAAAACGTGATCGTTCTCCAATTTGCATTATGCTTTTTAAGCGCTCGTTGCGGGTGCGTCAATACAACTCAGTGTTCCGCTACAGGAGATCTCATGAGCCAGTACGACAAACTTACCTTAAAAGACGGCAGCTATTTGCATTTTAAAGACTGGGGAAGTGGACAGCCCATCGTGTTCAGCCATGGTTGGCCGCTGACGGCAGATGCGTTTGAGGATCAGATGCTGTTTCTTGGGTCGAAAGGATTTCGTGTGATCGCCCATGACAGGCGCGGACATGGCCGCTCGGCCCAACCGTGGGATGGCCACAATATGGATCAGTATGCTGACGATCTGGCTGAACTTACCGCGCATCTCAATCTTAAAGATGCCGTGCATGTTGGACACTCTACCGGCGGTGGGGAAGTGGCGCGTTATATTGGCCGCCATGGGACGCAGCGGGTGGCAAAAGCGGTGTTAATTGGCGCGGTGACGCCCATCATGATCAAGACCGACTTTAACCCGAATGGCGTGCCGAAAGAGGTGTTTGATGGCATCCGGGAAGGGGTAGTGAACGATCGCGCCGCCTTCTTCTATGAACTGACCGCGGCATTCTATGGTTATAACCGTCCGGGCGCAAAAGAGTCGAAAGCCGTCCGGGAAAGTTTTGTTGAACAGGGCTTACAAGGGTCCATCAAAGCGTTGTACGACTGCATTCATGCGTTTTCAGAAACAGACCTGCGTGGCGATCTCGAAAAAATGACCATCCCGACGCTGGTGATCCACGGCGATGACGATCAGATTGTCCCGTTTGAAACCTGCGGCAAGGTCGCGGCGGAAATATTGCCGGATGCGCAGTTGAAGGTATATGCCGGAGGTTCTCACGGTATTTGCACCACCCATAAACAGCAGATCAATGGCGATCTGCTCAACTTTATTCAGTCGTAATCTTTAACGGATTGTTCTACGCTGATCTTCTTTTTCCAGGGAGATGAGCGAAGCATAATTCGTGCTGCGCTACCGTTAATGACACCAGAGAAGGCTATGTATTTCTATCAACCATCACAGGGACACGGCTTACCGCACGACCCGCTAAATGCCATCATTGGACCGCGCCCCATTGGCTGGATTGCGTCGCGCGATAGTAACGGGCGACATAACCTGGCGCCATACAGTTTCTTTAATTGCTTTAACTACCATCCGCCGATTATTGGTTTTGCCAGCAGCGGCTGGAAAGACAGCGTGCGGAATATTGTCGAAACCGGTGAGTTTGTCTGGAACCTGACCACCCTTGAACTGGCTGGCGCGATGAATGAAACGTCTGCCAGCTTGCCGCACGGCGAGGACGAGTTTTTTGCCGCTGGGCTGAATAAAGCCGACAGCCGGATTGTCAGCGTGCCGCGCGTGGCGCAAAGCCCGGTTAATTTTGAGTGCCGTTTATCGCAAACTCTGCAACTGACCACTGCTGACGGCGCGCCTGTAGAAACCTGGCTGGTGCTGGGAGAAGTGGTGGGCATCCATATAGACGAAACGCTACTGGAAGAAGGCATCTACCAGACGGCGAAAGCGAAGCCGGTACTGCGTGCGGGTGGACCCACGGCGTACTATTCAATCAGTGAAACACACCGTTTTGATCTGGTTCGCCCGGACGCCCGTTTGCAACGCTAAGCATGCAGACCGACGCCCGGTTTGCGCGTCGGTCGTGATTTTCAGTATCCTGCCTTGTCGATAATAAACTGTTTACCGCAGTTACCCGGATGCGGCTGCGGTAAGAATGACTGCGCAGATAGCGGTTGATTGATGGTGTCGGCTTTCAGGGATAGCTGGATCTCTGTGAGATAAGCCGGATTGCCGTGGCAGCTTAGCTTCACGGCTTTGACGTTCTCTTTGCCCCAGCTTTTGGCGATAGCGGCGTCAAATGCGTTGCGGCTGACGGTTTTGCCGTAGTTATCCGCGAGGAACTTGCCCGCTTCACTGTTTTTGAATTCATTATTCAGCCGCACCATCGTGCCAAAGTACACGTCGGGATCAAAACCAAAACAGGCGCCGTGTTTGGCATACTCGTAGCGTTCCAGGCAGGATGTTCCGCCAGCGCCTGGCATCACCGCGCTCAGTTTCGCCGCACTCTCCAGTGACAGGCCGGTTTCAGGCGCTGCGCATTTACGGCTGGCACGCGCTTCAGGCAGGTTAGGGACAGGACGCGTTGCGCAGCCAAAACGCATCCAGCGGCGGTTGTCTACCCCGCGAGCGGCGATTGATTTTGGCAGGCTGGGCCACAGGCCGTGAACGGTCAGAAAATCCGCTTTGTCTGCAATCTCTTTTTGCAGACGACATTCGTCGGGTTCCTGACGATTACGCTCGTGTTGGCTTTGACAGAAACCGGTTTGCCAGGAGAGGGCCAGCACGTAGCGGTCAAAATCAGCGTACTGTTTTGCCTGAAGTTCATCGGCCTGAGCCACAGAAACTGGCAGCAGAAGCGCTGCCAGTAAAGAAGAATAACGCCACGTTGATGTCATGATGATTTCGGATACTTATATAAATTCTGAATATCATCTATTTAATCATAAAAAATGCCAGTCAGGTTTAGCTGACTGGCATCATTTTCATCAGGCGTGAGCCGGAATGATTAGCTCCACATTGCCAGAATCGGCCAGCCGACCAGCAGAAGCATAGCGATGTAGATAACGCCGAAGATAGCTCCCAGACGCCAGTAGTCTTTAGACTTCACATAACCACAACCGTAGATGATAACGCCAGGGCCGGTTGCATACGGCGTCAGGCAGCCCATGATACCGATGGACAGCACCAGCAGGATACACAGATGTTCCATTGGAACGCCCGGGATACCTTTACCGACCGCCAGAATAACCGGCAGCATGGTGGCGGTGTGTGCGGAAAGGCTGGCGAACAGGTAGTGAGCAAAGTAGAACACCAGCACCAGCACGATCACGGTCGCGTTAGGTGAGAAGCCTTCCAGGTGCGTGCTCATGGTGTTAGCGAACCAGTCGATGAAGCCTGAACGGGTCAAACCATTTGCCATAACAACCAGCGTGGCGAGGTTTACCAGTGTGTTCCATGCGCTGTTATAGCGGGTAATATCTTTCCACGGTACAACGTGTAGCGCCAGCATCAGGGAAACCGCCAGCAGACCCACCGCGGTGGCATCAATCAGTTTACCCCCGAAGACCCACAGACCCAGGCTGAGCAGAACCAGACCGATCAGGGTCAGCTCTTTACGCGTCAGTTTACCCATGGTTTTCAGTTCTTCACCGGCCCATGCGGCAACTTCAGCACTGTGAGTGACTTCTGGTTTGTACAGAACATAGGACAGCCACGGCGCAACGATCAGCAAAATAATACCGACCGGCAGGAAGCTGAGGAACCATTGCAGCCAACTGATTTGAATGCCAGCAATTTTGTTGACGAATTCCAGACCCAGTACGTTCGGCGCCGCGCCGGTCACGAACATAGAGGAGCTCAGGCTGGTACTGATGACCATCATCCACATCAGATATCCGCCGATACGGCGCGCGGAAGGATCGTTCGGGAATGATTTAAACAGCGGCGGCAGGTTTTTGATAACCGGGAATACGGTACCACCGGTACGCGCGGTGTTGGACGGTGTAAACGGCGCCAGCAGGATGTCGATAATAACAATCGCATAGCCCAGCGTCAGGGTACGTTTACCCATGAATTTCACCATGAACAGCGCGATACGACGACCCAGGCCGGTAACTTCATAACCCAGTGCGAAAATAAACGCGCCAAACACCAGCCACACGGTGGTGCTGGAGAAGCCCGCCAGACCCCATTTCAGCGCTTGCTTACCCGCTTTGAATGCCGGGTCGGCCAGCTCGGATGCGTCAAACAGCAGATAGTTACTGCCGATAACGCAGATCGTCACTGCGATAAAGCTGATTGCCGTTGCCGGAATTGGCTCCAGAATCATCCCGACAATCATGGCCACGAACACGGCAAAATAGTGCCATGCCTGTGGGGGCATGCCATCAGGGACGGGGATAAGAAACATGACACCCATGACTACCAATGGGGCCAGTAACTTCCAAATTTTATCTTTTGCTAAAGACATGTGTGTGATTCTCCGGAAAGGATCTTTAATTGTGATAATGATGAACTTGTGAAATCTGAGCTAAGAACCATGTGACGATCAGCAGATCGGCGCAGCCTCCAGGACTGAGGTTGCGTTCAATGCACTGTTGGTCGAACTGGCGTAGGTATTCGAGATCGGCAGGGGTACGAATTCCGCCTTGTTGTAACAACGTGGAGGCCTGCTGCTGTAACCAGCGCAAACCTTCTGCGCCACCACGGGAAGCCACGTTGGTGTCGCCGTTGATAGACATCAGCAGCAGTAACGTATCGAGTAACGCCAGTTCAGGATCGCGGCCCTCAGCCAGCAGTGCACGGTAGTGCGGCAGAGCATGCTGAATGACGAGGGGATATCCTGCTTCGGCTTCGCCGCGTGCGCCGGTTAATCCCAGTTGCTGATAAAGACGTTGGCCAGCCGTGAGTTGTTGGTTGTTCTGGCGCAGTTCGCGCTCGGTCAGGCCACGGCAAAATGTTGCTGCCGTAGAGCAAAGGGTTTCAGCGGTAACGCTCAGGCGGAGCTGGAGCAGGCGGCCAATGGCGGCGCACAGTAATCCCAGCGAGAAGATGCTGCCTTTATGGGTGTTCACTCCGGCAGTAGCGCGAAACATATCGGCTTCGCAGGCCATGCCCAGCGGACGTAGTCCTGGCAGGACATCTTCCGGCGACTGCTGTGCGCTAAATGCGCCGTATTCGATAAAACGCGGCAGCCATGTCTGAATCGCTTCAGCACTGCGATAAAAATCTTCCAGCGCCATGTCTTTATGCGCGCCGTTATTAATACGATCCACCAGACCCGGTTTAGGCGACAGGTTGACTTCCGTCAGCATGGCGCGCCACGCCAGCGTGGCGTAAGCGTCAGGCAGATCCAGAGGAAGAACTGCGTTATGAGTTGATGTTGCGGGAATCGGCATCATGCAGCAGTGCCTCCATCTGAGTGAGTAAGTCGGAAAGCGCGTGAGTTTTACCCCGCGCGCATTCGGCAGCGCTTTGCTCGCATAGCAGACAGCGGCGGGCAGGGAGCGCGAAATGACGCCGGGACAGAATTTCCCCTTCAGGGTTCAGGACGTCGATGTCCCATAACCGTCCCAGCGGATGTGAATGCTCAAGTCCGATAGTGGCGAGCTTGAGGTACTGGGCCGGAGCCTCAATGGCCAGCAGGCCTTCCGGTCCGCTGGCAGAGACCAGCGCAGTTTGCTCCCTGACAATCCAGGCGGATTTTTCCGCCAGCGCGAGCAGGGCGGTGACGCCGTGATTAAAGATGCGACGGGTTAATTCGCTGTCTTTAATCGGACCTGGCGCGACCACGGTAAACGAGACCAGTGGCGCGTGATGATGCGTGAGCCAGGCATGCTGCCTTGCTTGTCTCTCATCTCGGCTGGCGAGCAGCTCAGGGATGGAAACCGCGTGGCAGGTGGCGTGTTCAGGGAGCAGGTGCATAGCTTATTCCTTCACCTGATGCACAACGTCAATTACCGAACCATCGCGGTAGCGCACAACGGCAATTACGCGATCGGTAAATTCGATGGCGCGCGGTTGACCGGTTAGCTGCTGTGCACGTTCGCGCAGCCATTCAATCGACACCACTTTCATGCCAGCTTCTTGCAGGCGTTCCGCCAGTTCAGGGCGAGCAGGGTTGACGGCGATACCGTGGTCGGTAACCAGAATGTCAACGCTGGAACCAGGGGTTACGCAGGTCAGCACGTTATCTACCAATGTCGGGATGCGTCCACGAACCAGCGGTGCGACGATGATAGAAAGCGCTGCGGCCACAGCCGTATCGCAGTGACCACCGGAAGCGCCACGCAGTACGCCGTCGGAGCCGGTCAGTACGTTAACGTTGAAGTTGGTGTCTACTTCTAATGCGCTCAGTACCACAACGTCCAGGCGGTCAACGGATGCGCCTTTCGAGCCCCAGTTAGCGTACTGGTTAGCGCTGATCTCAATGTGGTTTGGATTGCGGGCCAGAGATTTCGCGGCGGTACTGTCGAAGCTTTGTACATCCAGCAGTTTGCGGATTAAGCCTTTTTCATGCAGATCAACGATGGTGGCGGTAATGCCGCCCAGCGCGAAATCGGCATGGATGTCACGGCTACGCATTTTGTCTTCCAGGAAACGGGTAACGGCCAGAGACGCGCCGCCGGTTCCTGTCTGCAATGAGAAACCTTCATTGAAGTAACCGGAGTTAGCAATGACGTCTGCCGCGCTGCGGGCGATCAACAATTCACGCGGATTGGTGGTCATACGGGTCGCGTCAGCACCAATTTTGTCCGCATCGCCGACCTGGTCGATCTGCACGATCAGATCCACTTGATCCTGGGTAATGCTGGCCGGGTTGTGCGGATAGCTCAGCAGTTGTTCTGTCAGCAGAACAACCTGCCTGGCGTTCTCGGCATCGACGCGGGCATAGCCCAGTGAGCCGCAGCATGCTTTGCCGGTATAACCGTTAGCATTACCAAACTGGTCGCACGCCGGTACGCCGAGGAATGCGACATCAATGTTGAGTTCGCCACTTTGCACCAGGTGTACACGACCACCGTGGGAGTGGATTTGCACCGGCTCAGCCAGCAGACCACGAGAGATCTCTTCTGCCAGCGGGCCACGCAGCCCGGAGGTATAAATTCGGCTGACCACGCCCTGACGGATGTGCTCAACCAGCGGCGCGTGGCAGTCGCTCAGGGAGCTTGAGGCCAGCGTTAGATTTTTAAAGCCCATGTTGGCGATGGCGTCCATCACCAGGTTAATCGTCAGATCGCCACCGCGAAATGCGTGGTGGAAAGAGATGGTCATACCATCCTGTAAACCTGAACGACGAATGGCGTCTTCCAGATTAGCGCACAGCTTTTTGTCGCGCGGTTTTTGCGCCTGCAATTCTACTTTTGCGGTGCTCTGATAAGCGGAAAGCTCGCTTTCTGCATGACGGCTCCAGGTCGCCACGCGATCCTGGCGTTGAGACTGTTCGATTTTCTGCGTCATTTTTTTGCCTTATTCTTCGCGAATGCCGGAAAGTTCTGCACGGGAGATAACCAGAAGGGCGCGCTCGATAACCGGGCTGTCGACCATCTTGCCGTTCAGGGAAACCACGCCACGACCTTCGCGGGCGGCAGCTTCAGCGGCTTCCACCACCTGACGGGCATGAGCCAGCTCTTTGCGCGTCGGGGCATAGAGGTTATGCAGAAGTTCAATCTGGCGAGGGTTGATCAGCGACTTGCCGTCAAAACCCAGTTGCTTGATGTGTGAGGCTTCGTGCAGGAAACCTGCTTCGTTGTTGGCATCGGAATAGACGGTATCGAATGCCTGAATACCGGCAGAGCGTGCAGCCTGCAAAATAGAGCAGCGGGCAAACAGCAGTTCAGTGCCTTCCGGGGAACGTTCAGTGCGCAGGTTACGCACATAATCTTCAGCACCCAGTGCAATACCAATCAGACGCTCGGAAGCGTGGGCGATTTCTACCGCGCGGGTAATGCCTAACGGCGATTCGATAGCGGCTAACAGACCGGTGCTGCCGGGTTCGCGACCACAGGCGTTTTCGATGCGCAGGATTTCGCTTTCGATGTCGATGACATCCTGTGCGGTATCGGTTTTCGGTAAACGCACGATGTCGGCGCCGCCGCGCACAACGGCTTCGAGGTCATTGATGCCCCATTCGGAGTCGAGGGCGTTTACGCGCACGATGGTTTCTACGTCGTGATACAGCGGATGTTGCAGCGCGTGGTACACCATGCGGCGGGCGGTATCTTTTTCACGCAGCGCGACGGAGTCTTCCAGGTCGAACATCAGCGCATCAGCCGGGTAGATAAACGAGTTGCTGACCATGGCGGCATTGGCGCCCGGTACGAACAACATGCTACGGCGGGTACGGGTTTTACGTTGTTGTAAAGATTCGGCAATCACTGGCAATCCTCCCATGGCAGTGCCGGAATACCGCCAGCGCGGGCCAGTAGTGCTTCCAGTCGCGCACGTAAAATGCAGTCCAGTGCGCCTTTATCATCAACATTCAATTGCACGCCGCGTACGTTGTAGCGGGACAAAACGTCCAGAATGGTGGCCCGGATGGCATCACCGAACTGCTTTTCGACGCTACTATTAACCTGCAGGTCAATATCCTGCGAATCGAGTGGGGCGATGCGAATCATCACATCACCGGACTCGAGAGTGCCTGCGACGGCTGCCTGGTTTATTTTCATTTTTCACCTGTTGCTAATGCGGGGGTATTTTGGCGGACTGCCGCACCCGATGAGGCTCGTTCAACCATGCTTTGCAGATAGCGCAGCGTGGCGTCAGGAACCAGGGATGCGATAGCCGTGAGATCTTTTTTAACCAGCAGCTTGCGCACCCAGGAGGCGGAAATCGGCATCTCCTGGAAGCACAGCCGCTCAATTTCCACCAGTTCAATCGGTGGGGCGGGAAGCGTTGGGGTCTCCAGCCAGTAACGCATATCGTTGTTGTACTGGGAGGTGACGGTGCAATACGGCTCGGTACCCACGAAACGGTGCGTAACGCCGAGAGCCGGGGCCAGGTACTGGCGGAAGATTTTCAGGTCTATTTCGGTGTAGCAGTGGTTAATAACGCTCTGCTCTTTGATGAAGTAGCACGGGAACGTGGCGCGGGAAATGATGTATTCCGAACCGCGATGCACGGTTAAACGCGGAATGTCTTTTGTCCCTTTAAGTACCAGATCCAGTCGGTCTTCATACGGAAAACGCGAGGTATCTTCTTTCACCAAAAACAGATGCAGCCAGTCACATTGCGCGGCCGCCTGTTGGATCAGAAAACGATGACCGTTGGTGAAGGGGTTGGCGTTCATGACGATACAGCCAATTTTTTTCCCTTCATGACGCTGTTTTGCCAGCGATTCGGCGTAGCGTTTCAGCCGCGTGGTGCTGTTTTCCATCAACACCATAATGCCGGGCACGCTGGTGAGTGTGGAAAAGCCGCACTGTTTAAACAGCGATTCGTACTCGGTTTTGGTATAGATGAAGAGGTGCGTACAGTGGCGCTCATAGGCGAGGTTGATGAGTTCTGTCGCCAGCGTCAGCGCCAGGCCTTCACCGCGCACGGACTCACAAATCGCGACGCACTTAATGATATTTCCGGCGATACCGCCACAGGCAATCAGGCGATCGTCACGGGTGACGGTGATAAATACTTCGACGGTGGTATCAACGCTCAGATCGTTCTCTTTCAGAAATTGCGCGATAGCCGCCATCTTTTTATTTTCTGAGCGTTTAACTTGCGTGAATATATTATTACCGAACATAGTAAATAGAGCCCCGATGCTATATTTGTTACTGGGTTTCTGTTTTTGTTGCTCTGATTAGCAACCTGATAACGTTTTGTTTGCAATTGAAGGGAATGGTTTTTTATTACGGAGTATTTCTTTTTTTCCCTGCTGCATACATCGTAAGGAGTATTTTGGAGGTAATTTTTGATTTATTTCACAATAAGTTAGAAGGTTTTAATGTGTTTTATGGTTTTAAGTTTTTTAATTAATTTAACCCGGAAATAGCGCGTGGTTTTAATTTGTTTAATTGATTTAAGGTGGGGAATCTGCAACGATCCTGTTTTATATCGTCACTTTTAAATAAAACATTTTTATTACAACTACAATAGAAAATAAGTTTCGGTAACGTCGGTGAGGAAAATTTATGGCAGAACAGAAAAATAAAACACGGTTTCCTTTTTTTCGCAGTCTGGCGTTTCCGTTACGCATTTTTCTGCTCATTCTGGTCGTTTCTGTTCTTATTATCGCAGCGTTAGCACAATACTTTACCGCCAGTTTTGAAGATTATCTGACGACACATGTCCGCGATATGGCAATGAACCAGGCCAAAATCATCGCCTCTAATGACAGCATCATCACGGCGGTGAAGCATCGTGATTACAAGCGTCTGGCGACTATTGCCGACAAACTACAGAGCGGGACTGATTTCGATTATGTGGTGATTGGAGATACCCATTCTATTCGTCTTTATCATCCGAACCCGGAAAAAATTGGTTACCCGATGCAGTTCACCAAGCCTGGCGCGCTGGAAAAAGGTGAGAGCTACTTTATTACCGGCAAAGGATCTATTGGGATGGCAATGCGCGCCAAAACCCCTATCTTTGATGACGATGGCAAAATCATTGGCGTGGTCTCAATTGGCTATCTGATCAGTAAAATTGATAGCTGGCGCTCGGATTTCTTACTGCCAATGGCTGGGGTATTTATCCTGCTGTTGTTGGTACTTATGCTGCTCTCCTGGTTTTTTGCTGCCCATATTCGTCGGCAGATGTTGGGGATGGAGCCTAAACAAATCGCGCGGGTGGTGCGTCAGCAGGAAGCGCTGTTCAGCTCGGTGTATGAAGGGTTGATTGCCGTGGATCCTGACGGATATATCACTGCGATAAACCGCAGTGCGAGGAAAATGCTGGGGCTGTCATCGCCGGGCAGAAAGTGGCTGGGCAAACCGGTAAATGAAGTCGTTCAGCCAGCGGACTTTTTCACCCAGCAGATTGCGGAACAACGCCAGGATGCGATGGTTAATTTTAATGGGTTGAGCGTTATCGCCAACCGTGAGGCGATTCGCTCCGGTGACGAACTGCTCGGCGCCATTATCAGTTTTCGTAGTAAAGATGAAATTGCTACCCTTAATGCGCAATTAACGCAAATCAAACAGTATGTTGAGAGCCTGAGAACGCTGCGTCATGAGCACCTGAACTGGATGTCGACTATCAATGGCCTGCTGCAAATGAAAGAGTATGACCGGGTGCTGGCTATGGTTCAGGGCGAGTCACAGGCACAGCAACAACTGATTGACAGCCTGCGCGGCGCCTTTGCCGATCGTCAGGTGGCGGGGCTGTTATTTGGTAAGGTGCAACGTGCGCGGGAACTGGGTCTTACGATGGCCATTGTTCCTGGCAGCCAACTGCGCCAACTGCCTGAAGGGCTGGATAGCACAGAGTTTGCAGCAATTGTTGGCAATCTGCTTGATAATGCATTTGAAGCGAGTTTACGCACCCAGCAAGGCAACAAAGTCGTCGAACTTTATTTGAGCGACGAAGGGGATGATGTGGTCATCGAAGTTGCCGATCAGGGATGCGGTGTGCCGGAAGCATTGCGTGAAAAAATATTTGAACAGGGTGTAAGCACCCGTACCGATGAACCAGGCGAACATGGCATCGGTTTGTATCTGATTGCAAGTTATGTGAGGCGCTGTAACGGGGTGATTACGCTCGAAGATAACTCCCCTTGCGGCACCTTATTTTCTTTATTTCTTCCGAAAGTGAAAAAAAATAATGACGGAACCATTAACGCTACTGATCGTTGAGGATGAAACGCTACTGGCGGAAATGCATGCTGAATATATCCGCCATATACCCGGCTTCAGCCAGATATGGCTGGCGGGTAATCTTGCGCAGGCAAGAATGATGATTGAGCGTTTTAAGCCCGGTTTGATTCTTCTTGATAACTACTTGCCGGACGGTAAGGGTATTACTTTGTTGCATGAGCTGACCCAGGCGCGTTATCCGGGCGGTGTGGTCTTTACCACGGCGGCCAGCGATATGGAAACGGTCTCCGAGGCCGTGCGCAGCGGCGCGTTTGATTATCTGGTCAAACCTATCGCTTACGAGCGGTTGGGGCAGACGCTGACGCGGTATCAACAGCGCAGACGCATGCTGGCAGGCAATGACAGCGCCAGTCAAAAGCAGATTGATGAAATGTTTAACGCCTACGCGCGCGGCGAGCCGAAAGGCGATTTGCCGACCGGGATTGATGCGTTAACGCTGAATGCGGTGCTGAAGCTATTTGCCGATCCGACGGTACATCATACTGCGGAATCGATCGCCCAGGCGCTCACCATCAGTCGTACGACCTCCAGACGTTATCTGGAGTACTGTGCCAGCCGCCATTTGATTATCGCGGAGATTATTCACGGGAAGGTGGGTAGACCGCAGCGTATTTATCACGGCGGCTAATACACGTCATCCTTYAAGCTGCCTCTTTGTTGGCTGCGTGCAGAAACCCCAGTCACATAGTTATCTATGCTCCTGGGGATTTCTTTACTTGCCGCCGCGATGCAGCATAAATGATTATGTGTATTAAGGTCAGGTATTGACAGGTATCGTTAACCGCCAATCAGGGCAGACGTTGCCGGTACCATCACTTCGGTGGCGATGATCACCACCAGCAGTCCGACCAGCACCGGAACCGAGGTACGTTTCACAACTTCGAACGGAGAAATCTTCGCCATCCCAGCCACAGCCACAACGACGCCGGAGACCGGAGATATGGTACGCCCGAGGTTGGAGGCCTGAAGCATCGGGATAGCGAGGTAAGCCGGGTTAATGCCGGAAGAGTGTGCCAGTTTCGGGATCATCTCAACGAAAGCATAGAACGGCGCGTTACCGGAACCCGTGGTCATTGCTGCCAGCATGGTCAGGATCACCAGTACCAGCATCAGAATAATACTCGCTGAGCCAAACGAGGTGGCGATAGAAATCAGGCTTTGAATAAAGCCGATGGTACTCAAGCCTTGGGCAAAAACACCCGCAGCGACGAGCAGCATCACTACGTTAGCAAAGGCGTCCGCCATGCCCCGGTAAGCGACTTCCAGACCTGAAAACACCTTCTGAGTATTGAATCCGCGAACAAATTCCAGAACGGCGGCGATGAGCATGCACAGTACCAGGATAGTAATAATGTGCAGCTGCGGACCCCATTTACCATCAAAAATCAGAACGCCTACGATCGGTGTAAACGGCAGGATGGCGTAAAACGACGGCGCGGTAGTGGTGATTTCTGCTACGTCTAACATTTCGTGAGAAATGTTCTCTTTTTTATCCAGGTAGCGCTGCCAGAAAAAGTGTGCGATCGCCATAGCAATGATGGCGGCAATGGAAATTGGCAGCGTGGTTTTAAACGCGAAATCAATCAACGGCATTTCTGCGGCTTTTGCCGCCAGCACCACATCACCGGATGTCGGTGAAAGAATGATTGCAGCGGGGGAGGCACATATGGCCGCCGCGGCGCCACGGCTGATCCCAACGTTAACCATAACCGGGAAAAGCGTTGCCATCAGCAATACGCCCAGGCCGGTAGCTGAGGAGACTGCCAGCGACATCAGACAAGCGACGAAATAGGCGGCAATCATCAACAGATAAGGTGAGTTGATATATTGCAGCGGTTTGGAGGCCAGCTTAACGACCATATCATTCGCGCCAATATGCGTCATGTAGGCGGCAAAACCACACAGCATCATGATCATCATGCCGAGATCGCCACCGCGACTCATCAGCAGAATTTTAATGTATTCAACAATGTCTGTAGCAGTATAGCCCGTCGTTGCTGCGCTGGAAGGCAGAACTTTATGTCCCATTACCGCACTGATAATCAGCAAAACCAGACCGCCAACAAACAGTACGCCGGTGGCGGAATAACCTTTGATGATGTAGCGCGCTACACCCACAATAACCACAACCCCAATAAGGAGTTCAATAAATGTCAACATTGTTTCCCCTGTCGCATTGCTGCCCGGAAAGTAAAAAAACTAAAAAAAGTAAAAAGTGGTGACAGAATGTGCCTAATAAACCGATAACTATTGCTGATTGAAATCAATAAAAATACGGATTCAACCGATGGCCTGACTGTTTTTTCAACATCGTGGTTTAAAAAAGAATATCCCCGGCAAAAACTGTGAAACAGCATTGCTGCTGTGTGTGTTTTGATATGAGAGTGTTAAATTATTGTTTCTTTATTTGCTTGTCACGTTTGAAAAGAACAATTTAATAGCAATCAAGAGAAAATTATTCCTGTAATAAAGCCCAGTAAATAGGGGGGAATCATCTTATAAGTATTGCCCGAAGAATATTCTGATTTTTTACCTGCGCATTTTTGTTAAGTTAACATTAAGGTTGAGTTTGCTACAATTGCTGATAACTCCCAGGATGGTAATTAAGTTGTGATTGTCGCTAAACGATATTTTCTCATTTTTTCATTTCTTTTTATTCAGTTAGCTTTCATTCCCCAAGGGGCTGCTGAAGATAAAGGCTGGTTTGCCACGTTTAAAGATAATGTCAGTGAAACCTGGCAGCAGCCGGAGCATTATGACCTGTATGTACCGGCTATTACCTGGCATGCCCGTTTTGCCTACGATAAAGAAAAAACGGATCGCTACAATGAACGCCCATGGGGGGCCGGATTTGGCCAGTCCCGTTGGGATGATAAAGGTAACTGGCACGGGCTTTATATTATGGCCTTTAAGGATTCCTACAATAAATGGGAACCGATTGGCGGCTACGGCTGGGAGAAAACCTGGCGACCGCTGCCTGATGAAAACTTCCATACCGGCCTTGGCTTTACCGCTGGTTTTACCGCACGCGATAACTGGAACTACATTCCCGTACCGGTGCTGTTACCGCTGGCGTCAATCGGTTATGGTCCGGCAACGTTTCAGATGACCTACATTCCAGGAACCTATAACAATGGTAACGTCTACTTTGCGTGGTTACGCTTCCAGTTTTGATGGACTGCCTGTATTGTCAGTCAGGTTTTAAAAAAAACCATTAAAAACATATGGATGGAAACGGTTACTGAAAAATAACGCGACATTTATCACTTTTTGATAAAGTTCGACTGGACAAAGCGCATCACAATTGTTGTACTGATACCCGACACAGCATTTGTGTCTATTTTTCATGTAAAGGTAATTTTGATGTCTAAGATTAAAGGTAACGTTAAGTGGTTTAATGAGTCCAAAGGATTCGGTTTCATTACTCCGGAAGATGGCAGCAAAGACGTGTTCGTACACTTCTCTGCAATCCAGACCAATGGTTTTAAAACTCTGGCTGAAGGTCAGCGCGTAGAGTTCGAAATCACTAACGGTGCCAAAGGCCCTTCTGCTGCAAACGTAATCGCTCTGTAAGCATACGACAGCAAGCATTCAAAACCCGCTTAATTGCGGGTTTTTTTCGCTCTAATGTGCGGGAGAGGCAGAAACCAGCCAGAATGCCAGGGCGGTCATCGCAAATGACCCCAGCAGATTAACCAGCACATTCACCATAGCCCAGCCAAAGCGTCCTTCCTGAAGTAAAAACACGACCTCTGCCGAGAAGGTGGAGAACGTTGTCAATCCGCCGCAAAAGCCGGTAGTAATCAGCACTTTCCACATTGGATCGATGTTTGTCATGCGATTAAACCACGCCAGACCCATACCAATGATAAACGCGCCAAGTAAGTTTGCCGCCAGCGTACCGAATGGGATAGCCTGATGCAGTGGGTTGAAGCGCATGCTCAACATCCATCTTGCTACGCTACCTGTACCACCACCGATAAAAACCGCTAAAAGAAGTTGTAACACTGCTAAATCCTGCTATTTGATTGTATATAGGATGAGTGTAACGCTGAATAATCACTGTTGGCGAGCCTGACAAACTTTTCTGGAGGGAATATGTTCGTTGCAGCAGGGCAGTTTGCCGTGGGTCCTTCGTGGGAAAAGAATGCAGAAACCTGCGCTTCATTAATGTCTCAGGCCGCAGGAGAGGGAGTATCGTTGTTGGTACTACCGGAGGCGTTGCTGGCCCGTAACGATATTGACCCTGACCTGTCAGTGAAGTCAGCGCAATTGCTGGAGGGTGGGTTCCTGACGCGTTTACTCCGAGAAAGCGCGCAAAATGAGATGACGACAATTCTGACGATTCATGTTCCTTCTGTGCCAGGTCGGGCTTTTAACATGCTGGTGGCGTTGCGGGGAGGTCGGGTTGTTGCCCATTATGCAAAATTGCATCTTTACGACGCGTTTGCGATTCAGGAGTCGCGGAATGTCGATGCAGGAGACGCCATAGCGCCGCTGCTGGACGTAGACGGATTAAAGGTAGGGTTGATGACCTGCTATGACCTGCGTTTCCCTGAGCTGGCGTTAGCGCACGCTCTGCAGGGGGCCGACATTCTCGCTTTACCTGCCGCCTGGGTGCGGGGAGCGCTAAAAGAGCATCACTGGGCAACATTGTTGGCGGCAAGGGCTCTTGATGCTACTTGCTATGTTATTGCCGCTGGAGAATGTGGTAATAAGAACATTGGGCAAAGCCGGGTCATCGATCCCTTTGGGGTGACCATTGCCGCAGCGGCAGAAACGCCGGCGCTGATTATGGCCGAGGTTTCAGCAGAGCGGGTGAAGCAGGTCAGGGCGCAACTTCCGGTGTTAATTAACCGACGCTTTGCGCCACCGCAATTATTATGACGTTTTTTTAAACAAGACTTGATTCACCTTGTTACAGATTGCTATTGTGTGCGCGCGTCGAAAGGCCGTTAATATTCTCAGGTTAATATGGCGCATTATGTAGCCTGGTTTAAGTTAAGAAGGTATCTATGGGTGAGATTAGTATTACCAAACTGCTGGTGGTTGCCGCACTGGTCGTTCTGCTGTTTGGTACCAAGAAGTTACGTACACTGGGTGGAGACCTGGGAACGGCAATTAAGGGCTTTAAGAAAGCGATGAACGACGATAATACCGATGCCAGGAAAGAGGCTGATGGTAGCGTTCAGGCGGAAAAGCTCTCTCATAAAGAGTAATATCAGGAGCATGATGCTCATACTGTATGCTCTGTATGAAAAAAACCGGCAAATTGCCGGTTTTTTTATTGCTGATATGTAAGTGAGTATTACACGATTACTTCACTTCCAGCCCTTTGGCCTGCATATCAGCATGGTATGAAGAACGAACAAACGGGCCGCAGGCTGCATGGGTAAAGCCCATCGCCATGGCTTCGGCTTTCATCTCGTCGAACTCATCCGGGCTGACATAGCGTTGCACCGGCAGGTGATGGCGGCTCGGCTGCAAATACTGCCCCAGCGTTAGCATGGTCACGCCATGGCTGCGCAGATCGCGCATGACTTCAATAATTTCGGCATTGGTTTCACCCAGACCTACCATCAGACCCGATTTAGTCGGGATCTCCGGGTGCGCTTCCTTGAAACGCTCCAGAAGCTTCAGCGACCAGTTGTAGTCCGCTCCCGGACGTACGTTACGGTAAATACGCGGTACGTTTTCGAGGTTGTGGTTAAATACGTCCGGCGGCGTGGCCGTGAGGATATCCAACGCACGATCCATACGACCACGGAAGTCAGGCACCAGCGTTTCGATTTTAATCGATGGGCTTTTCTCGCGGATAGCGGTGATGCAGTCAGCAAAGTGCTGAGCACCGCCGTCACGCAGATCGTCACGGTCAACGGAGGTAATGACGACATAGCGCAGCGCCATGTCCGCAATGGTCTGAGCCAGTTTCAACGGCTCGTTAGCATCAGGCGCAACCGGACGACCATGGGCAACGTCACAGAATGGGCAACGGCGAGTACAGATTGCGCCGAGGATCATAAAGGTTGCGGTTCCGTGATTGAAACATTCAGCCAGGTTAGGGCAGGAAGCTTCTTCGCAGACAGAGTGCAGGCCGTTTTTGCGCATTGCCGCTTTGATGCCCTGGATACGGGTGGAGTCCGCTGGCAGTTTTATTTTCATCCATTCCGGTTTACGCAGCAGGGCTTCACGCTCTGTTGCCACATTTTTAACCGGGATAAGAGCCATCTTATCGGCATCGCGGTATTTAACACCGCGTTCCATCACAATGGGTTTACTCATAGCTTGCGTGTTCCAGTTGCGAATTACGAAGGAAAGCGTTTCAATTCAAGGGAATGTTGCATTTATCAACTATTTTTGAATTAGTGATACGCAGTATATCATTGAAACGGGCCAGAAAGCAGCCTGACAGGCTGGCAAAATGTAAAATAGTTGTTGTTTTGTGCCATTTGCCACAACATATGCCGTGGCAAAGTATGACAGCCTTTTTAGTCCACAACGTACTCGTGCGGTGGGTTACCCAACAGCGCCAGAATGTTGGCCAGCAGGCGTGGGCGAATGCTCTCAGTCGTGGCAGCGCTATCCCATTGCGATACTTTTGCCATCTCCATTCCGGCATAACCGCAAGGGTTGATGCGCAGGAAAGGCGACAGGTCCATATCCACGTTAAGCGCTAAGCCGTGAAATGAACATCCCTTACGAATACGTAACCCTAATGAGCAGATTTTCTTCTCACCGACATAAACGCCTGGCGCATCGGCTCGCGGGTGGGCGTCGATGCCAATTTCCGCAAGGGTATTGACGACAGTTTGCTCCAGCAGCGTAACCAGTTCGCGAACGCCCAGTTTGCGGCGTTTCAGGTTCAACAGCACATACATGACCTGTTGACCTGGTCCGTGGTAGGTCACCTGACCGCCGCGATCGCTCTGAATCACCGGAATATCTCCCGGCATCAGTACATGCTCGGCTTTACCGGCCTGACCCTGGGTAAAGACAGGATAATGCTCTACCAGCCAGATTTCATCATGACTGTTTTCATCGCGGGTATCGGTAAATTCGTGCATGGCCAGAGAGACTGGCTCGTAAGGTTGAAGACCGAGCTGGCGGACCAGAATTTTATCCTGATACAAAACGGCATCTCCGTAGATACTCACACAGAGTAGAGAATGTTAAAGAGGGGAAAAGTATATCACAGGAGGAAGGGGTTACCCGAGCGGGGATGCAGCGGGTAACCGACAGGTTTTTACAGCACCATGCGTACGATATCAATATTGCCTAATTCTTCGTACAGTGTTTCAACCTGCTCAATGTGTGTAGCAGTGATGGTGATAGAGACCGAGTGGTAGTTGCCTTTGCTGCTCGGTTTTACCGTCGGAGAGTAATCACCTGGCGCATGGCGCTGTACCACTTCAACCACCTGATCAACCAGCTCAGGCAACGCCTGCCCCATTACTTTGTAAGTAAATGGAGTAGGGAATTCAAGCAGTTCGTTAAGTTTGGTTTTCATGTCAGCTCCGGCGTTACATCAAAAAATAATAACTCCCACAGCGCGTGGGAGTTATCTGGATACCTAGTATATGGGGACGTAAATCACACTTTCAAGTGTTCGATTTTTAGCCAAACCAGTGATGGAACATTAATTTAATGTAATCAATGATTTTCCCAAAGAAGTTGCCTTCCGGGATTTCCTGCAGCACGACCAGTGGGCGCTGCTCGATGGTTTTGCCATCAAGCTGGAAGTTGATGGTACCGACAACCTGGTTTTTCTGCAGCGGCGCGTGCAGTTCAGTGGTGTTCAGCACATAACTTGCTTTCAGATCTTTCATACGACCGCGCGGTATAGTCAGGTAGACATCCTTATCGACACCTAACGATGCGCGATCGGTGTTACCAAACCAGGCGGGTTCTGAGGCAAATTCTTTACCCACTTTCAGCGGGTTGACGGTTTCGAAGAAACGGAAGCCCCAGGTCAGCAGTTTTTTGCTTTCGGTTTCGCGACCTTTATAGGTGCGGCCACCCATTACGGCGGAGATCAGACGCATCTGGCCTTCGGTTGCGGATGCAACAAGGTTATAGCCAGCTTTATCGGTGTGACCGGTTTTGATACCGTCGACATTCAGGCTGTTATCCCACAGCAGACCGTTACGGTTTAACTGACGAATGCCGTTAAAGGTGAACTCTTTTTCTTTATAGATAGAGTATTCATTAGGCACATCGCGAATCAGCGCCTGACCAATCATCGCCATATCGCGGGCTGAGCTGTACTGACCGTCAGCATCAAGACCATGAACGGTCTGGAAGTGGGTGTTTTTCAGACCCAGCGCGTTCACATAGCTGTTCATCAGGCCGACGAAAGCATCCTGGCTGCCGGCAGCGAAGTCAGCCATCGCCACACATGCGTCGTTCCCGGACTGCAGGTTAATACCACGGATCAACTGAGAGACAGGAACCTGCATGCCAGGCTTGAGGAACATCAGCGATGAACCTTTAAAGACCGGGTTACCCGTAGCCCATGCGTCATTGCCGACGGTGACCAGATCGGTTTCTTTGAACTTCCCGGCTTTCATCGCCTGGCCGATGACGTAGCTGGTCATCATCTTGGTCAGGCTGGCGGGGTCGCGGCGAGTGTCAGCATTCTGTTCTGCCAGAACTTTACCTGAGTTGTAATCAATCAGGATATACGACTCCGCATCGATCTGCGGAACGCCGGGGATCATGGTTTTAATATTCAGGTCATCGGCATGGGCAGCAGAGAGAGTAGCTGCGCAGAGAGCCGCGGTGAGCGCCATACGCTGCACGAAACGAGCGGAAAAAGTGGTCTTCATGGTCTGAACTACGACGTCCGTGATGAAATTAAAAAAAGTGCCCTACTATAGCAAATGCATAACGGGCAGGCATCTGACTTTCCGCGTGACTTTGTTAATGTCATTTACGGAAATTGACAATTCAGATACCCGGTTTACGTTATTACATGCCGGTGATGAAGGACTGTAATTGCGCCTCGGATTGAAGACGCTGCTGCAATGAGGAGGCTTCAGTTTTACTGGCGAATGGCCCCATCTGAATACGCCATACCGCGCCGTTTTGCACTACCCGTCCAGGGACGCCAAACTGCTGACTTAAGCGCTTTTGATACTGCTGCGCACGGGTTTGATCGCTAACGGCACCGACCTGAACGACATAGCGTCCGTTGGTCGCAGCAGCTGGCGCGGCAACGGTCGCTGGCGCGGTTACCGTGGCAGTTGATGCTGCGGGAGCGGCGGTTACAGGCTGTGGCGCAGGCGTGGGTTCGCTGCCTTCAAGTACACCGGCAGCAAGCGTTGTCGGTGCGCCGAGGAAACCACTGCTGTTGACCGGCGCACCGCTGGTATCCTCGCTTTTCAGCGTGGAATTACTGATAGGGCGGATATCGTTTTGCGGCTGACCCGCATCCGGTGCGGAAGACATCGCGCCGCCACCGCTTAAATCAGGACGAGCCGGCAGGGCATAGGTTTGTTTCGCCACAGTTGTGCAGGCCATTCCCGGGCCGGATAATGAACCATCCTGCGCGACGATGATAGGGTCGATACGCACTTTGGTGTTGTTAGACGTGTTCAGTCGATCTGCGGCGGCACGTGAAAGTGAAATGACGCGATCGTTGCCATAAGGGCCGCGATCGTTAATGCGTACGACGATCATCCTGCCGTTTGCCAGGTTGGTGATTCTGGCATAGCTTGGGATCGGCAGCGTCGGGTGCGCAGCGGTTAACTGCATTGGGTCAAACGCTTCACCAGACGCGGTTAAATTGCTTCCAGGCTCCGCATCATAAATAGCGGCAAGCCCGGCCTGGCTAAAGCGGGAGGGATCCTGGACTATTTTGTAGCTCTTACCATCACGCTGGTAGTCCTGATTCGCCGTTGGGTTCAGGGGTTCAAAGCGCGGATCGGCCCCGCTGATTTCAACAATCGGACCATTACACACCGCAGGCTGCGGCGCGACAGCAACCTGTTGCTGACCATCATCATTCGAACACGCCGCGAGCATTCCTGCTGCGATGCAGATACCAAGCCACTGCTTACGCATTGCGTACCCCTTACACGCTTTTCGACAACATTTTTCTATGGGTGTGGATCGACATAACAATCCCGAACCCGGCCATCAGCACGATCAGTGCCGAGCCTCCGTAACTGACCAATGGGAGTGGAACCCCAACCACAGGTAGAATACCGCTCACCATACCAATATTTACGAAGACATAAACGAATAATATCAACATTAAACCACCCGCCATGACGCGACCAAAGGTGGTTTGTGCGCGAGCAGCGATCCACAACCCGCGCATAATCAGCAAAATGTACAGCGTCAGCAAAATCAAGATCCCCACCAGGCCCAGCTCTTCCGCTAAGACGGCGAAGATAAAGTCAGTGTGGCGTTCGGGTAAAAACTCGAGCTGCGACTGCGTACCGTGCAGCCAGCCTTTACCGCGTAATCCGCCGGAACCAATAGCAATTTTAGACTGAATAATGTGATAGCCCGCGCCCAGCGGATCGGTTTCTGGATCAAGTAACATCATGACGCGCTGACGCTGGTAGTCATGCATCAGGAAGAACCACAGTATCGGAATAAACGCGGCGACCAAAACTACTGCCACACCGATTAAACGCCAGCTTAAACCGGAAAGGAACAGGACAAACAGACCAGAAAGGGCAACCAGAATTGAGGTGCCGAGGTCAGGCTGAGCGGCAACCAGCAGCGTGGGCATAAAAATCAGCACCAGCGCAATCGCGGTATTTTTTAGCGATGGCGGGCAGACGTCGCGGTTGATGAAGCGCGCGACCATCAGCGGCACGGCAATCTTGGCGATTTCAGAAGGCTGAAAGCGCACGATACCCAAATCCAGCCAGCGCTGAGCGCCTTTGGAAATAGCGCCGAAGGCGTCAACCGCCACCAACAGAATGATACAGAAGATATAGAGATAGGGCGCCCAACCTTCATAAACCCTGGGGGGAATTTGCGCCATCACCACCATGATGACCAGACCCATCGCGATCTGGCCGACCTTACGCTCCATCATGCCAATATCCTGGCCGCTGGCGCTCCAGATGACCAGCGAGCTGTAGACCAGCAGAGCCAGCAAAATAAGCAACATTGTGGGATCGATGTGGATTTTGTCCCAAAATGTTTTTTTGTTCGGATTATCCGTCACGATTATTGGTCCTCAGCTGCTGCAACCGCTGGGTTTTCCGCAGGCAGATTGGTGTTGTTGTCGCCCAACATAATGTGGTCAAGGATCTGGCGCATAATCGTCCCCACAGCCGGACCCGCGCCGCCGTTTTCAAGGATCATGGCGACAGCGACCTGGGGTTTATCATAGGGTGCGAAGGCCGTCATTAACTTGTGGTCACGTAAACGTTCGGCGATCTTATGCGCGTTATAGGTTTCATTCGCTTTCAGGCCAAAGACCTGTGCGGTACCGGATTTCGCCGCAATTTTGTAAGGCGCGCCAGCGAAATATTTATGTGCAGTCCCGTTAGGGCGGTTAGCGACACCGTACATACCGTCTTTGGCGATTTCCCAGTAACCGGAATGAATATCGCCCACGGGCGGTTCGTGCGGCTGAACCCATGGCACTTGCTTGCCATTTTCTGCCGTGCTCATCAGCAGATGCGGGACTTTTACCAAACCGTCGTTGATAAGGATCATCAGCGCTTTACTCATCTGGATAGGGGTTGCCGTCCAGTAACCCTGACCGATGCCGACCGGAATGGTATCACCCTGGTACCATGGTTTTTTAAACCGTTTTTGCTTCCATTCACGGGTTGGCATGTTCCCGGAACGTTCTTCGGCAAGATCGATACCCGTATATTGGCCATAACCAAACTTGCTCATCCACTCGGAAAGCCGGTCTATCCCCATATCATAGGCGATTTGATAGAAAAACGTATCCGCGGACTCTTCCAGGGAGCGGGTAATGTTCAGGTGGCCGTGACCCCATTTTTTCCAGTCGCGGTAACGTTTCTCAGAGCCGGGTAACTGCCACCAGCCCGGATCGAACAGACCGGTATTGCGGGTGATGACGCCCGCGCTTAACGCAGAAACCGCCACGTAAGGCTTAACCGTCGACGCCGGAGGATAAACGCCTTGCGTGGCGCGGTTAACTAATGGGGTATTCGGATCATTGAGCAACCCGGAGTAATCTTTACTGGAGATGCCATCCACAAACAGGTTCGGGTCGTAGCTTGGCATGGAAACCAGCGCCAGAACGCCACCGGTACGCGGGTCGGTGACCACCACGGCGGCGCGGCTACCCGCCAGCAGCGTTTCAATATACTGCTGGAGCTTCAAATCCAACGTGAGGTAAATATCATGCCCGGCCTGCGGCGCGACCTCTTTCAACTGACGAATGACACGACCGCGGTTGTTGACTTCAACTTCTTCATAGCCGGTCTGCCCATGCAGTACGTCTTCATAGTAACGTTCAATACCGAGCTTACCAATATCATGCGTCGCAGCGTAGTTAGCCAGTTTGCCGTCTTTGTCCAGGCGGTCCACGTCTTTATCGTTGATCTTCGATACGTAGCCAATCACGTGGGTCAGGGCGGAACCGTAAGGGTAGTAGCGGCGTTTATAGCCTTTAACTTCAACGCCAGGAAAGCGATATTGATTTACGGCAAACCGTGCGACCTGAACTTCCGTCAGGTTGGTTTTTACCGGAATAGAGGTGAAGCGGTGTGAACGGGCGCGCTCTTTTTTAAACGCGGCAATATCGTCATCCGTCAGGTCTACGACGTTGCGCAGCGCGTCGAGCGTATCCTGAATGTTGTCTACCTTCTCCGGCATCATTTCAATCTGATAAATGGTGCGGTTAAGGGCAAGCGGAATTCCGTTGCGGTCATAAATAATGCCGCGACTGGGAGGAATGGGTACCAGTTTAATGCGGTTTTCGTTCGAACGGGTCTGATAATCAGTAAAGCGAACGATTTGCAGATTATACAGGTTGGCGATCAGCACGCCGGTCAGCAGCAAAATCCCCAAAAAAGCGACCAGCGCCCGGCGCACAAACAGCGCGGACTCAGCCGAATAGTCGCGAAAAGAATTCTGTAGTTTCATCCGCTGCTTAATCTACTCAAGAATCAATGATCACTCACGGTGATAAGGATGGTTGGTGGTAATGCTCCACGCCCTGTACAGACTCTCTGCGACCAGAACCCGAACAAGAGGGTGAGGTAGGGTTAATGCAGAGAGTGACCAGCTTTGTTCCGCCGCGGCTTTACAGGCGGGAGAAAGACCTTCCGGCCCGCCGATCAGCAGACTGACGTCACGACCGTCCAGTTTCCAGCGCTCCAGTTCGGTCGCCAGTTGCGGCGTGTCCCAGGGTTTGCCCGGAATATCAAGGGTGACGATGCGGTTTTTGCCTGCGGCGGCCAGCATCTGCTCACCCTCTTTGTCGAGAATGCGTTTAATGTCCGCGTTCTTGCCGCGTTTTCCTGCCGGGATTTCGATCAGCTCAAAGGGCATATCTTTCGGAAACCGACGCAGATATTCGGTAAATCCGGTTTGTACCCAGTCAGGCATTTTCGTACCCACAGCGACAAGTTGCAGCTTCACGCATTAACTCCAGAGTTTTTCCAGTTCATACAGGCGACGGCTTTCTTCCTGCATCACGTGGACAATCACATCGCCGAGGTCAACGACGATCCAGTCAGCGACGTTCTCGCCTTCCACGCCGAGCGGCAGCAGGCCGGCAGTGCGGGACTCCTGAACAACGTGATCTGCGATAGACATAACGTGACGGCTGGATGTACCGGTGCAGATAATCATGCAATCAGTGATACTGGATTTACCCTGAACGTCTAAGGCGATGATGTCTTGACCTTTCAGGTCATCAATTTTGTCGATTACAAAATCCTGGAGTGCTTTACCCTGCAAGTGTTCCCCCTGGGTGAAAAGAGTTAAAAACGTCTGTTAGTATACCTGAACCAGAGGCGATATCGGGACAAATGTCTCCGAAAGCGCTTTTGAAGTGCGCTATCATCCCACCCCACGCCACAGAATGCATCGCCATTTTTGTAAAACAATTTCTGCAAAGCTCTGAAGGGCGGGAAAAGTCAGGTTGCGGAGGATAACAGCCTGTCAGGGGGTGTCAATGGGAGAGAGGCCCTTCGGCAGAAAAAACCGCGCATTCACTCCCCGTCGTCCCATGCGGCCCGGCTGTTAAGCACTTTCAGAACCGCGAAATCGTCACATAAATCTATTGCGCTCCAGCAGCCTTGTTCGACGCGGAAATGCCACATTGCCGCAGCCGGCATGGACAGCATGCGGGCGATCAACACGCTCAGCACGCCCTGATGACTCACCACCAGCAGGTTTTGACACGCTTTATAATCGGCAAGTTGGGCAATGAAGCGTTCAACCCGCTGAGAAAATGCCTGAAAGCCTTCGCCATTCGTTGGCGTTGCGTTCTGCCAGTCGTTACACCATAAGGCGTAATTTTCAGCGTCTTCGCGCGCTAAATCGAGATGGTGGCGCATTTCCCAGTCACCAAAAAACATCTCATTCAGTTCAGGCATAATGCGCACAGGGAGGTCGCGATCGCCTAAGATCAACCGGGTTGTATGGCGGGCGCGTTCGAGTTCGCTGCAAAGAACATTGTCGACAGGAAGATTGCGTAACAGCTTGCCCACTGTTTGCGCCTGTGCGATCCCTCGCTCCGTTAGCGAGGTGGGGGCGTGGCCGCTGTATAATCCGGCGACATTGGCGTCGGTTTCGCCATGCCGTACTAACCAGAGTCTCATGTTTTCCTCGTGAAGCTATTCGCACAAAATATGATGTTTGCCCTGATTGCGCAGAGTTTTTTCACTAAAATACCCTTTTTTATGTGGAGCGGCACGATGTCTTTATTGAAGAGCGCGCATGGTGGTAATACCCGAGAAGCCGCCGAATTGTTGGGTATCTCGCCTGAACAATTGCTGGATTTTAGCGCGAATATTAACCCGTTGGGTATGCCGGCAAGTTTAAAACGCGCGATTATCGACAATCTGGACTGCGCGGAGCGTTACCCGGATGTCGATTACGCTCAATTGCATGCGGCGCTGGCGGATCATCATCAGATCCCGGCCTCGTGGATCCTGGCCGGAAACGGTGAGACCGAGTCTATTTTTACCCTGGTGCATGGCCTTAAGCCACGTCATGCGATGATCGTTACGCCCGGATTTGCGGAATATCGTCGGGCGTTGCAATGGGGGGAGTGTGCGATTCATGAATTTGCGCTGCGTGAAGAGGATGGCTGGCAACTTACCGAGGCGATTCTTGATGAGTTAACCTCTGAGCTGGACTGCCTGTTTCTCTGTACGCCTAACAATCCTACCGGTTTACTGCCAGATAACCACCTGCTACGTGAGATTGCCACCCGTTGTGAGCGGCTTGGGATCAATCTGATCCTTGATGAAGCGTTTATTGATTTTATTGCCGGTGAGCCGGGATTTATCCCGCTGCTGCACGGGAATCCACATATTTGGGTGCTGCGCTCGTTGACTAAATTCTATGCGATACCGGGATTGCGTTTGGGGTATCTGGTCAACAGTAACCAGCACGCCGTTGCACAGATGCGTAGCCAACAAATGCCGTGGTCAATTAATGCGTTTGCTGCCCTTGCAGGCGAGATTATTTTACGCGATAGCGCCTATCAGCAGGCGACGTGGAAATGGCTGGAGCAAGAGGGCGCGCGGTTTGATCTACAGTTGCAAGAACTGTCCGGCCTGACGGTGTATCCCGGCCGGGCAAATTATCGTTTATTACGCTGCGATCTGACGGATGTTGATCTGCAACGCGCCATGCTCGAACAACATGTTTTGATCCGCAGTTGCGCTAACTATCCGGGGCTGGATACGCGCTATTATCGCGTAGCCGTTCGCAGCATGGAAGAGAATAACCGACTGCTGGCGGCATTACGCAAGGCGCTTAGCGGTACAACCCTTGTTGATTGATATAGTCAAGCACAGCGCCCGGCAGTAAGTCGTCGCACGGCTCCCCTTTTTCCAGGCGCTCGCGGATCAGCGTGGCGGAGATGTTAAACCACGGCGTTTCGGCCAGGTAAATTTTCCCGCAGGGCAGGTTGTGCAGGTCTTCCGGCGAATGGGTCAGATGATCCTCCAGCCACTGCTGGTGCTTTTCCTGCGCCATCTCGAGTGGGTAGCCCGGGCGTCGGCACACAATAAGATGCGTGTTACCCAAAATCGTGTCGTAGTCATGCCAGGACGGAAAGGTTAGCAGCGAGTCCTGACCAATAATAAACGCTAACGGCACGTCCGGACCTTGCTCTTCACGCCACTCTTGTAGCGTTTGCGCGGTGTAGGAGGCGGTATCGCGTTTGAGTTCGCGTTCATCCAGAGAAAACAGCGGCTTATCAGCAATGGCCAGTTCAACCATGCGCTTACGTTGTTCGCCGGACGCTTCGGGTTGCGCGCGATGTGGCGGCACGTTATTGGGCATGATGATGACCCGGGAAAGGCCAATCAGATTAGCCAGAATTTCAACCGGTTTAAGATGACCATAATGCACCGGATCAAAGGTGCCGCCGAACAGAGCCTGCAATGATTTCATATCAACCATCAATAAAAACATCGGCCAGCGATTTATGGCAGAGCAAAAGGGAAAGTCCCTCAAGTTCCGCCCACACTGACTGACCATAGTCTTGTTTAAGCGTAATTTCCGTACGCGTTAACAGCGTCACGGCCTGACGCAGCTGTGCCGGATTTAGCCGGTTAAGCGCGTCTCCCATCATGCCACGGCGATTTTGCCACACACGATGTTTATCAAACAACGTGCGTAAGGGCGTATGGGCCGACTGCCGTTTCAGGTTGACCAGCAACAGCAATTCGCGCTGTATCGTACGCAGTAAAATAACCGGCTCGCTGCCCTCAAGGCGTAACTGTTGCAGGATGTGCAGCGCGCGCTTGCTTTTGCCCATCAGCAGCGCATCCACCCAGTGGAATGGGGTAAAGTGCGCGGCATCGTTAACGGCTTTCTCTACGCGAGGCAGCGTGAGTTTGCCATCAGGCCACAGCAACGCTAACCGCTCAAGGGCTTGCGCCAGTGCTAACAGGTTACCTTCATAGCAATAGCATAATAGCTGATTGGCTGCGTCATCCAGTTGCAGGTTGTTAAGTTTCGCTCTCGCGGCAACCCAGCGTGGGAGCTGTGCTTGTTCCGGCGTCTGGCAGCTAACCTGAACCGCGTTATTCGCCAACCCGGTATACCATGCGCCGTTTTCCTGCGCCTTAGTCAGTTTGTTGCCGCGAACAATCAGCAGCAGATCGTCATGAAGCAGAGTGATGAGCGAAGCGAGTTGTTCGTTAATGGCGGCATTGGGGCCATTTTCAGGCAACTGCAGGAGTAGCGTTTGACGGCTGGCAAACAGGCTCATCGCCTGGCAGAGTGAAAATATTTCTCCCCAGTCGGTGCTGGTGTCCAGAGTAAAAGCGTGGTGTTCTTCGAATCCTTGCGTTGCGGCAGCCAGACGGATGGCATCCTGGCTTTCCTGCAATAAAAGGGGATCGTTGCCCAGTAGTAAATACGCCGCGCGCAGCCCTTCATTGAGCTGTGCGCGGAGTTGTTCAGGGTACAGCTTGAGCATCAGTTACCCAGCGTGGTGGAAACACGCGCCGGAGATGACGCAGACGCTGCAGGTTTCGTCGCTGCTGGCTCAGCATCCACACTGGATGACTGAGTATCGGCCAAATGTACACTTGGCAGCTTACGAATCAACTGTTCTGCCGCTTTGTCGTACATCTCTTTGATGATCATGTCCTGCTCGTTATCCTTCGCCAGTGCAGCCTGTGGGTTGTCAAAGAACGAACGATAAACTTTGGCGCTGATGGGGTAAATATCATGTCCCGGAATCAGTACGGTAGCGCTTACGGACATCACCATCTGGTATTCAGCCGTTTGACCATTCTGGAATACCGACGCCGTATCCTGCGAAATGCTGACCGCGCCAAGGCGTAAGGACGTCACATCTTTGCGCATGGTACCGTCTTCAAGCAGCGTAACGCCGTTCAGACGCAGCTGATTACGCACAGCGCGGCTTAATGGACCATTCGGATCGCCAGAGTTCAGGATCATGGTTTTCATTGAGGGTGGAACCTGCGTAGTACTACGCAGATGCCAACCACACCCGGCGGTGACCAGCACCGCCAGAGATAACAACAATGTTGTCAGAAGTCGCACGCTTCCTCCCGCGCTTAGCCAACGACCAGATTGAGGAGTTTACCCGGTACGTAAATCACTTTACGCACGGTAACGCCATCAAGATATTTTGCCACCAGGTGTTCCTGGCCAGCACGTTCACGAACCTGTTCTTCGGTGGCGTTTACCGGAACGGTGATTTTGCCACGTACTTTACCGTTAACCTGAACGACAACCAGCGTTGAGTCTTCAACCATAGCGCTTTCGTCAGCTACTGGCCACGGTGCGTTATCGATATCACCTTCGCCTTTCAGCGCCTGCCACAGGGTGAAGCAAACGTGTGGGGTGAACGGGTTAAGCATACGCACAACGGCCAGCAACGCTTCCTGCATCAGGGCGCGGTCCTGCTCGTCTTCCTGCGGCGCTTTCGCCAGCTTGTTCATCAGTTCCATAATCGCCGCAATTGCGGTGTTAAAGGTCTGACGACGACCGATATCATCGGTGACTTTAGCGATAGTTTTGTGTACGTCGCGACGCAGCGCTTTTTGATCTTCGCTCAGAGCAGCAACGTTCAGGGCAGCAACATCACCTTTAGAAGTATGCTCGTAAACCAGTTTCCAGACACGTTTCAGGAAGCGGTTAGCCCCTTCAACGCCGGATTCCTGCCATTCCAGGGTCATGTCAGCCGGAGAGGCGAACATCATAAACAGACGCACGGTGTCCGCGCCGTAACGTTCAACCATCACCTGCGGGTCGATGCCGTTGTTTTTGGACTTGGACATCTTGCTCATGCCGGTATACACCAGTTCATGACCTTCGGCGTCCTTCGCCTTCACGATACGACCTTTTTCGTCGCGTTCAACGATGGCATCAACCGGAGAAACCCAGTTACGCTCGCCGTTAGCGCCGACGTAATAGAACGCATCTGCCAGCACCATGCCCTGACACAACAGTTGTTTAGCCGGTTCGTCAGAGTTGACCATGCCCGCGTCGCGCATCAGCTTATGGAAGAAGCGGAAGTAGAGCAGGTGCATGATGGCGTGTTCGATTCCGCCAATGTAGATATCAACTGGCAGCCAGTAGTTAGCGGCCTCTGGATCCAGCATGCCTTCGTTGTACTGCGGGCAGGTATAACGCGCGTAGTACCAGGAGGACTCCATAAAGGTATCGAAGGTGTCGGTCTCACGCAGCGCAGGCATGCCGTTAATGGTGGTTTTCGCCCACTCAGGATCGGCTTTGATCGGACTGGTGATGCCGTCCATGACCACGTCTTCCGGCAGAATAACCGGCAGTTGATCTTCTGGTGTCGGCAGCACGGTACCGTCTTCCAGCGTCACCATCGGAATCGGCGCGCCCCAGTAACGCTGACGGGAAACGCCCCAGTCGCGCAGACGATAGTTAACTTTACGCTCACCCACGCCTTTTGCGACCAGCTTGTCAGCAATGGCGTTGAAGGCAGCTTCGAAGTCGAGGCCATCGAACTCACCGGAGTTAAACAGCACGCCTTTTTCGGTCAGAGCTTGTTCCGACAGATCCGGCTCTGCGCCTTCGGCGGTCAGAATGACCGGCTTGATGGTCAGGCCATATTTGGTGGCAAATTCGTAGTCGCGCTGATCGTGACCCGGAACGGCCATCACTGCGCCAGTGCCGTATTCCATCAGGACAAAGTTTGCCGCCCAAACCGGGATCTCTTCGCCAGTCAGCGGGTGAACGGCTTTAAAGCCAGTGTCGACGCCTTTCTTCTCCATGGTCGCCATTTCGGCTTCAGCAACCTTGGTGTTGCGGCATTCGTCAATGAAGGCGGCCAGTTCAGGGATGTTCGCGGCGGCTTTCTGCGCCAGCGGATGACCTGCGGCAACGGCCAGGTAGGTCGCACCCATAAAGGTGTCCGGACGGGTGGTATAGACGGTCAGCGTGTTGTCGTAACCGTTCACGTCGAAGGTGATTTCCACACCTTCAGAACGACCGATCCAGTTGCGCTGCATAGTCTTAACGGTGTCCGGCCAGTGATCCAGGTTATCCAGATCGCGCAGCAGTTCGTCAGCGTAAGCGGTGATTTTAATGAACCACTGCGGGATTTCTTTACGCTCAACTTTGGTATCGCAACGCCAGCAGCAGCCGTCGATAACCTGCTCGTTGGCAAGAACGGTCTGATCGTTCGGGCACCAGTTGACTGCAGAGGTTTTCTTATATACCAGGCCTTTTTTATACAGCTCGGTGAAGAACTTCTGTTCCCAACGGTAGTATTCCGGGGTGCAGGTCGCCAGCTCGCGGCTCCAGTCATAACCAAAGCCCAGCATTTTGAGCTGGTTTTTCATGTAGGCGATGTTGTCGTACGTCCACGGTGCCGGAGCGGTGTTGTTTTTAACCGCAGCGCCTTCCGCAGGCAGACCGAACGCATCCCAGCCAATGGGCTGCAGTACGTTTTTGCCCAGCATTCGCTGGTAGCGGGCGATCACGTCACCGATGGTGTAGTTACGTACGTGGCCCATGTGTAGTCGACCAGAAGGATAGGGAAGCATAGACAGGCAGTAATACTTCTCTTTGCTCTCGTCTTCGGTCACTTCAAATGTGCGCTTCTCATCCCAGTGAAGCTGTACTTTGGATTCTATCTCTTCCGGGCGGTATTGCTCTTGCATGGCAGCCAGTGGTCCTGTTTTCAATACAGCTACAAACGTAGCTCTAGATGTGGTGTTTCAGATCCGCATAGCATAGCCCAAACGCCCGCGCCAAAACAGCCTTTCGCGCATTCAGCGTTGAATTCCCGCAAGGATAATTCTTGCACGAATTTACACACTCTGTGGACAGTCTTGCAAAGCGTAGCGTAAATAACGTCTATTATTATAGACAGTTAACGACCCAGGAGGTGAAGTGATGAACAAGGTTGCTCAATATTACCGTGAACTGGTGGCTTCACTGAGCGAACGCCTGCGTAACGGCGAACGCGATATTGATGCGCTGGTGGAGCAGGCGCGTCAGCGAGTTATGCAGACCGGGGAGTTAACGCGAACCGAGGTGGAAGAGGTCACCCGGGCCGTCAGACGCGACCTGGAAGAGTTTGCGTTGAGTTATGAAGAGAGTCTCGATGAAGAGACTGATAGCGTCTTTATGCGGGTTATCAAAGAGAGCATCTGGCAGGAACTGGCCGATATTACTGATAAAACGCAGCTCGAATGGCGCGAAGTGTTCCAGGATCTTAGCCATCATGGGGTTTATCACAGCGGCGAGGTGGTCGGCCTGGGCAATCTGGTCTGCGAGAAGTGCCACTTCCATTTAGCGGTATACACCCCGGATGTACTGCCGCTGTGCCCGAAATGCGGCCATGACCAGTTTCAGCGTAGACCGTTTGAGCCGTGATCGCTTATTGCCGGATGGCGACGCGAAGCGTCTTATCCGGCCTACAAACTGCACGATTTTGTAGGCCGGATAAGCGTTAGCGCCATCCGGCGTGTATTAGGCGTAAAACTTCAGCCGTTCTGCCAGCAAATCGACAAACCCCTGGCGATCAACGTCCACCATCACGGTTGCGTTAGGTTTATTGCCGCTCAGGAAATAGTAGTCCACCACCGTCATCCCCTGGGTATATTTGCCCTGCGTTTCCACGCCAACCCAACGCTCAACGGTAGTAAACAGTTCAGGTTTCAGCAGCCAGGCAATGGTACACGGGTCGTGCAGCGGCGCGCCGATGAATCCCCATTTTTCGTCTTTATGATATTCAAAGAAAAAGTCGAGTAGTTCAGCCACGATCGTCGAAACAGGGTTGCCGATAGCGCGGAATCGCTCGGTATCTTCACGATGTATTTGCGCTTTATGCGTGACGTCCAGACCTGCCATCACCACAGGGATACCCGACTGGAATACGATCTCAGCGGCTTCAGGATCGACATAGATATTGAATTCCGCCGCGGGCGTCCAGTTCCCGAGGCCCATCGCACCGCCCATAATCACGATACGGGCGATTTTTGCGTGCAGCTCAGGATGGCTGTTCAGAAGCAATGCCACGTTAGTTTGCGGCCCGGTGGAGACAATCGTGACCGGTTCCGGGCTTTCGCGCAGGGTTCTCGCCATCAGTTCCACGGCGGTACAGTCCAGAGGAGCGAAAGCGGGTTCCGGCAATGCCGGACCATCCAGACCACTCTCACCGTGGACGTTATCGGCAATAATCAGATCGCGCATCAGCGGTTTTACGGCTCCGCCGGCTACAGGGATATCCGTACGGTTGAGTAACGTTAACATGCGTAATACGTTACGCAGCGTTTTGTCGGGCGTCTGGTTGCCGGCAGAAGAGGTGATTGCTTTCACATCCAGTTCAGGTGAGGCGAGGGCGAGAACAATTGCGATAGCGTCGTCATGACCTGGATCGCAATCAAACAGGATAGGAAGTGCCATTGTTGCTCCTTGTAAGTGGGACTTTGTGACAAGGTTAACGCTGGGCTGTACCTGTTTCGAGGAGTGAAGAGATAAAGCGTGAGGTGGCGCGCACATAGCGGTGCGCGCCAGCAAGATTAGTGCAGGATTTTCGCGAGGAAGTCTTTGGCGCGGTCCGATTTCGGATTGGCGAAGAACTCTTCTTTCGGTGAGTCTTCAACAATTTTCCCTTCATCCATGAAGATCACCCGGTTCGCCACTTTCCGCGCAAAGCCCATTTCGTGGGTAACCACCATCATGGTCATCCCTTCATTGGCCAGTTCAACCATAACGTCCAGAACTTCGTTGATCATTTCAGGATCAAGCGCCGACGTCGGTTCGTCAAACAGCATAGCGATAGGATCCATGCACAGCGCCCGGGCGATGGCGACACGTTGTTGCTGTCCCCCGGAGAGCTGAGCCGGAAACTTTTCGGCATGGGCCGCCAGACCGACACGCTCCAGCAGCTTCTGCGCTTTTGCGCGGGCAGGCGCTTTATCGCGTTTCAGCACTTTTACCTGCGCCAGCGTCAGGTTTTCAATGATCGACAGATGTGGAAACAGTTCAAAGTGCTGGAACACCATGCCCACACGGGAGCGCAGTTTGGCCAGATCGGTTTTTTTGTCGTTCACCACGGTGCCATCAACCGTGATGACGCCCTGTTGTACCGGCTCCAGACCGTTCACGGTTTTGATAAGCGTGGATTTACCGGAACCTGAAGGACCGCAGACCACGACCACTTCACCTTTTTTCACTTCCGTAGAGCAGTCGGTCAGCACCTGAAAGTGACCATACCATTTAGAAACATTTTTCAGGGTAATCATTAAACTGTCCTTTTCTTCAAATAGCTGACCAACAACGATGCGCTCAGACTGAATACAAAATAAACGGCGCCAGCAAACAGGATCATTTCAACCTGCGTGCCGTCACGCTCGCCAATGGTGGAGGCGGTACGGAAGAAGTCTGCCAGACTTAATACATAGACCAGCGAGGTATCCTGGAAGAGTACGATACCCTGGGTAAGCAGCAGCGGCACCATCGCGCGGAAGGCCTGCGGCAGAATAATGAGCTTCATCGACTGCCAGTGGGTCATCCCCAGCGCCAGCGCGGCGCTGGACTGCCCGCGAGAAATACTCTGGATCCCTGCCCGGATAATCTCTGAGTAGTACGCGGCTTCAAACATTGAAAACGCGACCATCGCCGAGATCAGGCGAATATCGGTCTTTGGCGACAAACCCAATACGTTTTGCAGGAAGCCGGGCACAATCAAGTAGAACCACAGCAGTACCATCACCAGTGGAATGGAACGGAATACGTTGACGTAGCCTTTCGCAAACCAGGCAATCGGCGCGAAGCTGGACAGACGCATGACGGCCAGGATAGTTCCCCATACGATACCAATGACGACCGCCGTGACGGTAATTTTCAGCGTGATCATCAGCCCATCCAGCAGATACGGCAGGGAAGGGACAATAGAACTCCAGTCAAATTCGTACATTATTTGCCTCCCATATTGCCCGGCAGGCGGATCTTGCGTTCGACGAGATTCATCACCAGCATGATGACAGCGTTAATCAGCACGTAGGCCAGAGTAATGGCCGTAAACGATTCCCAGGCGTGGGCGGAGTAATCCAGCAGTTTCCCCGCCTGCGCCGCCATATCGACCAGGCCGATAGTAGAAGCGATCGCGGAGTTCTTCACCAGGTTCATCATCTCTGAGGTCATTGGCGGAACAATCACGCGGTAAGCGTTTGGCAGCAGAACATAACGATAAGCCTGCGGCAACGTCAGCCCCATCGCCAGCGCAGCGTTTTTCTGTCCACGAGGCAGAGACTGAATAGCAGCGCGAACCTGCTCGCAGACGCGCGCGGCGGTAAACAGCCCCAGACAAAGCATGGATGAAAGGAAGAACTGAATATTGGGATCCAGTTCCGACTTGAACCACATACCAATGTTTTCCGGCAACAGTTCAGGAATGACCAGATACCAGGTAAAAAATTGGACAATGAGCGGAACGTTACGAAACAGCTCAACGTACAGCGTGCCGATCCCGGCAAGGAAGCGGTTGGGAACTGTACGTAAAATGCCGAATAAAGAACCGATGAGGAAAGCGATAATCCAGGCCGTAATGGATAACGCGACCGTGACCTGGAAACCACTCCAGAGCCAGCCGAGATAGGTGGTGTTGCCGAACGGGGCTTGTTGTAAAAAAATGCCCCAGTTCCAGTCTATAGACATAAATCTACTCCAGAAAAAAAAAGGGTAGCAGCGCTACCCTCGAAGATTGTTATTCAGCGTTTTGCGGTTTTCAGGCCTGATGGGGAACGACCATCAGGCTTATAGTCTGTCCGTGCCGAGTAGCAATCGAGAGGGAGGGGAAGCCTCCCATTTATTTTAGTTAGTTAAGCGCTTTATCATTCGGTTCTTTGAACAGAGCTTTCATCTCATCTGATAGTTCGAAATTCATGTTCAGGTTCTTCGGTGGAATTGGGTTTTTAAACCACTTATCAAACCATTTCTCTGCTTCGCCTGAGGTCTGCGCCTTGGCGATCGTGTCGTCCATCAGTTTTTTGAACTCTGGGTCATCTTTACGCAACATGCAGCCGTAGGCTTCCTGAGACTGCGGCTTGCCGACGATCTCCCAGTTGTCTGGTTTCTTCGCCTTCGCGCGTTCACCAGCCAGCAGGGCATCATCCATCATAAAGGCAACGGCGCGACCGCTTTCCAGAGTACGGAAAGAGTCACCATGGTCTTTCGCGCTGATGATGCGCATGTCCATTTTTTGTTCTTCGTTCAGCTTGTGCAGCAGCACTTCTGAGGTGGTACCCGAAGTCACGACCACGGCTTTGCCTTTCAGGTCAGCGAAATCTTTGACGTCGCCGCCTTTTTTCGCCAGCAGACGGGTGCCGACAACGAAAATGGTGTCAGAGAATGCCGCTTGTTTTTGACGCTCGACGTTGTTGGTGGTGGAACCACATTCAAAGTCGAAGGTACCGTTTTGCAGCAGCGGGATACGGTTCTGTGAGGTAATCGGGATCAGTTTTACCTGCAGGTCAGGCTTGTTGAGTTTTTTCTTCACGGCTTCAACGATGGCGTTGGAGTAATCCTGTGAATAACCGACCACTTTTTGCTGATTATCGTAGTAAGAAAACGGTACCGATGATTCACGGTGACCGACAACGATAACGCCATTTTTGGCGATCTTGTCCAGCGTGCTGCCTGCCGCTGTTGCCGCATCTTCTGCGTGCGCCAGACCGGCGGACATTCCCATGACCAGCATGGCAGTGGCGAGCTTACGTAATTGCATATCCAACTCCTTTATCGTCTGCGCCAGGGACGCATTGATACCCATTGTGATGTTGTTATTGTTTGCTACTTAAACGTGCAGTCTTGTATATGTTTGTTAACATTTAGTTTGGATGAATGTAAAGAATTTGCTGTGTTATTGTTTATTTTTGCGAAGTGCGCCGCACCATTTGGGGGCAAAAATATCTTGTTGCACGTTTCAGGTGCTACCAAAGATCAACTTTGGTGCGACCAGGTTGCACATTCAGCCAAAACTGCGTTTGCCTTGTATAACAAAGCAATAGACGTGCCAGAATGGGCAAGGTAGGGAGTTTGTCGGCCGGATAAACACAGTCGTTATCCGGCCCGGGGAAGGAAGGTTATTTACGACGCTGGCGCAGGCTCATTACCAGCGCGCCAAAGCCAAACAGTGCGGTAAGCAGCCATAGCGGCCAGTTACCGGTACGGGCATACGGGGTTAAGCCCGTGGTTGGCGTTACGCTGGTGGTCAGAACCTGGCGGGTAAACTGCGGGATCATCGCCTGAATCTCACCCTGTGGACCAATCACCGCCGTAATACCGTTGTTGGTGCTACGCAGCAGCGGGCGCGCCAGTTCCAGGGAACGCATACGCGCCATCTGGAAGTGCTGCCATGGGCCGATAGACTTACCAAACCACGCATCGTTAGAGATGGTGAGCAGGTAGTCCGTATCCGGGCGGAAGTTATCACGAACCTGTTCGCCAAGAATGATTTCGTAGCAGATAGCTGCGGTCAGCTTAAAGCCGTGCGCATGCAACTGTGGCTGCACATACGGCCCGCGGCTGAACGACGACATAGGCAGGTCAAAGAACGGCGCTAATGGGCGCAGGATCGATTCCAGCGGGACAAACTCGCCAAACGGTACCAGATGGTTTTTATTGTAGCGGTTGCTGGAGTCGTAGCTGTACGGGCTGTCTTTACCCAACGTGATGATGGTGTTGTAGGTGTCGTAACGGTTCTGCTTGTTCAGCCGCGCGTCTACGATACCGGTAATCAACGTGCTGTTTTTCGATTTCAGCAGATCATCCATCATGCTCAAAAAACGCTGCTGGTTAATTTCCAGGTCCGGGATAGCGGACTCCGGCCAGATGATCAGCTGTGATTTACCCATTTCGGGCTGGGTGGCGTCGAGATAAATTTTCAGCGTGTTAAGTAGCTGACCCTCATCCCACTTCAGTGACTGCGGAATGTCACCCTGTACCATCGAAACCTGAGTTGTTTTTTCCGGCTCAAGCGTATACCACTGGATATAGCGCAGCGGGAAGGGCAGAGCGAAAAGCACCACGCCAGCAATCAGCGGTTTCCAGTTGCGCGTCACCAGCGCCAGCGCCAGCAGGCCGCTGACCATCATCAGCAGGAAGTTAATCGCTTCAACGCCCATCACCGGCGCCAGCCCTTTTAACGGGCCATCAATCTGGCTATAACCAAACTGCAGCCACGGAAAGCCGGTCAGGACCCAGCCGCGCAGGAACTCGGTTATCTGCCAGACAACCGGCGCGGCAATGGCGACGCGTAGCCAGGTTGTTTTCGGCCACAGG
Organism: Citrobacter cronae; assembly: GCF_016893685.1. Lineage (NCBI taxonomy): Bacteria > Pseudomonadati > Pseudomonadota > Gammaproteobacteria > Enterobacterales > Enterobacteriaceae > Citrobacter > Citrobacter cronae. Next base: position 2,802,245 of record NZ_CP069763.1, read on the forward strand.
CGTGACAACACGCCAGCAAACAGACCGGTATAGAGTGAAAGGTAGGCGGCAAGCAGTACCACAAGGAAAACGTTAACCGGACCTGGCATACCGCCAAACTGCGCGATGCTGACGTAGACCCAGTTAATGCCGGAGCCAAACAATCCCAGGCCCCAGAAGTAGCCGATAGCGGCTGACTGAAGTGGACGGCGGTTGAGGGTGAGAGCCTGCAGGCCCATCAGCGATACGATCGCCGCAGGCCAGATGTCATACGGAGAGAAAGCCAGCGTCCCGCAGGCACCGAATAATAACGCCAGCAGCAGGCGAATGCGCTGGCGTTCAATTAGTGAGGCAAATGCCATGTAGTCTTAGATCCAGTTTCGGGTTTATTCGTCCAGTTTGGGCTGGGGTGAGTCGTCCGGAATTCTGACATGAACCTGAATAATACGACGGCTGTCGGCCATTGCCACTTTGAACTGGTAACCATCAATGTCGATAGTCTCCCCACGAGCGGGAAGATGACCAAAGGCCTGCATAACCAGACCGCCAATGGTATCGACTTCTTCGTCGCTAAAGTGGGTGCCAAAGGCTTCGTTGAAGTCCTCAATTGGCGCCAGCGCGCGAATGGTCCAGGTGTGGCGACTGAGCTGACGGAAATCAATATCGTCTTCTTCGTCGTACTCATCTTCGATTTCACCAACGATCAGTTCAAGGATGTCCTCAATGGTCACCAGACCAGAGACACCGCCGAACTCGTCGATGACGATAGCCATATGATAACGCTGGGAGCGGAACTCTTTCAGCATGCGGTCAACACGCTTGCTTTCCGGTACGACAACCGCCTGGCGTAACACTTTCTCCATGCTGAAGGCTTCGGCATCGCTGCGCATAAACGGCAGCAGATCTTTGGCCATCAGAATCCCTTCAATGTGATCTTTGTCTTCGCTGATCACCGGGAAACGCGAGTGGGCTGACTCGATAATGACATCGAGGCATTCATCCAGGGTCTGGTTGCGTTTCAGGGTAATCATTTGAGAGCGGGGGATCATGATGTCGCGAACGCGCTGGTCCGCAATGTCCATCACCCCTTCGAGCATATCTCGCGTATCTTCATCGATAAGGTCGTTCTGCCCGGAATCACGGATCAGCTCCAACAGTTCGTCGCGGTTTTTGGGTTCACCGTGGAAAAGTTGGCTCAGTAACAGGGAAAAAAATCCCTTTTTGCTGGTTAACGTGTCACTACTGTGTGAATTGTCGTCGCTCATGGCGTCGTATGGGTTCTCATGTTAGTTAATAGGTCGCTCAATGCGCGTAAACTCAGCGCATGGCTTCATGGGAAGCCCGGGCAGATGCCCGACGGCTTATTCCTTCTCGGCAATGTACGGATCCTCATAGCCCAGAGCAAGCATAATCTCTGTTTCAAGGGATTCCATTTCTTCCGCTTCATCATCTTCGATATGGTCGTAGCCGAGTAAATGCAGGCTACCGTGCACCACCATGTGCGCCCAGTGGGCCTCAAGCGGTTTACCTTGCTCCTGCGCTTCTTTCTCAACCACCTGGCGGCAGATGATCAGATCGCCCAGCAGTGGCATCTCAATGCCCGGCGGGGCTTCAAACGGGAAAGAGAGCACGTTGGTTGATTTATCTTTCCCGCGATAGGTCAGGTTCAGCTCGTGGCTTTCCGCGTCATCAACCAGGCGAATCGTCACTTCAGACTCTTCCTGAAACTGCGGGATTACCGCATCCAGCCAGCCCTGAAACTGACTTTCTGTGGGTAAACCAGATTCGTCTTCACATGCCAGCTGTAAATCGAGAATAACCTGACTCATTTTTGCTCCTGCTCCTGAGCTTCGCGCTTGCGTTCCGCTGCCAGCTCGGCTTTTCGTTTCTGTTCTGCTTCTTCCCAGGCTTCATACGCCGTGACGATACGGGCGACTACCGGGTGGCGAACCACGTCTTCGCTATGGAAGAAATTAAAACTAATCTCATCGACTTCGGCCAGTACCTCAATGGCATGACGCAGACCGGACTTAGTGCTACGCGGCAGGTCAATCTGAGTGATATCGCCGGTGATGACCGCTTTGGAGTTAAAGCCGATACGGGTCAGGAACATTTTCATCTGTTCGATGGTGGTGTTCTGGCTCTCATCAAGAATGATGAACGCATCGTTTAAGGTACGACCGCGCATATAGGCCAACGGCGCCACCTCAATGACGTTACGCTCGATCAGCTTTTCGACCTTCTCAAAACCGAGCATTTCGAACAGCGCGTCATACAGCGGACGTAAATAGGGATCGACTTTCTGACTCAGATCGCCTGGCAGGAAGCCCAGTTTTTCGCCGGCTTCCACTGCCGGACGGGTCAGCAGAATTCGACGGATCTCCTGGCGCTCAAGCGCATCGACCGCAGCGGCAACTGCAAGATACGTTTTACCCGTACCCGCAGGGCCAACGCCGAAGGTGATGTCGTGATCGAGGATGTTAGCGATGTACTGCGCCTGGTTCGGCGTACGCGGTTTAATCACTCCGCGCTTGGTTTTGATATTCACCGCTTTGCCAAATTCCGGCACGCTGTCCGCGCTTTGCTCAAGCACACGCGCTTCTTTAATCGCCAGATGAATTTGCTCAGGTTCAATGTCCTGCGTCTGACCGCGCATTGGGGCGGTATTGACATACAGGCTGCGTAAAATATCAGCCGCAGCGGTGACGCAAATTGGGCGACCGGTCAGCTTAAAGTGGTTATCCCGACGGTTAATTTCGATGCCGAGGCGACGTTCAAGCTGTTTGATGTTGTCATCAAATGGACCGCAAAGGCTCAACAGACGGGCGTTGTCTGCGGGTTCAAGGGTGATTTCGCGAGTGTCTATGTTCAAACTGTTCCTCTTTAGCATGTCTCGCCGGACGCTGAACATTTACCGGCATCTAAGGAAATTATTCACGCCATAGGGAAAAGGCGCAAGCATTGCAATAAATATGGGGATTGCGGGAGGCAATACAAGGCCCGCCAGAGCTGACGGGCCAGAAGATTAAGGCTGGTAAATACCGACGCCCAGATCGTTTTCTTTGCGAGTACGCGCAATGACCGACTCAGGGGATTCTGCGATGCGCAGGCCCATTTCGTCTTCGGTGCGCACCACTTTACCGCGCAGGGAGTTCGTCCAGACATCGGTAATTTCAACATCCACAAACTTACCGACCATTTCCGGGGTGCCTTCAAAGTTCACCACGCGGTTGTTTTCGGTACGCCCTGACAACTCCATGATGCTCTTACGTGATGTGCCTTCAACCAGAATACGCTGGGTTGTGCCGACCATACGGCGGCTCCAGGCCATGGCCTGCTGGTTAATACGCTCCTGCAGGATATACAGACGCTGTTTTTTCTCTTCTTCCGGTACGTCGTCAACCATATCGGCAGCCGGGGTGCCAGGACGCGCAGAGAAGATAAAGCTGTAGCTCATGTCAAAATTCACGTCAGCAATCAACTTCATGGTCTGCTCGAAATCCTGTGTGGTTTCGCCAGGGAAGCCAACGATGAAATCCGAGCTAATCTGAATGTCCGGACGCGCCGCGCGCAGTTTGCGAATGATCGCTTTATATTCCAGCGCGGTATGGGTGCGTCCCATCAGATTCAGTACGCGATCTGAACCGCTCTGTACCGGCAGGTGCAGGAAACTCACCAGCTCCGGCGTATCGCGATAAACTTCAACGATATCATCGGTGAATTCGATCGGATGGCTGGTGGTGAAGCGGATACGGTCAATGCCGTCGATCGCCGCAACCAGGCGCAGCAGGTCAGCAAAAGATCCTGTCGTGCCATCATAGTTCTCACCGCGCCAGGCGTTCACGTTTTGCCCCAGCAGGTTCACTTCACGCACGCCTTGCGCCGCAAGCTGAGCGATTTCGAACAGGATGTCATCCGCCGGGCGGCTGACTTCTTCACCGCGGGTGTAGGGCACCACGCAATAGGTACAATATTTATTACAGCCTTCCATGATGGACACAAACGCGCTTGGACCTTCAGCACGCGGTTCCGGCAGGCGGTCAAACTTTTCGATCTCCGGGAAACTGATATCAACTACCGGGCTACGGCTAGTGCTTCCACGTACTTTGTTGATCATTTCCGGCAGGCGATGCAGAGTCTGCGGCCCAAAAATAATATCGACGTAGTGGGCGCGCTGGCGAATATGATCGCCTTCCTGAGATGCGACACAGCCACCGACACCGATGATGAGATTGGGATTTTTCTCTTTTAACAGCTTCCAGCGGCCCAACTGATGGAAAACTTTTTCCTGAGCCTTCTCACGGATTGAGCAGGTATTCAGCAGCAGCACATCCGCTTCTTCCGCCACGTCGGTCAGTTGATACCCATGAGTGGCATCCAGCAGATCGGCCATCTTCGATGAATCGTATTCGTTCATCTGACAGCCCCAGGTTTTAATATGGAGTTTTTTGGTCATCGACTTGCTCTTGCGAAATTGTGGCTGAAATGCAGGGCGCATAGTGTACTGCTTTGGCGCGGTTGTGACCAGTATGACGGATGTCAGCCTCAAGGGGTAAAAAATCCTGTAAACTTACACAATACATGTAACAGGATGATTGACCACATGACAAATCAACCAACGGAAATTGCCATTGTCGGCGGGGGGATGGTCGGCGGCGCGCTGGCGCTTGGACTGGCGCAGCATGGATTTACGGTAACGGTCATTGAACATGCCGTTCCCGCGCCGTTTGTGGCTGATGGACAGCCCGATGTCAGAATTTCCGCCATTAGCTCCGCCTCGGTGTCGTTGCTGAAAGGGCTGGGGGTCTGGGATACGGTTCAGGGTATGCGCAGTCATCCTTACCGTCGTCTGGAAACGTGGGAATGGGAAAATGCCCATGTAATGTTTGATGCCGCCGAGCTTAAGTTACCTTTGCTGGGTTATATGGTGGAAAACACGGTTCTGCAACAGGCACTCTGGCAGGCGCTGGAAGCCCACCCGAAAGTCACGCTGCGCGTACCGGCGTCATTGATCTCTCTGCATCAGCATGATGATCGTCACGAGCTTGAACTGGCTGGCGGTGAGAAAATCAGCGCGAAGCTGGTGATCGGCGCGGACGGTGCAAATTCTCAGGTGCGGAAAATGGCCGGGATTGGTATTCATGCCTGGCAGTACGCGCAGTCCTGCATGTTAATCACCGTACAATGCGAGAACGCACCTGGCGACAGCACCTGGCAACAATTCACGCCTGACGGACCGCGCGCATTTTTACCGCTGTTTGATAACTGGGCCTCTCTGGTGTGGTATGACTCACCGGCGCGTATCCGCCAACTGCAGGGTTTGAGCATGTCGCAACTGCAGGTGGAGATCGCCAAACACTTCCCGTCGCGACTCGGCAACGTTACGCCTGTGGCGGCGGGGGCATTCCCGCTTACGCGTCGTCACGCGCTACAATATGTCCAGCCAGGTCTGGCGTTGGTGGGCGATGCCGCGCATACCATTCATCCGCTGGCGGGGCAGGGCGTTAATCTGGGGTTCCGTGATGTGGATGCGCTGATTGACGTGCTGGTTAATGCGCGCAGCTACGGTGAATCCTGGGCCAGTCAGCCGGTGCTGAAGCGCTATCAGAATCGTCGTATGACTGATAATTTCATTATGCAGAGTGGGATGGATCTGTTCTACGCCGGATTCAGCAACAACCTGCAGCCGCTGCGTATCATGCGTAATCTCGGGTTAATGGCCGCAGAGCGCGCAGGCGTACTGAAACGTCAGGCCTTGAAGTATGCGTTAGGATTGTAATTCAGGCAGGCCTACGGGGGAAATACGTAGGCCTGATAAGCGGAGCGCCATCTGGCGATAAACGCAGAAAAGCAAAAAGCTCGCCGAAGCGAGCTTTTTTAATATGGCTGGGGTACGAGGATTCGAACCTCGGAATGCTGGTATCAGAAACCAGAGCCTTACCGCTTGGCGATACCCCAACGGGCGCACCCACAATGTGGACGACTTTTGAAATTGGCTGGGGTACGAGGATTCGAACCTCGGAATGCCGGAATCAGAATCCGGTGCCTTACCGCTTGGCGATACCCCAACAATATTTTGGCTTTACCGAACGAGTCGATACGTCCTTAATATGGTGGCTACGACGGGATTCGAACCTGTGACCCCATCATTATGAGTGATGTGCTCTAACCAGCTGAGCTACGTAGCCATATATTACTTATTCTTCGATGGCTGGGGTACCTGGATTCGAACCAGGGAATGCCGGTATCAAAAACCGGTGCCTTACCGCTTGGCGATACCCCAATGACCGTTGCGGTGAACCGCTATATCGAAGAAAAAAATGGCTGGGGTACCTGGATTCGAACCAGGGAATGCCGGTATCAAAAACCGGTGCCTTACCGCTTGGCGATACCCCATCCGTGCAACGCTTACGGGTGAATGGTGCGGGAGGCGAGACTTGAACTCGCACACCTTGCGGCGCCAGAACCTAAATCTGGTGCGTCTACCAATTTCGCCACTCCCGCAAAAAAGATGGTGGCTACGACGGGATTCGAACCTGTGACCCCATCATTATGAGTGATGTGCTCTAACCAGCTGAGCTACGTAGCCATCTTTTTTTTCGCGTAACCTTATCGGCGTTGCGGGGCGCATTATGCGTATTGAGCCTTGAAGCGTCAACCCCTTTTTCATTGAAAATAGCTGGAATGTGACTGTTTGGTTAGGTTGCGAACAGCATGGCGCAATATTCGGCAATTATTAGTTATTAATTGTTTTTTTGCACAGAAAACAGACATAAAAAAAGAGCCCCGTAGGGCTCTTTTCTAAGGATTAACTTATTTATAAGCGGACTGATGTACGCCAACCGCACGACCAGAGGGATCGTTCATGGTTTTAAACGCTTCATCCCATTCAATCGCTTTGGCGGAAGAACAGGCTACTGATGGTCCGCCAGGCACGCATTCCGCCGCGCTGGCAACCGGGAACAATTCTTCAAAAATCTCACGGTACAAATACGCTTCTTTAGACGATGGCGTGTTGTAAGGGAAACGGAAGCTGGCGGTTTCCAGTTGTTGGTCAGAAACTTGCTCAGCAGCCACCTCTTTCAAGGTATCGATCCAGCTGTAACCGACACCATCAGAGAACTGCTCCTTCTGACGCCATGCGACGCTGGCAGGCAGGTAAGATTCAAAACATTCGCGCAGCACATGTTTTTCCATTTTACCGTTGCCGCACATTTTATCCTGCGGGTTGATGCGCATCGCCACATCAAGGAATTTCTTATCCAGGAAAGGCACGCGAGCTTCCACACCCCAGGCAGACATCGCTTTGTTGGCGCGGGCGCAGTCGAACATATGCAGCGCCTGCAGCTTACGCACGGTTTCTTCATGCAGCTCTTTCGCGTCTGGCGCTTTGTGGAAATAGAGATAGCCGCCGAATACTTCGTCAGAGCCTTCACCCGACAGCACCATTTTAATGCCCATCGCTTTAATTTTACGCGACATTAAGTACATCGGCGTTGAGGCGCGGATCGTTGTGACATCGTAGGTTTCGATGTGATAAATCACGTCGCGGATAGCATCCAGACCTTCCTGCACGGTGAAGTGGATCTCATGGTGCACGGTACCCAGATGGTTCGCGACCTCTTGCGCGGCTTGCAGATCCGGTGCGCCTTCCAGGCCGACGGCGAAGGAGTGCAACTGCGGCCACCAGGCTTCACTACGTTCCTGATCTTCAACACGGCGCGCCGCGTATTTTTTCGTAATCGCGGAAATGACCGAGGAATCCAGACCACCGGACAGCAGTACACCATAAGGAACATCTGACATCAGATGGCTTTTCACCGCATCTTCCAGCGCCTGACGCAGCTCGTTTTTATCGGTCACGTTGTCTTTTACCGCATCGTAATCAAACCAATCACGCTGATAATACTGACGAATTTCGCCGTCCTTACTCCACAAATAGCTACCGGCCGGGAATTCTTTGATTGTGCGACATACCGGAACCAGGGCTTTCATTTCAGACGCGACGTAGAAGTTACCGTGTTCGTCGTAACCCATATACAGTGGGATGATCCCGATGTGATCGCGACCAATAAGATAAGCGTCCTGTTCGCTGTCGTACAGGGCAAAAGCAAACATGCCTTGTAGGTCATCCAGGAACTCCGGGCCTTTTTCCTGATACAGCGCGAGGATAACTTCGCAGTCTGAACCGGTCTGGAACTGATAGCGATCGCCGTATTCCGCGCGCAGCGCCTGATGGTTATAAATTTCACCGTTAACCGCCAGGATATGCGTTTTCTTCACGTTGTACAGCGGCTGAGCACCGGCATTGACGTCGACGATGGACAGACGTTCGTGCGCCAGAATGGCGTTATCACTGGCGTAAATACCTGACCAGTCCGGGCCGCGATGGCGCATCAGACGAGATAATTCCAGGGCTTTTTTACGCAGTTCAACTGCGTCAGTTTTAATATCGAATACGCCAAAAATAGAACACATAACCTTCTCCGTTAACCTGTTGCGTGATGCTTTTTATGTTTGCTTGATAAAGAAAATGCCGCAAAGCGGGAGAGGGCGCAAGCGAATTACGGTGCGGAAAATAAAAAACGCAATGGTCATTGCTGATTGGTGAAAAAAGATTACGTAATGAGCGCTATTATTGATGAATCAGCAGTGAAAAGATGAATTTATTGAATGGGCGTGTTTTTCAGGCCGGATAACTTGCAGGTATTGTTATCCGGCCAAAGAGATTAAATGACGTCTATCTCAGCAACGGACGGATAAATCCAGCTCGGTCTGAACGGCATGCTGTCGATGTCGTCAAGCGTTGAGACGCCAGACAATACCAGAATGGTTTCCAGACCGGCCTGGAAGCCCGCCAGAATATCGGTACGCAGGTTATCGCCAACGATAACGGTCTCTTCCGAGTGCGCCTGCATTTTGTTGAGCGCCGCGCGAATAATCCACGGACTGGGTTTGCCGACATAAAACGGCTTACGGCCAGAGATTTTCTCGATACCGGCGCACAGTGCACCGCAGGCGGGATAAAAGCCGCGGCCGTGAGTATCCGGGTTTGTGGCGATGAAACGCGCGCCGTTAGCGACAAAATATGCCGCTTTATGCATCATGTCCCAGTTATAGGAGCGCGTCTCGCCAACAATCACAAAATCGGGGTTCACGTCGGTAATGGTAAACCCGGCTTTATACAGCTCATGAATTAACGCGCCTTCACCTACCACGTAGGCTTTTTTCCCTTCCTGGCGACGAAGAAAATCAGCGGTAGCCATGGCGGAAGTATAAAAGACGCTATCGGGGACATTCACTCCCGCGGTGGCGAAGCGGTTTGCCAGATCTTGCCCGGTCTGTGAAGGATAGTTAGTCAGCAGAACTAACGGCAGGCCTTTTTCCAGGATCCCGGTCAGAAATTCTGCCGCACCCGGTACGGCGACATTGTCGTGCATCAGCACGCCGTCGATATCACAAATTACATTCTTAATGGTCATGAACAACCCAGGGAATTAGTTATGAGTCTTATAGTAATCCACTACTATATGAGAGCATTAGTTTTCCAGCAAACGTTGCAGCAATGTCCCGTTGAGCATCGCACGCTTCACCAGCGCAAAGGCGCCAATGGCGGAACGGTGATCCAGCGTGGAACGAACCACCGGTAAATTGTGGCGAAACGCTTTCAACGCCTGCGTGTTGATACAGCTTTCTATTGCAGGCAGCAGCACTTTATCTGCCTCAGTAATTTCGCCTGCAATGACGATTTTTTGTGGGTTAAACAGGTTGATAGCGATGGCGATGGTTTTACCCAAGTGGCGACCAACGTGTTCAATCACTTCTGCTGCCAGGTTATCGCCCTTATTTGCCGCCTTACAGATAGCTTTAATATTGCAATCATCCAGCGTGAGTCGGCTGGGATAACCCTGTTTCAGTAAGTTTTGCACGCGGTGCTCGATAGACGCATTGGCGGCAATGGTTTCCAGACAGCCGAAGTTACCGCAGTGACAGCGCTCACCCAGCGGTTCAACCTGAATGTGACCAATCTCGCCCACGTTGCCATTGCGACCGATGAAAATTCGGCCATTGGAAATAATTCCCGCCCCGGTTCCGCGGTGAACTCGCACTAAAATGGAGTCTTCGCAATCCTGGCTTGCCCCGAAATAGTGCTCGGCCAGCGCCAGGCTGCGGATATCGTGACCGACAAAGCAGGTAACCTTAAAGCGTTTTTCGAGCGCCTCGACCAGCCCCCAGTTTTCGACCTGAATGTGCGGCATATAGCGAATGACGCCGCTTTCAGGATCAACCAGGCCGGGCAAGATGACGGAAATCGCAATCAGCTCGCGGATTTTCCGCTGGCAGCTGTCAATAAAAGTGGCAATGGTGTTGAGCAGCGCATACTCCAGCGTTTCCTGGGTGCGCTCCGGGAGAGGGTAATGCTCTTCGGCGATCACTTTACTGCTCATATCATAGAGCGTGAGCGTCGTGTCGTGACGGCCCAGACGTACGCCAATGGCGTGGAAATTGCGGGTTTCGGTGACGATAGAGATAGCGCGGCGGCCCCCGGTGGAGGCCTGCTGATCGACTTCTTTGATCAGCCCGCGTTCGATCAACTGACGCGTAATTTTGGTTACGCTGGCGGGGGCAAGCTGGCTTTGCTCGGCAATTTGAATACGCGAGATTGGCCCATGCTGGTCAATCAGGCGATAAACCGCCGCGCTGTTAAGCTGTTTTACGAGATCAACATTACCTATTTGAGCTTGTCCGCCTGGTGTCATTCTTTCTCTTACTCAGTAACGACCTCGTTGCCATTAACGATGGTCTTGATGATTTTAAAGTCGTGCGTAAACGCAGTCAGGTTGGCTACTTTGCCTGGCGCGATGCTGCCGAGTCGTTTGTCGACGCCAATGGCGCGAGCAGGGTAGAGCGTTGCCATGCGTAACACTTCGTCGAGAGCGATATTCGCATGTTCGACCAGATTGCGTACGCCTTCAATCATGGTTAATGATGAACCGCTCAATGTACCGTTCTCATCAACGCACAATCCATTCCGGTAGTATATTGTTTTACCAGCGAAAATGAACTGTTCAATATTGGCACCTGCTGGCGCGGTCGCGTCGGTGACCAGGCACAGCTTGTCGCCTTTCAGGCGCTTGGCATTACGGATGTTAACGTAGTCAACATGCAGACCATCAGCGATGATACCGCAATAAATATCGGCTTCGTCAAGAATAGCGCCCGCCAGGCCTGGTTCGCGGCCCGTTATATAAGGCATGGCGTTAAACAGATGCGTTGCAAAGGTAATCCCTGCGCGGAAGCCGATTTTGGCCTCTTTTACCGTCGCATTGGAGTGACCGGCGGAAACCACGATACCTGCATTTACCAGTTTGGTGATGACCTCTACCGGGACCATTTCTGGCGCCAGCGTCACTTTGGTTATCACGTCAGCATTATCGCACAGGAAATCAACCAACGCAGCGTCCGGTTGACGGACAAATCCCGGATTATGGGTGCCTTTTTTCACCAGATTGAGCCACGGACCTTCCAGATGAAGTCCTAATGCCTGATTCGGGTGTTTCGCCAGGTATTCACGCATGACGCGAACGCCTTGTTTCATCAGGTCATCGCTGGTGGTGATAAGCGTAGGCAGATAGTTGGTGCAGCCTGATTTTTCATTGGCTTTCTGCATGATTTCCAGCGTTTCGACGGTCACGGCTTCTGCCGTATCGTTAAACTGTACGCCACCGCAGCCGTTTAGCTGTACATCGATAAAACCGGGGGAAATAATGGCCCCATTCAGTGAGCGCTGTTCAATTCCTGACGGTAACTCAGTCAGTGGGCAAACGCTGTCAATCAGGCCATTGGCGACAACAATCGCATGGTCATCAAGAATTTCGTGACCGGTAAAGATCCGGCCCTGGGTTAAAGCATACATTCCGACCCCCGATTTCAAAAAATGCCGCCCTGCAACTTATCGACAGGGCGGAGACATCAATTACAGACCTTTAATATTTTCCGCTTCTAACTCGTTAAAGTATTTCAGCGTTTTCACTTTCAGTTCCATGGTGGAAGGCTCATCGCACACCACAACGGCTTTTGGATGCAACTGCAGACAGCTGATGGTCCACATGTGGTTAACGTTGCCTTCAACGGCGGCTTGCAGCGCCTGCGCTTTCTGGTGACCCAGTACCAGGATCATCACCTCTTCAGCATCCAACAGGGTGCCCACGCCCACGGTCAGGGCATATTTAGGCACCTGGCTTACGTCGCCGTCAAAGAAGCGTGAGTTAGCAACACGCGTGTCGTGAGTCAGCGTTTTGATGCGGGTACGGGAAGCCAAAGAGGAGGCTGGTTCGTTGAACGCGATGTGACCATCGTTGCCTACACCGCCCATAAACAGGTGGATTTTACCGTAAGAACGGATTTTTTCTTCATACTGACGGCATTCTGCATCAATATCCGGCGCGTTACCATTGAGGAGGTTGATGTTTTCTGCTGGAATATCAACGTGATCAAAGAAGTTACGATGCATGAAGCTGTGATAGCTTTCCGGATGCTCTTTCGGCAGGCCAACATATTCGTCCATATTGAAAGTAACAACATGCTTGAAGCTCACCTGGCCCGCTTTATGCATTTCAACCAATGCCTTATAAGCTGTCAGCGGAGTACCGCCCGTCGGCAGGCCCAGAACGAACGGGCGATCTGCCGTTGGTTTGAACGCGTTAATACGGTTAACGATATGGCGAGCAGCCCATTTGCCGACTTGTTCAGCGGTATTCAGGGGGATCAGTCTCATTCTTCACCTCAAAAGTAAATGTAAGCAATTGGCGGATTGAGTCTCTGTGCAGTATTAAGCGTAACCTGGTTTTGCATCGGTAAGGATCAATCCGTTTCGATTTTTTGAATGATAAAATAAGTTTTCGTAGTTAGCCAGTGAAAGGGAGGGTTAATAACGATATTTGGTGACTGGAATCACAAAAAACACGCGTTTAATTTGCGATACGAATTAAATTTTCACACACTCAGAATGTAGATGAATGGTTAATATCGTTGATCCAGAATCTTGCTGTCAGGAATGGTCGCACAATAAAAATATGGCTTCAAAGAAGCCTAATCGGGGTCTCGTAGGGGGAATAAAATGAATATTTTAGGTTTTTTCCAGCGGCTGGGTAGGGCGTTACAGCTCCCCATCGCTGTGCTGCCAGTCGCGGCACTGTTGCTGCGATTCGGCCAACCAGATTTACTAAACGTACCTTTTATCGCGCAAGCGGGTGGGGCTATCTTCGATAACCTGGCGCTGATTTTCGCTATCGGTGTGGCTTCCAGCTGGTCAAAAGACAGCGCGGGTGCGGCAGCGCTGGCAGGTGCGGTCGGTTATTTCATATTGACCAAAGCAATGGTTACCATTAACCCGGCCATCAATATGGGTGTACTGGCGGGTATCATCACCGGTCTGGTTGGCGGTGCGGTGTATAACCGTTGGTCTGGTATCAAACTGCCTGACTTCCTGAGCTTCTTTGGCGGCAAACGCTTCGTGCCCATCGCCACTGGCTTCTTCTGTCTGGTGCTGGCTGCTATCTTCGGTTACGTGTGGCCGCCGGTGCAGAACGCCATCCATGCGGGTGGTGAGTGGATCGTAGGCGCTGGCGCGTTGGGTTCCGGTATCTTTGGTTTCATCAACCGTCTGCTGATCCCAACCGGTCTGCATCAGGTTCTGAATACCATCGCCTGGTTCCAGATTGGCGAATTTACTAACGCCGCTGGCACCGTTTTCCACGGTGACATCAACCGCTTCTATGCGGGTGACGGCACTGCGGGTATGTTCATGTCTGGTTTCTTCCCGATCATGATGTTTGGTCTGCCGGGTGCGGCGCTGGCGATGTACTTCGCTGCTCCAAAAGCGCGTCGCCCGATGGTTGGCGGCATGCTGCTGTCCGTTGCGATCACCGCGTTCCTGACCGGTGTTACCGAGCCGCTGGAATTCCTGTTCATGTTCCTGGCGCCACTGCTGTATCTCCTGCACGCACTGTTAACCGGTATCAGCCTGTTCGTTGCGACGATGCTGGGGATCCACGCGGGCTTCTCCTTCTCCGCAGGTGCTATCGACTACGTGTTGATGTACAACCTGCCGGCAGCAAGTAAGAACGTCTGGATGCTGGTCGTGATGGGTCTGGTCTTCTTCGTCATCTACTTTGTGTTGTTCAGCGCGGTTATTCGTATGTTTAACCTGAAAACGCCGGGCCGCGAAGATAAAGAAGACGATATCGTTACAGAAGAAGCGAACAGCAATACTGAAGAAGGTCTGGCTCAACTGGCAACCAGCTACATTGCTGCGGTTGGCGGTACCGATAACCTGAAAGCGATTGATGCCTGTATCACCCGTCTGCGTCTGACTGTGGCCGATTCTGGTCGCGTAAACGATGCGATGTGTAAACGCTTAGGCGCATCGGGTGTCGTTAAGCTGAACAAACAAACTATCCAGGTCATCGTAGGTGCGAAAGCGGAATCCATCGGCGACGAAATGAAGAAAGTTGTGGCGCGTGGCCCGGTTGCGGCAGCGTCTGCTGAAAGTGCACCAGCAGCAGCGGCCCCGGTGGCAAAACCGCAGGCTGTAGCGAACGCAGTCACCGTTGAAGCGCTGGTTTCTCCGATTACCGGTGACGTCGTTGCGCTGGAGCAGGTTCCTGATGAAGCCTTCGCCAGCAAAGCGGTAGGCGACGGCGTTGCGGTGAAACCAACAGATAAAATCGTGGTTGCTCCGGCTGCGGGCACTATCGTGAAAATCTTCAACACCAATCATGCGTTCTGTCTGGAAACCGTTAAAGGCGCGGAAATCGTAGTCCATATGGGTATCGATACCGTCGCGCTGGAAGGTAAAGGCTTTAAACGCCTGGTTGAAGAAGGTGCGGAAGTGACGGCGGGTCAACCGATTCTGGAAATGGATCTGGATTTCCTGAACGCCAATGCACGTTCCATGATTAGCCCGGTTGTGTGCAGCAACAGCGATGATTTCGGCGCTCTGGTCATTAAAGCCGAAGGTCATGTGGTTGCCGGTCAGACACCACTGTATGAGATTAAAGGTAAATAACTGCTCCTGAGTAAAGTGAGTTAAATGCCTTAAGCGGCGGGGGATATTCCTCCGCCGCTTTTTTTTGCAGCAATTGGCCCCAATATTTTCGATTGATACATATTTTGCGTAACTAAAGGTTGTCAGTCTGCCTGGCTTATAAGATCATATTCCGTTATACGTTGTTTACGCTTTGAGGAATCCACGATGAGTGAGGCTGAAGCCCGCCCGAGTAACTTTATTCGTCAGATCATCGATGAAGATCTGGTCAGTGGTAAGCACACCACGATCCATACCCGTTTTCCGCCGGAGCCAAATGGCTATCTGCACATTGGCCACGCGAAATCCATTTGTCTGAACTTTGGTATTGCGCAAGATTACCAGGGCCAGTGCAACCTGCGTTTTGATGATACGAACCCGGTTAAAGAAGATATCGAGTACGTTGAGTCGATTAAAAACGACGTTGAATGGTTAGGTTTCCACTGGACTGGCGACATTCGCTACTCGTCGGATTACTTCGATCAGCTTCATGCCTATGCGGTAGAGCTTATTAATAAAGGTCTGGCGTACGTTGACGAACTGTCAGCGGACGAAATTCGCGAATACCGCGGTACGCTGACTCAGCCGGGTAAAAACAGCCCGTTCCGCGATCGCAGCGTCGAAGAGAACCTCGCGCTGTTCGAAAAAATGCGTACCGGTGGCTTTGAAGAAGGTAAAGCCTGCCTGCGCGCGAAAATCGACATGGCGTCGCCGTTTATCGTGATGCGCGATCCGGTGCTGTACCGTATTAAGTTCGCTGAACACCACCAGACCGGCAACAAGTGGTGCATCTATCCGATGTACGACTTTACCCACTGCATCAGCGATGCGCTGGAAGGCATTACCCACTCGCTGTGTACGCTGGAGTTCCAGGATAACCGTCGTCTGTATGACTGGGTGCTGGACAACATCACCATCCCGGTTCACCCGCGTCAGTATGAATTCTCGCGCCTGAATCTGGAATACACCGTGATGTCCAAGCGCAAGCTGAACCTGCTGGTGACCGACAAGCACGTTGAGGGCTGGGACGATCCGCGCATGCCGACCATCTCTGGCCTGCGTCGTCGCGGTTATACCGCGGCCGCTATCCGTGAATTCTGCAAACGCATTGGCGTGACCAAGCAGGACAACACCATTGAGATCGCCTCTCTGGAATCCTGCATTCGTGAAGATCTGAATGAAAACGCGCCGCGCGCGATGGCGGTTATCGATCCGGTGAAACTGGTTATCGAAAACTACCCGCAGGGCGAGAGCGAAATGGTGACCATGCCTAATCATCCGAATAAACCGGAAATGGGCAGCCGTGAAGTGCCGTTCAGCGGTGAAATCTGGATCGATCGCGCTGACTTCCGCGAAGAAGCGAACAAGCAGTACAAGCGTCTGGTGATGGGCAAAGAAGTACGTCTGCGTAATGCTTACGTGATCAAGGCCGAGCGTGTAGAGAAAGATGCGGAAGGGAATATTACCACCATTTTCTGCACTTACGATGCCGATACTCTGAGCAAAGATCCGGCCGATGGTCGTAAAGTAAAAGGTGTTATTCACTGGGTCAGTGCGGCACATGCGTTACCGATTGAAATCCGCCTGTACGATCGTTTGTTTAGCGTACCGAACCCAGGTGCGGCAGAGGACTTCCTGTCCGTGATTAACCCGGAATCCCTGGTGATTAAACACGGCTACGGCGAGCCATCGCTGCAGGCCGCGGTCGCAGGCAAAGCGTTCCAGTTTGAACGTGAAGGTTACTTCTGCCTTGACAGCCGCTACGCTACGGCTGACAAGCTGGTGTTTAACCGCACCGTTGGTCTGCGCGATACGTGGGCTAAAGCGGGCGAATAAGCCGCAACACATCCTGTCTAAACGCCGCTTCATGCGGCGTTTTTTTTACGCCAAAACGTTTTTCAGGCTCCATTTGCGGAGCGAATTAATTACATGCCTGTAATAATGAATCGGCTGAATGTTTTTACCTTTAAATAACTTACCGCAATATGAAATCGGCTGAAACCGATTTCATCCCCATGGAAAACAAGCGGTTTTTTCTTTTTTTCAACGCTTTTTTATCTCCCGATGAAAATGTAACAGAAAGCAATGAAATATGTGCGGTTGCTCATACTATTACATACTCGTTACAGAAAGAGATTGATAATTCGCGTCGCGAAAAATAGTCTATTCATTGTAGTCACTGAGGTTTTCTTAGCACTACTTTTTTAATTTTTGTTTTTTCGCTGACCGCTTTTATCGGCAGCATTTTTATGTCAAAGAGGATTAACATATGCGTACGTTTAGTGGCAAACGTAGTACGCTGGCGCTGGCTATCGCCGGTATCACAGCAATGTCGGGTTTCGTTGTCGCTCCCCAGGCTCACGCCGAAGGTTTCATTGATGACTCCACTTTAACCGGCGGCATCTATTACTGGCAGCGTGAGCGTGACCGTAAAGATGTCACCGATCATGACAAATACAAAACCAACCTTTCTCACTCCACATGGAACGCCAACCTCGACTTCCAGTCCGGTTATGCGGCGGATATGTTTGGTATTGATATTGCAGCATTTACCGCGATTGAAATGAACGAAAGTAGCGAAAGCGGCCATCCAAACGAAATCGCATTCTCTTCAAAAAATAAAGGCTATGACGAAGATTACTCCGGCGATAAGAGCGGAATTAGCCTGTATAAAGCAGCAGCCAAATTTAAATACGGCCCAACCTGGGCACGCGCCGGTTACATTCAACCAACCGGGCAGACGCTATTGGCTCCGCACTGGAGCTTTATGCCTGGTACTTATCAGGGTGCCGAAGCCGGTGCCAACTTCGACTATGGTGATGCCGGCGCACTGAGCTTCTCCTATATGTGGGCCAACGAATATAAAGCGCCGTGGCACACCGAAGTCGATAAATTCTATCAGGCCGATAAAAAGACCAGCGTAGATTACCTGCACTCAATCGGCGCGAAATATGACTTCAAAAATAACCTGATGCTGGAAGCGGCATTTGGTCAGTCTGAAGGCTACGTCGATCAGTACTTCGCGAAAGCCAGCTACAAATTCGATTTAGGCGGTAACCCGTTTACCACCAGTTATCAGTTCTACGGCGCGCGCGACAAAGTTGATGACCGCACCGTGAACGATATTTATGACGGCACGGCCTGGCTGCAGGCGTTGACCTTCGGCTACAAAGTGGCGGAAGTGGTTGACCTGCGACTGGAAGGGACTTGGGTTAAAGCGGACGGGCAGCAGGGGTACTTCCTGCAGCGTATGACCCCGACCTACGCCTCATCAAACGGTCGTCTGGATATCTGGTGGGACAACCGCTCTGACTTCAACGCCAACGGCGAAAAGGCCGTATTCTTCGGTGCAATGTATGACCTGAAGAACTGGAACCTGCCGGGTTGGGCAGTCGGTGCGTCCTACGTTTACGCCTGGGATGCCAAGCCATCTACCTGGCAGCTCAATCCGGATGCGTACTACGACAAAAACCGGACTATCGAAGAGTCTTCTTACAGCCTGGATGCGGTCTATACCCTGCAGGACGGTCGTGCGAAGGGCACCATGTTTAAACTGCACTTCACCCAGTACGACAACCATTCAGACATTCCGAGCTGGGGCGGTGGTTACGGCAACATCTTCCAGGATGAACGCGACGTGAAGTTCATCGTTATTGCTCCGTTCACCATCTTCTAATGCCAACAGCGGCAGACCAGACGTCTGCCGCTCCGTTGAGGAAAGTGCTATGAAAAAACTGATACTCATCGCCATTATGGCATCAGGGCTGGTGGCTTGTGCGCAATCCCCTTCGCCGAAAGAAGACAGTCGCCTGAAAGAAGCCTACAGCGCGTGTATTAACACCGCGCAAGGATCGCCGGAGAAAATTGAAGCCTGCCAAAGCGTGCTGAATGTGTTGAAGAAAGAAAAGCAGCACCAGCAGTTTGCTAATGAAGAAAGCGTACGCGTACTGGATTATCAGCAGTGTATCCAGGCCACGCGCACGGGTAACGATCAGTCCGTTAATGCTGATTGTGACAAGGTCTGGCAGGAAATTCGTAGCAAGAACGCTGCGCAGTAATTCGAAAAATGCTACGGGCGGAGAATTTTCCGCCCGTTTGCTTTTCAGAGCTTATGTTCCACTGGTTGATAGCCCCGACTCAGTCGGACAAACAGCATTGCCGTGGCGGCGAGTCCACAAAGTGCTGCGCACATCAGCCACCATCCAGGTGAGCTTTTATCCCCGGTTAGCTGGACCAGCGCCGTGGATATGACTGGTGTAAGGCCGCCAAAAATCGCCGTGGCAAGACTGAATGCCAGTGAAAAGCCCACCGTACGGACATAGACAGGCATCACCTCGGTGAGTGCCGCGACCATTGCCCCGTTGTACATGCCAAAAAAGAACGAGAACCAAAGCAGGACCAGCGTCATGCGCATGAAGTCTGGCGCGGCGGTGAGCCAGTGCATTACCGGCCAGGTGGTAAGCAGTGCCAGTACGGTAATCCCCATCAATACCGGACGACGACCAATTCGGTCAGATATCGCCCCGCCAATCGGCAGCCAAATAAAGTTAGAAATACCGACCAGCATGGTGACTACCAGGCTATCGCGCGCGCTCAGGTGGAGTACGGCCCTGCCGTAGGTTGGGGTGTAGACGGTAATAAAGTAAAACGTCGTGGTGGTCATCGCTACCAGCAGCGTACCCGCAGCGATCAGACGCCAGTTTTTGATGATAGTGGTGAAAATTTCCCTGGTGTCGGGACGGTGCGTACGTTGTAAAAATGCGTCTGTTTCCTGAAGCGAACGGCGCAGGACGAAGATCAACGGAATAATCATACAACCAATAAAGAACGGAATGCGCCAGCCCCATTCAGAGATCTCATCGTGCCCCAGTGTGGCATTCAGAGCGTAGCCAATCAGCGCCGCCACCACAATGGCGACCTGTTGGCTGGCGGACTGCCAACTGGTGTAGAAACCTTTATTGCCAGGCGTGGCGATTTCAGAAAGATAAACCGAAACGCCTCCCAGCTCTACGCCCGCAGAGAAGCCTTGCAATAATCGACCGACTAATACCAGCACAGGGGCCAGCAGGCCAATGCTTTGGTAACCGGGAACCAGGGCAATCAGCAGGGTACCGCAGCCCATGATCGCCAGCGTCACCATCAGTCCTTTACGGCGACCAATTCTGTCGATGTAAGCACCCAGCACGATTGCGCCAACGGGCCGCATTAAAAAACCCGAACCGAAAACCGCAAAGGTCAACATGAGCCCGGCAAATTCACTCTCCGCGGGGAAGAACGTCTTTGCGATATAGGTGGCGTAAAACCCGAACAGAAAAAAGTCGAACTGTTCGAGAAAATTACCGCTGGTTACCCGCAGTATTGCGCCGAAAGTTCCGGCGCGCGATGGTTGTTGTGTCATTGGGTTTGCTCCACTGTCTTATCATAATATTTATAGAGGTAAGAGTTTGCGGGTTAGTCGCCTGTGACCCCCGCTTGTTTGCCGCGCCGTTTCTCAATCGCCCACTTGAGTAAGGCTGCGCAGCGGTAAAATCCGTGGGCAAATTTTCCGTAAGGAATGGTCAGAAAAAGCGCCATGACCACGCCGAGATGAATGGCCAGTAAAATAGCCATCCATGAGGTGTCTCTTCCCGCCAGCAGCGCCAGACCGGTCAGACTGGTCAGCAGCAGCAGCAAAATAAAACCGCGATCCATCGGTTTTTGCCGTGCGTCGCCGTGTAGCGGTGAGCGTTTAAGATTCAGCCATAGTAAGCCAGCCGGGCCGACAACCAGACCAATGCCGCCCAGCGTGCCCAGCATCACCGGAACGCTGAAGAACGGGTAGGGCGCTTCTATGCCTGCAAAGTAGTGATAGCCTGTTGCCACCACGGTGGCGGCAAAGCAGAGCATAAAACCGTAGAAGGTAAAGTGGTGGAAACGGCGGCGCATCAGGGTGAAAGCATCATCCGCTTCGTTACAACCTTTGCCGTGGCCACCATCGAGATATTTCAGCGTCAGCGCATCGTGTGAGGCTTCAGCAATCTCGGCGGAACGCGGCATACCCGGAGAGATCTCGCGCCAGAAGCGGATCACGCCCGCCATCAGCAAACCGATCGCCAGAATAAAGACCGAACCAAACATCCAGGCCAGCAGGTTATGCGGGAAAATTTGATAGAAATCCCCGGCCAGCGGAGGATGGAATAGTGAACCTTTCAAACCTATAGCGAGGAGTAAAAACAGGATCAGACCGAAAACCAGCGCCAGCGTCACGGTTACGCCCGCGCGACGATAAAGCGCGCCAAAGGCGGCGGGTTGCGCATAATGCTGATAGGTTTCGAGCCGGACCTCCGCCATCGCCTTCGGTACGTTGATGGCAAATTCATGAGGCGGGGCATACTGACACGCGTGCAGGCAAGCGCCGCAGTTATGGCACAAGTTCGCCAGATAGTTGATATCCGCTTTACCGAATTCCAGACGTTGCGTCATCGCCGGGAATACGGCGCAAAAGCCTTCACAATAGCGACAGGCATTGCACACCTGCATCACACGTTCAACTTCAGCTTCCGGTTCGGTGATAATTTGCGCTTCGATGATCAGTTTCTCAAGCTGCTTCATGACGTGTCTCCTTACGTGCGGCCAGCGCGGCTTCTTTTCCGGCAATGCGGCCAAAGGTGGTACCGATCGACATCCCCACGCCTGCGGTGTAGCCCTTGCCCAACACGTTGCCCGCCATCATCTCTCCGGCGACGAACAGGTTACGGCTTGGAAGCCCGGCAAAATGCACAGCGGCGTGTTCGTTCACTTTTAACCCAAGATAAGTGAAGGTGATCCCTGGTCGCAGGGCATAGCCGTAGTATGGCGGCTGGTCCAGTGGTCGCGCCCAGTGCGTTTTCGCGGGTAGCAAATCTTTGGTGGCGCAGTTATCCAGAACGGTGTGGTCGAACTGACCTGGCTGGCAGGCGTTGTTGTATTGCGTCACGGTGTGGGTAAAACGTTCGGCATCCAGTCCTAACTGAAGAGCCAGCTCTGCCAACGTATTGGCCTGCGCGCCGGGAAAGACCGGCGGCATAAAGTGGCCAATAGCTTTACTGTCGATGATGGAGTAGCCAATCTGCCCTGGCTGTTGAGCGACCAGACGTCCCCAGATGGCGTAGCGTTTGGGCCAGAAATCTTCACCTTCATCATAAAAGCGCTCAGCGTCCCGGTTCACCACTATACCGAGCGAGACGCAGTCCACGCGGGTGCAAATCCCGCCGTCATATAATGGCGCTCTGGCATCAATGGCCACGCAGTGTGACTGGGAAGGATCGCCGATAATGTCGGCTCCGGCATCCATCATAAATTTGAGCAGTACGCCCTGGTTAAAGCGCGTGCCGCGAATCAGGAAGTTATCCGCTGGCCATTCGCCGCGCTCGTTCTCTCCCCATGCTTCTCGTAGCCATTCGCGGTTAGACTCAAAACCGCCAGCGGCAAGCACGCAGGATTTAGCGGTGATGCGCTCTTCGCCTGCCAGCGCCGCCACGAACTCGCCATTACGCAGTTCAAGCGCCTGAACCGGGGTGTTATAGCGGATCTGCACTCCCAGCTTTTCTGCGCTGCGATAATAGGCATTCACAAGGGCCTTTCCACCGCCCATAAAAAAGGCGTTGGTTCGCGCCACGTGTAAAGCGCCAGAGAGAGGAGGCTGAAAGTTAACGCCGTGCTGGCGCATCCAGTCGCGGCATTGTGAAGAGGTACGGATCACCAGACGCGCCAGCGCTTCGTTGGTATTCCCTTCCGTGACGCGCCACAGATCTTGCCAGAATTCTTCTTCAGGATAGCTGTCCACCAGCACATCCTGCGGCGCATCATGCATACAACGTAAATTACGCGTGTGTTGGGAGTTTCCTCCGCGCCATTCCCGGGGGGCCGCTTCGAGCAGGAGTACCGAAGCTCCTTGCTCCCGGGCGGTCAAGGCAGCACATAACGCGGCATTACCACCACCAATCACCAGAACATCAACCATCGTATACTCCATTACCATTTAACTATTTGTTAAATTTGTAATTGAAATGTATACGCACAGCTTGTGCGGGCGCTATGATGTGGTGCTAAACGGTACTTTAGTTATTGTAAAGAGTAGCGCCAGGCCAGCTTCCTGCTTCCACCAGTTGATGCATAACTTTCGTCAGCACCACACGGGCGGCAAGGCCTGCCGGGGTAAGTTCATCGTCAGAGAGGCTGACCAGAAAGTTAGGGCGGCTAAGTATCGGATTATAGACGCCGATCACTCTTAGAGTTTCTTTATCGAGATGGGAGATCGCCGCACCGGGCTGAAGAGTGGCGCCAATGCCACTGCGTACGGCGCGCATCAGTAACGCCAGACCATCAATTTCAGTAGCGATCTCAATATTTAGCGCGTGTTCCTGGCAGATGGCATCCAGCCTGCCGCGCAGACCATGTCCCGGGCTTGGCATGATCAATGGAATATTTGCCAACTGGGCTGGAGCAATATTGTCGTCGACAATATCAGCCAATAGGGCATGGGTCCCAATCAAAAACAGCCGTTCTTCAAGAATCGGTCTGGCGCTCCAGCGCAGGATCTTTTCTTTTTGAAACACGACAGCCAGATCAATCTGGCGGGTATTAATCATTCGTTCCAGGTTGCCAGAGAGACTTTCCACCACATGCAGGCGAACATCAGCATAGCTTTCCCGCATGGCGTGAATAAATGGCATACCGAGAACGGAAGCGGTACTGGGGGCCATACCGACGCTGACGTGTCCGGAAAGTCGGGCCTCGCGCGCGGCGAGGATTGCATCGTCTGCATGCCGGAGCGCCAGCTGCGCCTGGGAGTAAAAAGCCAGTCCGGCGCTGGTGGGCGTCACACCGCGCGAGGTGCGTTGAAGCAGACGAATAGCAAGTTCGCTTTCCAGGCGCGTCATTTGCTGACTGAGTGCCGAAACACCGATATTGAGATCGAGCGCCGCGCTACCCATGCTGCCGGTTTCTACAATACGCACAAAATAGCGTAGTTGACGAAGTTCCATTTCAACTCTCCGAATGGCAATTGATTTTTACATTAAAGCAACATTGACGTAGAAGGAAGAGGGGGATGGTCAAATTTGGCCCATAAAAAAAGCCAACCGGATGGTTGGCTTTTCAGAAAGCGTCACATTATTTGCCGTCGTGCGCATGCTCATCTTCGCGGCAATCGCCTTCGGCGCAGTGGCCATAAAGATAGAGGCTATGGTTGGTT
The DNA here is from genome assembly GCF_016893685.1 of Citrobacter cronae. Lineage (NCBI taxonomy): Bacteria > Pseudomonadati > Pseudomonadota > Gammaproteobacteria > Enterobacterales > Enterobacteriaceae > Citrobacter > Citrobacter cronae. The sequence continues at coordinate 2,826,526 of NZ_CP069763.1, forward strand.
AAGCGAATACCATGTTTAGCCGCAATCTCACGCTGACGCGCTTCAATGGAATCATCGCTGAACTCGACCACTTTGCCGCAATCGAGGCAAATGAGGTGATCGTGGTGATGCTGTTGAGTCAGTTCGAAGACGGATTTACCACCTTCAAAATTGTGGCGGGTCACGATACCGGCATCATCAAACTGGTTCAGCACACGATACACGGTCGCCAGACCAATTTCTTCACCCATATCGATCAGGCGTTTGTATAAGTCTTCCGCACTGACGTGATGGTTATCCGGTTCCTGAAGAACTTCCAGAATTTTTAAACGAGGAAGCGTTACTTTCAGGCCAGCCTTCTTTAATGCGGTATTGTTGTCAGTCATGCGGAATCTGTCCTGTAGCTAAACGATTCACTTCATTAACAGAAGTGACAGAAATTGCACTTGAGAAATTGCGTATCATTATAGAACTGCCATGGTTAAATGAAAACAGCAAGTCTCTGGCATATATTGTTAATCAAAACGTGGTATCGCCGACAAACACACTGTGCAACACCCGATTGGCATCCAGCCATTGTACAGGGTCAGACGGAAAAGTTACAAATTTGTAGCAATTATTTTGATTGGTTTTATCTATTGATGCGGCGCAGATGAGGATCTGCGCCGCGCGAAATCAGGCATTGATGATTTCGTCGAGGTGCAGTTCTTCTGAGATCTGCTTAACCCATTTTTCTACGCGTTCAGCGGTCAGCTCCGGCTGGCGATCTTCATCGATAGCCAGACCGACAAAGTGGTCGTCGTCAGCCAGGCCTTTGGACGCTTCAAAGTGATAACCCGCCGTTGGCCAGTGACCGACGATGGTGGCGCCGCGTGGCTCAATGATGTCGCGAATTGTGCCTAACGCATCGCAGAAATATTCTGCGTAATCTTCCTGGTCGCCGCAGCCGAACAATGCAACCAGTTTGCCGTTAAAATCAATGTCTTCGAGGGTAGGGAAGAAATCGTCCCAGTCACACTGCGCTTCACCGTAGTACCAGGTTGGAATGCCGAGCAGCAGAATGTCATACCCTTCCAGGTCTTCTTTGCTGCTTTTTGCAATGTCATGTACATCGGCAACGTCTTTACCAAGCTGTTTTTGAATCATTTTTGCGATGTTTTCGGTATTACCGGTGTCGCTGCCGAAAAAGATGCCAGTGATTGCCATGAGTAAAATAACCTCTTGAAACTTATTGAAATGGTGGTGGCGCATTGCCCACGGATAAGGGCAATCATAGCAGAACAGTCAGGCATGCGGAAACAGCAAACACGCGGGACTGCACTCTGTGCTACACGATTTATGATTTAGAGCAGAAATTCAGACTATGCCTGACCGCGCAATGCGGTGAGTTGGGTCATCAGCATCTCTTCGATGAGTTCACTGCGACTCATGTTGCGCGCCTCGGCCAGCTCGTTTAACGCGTCAACGGCATCAGCGTTCAGTTTCAGTTCGACACGCTTAAGCCCGCGAACTTTGTCACGTTTAAGCTGATTACGTTTATTTATACGTAACTGTTCATCACGCGAGAGCGGATTAGTTTTGGGTCGTCCCGGGCGACGCTCCTGCGCGAACAGATCTAATGTCGTACGGTCCGTTTGTTCTTTGGCCATGATCTTGGTGACTTCGGGGAAACAATCAGCCAGGCGTCCGCCCGGATGGATAGCGCGCCATAATACATCAGCAGGAGAGGCACGCCAACGCCCACGCGCGTAATCGCGCACGGACGCTGAGTTTTTAATCAGTTAGCCGGTTCGTTCAGATAACGACGGATGGCCCGCAGCACTGCTTCAGGTTTTTCCGCATGTACCCAATGCCCCGCGCCTGCAATAACGTGCGCCCGAGCCTGCGGGAATTGTGCCAGTAGCTGCTCGCGATACGCTTCGGTGACATAAGGGGAGTTACCGCCTGGAATAAACAATGCCGGGTGCTCCCATGCCGGGATGGTTTGCCAACCGACGATAGTGGGATATTGATCCCACAACACGGGAACGTTAAAGCGCCACTCGCCGTCAACAAAGGATTTCAGCAGAAACTGAATAACACCCTCCTCTTGCAGATGCTGGCGCATGACGCTTGCCGCTTGCTGGCGCGAGGACGCTTGTGCCTCGGTTACGGCATTGATTGCCGCAAAAATCTCATCGTGACGGCGCACATGATAGTCAACCGGTGCAATATCAATAGCCACCAGCCGATCAATACGATCAGGGGCCAACGCGGTTAACGCCATGACGGCTTTTCCCCCCATCGAGTGACCAATAAAGATCGCTTTTTCGATCTGTCGATCGTCCAGCGTATCCACCAGGTCTTGCGCCATGGCCGCATAATTCATTTCAGGCGATCGGGGCGAGAGGCCATGATTTCGCATATCAACCTGGATGATATCGTGATCGGCCACCAGGGAGCGTGCCAGGATCCCCAGGTTATCCAGGCTACCAAACAGGCCGTGAACCAGGACGATGGGAGAATTATTGTGCAGGTTTTGCGCAGATTGCGCTCGGATATTCAATTTCATGGCAAAGTTCTTTTTTTCACACTCACGGGTTAGGGTATCATGTTGACCATTCTGCCACAGGGCTGCAACAACTACGGTTACTCCGAGTTTTATCAGCCACCAGGCTTGACGCTATCCGCTGTTGGGATTTGCCTTTACACTACGCGTGTTAACCCAACAACTTGTATTCAGCTAAACACTGCACTGGATTAAGATGAAAACGATTGAAGTTGATGATGAACTCTATAGCTATATTGCCAGCCATACCAAGCATATCGGCGAGAGCGCATCCGACATTTTACGGCGTATGTTGAAATTTTCCGCCGCAGCACAGCCTGTCACTCCGGTAGTAAAAGAAGTCCGCGCTGTGCAACCTGTCGTGGAAGCTAAGCCGGTTAACCCCGTAAAAGATAAAGTGCGCGCGATGCGTGAACTGCTGTTGTCCGATGAATATGCGGAACAGAAGAAAGCAGTAAATCGCTTTATGCTGGTGCTGTCTACACTCTATTCTCTGGATCAAAACGCATTCGCCGAAGCAACGGATTCGTTGCATGGCCGGACGCGCGTTTATTTTGCGGCAGATGAACAGACGCTGCTGAAAAATGGTAATCAAACCAAACCGAAACACGTGCCAGGCACGCCGTACTGGGTGATCACCAATACCAACACCGGCCGTAAATGCAGCATGGTGGAGTACATCATGCAGTCAATGCAATTCCCTGCGGAATTGATTGAAAAGGTTTGCGGAACAATTTAATCCTTGCATTAGAAGGACCAGGCAATGGCAATCCACAACCGTGCAGGTCAACCTGCGCAACAGAGTGATTTGATTAACGTCGCCCAACTGACGGCACAGTACTATGTACTGAAACCAACGGCAGGGAACGCTGAGCACGCCGTCAAGTTCGGTACGTCCGGGCATCGCGGCAGTGCAGGTCGTCATAGTTTTAACGAGCCGCATATTCTGGCTATCGCCCAGGCGATTGCTGAAGAACGTGCGAAAAACGGGATTACTGGCCCGTGCTTTGTGGGCAAGGATACCCACGCGCTGTCTGAACCGGCTTTTATCTCTGTGCTGGAAGTGCTGGCGGCGAATGGCGTTGATGTCATCGTGCAGGAAAACAACGGCTTTACGCCAACCCCTGCCGTGTCGAATGCCATCCTGGTCCACAACAAAAAAGGCGGCCCGCTGGCTGATGGCATTGTGATCACGCCGTCCCACAACCCGCCGGAAGATGGTGGCATTAAATACAACCCGCCAAACGGTGGTCCGGCAGATACCAACGTCACCAAAGTGGTGGAAGACAGGGCTAACACGTTGCTGGCTGACGGTCTGCAAGGCGTGAAGCGTATGTCGCTGGACGCGGCGCTGGCATCGGGTCATGTGAAAGAGCAGGACCTGGTTCAGCCGTTTGTGGAAGGACTGGCGGATATCGTCGACATGGCGGCGATCCAGAAAGCGGGTCTGACGCTGGGTGTTGATCCGTTGGGCGGTTCCGGTATCGAGTACTGGAAGCGTATTGCGAAGCACTACAACCTGAACCTGACTATCGTTAACGACCACGTTGATCAGACTTTCCGCTTTATGCATCTCGATAAAGACGGCGCAATCCGTATGGACTGCTCCTCCGAGTGCGCGATGGCGGGTCTGCTGGCGCTGCGTGACAAGTTCGATCTGGCCTTTGCCAACGATCCGGACTATGACCGTCACGGTATCGTCACCCCGGCGGGGCTGATGAACCCGAACCACTACCTGGCGGTGGCGATCAATTACCTGTTCCAGCATCGCCCACAGTGGGGCAAAGATGTTGCCGTCGGTAAGACGCTGGTTTCCTCGGCAATGATTGACCGCGTGGTCAACGATCTGGGTCGTAAGCTGGTGGAAGTGCCGGTCGGTTTTAAATGGTTTGTTGACGGTCTGTTCGATGGCAGCTTTGGCTTTGGTGGTGAAGAGAGCGCGGGCGCTTCTTTCCTGCGTTTCGACGGTACACCGTGGTCGACCGACAAAGACGGCATCATCATGTGCCTGCTGGCGGCAGAAATTACCGCAGTGACCGGTAAGAACCCGCAAGAACACTACAACGAACTGGCTGCTCGCTTCGGCGCGCCGAGCTACAATCGTTTGCAGGCGAGCGCGACCTCCGCGCAGAAAGCGGCGCTGTCTAAGCTGTCTCCGGAAATGGTAAGCGCCAGCACGCTGGCGGGCGACCCGATCACCGCACGTCTGACCGCGGCACCTGGCAATGGTGCTTCCATTGGCGGTCTGAAAGTGATGACTGACAACGGCTGGTTTGCCGCGCGTCCGTCAGGCACAGAAGACGCTTACAAGATCTATTGCGAAAGCTTCCTCGGTGAAGAACACCGCAAACAGATCGAAAAAGAAGCGGTTGAGATCGTCAGCGAAGTGTTGAAAAACGCGTAAACCCCAGGCCGGATAAGACGCTAACGTCACCATCCGGCATGAATACAAAAGCCGGATAGCATGTATGCTGATCCGGCTTTTTTATTCGACTAGACTTACGGCATAAACCGATAGCCAATCCCGGTTTCGGTCAGAAAATGACGTGGACGAGCCGGGTCCCGCTCCAGTTTCTGGCGCAGGTGTCCCATATAAATTCGCAGATAATGGCTGTGCTCAACGGCGTTTGGCCCCCAGACCTGATTTAACAGCTGGCGTTGCGTCAGTACCTTCCCGGCATTATTCAGCAGTACCGCTAACAGGCGAAACTCAATCGGCGTCAGATGGATTTCCTCGTCACCACGGTGTACGAGGCGGGCGGCGATATCCACTTTTACGTTGGAAAAATGCACCACCGGTTCGGGAGACGCGCCGCTGGCGTGGCGACGCAATGCCACGCGCAATCGCGCCTGTAGCTCGCCAATACCGAAGGGTTTACTGAGATAGTCATCGGCGCCGGCATCCAGTGCGGCGATTTTATCGCTCTCTTCGCTGCGGGCTGAAAGCACAATTACCGGGATTGCGCTCCATTGCCGCAGGTCGCGAATAAAATCAATGCCGTCGCCGTCTGGCAGGTCAAGATCGAGAATGATGAGATCGGGTTTTCGCGTGGCGGCTTCCAGCAAACCACGTTGTAGCGTTTCCGCTTCATATACACGCAGGCCATCGGCTTCCAGCGCAGTGCGCAGAAAGCGGCGAATGGCCTGTTCATCTTCAACAATCAGTACGTTTGTCACATATCCTCATGAAAATCTTCAAGTTCAGGGGGGATCTCCTGGGGTAGTGTAACACGGAAACATGCCCCCCCCTGGGCACGATTATGGGCGGAAATGGTACCGCCGTGCACGTCCACAATCGCCTGACAAATGGCCAGTCCCAACCCCACGCCGGGTACCGATGACTCTTTGTTTCCTCTGGAAAATTTGTCAAAAACGCGCTGTTCCATACCCGACGGAATACCCGGTCCATTATCCCAGACGTCCAGTAGCAGGTGCTCGCCATCGACGCTGGCGTCAATGCCGATTTGTGCCTGCGGACCCGCATATTTTACGGCGTTCTCCAGCAGGTTGATCAACACCCGTTCAAAAAGCGGGCCATCGACATGGATCAGCGTCAACGGTTCGGGTAACGACAGGTTAATCGGAGCAGAGAGTCCTGGCTCCAGCATCTGCAGGGCGCTGCCCACCACCTCTTCCAGCGTTAACCACTCCTTCTTAAGATTAAAGCCGCCAGACTGAATTCGCGCCATATCCAACAGATTATTAACCAGTCGGGTGGTATTCAGCACGTGCTGGCGAATCTCACTGGCCTGGCGCGCATGCGGCGAACCTTCACTGGCCAGATCCAGCGTTAAAATCTCTGCCTGACCGAACAGCACCGTCAGCGGTGTGCGCAAATCGTGGGACAGGGCGGCAAGCAGCGCATTGCGAATACTTTCGCGTTCACTGGCAAACCGGGCCTGCTCTTCGCTGGCGGTCAGGGTCAGACGTTCCAGCGCACTGGCGACCAACAGGGTAAAGGTTTCCAGCAGGCGCTGCTGCTCGGGAATCATCAACTGACGCAGATTTCCCGGTTCCACTACCAGTAGCCCATGCGTTTTATCGGCACTTTTTAGCGGTAAGATTTGGTACGGTACGCCCGGTAAGGTATCCGTGCCCGCGCCAGCCGGTTGCCCTTTGTCAAAACTCCATTGGGCAATGGCATCGTCCCATGGCGTTATGCCCTGTTGATGGGTGAGGGGAGCCAGCTTACCGTTTTCATCAGGTAATAAAACCTGACTGCGGGCCTGAAACGTTGAGGCGATAAACTGTTCGCTGGTCGCGGCGATTGCCTGCTGGCTTCGTCCAACGGCTAACGCTTTCGACATCTCATACAGATGACGCGTACGCTGTTCCCGATAGCGCGCCACACGCGCCTGATAACGGACGCCGGCGGTCAGATTACCGATAACCAGCCCGACCGTTAGCATTACGGCAAAAGTAAGCAGGTACTGGACGTCGGAAACGGCCAGCGTCCCACGCGGGGCAATAAAGAAGAGATCGAAGCTGGCGACGTTAATAAAGGTTGCCAGTACGGATGGCCAGCGTCCGTAGAAGAGGGCGATAACCACCACACCCAGTAAATAGAGCATTACCAGGTTAGCGGCATCAAAAGCCATCAGCCACTGCATCGCGATTAGCGTAATGATGGCGCATAGCGCGACGGCAACCACACAACCCTGAATTTGTACCCGCCATTTATCTTTAAAGGTGCGGCTATCCGTAGTGGGAAGCGTCGGGCGTGAAGGCGGTTCGTCCAGCGCGACAATCATCAGATCGAGATCCGGTGCGCGATGGGCCAGTTTGTCGGCAAAGGAATCGCTGCGCCACCAGCGACGCGTTGTCGGACGCCCGAGCACAATTTTTCCCAGATTATGCTCGCGGGCATAGCGGATTACCGCTTTATCTTCAGCAGGATCGGAAAGCGTGGCGGTTTCCGCGCCCAGCTCCTGGGCTAATCGCAGTGCGCTTAAGATCGCGCGCCGCTGTTTTTCGGGGAGTCGGTGCAGTGCCGGCGTTTCGACATACACAGCATGCCAGACGCTGCCGAGACGCGCCGCCAGCCGCGCGGCGGCGCGCACCAGTTTTTCGCTGCCGGTATTGTGCCCAATACACAGCAAAACGGCGTCGCGGGTATGCCAGACTTTTTCTTCCCCTGGACGCCCGCGCCAGGCGCGCATTTGATCGTCCACCCGATCGGCCGTGCGGCGCAAGGCCAGCTCGCGCAGCGCGATCAAATTACCTTTGCGAAAGAAATGCTCGATGGCTCTTTCCGCCTGACCTGCGATATAGACCTTGCCTTCGTTCAGGCGCTGGCGCAAATCATCGGGGGGAAGATCGACCAGCACCACATCGTCAGCGGCATCGAAGAAAGGATCAGGGACGGTTTCGCGCACCTGAATACCAGTGACGCCGCTGACCACATCATTGAGACTTTCCAGATGCTGGACGTTAACGGTGGTAAAGACATCGATACCGGCTTCCAGCAGCTCTTCAATATCCTGCCAGCGCTTTGGATGGCGTGAGCCTGGCGCATTACTGTGCGCCAGTTCATCCATTAAAATGAGCGCCGGACGGCGGGCCAGCGCGGCATCAAGATCGAACTCGCTGATGTGACGACCATGACGCGCGTGTCGCTTTAGCGGCAGGATACTGAGACCGTCCAGCAGCGCGGCGGTCTCTTTGCGTCCGTGGGTTTCCACCACGCCAATCAGCACATCTAACCCCTGCGCCCGCAGCCGCTGGGCTTCCGTTAGCATGGCCCAGGTTTTCCCGACGCCTGCGCAGGCGCCGAAGAATAGTTTTAGTTTTCCGCGGTGCGGGGCGGTGGTCTGCTCCAACAGGCGATCGGGGTCGGGACGTAAGGGTTCGCTATGCATGTCCTTTTTCTCAGAGCTTATCCAGCGCTAAATTAAGTTCCACCAGGTTCACCACCGGCTGGCCGATAAAACTGACCAGCGGCTTTTGCGTGTATTGTGCAACCAGGCGCGACACCTCTTCAACGCTGAGGTTGCGGGCCTGCGCCACGCGAGGAATTTGCCAGGCCACCGCGGCGGGCGTCAGGTTGTTATCCAGCCCGCTGGCAGACGCGGTTACCAGCTCTAGCGGAACGGCTGGATTAGCCTGTGGATTGGCAGCGCGCAGCGCGGCAATCCGGCTTTGCAACTGTTTATCCAGTTCCGGGTTGCTGACGGCCAGGTTACTGCCGCCAGAAGCCATGGGATTATAGGGCATTTCCGCCGTCGCAGACGGACGCCCCTGAAAATAACCGGCGGCGGTAAAATGTTGCCCAATAAGCTCAGAGCCGCGAACAACCTGATCTTCGCGGATCAACGAGCCGTTAGCCTGGTGGGGAAACCACCACTGCCCCAGCGCGGTGGTCAGCAGCGGGTAAGCCCCGCCGGTAATAAGCATCAGGAAAATCAATGTTGATAATGCAGGACGTAATCCACTCATCTGAAACCTCACACCAGACCCAACAGGGTCAGCAGTAAATCAATCGCTTTAATACCAATAAATGGCACCACCAGACCGCCCAGACCGTAGATCCACAAATTACGGCGCAACATTGCAGATGCGGATAACGGCTTGTAGCTCACGCCTTTAAGCGCCAGTGGGATCAGAAAAACGATGATTAGCGCATTAAAGATAACCGCGCTGAGGATCGCTGAATCCGGCGAATGCAGTCCCATGACGTTAAGCGCATTGAGCTGCGGATAGGTGGCGGCGAACGCGGCCGGGATAATGGCGAAATACTTTGCCACGTCATTGGCGATACTGAAGGTGGTCAGCGAGCCGCGCGTCATCAGCATCTGTTTCCCAATGTGCACCACTTCAATCAGTTTGGTGGGGTTGGAATCGAGATCCACCATGTTGCCAGCTTCCTTCGCCGCCTGGGTCCCGGAGTTCATGGCGACCGCGACATCCGCCTGCGCCAGTGCCGGGGCGTCGTTGGTTCCGTCGCCGGTCATCGCCACCAGACGGCCTTCCGCCTGATACTGACGAATCAGCGCCAGCTTGGCTTCCGGCGTGGCCTCCGCTAAGAAATCATCCACCCCGGCTTCTGCGGCGATCGCGGCGGCGGTCAGGCGGTTATCGCCGGTTATCATCACCGTTTTGATCCCCATTTTGCGCAGTTGGGCAAAACGTTCTTTGATCCCGCCTTTCACAATATCTTTCAGGGCTATCACGCCCAGTACGCGGGAGCCTTCGGCTACCACCAGCGGCGTAGCGCCAAGGCGAGCGACGTTGTCGACCTTCTGCTCGACATCGGCGGGGAAGTGACCGCCGTTGGCTTCAACGTGACGACGAATGGCATCGACCGAACCTTTGCGGATCATACGGTTGTCGATGTTGATACCGCTCATCCGGCTTTGCGCGGTAAACGGCACAAAGGTCGCGTGCAGCGATTGCACGTCGCGAATACGCAGATTAAAGCGCTGTTTTGCCAGAATAACGATGCTGCGGCCTTCCGGTGTTTCATCGGCCAGCGATGAAAGCTGTGCGGCATCGGCCAGCGTTTTTTCGTCCACGCCCTGGGCAGGCAGAAAATCTGAAGCCTGACGGTTACCCAGCGTAATGGTACCGGTTTTATCCAGCAGCAGGACGTCCACGTCACCCGCGGCTTCGACCGCACGTCCGCTGGTGGCAATGACGTTCGCGCCCAGCATTCGGCTCATCCCGGCCACGCCAATAGCAGAAAGCAGACCGCCGATGGTGGTGGGGATCAGACAAACGAGCAGGGCAACCAGTACCGTGACGCTGACCGCGCTGCCGCCCCAGGCGGAAAACGGCCATAGCGTGGCGGTCGCCAACAGAAAGACGATAGTCAGGGCAATCAGCAGGATCGTCAGGGCGATTTCATTGGGGGTTTTACGCCGCTGCGCGCCTTCGACCATGGCGATCATCCGGTCGAGGAATGTTTCGCCGGGGTTTACGCTACATTCGATCACCAGCCAGTCGGAGAGGATGCGAGTCCCGCCGGTGACCGAGGCAAAATCGCCACCGGATTCACGAATGACCGGCGCAGACTCACCGGTAATCGCGCTTTCGTCTACCGATGCGCCACCTTCGATCACCTCGCCGTCACACGGGATAATATCGCCAGCTTCCACCAGCACAATATCGCCTTTACGGAGATCATCGGCAGGGACGTGATCCATGGCCGAGCCGTATTTTGGTTCGCGAAGTTTGCGGGCAAAGGCGGTTTTTTTCACCCCTTTCAGACTGTTCGCCTGTGCTTTACTGCGCCCCTCAGCCAGCGCTTCGGCAAAGTTAGCGAACAGGACGGTAACCCACAGCCACAGACTAATCGCGCCGGTAAACCACGGATTGCCAGGCATATAACCTGTTGCCATCGCCAGCGTTAACAGCGTGGTCAACAGACTGCCCAGCCAGACGAGAAACATCACCGGATTACGCCATTGGGTATGTGGGCTTAATTTTTTCACGGCATCCATCAGCGCCTGTGCGACCAGAGAAGGTTCGAACAGCGCCAGTTGCTTGCGACTCATAGTAATGTGCTCCGCATCACTCAGTGTAATGACAGGTATTCTGCGACCGGGCCAAGGGCCAGGGCAGGAACAAAGGTGAGAGCGCCAACCAGTAACACCGTACCGATTAACAACCCGACAAACAGCGTGCCGTGGGTGGGTAGCGTGCCAGGGCTGGCAGGCTGGATCTTTTTACTGACCAGCGACCCGGCAATAGCCATCACGGGTACGATCACGCCGAAGCGACCAAAGAACATGCACAGCGCCAGCAGGCAGTTCCAGAACGGGCTATTGGCGCTTAATCCGGCAAAGGCGCTACCGTTGTTGTTCGCAGCAGATGACACGGCATACAGCACTTCACTAAACCCATGTGGACCCGGGTTGAGCATGGCGCTGCGCCCGGCATCGGTCATCATTGCTATTGCTGTGCCAAGCAGGACCAGCGCAGGGGTGACCAGAATCGCCAGCGCGGTCATTTTCATTTCGCGCACGTCGATTTTCTTACCCAGGTATTCCGGTGTTCGGCCAATCATCAGCCCGGCGATGAACACAGCCAGCAATACGAACAGCAGCATGCCGTACAGACCTGAACCCACACCGCCGAAGACCACTTCGCCAATTTGCATCAGCCACATCGGCACCATTCCACCGAGTGCGGTAAAAGAGTCATGCATCGCAATCACTGCGCCACAGGATGCCGCCGTTGTGACGACCGCAAACAGACTGCTGACCAGTACGCCAAAGCGGCTCTCTTTGCCCTCCATGTTGATATTGCTATCTGCACCTAACTGCATCAGATGCGGGTTGCCCTGAACTTCGGCCCACATCACGACGGCTACGCAGATGACAAAAATGAGCGACATGGCCCATAACAGGGTCCGGCCCTGACGACGATCGCCCACCACATCGCCAAAGGCAAAACACAGCGCGGTAGGAATTAAGAAAATAGCCAGCATCTGTACCAGGTTGGTCAGCGCGGTTGGGTTTTCAAACGGATGTGCTGAGTTAGCGTTAAAGAAACCGCCCCCGTTGGTGCCGAGCATCTTAATCGCTTCCTGCGAAGCGACAGGTCCCATCGGCAGCAACTGTTTCACCCCTTCAAGCGTCGTGATGGGCTGATAGGGCAATACGTTTTGCAGCACGCCTTGTTGAATAAAAAACAGGGCGATGAGCAGCGCAATCGGCACGAGGATCCACAGCGTAATACGAACCAGATCGACCCAGGCATTACCCAGCGTATCCATGCTCTGCCGCGTAAAGGCACGCGTCAGGGCAAAAATCACCGCAATCCCGGTCGCCGCGGACAGGAAGTTCTGCACGGTCAACCCAGCCATCTGGCTGAAGTAGCTTAAAGTGGTTTCACCGGCATAAGATTGCCAGTTGGTATTGGTGACAAAACTCACTGCCGTGTTGAGCGCCAGATGCCATGAAAGTCCTGGAAGCTGCTGAGGATTCAGCGGCAGCAGGTTTTGCGCCATCAGCATCGAAAACAGGACCAGCAGGCCCAGTACATTGAGCGCGAGGATTGCCAGCAGATACTGCCGCCAGTTCATCTCCTGTTGCGAAATGCCCAGACCACGCCAGAGCACACTCTCCACGCCAGCGAGGCCCGGTAGGGACGTATTATTGATGAGTCGGGCCAGTCCAAACCCCAGCGGTCTGGCGATGACAAACAGCACCAGCAAGAAACTGGCAATGAGTAAAAAACCTTGAGCCGCCATCAGAACGCCTCCGCATTAATCAGGGCATACACAAGGTAACCTAATAATAAAAAGACCAGCCCAATGCCGGTTATCACGCCTGCACTCACAGTGCACCTCCAGTGGCATAAATGTGATAACCAGAGCGTAGGTTTTTGCTTGCAAAGATTTCGCAAAAATCGGCGGGCGGGGTGTAAAAAAAGTATAAAAATGGCAAAGACCATTATTTAACTAATGGTTAGTATTAATTTAACTTTTATGTAACTTAATTACGGTTTTAAGCTAAACGGGGCATAAATAGATAAAAATAAGTGGTCGGATGAGTAGTAAAATTACACACAAGGCGGTATTATTTTCATCAGTTAACCAACTTTATTTTTCCGGTGCGATTCACCGAACAGTTATATGGGAGAGGATTATGGACTTTTATAAAGAATATCCAGCACACATTGTTTTCTTACGCCGTACCTTTGCCGTAGTGGCGGGCGTACTGGCGCTGCCGGTCATGCTGTTCTGGAAAGACCGTGCCCGTTTTTACAGCTACCTGCATCGCGTCTGGTCTAAAACCAGTGATAAGCCGGTGTGGATGGAGCAGGCTGAAAAAGCCACCTGCGATTTCTATTGATAATTTATGAATCCTAAAAGCCGCTGATATCAGCGGCTTTTTTGCTCATGATAGCTACACTTATCTCAGGAATGAAAAGGAGCGATCATGAGCGAGAAAATCCCTGTTGGTATCAGTGCCTGTCTGTTGGGGGAAGCGGTTCGCTATGATGGTGGGCATAAGCGCCTGGCCTTTGCTGTAGAAAAACTGTCGCCGTGGGTCGCGTTCGAACCCGTATGCCCTGAAATGGGGATCGGGTTACCGGTCCCGCGACCTGCGCTGCATCTGGTCAAAGAGGGCGAGGCTGTCTCCCTGCGTTTTAGTGATAAGCGCGAGGGGTATTTG
>NZ_CP069763.1:2840682-2858036 GCF_016893685.1 Citrobacter cronae
CAAGGGTATTTTCGTACGCAATTAAATTCTCGTCAGCGACAGGAGCTGGCCTCTCTCATTGACGGTTATCGACGAGCGACTCAACCGCTGCTTGCGCCAATAACATTACTCAAACACTATATGGCGGAATACCCGGATGCTTATCTCTCCGGGCAGCGCTATTTCAATCCCTGGCCAGAGGCTCTGCGTTTGCGCTACGGGCGTTAATTTTTTTCTTCAGGAGTGTTATGACCACCCATTTGGTCTGGTTTCGGCGTGATTTACGTCTGCACGACAACCTCGCGCTGGCGGCGGCTTGTCGGGATCGTTCTGCGCAGGTGCTGGCGTTATATATATCTACCCCCGGGCAGTGGAAGGCCCACGATATGGCCCCGCGTCAGGTGGCATTTGTCAACGCGCAGTTGAATGCGTTACAAACGGCGCTGGCAGAAAAAGGCATCCCTTTACTGTTTCATGAAGTGGCTGATTTTGCGGCCAGCGTGGACACCGTCAAACGTGTCTGCCTGCAGCATGACGTCAGTCGATTATTTTATAACTATCAATATGAAATAAACGAACGACAGCGTGATGCAAACGTAGAGAAATCATTACCCCAGGTGGTGTGCGAAGGGTTTGATGACAGCGTGATCCTGCCTCCTGGAGCGGTGATGACCGGCAATCATGAGATGTATAAAGTGTTCACGCCGTTTAAAAATGCATGGCTGAAGCGGATTAAAGACGGTATTCCAGAATGTGTGAGCGCGCCGAAAATGAGAGAAAGCGGCGCTCTTGACGCACCGTTAACATCAATAACGCTGAGCTATCCGCAGCAAAATTTTGATGCCCAAAGGTTTGTGGCAGATGAAAAATTGGCCATCGCGCAATTACGCCAGTTTTGCCAGCAGGCTGCGGGAAAATACGAACAGCAGCGTGATTTTCCCGCGATTGACGGGACCAGTCGATTATCCGCAAGCCTGGCGACAGGCGGGTTATCGCCGCGCCAATGCCTGAATCGACTGCTCGCAGAGCAGCCGCAGGCGCTTGAGGGCGGGGCGGGCAGCGTCTGGCTGAACGAGCTTATCTGGCGTGAATTTTATCGTCATCTGATGACGTATCATCCGGCGCTGTGTCGGTATCAACCCTTTATCCGCTGGACCGATCGCGTGCAATGGCAGAATAACCCGACGCATTTGCAGGCCTGGCAAACGGGTCAAACGGGTTACCCGATTGTGGATGCGGCGATGCGTCAGCTCAACGCCACGGGCTGGATGCATAATCGTTTACGCATGATTACGGCCAGTTTTTTAGTAAAAGACCTGCTGATCGACTGGCGTAAAGGGGAGCAGTATTTCATGTCGCAATTGATCGATGGCGACCTGGCGGCCAATAACGGTGGCTGGCAGTGGGCCGCATCCACCGGAACCGATGCCGCACCGTATTTCCGCATATTTAACCCCACGACGCAGGGCGAAAAATTTGACCGTGACGGTGAGTTTATCCGCCAGTGGCTGCCGGAATTGCGCGATGTGCCGGGTAAAGCCATCCATGAGCCGTGGTCGTGGGCGGAAAAAGCGCAGGTGACGCTCAACTATCCTCGCCCGATTGTCGATCATAAGTACGCCAGACTGGCTACGCTGGCGGCATATGAGGCGGCGCGAAAAGGGTAAAGGCAGGGTGGATTTCTGCGTAATGCCTTCCAGCAAAATGAATTTGTTGCAGTTGGGCGCGTTTAGCGCTGAAGTGTGCGCGCAAGGTTGTTAATGCCCTGATGCAGATGCTTTTATCTGGCAGTAAAGTTCCGTCATCTTAATTCGGGTGATGGAACTTGATGACAATGCCAACAACCTCCACACCGCACGACGCGGTATTTAAAACGTTTTTACATCATCCCGAAACGGCACGGGATTTTCTCGACATTCACCTGCCAGCTGAACTGCGGATGCTTTGCGATTTGAATTCGCTGAAGCTGGAGTCAGAAAGCTTTATTGAAGCGGATTTACGTTCGCGCTACTCCGACGTGCTCTGGTCTTTGCACACACGCAACGGTGACGGTTATGTCTATGTGGTGATAGAGCATCAAAGTTCAGCTGAGCCGCATATGGCTTTTCGTCTGTTGCGTTATGCGATGGCGGCGATGCAGCGTCATCTGGACGCAGGGCATAAGGAACTGCCTCTGGTGATACCGATGCTCTTTTATCATGGCTGCCGAAGCCCCTATCCGTACTCATTGTGCTGGCTGGATGCCTTTGCTGACCCCGTGGCGGCAAGACAGCTTTATTCCAGCGCATTTCCGTTGGTAGACATAACGGTGGTACCCGATGATGAGATCATGGCTCACAGACGAATGGCGCTGCTGGAATTAATGCAAAAACATATCCGTCAGCGGGATTTGCTGGGGCTGGTAGAGCAACTGGCCACGCTGCTACTTACTGGATGCGCTAATGACACGCAATTACAGGCGATGTTTAATTACATCCTACAATCTGGCGACGAATCTCGTTTTAATGAATTTATGCAGGAGATAGCGCAACGGATCCCCCAACATAAGGAGAGGCTGATGACTATTGCAGAGCGGTTACGGTTAGATGGATTACAGGAAGGGTTACAGCAGGGATTACAGCAGGGATTACAGGAAGGGTTACAGCAGGGTAAACAAGAAGCCGCATTACGTATAGCGCAAACCATGCTGGAGCAAGGTATAGATCGCACAATGGTGCTACTGGTTACAGGTCTTACTGAAGAGGAACTCGCAGCAATTCAAGCATAATTACCTGAAAAAACAGGCCCGAATCTTATCACATCATCGGGCCTGTACACTCAGGACTCTACCGCTAACGCACGGTTTCTGAATTTCAGCGACTGGTACAGCCAAATCAGCAGCACCAGTACCACACAGGCCAGTGCGCCCCAAGTAATTTCGCTAAAGACGTCGATATAGGCATTGATGGAATAGTTGATGGCGCCGGCAGCGTCAAACGAACCTTGTGACGTCTGGTCGGCGATCACCCCAGCCAGGTAGTTGGCGATTGCGCCGGAAAGCAGCATATAAATGCCGGTTAATACACCGGTTACTCCGGGGATCTCAATGCGGGTAATTTGTGACATTGCCACCGGGTCGATAAACAGTTCCGCAAAGCCCATGACCGCCAGCCCCAATACCATCAGCGGCATGGAAGAGTGGCCGTAAGCGGCGGACCAGCGGGCACTTAAGGTCAGAATACAAAAACCGGCGCTCATTAAACCGAGACCAAGGGCAAATTTGCCCCAGATGCGTACGGTGCGATTGCCGCCTGCGCTCTCTTTGACCACCCATGCCAGCACGATACCGCACAGCATAACCGCAAAGGCGTTAACCGACTGGAACATCGCGGTGGGTACGGAATACCCCATAATGTCGCGATTAACAAAGCGGTCGATATACAGGCTGATTGAGCTACCGCCCTGTTGAGCAAAGGCCCAGAACAGCAGGCTAAAGAAGGTCAGCGTGACGATGAGTCCCAGCTCTTTGCGCTGCTTCTGGGTTTGCGCCTGGCGGTAAATCTTCGCCAGAACCGCCAGACCAATAACAGTAGCAACGATCAGGGCGTACACGGACCACTCTTTCCAGAACAAGACAGTAATCAGCAGTGGGGCGGCAACCAGCAGAACTAACAACCAGGCCCAGTTCGGCAACATGTATTTTTTCGCGCGCAGGACGGCCTTATTGACGCCGGTGGTATGGGCGAAATGGCGATTACCACATAAGAAAATCACCAGCCCTGCCAGCATGCCGATAGCGGCCAGCGCAAACCCCATCGCCCAGCTGTACTCTTCCTGCACATAGCCACAGGCTATCGGGGCAATGATTGAGCCGATGTTGCCGGCGGCGTAGAGCAGAGAGAACCCACCGTCGCGGCGGGGATCTTCAGGCTGATACAGTTCACCCAGCAGGCAACTGACGTTGGATTTAAACAGACCGTAGCCACAGACGATAATCGCTAGCGATAAATAAAGGAATGCCGGGGCCATTTCGCTGGCGCCCAACACCAGATGCCCCACCGCCATCAAAAATGCGCCGATCATCACCGCCATCCGGTTGCCGAGCACTTTATCTGCCAGATACCCTCCGAGAATGGGCGTGACGTAGACCAACGAGCAGTAGGCGCTGAACAGTTCGTAGGCGTGATTATCGTCGTACTTAAGCTGGTTAGTGAGATACAGAATCAGCAGCGCACGCATACCGTAAAAACTGAAATATTCCCAAATTTGTAGCGCGACAACGTAATAAATCGCCCGCGGTTGAGATGCTTGTTTATTCATTGTTTTCTCGAAGTAAATGTCTCGCAACAGGTTGAATGTGCTGTGCGGGCGTGTTTCCTTAAAGTTGTAACTTTGATACAGATCTGATTATTTTTGCAATATGCTGTCTGATTGCATAAATATACATGAATTAGATCGCGTGGTGGTATGCAAATTACGTTCTACAGTGGTGTGATTGTTTCTTAATGTGTCAGTGAAATGACTATCGACGAACGCAGGCGAGGACGCTATTTTAACCTAAGCTGTGTTGCTGATTGGGCAAGCAGAACTTATGACAACGAGGACGATGATGAAAAACACCGAACTGGAACAACTGATCAATGACAAACTGAACAGCGCCGCCATTAGCGACTATGCGCCGAACGGTTTGCAGGTTGAGGGCAAAGAGACGGTGCATAAAATCGTGACCGGCGTGACCGCAAGCCAGGCGCTGCTGGACGAGGCGGTGCGCCTGCAGGCCGATGCGGTCATCGTTCATCACGGTTATTTCTGGAAAGGCGAATCTCCGGTGATTCGCGGCATGAAACGCCATCGTCTGAAAACGCTGTTGGAAAATGATATCAACCTGTATGGCTGGCATCTGCCGCTGGATGCCCATCCGGAACTGGGTAATAACGCGCAGCTTGCCGCGCTATTGGGGATTACCGTGATGGGGGAAATTGAGCCGCTGGTACCGTGGGGTGAACTCTCTATGCCGGTTCCGGGGCTAGAGCTGGCGTCGTGGATTGAAGCGCGTCTGGGCCGTAAACCGTTATGGTGCGGTGATACCGGGCCGGAAAAGGTGCAACGCGTCGCGTGGTGTACGGGGGGCGGTCAAAGCTTCATTGATAGCGCAGCCCGGTTTGGCGTCGATGCCTTTATCACCGGTGAAGTCTCAGAGCAAACCATTCACTCTGCCCGCGAACAGGGGCTGCATTTTTATGCTGCCGGTCACCATGCGACCGAACGCGGCGGGATTCGCGCATTAAGCGAATGGCTGAATGAAAATACCGATCTGGATGTCACTTTTATTGATATTCCTAACCCAGCGTAATAAAGAGGGACCAAAGTGCAGCGAGCGCGTTGTTATCTGTTAGGTGAGACTGCGGTAGTTCTGGAACTGGAACCGCCCATTACGCTGGCAACTCAAAAACGTATCTGGCGTCTGGCCCAGCGTCTGGTTGATGCACCGAATGTACGTGAAGCGATTCCAGGAATGAACAATATCACGGTGATCTTGCGTGACCCACAAACGCTGGCGCTGGATGCGATTGAACGCCTGCAGCGCTGGTGGGAAGAGAGCGAAGCGCTGGAACCGGATTCGCGTTTTATTGAAATTCCCGTGACTTATGGCGGTGAGTTTGGCCCCGATCTGGCAGAGGTCGCCCGGCACAGTGGATTAAGCGACAAGCAGGTTGTTGAACTTCATGCGTCAGTCGACTATGTGGTGTGGTTTATTGGTTTTCAGCCAGGGTTCCCCTATCTGGGGAGCTTACCTGAACCACTCCATACCCCCAGACGGTCAGAACCACGTCTGCTTGTTCCGGCAGGTTCTGTAGGTATTGGTGGATCGCAAACGGGGGTCTATCCGCTTGCCACGCCTGGCGGATGGCAATTGATTGGGCGTACCTCCGTGTCGTTATTTGATCCAAAACGAGAAGAGCCGATCCTGTTGCGCGCTGGGGATACCGTGCGTTTTGTTCCGCAGAAGGAGGGGGTATGTTAAACATCATTCGTGCGGGCATGTACACCTCGGTCCAGGACGGCGGACGCCACAATTTTCGTCAATCCGGCATCAGCCACTGCGGCGCGCTGGATAAACCGGCGTTAAACGTTGCTAACCTGCTGGTGGGAAATGATGCGAATGCCGCTGCGCTGGAAATCACGCTGGGGCAACTGGTAGTCGAATTTGAAGCTGATGGTTGGTTTGCCCTGACCGGCGCCGGATGCGAAGCGCATCTGGATCGCGCTCCTGTGTGGAGTGGGTGGCGACTGCCGGTGAAAGCGGGACAGCGACTGACGCTAAAACGTCCACATCATGGTATGCGTAGTTATCTGGCGGTTGCGGGCGGATTTGATGTTCCCGAAGTCATGGGCTCGCGCAGCACCGATCTTAAAGTCGGCATTGGCGGGCTGGAGGGGCGTCTGCTGCGTGATGGCGATCGGCTGGCGATTGGGGCATCTACCCGGCAATTCAGCGGACCTCAGGGGGTAAAACAGCTGATGTGGGGAAACCACATTCGTGCGCTGCCCGGGCCTGAATACCAGGAATTTGACGAGGTCTCGCAGGCGTCTTTCTGGCGTTCGCCGTGGCAGCTTAGCCCGCAAAGCAACCGGATGGGCTATCGCCTGCAGGGGCAGCCGTTGACGCGTATGACCGATCGCGAGTTGCTGTCGCATGGCTTACTCCCCGGCGTGGTGCAGGTTCCGCATAATGGTCAACCGATCGTGCTGATGAACGATGCCCAGACGACGGGCGGCTATCCGCGCATCGCCTGTATCATCGAAGCGGATATGTACCATCTGGCGCAGATCCCGCTCGGTCAGCCGATTCATTTTGTGCAGTGTTCGCTGGAGGAAGCGCTTAAGGCGCGCCACGATCAGCAGCGTTACCTGCAACAGTTAACATGGCGACTTAATAATGAAAATTGATCTCAACGCAGACCTCGGTGAGGGCTGTGCTAACGATGCATCGCTGCTGCAACTGGTGTCGTCAGCTAATATCGCCTGTGGATTTCACGCCGGTGATGCGCAAACCATGCTTTTAAGCGTGCGTGAAGCGCTAAAAAATGGCGTGGCGGTAGGCGCACATCCGAGCTTTCCGGATCGGGAGAATTTTGGCCGTAGCGCCATGACTCTGCCTGTGGAAACGGTTTATGCGCAGACGCTGTATCAAATTGGCGCGCTGGCAGCCATTACGCGCGCGGAAGGCGGCGTGATGCGCCATGTGAAACCCCACGGTATGCTTTATAACCAGGCGGCAAAAGATCCACAGTTGGCGGATGCGATTGCGAAAGCGGTGCATGCCTGCGATCCTTCGCTGGTTCTGGTGGGGCTGGCGGGAAGCGAACTGATTCGCGCCGGGGAACATTATGGCCTGGTGACGCGTCAGGAGGTTTTTGCCGATCGGGGTTATCAGGCTGACGGCAGTCTGGTTCCGCGTAGCCAGCCTGGTGCATTGATTGAGGATGAAGAGCAGGCGCTGGCGCAAACGCTAGAAATGGTGCAATCCGGTAGAGTAAAAAGCCAGAGCGGAACATGGGCGAACGTGATAGCCCAAACGGTATGCATTCATGGGGATGGCGAGCACGCACTCGCTTTTGCCCGTCGCTTGCGCAGCGCATTCGAAGCATGCAATATTCAAATTAGCGCATAATTTTTTCATAAAAAACAATAATATATTACACAACAACATAAGGGATTTAATTATGGGAGAGGTCATTTCTCTCTGGCCATTGACGGGTATCGCCGTCATTGTGGTCGGATTTCTTTTACGTTTTAACCCGGTATTGGTGGTCATTATTGCCGGGATCGTCACCGGACTGGCGGCGCATATGCCAATCGCTACCATTCTGGAAAAGCTGGGTGAGGGATTTCTCAACACCCGCAACCTGCCGTTTATCCTGCTGATCCCCCTGGCGGTTATTGGTCTGCTGGAGCGTCACGGACTGAAAGAGCGCGCTCAGGCGTGGATTGCCAAAATCCGCAGCGCCACCAGCGGCCGTCTGCTCATTGTCTATCTGTTTATTCGTGAGGCGACCGCCGCCTTAGGGCTGACCAGCCTGGGGGGACATCCGCAGATGGTGCGTCCGCTGCTGGCGCCAATGGCGGAAGGGGCCGCCGAGAAAAACCACGGTGAGATACCGGGCGCGGTTCGTTATCGTCTGCGCGCCATGTCTGCCGCGACTGATAACGTTGGGCTGTTTTTCGGTGAAGATATCTTTGTTGCCTTCGGTGCCATCATATTCATGCACAATTTTATGCTGGAATCGGGCGGGATCCAGACCGAACCGCTGCATATCGCCCTGTGGGGGATCCCGACGGCAATTTGCGCCTTCCTGATCCACGGCACGCGTCTGTGGCGGCTGGATAGCTATTTGCAGCGTGAAGTGGCGAAAGCGAATGCCGCAGCGAAAGGGGAAGCGAAATGAATTTTCAGCAAAGCTATCTCTACTGGCTGGCAGGCGCGGTATTACTGATTGTGGCGCTGATGTCCTGGCGGGATAAGGCTAACCCGCGTCGCTTAACCACCGGTCTGTTTTGGGGCCTGTACGGCGTTCTCTTTCTGCTTGGCGACTGGACATACTCGCTGTTTGGCGATAAACGCGCGGTGCATATTGCCGTCGGCGTCGCGGTGGTCATACTGGCCCTGATCGCCGGTTTCGGCGGCGTAAAGCTGGGAAGCTACCATCAACGAACGCAGCAACAGCGCGAAGAGAGCGCCAGTCGTCTGGGTAATCGCCTGTTTTTTCCGGCGCTGGCGATCCCGGTGGTAACCGTTATCGGCGTGCTGATGTTCAACCATATTCCGGGTTTACAGGATGCGCTGTTTGGGCCGGGTAATCATGCCACGCTGGTGACGCTCTTTTCGATGACCGCAGGTTCGTTGATTGGTCTGGCGATGGCGATAAAAATGACCCATGAGCGGGTGCATCAGCCGATTCAGGAGGCACGCCGACTGCTGGACTCCATCGGGTGGGCATTCATCCTGCCGCAGATCCTGGCCACACTCGGACTGTTGTTCACTGCGGCGGGCGTCGGCAGCGGCATTTCATATCTGACCCAGGAATATCTGGCGGTGGATAGCCGTTTTATCGCGGTGGCGGTGTACACCATTGGTATGGCCTTGTTGACGATGGTGATGGGCAATGCGTTTGCCGCATTCCCGATCGTGACCGCGGGAATCGGTATTCCGATCCTGGTCTTGCAACACGGTGGTAACCCGGCGGTGATGGCGGCGATTGGCATGTTCTCCGGCTATTGCGGAACATTGATGACGCCAATGGCGGCGAACTTCAATATTGTGCCTGCGGCGCTGCTGGAGCTACCAGACAAAAACGCGGTGATTAAAGCACAGGTGCCAACCGGCATACTGTTGCTGTTGGTTAACGTTTTCCTGATGTATTTCCTGATGTTCCTGTAAGGAGGAAGGATGAAAACAGTACTCATCACGGGATTTGAACCCTTTGGCGGCGAGTCAGTTAACCCTTCCTGGGAAGTGGTCTCGGGTCTCGACAATGCTATCATCGATGGATGCCGTGTCGTTGCTCGCCAGTTGCCGTGCGTCTTTGGCGAGTCTCTCTCCGTACTCAATGCCGCGATTGACGCATTGTCGCCATCGCTGGTGCTGGCGGTGGGGCAGGCGGGTGGCAGAACGGATATCACCGTGGAGCGCGTGGCGATCAATGTTGACGATGCGCGTATTGCGGATAATCAGGGGCAACAGCCGATTGATGTACCGATTGTGGCCGATGGCCCTGCGGCGTGGTTCAGCACATTGCCGATCAAAGCGATGGTTGTCGCCATGCGCAACGCGGGAATTCCGGCCTCGGTTTCTCAGACGGCGGGTACCTTCGTGTGTAACCACGTGATGTATGGCCTGCTGCATAAATTACGCGACGTGCCGGCAGTGAAGGGCGGTTTTATTCATATTCCTTATCTGCCACAACAGGCCGCGCAGCACCCCGGTGCGCCAAGTATGGCGGCGGAAACAGTACGTCGGGCACTGGAGGTCGCGATTGCCACCGCATTGCAGTTGGAAAGCGATATCGCGGTAACAGGCGGCGCAACACATTAACAAAGGACAGTATTATGCCTGAAGGCCCGGAGATCCGCCGCGCGGCGGATACCCTGGAGGCGGCAGTCAAAGGTAAACCCCTGACGGATGTCTGGTTTGCCTTTGAGCAGTTAAAACCGTATCAATCCCAACTCATCGGGCAGAGTGTTACCCAGCTTGAAACGCGGGGTAAAGCCTTGCTGACCCATTTTTCCAATGGCCTGACGCTGTATAGCCACAATCAGCTTTACGGCGTGTGGCGAGTGGTCGATACCGGCAACATTCCGCAAACCACGCGGGTGCTGCGCGTCAGGCTGCAAACCGAGGATAAAACTATCCTGCTGTATAGCGCGTCTGACATCGAAATGCTGACGCCAGAGCAGCTCACCACCCATCCATTTCTGCAACGGGTTGGACCGGACGTGCTGGATTTGCGTTTAACGGCCGCAGAGGTAAAAACGCGTCTGCTGTCATCCCGTTTTCGCAATCGCCAGTTTTCCGGTCTGCTGTTGGATCAGGCATTTCTGGCGGGATTAGGTAACTATCTGCGGGTAGAAATTCTCTGGCAGGTGGGGTTGACCGGTCAGCATAAAGCGTCACAGCTTAGCGATGAACAGTTGGATGCGCTGGCGCAAGCGCTACTTGATATTCCTCGCCTGTCGTATAACACTCGCGGCCAGGTCGATGACAATAAGCACCACGGCGCGCTGTTTCGCTTTAAGGTCTTTCATCGGGATGGCGAAGCCTGTGAGCGCTGTGGCGGCATCATCGAGAAAACGACTCTTTCCTCGCGACCCTTTTACTGGTGTCCGGGCTGCCAGCATTAGGTGGACTGTCTTGGCGCATGCGCTGAAATAAAACGCGCCACCGCCGGACCGGTCAATAAAATACTGAACAGCCGCAGGGTTTGCATCGCCATGATTAGCGCTATATCTGCGTGGCTGCCAGCGGCAATTACCGCGACGGAATCCACTCCGCCAGGGCTGGTCGCCAGATAGGCGGTGAGAAAGTCGATTTGCATATAATGCGCCAGCCCCCAGGCCATCGCGGCACAAATCGCCATCAGTGAAAAAATGGACAACAATATTTGCGGCAGTGGCCGCAGCGCCATTAAAAAAATCTGTTTGTCAAAGCCAAGACCGATTTGCCAGCCAATCGCCATATACGCTATCGCCAGTAACCATTCCGGCAGTTCAATGACCATTATACCGCCTGCGTTTAGCAATGCGCCCGCCAGCATGGGCAGTAACATCACGCCGGAGGGGATACGCAGTAAGCGCCCGGCCACACCAGCAACTGCGGCCAGCAGTATGGTACTTAACAGATTAAGACTCAGCGGTGGAAACCAGACGATTTGCTGGCCGACCGTTTGTGCCTGTTCGCCCATGACAAATCGGGTGACCAGCGCGGCAGCGCCGACCACCAACAGTACGCGCAAATACTGCATAAACGCCACCAGGCGGATGTCAGCGCCATAATCCTGCGCCATCGCAACCATCGCGGCTGCCCCGCCAGGTGATGACCCCCACGCGCCGGTGTTCCCCGGTAGATTGCTGTAACGAACCAGCAGCCACCCGATCACCGCGCTGCTAATCAGGGTTGCCAGCAGGATGACAATCACCATCGGCCAGTGTGCCGCAAGTGTCGTTAAAATGGATCCAGTGAGGTTTTGCGCAATCATGCAGCCGAGAATGGCCTGAGCGGCAAGAAATGTGCAGCGGGGAGGGTGCAGGGAGATCCCGCGCATACTGAAAATGATACCGACAATCATCGAGCCGAGCAGCAATGCGCCTGGAAGATGTATCAACAGAAAGAACAGGGAAAGAAGGAGTGATAGCAGAAATAGCAGGCTCCACTGCAAAACAGGCATCCCATGCTCCTGAGTGAAATGAGGAAGATCTCAGTAAATCATAGAGAAAACGTGATGAGAATAAAATAATGTGGCTCAAGAATAAACAGACCGGACAGCGGCATTAACACCCTGTCCGGCCTGGAAGATTCAAGGGAGTAGGCCGGACAGGCGAGAGCGCTATCCGGCAGACAATTAACGCTTAATATCAGACTTAAAGTCGCGCTTGTCGTAGCCGGTATACAGCTGACGAGGACGGGCGATTTTCATGCCGTCGGTGTGCATTTCGTTCCAGTGTGCAATCCAGCCAACGGTACGCGCCATGGCGAAGATCACAGTGAACATGGAGGACGGAATGCCCATCGCTTTCAGAATGATGCCAGAGTAGAAGTCGACGTTCGGGTAGAGTTTCTTCTCGATGAAGTACGGGTCGTTGAGCGCAATGTGCTCAAGCTCCATTGCCACTTCCAGCAGATCATCTTTGGTGCCCAGCTCTTTCAGCACTTCATGGCAGGTTTCACGCATCACGGTGGCGCGCGGGTCATAGTTTTTGTAAACACGGTGACCAAAGCCCATCAGGCGGAAAGAATCATTCTTGTCTTTCGCGCGGCGAACAAATTCCGGAATGTGTTTAACTGAGCTGATTTCTTCCAGCATTTTCAGCGCAGCTTCGTTGGCGCCGCCGTGTGCCGGTCCCCACAGGGAAGCAATACCAGCCGCGATGCAGGCAAACGGGTTCGCGCCAGAAGAACCTGCGGTACGTACGGTAGAGGTCGAGGCGTTCTGTTCGTGGTCAGCGTGCAGGATCAGGATACGGTCCATGGCGCGTTCCAGGATTGGATTAACTTCGTATTTTTCGCACGGCGTGGAGAACATCATGTTCAGGAAGTTACCGGCGTAGGAGAGATCATTGCGCGGGTAAACGAACGGCTGGCCGATGGAGTATTTGTAACACATCGCTGCCATGGTCGGCATTTTGGACAGCAGACGGAAAGCGGCGATTTCACGGTGACGCGCATTATTTACGTCCAGCGAATCGTGATAGAACGCAGCCAGCGCCCCGGTGACACCGCACATAACGGCCATCGGGTGAGAGTCGCGGCGGAAACCGTGGAACAGACGCGTGATCTGCTCGTGAATCATGGTATGGCGAGTGACCGTGGTTTTGAACTCGTCGTACTCCTCCTGCGTCGGTTTTTCGCCGTACAGCAGGATATAACACACTTCCAGATAGTTGGACTCGGTCGCCAACTGGTCAATCGGGAAGCCGCGATGCAGCAAAATGCCTTCATCACCATCGATGAACGTAATTTTGGATTCGCAGGATGCGGTAGAGGTGAAACCTGGGTCAAAAGTAAACATCCCCTTTGAGCCAAGGCTACGAATATCAATAACATCTTGACCGAGCGTACCTTTCAGCACATCCAGTTCAATAGCAGCGTCACCATTTAGAGTGATTTTTGCTTTAGTATCAGCCATTTACGGTCTCCTTAACGCCTTATTACTTAAGACTGCGGAAGTCAGACTTGTTTTCGATACATCAATCAACCGTTACCAGTTTTTTATTCGGCTCGCCGCTCTGCGATAGAGGCGAAAACCAGGGTACAGAGCAATGGGCGCTTGCAGGTAAATCAGTTAACTCATGGTGAAATAGTAACAAATCAACAACTTAGCAATCCGAATTATTTAACCTGTCTATCACTAATAACTGTCCTGAAGGTATTGGTCAATACTTCCACACTGTTACATAACTAAATCTCCGGTGAAAGAGTGACCCCATAACTTTTACGCATTATATGCTTTTTCTGGTGTCGTTTGTAACAACTTTGTTTAATGATTGTCAAATCAGATGATTAAAAATTAAAATAATGTTGTTATCGTGACCTATGTCACTGTTCGGGATAAAACCCGACAAACTATATGTAGGTTAATTGTAATGATTTTGTGAACGTCCTATACTGCCGCCAGGTCTCCGGAATACCCTGCAATCCCGAGCCAACCAGCGTTGTAACGTGTCGTTTTAGCAACTGGAAGCAGTGTTTTATATGACGCGTAGTTATAGTAAGGACGCTGTCTGACCCGCAAGCAGACCGGAGGAAGGAAATCCCGGCGTCTTTCAGACTACAGAAGTCTTATCTTCTGTGCCCGAAGTCCAAAGGGAATAATAAGAACAGCATGTGGGCGTTATTCATGATAAGAAATGTGAAAAAACAAAGACCTGTCAATCTGGATCTGCAAACGATCCGGTTCCCAATCACGGCGATAGCGTCCATTCTCCATCGCGTTTCCGGAGTGATCACCTTCGTGGCGGTCGGGATTCTGTTGTGGTTATTGGGTACCAGCCTTTCCTCCCCTGAAGGTTTCCTCACGGCGTCATCCATTATGAATAACTTCTTTGTGGAGTTAATCATGTGGGGGATCCTGATTGCGCTGGCCTATCACGCCGTAATGGGCATTCGCCATCTGTTGATGGATTTTGGCTATATCGAAGAAACCCTCGAAGCAGGGACACGCTCCGCCAAAATTTGTTTCGTTATCATTGTCGTGCTTTCACTTCTCGCAGGAGTCCTCGTATGGTAAGCAACGCCTCCGCATTAGGACGCAACGGCGTACATGACTTCATTCTGGTCCGTGCTACCGCTATCGTTCTGACGTTATACATCATCTATATGGTCGGCTTCTTCGCCACCAGCGGCGAGTTGACCTTTGAAGTCTGGACCGGTTTCTTCTCATCGGCATTCACCAAAGTCTTCACCCTGCTGGCGCTTTTTTCCATCTTGATTCATGCCTGGATTGGCATGTGGCAGGTGTTGACCGACTACGTTAAACCGCTGGCTGTACGCCTGATTCTGCAACTGGCTATCGTCGTTGCGCTGGTGGTTTACGTCATTTATGGATTTGTTGTGGTGTGGGGTGTGTAATGAAACTGCCAGTCAGAGAATTTGATGCTGTTGTGATTGGTGCCGGTGGCGCAGGTATGCGCGCGGCGCTGCAAATTTCCCAGAGCGGACAGACCTGTGCGCTGCTCTCCAAAGTATTTCCAACCCGTTCCCATACCGTATCCGCGCAGGGTGGCATCACCGTGGCGCTCGGTAATACCCATGAAGATAACTGGGAATGGCACATGTACGACACCGTCAAAGGGTCGGACTACATTGGCGATCAGGACGCAATTGAATATATGTGTAAAACCGGCCCGGAAGCGATTCTGGAGCTGGACCATATGGGCCTGCCGTTCTCTCGTCTCGATAATGGCACCATTTATCAACGTCCGTTTGGCGGTCAGTCGAAAAACTTCGGCGGCGAGCAGGCGGCTCGTACCGCCGCAGCGGCAGACCGTACCGGCCACGCGCTACTGCA
The DNA here is from genome assembly GCF_016893685.1 of Citrobacter cronae. Taxonomy (NCBI): domain Bacteria; kingdom Pseudomonadati; phylum Pseudomonadota; class Gammaproteobacteria; order Enterobacterales; family Enterobacteriaceae; genus Citrobacter; species Citrobacter cronae. The sequence goes on from NZ_CP069763.1 coordinate 2,855,925, forward strand.
TACCCTGTATCAGCAGAACCTGAAAAACCACACCACCATCTTTTCTGAGTGGTATGCGTTGGACCTGGTAAAGAACGCTGACGGCGCGATTGTCGGTTGTACCGCACTGTGTATCGAAACCGGTGAAGTGGTTTACTTTAAAGCCCGCGCAACCGTACTGGCCACCGGCGGCGCAGGCCGTATTTATCAATCCACTACTAACGCCCACATCAATACCGGTGACGGCGTCGGTATGGCTATCCGCGCTGGCGTGCCGGTGCAGGATATGGAGATGTGGCAGTTCCACCCCACCGGTATCGCCGGCGCGGGCGTGCTGGTCACAGAAGGCTGCCGCGGTGAAGGCGGCTATCTGCTGAACAAACACGGCGAGCGCTTCATGGAGCGTTATGCCCCGAATGCGAAAGATCTGGCGGGTCGTGACGTGGTGGCGCGTTCCATCATGATCGAAATCCGTGAAGGCCGCGGCTGTGATGGCCCGTGGGGTCCGCACGCCAAGCTGAAACTCGATCATCTGGGTAAAGAAGTGCTGGAGTCCCGGCTGCCGGGTATTCTCGAACTGTCTCGTACGTTTGCCCACGTTGACCCGGTGAAAGAGCCGATCCCGGTAATTCCTACCTGTCACTATATGATGGGCGGTATCCCGACCAAAGTAACCGGTCAGGCGTTGACCGTAAACGAGCAGGGCGAAGATGTGGTGATTCCGGGGCTGTTTGCGGTAGGCGAAATCGCCTGCGTATCGGTTCACGGCGCCAACCGTCTGGGCGGCAACTCGCTGCTGGATCTGGTGGTCTTTGGTCGTGCGGTAGGTCTGCATCTGCAGGAATCTATCGCGGAACAGGGCGACCTGCTGGATGCGACGGAAGACGAGATCGATGCTTCTCTGGCCCGTCTGAATCGCTGGAACGGCAACCGTAACGGCGAAGATCCAGTGGCCATTCGCAAAGCGCTGCAGGAATGTATGCAGCATAACTTCTCGGTATTCCGCGAAGGCGATGCGATGGCGAAAGGACTGGAAGAGCTGAAAGCGATTCGTGAGCGTCTGAAAAACGCCCGTCTGGATGATACCTCCAGTGAATTTAACACCCAGCGTGTTGAGTGTCTGGAGCTGGATAACCTGATGGAAACCGCTTACGCCACCGCAGTCTCTGCAAACTTCCGTACCGAAAGCCGTGGCGCGCATAGCCGCTTCGACTTCCCGGAACGTGATGATGAAAACTGGCTGTGCCATTCCCTGTATCTGCCAGAGTCGGAAACCATGACGCGACGTCAAGTCAATATGGAACCGAAGCTGCGCCCGGCATTCCCGCCGAAGATTCGTACTTATTAATGCGGAGACAGGACAATGAAACTCGAGTTTTCAGTTTATCGCTATAACCCGGATGTTGACGATGCTCCGCGTATGCAGGATTACACCCTGGAGGCGGAAGAAGGGCGCGACATGATGCTGCTGGATGCGTTAATGCAGCTGAAAGAAAAAGATCCGTCGCTGTCGTTTCGTCGTTCCTGCCGTGAAGGGGTCTGCGGCTCTGACGGTCTGAACATGAACGGCAAAAATGGACTGGCCTGTATCACACCTGTTTCTGCGCTGAATCAGCCGGGCAAGAAGATTGTCATTCGCCCGCTGCCGGGTTTACCGGTTGTGCGCGATTTGGTGGTAGACATGGGACAATTCTACGCACAGTATGAGAAGATTAAGCCTTACTTGTTGAATAATGGGAAAAATCCACCGGCTCGTGAGCATTTACAAATGCCAGAGCAGCGTGAGAAGCTCGATGGGCTGTATGAATGTATTTTGTGTGCATGCTGCTCAACGTCCTGCCCATCATTCTGGTGGAATCCGGACAAGTTCATCGGTCCGGCAGGTCTGCTGGCCGCGTATCGCTTCCTGATTGACAGCCGCGATACCGAGACTGACAGCCGCCTGGAAGGTTTAAGTGATGCTTTCAGCGTATTCCGCTGTCACAGCATCATGAACTGCGTCAGCGTATGTCCTAAGGGGCTAAACCCTACGCGCGCCATCGGCCATATTAAGTCGATGCTGCTCAAGCGTAGTGCGTAAGTTGTTGTAGTGGTTGCCGGATGGCGACGTACCGTCTTATCCGGCCTACAGGT
>NZ_CP069763.1:2858358-2889425 GCF_016893685.1 Citrobacter cronae
AGATGCTTAAGGGATCACGATGCAGAACAGCGCTTTGAAAGCCTGGTTGGACTCTTCTTACCTCTCTGGCTCGAACCAGAGCTGGATAGAACAGCTCTATGAAGACTTCTTAACCGACCCTGACTCGGTAGATGCTAACTGGCGTTCGACGTTCCAGCAGTTACCTGGCACCGGAGTCAAACCGGATCAACTCCACTCAAAAACACGTGATTATTTCCGTCGGCAGGCGTTGATTACCCCACGTTACTCTTCTTCTATTTCCGACCCTGATGCCAATGTGAAGCAGGTTAAAGTCCTGCAGCTCATTAACGCCTACCGTTTCCGCGGTCATCAACATGCGAATCTCGATCCGCTGGGACTGTGGCAGCAAGAGAAAGTGGCCGATCTGGATCCGTCTTTCCACGATCTGACCGATGCGGATTTTCAGGAAAGCTTTAACGTAGGTTCTTTTGCCGGCGGCAAAGACACCATGAAGCTGAGCGACCTGGTTGTTGCGCTGAAACAAACCTACTGCGGTCCGATTGGTGCCGAGTATATGCACATCACCAGCACCGAAGAAAAACGCTGGCTTCAGCAGCGCATCGAGTCTGGCCGTGCCGCGTTCAGTAGCGAAGAGAAAAAACGCTTCCTCAGCGAACTGACCGCTGCGGAAGGCCTGGAACGCTACCTGGGTGCGAAGTTCCCGGGCGCGAAACGCTTCTCGCTGGAAGGCGGTGATGCGTTAATCCCGATGCTCAAAGAGATGATCCGCCACGCGGGCAACAGCGGTACGCGTGAAGTGGTGCTGGGCATGGCGCACCGTGGTCGTCTGAACGTACTGGTCAACGTGCTGGGTAAAAAGCCGCAGGACCTGTTCGACGAATTCGCGGGCAAACATAAAGAACACCTCGGCACTGGCGACGTGAAGTACCACATGGGCTTCTCATCGGATATCGAAACCGAAGGCGGTCTGGTACACCTGGCGCTGGCGTTTAACCCGTCGCACCTGGAAATTGTTAGCCCAGTGGTAATCGGTTCCGTCCGTGCGCGTCTGGATCGTCTGGATGAGCCGAGCAGCAATAAAGTCCTGCCTATCACCATTCACGGCGATGCGGCAGTCACCGGGCAGGGAGTGGTTCAGGAAACCCTGAACATGTCGAAAGCGCGTGGTTACGAAGTGGGCGGTACCGTTCGCATCGTTATCAACAACCAGGTGGGCTTCACCACCTCTAACCCGTTGGATGCGCGTTCTACCCCATACTGCACCGACATCGGTAAGATGGTTCAGGCGCCGATTTTCCACGTCAATGCGGATGACCCGGAAGCGGTCGCTTTCGTCACGCGTCTGGCGCTGGACTTCCGTAATACCTTCAAACGCGATGTCTTCATCGATCTGGTGTGCTACCGCCGTCACGGCCACAACGAAGCCGACGAGCCGAGCGCAACCCAGCCGCTGATGTATCAGAAAATCAAAAAGCATCCGACGCCGCGCAAAATCTACGCCGACAAGCTGGAAGCGGACAAAGTCGCCACGCTGGAAGATGCGACCGAAATGGTCAACCTGTATCGCGATGCGCTGGATGCTGGCGAGTGTGTAGTGAAAGAGTGGCGTCCAATGAACATGCACTCCTTCACCTGGTCGCCATATCTCAACCACGAATGGGACGAAAGCTACCCGAACAAAGTTGAGATGAAGCGTCTGCAGGAGCTGGCTAAACGCATCAGCACTGTCCCTGAAGCGGTTGAAATGCAGTCGCGCGTTGCCAAAATTTACGGCGATCGTCAGGCCATGGCCGCAGGCGAGAAGCTGTTCGACTGGGGGGGCGCAGAGAATCTGGCCTACGCCACGCTGGTTGACGAAGGCATTCCGGTTCGTCTGTCGGGTGAAGACTCCGGTCGCGGAACCTTCTTCCACCGTCACGCGGTGATTCATAACCAGGCAAACGGTTCAACCTACACGCCGCTGCAGCATGTGCATAACGGCCAGGGCACGTTCCGCGTATGGGACTCCGTACTGTCTGAAGAAGCAGTGCTGGCGTTTGAATACGGCTATGCCACGGCGGAACCGCGCACGCTGACCATCTGGGAAGCGCAGTTCGGTGACTTCGCCAACGGTGCTCAGGTCGTTATCGACCAGTTCATCTCTTCCGGCGAACAGAAATGGGGTCGTATGTGCGGTCTGGTTATGCTGCTGCCGCACGGCTACGAAGGTCAGGGTCCGGAGCACTCCTCCGCGCGTCTGGAACGTTATCTGCAACTTTGCGCTGAGCAAAACATGCAGGTTTGCGTCCCGTCTACCCCGGCACAGGTGTACCACATGCTGCGTCGTCAGGCGCTGCGCGGTATGCGCCGTCCACTGGTGGTGATGTCGCCGAAGTCGCTGCTGCGCCATCCGCTGGCGGTCTCTACGCTGGATGAACTGGCAAATGGCACCTTCCTGCCGGCCATTGGCGAAGTCGATGAGCTTGATCCGAAAGGCGTGAAGCGTGTCGTGATGTGTTCTGGTAAGGTTTATTACGACCTGCTGGAGCAACGCCGCAAGAATGATCAAAAAGATGTTGCCATTGTGCGCATCGAACAGCTCTATCCGTTCCCGCATAAAGCGGTGCAGGAAGCGCTGAAACCGTTCGCTCACGTACATGATTTTGTCTGGTGCCAGGAAGAGCCGCTCAACCAGGGCGCATGGTACTGCAGTCAGCATCATTTCCGTGAAGTGATTCCATTTGGGTCCGCTCTGCGTTATGCAGGTCGCCCGGCCTCTGCCTCTCCGGCAGTAGGGTATATGTCCGTTCACCAGAAACAGCAACAAGATCTGGTTAATGACGCGCTGAACGTCGATTAAATAAAGGATAAATAATGAGTAGCGTAGATATTCTTGTTCCCGACCTGCCTGAATCCGTAGCGGATGCAACGGTTGCAACCTGGCACAAAAAACCGGGCGATGCAGTACGTCGTGATGAAGTACTGGTAGAAATCGAAACTGACAAAGTGGTACTGGAAGTACCGGCATCAGCGGACGGTATCCTTGATGCGGTTCTGGAAGATGAAGGGACAACCGTCACCTCTCGCCAGATCCTCGGTCGCCTGCGTGAAGGCAACAGCGCGGGTAAAGAAACCAGCGCCAAGTCTGAAGAGAAAGATTCGACTCCGGCACAGCGCCAGCAGGCGTCGCTTACTGAGCAGAACAACGATGCCCTGAGCCCGGCGATCCGTCGCCTGCTCGGTGAACATAACCTCGAAGCCAGCGCCATCAAAGGCACTGGCGTCGGTGGCCGCATTACCCGCGAAGATGTGGAAAAGCATCTGGCCAAAGCGCCGGCAGCAACAGCCGAAGCCAAAGCACCAGCCGCCGCGCCTGCGCCTCAGCCTCAACTGGGTGCGCGTGGCGAAAAACGTGTTCCGATGACTCGTCTGCGCAAACGCGTAGCCGAACGTCTGCTGGAAGCGAAAAACTCCACCGCCATGCTGACGACGTTCAACGAAGTCAACATGAAGCCGATTATGGACCTGCGTAAGCAGTACGGCGACGCGTTCGAGAAACGCCACGGTATCCGTCTGGGCTTTATGTCTTTCTACGTGAAAGCGGTGGTTGAAGCGCTGAAACGCTATCCGGAAGTCAACGCCTCTATCGATGGCGATGACGTGGTGTACCACAACTACTTTGATGTCAGCATGGCGGTCTCCACGCCGCGCGGCCTGGTAACGCCGGTCCTGCGTGATGTGGATCTGCTGGGTATGGCTGACATTGAGAAGAACATTAAAGAGCTGGCAGTAAAAGGTCGCGACGGCAAGTTGACGGTTGAAGATCTGACGGGCGGTAACTTCACCATCACTAATGGCGGTGTGTTCGGTTCCCTGATGTCTACGCCGATTATCAACCCACCGCAGAGCGCCATCCTGGGTATGCATGCCATCAAAGATCGTCCGATGGCGGTAGACGGCAAGGTTGAAATCCTGCCGATGATGTATCTGGCGCTGTCTTACGATCACCGTCTGATCGATGGTCGTGAGTCAGTAGGCTTCCTGGTAACCATTAAAGAGTTGCTGGAAGATCCAACGCGTCTGCTGCTGGACGTGTAACGAAAAAGAGTATCACCTGCCCCGTAGGTCTGGACGCCTTATCAGGCCTACGGGTAAAAGATAACGATTACCTGAAGGATGGACAGAACACATGAACTTACATGAATATCAGGCAAAACAACTTTTTGCCCGCTATGGCTTACCGGCACCGGTGGGTTATGCCTGTAATACTCCGCGTGAAGCTGAAGAAGCCGCATCTAAAATCGGCGCAGGCCCGTGGGTAGTGAAATGTCAGGTTCACGCTGGTGGCCGTGGTAAAGCGGGCGGTGTGAAGGTTGTTAACAGCAAAGAAGACATTCGCGCTTTTGCTGAGCACTGGCTGGGGAAACGTCTGGTGACTTACCAGACAGACGCGAATGGCCAACCGGTAAATCAGATCCTGGTTGAAGCGGCGACCGATATCGGTAAAGAACTTTACCTCGGCGCAGTGGTTGACCGTAGCTCCCGTCGCGTGGTCTTTATGGCCTCTACCGAAGGCGGCGTGGAAATTGAAAAAGTGGCGGAAGAAACCCCACACCTGATCCACAAAGTGGCGCTGGATCCGCTGGCAGGCCCGATGCCTTACCAGGGACGCGAGCTGGCGTTCAAACTGGGTCTGGAAGGTAAACAGGTTCAGCAGTTCACCAAGATCTTCATGGGTCTGGCGACTATCTTCCTGGAGCGCGACCTGGCGCTGATCGAAATCAACCCGCTGGTAGTGACCAAACAGGGCGACCTGATCTGCCTCGACGGCAAACTGGGCGCTGACGGCAACGCGCTGTTCCGCCAGGCTGACCTGCGTGAAATGCGCGACCAGTCTCAGGAAGATCCGCGTGAAGCGCAGGCGGCACAGTGGGAACTGAACTACGTTGCGCTGGACGGCAACATCGGCTGTATGGTTAACGGCGCGGGCCTGGCAATGGGCACCATGGATATCGTTAAACTGCACGGCGGCGAACCGGCTAACTTCCTCGACGTGGGCGGCGGCGCGACCAAAGAGCGCGTGACCGAAGCGTTCAAAATCATCCTCTCCGATGACAATGTAAAAGCCGTACTGGTTAACATCTTCGGCGGTATCGTACGTTGCGACCTGATCGCTGACGGTATCATCGGCGCGGTAGCGGAAGTGGGCGTTAACGTTCCGGTTGTCGTTCGTCTGGAAGGCAACAACGCCGAACTCGGCGCGAAAAAACTGGCTGATAGCGGCCTGAATATTATTGCAGCGAAAAGTCTGACGGATGCAGCTCAGCAGGTTGTTGCCGCAGTGGAGGGGAAATAATGTCAGTTTTAATTAATAAAGATACCAAGGTTATCTGCCAGGGCTTCACCGGTAGCCAGGGGACATTCCACTCCGAACAGGCGATTGCTTACGGTACGCAGATGGTTGGCGGCGTAACGCCAGGCAAAGGCGGCACCACTCACCTGGGTCTGCCGGTGTTTAACACCGTGCGTGAAGCGGTAGAAGCGACCGGCGCAACCGCCACCGTTATCTACGTTCCGGCGCCGTTCTGCAAAGACTCCATCCTGGAAGCAATTGATGCAGGCATCAAACTGATTATCACCATCACCGAAGGTATCCCGACGCTGGATATGCTGACCGTGAAGGTGAAGCTGGACGAAGCGGGCGTGCGCATGATCGGCCCGAACTGCCCAGGCGTGATCACCCCGGGCGAATGCAAAATCGGCATCATGCCGGGTCACATTCACAAGCCGGGTAAAGTGGGTATCGTTTCCCGTTCCGGTACGCTGACCTATGAAGCGGTTAAGCAGACCACCGACTACGGTTTCGGCCAGTCCACCTGTGTCGGTATCGGCGGCGACCCGATTCCAGGCTCTAACTTCATCGACATTCTGAAGCTGTTCCAGGAAGATCCGCAGACTGAAGCGATCGTGATGATCGGTGAGATCGGCGGTAGCGCGGAAGAAGAAGCGGCGGCGTACATTAAAGATCACGTCACCAAGCCGGTTGTCGGCTACATCGCGGGCGTCACCGCGCCGAAAGGAAAACGTATGGGCCACGCCGGTGCGATCATCGCCGGTGGTAAGGGTACCGCGGACGAGAAATTCGCGGCTCTGGAAGCTGCCGGCGTGAAAACCGTTCGCAGCCTGGCCGATATCGGCGAAGCGCTGAAAACCGTTATTAAGTAAGAAGTAAAAAAACAGCCCTGACTATCTGCATGGTCAAGGGCTGGTCCCGTTTCGACATGGTTGGCCATCTGATGATGGCCTTTTTTGTTTTCTGCCGTCTATTCTCTTGCGATTCGATCATAATCATATTCATAAATGAGATTATTTTTTGCGGTCAGCATCATTCTTTCTCTTGATTAAATTCTGCATATTACCGGCTTTAATATCATGAGTGCCGGAGGAGAGCGTGCCGCTGAAAATCCAGAATGACTATTTACACGTTTTTTTCTCGATAGCCGAAGTATTCTCTCGCGCGACCGGGTTAGCCGCGGTCGTGATTGATATTCACGGCAAGGCACTGTCGGATTGTCATAATTTTAATTCGTTCTGCACATTAATGCGGGCGGATGAGCGGTATCGTGTAGGTTGCGAAAAATGCGATAAGCAGTGCGCTTTTGAGGGGCTAAAACAGCTTAAACCCAGAATACTCACCTGTCATGCAGGGTTAAGTTTGTTCTCGATGCCAATAATTAATGAAGGGCATCTTTATGGTTTTATTGTTTGCGGGCAGGTCCGGTCAAAGTATCAGGAATATAAAACTATCGTAATTAATAATAAATTTTCATGGATGGATGACCCAAAAATAAAAGCTGAATGGGGTCAGGTTGCGGTAGTGGATAATAATACGCTGGTGGCATCGGCTAATTTGTTAAGTTTTATTGTTGATAACTATGAGCAAGAGCGACAATCCGATCAGATATTCGCCCCACCGACCCGTTACGTTCGTCATTATTTCACTGAACCTTCTCGTCATGAGAAAAAACTTCTGGCGGCGCTGCGTTATATTGATGAAAATTTGTATGGTGAATTATCCCTGGAATCCGTAGCGGCGCATGTGTGCTTAAGCGCGAACTATTTCAGCCGATTTTTTAAGAAGCGGCAGGGCGTTAATTTTAAAACCTGGGTGAATCAGAAAAAAATGCAAAAAGCGGGGGAGTTGTTGCACGATCCCGTGCACTCAATAGACAGTATTGCCCGGAAACTTCAATACGCGCAAACCAGCTACTTTTGCCGCGTTTTCAGGGCGGCGCATCAAACGTCGCCCCAGTCTTTTCGTCATGCCAGACTTTCGCAGTAAAGATCTTCTGCCATGGTGATGGCTTCCGGTATAAAAGAGAGTCGATCGCTCAGGGTCACCACCTCGCCAATAACAATCAGCGCAGGTGGTGCAATGTTAGCCTCCTGCGCTTTGCTCAGTAATGAACCGAGCGTACAGGTTAGTCGGCGTTGATTCTCTCGGGTGGCGGACATAATTAGCGCTGCGGGTGTATCTGCTGATTTACCGCCCATCAACAGCTCTTCGCAAATAAACGCCAAATTGGCGATTCCCATGACGATAACCAGCGTGCCATTTAGCTTCGCCAGTTGACGCCAGTCCTGCTGCTGGTTGCCTTCCCGCGTATGGCCTGTCACCACGTGAAAACCGGAGGCGAAATCGCGATGCGTCACCGGGATCCCGGCATAGGCCAGGCCGCCGATGGTAGAACTGATACCCGGCACAACTTCAAATGGGATACCCGCTTCAACAAGATCTTCAACTTCTTCGGCCCCACGACCAAACACATAAGGATCGCCCCCTTTCAGGCGTACGATGTTGTTATGTGTTTGGGCATACTGGATCAGTAATGCGTTAATTTCATCCTGGGGAACACAATGAAAGCCGGGATTTTTGCCGACATTGATAAGCAGGCAATCAGGTAATGCCCATTCCAAAATTTTGGGATTGACCAGCCGATCGTAAATAATGACATCAGCCTGCTTAATGCACATCATCGCTTTGAGGGTGAGCAATGAAATATCACCGGGACCTGCTCCAACGAGCCAGACCTTTCCGAAAGTTTTCACATTGTGTCCTTTATCACGTCTAACAAAAAAAGGCAGAAACTACATCAAGGAATGATTAAAAGCAGTCGTTTGCCCGTAAGTTATAACGTGAAATTATCTAAAATTATCGCATGGATAATATTGATTAATCTCGCAAAGTTTTTTCTGCAATAAACAAGTTAACTTGAAAAATTATTAAGAACTTATTGGCACTATTTGCATAGGTTTAACCTTATTTAAATTGTGTTTATTGTTGTGCTTGAGTATTATTGGTTAATATTTATCCGCCATCTGTATGAGTAAATCATGGATTGGATCAATGACATCAATGGATGAAATAAAATATAACTCTCGATGCTTATCTGGGTGTCTTGAATTATTTTTTATAAATTAAACTATTTTTGTACGCTGCATATGGAAGAGGTTATGAGAGGAAAAATACCGAAGACGGAGTTGCTGGTAACTTTTGAAGTTGTTGCGCGTCACGAAAGTTATACCCGGGCTGCTGAAGAGCTGGCTTTAACACAAAGTGCTGTTTTCCGTCAGGTGAATGCACTGGAGGATTTTCTGAATACCTCGCTATTTAATCATGCCAAGAAACGCATTTTTTTAAATGCGGCGGGCAAACATTATTTAAGTATCGTTAAAGAAACGTTAAATAAACTTGAGCGAGATACGACGACGATAATGACCTGGCAGCCGACGGTGCAGGTTATTGAGCTGGCAGTGAATCCGACCTTCAGCACGCATTGGCTGATCCCGAATCTGCGCGAGTTCAACAAACTCAATCCTGATATTATCGTGAATATCCATTCGCTGGCGAATATTGGTGATTTTCTCAATCGGGAGTATGACGCGGCAATCATGCGTGAAGATTTCTACTCGCCATGGTCGGGCGTTGAGTACCTGTTTGAAGAGGAAATTCTGCCGGTCTGCAGCCGCTGCTTGCTGGCTGAGCCGGAGCGGAAACTGGCGGTCGAGGAGTTGCTGAACGAATTCCCGCTTTTACACCAAAGCACGCGTATCAAAGGCTGGCAGGAATGGTTCGCGCTGTCAGACGTCAGCAGCCCGTTGGTCAATAAAGGTCCAAGATTTGATCTGCTGTCGATGCTGATTGCGGCGGTTCGCTCTAATCTGGGCGTGGCATTGCTTCCTCGTTTTGCCATTCAGCACGATCTGGACAGTGGTGATATGGTCATTCCTTGCGATGTCCCGATGCGAACCGGGAACCGTTTCATCATGACGTGGCGTGAAGAGAAAGCGGAATCTGTGCATTTACAGATCTTCCGGGACTGGCTGTTGAATAAATCTGTGGTATCGCCTGCCTGATGGTACCGTGTGCCTTGTCAGGCCTGCAAAGAACGGTAGGCCGGATAAGACGCCAGGGCGTCGTTATCCGGCAAAAGAATGGCTACCAGTCGATTCCCACCTGCGCCTGAATACCGCTGTCAAACGCGTGCTTGACCGGGCGAATTTCGCTGACCGTATCGGCCAGTTCCAGCAACAGTGCGTGGCATCCGCGCCCGGTGACGATAACACTCTGACCGACAGGGCGATTTTCGATGGCGCTGAGAACCTCCTGGGTATCCAGGTAGTGGTAAGCCAGCATGTAAGTCAGTTCATCCAGCACCACCAGATCGTAATGCGCATCAGCCAGCATGCGCTTACTTTCTTGCCAGACTAAAGTGGCCGCGTCGATATCCGCTTGCCGGTTTTGGGTTTCCCAGGTAAATCCGGTGCCCATAATATGGAATTCAACGCCGAGCGGCTGCAGGGTGTTGTACTCGCCATTATCCCACTGACCTTTGATAAACTGCGCGATGCCAACGGTTTTTCCGTGACCAACCGCGCGCGTTGCTGTGCCAAAGGCTGCGGTGGATTTCCCTTTACCGTTACCGGTGAAGACAATCAGGATCCCTTTCTTCTCCGTTGCCGCCGCCACGCGGGTATCAACCTGTTCTTTCAGTTTCTGCTGACGTTGGCGGTGTCTGTCATTATTGGCTCGCGCTTCCATTACGTCTCCTTAATGTCCTGCCGGACAGGTTGCGCAGCGATGTTGCTGCTCAAACTGACTAAAGAAGTTATTACCTTTGTCGTCGACTAACACGAAGGCCGGCATATTTTTAACTTCCATCATCCAGACCGCTTCCATTCCCAGTTCGGGATATTCCAGGCAGTGCAGGCTTTTCACGTACTGTTGGGCAAGCAGGGCCGCGGCGCCGCCGATGCTACCGAGGCTAAATCCACCGTGTTTATGGCAGGCATCAGTGACCTGTTGGCTGCGGTTACCTTTGGTGAGCATAATGAGACTACCGCCTTGTGCCTGGAAAGCATCGACATACCCATCCATGCGCCCGCCAGTGGTGGGACCCATTGAACCACAGGCCTGATTCTCCGGCGTTTTGGCGGGACCTGCGTAATAGACGATATGCTTTTTCATGTATTCCGGCATCGGTTCGCCGTTATCCAGGCGCGCTTTGATGTTAGCGTGGGCAATATCACGGGCGACAACAATTGGACCACTTAACGACAAACGAGTACCGATAGGCAGAGCGGACAGGTCGTGCAGAATCTCGCGTAGCGGGCGGTTGAGATCCAACTGTACGGTTTGGGCGCCATTTTCTACCCGTTGGGAATCAGGAATGAATTTGCCCGGGTTATGCTCCAGTTTCTCCAGCCAGATACCGTGTTTGTTAATTTTAGCCTTAATGTTGCGGTCGGCTGAGCAGGAGAGGGCCATGGCGATAGGGCAGGAACCACCGTGACGCGGCAGTCGAATCACGCGGATATCGTGGGCAAAGTACTTGCCGCCAAACTGCGCGCCGATACCAAACTCACGGCTGGCATTGAGCAACTCGGCTTCCAGGGCCGTATCGCGGAACGCCTGACCCAGTTCGTTCCCGCTGGTGGGCAGGTTGTCGTAATACTTGGTTGAAGCCAGCTTGGCGACTTTCAGCGCCTGGTCGGCCGACAAGCCTCCAACGACGAAAGCGATGTGATACGGCGGGCAGGCGGCTGTGCCCAGTGATTTCATTTTTTCGATCAGAAAGGCGGTGAGCTTTTCCGGTTGCAGAATGGATTTTGTTTCCTGGAACAGCGCCGCTTTATTGGCCGAGCCGCCGCCTTTGTTGACAAACAGGAAGCGGTATTCATTGCCAGGCGTGGCGCTGATATCGATTTGTGCCGGCAGGTTAGTCTGAGTATTGACCTCGGTGTACATATCCAGCGGGGCATTTTGCGAATAACGCAGGTTGTTTTCGGTGAAGGTGGTATACACGCCTTTGCTTAACGCTTCTGCGTCATCGCCGCCGGTCCAGACATGCTGACCTTTGCAGGCCACAATCGTTGCCGTTCCGGTATCCTGACAGTTAGGCAGCACGCCTTTGGCCGAAACTTCAGCGTTGCGCAGCAGTTGCAATGCAACATACTTATCGTTACCGCTGGCCTGTGGATCGTGCAGAATGCTGGCGATCTGTTTCAAATGTCCGGCGCGCAGGAAGAATGAAGCCTCATAAAATGCCTGCTGTGCTAATAAGGTTAACGCTTCAGGCGCAACCTTAATCACTTCCTCTCCGTCTAACTCCGAAACTGTAACGTGCTGATTACTCAGTAATTCATATTCGGTACTATCTTTACCCTGAACAAAGAGTTCCTGCCAGACAAATGGTTTAGACATGTTTACTTCTCACCTCTTCGTGTTGTTTGCCGGATAAGCGAAGCGCTATCCGGCATAGAGTTTTATTTTGCTAAAAAGACATTCGCTTCGGTCGCTTCGGCGACATATTCGATCGTTTTCTGGGCACGAACGCTGTTACCGGCTTCATCCAGCGGTGGGGAATAGACGGCTATCGCATATTCGCCTGGCACAACGGCAACCATCCCACCGCCGACGCCGCTTTTCGCCGGGATGCCTACGGTGTACAGCCACTTACCACTACCGTCGTACAAGCCGGCAATGGCCATTTCAGCCAGTACCTGTGGGACATATTTTTCATTCAGCAATTGCTTACCGTTGAACGGTGATTTGCCTTTGTTTGCGAGTACCGCGCCCATTTTGGCCAGTTGCTCAACGGTGATATCGACGGAGCACTGACGGGTATAAATTTCGACAGCGTCGTCTGTGTTGCCATAAAAGCTGTTATAGGATTCCATCAGCTTCGCCAGCGCCTGGTTGTGCTGGTTGGTTTCCATCTCGGATTTGAAAACCGGCTCGTTCACGGTGAGTGTGGCATCAGCCCAGACGTTCAGGTTGTCGAGGATTTTGTTCCAGCGATCGGTTTTATCTTTGGCTTCGATCAGGCTAACGGTGCTCATCGCCCCGGCGTTTACCAGCGGGTTTTCCGGTGCGCCTTTAGTCAGTTCTACCGCCAAACCAGAATTGAATGGCATGCCGGTGGCATTGGCCCCAAGTTTCTCCAGGACGACCTGAGGGCCATGTTGTTCCATGGCGAGCGCCAGGGTGAAGACTTTACTCAGGGATTCCATTGGGAAGGGTTTGTTAACATCGCCCACCTGATAGATCTTGCCGTCCACCGTGGCAATGGTGATGGCAAAATTTTTCGGGCTGTAGGTCGCCAGGGCAGGGATGTAGTCGGCGACTTTGCCATCGTTGTTACTTTTATATTTCTGATGTGCCTGGTCGATAATCTTTGCGTAATCCGGCGCGGTTTGCGCGAATGAGGTTGCGCTAAACAAAACGCTGAAGGAAAAAATACTCACGCCGATAAGGGTTTTATTCATGGTGTAATCCTGTTGGTTTATTCATCATCTTGCCGGATAAGCGCGAGCGCCATCCGGCAATCGCGTGCTATCAGGACATCGCAACTTCTGACGGTTCGGTCGCCGGACGTTCTTGTTCCGGTGTCTTCACTGGCGCAGTTCCGCGACAGCCCTGGCCGAAGTGTTCACCTTCCCAACGACCTACAATGGCAGCGCCCATGGCGTTACTCATGACGTTGGTAGCGGAACGACCCATATCGAGGAATGGATCCACACCCATTAGCAGGATCAGACCGGCTTCCGGAATGTTGAACTGGTTCAGGGTAGCGGCGATAACAACCATTGATGCACGCGGTACGCCCGCCATCCCTTTCGAGGTCAGCATCAGGATCAACAGCATGGTGATTTGCTCGCCCATGCTTAGTTCGATATTGCACGCCTGAGCAATAAATACGGTGGCAAAGGAGCAGTACGCCATCGAGCCGACCAGGTTAAAGGAGTAACCGATAGGCAGAACGAAACTGGCGATTTTTGAGGAAACGCCGAATTTTTCCAGTTTGTCCAGCGTGCCTGGGAAGGCGGCTTCAGAGCTGGAGGTGGTGAAGGCCAACAGTGCTGGTTCGAGGATTGATTTCGTTAAGCGCGCGATGCAAGGCCCTACGATCATGGTGGACAGACCGATCAGGATCGCCCACAGCATACCCAGCGTAAGGTAGAACTCACCCATAAAGATCCCGGCGCTGACCATTACTCCCAGACCACGTTCGGCAATCAGACCCGAGATAGCGGCAAACACGGTCAGTGGCGCAAACAGCATGACGTAGCCCGTCAGCTTCAGCATTACGTGCACCAGTGAGTCCAGAACCTTCACGATCGGCTCGGCTTTTTCACCAATCGCAGCCAGGCTGCAACCGAGGAAAATTGAGAAGACGACGATCTGCAGAATTTCGTTACGTGCCATCGCATCAACAATACTGGTTGGTACCGCGTGCGAGATAAATACTTTCAGCGTGAACGGTTCAGATTTAACGGCGGCAACGGCCCCGGCGTCATGCGGAACAAAGTTGATGCCAGCGCCTGGCTGGAAAATATTAACGATAACCAGGCCCAGCGCGATTGACAGCAGTGAGGCGCAAATAAACAGGAAGAAGGTTTTCGAAAATATACGTCCCAGCGTTTTGGCATCGCCCATTTTGGCAATACCCACAACCAGAGTTGAAATAACCAATGGCGCGATAATCATTTTCACCATGCGTAAAAATATGGTGGTAAAAATGGAAATATCTGCTGCATAAGATTTTGCCGTTTCAGCCGCGACCATATTATTTATGGCCACCCCGGCAATCATGCCGAGTATCAGACCTAATATGATCATCTTCGTTAAACTTATTTTCTTCATGTGTACTCCATCGGATAAAGGTTGGTAATTGGAATTGTGTAGGGCGGCGCGCGCCTGAACCTGGACAGCAGTTCAGACGCACGCCTGTTGTGACCAACCGCATGAATAATTCGAAGCACTGTGATACAGCTGAATTCTGTGCTCCAATGGCTGTTATTGTGTTTTTTACTACAGGTCGAACTCAATACTTAATAATGGCGCGTGTTGCTGCGCACCATAAACATCATTGTCACCAATGTTGCCGGAGATAATATCGCGCGGCATGACAATTTTTACGGCATTCGCCGGGTCAAACCAGACAATATTATGAATAAAGTCAGGTTTGACATTATACAAACCAGCAATAAGTTGTGGCGTTAATTGTTCTGAACGCTTCACTCGCTGATAATCTTCACGGGTTTTAAATAAAATATCTAAAACCAGTTCGTACGGCCCGGCGTTTTTGGAACGAATGACTTGCGCCAGCGAACAAATTGAGTGTTTCATGCCTGAACTCCTTCTGGCGTCACCTGTTCAATATGGAAATCAAAACGCAGCGCATCGCTCGCTTCAATCAGGTGATAGATCGAGAACTCATACACCGGTCCACTCTGAATATCGGATGGCGAGAACGGGAAGGCGAGGTTGCCCGCGGTCGCAATGCGATTTTCATAACCGTAGTGCAGCAGGGTAGAGCGCACCAGCGAGCAAACGCTGTTGGCGATATCCTGCGTCGGCGCGACGACGTCCAGCAAAATCCCCAGTTCATGACCGGCGGTTTTCATCGGCTCATGGTTGCCCATCACACCGTTCTTACCGTACAGGTGGAACGTCATACGGATACTGTCGTCATTCAGCGAGAGGTTACGCTTAACGCTGGCCTGTACCTCTTCGAGAATAGTGTCAATTCCGGCAATCATGATCGGGTCGCGCGTTCCGGCGATGGTCAGGCAGCGGAAGCCAACCTGACGTGCGCCTTCCAGTTTCAACGCATACGGCGTTTCTTCATGACGTGAACCGCTGACATACACTTCGCCCTCGTTAACCTGGGTGAAGGTGCACGCTTTCAGGTTCAGCACGCCGCCTGGCCCCGGCAGGAAGTACGGATCGGACTTCTCATACAGGGTGTGCGCCGCCGCGGAAGTTTCAGTGAACTTACGCTTGGGATTGAACGCTTTCAGCGTAAAGCCGTTGTCGTCAATGATCCCCATCGCACAATCTGAGCCAGAGCCAGGGGTGGCGGCAATGGCGGCACACTCAAGGATCTTACCGCAATGAAGCGCCAGACCTTCATCAAAGCCCTGCATAATCGGCAGCGCGGCGAAGCAGGCCGGATCGTAGGCTCGTCCGCCCAGTACCACCTGCGCACCGGCTTGCAGCGCGCGCTGGAATGGCTCGACGCCCATCTGCGCGACAATGTAGGTGCTGTCTTCAATTGCCTCGTGAGTCAGTTCAGGCACAAAATCGAGCGCGGTGATTTTGCCGTTATCCAGCGCCTGATGAACGATTTCTTTGTCAACATCAGACGGGATGAGCGCCATGGAGAAGGACAGTTTTTCTTCCTGGGCAATCTCATGGATTATCTGGCGACACCACTCCAGATGCGGAGCGGCGCCTGAACCACCGGCCGTGCCAATCACTACCGGGATGTTGTTCTTAACGCCTGCCACGATCATATAGCGCAGATCGCGTTTCACTCCGGCCCTGTCGGTAAAAGGTTTACCCGCCCCCAGGTAGTGAGGGCCAGGATCGGAGGAACCTGCGTCAACAGCAATAAGATCCGGTGACTCTTCCATGGCTTTACGAAAACTCTCTTCCGGGAAGCCATAACCCAGGATAGCCGTAGGCGATAAGATCTTAAATGTGCGTGCCATCTCTTAATCCTTAGTTTGCAACAGCGCGATGGTGCGGTTCATTTCGTTAAACACGATGTTGAGACCTTCATCGAAACCCATACCTGGTTTGACCAGCATGCGCATAGGACGCGCAGCCAGCGCGACGTGTACGCAGGTGCGAGCACTGATTTCCGTTTCGTTACAGGTACCGCCCTGATAGGCTTCCATCGCGTGTTTGTTGCAATACAGCACTGCGTCAACGATGTTGTGAATACCGCCCAGATCCGGGGTTTTGATCTGCACCATGTGGCAACTGCCCGCGTCGGTGAAGTCCACGATGTCCTGATAGGTGTTACACCACTCATCCGCAACGATTTTCACGCCGGAACCCAGACGGGTCAGTTCTTTGGTAATGGCGGTTAACATGCGGATCTGATCCGGCTTGTTACCGGCATCCACCGGACCTTCAATGTACAGCGGCAGGCCCTGAGCTTCCGCTTCCAGGCTGGCGATGTATTCAGCGCAGCGCACCGGATCCATATCGAAGATCAGACCGATAGTGCCATAGACATCAATGTGCAGCGTCGGGTGATAACGCTCGCTGGTGCGCAGGGTTAAGATGCGATTAGACAACCAGCGCACATACTCACGCAGCTTTTCACCTTTAAAGCCCAGCTTCTCTTCCACGTTGTTGATCAACGCGTGCGGCAGAACGTCCACGCCTTTCAGGATCATCTTGTCGACGGCGATATAACGGTCATCACCACTCTGACCAAATAATGGAATGGCTTCCGGAACGCATGGCAGTTGCCACTCGTCGCACACCACTTCAGTTTTCAGACGGCCGGTCGCCAGCGCCGCCGCGTCGAGCAGTGCCTGAGAAAGACCGTAACGGACGGCGGTATGCAGCAGATGGCCATCGATACGCAACTGATCAAAGAAGCGGGCGTTTGGCAGGAAAGCATCCACGTCACGGCCTTCCAGCAGCGGCTTGATATGATCGTTGAGGAAAGGAATAAAGTTTTCAGCCAGGAACAGCGGGTCGCGACCGCCTGCGCCTGAATATTGCACCGCAGCACAATCGCCTACCGCCACTGCGCCGTTTTCCAGAACCAACTGCACAGAAACGCATTCACCCGCCTGGCGGACAGAGGTAAAGCCAGGCGTTACCGGAGAGCCGGTATAGATAAACCCGTCATGACCGGCACCGTTTTTGATGGCCTGCTGATCGTCAAAATAAAATGAGGAGTAGCCAGCGGTGAAAAGGGCCTGTTTAATTTTCATTATGGTCTTCCTATTAATTTACTGTGGGATACGGCGTTGATGTCATCAATGACCATCTGGAAAGAAGGTTTACGGCCTTCGAAATGCGCGCGCTCTGCGACGTAGTCGTGGTGCAGGGCGAGAATGTCTTTCGGCAGCGGAACAGCGCCGGCTTCGAGAATACGGATGGCGCCTGTGTTATCGCGTACCGGCAGAATCTTCCCGGCGTTACAGGCGGCAGGGGCGAAAGGCACATCCAGCACGCCTGCTTCAAAGGCCAGCACCGTACCGCGTGCAATATCGCCATTGCCGAGTTCAAAGACTTTTTTCAGCACCGCGCGGACTTCGCTCTTGATCAGCTCGACTTCCTGTTCCACGGCTGCGCACTGCGGGAATTTCTGGTCGCTGACCATGTTGAGCATCTGGCGTGATGCTTTAAGACCCTGAGCGTTAGCGGCCGCTGTTGGGATACCGAACGCTTCGTGCGGGCTTTTGGTGATCACTTTTGTTGCGCCCGACATACCGGCAACCGCTGCGCCCCAGGCGATAACGGAGAAGGCTTTCGCTTCATCTTCCGGGAATCCGCCCATCCACTGATGGAAAACGGTGCTCAGCTCGTAATCGTCGAAGCCGTGGTTATGGAAGTACTCGTGGGACAGCTCACGCAGCGCCTGAATAGCGGCGATATCCTGCGTCAGGCTACCGACCTGACCGTAGCCGACGGTGATTGACTTCACGCCCTGTTCCAGCGCCAGCAGACCTTCAATAATCGCAACCGAGTGGGACATAAATGGTGGGATCAGGGTGCCGGTCAGCGGACCAAACGGTTCGCGGTTGATGCGAATACCGTTCTCTTCATACAGACCCATCAGACGATCGCAGTACTGCCAGTCGCGGATGGATTTTTCCAGGGTGACGCGTTTGGCATAAGGGATGTTGTAAGAGATACCGCCGCCTTCGTAGCTGGTAAAGCCACTGGCCATGGCGATTTCTGCCAGCAGGCGCGCGTCCGGCGTACCGTGGCGAACCTGGATCGGTTTTTCCAGCGACTCAGTCATACGGCGGCAGGCAGCAACCCCGTGATTGACGACCGGTAAACCATTCAGCTTGGAAGTCCCTGCTTCGATGGATTTCTGGATCCCGACAGCGGCTTCTTCATAGCGGTTCAGACGGGTGTAGGCATCAATAGTACTTGGCAGGAGGTCGCACTCTTCCTGCAACGTTTTGAGCAGCGCAATATGCTCGTCCATTAACGCCACGCCTGCGCGCGGTTGGCTCAGGGTTCTACCTTCCTGATCGGCCTTCAGCAGGGCAAGGGAGAAGCGCTTTTTATCCGGAATAGATTGCTGGTACTTCACGCCATCTTCGAAGTTCTCAACGTCTTTACCGGTTTCCCAGGTTTGCAACACCTGATGCCTTTCGGTCATGAATTCGTCATGGGTCAATTTTTTATTTCGAAGTTCCATTCGTAGCTGCCTTTAGTTTTGTAGGGTTAAACACTGAATGCTGGTGCGAGCAGCGGCTTGCGGGTACAGCCTGGCGACATTTGCCAGTAGAGGGAGCAGGCCATTTGAATCGCGGTAATACTCAAACTGGTTCGGTAACAGAATTCTTTTACCCTGGTCGTCCAGCTCCCGGTATTTGAGCCAGTTATGGATATCGAACTGGCTGGCGCGAGAGAGCCATCCACCTGAACCGACGACTTTGCGTACGGTGGTGAGATCGCGACCCATCTGTAAATCCACGTTACCCACGCAGGTGCAAACCTGCTTTTTAGTGCCCGCGTGGCGCTCAGCGGCATAGCCCACGCATAAACCTGCCAGCAGAGTGTCGAAATATTTCTCCTCCTCGCTGAGTGGCAGGTAATCCGGCTGCCCAACCAAATGACGCAGGTAGCGGTAAAACGCTTCCTCGCGCTGCGGCTGTTGGGCGAAGATGACTTTCACCATTTCCTGTGTGCTTTCTCCCACCACGACGGCGGAAACGCGCATTCCCAGGTCGCCTTCAACGGTACGTTTGACGAAAGGTTCTGGAACGCCATGCAGGACGGTATCGGGGGAGAGGGTATTCGCGCTGGCCGAATAGACATCCGTGGTGGCTCCGCCCATATCAATCAGCATGAATTCCTTCCATGCGCTGTCGTAATCGCTAATGGCTTTGACTAACTCATATACCGTCCATGGCGTCGGCATTGGCTCTTCGCCTGTTTCACCGACAATGACATCCAGACCTTTGCCTTTCACAATGCGTGACAAAAACACATCACAAATCGCCTGGCGTGCGGCAAACGGATTCGGGTGATCGAGATCGGGCAGAATGTTGTCTACCGTGGTCAGATCCTTGTGCCCGAGAATCGTTTGTATTTCATCCTGAATGTCCCGGTTTCCTGCGTAGATAATGGCGCAATCCAGCTTCGAGTCAGCCAATGCACGCGCATTCGCCAGACCATAGCTTTCTTCTCCACCGTCTGTACCGCCGGTAAATAACAGGATGTCCGGTGGTGATGATTCCAGCTCCTGTATGTCATGACGGTTCAGCTTGTACGAATAATATTGCGCGATTTTCGCTCCTGCCGAATGGGCGGTAACTTTTGCCGATTCCAGCGTAATGGAGGGCACCAGTCCCATCGCTGCAACGGCGAGCCCACCTTTAGCCGAGGAGGAGTATTTCAACTGCACTTCACCACTTTTCAGTAACGGGCGAGCATCGGCAACATTCAGCACCTGATTCAGGCTGGCAAAAAAACCGTCTGCCAGATGATGTGTGGTGGTTGGGGTCAGGACATGGTTTACCAGGGTTAACTCCTCGCCTTCATGGGCGAAGAGGGCTGCCTTGGTCCAGGTCGAGCCGATATCGACAGAAACTGTTTGCATCAGATAGCCTCTTCCAGGCAACGCTGTTCGAGGCCATTGTGTTGGTGAATATCATTGGCGATAAGCGCACAGACATCTTCCAGATCGTGGCTGGGGGCGAAGACGCGGTTAAATCCCATCTCTTTAAACTTCACTTCCACATCGGCGAAGTCATGTTTGCCTACAACCAGGTTGCCGCCGACGTACAGCAGAATGTCACCGAGTCCGCGTTCGATGCAGCGTTCACGTAACCCGAGGCAGTCGATGTCACCATGTCCGTAAATAGAGGACACCACGATGGCATCGGCGCCTGTTTCGATCGCGGCATCGATATATTCATCCTGACTCACCATCACCCCGAGGTTGATTACGTGAAAATCATGCGCAGTAAAAACGCGATCCAGAACTTTATTGCCTACTGCATGGCAGTCAGCACCGATAACGCCAATAACAAGTGTAGATTTTTTCATGGGTAATCCTCTGTAGGGCTGATGGTCAATAAGTGAAAATACTTTTCTAATATTCAGAGCTTGGATTGTGACAACCTTTTAATAGGGTTGGAGTTTCTGTGGAAGAGAAAAAGGAAGCAATTGATCTATTTTCAAAATATCCTGACAAAAATGATTGTTATATTTATTCCCATAAAAATGTGTTTGTAATCATGTGGTTGCTATGTGTTTTTTGTTCTGGTTTTAATTTTTTAGAAAATCGAGTAATAAATAACTTGCCATGTTTGTGATCAAAATCTTATTTTGTTGGGCGCGTCATTCAGGTAACAATTTTAATAATTTCAAAAATTCCCTTCACTAAATAACTTGTGAACAACCTAACGGTTTTTTATTTATTAATCTTATATGTCACAATTATTCCTTTGTTAAATTTAGGATAAAAATGATAATGAATTGTTTGTGGCATATTTAATCTTTGCCACAGAAGCGAAGACGCGACGTGAACGATAACTTATGGTGATGACAAAAGTGACAGGCGGACTTTCTGCGCCAGAACGCTCAATGCAATGCGTTGGCCAATGGGGAGCGTTTCCGCTTCCAGTTGAGATAGTTACATCACGGTGTTAATTATAAGTAAAAATAAAATGAATAATTTGTATGAAATAACTATTCCACGCCTTGCTAAACAAAAAACTGTGAGCTACCCAGCAATAGTGACTCTTTATCTGCTGGCAATTTTATTTGCCTGGTCGGTTAAAAGACCGTGTAGATTTAAATAAATATCCTATCATTTATAGTAACGACAAATACTCATTGAAAAACATGTTGTTAACATGGTGTTCACTAGTCATCGTAGTGTTAAACACCATTAACAACAAATTTGAAAATTGATTTAAATCAAAGTTTAAAACTTGGAAAACATCGTCAAAAGAGGTTAAATTGCTGCAGATCAAATTGGTCTGAAAGTGGTAAATTAGCTATAAATTGATCACTATCGAAAAATGCAAATTTGTCTCGATAAAAACCTGTTTATTGTAAGGATTTTACGGCGTAATATAATTGCGGGATCAATTTGAGTGTTTTATTAACATGTTTGTAACCTTTCATCATTGTCATTTCTTCAAATGAGAAGAATGAACGGCGGCGGAAGGAAGCAGATAAATTTGTATTGGGGCATGCGTGTGACCCTTTCTAACGGGGTTCACTCTCGGAGTCTTCATGCGATGAGCAAGGAGTCATGATGTTAGATATAGTCGAACTGTCGCGCTTACAGTTTGCCTTGACCGCGATGTACCACTTCCTGTTTGTGCCACTGACGCTCGGTATGGCGTTCTTGCTGGCCATTATGGAAACGGTCTACGTCCTTTCCGGCAAACAGATTTATAAAGATATGACCAAGTTCTGGGGCAAGTTGTTTGGTATCAACTTCGCTCTGGGTGTGGCTACCGGTCTGACCATGGAGTTCCAGTTCGGGACTAACTGGTCTTACTATTCCCACTATGTAGGGGATATTTTCGGTGCGCCGCTGGCTATCGAAGGTTTGATGGCCTTCTTCCTCGAATCCACCTTTGTAGGTCTGTTCTTCTTCGGTTGGGACCGTTTGGGTAAAGTCCAGCATATGTGCGTCACCTGGCTGGTGGCACTGGGTTCTAACCTGTCCGCATTGTGGATTCTGGTAGCGAACGGCTGGATGCAAAACCCAATCGCCGCGGATTTCAACTTCGAAACCATGCGTATGGAGATGCTGAGCTTCTCCGAACTGGTGCTCAACCCGGTTGCCCAGGTGAAATTTGTTCACACGGTGGCATCAGGGTATGTCACTGGCGCGATGTTCATTCTTGGCATCAGTGCTTATTACATGCTGAAAGGCCGTGACTTTGCG
Organism: Citrobacter cronae; assembly: GCF_016893685.1. Lineage (NCBI taxonomy): Bacteria > Pseudomonadati > Pseudomonadota > Gammaproteobacteria > Enterobacterales > Enterobacteriaceae > Citrobacter > Citrobacter cronae. Next base: position 2,880,786 of record NZ_CP069763.1, read on the forward strand.
TTCGCAAAACGCTCCTTCGCGATTGCTGCCAGCTTTGGTATGGCGGCTGTGCTGTCTGTTATCGTGCTGGGTGATGAATCCGGTTACGAAATGGGCGACGTACAGAAAACTAAACTCGCCGCTATTGAAGCTGAGTGGGAAACTCAACCTGCTCCTGCTGCGTTTACCTTGTTCGGTATTCCCGACCAGGATAAACAAGAAAACAAATTTGCGATTCAAATTCCTTATGCGCTGGGCATCATTGCCACCCGCTCTGTTGATACACCGGTCATTGGTCTGAAAGACCTCATGGCGCAGCATGAAGAGCGTATCCGTAACGGGATGAAGGCGTATCAGCTGCTGGAAGAATTGCGTGCGGGGTCAACCGATCAGGCTGTTCGTGACCAGTTCAACAGCATGAAGAAAGATTTGGGTTATGGTCTGCTGCTGAAACGCTATACGGACAACGTCACCGACGCAACCGAAGCGCAAATTCAACAGGCAACGAAAGATTCTATCCCTCGCGTTGCGCCGCTGTATTTCGCTTTCCGTATCATGGTGGCGTGTGGCTTCTTGCTGCTGGCCATTATTGCGCTTTCCTTCTGGAGCGTCATTCGTAACCGCATCGGTGAGAAAAAATGGCTGCTGCGTGCCGCGCTGTACGGTATTCCACTGCCGTGGATTGCTGTAGAAGCAGGTTGGTTTGTCGCCGAATATGGCCGACAACCATGGGCAATCGGCGAAGTATTACCAACGGCGGTGGCAAACTCATCGTTGACAGTAGGCGATCTGCTGTTCTCCATGATCCTGATTTGTGGCCTGTATACCCTGTTCCTGGTGGCAGAATTGTTCTTAATGTTCAAGTTTGCACGCCTCGGCCCGAGCAGCCTGAAAACCGGTCGCTATCACTTTGAGCAGTCCAATGTGACTTCTCAGCCGGCACGCTAAGACAGGAGTCGTCAAATGATCGATTATGAAGTATTGCGTTTTGTCTGGTGGCTGTTGGTCGGCATTCTGCTGATTGGTTTTGCGGTCACTGATGGCTTCGACATGGGGGTGGGCATGCTCACCCGTTTCCTCGGTCGTAATGATACCGAGCGTCGAATTATGATTAACTCCATCGCCCCGCACTGGGACGGTAACCAGGTTTGGCTCATCACCGCGGGTGGCGCTCTGTTCGCTGCCTGGCCGATGGTGTATGCCGCTGCGTTCTCTGGTTTCTATGTGGCGATGGTTCTGGTACTGGCGTCTTTATTCTTCCGTCCGGTCGGTTTTGATTACCGTTCCAAGATTGAAGACACTCGTTGGCGTAACATGTGGGACTGGGGCATTTTCATTGGTAGCTTTGTTCCGCCGCTGGTAATTGGCGTGGCGTTCGGTAACCTGTTGCAGGGCGTACCGTTCCATATCGATGAGTACCTGCGTCTGTACTACACCGGTAACTTCTTCCAGTTGCTGAATCCGTTTGGTCTGCTGGCAGGTATCGTGAGTGTTGGTATGATCATCACCCAGGGCGCGACCTACCTGCAGATGCGTACGGTTGGTGAACTGCACCTGCGTACGCGTACCACCGCGCAGGTAGCGGCGCTGGTGACTCTGGTCTGCTTCGCGCTGGCCGGCGTGTGGGTGATTTACGGTATTGACGGTTATGTTGTGACCTCTGCAGTGGATCATCATGCCGCCTCTAACCCGCTGACCAAAGAAGTGGCGCGTGTTGCTGGCGCATGGATGGTGAACTTTAATAATGCACCTGTCCTGTGGCTGGTTCCTGCACTGGGCGTGGTTCTGCCGCTGTTGACCATCCTGACTTCTCGTATGGAGAAAGGGGCATGGGCGTTCGTCTTCTCCTCACTGACGTTAGCCTGCATCATCCTGACTGCCGGTATCGCAATGTTCCCGTTTGTGATGCCATCCAGCACCATGATGAACGCGAGTCTGACCATGTGGGATGCGACTTCCAGTCAGCTGACGCTGAACGTGATGACTTATGTGGCACTGGTGTTTGTACCGATCATTCTCATCTACACCACCTGGTGTTATTGGAAAATGTTTGGTCGCATCACCAAAGAAGATATTGAACGTAACACCCATTCTCTGTACTAAGTAAGGAGCTAAATATGTGGTATTTCGCATGGATTCTGGGAACGCTTCTTGCCTGTGCATTTGGGATAATCACAGCCCTGGCGCTTGAGCACGTTGAATCAGGCAAAGCCGGACAAGAAGAAAGTTGATGATCAACCTTATCGCGATGGTTTATGCGGTAATGGACAAGCGCCCCTTGCGGGCGCTTTCCTTTGTGCTGGCAATCGTGTTGGCTGGCTGCATATTCTGGGACCCGTCACGTTTCGCGGCCAAAACCAGTGAGCTTGAAATCTGGCATGGTTTTCTGCTGATGTGGGCTGTCTGCGCTGGCATCATTCACGGCGTTGGCTTTCGTCCTCGCGCGGTGCACTGGCAGGGCATCTTCTGCCCGCTGATCGCGGATATCGTCCTCGTTGTTGGTCTGATTTTCTTCTTCTTTTGAATAAGAAACATCCTTAAATATTTATGGGCTTGCATAAGCCCATAATTTTTTACTCTCCGTTTACTTTCCCCCATTCCAAAGCACCATTCCCGCGCGTATAGTAGCGAAGTTTGAAAGCACTAACCTTTTGTTGCATTACCGGGATGTACAGTGAAGACAGCGCGATATACAACGACATTCTTGATGCATCGCGGCGGCAAAAACGCGAGTCACCAGGCGCTTACCAGGGTAAGCAACGGGTGTGAGTGGACGAAGCCAACAAAGAGGCAGTAAGAATGAATAAGTATATGTTTCGATGGCCGGTTCGTGTCTACTATGAAGACACTGATGCCGGTGGGGTGGTTTACCACGCCAGCTACGTCGCTTTTTATGAAAGAGCACGCACAGAGATGCTGCGTCATCATCACTTCAGTCAGCAGGTGCTGCTGGCAGAGCGCGTAGCCTTTGTGGTGCGCAAGATGACTCTTGAGTATTTTGCGCCTGCACGGCTCGACGATATGCTCGAAGTCCAAACCGAAATTACGTCAATGCGTGGCACCTCATTGGTTTTCACGCAACGCATTGTCAACGCAGAGAACACCGTGCTGAATGAAGCCGAAGTTCTGATTGTTTGCGTTGATCCACTCAAAATGAAGCCTCGTGCGCTTCCCAAGTCTATTGTCGCGGAGTTTAAGCAGTGACTGACATGAATATCCTTGATTTGTTCCTGAAGGCAAGCCTTCTGGTTAAACTTATCATGTTGATTTTGATTGGTTTCTCAATCGCATCCTGGGCCATTATTATCCAGCGGACCCGTATTCTGAATGCCGCTTCACGTGAAGCAGAAGCATTTGAAGACAAGTTCTGGTCTGGTATTGAGTTGTCACGCCTGTATCAGGAAAGTCAGGGGCGTCGTGATAATTTGGCGGGATCGGAACAAATTTTTTATAGCGGATTCAAAGAATTTGCGCGTTTGCACAGGGCCAATAGCCATGCGCCGGAAGCGGTCGTTGAGGGGGCATCCCGTGCGATGCGAATCTCGATGAACCGTGAACTGGAAACGCTGGAAACGCATATTCCATTCCTCGGCACCGTCGGCTCCATCAGTCCGTATATCGGTCTGTTCGGTACCGTTTGGGGGATCATGCACGCGTTTATCGCGCTGGGCGCGGTAAAACAGGCAACGTTGCAAATGGTCGCACCGGGTATCGCGGAAGCGTTGATTGCGACGGCTATCGGTCTGTTTGCGGCAATCCCGGCGGTTATGGCTTACAACCGACTGAATCAGCGCGTGAACAAGCTGGAACTGAATTACGACAACTTTATGGAAGAGTTTACCGCGATTCTGCACCGCCAGGCGTTTACCGTTAGCGAGAGCAACAAGGGGTAAGCCATGGCCAGAACGCGTGGACGAGGTCGTCGCGAACTTAAGTCCGAAATCAATATTGTACCGCTGCTCGACGTACTGTTGGTGCTGCTGCTGATCTTTATGGCAACCGCGCCGATCATTACCCAGAGTGTGGAAGTCGATCTGCCGGATGCGACCGAATCGCAAGCCGTCAGCAGTAACGACGAACCTCCGGTCATTATTGAAGTTTCCGGTATTGGGCAATACAGCGTGGTGGTTGAAAAAGATCGTATGGATCAACTGCCGCCGGAGCAGGTTATTGCGGAAGCGAAAAGCCGCCTGCAGACCAATCCGAAAACGGTCTTTTTAATCGGTGGTGCGAAAGACGTGCCTTATGATGAAATAATTAAAGCGCTGAACTTGTTACACAGTGCAGGCGTGAAATCGGTTGGCTTGATGACGCAGCCAATCTGATGTCTGCGTATTGCTGGCTTGAAAGATAGCGCGTAACAGGCGAACAGTTTTTTGGGAACCGAGAGTGTCAAAGGCAACCGAACAAAACGACAAGCTCAAAAGGGCGATAATTATTTCAGCGGTGCTGCATGTCATTTTATTTGCAGCGCTGATCTGGAGTTCGTTCGATGAGCACATTGATGCTTCAGCCGGCGGCGGTGGCGGTTCGTCCATCGACGCCGTTATGGTTGATCCTGGCGCCGTTGTGCAACAGTACGACAGGCAGCAGCAACAGCAGGCAAGTGCGAAACGTGCAGAAGAGCAGCGTGAAAAACAGGCGCAGCAACAGGCTGAAGAACTTCGCGAGAAACAGGCCGCTGAGCAAGAGCGCCTGAAGCAGCTGGAAAAAGAACGTTTAGCCGCGCAGGAAAAAGTGCGCGAACAAGCGGAACAGCAGAAACAGGCTGAAGCTGCCGCCGCGAAAGCGCAAGAGCAGCAGAAACAGGCTGAAGAAGCTGCGGCGAAGGCTGCTGCAGACGCGAAGGCCAAGGCGGATGCACAGGCGAAACAAGCGGCAGATGCCGCGAAGAAAGCCGCTGCGGACGCACAGAAAAAAGCTGAGGCTGAAGCCGCTAAAGCCGCCGCTGATGCGAAGAAAGTTGCCGAAGCACAAGCCGCTAAGGCTGCCGCAGACGCCGCGAAGAAAGCCCAGGCTGAAGCCGCTAAGCAAGCTGCAGCAGAAAAAGCTGCCGCCGAAAAAGCAGAAAAAGCCGCTGCCGCAAAAGCAGCAGCTGCTGAAAAAGCGGCGGCTGAAAAGAAAGCCGCTGCGGAAAAAGCCGCTGCAGACAAGAAAGCTGCCGCTGACAAAGCTGCTGCTGACAAGAAAGCTGCGGCAGATAAAGCCGCTGCAGCGAAAAAAGCGGCTGCTGAGAAGGCCGCTGCGGCCTCGGGCGTTGACGACCTGTTGGGTGACTTAAGCTCCGGTAAGAATGCGCCGAAATCAGGTGGTGGAGCGAAAGGAAACGGTCAGCCGGCGAAAGATAGTGGTACAAGTGGTGCAAATGGCGGCGCATCTGGCGCTGATATCAGTGCTTACGCCTCTCAAATTCGTAATGCGATCCAGAGCCGTCTGTATGGTGCTGATTTGTATGCGGGCAAATCTTGCGTACTACATATCAAGTTAGCACCCGATGGTCTGTTACTGGATGTGACCGAAGAGGGCGGCGATCCGGCATTGTGCCAGGCTGCGCTGACGGCTGCGAAAACAGCCAGAATTCCTAAACCGCCTAGCCAGGCTGTTTATGAAAAAGTAAAAGATGCCAAACTGGACTTTAAACTGTAATAACAACCCCTGAGAAATCGGGGGAAACAGTCTAAGGTTGAGACAGAGTTCTGGTAGTTTTGTGTATTTGAGTTTGTTAACATTCTGCTAAATTATCGTGGGCGTTCCGTCCAGATAAGGGAGATATGATGAAGCAGGCATTACGAGTAGCATTTGGTTTTCTGATGCTGTGGGCAGCAGTGCTGCATGCAGAAGTACGTATCGAGATCACCCAGGGGGTGGACTCGGCACGCCCGATTGGCGTTGTCCCATTCCAGTGGGCAGGGCCGGGTGCTGCACCTGAAGATATCGGTGGTATCGTAGGCGCTGACCTGCGTAACAGCGGTAAATTTAACCCATTAGACCGTTCTCGTCTGCCGCAGCAGCCGGGCACCGCGGCGGAAGTTCAACCTGCTGCATGGTCTGCGCTGGGTATTGATGCCGTCGTGGTCGGGCAGGTAACGCCGAATCCTGATGGCTCCTACAGCGTGGCTTATCAACTGGTAGATACCGGCGGCGCGCCGGGTACCATACTGGCGCAGAACACCTATAAAGTGAACAAGCAATGGCTGCGTTACGCGGGCCATACTGCCAGTGACGAAGTATTTGAAAAACTGACCGGCATTAAGGGCGCATTCCGTACCCGTATCGCGTATGTTGTCCAGACCAACGGCGGTCAGTTCCCGTACGAATTACGCGTGTCCGACTACGATGGTTACAACCAGTTCGTGGTACACCGTTCTCCGCAGCCGCTGATGTCTCCGGCGTGGTCTCCGGACGGTTCAAAACTGGCTTACGTGACCTTCGAAAGCGGTCGTTCTGCGCTGGTTATTCAGACGTTGTCTAATGGCGCTGTTCGTCAGGTCGCTTCTTTCCCGCGTCACAACGGCGCACCTGCGTTTTCTCCGGATGGCAGCAAACTGGCGTTTGCCCTGTCTAAAACCGGTAGCCTGAACCTGTATGTCATGGACATTGGTTCTGGTCAAATCCGTCAGGTGACGGATGGTCGCAGCAACAACACTGAACCTACCTGGTTCCCGGACAGCCAGAATCTGGCCTTTACTTCTGACCAGGCCGGTCGTCCGCAGGTATACAAAGTTAACGTCAACGGCGGTGCTCCGCAGCGTATTACCTGGGAAGGTTCGCAAAACCAGGATGCGGATGTGAGCAGTGACGGTAAATTTATGGTAATGGTAAGCTCGGCTAACGGTCAGCAACACATTGCCAAACAAGATCTGGTAGCGGGTGGCGTACAAGTTCTGTCGTCAACGTTCCTGGATGAAACGCCAAGTCTGGCACCTAACGGCACTATGGTAATCTACAGCTCTTCTCAGGGGATGGGATCCGTGCTGAATTTGGTTTCTACAGATGGGCGTTTCAAAGCGCGTCTTCCGGCAACTGATGGTCAGGTTAAATTCCCTGCCTGGTCGCCGTATCTGTGATAATAAATAATTGATTAATAAAGGAATCATTGAAATGCAACTGAACAAAGTGCTGAAAGGGCTGATGATTGCTCTGCCTGTTATGGCTATTGCGGCATGTTCTTCTAACAAGAACGCCAGCAATGACGGCAGCGAAGGCATGCTGGGTGCCGGCACTGGTATGGATGCAAACGGCAGCGGCAACATGTCTTCTGAAGAGCAAGCGCGTCTTCAGATGCAGCAGCTGCAGCAGAACAACATCGTTTACTTCGATCTGGACAAGTACGATATCCGTTCTGACTTCGCTGCAATGCTGGATGCGCACGCTAACTTCCTGCGTAGCAACCCGTCTTACAAAGTCACCGTAGAAGGTCATGCAGACGAACGTGGTACTCCTGAGTACAACATTTCCCTGGGTGAGCGTCGTGCAAACGCCGTTAAGATGTACCTGCAGGGTAAAGGCGTTTCTGCTGACCAGATCTCCATCGTTTCTTACGGTAAAGAAAAACCTGCAGTACTGGGTCATGACGAAGCGGCTTACTCCAAAAACCGTCGTGCCGTACTGGTTTACTAAGAGAATTGCATGAGCAGTAACTTCAGACATCATTTGTTGAGTCTGTCGTTACTGGTTGGCATAGCGGCCCCCTGGGCCGCTTTTGCACAGGCGCCAATCAGTAGTGTCGGCTCAGGCTCGGTCGAAGACCGTGTCACTCAACTCGAGCGTATTTCTAACGCTCACAGTCAGCTTTTAACCCAACTCCAGCAACAACTCTCCGATAATCAGTCCGATATTGACTCTCTGCGTGGTCAAATTCAGGAAAATCAGTATCAACTGAATCAGGTTGTTGAACGTCAGAAACAGATATTGCTGCAGATGAATAATCTTGGCAGCGGTAGCGCGCCTGCGGCGCAGTCTGCGGGTGGGGATCAGAGCGGGGCGGCGACCCCTGCGCCTGATGCGGGGGCTGCGGCAACGTCAGGGGCTCCGGCACAAACTGGCGATGCGAATACCGATTACAATGCAGCAATCGCCCTGGTACAGGATAAATCCCGTCAGGATGACGCGATTGAAGCATTTCAGAACTTCATCAAAAAGTACCCGGACTCTACTTACCTGCCAAATGCCAATTATTGGCTGGGTCAGTTGAATTACAACAAGGGTAAAAAAGATGATGCCGCGTTCTATTTCGCTTCGGTAGTTAAAAATTTCCCAAAATCACCTAAGGCTGCAGACGCGATGTATAAAGTCGGCGTCATCATGCAGGACAAGGGCGACACAGCAAAAGCTAAAGCGGTTTATCAGCAGGTTATCACTAAATATCCTGGCACTGATGGCGCGAAACAAGCGCAAAAACGCCTTAACGCGATGTAATGACCACCATGCGACCAGAAATCGTGTTATTTCTGGTCGCGTCGTGTGATTCCTAAGCAGTTGAGTTATTTACCTCGAAATTTTTGTTGCGCTAAAATCTGAAATCAGTAATATATGCCGCCGTTGCCAAGGGATATCAAACAGCCTGAAAGCGGCGAAAAAAGTGGGTCGTTAGCTCAGTTGGTAGAGCAGTTGACTTTTAATCAATTGGTCGCAGGTTCGAATCCTGCACGACCCACCAAT
>NZ_CP069763.1:2889505-2889718 GCF_016893685.1 Citrobacter cronae
CATCCTGCACGACCCACCACTAACTCAGTTAGTAAGTAGTATCCAGCGTAGTATCGGGTGATTAGCTCAGCTGGGAGAGCACCTCCCTTACAAGGAGGGGGTCGGCGGTTCGATCCCGTCATCACCCACCACTCGGGGCGTTAGCTCAGTTGGTAGAGCAGTTGACTTTTAATCAATTGGTCGCAGGTTCGAATCCTGCACGCCCCACCAACT
>NZ_CP069763.1:2889797-2889938 GCF_016893685.1 Citrobacter cronae
CATCCTGCACGCCCCACCAATTCCTGGTGGTTCCGAGTAAAATTTTTTCAGGTGACATCCGAGCGGGTCGTTAGCTCAGTTGGTAGAGCAGTTGACTTTTAATCAATTGGTCGCAGGTTCGAATCCTGCACGACCCACCAA
>NZ_CP069763.1:2890018-2939667 GCF_016893685.1 Citrobacter cronae
CATCCTGCACGACCCACCATCCTGAAAGTATAAAGAAGTAAACCCTATAAGGGGGCGTTAGCTCAGTTGGTAGAGCAGTTGACTTTTAATCAATTGGTCGCAGGTTCGAATCCTGCACGCCCCACCAGTGTAAAAAGGCGCCCTAAAGGCGCCTTTTTGCTATCTGCAATATGGAAGATTCGAACCTGCTTGCCTGATGCGCTTCGCTTATCAGGCTTACGGGTGCCAAATGTAGGCCGGATAAGACGCCAGTCGCCATCCGGTACTCATCACACGCAATTATTGTGACTTTTCTGCACTAATCCGCTATCTTGTTTAGCATATAAAACAAACTAAACCGAATATGGCGTGTGTCACGCTTTTAATCGGTTATTTCGTTAAGCCAGTAAAACGAGAAAGCAAGATGAGCGTGATGTTTGATCCTGAAGCTGCAATTTATCCATTTCCGCCGAAGCCAGCACCGCTGAGTGCGGACGAAAAACAATTTTACCGTGAAAAAATCAAGCGCCTGCTGAAAGAGCGTGATGCCGTTATGGTCGCGCACTATTACACCGATCCTGAAATCCAACAGTTGGCCGAAGAGACCGGCGGCTGTATTTCTGATTCTCTGGAGATGGCGAGGTTCGGCTCAAAACATCCCGCTTCTACGCTGTTGGTTGCGGGCGTGAGATTTATGGGAGAAACCGCCAAAATTCTCAGCCCGGAAAAGACCATCCTGATGCCAACCCTGCAGGCAGAATGTTCATTAGATCTGGGTTGTCCGATTGATGCGTTCAGCGCGTTTTGCGACGCGCATCCGGATCGCACCGTAGTGGTTTACGCCAATACCTCAGCAGCAGTTAAAGCACGTGCCGACTGGGTCGTGACCTCCAGTATTGCGGTTGAACTTATTGAGCATCTTGATAGTTTGGGTGAAAAAATCATCTGGGCCCCGGACAGACATCTGGGCAACTACGTGCAAAAACAGACCGGTGCAGACGTTCTTTGTTGGCAGGGGGCGTGTATCGTCCACGACGAGTTTAAAACTCAGGCTTTAACACGCATGAAAGCGCTTTACCCCAATGCCGCCGTGCTGGTGCATCCGGAGTCCCCTCAGTCCATCGTTGATATGGCCGATGCGGTCGGGTCAACCAGCCAGTTAATCAACGCAGCAAAATCGTTACCGCACCAGCAACTGATAGTGGCGACAGACCGGGGTATTTTTTACAAAATGCAGCAAGCTGTTCCCGATAAAGAGTTGCTTGAAGCGCCAACGGCAGGCGAAGGGGCAACCTGTCGCAGTTGCGCACATTGTCCGTGGATGGCGATGAACGGCCTCAAGGCGATTGCTGAGGGTCTGGAGCAAGGGGGGATTGCTCACGAGATACATGTAGATGCAGCGCTGCGAGAAGGTGCATTGCTGCCGTTAAACCGCATGTTGGAATTTGCGGCTACACTTCGGGCTTAATTAATTTATTTGCTCTGGGGGAAAAGATGGACTTTTTTAGCACGCAGAACATTCTGGTACATATTCCGATCGGTGCGGGCGGTTACGATCTGTCGTGGATCGAAGCCGTGGGGACGATCGCCGGGTTATTGTGTATTGGCCTGGCGAGCCTTGAGAAAATCAGTAATTACGTCTTCGGACTGATAAACGTCACGCTGTTTGCGATTATCTTCTTTCAGATCCAGCTCTATGCCAGCCTGTTGCTGCAGGTTTTCTTTTTTGCCGCGAATATCTACGGCTGGTATGCCTGGTCCCGGCAAACCAACCAGCATGAGGCAGAGTTGAAAATACGCTGGTTGCCGTTACCGAAAGCGATCGGTTGGCTGGCTGCTTGCGTGGTGGCGATTGGCCTGATGTCGGTCTATATCGATCCGGTGTTTGCATTTTTGACACGTATTGCCGTGAACATTATGCAGGGGCTGGGATTACAGGTAGCGGCTCCAGAGTTGCAACCCGATGCATTCCCGTTCTGGGATTCCTGCATGATGGTGCTGTCGATTGTGGCGATGATCCTGATGACGCGCAAATACGTTGAAAACTGGCTGTTGTGGGTGATCATTAACGTCATTAGCGTAGTGATCTTTGCTCTGCAAGGCGTATATGCCATGTCACTGGAATATATGATCCTGACGGTTATCGCCCTGAACGGAAGCAGGTTGTGGATTAACAGCGCGCGTGAGCGGGGTTCCCACGCGCTGTCCCATTAATGGTGATGATGTGCATGGCCGGACACGCCTTGATACAGGTGGCAGTCCGGCCCATTGCACGGCTGATATTCCATCTGGATCGTGGCGTGTTCAATCTGGTAGTGATGAATCAGGAAATGTTGAATACGCTCCAGCAGCGCGTCGTGATCGTGCGGCGGGACCACCTGCACATGCAGCGTCATGACCGGTTTTTCACCTACCATCCAGACGTGTACATGATGCACATTGCGAACTTCGGGGATATCCCGGCTGAGATGGCGCTGCAAGGCGGCAATATCCAATGTAAGCGGAGCGCCTTCCAGTAATTCATTTACGCTATCTTTCAATAACCGCCAGGCGCTACGCAGTACCAGCACGGAAACCAGAATCGAGAGAATTGGGTCCGCTGGCGTCCAGCCCGTCCAGATAATAATCAGCGCAGCGATGATTGCTCCAACCGAGCCGAGCAAATCGCCCATTACGTGTAGCGCTGCGGCGCGGACGTTAAGGTTTTTCTCTTCACTGCCGCGATGTAAAACCCAAAAAGCGAGCACGTTCGCCAGTAAACCCGCGACAGCAATGATCATCATCATGCCGCCCGCTACGGGACGTGGCGTATGGAAGCGCTCAATCGCCTCCCAGACGATTAAAATGGTGATCACAACCAATGCGATGGCGTTAACAAACGCGGCTAATGTTGTGAGTCTCAACCAGCCGAAAGTGTGCCTTATAGTGGGCGGGCGTCTGGAGAACTGGACCGCCAGCAGGGCAAATAGAAGCGCGGCGGCATCTGTGAGCATATGTCCGGCATCAGCCAGTAACGCCAGCGAGCCTGAAATAATTCCACCCACCACTTCAACCAGCATAAATCCGGCTGTAATGCAGAATGCGAAAAGCAATCTGCGGGCATTATTGTCCTTAGTTTGCTCAGGGGAAGTATGAGTATGTGAGTGCGCCATTATGCCATCCCTTTGTTATTCTCACCTTTACTGTATGTCATGATACCGTTTTTGGGATGATAAAATTAAAAAGGAGAGCTATTGCTCTCCCGTTATTAGCTTTATTTTCAGCGTTACTGGGTAGTACCGTCAGTTTTGGTGTCGGCATCATTATTGATGCCGTTTCCGGTCTCAACTTTTTTATTCACATCCGGGCAGCGTCCGTCCTTACACATGGTGTTTTTATGCACCTCGTCTTTGGTCATTCCTTCATGGTTCATTGATGAACCGTCCGGATGCAGCATTGTGCCACCCGAATTCACGTTGTTGTTATCGACATTATTTGGCGCAACGTTTTCGCGCGCGTCTGGCGCGACTTGACCGGCATCTGCCGCGGAATTTGCCTGGCCGTTATTCGACTGCGTGTTGGTGTCAGCTGCGAGCGCCGCGCCGCTGGCGAGGCTGAGTGTGGCCGTCAAAAAGAGTGAAGTCAGCTTTGTCATATGCATATTATGCTCCTGTTATGATTGAGATGTCGGATAACGTCTTCCAACAGTGCATGTGCCAGTACATCAGCAGGACATGGTTAATAGTTTTGCTATGCAAATTAAAACCAGCATAGAATCTTGAAATTTATGAGAATTTAAGCTGTTGCAGTTATAAATTGTAGTCTGGATCTCTTTTTTCGCTACTTTATTGCGTTTTTTGGGCCTATTCCAGGATTAATCCGTCCAAAGTGTAAAACCCCGTTTACACTTTATGACTGAAGATATAGATTGGAGGGATTGCATTCATTTATATAAGTATGGCAACGCTGGAATAATCATGAATTATCAGAACGACGATTTACGCATTAAAGAGATCAACGAATTATTACCCCCGGTCGCACTGCTGGAAAAATTCCCCGCTACTGAAAATGCCGCCAATACGGTGGCGCATGCCCGTAAGGCGATTCATAAAATTCTCAAAGGCAGTGACGATCGTCTGCTGGTGGTGATTGGGCCGTGTTCTATTCATGATCCGGCAGCGGCTAAAGAGTATGCCGCTCGCTTGCTGGCGCTACGTGAAGAGTTAAAAGGCGAACTTGAAATCGTCATGCGCGTCTATTTTGAAAAACCGCGTACAACCGTAGGCTGGAAAGGACTTATCAACGATCCGCACATGGATAACAGCTTCCAGATCAACGACGGTCTGCGCATTGCCCGTAAACTGCTGCTGGATATCAACGACAGTGGTTTGCCGGCCGCAGGCGAGTTCCTGGATATGATCACCCCACAATATCTTGCCGATCTTATGAGCTGGGGCGCAATTGGCGCACGTACTACAGAATCTCAGGTACACCGTGAATTGGCGTCAGGTTTGTCCTGCCCGGTTGGTTTTAAAAACGGTACTGATGGCACCATCAAAGTCGCCATTGATGCAATCAATGCTGCCGGGGCGCCGCATTGCTTCCTGTCTGTAACCAAATGGGGCCATTCGGCGATTGTGAATACCAGCGGTAATGGCGATTGCCATATCATTCTGCGCGGCGGCAAAGAGCCGAATTACAGCGCTCAGCACGTTGCCGACGTGAAAGAAGGTTTGGTCAAAGCGGGGCTTTCTCCGCAGGTGATGATCGACTTTAGCCATGCCAACTCCAGCAAGCAGTTCAAAAAGCAGATGGATGTTGCGAAAGACGTTTGCGGGCAGGTTGCCGGTGGCGAAAAAGCAATTATTGGCGTGATGATTGAAAGCCATCTGGTTGAAGGTAATCAGAACCCGGATAGCGGTGAACCCCTGACCTACGGCAAGAGCATCACCGATGCCTGCATTGGCTGGGAAGATACCGATGCGGTGTTACGCCAGTTGGCGGAAGCGGTAAAAGCGCGCCGCGGGTAAAAAACTCATCCGGGTTAGCCTCGGTAGGCCGGATAAGGCAACGCCGCCATCCGGCAATAAAAAAAGCGTGGAGCATTCCACGCTTTTTTTATTGGGAGCGAAAAAATTACTTCGCTTTACCCTGGTTAGCAACGGCTGCGGCTTTTGCCGCGATCTCGTCAGCGTTACCCAGATAGTAGTGTTTAATCGGCTTAAAGTTTTCGTCAAACTCATACACCAGCGGTACGCCGGTCGGGATGTTCAGTTCGAGGATTTCATCTTCGCTCATGTTATCCAGGTACTTCACCAGCGCGCGCAGGGAGTTACCGTGAGCAGCGATAATTACGCGCTCACCGCTTTTCATACGCGGCAGAATGGTTTCGTTCCAGTAAGGAATCACGCGATCGATGGTCAGCGCCAGGCTTTCGGTGAGCGGTAGTTCTTTGTCAGTCAGTTTGGCATAACGCGGGTCGTGACCCGGATAACGCTCGTCATCTTTGGTCAGTTCCGGTGGGGTAACCGCAAAGCCGCGACGCCATTGCTTAACCTGCTCGTCACCGTATTTTTCAGCGGTTTCTGCTTTGTTCAGACCCTGTAGCGCGCCGTAATGACGCTCGTTCAGTTTCCAGGATTTCTCAACCGGCAGCCAGGCCTGATCCAGTTCGTCCAGGACGTTCCAAAGGGTATGGATGGCACGTTTCAGCACAGAGGTATAGGCAAAATCAAAGCTATAGCCTTCCTCTTTCAGCAGTTTACCGGCCGCTTTTGCTTCACCTACGCCTTTCTCGGACAGATCAACGTCATACCAACCGGTAAAACGGTTTTCGTTGTTCCACTGACTTTCACCGTGTCGTACCAGAACCAGCTTAGTTACAGCCATACACTCACTCCTATCAATCATATTTAATGATAATAATTCTCATTATATTGCCGTAATGAGTCAGCGGCAATGATTACGCATAACCATAGCGAAAATAGCGCCACAGTGTAAGGTTCTTGTGAACTCAAGGTTGCGATTTTGTCTTTGGATGATGGGGGGGTGAGCGGGTTTGCTGCGGAAAACAAACAACAGGCCCGATAAATTTATTCTATCGGGCCTGTCAGGATGAACTGTCAGGCAGGAATAAACTGATATTCCGTCACGCTGGTATACTCTTCACCCGGGCGCAGGAAGCAGTCCGGCTGTGGCCATTCTGGATGATTCGGGCTGTCTGGCAGAAACTCACTTTCCAGCGCCAGACCTTGCCAGTCTTCATAGGCCTCCGGCCCACGTGAAGGCGTACCGCCAAGGAAGTTTCCTGAGTAAAACTGCAATGCCGGGGCTGAGGTGTAAACCACCATCTGCAGTTTTTCATCCTGAGACCAAACCTGAGCCGCCGGAGTACGCGCATTGCCTTGTGCCTGGAGCAGGAAGGCGTGATCGTAACCTTTTACCTTGCGCTGATCGTCATCGGCCAGAAATTCGCTGGCGATGATTTTCGGGGAACGGAAATCAAAAGTGCTTCCGGCGACGGATTTCAGCCCGTCATGCGGGATGCCCATTTCGTCTACGGGTAAATACTCGTCCGCCAGAATTTGCAGCTTGTGCTGGCGCACATCCGTTTTGTCACCGTCGAGATTAAAATAGATATGATTCGTCAGATTTACCGGGCAGGGCTTATCAACCGTGGCACGGTAGGTTATCGAAATCCGATTATCGTCAGTCAGGCGATACTGCGCGGTGGCGCAAAGATTCCCAGGGAAACCCTGGTCGCCATCGTCAGACGTTAAGGCAAACAGCACCTGACGGTCATTCTGATTCACTATCTGCCAGCGACGTTTGTCGAAACCGTTCGGTCCGCCGTGCAGTTGGTTATCACCCTGGCTTGGCAGCAATTCAATGGTTTCGCCGTCAAAGGTATAGCGGCTGTTGGCGATACGGTTAGCGTAGCGGCCAATGGAAGCCCCCAGAAACGCAGCCTGTTCCGGGTATTGCTCCGGACTGGCGCAACCGAGCAGGGCTTCGCGCACACTACCATCGCTAAGTGGAATACGCGCAGAGAGCAGCGTTGCGCCCCAGTCCATGAGCGTGACCACCATCCCCGCGTCGTTACGCAGGGTAAGCAGGCGGAACGGCTGACCGTCGGGCGCCATTACGGGAATTTCGTTTAACATTGTCCGGCTCCTTGTGAAGGTTTACAGACGTAAAATGTTTCTTTAATACCGGTTTTAGCTTCGTACTGTTCGGCGACGGCCTGCTGCACGGCAGGCACCAGATCTTGCGGGATCAGCGCCACAATACAGCCCCCGAAGCCGCCGCCTGTCATACGAACACCACCTTTATCGCCGATGGTTGCTTTGACAATCTCAACCAGCGTATCAATTTGCGGCACGGTAATTTCAAAGTCATCGCGCATTGAAGCGTGAGATTCCGCCATCAGCTGACCCATGCGTAACAGGTCGCCTTTTTCCAGCGCATTCGCAGCTTCAACGGTACGCGCGTTTTCCGTGATCACGTGACGAACGCGTTTGGCGACAATCGGATCCAGTTCGTGAGCAACTGCGCTAAAGGTTTCAAAGCTG
Source organism: Citrobacter cronae (assembly GCF_016893685.1). Taxonomy (NCBI): domain Bacteria; kingdom Pseudomonadati; phylum Pseudomonadota; class Gammaproteobacteria; order Enterobacterales; family Enterobacteriaceae; genus Citrobacter; species Citrobacter cronae. The sequence continues at coordinate 2,897,548 of NZ_CP069763.1, forward strand.
ACATCACGCAGGGCAGGTTGCTGGAAGAAACGCGCCCCGGTTTCACACTGTTCGCGACGGGTGTTGTACTCGCTACCCACCAACGTACGTTTAAAATTGCTGTTGATGATTACCACCGCCACGCCTTCAGGCATGGAAACGGCTTTGGTGCCCAGCGTACGGCAGTCGATCAGCAGCGCATGATCTTTCTTGCCAAGCGCGGAGATCAACTGATCCATAATGCCGCAGTTGCAGCCGACAAACTGGTTTTCAGCTTCCTGGCCGTTCAGAGCAATCTGCGCCCCGTCGAGCGGCAGATGATAAAGCTGCTGGAACACGGTGCCTACCGCCACTTCCAGCGAAGCCGAAGAGCTTAAGCCTGCGCCCTGAGGCACATTACCGCTGATCACCAGATCCGCGCCGCCAAAGGCGTTATTACGCTTTTGCAGATGCTTCACCACGCCACGCACGTAGTTTGACCACTGCTGGCTGTCATGAGCGATAATTGGCGCGTCCAGAGAGAACTCGTCCATTTGATTATCGTAGTCAGCCGCGATAACGCGAACTTTTCTGTCATCGCGTGCCGCACAGCTAATCACGGTTTGATAGTCGATAGCGCAGGGCAGAACGAATCCGTCGTTATAATCGGTATGTTCGCCAATCAGGTTTACACGGCCCGGTGCCTGAATAGTATGGGTGGCAGGGTAGCCAAATGTTTCAGCAAACAGAGATTGTGTTTTTTCTTTCAGACTCATTATTTAAACTCCGGATTCGCGAAAATGGATGTCGCTGACCGCACGCAGTCGTTCAGCCGCTTGTTCTGCTGTCAGGTCGCGCTGGGTTTCCGCCAGCATTTCGTAACCGACCATAAATTTGCGCACGGTTGCCGAACGCAGCAGCGGCGGATAAAAGTGTGCGTGCAACTGCCAGTGTTGGTTTTCTTCACCGTTAAACGGTGCGCCGTGCCAGCCCATGGAGTAGGGGAATGAGCACTGGAACAGGTTGTCGTAACGACTGGTCAGTTTTTTCAACGCCAGCGCCAGATCAGCGCGCTGTTCGTCGGTCAAATCGGTGATACGCAGGACATGCGCTTTTGGCAGCAGCAGCGTTTCGAACGGCCATGCCGCCCAATAGGGTACGACTGACAGCCAGTGTTCTGTTTCAACGACCGTACGGCTACCATCAGCCAGTTCACGCTGGACGTAATCAAGGAGCATCGGCGCGCCCTGTTCGGCGAAGTACGCTTTTTGCAGGCGATCTTCACGTTCGGCTTCGTTGGGCAGAAAGCTATTGGCCCAAATCTGTCCGTGGGGATGGGGGTTCGAACACCCCATTGCCGCGCCTTTATTCTCAAAGACCTGCACCCAGGGATAGGTTTTGCCTAAATCTGCCGTCTGTTCCTGCCACGTTTTCACGATTTCTGTTAGCGCAGGCACGCTGAGTTCCGGCAGCGTTTTGCTGTGATCGGGCGAAAAGCAAATCACGCGGCTGGTACCGCGCGCGCTCTGACAGCGCATTAACGGATCGTGGCTGTCCGGCGCGTCCGGGGTATCGGACATCAGCGCGGCAAAGTCGTTAGTAAAAACATAGGTCCCGGTGTAATCCGGGTTTTTATCGCCGGTAACACGTGTATTGCCTGCACACAGGAAGCAGTCCGGGTCATGTGCGGGTAGGACCTGCTTAGATGGTGTTTCCTGCGCCCCTTGCCAGGGGCGTTTTGCACGATGCGGTGAGACGAGGATCCACTGCCCGCTGAGCGGGTTAAAACGGCGGTGTGGATGATCGACAGGATTGAATTGCGTCATGATTGATCCTTAATCCGTATATCCCTGCGGATGGCGTGACTGCCAGTGCCAGGTGTCTTGTGCCATTTCATCCAGGGTGCGAGTTACGCGCCAGTTGAGCTCGCGATCGGCTTTACTGGCATCTGCCCAGTAGGCAGGAAGATCGCCATCACGACGCGGGGCAAAATGGTAATTCACCGGTTTACCGCAGGCTTTACTGAAGGCGTTGACCACATCCAGCACGCTGCTGCCGATGCCCGCCCCGAGGTTGTAAATATGCACGCCCTGTTTGCCCGCCAGTTTTTCCATCGCGGCGACGTGGCCATCTGCAAGATCCATTACGTGGATATAGTCGCGAACGCCGGTGCCATCTTCGGTAGGGTAGTCGTTGCCAAATATGGCAAGGGACTCGCGGCGGCCAACGGCAACCTGTGCGATGTAAGGCATCAGGTTGTTTGGAATACCTTGCGGGTCTTCACCCATATCGCCTGACGGATGCGCGCCAACCGGGTTGAAGTAGCGCAGTAAGGCGATACTCCAGTCGGGCTGTGCTTTTTGCAGATCGGTCAGGATCTGTTCAACCATCAGCTTACTTTTGCCATACGGGCTTTGTGGTGTGCCGGTGGGGAAACTTTCAACGTAAGGAATTTGCGGCTGATCGCCATAGACGGTCGCGGAGGAGCTGAAAATGAAGTTTTTCACGTTAGCGGCGCGCATGGCATTAACCAGACGCAGCGTCCCGTTGACGTTGTTGTCATAGTATTCCAGCGGCTTGGCAACGGACTCGCCAACGGCTTTTAACCCGGCAAAATGGATGACCGTGTCAATGGCATGATCGTGCAGAATTTCGGTTATCAGCGCTTCGTTACGAATATCCCCTTCCACGAAAGTCGGGTGCTTGCCGCCTAAACGCTCGATGACGGGCAGAACGCTGCGCTTGCTGTTGCAGAGGTTATCCAGGATCACCACCTCGTGACCGTTTTTCAGCAACTGCACGCAAGTGTGGCTTCCTATGTAACCGCTACCACCTGTAACCAATACTCTCATAATTCGCTCCGTTAAGCCTATGGTATGCAATAACCATAGCATACCAAAGATGCGAAAAGTGTGACATGGAATAAATTAGTGGAATCGTTTACACGGTGATGTTTTCACTCGTTTGCATTGGTTATTTTATTTTAAATCCTCAGGTTAAGTTGTTATCTCGGAGTTTATCTGAAAAAAATGCAGAAAAAAGGGCGTGTTAAACGCCCTCAAATGAAAATTAACGCAGAGAGGTTTGTTGATAGGCGTAGACATCACCCTCGGGCACAAACTCCAGTCGATGGGTAATGCAGGCTGGGGCATCTTCAGCATGGTGGGAGACAAACAGCAGTTGGGTTTCGCCTTCACCGATCAGTACATCCACAAACCGACGAATCAGTTGGCGATTGAGCGGGTCCAGGCCTTGCAAAGGTTCGTCGAGGATTAACAGAGTCGGGTGTTTAACCAGCGCACGCACAATCAACGCCAGCCGTTGCTGCCCCCAGGAAAGACTGTGGAACGGCGCATCCGCGGTACGTTTATCCATGCCCAGAATATCCAGCCACTGCTGGACCAGTTTGTGCTGTCTGTCAGAGACGGCCTGATAGATGCCGATTGAGTCAAAGTAGCCGGAGAGAATCACGTTGCGTACCGTCGTACTGACCCGGTAATCCAGATGCAGGCTACTGCTGACGTAGCCGATGTGTTTTTTAATATCCCAGATAGTTTCACCACTACCCCGGCGGCGGCCAAACAGCGTTAAATCGTTGCTGTAACCTTGGGGGTGATCGCCGGTGATTAAACTCAGTAGGGTTGATTTTCCCGCCCCGTTGGGGCCGACGATCTGCCAGTGTTCCCCCGGATTTACCTGCCAGCTCAGATGATGCAGGATAGGGCGATCGTTATACGAGACGGTGCCATCGTTAAGCACAATACGCGGCTCGTTATCGGACAGCGTGCGACGGACCGAAGGCTCGTCCGGCTCGGGTAATTGGATGCCTTCCAGGCGTTCACTATGGGCAAGTTGAGCGATTAATGCCTGTTGCAGAAGGTCTGCTTTTGCGCCGGTTTCAGTCAACGTGCAATCGGCAAGTACGCCGGCAAATTGCACGAACTCGGGAATCTCATCAAAGCGGTTAAGCACCAGTACCAGCGTAAAACCAGTCTGGTGCAGTTCAGCGAGCAGTTCTGCTAACTGGCGACGGGACGCCACGTCCAGCCCGTCAAAAGGCTCATCAAGGATCAGTAAATCCGGTGCGGACATTAACGCCTGACAGAGCAGGGTTTTGCGTGTTTCACCGGTGGAAAGGTATTTGAAACGCCTGTTGAGCAGGGAAGAAATACCAAACTGCTGCGCCAGCGCAGCGCAGCGAGTGGGGTCGTTGACCTCATCCTGAATGATTTCTGCGGTGGTACGCCCGGTGTCATCTTCACCGGGGCTGAGAAGATCGGTGTTGTTTCGCTGCCACTCGTCGCTGACCAGCTTTTGTAGCTGCTCGAAGGAGAGTCGGGTAATACGTGTAAACTGACAGTGACGCTCACCTTTCAGTAGCGGCAATTCTCCTGCCAGCGCACGGGCCAGCGCGGATTTCCCGCTGCCGTTAGAGCCCACAAACGCCCAGCTATCACCCGCGTGTAATGTCAACGCATCTAACTGGAGCGTTTTTGTGTCGCTAAGACGAAACGTGCCTTGCGAAATTTGCAATGATGACATTTTGTATCCCATTATTTGCAGCAATTAATGACAGGGATACGTGTTCTTCAGGCTAATGTCAATTAACTCAGCACAGCGTCGCAATAATCACTTTGTCAGCATTAAAATATGCTGTTGCGTTAGCACCTTCCGCTAAAGCGTGAGTCTGATCCACTGGCAGCGTCGCACACAGCGTCTGGCCGTCTGGCAACGTCATTAACACCTCACATTGTTCTGCGCCGCGTTCGATATGACTAATCGTTCCATGCAACTGATTATCAGCGGCCTGAGCGATAGCATCGTCCTGGGTAATGCCTACCCACGGTGCTTTCAGCAGAATTAATACTTCTTTGCCTTCCTCAAGACCCAAACGCTCACCGCTTTGCGCAGTAATCGCCACCTTCAGGCGCGTTTCGCCATCGGCCAACAGGACGTCGACATGCTGTTGTACCTGGTCGTGGTCGCGAGCGGTAATCGTGCCAAACCATTGGTTACGGGCGCTGGTTTGCAGTGAAAAGCGGGAAATGGCTGCCAGCAGGCTATTGAGCGGCAGCGCATCGTCATCGCTCAACACATCAAACGCTTTTTGTTGAATTTGTGCGAGCAAATCATACAGTTGGATCAGACGCTGGCCGTAACGCGTCAACACCGCGCCGCCGCCGCCTTTACCGCCGGTGGCGCGCTCAACCAGCGTTTGCTCACTGAGCTGGTTCATTTCGTTAATCGCGTCCCAGGCGCTTTTATAACTGATACCCGCATCCTTCGCGCCCTGACTGATGGAGCCGGAAAGCGCAATGTGCTTAAGCAGAGAAATGCGACGGGGATCGGCAAACAGTTTTTGCTGAAGTTTCAGCGTAAGAAGGATTTCGGCCTGCATCACAAGCTCCTGGCAAAAAAGGGTATTGTGACGGAAAACCGCGTGCGCGCAAAGCCAACCGCACAAAAGGGGAGTGCTTTTCTGCGTGATGTGGTTAGAATACAACTAAGGACTATATCTGGAGTTGACCATGTTAGAGTTATTGAAAAGTCTGGTATTCGCCGTAATCATGGTACCTGTGGTGATGGCCATCATTCTGGGTCTGATTTACGGACTGGGTGAAGTGTTCAACATTTTTTCCGGTATCGGTCAGAAAGACCAGTCCAGACAGAATCATTGATTCCCCAAACGCCCGCTCAGTCGGGCGTTTATATTTTTGCCTTTCAGCCCCTTTTCTCTGGCAACAGTTTCTCAAGATCCTGCTTCTCGTGCCGATATTTTCATGGCGTAACCTCTAATTGGTATCAATAACCGCTGGGAAAATTCTGGCTTAACCGTTATATTTGCGCGTACATAACGAAACTCAAAGGAGCTACAGATGGCACGCACATGGTTACGCTTGTTTGCAGGGGCGACGCTTTCTCTTTCTGTCGCAGGACATGCATTGGCGGATGAAGGGAAAATCACGGTATTCGCAGCGGCTTCGCTCACCAACGCGATGCAGGATATTGCGACGCAATACAAAAAAGAGAAGAACGTTGACGTCGTCTCCTCTTTTGCCTCTTCTTCTACGCTGGCGCGTCAGATTGAAGCAGGCGCGCCTGCTGACCTGTTTATTTCTGCCGATCAGAAATGGATGGATTATGCGGTCGATAAAAAATCGATGGATACCGCCACGCGTGCAACGTTGTTAGGCAACAGTCTGGTGGTGGTGGCGCCGAAAGCCAGCGCCCAGCAAGACTTTACTATCGACAGTAAAACCAACTGGACCCATTTGCTGAATGGTGGACGCCTGGCTGTCGGCGATCCGGAACATGTTCCGGCAGGCATTTATGCCAAGGAAGCACTGCAAAAACTGGGCGCATGGGATACTCTGGCGCCGAAACTGGCACCTGCGGAAGACGTTCGCGGTGCGCTGGCGCTGGTGGAACGTAATGAAGCGCCGCTGGGGATCGTCTATGGTTCCGATGCTGTCGCCAGCAAAGGCGTCAAGGTTGTCGCGACCTTCCCGGAAGATTCACACAAAAAAGTGGAATACCCTATCGCGATTGTTGATGGGCACAAAAACGCAACGGTCAGCGCGTTCTATGATTACCTGAAAGGACCGCAGGCTGCTGAAATTTTTAAACGTTATGGATTTACGACCAAGTAATGATACTGACCGATCCTGAATGGCAGGCCGTCATACTGAGCCTGAAAGTTTCTTCCCTGGCCGTGTTGTTTAGTCTGCCGTTTGGGATCTTCTTTGCCTGGCTGCTTGTGCGATGCACCTTCCCGGGTAAAGCGCTGCTCGACAGCGTTCTGCATTTGCCGTTGGTGCTGCCGCCGGTGGTGGTGGGGTATCTGCTGTTAGTCGCCATGGGGCGGCGCGGATTTATCGGTGAGCGGCTGTATGACTGGTTTGGCATCACCTTTGCCTTTAGCTGGCGCGGTGCGGTGCTGGCTGCGGCGGTGATGTCTTTCCCTCTTATGGTACGGGCAATTCGTCTGGCGCTGGAAGGTGTCGACGTCAAGCTGGAGCAGGCTGCCCGAACGCTCGGGGCCGGACGCTGGCGCGTATTCATGACCATTACCTTACCGCTGATGTTGCCCGGCATTATTGTCGGGACGGTGCTGGCGTTCGCGCGTTCCCTCGGGGAATTCGGCGCAACGATTACCTTTGTCTCCAATATTCCTGGCGAAACCCGCACTATCCCCTCGGCGATGTATACCCTGATCCAAACGCCTGGCGGCGAAAGCGCAGCGGCAAGATTATGCATTATTTCTATTGTGTTGGCGCTGATTTCACTGCTGATTTCTGAATGGTTGGCGCGTATTAGCCGTGAGCGGACGGGGCGATAATCATGCTGGAACTTAACTTCTCCCAGACGTTGGGAATCCATTGCCTGACGCTCAACGAAACGCTGCCTGCCAGTGGGATTACCGCTATTTTTGGTGTCTCCGGCGCGGGAAAAACGTCGCTGATTAACGCCATCAGCGGTCTGACGCAGCCGCAGTCCGGACGTATTGTGCTTAACGGTCGGGTGTTAAACGATGTTGAAAACGGAATCTGCTTAACGCCTGAAAAGCGTCGGGTGGGTTATGTATTCCAGGATGCGCGTCTGTTTCCCCATTATAAGGTGCGCGGTAACCTGCGTTACGGTATGGCGAAAAGCATGGCCGGGCAGTTTGATAAGCTGGTGGCGCTGCTGGGCATTGAACCGCTGCTCGATCGCCTACCGGGAAGTCTTTCCGGCGGCGAAAAACAGCGCGTTGCCATTGGTCGGGCGCTGCTTACCGCGCCAGAGTTATTGCTGCTTGATGAACCGTTAGCCTCACTGGATATTCCGCGCAAACGCGAACTGCTACCTTATCTGCAACGTCTGGCGCGTGAAATTAATATTCCGATGCTGTATGTCAGCCACTCGCTTGATGAAATTTTGCACCTGGCAGACAAAGTGATGGTGCTGGAAAACGGGCAGGTCAAAGCATTTGGTTCGCTGGAGGACGTCTGGGGGAGTATCGTAATGCATCCTTGGCTGCCGAAAGAACAGCAGAGCAGCATTCTGAAAGTCAGCGTGCTGGAGCATCATCCTCACTATGCGATGACGGCGCTGGCGCTGGGCGATCAGCATCTGTGGGTCAACAAGCTTGAGCAGCCGCTGCAATCCGTGCTGCACATTCGCATTCAGGCGTCTGATGTTTCGCTGGTACTCCAGCCGCCGCAGCAGACCAGTATTCGTAACATACTGCGTGCGAAGGTCGCCCAGTGCTATGACGATAACGGTCAGGTGGAAGTGCAGCTTGAGGTGGGCGGGAAAACGCTGTGGGCGAGGATCAGCCCGTGGGCCAGGGATGAGCTTGGCATCAAACCTGGCCTGTGGCTGTACGCGCAAATTAAGAGCGTGTCGATCACCGCCTGATTACAGCAGGTGGGTGTAGATAAACTTCGCGATGCTGTCGGTGGTATTGTCACCAATCACGATGTTGGCGCGGGCTTTGACCGCGTCATCAGCGTTACCCATCGCCACGCCGGTGCCTGCGGCTTCCAGCATGCTGATATCGTTAAAGTTGTCGCCAAAGGCGATCACATTTTCCATTGACCCACCCTGCGCTTCGATCCACTGAGTAAGACGTCGCCCTTTGCTGTTACCTTTACGGGCAATGTCGACTTGATCATGCCAGGACCATTCACACTCCAGCCCTAGTTGTTGTTCAACGTCTTTACCAAACTGCTGTAGTTTTGGAATATCTTCGTCGGTCAGGGCAAATTTCCACACGGCGTTGACATCATGCGCGGCCTGCGCCAGCGAAGGAACCTGGGTGAAGGTTGGGCGCTGTTCCGGCGGTAGCGTTTGCGCCCAGTTAGCGGTACGCACCACATGCCCGGTCGGACGCTCATACAGCATGGCCTCGTCAACATACATCAGTCCATGAATTTGATGTTCATCCAGCATTTCGATCAGCTGCAACGCCTGGTCAACCGGAAGAGGATCGGATTCCAGTACCTTTTTTGCATGATAATCATACAAGTAAGTGCCGTTGCAGCAAATTGCAGGTGTATCCAGCGCCAGTGCCTGATAAAAAGGATGAATAGCAACGTGATGGCGACCTGTGACAATGATAAGTTGGTAGCCTGCTTCTCTGGCGCGTGAGAGCGCTTCAAGAGAGGATGGCAACAAGGTCTTTTTCGGGGTCAGTAAGGTACCGTCTAAATCCAGGGCAATCACGCGTGCGGTCATAGGTTTTTCCAGATTAAGGTTGAGAATTGTGTCTGCTGGAATGGTACACCGAGACGGGAGCCGGACAAAATTCTGAGTCTTGATTAAGCATTCACCGTTAAAAGCGTCTACCTTAGGCGTGTGTCAGGCAATTGCAGCCACCTGCCAACAAGCAAAGGAGTATTYATGAAACAAACCGTTTATACCGCCAGTCCTGAGAGTCAGCAAATTCATGTCTGGAGCCTGAATCACGATGGGTCTTTGACGCTGATCCAGGTGGTTGATGTACCGGGTCAGGTACAGCCGATGGTCGTCAGCCCGGATAAGCGCTATCTCTATGTCGGTGTGCGTCCGGAGTTTCGTGTTCTGGCATATCGTATTGCGCCTGATGACGGTGCGCTGACCTTTGTTGCGGAATCTGCGCTGCCGGGTAGCCCGACGCATATTTCTACCGATCATCAGGGGCGCTTCGTGTTTGTCGGTTCCTATAATGCGGGCAGCGTGAGCGTCACGCGTCTGGAAGATGGTCTGCCGGTGGAATTAGTAGATGCGGTTGAGGGTCTGGATGGTTGCCACTCGGCCAACATCTCTCCGGATAACCGTACTCTGTGGGTTCCGGCATTGAAACAGGATCGTATCTGTCTGTTTGACGTCAGTGATGATGGTCATCTGGTCGCGCAGGAGCCGGCAGAAATGACCACCGTGGAAGGCGCGGGTCCGCGTCATATGGTGTTCCATCCGAATAAGCAATACGCCTATTGCGTGAATGAGCTGAACAGCTCTGTTGACGTCTGGGAGCTGAAAGATCCGCACGGCAAAATTGAATGCGTACAGACGCTGGATATGATGCCTGCTGATTTCTCCGATACCCGATGGGCGGCAGATATTCATATTACGCCGGATGGTCGTCATTTGTATGCCTGCGATCGTACCGCCAGTCTGATTACGGTGTTTAGCGTCTCAGAAGACGGAAGCGTGCTGACTAAAGAAGGCTTCCAGCCGACCGAAACGCAACCGCGCGGTTTTAATATCGACCACAGCGGTAAATACCTGATTGCCGCCGGGCAAAAATCTCATCACATCGCGGTATACGAGATTGCTGGCGAACAAGGGTTGCTGACGGAGAAAGGTCGTTACGCGGTAGGCCAGGGCCCGATGTGGGTGGTGGTTAACGCGCACTAATATTGCGTCTAATGCCGGATGAGTATCCGGCATATTGCCCGGCAGAGCATGAGTCTGCCGGGTTTACATCAGAGAATGGCAATTACTGCTTAGGCTCTGCAACCACTTTGCTACCAATACCGCGGTTGTTGTATTCCCACATGCGGTTGAAGTTAGTGTCGTTCAGGTTGCGCTGGATTTCGCCTTTATCATCTTCCGCGCCGGTATTACCGGTAAAGGGATGTTTTGAGATAACGCTGTCAGCCCACGGTTTCGCCATGTTAAAGCCTTCGTTAATCACGCTGTCGCGAATAACCACCTGTCCATTGGTGTTAGAATCAACATCCAGCGAGCGGCCCAGCTGCGCCACGCCATCACCACTTGCCGTGAAGCGGCTATTGATAGCCAGAAAACCGTAGTAGATGTTTGACAGGGTAGCCGGTGCAAACACGTACGCTTCCTGCTGGGTACGGGAGTTCACAACGCGGAAATCGGTGTTATCGAATACCACCGCGCCACGACCAGACACGATATCCACATCGCCTTCAATGTAGCTGTTCGTCACCAGCGTACGCGGCTGACGATCGTTTTCCAGACGGTTTTGTACGCCGCTATTGGTCACGAAGAAGGTGTTCTGGCGACCCAGAATGTTGACGTTGTTGATCTGTACTTTATCGCCATCGGTACGCAGTGCGACTGCCGGATGGTTACCTGCATCAACGCTATCACCGAGGTTGTTTTCAATGGTCAGGTTCTGCAATTGCAGACCGTTATTTTGCGACCAAACGACCGCAGAACACATCACGCCAATATTGGTGCCGCGCTTGCTCTGGCAATTATCAAACATATACCACGCTGGTTTGCCCGGCATATATTTACCGCCCGGGTTCACCGTACGACGCCAGTCAGCGGTGCTCATATCACCGTCAATGGCCTGGCCAATTTTCACATCCAGCGGTTTTTCGCCAGTACCGTAAAGCGTCAGGCTACCTGTCGCTGCCGGGATATAGACCGTGCCCTGATATTCGCCCGGCATGATCGCGATGTACTGACGTTTGTTGGTACGTTTGATGATTGCCGCATCAACCGCGGCCTGAATGCTGGTATGCGTCACGCCCTGGGTACCTGCCGGGCCAACGACAAAGTCAGGCTGCGCGGGCAAAGTAATAGCAGAAGGGCTCCACGGCGCGGTGTTTGGCGTCAGCGCGGAAAAATAGTGCGCGGCGACGAAGTTTTTCGCTTCATTGGCCGACAGAATCGGGCGCGAAGCGGTGCCAGGCGCGGTCTGATCGGAAGGAATTTGATCGGGCGGTGTAGAGCTACAGGCGGTCAGCGTCACGCCAAAAGCCATTGCCAGCGCCAGACGGGAAACTGATGATATGTTCACAGGTTGCTCCGGGCTTTGAAAGTTATCCATTGAAGCCTGCTTTTTTATACTAAGTTGAGCGAAACGGGAAGGTTAAAAGGTAAAAAGTTCTTTTTTATCGCCGTAATGCCCGGCGCGGAGAGACCTTATATCACAAATAGATAACAATTATGCTCATCCAGGTTGACAACATCCGCCGAATCAAAAATAAATGTCTATACAACCTATGACAAGTGGTGAGTCAAATGCAGCAATTCTTCCCTGATGATGTTATCTGGCGCAATGTTCGCCTGGCGACCATGGATCCTGAACGTGATAACCCGTATGGGCTGGTGGATGGACATGCGTTGATCGTCCGCCAGGGTAAGATTCGCGCTATTGTGCCGGAGTCTTCGTTATACCTCACACATGACAATACCTTTGATATGCAGGGCCGGCTGGTGACGCCTGGCCTGATCGACTGCCATACGCACCTGGTCTTTGGCGGGAATCGCGCAGGTGAATGGGAGCAGCGGCTTAACGGTGTTTCCTATCAGCAGATAAGCGCCCAGGGGGGCGGTATTAATGCCACCGTGTCGGCGACCCGTAGCGCCACTGATGAACAACTTCTTCATATAGCGCATCAGAGAATGGAGAGGTTAATCAAAGAAGGCGTTACGCTACTGGAAATAAAGTCTGGTTATGGTCTGGATTTGCAGACAGAAGAGAAAATATTACGTGTGGTGGCAGCGCTGGCGGCGGAGGATGTGATTGAAATAAGCCCGACGCTGTTGGCCGCGCATGCTACCCCGGCGGAATACCGGGGCGATCCTGACGGCTATATTACGCTGGTATGCGAGACTATTTTGCCGCAGTTGTGGGAGCAAGGGCTATTCGAGACCGTCGATCTGTTCTGCGAAAGCGTCGGTTTTACGCTGGCGCAGAGTGAGCGGGTGTTCCAGGCAGCACAGGCGCTGGGCATCCCGATCAAAGCGCATGTTGAACAACTGTCACTGCTCGGCGGCGCCCAGTTGGTGAGCCGCTACCACGGTTTATCTGCCGACCATATTGAATATCTTGATGAAGCGGGCGTGGCGGCGATGAGCCAAAGCGGTACGGTTGGGGTGTTGTTGCCCGGCGCTTTCTATTTCCTCAAAGAGCAACAGCGTCCGCCGGTAGAGCTGTTACGGCAATATCAGGTGCCGATGGCGGTGGCGACCGACTTCAACCCTGGCACCAGTCCGTTTATCAGTCTGCACTGGGCGATGAATATGGCTTGCGTCCAGTTTGGCCTAACGCCGGAAGAAGCGTGGGCAGGCGTCACCCGTCATGCGGCCCGGGCGCTGGGACGTCATGCCTCTCACGGTCAATTGAAGGCCGGGTTTGTGGCTGATTTTGTGGTGTGGGATGCCGAACTCCCGGTCGAGATCCTCTATGAGCCTGGGCGTAACCCGCTCTACCAACGTGTATTCAAAGGACAACCTGCATGATTAACTGGCAACCTGCTTCTCCTGCGCTATGGCAGGGGCGAGATGACCGCGTCGAGTCGCCGACTGCGCTGCGCCTGTTTCAGACGATTACGCTGAGTCCGGCGTTTTCACCGGAAATGTACTCTGAGCAGATAGCGCTACTTGGTTTTGCCTGTGATGAAGGCGTTAAACGTAATCAGGGGCGTACGGGAGCCGCCGGAGCGCCAGATGCGCTACGTAAAGCGCTGGCGAATTTAGCCAGTCACGACGGGCATCAGCGGCTGGTGGATCTGGGGAATATTGTGGCGCAGGCCCCCGATCTTGAGGGCGCGCAGCAGACGCTACGCAAGGCGGTACAGCGCTGTCAGCAGGCGAAAATGCGTACCCTGGTACTGGGGGGAGGACACGAAACCGCGTTTGCCCATGGCGCTGGCGTGCTGGATGCGTTCCCACAGGCAAAAGTGGGCATCATCAATCTCGACGCGCATCTCGATTTGCGTCATGCCGAACAGGCCACATCTGGTACGCCGTTTCGCCAGCTGGCGTACCTTTGCGATGAACAGCAACGCGGATTTCACTATGCCTGTATCGGCGTCAGTCGGGCGGCAAATACCCAGGCGCTGTGGGATGAAGCGCAGCGGCTTGGTGTCACCATGGTGGAAGATTTGCACTGTGATTCGGCACAGGCCCAACTGGCGCAGTTTGCCTCTGGCGTGGATGTCATCTATCTGACTATCGACCTTGACGTGCTGCCGGTTTGGGAAATGCCCGCCGTGTCAGCGCCCGCCGCGCTGGGTGTACCGTTGGCGACGCTGTTGGGGCTGATTGACCCCCTTTGTCGTAGCGGTAAACTGCAGGCGGTGGATATGGTTGAATTTAATCCACGCTTTGACGATGATGGCAGAGCGGCACGCGTTGCGGCGCGATTAGGCTGGCAAATCGCGCACTGGTGGCGCTGACATGCCTGAGGGCGTTACGCTTATCAGGTTCGGGTAATGTCTGTAAACTATACCCATTCACATTTCAGCTTAAGGAAGGCACACGCATGCTCCCATCCCGTTCTGCTCCAGCTCCTTTTTACGAAAAGGTAAAACAGGAGATCAGCGAAAAGATTGCCAGCGGTATCTGGCAAGCTCACGATCGTATCCCGTCTGAAGCAGAGCTGGTGGCACAGTATGGTTTTAGCCGAATGACCATCAATCGGGCGCTGCGTGAGTTAACGGATGAGGGGTTGCTGGTGCGTTTGCAGGGGGTGGGGACGTTTGTCGCCGAGCCAAAAGGCCAGTCTGCGCTGTTTGAAATTCGCAGTATTGCGGATGAAATCAACGCGCGTCAGCATCAGCACCGCTGTGAGGTTCTGACGCTGGAAAGAACCCAGGCAAATGCGCAGCAGGCTTTAGTGTTAAACGTTAAAGAAGGCACCCCCATTTTTCACTCCATCATGGTGCACTACGAGAACGATTTGCCGGTACAAATTGAAGATCGCTGTGTGAATGCGGAGATTGTGCCGGAGTATCTGGCGCAGGATTACAGCCAGACCACGCCTCACGCTTACCTGTCGCTGATCGCCCCCTTAACGGAAGGTGAGCACATTGTCGAAGCGGTACGCGCCAGTGCTGAAGAGTGCGCGTTGCTGAAAATCAAAGAACACGATCCCTGCTTGCTGATCCGCCGCAAAACCTGGTCCGCATCATCCATCGTCTCTCATGCTCGTTTGCTGTTTCCGGGTTCCCGCTATCGCCTGCAAGGACGGTTTATGTCCTGATGTCGGGATACCAAAACCGTGATTGCTGACGCAATATAATAAAAATGTATCTTAATTGTTAAAATCACCCTTGCGACAACTTGTATAGACAAGTATATGTTACTTATCTATCCGACGTTCGCGAGGAGTTTTCTGTCATGTCCCATAGCAAATATCGTCAGCAGGATATTCGTGCCCCGCGTGGCACTACCTTAACGGCCAAAAGCTGGCTGACCGAAGCGCCGCTGCGCATGTTAATGAACAACCTGGATCCCGACGTGGCGGAAAATCCGCATGAGCTGGTGGTATACGGCGGGATTGGTCGCGCTGCACGTGACTGGGCGTGTTACGACGCCATCGTTAATGCGCTGACACAACTGGAGAGCGATGAGACCCTGCTGGTCCAGTCGGGTAAACCGGTCGGTGTGTTCAAAACCCATGACAATGCCCCGCGCGTACTGATTGCTAACTCCAACCTGGTTCCGCACTGGGCAACCTGGGAACACTTTAACGAGCTGGATGCCAAAGGGCTGGCGATGTACGGTCAGATGACCGCCGGGAGTTGGATCTACATCGGCAGCCAGGGCATCGTGCAGGGGACGTATGAAACCTTCGTTGAGGCCGGACGTCAGCATTATCAGGGTAACCTGAGCGGACGCTGGGTGTTAACCGCCGGGCTGGGCGGTATGGGCGGGGCGCAGCCGTTAGCCGCGACGCTGGCGGGCGCATGCTCGCTGAATATTGAATGTCAGCAAAGCCGCATTGATTTCCGTCTGCGTACCCGTTACGTGGACGAGCAGGCGACATCGCTGGACGATGCGCTGGCGCGTATCGATAAGTACACCCGCGAGGGTAAAGCGGTTTCCATTGCGCTGTGCGCGAATGCCGCCGACGTTGTGCCGGAGCTGGTGAAACGTGGTGTGCGCCCGGATATGGTGACCGACCAGACCAGCGCCCACGATCCGCTGCATGGTTATCTGCCGTCCGGCTGGAGCTGGGAAGAGTATCAGGCGAAAGCGGTGTCCGATCCGCAGGGTACGGTGCAGGCGGCGAAACGCTCAATGGCAACACATGTCGAAGCGATGCTGGCGTTTAGCAAAATGGGCGTACCGACGTTTGATTACGGCAATAACATTCGCCAGATGGCCAAAGAGATGGGCGTGGAAAACGCCTTTGATTTCCCCGGTTTTGTGCCAGCGTATATTCGACCGCTGTTCTGTCGTGGCATTGGCCCGTTCCGCTGGGTGGCGCTTTCCGGCGATCCGCAGGATATTTATAAAACCGATGCCAAAGTGAAAGAGATCGTGGCTGACGATAAACACCTGCATCACTGGCTGGATATGGCGCGTGAGCGGATTAACTTCCAGGGCTTACCGGCGCGTATCTGCTGGGTCGGCCTGGAATGGCGACAGAAGCTGGGGCTGGCGTTTAATGAAATGGTGCGCAGCGGCGAAGTGTCCGCGCCAATTGTTATTGGCCGTGACCATCTGGACTCCGGCTCCGTTGCCAGCCCGAACCGCGAAACCGAAGCCATGCGCGACGGGTCTGACGCCGTATCCGACTGGCCGCTGCTGAATGCGCTGCTGAACACCGCCAGCGGCGCGACGTGGGTGTCATTGCACCACGGTGGCGGAGTGGGAATGGGTTTCTCCCAGCATGCCGGGATGGTCATTGTTTGTGATGGCACCGATGAAGCCGCTGCGCGTATTGCCCGGGTATTGCATAACGATCCGGCTACCGGTGTGATGCGCCACGCTGACGCTGGATATGATATTGCGGTGGAATGCGCCGTCGAAGAAGGGCTGAATTTGCCGATGGTCGCTGCGACGCAGGGGAAACGCTGAGATGAATACCATGACATTAACGCCGGGCCAACTGACTTTTGCACAACTTCGTGACATCTGGCAGCAGCCGGTCCAACTAAGCCTTGATGCCAGCGCAATTGACGCAATTAATGCAAGCGTCGCCTGCGTCAATAACATTGTCGCTGAAGGCCGTACGGCATACGGCATTAATACCGGTTTTGGCCTGCTGGCGCAGACCCGTATCGCCACAGAAGATTTGCAGAATTTACAGCGCTCGTTGGTGCTTTCCCATGCGGCTGGCGTCGGCGAGGCGCTGGACGACGCGATGGTGCGTCTGATTATGGTGCTGAAAATCAACAGCCTGGCGCGCGGTTTTTCCGGTATTCGCCTGAGCGTGATTGAAGCGCTGATTGCGCTGGTGAATGCCGGGGTGTATCCGCTGATCCCGGCGAAAGGCTCAGTGGGGGCATCGGGTGACCTGGCGCCGTTGGCGCATATGTCTCTGACACTGCTGGGTGAAGGGAAGGCGCGCTGGCAGGGGGAATGGCTCCCGGCGACCGAAGCGCTGAAAAAGGCCGGGCTGGAGCCTATAACGCTGGAGGCGAAAGAAGGGCTGGCGCTGCTTAACGGGACTCAGGCTTCGACGGCTTTTGCGCTGCGTGGACTCATTGAAGCTCAGGAACTGTTTGCGTCCGCGACGGTGTGCGGGGCGCTGACCACCGAAGCCGTGCTAGGCTCTCGTCGTCCGTTTGACGCGCGGATTCATGCCGCACGAGGACAACACGGGCAGATTGACGCCGCGGCGCTGTACCGCCATGTGTTGACGGATTCCAGCGCGCTTTCGCAGTCGCATCATAACTGTGAAAAAGTACAGGATCCGTATTCTCTGCGCTGTCAGCCGCAGGTGATGGGGGCATGTCTGACGCAAATGCGCCATGTGATGGATGTTCTGCTGGTGGAAGCCAACGCGGTTTCCGACAACCCGCTGGTGTTTGCCGAAGAAGGCGATGTGATTTCCGGCGGCAACTTCCATGCTGAACCCGTGGCGATGGCGGCGGATAACCTGGCGCTGGCGATTGCGGAAATCGGGGCCTTATCGGAGCGACGCATTGCGTTAATGATGGATAAACACATGTCGCAACTACCGCCTTTCCTGGTGAAAAATGGCGGAGTTAACTCCGGCTTTATGATTGCGCAAGTCACGGCTGCCGCGCTGGCGAGCGAGAACAAAGCGCTGGCGCATCCGCACAGTGTAGACAGCTTACCGACGTCCGCCAACCAGGAGGATCATGTGTCTATGGCGCCGGCGGCAGGTCGCAGGCTGTGGGAGATGGCGGCGAATACGCGCGGCGTGATTGCCGTCGAGTGGCTGGCGGCGTGTCAGGGAATCGATCTACGTGAAGGGTTAACCTCAAGTCCATTGCTGGAGCAGGCGCGCCAGGCGCTACGCGAGCAGGTTGCCCACTATACGCAGGATCGCTTTTTCGCCCCGGATATTGAGTCCGCGACCGAACTGTTAGCGCAAGGAACGTTGTTGAAATTGCTGCCCGAATTTCTGTAGAAAATTGCCTGATGGCGACGCTAACGCGTCTTATCAGGCCTACGATCTGCTTTGTAGGCCGGATGAGGCGAAGCCGACATCCGGCCCAACAGAGATTAACTAAACATCGCGGTAATCGAGGCGCTGGCGAGCGAGTGGAAGTGAACATTAAATCCAACCATCGCGCCGCTGGCGTCCTCATCGACATCAATACGCTCTACATCCAGCGCGTGAACCGTAAAGATATAGCGATGAGTTTCCCCCTTCGGCGGCGCTGCGCCGCCATAACCGGCTTTACCAAAATCCGTACGGGTCTGAATCACCCCGTCCGGCAGTGCAACCAGACCGGAACCGAAGCCTTGCGTGAGAACGCGGGTATCGGCGGGCAGATTTACAACTACCCAGTGCCACCATCCGGAGCCGGTGGGCGCATCAGGATCGTAACAGGTCACGACAAAGCTCTTAGTCCCGGCGGGCACATCATCCCATGCCAGATGCGGGGAAATATTATCCCCGTCATATCCCATGCCGTTAAAGACGTGACGATGCCCAAGCTTCTCCCCATCGCGCAGATCGTTACTGATTAGTTTCATACTGACTCCTCTCGTTAGCCAAAAAGTGTAGCCAGAAACCGTAGAGCTTACCGCTGTTTAATCGCTAAAAAATGTTGCATGGCGCACAGCCTCATTGACGGCCTGCGTAAGGCGGCGCAACTGCTCGGGCTGGATAATGTACGGCGGCATCAGATAGATTAGCTTACCAAACGGTCGTACCCACACGCCCTGTTCGACAAAGAACTTCTGTAGTGCCGCCATATTTACCGGCTGGGTGGTTTCTATCACGCCGATTGCGCCGAGCACGCGCACGTCGACGACCCGGCTGGAGTCTGCCGCCGGGGCGAGTTCTGCACGCAACTGCGCTTCAATGGCCGCGACCTGCGAGCGCCACTCGCCGGTGTTAAGTAGCGACAGGCTGGCGGAGGCGACGGCACAAGCCAGCGGATTGCCCATAAAGGTCGGACCGTGCATGAAGCAGCCCGCTTCGCCGTTGCTGATGGTTTCTGCGACCAGACGGGTGGTCAGGGTCGCGGAAAGGGTCATCGTTCCGCCGGTTAATGCTTTGCCGAGGCACAAAATATCCGGCGTAATATCGGCGTGTTCACAGGCAAACAGCCTGCCGGTGCGGCCAAATCCGGTGGCGATCTCATCGGCAATCAGCAGGATGCCTTCCCGGTCGCACATCTTACGGATACGCTTTAACCACTCAGGATGGTACATGCGCATACCGCCAGCGCCCTGCACAATTGGCTCGAGGATCACCGCCGCAATCTCGTGACGATGCGCGGCCATCAGGCGGGCAAAAGGCACCATGTCCAGTTCGTCCCACTCGCCGCCCATGCGGCTTTGCGGCGCAGGCGCAAACAGGTTTTCCGGCAGATACCCTTTCCACAGACTGTGCATTGAGTTGTCGGGATCGCAGACCGACATCGCGCCGAAGGTATCGCCGTGATAGCCGTTACGAAATGTCAGGAAACGCTGACGAGATTCCCCTTTGGCCTGCCAGTATTGCAGCGCCATTTTCATCGCCACTTCCACCGCGACCGAACCTGAATCCGCGAGAAAAACGCACTCCAGCGCTTCTGGCGTCATGTCCACCAGTTGGCGACACAGCGCGATGGCCGGGGCATGGGTAATGCCGCCAAACATCACGTGCGACATGGCGTCAATCTGCGTTTTCATTGCGGTGTTCAACTGCGGATGATTGTAACCGTGGATCGCCGCCCACCAGGATGACATCCCGTCAATGAGCCGCTCACCGCTGGCTAAAATCAGTTCACAACCTTCGGCCCGCGCCACCGGATACACCGGCAATGGGGAGGTCATGGAAGTGTAAGGGTGCCAGATATGGCGTTGGTCAAACGCAAGATCATCCGTTGTCATAATCGACTTGTAAACCAAATTAAAAAGATTTAGGTTTACGAGTCTACACCAAACTGACAACGAAACGTATACCAATATGGCTCATTCTTCTCGCTGGACAATGTCGCAAGTCACCGAATTATTTGAAAAACCACTGCTTGATCTCCTGTTTGAAGCGCAACAGATTCATCGTCAGCACTTCGATCCGCGGCAGGTACAGGTCAGTACGCTGTTGTCGATTAAGACTGGCGCCTGCCCGGAAGACTGCAAATACTGCCCGCAAAGTTCTCGCTATAAAACGGGTCTGGAAACTGAACGCTTGATGGAAGTGGAACAGGTACTGGACTCGGCGCGTAAGGCGAAGCAGGCCGGTTCAACGCGGTTTTGCATGGGGGCGGCGTGGAAGAATCCGCACGAGCGCGATATGCCTTACCTGGAACAGATGGTTCAGGGCGTGAAAGCGTTGGGGCTGGAAGCCTGCATGACGCTGGGAACGCTCAACGAAACCCAGGCTCAGCGCCTGGCCAACGCGGGACTGGATTACTACAACCATAACCTCGACACCTCGCCGGAGTTTTACGGCAATATCATCACTACCCGGTCTTATCAGGAACGTCTGGATACGCTGGATAAAGTGCGTGAAGCCGGGATTAAAGTCTGCTCAGGCGGTATTGTCGGATTAGGCGAAACGGTCACCGATCGCGCCGGTCTGCTGCTGCAATTAGCCAATCTGCCGACACCGCCGGAAAGCGTGCCGATCAACATGCTGGTGAAGGTGAAGGGCACGCCGCTTGCCGATAACGACGACGTCGACGCGTTTGATTTCATCCGTACCATCGCCGTGGCGCGCATCATGATGCCAACCTCTTACGTGCGTCTTTCCGCCGGGCGCGAGCAGATGAACGAGCAAACCCAGGCGATGTGCTTTATGGCCGGCGCTAACTCGATTTTCTACGGCTGCAAACTGCTGACCACGCCGAATCCGAACGAAGATAAAGATTTGCTGTTATTCCGCAAGCTGGGTCTCAACCCGCAGCAAACGGCGGTGCTGGCGGGGGATAACGAACAGCAACAACGTCTCGAGCAGGCGCTACGTACCCCGGATACCGATGATTACTACAACGCGGCAACCGTATGACCTGGCAGCAAAAAATTGGCGATGCGCTCACGGCGCGTCGTTGCGCTGATGCGTGGCGGCAGCGCTATGCGGTGACCCAGGGCGCCGGTCGCTGGCTGCAGGCCGACGGTCGCCAGTATCTGAATTTCTCCAGCAACGACTACCTTGGCCTGAGCCACCATCCGCAGATTATCTGCGCCTGGCAGCAGGGAGCTGAACGTTTTGGCGTCGGCAGCGGCGGCTCGGGTCATGTCAGCGGTTATTCTGTGGCTCACCAGGCGCTGGAAGAAGAGCTGGCGCAGTGGCAGGGCTATTCGCGGGCGCTGTTATTTATCTCCGGTTTTGCCGCTAATCAGGCGGTGATAGCCGCATTGATGGAAAAAGACGATCGTATTGTTGCCGACAGGCTTAGCCATGCCTCGCTGTTGGAGGCCGCCAGCCTTAGCCCGGCTGTTCTACGTCGCTTTACCCATAACGATCCGCATCATCTGGAGCGTCTGCTGACTGCCCCCTGTCCGGGGCAGCAGCTCGTGGTCACTGAAGGCGTATTCAGCATGGATGGCGACAGCGCGCCGCTCGCTGAAATCCACGCGGTGGCGGAACGACACGGTGCGTGGCTGCTGGTGGACGATGCGCACGGCGTTGGCGTAACCGGTGCAGAAGGGCGCGGCTCCTGCTGGCGACAGCAGGTCAAACCCGAACTGTTAGTGGTGACGTTTGGCAAAGGATTTGGCGTCAGCGGCGCGGCAATCCTGTGTTCTGACAGCGTGGCCGACTATCTGTTGCAGTTTGCCCGTCATCTGATCTACAGCACCAGTATGCCTCCGGCGCAGGCTCAGGCCCTGCGCGCCGCGCTGGCGGTGATCCGCAGCCGTGAAGGCGATGAACGCCGGGAAAAGTTAGCGATGCTGATCCAGCGTTTTCGCGCTGGGGTAAATACGCCGGGTTTAACGCTGGCGAATTCAACCAGTGCTATTCAGCCGCTGATTGTTGGCGATAACCATAAAGCCTTGCAACTGGCGGACACACTACGGCAACAGGGATGTTGGGTGACGGCAATTCGCCCGCCGACGGTGCCCGCCGGTACGGCCAGATTACGGCTGACGCTGACCCAGGCGCATGAGGTGCAGGATATCGATCGTCTACTGGAGGTGTTGCATGGCGCAGGTCAATAAACGGGCGATTGCCGCCGCGTTTGGCCGCGCGGCCACCCACTATGAGCAACACGCAGAGCTACAGCGTCAAAGTGCCGATGCGTTACTGGCGTTACTGGATGGCGGCACGTTCTCGCAGGTATTGGATGCGGGCTGTGGGCCTGGACGTATGAGTCGTTACTGGCGTGAGCAGGGGAGTGAGGTCTGCGCGCTGGATCTGTCGTCGCAAATGCTGGCTGAAGCGCAGCGTCACGATGTCGCCCACCATTATCTACTGGCAGATATCGAAGCCATCCCGCAGGCAAGCGCGAGCTTTGACCTGGCCTGGAGTAATCTGGCCGTACAGTGGTGTAGCGACCTGCGCGGCGCGTTAAGCGAGCTTTACCGGGTGGTGCGTCCTGGCGGGACGGTGGCGTTTAGTACTCTGGCGCAGGGGTCGATGCCGGAACTTCGTCAGGCCTGGCAGGCGGTTGACGATCGGGAGCACGCCAACCGTTTTTTGCCCGTGGCGCAACTGGAAAACGCCCTGTATGGCTGGGATGTTGAATACCAGTCTCATGCCGTCACGCTGTGGTTTGATGATGCGCTGAGCGCCATGCGTTCGCTAAAAGGCATTGGCGCGACGCATTTGCATGATGGGCGCGAGCAACGTGTGCTGACGCGCGCTCAGCTGCGCCAGCTACAGTTAGCCTGGCCCTGTCAGCAGGGGAAATATCCGCTGACCTACCATCTTTTTTTAGGAGTAATTCAACGTGGCTAAAACGTATTTTGTCACCGGGACAGATACCGAAGTCGGTAAAACTGTCGCCAGTTGCGCGCTGCTCCAGGCGGCGGGACAAATGGGGTTGCGCGCCGTTGGCTATAAGCCCGTGGCATCGGGCAGCGAAATGACGGCTGATGGCCTGCGAAACAGCGATGCGTTGGCATTACAGCGCAATAGCGTTGTGGCGGCGGACTATGCGGCGATTAATCCCTACTGCTTCGCTGAACCTACCTCGCCGCATATCATCAGCGCCGACGAAGGTCGTCCCATTCTGGCTTCCGTAATGTCTGCAGGGTTACGCACGCTTGAAGCGCAGGCTGACTGGGTACTGGTGGAGGGGGCTGGTGGATGGTTTACGCCGCTTTCGCCAACGCTGAGTTTTTCCGACTGGGTCAAAACAGAACAGTTGCCGGTGATTCTGGTGGTTGGCGTTAAGCTCGGCTGCATCAATCACGCCATTCTGACCGCCCAGGCGGTGCAGCAGGCCGGACTGACGCTTGCCGGATGGGTAGCCAATGATGTGACGCCGCCCGGCAAACGTCATGCTGAATACATGGCGACGCTAAAGCGCGTGATCCCGGCACCTTTGCTGGGGGAAATTCCCTGGCTGGCAGAAGATCCTGAGCAGGCATCGACCGGACGTTATCTCGATCTCAGCATTTTGTCTTTGACGGCATCAGCTGGTTGAATCGAGAGGGGAAATAACACTGGTCGCTATTGCAGTACGCGGACAAGAAAATGGTGAAAATGCGAGCAAGATCTCGGCTCTCCCTGGCCGCCTCGTTAGCTGATAAATATCAAAAAATAGCGATAATTTTTTTTTAGCCCAGCGGAAAAGAGAGTCAGGGTGTTTTTGCCAGGCTACAGTCCACACGGGCTGGAAGCAGTTATCCACTATTCCTGTGGATAACCTTGTGCATTAGGGTTAGAAAACACAATGTAAGCGAGAGAAGACGCGGCCTGCGACTAAATTGATGCGAAAGACGGCTTGAGATAATAATCTTTAAATTACAGATAGTTAGATAAAAGCAATGGCTGTCGCAGAAGTGTCATGTGTTGCCATAAAACTTTCATCGGCTGGCTTGACAAATGTTAAAAAAGGCATTGGTTTGGGGATAACACATTTTTGCTGGTGTTTTATCTTGTCTGGGGGCAAATTTCGGCCTGCAGTCACGGCTATTTTGCGGGTGTAACAGAAATATTCTGGCGCGTTACTGTTTTTTCATCCAGTATATTTTACTGGCAAAATATACGACTGCGAGTAAAATTACACACCTGCCCGCCCATTGCTTCAGGTAGCTGCTCATGAGTAAACCGTTCAAATTAAATTCCGCTTTTAAACCCTCTGGCGATCAGCCTGAGGCGATACGTCGCCTGGAAGAAGGTCTGGAGGACGGTCTGGCGCATCAGACGCTGCTGGGGGTGACGGGATCGGGGAAAACATTCACCATCGCGAATGTGATTGCGGACCTACAGCGTCCTACCATGGTGCTGGCGCCTAACAAGACGCTTGCCGCGCAGCTATATGGCGAGATGAAAGAGTTCTTTCCGGAAAACGCGGTGGAATATTTTGTCTCCTACTACGACTATTATCAGCCGGAAGCTTACGTACCGAGTTCTGATACCTTCATCGAGAAGGATGCCTCGGTCAACGAACACATTGAGCAGATGCGTCTGTCGGCGACCAAAGCGCTACTGGAACGTCGGGATGTCGTTGTGGTGGCGTCGGTTTCCGCCATTTATGGTTTGGGCGACCCGGACCTGTATCTGAAAATGATGCTGCATCTGACGGTGGGGATGATCATTGACCAGCGCGCGATCCTGCGTCGTCTGGCGGAGCTGCAATATACCCGTAACGATCAGGCATTCCAGCGCGGTACCTTCCGCGTGCGCGGTGAAGTTATCGACATTTTCCCGGCTGAATCCGACGACATTGCGCTGCGCGTGGAACTGTTTGATGAGGAAGTCGAGCGTTTGTCGCTGTTTGACCCGCTTACCGGGCAGGTTGAATCGACCATTTCCCGCTATACCATCTACCCGAAAACGCACTACGTCACGCCGCGCGAACGTATCGTGCAGGCGATGGAAGAAATTAAAGTCGAGCTGGCAGACCGCCGTAAAAATCTGCTGGCGAATAACAAGTTGCTGGAAGAGCAGCGCTTAAGCCAGCGTACACAGTTCGATCTGGAAATGATGAACGAGCTGGGTTATTGCTCGGGGATTGAAAACTATTCCCGCTATCTGTCCGGACGCGGTCCAGGCGAGCCGCCGCCGACGTTGTTTGATTACCTGCCGGCTGATGGTCTGCTGGTAGTGGATGAATCTCACGTCACTATCCCGCAAATTGGCGGTATGTACCGTGGCGACCGGGCGCGTAAAGAGACCCTGGTCGAATACGGATTCCGTTTGCCCTCGGCGCTGGATAACCGCCCGCTTAAATTTGAAGAGTTCGAGGCACTGGCTCCGCAGACCATCTACGTCTCGGCGACGCCGGGGAACTATGAGCTGGAGAAATCCGGTGATGACGTGGTTGATCAAGTAGTACGACCGACTGGCCTGCTGGATCCGGTGATAGAAGTGCGTCCGGTGGCGACGCAGGTTGACGATCTGCTGTCGGAGATCCGCACGCGTGCGGCGATTAACGAACGTGTGCTGGTCACCACGCTTACCAAACGCATGGCGGAAGACCTCACCGAATACCTCGAAGAGCACGGCGAGCGGGTGCGTTATCTGCACTCAGACATCGATACCGTGGAACGTATGGAAATCATTCGTGACCTGCGCCTGGGCGAGTTTGACGTGCTGGTGGGTATAAACCTGTTACGTGAGGGGCTGGACATGCCTGAGGTCTCGCTGGTGGCGATTCTGGACGCAGACAAAGAAGGGTTCCTGCGCTCTGAACGCTCACTTATCCAGACCATCGGTCGCGCGGCGCGTAACATCAACGGCAAGGCTATACTCTACGGCGATAAAATTACCGCCTCGATGGCCAGGGCGATTGGTGAAACTGAACGTCGTCGCGAGAAGCAGCAGCGCTATAACGAAGAGCACGGTATTACGCCGCAGGGGCTGAACAAGAAAGTGGTCGATATTCTGGCGCTGGGTCAGAATATTGCGAAGACCAAGGCGAAGGGCAAAGGGAAGTCACGTGCGGGTGCGAAGTCTGACGTTGTGGAACTGGATATGACGCCAAAAGCCCTGCAGCAAAAGATTCACGAGTTGGAAGGGCAGATGATGCAGCATGCGCAGAATCTCGAATTTGAAGAGGCTGCGACGATCCGCGATCAGTTGCATCAGCTGCGTGAGTTATTTATTGCGGCATCGTAATCCTGTGCCGGATGCGGGGTACCCCCCCTTATCAGGCTTACGGGGTGCTTGCGTTTGTCGGCCTGACAAGCGCAGCGCATCAGGCAAATCCACTCAGCCTAATGCCTGTACCGCTTTCTCCAGCGCGCTGTGCAGCAACTGACGGTCATGACGGTACGGAATATCGCTGGCTTCCAGCACTTCCTGAATCACAATGCGGTCGGTAACGGCCGAAACATCTACTTTCGGGCCGACAACCACCGCGTCAATCACTTTTTTGCCAACGTACTGTTCGATGATTGCCAGCTTATCGTTAAGCGTCAGGCTGGCTGCTGGCAGGCTTAATTCGCGACCCAGATTGCCAATGTAGACCATCCTGGCGGGTGTACGCCGTAATGCCTGCGCCAGTTCGTCGAGCAGCAGGATCGGCATCAGGCTGGTATAAAAACTGCCTGGTCCTATCAGAATCAAATCTGCTTCGGCGATTGCCTCAACCGCTTCTCGCGTGGTAGGGACTTTTGGCGACAGCATCAGTTCCTGAGGTGGGATAGTGAGCTGATCGATATTCACTTCGCCATAGACTTCATGCCCCTGATCATCAATAGCCATCAGATCCACCGGCAGCTCAGACATCGGAATTAAATGCGCATCCACCTTCAGCAGGTTGCGAATTAAATTAATAGCTTCGAGAGGCCGCACGCTGAGGTGATCGAGCGCCTTTAACATTAAATTTCCGAGGTTATGTCCGGAAAGCTCGCCATTACCGCCAAAACGGTATTCAAACATAGCGGATGCAACGCTGGGTTGGGTAATTAACTGGTTCAGGCAGTTACGCATGTCCCCCCAGGCGATGCCGCCTTCAGAACGACGAATACGCCCCGTGGAGCCGCCATTATCGGTGGTGGTGACGATACCCGTCAGTCGTGAGCCTAAAGGGGAAAGTGAGGAGAGAACGCGTCCTAATCCATGCCCTCCGCCGAGAGCGACAACGCGATCTAAATCTGCCAGCGTGCGAGTGCGCATAGAGTTTCCTGATATCAATTGATCGGCGCTACAGTACCGTAAATAGCGTGTTTTCAGCAATTATCCAGTTGGCATTTGCCGAAATTAATTTTCGGCGATCTACTCCTTTCTGACGACATGCACCTGACAGCAAGATGATGTATATCAATGCAAAACTGTGGTTTTTGCTTATTCTGTAGCGAAATTGCACGATCATGTCGCTATATACGTATTTATACAGCGTAAGTGTGCTTGGCATTATCGCCATTTACACGCTAGTATCGGCATAACCACTACGTACTCAAAGTATGATGAGTATAAACACTCTAGCCTCTGCACCTGGGTCAAATGATACGGTGCTTTGGCCGTGGCAATGCTCGAACGAGATTGTCACCAGGGCGCAGGAAGAAATGACTGCGTCTCCCGTATTTGGAAAGGTGTACATGGGCTCTCAACTTACCGATGCTTTCGCGCGTAAGTTTTACTACTTACGTTTGTCGATTACCGATGTGTGTAACTTTCGTTGCACCTACTGCCTGCCGGATGGCTATAAGCCCGGCGGGGTCACCAATAACGGCTTTTTGACCGTTGATGAAATTCGCCGCGTCACCCGTGCGTTCGCCAGTCTGGGGACGGAAAAAGTGCGCCTGACAGGGGGCGAACCCTCATTACGTCGCGATTTTACCGACATTATTGCCGCTGTGCGTGAAAACGACGCTATCCGTCAGATTGCGGTAACGACCAATGGTTATCGTCTGGCGCGCGATGCTGCGGCCTGGCGCGATGCCGGGTTGACGGCACTCAACGTCAGCGTCGACAGTCTCGATGCCCGTCAGTTTCACGCCATTACCGGGCAGGACAAATTTCAGCAGGTGATGGCGGGCATTGACGCCGCCTTTGCAGCCGGTTTTGAAAAAGTCAAAGTCAACACTGTGTTGATGCGCGATGTAAACCATCATCAACTGGACACCTTCCTGGCGTGGATCCAACCTCGTCCTATTCAACTGCGTTTTATTGAACTGATGGAAACGGGGGAGGGCAGTGCACTTTTCCGTAAGCATCATATCTCAGGGCAAGTACTGCGCGATGAGCTTCTGCGTCGCGGCTGGATCCACCAGCTTCGCCAGCGCAGCGACGGTCCGGCTCAGGTTTTCTGCCATCCTGATTATGCTGGCGAAATTGGTCTGATCATGCCTTATGAGAAAGACTTTTGCGCCACCTGTAATCGTCTGCGCGTTTCCTCTGTCGGCAAGCTTCATCTGTGTTTATTTGGTGAAGGCGGCGTAAGCCTGCGTGACTTGCTGGAAGATGACGCTCAGCAATCCGCGCTGGAAGAACGCATTTCAACCGCGCTGCTGGAGAAAAAGCAGACCCATTTCCTGCATCAGAACAATACCGGTATTACGCAAAACTTATCTTACATTGGCGGCTGATCGCTAAAAGGAGTTTTCATGAGTCAGGTAAGCGCTGAATTTATCCCGACACGCATTGCTATTCTTACTGTTTCCAACCGTCGCGGCGAAGAGGATGACACCTCCGGTCACTACCTGCGTGACTCGGCGCAGGAAGCGGGCCATCAGATTGTTGACAAGGCGATTGTCAAAGAGAACCGTTATGCCATCCGCGCCCAGGTTTCCGCCTGGATTGCCAGTGACGATGTGCAGGTTGTGCTTATTACCGGCGGCACCGGACTGACCGAAGGTGACCAGGCGCCGGAAGCGTTGCAACCACTGTTCGACAGAGAAGTTGAAGGTTTTGGCGAAGTATTCCGTATGCTCTCGTTTGAAGAGATCGGCACCGCGACGCTGCAATCCCGGGCAATTGCCGGGGTTGCGAATAAAACGCTGATTTTCGCCATGCCGGGGTCGACCAAAGCGTGCCGTACCGCCTGGGAAAATATCATTGCGCCGCAGCTTGATGCCCGTACGCGTCCGTGTAATTTCCACCCACATTTGAAGAAATAAGTATGTCGCAACTGACTCATATTAACGCCGCTGGCGAAGCCCACATGGTGGATGTCTCTGGCAAAGCAGAAACGGTACGCGAGGCGCGTGCTGAAGCCTTCGTGACGATGCGCAGCGAAACGCTGGCGATGATTATCGATGGTAGCCACCATAAAGGCGACGTTTTCGCCACGGCGCGCATTGCCGGTATTCAGGCGGCCAAACGAACCTGGGATCTTATCCCGCTGTGTCACCCACTGATGCTGAGCAAGGTCGAAGTCAACCTGCATGCCGAACCGGAACACGATCGTGTACGCATTGAGACGCTGTGTCGCCTGAGCGGGAAAACCGGTGTGGAAATGGAAGCGTTAACGGCGGCCTCCGTGGCGGCGTTGACCATCTACGACATGTGCAAAGCGGTGCAAAAGGACATGGTGATTGGTCCGGTGCGCCTGCTGGCAAAAAGCGGCGGCAAGTCGGGAGATTTTAAGGTGGATGCGCATGATTAAGGTTCTTTTCTTTGCCCAGGTCCGTGAACTGGTCAACACGGATGCTTTAGAGGTCACCGCTGAATTTCCAACGGTCGAAGCGCTGCGCCAGCATCTGGCGGCGCAAGGCGATCGTTGGGCGCTGGCGCTGGAGGACGGCAAGCTGCTGGCGGCGGTGAACCAGACGCTGGTCAGTTTTGACCATCCCCTTACCGCAGGTGATGAAGTGGCTTTCTTCCCACCGGTAACCGGAGGTTAAGATGGCTGAGACGCGAATTGTTGTTGGGCATGCGCCGTTCAGCGTTGGGGAAGAGTATCCCTGGCTTGCCGAGCGTGATGAAGACGGCGCCGTAGTGACCTTCACCGGTAAAGTGCGTAACCACAACCTCGGCGACAGTGTGCAGGCATTAACGCTGGAACACTATCCCGGCATGACTGAAAAAGCGCTGGCGGAGATTGTCGACGAGGCGCGTACGCGCTGGCCGCTGGGACGGGTGACGGTGATCCATCGCATTGGCGCGCTGTGGCCCGGCGATGAAATCGTTTTTGTTGGCGTGACCAGCGCGCATCGCAGTAGCGCGTTTGATGCCGGGCAGTTCATTATGGATTATCTGAAAACCCGCGCACCGTTCTGGAAGCGCGAGGCCACGCCGGAAGGTGAACGTTGGGTGGATGCCCGTGACAGCGATAAGCTAGCAGCAAAACGCTGGTAGAGTACAATTGTTGTAGGCTCATACTGATTCAGGAGATTGTCATGGACCGATTCCCACGATCCGATTCTATTGTGCAGGCGCGTTCCGGCCTGCAAACGTATATGGCGCAGGTTTATGGCTGGATGACCTGCGGGTTGTTGCTGACGGCGTTTATCGCCTGGTATGCGGCAAATACGCCCGCGGTGATGATGTTTGTCTTCTCCAGTAAAATCACCTTCTTTGGCCTGATTATCGCCCAACTGGCGCTGGTGTTCGTTTTGTCCGGCATGGTGCAAAAGCTGAGCGCCGGTGTGGCAACCACGCTGTTTATGCTCTATTCGGCGTTAACCGGGTTAACGCTGTCGAGCATCTTCATCGTCTATACCTACTCGTCTATCGCCAGTACCTTTGTGGTCACCGGCGGGATGTTTGGCATCATGAGCCTGTACGGTTATACCACTAAGCGCGATCTCAGCGGTTTCGGCAATATGCTGTTTATGGCGCTAATCGGTATTGTGCTGGCTTCACTGGTTAACTTCTGGCTGAAGAGCGAAGCGTTGATGTGGGCGGTAACCTACATTGGGGTGATTGTGTTTGTCGGTCTGACCGCCTATGACACGCAGAAGCTGAAAAACATCGGTGAGCAGATCGATCTGCGTGACAGTTCTAATCTGCGCAAATACGCGATTCTTGGCGCACTAACGCTGTATCTGGACTTTATCAACCTGTTCCTGATGCTGCTGCGTATCTTCGGCAATCGTCGTTAATTCTCTGTTGCCGGATGGCGCTGCGCTTATCCGGCCTACAGTTGTATCGAAAGTAGGCCGGATAAGGCATTACGCCGCATCCGGCAAATCATTTCGCCATTGCCTTCTCGTTTTTCGCCCGCAGCTTTTTCGCCCGACTTTCCAGCAACAGGTAGCAAATAAGCGCCAGCAGCAGCGGAATAAAATAATAGAGGACGCGATACGCAAGCAGGGCGGCGATAATCTTGCCTTGAGAAGTATCTTCTCCCGCCAGCAACGCCATAAAAACCGCCTCCAGCACGCCGATCCCCGCCGGAATATGTACGATAACCCCGGCAATACTGCTCACCAGTAGCACGCCCAGCACGAAGAAATAGTTGATATCCTGACCCAGCAACAGCCAGATAATGGCTCCCATCACCATCCAGTTGGTACTGGATATCACCATTTGCGCGATGGCAAATTTCCAGGAAGGCAGCACCAGCTTTTGGCCCCTGATGGTGATGTGGCGATGTTTCGCGAAGGCGCAAAACCACAGATAAACGACAATAATCAGCAGTAGCGCAATGCCTAAAATGCGCAGCGTACCTTCATCGATATACCAATGCGCGGGCAGCTCGACCACGCCAAAGGTAAAAATAAAGCCGCCCAGCAGAATATAGCCCAGCCAGTTGGTGGTAATACTCAGTGAAAAAATCCGCGTAATAGTGCTCCCCGGCAACCCGAGGCGCGAGTAGAGCCGATAACGCATCCCAATACCGCCCACCCAGGTGCTTAACGTCAGGTTGAAGGCGTAACAGATAAACGACACCAGCATGACCTGGCGTTTTGCCAGCTTGTGCCCACAGTAATGTCGGCCGAGCAGGTCATAGCAGCCGTAGAGTAAATAACTGACGATTACCAACCCCACGGCGCTGAGCAGGGCAGTCCGATTGTAATCCCGGATTACCGTCCAGACCTCTTCCCAATTGACCTTGCTGGCATAAATGACCAGCAACACGATGACGGCAATGAAAAATAGCCACGTGAGTATTTTTTTCGCTAACCGCCAGCGCGGATGTGCTTTGGCCATCAGGATTTTCCTCCGACATCCTCAGTTTGAATGCGATCCTGCGTTTCCATGGCAGGCTGTGCGGGCGGTTCTACCTCAGTCAGATGTGGTGTATGTGCGGGTAGCCAGCCGACCAGCGCCGGGAAATGGCGTAAAAAGTGGAACGCCAGCACGCTTTTGGTCAGGTTCCACCAGGTGCGTTTGGGCAGCATGGATTCATCAACCCGCTTGCAGTCCTGCGCAATAATCGGGTTCAGGTTGTCGCGCAGAGTCTGGTTAAACGCACGGTCATGAATAATGAGATTCGCTTCCAGATTCAGCGACAGGCTGAGCGGGTCAAGATTGCTGGAGCCTACCGTCGCCCAATGATCGTCCATCAGCGCTACCTTGCCATGCAGAGGTTTACGGCGATATTCATAGACATGGACGCCGCCTTTAACCAGATAGTTGTACAGCAGGCGGGCGCCCACTTTCACAATCGGCATATCTGGTTCACCCTGCACGATGAGTTTTACCCGAACGCCGCGTCGGGCCGCTTTACGCAGGGCATGCAGAAAGCGATAGCCGGGAAAGAAGTAGGCATTGGCAATGATCACTTCCCGCCTGGCCTGGGTAAGCATTTTCAAATAATGACGTTCAATATCATCGCGATGCTCTTCGTTGTCGCGCCAGACAAATAGTACCTGCGCTTCGCCAGGCCGATGATTTTCGACTGCGCGATGATGACGTCGCCACCAGCGGCGTACGGCGCTCTGACCCGGCAAGTTTTCCAGCACGAATGTCAGGATGTCGGCCACGATGGGACCTTCAACGCGTACGGCGTAATCCTGCTTGGCCTCAGGGCCGTAATCAGACATATGTTCAGCGGAATAATTGATGCCGCCGACGAAAGCAACGCGGTCATCAATGACCACAATTTTGCGATGCATACGGCGAAAGAGATTGGTGCGCATGCCGAACAGACGCGGGCGCGGATCGTAATAGCGGAAAACAATGCCGGCTGCGGTTAGCTCATTAACGAAACTGTCGCTGAGGTCCGGCGAGCCATAGCCATCCAGCAGCACTTCCGCTTTAACACCGCGACGTGCTGCACTCAGCAGCGCGGCATGCAGCTGTTTTCCGACCGCATCTTCAAACCAGATGAAGGTCTCGAGGATAATTTTTTGCTGCGCCTGTTCAATGGCGCCAAACACGGCGGGGTAGTACTGATCGCCGTTTTCCAGCAGTTGAATTTGATTGCCTTCACGCCAGCCAAATTTCATAAATGAATCTCCGCACTCAGAGGGGCATGATCGGACAAATGTCGCCAGTGACGCAGCGCCAGCGTCGTTGGGGTACTGGCATTTGCGTTTTTCACATAGATCCTGTCGAGCCGCAGCAGGGGAAACTGCACCGGAAACGTCCGCGCCGGGCGACCGTGGGCGCGGGTAAAGATCTCGTCAAGATCGGCATTGGCTTTCAACGGATGATTAGCTTTTTGTCGCCAATCGTTGAAATCACCGGCGACCACGACGGGCTCACCCTCAGGTAAGGCATTCACCCAATCTGCCAGCATAGCGAGTTGGGCCTGACGGTGGGCTTCACGCAAACCGAGATGGACACACATCACGTGAACCGGGTGGGAGAGCATCGGCGGCACGATGCGGCAGTACAGGACCCCGCGTTTTTCACTCGCGCCGACCGACACATCGCGATTTTCATAATGTTCAATAGGATAGCGCGACAGCACAGCGTTACCGTGATGCCCCTGCGGATACACGGCGTTACGTCCATAAGCGAAGTCGCTCCACATGGTATCCGCCAGAAATTCGTAGTGCGTGGTGTCCGGCCAGTTTTCCACATGCAGAGGATGCACCTCGTGCGCGCCCATGACCTCTTGCAGGCACACAATATCCGCACCGACCGTTCTGACGGCCTCTCGCAGCTCAGGCAAAATAAAACGCCGATTGAAGGCGGTAAATCCTTTATGAGTATTAATGGTGAGCACATTGAATGAAAACCGTTCTGTTTGTCTGGCCATGATTCTCCCGTTGGCATCACTTTCCTGATTAAAATAGTGTAGTCGTCGTCACAAAAAGATGCGGTGTTGCGGAATTTTCCGTAAAGTCCGGTACTCTGAACAATTAGTCGAAAATCCTTCAGGAGAAAAGCCATGAGGTGGCAACAACGTGTTCGTGTCGCAACGGGTCTAAGTTGCTGGCAGATTGTGTTGCATTTACTGGTAGTGGCATTGCTGGTAATGGGCTGGATGAGCGGCACGCTGGTGCACGTCGGCCTGGGATTATGCGTCGTTTACGGCGTAACGGTTTTATTAATGCTGGCCTTACAACGTCACCATGAACAGCGCTGGCGCGACGTGGCGGATGTGCTGGAAGAACTCACTACGACGTGGTATTTCGGTGCCGCGATGATTGTACTGTGGCTGCTGTCGCGCGTGCTGCAAAACAACGTCTTGCTGGCTCTGGCGGGGCTGGCGATCCTTGCCGGACCCGCCGTGGTGTCGCTGCTGGCGAAAGATAAAAAGCTACATCACCTTGCGTCGAAACATCGCATACGCCGCTGAGCCGGTTGTGGCCGCGATCACCAACAGCGGCCACAAACTTCCCCAGACAATCTTCAGACTCGCATCCTTCAGGTAAATCTGTTTCGTGATGTCCGTAAAATGGCGGATCGGGTTTATCCACGTCAGATTCTGCAACCATACCGGCATGTTTTCGACCGGCGAGACGTAGCCTGAGAGCAATATCGCCGGCATCATGAAGACAAATACGCCGATAAACGCCTGCTGCTGGGTGGCGCACAGCGATGAAATCAGCAGACCAAAACCGACCAGCGACAGCCCATAAATCACCATCGTGAAATAGAACAGCCCCAGTGAACCGGCAAACGGAATGTGATAAGCCCAGATGCCGATCGCCAGCACAATGGTGGCCTGAAAAGTGGCCACAATCAGCGCGGGCACTGCCTTGCCGATGAAAATCTGCCAGGTGGTGAGCGGGGAGACCAGCAGTTGATCGAGCGTGCCCTGTTCGCGCTCGCGCGCCACCGACAGCGAGGTGACGATCATCACGCCGATGGTGGTGATCATGGCGATCAGCGACGGAACCACGAACCATTTGTAGTCCAGATTCGGGTTATACCAGTTACGCACCACCAGTTCGCTGTTGTTCGGTTTTGGCTTGCCGTCCATCAGCTCCTGCTGGTACTCCTTCACGATCTGCTGCAGGTAATTGGCGGCAATTTGCGCGCTGTTCGAGTTACGTCCATCGAGGATAATTTGCATGGGCGCTTGCTGGAAGGTATCCAGATTCCGCGAAAAATTGGCCGGGAAGCGCACCAGCAGCAGCGCTTTTTGCGTGTCGATGGTGGGCTGGATCTCCTGTGGGCTTTTCAGTAACAGGACATGCGTAAAGGCGCTGGCGCGGGCGAAGCGCTGGGTAAGCTCCACCGAGTGTTTGCCATTGTCTTCGTTATAGATAGCGATAGTGGCGTTGGTCACTTCCAGCGTCGCGGCGAACGGGAACAGAATGACCTGAATCAGCACCGGTAAAATCAGAATGGCTCGCGTCTGCGGCTCGCGTAATAGCGATTGCAGCTCTTTACGAATTAATGTCCATAAGCGATGAAACATGCCCGTCCCCTTAATCCAGCCGACGTTTGGTTTTCAGCCACGTCAGGCCAATAAACATTACCGCCGAAGCGATTAAAAACAGCACGTTGATAATCAGTACCACCGGAATGTTGCCCGCCAAGAAAAGACTTTGCAGGGTGCTGACGAAATAGCGCGCCGGAATAATGTAAGTCACCGCGCGGATAATCGCCGGCATGCTGTCTATCTGGAAGATAAACCCCGACAACATAATCGAGGGCAGGAAAGCGGCGTTCAGCGCAACCTGCGCGGCGTTAAATTGATTACGGGTGATGGTGGAGATAAGCAGGCCCATGCCGAGCGTACTGAGCAGGAACAGGCTGGTGATAAAAAACAGGATTAACAACGAGCCGCGATAGGGCACGCCAAGAATAAACACCGACACCAGCATACACAGCAGCATCGCCAGCATGCCTAAAAAGTAATAGGGGATCAGTTTGCACAGCAGCAGCTCGACGCGGGTAACTTCGGTAGACAACAGCGCTTCCATGGTGCCGCGCTCCCATTCACGCGCCACCACTAACGAGGTGAGGATCGCGCCAATCACCGTCATGATGATGGTTACCGCCCCGGGAATTATAAAGTGCTGGCTGATAGCCGCCGGGTTAAACCAGTAGCGGGTCTGCACATCGATTAACGGCTTAAATGATTCCCCGCGATCCTCAGCCCGCTGTTGCTGCCAAATTTGCCAGATGCCTTCGACATAACCCTGCACAAAGTTGGCGGTATTCGGTTCGCTGCCGTCAGTGATCACCTGAATAGGGGCTGTGTCTCCAGGTCGCGCCATTTGTTGGGCAAAATCTACCGGGATCACCACCAGCCCGCGAATGCGCCCGGCCTGCATTTTCTCAATCAATTCCTGACGGTTATCGCTGATGGTGGCGTCAATGTACGGCGAACCGGTCATGGTGTGGGTGAAATCCAGCGCCTCTTCGCTCTGCTGTTCGAGCAAAATTCCCACTCGCAGCTTGCTGGAGTCGAGGTTGATCCCGTAGCCGAAGATAAACAGCAGCAACAACGGGATCACCACCGCAATCAGCCAACTGCTGGGATCGCGGACGATCTGGCGCGTCTCTTTTACGCACAGCGCGCGTACGCGTCGCCATGAGAGCGCGGAGTTACTCATGCGTATGCTCCTTATCCCAGTCATTGATGAGCGTAATAAACGCCTGCTCCATGGTGGGGTCCGGCGTGTCGTTATCGGCAGCCTTTGCTTTCAGGTCGTCCGGCGTGCCGCTGGCGATCAGTTTGCCGCGATACACCAGTCCGATGCGATCGCAATATTCCGCCTCATCCATAAAGTGGGTCGTCACCATTACCGTGACGCCTTTTTCCACCATGCTGTTGATATGCAACCAGAATTCTCGACGAGTAAGGGGATCAACCCCGGAAGTGGGTTCATCGAGAAACAGGATATCTGGCTCATGCATCAGCGAGCAGGCCAGCGCCAGACGTTGTTTAAAGCCCAGCGGTAGCTCGTCGGTAGCGTGGGAGGCGATGCTTTTCAGGCCAAATGCCTCACTCATGCGATCGATCTTCTCTTTCTGCGTCCGACCGCGCAGGCCGTAGACGCCGGAGAAAAAACGCAGATTCTGTTCAACCGTCAGGTTGCCGTACAGGGAGAATTTCTGCGCCATATAGCCCAGATGCTGACGCGCTTTGCCGGAGCTAACCTTGAGATCCATATCCAGCACCAGCGCTTTGCCGGAGGTAGGAACCAGCAGACCGCACATCATTTTAAAGGTGGTGGATTTCCCGGCGCCGTTGGGGCCTAACAGACCAAAAATCTCGCCGCGCTGCACGGCAAAATCTACATGGTCGGTAGCGGCAAAATCGCCAAACTTTTTGGTCAACGCTTTGGCTTCGAT
This sequence comes from Citrobacter cronae, assembly GCF_016893685.1. NCBI lineage: Bacteria > Pseudomonadati > Pseudomonadota > Gammaproteobacteria > Enterobacterales > Enterobacteriaceae > Citrobacter > Citrobacter cronae. The sequence goes on from NZ_CP069763.1 coordinate 2,935,466, forward strand.
CACCGTTTCGCCAGGCGTGCCTTCCACGGTATGCAGGATGGCGCCCAGCGGTGACTCTGATGTTCCGGCACCGCCGAGTAGATCGATAAAAGCATCCTCGAAACGGGGAGCGGTTTCGTTGATGGTTATCTCCGGCATACCGTTCGCGTCTTGAATCTGCTGGGCCGTGGCCTCTTTTTTCAGGATCAAACGGACGGATTTCCCCTGAATCATCCCGTCGCTGACCTGCGGCAGTTTTAACACGCGTTGCAACAGTCGGCGGTTATTTTCCTGCGGGCTGCTCATTAAAAAACTGCGTCCGGCCATTGTCTGCGTAAGCTGGGTCGGATCGCCCTGATACAGCAATTCGCCTTCGTTCATCAGCAGCACATCACGACACTGTTCGGCTTCATCCAGATAGGAGGTACTCCAGAGGATCAGCATCCCGTCGCCCGCCAGTTCATGGACCATTTGCCACAACTCGCGGCGGGATATCGGGTCGACGCCCACGCCGGGCTCATCCAGCAGCAACACTTTGGGCTCGCCCACCAGCGTACAGGCAAGCCCGAGCTTCTGTTTCATGCCTCCGGAAAGCTTGCCTGCCAGTCGTCCGGTAAACGGACCCAGCGAGGTAAATTCCAGTAACCGGGCAAAGGTTTTTTCTCGCACGTCGCCGGTGACGCTGCGCAAATCGGCATAGAGATTGAGGTTCTCCATGACCGTCAAATCTTCGTACAGGCCAAATTTCTGCGGCATATACCCCAGCACGGCGTGCAGGGCGCTGTCGTCTTTGATGGGATCAAAGCCAATTACCGCAGCACTTCCGGCGTCGGGTTTTAACAAACCCGCCAGTATGCGCATCAGCGTGGTTTTGCCCGCGCCGTCCGGCCCGACAAGCCCTGTCACGTAGCCGGCATGAACGGTACAGTCGAGCGGGGCGACGGCCGGTTTTTCCATTCCGGCAAAGTTTTTCGTCAACCCATTCAGCGTAATGACGGCGTCAGTCATGCCGTGCCTCATCGCCAAACTTTATTGTTACCGGCATCCCCTGGCGCAGCGCATCGTCTGCGTCGGTCACCACAATGCGCAGACGATAAACCAGGTCGGTGCGCAGGTCAGGGGTCTCGACCGTTTTCGGGGTAAACTCGGCGGTAGGCGACACGAAGCCAATTTTACCGTGATAAGGCTTGTCCGGGCGGCCATCGGTGTAGAGCAGGATTTCGCGTCCTGGCTGCGCCTGGCTTAGATTTCGTTCGTCAACGTAGGCGCGAATCCAGACCGGACGCGTGAGTGATAGCGTCAGTACCGTGCCTCCTTCGTTCAGCATGCTACCCGGTTCAACCGCCCGGGTGAGAATCGTGCCGTCAGACGGAGAGGTTAACGTGGTGTCATGCAAATTCAGTTCAGCCTGCGCCAGCTCAGCTTGTGCTTGTTCGAGCGTGGCTTTCGCCTGCTCAATATCCTGCACACGATTACCGCTGCGATACTGGGCGAGTTTATCCTGCGCGGATTTCAGTGAGGCCAGCGCCTGGTCACGTGATGAACGGGCGTTTTCCAGATCGTTAGCGGAGATGGTGCGGCTTTTCCACAGTCCTACCTGGCGATTGTAAAAGTTCTGCGCATAATCATAGGCGGCCTGCGCCTGTTTGACCGCCGCTGCGGTTTGCGCAATCTCTTCTTCACGATAACCGGCCAGCATCAGATCGTACTGTGCCTGGGCGGCGGCAACATTCGCTTTTGCCTGCATTAGCGCGTTTTCATACGGCGCGTGGTCCAGTTTGCCCAGCACCTGGCCGGCGGTAATGGCGTCACCTTCGTCAACCGCCAACGAGGCCAGCCTGCCGCCGACGCGAAAACTCAGATTGACGCTACGGATATCGACGTTGCCGTAGAGCGTCAGACCGTTATCTTGCCGACTTTGATACCACCACGTTCCACCAGCAATCACGGCAACGAGGGCCGCGATAACCAGCCCGAGAACGACAGGTTTTTTCATGACTCCAGACTCCTTTGCGTTAAACCTTGCAGAATAAGATCGATGTGACAGGTAACGGTGTGCTCAATCAGCGCGGTTTTATCCTCATCAAATTGTGACCAGCCCGTACGCAACAGAATAGTTTCTTTCCCCAGACGAAAGGCCAGCACCTCGCCGAGTATGGCGTGGGTGTGCAGAATCATTTGGGTGTCGTTGGCATCGCGACCAGTATAGGCAGCAATCAGGCGCGTCAGGTGGGTATGCAGCGGATTGATAACCTGGTCGTGTGCCGCGGTGGGTGAAAGCTGTTCGCGTGAGATAAACTTGCTCAGGTTAACGGTGTCGTCCTGGGTTAACAGCATGATCATATTTTTACAGGCGCGCAGGATAAGTTCGCGCATCGCGCCACGATCGGGCTCCGGCTGAGTAAACAGACGCTCGGCTTCTTCCGCATGCGGGCGAAACTGTGAACCAATAAAATCGGCAATCCACTGGGCGCAGGCGAGGTATAAATCCTCTTTTGAGCCAAAATAGTAGGTGATGGCCGCAATGTTTTGTCCGGCCTGCGCGGCGATATCGCGCGTTGTGGCGTGCAGACCATACTCGCCAAACTGCGCCAGCGCGGCGGCAATGAGCTGGTTTTTCGCTTGTTCGCCTTTGGTTGTCATGGTGGGTGTATTCATTGCACGACTCTGATCTTAATCAATCGATTGATTAAGATTATGACTGATGTGCAACCTTGTCCAGTCCGCGAGGTTAATTTCTGTTGAAGGGATAATTTATGCGGTACATCACAAAAACTGCTACACTCCGCCCCTTCATGACATTGTGGTTTTTGTCATCTCTATTGTGTGTATCTCCCTGAAAACGACACCGGTAACGGTCAGGGCGGTTCGGAGTTGTTATGTCTTTTGATTCCCTTGGTTTGAACCCTGAGATTTTACGTGCCGTTGCCGAGCAGGGTTACCGTGAACCTACCCCTATTCAGCAGCAGGCGATCCCCGCCGTGCTGGAAGGCCGCGATCTGATGGCCAGCGCCCAGACCGGTACGGGGAAAACAGCAGGTTTTACCCTGCCGTTGTTGCAGCATCTTGTGACTCATCAGCCGCATGGTAAAAGCCGTCGTCCGGTTCGTGCGCTGATCCTCACGCCGACTCGCGAGCTGGCGGCCCAGATTGGCGAAAACGTACGTGATTACAGTAAGTATCTCAATATTCGCTCGCTGGTGGTTTTCGGCGGTGTCAGCATTAACCCGCAGATGATGAAGCTGCGTGGCGGCGTAGATGTGCTGATTGCCACCCCGGGTCGTTTGCTCGATCTGGAACACCAGAATGCGGTGAAACTGGATCAGGTTGAGATCCTGGTGCTGGATGAAGCTGACCGCATGCTGGATATGGGCTTTATTCATGACATTCGTCGCGTTCTGGCGAAACTGCCGGCAAAACGCCAGAACCTGCTGTTCTCGGCAACGTTCTCTGACGATATTAAATCGCTGGCCGAAAAGCTGCTGCACAACCCGCTGGAAATTGAAGTGGCGCGTCGTAATACCGCGTCCGAGCAGGTGACTCAGCATGTGCATTTCGTGGATAAAAAACGCAAACGTGAACTGTTGTCGCAGATGATTGGTCAGGGCAACTGGCAGCAGGTGCTGGTGTTTACCCGTACCAAACACGGTGCGAACCATCTGGCGGAACAACTGAATAAAGACGGCATCCGCAGCGCGGCGATCCACGGTAACAAATCTCAGGGGGCGCGTACGCGTGCGCTGGCCGATTTTAAATCCGGTGATATTCGCGTGCTGGTGGCGACCGATATTGCCGCGCGCGGGCTGGATATTGAAGAGCTGCCGCATGTGGTGAACTACGAGTTGCCAAACGTCCCGGAAGATTACGTGCACCGTATTGGTCGTACCGGCCGCGCCGCCGCCACCGGCGAAGCGTTGTCTCTGGTGTGCGTCGATGAACACAAACTGTTGCGTGATATCGAGAAGCTGCTGAAAAAAGAGATCCCGCGTATTGCAACGCCAGGCTACGAGCCAGACCCGTCTATCAAAGCTGAGCCGATTCAGAACGGTCGCCAGCAGCGTGGCGGCGGTCGCGGACAGGGCGGAGCAGGACGTGGCCAGCAGCCGCGTCGTCAGGATGGCGGCGCGCCGAAAGGGAAACCGCGTAGCGGCGAAGGCAAACCGGCAGGCGATAAGCCTCGTCCACCGCGCCGTCCGCGCAGACCGTCTTCAGCGCAGTAATTG
>NZ_CP069763.1:2939713-2984695 GCF_016893685.1 Citrobacter cronae
GAAAGTGCCACAATAGTGGCTGTTTATACAGTATTTCAGGTTTTCTCATGGCACTTACGGCTGCGCTGAAAGCGCAAATTGCCGCCTGGTACAAGGCGCTTCAGGAACAGATCCCCGACTTTATCCCCCGCGCACCGCAGCGGCAGATGATTGCTGACGTTGCGAAAACGCTCTCCGGGGAAGAAGGGCGGCATCTGGCGATTGAAGCGCCGACTGGGGTGGGGAAAACCCTGTCCTATTTAATTCCGGGAATCGCCATTGCCCGGGAAGAACAAAAAACGCTGGTGGTGAGTACCGCCAACGTCGCCTTGCAGGATCAGATCTACAGCAAAGATCTGCCGTTACTGCGCAAAATTATTCCTGACCTGCGTTTTACCGCCGCGTTCGGTCGTGGGCGCTATGTCTGCCCGCGTAACTTAGCGGCGCTTGCCAGTACCGAACCTAATCAGCAGGATCTGCTGGCTTTTCTCGACGATGACCTGACGCCAAATAACCAGGAAGAGCAAAAGCGCTGCGCCAGGCTGAAAGGCGACCTCGACACCTATAAATGGGACGGGCTGCGCGATCACACGGATATCGCTATTGATGACGGACTTTGGCAACGCCTGAGCACCGATAAGGCCAGCTGTCTGAATCGTAATTGTCACTATTATCGTGAATGTCCTTTTTTTGTCGCCCGCCGTGAGATTCAGGAAGCCGAAGTGGTGGTTGCCAACCATGCGCTGGTGATGGCCGCCATGGAAAGTGAAGCTGTTTTGCCGGAGCCGAAAAACCTGCTGCTGGTGCTTGATGAAGGACACCACTTGCCGGACGTTGCGCGCGATGCGCTGGAGATGAGTGCGGAAATCAGCGCCCCCTGGTATCGACTGCAGTTGGATCTGTTTTGTAAGTTAGTGGCTACCTGCCTTGAGCAGTTTCGCCCCAAAACCACGCCGCCGTTGGCAAATGCCGAGCGTCTGAACGGCCACTGCGAAGAACTGTATGAACTGATTTCTTCACTTAACAATATTCTTAATCTGTATATGCCTGCCACCCAGGAAGCAGAACACCGTTTTGCGATGGGTGAACTGCCAGCGGAAGTAATGGAGATATGTCAGCGCCTGGCGAAGCTCACAGAAATGCTGCGCGGTCTGGCTGAACTGTTCCTCAACGATCTCAGCGAAAAAACCGGCACTCACGATATTGTGCGTCTGCATCGGGTTATTTTGCAGATGAACCGGGCGCTGGGTATGTTCGAAGCGCAAAGCAAGCTGTGGCGGCTGGCCTCGCTGGCGCAGTCGTCAGGCGCTCCGGTGAGTAAATGGGCGACGCGTGAAGTGCGTGACGGGCAGAGCCACGTCTGGTTCCACTGCGTGGGGATCCGCGTGAGCGATCAACTGGAAAGACTGCTGTGGCGCAGCGTACCACATATTATCGTTACCTCCGCCACGCTGCGCTCGCTCAACAGCTTTTCGCGTCTACAGGAGATGAGCGGCCTCAAAGAAAAGGCCGGTGACCGCTTCGTCGCGCTGGATTCTCCGTTTAATCATGTTGAGCAAGGCAAAATTGTTATTCCTCAGATGCGCTACGAACCGTTGATAGAGAACGAAGAGCAGCATATTGCGGAAATGGCTGCCTATTTCCGCGAACAGCTGGAAAGCAAAAAGCATCAGGGCATGCTGGTGCTGTTTGCCAGCGGTCGGGCGATGCAGCGTTTTCTTGAGCACGTCGCCGATCTACGTCTGCTGTTGCTGGTCCAGGGCGATCAGCCGCGCTATCGTCTGGTGGAGCTACACCGCAAACGGGTACAAAACGGTGAGCGTAGCGTGCTGGTGGGTCTGCAATCTTTTGCCGAAGGTCTGGATTTGAAAGGCGACCTGCTGACGCAGGTGCATATTCATAAAATCGCCTTTCCGCCAATCGACAGCCCGGTAGTGATCACCGAGGGTGAGTGGCTGAAAAGCCTGAATCGTTATCCTTTCGAAGTGCAGAGTTTACCGGCCGCATCGTTTAATTTAATCCAGCAGGTCGGGCGACTCATCCGTAGCCACGGCTGCTGGGGGGAAGTCGTTATTTATGACAAGCGTTTATTGACCAAAAACTACGGCAAGCGTTTACTGAATGCGTTACCCATATTTGCGATAGAGCAACCTGCTGTGCCAGACGTTATAGTAAAACCAAAAGAAAAAGCGAAACCCACGCGCCGCCGCAGGCGTTAACGATGTGAGCAACAGCAAGGAGTTATCGATGGATTACCGCAAAATCATCAAAGAGATTGGGCGAGGGAAAAATCACGCGCGTGACCTGGATAAGGATACTGCTCGCGGACTGTATACCCATATGCTGAACGGCGATGTACCGGAGCTTGAGATGGGCGGCGTACTGATTGCGCTACGTATTAAAGGCGAGGGTGAAGCGGAGATGCTGGGCTTTTACGAAGCGATGCAGAATCATACTATTCGCTTGACGCCGCCGGTTGCTAAACCCATGCCCATTGTTATTCCCAGCTATAATGGCGCACGCAAGCAGGCGAATCTGACTCCGTTGCTGGCAATTTTACTGCACAAGCTGGGCTTCCCGGTAGTGGTGCACGGCGTCAGTGAAGATTCAACCCGCGTGCTGACAGAAACCATTTTCGAACTGATGGGCATTACGCCAACGCGGCATGCGGGGCAGGCACAGGCAAAACTCGATGGTCATGAGCCGGTGTTTATCCCGGTGAGCGCGCTGTGTCCTCCGCTGGAGAAACAGCTGGCGATGCGCTGGAGAATGGGCGTGCGTAACAGCGCGCATACGCTGGCTAAACTCGCCACGCCGTTTGCTGAAGATGCCGCGCTGCGTCTTGCCAGCGTGTCGCATCCGGAATATGTATCGCGCGTGGCGAAATTCTTTAGCGACATCGGTGGCCGTGGCCTGTTGATGCACGGTACAGAAGGCGAGGTGTATGCCAACCCGCAGCGCTGTCCGCAGATAAGCCTGATCGATTCATCCGCTGTGCGAGTGTTGCAGGAGCGTCAGAGTGAGATGCCCGACGAGCCGGTACCGCTGCCAGTGGCAAAAGATCCGGAAACTACCGCGCGCTGGATTGAACGTTGTCTGGCCGGTAGCGAGCCTGTTCCGGCCTCGTTGAAAATTCAGATGGCCTGCTGCCTGGTCGCAACCGGCGAATCTTCCTCGCTGGCTGAAGGCCTTGCTCGCGTCGGGCAAAGCTTCTAATTTTCTTGTTCCCCCCGACAGGTCATTTACCAGGCCTGTCGGTTCATCCTTTGCATCAACGTGAAATTTCTGCACGTTTATTGATCTCCTGACTGCCGTGGCGCAGCATAGTTTGTTGAAAAATAAGAAACACAACAAACACGCGACACAACAGGAGATAACAATGAACAGTGGACATCGCTTCCATGTGCCAACGCTGCACGCCTTTATTCAGGCCGTTTTTCACCAGATGGGGAGTAACGAGCAGGAAGCGCGGCTGGTGGCCGATCATCTGATTGCCTCTAACCTCGCCGGGCACGACTCCCACGGCATCGGCATGATCCCAAGCTATATTCGCTCCTTCTCGCAGGGACATCTGCAGATCAACCGTCATGCCAAAGTGGTTAAAGATGCGGGGGCGGTGATTACGCTTGATGGCGATTGCGCATTTGGTCAGGTGGCGGCGCACGAGGCAATGACGCTTGGGATTGAAAAAGCGCGCCAGTACGGTATCGCCGCCGTGGCGTTACACAATTCGCACCATATCGGACGCATTGGTTACTGGGCGGAACAATGTGCGGCGGCAGGTTTTGTCTCGGTACACTTTGTGAATGTGGTGGGCATACCGATGATCGCGCCGTTCCACGGCCACGATAGCCGTTTTGGCACCAACCCTTTCTGCGTCGTTTTTCCGCGTAAAGATACTTTCCCGTTGTTGTTGGACTATGCAACCAGCGCCATCGCTTTTGGCAAAACCCGCGTGGCATGGCATAAGGGGGAACCGGTGGCTCCGGGATGTCTGATTGATGCCGAAGGAGCGCCGACCACCGATCCTGCTGTGATGCAGGTCTCTCCGCTGGGGTCGTTGCTGACCTTCGCTCAACACAAGGGTTATGCGTTGGCGGCGATGTGCGAAATTATGGGCGGCGCGCTTTCTGGTGGTAAAACCACACATGAGGAGAGCCTGCAGACCAGTGCGGACGCCATCATTAACTGTATGACCACCCTTATTATTAACCCGGAACTGTTCGGCGCGCCGGATTGCGATAACCAGGTCGCGGCATTTACTGAGTGGGTAAAAGCGTCCCCACATGCCGATGACGCCCCGATCCTGTTGCCAGGTGAGTGGGAGGTGAATACTCGTGAGGAAAGGCTGGAACAAGGTATTCCGCTGGATGCCGGAAGCTGGCAGGCAATCTGCGAGGCGGCGTTGCAAATAGGGATGCCCGACACCGTGTTACAGGAATTCCGTCAACGGCTGAAGCACCAGGCAAAAAAAAGCCCGTCCAGTGGCGGACGGGCAAACAAAGGGTAACAAACAGGGTCAATGAGGGTTGGAGCATTGGGTCGTACAGGTAATCTTTCGGTTATTTATAGATAACCGCGGTGCCGCTCATTTTGTCGTTGCCGACAGCAGAGGTGATGTTGTAGCCCGTTGCGCCGGCAGCGGCGGCTTTCTCAGCCAGTTTTGCTTCCAGACCGTCCAGCGTGGTGGCGCCATCAGCAGATACCACACCAATTTTATTCATGCTTTGTGCCTGAGTGGAGGAAACCGGCTCGGCAGCGAAAACGCCAAATGACAGGGTAGAAAGGGCGATGGCGGCAACGGCAAATTTAATATTTTTCATGATTAATCTCTCGCAGGTTTGTTCTGTTAGTCAGTGTTCTGGTAAGAAGACGTTGTTTCGTCGATGTGAGAAGTATCACGTTTTTTTATGCGAGAGAAAATCGAATAGAATTGACGGCGTCAATCAAAAAAATTGAATGACAAATAACTTATTGAATATTAATAAATTCGAAAGAGGGATTTACAGTTCTTGTCACTGCGCTTTACAGTGAAAGCGACAACGGCACATTTTGCTACACAGCATGCGAAAAAGCGTGCTCGTAAAGGAAATTATCTGCGCTGAAACGTTTGGTAAAGATAAGTCAACGTAGCTGGCTGTCTTTCGAACCTCTGCGATTATATCCTGAAAATGCTGAGCTATGTGAATCTTTATCCTGCTGACAGGCTATGCATAAGCGTACGCCTGGCACTGCCTCACGTCTGGCCTGCGGGATAGGATTACCGCACTCTTCGCATTCATACAGACTTTCCCCGGTCGGTAATTCACCACGTGCGCGGGCAACAGCATCTTCAATAGTATTGTTGATCTGCTCGTTAACTGCGTCGTCATTTGCCCATCCGGATGCCATATGTACCTCCTGTTATTGTCTACAGAATAAGTATAGCGAATATGATGGCTGAAAAACGACCACACACCAGCGGTATCAGATTTCAGACCATTCGCGCAGGAAACTGCATTCGTGATGAATGCAGTTGGGCTGAAGTGGAGGGGTTACTTATAGATAGTGGCGCTACCGTACATCTGGTTTTTACCGCCCGCAGAGTTAACGACAAAGCCTTTTGCGCCTTGTTCTTTTGCTTTCTCTGCCAGCTTGTCTTCGAGATCGCTCAGGTTAGTGGCGCCGGTAGCGAATACTGTACCTGAGGCCTGGAGCTGACCGGTTGCTGGGCTGGTGTTGGGCTGTGCGGCAAAGGACGCAAACGTCATACCGGTTAGTACGGTAGCGGCAAGTAATGTGAGGCATTTCTTCATGGTGATATCCTCTGAGAAACAACAGGTGGTGCCTGATAAGTTTAGGCCGCCAGCGGAAGACATTAACCGCAAAAAACTGGTGATAACATGTCTGTTTTTTGAACAATCGGTAAGGCAACGTACAGGCATAAAAAATCAAATATCCTTGTTGTGTGTGTTTACCGCGTGGCGTTATGCGGGTATCTTACGCCGCTGTTAAAAGGAGAATGCTATGTCCCCCCAGAAACCGGGATTACACCCGCGTAACCGCCACAATGGCCGTTATGATCTTGCGACTTTATGCCAGGTTACACCCGAGTTGACGCAATTTCTCACCCTCACGCCCGGCGGCGAGCAGAGCGTTAACTTCGCCAATCCGCAGGCAGTGAAGGCGCTCAATAAAGCACTGCTGGCGCATTTTTATGCGGTGAAAAACTGGGATATTCCAGACGGTTTTCTGTGTCCGCCAGTTCCTGGTCGTGCGGACTACATTCACCATCTGGCCGACCTGTTAGGTGAAACGACAGGAACTATTCCGGTAAATGCGAGCGTGCTGGATGTAGGGGTTGGGGCAAACTGCATTTATCCGCTGATTGGCGTGCATGAATACGGCTGGCGATTCACCGGTAGCGAAACCAGTAGCGAAGCGTTTAACAGCGCTCAGGCGATTGTTAACGCCAATCCGGGGTTGACTCGCGCAATTCGTTTGCGCCGGCAAAAAGATGCAGCGTCAATCTTCACCGGTATCATTCATAAAAATGAGCAGTATGAAGCCACAGTATGCAACCCGCCATTCCATGATTCTGCGGCCTCAGCCCGCGCCGGAAGCGAACGTAAGCGTCGTAATCTGGGTCAGGACAAAGATGATGCGCTGAACTTTGGCGGACAGCAGCAGGAGCTGTGGTGTGAAGGCGGCGAAGTGGCGTTCATCAAGAAAATGATCGCCGAAAGCCAGGCCTTTGGCCGTCAGGTGATGTGGTTTACCACGCTGGTTTCGCGCGGTGAGAATTTACCTCCGCTGTATCACGCATTAACGGATGCGGGCGCGGTGAAAGTGGTTAAGAAAGAGATGGCCCAGGGGCAAAAGCAGAGCCGCTTTATTGCCTGGACCTTTATGGATAATGATCAGCGTCGTCGTTTTATGGCGCGTAAACGCTAGAGCGTTGGCTCCCCTGGCGGCAGTTGTTCGCTTGCCGCCGACGGAGGGCCATTCACCGGTGCAGGCAAGACCTGATACGTCTGTACCGGGGCGCGTACGTTGGCCAGATCGAAGTGTTTTTTCACCTGGCTGTCGAGCGCGAAACGTACCGTCCACTGTTTCAGCGGCAGGGTCGTAAATGAGACCCGTAGCGTGAAAGCCGTATTGGTTAACCCCACGATCCCGGCAAACGACGGCTCGCCGATAATAAGCCCGCGAATATCGTCCTTTTCCATCAGCTCAGCGACAGCGTCTTTCAACGCCTGATTGGCTTTATCCGCATCTTCATGACGGTCGACATCGTAATTGGCGACGACTGAGCCAATGCCACGCACAAAGTTGGCGAAGGTGGTTATCGATGACCAGGGAATGATATGGTACGCCCCGGTATCCTGACGCACCCCCACAGAACGAATGGACATCCTTTCAACCGTACCGGTGAGTGGACCGATAGTGACTAAATCCCCGGTGTTCATACCATTTTCGAACTGAATGAAGATCCCGGTGATAATGTCTTTTACCAGCGTTTGCGAGCCAAAAGAGATCGCCAGCCCCAGCGCCCCGGCCCCGGCCAGCAAGGGGGCGATGTTGACGCCAATTTCGGACAGCACAATCATGATAGTAATAGTGCTGATAATCACCGCCAGCGCATTGCGGAACAGCGTTAACAGCGTGCGGGTACGGGCACTGGGCAATGGGCGACCGTGTATATCGGAAGCCAGACGATTTTCAATCAGGCTGGCAAGGATCGTCCAGCCAATGGCGGAGAAGAAAAGAATCAGCGCGATACGAATCAGGATATCCACCGTTTTCTCTCCGGCGCCGTAATGCAGCCAGTTCCAGAAGTCGAACAATCCCCAGGCATTGAGCAGCAGCATCACCGCGACGCACACCGTCAGGATCCGGGCCACGCTTAACGCCGTCGACAGCCAGCCATTCAGCCGTTTTTGTAATTCCGGGTAGCTGCGCTGGGTATGTGGCGACAGGGTAATCGTTTTGGCTATCCAACGCGAAAGCATGCCGGAAACAAAGGCGGCAATGCCGATAATCACCAGGCTGCGTAACGTTGCGCCCATCATGAATTTCAGACTGTTGCCAGGGTCAAACAGCGAGAAGAAAAACAGCACAATGAAGTAAGCGCTGGCCAGCCAATGCCATACCAGCGCGAAGGCGCGGATAAACAGGCTGAAAAAGGCTAGCGATCTTTCCGCCAGATTGAGCAAATGCTGCGTGATCTCTTTCTTATTTCTGAAAATCAGATACAGCGCCCATAGCGTGATACACAGCATGATGATGACGTTTGCCATCGCACCGACCTGCACGTTGACCTGATTTGAGATAATAGGAACGGCAACAATCAGTCCGTAACCAATCAGGCTGCTTAATGAACTCAAACGGCGATTCCAGTAGCGCGCGCCGTCATCCTGAATGTTAAACGGGCGTAGCTCCGCTACCGTCGGGCAAAATATCAGACGTAAAATCGCTTTGAAGAACTCAATCAGCGCAAAGGCATTGAGGAACAGACTTTGCTGGAAAGCGATGGTGCGGCTCCCGGCGTTCATTCGATCGCTCAGAATCTGCCCTATAAACAACGTCAGCGCCAGCAGTAATAAATCGATAATAAATGCGCCGACGATCATCGCCGGAAGCTGTAGCCAGTTGCTGCGTTCGCGGTTTTTCCGTCGCGCCCATTGCCCCATTTTGCGATACAGCGGCAGCGCGCACAGGCGGATCAGCCAGTAAAACCCAAACACTGACGCTGCCAGCATTAAAAAATGGGTCAGGGCATTGGTGAAGGTTTGCGGGTTAAAGGTTTTATGCGGGGCGTCGGTGATGTTGCGGTAAAGCTGGGCAAAGCGGTCGGAAAGAACTTCACTATAGTGACGACTGACATCTGTCACGTTTTCCAACACCGTTTTTTCTTCAGTTAGCGTGGGGGGTACAATCACCGGCACGGGTTCGGGAGGAGGCGTTGCCGCGACTTTGCGCAATTGACCAATCAACTCCTGGCGCGATGCTTCATTGTCCAGTACGTCAGCCAGCGCGGCGTAAGCGGCTTTCTTTTGCTCAACATCAGGCTCTTTTGCGGGGGTGGCTTGCGGGTCGGCTGAAGTCGATGTTGTGACGCCGGGTATCGTCACCGCGTGAGACGGTATGCTCAGCAGACAAAAGAAGACCAACAGGATCCAGCGCATGACTCCTCCCATGAGAAAATAAATTCAAAAGGATAAGTATAGATGCCAGAGCGTAAGAGAATGGAAATGAGAGGATTCTGGTGAAAACCTCCCTTCGGGCGAAGGGAGGTCAATGCATCAGGAGACGTGCTGCAAGAATTCCTGTAAACGCTGGCTGGGTGGATTTTCAATCAGGGCTTGCGGATTACCGTCTTCGGCAATACGTCCCTTATCAATGAAAATCAGACGTGAGGCCACTTTTTCGGCAAAGCCGATTTCGTGGGTCACAATCACCATGGTCATTCCTTCTTCCGCCAGATCCTGCATGACTTTCAGAACTTCGTGACGCAGTTCAGGGTCAAGCGCCGAGGTTGGCTCATCAAACAGCATCATTTTCGGCTTTACTGCCAGTGCACGGGCAATAGCCACACGCTGTTGTTGACCGCCGGACAGTTCAGAAGGGTAGTGATGCGCGCGCTCGGCCAGGCCGACCTTCGCCAGCAATTCTTTCGCCAACTTCTCTGCCTGTTCTTTATTCGCCCCGCGTACGCGCTGCGGCCCAAACATGACGTTTTCCAGCGCCGTCAGGTGGGGAAACAGGTAGAACTGCTGAAACACCATCCCGGCTTCCTGGCGAATTAACCGCTCATCGACCTTGGGATCGTTGACTTTCAGACCGTCGACGATCAGATCGCCAGAGGTTATCTCTTCCAGCTTGTTAATGCAGCGCAGCAGAGTAGATTTACCGGAACCGGACGGCCCGATGATGACCACGACTTCGCCCTGCTTAATGTTCAGATCAATATTGTGCAGCACCTGGGTAGGACCAAAGTGCTTAGAAACGTTTTTAAATTCAATCACAGGATTTTCATCCTTCTTTCCAGACGACGCAGAATGAAGCTCAGCACCAGCGTAATGATCAGATAGAACACCGCAACGGCGCTCCAGATTTCCAGTGCGCGGAAGTTACCGGCAATGATTTCCTGGCCCTGGCGGGTCAGTTCAGCGACGCCAATGACGATAAACAGCGAGGTATCTTTAATGCTGATGATCCACTGGTTGCCCAGCGGCGGCAGCATACGACGCAGCGCGAGAGGCAAAATAACGTGACGGATAGTCTCTGTACGTGAAAGTCCAAGCGCCAGTCCGGCTTCACTGAATCCTTTATGGATTGAGAGCACCGCGCCGCGGGTGATTTCCGCAATATAGGCACCGGAGTTGATCATAATGGTGACAACGGCGGCGCTAAAGGGGTCAATACGTAAATCGTTAAACGCCATTGGCAGGGCGAAGTAGATAAACATCACTTGCACAACGATTGGTGTACCGCGAATGACTTCGATAAACACCAGCGCTACGTGGTTGGCTATCCAACCGCCGAAAGTACGCGCAAACCCTGCTGCAAGCCCGATTACCAGGCCGCCAGCCAGACCGAGGATCGAGATCCATAAGGTCATTTTGGCGCCTTCAATCAAAAGCGGGATGGCGGGCCAGATGGCACTCCAGTCAAACTGCATATGTCGTTCCTGTTACCGTGGTGTAAATATTCAAATGCCCGTTTTGCCAGATACGCTGTGCTTATCCGGTTACAGGTCTCAAAAATCCTGGGAAAGGCCCGGTATGCATCGCGCCACCGGGCATCACTGCCAGTTATTATTTAGGTTCAGTACCGAACCATTTTTTGTAGATCTCGTTATAAGTACCGTTCTCTTTCAGCGTTTTCAGCGCGCCGTTCACTTTCTCACGCAGGTCATTGCTGCCTTTCGGGAAGGCGATACCGTACTGCTGAGCTTCCAGCGAGTCACCTACGGCTTTGAACTGGCCGTTACCCGCGGTTTTGATGAAATAAAGAATGTTTGGCGTGTCATGCAGCACGGCGTCTGCGCGGTTGGTACCCAGTTCCATATAGGCGTTATCGATATTTGGGAACTGACGCAGGTCTTTGGTTTTGATGTTAGCTTTTGCGTAATCAACGGAACCGGTGCCGCTCTTCACAGCAACGACTTTACCATCCAGGTCTTTCACGCTTTTAACGTCGTTATTATTCGCTTTGACCATCACTAACAGACCGCTTTTGTAGTAGCCGTCAGAGAAGTCGATCGCTTTTTTACGCTCGTCGGTGATGGTGATACCCGCCAGTGCCAGGTCGACGTTTTTGGTTTGCAGAGCCGGGATGATGCCGCTGAAATCCATTGGTTTCAGTTCATAATCCAGCTTCAATTCTTTGGCGACGGCAGCCCACAGATCCACATCAAATCCAACGTATTTGTCACCCTGTTTGAATTCAAATGGAACAAACGCGGTGTCAGTTGCGACAACCAGTTTCTTATCTGCGGCATGGGAGGACACCGCAAAAGCCAGGGTAAGTGCAGCCAGTGAAACTTTTAATACAGACTTCATAGGATTTCCTTTTATATCCACGGGGCGATCCCCTGCGAGAACATATGGCTTAATGAAAAAATCGTGCCACTTTTGCAACTCATTGTTTTAAAAAGAAGGTATTTCTTTTCTCTGCACAATAAGTAGGGCAAAGCGGAGAATCTGCACTATTTTGGGGCACTCATTTGGTGCGTACCTGACACGGTGCAAACGGTATGACTATTTAGCGTAAAAATTGTTGATAAAACAATCTTTCGTTAACGATTGTGTGAGGTGATTATTACAATTAATTTACTTTGGAGTGACGAATGATCAATGTTATGCACCATAGATGTGCAAAACCCCCGCCGGAGCGAGGGTTTTATAGGTAATTCTTATGCCTACAGTTATTCAATGTTGGCTTCGATAAACCACAGGAATTTGTCGAGATCGCGTGACGCAGCGGTGAAGATATCCGCTGTATCTTCGTCTTTTGCTTCGCTAATGGCTTTACGTACGCTGTTGGCGACCACTGCATAACGATCGGCCAGCTCTTTTAAGTGGTCCTGTACGCTATGGATATCCAGCGGATAGCTTTTCAGCGGCGTTTTGCTGTTAATGACCTGGGTTGTACCCAATGCCACACCACCTAACTGTACGGCGCGCTCAGCCATGGTATCGAGATGATCGGTCAGGGCAGTACGGAAGCCATCCAGCATTTCATGGACAGCAATAAAGTTCGCGCCGCGCATGTTCCAGTGAGCCTGTTTAGTGATCAACGACAGGTCGATGAACTGGATCACTTGCTGATTCAGCAGTTCTACCGTTGCTTTCTTTTCGCTGTCTGTCACATCGTTGCGAGTATAAACGAGGGCGGATGCTTTTGTTTTTACCAGTTTTGCGGTACTCATATTTTCATATCCTCTTGATATTTATGTCCCAACTCTTCAACGGAAATAAGTATAGCGCTAATTTTGGATTTATTTTTCCGGTGTTACCTATTACTTTAATAGCGAAGAGATGAGCGGATAATAAAAATATATTGAAATCATGAGGATACATGGTTTGATTGTCATTCAATGTTATTTTTATGTTAATGTGGAAATTAAAAGAAATAGGCGAATGAGAAAAATCTATTTATTAGAAAAATTATCACGCAGATTTACAATTGGATATTCTGCATGATTATGCAAACCATGCAGAATATTAAGGGGTTAATTCACGTCAACTTGCTTAATTTGCGGTTCTTTGCGAATAGTGAGTGTAGAACCCATTGATGCGGCAATAATCGCCCCCAGGGCCAGCGTCTGGATAAGCGTTAGGGTTTCACCGAGGAAGATCATTCCCGAAACCGCAGCCAGCGCGGGTTCCATGCTCATTAACGTACCAAAAGTCCGCGTTGGCAATCGCGTTAGTGCGATCATCTCTAATGAGTAGGGGAGCGCGGTGGAGAGTACGGCCACAGCCAGGCCCAACGGCAGTATTGACCAGTGCCACAGGGCATCGCCGGCCTGAATTGCGCCAATGGGAACAAAAATCAGCGCGGCGATTAATGAACCCACCGCTACGGTTGCCGGACCGTGTTCCGCGCCGGCACGCTGCCCGGTGAGAATATAAACGGCCCAACAGGCGCCAGCTCCCAGCGCCAGCGCTGCGCCGGTTAAATCCACATGAGAAACGTCCTGGCCAAGCGGTAACAGGAACCAAAGCCCAAGAACGGCCAGCGCGACCCAAATAAAATCTACAGGGCGTCGGGATGAAAACAGCGCCACTGCAAGCGGGCCGGTAAACTCCAGCGCCACGGCAATTCCCAGCGGGACAGTCTGAATAGACAGATAAAAGAGGTAGTTCATCCCGCCAAGAGACAGACCATAAAACAGCAGCGGCAGGCGCTGTTCTTTGGCAAAACGTAAACGCCAGGGTTTAAAGAAGGCGATAAGGATGAGTGTGCCCAGTGCGAGGCGCAGCGCGGTAACGCCAGGCGCACCGACGAGAGGGAACAGCGATTTTGCCAGAGATGCTCCGCTTTGAATGGAGGACATAGCAATAAGCAAAACTAAAATAGGTAACCAAACTGGCGCTTTTCGTAACGACCCCGGCATCCTTTCTCCTGACAAATGATGGTACATCTCTTCATCTGCGCGGCGTTACGACGCGGATGGCAAAATGTATAGAAAAGTAAAACAGCGAGTGTAATGGAAATACACTCAACTGGTTGAGTATTGGTTGAAAAAAAAATTCTTCAGATCCGTACAATGGTACGAAATTGGTGGATTAATAATCTGCGTGATTAGGAATTATCTGGATGAATGTGTCGTATTGTGCGCGCAATAATGGCTCATTAGATTAAAAAAGTGGTGTAAATTGAAAGGTATAGCTGGCTTGTGAAATGTTTTGTTACATGAAAGAGCCCGTTAGACACCGCGAATCGCAAAGAGTTTCCCATTAATTTTTGTTATATTTAAAACTTAGGATTTACTTGAAGCACATTTGAGGTGGTTATGAAAAAAATTGCATGTCTTTCAGCACTGGCCGCTGTTCTGGCTTTCTCCGCAGGTACTGCTGTAGCTGCTACTTCTACCGTTACTGGTGGTTACGCTCAGAGTGATGCTCAGGGCGCAGCGAACAAAATGAACGGTTTCAACCTGAAGTATCGCTACGAGCAGGACAACAACCCGCTGGGTGTAATCGGTTCCTTCACTTACACTGAAAAAGACCGTACCGATGCTTCTGGCGACTACAACAAAACCCAGTACTACGGCATCACTGCGGGTCCGGCTTACCGTCTGAACGACTGGGCAAGCATCTACGGTGTAGTGGGTGTTGGTTACGGTAAATTCCAGAACGCAGCATCTCCGGCTGACAACCACACCACCAGCGACTACGGTTTCTCTTACGGTGCTGGTCTGCAGTTCAACCCGATCGAAAACGTTGCTCTGGACTTCTCCTATGAGCAGAGCCGTATTCGTAGCGTTGACGTTGGCACCTGGATCGCTGGCGTGGGTTACCGCTTCTAATCACTTCGGTGATATAAAAAATCCGCCTTTTGAGGCGGATTTTTTTTGCGTGTAATTTAGAGATTAACGAGATTTGGTCTCAAAGATATCGGTACCCAGATGGTTGTAATCCACCTTCTGCAGTTTGAAGTTGGTGATATACACCGGTCCGGCTTTCTTCTCTGAGATAAAACGGTAGCTGTTGGTAATTTCCTTCGCGCTGATCCCCGTCCATTGAGAGAAAAAGCTGAGGAAATCATTGGCAGAGCGACGGGCTTTGATCACCCGATGCGCTTTATCATCGCTCGACAGCACCATAAAAGGCACCTGGAAATTCTGCTGGAACCGATCGTCATGCGCCAGGTACTGCACCTCTTTTCCCCGCTCTTTAAAGGCGAGGCCATGATCGGAGAAATAGACCATCGAGAAGCTATTGCCGCTGTTACGTAATTGCTCGTAAAGCTGGCGCAGCAGGTCATCCGTCTGCGTCATGGTGTACAGATAACAAGATGTCTCTTTTGACTGAACGAAGGTCTCGTATTTTCCTTGCGTACGGTCGCAGGCCTGGGGATGTGAACCCATTAAATGCAGCACGATGAGCTGCGGCTGAGTGCGCTCGGTTGCCAGCACCTGGGCGGTCATCTTTAAAAGTTCTTCGTCACGGGTATTTTTATCCGCTTCGAAATCACCATTTTTGAGGAAGTGCACTTCATCAGCCCGCTTTGCGATACTGGCGATAGCCGTATCGTATTCACCAATCTGCCCCTGATTGGAAAACCACCACGTCTGGAATCCCGCGCGGTTAGCCAGAGTGACAAAGTTATCCTGGAACTGCGGCTTATTATCAACGACCCGATTAAGCGTTAAGCCAAGCGATTTTTGCGTTGAACCGCTTGCGGCAATGTAATCTGCGAACAGATAGCCGTTAACGGAACTGGCAAACGGGGTGTTATCCCAGTGACCACCAAACGCGCCTAATGCATCGCGGCGGGCGCTTTCACCAATGACCACGACATAGGTGTGATACTTTGGCTTCACGGCGGTTACTGTCCAGCTGTCTTTCACACTCGACAGCTTCGCCATGCGCTCCTGTTCATCGAGCACTTCGTTATTATTGACGATCACGTCTTTGGCGAAGCGGAAAACCGGATAACCGGTGTCCTTAAGCTTGAACACGCCGCCCCAGGCCAGGTTTTGTACCGGGGTAACAAAAAACGCGATGACGCTAAACAACAAACACAGACTGTCGTACTTATTCCAACTGCGCTTCTGCGCTTCTTTTTTACGGCGTACGGCGATAACGCCGAGGGCAAAAATAAATACCCCAACCAGATAATTGTACCAGGGGAAGATGGTCAGGATCTCGGTGGACTCTTCCATATTGGTTGAATGCAGCGCCAGCAACGTATTGAAGTTAGGCGAACCGTAAGCCTGACCAAACGGAAAGTACATTGCCGCAATAAGTGAGCAAATGCCGATCAGCACTTTCTGCGCGCGCGGCGCGCTGCGCCACAGCAGTATTAATATACAGGTGAAAGCAACGCTGTAGAGCAAGCTAAGCGGATAGCCCAACGCCAGGTTGATCAGCATAGACTGTAAGAAATAGAGGCCAGTCCACGGACTAATGGCCCGGCTACGAGCAATGATTGAATCTTTGAGGGTTAAATTCATACGCCACTAATGCAAAAACGCCATGTGCTTACCCTGGCGTTAAGGGTCATTGCCTGCCTGAGAGAGCGAGAAGAGGGATAGGGTCCGCATCCGCGAGCCGCAATATACGCAGGGCTGCGAAAAGATAGAGTGTGCATGAGAGAAGGTCAACTACTACAAGGAAATTGTTTTGCGAGAGAGGTGGCAAAACTGACAAAAAGCAGGGTTATTGGGACGAAAAACACTACTGTACCCAGATGACAGCAGGGAAAGGAAGCGGCGTACCGCGACGCCGCATTATTTTTCTGAAGGTTTATCCTGCTCTGGTTTGCTGTTGATCATGTCACACAGCATAGAGATCAGCATCAACCGTACTTTAAAGGGAGAATGGCTAAACACGCGTATACACCTCTTAAATTCATTCATATAAACCTCCTGACTTCACGATCCCATCAGTCCTTGAGGGATGTCTTTATTATATACAGATATAGCACAGGCTATATTATATAGCTATTGCTAAAACGTTAATTTTTTGTGCCCACGCAACTCTGGTTTACAATGAGCGCTCTCTAATCAGATGCCGTTAACGCGTCACAGTAACGAGGAAGCAGAATGAGTCGTCGCGCAGGTACGCCAACAACAAAAAAAGTGACGCAATTGGTGAATGTCGAAGAACACGTTGAAGGATTTCGTCAGGTCCGGGAGGCGCATCGCCGCGAGCTGATTGATGACTACGTAGAGCTGATTTCCGATCTCATTATTGAGGTGGGTGAAGCGCGCCAGGTTGACATGGCTGCCCGACTCGGGGTTTCCCAGCCGACGGTTGCCAAAATGTTGAAGCGCCTTGCTTCCGTCGGGTTGATTGAAATGATCCCCTGGCGCGGTGTGTTTTTAACCGCAGAAGGCGAACGTCTGGCCCAGGAGAGCCGGGAGCGTCATCAGATTGTGGAAAATTTCCTGTTGATGTTAGGTATCAGCCCGGAAATTGCCCGCCGTGACGCAGAGGGAATGGAGCACCACGTCAGTAAGGAAACGCTGGAGGCTTTTAGCCGTTTTACGCAACAGCAAGGATCTGGCTCTGAATGAGTTTTCCTTTACTACGCGCCTTGCAGCGCGATCGTTTTTTCCAGCTGTTAATCATCGTCGGGGTTGTACTGAGCGTGTTCACGCCATTTACGCCCCGTTCCTGGCCTGGAGCGATTGACTGGCACACCATTATTACGCTTAGCGGCCTGATGTTACTGACCAAAGGCGTTGAATTAAGCGGTTACTTCGATGTGTTAGGGCGCAAGATGACCCGCCGCTTTCACACTGAACGCCAATTGGCGATATTTATGGTGCTGGCGGCGGCGCTGCTGTCGACGTTTCTGACCAACGATGTGGCATTGTTTATTGTTGTCCCGCTGACCATCACCCTGAAAAAATTGTGCGCCATTCCGGTGAATCGCCTGATTATCTTTGAGGCGCTGGCGGTAAACGCCGGATCGTTGCTGACGCCAATCGGCAATCCGCAAAATATCCTGATGTGGGGGCGCTCCGGGTTGTCATTTACCGCGTTTACGTGGCAAATGGCGCCGCTCGCGGGTGCCATGATGCTGACGCTGGTGGTGCTGTGCTGGTTCAGTTTCCCGAACAAAGCATTGCACTATCATACCGGGACGCGCGCGCCAGACTGGCAACCACGCCTGGTGTGGAGCTGTCTGGCGCTGTATATCATCTTTCTGACGGCGCTGGAGTTAAAACAAGAGCTGTGGGGTCTGGCGATTGTGGCGGCGGGGTTCATGGTTCTGGCGCGTCGCGTCATCCTCAGCGTGGACTGGACGCTGCTGCTGGTATTTATGGCGATGTTTATCGATGTGTATTTGCTGACGCAGCTACCGGCATTGCAGGGGATAACGCACCAGATTGGCACGCTCTCAGCGCCGGGTCTCTGGTTGACGGCCATTGGCCTGTCGCAGTTTATCAGTAATGTTCCCAGTACGATTTTGTTGCTGAACTACGTTCCGCCGACGCTGCTGCTGGCCTGGGCAGTTAATGTGGGTGGATTTGGTCTGCTGCCGGGATCGCTGGCGAATCTTATCGCTTTACGCATGGCAAACGATCGACGGATCTGGTGGCGTTTTCATTGGTATTCGTTGCCGATGCTGATATGGGCGGCGCTGGTAGGGTATGTTTTGCTGCAGATGATGTAATTGATATGGTGTGCCGGATGGCGGCTGGCGCCTGATCCGGCCTACTGCGTTGGTAGGCCCGATAAGCGTAGCGCCATCGGGCATGTATAGCAGATTAGTTCAGACGAACCGGCATACCAGAACGGTTCTGTACCGCCTGCTCAACGACGGACTGATCGACATCAGACTGACCGGTGACGCTGGTAATGCTCTTGTTCAGCGTAATCGGTACGATTTCCCCGCCTTCAAACTGTGCTTCCGTGGTGGACAGCGGGTTGTGTACCTCGATGTAGCGGCTGCCGTCTGGTTCGGTAGTGGCTTTCACCGGCTCATCGATAAACTGTACGCGAGTGCCGACCGGCACATTTTCAAACAGGAATTTGATGTCGTCGTTACGCAGACGGACACAACCGTGGCTGACACGTAAACCAACGCCGAAGTTAGCATTGGTGCCGTGAATAGCATACAGACGGCCGATATACAGTGCGTACAGCCCCATCGGGTTATCCGGGCCTGCCGGAACCACGGCTGGCAGCGGTTCGCCCGCAGCGCGGTATTCCGCATGCATTTTCGCCGTTGGCGTCCAGGTTGGGCCCGCTTTCTTACGTTCTACTTTGGTGGTCCAGTTGATCGGCGTGTCTTTGCCTAACTGGCCGATACCGATCGGCAGAACGATAACGGTGTTGGTGCCTTTCGGGTAGTAGTACAGACGCATTTCAGCGCTGTTGATAACAATACCTTCATGCACGGTATCCGGCAGGATCAACTGCTGAGGAATGTTCAGTACGGTGCCGCCCTTCGGCAGGAAAGTATCCACGCCAGGGTTCGCTTCCAGCATGTTAGACAGACCCATCTGATATTCTGCCGCAAAATACTCCAGCGGTTGGGTATTGCCTTCAGGAATGGTGATGACCTGGTTTTGGCCAATCAAACGGCTACCATCGGTAGGCAGCGGGTACGTGACGGCTGAGGCAGTGTTGCAAAAACCAACTACTGCAAGTGCCGCCGCGAAAAGCGTTGTCAATTTCATATTCATCTTCATGTATGCGAGATTCAGTGCCAGGCAGGCGAGTGGGTTGAGATTTATGTAGTGTTGGGCACGCATTATATGTGCAATCTGAGCAACAAGGAATTCGGATGTGTACTAAATCACATTTTTTTCCTTTTGCTTTCACTTTCCCCCTTCAGCATGAAGGGGCGATCTTATCGTAGACTTATGGCATAATAAGCGGTTTGTCACATATTTCTTTCTCTTTCAGGATACGCCAGTGTTAGTTTCCAGCAACGTCACCATGCAGTTTGGCAGTAAGCCGCTGTTTGAAAATATTTCCGTCAAATTTGGCGGCGGCAACCGTTACGGCCTGATTGGCGCGAACGGTAGCGGTAAATCCACTTTTATGAAAATTCTCGGCGGTGATCTCGAACCGACGCTGGGTAACGTTTCCCTCGATCCGAATGAGCGCATCGGTAAGCTGCGTCAGGATCAGTTCGCCTTTGAAGAGTTCACCGTGCTTGACACCGTGATCATGGGGCATGCTGAACTGTGGGCAGTGAAGCAGGAGCGCGATCGTATATACGCGCTGGCCGAAATGAGTGAAGAAGACGGCTATAAAGTGGCTGACCTCGAAGTTCAGTACGGTGAAATGGACGGTTATTCTGCTGAAGCGCGTGCGGGCGAACTGCTGCTGGGCGTGGGTATTCCGGTAGAACAACATTACGGGCCGATGAGCGAAGTCGCACCCGGCTGGAAGCTGCGTGTGCTTCTGGCGCAGGCGCTGTTCTCTAACCCGGACATTCTGCTGCTCGACGAACCAACGAACAACCTGGATATCGACACCATCCGCTGGCTGGAGCAGACGCTGAACGAACGTGACAGCACCATGATCATCATTTCGCACGACCGTCACTTCCTGAACATGGTCTGCACGCACATGGCGGATCTGGACTACGGCGAACTGCGTGTTTATCCGGGGAACTACGACGAATACATGACGGCGGCCACCCAGGCGCGTGAACGTCTGCTGGCCGATAACGCCAAGAAGAAAGCGCAGATTGCTGACCTGCAATCTTTCGTCAGCCGCTTTAGCGCCAACGCCTCAAAATCTCGTCAGGCGACTTCCCGCGCCCGTCAGATCGATAAAATTAAACTGGAAGAAGTTAAAGCTTCCAGCCGTCAGAACCCGTTCATTCGCTTCGAGCAGGATAAGAAACTGTTCCGTAACGCGCTGGAAGTGGAAGCGCTTACTAAAGGTTTTGATGAAGGCCCGCTGTTTAAAAACTTCAATCTGCTGCTCGAGGTGGGTGAGAAGATTGCCATTCTGGGCGCCAACGGCGTGGGTAAATCCACTATGCTGAAAACGCTGGTCGGTGATTTGCAGCCGGATAACGGTACCGTGAAGTGGTCCGAAAACGCGCAAGTTGGTTACTATGCGCAGGATCATGAATATGAGTTCGAAAACGATCTGACCGTATTCGAGTGGATGAGCCAGTGGAAACAAGAAGGCGATGATGAACAGGTTGTGCGCAGCTTCCTCGGTCGTCTGCTGTTCAGCCAGGACGATATCAAGAAGCCTGCAAAAGTGCTCTCCGGTGGTGAAAAAGGGCGCATGCTGTTCGGTAAGCTGATGATGCAGAAACCGAATATTCTGGTAATGGATGAACCAACTAACCACCTGGATATGGAATCGATTGAGTCGCTGAACATGGCGCTGGAAATGTATCAGGGCACGTTGATTTTCGTTTCTCACGACCGTGAGTTCGTCAGTTCTCTGGCAACCCGTGTGATTGAAATTACGCCGGAGCGCGTGATCGACTTCACCGGTAACTACGAAGATTACCTGCGTAGTAAAGGTATCGACGGCTAATTTCCCGTCGTCTTTCACGCTGCAGATGTGTTGGCTTCACCTGTTCACCCCGGTCACTTACTAATGTAAGCTCCCGGGGATTCACAGGTTTGCCGCCTTCCTGCAGCGCGAAATACTTAGGGAAAGGCGTCGAGCCTTTATTTCCTCTCCCTGTGGGAGAGGGGTAGGGTGAGGGCATCAGGCAGCACTACACCAGCCACTCGCCCCCTTCAACCCCATTCACCAGCAGCTTACGTTTTTCCCCCGCCGGTAACGACACCTTCAGCGCCTTCCACGCCGGATGATAATCCCCACGCGCGTTGACCTTCAGATTGATCGCTGCGCCATCACACACCATCTCCCATTCCACCCACAGCGCATTGCCATTCTGGTAGCCCCAGCTTTCGCCGTCATCTTCAAACAGCAGGCCGGAGGTTGTGCCGACGCCTTTCACCGGGAACAGCTTCAGCTCACGGGTGTTGTCTTTTTCAGCAGACACGTGGGTAATGCGTTCGCTTAGCGGAAGAGCAGCACCTGCGCGTACCAGCAGCGGCAGTTTTTCCAGCGGCGCGTCGAGAACGATCGATTGCCCGCCAGCGAACCACTCGTTGGTATAAAAATCGTACCAACCGGTTTCGTTATCCGGCAGCCAGACGCGACGCTCGCGCTGCCCGGCTTCGACGACGCTTGCCACCAGCAGGTCGCGGCCCAGCAGGAAGTCATCGCACTCTTCAAAGGTCTGCGCATCGTGCTCGTGATCGAGGAAGGTCGGGCGCAGCATCGGCTCGTCGTCGGCATGCGCCTGCCAGAGCAGGGTGTAAAGATACGGCAGCAGGCGATAGCGCAGTTCAATGGCTCCACGAATGGCAGGCGTCACGCCCGGATACATCCACGGCTCGTTCACCGTGTGGTCATCATTCCAAGAGTGAATGGTAAAGCGCGGATGCATCACGCCGTTTTGTACCCAGCGGACAAACAGCTCGGCGTCCGGTTTGTCGCCGGAGAAACCGCCGACGTCGTGACCGACGTTGAACAGCCCGGACAAGCTCATCCCCAGCCCCATGCGGGTGTTGAAGCGCAGGGTGTCCCAACTGGTGCGGTTATCACCGCTCCAGGTCTGCACGTAGCGCTGCATCCCGGCGCAGCCGGAACGGGAGATGAGATACGGGCGCTTCTCCGGGGCGAAACGCTGCTGCGCTTCCAGCGAGGCGCGCATCATCAGCAGCGGCATCACCGGGCGAATGTGCTTGATAGCGATCTCCTGGCCGAAGCCATGGCAGCGCGCTTCGCCGTCCCACACTTCAAACTCGTTGTTGTCGTTCCAGGTGGCGTCGATCCCCATCTCCAGCAACTGCGTGGTCACGCCTTCCTGCCACCACTGGATAGTCTGCGGGTTGGTAAAGTCAAGGTTAGAGCCTTCATCATCCCAGAAGCTGGAACGTTCTGGCGCATCGGTTTCTGAATCGCGAATAAACAGGCCGCGTTCTGCCACTTCGTTATAACGCGGGTGATCCTGCAACAGGCACGGTTTGATATTGGCCGCCAGTTTCAGCCCCGCGTCGTGGAACGCCTGGCTCATCACCTTCGGCTGCGGCACCTTGTCGTAGTTCCAGTTAAAGACGTAGCGCTTGCCGTTGATCGAGGTGTAGCCGGACGAGAGCTGGAACGAGTCGCACGGAATAGCGTGGTCTGCGCACAGGCGGATGAAGTTCATGAGCTGGTTCTGCGCGTCCGGTGCGTCGGTGTAATGCATGGTCGAGCCGCTGTAGCCCAGGCTCCATTTGGGTCCGAACAGCGTTTTGCCGGTCAGACGGACAAAGGCTTTGGTGACGTCCAGCACGCGCTTGCCGGTAAAGATGTAGTAATCAATATCACCGGCTTCCGCCTGCCAGCGGCGATAGGCGGTGTGGTAGTTATCGATTTCGTTACCCAAATCCAGCCAGCAACTGCTCAGGTTGTCGTAGAACAGGCCGTAGCTCACATCATGACGGCGGGCGATAGTGAATGGGATGTGCTTGTACAGCGGGTCAGTGCTGACTGCGTTATAGCCCATCGCATCGAGGTTGCGCATTTCATAGCGTTTACCGTTACGCTGCAGATCGCCCGCTTTCTCGCCCAGGCCGTAGAAACGCTCATCCTTAGAGCGGCTCAGATAGTGCGCCACGCCGTCGCCGTGGGCATTCAGCAGGTAGGCGCTGGTTGGACGGTCATTGACCAGCGGCTGCCACTCGCCCGCCTCATTGCGGTAGTGCCACTCCAGCCACAGCGGCTGGTGGACGGTCACGCGTAGCTGTTCGGTTGCCACGGTTAGCGCACCATCCTGCTGCGTCAGGTTCCAGGCCGGGCAGGAGAAACCGCTTATGTCGTCACGATGGCGGCCTTCCCACGGCACGTCTTTTTCCGGTGCGATACTCCAGGTGCGGTCCAGCGCCAGCTCGCCTTTGCGCTTAACCAGCACGCGGAAAAGATTCTCTTCCAGCACATACAGACACAGACGGTGCTGGTTATCGACCAGCAGTTCAAGATGGTTTGCTGACTGCTTGTCTACGATCCAGTTTTTCAGGGTTTTCATATGTAATACATCCACTATCAGGCGCGTTTAGCGCGACGTTCAGCAATAAATGCTACCAGGAAGACAGCGCCAATCAGGTCAAAGAAGCCCATGGCAATAAACAGCGGGTTAAAGCCGATTTTGTCGGCGGTTACGCCGATTAACAGCGAGAACAGGAAGCTGGCGATCCACGCAGCAGAGCCGCGCATGCCGTTGACAGTCGCCATCTGGCCTTTGTCGAACGACTCCACGACCAGGGCGCTCAGCATGCAGGAGATGATCTGGTGCCCGAAGCCGCCGATGGAGATCAGCACGATGGTGATATACGGGTCGCGGGTGATGGCTACGATGCCCAGAGAGATCATCAGGAACGCGCCCGTCACGGAGCTTGCTACCACAGAGTTAACGCGGGAGCAGCCGAACAGACGGGTATACAGACGCGTCAGGTAACCACTCACCACGCTACCGAGGTCGGCGGCGAGGAACGGCAGCCAGGCAAACATCGCAATCTGCTTCAAATCCATACCGTGCTCTTTGGCAAGGTACAGCGGCACCCAGAAGCTCAGCACTGCCCAGGCGGGCTCCGCCATAAAGGCCGGGATGGCGATGCCGTAGAAGCGTTTGTTTTTTGAGACGGTCTTCAGCGCAGTCAGGAAGGGCAGTTTGACCGCTGGCGGTTCGTTATCCTGCTTAATAAACGCCAGCTCGTCCTTACTCAGGTTCGGGTGCTGTTCCGGATTGTGGTAGAACGCCCACCACAGGATCACCCATAGCAGCGCCAGCACGCCGGTAAACATAAACGCGCCCTGCCAGCCGAACGAGGCGTGAGCAAAGTAGATGATAGGCGGTGCCAGCATCGCGCCGATGGAGAAACCCACACCCGCCCAACCTGCGGCAACAGGACGTTCTGATTTCGGGAACCATTCGCCAATGGTTTTGGCGTTCGCCGGGGTCGCAGCCGCTTCGGTCGCTCCCATAAAGAAGCGAAGAATGGCCAGGTGTAGCCAACTTCCGGCGCCCGCGTGGAAAATACACATCAGCGCCCATATCGCGGCGCAGATCATAAAGCCAATCTTCAGGCCGATAACGTCGATCAGCCAGCCGCACAGGGGCTGGAAAATGGTGTAGGCAATCTGAAACGCGCCGACGATCCAGGAGTATTGCTCGGTGGTGATGCCGAGGCTCTCTTTCAACTCCGGAGCGAGAATACCTAACGAGTTTCGGGTGATGTAGTTAACGGTGACGCCAAGTAAGAACAGCACCAGGATGTACCAGCGCAGGTTCTTGATGACGCGACGGGTGTTGCTTGTCGCAACGGTGTTATTGATGTCCTGACTCATTTTACTCTCCACAAGACGGACGGTAAGGGGACGGAGGTTCAGGTGTCACACAAATTTTTATGTATTTGATTTCTATGCGTTTTAAATACGTAAGTTGATATACAACTAGTATGGAAGTGGTGTGACAAGTTCACCTTAAGGGAGAACATGAGCGGGAAATAGTCGTTTTTGTGCAAAATTTCTCATAAATAACGTAAGTCATTTGGCATGATGGCTCCCATGCCAGTTATTTACTGATAAATACGCCATGAAAATTTTTTCATTTTGCAAATGGAGCCAGATCACAAAATGGACAAAAGGCTAAAAATTACCGAAATCGCAGCCCGTACTCAGCTCTCTATCAGCACGGTTTCCCGCGTGCTGGCGGGGAAGGCCAACACCAGTGAGAAAGCACGGGCAAAGGTGTTGGCATGCGCGCGGGAGCTGGGGGTGATTGACGGCATGGCGGCCGGGCGTTTGCTGCTTAACTCTCTGGTGGTTTTTGCGCCGCAGCGGGCGTTTGACGAGCGGTCCGACATCTTTTACTACCGCGTGATCCAGAGCGTGAGTAAAGGCCTGGCATCCCACGAGGTTCGCCTGCGCTATTGCGCGCTGGAAGAGAATGATAGCGATGCGCAGTTGTTTCTGACGCGAATGAACGAGCCGGACACCCAGGCCGCCATTCTTCTCGGTATCGACGATCCTCATATCCACGATCTGGCGGTGGATGTCGCTAAACCCTGCATGTTAATTAACTGCCGGGACCGGCACATGCGCCTGCCCGCCGTCACGCCCGATCACCGCGCCATTGGCGAACGGGCGGCGGAATATCTGTTCGAAATGGGGCACCGGGAGGTGCTGAATGTAATGTGTCTGCGCCGCTACACTATGGAGCTGCGCCTGTCGGGGATCCGCGACGCGTGGCAGTCACACAACCTGAAATTTAATGACCTGCGCGATCTGCTGGTGGTGCCGAGCTTTAGCGCTCGTGAAACGGAGGAGCTGGTAAATGCCTGGCTTATTGAGCGGCAGGGTAAGGATCTGCCGACTGCATTTTTAGTTGGCGGCGATTTTATGGCGGCGGGTACCATCAGTGCCCTGCAAAAACACGGCCTGCGCGTACCTCAGGACGTCTCTGTCATGAGCATCGACGGCTTTAATCTGGCGGCGATTCAGGATGTACCCTTAACCGCAGTGCATGTTCCCCGCGATGAACTTGGAACGGAAGCGGTATATATGCTCCAGCAGCGGCTGATGCGCCCGGATGCGCCGGTGGGGACGTTGTTGCTTAACGGCATGCTGGCCGTACGGGAATCAGTACGGCGGATACGTCAGGGGAAACGACGCACCGCCGTTGATCGGGAAGGACTGTACGACAGCTAAGCTATACCCAGCGCACGCTTACCGTGGATATTCAAATCCTCCAGCGTGAAGCGTCCTTCCCAGTCAGCTTCATAATCCTCGCGCGGGAAATCCCCCGGCGACGCGCCTTTTTCCAGCGCGGCCTTCACTTTGTGGGCGTAGGCCAGATTCTTTTCGCACATCGGCGCGGCAGGGATATACATCACATTGCCCCAGCCCTGCTGATTTTCCACCGGCGCGACGGAGTGGATCACATCGCAATGCCACCAGACGGAGTCTCCGGCGTCCAGTTGCGGAATACTGGTTAACGCCTCTATTAGCAGCGGATGCCATTGCGTGGAAATCGGCAGAACTCTGCCGGGCGCGACGCCGCAAAGCTCATCTTCCGGCACATCGTCAAGCAATGGACGTAATAGCACATAGGCCATCGCTTCAGGAATCGGGACTACGTGCAACAATCCCTGACCTGGCAACATATCGGAGAGTGCCGTCCAGCCCTGGAAGGTACGAAATACTGAACATTTAGTGGTGTTATCTACCGTGTACTCTTCAACTTCTGTGCGATGCGCCGCCTGCCATGGATCGTAATCTTCCAGCTTGCCATTGAAAACATTCGCAAAGACCTGCTGATATGCCGGCAGAAGCCAGCGCTCCAGCGCGCCGGAATCCGTATGCGCGCCCAGCCCTTTGGACGTTGTTCCCGGCTGACGACGACGTATGCGGTCAGGATAGATGACGCTGACGTCCGGGTTAAACCATTGTTTCCCTTCGCTTGTAAACGTCCACAGGCGATTAAGGAATGACTGCGCATTGGCCATTTCTTCGCTCTGACGGGCCTGCATTTGCGCCTGGGACCAGTAGATGGGGTAGATCTCCGGTCGGGATGCGCTGAGGGTGCCAAAGAAGTTATCACCGGGGCCTTTGTAGACCTCATCGAAATGGTTTCGATCCAGGTAATCGAGCATCGACTGATCCCATGCCAGCGCCTGTTCGCGGGGGAAATGTCCCTTGATGACCACGCATCCGCGACGCTTAATCTCTTCACGCTGCTCTGCGTTTACGCGTCCCGCCTTGATATCCGCATAGGACAACGTTGGCCAAACCGGAGAACCTTGCGCTTTGAGGGCGTTGATTTCCGCCACGCGAGTGGCAATGGCATCGCTCAACTGATTGAAAATCAACTGAACATCCCCAAGCTGTGCCCGCAATTGCTGTTTCATCTGACGGATTGCCGTTTTGTGATCGACGGGCAATGTGTCGCTGGTAAACGTAAAAGCCATAACCACCTCGCATTAACTTTCATTCGAAACTAATTTATCTTACACATGCAATATAAGTTAAAAATAGGTTAATGCAAGTTTAAAAACTTGATGGTGTGCACGGAATGCATTAAGCGTGAGAACCGGAGCACGCCCCGGTTAGCAGGATTAGACGTTAGTTAAAAGGAGAGGTGTTATCCAGCACCGCCTGAATCACATTCAGCGCGCCCTGATGGTTATTGTCATCGGTCTGATAGCGGGCAATCGCTTTGATGCTCTCTGCCGCATTGGCCATGGCGAAAGAGTAATGCGCCATTTTCAACATTTCTGCATCGTTGCCGCTATCGCCAATGGCGACGACGTTTTGTGGAGACAGGTTCCAGCGTTTCAGCAGGCGGCTGATACCGTTGGCTTTATGTAAGCCCGGAATAATCAAATCGATAAACCCAAAGCCGCTGGTGACGGGCTTCATTATGCCATCCAGAGCGGTATGCAGGTGATCGATAACCAACGGGATTTGTTGGTCGGGTAAGTTCAGCGAAAACTTAAACAGCACATCATCAATGTCCTGATAATCCTTCACCGGTTTCAGGCGATGGTAGTGTTTCGACATCAATGCCACGAAAGACTCAGGAGCATTCTCACTGACGTAGGCGCTTTGCAGACCACAGGCAACAAAATTGAGCTGCTTGTCTTTGAGGAGTTCGCCAATAACAATGCGTGATTCGTGACGGGTAAGCTCGCCGTGAAACAACTGCTTGCCATGCTCATAAACCAGCGCGCCATTCTCAGCGACAAACGATATTTCGTCTTTAAGCGCCGGGAAAAAGGAGATCAGCTGGAAATACTGGTTGCCGCTGGCCACGACAAATTCAATATCTCGTTTTTTCAGTTCCTGATACTGCGCCATAAAACGTGCACGATCGTATTTCTTGGCGTCGTCGAGAAAAGTTCCGTCCATATCGGTGACGATAACTTTGATGGTCATACTTGCTCCTGGCTCATAACTGCGACCAGAAACATTCTAATAACAATGTGACCTGAAGCACAAATTTAATTTCGAATGAAAGTAAAAGGCCGGGTGGCAGCTTCGCCTTACCCGGCTAAGGGGAGAGCAGTTGTAGGCCGGATAAGCGTCAGCGCATCCGGCAATGGGGAGGGTAGCGTGCCGGATGGCGGCGTGAACGCCTTATCCGGCCTACAATATTGCTTACAGCATATGCTCAGTACGCGCGATGATATCGTCCTGCGCATCCGGAGACAGGGCAGTGAAGAAGGCGGAATAGCCTGCGACACGCACCACCAGGTCACGGTATTGATCCGGGTGTTTTTTGGCTTCCAGCAGCGTTTCACGGGACACAATGTTGTACTGAATATGCCAGCCTTTGTGCTCTTCAAAGAAGGTGCGCAGCAGGATCATCAGCTTTTGTTTATCTGATTCATTCTCCAGCGTGGCCGGATTCAGCTTCTGATTTAACAACACACCGCCGAGAATGGAGCCGGTAGGCAGTTTACCCACCGAGCCAATCACCGCCGTCGGGCCGAGATGGTCCGTCCCGGAAGCCGGACTTGCGCCTTCCGCCAGCGGGGTGTGTGCTTTACGGCCATCCGGCGTTGCCATGGTTGCCGCGCCAAACGGCACGTTGGCGGAGATAGAAGAGGTCCCGGCGTAGTAATTGCCGCCAACCGGACCGCGACCATAACGTGGATTATGGTACTGTTTCAGTTCATCAATATAGGTCTGATAAGCGCGGGCCAGCAGCGTATCAACGGAATCGTCATCGTTGCCGTACTTCGGCGCGCCGTTGATCAGTCGTTGGCGTAATTGCTCGTGAGTCAGACCGTCAAAATCATCAGCCAGTGCCGCAGCTAATTGCTGCTGGCCGATAGTGCCTTGATCGAAGACCAGTTTCTTCACAGCCGCCAGGCTGTTGCCGAGGTTGGCAATACCCACCTGCAAACCTGATACCCAGTCATACTTCGCGCCGCCTTGCTTAATGCTTTTCGCGCGTTCGATACAGTCGTCTACCAGCGCCGAACAGAGAATATCGTGTACGTTCTCTTCCAGCATGGTGTCGACGACATACTCGATTTCGATGGATTTACGCGTGTAGTAGCGAATCTGTGTATCCCAGGCGTCCATCACTTCATCGAAATTGTTGAAATTGCCGGCCGAGAGCGCTTTTTCCTGCGGCAGGAAGACCTTGCCGCTGGTGGCATCGCGTCCGCCTTCCAGCGCCGCCAGCATCACACGGGCAAAGTTAATAAAGCTCATACCGGTACAACGATAGCCCCATTTGCCGCCAACGGCGGTTTCGATGCAACCAATGGCCGCATAGTCGTAGGCATCCTGCGGTTCAATGCCAAGCTTGATAAATTCAGGTATGACGATTTCATCGTTGTTAAAGGCTGGCATCCCGAAGCCGCAGCGAATGACCTGCACACAGGCATCAAGGAAATCGTTACTCATCCCCGCATGATAGCGCACGCTCAGGTTAGGCTGAGTAGAGCGCAGGCGGCCGCAGGATTCGAGAATGGCGTAGGAGAGCGGGTTGACGGCATCCACCGCCTGACCGTTAACCAGATTCTGTCCGCCAATGGTCACGTTCTGATACAGCGGGCTACCTGCCGATGCTTTGGAGTGGGAGCCGGAGCGGATTTTGTTCACTTCCAGCAGTTTCAGCCAGCAGCTGTGCAGCAGCTCAATGGCGTGTTCGCGATCCAGCGATTGATTCAGCTCCACATCACGACGGTAGAAAGGATAGAGATACTGGTCCATGCGACCAAACGACACTGAATGGCCGTTGGATTCAATTTGCAGAATCAACTGGATGAAGTAGCACAACTGCAGCGCCTGCCAGAACGTTTTAGGCGGCTCATGGGCAATCACATCACAGTTTTCCGCCATGGTCAGCAGCTCTTCGCGACGGCTGGCGCGGGTTTCCGTGGACGCCATTTTTCGTGCCAGAGCGGCAAAGCGCTCAATATGCAGACTGACGGCCTCCAGCACGATATCAATCGCTTTCAGGAACTGATCGCCATGGAGGTCTTCCAGACAAGTCAGATTGATGCGGGAGCGACGTTCATCAACTTTGTGGCGCAGGCCGTCGAGACCTTTTTCCAGCAGCAGCGGGAAGTTTACCGCCAGGTGTGCGTCGCCGGAAGTCATATTGCCTTCGGCTTTGATAATGCCGGTTTCCAGCAGACCTTTCTGCTCGTCGGTAAACATCCCGTAGCAGCGATCCTGTACGGTCTGGCCGCGCCACCACGGGCACACCTCGTGCAATACGCGTTTGTTCTCTTCACTTACCGAAAAGCCAGCGCCCGGCCTGTCGGCGAGGTCATCGATCTCTTTTTCAATCCAGGAGACGGTGTATTCCGGGAAGATCGGTGCAGCGCGCACTTCGCTCGCCTGGTTGCCGATAATCAGTTCGTCATGCTTAATCCAGATAGTACGTTCCGCCAGATGATGGGCCAGCGCCAGCGCACGGCGTACCGGGATCGGCTTATCCAGATGTTGTTGATACATCTCGGTATAGTGCTGGGCGCGCTCGGTGCAAACCGGCGGCTTCACGATGTGGATCAGGGCTGTTTTATGCGCTTTGATACGGTCGCTGAGTGTGTCCAGTTTCAGAGTGGTCATGGCGATTATCCTCGTAGGGTCGCGGTTAAACCTTTATGGCGGGCATACTGCTGAGCAAATTCGAGCAGGGCAGGCGCCTCAAGCGGTTTATCCGGTGCGTTGTAGGGTTGACTGAGTAAGTGGTATTTATTGATGCCCAGGGTGTGATAGGGCAAAAAATGGATCTCTCCGACGTGAAGCTCGTCGGCAGCAAAATCGGTAATAGCCTGGATGGCGGCTTCGTCAGCGTTGAAACCCTGAATCAGCGGTACGCGGATAATCATTTTTTTACCCGCAGCGGCCAATTTTTTCAGATTGTCTAATACACGAGAGGCACTGCCATCGGTCCACTGCTTAAACGGCGCGTCGGCGACATGTTTTAAATCAGCCAGGAACAGATCAACGTAAGGTAATGACGGCTCGATATACTTCCACGGCACATGCAGACAGGTTTCGACCGCCGTATGAATGCCCGCATCGTGGCTGGCCTTGAATAATTCTGCCGCCAGTTCTGGCTGCATAAACGGTTCGCCACCGGAGAGGGTGAGACCCCCACCGCTACGATCGTAAAACGGTTTATCACGCAGTACGGTCGCCATGATGTCGTCCACGCTTTTTACCTCTCCGCAGACGGTCAGCGCCAGGGTTGGACAGCAGTCAGTTAGCGCGGCGAAAGCGTCATCGGTCAGTTTTTCGCGATGAATAAGCAGGCCGCTCAGCGCTCGCTCAATCACCGCAGGTGCCGCCTGAGCACAGAGATCGCAACCGTCCAGACACAAACGTGCGTCGTAGAGCAGGTCCTGTGTGCGGGCGCGGCTTTCCGGATTCTGACACCAACGACAGCCCAGGGAGCATCCCTTAAGGAACACCACGGTACGGATACCGGGGCCATCATGCGTGGAATAGCGCTGGATATTGAAAATCATAAGCGACCTCTTTTCTTTCGTATAAAGATTAAATTACTTTCGAATGAAAGTTATATTGACGTGCGTCAACTAACCGTGAGGTTTCGCCGTGCTACCTTTTATTCATGCTAATTATTCGTTTGAGGAAAGGTTATGGAACTCTATTTAGATACGTCTGATGTTGCCGCTGTCAAAGCTCTGGCGCGTGTTTTGCCGTTGGCTGGGGTGACCACTAACCCGAGTATTGTGGCGGCAGGTAAAGAGAGGCTGGAAGTGTTGCTGCCGCAACTGCAGGAAGCGATGGGAGGACAAGGCCGGCTGTTTGCACAGGTGATGGCGACGACCGCCGAAGGCATGGTCAATGATGCGCGTAAACTGCGGGCAATTATCGCGGATATCGTGGTCAAAGTGCCGGTGACGGCAGAAGGTCTGGCGGCAATTAAGCTACTGAAAGAAGAAGGGATCCCGACGCTGGGTACCGCGGTATACGGTGCTGCGCAAGGGCTGCTAGCGGCGCTGGCGGGAGCGGAATATGTTGCGCCATACGTAAACCGCGTGGATGCGCAGGGGGGAGATGGTATTCAGACGGTGACCGAACTGCAAACCTTACTGAACATGCATGCGCCGCACGCCAAAGTACTGGCAGCCAGCTTCAAAACGCCGCGTCAGGCGCTGGATTGCCTGCTGGCAGGCTGCGAGTCTATCACGCTGCCGCTGGACGTGGCGCAGCAGTTTATGACCTCTCCGGCTGTGGATGCGGCGATTGTGAAGTTTGAGCAGGACTGGCAGGGGGCGTTTGGACGGACGTCGATCTAGTTTTAGGTCGGATTACTCCGGCATATTTGCGTAGGTGATTCCGTTAAAATGAATCTGTTGCAGTTAAGAGCAATAAACTGCGAATCCCCCTCGTAAAACCGGTAAAGCCTGCATGCTACCCGTCATCGCGACGGGTACATTCACGTCATCATGTTTATCAGGTGACGGACCGCCATGAAAAAAACACCTACAGCCACACCGCACGATGCGCTGTTTAAAACATTTTTAAAATACCCTGCCACAGCCCGTGATTTTATTGAAATTCATCTTCCTCCCACGCTACGGGCGCTTTGTGATCTGGCGACGTTAGAACTGCAACCTACCAGTTTTATTGAAGAAAACTTACGCGCATATTATTCAGATGTGCTTTGGTCGATGAAAACCAGTGAAGGGGAGGGTTATATCTATGTCGTGATTGAACATCAAAGTCGTCCTGATGTGCATATGTCGTTTCGCCTGATGCGTTATGCGATAGCGGCAATGCAAAGCCACCTTGACGCCGGGCATACCCGCTTACCGTTAGTCGTGCCGATGTTGTTTTATCATGGCGTCGATACGCCTTATCCCTTCTCTTTATGCTGGCTGGATGAGTTTGATAATCCGCTCCTGGCGCGCCAGCTTTATCTGTCGGCATTTTCATTGGTGGATATTACCGTGATCCCGGATGAAGAAATTATGCAGCACCGGCGTATTGCACTGCTGGAATTGATTCAAAAGCATATTCGCCAGCGCGATTTAGTAGGACTGGTGGACAATCTGGCTACGCTGCTGGTTACAGGAAGTGCTAATGACAGCCAGCTAAAAGCGCTGTTTAATTATCTGCTAATCCAGCATGGTCACAAACCGCGCTTTGGGCGATTTATGCGTAAGCTGGCGCAGCAGGTACCCGAACACAAGGAGCGTACAATGAATATTGTTGAAAAAATACGTAGGGCAGGGGAGCGAAAGGGGCTACGGAAAGGCATGCGTCAAGGTTTAGCTGAAGGTCGTCGCGAGGAAGCGCAGCGCATTGCCCACTCAATGCTGGCCGATGGTCTCCCACGGGAGCTTATCGTGAGAATCACCGGGCTATCTGAGGAAGATATTAAATCTTTGACGCATTGAATGTATGTTAATACAGCCCCGGAAAATAAATGCCGCCGGGGCTTACCGTTACTGCCCGCACACCTCACATCCCGGGTTACGCATCAGCTTCATTTCGCGAAACTGGCAGGTCATGGCGTCGTACATGACGATTTTTCCAGATGCGGGTTTACCGTAGTTTGCCAATAATTTAATGGCTTCCATGGCCTGTAATGAGCCGATCACGCCGATTAGCGGAGCCATTACGCCAGCTTCCACGCAGGTGAGGGCATTTTCACCGAACAGGCGGCTCAGGCAACGGTAGCAAGGTTCGCCTTCCTGATAGGTAAAGACGGTAATTTGTCCTTCCATGCGAATTGCCGCCCCGGAAACCAGCGGAACCTTTGCGCTAAAGCATCCGGCATTAAGCTGATTGCGGATGCTGACGTTATCCGTACAGTCCAGCACCAAATCGTATTTGGCGATCAGCGCGTGAATTTCGCTATCATCCAGCAGCGCATTCACTGGCGTAATGGCGATATAAGGGTTAATCCGCGCCAGCGCGTCGCGGGCGGATAGCACTTTCGGCTGCCCTACGGTTGCATCGCTGTGCAGCGTCTGACGCTGGAGGTTCGACACGGAAACGGTGTCAAAGTCGAGCAGCGTTAAATGTCCGATGCCTGCGCCTGCCAGGTATTGGGTCGCGGCGCAGCCAAGCCCCCCCAGACCAACGACCAGTACCCGCGCCTCCTTCAGCGCTTCCTGACCTTCAAAATCGAAGCCGCGCAGAATGATTTGCCGGTTATAGCGCATCATCTCCTGGTCGCTGAGTTCCGCCATTACAGACCTCCAAACAGCGCGTTAAACGGCTCGACTTCAACCCACTCTCCGGCTTCAACGTTACCACGATCGCGTTCCAGCACGATAAAACAGTTGCCGAGGCTAAAGGAGCTAAAAATATGTGAGCCCTGGTGTCCGGTGGTGGTGACTTCCAGTTCGCCTTCTGCGGTACGCTGCAATACGCCGCGTTGAAAATCCAGACGACCTGGCGTCTTCTTCAGACGTGACGCGGTGCGTACGCGTTGGCGAGGAGGCAACCCACAGCCCGTGTTGCCGCTGAGTTTCGCCAGCAGCGGTTGCACCAGTTGATAAAAGGTGAGGGCTGCTGACACCGGGTTACCCGGCAGGCCGCAAAACCAACTGTTGCTTAGTTTGCCAAAGGCGAACGGTTTGCCCGGTTTGATGGCCAGCTTCCAGAAGGCAATTTCTCCCAGTTCCTCCAGAATGGTTTTGGTGTAATCCGCTTCACCGACTGAAACGCCGCCGGAGCTGATAACGACATCGGCCTGACTGTCGGCTTCAATAAACGCCGCGCGTAGCGCGTTGGGATCGTCGCGAATAATCCCAAGGTTGATCACCTCGCAGCCCAACTGTTGCAGCATCAGGTGAACGGCCAGACGGTTGGTGTCATAAATCTGTCCGTCGCCCAGCGGTTGACCCGGCAGTTGCAGTTCATCACCAGTGGAGAACAACGCCACCCGGACTTTGCGCACGACAGGCGCATCAGCAATTCCGAGCGAGGCCAGAACCGGGAGCTCGGCGGTTGTCAGGCGGGTCCCGGCGGGGAAGACGACTGCACCGTTTGCAATATCTTCACCGCGCAGACGAATATTTTGTCCGCCGCGGACTTCGGCGGTAAAACGTACACCGTCATCGGTTTGTTCCGTTTGTTCCTGCATGACCACCGCTTCACAACCGGCAGGCACCGGGGCGCCGGTCATGATGCGGATACAGGTCCCCGCGGGCCATTCGCCGTGAAAAGGCTGTCCGGCAAAGGCTTTGCCTGCTACCGCAAGCGGCAAACCCGAGCGTAAATCGTCTAATCGCACCGCATAGCCATCCATTGCCGAATTATCGAATCCTGGTACATCAATGGGGGAAACGACGTCGGCGGCCAGAATGCGGCCAAAGCATTGAACCAGCGGCAGCGTTTCGACGGCGGTGAGCGGGGTAATACGCGACAGCATCTGAGAGAGAGCCGTTTCAAGCGGCATCAGTCCGGCGGTAAATTCCATGAGAAGACTCCTGCGGGCAAAATCGAATCCGGCCATTATGTCAGAAAATGGCCGCGGACAGTATGCTACCTCAGGCTTAGAATCAGATCTGATCAAGGTTTCATGCCAGAGGATAGCGCCACAGGAAAAATGCAGTATAGACTCAATATTTCCGCTCTTTTCCCCAGGGGGCTAAATGGCTACTCCTATTCCGGACGCAATTCGACGGCAGGTGAATGCCGCCAGTGCGCTCATCCGCCAGCTTTTCGAGGAGAATCTCGTGGCTATTCATCTGTATGGTTCTGCTGTCGACAGCGGTTTAAAACCTCTCAGCGACATTGATTTGTTGGTCACCATACGGGAACCAATGGATGCCCGGTTAAGAGAAACCGTGATGCGGGAATTGCTGACCATTTCAGCGCCGCCCGGGACCTCAGAACGTTACCGCGCGCTGGAAGTCACCGTTGTTGTGTACTCGCTGATCGTACCGTGGCAATTCCCACCCGTAAGAGAAATGCAGTTTGGCGAGTGGTTGCGTGAGGAGATCGGCGCCGGCGTGTTTGAACCGGCGCTGGCGGATGCTGATCTTGCCATTTTGCTGACCCAGGCCCGGCGCGCCAGCGTACCGTTGTTCGGTGAACCCGCTGATATATTTTTCAACGCCATTCCTGCCAATGATGTCTTGAAAACGTTTCGACATACTCTTGAACAGTGGCAAGAACCCGCAGATTTAGAGGGTGATGAGCGCAATATTATTCTGGCTCTGGCGCGTATCTGGTACAGCGTCGTGACCGGCGATATTGTCGCTAAGGATGAGGCCGCGTCGTGGCTCATGCCTAAATTGCCCGTTGAGCATGCTGACACGCTGCAAGCTGCATGTGCGGAATATCTGGGGGTGGCCAAAACGAACTGGGCTGAATCCATGCCGTCAGTACAACGGTTTGTATGGCATGCAAAAAAACAGATTACCGATCTGCTTGAATAGGTTATTCAACGTCGTCGGGGATTCATTCCTGTTAACTCCATCTGAATGACCTGACAGCATCGATTATGAGAGGCAGGCCTTTACCTTTACATGACGTCTGCATCTTTCTATATTCAAAAATCGAATCAATAAGTCACCGAAATTCTGATATTTATAACCCCGGAACCGGTCACCTTAATGGACGAAAAAATGGGTAAAGCAGTTATTGCAATTCACGGCGGCGCCGGGGCTATTACCCGTGCACAGCTGAGCCAGGAGCAGGAGTTGCGTTATATACAGGCGCTGTCAGATGTTGTCGAAACCGGTCAGCGGATGCTCGAAGAGGGGCGTAGCGCACTGGATGTGGTGACCGAGGCCGTGCGTCTGCTGGAAGAGTGCCCGCTGTTTAATGCCGGAATTGGCGCAGTATATACCCGTGATGAAACCCATGAGCTGGACGCCTGCGTGATGGACGGTAATACCCTGAAAGCGGGAGCCGTCGCGGGAGTAAGTCATCTGCGAAATCCAGTTCTCGCGGCACGCCTGGTGATGGAACACAGCCCACACGTCATGATGATAGGTGAGGGGGCAGAGAATTTTGCCATTGCGCAGGGTATGGAGCGCGTTTCGGCGGATATTTTCTCGACGCCAGAACGCTACGCTCAACTGCTGGCGGCGCGAACGGCGGGTGAAATGGTGCTGGATCATAACGCTACCCCACTGGATGAGAACAACAAAATGGGTACCGTGGGGGCGGTTGCGTTGGATATGTCTGGTAATCTGGCGGCGGCGACATCGACCGGCGGGATGACCAACAAATTGCCGGGCCGGGTGGGTGACAGTCCACTGGTTGGCGCAGGCTGTTATGCCAATAACGCAAACGTGGCGGTTTCCTGCACCGGAACCGGAGAAGTCTTTATTCGTGCGCTGGCGGCTTATGACATTGCGGCATTGATGGATTATGGCGGCCTGAGTTTATCTGAGGCGTGCGAGCGTGTGGTGATGGAAAAATTACCGGCGTTGGGCGGCAGTGGCGGCTTAATTGCTATCGATCATGAGGGCAATGTCGCCTTACCGTTTAACAGTGAAGGCATGTACCGTGCCTGGGGATACGCGGGCGATACGCCAACCACCGGTATTTATCGGGAAAAAGGAGATACCGTTGCCACACAGTGATGAGCTTGACGTCAGTGACGTGCTGGCAGTGAGTAACCTGAACATTGCCTTTGAACAGGAACAGCAGCCCGTGAGTGCGGTGCGTAATCTGTCATTTCGCCTGAAGCGTGGCGAAACGCTGGCGATAGTTGGCGAGTCCGGTTCAGGAAAGTCGGTCACGGCTTTGTCGCTGATGCGTCTGATAGAACAGGCTGGCGGTGAGGTGAGCTGTGATGAAATGCTCCTCCGACGCCGCAACCGCCAGGTTATTGAGCTGGGTGAACAGAGCGCATCACAGATGCGCCACGTGCGCGGCGCGGATATCGCGATGATCTTTCAGGAGCCGATGACATCGCTAAATCCGGTGTTTACCGTGGGTGAGCAGATTGCCGAGTCTATCCGCTTACACCAGGGGGCCAGTCATGAAGAGGCGATGCTGGAAGCTAAACGGATGCTCGATCAGGTCCGTATCCCTGAGGCGAAGGCGATTTTATCGCGTTATCCGCACCAGCTTTCCGGCGGCATGCGCCAGCGCGTGATGATCGCCATGGCGCTGTCGTGCCGCCCTGCGGTACTGATTGCCGATGAGCCGACCACCGCGCTGGATGTCACTATTCAGGCGCAGATCCTGCAACTCATAAAAGTGTTGCAGCAGGATATGTCGATGGGGGTGATCTTTATTACCCACGATATGGGTGTGGTGGCGGATATTGCCGACCGTGTGCTGGTAATGTATCAGGGTGAGGCGGTTGAAACCGGCAGCGTTGAGCAGATCTTTCATGCTCCCCAGCATCCCTATACTAAAGCGCTGCTGGCAGCCGTACCGCAGCTTGGCGCCATGAGCGGACAAGAGTATCCGCGCCGTTTCCCACTTATTTCTTTACACGATCCCAGTCATGTTGAACCGCAAACCGAGCAGGACACCGTGGTTGAAGGCGAGCCTATCCTACGGGTACGCAATCTGGTGACGCGTTTTCCTCTGCGCAGCGGCATTCTTAACCGGGTAACCCGTGAGGTGCATGCGGTGGAAAACGTCAGCTTTGACCTGTGGCCGGGAGAAACGCTCTCGCTGGTGGGCGAGTCGGGCTGCGGCAAGTCCACCACAGGGCGGGCGTTGCTGCGCCTGGTTGAGTCTCAGCGTGGAGAGATCATCTTCAACGGACAGCGGATTGATACCCTCGCCGCCAGCAAACTGCAGCCGCTGCGCCGGGACATTCAGTTCATCTTCCAGGACCCTTATGCATCGCTCGATCCTCGCCAGACGGTGGGATACTCCATTTTAGAGCCGTTACGGGTGCATGGATTACTGCAAGGTGATGCGGCGGCAAAACGGGTTGCCTGGCTGCTTGAGCGCGTAGGATTGCTCCCTGAGCATGCCTGGCGCTATCCGCACGAGTTTTCCGGCGGTCAGCGTCAGCGTATCTGCATTGCCCGGGCGCTGGCGCTCAATCCCAAGGTAATCATTGCCGATGAGTCGGTCTCGGCGCTGGATGTCTCGATTCGTGGGCAAATTATCAACTTGTTGCTCGACCTGCAGCGCGAAATGGGGATCGCATATCTGTTTATTTCCCACGATATGGCGGTAGTGGAGCGGATCAGTCACCGTGTGGCGGTGATGTATCTGGGGCAGATTGTCGAGATCGGCACCCGGCGGGCGGTATTTGAAAATCCACAGCATCCGTATACGCGCAAACTGATGGCGGCAGTACCGGTTGCCGAACCATCACATCATCGGCCCCAGCGCGTGCTGTTATCGGATGATATCCCCAGCAATATCCGCAAGCGCGGCGAAGAGATTTCCCCCGTGTCACTACAGTTAGTTGGCCCGGGGCATTATGTCGCGCGTCCACAACCAGAAAATGCGCTTTCGCGTTTATAACAGGCAGACAGGGTTTAAGGAGAATAACATGACAAAAATTGTTGCTCGAAAATGGCTGGTTGCTGTGGGAGTGGCCTCGGCGCTGGCCGCCGCACCGGGCTGGGCCGCCAAAGACGTGGTGGTGGCAGTGGGATCTAACTTCACCACGCTCGACCCCTATGACGCGAACGACACGTTGTCGCAGGCGGTAGCAAAGTCGTTTTATCAAGGACTGTTTGGCCTTGATAAAGAGATGAAGCTGAAAAATGTGCTGGCGGAGAGTTATACGGTTTCTGATGATGGCCTGACTTACACCCTTAAGCTGCGTCAGGGCGTGAAGTTTCAGGATGGCACTGACTTCAACGCCGATGCGGTCAAAGCTAACCTCGATCGGGCCAGTAATCCGGAAAACCATCTGAAACGCT
The DNA here is from genome assembly GCF_016893685.1 of Citrobacter cronae. NCBI lineage: Bacteria > Pseudomonadati > Pseudomonadota > Gammaproteobacteria > Enterobacterales > Enterobacteriaceae > Citrobacter > Citrobacter cronae. The sequence continues at coordinate 2,980,209 of NZ_CP069763.1, forward strand.
ACAACCTGTATAAGAATATTGATAAAACCGAGGTTGTCGACCCGTCGACGGTGAAGATTACGCTGAAGCAACCGTTCTCGGCATTCATCAATATTCTGGCGCACCCGGCAACGGCGATGATTTCGCCTGCCGCGCTGGAGAAATACGGTAAGGAGATCGGCTTTCATCCTGTCGGCACCGGACCGTATCAGCTTGAAACCTGGAATCAGACGGATTTTGTGAAGGTTAAGAAGTTCGCGGGCTACTGGCAGCAAGGGTTGCCAAAGCTTGACACGATTACCTGGCGTCCGGTGACCGACAACAACACGCGTGCGGCCATGCTGCAGACCGGGGAGGCGCAGTTTGCCTTCCCGATTCCTTACGAGCAGGCGGCGTTACTGGCGAAGAACAAAAACCTGGAACTGGTGGCCAGCCCGTCTATCATGCAGCGTTATATCAGCATGAACGTCACGCAAAAACCGTTCGATAACCCGAAGGCGCGTGAGGCGCTGAATTATGCCATCAACCGTCAGGCGCTGGTGAAAGTCGCTTTTGCCGGGTACGCGACGCCTGCCACCGGTGTTCTCCCGCCATCGATTGCCTATGCGCAAAGCTATACGCCGTGGCCTTACGATCCGGCGAAAGCGCGCGAGTTGCTGAAAGAAGCGGGTTACCCTAATGGTTTTACCACCACGCTATGGTCTTCGCATAACCACAGTACCGCGCAGAAAGTACTGCAATTTACCCAGCAGCAGTTGGCACAGGTGGGCATTAAGGCGCAGGTAACGGCGATGGACGCTGGTCAGCGAGCGGCGGAAGTTGAAGGTAAAGCGCAGAAAGAGAGCGGAGTGCGGATGTTCTACACCGGCTGGTCTGCTTCTACAGGTGAAGCGGACTGGGCGCTGTCGCCGCTATTTGCATCACAAAACTGGCCGCCGACGCTGTTTAATACGGCGTTCTACAGCAATAAGCAGGTGGACAGTGATTTAGCCGCGGCTCTGCAAACCAACGATCCGGCGCAGAAAGCGAAGCTCTACAAAGATGCGCAGGATATCATCTGGAAAGAGTCGCCGTGGATCCCGCTGGTAGTGGAAAAACTGATTTCGGCGCACAGCACCAGGTTGACGGGATTCTGGATCATGCCGGATACCGGATTTAGCTTTGATGATGCGGATTTAAAATAAGCGATGCATTCGGCCCCGTAATGTAGGGGCCGGCGAAGGGAGCGTGATGCTTAACTATGTTTTCAAGCGCCTGCTGGGGTTGATCCCAACGCTGTTGATTGTGGCGGTGCTGGTGTTTTTATTTGTTCACCTGCTACCCGGCGATCCGGCCCGGCTGATTGCCGGACCGGAAGCTGACGCTGAGGTGATTGAACTGGTGCGTAAGCAACTGGGCTTGGACCAACCGCTGCATATTCAGTTCTGGCATTACATGACCAACGTGTTGCAAGGCGATTTTGGAACCTCGATGGTTTCTCGCCGCCCGGTTGCGGAAGAGATTGCCAGCCGTTTTATGCCATCGCTATGGCTGACAATTGCCAGTATGGCGTGGGCAGTGTTATTTGGCATGACGGCGGGGATTATCGCCGCCGTGTGGCGTAATCGCTGGCCGGACAGGTTAAGTATGACGCTGGCGGTCACCGGGATCTCTTTTCCGGCTTTTGCGCTCGGCATGCTGCTTATGCAGATATTTTCCGTTGAACTCGGCTGGTTGCCCACCGTGGGCGCTGACACCTGGCTGCACTATATCCTCCCGTCAATTACGCTGGGGGCGGCGGTGGCTGCGGTGCTGGCCCGCTTTACCCGTGCTTCGTTTGTCGATGTGCTCAGTGAAGATTATATGCGCACCGCGCGAGCTAAAGGGGTGAGTGAAACCTGGGTGGTGTTAAAACATGGTCTGCGTAACGCGATGATCCCGGTGGTTACCATGATGGGGCTACAGTTTGGTTTTTTACTCGGCGGCTCAATCGTGGTTGAGAAGGTGTTTAACTGGCCAGGGCTTGGACGACTGTTAGTGGACTCAGTCGAAATGCGCGACTACCCGGTGATACAGGCCGAGGTGCTGTTATTCTCTCTGGAGTTTATTCTTATTAATTTAGTGGTGGATGTACTCTACGCCGCCATTAATCCGGCTATCAGGTACAAGTAAGGATGCGATTTTTTAACTGGCGCCGACAGGCGATTTTAAATGCGATGCCCCTTGTTAAGCCAGAGCAGATTCGCACGCCGTGGCATGAGTTCTGGCGTCGTTTCCGCCGCCAGCGCATGGCGATGATCGCGGGATTGTTTGTCCTTATCCTGATTATGGTGGCGATTTTTGCCCGCTGGCTGACGCCATTTGATGCCGAAAACTACTTCGATTATGACCGTCTGAATGACGGGCCGTCGATGCTGCACTGGTTCGGCGTTGACTCCCTGGGACGGGATATCTTTAGCCGTGTGCTGGTTGGCGCGCAAATCTCGCTGGCGGCAGGGGTCTTTGCCGTATTTATTGGCGCGACGATTGGCACCGTGTTGGGATTGCTGGCGGGATACTACGAAGGCTGGTGGGATCGACTGATTATGCGCATCTGCGATGTACTGTTCGCCTTTCCGGGTATTTTGCTGGCGATCGCTGTGGTGGCAGTGCTGGGCAGCGGTATTGCCAACGTGATTATTGCCGTGGCTATTTTTTCTATTCCGGCCTTTGCGCGCCTGGTGCGTGGGAATACGCTAGTGCTGAAGCAGCAGACCTTTATTGAATCTGCGCGCAGTATTGGCGCCAGCGATGCAACCATCATCTTTAACCATATTCTGCCGGGAACGGTCTCATCGATTGTGGTCTTTTTTACCATGCGAATTGGCACGTCGATTATCTCTGCCGCGAGCTTGTCATTTCTGGGATTGGGCGCGCAGCCGCCGACCCCGGAGTGGGGGGCAATGCTCAATGAGGCGCGGGCCGATATGGTGATTGCGCCGCATGTGGCGATTTTCCCGGCGGTGGCGATATTTCTGACGGTGCTGGCGTTTAACTTACTGGGCGATGGCCTGCGCGACGCGCTGGACCCGAAGATAAAAGGATAAACCACAGGCCGGATAAGACGTAACGCTTATCCGGCCTACGTTGGGTTACGCTATTTAAACGCGGGTGCCCCACAGATCGTATTCATCTGCGTTTTCGACCTTCACGCGGATGATATCGCCAGGTTTCACCCTGGTTTCGCCATTCAGGTATACCGCGCCATCGATTTCCGGGGCGTCAGCCATACTGCGACCAATCGCGCCTTCTTCGTCAACTTCATCAACGATAACCAGAAATTCGCGGCCCACTTTCTCCTGCAAGCGTTCAGCAGAGATCTGCTGTTGCAACTGCATAAAGCGGTTCCAGCGTTCTTCTTTCACCTCTTCCGGGATTTGATCCGGCAGATCATTGGCGCCAGCGCCTTCTACCGGGCTGTACTTAAAGCAGCCGACGCGATCCAGGCGTGCTTCCTTCAGGAAGTCGAGCAACATCTGGAAGTCTTCTTCTGTTTCACCCGGGAAACCAACAATGAAGGTGGAGCGCAGCGTCAGTTCAGGACAAATTTCACGCCACTGCTTGATGCGCGCCAGCTGTCTGTCCACGGAGCCTGGGCGTTTCATCAGCTTGAGAATACGCGGGCTGGCATGCTGCAGCGGGATGTCCAGATACGGCAGAATTTTGCCTTCCGCCATCAACGGGATCACGTCATCAACGTGCGGGTAGGGATAGACGTAATGCAGACGCGTCCAGATCCCCAGTTTTGATAACTGTTCGCACAGATCAACCATGCTGGTTTTGACCGGCTCGCCGTTATGGAAACCGGTGCGATGCTTCACATCCACGCCGTACGCGGACGTATCCTGAGAAATGACCAGTATCTCTTTCACGCCCGCATCTACCAGACGCTTGGCTTCGCTGAGTACGTCGCCGATCGGACGACTCACCAGATCGCCACGCATCGACGGAATAATGCAGAACGTGCAGCGGTGGTTGCAGCCTTCAGAAATTTTCAGATAGGCATAATGGCGCGGAGTCAGCTTGACGCCCTGCTCAGGAACCAGACTCTGGAACGGGTTATGCTTTGGTTTTGGCACATAGTGGTGAACGTGCTCCAGAACCTGTTCATAGCTGTGCGGACCGGTGATTTCCAGCACTTTCGGGTGGACTTCACGGATCTGATCGACTTTCGCGCCCAGACAGCCGGTAACGATCACCTTGCCGTTTTCGTTTAACGCTTCGCCGATTGCTTCCAGGGACTCCTGAACCGCGCTGTCGATAAAGCCGCAGGTGTTAACGATAACCATATCCGCGTCGTCGTAGCTTGGCACAACATCATAGCCTTCGGTACGAAGTTCGGTCAGGATGCGCTCAGAATCGACGAGGTTTTTCGGACAACCTAGTGATATAAAACCAATTTTTGCCATTTTCTTATACTGTACATTGCTCGTAATCGGGGGATTATACAGATGCCGTCACGGTACATCTATATCTGATCGGCATAAGAC
>NZ_CP069763.1:2984772-3009592 GCF_016893685.1 Citrobacter cronae
GGGTTGTAACATTGTAAATTATGTTAATCAATTGAGCTTTGTTGATGTAGGACATCTATTTGTTCAAAAAACAACCATACTATTAAGTTGCACCATGGTTGGAAAGAGGAGGAACAAAGTATGGTTGTTGACAGACTGAGAACCGATCTTCTCAACAAATTGATAAACGCCCGTATCGAACTTGCCGCTTATCTGCTGTTGAGAAAAGCGAAAGGCTACATGTCAGTCAGCGAGAGCGATCGTCTGCGTGATAATTTTTTTGTGCTGAATCGCGAATTGCACGAGCAATCACAGCTTCACGGTATGCATCTTGATCAGGAAGAGTGGAATGCCCTTCATCGTGCTGAAGGGGCGTTAGCCGCCGCCGCTGTTTGTCTTATGAGTGGACATCACGATTGTCCAACTTTTATTGCCGTTAACGCAGATAAACTGGAAAACTGCCTGACAACGCTGACGCTGAGCATCCAGTGTTTGCAATCTTATCCAACGCTGGAACACGTCTGAATCAGGGGGAGGGCGCTCCCCCTTTTCGTTAAGATTATGTAAATGTGAAGGGGTAATTCCCCCTGCTGGCTACGCTTTATGCAGAGCCATTAAGGAGGTGTTATGCGTCGACTCTTTCTCTGTGCTATCCCACTTGCGCTATTTTCCTCTTATGCCGCCGCGGTAAAGGTGGAGGTGCTGCAAACCAAACTTGATCACCCGTGGTCGCTGGCTTTTTTACCCGATAATCGCGGTATATTAATTACCCTTAAAGGCGGTCAGCTTCGACTTTGGCAACCTGATAAGGGGCTTTCCGACCCGCTGACCGGCGTACCTAAAGTCTGGGCGAATGGTCAGGGAGGATTGTTGGATGTGGCGTTAGCGCCTGATTTTGCACAATCCCGGCGAGTGTGGCTCAGCTTTGCTGAAGCCGACAGTGAAGGTAAAGCCGGCACGGCGGTAGGTTACGGACGCCTGAGCGACGATCTCAAACACCTGCAAGCGTTCCAGACCGTTTTTCGCCAACAGCCGAAGCTCTCAACCGGAAACCATTTTGGCGGGCGCATGGTGTTTGATGGCCATGGCTATCTGTTTATTGGCCTGGGTGAAAATAACCAACGTGCAACCGCGCAGGATCTGGATAAATTGCAGGGCAAGGTGGTACGTCTGACCGACGAGGGCAAAACACCGCCGGATAATCCGTTTGTGAATCAGGCGGGGGCGCGGGCAGAAATTTGGTCGTATGGCATCCGTAATCCACAAGGTATGGCGATGAATCCATGGAGCGATGCGCTGTGGCTCAATGAGCATGGTCCGCGCGGAGGCGATGAAATCAATATCCCCGCAAGAGGCAAAAACTACGGTTGGCCGATCGCGACCTGGGGGATTAACTATAGTGGTCTCAAAATTCCCGAAGCAAAAGGCCAAATTGTTGCGGGTACTGAGCAACCCATCTTTTACTGGGAAAAGTCGCCGGCAGTTAGCGGAATGGCTTTTTATCATAGCGATACCTTCCCGCAGTGGCGGCAGAAGTTATTCATTGGCGCATTGAAAGATAAAGAGGTGATCGTGCTGAGCGTCAAAGGGAATGCGGTCACGGAGGATGGTCGCATTTTACAGGATAGAGGGCAGCGGATCCGCGATGTGCGCGTCGGACCAGACGGCTATTTGTACGTGTTAACCGACGAGTCCGACGGGGAATTATTGAAAGTGAGTCCCTGAGCTGATTAGCTGACCGGGATCATTACCACTTTTTGAAATGCCGGGCGTTCAGTCAGTTGCTGATACCAGCGTTCCAGGTGTGGACGCGGGGTCCAGGTGAGACCAACGTTGAACAGGTTATAGACGAATGGCGCAATGGCGATATCCGCCGTGCCGAATTCAGCTCCGGAGAACCACGGCTGGTCCGCCAGCGCGTTATCCAGAATAGCAAACAGGTTATCGCAAACCTGAGTACTTGCCTCAATGGCTGCCATGTCGCGCTGATCGGCCGGCGTTCTGACCAGACCAAATAAGATAACCCGGTGCGTAGGACTCAGCGTCTGGTTCGCCCAGTCCATCCATTTTTCGCCGACAGCACGCGCGGCCGGGGCGTCAATCCATAAGCGATTTTGTCCGTACTGAGCCGCCAGATAACGGACTATAGTATTGGATTCCCACAGGACAACGTCCGTTTCATCATCGCGTAGCAGTGGGACCAACCCGTTCGGGTTCATCGCCAGATAGCCGGCGTCGCGGTTACCGCCATGCTGCCCGCCCGCCAGAATTTGGTTATACGGCAGTTCCAGTTCTTCAAGCGTCCACAATACTTTTTTTACGTTGGTCGAGTTATTGCGACCCCACAGTGTAATCATAGTAACCCCGCAAATTAATTGAGCAGCTTCATGGCTGCAGATACCCTCTGACTCGCTCACATGGTGGGGTAAACCTAATATTTACGCAACAACGTCTAAAAAAATCGTGCCAGGGGCAGCGCTGCGCGGCGTTATTGCATAAACTTTAAAAACTTTACCAACTTACGGTTTCTTTAAGCTCGTTAGTGCGTTATTACTCACCGCACTTATTTTACACGTCATCCATCAGACTTTTTCTGCAATGGGTTGGCCGAGGTTGTCTGGCCAGTTTTGTGTAAACACGGTGTGGTATGACGTGGTTTTTTAGAATGGATACTCGGGTGGCATTTATGACGCAATACTTCTCTTCACTTCGCAGCTTTGCTGCAGGTTCTGCACTCTTAATCCTTTTGGCGCCGACCGTACAGGCGGCGGAGCAACCCACGGCTCCTCCGAGCGTGGACGCGCGTGCATGGATCCTGATGGATTACGCCAGCGGCAAGGTGCTGGCGGAAGGTAATGCTGATGAGAAACTGGATCCTGCCAGTCTGACCAAGATTATGACCAGCTATGTGGTCGGTCAGGCGCTGAAGGCCGGAAAAATTAACCTCAACGACATGGTCACTGTGGGCAAAGATGCCTGGGCGACCGGTAATCCGGCCCTGCGCGGTTCGTCGGTTATGTTCCTCAAACCTGGCGATCAGGTTGCGGTATCCGATCTGAACAAAGGCGTTATCATTCAGTCTGGTAATGATGCCTGTATCGCACTCGCTGATTACGTTGCCGGGAGCCAGGAGTCCTTCATCGGTCTGATGAACGGTTACGCGAAAAAGCTGGGACTGACCAATACCACGTTCCAGACGGTGCATGGCCTGGATGCGGCAGGGCAGTTCAGTACCGCGCGTGATATGGCGTTGCTTGGCAAGGCGTTAATCCACGATGTGCCCGAAGAGTACGCTATTCACAAAGAGAAAGAGTTTACCTTTAATAAAATTCGCCAGCCGAACCGCAACCGTCTGTTGTGGAGCACCAACCTGAACGTGGACGGAATGAAAACCGGTACCACAGCGGGCGCAGGTTATAACCTCGTCGCTTCCGCGACCCAGGGGGATATGCGCCTGATCTCCGTCGTGCTGGGAGCGAAAACCGACCGTATCCGTTTTAATGAGTCCGAAAAGCTGCTGACCTGGGGCTTCCGCTTCTTTGAAACCGTTACGCCGATCAAGCCGGATGCCACCTTCGTGACTCAGCGCGTCTGGTTTGGCGATAAGAGCGAAGTCAATTTGGGTGCCGGGGAAGCGGGTTCGGTTACCATCCCGCGCGGTCAGCTTAAGAACCTGAAAGCCAGCTTTACGCTGACCGAGCCACAGTTAACCGCGCCGCTGAAAAAGGGGCAGGTTGTGGGGACTATCGACTTCCAGTTGAACGGTAAATCTATCGAGCAGCGTCCGTTGATGGTGATGGAAGCGGTGGAAGAAGGTGGTTTCTTTAGCCGGATGTGGGATTTTGTGATGATGAAGTTCCACCAGTGGTTTGGCGGTTGGTTCTCTTAATCTAACCGATTGCCGGATGGCGCTACTATCGCTGTCCGGCAGTATCACCTAATACAACAGCTTTATGCGTTGCGCCTTAGCGTATTCCACAAACTCATCGTCGGGGCGGCTATCACTGATGATGGTATCAAAACGTTTTAATTCCCCCATCCTCGCAGGACGTACCTTCCCAAACTTGCTGTGGTCGACCACCAGAACGTGATGCTGCGCCATCGACATTGCCCAGTGTTTCACCGCTAATTCTTCCAGATTAAAGCAGGTCGCGCCTTTCTCAATGTGCACGCCTGCCGCGGAATAAAAGGCGATATCCGGGCACAGATTATTCAGTGTTTCCTGAAAATCGAGCGGTTTGAAGATGGCATTACTGGCATGAAATTCCCCACCACACAGAATGACGCGACACTGCGGTTTTTCCTGCAATACCAGAAACGTATTTAGCGAGTAGCAGATTGCGGTGAAAGGCAGGTCATTGTCGATAGCCTCAATAATCCACGGCGTGGTCGTGCCGCAGTCGAAAAAGATGGTCTGATGCGCCTGTACGAGGCTCGCCGCCTGCTGGGCGGCACGGCGCTTTTCATCAACCAGACGGGATTTTTGATCGCTGATTAAATAGTGGTTGGCGCTGCGGGGCTCCAGAACAATATAGCCCCCGAGCAAGACGACAGGCGCATTGTTATTATTCAGGTCGCGACGAATGGTCATCTCAGATACGCCCAACAGCGTCGCGGCTTCTTTGAGGTGTAATTTATCGCTGCGTTTCAGCGCCTGTAGCAACTGACCAATACGCTCGTCGCGTCGAGTTTCCATAGTTCCCCTGGAGAGTAGTATAAGTGCTCGTATTGCGCCTAATACTACTCTTTTTACCGTGGGTTAGTCACGCACCCAGCCTTTACGGATGGGCAGAGCGAAACAGGTGCGATAGCAGGTCTGCAAGCCGAAATATAGGGTGGCGCCGAACCGTTGCCAGATCATCTGGGCGCTCAGGCAGCCGATCAGCCCAGCCAGGAATCCGCCCAGCATATCCAGCGGCCAGTGTACGCCAAGGTAAACGCGCGACCAGGCAATCGCCACGGCGACAACCATCAGCAGCGCGCCAGTCCACAGACGATGCCAGAACAGGAAAGCCAGAGCAAAAGTAAAGATAACCGTGCCGTGATCGCTCGGGAAAGAGTCATCCGCCGCATGGTGGAGGAAGTTGTACCCAATGTGGTTAACGAACGGACGATCGTGGGGGAACAGATGCCCCATCAGCCATGAAATAGTCAGGCCGACTGCCAGCGCTATCGCCATTTTTATGACCAACTGGCGCTGGAGAGTAACCTGAGCGCGCGGTCCCCAAAGCCAGAGAATAACGGCTAACAGCGGGACAATGCTGATTAAATCTTTGGCAATAAATATGGCGAGCGAGATAGCCCATTGCGCAGAGTCCGGCGTGGCATTGATGAGATAAAAAAGCGAGTTGTTCAGATTTTCCAGCATAACGTCCAGACTCAGTGTAATTGTTAAAAGGCCCATAGGGGGAGAGCATAAAATTGCTGTTACAGGATAAAAAGCGGTCTTGTCTTATTTGTCTGCTAAATGACTATTTTTAAGACAATTAATGGGACTTATTGAGCATGATAGCGGCCTCAACTTAAATTAACCTTAAAGCAAAATGTTCTTGAGCAAATGAATGTAAAAATGTGCGCATTTTGCTTTCAAATCACATAATTCACTATCACCGGTACGGCGCATTTATTACACTTTGCGCGTTTTTTCCTTTGCTAAGAGACTGCATGCAAAACCGTTTATCTTCAGGCGCCCGGTTGGGGCGTCAGGCATTACTTTTTCCTCTCTGTCTGGTGCTTTACGAGTTCTCTACTTATATCGGTAACGATATGATCCAACCTGGAATGTTGGCGGTGGTGGAGCAATATCAGGCCGGATTAGACTGGGTACCCACTTCCATGACTGCCTATCTGGCGGGTGGCATGTTTTTACAGTGGCTGTTAGGACCGCTGTCGGATCGTATTGGTCGTCGCCCGGTGATGTTAACCGGTGTGCTGTGGTTCATTGTGACCTGCCTTGCGACTCTGTTGGCACAGAATATTGAGCAATTTACCTTTCTGCGTTTCTTGCAGGGGATAAGCCTGTGCTTTATTGGCGCGGTGGGTTACGCCGCAATTCAGGAATCTTTTGAGGAAGCGGTATGCATTAAAATTACCGCGCTGATGGCAAACGTGGCGCTGATTGCGCCGCTGCTGGGACCGTTAGTTGGCGCGGCCTGGGTGCATGTTCTGCCGTGGGAAGGGATGTTTATCCTGTTTGCCGCCCTCGCAGCTATCTCCTTTTTTGGCCTGCAACGCGCGATGCCGGAAACGGCGACCCGGCTTGGTGAAAAACTGTCCATTAAAGATCTGGGTAAAGATTATAAGCTGGTGCTAAAAAATGGGCGTTTTGTTGCCGGCGCGCTGGCGTTGGGTTTTGTCAGCCTGCCGTTACTGGCGTGGATTGCCCAGTCGCCGATTATTATCATCAGCGGAGAACACCTCAGCAGTTACGAATATGGCCTGTTGCAGGTGCCGATTTTTGGGGCGCTGATTGCTGGTAATCTGGTGCTGGCGCGTCTGACTTCGCGCAAGACCGTGCGTTCGCTGATTATCATGGGCGGCTGGCCTATCGCCGTCGGGCTGGTGATTGCCGCGGCGGCCACGGTGGTGTCATCCCATGCGTATTTGTGGATGACGGTGGGTTTGAGTATCTATGCGTTTGGCATTGGCGTGGCGAATGCGGGGTTGGTCCGCCTGACGTTGTTTGCCAGTGAAATGAGTAAGGGTACGGTTTCTGCCGCCATGGGCATGTTGCAGATGCTGATTTTTACCGTCGGTATTGAGTTGAGCAAACATGCTTATCTGCTGGGAGGAAACGGCTTGTTCAGCCTGTTTAATCTGGCAAGCGGCGTACTGTGGCTGATATTGATGGTTATCTTTCTGAAAGATAAACGGGTAGGGAATTCCCGGGAAGGCTGAAGCCCGGTTGCCCGGGCTTCGCAAAACTTAGTGGTGATCGTCAATCTGATGTTCGATGATCATCCCTTCACCTACGCTGGCAACATGTCGCGCATAAGGATGCACGCGATAGACCGGGGCCGGGGCAGGTGCCGGCGCAACATACACCGTTTGCGGCGCGGTCGTCACGCTGACCGCCTGCGGAACGCTGACGGAAGAGGGCACGACCACCACTTTATAACCGCTTGGTACATCCACGGTAACGCTTTGCGCAAATGTTGTTCCGGTAAAGCCCAGCAACAATGTCGCCATCAGTACACTTTTCTTCATGATCCGCTCGCCTGAAGTAATCACCGGAGGTAATAATCCAGTGGAGTTAATTTGAGGCGGATTATGAATAGATCATATCATCATTTTGTTGCCGTCTGTGCTGAGGCGTTAATGCGTAAACGGCGCTTCGTTTTTTAATACGCGGTCGATAACATCCAGCACACCCTCTTCGTTGTTCGATCCCGCGCGATATTTTGCCGCCTGGACAACCGGTTCGTGAGCGTTGGCCATTGCGAAACTAAATCCCGCCTGACGCAGCATCTCAATATCATTTCCGCCATCGCCAAACACAACAACCTCGTCGTCGCTAATATTCCAGCGTTGTTGCAGCAGGCGCAGACCGTTTGCCTTATGCACACCTGGAATAATTAAATCGATGCTGCCGTAGCCGGTATGCACCGGTACCATGATATCGCCAATTGCCTTATGGAGATCGACCTGCACCTGCGGGATACGGTCGTCTGAAATATTCAGCCCGAATTTGAAAAAAACGTCGTTGAGGTTGTCAAAATTATCTACAAATTCAAGACGATGATAGTACATGGCAGAAACGGATTTATGCTCATCGCTGTATTTTTTGAGCGTATAGGCGCTGTTTTTACCGCAGGCGATAATGTCGATGTCCGTACGGGTCAACAGATGATTCACGATGGCCTTGAAATCGTCTTTTGCCAGTTCACCGTTAAAAATATCTTTCCCTTCACTGACTACCCAACCGCCGTTTTCAGCGACAAATGAGATTTCATTGGCCAGTTCAGGGAAAAAGGAGATGAGCTGGTAATACTGGTTGCCGCTGGCGACGACAAAACGGATGCCTTGTTTTTTCATCTGCTGGTATTGCGCCATAAACCGCTCACGGTTATAGGTTTTTTGGTCGCTTAAAAAAGTGCCGTCCATGTCGACCGCAATTAATTTGATACTCATTAGCTGTTCTCCATCACAGGGGTATTTTTGAGATCCGGTTTCGCCACCGCTTTCGCGACGATGGCGGCGATAAGCACCAGCGCCAGCACCACCAGCATAGCGCTGCGCAGGCCGTAGTGTTCACCCAAATAGCCGATCAGCGGCGGCCCTACCAGGAACGCCAGGTAGCCGGTGGTCGCCACAACGCTGACGCGGGTTGGCGCATCGGGACCGGTGTCGCTGGCGGCTGAAATGGTCAGCGGGAAGCCGAGCGATGCGCCAAGCCCCCAGAGAATAACGGAAACACCCGCGACCCATGTGCTATCGACAAAAATAATCAGACTGATGCCAAGCGCACCCATCAGCGCGCTGGCACGCACTACCGCGACGCGGCTGTAGCGGTCGATGAACCAGCCGCCGGTGAATCGACCCACGGTCATACCCAGCGTAAAACCAGCATAAATCAGCGAGCCAGATGTCGGGCTAAACCCGTGGCCATCCACCATCAGCAGCGGCAGCCAGTCGTTGGCTGAACCTTCAGCAAACGCCATTGCCAGCACTACGACGCCAATCAGCAGTAACTGAATGTCGCGATAAAAAGGCACACCTTTTTCGCTGGAGTGAGCGCCGTCAGAGGCATTCTTACCCGTGCCGTCTGGAATGGCCTTGATGGCGATAAAGATAGGCGTGATTGCCACCATTGCCGCCAGTAAAATATGTAAAGTCGCTGGAACGCTGAAGGCGGTAAGCATCATCCCGACCCCGGCTCCCGCCAGCGTTCCCAGACTGTAAAAACCATGCATCATCGGCAGCACGGTTTTGTTCATTTCGCGCTCAACTGCCGCGCCTTCGACGTTGATGGCGACTTCCGCCGAGCCAAAACTGGCGCCAAACACGCCCAGGCCAAACGCAAAAAGCCATGCGGAATGCAGCCAGAGCGCCGCGCTGAGGATAGTCATCCCGAGGACTGCACAGGACATGGTGGTGCGGATCACTTTACGCGTGCCAAATCGTTTCACCAGCCAGGCCGAACAAAGAATGCCACTCATCGAACCAATAGAGAGTCCAAACAATACCGCGCCCATTTCGGCGGTGGAGATGGAGAGGATATCTCGGATGGCAGGAGTACGCGTTGCCCAGGAAGCCATTAGTAATCCGGGTAAAAAGAAAAACGTGAAAAGCGCCCAGGTGCGACGTCTTAAGGCTTTGCGTGATGAGATGCCAGTCATGAATTCGAGCCAAAGAAAAGAGGGAAGAAGACAACATTAGCAAGACTGTGTACATTTGTACACAAATGCAAGGAGAGGAAATGCAGTGCGACGCGCGAACGATCCGCTACGGCGGGAAAAGATAGTTCAGGCCACCCTGGAGGCGGTAATCGCCTACGGTGTCCACGGGGTTACGCACCGAAAAATCGCCATGATTGCCGGGGTGCCGCTGGGTTCAATGACCTATTACTTCTCAGGAATAGATGAGCTTTTAATGGAGGCGTTCGGGCGCTTTACTGACACAATGTCTCAGCAGTATCAGGCTTTTTTTGCCGACGTTGCGGATGCGCAGGCAGCCTGCCATGCCATTACCGAGATGATTTACAGCTCCCAGGTTACGACGCCCGATAATATGGAACTTATGTACCAGCTGTATGCTTTCGCCAGTCGCAAACCGACGTTGAAAATGGTGATGCAAAACTGGATGTTACGCAGTCAACAAACGCTGGAACAATGGTTTGAACCGGTAACTGCGCGGGCGCTGGATGCATTTCTCGAAGGAATGACGCTGCATTTTGTCACCGACAAAAAACCGCTGTCGCGGGAAGATATTCTGGTGATGGTGGAGCGTATTGCCGGATTGCCGCAGAGATAAAATTATCAAAATGGTTTGTCGAGGCGGGTAACGGCCTGACGTAAAAAATCGATGACTTTCATCGCCGCTGGCGTCAATGGTCGGGCGGCTATTTTTACCGTCCCGACATCCATATAAGTAATAAAATCATCAATCGTTCTGTGCATAACGCGCAGACCATCCAGTGACCACGGGCGATACACCAGGTCGGATAAAATGGTTATGCCTCTGCCTTTTGCAACCAGGCTTCTTATGGCTTCAAAAGAGTTGCTGCGAAAACTGATATTGGGCGTATAGCCACGCTGCTGCCAGTAATCGATGATTACGTCAGGGTACTTATCGGTTTCCAGCAGTAAAAATGGAAGCTTCTCGACGTCTTTTAAACGGATCGAAGACTCGCTCTGTAGCGGATGCCCAATAGACGTCCACAGGCGGCGCTGTGAACGAATAAATGTTTCGATCTCCAGGTCGTTATCATGGCTGATGTTTGAGGTCAGAAGCAGACAAAAATCGACCTCGTGTTCCCGTAGCGCCTGTACCAGTTCCGGTGCTGTAGCTTCATAAAACACGATCTCCAGCAAAGGAAAACGTCGTTCAATATCGTTGAGTATATCCGGGATAAGATAAGCAGAGAGCGTTTCGGCAATGCCTATGCGCACCGTGCCGGTAAGAATTTCACTCCTGTCATGCAGGTCGTCAACAGCCGAGTGGCTACTGTTGATGATGTTGCAGGCATGTGCCAGAAAGCGCTCGCCCTCGGCGGTGAGCTTCACCCCTTTGGGGTAACGTACAAATAGCTGCACGTCTAATGCTTCTTCCAGATTCCGCATGGCAATAGTCATTGATGACTGAGAAATATGACAGCGCGCAGCAGCTTTGGAAATTTGTAATGTTTCTGCAAGTGCGATGTAAAACTCAAGTTGCCTTAGCGTAAATTTCATAGTTTTAATCTATGCACATGGATAAAAACGTTATATTAGCATTCATTTTCACACCGCCGTAGCCTTGTGGTCATACCGTACAACTGACAATAAGGCGCATATATGCCCTATCTTTTACTCAGTCTGGCTGCCTGTTTTTGGGGTGGAAATTATGTGATTGGTCATCTATTGGTCGCTGAAGTTGATCCCATTGTTTTATCAGCGGCACGCTGGATATTTACCGCGTTATTATTGATGGCGCTCTATTTTCGTCAGGTCACAGAGCAATGGCCGGTGATGAAAAAATCCTTTGGTACTATCGTCTTCCTCGCGCTTTGTGGTCAGGTTCTTTTTCCCTTAACGCTGTATATCGGCCTGCAATATACAACCTCGCTCAATGCGGCGATTTATATGTCCACCACCCCGGCGCTCGTTCTGTTAATCAATAAGTTCTTTTTTAAAGAGCGGATTTCTGCGCGAAATATAGCCGGTGTGCTCCTGAGTACAGTTGGTGTTACCTGGCTGGTGTCGCAGGGTGATATGATACACGCGCGGGTATTTGCACATCTGAATCAGGGCGATGTCTGGACCATGGGGTCGGCGGTAAGTTGGGCTGTTTATTGTGCTTTTTTGCGCATTAAACCGCGTGAGGTGAAGGGAAACGCCTTTGTCGCCGTGAGCGCGCTGCTCGGTGCGATGGTGCTTATTCCGGTACTGGCTGTGGAGCTGATGCGCAATGGTATGCCGGGCTGGGATAGCTATACCAATACAGGTGTTATTACTGGGCTGGCATACCTTGTTATTTTTCCTTCCTGGCTGTCATATCTGTTATGGAACAAAGGGATTAGTGCCATTGGCGCAACCCGCGGAGAGATATATTCACACTTGATCCCACTGAGTGGCGGATTATTTAGCGTTATATTTTTGCACGTCACTCTGCATTCATATCATCTGGTGAGCGCGTTGGTTATTATGTGCGGTATAGCATTGTGTTCCCGCCCGAGTGCAAAAAAAGACTCGCAGCAGCGCACGGCGTAAAAAAGCGAGTAAATTAGCTTACAGTTGCGCCCCCGGTAATATTTACCACCGTGGCGGTTATTGCTCCGGCATGGTCTGAAGCCAGAAAGGTTGTAACCTCAGCGATTTGTGCCAGCGTAGGCAGGCGTCCGATCATGGTGCCTTGTGCCGCACCGCCTAACCATTGTTCGACGGTTAAACCCATTGACTGTGCTTTCGCGGTGAAAATCTCCCCGGTATAGGAACCGGCCGCTACCGCGTCCGCAATCGCATGCGAGCGCACGCCGACGACACGAATGTTTTTTGGTCCCGTCTCGCTGGCAAGCGCTTTAATAAACGCTTCTGTTCCTGCACAGCCGACGATATGGCCGAGATGCCCGGGCATTGCCATCGGGGCGGCGGGCGCAACGATGGTGAGAATGACGCCTGCTCGATCGCCGCCCATGTGCGGTGTTACGGCTTTTGCGATATTGAACTGCGCCGCAAGGAAAGGGGTGATACCGCTCATAAACTCAGAGAGGGATAATGCGTCGATGCGCTTGCCCTGTTCATGCATAAAGCCGGTCGCGTTAACCACCACATCAATTCCACCGGTTTGCTGTACCAGGCGGGTAACTTGTGTTGAGGTGTCGTGCTCGTCGAGCACATCGGTGATAAACGTATCGACGGTACCCCCCGCCATTCGCAGGCGACTGGCCGCCCAATCAAGCTTTTCCTGACAGCGCGCGCCCAGGCATACATGGGCACCTTCGCGTGCCATCGCCTGTGCAACCGCGCTACCAATAGCGCCGCTGCCGCCGAAGATCACTGCAACCTTTCCAGCAAGCCACATAGTAAACTCCCGCCACCTTTAAGCACCGATTAAAAGTATGCGCCATAACTGGCGTGCTGCAAATTTGGGGAGGAATTACGGGGAGAAGGGGGGATAGCAAATTTCAGACAACAAAAAACCCATCAACCTTGAACCAAAACGGCGGGGTTGATGGGCTCCACAAATTGGGGACATCAAAGAAAAGCAGTGGCAATAGTTATGACTGACACCTTGAAGAAAAGTTCTGCTGAACTGCAAAAAATTTTCTTTTAAGGGTAATTTTCAGTGCTAACCAAGGCCTGGCCAGACGATGACGATGAGTGTCCCCGCCAGCGTCAGCAGAACGTTGGCAATGGCGTAGGTGCCAGCATAGCCTAATGCCGGGATGTTGCTGCGGGCCGTGTCGCTGATGATTTCCATTGCCGGAGCGCAGGTACGCGCGCCCATCATGGCGCCAAACAGCAGGGCGCGGTTCATGCGCAATACGTAAGCGCCAAACAAGAAACATATAACAACCGGAACCAGGCTTACAATCAGACCGGCAATCAGCATTTGACCACCCACGGCGCCAAGGCCATTGCCAATGCCGCTACCCGCGCTTAAACCGACGCCTGCCATGAATACCATCAGACCAAACTCTTTCACCATGTTCAGCGCGCCCTGTGGGATATAGCCAAACGTAGGATGGTTGGCACGCAGGAAGCCCAGCATAATCCCGGCGAACAGTAATCCAGCCGCATTCCCGATGCCGAAGCTGAAATTGCTGAACTGGAAGGTGATCATCCCAATCATCAGACCAATGATAAAGAAGGCGCAGAAGGCCAACAGATCGGTCACCTGACTGTGAATGGAAATGAAGCCGATACGATCTGCGATCGTTTTAACGCGACGGGCATCACCGCTCACCTGCAACACGTCACCTTTATTGAGCACGACGTTGTCATCAATAGGCATTTCGATCTGGCTGCGGATCACGCGGTTGAGGAAACAGCCGTGGTCGGTCAGTTTCAACTGGGCCAGGCGACGGCCAACAGCATTGTGGTTTTTCACCACAATCTCTTCCGTGACGATACGCATATCGAGCAGATCGCGATCGAACACTTCTTTGCCGTTACGGAAACTGGGATCGAGGCGGGCATGCGCGTCTGGATAACCTACTAAGGCTATTTCGTCGCCCATTTGCAGCACTGCGTCACCGTCCGGGTTAGCCAGGATGCCGTTGCGGCGGATGCGTTCAATGTAACAGCCGGTCTGACGATAAATACCTAACTCGCGCAGGTTCTTACCATCAGCCCATGCTACCAGCTCCGGGCCTACGCGATAGGCGCGGATCACTGGCAGATAAACCTTACGGTTGGCGTCAGTGTCCAGACCTCGTTCACGCGCAATTTGTTGGGCGCTGGTTTGCAGGTCCTGATGCTGAAGTTTCGGCAGGTAGCGCGCACCGACAATCAGACTGACCAGTCCAATCAAATAGGTGAGGGCGTAACCCAGACTCAGGTTATCGAGGGCGGTGGAAAGCTGCGCGCCTGCCATTCCGGAATGGCGCAAGGTATCGCCTGCGCCGACCAGTACCGGCGTGGAGGTCATCGAACCGGCCAGCATACCCGCCGTCAGGCCGATGTCCCAGCCAAATAGCTTACCCAGCCCCAGGGCGATCAGCATTGCGCTACCGACCATCACCAGAGCAAGCATTAGATAATTTTTCCCATCGCGAAAAAAAATCGAAAAAAAGTTGGGGCCGGCTTCGACGCCGACACAAAAAATAAACAGCATAAAGCCGAGATTTAATGCATCGGTGTTAATACTAAAGTGCTGCTGACCTAATAATAGGGACACCACTAAAACGCCAATGGAATTACCGAGTTGGACTGAACCCAGGCGTAATTTACCCAGGCAGAGGCCCAGAGCCAGGACCACAAATAATAACAGGATGTAATTCCCATTTAACAAATCTGCGACGTTTATATTCACTGAGGCTAACTTCTTGTTTACTAGTAAGCTATTGAAAGAAATGGCAATTTACGCTAATGTTTTTGCCAGAAATTAAGGGGCGACAGCACCGCACACAGCCCCGATTAATGCAGCATAACAATATATGCGGATAGTTTAATCTCATTACGTATCAACGGCTATAAGAATCGTGTGGGTGTGTTTTTGGCATGGAATGCCGAGTTACTTTATCTGACTGGACGCCTGCGGGCGAAAAGAGTGTTCGATAGAGAATGTGTCAGGAGGAACGATTGAAACATAAGCAAAGTTGGGCGGGGGCGATCTGCTGCTTTGTGCTCTTTATTGTGGTGTGTCTTTCATTAACGCTAAACGTGAAAGGGGCATTCAGAGCGGCAGGGCATCCTGAGGTCGGGTTGTTGTTTTTTATCTTGCCTGGTGCTGCAGCAAGCTTTTTCTCCCACCGTCGGGAGGTGCTCAGACCTCTTCTGGGTGCAATGTTGGCGGCGCCATGCTGTCTGTTGCTAATGCGGTTCGTTTTTATGCCGACGCGTTCATTGTGGCAAGAACTGGCGTGGTTATTCAGTGCGGTTTTTTGGTGCGCGCTTGGCGCATTGTGTTTTTTGTTTATCAGTAGCTTGTTCAATCAGCATCAACGACGGAAAAAGAACTGATCACGCCCTCCCGCGGAGGGCGTAGAAACAGCTGTCAGGCGAACAGATTCATATTCTCTTTTGCCCACGCCTCAAAATCCGTGCAGCCGCCGATGTGTTTTTGATCAACAAAAATCTGCGGAACGGTTTCTACTGGCTTACCTACCGTCTTTTCCAGATCGGCTTTCGTAATACCTTCGGCATGAATATCAATGTAGCGGAAGTTAAAATCGTCATGCTCATTGCTTAATTTTTCTGCTAATTCTTTTGCGCGCACGCAATACGGGCACCCTGGGCGACCAAAAATAACGGCAAACATCTCTCTCTCCTCGAACTTATCAGGCCGGATGGCGAATACTTATTATGATGCCGCGATTTGTGACGGATGGAAAGCAGGTTCGGCCTGTTGCTTTGATATCCTCAAGCTATAACTGTTAAACACGACGAGCCGGAACGTTTTATAATAAAAGCCATTTCGCCGGGAGACCGCTTATGCGCACCATTGGTGTATTACCGAAAAGCGTATTGATGCTGGAAATAATGGGGATGGTTTTGTTATCGCTGGCGCTGCTGTCGCTTAACGATTATCTGACCTTACCCGCGCCGCTTAACAGCCCGCTCGCCTTAGTTGTGATGATATTTCTGGGCGTACTGCTGATGCTCCCCGCCGCGGTGATGTTGATGTGGCGCATTGCTCAACTGCTGGCGCCGCAGCTCATGTCGCGCGCTCCCGACGATTCTTCCCGTTCAGACAGAGAAAAAAGAGATGACGCCAACCATTGATTTAATCCGCAGCCACCGTTCCATTCGCCATTTCACCGAAGAAGCTATTTCTGACGCACAGCGAGAGGCGATTATTGCCGCCGCTCAGGGCACTTCAAGCTCCAGTTTTTTACAGTGCACAACGATTGTTCGGATAACCGATAAAACCCTGCGTGAATCGCTGGCTACCTTATCTGGCGGTCAAAAGCACGTGGCGCAGGCCGCTGAATTCTGGGTGTTTTGCGCTGACTTTAATCGTCATTTGCAGATTTGCCCTGACGCGCAGTTGGGGCTGGCAGAACAACTGCTGCTGGGCGTGGTTGATACGGCGATGATGGCGCAAAATGCGCTGACGGCGGCAGAATCGCTGGGACTTGGCGGTGTGTATATAGGTGGGTTGCGTAACAATATTGAGTCGGTCACGGAATTATTGAAGTTGCCTCAGCACGTTCTGCCGCTGTTTGGTTTGTGCCTTGGCTGGCCTGCGGATAACCCGGATATCAAGCCGCGCCTGCCTGCGTCGCTGGTTGTGCACGAAAACCAGTATCAGCCGCTTGATACAGACGTTTTGTCGCAGTATGACGAACAGCTTGCGCAGTACTATCTGACCCGCGGCAGTAATACGCGTCGTGACACCTGGAGCGATCACATTCGTCGAACCATCATTAAAGAAAGTCGTCCCTTTATCCTGGAATATTTGCATAAACAGGGATGGGCCACGCGCTAAAGATTTCAACCCAGTGTATGATACGCCTGCTTTTACCAGGTCATTGAGAGGTGCAGGGTGAAAATTGCCATTTTGTCCCGGGACGGAACGCTCTATTCTTGTAAGCGCCTGCGTGAAGCGGCGATGCAGCGTGGTCACCTGGTTGAAATTATCGATCCGCTTTCTTGCTATATGAACATCAGCCCGGCGGCGTCATCTATTCATTACAAGGGCCGCCAGCTTCCTCATTTTGACGCGGTGATCCCACGGATTGGTTCAGCGATTACCTTTTATGGTACGGCGGCGCTGCGTCAGTTTGAAATGTTGGGTAGCTATCCGTTAAATGAATCGGTAGCGATTACGCGCGCGCGCGATAAGCTGCGTTCGCTGCAGTTGTTGGCGCGTCAGGGAATCGATTTACCCATTACCGGGATTGCTCACTCCCCGGACGATACCAGCGACATGATTGATATGGTCGGCGGCGCGCCGCTGGTGGTGAAACTGGTTGAAGGTACACAGGGGATCGGCGTGGTGCTGGCGGAAACGCGGCAAGCCGCGGAAAGCGTCGTGGATGCGTTTCGTGGGCTGAATGCTCATATTCTGGTTCAGGAATATATCAAAGAAGCGCAAGGGCGGGATATTCGCTGTTTCGTGGTGGGAGACGAGGTGGTGGCCGCCATTGAACGCCGGGCGAAAGAGGGCGATTTTCGTTCTAATCTCCATCGCGGCGGGGTTGCTACGATTGCGAATATCACGCCGCGCGAAAGAAAAATTGCGCTCAAAGCCGCTCAGACTATGGGGCTGGATGTTGCAGGTGTGGATATTTTGCGTGCAGAACGTGGGCCGCTGGTCATGGAGGTTAACGCTTCTCCGGGACTGGAAGGGGTCGAGAAAACCACCGGGATAGACATTGCCGGCAAGATGATCCAGTGGATCGAGCGCCATGCTACGCCTGAATTTTGTCTTAAAATCGGCGGCTAAACACAATATCGATTGCGATCGTGGTATGACACGCTCTTTTTGCGTAAGCTGTGCCGGTATTTTTTTCATCAATAGAGGTCGCACATTATTATGACATCACTGGTCGTTCCCACTCTGGATACGTTGCGTCAATGGCTCGACGACCTGGGCATGAGTTTTTTTGAATGCGATACCTGTCAGGCGCTGCATTTACCTCATATGCAGAACTTTGACGGCATCTTTGATGCAAAAGTTGATTTGGTGGATAACGTCATTCTGTTTTCTGCAATGGCGGAAGTCAGACCTTCCGCACTGCTGCCACTGGCCGCCGATTTGTCCGCGATTAATGCCAGTTCACTGACGGTGAAAGCATTCCTGGATATGCAGGATGATAATCTGCCAAAGCTGGTGGTTTGCCAGTCTTTATCCGTTACGCCGGGCGTAACGTTTGAACAGTTTGAGTGTTTTGTTCGCCAGAGCGAAGAGCAGATATCGATGGTGATCCTCGAAGCCGGGGCGCATCAGCTGTTATTTAACGCTGAAGACGATACGCAAAACAGCAATGCTGAAGTCCATTTCCTCCATTAATTCTCCCTGAATCTGGACACATTTTGCGCAGCCGCTACCAGAGCGGTTGCGTACTGCCTGTTTTTATTCTGCTTTTAACCTTTTATTAAAGAATTATTCACTTCAATTCTGCTCCTTCCGCTTTATGTCATAGACAATTCCTGCATAA
Source organism: Citrobacter cronae (assembly GCF_016893685.1). Classification (NCBI taxonomy): domain Bacteria; kingdom Pseudomonadati; phylum Pseudomonadota; class Gammaproteobacteria; order Enterobacterales; family Enterobacteriaceae; genus Citrobacter; species Citrobacter cronae. The sequence continues at coordinate 3,003,218 of NZ_CP069763.1, forward strand.
AAAATTGATAAAAGACGTTTTTTAATCTGGGCTATATCCACAAAACCTGGCTAAAGTTATTCTTGCGAAGCATATAGACGTCAATTCTCGAACTGCCCGGTGTGACCTGAGCTGTGACTACAATACGTGGTGAATGAGTGAGCGGATATCTGCGCGCGATAGCGGCATCGGGAGAGGACTCTCTTTTCATTGGTGCTGCATGAAAGAATATGCACGTTTCTTGCATATCATTAGAGTGTGACATTTTTGTTCGTTTGTTAACGAACTTTCAGAAGGAAAGAGATTATGACCGCCTTAAATAAAAAATGGTTATCAGGCCTGGTTGTGGGTGCTCTGATGTCCATCTCTGCCGGCACGCTCGCTGCTGAACAAAAAACGCTGCATATTTATAACTGGTCTGATTATATTGCTCCGGATACGGTGGCTAACTTTGAAAAAGAGACCGGAATTAAAGTTATCTATGACGTATTTGATTCCAATGAAGTACTGGAAGGTAAGCTTATGGCGGGTAGCACCGGTTTTGACCTGGTTGTTCCTTCCGCCAGTTTCCTCGAACGTCAACTGACCGCCGGCGTCTTCCAGCCGCTGGATAAGAGCAAACTACCGGGCTGGAAAAACCTCGATCCTGAGCTGCTGAAGCTGGTGGGTAAACACGATCCGGACAACAAGTTTGCGATGCCGTATATGTGGGCAACAACCGGCATTGGCTATAACGTGGACAAAGTGAAAGCGGTGCTGGGGCCAGATGCGCCGGTTGATAGCTGGGATCTGATCCTCAAACCGGAAAATCTGGAAAAACTCAAAAGTTGCGGTGTCTCTTTCCTTGATGCGCCTGAAGAGGTGTTTGCTACCGTGCTGAACTATTTGGGTAAAGATCCCAACAGTACCAAAGCAGATGATTACACCGGACCGGCGACCGACCTGCTGTTGAAACTGCGTCCGAATATTCGCTATTTCCACTCTTCGCAATATATTAACGACCTGGCAAACGGAGATACCTGTGTAGCAATTGGTTGGGCGGGGGACGTATGGCAGGCGGCGAACCGTGCAAAAGAAGCGAAAAATGGCGTCAATATCTCTTTCTCAATTCCTAAAGAGGGGGCGATGGCGTTCTTTGACGTGTTCGCAATGCCAGCCGATGCTAAAAACAAAGAAGAAGCCTATCAGTTCCTCAACTACCTGCTGCGTCCTGATGTGATTGCGCATATTTCCGACCACGTGTTCTATGCCAATGCCAACAAAGAAGCGACGGCTCTGGTCAGTCAGGAAGTTCGTGATAACCCTGGTATCTACCCGCCTGCGGATGTGCGCGCCAAGCTGTTCACGCTGAAAGTACAGGATCCGAAGATCGACCGTGTCCGTACCCGAGCGTGGACGAAGGTAAAAAGCGGAAAATAACCTGATGTTTGGGACATGACCCGGCAGGATTTATGCCTGCCGGGCAGTGTTGATCCTAAACACACCTAACCCGGCAATACGCACCACCGTGGTGCGTTATTTGCACCGTTTCTTTGTTTTATGCCGGAGAGCACCTGAGTGAATGATGCAACCCCACGCCCACACGCGAAAATCCGCAAGGCGCTGACCCCGCTGCTTGAAATTCGCAACCTGACCAAGTCTTTCGACGGGCAACACGCCGTCGATGACGTCAATCTTACTATCTACAAAGGTGAAATATTTGCCCTGCTCGGCGCATCCGGCTGTGGCAAATCGACTCTGCTGCGCATGTTAGCGGGATTTGAACAGCCGACAACCGGGCAAATTATGCTTGATGGCGTCGATTTAGCGCACGTCCCGCCTTATCTGCGTCCGATCAATATGATGTTTCAATCCTATGCCCTGTTTCCGCACATGACGGTAGAGCAGAACATTGCCTTTGGCCTCAAGCAGGACAAGCTGCCAAAAGCTGAAATTGCCAGCCGGGTGAATGAGATGCTGGGCCTGGTGCACATGCAGGAATTTGCCAAACGCAAACCGCATCAGCTTTCCGGCGGTCAGCGTCAACGTGTGGCGCTGGCGCGTAGCCTGGCGAAACGGCCGAAGTTGCTGCTGCTGGATGAACCGATGGGGGCGCTGGACAAAAAGCTCCGTGACCGCATGCAACTGGAAGTGGTGGATATCCTTGAACGCGTCGGCGTGACCTGCGTGATGGTAACGCACGATCAGGAAGAAGCCATGACGATGGCAGGGCGGATTGCCATCATGAACCGTGGAAAATTTGTGCAGATCGGCGAACCGGAAGAGATCTACGAGCATCCGACTACGCGCTATAGCGCCGAGTTTATCGGTTCGGTTAACGTCTTTGAAGGACTACTGAAAGAACGCCAGGAAGATGGGCTGATTATTGAGTCTCCTGGACTGGTGCATCCGCTGAAAGTAGATGCAGATGCGTCTATTGTCGATAACGTCCCAGTGTATGTTGCGCTGCGCCCGGAAAAAATCATGCTCTGTGAGGCTCCTCCCCCAGACGGTTATAACTTCGCGGTAGGCGAAGTGGTGCACATTGCCTATCTGGGCGATTTATCGGTGTATCACGTACGTTTGAAAAGCGGCCAGATGCTGAGCGCTCAGCTACAAAATGAACATCGTTATCGCAAGGGATTACCTACCTGGGGTGACGAGGTCCGTTTGTGCTGGGATGCAGACAGTTGTGTGGTGTTGACGGTTTAAGGAGCGAAGATGAGTACACTTGAACCTCCGGCGCGCGTGGATAAAGCAGGGCGATTCACGCTGCTTATGTCGCGGCTGCAAATGAACCACGGGCGCAAGCTGGTGATTGCGCTGCCGTATGTGTGGCTGCTGCTCCTGTTTCTTCTGCCGTTTCTGATCGTCTTCAAAATCAGTTTGGCTGAAATGGCGCGGGCTATTCCACCGTATACCGACCTCGTTTCATGGGCTGACGATCAGCTATCCATCACGCTCAACTTAGCCAACTTCCTGCAACTAACGGACGATCCGCTCTATTTTGATGCCTACCTGCAATCTTTGCAGGTGGCGGGGATTTCGACGATCTGTTGTCTGCTGTTGGGCTATCCGCTGGCGTGGGCCGTCGCACACAGTAAACCCTCGACACGCAATATTCTGTTACTGCTGGTGATCCTGCCGTCCTGGACGTCGTTTTTGATTCGCGTGTACGCCTGGATGGGGATCCTGAAAAATAACGGTGTACTGAATAACTTTCTGATGTGGCTGGGCGTTATCGATCAACCATTGACGATTCTGCACACCAATCTGGCGGTCTATATCGGGATTGTTTACGCCTATTTACCCTTTATGGTGCTGCCGATTTACACCGCGCTGACGCGTATTGATTATTCGCTGGTAGAGGCGGCGCTGGATTTGGGCGCCCGACCGTTGAAAACCTTCTTTAGCGTGATTGTGCCATTGACCAAAGGCGGGATTATCGCCGGATCGATGTTGGTGTTTATCCCGGCTGTGGGTGAGTTTGTAATTCCGGAACTGCTGGGCGGCCCGGATAGTATCATGATTGGTCGCGTGCTGTGGCAGGAGTTCTTTAATAACCGCGACTGGCCGGTGGCATCTGCCGTTGCCATTATTATGCTGCTGTTACTGATTGTGCCAATCATGTGGTTCCACAAATATCAGCAAAAAAGCATGGGGGAACACGGATGAATAACTTACCGGTCGTGCGTTCGCCGTGGCGTATTTTTATCCTGGTGCTGGGCTTTACCTTCCTGTACGCACCGATGCTGATGCTGGTTATCTATTCGTTTAACAGCTCGAAGCTGGTAACGGTCTGGGCGGGGTGGTCAACGCGTTGGTATGGTGAACTTTTCCACGATACCGCGATGATAAGCGCCGTTGGCATGAGCTTAACGATTGCTGCGGGTGCGGCGACGATGGCGGCAATCCTCGGCACTATAGCCGCCGTGGTAATGGTGCGTTTTGGCCGTTTTCGCGGATCGAATGGGTTTGCTTTTATGATTACCGCACCGCTGGTTATGCCGGATGTCATTACCGGTTTATCACTGCTGCTGCTGTTTGTGGCGCTGGCGCATGCCATCGGCTGGCCTGCGGATCGCGGTATGTTGACCATCTGGCTGGCGCACGTCACCTTCTGTACGGCGTACGTGGCGGTGGTGATTTCCTCACGGTTGCGCGAACTGGATCACTCCATTGAGGAAGCGGCGATGGATCTTGGCGCTACGCCGCTGAAGGTCTTTTTCGTTATCACGCTGCCGATGATTATGCCTGCGGTGATCTCCGGCTGGTTACTGGCCTTCACGTTGTCGCTTGATGATCTGGTTATCGCCAGCTTTGTCTCTGGTCCTGGCGCCACAACATTACCGATGCTGGTGTTCTCCAGCGTACGTATGGGGGTTAACCCGGAGATCAACGCGCTGGCGACGCTGATTCTTGGCGTGGTAGGAATCATCGGATTTATCGCGTGGTATCTGATGGCGCGAACAGAAAAACAACGGATTCGCGATATCCAACGTGCAAGACGCGGCTGAAAAAACTAAAATCTGCCAACCTGTCTATACGGCGCCGCTGTGGTGGCTGCGCCGTTTTCATGGAAGACGACGCGTTGGGATTTTTTAAGAAATCATCCACATCACATGCTCGCTTAAACGTCCCTGCGTTGGTGCAGGTGGCGGCGCTGGCTATTATCATGATCCGCTGTCTCGATCTGTTGATGATTTTTAATACGCTAGGGTTGCGTGGAACCAGCGAATTTATTCATCGCAGCGTGCAGACCTGGAATTTGACGCTGGTGTTTCTGGGCAGCCTGGCGCTGCTGTTTATTGAAATCTACTGCGCATTTTCGCTGGTGAAAGGACGTAACTGGGCGCGTTGGGTTTATCTGTTGACCCAGATTATCGCCAGCGTTTATCTGTGGGCGGCCTCGTTGGGTTATGGTTATCCGGAACTGTTCAGCATTGCGGGAGAGTCCAGACGTGAGATCCTGCGTACGCTGGTGATGCAAAAGTTGCCGGATATGCTGGTGTTGCTGCTACTGTTTGTTCCCGCGTCCAGTCGGCGGTTCTTCCGTTTGCAGTAAATGTGGTCGGTGTTGTTTGTAGGCCAGATAAGGCGTTTACGCCGCCATCCGGCACCGACGCCGCACAATTGCCTGATGGCGACCCTAACGCGTCTTATCAGGCCTACGAAAGCTCAGGCCTGATATGCATCCCGAATGATTTTACGTATATAATCTCCGCCCTCGATCACGTAAAGGTTTTTGTATGCAGTGCGCACTCTATGACGCCGGTCGCTGTCGTTCCTGTCAGTGGATTGAACAGCCGGTTTCCCACCAACTCACCGCCAAAATGGCCGATTTACGCCAACTGCTTGCTGAACATGCGGTGGCGGAGTGGCGCGCGCCGGTCAGCGGCCCGGAACGCGCTTTTCGCAACAAAGCCAAAATGGTGGTCAGCGGCAGCGTGGAAAAACCACTGCTTGGGATGCTGCATCGTGACGGTACGCCGGAGGATTTGTGTGATTGTCCGCTCTATCCTGCGTCTTTTTCGCCCGTATTTGCCGCGCTCAAACCGTTTATCGCCCGTGCGGGGTTAACGCCCTATAATGTGGCGCGTAAACGCGGGGAGCTTAAATATCTGCTGTTAACGGAAAGCCGGTTTGATGGCGGTATGATGCTGCGCTTTGTCCTGCGTTCAGACGCCAAACTGGCGCAGTTGCGTGCAGCGCTACCGTGGTTGCAGGAACGGTTGCCACAGTTAAAAGTGATCACTGTGAATATTCAACCGGTGCATATGGCGATTATGGAAGGGGAGACAGAAATCTTCCTCACCGAACAACAGGCGCTGGCGGAACGCTTTAATGATGTGCCGCTGTGGATACGTCCGCAGAGCTTTTTCCAGACCAACCCAGTGGTGGCGGGACATTTATATGCCACCGCACGCGACTGGGTGCGCCAGCTTCCGGTTAATCATATGTGGGATCTGTTTTGCGGCGTAGGAGGGTTTGGTCTGCATTGCGCCACGCCGCAGATGAAACTGACAGGTATTGAAATCGCGCCAGAGGCGATTACCTGTGCGAAACAGTCGGCGCAGGAGCTTGGGTTGCAAAATCTGCGTTTTCAGGCGCTGGATTCGACTCAGTTTGCTACCGCCCAGGATGAAGTACCCGATCTGGTTTTGGTGAACCCACCGCGTCGCGGGATTGGCAAACCGCTGTGCGATTTTCTTTCCCGCATGGCGCCACGTTTTATTGTCTATTCAAGCTGCAATGCGCAAACCATGGCGAAGGATATTCACGAGTTGCCAGGGTATCGCATTGACCGCGTTCAGCTTTTCGACATGTTCCCACATACCGCGCATTACGAAGTGTTAACGCTGCTCAGCAGACAATAACGGATATGCCTGATGGCGCTTTGCTTATCAGGCCTACGAG
>NZ_CP069763.1:3009641-3068643 GCF_016893685.1 Citrobacter cronae
ATGCAACATGCGAAAAAAAAGCCCGTACTTGCGTACGAGCTCTTCTTAAAATATGGCGGTGAGGGGGGGATTCGAACCCCCGATACGTTGCCGTATACACACTTTCCAGGCGTGCTCCTTCAGCCACTCGGACACCTCACCATATTGTATTGCTGCCTGACCGCTTGGGGGGCAACGGGGCGCTACTATAGGGAGTTGCGCTAAAACGGTCAAGCAGAATTTACAGGTTCACTGTTGTTTGGTTACGCAGTGTACATATTCCTCCGCCCGGACTGGCGCGGAGGATATAATTAACGCTGAGAGTCCAGTTTTTCGCCGTTGGTCACGACTTCCTGGGCTTTGCTGTAGCTTTCTATCAGCAACTGATACGCCGGGAAGACTTTGGTATACACTTCAGCCCATTCAGCGGCGTCTTCACGGTTCCATGTCCCCTGAATTTCAGAAGCGACGGCAGCGGTATCCATCGGCACGACGCCAGCCTGAACCACGCGTGCCAGGGTAATTTCCTGCGCCATTTTGCTGTAGGTGCCGGAGGCGTCGATTACGGCGAAGACCTTATAACCTTCAGCCACTGCGCTGATGGCCGGGAAAGCCATGCAGACGCTGGTGATCGTACCGGCGATAATCAGCGTCTTACGACCTGTTGCTTTTACCGCTTTAACGAAGTCTTCGTTATCCCAGGCGTTGATTTCGCCTTTACGCGCCACGTATTGGGCGTGGGGCGCATTGGCATGGATCTCAGGGATCAGCGGGCCATTAGGTCCCTGCGGTACAGACGCCGTGGTAATCACCGGCATTTTCGCCAGGGTGGCCATTTTAGCCAGCGCAGCAGCACGCGCACGCAGCTCTGGCATTGGCATATCGCCGACGGTCTGGAAAAGCCCGCTCTGATGGTCGATAAGCAGCATGACGGAATCATTCACATCGATGACCGGACGTGAACCATTAAAGTTTGCAGGACTGGACATATTCTTCTCCTTCGATTCAGATTTGGCCAAAACGGCCGGAGTTAAAATCGCGTACGGCTTCAGCGATTTCTTGTTTCGTGTTCATGACAAACGGGCCGTAACCTACAATTGGCTCGTTCAACGGTTCACCAGACAGCAGCAGCACGATGGCATCGCTGGTGGCTTCAATGTGCAGCGTTTTCCCCTGCTGGCTTAGCACCACCAGTTGCGCTTCGCTGGCTGGCGTGGCGCCGTTTACGGTGATATTGCCTTTCAATACCACCAGCGCGGTGCTCCATCCTTCAGGCTGAGACAACGCGAGCTGATGATTACGTTGCAGTCGCATATCCCAGACGTTCAGCGGCGAAAAGGTATGTGCAGGCCCTTTGGTTTCCTCGTAGCTACCCGCAATAACGCGAACGCTTCCTGCTTCATCAGGCAGAGCAACCGTTGGGATAACATCGCTGGTGATGCTCTGATAACCCGGCGTGGCCATTTTGTCTTTTGCCGGCAGGTTGACCCACAGCTGTACCATTTCCAGTTCGCCGCCCCGACGGGTAAATTCCGGTGAATGGAACTCTTCGTGCAAAATTCCTGCACCTGCGGTCATCCACTGCACGTCGCCGGGACCGATAATGCCGCCGCGACCGGTTGAATCACGATGTTCAACTTCACCGCTGTAAACGATGGTCACCGTTTCAAAACCACGGTGAGGGTGTTCGCCGACGCCGCGCTTTTCGTTACCCGGTGTGAACGTATGCGGACCGGCGTAATCCAGCAGCAGGAATGGACTTAACTGCTCTGCATGAGACTGGTAAGAGAACATTGAGCGAACCGGAAATCCATCGCCAACCCAGTGCGGGCGAGGTGCGGTGTAGACGCCTGTTACTTGTTTCATTTGTGTCTCCTCAGTGGCGTTATCTTGATGTGAATAAGCTTATATTCATGACAGCGAATTGAGTAGTCGCTAAAATGGTCTTCACTGTCTCATTAATAGGACAATAAAATGACAAAGCCGGATCTCAATGATTTTGCCTGGTTTGTACATGTCGTAGAGGAAGGTGGATTCGCCGCGGCGGGGCGTGCGCTTGATGAACCGAAATCAAAACTGAGCCGACGTATTGCGCAACTTGAAGAGAGGTTGGGGGTTCGACTTATTCAGCGAACCACCCGGCAGTTTAACGTGACTGAAGTCGGACAAACCTTTTACGAGCACTGTAAGGCGATGCTGGTGGAAGCGCAGGCGGCGCAGGATGCCATTGCGGCTTTACAGGTTGAGCCGCGTGGCGTTGTGAAGCTGACTTGTCCGGTCACCTTGTTGCATGTGCATATTGGGCCAATGCTTGCCCGATTTATGGCGCGTTATCCCGATGTATCCGTGCAGCTTGAGGCGACGAACCGTCGCGTTGATGTTATCGGTGAAGGTCTGGACGTGGCGATTCGCGTCAGACCTCGTCCATTTGAGGATAGCGACCTGGTGATGCGGGTACTTGCAGACAGGGGACACCGGTTATATGCCAGCCCGCGATTAATTGAACAAATGGGCGCGGTTAACTCCCCGGCGGAATTGACCCGTTGGCCGGGCCTGAGTCTGGCATCGGGTAAACATGTGCATCGCTGGGAGCTATTCGGCCCACAGGGCGCACGGGCGGAGGTGCATTTCACGCCGCGAATGATCACCACTGATATGCTGGCGTTACGTGAAGCCGCGATTGCCGGCGTGGGGGTTGTACAACTTCCGCAACTGATGGTGAAAGAGCAATTAGCGGCGGGTGAACTGGTGGCATTGCTCGACGGTTGGGAGCCCAAGCGGGAAATTATTCACGCAGTCTTTCCGTCTCGTCGGGGATTACTGCCCTCGGTACGCGCCCTGGTGGATTTCTTAACAGAAGAATATGCGCGGATGATTGAGGATTAAATACAGATCCTCAGCCTATAAAAAAGGCCGGTTAAACCGACCTTTTATTATCTGGACGCCATCATGGTGGCGTGAAAACAATCAGCGACTACGGAAGACAATGCGGCCTTTGCTCAGGTCGTACGGGGTCAGCTCAACAGTCACTTTGTCGCCCGTCAGGATGCGGATATAGTTTTTGCGCATTTTACCGGAGATGTGTGCAGTAACCACGTGACCGTTTTCTAACTCTACGCGGAACATGGTATTAGGTAACGTATCGAGAACGGTACCCTGCATTTCAATATTGTCTTCTTTGGCCATCTAATCCTCTGGGGTATCACTACCGTAATTTGAACCGGCAAGATAATGCCGAAGTTCTTTTAATAAGTAAAGATTTGTGCGTTTAAAACACAGCAAATCGGGTTTGGCGCATTACTCTGACCACCCACGGCAAAGCTGCACGTAAAGCGCAACGTATAAGGGAACGAGGAGATAAACGATAGGCGTTGCCTGGCGCGAACTGTTCCTTAACGGCGGCGGGGTAATGGGCTAAACCAACTCTGCGGCACAATTATAACACCCCGACAAAAAATGTGCCGAAAACATTCACCCCTGAGGCGAAAATAACGTCCTTGGTATCCAGAAATGGCTCGGTAGCCGCTGCTGACGCAGTCTGCTCAGCTGCTCAAGGTACTCCCGTCGCGGGGTTTCGATGGCGCCCAGGGATGCTGTGTGGCTATTTAACACCTGGCAGTCGATTAATTTTCCGCCCTGACGGATAAATTCCGCGCAAAAAACAAGTAGTGCGGTCTTGGACGCATTTTCCTGACGACTGAACATTGATTCGCCACAAAACAGCGTACCTTGCGCTACGCCATACATGCCGCCGACTAATTCATTTTGTCGCCATACTTCAATTGAGTGCGCATGTCCCAGTTCGTGCAGCCGATGGTAAGCGTCCACCACATCGTGTGTGATCCAGGTGCCTTCTTCCCGATCGTTCGCACAGCCTTCAATCACCTGACCGAACGCGTAGTTGAGCGTCACACGATAAGGCGAATTTTTATGAAAGCGTTTCATGCTGCGACTGAGGTGAAAGTTCTCAGGCCAAAGAATGGCGCGCGGATCGGGTGACCACCAGAGAATAGGGTCACCGGGAGAAAACCACGGGAAAATACCGCGCTGGTAGGCCATCAACAGGCGGGCAGGGCTAAGATCGCCTCCCAGCGCCAGTAAACCGTTAGGCTCGCGTAAAGCGCCTTCCGGTGATGGGAAGGCTATAGAATGGCGGGACAGTTGCACCAGGCGCATGACAGTGAAACTCCACTACGCGAGTTTGATCGTTCAATAATAGCTTACAGACGTTGCTTAAACTGGTAATAACGCCCCTGCCTGGCTAACAGATCTGCGTGATTACCTTGCTCAATAATTTGTCCGTTGTCCATCACTATTATTTGATCGAAACGCGACAATCCGCGCAGACGATGTGTGACCATCAGCACTGTTTTATCCCGCATCACATCGCCAATTAATTCAAGCATTTGGCTTTCTGTTGTGGCATCAAGCCCTTCGGTAGGCTCATCCAGCAGCATCAGCGGGGCATCATGCAGCAAGGCGCGGGCGATAGCCAGACGGCGGAGCTCGCCGCCGGAAAGCTGACGACCGCCTTCGCCCAACCAGGCGTTGAGCCCATCGTCTTCAAGCAGTTTTTCCAGACCGACGCGGCGCAGGATCGCGGATAATGCTTCATCGCCGGCGTGCGGAGCTGCCAGCAGCAGGTTATCGCGAAGCGTAGCGCTAAACAGATGTACGCGCTGTGGCACGACGCTGATGATGTGGCGCAACGTGGCTTCATTCAGGGCTGAAAGCGGTCGATCGTTAATCAGGATTTCGCCACTCTGCGGATCCCATGCGCGGGTCAGCAATTGCAGCAACGTTGACTTTCCGCAGCCGGTGCGACCTAAAATAGCGATGTGCTCACCGGGTTTTGCCAGTAAAGAAAGGGTGTCGAGTGCTTTTTGCGTCTGCCCCGGATAGCTGAATGAGACCTCACGCAGGGTAAGAGTGAGCTGCTCAGAAACCGGAGATTCGGTATCCGGGAAGGTGACTTCTGGCTGCTGTTCGGTCAGTTCGGTGATGCGTAATGCAGAGGCGATAACCTGGCCGAGATGCTGAAACGCGCCGGTGACAGGCGCTAATGCCTCAAACGCAGCCAGCGCACAGAAGACAAACAGCGCGATTAGCGCGCCTGGCTGGGTATTTCCGCCCACGTCGCCTGAGGCCATCCATAACATCATAATCACCGCCAGCGCGCCGATTAACAGCATGATCGCCTGCGACAGTGCCGTTAATTCGGACTGACGTCGCTGCGCTTCATGCCACTGCAATTCGGTGGCTTCCATTTGAGCCCGGTAGCGTTCACTGGCGCCGAAGATAGTTAATTCAGCCTGGCCCTGCAGCCAGGAGGTTAATTGCTGACGATATTGCCCACGCAAATGCGTCAGGTTTTGCCCGGTACTTTTGCCGGCCTGATAAAAAAGTGGGGGCAGAATGAATAAGGTCAGCAGCATAATACCGCCGAGGGTGACAGCCAGCGTGAAATCGAGAACGCTCAGTCCCAGCGTGACCACCATGATGACGACAAACGCCCCCACCAGCGGAGACAGAACGCGTAAATAAAGATGATCGAGCGTGTCGACATCAGCGACGACGCGGTTAAGTAATTCACCTTGTCTATAGCGGGACAGGCCAGCAGGGGAGAGCGGTAGCAGCTTGCTGAAGGTATAAATACGCAGGTGTTGCAGCACTCGGAACGTGGCGTCGTGACTGACCAGGCGCTCGAAATAACGGCCTGCGGTTCGGGTGATTGCCGCACCACGTACGCCCGCGGCGGGGAGCATATAGTTAAAACTGTAAATTCCAGTGACGCCCACCACCGCAGAAGCAGACAGGAACCAACCTGAGAGCGTCAGCAAGCCAATACTGGCCAGCAGCGTAACGATTGCCAGAACGATGCCCAGCGTTAACATCCATTTGTGACGTTTATACAGCGTCAGATAGGGTAGCAAAGCGCGCATTTAGATATCCTCCTGACGATGAGCCAGTAGTGTTGCAAAAGCACCGTCGGCAGCGCTAAGTTCAGCCCAGCTACCTTGTTCAACGATCTGACCATCCTGCATGACCCAGATAGCATCCCAGTCGGCAAGATCTTCAAGCTGGTGCGTCACCATCAGCGTGGTCTGGCGGCGCGATGCTGCGTTCAATGCCTGCATCACGCGTTGTTCACTGTGGGCATCAAGGCTGGCTGCGGGTTCGTCCAGCAGAAGCAACTGACACGGATTAAGTAACGCGCGCGCCACGGCCACGCGCTGCGCTTGACCAACAGAAAGTCGGGCTGCCTGATCGCCGACTGGCGTATCTACGCCCTGCGGCAGCAGCGGTAAAAACTCGCTCACCCAGGCGCTGTCGAGTGCGGCCTGAAGCTGTTCTTCACTGGCATCGGGCCGTGCCAGCAGTACGTTTTCTCGTAACGTGGCGGCAGGAAGCTGCGGGTTTTGCCCAACCCACGATAGCTGTTTGCGCCAGGAATCAGGCGACAGGTCGCGTAGTTCAAAACCGTTAATCCGCAGCGACCCTTGATAAGAAAGAAAGCCGGACAGAACATTCAGCAGCGAACTTTTTCCGGAGCCGCTACGACCCACTACCACCGCACGTTGGCCTGCTGCCAGGGTAAAGTTGAGCGGTCCCGCAAGCACTTTGCCTTCCGGTGAGGTGATGACCAGACCTGCAGCCTCAATTGAAACGGCATCTTTCGTCGCCAACTCAATCTCACCACGCTCAGGGTGCGCCAGCGGGGTTTCCATAAAGGTTTTCAGACTGTCTGCTGCTCCAACGGCTTGCGCTTTGGCGTGATAAAACGTCCCGAGATCGCGCAGGGGTTGGAAAAACTCTGGTGCCAGAATGAGCGCCAGGAAACCGGACGCCAGCGTGACGCCCATACCGTAGTGGCCGAAGTCGAGCTCGCCGAGGTAGGAAAAACCGAAGTAAACCGCGACCAGAGCGATAGACAACGACGTAAAGAACTCGAGGACCCCGGATGACAGGAATGCCAGGCGCAGGACTTCCATCGTGCGCTGGCGGAAATCCTGTGATGCTGCGCGAATACTTTCTGTTTCGGCTTCACCGCGGCCAAATATTCTCAGCGTTTCCATACCCCGGAGGCGATCGAGAAAATGACCGCTTAGTCGGGCAAGCGCCTGAAAGTTGCGGCGGTTAGCGTCGGCTGCGCCCATACCGACCATCGCCATAAACAGAGGGATTAGCGGGGCGGTTCCGAGCAGAATAAGAGCGGCTACCCAGTTTGACGGAAAAACGGCCGCCACAATCAACAGGGGAACGCATACGGCCAGCGCCATTTGCGGCAGATAACGCGCATAGTAGTCATGCATATCGTCAATCTGCTCGAGGATCAGGGTCGCCCAGCTCCCGGCTGGTTTACCCTGTATCCAGGCCGGACCCGCCTGTTGCAGGCGATCGAGAACCTGGCGACGAATCTCAAAGCGAATATGTTGCCCGGCGTGAAACCCGACGCGTTCGCGCAACCAGACGACCCATGCGCGCAGGATGAAAACCAAAATCAGCACGATGAAAGGGAGCAGAAGCGCTTCCCGGGGGATATTGCCCATGATCATATGGTCCAGAATTCGGGCCATGAGCCAGGCCTGAGCGACAATTAACAGGCCGCTCACGAATCCCAGCAGGCGTGAAATGTTCAGCCATCGTTGGGATATTACACTTTGCTGTTTTAACCAGCGGGTCAGCTCTTTTTGACGGGTTTTATTCATTGCACGCTTAGCAGGTGAGTTATTGGAATTTTTGGGCAGGACAATGTTACAACGAGGCAAAAATAAAGGCGACTTATAGTCGCCTTTTTTACTTTTGTTACTGATTTGTAAAACTTATTTGCAAGCGTCTGCCAGACCGTCGAGATAACGTTCTGCGTCAAGCGCAGCCATACAACCCGTGCCAGCAGAAGTGATCGCCTGGCGATAAATATGGTCCATCACGTCACCCGCTGCGAAGACGCCTGGAATGCTGGTTTGCGTCGCATTGCCGTGAATACCGGACTGAACTTTGATGTAGCCGTTTTCCAGTTCGAGCTGGCCGTCGAAAATGGCGGTATTCGGGCTGTGGCCGATGGCGACAAACAATCCCGCAACGTCAAGTGATTCAACGTTGTCAGTATTTTGCGTATCGCGCAGGCGCAGTCCGGTTACGCCCATTTGATCGCCAGTCACTTCTTCCAGCGTACGGTGCGTATGCAGCACGATGTTGCCGTTTTCCACTTTATCCATCAACCGCTTGATAAGAATTTTCTCAGCACGGAAGCTGTCGCGACGGTGAATCAAATGTACTTCAGACGCGATATTTGCCAGATACAACGCTTCTTCAACAGCGGTATTGCCACCGCCGATCACCGCAACTTTTTGGTTACGGTAGAAGAAACCGTCGCAGGTGGCGCAAGCGGAAACGCCGCGGCCTTTAAATGCTTCCTCTGAAGGCAAACCCAGGTAGCGTGCGGACGCGCCAGTGGCGATGATCAATGCGTCACAGGTGTATTCACCGCTGTCGCCGGTCAGACGGAAAGGGCGGTTTTGCAGATCAACTTTGCTGATGTGATCAAAAATGATTTCTGTCTCAAATTTGGTCGCATGTTCGTGCATACGTTCCATCAGCAATGGGCCAGTAAGATCGTGCGGATCGCCAGGCCAGTTTTCCACTTCTGTTGTTGTGGTCAGCTGACCTCCTTTTTCCATACCGGTAATCAGTACCGGTTGCAGGTTAGCGCGTGCAGCGTAGACCGCAGCGGTATATCCCGCAGGGCCTGAGCCCAGAATAAGAAGTTTACTGTGTTTGGTTGCGCCCATGAGATCCCCATAGTTGTTGGCAGGCAATGAGCAGGATTGTAGGGAATTTACAGGCGTAAAAAAAGAGTATGGCGATTTTGTTAACAATATGTGTAATAGTGGAAACCGATGAACGACAGATTGAGTCGTAATACTATAACGATTTCTACTTAAAATCGGTCAGTTATAAGGTGATAAAATGACGAATTTCCATCACTGCGACTGAATAACTGGCATGTTGTACTAAAAATCGATGTTTTGCTTTGACAATCCCCTGCTGTTTTGCGAAAACATTCAAGGAAGAAAAAAACTGTGTCATGTATGTGCTGCATAATCATGCATGTAGATACCATGTTTACCGTGTTAGCGAAATCTACGCATGGTGTGGACAGATGCCATTCGTGATGTCGATAGCCGCCGACAGGCAACGGTCTTCTCACCATAAACCCAGACATTGCAAGCCGTAAATCCCTCTGGGCTGCGGTTTATTTTGATGGGGAGCGACTCTGAACAGTGATGTTAGTAGAGTCAGGCAGGAGTAGGGAAGGAATACAGAGAGACAATAATAATGGTAGATAGTAAGAAGCGCCCTGGCAAAGATCTCGACCGTATTGATCGTAACATTCTTAATGAGCTGCAAAAGGATGGGCGTATTTCTAACGTCGAGCTTTCTAAACGTGTGGGACTTTCACCGACGCCCTGCCTTGAGCGTGTGCGTCGGTTGGAAAGGCAGGGTTTCATTCAGGGCTATACAGCGCTGTTAAACCCACATTATCTGGATGCATCACTTCTGGTTTTTGTTGAGATAACTCTGAATCGTGGCGCCCCGGATGTGTTTGAACAATTTAACTCTGCAGTACAAAAACTTGAAGAAATTCAAGAGTGTCATTTAGTTTCCGGTGATTTCGACTATTTGCTGAAAACACGCGTACCGGATATGTCAGCATACCGTAAGCTGCTGGGGGAAACCCTGCTGCGTCTGCCTGGCGTAAATGACACACGTACTTATGTAGTAATGGAAGAAGTCAAACAGAGCAATCGTCTGGTAATTAAGACGCGCTAACACGGAACAGGTGCAAAATCGACGCAGTTTGATTACACTCCTGTTAATCCATACAGCAACAGTGCCGGGGCAACCCGGTGCTGTTGTCCGTTTTAGCATCGGGCAGGAAAAGCCTGAAACCTGGAGAGCCGTTTTTGAGCCAGGAATACACTGAAGACAAAGACGTCACATTGACGAAGTTAAGCAGCGGGCGCCGACTTCTGGAAGCGCTACTGATCCTTATTGCCCTTTTTGCCGTCTGGTTGATGGCTGCCTTACTCAGCTTTAACCCTTCGGATCCCAGTTGGTCGCAAACCGCATGGCATGAACCTATCCATAACCTGGGAGGCATTCCCGGTGCATGGCTGGCGGACACGCTGTTCTTTATTTTTGGCGTCATGGCCTACACCATTCCGGTCATTATTGTCGGCGGCTGCTGGTTTGCCTGGCGACACCAGGCCAGCGACGAATACGTCGATTATTTTGCTGTTTCATTGCGCATTATTGGCGTTCTGGCCCTGATCCTCACCTCCTGCGGGCTGGCCGCAATTAACGCCGATGACATTTGGTATTTCGCCTCTGGCGGGGTGATTGGCAGCCTGCTCAGCACTACGCTGCAGCCATTACTGCACAGTAGCGGCGGTACGCTTACGCTTTTGTGCATCTGGGCTGCGGGATTAACGCTGTTTACCGGCTGGTCATGGGTGAGCATTGCGGAAAAACTGGGTGGCTGGTTACTTAATATCCTGACATTTGCCAGCAACCGTACCCGCCGCGACGATACCTGGGTCGATGACGAAGAATATGAAGATGAAGAAGAGTTTGTCGACGCCGCTGATGGTAAACCCCATGAATCGCGTCGGGCTCGAATTCTGCGCGGTGCGTTAGCGCGCCGTAAACGCCTGGCTCAGAAATTTACCAATCCGCTGGGCCGTCATACTGATGCTGCGCTGTTCTCCGGCAAACGCATGGATGATGAAGACGACATTGAATACAGCGCCCGTGGCGTGGTCGCCGATCCGAACGATGTGCTGTTTTCCGGTAATCGGGCAACATTGCCTGAATACGACGAACTCGATCCACTGCTGAACGGTCATTCGGTGACAGAGCCGGTAGCTGCCGCAGCAGCAGCCACAACGGCATCTCAGGCCTGGAGCGCGCCGGTTGATCCGCTGTTGCAAACGTCGCCAGTTACCAGCACCGTTATGGAACAATCGACGCCAGCCGTTGCCTGGCAATCCGCGCCTGGCCCGCAAACCGGTGATGCGGTGATTGCGCCTGCGCCTGAAGGTTATCCGCAGTCAGCCGAATATGCTCAGCCTGCGGTGCAGCAGACGTATGAGCCATGGCAACAGCCGGTTGCACAGGAGAATCCTCAGCCGGAATATTACGCACCGCAAACGTCTGAACCGGTGTATGCGCAACCCGCCGCGCCGCAGCCGCAGGAATTCACCTCGCAGCAAAACGGGCAGCCGGAACCGGTTTATCAGCCGGAGCCTGAGCCGCAACCGGTCTATCAGCAGGAGCCTGGCTTCCAACAACCTTCTGCGTTCCAGCAACCGATGGTTGAACAACCTTCTGTAGTGGAACCTGAGCCAGTTGTTGAGGAGACGAAACCCTCTCGTCCACCGCTCTACTATTTTGAAGAAGTCGAAGAGAAACGAGCGCGCGAGCGTGAGCAGTTGGCCGCCTGGTATCAGCCTATTCCAGAACCCGCTCAGGAGCCTGAGCGTGTTAAGCCGTCTATGCCATCTATGCCGACGGCTGCCTCCATTCCGCCCGTTGAGTCTGTTGCTGCCGTTGCGCCGCTGGCTGCCGGGGTGAAAAGCGCCGCTTCTGGGGCAAGTGCCGCTGCCGCAGCACCTGTGTTTAGCCTTGCGGGTAGCGGTGCGCCGCGTCCGCAGGTGAAAGAAGGAATTGGCCCGCAACTGCCGCGCCCGAATCGTGTGCGCGTGCCTACTCGTCGGGAGTTAGCATCGTATGGCATAAAACTGCCGTCACAGCGTATGGCTGAAGAGAAAGCTCGCGAAGAGCAGCTTGATACCAATGCGTACAGCGATGATGAAATTGATGCAATGCAGCAGGATGAGCTGGCACGTCAGTTTGCCCAGTCTCAGCAGCACCGTTATGGCGATGATTATCAGGACGATACCCATCAGACTGATGACGAAGATTTGGCCGCAGAAGCGGAACTGGCTCGCCAGTTTGCCTCGTCCCAGCAGCAGCGCTATTCCGGCGAACAGCCTGCCGGGGCCAATCCGTTCTCGCTTGATGACTTTGAATTTTCGCCAATGAAAACGCTGGTGGATGACGGTCCGCATGAGCCGCTGTTTACGCCAGGCGTGATGCCAGAGCCTGCGCCGCAGCACCAGGAACCAGTCGCACCGCAGCAGCATTATCAGCAGCCGGCACAGCCTGCCGCACCGCAGCAGCATTATCAGCAGCCGGCACAGCCTGTCGCWCCGCAGCAGCATTAYCAGCAGCCGGCACAGCCTGCCGCACCGCAGCAGCATTATCAGCAGCCGGCACAGCCTGTCGCTCCGCAGCAGCATTACCAGCAGCCGGCACAGCCTGTTACACCGCCGCCGCAGGATAGCCTGATCCATCCACTCTTGATGCGTAACGGCGACAGTCGTCCGGTTCAGCGTCCGAGTACGCCGCTGCCATCGTTAGATCTGCTCACGCCGCCGCCGAGTGAAGTTGAGCCGATTGATACTTTTGCACTGGAACAAATGGCGCGTCTGGTGGAAGCGCGTCTGGCGGACTTCCGTATTAAAGCTGATGTAGTGAACTACTCTCCAGGGCCGGTCATTACCCGTTTTGAACTAAACCTGGCACCAGGGGTTAAAGCGGCGCGCATTTCCAACCTGTCACGAGATCTGGCGCGTTCGTTGTCGACCGCTGCGGTCCGCGTGGTCGAGGTCATTCCTGGCAAACCGTATGTCGGACTGGAATTACCGAATAAAAAACGTCAAACCGTTTATCTGCGCGAAGTGTTAGATAACGCGAAATTCCGTGATAACTCGTCCCCGTTGACTGTGGTACTGGGTAAAGATATTGCGGGCGAACCGGTTGTTGCCGATCTGGCGAAAATGCCGCACCTGCTGGTGGCAGGGACTACCGGTTCCGGTAAGTCTGTTGGGGTGAACGCCATGATCCTCAGCATGTTGTATAAGGCGCAGCCAGAAGACGTTCGCTTTATCATGATTGACCCTAAAATGCTGGAGCTGTCGGTTTATGAAGGCATTCCGCATCTGCTGACTGAAGTTGTGACCGACATGAAAGATGCTGCCAACGCTTTGCGCTGGAGCGTCAATGAAATGGAACGTCGCTACAAACTGATGTCGGCGCTCGGCGTACGTAACCTTGCCGGTTATAACGAGAAAATCGCTGAAGCAGCTCGTATGGGACGTCCGATCCCGGACCCGTACTGGAAGCCGGGCGACAGCATGGACGTTCAGCATCCAGTGCTGGAAAAACTGCCGTATATCGTTGTTCTGGTGGATGAATTCGCCGATCTGATGATGACCGTAGGTAAGAAAGTGGAAGAACTGATTGCACGTCTGGCGCAAAAAGCGCGTGCGGCGGGGATCCACCTGGTGCTGGCAACCCAGCGACCATCCGTTGACGTCATTACCGGTCTGATTAAAGCGAATATCCCGACGCGTATTGCCTTTACCGTGTCCAGCAAAATTGACTCGCGTACTATCCTTGATCAGGGCGGCGCGGAATCGCTGCTGGGGATGGGCGATATGCTCTATTCGGCGCCGAACTCGACGATTCCTGTGCGTGTACACGGTGCCTTTGTTCGTGACGAAGAAGTTCATGCGGTGGTTCAGGACTGGAAAGCGCGCGGTCGTCCACAATATGTTGATGGCATTACCTCAGACAGCGAAAGCGAAGGTGGCGCTGGCGGCTTTGATGGTGGCGAAGAGTTAGATCCGTTGTTCGATCAGGCGGTGAACTTTGTTACCCAAAAACGCAAAGCTTCCATCTCCGGTGTTCAACGACAGTTCCGTATCGGCTACAACCGAGCGGCGCGCATCATCGAACAGATGGAAGCGCAGGGAATTGTCAGTGAGCAAGGGCATAATGGTAATCGTGAAGTGTTGGCTCCGCCGCCCTTCGATTGATTGCAAAGTTAAGTAATTCAGTATTATCTACTTTCCTCATGCTGTTTTTTGGCCTGAAATGGATAGCAGAGGGATCTCCCCGTTGGGAGTGACGTATTTTGAGGAATAACGATGAAAAGAATCGCAATCACCTGTGCATTACTGTCGAGCTTTGTAGTGAGCAGCGTCTGGGCTGATGCTGCCAGCGACCTGAAAAGCCGCCTGGATAAAGTCAGTAGCTTCCATGCCAGCTTTACGCAAAAGGTTACGGACGGTAGCGGTGCGGCAGTGCAGGAGGGGCAGGGTGATTTATGGGTTAAACGTCCTAATCTGTTTAACTGGCACATGACGCAGCCTGACGAGAGCATCCTGGTCTCCGATGGTAAAACGCTGTGGTTCTTTAACCCGTTTGTTGAACAAGCTACTGCAACCTGGCTGAAAGACGCCACCGGCAACACGCCGTTCATGTTGATTGCGCGTAACCAGGCCAGCGACTGGCAGCAGTACAACATTAAGCAAAACGGCGATGATTTCGTGCTGACGCCGAAAACCAGCAACGGAAACCTGAAACAGTTTACGATCAATGTTGGGCGTGACGGGACGATCCATCAGTTTAGCGCCGTTGAGCAAGACGATCAGCGCAGCAGCTATCAACTGAAATCGCAGCAGAATGGCGCGATTGAACCATCTAAATTCACCTTTACCCCGCCACAAGGTGTAACGGTTGACGATCAACGTAAGTAGAGGCGTGTGAGTGAGCAATCTGTCGCTCGACTTTTCTGATAATACCTTTCAGCCACTGGCCGCGCGTATGCGGCCAGAAAATTTAGCGCAGTATATCGGCCAGCAGCATCTGCTGGCTACGGGTAAGCCTTTGCCCCGCGCCATTGAGGCCGGGCACCTGCACTCTATGATTTTATGGGGACCGCCGGGAACGGGTAAAACCACCCTTGCTGAAGTTATTGCCCGTTACGCTAACGCCGATGTTGAACGAATTTCGGCGGTCACCTCTGGCGTAAAAGAAATTCGTGAAGCGATTGAGCGTGCGCGTCAGAACCGTAACGCTGGCCGACGCACAATACTGTTTGTGGACGAAGTCCATCGATTTAATAAAAGCCAGCAGGATGCGTTTTTACCGCATATTGAAGACGGTACAATTACGTTTATTGGCGCTACCACCGAAAACCCCTCGTTTGAATTGAATTCGGCGCTGCTGTCGCGGGCACGCGTTTATTTGCTGAAATCGTTAACCACCGATGATATTGAACAGGTGCTTGACCAGGCGATGTCTGACAAAGCGCGTGGCTACGGCGATCAGGATATTGTTCTGCCACAAGAGACGCGTCGGGCGATTGCTGAACTGGTTAATGGTGATGCGCGGCGGGCGCTGAATACGCTGGAAATGATGGCCGATATGGCCGAAGTTGATGATTCCGGCAAGCGCGTATTGAAAGCGGAATTGCTGACCGAAATTGCCGGTGAACGCAGCGCGCGCTTTGATAATAAAGGCGATCGCTTTTACGATCTCATCTCCGCCTTACACAAGTCGGTACGTGGTAGCGCGCCGGATGCGGCGCTCTACTGGTATGCGCGAATCATTTCCGCTGGTGGCGATCCGCTGTACGTTGCCCGTCGCTGCCTGGCGATTGCCTCTGAAGATGTGGGCAACGCAGATCCTCGCGCTATGCAGGTGGCGATTTCCGCGTGGGATTGTTTCACTCGCGTGGGACCCGCGGAAGGCGAGCGGGCAATCGCTCAGGCGATCGTCTATCTGGCCTGTGCGCCGAAGAGTAACGCGGTTTACACCGCCTTTAAAGCCGCGCTGGCCGACGCCCGTGAACGTCCGGATTACGACGTTCCCGTTCACCTGCGCAATGCGCCGACTAAGCTGATGAAAGAGATGGGCTACGGTCAGGAGTATCGTTACGCGCATGATGAACCAAATGCCTATGCCGCCGGAGAAGAGTACTTCCCCCAGGAAATGGCACAAACGCGCTATTATCGCCCCACAAACAGAGGTCTTGAAGGCAAGATTGGCGAAAAGCTCGCCTGGCTCGCCGGACAGGATCAAAATAGCCCTATAAAACGCTACCGTTAGTGTTATCGTTGCGGTAATGTTGTCTCTGTATCCCTGTGACCGCAGGCTGTGGTCACTTTTCCCATTTTAATTCGATAAGCACAGGATAAGCATGCTCGATCCCAATCTGCTGCGTAATGAGCCAGACGCAGTCGCAGAAAAACTGGCAAGCCGGGGCTTTAAGCTGGATGTAGATAAGCTGCGCGCTCTTGAAGAGCGTCGTAAAGTTCTGCAGGTACAAACTGAAAACCTGCAGGCAGAGCGTAACTCTCGATCGAAATCCATTGGCCAGGCAAAAGCGCGCGGGGAAGATATCGAGTCTTTACGTCTGGAAGTGAACAAACTGGGCGAAGAGCTGGATGCCGCGAAAGCTGAACTTGATACCTTACAGGCCGAGATCCGCGACATTGCGCTGACCATTCCTAACCTGCCAGCGGATGAAGTTCCGGTGGGTAAAGATGAAAATGACAACGTCGAAGTCAGCCGCTGGGGTACACCGCGTGAGTTTGATTTCGAAGTCCGCGATCATGTTACCCTGGGTGAAATGCACACGGGTCTTGATTTCGCCGCTGCGGTGAAGCTTACCGGCTCTCGTTTCGTGGTCATGAAAGGGCAGATCGCACGTATGCATCGTGCGCTGTCTCAGTTCATGCTGGATCTGCATACCGAACAGCATGGTTACAGCGAAAACTATGTTCCGTATCTGGTTAACCATGACACGCTGTACGGTACCGGGCAACTGCCGAAATTCGCTGGCGATCTGTTCCATACCCGTCCGTTGGACGAAGAAGCTGA
Organism: Citrobacter cronae; assembly: GCF_016893685.1. Classification (NCBI taxonomy): domain Bacteria; kingdom Pseudomonadati; phylum Pseudomonadota; class Gammaproteobacteria; order Enterobacterales; family Enterobacteriaceae; genus Citrobacter; species Citrobacter cronae. Next base: position 3,026,418 of record NZ_CP069763.1, read on the forward strand.
CAGCAGCAACTACGCGCTGATCCCAACGGCCGAAGTTCCGCTGACTAACCTGGTGCGTGACGAAATCATTGACGAAGATGTGCTGCCGATCAAAATGACCGCGCATACGCCGTGCTTCCGTTCTGAAGCAGGCTCTTACGGTCGTGATACCCGTGGTCTGATCCGTATGCACCAGTTCGATAAAGTTGAGATGGTGCAGATTGTTCGTCCGGAAGATTCAATGGACGCACTGGAAGAGATGACCGGCCACGCCGAGAAGGTTCTTCAACTGCTGGGTCTGCCGTACCGTAAGATCATTTTGTGCACAGGCGACATGGGCTTCGGCGCATGCAAAACCTACGATCTGGAAGTGTGGATCCCAGCGCAGAATACCTATCGCGAAATCTCATCCTGCTCCAACGTGTGGGATTTCCAGGCGCGTCGCATGCAAGCGCGTTGCCGCAGCAAATCCGACAAAAAGACCCGTCTGGTGCATACCCTGAACGGTTCCGGTCTGGCAGTTGGACGTACGCTGGTGGCGGTAATGGAAAACTATCAGCAGGCAGATGGCCGCATTCAGGTTCCGGAAGTATTACGTCCGTACATGAATGGCCTGGAATTCATCGGCTAACCTATCTTTCTATGCTAAAAAGCGCCTCAGGGCGCTTTTTTTATGCCCGTTTGACGTCGGACAATAACCCTTACCTACATAGGAGTAATACTGCCTTCGAATGAAAGTCAGTATCTACCAGTCTGTATAGTGATACTAGCGATATATAAAAATATATACAACGAGTATTTATTTTTTGTTTATTGTGAGCAGCAGAGTGAGCCCCTATGAAAACTAAGATCCCCGATGCCGTGCTGGCCGCTGAGGTTAGTCGCCGCGGTTTGGTAAAAACGACGGCGATAGGCGGGCTGGCGGTGGCCAGTAGCGCGTTTACCCTGCCATTTACCCGTATTGCAAACGCTGCAGAAGCCATTAATCCCACGCAGCGCAATGAGAAAGTCATCTGGAGCGCGTGTACGGTGAACTGCGGTAGCCGCTGTCCACTGCGGATGCATGTGGTAGACGGTGAAATAAAATATGTCGAAACCGACAACACAGGTGATGATAACTATGATGGCCTGCACCAGGTGCGTGCTTGTCTGCGTGGTCGCTCCATGCGTCGTCGCGTTTATAATCCCGACCGTCTTAAATACCCGATGAAACGTGTCGGTAAGCGCGGCGAAGGTAAATTTGAGCGCATCAGTTGGGATGAGGCGTACGAGATTATTGCCAGCAACATGCAGCGTCTGATTAAAGACTATGGTAACGAATCTATCTACCTGAACTACGGCACCGGCACGCTAGGTGGCACCCTGACACGCTCCTGGCCGCCGGGTAAAACCCTGGTGGCACGTCTGATGAACTGCTGTGGTGGGTACCTGAATCACTACGGGGACTACTCTTCGGCACAAATCGCTGCCGGGTTGAACTACACCTACGGCGGCTGGGCCGACGGTAACAGCCCGTCCGATATAGAAAACAGCAAGCTGGTGGTGCTGTTCGGTAATAACCCTGGTGAAACCCGTATGAGCGGGGGCGGGGTAACCTACTACCTTGAACAGGCGCGCCAGAAATCCAATGCCCGGATGATTATTATCGATCCCCGCTATACCGACACCGGCGCGGGGCGTGAAGATGAATGGATCCCGATCCGTCCTGGTACAGATGCGGCGCTGGTTAATGGTCTGGCGTATGTTCTGATCACCGAAAACCTGGTGGACCAGGCGTTCCTCGACAAATACTGCGTGGGTTACGACGAGAAAACCTTACCGGCCGACGCGCCGAAGAATGGCCACTATAAGGCGTATATTCTTGGGCAGGGGACAGACGGTATTGCCAAGACCCCGGAATGGGCGGCGCAGATTACCGGTATTCCCGCTGACCGTATCATCAAACTGGCGCGTGAAATTGGCAGCGCTAAACCGGCATACATCAGCCAGGGTTGGGGGCCGCAGCGTCATGCTAACGGTGAAATAGCGACCCGCGCTATTTCTATGCTGGCCATTCTGACCGGTAATGTTGGTATCAACGGCGGCAACAGCGGTGCGCGTGAGGGTTCATACAGTCTGCCGTTTGAGCGTATGCCTACGCTGGAAAACCCTGTTGAAACCAGCATCTCAATGTTTATGTGGACGGACGCTATTGAGCGTGGCCCGGAGATGACGGCGCTGCGTGACGGCGTTCGCGGCAAAGATAAGCTTGATGTTCCGATTAAAATGATCTGGAACTATGCTGGTAACTGCCTGATTAACCAGCACTCTGATATTAACCGTACGCACGAAATCCTGCAGGATGAGAAAAAGTGCGAGATGATCGTGGTCATCGACTGCCATATGACCTCCTCGGCGAAATATGCGGATATTTTGCTGCCAGACTGTACTGCTTCCGAACAGATGGACTTCGCGCTGGATGCGTCCTGCGGAAACATGTCCTATGTGATTTTCACCGATCAGGCGATCAAACCACGTTTCGAATGCAAGACTATCTACCAGATGACCAGCGAGCTGGCGAAACGCCTTGGCGTTGAGCAGCAGTTTACCGAAGGTCGTACTCAGGAAGAGTGGATGCGTCATCTGTATGAGCAGTCGCGTAAAGCCATTCCTGAACTGCCTGGGTTTGAAGAGTTTCGCAAACAAGGCATCTTTAAGCAGCGAGATCCTGAAGGGCACCACGTGGCGTACAAAGCGTTCCGTGAGGCTCCCAAAGCCAATCCGCTCACCACGCCGTCGGGTAAGATCGAAATTTATTCGCAGCAGCTTGCCGAGATCGCGGCAACCTGGGAACTGCCGGAAGGGGATGTGATCGATCCATTGCCGATTTATACCCCTGGCTTTGAAAGTTTAGACGATCCGCTGGTGGAGAAATTCCCGCTGCAACTGACCGGCTTCCACTACAAATCTCGCGTTCACTCGACCTATGGCAACGTAGATGTTCTGAAAGCATCCTGCCGCCAGGAAATGTGGATCAATCCGTTGGATGCGCAGCGACGTGGCATTAACAACGGCGACAAAGTACGCATCTTTAACGATCGTGGCGAGGTGCATATCGAAGCGAAAGTGACCCCGCGAATGATGCCCGGCGTGGTGGCATTAGGCGAAGGGGCCTGGTACGACCCGGACACGAAGCGTGTGGATCAGGGCGGCTGTATTAACGTCCTGACGACTCAGCGTCCTTCTCCTCTCGCGAAGGGGAATCCGTCACATACGAACCTTGTTCAGGTTGAAAAGGTGTAAGGAGTAACCGATGACAACCCAGTATGGATTTTTTATTGATTCCAGCCGTTGCACCGGTTGCAAAACCTGCGAACTGGCTTGCAAAGACTTCAAAAATTTAACCCCGGATGTCAGTTTCCGCCGCATTTACGAGTACGCGGGTGGCGACTGGCAAGAAGACAATGGCGTCTGGCATCAAAACGTCTTTGCCTATTACCTCTCTATTGCCTGTAACCACTGTGAAGACCCGGCCTGCACCAAGGTGTGTCCGAGCGGCGCGATGCACAAACGTGAAGATGGCTTTGTCGTCGTGGATGAAGATGTGTGCATTGGCTGTCGGTATTGCCACATGGCCTGTCCTTACGGTGCGCCCCAGTACAATGCTGAAAAAGGACATATGACCAAATGCGATGGCTGCCATGAGCGCGTCGCTGAAGGTAAGAAACCTATCTGCGTTGAGTCCTGCCCACTGCGTGCGCTGGATTTCGGTCCGATTGACGAACTGCGCAAAAAACACGGTACTCTGGCCGCGGTTGCGCCACTACCGGGCGCGCACTTCACCAAACCGAGCATTGTTATCAAACCTAACGCCAATAGCCGCCCGACCGGGGATACCACGGGTTATCTGGCCAATCCGAAGGAGGTGTAAGATGGGAAGTGGATGGCATGAATGGCCGCTGATGATCTTCACGGTCTTCGGACAGTGTGTGGTTGGTGGCTTTATCGTTCTGGCGTTGGCGTTAATGAAAGGGGACTTACGTCCTGAATCACAGCAGCGGGTAATCGCCTGCATGTTCGGGCTGTGGGTACTGATGGGTATTGGCTTTATTGCTTCTATGCTCCATCTGGGCTCGCCGATGCGTGCCTTTAACTCGCTCAATCGCGTAGGCGCTTCTGCGCTGAGCAATGAAATCGCCAGTGGTTCAGTGTTCTTTGCCATTGGCGGCATCGGCTGGCTGCTGGCGATGTTGAAAAAAATGCCGCCCGCACTACGCAATCTGTGGTTAGTTGTCACCATGGTGCTGGGCGTCGTTTTTGTCTGGATGATGGTACGTGTGTATAACACCATTGATACCGTGCCGACCTGGTACAGCGTCTGGACGCCGCTGGGTTTCTTCCTGACGCTGTTTATGGGCGGTCCGCTGTTGGGATATCTGCTATTGAGAATTGCCGGTATTGACGGTTGGGCGATGCGTCTGCTGCCTGCCATTTCGGTTCTTGCTCTGGTCATAAGCGCCATTATGTCTGTAATGCAGGGGGCCGAACTGGCGACGATCCACAGTTCGATTCAACAGGCGTCTGCGCTGGTTCCGGATTATGGCTCACTGATGGCCTGGCGGATCGTGGCACTGGCGTTAGCGTTGTGCTGCTGGATTGTACCGCAAGTCAAAGGTTACCAACCCGCAATACCACTGCTTTCCGTCGCGTTTATTCTGTTGATAGTCGGCGAGCTGATTGGTCGTGGCGTGTTCTATGGCCTGCATATGACTGTCGGTATGGCGGTTGCAAGCTAATTCATAATATGCCGGATGGCGGCTCGTGCCTTCTCCGGCCTACAGATCCGTAGGCCTTAACGCGCGCGCCATCAGGCATTATGTTACGCCAGGTTATTCCCCGGTTTTTTATTTCTGTTTCGTTAACGTATCGTAGCTGGTCATCAGATTGCGATAATCCGGAATGTGATTAGAGAACAACGTCGCCAGCCCTTCGATATCGTTACGCCAGTCACGGTGTAGTTCACACGCGACGCCGAACCATGTCATCAATTGCGCGCCAGCCTGCGACATCCGATCCCATGCTGAATGGCGGGTGATTTCGTTAAATGTACCTGAAGCATCAGTGACGACAAAAACGTCAAATCCTTCTTCTATCGCGGAGAGCGCAGGGAAGGCGACACAAACTTCCGTCACGACCCCAGCAATGATCAACTGCTTTTTACCAGTCGCTTTCACCGCCTTCACAAAATCTTCGTTATCCCACGCGTTGATGTTTCCCGGGCGAGCAATATAAGGCGCATCGGGGAATTGAGCTTTTAGTTCCGGTACCAGCGGTCCGTTCGGTCCTGTTTCAAAACTGGTGGTCAGAATAGTCGGGAGCTTGAAGTATTTTGCCAGATCACCCAGGGCAAGCACGTTATTCTTGAATTTATCGGGATCGATATCCCGAACCAGAGAGAGCAAGCCAGCCTGATGATCGACCAGCAATACAGCCGCATTATCTTTATCAAGTCTTACGTAAGGTTTCGTCATGATATTTCTCCTGTTCGGCATCGGTGCGGGAAATTTGATGAGTTTAAGTCTGGAGAAAGAACGGTATCCGGACTGGAAATATAAATAAGAACTGACTGTTCTATTTCGAAGACAATACCGCTCTGCATCTCGCATAGAGTTTAGTAAGAAATAAAAGTAAGGGGAGTCCATGAAATTTTTCGACTGAACGTAACGTGAGATTTTTGTTTTAGATCAATAAAAACAAGCAGATGTGTTTTTGTATTTTTTATCTATTCACATTAAGAATCAGTAATGCAAATCGATCGTCAGAAAAGCGCCTCAGCCCTTTGATTACGCCGATTGACAATGTTTTTGGCAGTGGCATGATGCGCATGAAATTTGAACTTCCTCACGGTTTTTATTCATGTCCATCTATACCCGTCCCGTCATGCTTCTGCTGTGCGGGCTGCTTCTGTTGACCCTGGCGATCGCCGTGTTAAACACGCTCGTCCCGCTTTGGCTCGCCCATGAAAATCTGCCAACCTGGCAGGTCGGTATGGTGAGCTCGTCCTACTTTACCGGTAATTTGGTAGGGACGTTGCTGACCGGGTATTTAATTAAACGCCTTGGATTTAACCGCAGCTATTACATCGCCTCGTTTATTTTTGCCGCGGGCTGTGTTGGGCTGGGGGTTATGGTTGGATTCTGGAGCTGGATGAGCTGGCGCTTTATTGCCGGCGTTGGCTGCGCCATGATTTGGGTGGTAGTGGAAAGTGCGCTGATGTGCAGCGGGACTTCGCGCAATCGCGGACGTTTGCTTGCCGCCTATATGATGATCTATTACGTGGGGACGTTCTTAGGACAATTGCTGGTCAGTAAGGTATCAACAGAATTGATGAACGTGCTGCCGTGGGTGACGGGAACCATCCTGGCTGGGGTTTTACCGCTGCTCTTTGCGCGCATCGCCAATCAGCAGGGTGATGAACAGCACTCAACCCCTATTGTATCGATGCTGAAGCTGCGACAGGCGCGTCTGGGCGTTAATGGCTGCATTATTTCCGGGATTGTGCTGGGCTCTTTGTACGGCCTGATGCCGCTGTATCTGAACCATCAGGGAGTAAGCAATGCCAGCATTGGTTTCTGGATGGCGGTTCTGGTTAGCGCCGGTATTCTGGGGCAATGGCCGATTGGCCGCCTGGCGGACAAGCTGGGACGCCTGCTGGTCTTACGCGTCCAGGTGTTTGTGGTGATCGTCGGAAGTATTGCTATGCTGAATCAGGCGGCGATGGCCCCCGCATTATTTATGTTGGGTGCGGCAGGTTTTACTCTCTATCCGGTCGCGATGGCCTGGGCCTGTGAAAAGGTGGAACATCATCAACTGGTGGCCATGAATCAGGCTTTGCTATTAAGCTATACCGTTGGCAGTCTGCTTGGCCCTTCGTTTACCGCAATGCTGATGCAGAATTACTCAGATAGCTTGCTGTTTATCATGATTGCCAGCGTATCGTTTATTTATCTACTGATGCTGCTGCGCAAGACGGGCCATACGCCCAATTCTATCGCGCATATTTGACCTGTTTTAACAGAATGCGAACAGGTGTACTTGTTGAGCTGGGATTGATTTTCCCGCTGCTGGCGAGAAGAGGGCGTTAAGAAGGCATGAGGTGGGTAACTGGTTTGTTACCCACCTTAAGACTTAATACATCACTTTATGGCCATACTGCTCAAGGATGCCTTTCACTCGCTCCATGGTCTCTTTCTTCGGCGGCTTCACACCATCGAGTTTGTACTCTTCGCCCATCGCTACCCATTTGTGTTTGCCCAGTTCGTGGTAAGGTAGCAGCTCGATTTTTTCAACGTTGCCCATATCGCGGGTAAATTCGCCCAGACGGTGCGCGGAGTCGTCATCGTCAGACCAGCCTGGCACTACCACGTAACGGATCCACACTTTAATGTCTTTGTTCGACAGGTAACGAGCAAATTCCAGCGTGCGATGGTTAGACACGCCGACCAGATTCTGGTGGATTTCGTCGTTCATCTGTTTGAGATCGAGCATCACCAGGTCGGTGACTTCCAGCAGTTCATCAATTACCGGATCGTAGCGGCGAACAAAACCGTTGGTGTCCAGGCAGGTGTGAATGCCTTCTTTTTTACAGGCGCGGAACCAGTCACGTACGAACTCAGCCTGCAGGATGGCTTCACCGCCGGATGCCGTCACGCCGCCACCGGAGGCGTTCATAAAGTGGCGATAAGTCACCACCTCTTTCATTAATTCGTCGACAGTGACTTCTTTACCGCCGTGCGTATCCCATGTGTCACGGTTATGGCAATACAGGCAGCGCATCAGGCAGCCCTGGAAGAAGGTAATAAAACGGATGCCCGGGCCGTCTACAGTGCCACAGGATTCAAAGGAGTGAATGCGACCAATAACTGACATTGCGGTGTTTCTCCAGATGTGGCCCATCCGGGGCCTGTGTTAGTGCACAGTTATTAACTGTGTCGAGTCTGTTTTGGCTGCTATCCATAAGTATAGATAGCTGACAAAGCAGGCTATTAAAAAGGCCCCACTTACGTGGAGCCTTTATTGTACGCTTTTTAAAGTACGATTTCAGTCAAAACCAATTACATGGTCTGAGTGAAGGTACGAGTAATAACGTCCTGCTGCTGTTCTTTAGTCAGGGAGTTAAAACGTACTGCGTAGCCAGAAACGCGGATGGTCAGCTGCGGATATTTTTCCGGATGTTCCATCGCATCCAGCAGCATTTCACGGTTCATGACGTTCACGTTCAGGTGCTGACCACCTTCGATGGACGCTTCGTGGTGGAAGTAACCATCCATCAGACCAGCCAGGTTAGTCTTACGAACTTCGTCGTCTTTACCCAGTGCGTTCGGAACGATAGAGAAGGTATAAGAGATACCATCTTTAGCGTAAGCAAACGGCAGTTTAGCAACGGAGGTCAGAGAGGCAACAGCACCTTTCTGGTCACGACCGTGCATTGGGTTAGCACCCGGTCCGAACGGCGCGCCAGCACGACGACCGTCTGGGGTGTTACCCGTTTTCTTACCATAAACCACGTTAGAGGTGATGGTCAGAACAGACTGAGTCGGGATAGCGTTACGGTAAGTAGTCAGTTTCTGAATTTTCTTCATGAAACGTTCTACCAGGTCAACCGCCATGTCATCTACACGAGAGTCGTTGTTACCAAACTGCGGGTATTCGCCTTCGATTTCGAAGTCGATAGCCAGACCGTCTTCGTCACGAATCGGTTTAACTTTCGCATATTTGATTGCAGACAGGGAGTCAGCAGCAACGGACAGACCAGCGATACCACACGCCATGGTGCGGATAACGTCACGGTCGTGCAGCGCCATCAGAGAGGCTTCGTAGCTGTACTTGTCGTGCATGTAGTGGATTACGTTCAGCGCGGTGACGTACTGCTTCGCCAGCCAGTCCATGAAGTGATCCATGCGGTCCATCACTTCGTCGAAGTTCAGAACGTCGCCTTTGATCGGTTCAGATTTAGGACCAACCTGCATTTTCAGTTTTTCATCAACGCCGCCGTTGATTGCGTACAGCATGGTTTTCGCCAGGTTTGCACGCGCACCGAAGAACTGCATTTGTTTACCAACAACCATCGGGCTTACGCAGCAAGCGATAGCGTAGTCGTCGTTGTTGAAGTCCGGACGCATCAGGTCATCGTTCTCGTACTGCAGAGAAGAGGTGTCGATAGACACTTTAGCGGCGAATTTCTTGAAGTTCAGAGGCAGTTTTTCAGACCACAGAACGGTGATGTTCGGCTCCGGAGAAGGACCCATGGTGTACAGGGTGTTCAGGAAGCGGAAGCTGTTTTTGGTAACCAGAGTACGGCCATCAACGCCCATACCACCGATAGATTCAGTTGCCCAAATCGGGTCACCGGAGAACAGTTCATCATATTCCGGAGTACGCAGGAAGCGAACCATACGCAGTTTCATGACCAGGTGGTCAATCATTTCCTGAGCGTCTTGTTCAGTGATTTTGCCTGCTTTGATATCACGTTCGATGTATGCATCCAGGAAGGTGGATACGCGACCGAAGGACATTGCTGCGCCGTTCTGAGATTTAACCGCGGCCAGGTAGCCGAAGTAAGTCCACTGGATAGCTTCCTGAGCGTTGGTAGCCGGACCAGAGATATCGCAGCCATATTTCGCTGCCATTTCTTTGATCTGACCCAGCGCGCGGTGCTGTTCAGCGATTTCTTCACGCAGACGGATAGTCGCTTCCAGGTTTACGCCGTTTTCCAGGTCAGACTGCAGGGAAACAAACTGCGCGTATTTGTCTTTCATCAGGAAGTCGATACCGTACAGCGCAACGCGACGGTAGTCACCGATGATACGGCCACGGCCATACGCATCTGGCAGACCAGTCAGAACACCGGATTTACGGCAGTTCAGAATGTCTTTGGTATAAACATCGAATACGCCCTGGTTGTGGGTTTTACGGTATTCGGTGAAGATTTTTTTCAGCATCGGGTCCAGTTCGCGATTGTACGCTTTGCAGGAACCTTCAACCATTTTGATGCCGCCGAACGGAATGATCGCACGTTTCAGCGGAGCTTCAGTCTGCAGACCAACAATTTTCTCCAGCGCTTTGTTGATGTAACCAGCGTCGTGAGAAGTGATGGTAGAAGCAACGGAGGTGTCAAAGTCAACAGGCGCGTGAGTGCGGTTTTCCTGTTTAACGCCTTCCATTACGCTGTCCCACAGCTTGGTGGTCGCGTCAGTAGCGCCAGCCAGGAAGGACTCGTCACCCTCATACGGAGTGTAGTTTTTCTGAATGAAGTCACGTACGTTTACTTCATTCTGCCAGTCACCTTTGGTAAAACCTTCCCAGGCTGTGGCTAACTTTTCATTAAGCTCGGACATGTAACACCTACCTTCTTAAGTGGATTTTTTATTTACTGCGTGTAATGGGCATCAACAGATTAATGATGATCGTTACCACGCAGGTAAATGACCCAGTATGTCAACCCGACCAACAAACCGCCGCCGATAATATTACCGATCGTAACCGGAATCAGGTTATCGGTGATGAAATTCATCACGGTCAGGTGAGAAAAATTCTCCGGAGAAGAACCGACAGCGGTCCAAAATTCCGGGGTGGCGAAATCGCGTATTACAATACCCATAGGGATCATAAACATGTTTGCGATACTGTGCTCAAAACCGCTGGCAACAAACATTGCGACCGGTAATACCATGATAAACGCTTTGTCCATCAGGCTGCGACCTGAGTAGCTCATCCATACGGCCAGACACACCATCAGGTTAGCCAGGATACCGAGGCTCACCGCTTCAACAAAAGTATGGTGTACTTTGTGGTCGGCTGTTTGCAGGACGTTGAGTCCCCACGCGCCGTTGGCGGTCATATACTCGCCGGAAAGCCACATAAGTAACACGAAGATCAGGGCGCCAATCAGGTTGCCGACATAAACGTTAAGCCAGTTTTTAGCCAACTGTCCCCAGGTAATACGACCACTGGCTTTAGCAACAACAATCAGTACAGTTGAAGTGAAGAGGTCTGCACCGCAGATAACACAAAGGATCAGCCCCAGGGAAAAGCAGATACCACCTATTAATTTTGCCATGCCGAAGGGCATAGTACCGGTACCGGTTGTGGCGGTGATATAGAAAACAAAGGCAATTGAAATGAATACACCGGCAGTAATTGCCAGATAGAACGTCTTAAGCGGATGTTTCGTTGCTTTATAGACGCCTGCTTCTTCGGCCACTTTGGCCATTGCAGCAGGAAGTAAAAGATCAAAAGGGTTGTCAGCTTTCACACTAACTCTCTCTTTATTAAGTCGGCGACGAGATACTAACAAAGCATTATAGATGAGAATTTGATATAGATCATATCTCGCCTGGCTTATAGGCCCGCAAGACGCATGGTTTTTATGCAAGTGCGGAGTAACTTATTGATTATCCATGTAAAAATAAATTTTAAAAATTATAAAGTGAGTTGAATTTTTTCTTTCAGCCTCCTGCTGGACAGTTAATTAATATGGAGTAATTGAGATAAAAAGCCACATTAATAAGCTAATTTTTTTAATATCAACTACTAATATTTAACTTTGCTTTTACATTTATTTTTTGATTTGACCAAAATAAAAAACAGGGCGCTTAAAGCGCCCCGTAATATAGCCCAGACAATACATTTAGCCTACTTAACGCAGGCTGTTTGGTACTATTTTGACCAGTGCGCCGCTTTCGCGCGCTGCAGTTTTTCATAGGCTTTCAGCAGAGACTGATGCGCCGGGAATGCGTGCAGATCGTTGTCTACTGGCTGAAGGCCATAAAAAGCGGCTTCACCACTCAATGCCGCACTTGCCGCTTCAACCGCATCGGCGCCGTACATGCGGACAAAGGCGTTCAGATATTGCAGCGGCTGACGCTCCTCTTCCTGCGACAATAGCAGCAGCGTTTGCAGGCAACGGTAGTAGTTTGCACGTTCAGCGCTAAAGACGGAGGCGTTGAATTCCATCGTCCATTCTGTCCATACCAGCGCTTGCTCCAGGTCACCACCGGCCAGCGCCAGCATTACTTTGAGCTCGCCAATGCGCAGGGTATACCAACCGTTATCTGCGCCGGTCGCCAGACCAAGCAGTTCGCGTACGCGGGTGAAGTCGTCAAAACCTTCTTCATCCAGTTGTTCGAGCAGATTGAGATAGTCTTCTTTATCCCACTCACTGCCTGGCAGAGAGAGGATCGTTTCGCGCAGATGCGTACCCATTGCGTTGTTGGCTAACCACAGATCTTCAGCCGGGTAGATGTCAGACATCCCCGGAACGATAATGCGGCAGGCGTATACCCCCAGATGTTCGTAGTCGGCGATATACACTTCTTTATCTTCTGCGTTGAAGATGGTCATCAGGGTGGCGAACTCTTCTTCCGTAGTGCCGGAGAAATTCCAGTCAACGAACGGATAATCAGCATCCTGCTTGAACAGATCCCAGGAGATCAGACCGCTGGAATCAATGAAGTGGGTTTCAAGGTTAGTGTGTTCAGCCACTTCTTCATCGTCGAAGGTTGGCGGGGTGAAGACATCAAGATCTTTCAGACCACGACCCTGCAGCAGTTCGGTAACGGTACGCTCCAGCGCAACGCCGAAATCCGGGTGCGCGCCGAAGGACGCAAAGCAGGTACCGTTGGCCGGGTTGAAGAGGACAACGCAAATCACTGGGTATTTGCCGCCCAGCGAGCCATCGTAGGCGAAAATCGGGAAACCTTCCGCTTCCAGTGTGGCGATGGACTCCACTACCGCCGGGTAACGCGCCATCACCTCGGCCGGGATTTCCGGCAGGCTGATGCTTTCCGCGATAATGCGGTTCTTCACATAACGTTCAAAGACTTCAGACAGGCCCTGAACGCGCGCTTCGTTAGGCGTGTTACCCGCAGACATACCGTTAGAAACGTACAGATTGCCGATAATATTCATCGGAATATAGACAGTCTGGTTATCAGACTGACGGGTAAACGGCAGGCCGCAGACGCCACGATCTTCATTTCCGGATTGCAGGTCGATAAGCATGCTTCCGGTCAATTCGTTTTCTGGATCGTAAAACGCGCGCAGACGCGCATCCAGCAGACCTTCCGGCACGTCATCGTCTTCCGTCAGCGGGAACCATTTTTCGTTCGGATAATGCACGAACGGGCCGTTGGCGATGGTTTCGCCCAGCCAGAAATCCGCAAAGAAGTAGTTCGTAGACAGACGCTCAAAATATTCGCCCAGCGCGGAGGCCAGCGCCGCTTTTTTCGTCGCACCTTTACCGTTGGTAAAGCACAGCGCGCATTCTTTGTCGCGAATATGCACAGACCAAACGTTAGGCACAGGGTTCAACCAGGAGGCTTCTTCAATCTGAAAACCAAGGTCGAGTAATTTTTGCTGGAAGCGAGCGATGGAGTCTTCCAGAGCGGCATCTTTGCCGGGAATAAATGTTTGCGTCATGAAAATCACTTTTGTCGTACGGAAAGCGCGCAATGATACGGGTTTTCAATGAACGGCGCTATCGCCGCCGGAGCCCAGGCGTAAATAAAACTATTGGCTATGCTTTCACACAGTCAACAATGTTAAGAGCACAAAATGAAAGCATTCGATTTACAGCGTATGGCACTGGATAAGGTGCCAATGGAGTTTCTTGGCGAGGTTGCGCTGCGCAGTCTCTATACCTTTATATTGGTTTTTCTGTTTTTAAAGCTTACAGGGCGGCGTGGCGTACGGCAGATGTCGCTTTTTGAAGTGCTGATTATTCTTACGCTGGGCTCAGCGGCGGGCGATGTGGCGTTTTATGACGATGTGCCGATGATTCCGGTGCTGGTGGTTTTTATTACCCTGGCGCTGCTTTATCGTCTTGTCATGTGGCTGATGTCACACAGCGAAAAGCTGGAAGATCTACTGGAAGGTAAGCCAGTGGTCATCATTGAAGACGGTGAATTGTCATGGTCAAAGCTTAATCGCGCCAATATGACGGAATTCGAATTCTTTATGGAGCTGCGTTTGAACGGCGTAGAGCAACTGGGGCAGGTGAAACTCGCTATTCTGGAGACGAATGGGCAGATCAGCGTTTACTTCTTTGCCGATGAAGACGTAAAACCGGGACTCAGCATTCTGCCTAAACACTGTACACAGCGATTTAAGGTGGTGCCTGAAACAGGCGACTATGCATGTGTACGGTGTAGTGAAGTGGTGCAAATGAGCGCGGGGGATCATCAATTATGTCCGCGCTGCGCAAATCCAGAATGGTCGAAGGCCAGTCGGGCAAAACGGGTCACCTGACAGCGAAAATCTCGGTTTTTACCCGTCAATCCGATAGATTCTGTTGTGTGACCTATGACTCATTTTTACCCCGCTCAGTTTTACCCATTGCGGCGCGTGTCACTGAATGATAAAACCGATATCCACAGGAATAACTTATACCCAATGTCTGTCACAGGATTATCGTCAATGACAGGATGTTGATTGGATAACAACACAACGTGGTGAGGGGAAATGGCTCAGGTCTTCAATTTTAGTTCAGGTCCGGCAATGCTACCGGCGGAAGTACTTAAACTGGCTCAACAGGATCTTCGCGACTGGAACGGTCTTGGCACGTCGGTCATGGAAATTAGCCACCGGGGCAAAGAGTTTATCCAGGTGGCAGAGGAAGCAGAGCAGGATTTTCGCGATCTCCTCAGCATCCCCTCTAACTATAAAGTGTTGTTCTGTCATGGCGGTGGCCGTGGGCAATTCGCCGGTATCCCGTTAAATATTCTCGGTGATAAAACGACAGCGGATTACGTCGATGCCGGTTACTGGGCCGCCAGTGCGATTAAAGAAGCGAAAAAGTACTGCACGCCAAACGTTATCGATGCCAAAGTCACCGTTGACGGTCTGCGCGCTGTTAAGCCAATGAGCGAATGGCAGCTTTCTGACAACGCCGCGTACCTGCACTATTGCCCGAATGAAACCATCGATGGCATTGCGATTGATGAAACGCCGAACTTTGCCAGCAATGTGGTGGTTACGGCGGATCTCTCTTCTACCATCCTCTCCGCGCCGCTTGATGTTAGCCGCTATGGCGTAATCTATGCCGGGGCGCAGAAAAACATTGGTCCTGCGGGACTGACGATTGTCATTGTACGCGAAGATCTGCTGGGTAAAGCGCATGTTTCATGCCCGTCAATCCTTGACTATACCGTGCTAAATGACAACGACTCCATGTTCAACACGCCGCCAACCTTTGCCTGGTATCTGTCTGGCCTGGTCTTTAAGTGGCTCAAAGAGCAGGGCGGTGTTAATGCGATGAATAAAATTAACCAGCAAAAAGCAGAGCTGTTGTATGGCGTGATCGACAACAGCGACTTCTATCGTAACGATGTCGCGAAGTCGAACCGTTCACGTATGAACGTCCCGTTCCAACTGGCTGACAGCGCCCTGGATAAACTCTTCCTGGAGGAGTCTTTCGCTGCGGGTCTGCATGCGCTGAAAGGGCACCGTGTGGTCGGCGGTATGCGTGCGTCTATCTATAATGCGATGCCGCTCGAAGGCGTAAAAGCACTGACCGATTTCATGGTCGATTTCGAACGCCGCCGCGGTTAATCTGCTGTACTTTTCATCCCCACAGTCCGCCTGTGGGGTTTTTATATCTGTTTTGAGAGTTGAGTTTCATGGAATCCCTGACGTTACAACCCATTGCGCGGGTGGATGGCACCATCAATCTGCCTGGATCCAAAAGTGTTTCTAACCGCGCTTTGCTGCTGGCCGCATTAGCAAATGGCACCACTGTCCTGACCAACCTGCTGGACAGCGACGATGTCCGTCATATGCTCAATGCACTCAATGCGTTAGGGATTAGCTATACCCTTTCCGCCGATCGTACCCGCTGCGAGATTATCGGCAACGGCGGTGCATTACATGCCGAAAGGGCAGTGGAACTGTTTCTTGGCAATGCCGGAACCGCAATGCGTCCGCTGGCCGCTGCGCTGTGCCTTGGCAGCAATGACATCGTGTTGACAGGCGAACCGCGCATGAAGGAGCGCCCGATTGGCCATCTGGTTGATGCGCTGCGCCAGGGGGGAGCCAACATTGAGTACCTGGAACAGGAAAACTATCCGCCGCTTCGTTTGCGCGGGGGCTTCTCCGGCGGGCAAGTTGAGGTAGACGGCAGCGTATCCAGCCAGTTCCTCACTGCGCTACTGATGACTGCACCGCTGGCGCCGCAGGATACAACGATCGCCATTAAAGGCGAGCTGGTATCTAAACCTTATATTGATATCACCTTGAATCTGATGAAGACGTTTGGTGTTGAAATTGAGAATCAGAACTACCAGCGCTTTGTCGTGCAGGGGCAGCAGCAGTATCAGTCTCCGGGCGCCTATCTGGTTGAGGGCGATGCTTCTTCTGCTTCATACTTCCTCGCGGCGGGCGCCATTAAAGGCGGCACGGTTAAAGTCACCGGGATTGGCCGCAACAGTATGCAGGGCGATATTCGCTTTGCTGATGTACTGGAGAAAATGGGCGCGACCATTACCTGGGGTGATGATTTTATTGCCTGTACTCACGGCGA
The DNA here is from genome assembly GCF_016893685.1 of Citrobacter cronae. NCBI lineage: Bacteria > Pseudomonadati > Pseudomonadota > Gammaproteobacteria > Enterobacterales > Enterobacteriaceae > Citrobacter > Citrobacter cronae. The sequence goes on from NZ_CP069763.1 coordinate 3,042,952, forward strand.
ACTGAACGCAGTGGATATGGATATGAACCATATTCCCGACGCGGCGATGACTATTGCCACGGCCGCGCTGTTTGCTAAAGGCACCACGACCCTACGCAACATCTACAACTGGCGCGTCAAAGAGACCGACCGTCTGTTTGCGATGGCGACGGAATTACGCAAAGTGGGCGCGGAAGTTGAAGAGGGGCATGACTTCATCCGCATCACACCACCAGCGACGCTGAAGTTTGCGGATATCGCAACCTATAACGATCACCGTATGGCGATGTGTTTCTCGCTGGTGGCGCTGTCTGATACCCCTGTGACCATTCTTGACCCCAAATGTACCGCCAAAACTTTCCCGGATTATTTCGAACAGTTGGCGCGTATTAGTACACCTGCCTGATTTTATTGCCGCACTACCCAGTGCGGCACATTCTGCCATCTCCGATTGTCTATTTCTTCTACACTCAGCTTCAATGATTCTGCATTTTTCACACAAAGATAACGATCGTTGTCGTTGGCGCGTATAATGCGCGGCGTTCACGTTAACGTATGCCCGTTTAAGGAGAAAAAGATGACGGCAATTGCCCCGGTTATTACCATTGATGGCCCAAGCGGTGCAGGTAAAGGCACCTTGTGCAAGGCAATGGCGGAAGCATTGCAGTGGCATCTGTTAGATTCAGGCGCGATCTATCGCGTACTGGCGCTCGCAGCGTTACATCACCATGTCGATGTCACCTCTGAAGATGCTCTGGTACCGCTTGCCTCACACCTGGATGTGCGTTTTATCTCAACGGACGGCAACCTGGAAGTCATTCTGGAAGGTGAAGATGTTAGTGGCGAAATCCGCACTCAGGAAGTGGCGAATGCCGCATCCCAGGTGGCTGCTTTTCCCCGCGTGCGCGAAGCGCTTTTACGTCGTCAACGCGCGTTTCGCGAAGCGCCTGGACTGATTGCCGACGGACGCGATATGGGAACCGTCGTGTTCCCGGATGCGCCGGTGAAAATTTTTCTGGACGCCTCCTCGCACGAACGTGCGCATAGACGTATGCTACAGTTGCAGGAGAAGGGCTTTAGTGTTAACTTTGAACGCCTTTTGGCCGAGATCGAGGAACGCGATTACCGCGATCGTAACCGTGCTGTAGCGCCGCTGGTTCCCGCTGCTGATGCTTTAGTTTTGGATTCAACCCGATTAAGCATTGAGCAAGTGATTGAAAAAGCGTTACAATATGCGCGCCAAAAACTGGCACTCGCTTAAGTGCGACCGAATTTGCAGTACCCCCGTTGCAATGGACTGACAGCGGGTATGTTAAACAACCCCATCCGGCATGGAGCCAGGTGGACGTTAAATATGAAACCTGAAGATTAAACATGACTGAATCTTTTGCTCAACTGTTTGAAGAATCCTTAAAAGAAATCGAAACCCGTCCGGGTTCCATCGTTCGTGGTGTTGTTGTTGCTATCGACAAAGACGTAGTACTGGTTGACGCTGGTCTGAAATCTGAGTCCGCCATTCCGGCAGAGCAGTTCAAAAACGCCCAGGGCGAGCTGGAAATCCAGGTTGGTGACGAAGTTGACGTTGCTCTGGATGCAGTAGAAGACGGCTTCGGTGAAACCCTGCTGTCCCGTGAGAAAGCTAAACGTCACGAAGCTTGGATCACGCTGGAAAAAGCTTACGAAGAAGCTGCAACCGTTACTGGTGTTATCAATGGCAAAGTCAAGGGTGGCTTCACTGTTGAGCTGAATGGTATTCGCGCGTTCCTGCCGGGTTCCCTGGTAGACGTTCGTCCGGTCCGCGACACGCTGCACCTGGAAGGCAAAGAGCTTGAGTTCAAAGTCATCAAGCTGGATCAGAAGCGTAACAACGTTGTTGTTTCCCGTCGTGCCGTTATCGAATCCGAAAACAGCGCAGAACGCGATCAGCTGCTGGAAAACCTGCAGGAAGGCATGGAAGTTAAAGGTATCGTTAAGAACCTCACTGACTACGGTGCATTCGTTGATCTGGGTGGCGTTGACGGCCTGCTGCACATCACCGACATGGCATGGAAACGCGTTAAGCATCCGAGCGAAATCGTAAACGTTGGCGACGAAATCACTGTTAAAGTGCTGAAGTTCGACCGCGAGCGTACTCGTGTATCTCTGGGCCTGAAACAGCTGGGCGAAGATCCATGGGTAGCTATCGCTAAGCGTTATCCGGAAGGTACCAAACTGACTGGTCGCGTGACCAACCTGACCGACTACGGCTGCTTCGTTGAAATCGAAGAAGGCGTTGAAGGCCTGGTTCACGTTTCCGAAATGGATTGGACCAACAAAAACATCCACCCGTCCAAAGTTGTTAACGTTGGCGATGTAGTGGAAGTTATGGTTCTGGATATCGACGAAGAACGTCGTCGTATCTCCCTGGGTCTGAAGCAGTGCAAAAACAACCCATGGCAGCAGTTCGCGGAAACCCACAACAAGGGCGACCGTGTTGAAGGTAAAATCAAGTCTATCACTGACTTCGGTATCTTCATCGGCCTGGACGGCGGCATCGACGGCCTGGTTCACCTGTCTGACATCTCCTGGAACGTTGCAGGCGAAGAAGCAGTTCGTGAATACAAAAAAGGCGACGAAATCGCAGCAGTTGTTCTGCAGGTTGACGCAGAGCGTGAGCGTATCTCTCTGGGCGTTAAACAGCTCGCAGAAGATCCGTTCAACAACTGGGTTGCACTGAACAAGAAAGGCGCAATCGTAAACGGTAAAGTCACTGCAGTTGACGCTAAAGGCGCAACCGTAGAACTGGCTGACGGCGTTGAAGGTTACCTGCGCGCTTCTGAAGCTTCCCGTGACCGCGTTGAAGATGCAACTCTGGTTCTGAGCGTAGGCGACGACGTTGAAGCTAAATTCACCGGCGTTGATCGTAAGAACCGTGCAATCAGCCTGTCTGTTCGTGCTAAAGACGAAGCTGATGAGAAAGATGCAATCGCAACTGTTAACAAACAGGAAGATGCAAACTTCTCTAACAACGCAATGGCTGAAGCTTTCAAAGCAGCTAAAGGCGAGTAATATCAAGTTCTCTAAATCCTTTGTGCCGTTAACAGCACAAAGGGTGACGAGTAGCTTGACAGATTACAGGATTCGTCCTGTAATCAATGACAAAGGGCGGCTACGGCCGCCCTTAATCAATGCAGCAGCTAATTATGCCTTTAAGGAACCGGAGGAATCATGACCAAGTCAGAATTGATTGAAAGACTTGCAACCCAGCAACCTCATATTCCCGCGAAAGCGGTTGAAGATGCAGTAAAAGAGATGCTGGAACATATGGCCTCGACTCTTGCGCAGGGCGAGCGTATTGAAATCCGCGGTTTCGGCAGCTTCTCTTTGCATTACCGCGCACCTCGCACCGGACGTAATCCGAAGACCGGCGATAAAGTGGATCTGGAAGGGAAATACGTTCCGCACTTTAAACCAGGTAAAGAACTGCGCGATCGCGCCAATATTTACGGTTAAGTTTTTAGCGAGACTTAACGCCGAGGAAAGCACCTGCATGGGTGCTTTTTTCATTTCTGCAGGCCCATACTGGAATCCCCATCCCAATTAATTCGCATGTTACATCCGCCGCCAAAGATCAGCGGAACGCGTGCCGTATAACAGTAAATTGTCGCCAGACAACCGTTGAGTATTACTACACACTCCCCGCAACAGGGAGGTATTGATGAAAATAACAACGGTGAGTACGTGTGCATTGTGCGGCATTCTTCCTCTGATGCTATTACCCGCGCTACCTGAGATGCTGAGCATCAGCGTTGTATTTTGTCTGGCATGTCTGCTCTGCCTTTTTCCCCACAAACATATGCGTTTCGCCGGATTGACCCTGCTGTTTTTTCTTTGGGGAATAATGGCGGCGAAAGATGCACTTTGGGCGGGTAATACGCTTCCTGCTAAAAACCAGCAGGCAATTGTGCGCATAACCGGAACCGACAATATGACCACGCACTATGGTCAGATCACGCACCTGCAGGGGCGGCGAATCTTTCCTGCGCAAGGAATTGTGCTGTATGGACAGTACCTGCCCGGCGACGTTTGCGCGGGCCAGACATGGGCGATGACGCTGAAAGTTCGCGCCGTACACGGTCAATTAAATGAGGGAGGATTTGACAGTCAACGTCACGCGTTAGCACAGCATCGGCCGCTGACGGGACGGTTCTTACAGGCTTCAGTCATTGCGCCACACTGTAGTTTACGTTCGCGATATCTTGCCTCGCTGAAAATGGCACTTGCCAACTATCCCTGGCAGCAGGTCATACTAGGGCTGGGAATGGGAGAGCGCTTGTCCGTGTCACAAGAGGTAAAAGCCATTATGCGTGATACCGGCACGGCGCATTTGATGGCTATCTCCGGGCTGCATATTGCGTTTGCCGCACTTTTGGCGGGAGGACTGATTCGCGGTGGACAATTTTTTATGCCAACCAGATGGATTTGCTGGCAGGTTCCATTGATTGGCGGGATTATCTGCGCGACATTTTATGCATGGTTAACGGGGCTTCAGCCTCCTGCATTGCGCACGATTGTCGCGCTGATGGTCTGGGGGGCGCTGAAGCTAAGCGGCAGGCAGTGGAGCGGATGGTCGGTCTGGGTCTGTTGTCTCGCAGCCATCGTGGTGGCTGATCCTCTCGCTATTCTGTCACAAAGTCTGTGGTTGTCTGCTTTTGCCGTCGCGGCGCTGATATTCTGGTATCAGTGGGTACCTTTACCTGCCTGGTCGCTCTCTCGCATTGGACGCATACTGCTGGCGCTCGCTCATCTGCAACTGGGTATCACGATTCTGCTTTTGCCTGTGCAAATTTCGATGTTTCACGGCATAAGCCTGACTTCATTGGTGGCTAATATATTTGCCGTACCGCTGGTCACGTTTATTTCCGTACCGCTGATACTAGCCGGCATGCTCGTACATTTAACCGGTCTGGGAGGGCTGGAGTCGGGACTGTGGTATTTAGCCGATCGGTCTCTGGCGCTGTTATTTGGGGGACTTAATGCTCTGCCTCAAGGCTGGATTAACATAGATGCCCGCTGGCAATGGCTTGCATTGGCACCTGGGCTGATGCTCATCGCATGGCGACTGAATGCCTGGCGTACTCTACCGATGCTTTGTTTCACGGCGCTATTTTTGCTGAGTGAACCGCTCTGGCGAGCGCCACGCACGGACGCATGGCAAGTGCATATGCTGGACGTCGGGCAGGGACTGGCGATGGTGATCGCCCGCAATGGAAAAGCGATTCTTTATGATACGGGTCTGGCATGGCCTGAGGGCGATAGCGCGCAGCAACTGATCATTCCCTGGTTACGCTGGCACAACCTCGAGCCTGAAGGGGTTATTTTAAGTCACGAGCATATGGATCATCGGGGAGGGTTGCGCTCGCTGCAACAAGCATGGCCATTGTTATGGATAAGAAGCCCACTAGGCTGGAAAGGTCATCTCCCGTGTTTTCGCGAGGAACGCTGGCAATGGCAAGGATTAACGTTCAGTGCGCATTGGCCGGTGCGCGGAAATACAGCGCAAGGGAATAACCAATCCTGCGTGGTTAAAGTCGATGACGGACATCAGAGTATTCTTCTGACCGGGGATATTGAGTCTCCCGCTGAACAAAAAATGCTAAGTCACTACTGGTCGCATCTGCAGGCTACTGTTATGCAGGTTCCACACCATGGCAGCAATACATCATCATCACTGGCGCTGATTCAGCGAGTTGGCGGACAGGCGGCATTAGCCTCGGCATCCCGTTATAATGCATGGCGACTGCCTTCCTGGAAGGTGAAGCGGCGCTATCGGCAACAAGATTATCAATGGCTGGATACGCCACATCAGGGGCAGATTACGCTGGATTTTTACCCGAAAACCTGGCAAATACGCAGCATGCGGGATCAGATTTTACCCCGTTGGTATCATCAGTGGTTTGGCGTGTCGGAGGATAACGGGTAGAATATGCGGCTATTCTAACAAATGCTGGTTTTTTGAATGCATAACGATAAAGATCTCTCTACGTGGCAGACGTTTCGCCGACTATGGCCAACCATAGCGCCTTTTAAATCGGGTCTGATCGTGGCGGGTATAGCGTTAATCCTTAACGCGGCCAGCGATACCTTCATGTTATCGCTCCTTAAGCCATTACTGGATGATGGTTTTGGTAAAACTGACCGCTCGGTGCTGTTGTGGATGCCGCTGGTGGTCATTGGGCTGATGATAGTTCGTGGCTTAACCAGCTATGTCTCCAGCTACTGTATCTCATGGGTGTCAGGCAAAGTGGTTATGACCATGCGCCGCCGCCTGTTTGGTCACATGATGGGCATGCCAGTCTCCTTTTTTGATAAACAGTCTACAGGTACGTTGCTGTCACGTATTACCTATGATTCAGAACAGGTTGCGTCATCGTCTTCCGGTGCGCTGATCACCGTGGTACGTGAAGGGGCGTCAATTATTGGCCTGTTCATCATGATGTTCTATTACAGCTGGCAGCTGTCATTGATCCTGATAGTACTGGCGCCAATTGTGTCAGTGGCGATTCGTGTGGTTTCTAAGCGCTTTCGTAGCATCAGTAAAAATATGCAAAACACCATGGGGCAGGTTACGACCAGTGCGGAGCAGATGCTGAAAGGCCACAAGGAAGTTCTGATTTTTGGTGGTCAGGAAGTCGAAACCAAACGCTTTGATAAAGTCAGCAACAAGATGCGTTTACAGGGGATGAAGATGGTTTCCGCCTCTTCTATCTCCGATCCTATCATCCAGTTGATTGCGTCTCTGGCTCTGGCCTTTGTGTTATATGCAGCCAGTTTCCCAAGCGTCATGGAAAACCTGACGGCAGGGACCATTACCGTTGTTTTCTCGTCAATGATCGCGCTGATGCGTCCGTTGAAATCGCTGACTAACGTCAACGCGCAGTTCCAGCGTGGTATGGCGGCATGCCAGACCTTATTTACGATTCTGGATAGCGAACAGGAGAAAGACGAAGGTAAACGCGTTATCGAACGCGCTACCGGCGATCTGGAATTCCGCAATGTGACCTTTACTTATCCAGGACGTGAAGCCCCTGCGCTGCGTAACATCAACCTGAATATTCCGGCGGGCAAAACTGTCGCTCTGGTGGGGCGTTCAGGTTCAGGTAAATCCACTATCGCCAGCCTGATCACGCGCTTCTACGATATCGATGAAGGGCAGATTCTGATGGACGGACACGATCTGCGCGAATATACCCTCGCATCCCTGCGCGATCAGGTTGCTTTGGTTTCGCAGAATGTGCACCTGTTTAACGATACGGTAGCCAATAACATCGCCTACGCGCGTACCGATTTATACAGTCGCGAACAGATTGAAAAAGCGGCGCAGATGGCCTATGCCATGGATTTCATCAATAAGATGGATAATGGTCTGGATACGGTGATTGGCGAAAACGGCGTACTGCTTTCCGGTGGACAGCGCCAACGTATCGCTATCGCCCGTGCCTTACTGCGTGACAGTCCGATCCTGATCCTTGATGAAGCTACGTCGGCTCTCGATACTGAATCCGAACGCGCGATTCAGGCGGCACTGGATGAGCTACAGAAAAACCGTACTTCTCTGGTCATTGCACACCGTCTTTCTACCATTGAGCAGGCGGATGAAATCATCGTGGTGGAAGACGGGGTGATTGTTGAGCGCGGAACCCATAACGAGCTGATTGAGCAACGCGGCGTGTATGCGCAATTACACAAAATGCAATTTGGTCAATGATCGCACGTATCTGGTCTGGTGAATCGCCGCTGTGGCGCTTATTACTTCCACTCTCCTGGCTGTATGGCCTGGTGAGTGGGGGGATCCGCTTATGCTACAAACTTGGGCTCAAGCGCGCATGGCACGCGCCGGTACCAGTTGTCGTAGTGGGAAACCTTACCGCAGGCGGGAACGGTAAAACGCCGGTGGTGATTTGGCTGGTTGAACGACTACAGCAACGTGGTATCCGCGTGGGCGTGGTTTCTCGTGGTTATGGCGGAAAAGCCGCGGCTTACCCGCTGTTGCTGACAACGGATACCACGACTGCAGAAGCGGGCGATGAACCGGTGCTCATCTACCAGCGCACCGGCGTGCCTGTAGCGGTCTCTCCGAACAGAGCGGATGCGGTAAAAGCTATTTTGGCGCATCATGATGTGCAGATTATTGTGACGGACGATGGTCTACAGCACTATCGTCTGGCGCGAGATGTTGAAATCGTGGTGATTGACGGCGAGCGTCGATTTGGCAATGGCTGGTGGCTTCCTGCCGGTCCAATGCGGGAACGCGCAGGTCGGCTTAAATCGGTGGATGCGACAATCGTTAACGGCGGCAGTCCACAGCCGGGGGAGATTCCCATGCGACTTGAACCAGGGCTGGCCGTTAATTTACGCACGGGTGAACGCCGTGATGTGGCACAGCTAACCAATATTGTCGCCATGGCGGGTATTGGTCATCCGCCACGTTTTTTTGCCACGCTTGAAGCGTGCGGAGCCAAACCACAAAAATGTATTGCGCTGGCAGATCATCAATCTCTGACCTACAGTGACGTCAGTGCGTTTTCAGACGCAGGGCAAACGCTGGTGATGACGGAAAAAGATGCGGTTAAATGCCGCGCATTTGCTGATGATAACTGGTGGTATTTACCTGTGGACGCACATTTGTCAGGCGAACGGCCTGATGTGTTGCTGGATAGCTTAATCTCGCTGACTCGCTAACGGATTCAAGCTGCGGCAGCGAATCATTTATGAGGTCATAAATGTCGTTGCCGCACCTTTCTCTGACGGATGCTCGTCATCTTCACCTTGCCGCTCAAGGTCTGCTGAAAAAAACACGCCGCCGGGCATCTCCTGCCGATATTCTTGCCACCATTTCGCGCATGTCTTTATTGCAAATCGATACCATCAATATTGTGGCGCGCAGTCCTTACCTGGTGCTGTTCAGTCGTTTAGGTGATTATTCCCCGCAATGGCTGGATGACTCGCTACGGCAGGGTGAACTGATGGAGTACTGGGCGCACGAGGCCTGCTTTATGCCGCGCAGTGACTTTATGCTGATACGCCACCGCATGCTGGCACCGGAGAAAATGGGCTGGAAATATAAAGCGGCGTGGATGGCAGAACATGCCCATGAGATTGAGCAGTTACTCCAGCATATCCATCATAACGGACCGGTACGCTCAGCCGATTTTGAACATCCCCGTAAGGGGGCTAACGGTTGGTGGGAATGGAAGCCGCATAAGCGACACCTTGAAGGACTGTTTACTGCCGGGAAAGTCATGGTGGTGGAGCGGCGTAATTTCCAGCGAGTCTATGATTTAACCCATCGCGTCATGCCGCATTGGGATGATGAACGTGACAGGCTTTCACAAGAGGAAGCCGAAATTGTCATGCTGGACAACAGCGCCCGTAGTCTGGGGATTTTTCGCGAACAGTGGTTGGCAGACTACTATCGTTTGAAGCGTCCGGGATTAAAAAACTGGTGTGATGTGCGCAAGGAACAGCAACAAATTATTCCGGTCGACGTTGAAGGGCTGGGAACCCTGTGGTTGCATAGCGATCTTCAACCGCTGCTTGAGCAGGCATTGGCGGGTAAATTAACAGCAACGCATAGCACGGTTTTATCGCCGTTTGATCCGGTGGTCTGGGATCGTAAACGGGCAGAGCAGTTATTCGATTTTAGCTATCGGCTGGAATGTTATACGCCAGCAGCGAAACGACAATACGGTTATTTTGTCCTGCCTTTACTGCATCATGGCCAGTTAGTGGGGCGGATGGATGCCAAAATGCACCGTAAAACAGGTGTACTGGAGGTGATTTCGCTGTGGTTACAGGATGGGGTCAAACCTGGCGTTACTCTGCAAAAAGGGTTGTTCCAGGCGATTGATGATTTTGCCCGCTGGCAGCAGGCAACGCGCGTGACGCTGGGGCGCTGCCCTGAAGGTATATTTGCTGGTGTACGTCATGGCTGGGAAATAGCCCCAGCCCGTTAAGCGATTATGTTAATATTTACGGATTCACAATCCGGTCCATCTGGAGGAACTATGGATCATCGTCTGCTTGAAATCATTGCCTGCCCGGTATGCAATGGCAAACTCTGGTTTAACCAGGAAAAACAGGAACTAATTTGTAAACCGGATAACCTTGCTTTCCCACTGCGTGATGGCATTCCCGTTTTACTGGAAACCGAAGCTCGTGTTCTGACTGCGGATGAGAGTAAATCATGAGTTTTGTGGTCATTATTCCTGCGCGTTATGCGTCCACCCGTTTGCCGGGCAAGCCGCTGCTGGATATCAACGGCAAGCCGATGATCGTGCATGTGCTGGAGCGTGCGCGTGAATCTGGCGCTGAGCGCATTATCGTTGCCACCGATCATGAAGATGTCGCTCGTGCGGTAGAAGCGGTGGGAGGGGAAGTTTGCATGACCCGGGCCGATCACCAGTCTGGTACCGAGCGTCTGGCGGAAGTCGTCGAGAAATGTGGCTTTAGCGATGATACCGTTATTGTGAACGTTCAGGGTGATGAGCCGATGATCCCAGCGGTCATTATTCGTCAGGTGGCCGAAAATCTGGCGCAACGCCAGGTTGGCATGGCGACCCTTGCGGCTCCCATTCATAGTGCGGAAGAAGCATTCAATCCGAATGCGGTTAAAGTCGTTCTGGACAGCGAAGGCTATGCGCTCTATTTTTCGCGCGCAACGATTCCCTGGGATCGCGACCGTTTTGCCAAAAGCCTGGAAACGGTAGGCGATACCTTCCTGCGTCACCTCGGTATTTACGGTTATCGCGCCGGTTTTATTCGCCGCTATGTTAACTGGCAGCCCAGCCCGCTTGAGCATATTGAAATGCTGGAGCAACTGCGTGTGCTGTGGTACGGCGAAAAAATTCACGTGGCCGTCGCTAAAGAAGTACCGGGTACTGGCGTAGACACTGCTGAGGATCTTGAGCGCGTTCGCGCTGAAATGCGTTAGTTTTTCTCATGGCACTCCACCCATAATACCGCCTATTTTTGGGAGGAGTGTCGTATCGTTACGTTTTCCCTGTGCTTTTCTTTTCATCAATTGATCTCATCCGGGTGACATCTGTCTGCGCGACGCTCATTATGAAAGCAGTAGCTTTTATGAGGGCAATCTGAAATGGAACAGTTGCGTGCCGAACTCAGCCATCTGCTGGGTGAAAAACTCAGTCGTATTGAATGCGTGAATGAAAAAGTGGATACCGCCCTGTGGTCACTGTACGACAGTCAGGGTAATCCGATGCCGCTGATGGCGAGAAGTTTCACCACGCCGGGGATGGCGCAGCAGCTGGCATGGAAAACCTCCATGCTGGCGCGCAGTGGCACGGTACGTATGCCGGTCATTTATGGCGTCTTAACGCATGAGGAGCATCCCGGTCCTGATGTGCTCCTGCTTGAGCGTCTACGCGGCGTGCCGGTGGAAGCGCCTGCCCGAACGCCCGAGCGCTGGGAACATTTAAAAGATCAAATCGTAGAAGGTTTGCTGTCATGGCATCGGCAGGACAGCCGCGGCTGCGTGGGAGCGGTGGATAACACGCAAGAGAACATCTGGCCGTCCTGGTATCGCCAGCGTGTCGAGGTATTGTGGAGCACGTTGAATCAGTTCAACAATACTGGGCTGACGATGCAGGACAAGCGGATTCTGTTCCGCACCCGTGAATGTTTACCCGACTTATTTGCCGGATTTAATGATAACTGCGTGCTGATCCACGGCAATTTCAGTTTACGCAGCATGCTCAAAGATGCTCGTAGCGATCAGCTCCTGGCGATGGTGGGACCGGGCTTGATGCTATGGGCGCCAAGAGAATATGAATTGTTCCGCTTAATGGATAATGCGCTGGCGGAAAGCCTGCTTTGGCAATATCTGCAACGCGCGCCAGTGGCGGAGTCATTCATCTGGCGGCGCTGGTTGTATGTGTTATGGGATGAGGTGGCGCAACTGGTCAATACCGGACGCTTTAATCGTTCCAACTTTGATCTGGCGACAAAATCCCTGCTGCCGTGGCTCGCCTGATCAACACGTGCACACCGTATCCGGCCTGGAATTCTGCGCTGACCCGTAGGCCTGATAAGACGCGATAGCGTCGCCATCAGGCAATATTTCGGTCAATGTCCCGCTCCCTTCAGCCACTGCCAGATGCGCCCCAGCGTTTCGTATCCGGCACGATCGCTGTGCATCAGCCAGACCGGCGAGGGAATTGCCCGCTCCCATGGATTAAGCGGGGAATCAATCGCTAACTGATTGGCAGGTGCTGGCAGCGGATGTAGCCCGGCCTGCTGGAAGAAAATCATGGCACGCGGTAAGTGCGATGCGGAGGTCACCAGCAGAAACGGCGCGTTGCCGATGGCCTGCTTTACTGCCGCTGCTTCTTCTTCAGTATCTTTGGGTTGATCCAGCGTGATGATGTCACCCGCCGGCACCCCCAGCGACTTTGCTACGCGGGCGCCAGCTTCCGCGGTACTAACGTTATTCGTTTTTGCGGCGGCACCGGTAAAGATAAGCTTCGATCCTGGATTCGCGCGCCATAGGCGAATACCTTCATTCAGGCGTGGAAGGCTATTGTTAATCAGGTTTGAACTCGGCGCCCACTGAGGGTTCCAGGTATATCCCCCGCCCAGCACCACAATGTATTCCACTTTTTGCGTATCCTGCCAGGTGGGATAGCTGTCCTCAATGGGCTTGAGCAGACTGTCGGCGACGGGTTGTAAACTCAGGAGTAATAGCGCCAGCCAACTCAGGCTGATACACACTTTCCCTGTTTTTTGAAAGCGGCTAAACCAGACCAGCGCCAGGCCAATACCCATCATTGTTAGCATCAGCGGAAGCGGCAGCATCATACCGCCAATCACTTTCTTCAGCGTAAAAAGCATCCTTTTTGGTTCCTTTTTTAACCATACAGCAGGGGATCTGCAGGGATATTACACCAGGAAGGTTCATTCTCGGCGCGGGTGTGACAAAATAGCGGTTTTACTTAGTCACCCTAAAGCCAGTATGTGGAGAGCCCGATGCGGGATCGCAATTTTGATGACATTGCAGAGAAGTTTTCCCGTAACATTTACGGCACCACCAAAGGCCAATTAAGACAGGCTATTCTTTGGCAGGATTTGGATCGATTATTGGCGACATTCGGCGAGCAGCAATTGCATATTCTGGATGCCGGCGGCGGTGAAGGGCAAACGGCCATCAAGATGGCGGAACGTGGGCACTTCGTGACATTATGCGATCTGTCAGGCGAAATGATCGCCCGTGCGCGACAGGCGGCAGAGGCAAAAGGTGTGAGCGGAAACATGCATTTCATACAATGCGCCGCTCAGGACGTTACTGCGCATTTGGAAACCCCGGTTGATCTGATATTGTTTCATGCTGTGCTGGAATGGGTGACGGATCCCGTCAGCGTGTTGCAGACGTTGTGGTCAGTATTGCGTCCCGGCGGCGCGCTGTCGTTAATGTTCTACAATGCTAACGGTCTGTTGATGCATAACATGGTCGCAGGGAACTTTGACTATGTGCAGGTGGGGATGCCGAAACGTAAAAAGCGTACGCTTTCACCGGACTATCCACGCGATCCGGGGCAGGTTTACCAGTGGCTGGAACAGATCGGTTGGCAGATAACAAGTAAAACGGGCGTCCGAGTGTTTCATGACTATCTGCGGGATAAGCATAAACAACATGACGACTATGAAATGTTACTTGAGTTAGAAACGCGCTATTGCCGCCAGGAACCGTATATCAGCCTTGGGCGCTATATTCATGTCACCGCGATTAAAAGTCCGGCCCGAGCCGCAGATGCAAGGATAACCTATGAGTGAATTTTCCCAGACAGTCCCCGAACTGGTTGCCTGGGCCAGAAAAAATGACTTCTCCATCTCTCTGCCGGTAGACAGACTTTCGTTCCTGCTGGCGGTCGCCACTCTGAACGGCGAGCGACTTGACGGCGAGATGAGTGAAGGTGAGCTGGTGGATGCGTTCCGCCATGTGAGTGATGCGTTTGAGCAAACCAGCGAAACCATTGGCGTACGTGCTAACAACGCGATTAACGATATGGTGCGTCAACGTCTGCTGAACCGCTTTACCAGCGAGCAGGCGGAAGGCAATGCCATATATCGTTTAACGCCGCTCGGGATTGGCATCACGGATTACTACATACGTCAGCGCGAATTCTCTACGCTGCGTCTTTCAATGCAACTGTCGATTGTTGCAGGCGAACTGAAGCGCGCGGCGGATGCGGCAGCGGAAGGCGGCGATGAGTTCCACTGGCATCGCAATGTTTACGCGCCATTGAAATATTCGGTGGCGGAGATTTTCGACAGTATCGATCTCACCCAGCGCATCATGGATGAACAGCAGCAGCAGGTGAAAGACGATATCGCGCAGTTGCTGAACAAAGACTGGCGGGCGGCGATTTCCAGCTGTGAACTGCTGCTTTCTGAAACTTCCGGGACGCTGCGCGAACTGCAGGATACGTTGGAAGCGGCGGGGGATAAGCTACAGGCAAACCTGCTACGAATCCAGGATGCCACGATGGCGCATGACGATTTGCATTTTGTCGACAGGCTGGTGTTTGACTTACAAAGTAAGCTCGACCGTATTATCAGTTGGGGCCAGCAGTCTATTGATTTGTGGATCGGTTACGATCGCCATGTGCATAAGTTTATCCGTACCGCGATTGATATGGATAAAAACCGCGTCTTTGCCCAGCGTTTGCGCCAGTCCGTGCAGACTTATTTTGACGATCCATGGGCGCTGACTTATGCCAACGCCGACCGTCTGCTGGATATGCGTGATGAAGAGATGGTCCTGCGTGACGAAGAGGTCACCGGTGAGCTTCCGACAGATCTGGAATATGAAGAATTTAACGAGATCCGTGAGCAACTGGCGGCGATCATCGAAGAACAGTTGGCTATCTACAAATCCAGACAAACGCCACTGGATCTCGGTTTGGTAGTGCGCGAGTATCTGGCGCAATATCCACGTGCGCGTCACTTCGACGTCGCGCGTATTGTTATCGATCAGGCGGTACGTCTTGGCGTAGCGCAAGCAGATTTCACCGGACTGCCAGCCAAATGGCAGCCGATTAATGATTACGGAGCCAAGGTACAGGCGCATGTCATTGACAAATATTGAACAAGTGATGCCGGTAAAGCTGGCGCAGGCGCTGGCGAATCCGTTATTTCCGGCGCTGGATAGCGCCTTACGTTCGGGCCGACATATCGGCCTGGATGAACTGGATAATCATGCCTTCCTGATGGATTTTCAGGAATATTTTGAGGAATTTTACAGCCGCTATAACGTGGAACTGATCCGCGCGCCGGAAGGATTCTTCTACCTTCGTCCGCGTTCAACGACGCTCATTCCGCGTTCGGTTCTGTCCGAACTGGACATGATGGTGGGTAAAATTCTTTGCTATCTCTATCTCAGCCCGGAACGCCTGGCGAATGAAGGGATTTTTACCCAGCAAGAGTTATACGACGAGTTGTTGACGCTGGCGGATGAAGCGAAACTGCTGAAGCTGGTGAACAATCGTTCAACCGGTTCGGACGTTGACCGTCAGAAGCTACAGGAAAAGGTACGTTCTTCGCTAAACCGTCTGCGTCGCTTAGGCATGGTGTGGTTTCTGGGTCACGACAGCAGCAAATTCCGTATTACGGAATCGGTCTTCCGCTTTGGCGCGGACGTACGCACCGGTGACGATCCGCGTGAAGCCCAGCGTCGATTAATTCGTGATGGCGAAGCGATGCCGGTCGAGAACCGCCTGCAGCTTAACGATGAGCCCGAAGAGAATCAGCCGGACAGTGGAGAAGAAGAATAATGATTGAACGCGGTAAATTTCGCTCACTTACGCTGATTAACTGGAATGGCTTTTTTGCCCGTACGTTCGACCTGGATGAATTGGTCACCACGCTGTCCGGTGGTAACGGTGCGGGTAAATCCACGACCATGGCGGCATTTGTTACGGCGCTCATCCCGGATTTAACCCTGCTGCATTTCCGTAATACCACCGAAGCCGGTGCGACCAGCGGTTCACGTGACAAAGGTCTGCACGGTAAGCTGAAGGCGGGGGTCTGTTACTCAATGCTCGACGTCCTCAACTCCCGCCATCAGCGCGTGGTTGTCGGCGTTCGTCTGCAACAGGTTGCCGGTCGCGATCGTAAAGTGGATATCAAGCCGTTTGCCATTCAGGGGCTGCCGATGTCGGTGCAGCCCACTCAGTTGGTTACGGAAACGCTGAACGAACGCCAGGCGCGCGTCCTGTCTCTCCCTGAGCTGAAAGAAAAGCTTGATGAGATGGAAGGCGTGCAGTTTAAGCAGTTCAACTCGATAACGGATTATCACTCGCTGATGTTCGATCTGGGCATCATTGCCCGTCGTCTGCGCTCTGCGTCCGATCGTAGTAAATTCTATCGTCTGATTGAAGCCTCGCTGTATGGCGGTATCTCCAGCGCTATTACTCGCTCGCTGCGTGATTACCTGCTGCCAGAAAACAGCGGCGTACGCAAAGCGTTCCAGGATATGGAAGCCGCGCTGCGTGAAAACCGCATGACCCTGGAAGCGATTCGCGTAACCCAGTCTGACCGCGATCTGTTTAAGCATTTGATCAGCGAAGCGACCAACTACGTGGCAGCGGATTATATGCGCCATGCCAACGAGCGCCGTATTCATCTGGATAAAGCGCTGGAATATCGTCGTGAACTGCATACCTCACGCAAGCAGTTGGCTGCTGAGCAGTATAAGCACGTGGATATGGCGCGCGAACTGGGCGAGCACAACGGCGCGGAAGGCGATCTGGAAGCTGATTACCAGGCGGCGAGCGATCACCTCAATCTGGTGCAAACCGCGCTGCGTCAGCAGGAAAAAATTGAACGCTATGAAGCGGATCTCGAGGAATTACAGATCCGTCTCGAAGAACAAAATGAGGTCGTCGCGGAAGCCGTTGACCGCCAGGATGAAAACGAAGCCCGCGCGGAAGCCGCTGAGCTGGAAGTGGATGAGCTGAAAAGTCAGCTTGCCGATTATCAGCAGGCGCTGGATGTTCAGCAAACGCGAGCTATCCAGTATACCCAGGCGATTCAGGCGTTAAGCCGGGCCAAAGAGTTGTGCCACTTACCGGATCTGACAGCCGACAGCGCTGCCGAATGGCTGGAAACCTTCCAGGCCAAAGAGCAGGAAGCCACAGAAAAACTGTTGACGCTGGAACAAAAAATGAGCGTGGCGCAAACCGCGCACAGCCAGTTCGAACAGGCTTATCAGTTGGTGGCGGCGATTAACGGCCCACTGGCGCGTGGTGAGGCCTGGAGCGTGGCGCGTGAACTGCTGCGGGAAGGCGTTGAGCAGCGTCACCTGGCGGAACAGGTTCAGCCGTTGCGTATGCGTCTTAGCGAACTGGAGCAGCGTCTGCGCGAGCAGCAGGACGCCGAGCGGCTGCTGGCTGAATTCTGCAAACGCCAGGGCAAACAGTTCGATATCGATGAACTGGAAGCGCTGCATCAGGAGCTGGAAGCGCGCATCGCCGCCTTGTCGGACAGCGTATCGTCAGCCAGTGAACAGCGAATGACGCTGCGTCAGGAACAGGAACAACTGCAGTCGCGTATCCAGCATTTGATGAAACGCGCGCCGGTCTGGCTGGCCGCGCAAAATAGCCTGAATCAACTTAGCGAACAGTGCGGCGAAGAGTTTACCTCCAGCCAGGACGTGACCGAGTATTTGCAGCAATTGCTGGAGCGCGAGCGTGAAGCCATTGTTGAGCGCGATGAAGTTGGCGCGCGCAAAAACGCGGTTGATGAAGAAATTGAACGTTTAAGTCAGCCGGGCGGGGCGGAAGATCAGCGTCTGAACGCGTTGGCGGAACGCTTCGGCGGCGTGCTGCTGTCTGAAATTTATGACGACGTTAGCCTTGAAGATGCGCCGTACTTCTCCGCGCTGTACGGTCCGTCGCGCCATGCTATCGTGGTGCCGGATCTGTCGCTGATTACCGAACAGCTTGAAGGACTGACGGATTGTCCGGAAGATCTCTATTTTATCGAAGGGGATCCGCAGTCGTTTGATGACAGCGTTTTCAGCGTTGATGAGCTGGAAAAAGCGGTGGTGGTGAAAACCGCCGAACGTCAGTGGCGTTATTCCCGCTTCCCGACGGTGCCGATTTTTGGCCGCGCCGCGCGAGAAAGCCGTATCGAAACCCTGCATGCCGAGCGTGAAGGGCTGTCTGAACGTTTCGCCACGCTCTCTTTTGACGTCCAGAAAACCCAGCGTCTGCATCAGGCATTCAGCCGCTTTATCGGCAGCCATTTGTCGGTGGCGTTTGAAGCCGATCCAGAAGCGGAAATTCGTCAGTTGAACAGCCGCCGCGTTGAGCTGGAGCGTGCGCTGACCAATCATGAAAATGATAATCAGCAAAGCCGTATGCAGTTTGAACAGGCGAAAGAGGGGGTTTCCGCGCTGAACCGCCTGCTGCCGCGTTTGAATCTGCTGGCCGATGAAACGCTTGCCGATCGCGTGGACGAAATTCGCGAGCGTCTGGATGAAGCTCAGGAAGCGGCGCGTTTTGTGCAGCAGCACGGCAATCAGTTAGCCAAACTGGAACCGATGGTTTCGGTTCTGCAAAATGACCCTGAGCAGTTTGAACAACTGAAGGAAGATTACGCCTATTCCCAGCAGATGCAGCGTGATGCGCGTCAGCAGGCGTTTGCGCTGACAGAGGTCGTACAACGTCGGGCGCACTTTAGCTATTCCGATTCAGCCGAAATGCTGAGCGGCAACAGCGATCTGAACGAAAAACTGCGCCAACGCCTGGAACAGGCGGAAGCTGAACGTACCCGCGCTCGTGAAGCGCTGCGCAGCCACGCCGCGCAGTTAAGCCAGTACAACCAGGTCATGGCGTCGCTGAAAAGCTCCTATGACACTAAAAAAGAACTGCTCAACGATTTACAACGTGAACTGCAGGATATCGGCGTTCGTGCTGACAGCGGTGCGGAAGAGCGTGCCCGTATTCGTCGGGATGAACTGCACGCGCAGCTCAGTAACAACCGTGCGCGCCGTAACCAGCTGGAAAAAGCGCTGACCTTCTGCGAAGCGGAGATGGACAACCTGATCCGCAAACTGCGCAAACTGGAACGCGATTATTTTGAGATGCGCGAACAGGTAGTGATGGCGAAAGCCGGCTGGTGTGCCGTGATGCGCATGGTGAAAGACAACGGCGTTGAACGCCGTCTGCACCGTCGCGAGCTGGCATATCTTTCTGGTGATGAACTGCGTTCGATGTCGGATAAGGCGCTCGGTGCGTTGCGTCTGGCGGTGGCGGATAACGAACACCTGCGTGATGTGTTGCGCATGTCTGAAGATCCGAAGCGCCCGGAGCGTAAAATTCAGTTCTTTGTCGCGGTTTATCAGCATCTGCGTGAACGTATTCGTCAGGATATTATTCGTACCGACGATCCGGTGGAAGCGATCGAACAGATGGAGATCGAACTGAGCCGTCTGACGGAAGAATTAACCTCGCGTGAACAGAAGCTGGCGATCAGCTCCCGCAGCGTGGCAAACATCATTCGTAAGACGATTCAGCGCGAACAAAACCGTATTCGTATGCTGAACCAGGGGCTGCAAAACGTGTCGTTTGGCCAAGTCAACAGCGTGCGTCTGAACGTCAACGTGCGTGAAACGCATGCCACCTTGCTGGACGTACTTTCCGAGCAGCATGAACAGCACCAGGATCTGTTTAACAGCAACCGTCTGACCTTCTCTGAAGCACTGGCGAAGCTGTATCAGCGACTGAATCCGCAGATTGATATGGGGCAACGCACGCCGCAAACCATTGGCGAAGAGCTGCTGGACTACCGTAACTATCTGGAAATGGAAGTCGAGGTTAACCGTGGATCTGACGGTTGGCTGCGTGCTGAATCTGGCGCACTGTCCACCGGTGAAGCGATCGGGACCGGGATGTCTATTCTGGTGATGGTTGTGCAAAGCTGGGAAGACGAAGGTCGCAGACTGCGTGGGAAAGATATCTCGCCATGCCGACTGTTGTTCCTTGATGAAGCCGCACGACTTGATGCCCGCTCCATCGCGACTCTGTTTGAACTGTGCGAGCGTTTGCAGATGCAACTGATTATCGCGGCACCGGAAAACATCAGCCCGGAGAAAGGCACCACCTACAAACTGGTGCGTAAAGTCTTCCAGAACACCGAGCACGTTCACGTGGTGGGGCTACGCGGGTTTGCCCCGCAGTTACCTGAACCACTGCCGGGAACTGAAGACGCTTCCTCACAGGCAAGCTAACGAAGAAGGCGGCTAAATAGCCGCCTTCTGCTTTTCTGAAAAGCACGTAATGCCTGGTGTGATTTCTTTAGACTTCTTTACATTAGGTTAGGCAAAAACTATTTGATGTTTATATACTAAAGGTAAGCCTAACGCATCGCAGGCTTGCTCGTCATACTTCAGCGTGTATTGGCGTTTTACAGGTCCGACCCCAACTAACTTAGGGGGAATGCATACGGCCTGGCTATCCAAAGTATGATAAAGAAAACAGGGGGCAAGGGATGTTGCTTAATAAAATGTGTGGTCGTCGGCTCTCGGCAATCAGTTTGTGCCTGGCCGTAACATTCGCTCCACTGTTCAATGCGCAGGCCGATGAGCCTGAAATGATCCCTGGCGATAGCTCAGCGTCCGTCAGTGAACAGCCTACGGCGTTATCGCAACCGCAGGTTCAATCTTCCGCCACTGCTATTATGGCGGGTATTCAACCGCTGCCAGAGGGCATGTCTGTCGATAAGGCGCGCGCCGACTTACAATCTCAACTTCCAGCGGGCTTCACGCCGGTATACATGAGTCAGTTGGAGTTGCTGTACGCTGCGCGCGATATGAAACCGATGTGGGAAAATCGTGATGCGGTAAAAGCATTTCAGCAACAGTTAGCCGAGGTGGCGATTGCTGGTTTCCAGCCGCAATTTACCACTTGGGTCGCATTGCTGACTGATCCGGCGGTAACCGGTCAGGCGCGAGACATCGTGCTGTCTGATGCTCTGATGGGGTATCTGCACTTTATCGCTAACATCCCCGTCAAAGGTAATCACTGGCTCTACAGCAATAAGCCCTATGTGCTGGCGACTCCGCCGATTTCCGTAATCAACCAGTGGCAGGTGGCGCTGGATAATGGTCAACTGACGTCGTTTATTGCCGGTCTGGCGCCTCAGCATCCGCAGTACGCAGCGATGCATGAATCGCTGCTGAAGCTGGTGAGCGATACCCGTCCCTGGCCGCAGTTAACCAGTACCGCGACGCTGCGTCCTGGCGAGTGGAGTAACGACATCCCCGCGTTGCGTGAAATTTTACGCCGTACCGGGATGCTCGAATCAGTCGTCAGTACGGCAGCTAAAGAAGGGCGTAGCGCTTACGGCAGTGAACTGGTCGAGGCGGTGAAGCGGTTTCAGACCTGGCAGGGGCTGGGGGCTGATGGCGCAATTGGACCCGCGACACGTGACTGGCTGAACGTAACGCCCGCGCAGCGTGCGGGGGTGCTGGCGTTGAATATTCAGCGTTTGCGCCTGCTGCCGAGTGACTTATCTACCGGTATCATGGTCAATATTCCTGCCTACTCGCTGGTCTATTACCAGAACGGTAATCAGGTGCTGGCCTCCCGCGTCATCGTCGGGCGTCCCGATCGTAAAACGCCGATGATGAGCAGTGCGCTGAATAATGTGGTCGTGAACCCGCCGTGGAACGTCCCGCCGACGCTGGCACGAAAAGATATTCTGCCTAAGTTGTGGAATGATCCGGGATACCTTGAGCGTCACGGCTATACCGTAATGCGCGGCTGGAATAGCAAAGAGACAATAGATCCGTGGCAGGTTGACTGGGCGACCATCACCGCATCCAATCTGCCGTTCCGCTTCCAGCAGGCGCCGGGCGCGCGTAACTCACTCGGACGTTATAAATTTAATATGCCGAGTTCAGATGCTATTTATTTGCACGATACGCCGAATCACAATCTGTTCCAGAAAGATACGCGGGCGCTTAGTTCAGGCTGCGTGCGTGTGAATAAGGCATCTGAGCTGGCGAATATGCTGTTACAGGATGCGGGATGGAATGATTCGCGCATCTCGGACGCCCTGAAGCAAGGGGATACACGGTACGTGAATATTCGCCAGAATATTCCGGTCAATCTCTACTACCTGACCGCGTTTGTGGGAGCGGATGGTCGGACGCAGTATCGTACAGATATTTACAATTACGATCTGACAGCGCGATCCAGCGCACAAATTGTGTCAAAAGCCGAACAATTAATCAGATAAATGAAGCAGTTCGAGGAAAATGATTGTCGTAAGTTATGTCGGAAACGGGGCAAAATGGCTGTAAGCCCCGTATTTCCTGGGGTTGGGAGCCTTGACGTAGACTACTTAGCCAGATAAGGTTTCCCGCGTGCGCTAGAGCATACATACGATAACATTGACCTTGTAGATCTTAATACCATGGACAAATTTGACGCTAATCGCCGCAAACTGCTGGCGCTTGGTGGCATTGCCCTCGGCGCTGCCATCCTGCCTACGCCCGCGTTTGCCACACTCTCTACCCCACGTCCGCGTATCTTGACTCTGAATAACCTGCATACCGGTGAGTCAATAAAAGCAGAGTTTTTTGATGGCAGGGGCTATATTCAGGACGAATTAGCAAAACTTAACCACTTTTTCCGTGATTTTCGGGCCAATAAAGTGAAATCCATTGACCCGGGATTGTTTGACCAACTCTTCCGTCTGCAGGGCCTGCTGGGCACGCGTAAACCCGTACAGCTGATCTCTGGCTATCGCTCAATCGATACCAATAATGAACTCCGTGCGCGCAGCCGTGGTGTCGCTAAGAAAAGCTACCACACGAAAGGCCAGGCTATGGATTTCCATATTGAAGGCATCGCATTAAGTAATATTCGCAAAGCTGCGTTATCTATGCGCGCAGGTGGTGTAGGATACTACCCCAGCAGTAACTTTGTGCATATTGACACCGGACCTGCACGGCACTGGTGATCCGTAAGCTTAATGAAACAGGAGCTGTATGAACTATCGTATTATTCCGGTCACTGCATTTGCCCAGAACTGCTCGTT
The DNA here is from genome assembly GCF_016893685.1 of Citrobacter cronae. Classification (NCBI taxonomy): domain Bacteria; kingdom Pseudomonadati; phylum Pseudomonadota; class Gammaproteobacteria; order Enterobacterales; family Enterobacteriaceae; genus Citrobacter; species Citrobacter cronae. The sequence continues at coordinate 3,066,034 of NZ_CP069763.1, forward strand.
AATCTGGTGTGAGCAGACTCGTCTGGCCGCGCTGGTCGATCCCGGCGGCGATGCCGGGAAAATCAAACAGGAAGTGGATGCCAGCGGTCTGACGCTTATGCAGATCCTGCTCACTCATGGTCATCTTGACCACGTTGGGGCGGCGGCTGAACTGGCACAGCATTATGGTGTCCCGGTTATTGGCCCGGAAAAAGAAGATGAGTTCTGGCTACAGGGGCTGCCTGCTCAGAGCAGGATGTTTGGCCTGGGAGATTGTGAGCCGCTGACGCCCGATCGCTGGTTGAATGAAGGCGACCGGATAAGCGTGGGCAATGTGACGTTACACGTACTGCATTGTCCGGGCCACACGCCGGGGCATGTGGTCTTCTTTGATGAGCAGTCAAAATTACTGATTTCGGGTGACGTGATTTTCAAAGGCGGCGTAGGACGCAGCGACTTCCCGCGCGGCGATCACAGCCAATTGATTGATTCGATTAAACGTAAACTGTTGCCGTTGGGCGATGACGTGACGTTTATTCCGGGCCACGGTCCACTTTCTACGCTGGGTCACGAACGGTTGCATAACCCGTTCCTGCAGGATGAAATGCCTGTCTGGTAAAAGCGCAGATAAATAAAAAGGCCGCGATTGCGGCCTTTTTTGTGCGCTATTGATTACAGTACTGCGACAATCGCTTCGCACAGCGGCGCCATGTTATCTGGCGTCATTCCGGCTACGTTTACACGTCCGGAAGCGACGGCATAGACACCAAACTCTTCACGCAGACGCAGAACCTGCTCTTTAGTCAGGCCGCTGAATGAGAACATGCCGTTCTGTTTGATGATAAAGCTGAAGTCGCGGCTTGCACCTTTCTCCTGCAGCGTATTCACGAACAGTAAACGCATGCGCTGAATGCGTTGGCGCATATCAGTCAGCTCTTGTTCCCAGATGGCGCGCAGCGCGTCGTTGCTCAGAATCGTAGCGACTACGGATGCGCCGTGTGCCGGCGGGTTGGAATAGTTAGCACGAATGGCTGATTTCATCTGGCTAAACGCGCGGTCAACGGTTTCAGCATCGGCTGCAACCAGCGTACAGGCGCCTACGCGCTCATTGTACAGACCAAAGTTCTTGGAGTAGGAGCTGGCGACGATCAGCTCTTTGTGCAGCGCCGCGAATGCGCGCAGACCTTCCGCATCTTCTTCCAGACCACGGGCAAAACCTTGGTAGGCGAAGTCAAACAGCGGCAACCAACCTTTATCGACGGAAAGCTGAGCCAGCGTTTGCCACTGCTCCAGTGTTGGATCGATACCGGTTGGGTTATGGCAGCAGCCGTGGAATAACACCACGTCGCCGGCCTGCGCTTCGCTGAGGCTTGCCAGCATCGCATCAAAGTCTAAAGAATGGTTTGCCGCATCGTAATAATTGTATTCACGAACTTCCAGACCGGCAGAGTTAAAGACGCTCTTATGGTTCGGCCAGCTTGGATTGCTCACCCAAACGCGTTTAGCCGAGGTGTTTTTTGCCAGGAAATCAGCTGCTACACGCAGTGCGCCAGTACCACCAGGGGTCTGTGCTGTACGTGCGCGTTTGTCGTTGATAAGCGAACTCTCTTTACCAAACAGTAATTCCTGAGTGCAGCGACCAAACTCTGGAATACCGTCAATGCCAAGGTAGTTTTTGGTGGTTTCATTTTCCAGTATATATTGCTCGGCTTTTTTAACGCTGGTCAGTACCGGCGTTTTGCCTGTCTCATCTTTATATACACCGATCCCGAGGTTTATTTTTCCTGGGCGGTCATCGGCACGAAACAAATCAGCCAGACCCAAAATAGGGTCGGCAGGAGCGGCGGTAATGTTCTCAAACATGACGAGGTTCCATAGTGATTACAGAAGGGAAGTCCGCTATCAGGTTAACGGTAGATTTACAAAATGCCAACCGTTACTGACGAAAAGCTGAGGTGTTTTTTTAAGACGCAAGAATCCGCTAGCAGAGATAAAAAAACAGGACCGAAGTCCTGTTTTTTAGGCATTTAACAAAGAGGTCTGCTATTAGAACTGGTAAACGATACCTACTGCGACGGTGTCGTCAGAGCCTACGCCCAGTTTGTTGTCAGAATCGATCTGGTTGATGATGTAATCAACATAGGTGGACATGTTTTTGTTGAAGTAGTAAGTCGCACCCACTTCGAAGTAGTTCACCAGATCTACGTCACCGATGCCTTCAATGTCCTTACCTTTAGATTTGGTATAGGCGAGGGACGGACGCAGGCCGAAGTCGAACTGATACTGGGCAACCAACAGCACGTCTTCAGTTTTGTTGGCATAACCGTTAGCGATACGGGTTGCGTTGTGGGTTTCGCTATAGTTAGCTGCCAGGTAGATGTTGTTCGCATCGTACTTAACGCCGGTCGCCCACTGCTCAGCTTTGTCGCCATGGCCGCGCAGAGCCGGGTTTTGTTGAGCATCGGTACGGTCAGCTGCGCCATATGCACCTACGATACCGAAGCCGTCGAATTCGTAGCTGATAGAACCGCCAACGCCATCGCCGTTAGAGCGACGAACGTCATCACGCTCATTTTTACCCAGGTACTGAACGGCGAAGTTCAGGCCTTCAACCAGACCGAAGAAGTTGGC
>NZ_CP069763.1:3076575-3076776 GCF_016893685.1 Citrobacter cronae
CAAGTTGGAGTTACGGTAGGTTGCGAGACCGCCGTTACGCTGGGAGAAGAACTGGTCAGAAGCAGCGGTATCACCACCGAATTCTGGCAGCATATCGGTGTAACCCAGCGCATCGTATACGACGCCGTAGTTACGACCGTAGTCGAAGGAGCCCGCGTCGCCGAATTTCAGACCGGCGAACGCCAGACGGGTTTTGTTGCC
>NZ_CP069763.1:3076816-3125535 GCF_016893685.1 Citrobacter cronae
TTGTATTCCCACTGGCCGTAACCGGTCAGTTGGTCGTTAATCTGAGTTTCCCCTTTGAAACCAAGACGGGCATAGGTCTGATCGCCGTTAGGCGCGTAGGCGTTATCACCGTTGTTCTTGGAAAAATAGTGCAGACCCACGGCTTTACCGTAAATGTCTACTTTGTTGCCATCTTTGTTATAAACTTCTGCAGCGTTAGCTGCCCCGGCTACCAGCAGAGCAGGGATAACCACTGCCAGAATATTGCGCTTCATCATTATTTATTACCCTCATCGGTTTTTATATGACACCTGCCACTGCCGCCAATAAATTCCGTCAATAAAAATTTACGGAACTATTGATGAGAGTTTGGTGTCTTTATGTGTCTGACAGGCATCTTTCCATTCAAACTATCGTTTCGCTACTCTCAAAGTGCTACAAATATAAAGATTTGGTTTCAAAAAGAAAAAATGTGTAACAAAATGTTATTTTTGTGCAACTTTGTGAACAACTTCAAACTTCAGATGTCTCTGCGCTAAAAATCACCCCTGTTATTTCTATTTATATGATTTTCTTATATTTAATTTTGCTAAGACCGCTTTTTCTTCGCGATGACTAAAAGAACTGATTTAACTGAAGGTGATTTATGGACATCTGGACAGCCATGTGAAAGGTTAAAAAATGTACTATTTAATCAGAAAATGCTAATCCACAATAAAACTGCTGGTTATTTTTTGTTCGAATGTGTTGCTGTGAAATATTACGTAACAGGAAGAGGGGAGGCGAAGGGTTGTATTTAACGTGTTATGGGGATCCCTGTAACGTGGAGCGGTTACAAAAAAGGCCAGCAATGAATGCTGGCCTTTGGATTAAAAATTCAGCTTTAGAAGCTGGCGTTACGCGGAGTACGCGGGAACGGAATGACATCACGGACGTTCTGCACGCCAGTAACGTAGGCAATCAGACGCTCGAAGCCTAAGCCGAAGCCGGAATGCGGAACGGTACCGTAGCGGCGCAGGTCGCGATACCACCAGTAATCTTCTTTATTCAGACCCATCTCCAGCATACGGGCATCCAGCACGTCCAGACGCTCTTCACGCTGAGAACCACCGATGATTTCACCGATTCCCGGAGCCAGTACGTCCATTGCCGCAACGGTTTTACCGTCTTCGTTAAGGCGCATATAAAACGCTTTGATATCTTTCGGGTAGTTTTTAACCACGACCGGCGCTTTAAAGTGCTCTTCAGCAAGATAACGTTCGTGCTCGGAAGAGAGATCCACACCCCAGTAAACCGGGTTTTCAAACTGTTTGCCGCATTTTTCGAGAATGCTTACCGCGTCGGTGTAGTCCACCTGCGCGAAGTCGGCGTCAATGAAACGTTCCAGGCGTGAAATCGCGTCTTTGTCGACGCGTTCAGCGAAGAATTTCATATCATCCGCACGCTCTGCCAGTACGGCCTTGAAAGCATACTTCAGCATGGCTTCAGCGAGGCCTGCCACGTCGTCCAGGTTGGCGAAGGCCACTTCTGGCTCCAGCATCCAGAATTCCGCCAAGTGACGGCTGGTGTTAGAGTTTTCTGCACGGAACGTCGGGCCAAAGGTATAAATTTTGGACAGGGCGCAGGCGTAAGTTTCGCCGTTCAGCTGACCGGAAACGGTCAGGAAGGCTTCTTTACCGAAGAAGTCTTTATCGAAATCGACTTTTCCCTGATCGTTACGCGGCAGGTTTTCCAGATCCAGCGTAGAAACACGGAACATCTCACCAGCGCCTTCCGTATCGGAAGCGGTGATCAGCGGCGTGGATACCCAAAAGAAACCCTGCTCATGGAAGAAGCGATGCAGCGCTTGCGCCAGCGTATGACGTACACGCGCTACCGCACCAATCATGTTGGTACGCGGACGCATGTGCGCCACTTCACGCAGATACTCAATGCTGTGACGCTTGGCCGCCATCGGGTAGGTGTCAGGATCTTCAACCCAGCCCGCGACTTCAACCTCAGTGGCCTGAATTTCAAAGCTCTGTCCCTGTCCAGGCGACGCAACGACTTTACCCGTTACGATAACTGAACAGCCGGTTGTCAGGCGCAATACGTCCTGATTGTAATTGGGCAGAGAATTATTGATGACGGCCTGTACAGGATCAAAGCAGGAACCGTCATAAACGGCGAGGAAGGAGATGCCAGCTTTTGAATCTCGGCGGGTACGTACCCATCCGCGCACGGTGACTTCGCTGTCAACGGCTACGCGGCCCTGGAGTACGTCGGCTACAGGCACAACGCTCATAATATTCTCTCTGTTAATAGTCGGATATATAAACACATGTCCACCCGTAATGGGGGGATACCTATGTTACCTGGCATCTGCAATCAGACAAGCAGAATTCGTTGCTGGAGTGAAAGATTTCGGAAATAAACGCGAAAAGGGAGCCGATGTGGCTCCCTGTGAAGATTAACTGGCTTTTTTAATATGCGGCAAATCGAAAGCTTTGCGCAACGCACGAACAAACGCTTTATCGTGGCAGATGGTTTTACCGGGGCTATCAGATAACTTCGCTACCGGTTTGCCGTTACATTCCACCAGCTTGATAACAATATTGAGCGGCTTAACCTGCGGAATATCACACGTTAGCCGTGTACCAATGCCAAAACTCAACTGTACGCGAGAAGAGAAGTGGCGGTAGAGCTCAATCGCTTTTTTCAGATCGAGGTTATCGGAGAACACCAGCGTTTTGCTCAGCGGATCAATCCCCAGTTTTTCATAGTGGGCAATGGCTTTTTCACCCCATTCAACCGGATCGCCAGAGTCGTGACGTAAGCCCTGGTAACGGGTCGCAAATTCAACGCCAAAGTCGCGTAAAAACGCATCCATGGTGATGCAGTCCGTCAGCGCAATCCCGAGTTGGTCAGGATATTCATTTAACCATGCGGCCAGCGCAACGCGCTGGCTGGTGGCAAGCTCCGGGCTGATTTGCTGATGAGCCTGGAACCACTCATGCGCTTGCGTACCCATCGGGGTTAATGACAGACGACGGGCGAGATCGTAGTTGCTGGTGCCGACAAACCAGGATTCTTGCTGCAGGCGTTTAACAATGGCCTGCTGTACTTCGCGTGAAAAACGACGGCGCGTACCGAAATCCATCAGATGGAAGCGGGACATATCGACATCTTTCGTTAAAGCAGAGAATTCGACTAGTTTGCTTTCCAGCTCATGGAGTGCCTGTGGCACGCCTGATTCGGGCGAACGGTAACGGTGCACCAGTTCGCTGATAACCGCCAGCAGCGGGACTTCCCACATGATCACTTCACGCCATGGACCGGTTAAGCGGATGTTCAGCTTGCCGTTATCGTTGGTGACGCACACCTGTTCCGGGTTATAGCGGAAATCACGTAACCAGGCGAGGTAATCAGCTTTAAAGAAAGGCAGGCCGGAGAGCCACTGGTACTCGTCCTCCTGCAGTCGCAGGTGCTGCATGGCATTCACCTGCTCACGAATAGCATCGGCATAAATACCGAGCAGGTCATCGCCACGGCAACGAAATTCAGCCGCTACTTGTACATCATAGTAGTGGTGAAAAACGGCTTGCTGCATATGCAACTTATAAGCGTCTGTATCCAGCAGCGAGTGCAGAACAGGAGAAGCGAATTGTGTCATAGGTGCGCAGTAGCATCCTCTCACGGGAGCGTTTAGTACAATAAACAACTAAGAAAACCGCTGGAGTATACCCTGTTTAGCGATTTATTGAACCCCGATCACACCATAAGCTGTCTTTCTGGTCGAGGGCAATTCGTGCCGCGTGTTATGAAAATGTAGCAAAAAGGGTGTTTGTGCCTGAAAAGATGAACATTCTGCGTAGCGCGATTTACGCAACAGGAATAGACTGAAGCCGAGACTCTACCAAAGATGCTAAAGGTTTTTTTATGACACAACAGCCACAAGCCAAATACCGTCACGACTATCGTGCGCCGGATTACCAGATTACTGATATTGACTTGACCTTTGACCTGGATGCTGAAAAAACCGTGGTCACCGCCGTGAGCCAGGCTGTCCGTCATGGTGCGTCCAGTGCGCCGCTGCGCCTGGATGGCGAAGATCTGACCCTGGTGTCAATCCACGTGAACGACGAGCCGTGGACAGAGTATAAAGAAGAAGAGGGCGCTCTGGTCATCAGTCAGTTGCCGGAACGTTTTACGCTGCGTATCGTGAATGAAATTAGCCCGGCGGCCAATACCGCGCTGGAAGGACTGTATAAGTCTGGCGATGCGCTGTGCACCCAGTGTGAAGCAGAAGGGTTCCGCCATATTACCTGGTATCTCGACAGACCCGATGTTCTGGCGCGTTTTACCACCAAAATTATCGCCGATAAAACCCAATATCCGTTCCTGCTCTCTAACGGCAACCGCGTGGCGCAGGGTGAACTGGAAAACGGTCGTCACTGGGTGCAGTGGCAGGATCCGTTCCCGAAACCGTGCTATCTGTTTGCGCTGGTAGCCGGTGATTTCGACGTCCTGCGTGACACCTTTACCACCCGCTCAGGACGTGAAGTGGCGCTGGAACTGTATGTCGATCGCGGCAATCTGGACCGTGCGCCGTGGGCAATGACCTCGCTGAAAAACTCCATGAAATGGGATGAGGAGCGTTTCGGCCTCGAGTATGACCTCGACATCTATATGATTGTCGCCGTCGACTTCTTCAATATGGGCGCGATGGAGAATAAAGGTCTGAACATCTTTAACTCCAAATATGTGCTGGCCCGCACCGATACGGCCACCGACAAAGACTATCTCGATATTGAACGCGTTATTGGTCACGAATATTTCCATAACTGGACCGGCAACCGTGTGACCTGTCGCGACTGGTTCCAGTTGAGCCTGAAAGAAGGTTTAACCGTGTTCCGTGATCAGGAGTTCAGTTCCGATCTCGGCTCACGTGCGGTAAACCGTATCAGCAATGTACGTACCATGCGCGGCCTGCAGTTTGCCGAAGACGCCAGCCCGATGGCGCACCCGATCCGCCCGGATATGGTTATCGAAATGAACAACTTCTATACCCTGACCGTGTATGAAAAGGGCGCTGAAGTCATTCGTATGATCCACACTCTGCTGGGTGAGACTAACTTCCAGAAAGGGATGCAGCTGTACTTTGAGCGTCATGACGGCAGCGCTGCTACCTGTGATGATTTCGTGCAGGCGATGGAAGATGCGTCCAATGTCGATCTCTCTCATTTCCGCCGCTGGTACAGTCAGTCTGGTACGCCGATTCTGACCGTGCGTGATGACTACAATCCGTCAACGGAACAATACACGCTGACTATCAGCCAGCGTACGCCAGCCACGCCGGATCAGGCCGAGAAACAACCGCTGCATATTCCTTTCGCCCTCGAGTTGTATGACAACGAAGGGAAAGTGATTCCGCTACAAAAAGGCGGGCATCCGGTGAATGCCGTGCTCAACGTGACCCAGGCAGAACAGACGTTTGTCTTTGATAACGTGTACTTCCAGCCGGTTCCGGCACTGCTGTGCGAATTCTCCGCACCGGTAAAACTGGAATACAAATGGAGCGATCAGCAACTGACCTTCCTGATGCGTCATGCGCGTAACGATTTCTCTCGTTGGGATGCGGCGCAAAGTCTGCTGGCGACCTATATTAAGCTCAACGTTGCCCGTCATCAGCAGGGTCAGCCGTTGTCGCTGCCGGTACATGTGGCCGATGCTTTCCGCGCGATTTTGCTCGATGAGAAAATCGATCCGGCGCTGGCGGCAGAGATCCTGACGTTGCCTTCGGTAAATGAAATCGCCGAACTGTTCGATATCATCGATCCGGTGGCGATAACGGAAGTTCGCGAAGCATTGACCCGCACGCTGGCGGCTGAGCTGGCGGATGAATTCCTCGCTATCTATAACGCTAATCATCTTGACGAGTACCGCGTTGAGCATGCTGATATTGGTAAGCGTACGCTGCGCAATGCCTGCCTGCGCTTCCTGGCTTTTGGCGAAACCCATCTGGCTGACACGTTGGTTAGCAAGCAGTACCGCGAAGCGAACAATATGACTGACGCCCTGGCGGCGCTGTCCGCTGCGGTGGCAGCGCAACTGCCATGCCGTGACGCATTGATGCAGGAGTATGACGATAAATGGCATCATGACGGTCTGGTGATGGATAAATGGTTTATCCTGCAATCCACCAGCCCGGCGAGAAACGTGCTGGAAACGGTACGCGGTTTGCTGAAGCATCGTTCCTTCAGTATGAGTAACCCGAACCGTATTCGTTCCCTGATTGGTGCTTTTGCGGGCAGCAACCCGGCGGCTTTCCATGCGGAAGATGGCAGCGGCTATCAGTTCCTGGTCGATATGCTGACTGAGCTGAACAGCCGCAATCCGCAGGTGGCGTCACGTCTGATTGAGCCGTTGATTCGTTTGAAACGTTATGATGCCAAACGTCAGGCGAAGATGCGTGCGGCGCTGGAACAGTTGAAAGGCCTCGAGAATCTCTCCGGCGATCTGTTCGAGAAGATTGACAAAGCGTTAGCCTGATAATATTGCCGGATGGATCCGGCCTACCATTCACGCGTAGGCCGGATAAGCGGTAGCGCCATCCGGCGTTTTTAACCCTGCTTGCGTAGCTGAACTTCATTTTCGCCACGCTTCATCACCCGGTTCAACACTTCCGCTTCCAGCTCGGCTAACCGCACCGATCCCAAACGGCGGGGGCGCTGAATATCCACCGTCAGATCCAGCCCGATTTTACCCTCTTCGATCAAGAGTACGCGGTCTGCCATCGCGACGGCCTCACTGACATCGTGCGTCACCAGCAGCACCGTAAAGCCGTGGTCCTGCCATAGCGAGACGATCAGATCCTGCATCTCAAGACGGGTTAACGCATCCAGCGCGCCGAGCGGTTCATCCAGTAACAGCAGGCCAGGGCGGTGAATTAATGCCCGTGCCAGGGCCACGCGCTGTTTTTGGCCGCCAGACAGGGCGGCAGGCCACTCCTGTGCCCGGTTTTCGAGGCCAACAGCGGCCAATGCATTACGGGCCGCATCGCGCCATTGACCTTTCAACCCCAGACCAACGTTATCGATAACCGTTTTCCATGGCAGCAGACGCGCATCCTGAAACATCATGCGCGTATCATCCTGAATCTCTGCCAGCGGGGTAGTTCCGGCAAGTAATGCGCCTGAAGTGGGCGATTCCAGCCCAGCCAGCAGGCGCAGCAAGGTGCTTTTGCCACCGCCGCTGCGGCCCACTACGGCAACAAATTGCCCTGCCGGAATATGCAGATCTAATTGATTCAGTACCGTATTGGCGGCGTATTGTTTGGTCACGGCGCTCAGCAAAAGCGGCGTACCCTGATTCAAGCGAGCGGTATTCATACAGTAGCCTCCTTCACATGGTAAGCTGGGTTCCAGCGCAGCCAGACTCGCTCCAGCAGTTGGGCGCTGACATCGGCAAGTTTGCCGAGCAGGGCGTAGAGAATGATGGCCACTACCACCACGTCGGTTTGCAGAAATTCTCGGGCATTCATCGCCAGATAACCAATGCCGGCATTGGCGGAAATGGTTTCCGCAACGATCAACGTCAGCCACATCAGTCCGAGAGCAAAACGTACGCCAACCATAATCGAGGGCAGGGCGCCGGGGAGGATCACATGGATAAACAGTGAAAAGCCGGACAATCCATAGCTGCGCGCCATCTCCACCAGGCCGCGATCGATATTGCGGATCCCGTGCCAGGTGTTGATGTAAATCGGGAACAGTGTGCCCAAGGCGACGAGAAAGATCTTCGCCGATTCATCAATGCCGAACCACAAAATCACCAGCGGGATCAGCGCCAGATGGGGAACGTTGCGCAGCATCTGTATCGACGTATCCAGCAGGCGTTCCCCCCAGCGTGAAAGACCGCTGATGAGTCCCAGCGTCAAACCCAACGATCCACCGATCGAGAATCCGATCAGCGCGCGCCAGGAACTGATCGCCAGATGCTGCCAAAGTTCGCCGCTGGCGGAAAGTGTCCAGAAGGCTTCGACAACGCCTTCCGGGGAGGGCAGGATGCGGGTGGATAGCCAGCCCATTGACGAGGCTATCTGCCAGAGCGCCACCAGACCTACCGGCAAAAACCAGGGTGCGAGGCGCAATAGCCACCTGTTTTTCGGTGTTGTCATCAGCGTGCTCCTTAGCTTTGCGCGACCTTACGGGGAATAAATTCGTTAGCCACCGCTTCGCCTTGTTGGTGCAGACGCTGTGGCTGTGGAATTTCAGGTATCGAAACATCCAGATGCGGGAACAGTAGCTCGCCAACTTTGTACGCCTCTTCCAGATGCGGATACCCCGACAGCACAAAGCTGTCGATACCCAGCGCGGCGTACTCGTTTATGCGCGCTGCGACGGTAGGGCCGTCGCCGACCAGCGCGGTTCCGGCGCCGCCACGCACCAGCCCAACGCCTGCCCACAGGTTCGGGCTTATTTCCAGTTTGTCGCGTTTACCGTTGTGCAGCGCGGCCATCCGCTGTTGGCCAACCGAATCCGTTCTTGAGAAGGCGGCCTGGGCTTTGGCAATCGTGTCGTCATCAAGATGCGAAATCAGACGCTCCGCTGCCTGCCACGCCTCATCCGTCGTCTCCCGCACGATCACATGCAAACGAATACCAAAGCGGATCTTGCGTCCAAGCGCTGCCGCTTTGGCTCGCACTTGCTCAATCTTCTCTTTCACCTGTTCAGGCGGTTCGCCCCAGGTCAGATAGAGATCAACCTGCTCGGCAGCCAGGTCTTGCGCGACATCGGAAGAACCGCCGAAATAAAGTGGCGGCCAGGGTTGCTGTACGGGAGGAAAAAACAGCTTCGCGCCGCGGACGTGCATATGTTTGCCGTTGAAATCCACCGTTTCTCCCTGTAACAGCCGACGCCAGATCTGGGTGAATTCAGCAGAAGCTTCATAGCGCTCGGTGTGATCAAGAAACACGCCGTCGCCAGCCAGTTCCTGCGGATCGCTGCCGGTCACCAGGTTAAACAGCGCCCGACCGTTAGAGAGTCTGTCGAGCGTTGCAGCCTGGCGTGCGGCAACCGTTGGCGAGGTTACGCTTGGACGCAGCGCGACCAAAAACTTGAGCCGCTGAGTAACAGGGATCATGGAGGCGGCTACCAGCCAGGCATCTTCACAGGAGCGACCGGTTGGGATCAAAACGCCGGTAAATCCCAGGCGATCGGCAGCCTGCGCGATTTGCTGCAGATAACTGTGATCGACCGGACGCGAGCCTTCTTCCGTCCCCAGATAGTGGCCATCCCCATGGGTGGGTAAAAACCAGAACATGTTCAGACTCATAATTTTGCTCCTGTCTGCTGAGTGGGTTGCCAGATACGCTGGCGAATATCAATTTTTTTCGGCACCAGACGATTGTCATAAAACAGATCGGCGGTTTGTTGTTGCAGGGCGGCAACCGAGGCGCTGACGGGTGAGATGGTCGTTGGCGGCCGGTGATCAAGATAAGACGCAATCACCGGCTCTGGCAGTCCCATGGTTTTGGCCAGCAGGGTAATACTTTGCTGGCGCTGGCTGAGGGTTAACGCATCAGCCTGGCTAAAGGTATCCAGCACGCCAAGAACAAACGCGCCATTTTTCTCGGCATAAGGACGCGCGGCGAGATAAAAGGAGCCGGTCTGTTTGAGGTCTGAGCCGTCTTTCAGCACGCGCACATCACCCTGCAGCAACGCGGCGGAATAGTAAGGATCCCAGATAGCCCACGCATCAACGTTACCTTGCTGGAAGGCTGCTCTGGCATCTGCGGGTGTCAGATATGTTGGTTGAATATCGGTAAATTTCAGCCCGGCCTGTTGTAAGGCTCGCAGTAGTAAATTGTGGGCGCTGGAACCTTTCTGGAAAGCGACTTTATGTCCTTTGAGCTGCGCAACGCTCTGGATCGGGCTGTTTTTGGGCACCAGAATCACTTCGGCTTTTGGTTTGGGCGGCTCGACGCCAACGTAAACCAGATCGGCTCCGGCGGCCTGGGCGAAAATCGGTGGAATGTCACCGGTACTGCCGAGATCGATACTGCCAATATTGAGTGCTTCCAGCATTTGCGGCCCTGCCGGAAACTCAATCCACGAGATTTTGGTCTGTGGGTAGCGTTTCTCCAGTAACTGATGGCTTTTTGCCAGCACCATACTGACGCTTCCTTTCTGGTAACCTATGCGCAGCGCGTCTGGTGCAGACTCTGCGGCATGGACGAGCGTTGAAAGTGACAGCAATCCGGTCAACGCCAACCACGGCGTGTGACGCTTGAGCAGATTAAGCATGGGCGGCACCTCGCAGAGCATTCAATTGAGGAAGTTGGACATCACGACGATGCAACGCCAGCCAGAAGGTGTCGAGCGCATTGTCCAGACGCAGTTGCAGGTTGGACGTAAACTGCGGTTTATGCTGATAATCAATGACCTGTGAATCATCAGCAAAAACACCGTGCAGGATTTCCTGGGCTTTTAACGCGCTCAGCACCGGCTTAAGCGCGTAATCAACGGCCAGTAAATGCGCAACGGTACCGCCTGTTGCCAGCGGCAAAACCACTTTTCCTTCCAGTGCGCGTTCGGGAAGCAGATCGAGCAACGTTTTCAACGCTCCGGAGTAAGCTGCTTTGTAGACCGGCGTTGCAACAATCAATCCGTCGGCGTCGTGCAGTTGTTCGACAAAGGTTTTCAGCGCCGGGCTGTCGAAGCGCGCATAGATCAGGTCTTCTGGGGCAAAGTTGTGCAGATTCCAGTGACAGACTTCGACATCCTGGCCGTTCAGTTTTTCCCGGGCGTATTCCAGTAAGGCGCTGGAGCGAGAGGGGAAGCGTGGACTTCCCGCCAGAGTAATGACGCGCATAATTTTAATCTCCCCTTATAACTAATTGTTCGCTTTTATTTAACATTGATAACAATTTGTGCAGTCTGGCAGAGAGATTTTGTTTATCGAAATGATTTATACGGGATAGAAAAGTTGAAAAATGAATAAAACGGCAGAAGCAGGAAAACGATTGCTATTTATTGCCGCAGGTCAATTCCCTTTTTGCTCGCGATCGCACATAATACGCCCCCGGTCTGCACACCGGGAATCCAGGAGAGTTCATGTACTACCCCTTCGTTCGTAAAGCCCTTTTCCAGCTCGATCCTGAGCGCGCTCATGAATTGACATTCCAGCAGTTACGTCGCATTACCGGCACGCCGCTCGAAGCGCTTGTCCGCCAGAAAGTACCCGCAAAACCGGTTACCTGTATGGGGCTGACGTTTAAAAATCCGCTCGGGCTTGCTGCCGGACTGGATAAAGACGGGGAGTGCATTGATGCGCTCGGTGCGATGGGATTCGGTTCAATTGAGATTGGTACCGTGACGCCACGCCCCCAGCCCGGGAACGATAAACCACGTCTGTTCCGTCTGGTGGATGCGGAAGGTTTGATCAACCGCATGGGATTCAATAACCTGGGTGTTGATAACCTGGTAGAGAACGTTAAGAAATCACATTTTGACGGCATTCTCGGCATTAATATTGGTAAGAATAAAGATACTCCGGTAGAAAACGGCAAAGATGACTATCTGATTTGTATGGAAAAAGTCTATGCTTATGCCGGTTATATCGCGATTAATATCTCTTCACCGAATACGCCGGGATTACGCACGCTGCAATACGGTGAAGCGCTGGATGATCTGCTGACGGCAATTAAAAATAAGCAAAACGATCTGCAAGCGATCCACCATAAATATGTTCCGGTGGCCGTAAAGATCGCGCCGGATCTTTCCGTCGAAGAACTGATCCAGGTTGCCGACAGTTTAGTTCGGCATAATATTGATGGTGTAATTGCAACTAACACCACTCTCGATCGTTCTCTCGTACAGGGAATGAAAAATTGCGATCAAATGGGGGGACTGAGCGGTCGTCCGTTACAATTAAAAAGTACAGAAATTATTCGCCAGTTGTCTCAGGAATTAAATGGTCAGTTACCGATTATTGGCGTTGGCGGTATTGACTCGGTGATTGCCGCGCGCGAGAAAATAGCCGCCGGCGCTACCCTGGTACAGATTTATTCGGGCTTTATTTTTAAAGGCCCGCCGTTGATTAAAGAAATCGTCACCAATATCTGAATGCTACGTTAATCACAATCCAGGGCTTTATTTCTAGCCCTGGTTGTTTTATATTCCTTTACTGTTGCTTATTTAAACATTCTGAGCTTTTATTATTAGGGCAATAAACGAAGCGGCAAAAGGATACTGTCGTAACGGCGATGATTAAGGAAAGGAGAGAAACTGATGCGAATTAAACCCGACGATAACTGGCGCTGGTATTATGATGAAGAGCACGATCGTATGATGCTCGATTTAGCCAATGGTATGTTATTCCGTTCGCGTTTTGCTCGTAAAATGCTCACGCCTGATGCCTTTACTCCTTCCGGATTTTGCGTTGATGACGCCGCGCTTTATTTTTCCTTTGAAGAAAAATGCCGCTATCTGGATTTAGCGAAAGAACAAAAAGCGGAACTGGTGCTCAATGCGCTGGTGGCTATTCGTTATCTTAAGCCGCAGATGCCAAAAAGTTGGCACTTTGTCGCCCACGGCATTAACTGGACGCCAGTGCCAGGGGATGCTGCCTGTGTCGATTTAAGCGATACCGATGAACAGGTAAACCTGTTAGTGGTTGAGCCGGGTGAAAACGCCGCGCTTTGTCTGCTGGCGCAACCGGGCGTGGTGATTGCCGGACGCACCATGCAGCTTGGCGACGCAATTAAAATCATGAATGACAGACTGAAACCGCAGACAATGGTTGACAGTTTCAGCCTTGAGCAGGCGGTTTAACTTTCCAGCCTGATTGCCGTTTTGGGCACACAACTGCAGCACAGAATTGTCCCGTCATCTCCCATCGCTGATTTTTTCAGCGGGCTCACTTCGCCTTCTACCAACCGAATTCGACAGCATCCGCAAATTCCCGCCCGACATGAGTAGGGAACCCGGATACCCTGGTTTTCCAGCTGTTCAAGCAATACCTGCTGATTATTTCCGCGAAAGGTCTGTCCCTGCCACTCGATAAGCACCGTGGCATCGGGTTGTTGCACCGGGGCAGTATCATCGGTTTCTGCCGCGCCATATACTCTGGCCGGACCGGTGGACAGAATTTCAACCTCGTCGCCGACGCGAATCACGCCACTGTTACGCGCAATGAGATTCTGACCAAAATCGACATCGCCGTTATCCGTCGCAGTGCGAAAGCTTTGCAGCGTGGCCAGCGGTTCGCCGGACGGATGCTTCTGACCTTTTTCAGGGCTGACGGTGGTGAAAATGCAGCGGCTACAAGGTTTAGCCACGTCAAAAATAACCTCGCCAATGCGGATCACTTTCCAGGTATCTTCTTCCCAGGCGGCAGCGCCTGAAACCACCAGATTGGGGCGAAACTGCTCCATTTTTACGCTTGCCGGGCAGCGCTGTTGCAAATCGCGCAATGACGCTTCGTTAGTTAAAAGGTAGGGATAACCATCGGCAAAGGATAACGGAACATCATCGCGGCGCTTCACTCGGCGCGTCAGCTGCGGACCAACCCAGCGAAGCTGCACGTCACGGGAGAAAAAACCGCTCAGCCACTGGTTGATAGCCGCTGGCGCAATACGCGCGGTAAAATGGTTGCCCCACACTTCCGTCGGCGCATCCTGCAGGGCGAAGTCGGCAAATCGCACAAGCGCGCTGCTACCGTCTGGCGCCGTAAGATGCAATCCATCGTGGAAAGGGGAAGGGGTAAAACGCACCATCTGTGGGAACTGTCGGGCGGTAATGAACGTCCCGTCGGGTTCGGTAATCATAAATATGCGATCAAAGGCGAGACCACTAACGTCTGCCAGAGCGTGGGTAAGCCCAATACCGCGCATTGATTTAACCGGATGAATAAAAAGTCGGGTTAACGTGACCACTGTACAGCCCCTCGAGCGAAAATAAGCCTTCAACTTTATGACATACCGCCCATATTAGCTATAATGCGCAGCAATTTTCTCGGAGTAAAAGTGACATTATGAATTCTCTGTTTGCCAGTACGGCCCGCGGGCTGGAAGAGCTGTTAAAAACTGAACTGGAAAACCTTGGCGCGCTGGAGTGTCAGGTCGTTCAGGGTGGGGTCCATTTTAAGGGCGACACGCGGCTTGTTTACCAGAGCCTGATGTGGAGCCGCCTGGCCTCGCGCATTATCCTGCCGATGGGAGAGTGCAAGGTCTACAGCGATCTTGATCTGTACCTCGGTGTTCAGGCAATCGACTGGACAGAGATATTTAATCCGGGCGCTACATTTGCGGTGCATTTTAGCGGCCTGAACGAAACCATTCGTAATAGTCAGTACGGGGCGCTGAAGGTAAAGGATGCGATTGTCGACGCCTTTACCCGTAAAAATCTGCCGCGTCCGAATGTGGATCGTGAATCTCCGGATCTGCGCATTAACGTGTGGCTGAATAAAGATACCGCCAGTATTGCGCTCGATCTGAGCGGTGATGGCCTGCATCAGCGTGGGTATCGCGATCGCGCAGGTCAGGCGCCGATTAAAGAAACGCTGGCTGCCGCCATTGTGATGCGTTCAGGTTGGCAACCGGGCACGCCGTTACTCGATCCGATGTGTGGCTCCGGTACACTGCTGATTGAAGCGGCGATGTGGGCAACCGATCGTGCGCCTGGTCTGCACCGTGGTTATTGGGGCTTTAGCGGTTGGGCGCAGCACGATGACGCTGTGTGGCAAGAGGTTAAAGCCGAAGCGCAGGTGCGCGCGCGTAAGGGTCTCGCAGACTACACCTCGCACTTCTATGGATCTGACAGCGATGCTCGCGTAATTGAAAAAGCACGCAGTAACGCCCGTCGCGCCGGAATTGCCGATCTGATGACGTTTGAAGTTAAAGATGTCGCCAAACTGAGCAACCCGTTACCGAAAGGACCGTACGGGACGGTTATCAGCAACCCGCCGTACGGCGAACGTCTGGATAGTGAACCGGCGCTGATTGCCCTGCACAGCCTGCTGGGGCGCACAATGAAAAACCAGTTTGGCGGCTGGAATCTGTCCCTGTTTAGCGCCTCGCCGGATTTGCTCAGCAGCCTGCAATTACGTGCTGATAAGCAGTTTAAAGCGAAAAATGGTCCGCTGGATTGCGTGCAGAAGAACTATCACGTTGCAGAAACCACCGCCGACAGTAAGCCTGCCATGGTCGCGGAAGATTATGCCAACCGCCTGCGTAAGAATCTTAAGAAGCTGGAAAAATGGGCGCGTCAGGAAGGTATTGAATGCTATCGCCTGTACGATGCCGACCTGCCGGAATACAACGTGGCGGTAGATCGCTACGGTGACTGGGTCGTGGTGCAGGAATACGCGCCGCCGAAAACGGTCGATGCGCAGAAAGCGCGTCAACGCCTGTTCGACATCATTGCCGCTACGCTCTCGGTACTTGAGATTGCTCCGAATAAACTGGTGCTGAAAACCCGTGAACGTCAAAAAGGCAAGAACCAGTATCAGAAGATGAATGAGAAGGGTGAATTCATTGAGGTAAGCGAGTACAACGCTCGTCTGTGGGTGAACCTGACTGACTATCTTGATACCGGTTTGTTCCTCGATCACCGCATTGCGCGTCGCATGCTGGGTCAGATGAGTAAAGGTAAGGATTTCCTCAATCTGTTCTCCTACACCGGTAGCGCCAGCGTTCATGCCGGACTGGGCGGCGCGCGGAGCACCACGACGGTTGATATGTCGCGTACCTACCTGGAATGGGCTGAACGCAACCTGCGTTTGAACGGCCTGAGTGGTCGCGCTCACCGTTTAATTCAGGCCGATTGTCTGGGCTGGCTGCGCGATGCCAATGAACAGTTCGATCTGATTTTCATCGATCCGCCAACGTTCTCTAACTCTAAACGCATGGAAGATTCGTTTGATGTGCAGCGCGATCATCTGGCGCTGATGAAAGATCTGAAACGTCTGTTACGTAAAGACGGGACGATCATGTTCTCCAACAACAAACGTGGATTCCGTATGGATCTCGAGGGTCTGGCTGAGCTGGGATTGAAAGCACAAGAAATTACCCAAAAAACGCTTTCCCAGGACTTTGCCCGTAACCGTCAGATCCACAATTGCTGGCTGATTACCGCAGCCTGAAAGGATAAGTAAATGTCATTGATCAGTATGCATGGTGCATGGCTGTCGTTCAGCGATGCGCCCCTTCTTGATAATGCGGAACTGCATATCGAGGATAACGAACGCGTCTGTCTGGTTGGCCGTAACGGCGCGGGCAAATCGACGCTGATGAAGATCCTGAACCGTGAACAGGGTCTTGACGACGGGCGTATTATTTATGAGCAGGATCTGGTCGTCGCGCGTCTGCAACAGGATCCGCCGCGTAACGTCGAGGGCAGCGTGTATGACTTCGTTGCCGAAGGTATTGAGGAACAGGCTGAATACCTGAAGCGGTATCATGATATTTCGCGCCTTGTCATGACCGATCCCAGCGACAGAAATCTGAATGAGATGGCGCGGGTTCAGGAAATGCTCGATCACCACAATCTGTGGCAGCTCGAAAGTCGCATTAATGAAGTGTTGGCGCAACTGGGGCTGGATCCTAACGCCGCGCTTTCGTCGCTGTCTGGTGGTTGGCTGCGTAAAGCGGCGCTGGGCCGCGCGTTGGTGAGTAATCCGCGCGTATTGCTGCTCGATGAACCGACGAACCATCTGGACATTGAAACAATCGACTGGCTGGAAGGGTTCCTGAAATCCTTCAACGGGACAATCATTTTCATTTCCCACGACCGTTCATTTATTCGCAACATGGCGACGCGTATTGTTGATCTTGACCGCGGCAAACTGGTGACCTATCCGGGGAACTACGATCAGTATCTGCTGGAGAAAGAAGAAGCGCTGCGGGTAGAAGAGTTACAAAACGCGGAGTTTGATCGCAAGCTGGCGCAGGAAGAGGTTTGGATCCGCCAGGGTATCAAAGCGCGTCGTACCCGTAACGAAGGCCGTGTGCGCGCCCTGAAAGCGATGCGTCGCGAGCGCGGTGAACGTCGCGAAGTGATGGGCACGGCGAAGATGCAGGTTGAAGAGGCGAGCCGTTCGGGCAAGATTGTCTTCGAAATGGAGAATGTGGATTATCAGGTTGATGGTAAGCAACTGGTAAAAGATTTCTCCGCGCAGGTGCAGCGCAGCGACAAAATTGCGTTAATTGGCCCTAACGGTTGCGGCAAGACGACGCTGCTCAAACTGATGCTAGGCCAACTGCAGGCTGACAGTGGACGTATTCATGTTGGGACCAAGCTGGAAGTGGCTTATTTCGATCAGCACCGGGCTGAACTGGATCCGGATAAAACCGTGATGGACAATCTGGCCGAAGGTAAGCAAGAGGTGATGGTTAACGGTAAACCCCGCCATGTGCTGGGCTACCTGCAGGACTTCTTGTTCCACCCGAAACGGGCGATGACGCCAGTACGCGCGCTCTCCGGTGGGGAACGAAATCGTCTGTTGCTGGCGCGTTTGTTCCTGAAACCCAGTAATCTTTTAATTCTCGATGAACCAACGAACGATCTTGACGTCGAAACGCTGGAACTGCTTGAAGAGCTGATTGACAGCTATCAGGGCACCGTACTGCTGGTGAGCCACGACCGTCAGTTTGTGGATAATACCGTTACGGAATGTTGGATCTTCGAAGGCGGTGGTAAAATTGGTCGTTATGTCGGCGGTTACCATGACGCGCGCAGCCAGCAAGCGCAGCATGTGGCGTTTAAACAGCCCGTTGTGAAAAAAACAGAGGAAGCTGTTGCTCCTAAAGCAGAAATTGTCAAACGTGGCACGAGCAAACTAAGCTATAAACTGCAGCGCGAACTGGAGCAGCTCCCCGCATTGCTTGAAGAACTGGAAGCTAAGCTGGAAACATTACAAGCTCAGGTTGCTGACGCCGCTTTTTTCAGTCAGCCGCACGAGCAAACGCAACAAGTTTTAGCTAATCTGAACGAAGCGGAACAAGAACTTGAGCAAGCCTTTGAGCGCTGGGAGTATCTTGAATCTTTGAAGAATGGCGCATAATTTAAAGGAGCACATATGTGCGAACATCACCATGCCGCGAAGCATATTTTGTGTTCGCAGTGTGACATGCTGGTGGCGTTACCGCGCCTTGAGCATGGTCAGAAAGCGGCATGTCCACGATGTGGCACTACGTTAACGGTTGAGTGGGACGCGCCGAGGCAGCGTCCTACTGCCTATGTTTTAGCAGCGCTGTTCATGCTGCTTTTATCAAACCTCTTCCCTTTTGTGAATATGAACGTCGCAGGGGTAAGCAGCGAAGTGACGTTGCTGGAAATCCCCAGCGTGCTCTTCTCTGAAGATTACGCCAGCCTCGGCACGTTTTTTTTATTATTCGTCCAGTTGGTTCCCGCGTTTTGTTTACTGACTATTCTGCTGCTGGTGAACCGTGCCGAAATGCCTGGCTGGCTAAAGGCCAGGCTTGCGCGCGTCCTGTTCCAGTTGAAAAGCTGGGGGATGGCGGAAATCTTCCTCGCCGGAGTGCTGGTCAGTTTCGTTAAGCTGATGGCTTATGGTGATATCGGCGTGGGCAGCAGTTTCATCCCATGGTGCTTCTTTTGTGTACTACAGCTACGGGCGTTTCAGTGCGTTGACCGCCGTTGGCTGTGGGATGATATTGCGCCAATGCCTGTCATTAACCAGGAATTAAAGCCTGGCGTGCCCGGCATCCGGCAGGGGTTGCGTTCTTGTTCCTGCTGCACCGCTATTCTTCCCGCTGACGAACGGGTGTGCCCGCGCTGCGAGACGAAAGGCTACGTGCGTCGCAAAAACAGTCTGCAATGGACGATGGCGTTATTGTTCACGTCAATCATGCTTTATCTTCCTGCCAACATCCTGCCGATCATGATTACCGATTTGCTCGGATCCAAGTTGCCGTCAACGATTCTTGAAGGCGTGGTTTTGATTTGGAGCGAGGGCTCTTATCCGGTGGCGGCGGTTATCTTTATCGCCAGTATTATGGTGCCGACGTTGAAAATGATTGCCATTGCCTGGCTATGTTGGGATGCCAAGGGGCACGGCAAACGTGACAGTGAACGTATGCACTTGATTTATGAAGTGGTGGAATTTGTCGGTCGCTGGTCAATGATCGACGTTTTTGTGATTGCGGTACTCTCTGCGCTGGTGCGCATGGGAGGGTTAATGAACATTTATCCTGCAATGGGTGCTTTGATGTTTGCTTTAGTCGTCATTATGACAATGTTTTCTGCGATGACATTTGATCCGCGTCTGTCGTGGGACCGTGAACCAGAACCAGATCATGAGGAGTCCTGACAGCATGGAATCTAAAAGTGGGGAAGCCAAAGTGCAGAAGGTGAAAAACTGGTCGCCCGTGTGGATATTCCCGATCGTTACTGCGCTTATTGGCGCATGGGTCCTGTTTTATCATTACAGCCATCAGGGGCCGGAAGTCACGCTGATTACCACCAATGCCGAAGGGATTGAAGGCGGCAAAACGACGATTAAAAGCCGCAGCGTGGATGTCGGCATCGTCGAGAGCGCGACTCTGACGGATGATTTGACCCATGTGGAGATTAAAGCTCGTCTTAACTCTGGAATGGAAAAGCTGCTGCATAAAGACTCTGTTTTTTGGGTGGTGAAGCCGCAGGTTGGTCGTGAAGGTATCAGCGGCCTGGGCACGCTATTGTCCGGGGCATATATTGAACTGCAGCCCGGCAATAAAGGGAATAAGCTGGAAAATTACCAACTACTGGACTCACCGCCGCTGGCACCGCCAGATGCGAAAGGGATCCGCGTGATACTGGACAGTAAAAAAGCCGGGCAGTTAAGCCCCGGCGATCCGGTATTGTTCCGTGGATATCGTGTGGGGTCGGTTGAGACCAGCACCTTCGATGCGCAAAAGCGTACTATCAGCTACCAGCTTTTCATTAATGCGCCTAACGATCGTCTGGTGACCAGCAATGTGCGTTTCTGGAAAGACAGTGGGATCGCCGTGGATCTTACCTCCGCAGGTATGCGTGTGGAAATGGGATCGCTCTCCACGTTGTTTGGCGGTGGCGTAAGTTTTGATGTGCCAGAAGGTTTAGAACAAGGTGAGCCGGTTGGGCAACAGTCCGCGTTTAATCTTTATGACGATCAAAAAAGTATTCAGGATTCCCTGTATACCGATCATATTGACTACCTGATGTTCTTTAAGGATTCGATTCGTGGCCTGCAGCCAGGCGCGCCGCTGGAATTCCGCGGCATTCGTCTGGGGACGGTGAGTAAAGTACCTTTCTTCTCACCGAACATGCGTCAGGTATTTAACAATGATTACCGCATTCCGGTGTTGGTACGCATCGAGCCTGAGCGCCTGAAAGCACAGCTGGGCGAGGACACTGATGTTGGCGCTCATCTGGAGCAATTGCTCAAACGCGGATTACGCGCATCGCTGAAAACCGGGAATCTGGTGACCGGCGCGCTGTATGTCGATCTCGACTTCTACCCGAAAGAACCACCGATTAGCGGTGTACGAGAATTTAATGGTTATCAGATTATCCCGACGGTGAGTGGCGGTTTAGCGCAGATCCAGCAGCGCCTGATGGAAGCGCTGGATAAGATTAATAATCTGCCGTTGAACCCGATGATTGAGCAGGCGACCAATACGTTGTCAGAAAGCCAGCGTACGATGAAGCATCTGCAAACCACGCTGGATAATATGAATAAGATCACATCCAGCCAGTCAATGCAGGATCTTCCGGCGGATATGCAAAATACGTTGCGTGAACTTAATCGTAGCATGCAGGGCTTCCAGCCGGGTTCGGCAGCCTACAACAAGATGGTGGCGGATATGCAGCGTCTTGATCAGGTACTGCGCGAACTGCAACCGGTACTGAAAACGTTGAACGATAAGAGCAATGCGCTGGTATTTGAAGCGAAGGACAAAAAAGATCCAGAGCCGAAGAGGGCGAAACAATGAAAAAGTGGCTAGTGGTGATGATGGCGGTCTGGCTGACGTCATGCAGCTCCAGCGGAGAAAATAAAAGCTATTACCAGCTTCCTATCGCGCAAGGGGGCGTCCAAAGCTCCGCCAACCAGGGTAACCGGCTGCTGTGGGTTGAGCAGATTGCGGTGCCGGACTATCTGGCGGGTAATGGAGTGGTTT
This sequence comes from Citrobacter cronae, assembly GCF_016893685.1. Taxonomy (NCBI): domain Bacteria; kingdom Pseudomonadati; phylum Pseudomonadota; class Gammaproteobacteria; order Enterobacterales; family Enterobacteriaceae; genus Citrobacter; species Citrobacter cronae. The sequence continues at coordinate 3,097,941 of NZ_CP069763.1, forward strand.
ACCAGACCAGCGATGTGCAATATGTGATAGCGAATAATAATCTCTGGGCCAGTCCTTTAGATCAGCAATTGCGCAATACGCTGGTGACGAACCTCAGTATGCAATTACCTGGCTGGGTTGTCGCTTCGCAGCCGCTGGGAAGCACACAGGACACGCTGAACGTCACTGTGACCGGCTTCCACGGTAGGTACGATGGGAAGGTTATTGTCAGCGGAGAATGGTTACTGAATCACCAGGGGCAGTTGATCAAGCGTCCGTTCCACATCGAGGCAGTGCAGACCAGGGACGGCTACGATGAGATGGTGAAGGTTCTCGCCAACGCCTGGAGTCAGGAAGCGACGGCCATAGCTCAAGAGCTGAAACGCATCCCTTAAGCTTAAATAATTGTAAATTATGCCGCCCCTGGTTCACCGCCCGGGGCGGTTTTTTTTATTTTTTAGCCGCGGAGATAACTGTTCTGTCTGATTTTTTTTGTACAAATGATTTCGCGGGTAGCTCACAAATATGACACTGGCGTGAATTTTGCGCATTGACGAGCCTGATGTTTAGGGGTATTCGTTTAGTGTGATTGCACACTTAGTAATCACTGTTTTCTTTTCCACCAGAACTAAAGATGAGGGAAACGAGGCATGAAGAGACAAAAACGAGATCGCCTGGAACGGGCACATCAACGTGGATATCAGGCCGGCATTGCCGGACGCTCAAAAGAAATGTGTCCCTATCAGGCGCTGAATCAGAGATCATACTGGCTGGGAGGCTGGCGAGAAGCCATGGGGGATAGGGTTTTAATGGCCTGATTCTGTCTCTTTAGATAAAAGAAACCTCCGCAGAGCGGAGGTTTCGCCTTTTTGCAGACCGGATAAGGCGTTCACGCTGTCATCCGACAACGACGCAACGCCTGATCTCTGCGATTAGAACGCGGAAGTGTCCTGGAAAAGACCCACTTTCAGATCGTTTGCGGTGTAGATCAGACGACCATCAACCAGCACTTCGCCATCAGCCAGGCCCATGATCAGGCGACGGTTAACGATGCGTTTGAAGTGAATGCGGTAAGTGACTTTCTTCGCAGTCGGCAGAACCTGACCGGTGAATTTCACTTCGCCTACGCCCAGCGCACGGCCTTTACCTTCGCCGCCCAGCCAGCCGAGATAGAATCCAACCAGCTGCCACATGGCATCAAGACCCAGGCAGCCTGGCATCACCGGATCGCCGATGAAGTGGCATCCGAAGAACCACAGGTCCGGGTTAATATCCAGTTCAGCTTCAACATAACCTTTGTCAAAGTTGCCACCGGTTTCGGTCATCTTAATGACACGGTCCATCATCAGCATGCTTGGTGCAGGCAGTTGCGGGCCTTTTGCGCCAAACAGCTCACCGCGACCAGAGGCAAGAAGGTCTTCTTTTGTATAGGATTCGCGTTTATCTACCATGTTCTCTGTAAGCCTTATTTTATTGAAGCACGCAGGATAGCTAACACGTGTACGCTGAACAAGTCCGATCAGTTCGGAATAATCCAGTTCAGCCAACGTAGCGGCCATGGAAAACGGTGACGGCCTTCCTGTTGCGTTGCTGTCGCAATACGTTCCTGGATGGTTTGCATCAGCGTTGTCTGGCCTTCGCCATCCCACACCAGATTTAGTAATAGCGGCAATGCATCGGTTACATCGTCCACCGCCCAGATAGTGAATTTTTCTTCTTCTATGGCCTGTAGCAGGGCCGGTTGCAGACTCAGGTGTCTGACATTAGCTGATGGAATGATAACGCCCTGAGTACCTGTCAGCTCACGCTGCTGGCAGATGGCGAAGAAACCTTCAATTTTCTCGTTAAGACCGCCGACAGGTTGTGCCCGACCAAATTGATCGACAGAACCCGTAATGGCGATGCTTTGATTCACAGGGACGTCGGCGAGGGCGCTAATCAATGCGCACAATTCCGCCATGGACGCGCTGTCACCATCAACTTCGCTGTATGATTGTTCAAAGGTCAGCGAGGCCGAGAAGGGAATTTGCTGCTCAAGCTGGAGTTCAGACATCAGGAACGCCTGCATAATCATCATCCCCTTGGCATGAATATTTCCTCCCAGCTCGGCTTTGCGCTCAATATCTGTGAATTCGCCATCGCCAATATGCACCACGCAGCTGATACGTGATGGTTCTCCAAACGCGCGAGGATGACCCGGAAACTCAATGACCGACAGGGCGTTGATCTGACCAATTCGCTCGCCTTCCGTTTCAATAAGGATTTGCTCTTGCAGGATCTCATCCTGCATACGTTCGGCCAGGAATCCTTCCCGCCATTCGCGCTGCGCCAGCATCAGGCTGAACTGCTCAGCCGTGCAGGTTTCGCTCTCGCATAGCGAGGCCACTTCTTTGAACTGTCGGATGATCCACAAGGGGTTAAGCGGCAACGTATCCTGTTCGCCGGTATAGCGCACCGCTTCGCGGATTAGAACCTGCCAGGCATCAGGCGCTGGGTAGGGCAAATTGTTGCGCGTCGCGGTATGCGTTACCCATTGACACCACTGTGTCATGGTTTCGGCATCGACTATCTGCAGGTTGTCTTCAAATTCGCTGTAGATGGCCTGCTCAGCCAGTTCTGGCTCCATGTCCTGAAAATCTGCCAGTGATTCACGCTCCCCGACTAAAATCACTTTCAGTTTAAGCGGCATAGGCGGAACGGAAACGGGCAATGGGCGAGACTCATCAAAAGCTACCCAGTCAAAGCGCTCGTGGCTGACAATGGCTTTCAGACGCATCCACAACAGCGGTTGGGCCAGCAGAGTGCGTAATGAGATAACCAACACCCCACCATTCGCCTGATGTACCAGACCTGGTTGCAGGGAAATATCGCCATTGAACTGACGCAGGCAGCCAAACAGTTGCTCGGCTTCAACCCAGTCAGCGTTGACCACCTGAGTTAACGTCGCAAAATTGTCTTCTGCTTTTTCCGCTGTACGATAGCGGATAGTGTGACCAGAGATATCATAATGACCCCCAGTCAGGCGTCCTGCGTCCGTGTGCAGTGTATGTGCAGCAGTTGCAATAAGGTTAAGGTATTCAAGCTCTTCCGGTGCTTTTACCAGCATGAACGAGGACGTCGTCCAGTGCTGCAGAAGCTGCTCTAGCGCGAATTGTAAACGTGGCTGAGTATCACTAAGTAAGGTATCGGTGTCGTCAGTGACGTGCGGCTGTGCAAATACTTCCTGATAACTGTCGGTATCAGGAACCAGATCACGCCATGCAAGTTTCGTAATGGTCAAAGTTGATGTTTTTTAGTCTGTTGTTAAAAACGAGATTATACCGTAACCCTCATCACTACACACCTGGAAAGCACCGCGAAACGGAAGTGATGACGCGCGGCAGTTCACAGGCTGGATATTCTTTTCTTCAGTTGCTCAAAAAGCTGATATTCTGATAAGAGTTACACGGTAACATTGAGATCGCAATGAAATATCAACAACTTGAAAATCTTGAAAGCGGCTGGAAGTGGAAGTACCTGGTGAAGAAGCATCGTGAGGGGGAATTAATAACCCGTTACGTAGAGGCCAGCGCTGCCAAAGAAGCCGTTGATTTATTGCTAACCCTCGAAAATGAACCGGTTCGGGTCAATACCTGGATTGAAGAACACATGAACCCTGCGCTACTCAATCGTATGAAACAGACCATACGGGCGAGGCGCAAGCGGCATTTTAATGCTGAGCATCAGCATACACGAAAGAAATCTATCGATCTGGAATTCATGGTTTGGCAACGCTTAGCAGGCCTTGCGCAGCGGCGCGGTAAAACGCTTTCTGAAACCATTGTGCAACTGATTGAAGATGCGGAGCATAAAGAGAAGTACGCAAATAAAATGTCGACATTAAAACAGGATTTACAGGCACTGCTGGGAAAAGAGTAGTGGCAGGGTGGTTTAATGGGTGACGTAGTAGTGTGCTTTGATTAAAACACAGATGAAAAAAAACCCCGCGATGCGGGGTTTTTTTATAAGACGATAACTTAAGCCTGAGGCTGAGTTACAACGTCTTTGATACCTTTAACTTCGATCTCAACACGACGATCCGGAGCCAGGCAGTCGATCAGTGCAGCGCGAGCTTTCACGTTGTCACAGGTGTTGCCAGTAACCGGGTTAGATTCGCCCATGCCACGTGCAGAGATTTTGTCAGAAGGAATACCTTTAGAGATCAGGTAATCAACAACGGACTGAGCACGTTTCTCGGACAGACCCTGGTTGTAAGCGTCAGAACCGATGCGGTCAGTGAAGCCCAGAACCACTACGGAACCGTCTTTCGGATCCAGGTTGCTCAGCTGGCTGTACATCTGGTCCAGAGCCTGCTGGCCTTCTGGTTTCAGAGTTGCTTTGTTGAAGTTGAACAGAACGTCAGACTTCAGAGTGAAGTGCTTGGTCTGTACTTCTGGAGCCGGAGCTGGAGCAACAACTACTGGAGCTGCTTCTTCCTGCTGGCCGAAACGGTAAGAAACACCAACGCTTAACAGACCGTTATCCGGACGACCGCCAACGGTGTTCGCGTCACCGATGTTGTTGGTCCACTGGTATTCCAGACGGGTAGCGATTTCAGGAGTAATTGCATACTCTACGCCACCAGCGAATACTGGGGATACACCAGTGTCGTGGTCTTTGAAGCCGGTGTTGTTTTTAGCGTCTGCACGCCAAACCATACCACCCAGACGGGTATAAACGTCCAGATCGTCAGTGATTGGGTAACCCAGTTTAGCGGTCAGCTGAACGCCCTGAGCTTTGAAAGCGCCGTTGTTGTGAGTCTGGTCAGTGTAGCCTTTGTACGGCATACGGCCTAACCAGTCATAACCCATTTCGAAACCAACGTACGGGTTAACCTGATAACCACCGAACGCACCAGCACCCAGTTGGCTTTCGTGGGTAGGGCCGGCGTTGTTGATCTGGTTGTTGCCAATATCATGGTACTGAGACCAGCCCAGTTTAGCACCAGCGTACCAGGTGTTATCTTTCGGAGCGGCCTGCGCCACGGTAGCGAAACCAGCCAGTGCCACTGCAATTGCGATAGCTGTCTTTTTCATTTTTTGCGCCTCGTTATCATCCAAAATTCGCCATGAATATCTCCGAAGAGAGATAACACGGTTAAATCCTTCACCCGGGGACCAGTTCAATAGTTACTCTACCGATATCTGCGGCTTACGCCGAGCACCCCTGGCGATGTAAAGTCTACAACGTAGTTGAAAACTTACAAGTGTGAAGTCCGTCAGGCATATGAAAAAAAAAGGCTTGTATACATAATATTTAACATTTATTGATGTCTAAATGCACTGGAGATTTCTTGAAAACCGCTTGAGACAGGCGTTCGCACGAAAAACGCGTTAAAGCTCAAAGGCAAATTGAAGCATGAAAAAAAATTCCAGGATAAATCCTAATTTTACTCAATGATACAAATTCGAGTGAATTTTTAGCCCGGAATGCTGTCTCCCCGCAAGTGACTGTGCGCGAACAGGACGCATGATAAATCCCATAGCATTTCCTTCTTCAGCCGCTTTAACCAGTTCAGCGTGTTCGTCTTCCGTTAACTCTTCTCCCAGCCAGCCGATAACGACGCTGTAATTACCTGTGCGCAGCGCACGGATCATCGATTCCAGCGTATTGCAGGGGGAGAGTTGGCGAATCTGCATCACTTTTGTCAATGGAAGCCCGGCTGACTGTACCCACTCCCGACTTAATTTTTGCTGAGGCGTCAGCCACAGCTGCCAGCGTGATTGCTGCCCTAACTGCTGCAGCAGGGGAAGCAGCAGTAGTTGCGTCATCATGGGCTGGTCCTCGCGATAGACCACTTCACTGATAAGCCCAGCGGTTGCGTTCTCTGATGAAACGCGCGCAATGTTGCTTGATGTGGAAGAGAACGACGAAGAACGATTTGCATAGCCTGAAGTGTACATAATCAATCCAGCCCTGTGAGTTACTGTATGGATATACAGTAACCCTGCTATCAATAAAGATCAACCTTATTTTCGGAAACAGGTTCGCAATTTTTAGTCGTAGTTACGGGAAAAATAAAATTCATCTTGCCCCGTGCGAATAAGTTGCCTATTTTCGTCATTAACGGATCTGTTATTGAAAATCATTTGCTTACGTTATGATTTAAAAGGATTTTTATGAAAGAACTTTCTTATGCAAAGATCTATAAATCACAAGAATATCTGGCGTCTCTGGGAACAATTCACTATCGCTCATTATTTGGCAGCTACAGTTTGACGGTTGGGGATACGGTCTTTGCTATGGTCGCTAACGGTGAGTTATATCTTCGGGCCTGCGAACAGAGCGTACAGTACTGTGTAAAAAATTCGCCTGTCTGGCTGACATTTATAAAGCGCGGGCGTCCGGTGGTACTCAACTACTATCAGGTGAATGATGCGCTGTGGCAAAACCAGCAGCAGTTGGTGTCGTTATCGCGGTACTCATTGGATGCTGCTGTTAAGGAAAAACAGAGTCGCTTTGCTCAACATCGTCTGCGGGAACTACCAAATATGACGTTTCATCTGGAGACCCTGCTAAATGAAGCAGGAATTAAAGATGAGGGAACATTGCGAACGTTGGGCGCCCAAATGTGCTGGCTGAAACTGCGGCAAAATAATCCAGCCCTGACGGTAAAAATACTTTATGCCCTTGAAGGCGCGGTCGGTGGCGTGCATGAAGCAGCGCTCCCGGCGGTCCGTCGCCAGGAGCTAGTGGAGTGGGTCAGTTCCCTGACGCCGAAGCCGGGGTATTAGAAGGCAGCACGGCAATTTGCTGTTGTAATCGCCGGATTTCCGGTAGCAGGGCGATCAATAGCCCAACCTGCTGTATAACAAGCGGTTCTTTACTATCCGGACGTGGCTCAAGATGCTGAATTCGATGCTTCAGCCCCTCCAGCGCCTGGTAGACGCGCTGTTCGTCTGCGGGTTGATAGTGAAGCGCGTCATCAACGTAGCAGACGGCATCATCCAGTAATGCCAGAACTTCCGGGTTGGTTAACTGTTCGCGGTGTGCGCCAAGGGCGGAAATGTAACTGGTAAACGTATGATTGAGGCACAGCAAGCGAAATGCTGTTTCTCGCGTTTGGGCCGTGACATCCGGTTCACTCGACATGTTCGACACCACGGAGGCAAGCTCTGCATCACGATTGTGCGCGTCACGACGGGCGATACGGTATGCCATACGATTATCACGACCCTGATGATATTGTTCGAGAATAGCATCGAGGTAACGACAGTTTGCGTCAGTGGCCCGCTCAATGACACGCGGCAGGTTACGAAAACGCCAGTCAGGCCAGATGAAACTCACGGCAGCCCATGCAATGGCACACCCTATCAGCGTATCGATAACGCGCGGCAGCGCAACTTCGAAACCTTCACCGAGCAGATTAAAGCACAGCAGTACCAGCAGCGTGATAAACATCGTGGCGTGCGCATACTGGACGTTGCGAAAGGCAAAAAACAGTACGCCAGTGATCACCAAAAGTATTAACTGACCTTCCAGAGAAGGAACGAACCACAGGATAGGTAAACCAATGGCGATTCCTACCAATGTACCGATAATCCTTAGCGCCAGGCGATGTCGGGTGGCGTTGTAGTTTGGCTGACAGACAAACAGACTGGTCAGCAGGATCCAGTATCCGTGGTTCATCCCGGTAATCTGGATAATGGCATAGCCGACACAAAGCACCAGCGACATGCGTACTGCATGGCGAAACAGGGCTGACTCAGGCGTAAAATTACGGCTCAGACGTAACCAGATATCGCTGAACCCATGCGGACTGTCATCGGCAAGCTGATTTTCAGACTCATTACGCGAGAGTACCTGAGCCTGTTCTGACTCGATGGTGGCCAGTTGGGCGTCGATAGCTCGCAGGTTTGAGAGCAAAAATCCCAGCGTGTTGAGCAGGTCTGCAGGCGCACCGCTCGCACGCATACGCTCCAGGGCGGCATCTATATGCGTGAAGACGCGCTCAAAGTGCGGATCGTGCTGGTAAGGCGTGCGTAATAAAATACAGCGGGACAACTGGGTGCAGGCTTGCCCCTGCATCGACATCAAGCGCTGGAAGCGAAACATCACGTCGCTGTGACGGAAATGGTCGCGTAGCGTTTGATACTGAATATGGGAGGAGCTGGCGCGTTCGTGAATATCCTGCGCTACAAAATAGTAATGTAGCGTGCGACGCGTTCCGCGCTGACCGCGGTCGCCGCGCAGGCGAGTCAGTAACGATACCTTTGTCTGGTTTAGCGTCGCCATCAATTGCCCATTAGCGAGGGCCAAATCATACAACGGCGCCTGGCTTTCATCTTCAATGTCGGGATCAAAAAGGCGTGATTTCAGTTCCAGGTAGTGCGCTAACTGTTCGTAGCTACGCGCCAGATTGTCCTGCAGTGGGCGGATGGGGAACAGAAGATGCCCGGTCAGCGTCAGAAGGTTGTACCAGATAGCGCCAGCGAGCAACAGGATCGGCTGCTGATACCACTGATCGTAAAGCGACGTTCCCAGCATAGTATAAATGGCAATCAACAACGCACCAAAGGCGATGGTTGCATAGCGCTGGCCTAAGCCCCCCAGCAGAATGAAGCCGCTGGTGGAAAGCGTTAACCCAATGGCAAACAGCCATGGCCATGGGAAGAGCAATTCTACGGAGGCTGAGGCAATAAAAAAGCAGATCAACGTAATGATCAAATTGCGCAGTCGGCCAGCGAGGCGATCGTCCAGATCGGTCAGCGCAGCAGCGACCATACCCAGCGTGAGCGGGATGGTCAGCTTAACATCGCCCAGCCACCAGGGTAGCGCTGTTGTGCCACAAAGCGCGATAAAAATTCTTACGTAGTACAGCCAGGTGCTGTTCCAGGTATAGCGTTTAAGCAGCGGACTTAACATAAAGGCCATCAGTCCTGATTATTCAAAGCGACGGCGCGCATTGGCTTCACGCGCAGCGCGGGCAACTTCGACAGAAACCACCCGACGCCCCACCGGCCAGAGCGCAATAGCGGCAATTTTAAAGTTCGCAATACCCACCGGAATACCAATAATCGAAATGCACTGGGCAATGCCGGAGACAATGTGCATCAGGCACAGCCACCAACCGAAGAAAATCAGCCAGAAAATATTGAGCAATGTGCCACCGGTATTAAGAAGCACATTTTTCCCTGCCGGATTAAGTTCATCGACATGAATCGCTTCGTTGCCATAGGGAAACAGCGAGAGTCGGGTTATTTCCCAGCATGACCGGGTCAAGGGTAAAGTAAAAATAAGCACAATACTGACCAGCGTAGCCAATAACCAGGCTAAGGTGGTGGCGAACCCACCTAGCACAAAATTTAAAATATTCAGAACAGTACGCATAAACCCTCGATTAACTCTGGTTTTCTGTGAATTCGGCAATTGTAACGTTTTTTTGGGCTGGAGCACGTTTTCTCTGGCGGTTACACTGATATGCAAACCTCTTCGTGTGGATCCGCTTGAGTCTTATGGAACTGAAAGCAACTTCTCTTGGAAAACGTCTGGCGCAACACCCTTACGATCGGGCCGTTATTCTCAATGCCGGGATTAAAGTTTCCGGCGATCGTCACGAGTATCTTATTCCCTTCAACCAGTTATTGGCTATTCATTGCAAACGCGGCCTGGTGTGGGGAGAGCTGGAGTTTGTGCTTCCGGATGATAAGGTGGTACGGCTTCACGGCACAGAATGGGCGGAAACCCAACGCTTCCATCACCATTTAAATACGCTCTGGCAGCAGTGGAGCCAGGAAATGAGTGAGGTGGCTGCTGGAGTGTTACAGCAACAATTGGATGCGATTGCAGCCCGGACAAGTGAAAATAAATGGCTGACACGTAGCCAAACCTCAGGATTGCAACAGCAGATCCTCCGTGCCTTTGCGGCGTTGCCGCTACCGCTGAAGCGGCTGGAAGAATTTGAAAATTGTCGTGAAGCGTTACGCCAATGCCAGGCATGGTTGCAGGATATTGAGGCCTGTCGTTTACAGCACAATCAGGCCTATACCGATGCGATGCTGGCAGAGCATGCCGAGTTTTTCCAGCACATTGAATCTTCGCCGCTGAACCCTGCCCAGGCGCGCGCGGTGGTGAATGGTGAGCAAGCCTTATTGGTACTTGCCGGGGCGGGAAGCGGCAAAACATCGGTTCTGGTTGCCCGTGCGGGCTGGCTGTTGGCGCGAGGCGAGGCGGCGGCAGAACAAATTCTGTTGCTGGCGTTCGGTCGTAAAGCGGCTCAGGAGATGGATGACCGCATCCGTGAACGTCTGCATACGGATGAGGTCACCGCGCGGACGTTTCATTCACTGGCGCTGCATATCATTTCGCAGGGCAGCAAAAAAGTTCCGACGGTTAGCAAGCTGGAAAATGACGCCGTTGCGCGCAGCAAACTCTTCATTACTACCTGGCGTCAGCAGTGCAGCGAGAAAAAAGCGCAGGCTAAAGGTTGGCGACAATGGTTAGAAGAAGAGATGCAGTGGTCTGTACCCGAAGGTAACTTCTGGGACGACGAAAAGTTACAGCGGCGTTTGGCCTCCCGGCTCGATCGCTGGGTTAGCCTGATGCGTATGCATGGCGGAGCGCAGGCGGAGATGATTGCCAATGCTCCGCAGGAGATCCGCGACCTGTTCAGTAAACGCATAAAGCTCATGGCGCCCCTGCTCAAAGCCTGGAAGAGCGCCCTGAAGGACGAGAATGCCGTCGATTTTTCCGGGTTAATCCATCAGGCCATTGTTATTCTGGAAAAAGGGCGGTTTATCAGTCCCTGGAAGCATATTCTGGTCGATGAATTTCAGGATATTTCTCCTCAGCGTGCCGCCTTGTTGGCCGCGCTACGCAAGCAAAACTCGCAGACTACGCTGTTTGCCGTAGGCGATGACTGGCAGGCCATTTACCGGTTTAGCGGGGCGCAACTTTCGCTGACCACGGCATTCCAGCAAAACTTTGGCGAGGGCGATCGCTGTAATCTGGATACGACTTACCGTTTCAATAGCCGTATTGGTGAAGTCGCAAATCAGTTTATTCAGCAGAATCCCCATCAGCTTACGAAACCGCTCAACAGCCTGATGACAGGGGATAAAAAAGCCGTCACCTTGCTTGATGAAAACCAGTTGGATCTGTTGCTGGATAAACTGTCGGGTTTTGTGAAAACAGAAGAGAGAATTCTGGTCCTGGCGCGATACCATCATCTGAAACCGGCCAGTCTGGAGAAAGCGGCTACCCGCTGGCCTAAGCTACAGCTGGATTTTATGACTATCCATGCCAGTAAAGGACAGCAAGCGGACTACGTTATTGTCGTCGGTCTTCATGAGGGTAATGATGGCTTTCCTGCACCAGCCCGCGAGTCGATTATGGAAGAGGCGCTGCTCCCGGCGGTTGAAGATTTTCCGGATGCTGAAGAGCGAAGGTTGCTGTATGTGGCACTAACGCGCGCACGTCACCGGGTGTGGTTGCTGTTCAATAAAGAAACACCATCGTGTTTTGTTGATGAGCTTAAGCGACTGGATGTCCCGGTGACGAGGAAACCCTGAAACGCAGGCGGTAGTTGCCGCCTGCCTGGGCATTATTTGAGGCGTTCTGCCAGATAACGGGCGTAATCCGGGATCAGTATGTCCGTCTCATCGTTGAAGTTTGGCGACTGGATAATAAAATCTGCCGTCGACACGTTGGTGGCGACCGGAATGTTCCAGACTGTGGCAAGGCGCAGCAGGGCTTTGACATCAGGATCGTGGGGAACGGCGTTGAGCGGATCCCAGAAGAAGATCAGCACATCTATTTTCCCTTCTGAAATCAGCGCGCCCACCTGCTGATCACCCCCCATTGGACCGCTCAGCATTGCGTTGACGTCCATTCCTGTCGCGCGTTGAATTAAGTTCCCTGTTGTTCCCGTGGCATACAGAACGTGTTTTTCCAGTAACGGCTGGTGGCGTTCCACCCAGCTCATCAACATATTTTTACAGTGATCGTGTGCCACCAGCGCAATATGCTTACGCGCTGGCAATGTGCGAGTCGTTAATTCCATAGTACAGCTCCCAAGTTAACCTTGTTACAGAGTACTGGAAGCACTTGACGCTGCAAGAGAAAGACAAAAAAAATGCGTCTGTGAACATAAATGTCATGAAGAAGGCTGTTTCTGGGCCCATTGCAGAAAGTTACTTCGCGTTTGGGCGTCGGCCTGCTCAAACCAAAATTTTAATCGTTGCTCGGTCAGCGTTTGCGACTGAGGCGGCACCCGATCCAGTTCAGATACCCCAGAAAGCAGCGAGCTGTCGTCGGCCATCATGGTGGCGAATTGTGGCAATGACGCATGTTTAGCCGCTTTGTTATAGCGCTCAGTTTCCATTTCATAATCCACGATTTTCGCCGTGGAGGTGATTGACAGAATATCCAGCTTAACGGGGATGGGCATGGCGTCCCCATCCAGCAGTTCCACACGCGGTGCATCATCGAAATGTGATGCGTCCCGCTCATTGTTCAGACGCGGAAGGTGAAAATTAACCTGGCTGACGAGCTGGGTATCAAAGCTGATAACCAGCGGAGGGGAAATATACAGACGTTCTTCGTGGCTGGACAGGCGAAGGGTTTTTTCTACGCGAAATACAAGCTGGTGCCGACCATTTTCCAACTCAATACTGTCGGCGCCACGCAGTAATGAGCTGGAGACTTTTTTTCCATCCAGCACCAGAAGATCAATTTCACTCGACAGACGCAAAGAGGTGGCAAAAACAGTTACCGGCAAACACAGAGCAATCAAGGCTGTCATAATGCCGGCTTTCATAGGTTTCTCCTGTCCAGAAAATATCTGCATCAGATGTATCTAATTTTTTCACTGGTCACGTTTACTAACATATAGACATATTTTTGAGTTTAGCTCTCATGCGCCAGTATGGGATGAATGGTTGCAAGGCCAGGTTTGTCGTACACTTTGTTAAACAGCCTGGAGGAAGACGATGAAAGAGACCGATATTGCTGGCATTTTGACATCTACCCGTACGATTGCACTGGTTGGTGCAAGCGATAAACCCGATCGTCCAAGCTATCGGGTAATGAAGTATTTACTCGATCAGGGCTATCACGTTATCCCCGTTTCGCCAAAAGTTGCCGGGAAAACGCTGTTGGGGCAGCAAGGGTACGCGACGCTGGCGGATGTGCCGGAGAAAGTGGATATGGTTGATGTCTTTCGTAATTCTGAAGCGGCGTGGGGCGTTGCTCAGGAGGCTATCGCCATCGGTGCGAAGACCTTATGGATGCAGCTTGGCGTAATTAACGAGCAGGCAGCCGTACTGGCACGTGACGCGGGGCTGGCGGTGGTCATGGATCGCTGTCCGGCGATTGAGATCCCGCGGCTGGGACTGGCGAAGTAAGGTTGTGTTGTTGCCTTAAGGCACGTTGCTTATCCGGCCCGTGTTGCTGGCCGGATGAGCAACATAAACCCGATAAGCGAATTGCCATCGGGCTTGTGTTCGCATCAATTACGCAGACGCGGAGCCTGAAGCTGTTTACGGATTGTTCGCGCCAGTTCATCCATCGACGGTTGCTCCGGATGTTCTTCCTGTAGCTCGCCACTCAGCTGTGCTTCGGCCAGATACGTATGCACCGGCAGACCATTATCGTCTTCCATCACCACGTGATACCAGGGAGCGGCGCGAAGTTCGTCGTTAACCGCCAGCTCATCGGCTGACGGTTCATCAAGCGAATATTCCGGGTCGATATCCACGACCACTCCGAGGTAACCTAACAGGGAATGGCGGACCTGCTGGCCGATACCGAATTTGCTGGCAATCATAGTCACCTCCCGGGAAATAGATACCCTCTATGTAAGGGTAATATTCCACTTTTCAAGTTACATGATGCGACAGGCAAACCCTTTCAGATACAGCCCTTCCGGGTAGGTAGCGATCACCGGGTGATCGGCGGCCTGACGGAACTGCTCTATAAATTGTACATCACGACCAGCATCTATTGCGGCATCAGCGATGATTTTCTGAAATAAATCGGTGGTCATCAGTCCGGAGCAGGAGAATGTCAGCAATACGCCGCCGGGGTTGAGCAACTGAATAGCCAGCATATTGATGTCCTTATAGCCGCGGCAGGCGCCCATTAACTGGCTTTTGTTTTCGACGAACTTCGGCGGATCCATCACAATGACATCAAATTTCTCACCGCGATCGCGATAAGCGCGCAGCAGTTTGAATACGTCATCACGCACAAATTCGGCTTTGCTCAGATCCAGCTTGTTCAGTTCTACGTTCTGGCGGGCAATATCAAGCGCTTCCTGAGAGGTATCGACGCTGACCACCTGACGGCATCCGCCCATTAATGCCGAGACCGCAAAGCCGCCGGTATAAGAGAAACAGTTCAGAACCCGTTGATTTTCTACATAACGGCGCGTGGCCAGACGGCTGTCGCGTTGATCAAGGTAATAACCGGTTTTGTGACCGTGCTGAATATCAACCAGCAGCTTCATCCCGTGCTCTTCGATAGGCAGCAGGGCTGGCGGCAGTTCGCCCGTTACTGGCCCTTGGGTCAGCTCCATACCTTCTTTTTTACGCACGGCCACGTCGCTACGGTCATAAATAGCGCAGTCCGGGAACACAACTTGCAGAGCGCTAATCAGCGCGGCGCGTTGATATTCAGCACCGGCGCTGAGCAGTTGCAATACCAGAAAGTTGCCGAAGCGGTCAATGGTGATGCCCGGCAGACCATCGGATTCTCCTGCGATCAGACGATAGCTGTTCAACCCGTCTTTTTTCGCCAGCCAGTCGCGCCATGTTTGCGCCTGTTGCAGACGACGGGTGAAGAAATCAATATCGATGGATTCAGACTTGTCGAATGTCCAGACGCGGGCACGGATCTGCGACGCAGGTGAGTACGCGCCGCGTGCTAACCATTTACCCTGATGGTCAACAATATCGATGGTTTCACCGAGGTTGGCTTTACCTTCCATACGTGCGACAGCACCGGAAAATACCCACGGATGGCGGCGCAGTAATGATTTATCGCGCCCTTTGGCTAACACTAAACGAGGATAATGTGGAATTGTAGATTCAGTCATGCGGAGCAACCTCTCACAAACAGTGACGCGGGCTGGAGTAAAGTACCAACCTGAAACCATTAAAATAAAATGGCGCGTAGAGTAGCACAGATGATGAGGTCAATCATCAGCGTATGGCGCTGGGCGTTTCGGCACAAAACGCTATCACAGAGGCACAGTTTCTTTTATACCCACCGTTTACATTGCTATTTCTTAATCAGAAAAAGGAAATGTAATGAAAGCTGTCTACTCTCTGGCTACCGCCGCTATTGTCGCGTTGAGTTTTGATGCCTCTGCCGCCTCGACATTTCGCCTCAGCAGCGCCGATATACCCGCTAACCTGCAATTAACGCAAAAACAAGTGTTTAAGGGGTTTGGCTGCAGTGGCGACAATATTTCCCCGCAGCTGAGCTGGCAAAATCCGCCAGTTGATGCCAAAAGCTTTGCCATTACGCTGTTTGATCCTGATGCGCCAACGGGAAGCGGCTGGTGGCACTGGACCATCGTAAATATTCCGGCTCAGGTCCACACGCTTCCTGGCGGAGCCAGCATGGATAAGTTACCCGCTGGAGCAGTTCAGGGACGCAATGATTTCGGTTATGCTGGATTTGGCGGCGCCTGTCCACCACCGGGCGATAAACCTCATCGCTATCAGTTTACCGTGTGGGCGTTAAATACCGACGCGTTGCCAATTGACAGTAACGCCAGCGGTGCGCTGGTCGGTTTTATGCTGAACAGCCACGTGATCGCCAAAGCGGAATTAACCGCCACTTACGCAAGAAAATAAAGAGGATACACTGGTGCAGGATGTCCATTTTCGCCATAACAACCTTACCACCGCTGAGGTGCGTTCCGGCCATCTGCACCGCCTGCACCAGGTTAAACTGTTTTCTGTTGCTATTTGCCATATTACGCAGGGAAGTAAGGTCATTATTCAGGATGACAATCGTCTGGTTGCAGGGCCGGGTGAGCTGATTATCATCCCGGCGAATACGCCTCTGGAGATTATTAATCAGCCGGAACAGGGAGCATTTCGCTCGGATTTGCTGTTGCTGTCGACGAGCATCATTAGCACGTTTAAAAATAACTGGGTCAAGGATTTCCCTCCGGCAAAATTGACGTCGCTATGCACGCCCATGAGTAACGGACTGGCATTTATGTGGGAAAGCCTGCTGGACGCTGTACGCCAGGACTTACCTGCAAAATTGCAGGAGCATCAGGCGATGGGATTATTGCTGGCGCTACTGCATGATGGTGTGGCGGGGCCTCTGCTTATCGAGCGACGGTTTAATCTGACTGAACAGGTGCGACAACTTATTATGTTATCCCCTGCTAAGCTATGGACAGCTCAGGAGATTGCCGGTCACTTGTCCATCGGTACTTCAACATTACGCCGACGATTACAGATGGAATCGCAGAGTTACCGGCAGATAGTCGAAGAGGTGCGCATGTCCTGCGCGCTCTCTCAACTACAATCGACCACGCTGCCGATTGGCGAAATTGCGTTACGCTGTGGCTATCTGTCAGGCTCACGATTTACCGCAAGATTCCGCCAGCATTACGGATGCCTGCCGAAACAGGTGCGCTAAGGCCTTGTAACTGTTCCTTCATTTATGTTGATTAGGAGAACCGCAATGTCGAAAGTCTGCATAATCGCCTGGGTCTATGGTCGGGTTCAGGGGGTAGGATTTCGCTACACCACGCAACATGAAGCGCAACGACTGGGATTGACCGGATACGCTAAAAATATGGATGATGGCAGCGTAGAGGTTGTCGCCTGCGGCGAAAGCGAACGGGTTGAACAGCTAATGAAGTGGTTAAAAGCCGGAGGGCCGAGCAGCGCCAGGGTAGAACGGGTTCTCAGTGAACCACACCGCCCTGGCGACGAGCTAAAGGGATTTAGTATCCGCTATTAAATACATTTGACCGGTTTCGGCAGGCCGGCAATTTTAGTCGCCTGCTTGGCCGGACCTTTTGGGAACAGACGGTAAAGATAACGGCTGTTGCCTTTCTCTTCGCCAAACTTGTTGGCCATCGCTTTTACCAGCATGCGGATAGCGGGGGAAGTATTAAACTCCAGATAAAACTCGCGTACGAAACGCACCACTTCCCAGTGTTCAGGGGAGAGGTCGATACCTTCGTTTTCGGCGATTTTCTCCGCCAGCGGCTCGCTCCACAGCGTGGTATCTTTCAGATAGCCTTCGCTATCGGTCTCAATTTCCTGGCCTGCAAAAATGAACATAGTGCTCTGTCGATAAAGTAAAAACCGCCCCTAGTCTAGCAAATAAGGGGCGGCGTGAGAAACCTTGCCCTACAGAAGAAGCTGTAGCAGATTGTTGGCATTAAGCTTCTTCAGCGCGTTACATTTATACGTCGATACCTGCTTTTCGCTAATCTGCGTCATATGCGCAACATGTTTTACCGATTGTCCGTTAACCAGCCTGTCGAGAACATTGAACTCCATGCCTGTCAGACAACAGTTCAGGCTGCGTACCCGACGCGGCTCTTTAGCAAACATATACGGCGCATCCACGACGGCAAGTCGGTCATCAATGATATGCAAGGTCAGCGTGGTAAAACGCTTTCGCAAATGCGTTGCCAGTGCCCAGCCTTTTTCATTGCACACCAGATAAACGGTTCCCTCCCAGCGTCTGGCCTCCAGTTGCAGCAGAATGTCGACCAGCGCCAGATGCGTTCTCGTGACGGAAAAGCGGCAACGTACAACGAGGGTGTCGCAGGCCAGCAGCAAACGACGCCACTTTACCGTGCCGCACTTCACCTGAGTCGGCGCGTTACGACGCAGAAGGGCATAGCGCAACCCTTCGGCATAAAAACGATTATTATCAAGAATGACGTAATTCACGGCGGCCTCTTTATAACGTACTGGGCGTGTAAATAATGCGTAGCGTACCGGTGTAATCCCCGGCATTTTTGCTGCTGGCGGCAAAGGCAGGCGTTTTCAGGATAATAGGGGCGGGTACGCACAGTACGCCCTCGCGCCCGCCGGGCAGCACGACCTGACGCAGATACTGTGGATCGTTGGTGCCTTGCCAGACCACGGTTTTACCGTTAGCGACAGTTTCGGTTGCGCCAGTGATGGGATTGATGACAAAGACCTGATAGTCGAGACGATCCCGCGCATCGGTCTGACTTCCGCCACGTCGCCGGATTGAAAACGCGCCTTCGGCACGGCCAGAAGCGTTGAGCTCGTTGTCCTCAAACCGCAGATAAGTGCGAGTGCTGGTGCTGTTTTTTCCGTCGTACAAGCACATATCCAGCGTGTTTTCCCCCTGGATCTCGCTGCCGCCGGGCCGCCCCGGGAAGTTGGTCAGGTTGAGGTTAACGATAGGCGTTGAGTGTGGAAATGCGGGCAGATAAATCTGCTGATTACCCGGATCGACCACCTCAATGCGAATATTTGCCTGCCAGTTGGCGATGGTGAGATAGCCAGGACATCCGACATTCACGTCATTGTAGTCGCCGCTACAGTCGGCGCTCCCCCATTGACGCAGGTTCTGCTTCAGCGTGGCGGTCCAGATACCCGGTAGAGTGAGCTTATCCAGTTCGCTTTTCACAATATAGAAATCGAAATAGGGCTCTCTGTTCCATTCCGCAATAACTTTTGTCCCTCCCGCGACAAAACTGGCAAAGGTAAAGACTTTGTTACTGATAAACAGGTAGTGATCGCCATACACCTTGATATCTACCGTTTTGCGGGTAAGGGCATGTGTAAAACGTAAATTGATGGCATAAGGCGCGGCCGGGTTCGCCGAGAACCACACCGGGGCGGTCATACAGGCGCCATAGGTGGTATCGGTACGGGATAAGCAGGTCAAGGTATTGCGTCCCCACTTTTGCGGATCGGCGGCATCATAGCCACTTGGTTCATGAAGCCAGATATCGAAACGCGCGGGTGGTGCCATGCGATCGTAGCTTATACCGACGCTGGAGTTTCTTCCGGCCGGGGCGCCGGCCAGCGTCTGGCCAGCCCACAGGAGCAGGAAAAGTAAAATAATAAGGCTTTTGTTCACATCATTTCCCTTTAGTGAGGTTGTCTGCGTTCATGGCAGTCGGGCCGGTCGGCACGCTACGTCCGGCGAGCATTAGCTGCGCCTGTTGCTGGACCGTATCCGGCAGGGCAGAGAAGGTTAATTCCCGGCAAGGGATCGACCCGACATAACGCACGACGTCGCGCATACTCTTCACGTTTAGCGCGCACTGATAAAACTGCTGCTGACGCACCAGGTAGAGGTTATGCAGCAGAGCGTTGCTTTGGGCGCTAAACCCGCCGTTGCCAAGGTCGCTCCAGCCGTTTACGTTCAGGGGCACGCCGCCAATAAACGGCGAATGTTGTTCGTCGGTTAACTGGCCGAGCCATGTGTAGCTTGCGGTGGTTTGCACGTGCCGACGGAGCAGTTTGCCTGGCACCATAAACAATGTTCTGCTGCCGGAACCTTGTGTGATTTCACTGCTGGCACCTCGGGAGACATCCAGCGATTCGTTAATCGTCAACGTCGTCTGCTGATAGCCAGGAACGGCGAAGAGGGCGCGGCTATTGCCTGGGATATCTGCGCTGCCGCCGTTATCCAGCGACACAGCGACGCGCGGATCCTGGGAATCTTCCGGCGTGGCAACGTTAACCGCGATGGCTGAAGCAGGGCGTCCGTCGCTCCAACGGCCCAGCCACAGGCCAGAGCGAGATAGCGCGAGCGTTGAACTGTAATTGCCGCTGCTGCTCAACGTATGACGCCCATCCTGACGATCCCAGGCGTCGCTGACGGTCAGACTACCGTTGCCATAGCGTCCGCCCTGGCGCGTATAGGCAGAGGCATTGAGCGAATCGCTGTTAATGCCTGACGCGCTCAGTCCATACTCATTTTCACCACGTGCATCGGCATACCAGTTGTGCGCCACGTTGTAGCTCAGCTGGTTTTTTTCATGCTGCTGGTGCTGCCACGTCGCGCCCAGCGAGGTATAACTCGTCGCATCGCCCTGACGGTTATGCGCCATTGACAGGCTTACGCTCAGGTAGCCGCCTTTATCCCTACCTGCGCGGGAGTCATCGTTTCGCATGAAAAGGTTAATGCTACTGTTAATGTTCAGGCCGCGAGCGTTGAAAGCTGTACTTAAGCCGCCCTGCCAGGCCCGCGTGCGCGAGCGGGTCATATAAACCGACTCCCATGGCAAGCCCGCATCGTGGCGATCGTCACTGTCCGGGAGTTCCCGACGAGCAACGTAACGTCCTTCGTTGCGGTTATCTGAATACCCCAGACTCGCGTACCAGGTGCCGACAGGGACGGAGAACATGACCGACAGGCTTCGGTAACAGCCATTCACGGCGTCAAACCCTGCGCTTCGGCTATTGCAGTTTTCTGCTGATAACGCGTTGCGATAGAAGCTCAGTGAAAAACCGTCGTTATAGCTGATTTGCTGAATATTGCCGCGTTGACCTTCGCTGCCGTATAGGTAGCTAAAGCGGGTACTTAGCACGCCATCGATCGGGCCGGTGTTGAAACCACGGCTCCAGTCGAGCGCATTTTCCAGAAAACGCTGGTTTTTTTTTATTGTTGCGCCGCTGGTCAGCGCCAGCGTCGGAGTGACGGGCAGGCGGATGCCCGCTTGCGCGACCGCGCTGCGTTCGTCGTTTTGATCGTTATTGTCAGTTTCGCCTGCCTGCAGGAACCACTCGACGCGATCGAAAGGTGTAATGCCGGTTCGGGTAAACGGTACCTGCTCGGTGCGCGTCAGCCGGTTATTTTCATAGACGGACAACGTCACGGTATAGCTCCCGTCCGGGAACGAACGGGTGTCCAGGGTCTGCGCCCCGGCATTCAGATAAAAACTGGCCAGCAGTTGATTACCCCGGCGGGCGTCGATACGCGCATCATGAGAAAGCAATACGGTGATAGGCGTACCCTTTGACTGCTGAACCGGATTGATCCATGCCCTTGTTGAGCCTGTGCGCAAGCCGCGAATTTTACCCAGCGGCAGTTGGCTGAGATTGATATTCCCGCCGGCATTGCTGAACAGATCGCGAGTGTCCATCTCGCCCAACTGAACATAGTATTGGCGCCAGATATCCTGACGAAACCAGGCATTGTTGACGGTTATCTCCTGTTGCTGCTGGTGCTTCGAACGTTGCCCCATCCAGGTCCAGTCGAGGTTAAAGTAGCCGTCCTGGGTGAGTGCCAGCGCGCCATTGCCCTGAACGGTGGCTGACTGGTAATCCCTGTCGGCAACAAAATTGATATTCTGCTGATGGATTAACGCATTCTCGGTGTCCTGCGTGGGCTGATACCACTGGCTTTCAGTGGTTTGTTTAGGCAGAAATTTCTTGTCGAAAAAAAGATTAATACGGGCGTTATTTTCATCATAGATAATGGCCGCGCGCTGGGTATCAAGGTAATCGCACCCCGTTGCGGAGCCATTGCTGCTGCATGCCAGATTGCCGTTACGGGCCAGTGGAACGGCCAGGGCTGCAGACACGGTGGCAATGAGGGCAGGATCGTCATTAAACTGCCGTTTGATGGCCGTGACCACGGTTTCAGGCGCGACAAAACTTACTGTTTCAAGCGTGATATCCGTTTCAAAAAGGCCAAGCGACTCGCCATAGAGATTGACTTCTGTCCACAGGCGCTGTGTTTTCGCCAGATCTTCAAAACCTGCCGGGACGGCCATCTCTGCGCAGGCGAGTTGGATGGATGCGGGTAACAAAGCAACTAAGAGGAGAGTATTTCTGTGAAACGCCATGACCGAGCCTCGACATCATCCTGACGTCAGAGGGTGGGCACCCTCTGACGTTATTCCTTAGGTACTGTGGTGTTACGCACCGCCTTCCGTGGTTGTCGCCTGCGTCAGCATCAGGCTGACAACGCCGCTGTACTGACCGGTTTTCAGAATGCCTTTGGTGGTTTGCGAAATGGTCAGCGGCAGTACTGCGGAACCGTTTTCAATGCTGCCAGGGAACAGTTCAGTTCCGGTAAATTCAGCATCGGTGGTAGACAGTGTTTTATCACCCAGAATGACCGTCATCGGTACAATCTGGTCACCATCCGTGTTGGTGAGTTTTGCCGCACTAACGAGGCGCACTTTGACGTTGCTGGTGGCGGAGTTAGACCACACCTTGGTGTTAAGACGGTAGCTTTCCAGACCACGACCAGGCAGGTACTGCATGTCGATGCTGGCCGGCAGCGGCGTGTTATCGGCCTGGGTCATATCCAACTGTGAGTCAACGCTGGCGTTAACGGTAATATCTTTTTGAATTGCCAGCGCGCTAAAGGACGAGGTCATCGCGGCAACGATCATCAGAGGTTTAATATACTTACGCATTGATATCTCCATATTTACAAATGAGCACCTTGGCTCTTTCAACGAACTACGTGGGTTTTTACTGTGATGTCGTGTTATTGCACGACGGGTAAGTCAGCTTCTTCAGCGGTTTTATTTACCCAGTTGAAGTAGCGGAATTTATATTTCTGGCCATGGCTCATTGTGAGTGTTTTTAATTTCCGTTCAGTGTCCGGATAAATCGTCGCGTCTTCTTTTATCCATTTACACGATGAATTTGCATCACAAATACCAATCTCTCTGAGCGGTACACGCAGCGTGCCATTGTTTTTCAACGTCCCGCGGCGAGGGTCGAACGACAGTGAAATTACGTTTTCTTCTGGAGCAATATGGACCAGTGCGCCCCAAATCACGTTGACGCCCAATGTCGCCATCGCGGCAGGGCTTTCTGCCTTGCCCGGAATAATGCTGTCTGGTTGTTTTACCCCTTCAAAATAGACGCGCCAGGTGGTCTCTTTTTTCGGAGGCATAAGCGATATCAACCGAACTACGCGCATCGCGCCGGCCGCGAGGGCAAATTTTTCGGGCGTAACCACCACGCCATCTTCTTTCCATGACGCCACGTCAATTTCTTTTTCCTGAGCCGTGCCGGGATTAAGAATTTTCTTTTGCCTCACCCGAATGAACTGAATATCATCCGTTTTTGAAGCCACCTTAATTTGCGCCGCACCGGAACTGTCTACATTCAGTTCCATGGGATACACGCTCATATTGGCCATTGTCATTTCTGAGAAAAATGGCAATGACAGCGCGGCGACATAAAAGGCGGTTGTCATGCTCACTCTTTTTTTCTGTTTCACAATCAGTCTGCCTGCTCTGAGTTTAAAGGCGGCGCGTTAACACCAGGACACCGTCTGCTTTCGTATCGCTTCAGGGCAGGGAAACTTTAACCAGAACAGCGGTTTGTGAAAATTTGTATTAGTTAACTCGTTATATACAGTTTTTTATCCTGCTTTTTTGGCTTTAAGGTTGTATAGTTAAGCGAAAATACCGCGGCCAAGGATGGGAAGAAAATTCCTTCTGATGAAAAAACAAGCAGATCAGGAGGTGGTTTTCATGTCGATGTACCAGGGAATAAAAAGCATGCGGTTACAGCCGAGAATAAAAGATGTTTTTTATATGCAATAATTCGTTGTTATTTGATCCTGAAGCACATGCAATAAGCCTTGTTGGACAACCTGAGACTGTATTAACACTTTCGGCGCCAGCCGTTCGTCTTTTACAGGAATTTATTAAACACCGAGGACGCGATCTGAGCCGGGAGGAATTGATCACTCGCGTATGGGAAGAGTTTGGCTTTACGCCATCCGGAAATAATCTTAATAAAGCGGTAAGCGAACTGCGTAAAAGCTTCCAGTCTCTGGGAGAGGGGCACGAATTTATCGTCACTGTCCCGCGCTATGGATTCCGTTTTGATGCCGATGTGATTTTTCAGCCTGGTGAGAACATTCAAGCCGCTGAGCCGCAATCCCCTTCCATGCAACCAGACATACGGCCCCGGCGCACTTACCTGAAAAGGTGGTTGATTATAGCGACATTGATCGTCGCAGCGTTGGGGGCGGGCATTTACCTTAGCCGTCCGCAGGAGATAACCGTTCCGGCGAAATTAAAGCCGGTCGAGGAAAAAATCGCACGTTGTAGTGTCTGGATTATCAACGATCATGGACGACCGTTAGTGCTCTCGAAATTAGCTGAGCGACTGGAGGCCAATAACGTGGCTTGTGAGCGCGAGGAGTACGATATTTATTATTTCAGCGCTCGTTTTTCGCTCGCCACCGCCGATGAAATGTTCATCGGTGCCTGCCCGGTCAGTAAAACCAGCCTGTGCAAGACTATTCGCTATAAAAGTGGGGCCGAAAAATGAAAATAAGGCTTCTTTTTGGATTGGGCGGTGCTGTGGTTGGCGGCGCGCTGGCGCTGTTTTACTATTGCGGCGCGGTCGGCAAAAGCGATGTGCTGGCCTGCAGCACTGAATTTAACTTTACGCGCAATGAGGGAAAAACAAGTGAAGTGAAGGTCAATACCATTGCCCAGTTCTATTTTCATCGGGACGGTACAGGCTTGACCACCTACAAAGGTGCGGCAAGAGCTGGGGGGCAAAATTTGATTATTGACAGGGATGTAGACTTTACGTGGGAGCGGCGGGACGATGACAACGTCATTGTATTGAGTTACACCAAAACCTGGCGTCGACACAATGACAATACCCCCGATGCCCAGTGGGGAAGCTTCGCCTGGCCGACCGCTCGCTACTACCTGACGATTTCTGAACTTTCACCCGCCGTGTGGCTGATTCAGGACCGGCGTTATCCTACCTATATCTGCCGGAGTGAATAAGGTATAAAAAAAGAGAATGCCATTGGCATTCTCTTTTTTCGTATCAGTGATGCTGCTTAATCGCGGCTGGCGAAGCCCAGAATGCTCAGCAGGCTGACGAAGATATTGTACAGCGAAACGTACAGGCTAACAGTGGCGCGAATGTAGTTGGTTTCACCGCCACGGATGATATTGCTGGTTTCAAACAGGATTGCGCCTGAAGAAATCAGAATAAACACCGCGCTGATCGCCAGATGCAGTGCCGGCAGTTGCAGGAAGATATTCGCAACCATACCGATCAGCACAACCACGATACCTGCCATCAGCATCCCGCCGAGGAAGGACATATCTTTCCGTGTGGTCAGCACATACGCAGAGCAACTGAAGAAGACCAGCGCCGTACCACCCAGCGCCATGCCGATAACGTCACCCATACCTGCAGACAGGTAGGTATTCAGAATTGGCCCCAGAATGTAGCCCAGGAAGCCGGTAAAAGCGAAAGCTGACAGAATACCAACGGGTTTATCCGCCGTTTTATAGGTCAGGAACATCAGACCATACATACCCACCAGCGTCAGGATCAGTCCCGGAGAAGGCAGCATCAGCACCGTACTGGCGGTCGCGGTGATCGCCGAAAACGCCAGCGTCAGGCTGAGCAGGAAATAGGTGTTGCGCAGCACCTTATGTGTGCTGAGTAGCGATGTACGATCGCGCGAAGAACTAATAATACGATCCATGAGTCACTCTCTTATGACAGATGTAATTAATGATGAAGGATAATGAAATCAAGGGGAATGACACAGCGGTTTTACCCATCTTTACGCAGTTTAACCCGCCAGGCTTAAGCATATTATTTCAGCTAAAGCTCTCGAATCAGATGTTAGCACTGTATGTGTAAAAATGCCTGTTAGATATCGTCCAGGTTACTGAAAAATATTGCGTAATTCCCGTTTCTCTCTGACAGTGACAGCGGTGTCATCATAAACAGAGCAATAAGGTAAAGGGAATGACTCAAGATAAAACGAAGAGATTTACATTTACGCTGTTGGCTGTCTGTTTGATGTCGGTAAACGGCGCGGCGAGGGCGGCAAATGTTCCGGCAGGAACAGTACTTGCAGAAAAACAGGAGCTGGTCAGAAACAACGGCAGCGAACCGGCGTCGTTGGATCCGCATAAAGTCGAAAGCAACGTGGAGTTTAATTTAATCAGCGATATGTTCGACGGTCTGGTGGCAGTTAAGCCGGATGGGTCTATTGAACCCCGTCTTGCCGCCTCCTGGGAGAATAAAGGTAACACCGTCTGGACCTTTCATTTACGTCCGGGCATAACCTGGTCGGATGGATCGGCTATCACCGCACAGGATGTCGTCTGGAGCTGGCAGCGCCTGGTCTCGCCGCAAACGGCTTCACCATATGCCTCGTATCTGGGCAATATGCACGTGGTGAACGCGGTCGATATTGCTCAGGGTAACAAAGATCCCGCCACGCTGGGGGTCAAGGCCCTGGATGATGCCACGCTGGAAATTACCTTAACGCAACCGACGGCGGCATTTTTGGCGATGCTGGCGCACCCGTCGTTGGTCCCGCTCGATAAAGTGCTGATTGGCCGTTTTGGCGATAAGTGGACCCGCCCAGAGCATATTGTCAGCAGCGGAGCGTACAAATTATCGCAGTGGGTGGTCAATGAGCGCATCGTTGCCGAGCGTAACCCGCATTACTGGGACGATCGGCACACGGTCATTAATAAAGTCACTTACCTGCCCATTAGTTCAGAGTCAGCTGACGTGAACCGCTATAAGGCGGGTGAGATTGACATTGTGTATAGCGTACCGGTCAATCAGTTTGCACAGTTGAAAAAGACCATGGGCGATGAACTCCATGTCTCGCCTCAGCTTTCAACCTATTACTATCAGTTCAATACGACCAGAGCGCCCTTTAATGACCCGCGCGTGCGTCGGGCGCTGAATATGGCGTTGGATAAAGACATCATTGCGCAAAAGGTGATGGGCCAGGGGCAACGTGCGGCGTGGGTTATCAGCCAGCCTGAAATAGGTGGGGTACAACTGCATGCGCCAGAGTATGCGTCGTGGCCACTCGACAAACGCATTGCTGAAGCTAAAAAACTGCTCACGGAGGCCGGGTATGGTCCTGACCATCCGCTGAGCTTAAATCTGCTCTACAACACCTTCGAAACGCACCAGCGTATTGCGATTGCCGCATCGTCAATGTGGAAGAAAAATCTTGGCGTTGAGGTGAAGCTGCAAAATCAGGAATGGAAAACCATGCTGGATACTATGCACACCGGTAATTTTGACATTGTGCGCTATGCGTGGATAGCCGACTATGACGATGCCTCTAGTTTCCTCAATATTTTCCGCACCGGGGACAGTGAGAATACCACCGGGTACAGTAGCCCCGCCTTTGATGAAGCGATGCATAATGCAGCGAAAGCAAGTTCACTGGAAGAGCGAGGTAAAGACTACCAGCAGGCTGAAGATCTGTTAGGTGAGGATGTACCTGCTATTCCGATTTATCACTATGTTCGCACTCATCTGTTGAAGCCTTGGGTAGGAGGATTTGCGCCGGATAACCGCGGAAATTACTACACTAAAGATATGTACATCAAAAAACATTAAGCGTGGTAGCCGCTATTTGTGCTGAATAAATGGCCAATTTGTTTTTATTTCAGTCGATTAACACTATTTTGGCTGTTTTTCAGGCAAACGAACACATTGGTACTTTACAGGTCCGTTCGGGATGTTTATAGTGCGCCTCATTGGAAGCGTGGCCGAGCGGTTGAAGGCACCGGTCTTGAAAACCGGCGACCCGAAAGGGTTCTAGAGTTCGAATCTCTACGCTTCCGCCAAACATGAAAAGGGGTTGCCGAAAGGCAACCCCTTTT
>NZ_CP069763.1:3132421-3205258 GCF_016893685.1 Citrobacter cronae
TGATAAAGCGAGACAGGCGTTGGCGCAACACACGGTTTTCCTGACGCAACTGCGCGTTCTCTTCTAACAATGTCAGCGCAACGGCGATTCCCGGCCAGTCAAGCTCCAGCTCCTGGCGCAGGCGCATTGCGCGTCGCATTACGGTCAGGGCATGATCGTCAAAGGTCTCGTCTTCATGGGGTTCAATCACCCCTAAGCCGACAATCTCATGCAGTTCCTCTTCTGATACACCGGTGTACAGACAAAATTCGGTAATGCTAAAGGTGACAGTGACGTTAGCCATTATGCTTTCCCCACTCTTTGCGCGGATCAAAGGTCTTTTGTGCATCTGCCAGCTGTTGCCACAGGGTGGCTGTGTTGTCGTCAGGTTTCGGCGGCATCACGATTTTGATCACCGCGTACAAATCGCCGGTATGTTTTTTACTCACCAGACCTTTGCCTTTAATGCGTAACCGCTGCCCGGCCTGACTGCCCGCAGGGATGGTTAACAGGATGCTTTCTTTCAGCGTAGGTACGGTCACTTTCGCGCCCAAAGCAGCTTCCCACGGCGCTACGGGAACGACAACTTCCAGATCCTGATTGACGATATCAAACAGTGGGTGCGGTGCGATATGAATCACCAACCACAAATCACCGTTCGGCCCTCCGTTTTCACCAGGGGTACCCTGGCCTTTCAAACGGATACGCTGACCGTTGCCCACGCCTGCCGGGATTTTCACGTTCAGTGTTTTGGGAATTTCTCGTTCAACCATGCCGAAGGCATTGTAAACCGGCAGGTTGTAACTGATCGTGCGGCTGTGTTCAGTGAGCGTTTCTTCGAGGAATACGGCAACTTCAATTTCAATATCATGTCCGCGGCTGGCATGGCGCTGTCGCGTGTGGTGTGCATGCTGACCAAAAATGGAGGAGAAAATATCGTCGAAATCTTCGGCGCTGTAGTTTTGATTCTCTCCTTGCTGGAATTGACGGTTGAACTGAGGGTCGTTGCGGTGCTGCCACAACTGGTCGTACTCGGCGCGTCGCTGTTCATCACTCAGTACTTCCCAGGCTTCAGCGACCTCTTTGAACCGGGCCTCTGCGTCAGGCTCTTTGCTGACATCAGGATGGTATTTACGGGCGAGTCGACGATAGGCGGTCTTGATTGTCTTGAGATCGTCTGTCGGTTTCACGCCCATAATGGCGTAATAATCCTTTAATTCCATAGCGTTCTCTCGTGTAAATCAACACTTGCAGAAGGTGAACCCTGACAAAAGGTGTCACCGCTAAGTTTAGGGTAATCCTGATAACGGCGAATGCCAACCGGGAAGAAAGGATATCGGTATAAACGATGCTGGCGTCGCACCACCAACAGCGCGTTGCAAGGTGGTGGCGTCTGTTGTGTGGTGCGAATAGTCGGATTAGCGAAATATCAGGATTTGGTCATCAGGAAGCGGACCGTGTCTGCATAGTTCTGTACGAAAGAATTAAGGTCATCTGATTTCAGTCCCTTCGGATTGATCATATATTTACCGTTAATAAAAATGGCAGGTACACCTTTTAAATCCACAGCTTTAGCCATTTCCTGTTGTTTGGCGGTGAGTGATTTCACGGCAAAGCTATTCCACGCAGCATCATAATCGCTGGCACTGACGCCGGCGTTGATAAATACGTTACGAATATCGTCTGCTGTCTTAATCGTTTGTTTTTTCTGCACGGCATCAAAAAGCAATGGTTTCACTTTGTCCTCCACGTTCAGGAGAATGGCGACGGACCAGGCATGCGTCATGTCTTGCCCCAAAGGGCCTAAAAAATCGACGTGATACTCGGTGAGTTTGACATCATCAGGCAGAACTTTTTTCACGTTATCAGTCACTTTAAACACTTCATCATATTGATAGCATGAAGGGCAGTAAAACGAGAAAAACTTCAGCGCCGCCGGTGCTGTAGCGACAGGTTTTTCCAGTGAAATAAATTCTTTGCCGTCGGTAAATGTTGCCGCCTGAGCGCTAACTGTGAAAAGTAATCCAATCAGGGGTAATAAATATTTTTTCATTTCCATATACTCTAAATAACATTTATTAAACATGTTGTTCTTGAAATGAACGGGTGTCCATTACGTTACGCTATAATACGATACTCACATTGAAAATGTGCTGAACCTTACTTTCATTTACGCATCAATACATGGCAGTACATTCGAAGTGTCTTTTTTCTGCTGGTGTTAAATATTATCGGGTACCCTTTATAAATAATGAATAATAACTGGCGTAACATTTTAAGGGGGTATTTAATCCGCAATGTTATATTGTAATAAGTAATGCTGAAAATATGATGAATAATCATTTCACATATAGTGTTTCTATTGCGCGAGGGCGTGTATGACCTTCAAATAACAGGACATAACTTTACAGCGCAAAGGTTGCTAAAACCTGGCGAGTGGTTAAGATAACCCGCATCAATCAGTGAGGGTAGAATGGCGAAACGTCAACGGCTGGGATGGTGGTTCCTCTGTCTGGCATGTGTTGTGGTGATGGTTTGCACCGCGCAACGCATGGCGGGCCTGCACGCGTTGCAGATGAACACCGTTGTCACAAGCGTTGTCACAAGCGAACAAGCGCAACCTGATGAGGCTGCCCCGGTTACCCCTTGTGAACTGAGCGCGAAGTCGTTACTGGCTGCGCCGCCGGTACTGTTTGAGGGCATTATTCTGGCGCTGTGTCTGCTGCTGTCGCTACTGGCGCCAGTGCGGGCGTTTCGTTTACCTTTTTTCCCACCGCGAGCCATCTCGCCGCCCACTCTCAGGGTACATCTCCGATTTTGCGTCTTCCGTGAATGACAGAACAGCCGTTGCTGACTGTTAGATAATTATTCACGGAGAAAAACTATGATGACTGTTTTCAGGCAGGCGCTGCTCTGTCTGTTATTACTCTGGCTGCCCGTATCCTGGGCGGCTGACCCCGGCTGGCTACGTTCACCCGATAACGATCACGCCAGCGTGCGATTACGCGCCGATACCTCAGCCGCCGGTGAAACCCGTCTGCTGCTGGATGTTAATCTGGAGGATGGCTGGAAAACCTACTGGCGTTCGCCGGGGGAGGGGGGCGTTGCGCCGTCTATCGCCTGGAAGGGCGAAATGCCGACGGTCGACTGGTTCTGGCCAACCCCTGCGCGTTTTGAGGTCGCCAATATCACCACCCAGGGGTATCACGATCGGGTGACGTTCCCGATGATGGTGCGCGGCAGATCGCCCGCCACGCTTAGCGGCGTGTTGACACTATCCACCTGTAGCAACGTTTGCCTGTTGACGGATTTTCCTTTTTCCGTGACGCCCACCGCCGAGGATCCGACTTTTGCGCATGACTATGCTCAGGCGATGGGGCAGATCCCGCTCGCCAGTGGCCTGACTGATTCTCTTCATGCCGGGGCGCGTGCTGGAGAACTGGTCGTTGAGGCGCAGCGCGCCGGAGGCTGGACTGCGCCAGGGCTGTATCTGGATGCCGTAGATGATGCGGATTTTGGTATGCCGCAAATCCAGGTTGACGGGGAAACGCTACGCGCCACGGTACCTGTCCATGATGGCTGGGGGGAAGGCGCGCCGGATCTGCGCGGTAAGTCGGTCACGCTGGTTTTGGCTGATAATGGCGTGGCGCAGGAAAGCCGTCTTGCGATTGGCGAAGCGCCAGCCATCGATAACGCTTCGCTTCCGCTGTGGCAGGTGGCGCTAATGGCGTTACTGGGCGGGTTGATTCTCAACCTGATGCCCTGCGTGTTACCGGTGCTGGGTATGAAGCTGGGTTCGATTTTACTGGTTGAGGAAAAAAGCCGCCGCCAGATTCGCCGTCAATTCCTCGCATCGGTAGCCGGAATACTGGTCTCCTTTATGGCGCTGGCGCTATTGATGACGGTGCTGCGGTTAACCAATCAGGCGCTTGGCTGGGGGATCCAGTTCCAGAATCCGTGGTTCATCGGTGTCATGGTACTGGTGATGCTGACGTTCAGCGCCAGCCTGTTTGGGTGGTTTGAATTCCGCTTGCCTTCGGCGATGACTACCACGCTGGCGACTCATGGCGGCAACGGCCTGGCGGGACATTTCTGGCAAGGCGCATTTGCGACCCTGCTTGCCACGCCATGCAGCGCCCCGTTTCTGGGCACGGCTGTGGCGGTGGCGCTGACGGCCTCATTGCCGACGCTGTGGGGACTGTTTATCGCGCTAGGTCTGGGGATGAGCCTGCCGTGGCTGCTGGTGGCCCTGCGTCCCGGTCTGGCGCTGCGCCTGCCGCGACCGGGGCGCTGGATGAATATCCTGCGGCGTTTGCTTGGCGTGATGATGCTGGGTTCGGCTATCTGGCTGGCGACATTGCTGCTCCCGCATTTAGGGCTGGCAGGGCAAAGTAGCGCTAAAGAGAGCGTGAACTGGCAACCGCTTAGCGAGCAGGCGATTGAAGAGGCGCTGGCGCAACACAAGCGTGTGTTTATTGACGTCACGGCGGACTGGTGTATTACCTGTAAGGTAAATAAATACAACGTTTTGCATAAAGATGACGTCCAGGCCGCGCTGCAGCAGCCGGATGTTGTGGCGCTGCGTGGTGACTGGACCCTCCCTTCTGAAGCCATCACCGAATTTTTGAAAAAACGCGGCCAGGTTGCTGTGCCGTATAACCAAATTTATGGCCCCGGTCTGCCGGAAGGTCAGGCGTTGCCAACGTTGTTAACCCGCGATGCGGTACTGCAAATGTTGAATGATGCTAAAGGAGTCACCCCATGAAGATGATGATTGTTCTGTTGTTAAGCCTGTTTTCCGCCGTCAGCGTGGCGAAAGAGCCTGCGCCATTTACCCCGGAACAGGAAAAGCAAATCGAAGCGCTTATCCAGGAAGCCCTGTTTAACGATCCTAACAGTCCACGAATTGGTGCAAAGCAGGCGAAACTGACGCTGATAAACTTTACCGATTACAACTGTCCATACTGCAAACAGCTCGATCCGATGCTGGAGAAAATTGTGCAGAAATACCCTGACGTGGCGGTGGTCATTAAACCGCTGCCATTTAAAGGGAAAAGTTCGGAACTGGCGGCGCGGACCGTGCTGACCACCTGGCATCAGCATCCGCAGCAGTTTCTGGCGCTGCATGAAAAGCTGATGCAGAAGAAGGGCTATCATACTGACGTGAGTATCAAGCAGGCCCAGGAAAAAGCGGGTGCCACTCCGGTGACGCTGGACGCGCAAAGCGCTGAAACGCTGAGTACGAATCTGCAACTGGCGCGACTGGTCGGGGTGCAAGGTACCCCTGCAACGATTATTGGCGATGAACTCATTCCGGGCGCAGTACCATGGGAAACGCTTGAGGACGTCGTAAAAGAAAAACTGGCGGCGGCCAATGGTCAGTAAGCTGCGCCGCTGGCTGCGCGAAGGGGTGATCTTACTGGCGTTGTTGGCCGGTGTGATGTTGCTGATGGATGCCTGGCGTGCCCCGCAGCTCCCTGCCTCTTTTGACAGCACACCTTTACAAACGCTGGATGGTGAAACCGTCACGCTGGCGGCGCTGAGTCAACACGAGCCAGTATTGCTCTATTTCTGGGCCAGCTGGTGCGGCGTGTGTCGCTTCACGACGCCGGAAGTCGCCAGGCTACGTTCGCAAGGGGAAAACGTGATGACCATTGCGCTACGCTCCGGCAATGAAGCTGAGGTATCCCGCTGGCTGTCGCGAAAAGGCGTGGACTTTCCGGTCATCAATGATGCAAACGGGGCAATTTCCCGCAGTTGGGCAATCAGCGTCACGCCCACGCTGGTGGTAATGTCGCAAGGCCGGGTGGTGTCTACAACCAGCGGCTGGACCAGCTACTGGGGCATGAAGCTTCGGTTGTGGTGGGCGAAAACGTTCTAATATTCGTGCCGGGGAAACCCGGCATTTTTTATGGTGCCGCCGCTAAAACGGGAGGACATATTTCGTTGTCTGGCGAAGCAAGCAGAGTGATTGATGTTCAGAATGAGTCACCTTCTCTTTGCAGGAAAGTGCAACATGACGAGTTCTGTAGCGTTTGGACCTTCTCTGGTAATGATGATTGCCGCCACATTTGTCCTCGCCGGCATGGTGAAAGGGGTCACCGGTATGGGGTTACCCACCGTGGCGATGGGGATCCTCGGATCGCTTATTTCGCCGGTTGCCGCGGCGGCAATGCTGCTCTTACCCTCGCTTATTAGTAATTTGTTTCAGTTTGGCGGCGGCGGTAATACACGCAGATTGCTCAAACGGCTGTGGCCAATGCTGTTGACGGTAGTGGTGGCGACCCTGCTTGCCAGCGCCTGGATTACCGGCGGCGACACGGCCCGTACCCAGTTTGCGCTCGGCGTAGCGCTGGTGGCTTACGCCATCTGGACGTTGGCGGGTAAGACGATCGCGGTGGCCGCGCACCGTGAAAAACCATACTCCCTTGTTGTTGGATTCGTTACCGGCTTGCTGACCGGCGGAACCGGCGTATTTGTGATGCCTGCGGTGCCCTGGATCCAATCCCTGGGTTTTGAGAAAGATGAACTGGTGCAGGCGCTGGGGATCTCTTTCACATTTTCAACGCTGGCGCTGGCGCTCGGACTGTGGTGGCACAATGCGCTGCCCGCACAGTCGCTGAGCTTATCGGCGTTGGCCATTGTGCCTGCGCTGATTGGTCAGTGGATGGGGACTCGTGTGCGACGGGTTATATCTCCGCTGGTGTTTAAACGCTGTTTTCTGTTGTGTTTGCTTGGACTGGGTGTGGAGATGATGGTGCGTGCGGTGTGACCCTTCGGTGACTTTCGCGCGTTTTCATGGCATCGTTAATTCAGATATTTAGCGCCAACGAGGTCACTATGGCATCCGTAATGTTAAAGGAAGAAGAGGGCGAGCTGGAGTCGCGCATGGCGCTCACTGCGGCAGTCATGGCCGATAAATCGCGCTCGCGTATGCTGTGTGCGCTGATGGATGGCCGCGCCTGGACCGCGACCGAACTTAGCGCCGTAGCGGATGTATCCGCTTCGACCGCCAGCGCGCATCTGGCGCGTTTGTGCGAACAACATTTTGTGGTGGCGCTCGCTCAGGGAAGACATCGTTATTTTCGCCTCGCAAGCGCGGAGATTGCTGAACTGCTGGAACGACTGATGGGGGTGGCGTGGGCGACATCTCCCCCTCGAAAAATCACCACGCCCCTAAGTTTGCGGCATGCCCGCACCTGCTACGACCATCTCGCCGGAGAAGTGGCGGTGAGACTGTTTGATACGTTCGTTTCCCGTCAGTGGTTAACGCCGGATGGTGAAACGCTAACTGAACTCGGGCAGGAAAAACTGACGGAAATGGGGATCGTCCTCTTTACCGGCTCGTCACGGCGGAAATTAACCTGTGGTTGTCTGGACTGGAGTGAGCGACGTTACCATCCTGGCGGCGTGCTTGGCGCAACGCTGTTACGTTGGTTTACCGAACAAAAGTGGATTAAAACGCAGACCGGTAGTCGCCATGTCACCTTTACCCCACCAGGGATCCGTAAACTCAATAGCGAGTTCGGTATTAAAACAACACGGTAGATGCCCTGTTTTGCGAAAGCGTTCCCGGAAAAATGTCCTGTTTCTGTCACACTCTGTTGTGATTGATAACAACAAGAGGTCGTAGGGATGAATAAATCGTTAATCGCCGCAGCCGTGGCAGGGGCTGTATTAGTGTCAGGCGCTGCGTACGCGCAGACCGCGCCGGAAGGCTACCAGCTTCAGCAAGTATTGATGATGAGTCGGCATAACTTACGTGCACCTTTAGCCAATAACGGCAGCGTTCTTGAGCAGTCCACACCTAAACAATGGCCGGAATGGGATGTTCCTGGCGGGCAACTCACCACCAAAGGCGGCGTGCTGGAAGTCTATATGGGTCACTACATGCGTGAGTGGCTGGCAGAGCAAGGGATGGTAAAAACGGGCGAATGTCCGGCTCCGGACACGGTCTATACCTATGCGAATAGCCTACAGCGTACGGTTGCTACGGCGCAGTTCTTTGTCACCGGCGCATTCCCGGGGTGCGATGTTCCAGTTCATCATCAGGAAAAAATGGGCACTATGGATCCCACCTTTAACCCGGTGATCACCGATGATTCTGCCGCCTTCAGCCAGCAGGCTGTCCAGGCGATGGAAAAAGAGCGCAGCAAAATGCAGCTCAGCGACAGCTATCAATTGCTTGAGCAAATGACAGACTACAAAGACTCGCCATCCTGCAAAGAAAAACAGCAGTGTTCCCTGACCGACGCCAAAGATACGTTCAGCGCCAAATACCAGCAGGAGCCGGGGGTGTCAGGACCATTAAAGGTGGGGAACTCGCTGGTCGATGCTTTCACGCTGCAATATTACGAAGGATTCCCGATGGACCAGGTCGCCTGGGGGGAAATTAAGTCCGATCAACAGTGGAAGGTGCTGTCGAAGCTGAAAAATGGCTATCAGGACAGCCTGTTCACCTCGCCGGAAGTGGCGCAGAACGTCGCCAAACCGCTGGTGAAATATATTGATAATGCGCTGGTCACCGAACGCATGAAAGCACCGAAAATAACCGTGCTGGTGGGGCATGACTCAAACATTGCTTCGCTGCTCACCGCGCTGGATTTCAAACCGTATCAGCTTCACGACCAGAACGAGCGTACGCCGATCGGCGGGAAGATTGTCTTCCAGCGCTGGCATGACAGCAAGGCGAATCGTGATCTGATGAAAATCGAATATGTCTATCAAAGCTCGCAGCAGTTGCGTAATGCGGATGTCCTGACGCTGAAATCCCCGGCGCAGCGTGTGACGCTGGAGCTGAAAGGGTGTCCGGTAGATGCGAACGGCTTTTGCCCAATCGATAAGTTCGATAGCGTGTTGAATGAGGCGGCGAAGTAAAAGAAAAACTCCCCCGTGCGAGCGGGGGAGTCAGAGCGCTAGACGTTTTTGCGTTCGATAGTCTGTTCACCCCAAAAGAGCGAATCTTTGTCTGTTTTCTCAAAGGCTTTGATGAGCACCTCATCGCTACCTTCTTCCCAAATTTTTTCCGCCAGTTTCTCGTCATAATGCGCGACTTCAAAAATGGCTTCGGCTATTTCCGGCGATGTATTGCGCAGACTTGCCCATTCACCGACGTGATGGGCTTTCGCTTCTTGAGTTGGCATTCGAATCCTCCTGTTGAAGATTAGCCGTTGAGTTTTACTGCCAGACCTGCGACATATTCACCCTGATAGCGGGCGATAGACAACTCTTCCTGACTTGGCTGACGGGAGCCGTCGCCTCCGGCGATAGTGGTTGCGCCGTAAGGCGTACCGCCGCGAACCTGTGAGACATCAAACAGCTCTTGCGCTGCGTAGCCGATCGGCACAATCACCATCCCATGATGGGCAAGCGTCGTCCAGGTTGAGGTAATGGTTTGTTCCTGACCGCCGCCGGTCCCCGTTGAGCTGAATACGCTGGCGAGTTTGCCGTACAGCGCGCCGGAAGCCCACAGCCCGCCGGTCTGGTCAAGGAAAGTACGCATCTGGCCGGACATATTGCCAAAGCGTGTGGGGGTACCAAAAATGATGGCGTCGTAATCAGCCAGTTCTTGCGGGGTGGCGACTGGTGCATTTTGTGTTTTACCGCCCGCCTTGAGGAAAATCTCAGGCTGCATGGTTTCCGGTACACGCTTAATGATGACTTCCGCGCCGTCTACCTTATTTGCGCCTTCTGCAACTGCATGGGCCATAGTTTCAATGTGTCCGTACATGGAATAATAAAGCACCAGAACTTTTGCCATTTTACACTACTCCTCGAGTTAACCGTGTCCGTAGCGATTCGCTACCTACCTATAAAGATATGACGTACTGTCAGGAGTGCAAATTTCACAAACACTTCTTTGATTTATAACAATTTTTATAACATCCTCTTTTGTTGCAAAATGATACATATTTAACCGTGCGAAATTTGGCAGTCATAAGAAAGGCTTATTGATTTCTTCTTGTTATTATTTTGATCATGCAGCGGATCCTGTTGCAGGATATTACAGTTTGCTGGTCAACAGGCCGGTCTTCGCTAAGCTTAATTCCACGCAGTGAAAACAAGGGCCTCGCCCAGACGCTGCGTTGAGGTATCACTCCTCAGTACCTATGCAATATGATGTCTAATCAATGACGGAGGTCAGTAATGGCAAACCATCGAGGCGGTTCCGGTAACTTTGCGGAAGACCGCGAAAGAGCATCAGAAGCAGGTCGAAAAGGTGGCCAGCACAGCGGGGGCAACTTCAAGAATGACCCGCAACGCGCTTCAGAAGCAGGCAAGAAAGGGGGCAAAAATAGCCACGGCAACAATAAATCGTAATTATTGCATTGCCTGTTAGTTATGTCGTGACGGTCTCGTGTTTCATCTTAGCCGTCACGAAGCCACCGCCGCCGGGATCATCCGGCGGTTTTTTTGTCAGCAAGGTTGAACTGTAACAAAACGCAACGCAGACTAATGACATTCTGTTAATCGGGTGTCTCATGTCTTTACTTTCTCGTTATTCCTTTTCGGTTAAACCTCAGGAGGCGATCCTCATTGTGATCACCATGTTCTGGGGTGGAACGTTTTTGGCGGTGCAATATGCCGTTACTCTGAGCGGGCCCTTTTTCTTTGTCGGTGTGCGTTTTGCTACTGCCGCGCTGGCCGTTGCGCTTCTGTCGTGGCGAACGCTGCATAAGCTGACCTGGCTGGAGTTTAAAGCTGGCGTGGCAATTGGCATTGCGATAGCGCTGGGCTATAGCCTGCAAACCTGGGGCTTGCAGTTTATTCCCAGCAGTAAATCGGCGTTTATTACCGCGATGTACGTACCGCTGGTGCCGCTGTTGCAATGGCTGTGCCTGGGGCGTATGCCTGGCCTGATGCCGTGTGTCGGGATTGTACTGGCCTTTATCGGGTTGATTTTTCTTGCCGGACCGGGGGGAAATTTACTGGCGCTGGGTGAAGGTGAGTGGATCACGCTCGCGGGCGCGGTGGCCATTGCGGCAGAAATTATTCTGATTAGCGCGTGGGCGGGAAAAGTAGATGTGCGTCGGGTAACGGTGGTGCAACTGGCAACCGCTTCTGTGGCGGCGTTTATTGCCATGGCCCCGGCAGGAGAGGCTGTACCGCCGATGTCGACAGGATTGCTGGTGGTCGCGCTGGGATTAGGAATATTTAGCGCGATTATTCAGGTCACCATGAACTGGGCGCAGCGCAGCGTTTCGCCGACGCGGGCGACGGTCATCTACACCGGAGAGCCGGTGTGGGCGGGGATCTTTGGTCGTCTGGCGGGTGAACGCCTACCGCTACTGGCTTTGTTAGGCGCAGCATTCATTATTGTTGGCGTGCTGGTCAGCGAACTGAAGTTCAAGAAGAAAAAAGCGCAGCCGCAGGCGGCGCCTCCTGAATCGCTTTAATTTAACCATTCACCGTGTGATTTGGTATGCTGACGCCCTCACAAGAAGGAGAGGGCGCATGGTCCAACGCGCAGAGAAAAAAAACGGTAAACGCTCGCAGGCCGTCAGTGCAAAACGTCAGGCTATTTTAACCGCGGCATTAAATATCTTTTCCCAATATGGGATCCACGGTACGCGTCTGGAACAGGTGGCAGAGCAGGCGGGGGTGTCAAAAACGAATCTGCTCTATTATTACCCGTCAAAAGAGGTGCTCTATATTGCCGTTTTACGGCAAATCCTCGACATCTGGCTGGCACCGCTAAAGGCGTTTCGCGAAGACTTTGCGCCGCTGGTGGCCATTAAGGAATATATTCGCCTGAAGCTGGAAGTGTCGCGCGATTACCCGCAGGCGTCCCGGTTATTCTGCATGGAGATGCTGGCGGGCGCGCCATTGTTGATGGCTGAATTAACGGGCGATCTTAAAACGCTGATTGATGAGAAATCGGCGTTGATTGCCGGATGGGTCAGCAGTGGGAAACTGGCTCCTGTCGATCCGCACCATCTGATTTTCATGATTTGGGCTTCAACACAGCATTATGCAGACTTTGCCCCACAGGTAGAGGCGGTAACGGGCGCAACGCTGCGTGATGAAGCCTTTTTTAACCAGACCGTTGAGAGCGTACAGCGGATGATTATCGAAGGGATCCGCGTGCGTTAGCTGGCAGGCGGTAGCGGACAGCTTAAATCGCCTTCTTCACACTGTAAAAGCGAGGCGAGAAACGCTTCGCGCTCGTTGGTCTTATCCGTTAAACACTGGCTAGAAATCATCGCCTGGGCGCTTCCGCCTTCGGTACCGGAACTGATTAACGCACAGTCTGCATCGCGCAGGGTTATCCACGAAGTTTGCGCTTTTTTCAGTAAATCGCGCTGGGTCGGGGCGGCGCGCTTTAGCGCATTCTGATACGTTTCATTAAGTTTGGCGTCGGCCGCTTTAAACTGCTCTGCCGCACAGGTGTTCATTTCAGCTTGATTATTCGCGTTGGCGCAGTCATCTGCCAGCGCCTGGCCGCTCAGCAGCAGCGCTGCACATGTCAGTAAAATTCGTTTCATGTTTCCCTCTGACTTTATAAAAAAGGCCCCGTTACCGGAGCCTTAATTAACCACAACCTTAGCCGATTGTCATCAGGCTGGCGTTGCCTCCGGCGGCGGCGGTATTGACGCTCAGGGAGCGTTCAATATACAGCCTTTCAAGCAGGATATTGCTTTCGCCGCGGGCAAAGCCCTGAACCGACACAATCGCTCCTTCACGGGCCGCCACCGCTTCACACAGCGCGCGAAGCTGATCGGAATCGCCATGGAAAATCACGGCATCAAACGGCTGCGTGGCGATGTTGTCCGCTTTGGCAAACTGAATTCGCCCGGAGACTGCAACTGGCAGACGTTTTGCCAGTTCACGATGGAACGCATCATCCGGCCACAGGATCAAGCTTCCCACCGAAGTCACAGCGGCAACCTGCACCAGCGCATCCTGCTCGTCATCAGCGATACACAGTACGCGCTCGCGCGGTAACAGCGTCCAGGTATTGCGCTCGCCGGTTGGTCCTGGCAGCAGACGTTGTGTTCCGGCCTGCGCCAGTTCACCAAAGTGCTGGCAAAGCGCACGCAGCGACGGACGATCGGCGGCCCATTCGGTGAGTGCTTCCAGCGGTTGAACAAGAGCCGCTTTGAGCTGCGCATCGACAGGATAGTCTGCATCCTGACGGGCAAGCGTAATGCCCAGCGCATTCTCCGGGCGGTTAGCCAGCAGGCGGTACAGGTACAGCGGTCCACCTGCTTTTGGTCCGGTTCCTGACAAGCCTTCGCCACCGAATGGCTGCACCCCGACGACGGCGCCAACCATATTACGGTTAACGTACAGGTTCCCCACATGTGCAGATCCCGTGACCTGAGCGATGGTTTCATCGATACGGGTGTGGACGCCCAGCGTCAGGCCGTAGCCGGAGGCATTAATTTGTTCAATCAGGCTGCCCAGATTGTTACGGGTGTAACGCACGACATGCAGTACCGGACCGAACACCTCTTTTTGTAATTCATCGAAGCTTTCCAGCTCGATAAGCGTCGGAGCGATAAAGGTACCGGTTTGCCATTCCCGCGCATCGTCACTGTTCTCACGCACGGCCTGGAATACCGGACGTCCTTTGGCGCGCATGGCCTGAATATGGCGCTCAATATTGGCTTTGGCTTCTTTATCGATAACCGGCCCAATATCGGTAGTCAGGCGACCCGGATTACCCATGCGGCATTCCGCCATCGCCCCGCGCAGCATTTTCAGCGTGTGGTCGGCAATATCATCCTGCAGACACAGGACGCGCAGCGCGGAGCAGCGCTGTCCGGCACTGTCAAAAGCAGAAGCCAACACGTCGACCACCACCTGTTCCGTTAACGCTGAGGAGTCGACGATCATCGCGTTCATGCCACCGGTTTCGGCGATAAGTGGGATTGGACGGCCCTGAGCATCAAGGCGGGTCGCGATATTGCGTTGCAACAGCGTGGCGACTTCCGTCGAGCCGGTAAACATCACGCCGCGTACGCGCTCATCGGAAGTGAGCTGCGCCCCGACGGTTTCGCCCTGGCCTGGCAATAGTTGTACCACGCCCGGCGGTACGCCCGCTTCGAGTAAAATAGCGATACCCTGGGCGGCAATCAGCGGGGTTTGTTCCGCTGGTTTTGCCAGTACGCTGTTGCCTGCGGCCAGCGCGGCGGCAATCTGTCCGCTGAAAATAGCCAGCGGGAAGTTCCACGGGCTGATACAAACTACCGGGCCTAACGGACGGTGGGTTTCATTATCGAAGTCATCGCGCACCTGGCCTGCATAATAGTGCAAGAAGTCTACCGCTTCGCGCACTTCTGCAATGGCGTTGCTGAAGGTTTTACCCGCTTCGCGTACCAGAATGCCAATTAATTGCTGCATCTGGCCTTCCATCAGAACGGCAGCGCGATGCAAAATAGCGGCGCGCTCTTGTGGCGGCGTCGCAAACCAGATTGGCGCATTATTAACGGCGTTTTGTAATGCCTGTTCCACTTCGCTGTGAGTCGCTTCACGCACGTAGCCGACAATGTCTTTTGGCTCGGCCGGGTTAACGACCGGCGTCATTTCACCGTCAGCAACCGGCTGCTCGAGAATCGGTTTGGCATGCCATTTTTGCAGCGCGCTATTGAGCAGGGCAGAGGACAGCGAGGCCAGACGATGTTCGTTAGCCAAATCCAGTCCGCCTGAGTTTTCCCGGCCTTTACCGTACAGGTCGCGCGGTAGGGGAATCTTCGGATGCGGTAAACCTGTCTGGCCTTCCTGTTGCGCCAGTTTTTCCACGGCTTCGACCGGATCAGCAACCAGTTCGTCCAGCGGCAAGGTGGTGTCAGCAATGCGGTTGACGAACGAGGTGTTGGCGCCGTTTTCCAGCAGACGACGCACCAGGTACGCCAGCAGGGTTTCGTGTGTACCTACCGGCGCATAAATACGGCATGGACGGTTCAGTTTGCCATCCGCGACTTTGCCCGTGACCTGCTCGTACAGGGGTTCGCCCATACCGTGCAGGCACTGGAACTCATACTGACCAGGATAATAGTTTTGCCCCGCTAACTGATAAATCGCCGCCAGCGTGTGGGCGTTATGGGTGGCGAACTGCGGGTAGATCAGATTCGGTACGGCCAGCAGTTTTTTCGCACAGGCCAGATAGGAAACGTCGGTATACACCTTACGGGTATAAACCGGATAGCCTTCCAGACCGTCCATTTGCGCACGTTTGATTTCGCTATCCCAGTATGCGCCTTTAACCAGACGGATCATCAGGCGGCGGCGACTGCGGGTGGCGAGATCGATCAGATAGTCGATAACAAATGGGCAGCGCTTCTGGTAGGCCTGGATAACAAAGCCGATACCGTTCCAGCCCGCCAGTTCGGGTTCGAAGCACAGTTTTTCCAGCAGATCGAGGGAGATCTCCAGTCGGTCAGCCTCTTCGGCGTCGATATTAATACCGATGTCGTACTGACGGGCCAGCAGTGTCAACGATTTCAGGCGCGGATAGAGTTCATCCATCACGCGGTCATATTGCGCGCGGCTATAGCGCGGGTGCAGCGCCGACAGCTTAATAGAGATACCGGGCCCTTCATAAATGCCGCGTCCATTAGACGCTTTACCAATGGCGTGGATCGCCTGCTGGTAAGAAACCAGATAAGCCTGAGCATCAGCGGCGGTTAGCGCCGCTTCGCCCAGCATGTCGTAGGAGTAGCGGAAACCTTTTTCTTCCAGTTTACGTGCGTTAGCCAGCGCTTCGGCGATGGTTTCTCCGGTGACGAACTGTTCGCCCATCAGGCGCATCGCCATGTCGACGCCTTTACGCACTAAAGGTTCGCCGCTCTTGCCGATAATACGGTTGAGCGAGCGGGAGAGGCTGGCTTCGTTATGCGTAGAAACCAGACGACCGGTAAACAACAGTCCCCAGGTCGCCGCGTTAACGAACAGAGACGGGCTACGCCCAATGTGCGACTGCCAGTTACCGTTGCTGATTTTGTCGCGGATCAACGCATCGCGGGTTGCCTTATCGGGAATACGCAGCAGGGCTTCGGCCAGACACATCAGCGCCACGCCTTCCTGCGAAGAAAGGGAGAACTCCTGCAATAAACCTTGTACCATTCCGGCGCGACCGCTGGCGGTCTTCTGGTTACGCAATTTGTCGGCCAGATCGTACGCCAGCTTATGCGCCTGCTCGGCGATGGGTTGCGGCAGACGTGCCTGCTCCATCAGCATTGGCACGGCGTCGGTTTCGGCGCGGCGGTACGCGGCGGTGATTGCCGCACGGGAAACGGACTGCGGCAGAATTTGTTCGGCAAATTCCAGGAAAGGCTGATGCGCTTCATTCTGCGGCGTGGTTGACTCCTCGCCCTCATTCGCCGCGCCTGCCAGCAGTGCCGGCAGTTCAGGAAGCGCATCGTCATTTTCCAGTCTTTCAAGATAATTAAAGATGGCTTGTTTAATCAGCCAATGCGGTGTGCGATCGATTCGTGATGCGGCTGTTTTAATACGCTCGCGAGTGGCGTCATCCAGCTTAACCCCCATCGTGGTGGTTCCCATGCCGTTTACTCCTGTTGTACTGAAATACGGGTCTGATAGTTACCGAGAAATATCCACTATGTTGCAACTTTGTGCAACCGTGTTAAATGTGACGTGGTTTGCAAGCTTGAAAATGAATGAAATGTTAATAAAGTTGGTGTTCGTGACAGGGCGAATAAAAATTACGGAATCTTTTTCTCTGCGGTAGTTAACACTTTTCAAAGGTGCAACCAAGAAAAGTGTGAGGGAGTGCAACCTACAGAAAAATGCTATCTACTCTGGATCAATTTTGATGTAAATGGTGTGTTAAATCGATTGTGAATGACCATCGCTTCCGGCAGGATACGGTCGCCTGGTAAACATAGATATCTTTGCCACGTTCCGGCAGGGTAATAAAACGGCAAGCCACGGCATTGCTGATACATAATTTTGGAGAGTTTTGATGGCTATTAGCACACCGATGTTAGTGACATTCTGTGTCTATATTTTCGGCATGATATTGATAGGGTTTATTGCATGGCGTTCAACCAAAAACTTTGACGATTACATTCTGGGTGGACGCAGTCTGGGTCCATTCGTGACCGCGTTATCCGCTGGCGCATCCGATATGAGTGGCTGGTTGCTGATGGGGCTGCCAGGCGCGATTTTCCTGTCGGGGATTTCAGAAAGCTGGATCGCCATCGGCCTTATTTTGGGCGCATGGATCAACTGGAAGCTGGTGGCCGGACGTTTACGCGTACACACCGAATACAATAACAATGCGCTGACGTTACCGGATTACTTTACCGGTCGCTTTGAAGATAAAAGCCGCATTCTGCGGATTATCTCCGCGCTGGTTATTCTGCTGTTTTTCACCATCTATTGTGCTTCAG
Organism: Citrobacter cronae; assembly: GCF_016893685.1. Taxonomy (NCBI): domain Bacteria; kingdom Pseudomonadati; phylum Pseudomonadota; class Gammaproteobacteria; order Enterobacterales; family Enterobacteriaceae; genus Citrobacter; species Citrobacter cronae. The sequence goes on from NZ_CP069763.1 coordinate 3,149,758, forward strand.
GGATTGTGGCAGGGGCGCGTCTGTTTGAAAGCACCTTTGGCATGAGCTACGAAACAGCACTGTGGGCGGGGGCGGCTGCGACGATCATTTATACCTTTATCGGTGGTTTTCTGGCGGTAAGCTGGACTGATACCGTTCAGGCCAGCCTGATGATCTTTGCTCTGATCCTGACGCCGGTCATGGTCATTATCGGCGTGGGTGGATTCGATGATTCGCTGGAAGTGATTAAACAAAAGAGCATTGAGAACGTAGACATGTTCAAAGGGCTGAATTTTGTTGCCATCATTTCTCTGATGGGCTGGGGCCTGGGCTACTTTGGCCAGCCGCATATTCTGGCGCGCTTTATGGCGGCAGATTCTCACCATAGTATTGTGCATGCACGTCGTATTAGCATGACCTGGATGATCCTGTGTCTGGGCGGCGCAGTAGCCGTTGGTTTCTTCGGTATCGCTTACTTTAATAACAACCCGTCGCTGGCAGGTGCCGTTAACCAGAACGCTGAGCGTGTGTTTATTGAACTGGCGCAAATCCTGTTCAACCCGTGGATTGCCGGTATTCTGCTGTCTGCGATCCTCGCGGCGGTGATGTCGACCCTGAGCTGCCAGTTGCTGGTGTGTTCCAGCGCAATCACCGAAGATTTGTACAAAGCGTTCCTGCGTAAAAATGCCAGCCAGAAAGAGCTGGTGTGGATTGGTCGTATCATGGTGCTGGTTGTGGCCCTGGTGTCCATCGCGCTGGCGGCCAACCCGGAGAACCGTGTACTGGGTCTGGTAAGCTACGCCTGGGCAGGCTTTGGCGCGGCGTTTGGTCCGGTGGTTCTGTTCTCGGTAATGTGGTCGCGCATGACCCGCAACGGCGCGCTGGCAGGGATGATCATCGGCGCGGTGACGGTAATCGTCTGGAAGCAGTTTGCCTGGCTGGGTCTGTATGAAATCATCCCTGGCTTTATTTTCGGCAGCATCGGTATTGTCGTCTTTAGTCTGTTGGGTAAAGCGCCATCAACCGCAATGCAGCAACGTTTTGCCGAGGCTGACGCGCATTATCACTCCGCGCCGCCGTCTCGTTTACAGGCAGAATAATCTACCTTTGTCCTCAGGCCCGCCGCGTGCGCAATATCGTTCGGTTAAGCATGTATGGAGAACGTTTTACCCTGAATTAGTTTCCGTTCACCTTATGTGCATTGCTTCTCTGATATCGCTATACCTGTGAACGTGCAAGGGAGGCTCACCGCCGCCTCCCTTGCATCCCAGGCTCCCGGCGGGAAAATCGTCGCTRCGCGAGCTATTCGTCTTATGCCGTCTGCCTGTCGGGTCGGGGCCGAGCCTGYGTCCCTGYAGGCCGTCCCCTCTGTCCGCATCCCTGCGGACAGACCCGGTCAGCCGTCAACGCCTCATCGATTTTCAGCCGGACCGGGGTCATCGCTTCAACGCTCTGAYTTTCAGTAAAATCTTTTTTGCTGTTCAACATATTCAAATAAAAACACAGGAGGTCAGGTGTGGCTGGTCCGGCTGAAAATTGCCGACGTGTTTCCGTAAGGCMGGGAGAGCCAGCATGGATGCTGGCTCAGGGCGCGCTTTRCAGGGACGCTACCTCGCGCCCGGCCCGGTMGCCTGRAGGAATAARCGGAGGGNACCGCGGAGCGGCAATTTTCCCGCCGGGAGCCGGGATTGTAAAGGGCGTGGCGGAGAACGCCCTTTACACGTTCACAGGAATCGGTGTTTCAGAGAAACGATGTACATGAGGTGAACGGAATCCTTTCCCTGAAATAGCATGTTCATTACCTTCGCGAATACAGGTTGATGCTTTCTGATATAGAGGCGTTAACTTAATGACATTGACGCATGTGGGGGGCTTTTATTACCTACGCTGCAAGCTCGCTATAACCATTACCTGCCTAACCTTTTACATTCAGTCATCATTCTCAAAACATTCTGCTTGAGTTTTTCTTTCCTGTAATGATAATCACTATCACTGTAATTTACTTTTCTTTGCATCAATTGACTGAGAATAACGTTTAAGGGTTCTTCGCATGTTTGTTCCATTTCTAATTATGTTGCGCGAAGGGTTAGAGGCCGCGCTGATTGTCAGCCTGATTGCCAGCTACCTGAAACGGACTCAGCGTGGTCGTTGGATTGGTGTGATGTGGATTGGTGTGCTGCTGGCGGCGGCGTTATGCCTGGCGTTAGGGATTTTCATCAACGAAACCACCGGGGAATTTCCGCAAAAAGAGCAGGAGCTGTTCGAAGGCATCGTGGCGGTCATTGCCGTGGTGATCCTCACCTGGATGGTGTTCTGGATGCGTAAAGTTTCACGTAATGTCAAAGTCCAGCTTGAACAGGCTGTCGATAACGCGTTACAGCGCGGCAACCATCACGGCTGGGCGCTGGTGATGATGGTCTTTTTTGCCGTCGCCCGCGAGGGGCTGGAGTCGGTGTTCTTCCTGCTGGCGGCGTTTCAGCAGGATGTCGGCATCTGGCCGCCGCTGGGCGCGATGCTGGGGCTGGCCACCGCGGTGGTACTGGGTTACCTGATTTACCTCGGCGGTATTCGTCTCAATCTCGGGGCATTCTTCAAGTGGACCAGTCTGTTCATTTTGCTGGTGGCCGCCGGACTCGCTGCTGGAGCCATCCGCGCCTTCCACGAAGCCGGGTTATGGAATCATTTTCAGGATGTGGCGTTTGACATAAGCAGCGTACTTTCGACGCACTCGCTGTTTGGCACGTTGATGGAAGGAATCTTCGGCTATCAGGAGGCGCCAAGCGTGAGTGAAGTGGCTGTCTGGTTTATCTACCTGATTCCGGCATTCATTATTTTTGCGCTACCGCCGCGTTCAGGCACTACGGCATCGCGTACCGCACCTTAAAAAAAACGCGATGCGGAATACTTTTTAGTTACAACATACTTATTCAAAGGACCATGTTATGACGTTTCATTTTCGCCGTAGTGCGCTGCAGTTGGGTATTGCCACGCTGTTTGCATCCGTTTTTTCTGCACAAGCCGCCGATATTCCGCAGGTGAAAGTCACGGTTAACGATAAACAGTGTGAGCCGATGACGATCACGGTTAACGCCGGGAAAACGCAGTTCATCATCCAGAACCACAGCCAGAAAGCGCTGGAGTGGGAGATCCTCAAAGGCGTTATGGTGGTTGAAGAGCGCGAAAACATTGCGCCGGGCTTTAGCCAGAAAATGACGGCCAACCTGCAGCCTGGCGAATATGATATGACCTGTGGTTTGTTGACCAACCCGAAAGGCAAATTGATCGTAAAAGGAAGCGCTACAGCGGATGCCGCGCACAGTGATGCTCTGTTGAGTCTGGGCGGCGCGATTACCGAGTACAAAGCCTACGTGACGGCAGAAACCGCGCAACTGGTAGCGGGTACCAAAGCCTTCACCGATGCGATTAAAGCCGGCGATGTGGAAAAAGCAAAATCCTTGTATGCGCCAACGCGTCAGCACTACGAGCGTATTGAACCGATTGCCGAACTGTTCTCCGATCTCGATGGCAGCATTGATGCGCGGGAAGATGATTACGAACAAAAAGCTGCCGATCCGAAATTTACCGGCTTCCACCGTCTGGAAAAAGCGCTGTTCGGTGACAATACCACCAAAGGGATGGACAAGTATGCCGACCAGTTAAACCACGATGTCCTTGACCTGCAAACGCGTATTAGCGAGCTGGCCTTCCCACCGTCTAAAGTGGTAGGTGGCGCGGCAGGGCTGATCGAAGAAGTGGCAGCCAGCAAAATCAGTGGGGAAGAAGATCGCTACAGCCATACCGATCTGTGGGATTTCCAGGCCAACGTTGATGGCGCGCAGAAAATTGTCGATCTCCTGCGTTCTCAGTTACAAAAATCCAATGCTGAACTGTTAGCGAAGGTGGATGCGAACTTCAAAAAAGTCGATACCATTCTGAGCAAGTACCGTACCAAAGACGGTTTTGAAACCTATGACAAACTGACCGATGCCGATCGCAATGCGCTGAAAGGGCCAATCACGACGCTGGCGGAAGACTTGTCTCAATTACGCGGTGTTCTGGGTCTGGATTAAGCACTATGCAGCAAGATAATGAAAACGGCGTGAGCGAACCTTCACGCCGACGTTTGTTGAAAGGGATGGGCGCTTTGGGCGGCGCGCTGGCGTTGGCCGGCGGATGCCCGGTTGCCCATGCGCAAAAACCGCAAAGCGCGCCGGGAACGTTGTCTCCTGATGCGCGCAGTGAAGTGCAGCCGTTTTATGGCCAACATCAGGCGGGGATCCTGACGCCGCAGCAGGCATCCATGATGCTGGTGGCGTTCGATGTTCTCGCCAGCGATAAGGCCGATCTTGAACGTCTGTTCCGGTTGCTAACCCGTCGTTTTGCGTTTCTGACTACCGGTGGGCCTGCGCCGGATACGCCGAATCCGCGGTTACCGCCGATGGATTCCGGTATCCTTGGCGCATACATCGCACCAGACAATTTGACGATCACGTTGTCGGTCGGATCCTCGCTGTTTGACGAGCGCTATGGTCTGACACCGCAGATGCCGAAAAAGCTGCAAAAAATGACGCGCTTCCCGAATGATTCTCTGGATGCAGCGCTGTGCCATGGCGATCTGCTGTTGCAGATTTGCGCCAACACACAGGACACCGTCATCCACGCGCTGCGCGATATCATCAAACATACGCCCGATCTGCTCAGCGTTCGCTGGAAACGTGAAGGATTTATTTCCGATCACGCCGCGCGCAGTAAAGGGAAAGAGACCCCGGTCAACTTGCTTGGCTTTAAGGACGGTACCGCGAACCCGGACGCTACAGATGCGAAGCTGATGCAAAACGTGGTGTGGGTTACGGACGGGCAGGGCGAACCTGCATGGGCGCAAGGCGGCAGCTATCAGGCCGTGCGGCTCATTCAGTTCCGCGTGGAGTTTTGGGATCGCACGCCGCTGAAAGAACAGCAAACGATTTTTGGTCGCGATAAACACACCGGTGCGCCGCTGGGTATGCAGCATGAGCACGATGTGCCTGACTATGCCAGCGATCCAGAAGGTGAGGTGATTGCGCTCGACAGCCATATCCGTCTGGCAAACCCGCGTACGAAGGAGACCGAGTCCAGCCTGATGATGCGTCGCGGTTATAGTTATTCGCTCGGCGTGACCAATTCCGGTCAACTTGATATGGGACTGTTGTTCGTCTGCTATCAGCACGATCTGGAAAAAGGTTTTCTGACAGTGCAGAAACGCCTGAACGGTGAAGCGCTTGAGGAGTATGTCAAACCAATTGGTGGCGGTTACTTCTTTGCGTTGCCGGGTGTCAAAACCGCAGATCATTATCTCGGACAGAGTCTGCTCGAAGCTTGATATCTATGCCCCGCAGCGCGGCGGGGCTTTTACTGACATCTTCATGAATGAACGAATTATTTTTTATGATCGGTCTGTGAATGAAATAATTTTGTCATCTTTCTGCAAGAGACTGTCTGTAGCGACAAGTCAAAATCAAGTTAATGGCAAGTAAAAATATTGTTGCATTAGCGAAAGATTATGATGTACTTATAAGTAACAGCGGTAGTTCCCGGCGGTGATAGTTGTTCACTATGGAGATCGCGAATGGAAAAGTCCTGTACTGGACACGTTTTTCACAGTAACAGCAGTACCTTACGCGGACGTTTCTCTTCCGGTAGCCACTTCGTCACCGCTAAATCTCTCCCCCTTTCACTTTTTATCCTTGTAACTGACGCCCTGTACGGTGCGCGTAGCCGTGGGTGGCGTCTTATCCAAAAGCAAGCAATGGCTTACAAGGAAGCCAACCCTCAGATGTTCGTGCGCATAATCGTGCCGCTAACGGCGCGTGTGATGTATACCTACAACTCAAGGTGCTATCCATGGGAAGACAAAAAGCAGTGATCAAAGCTCGTCGCGAAGCAAAACGGGTGCTGAGGCGGGACTCGCGTAGCCATAAGCAACGTGAAGATGAATCGGTCACCTCGCTTGTGCAGATGGGCGGCGTAGAAGCGATCGGAATGGCGCGTGATAGTCGCGATGCCACGCCAATCACGGCGCGAAATGAGGCTCAGGCGCACTACCTGAATGCTATCGAGAGTAAACAGCTGATCTTCGCCACCGGTGAAGCCGGGTGTGGTAAAACCTGGATCAGCGCGGCAAAAGCAGCAGAGGCGCTGATCCACAAAGATGTGGACAGGATTATTGTAACCCGTCCGGTTCTGCAAGCTGATGAAGATCTAGGCTTCTTACCTGGAGATGTTTCCGAGAAGTTCGCTCCCTATTTCCGCCCGGTGTATGACGTGCTGGTGAAACGTCTGGGAGCCTCCTTTATGCAATATTGCCTGCGACCTGAGATTGGTAAGGTGGAAATCGCGCCGTTCGCCTATATGCGTGGACGAACATTTGAAAATGCCGTGGTCATTCTTGACGAGGCTCAGAATGTTACTGCTGCGCAAATGAAGATGTTTTTGACTCGCCTCGGGGAAAATGTGACGGTGATTGTGAATGGGGATGTAACCCAGTGCGATCTACCCGCCCACGTTCGCTCAGGGCTAAGCGATGCGCTGGCCCGTTTCGAAGAAGATGAAATGGTTGGGATCGTTCGTTTCAATAAAGATGATTGCGTTCGCTCGGCGCTCTGTCAGCGAACGCTCAACGCTTACAACTGATGAGTACGCCGTCTTCAAGGCCCGGGAAACCGGGCTTTGTTTTGCGGTATTACAGAATATCTTTTAAGGCGGCAGTCGTCATGGTCGCTTCAAATGGGATCAACTCAACTTTCGCGACGCCAGCCTGCTGGAAGGGATCCTGACTCAGATAGTGTTCTAATTTCTCATCGTCATCACATTTTGCCAATATCACACCACCGGAACGTGGAATTTTGCGGCCTGATGCCAGGAATAAACCTTCCGCATAGCCTTTTTGCAGCCAATCCACGTGGGCAGGAAGTAGGCTATCAACGTCATTCAACGGTTTTATATAGGTTAAAACAACAACATAAATAACACTCATTTTATTGTCCCTGCTTTTTGAAAGTGTATTAACGTAGCATATAACCAGGGAGAGAAAAGATTAATATCAGCACTGTCCTTCCTAAGTTTTAATATTAAAAATGCATATGCAGCATTTATGTCTGTTAATTGTACACTTGTAGGGTGCGGGTGGGTTGGCAGGGTTGATGGCTGGCGAAAAAATGGCGGCTATCGCTTAATTGGCGAGTTATTATTAATAATCATGAAACATTCGTGATGAGATAAATATTACGATAATGTTCCAGATCATGAGCGTTTTATATTTTTTAACATATTTGGCAAACTGAAACGCATACTTTCGCTATACTGTAGATCCTTGAATACGCTGCGCTCCCGAACTGGATCCGCCTTCTAATGCTTGAATTAAAAAATATTGCGTGCCTGCGGGATGAACGTCTGCTCTTTTGCCGCCTATCATGTTCTATTCAACCCGGCGAAGTTGTCCAAATATCGGGGCCTAATGGGGCAGGAAAAACCTCTTTATTACAGCTACTAACCGGATTATCAACGCCGAGCGAAGGGCAGATTTTGTGGCAGGGAAAACCGCTGCATCGGATGCGTGACGACTGGCATCGTCAACTGTTGTGGCTTGGCCATCAGGTTGGCGTAAAAGGGGGGCTGACGGCGGAGGAAAATTTGCGTTTTTATCACCCGCAGGCGTCGCTTGAGACGCGCTGGCAAGCGCTGGAGCAGGTCGGACTGGTCGGTTTTGAAGATGTGGCTGTGGCTCAGCTTTCTGCCGGGCAGCAGCGGCGCGTAGCGCTGGCCAGGCTGTGGCTCAGCCGCGCAATGTTCTGGATTTTAGATGAACCTTTTACTGCGCTGGACGTGGCTGGCGTGCAAAAACTGACCACACGACTGGAGCAGCATGTCGTCCATGGCGGCGCAGTTATTCTGACAACCCATCAACCTTTACGGCCTCTCTGCGTCCCGTTGCGCACGATTACGCTCAATGAGTATGAGGCGGCTATGGCATGATCACGCAGATTTTCTGGCGCGACCTGCGTCTTGCCTTTCGTAACTGTGCCGAAATTATCAACCCGCTGTGGTTTTTCTTGATTATCGTCACGCTGTTTCCACTCAGTATTGGCCCGGAGCCGCAGTTGCTGCGGCAAATTGCCCCCGGCATCGTCTGGGTAGCAGCGCTACTCTCCTCGCTGCTGGCAATGGATCGGCTGTTTCGTGATGACTGGCTGGACGGTTCGTTGCAGCAGATGATGCTAATGCCAGTCCCGCTTTCGCTGGTGGTGCTGGCGAAAGTCGCCGCGCACTGGGTGGTTTCCGGGCTACCGCTGTTAATCATTTCGCCGCTTATCGCCACGCTGTTCGGCCTCTCCGTTGCGGAGTGGCAAGTGCTGGCGCTTACGCTATTGTTGGGTACGCCCACGCTCAGTTTTATTGGCGCGATTGGCGTCGGACTGACCGTCGGATTGCGGCGCGGCGGCGTATTGCTCAGCCTGCTGGTGCTGCCGCTGATGATCCCTTTATTAATTTTTGCAACCGCCGCCGTGGGCGCGGCGCAGATGCTGCTGCCGGTTGACGGCTATCTGGCGATTCTCGGGGCCTTCCTGGCAGGAAGCGCCACCTTAAGTCCGTTCGCCACTGCGGCAGCGTTACGAATCAGCGTGCAATAACTTCCGTCATCTCCGGGAATATGAGGCAAAGAAAAAATGTGGAAAGCGTTACACCAACTCGCCATTCCAGAGCGGTTGTATAAGGTCTGCGGGCGATTTATTCCGGCAATGGCTCTCCTGAGCGCGCTGTTTCTGGTGGTGGGCTGCATCTGGGGCTTTGTCTACGCCCCAGCGGATTATCAGCAGGGCGAAAGCTATCGCATCATGTATCTGCATGTGCCCGCGGCTATCTGGTCGATGGGGATTTATGGCTCGATGGCGGTGACCGCCTTTGTGGGCCTGATTTGGCAAATGAAAATGGCGGACAACGCGGTGATTGCGATGGCGCTTCCCGGCGCTGTCTATACCTTCATCGCGCTGGTCACCGGTTCGGCCTGGGGCAAACCAATGTGGGGAACCTGGTGGGTGTGGGATGCGCGTCTGACCTCCGAGCTGGTGCTGCTGTTCTTATATGTCGGCGTGATTGGCTTGTATCACGCCTTTGACGACCGCCGCCTGGCCGGGCGCGCCGCCGGGATCCTCGTTCTGGTCGGGGTAGTCAATTTGCCGATTATTCATTTTTCCGTTGAATGGTGGAACACCCTGCATCAGGGGTCGACCAATATGCAGAAAACCATCGATCCATCTATGCGTATGCCGTTGCGTTTAACGATTTTCGGCTTCTTATTCCTTTTTATTACTCTGACATTAATGCGTATGCGTAATTTGATTCTGCTGCAGGAACGTCGTCGCCCATGGGTGGCGCAGCTGGTTTCCGGGCGCAAGAGCGAGGTTAATTCATGACCAGCGCTTTCCACTCCTGGAGTGATTTCTGGCAGATGGGCGGCTACGCCTTTTATGTCTGGCTGGCGGTTGCCGTGACGGCGCTCTCGCTGCTGGTTGTGGTCTGGCATGCCTGCTGGCAGCGCAGGGCGCTGCTGGCTGACGTACAGCGTCAAATGGCGCGCGAGCGCCGGATGCAGGCGGCGCGTAAAAAAGGAGAGGCGTTGTGAATCCGCGTCGTAAGGTACGACTCTGGCTTGCCTGTAGCGTGTTGGGAGGACTGGCGCTGACGGTCGGACTGGTGATGTATGCGCTCAGCGCAAATATCGATCTCTTCTATACGCCGGGGGAAATCATTTACGGCAAGCGGGAAAATGGCCAGAAGCCGGAACCGGGACAGCGCCTGCGCATTGGCGGCATGGTGATGCCCGGCAGCGTGAAGCGTGACGATAAAACGCTGGACGTGACCTTTAAGCTCTACGATGCGCGCGGCGTGGTAGAGGTGAGCTATACGGGGATCCTGCCAGCGCTGTTCAGAGAAGGGCAGGGAGTGGTGGCACAAGGAACACTGCAAGACGGTACCCATATTCGCGCCAAAGAGGTGCTGGCGAAACATGATGAAAACTATACCCCTCCGGAGATTAAAGAGGCGATGGATGAAAATCATCACCCTGCCGGGAATCAACAAGGAGCCGCGCAATGATCCCTGAAATTGGGCATTTTCTGCTGTGCCTGGCGCTGGGTATTTCCTGCCTGCTCGGGCTGTATCCGACCTGGGGCGCGATGCGCCAGGATACGCGGATGATGGCGCTGGCGAAACCGCTGTCGTTCGCCATGTTTGCGGCGATCCTCGGGTCATTCCTGATACTGGTTTATGCTTTTGTGGTGAATGATTTCACCGTTCAGTATGTCGCCAGCAACTCGAATACGCTGCTGCCAGTATGGTATCGCGTGGCGGCTACCTGGGGGGCGCACGAAGGGTCGCTGCTGCTGTGGGTGCTACTGATGAGCGGCTGGACCTTTGCTGTGGCGGCGCTGAGCCGCAACATTCCCCTGGAAGCATCTTCCCGCGTGCTGGCGGTGATGGGGATGATCTCCTTCTGCTTCCTGGTGTTCATCCTGCTGACCTCGAACCCGTTTGTACGTACGCTGCCGGACTTTCCGATTGAGGGCCGCGATCTGAATCCGATGCTGCAGGATATTGGACTGATTTTTCATCCACCGATGCTGTACATGGGGTACGTGGGTTTTTCCGTCGCCTTTGCTTTTGCCATCGCCTCGTTAATGACCGGGCGTCTGGACAGCGCCTGGGCGCGCTGGTCGCGTCCGTGGACGCTGGCGGCGTGGAGCTTCCTGACGGTGGGCATCGTGTTGGGTTCTGCCTGGGCATACTACGAGCTGGGCTGGGGTGGTTGGTGGTTCTGGGATCCGGTCGAAAACGCCTCGCTGATGCCGTGGCTGGCCGGCACGGCGCTGATTCACTCACTGTCAGTAACGGAGAAGCGGGGTAGCTTCAAGTCCTGGACCGTGCTGCTGGCAATCCTTGCCTTCTCGCTCTGCCTGCTCGGTACCTTCCTGGTGCGTTCCGGGGTGCTCATCTCTGTACACTCATTCGCCTCCGATCCGACGCGCGGCCTGTTTATTTTGGCGCTGCTGGTGATCACCATCGGCGGTTCGCTGCTGTTGTTTGCCATTAAAGGCGGGAAGGTGCGCTCTCGGGTACGTCATGAGCTGTGGTCGCGCGAGTCGCTGCTGTTGGGGAATAACGTCCTGCTGATCGCCGCGATGTTGGTGGTGCTGTTGGGCACACTACTGCCGCTGATTCATAAATTATTGGGGCTGGGTAGTATCTCAATTGGTGAACCATTCTTTAATTCGCTGTTTATCGTGCTGATGATTCCCTTCTCGCTACTGTTGGGGATTGGGCCGCTGGTGCGCTGGCGGCGCGATGAATTGCATAAGCTGCGTAAGCGGCTGCTGGTTGCGGCGCTGGTGTCGATTGTGCTGGCCGTGGTGCTGCCGTGGCTGATGCAGGACCGTATTAAGGCGATGACCGTGCTTGGTCTGCTGATGTCGCTGTGGGCGTTGGTTCTGACAGTGATGGAGGTAGTGGAGCGCGCTACCGATCGCCATACCTTCTGGCGCGGGCTAACTCGCCTGGGACGCAGCCACTGGGGGATGGTGGCTGGGCATGTCGGGCTGGTGGTGACGGTGATTGGCATCGCCTTTAGCCAGAACTATAGCATTGAGCGCGATGTGCGTATGAAGCCGGGCGATAGCGTCGATATTCATCAATATCACTTTGTCTTCCGCGACGTTCAGGACATTACAGGTCCGAACTATTTTGGCGGTGAAGCGGTGATTGACGTCTCGCAGGACGGGCGGCATATCAGCACGCTGCGGGCAGAAAAACGTGTCTACAGCAGCAGCCGGATGGAGATGACCGAGGCCGCCATCGACGGCGGGTTGGTGCGCGATCTGTATGCCGCGCTGGGTGAAGAACTGGATGACGGCAGTTGGGCGGTGCGCCTGTACTACAAACCGTTTGTTCGCTGGATCTGGTTTGGCGGAATGTTAATGGCGCTTGGTGGCGTATTGTGCATTCTGGACCCGCGCTACCGCTTACGTAAATCGCTGCCGGAGAACGCACAATGAACCGCAAAGTCCTTTATCTGCCGCTGGTTATCTTTCTGGTTCTGGTGGCGGCGCTGATGTGGCAACTGCTGCGCAATAGCGACGGCGATGACCCGACGGCGCTGGAGTCGGCGCTGGTTGGCAAACCGCTCCCCGCGTTTCATCTGGCGTCGCTGGAGAAGCCTGACGTGATGCTGGACGCGTCCAGTATTATCAATGGTAAGCCGGTGCTGCTTAACGTCTGGGCGACCTGGTGTCCAACTTGCCGCGCGGAGCACCAATACCTGCGTTCCCTCGCGGCGCAGGGTATTCGCATCGTGGGCATTAACTATAAAGACGATCGCCAGAAGGCGCTGGACTGGCTGCAGGAGCTGGGTAATCCATACGCGCAGGGGGTGTTTGATGGTGACGGTATGCTGGGATTGGATCTCGGTGTCTACGGTGCGCCGGAAACCTTTCTTATCGACGGCAAAGGCATTATTCGCTACCGCCATGCAGGCGATCTGAACGAACAGGTATGGCAGCAGGAAATCCTGCCGTTGTGGAATAAATACAGTCGGGAGGGCAGCGCGTGAGATTTTTGCTAATGACGTTGCTAACGGCGCTGCTATCGTTTCAGGCGCTGGCGGCGATTGACACTTATCCGTTTAAAAATGAGGCTCAGGAGCAACAGTTCCGCCAACTGACCGCGCAACTGCGCTGCCCGAAATGCCAAAACAACAGTATTGCCGACTCCAATTCGATGATTGCCGCCGATATGCGTAAAAAAGTCTGGCAACTGATGGCGGAGGGGCAAAGCAATCAGCAAATTACCGATTATATGGTGGCGCGCTACGGTAACTTCGTCACCTATGAGCCGCCGGTAACGTTGGCGACGCTGATCCTCTGGCTGCTGCCCGCCTGTTTTGTACTGGGCGGCGCGCTGGTCATTTTCCGTTTAAGCCGTCGCCCGCGGGCAGCGCGGGAAACGGAACTTAGTCCGCATGAGCAGGCGCGTTTGCAAGCGCTTCTCGATGAAAACAAAAGGACCCTGAAATGATCGTCGCTTTTCTTATCATGATGATTTTACTGCTGGGGACGGCGGCACTGCTGTTTATTCCTTGGTCAGGCAGACAGCGCGTTGATCGTAATACGATGAATCATATGATTTTTCGTGCGCGTCTTCAGGAGCTTGATGAAGACATTTCTCCGGTAAATGCGGCTCAGCAACAGCAGTTGGTTGACGATTTACGCTTGAATTTATTGGAAGATTTGCCTGAGTCGCCAAAAACGGATAACAAAAATAGTAGCTATTGGGTGTATATTCTCGGGGTTATTATACTAACCTCTTTATGCGTAGGGGTATTCGTCCGAACGAGTTACGTCCCCCGTGTAATTGAGTGGCAGCAGGTCGTGCAGCAAACGCCGCAACTGATGCAGCGCGTGATGGATCCCCAGGGGAAACCGCTGTCGGAAGAAGAGCTGTTTCGCCTGGCGCTGGGGCTACGTACTCGTCTGCAGCAATATCCGGCAGACCAGCTAAGCTGGACGATGCTCGGTAGGTTACAACTGGTGCTGAATAACCCCGGGGCTGCGTTACAGGCGTTTGATAAAGCGCGACAGTTGGCGCCGGGAAATGCGGATGCGCAACTGGGCTATACCGAAGCATTGCTGCACTCTACGGATCCGAATGATAGCCGTGAAGCCCAGCAGTTGCTTGATACGTTGCTTAAAAATAACCATAACGATGTAAGGGTACTCAGCCTTGTGGCGTTTAACGCCTTTGAGCATCAACAATATGATAAAGCGATAGCAGCATGGCAACTGATGCTGAAACTGTTACCGCCGGACGATAGCCAACGAGAGATCATTATTCGTAGTATCGACCGCGCGAAAAAAGAACAAATCGCTACACTGAAATAATCAAAATATATCAACATTTGCGCGAAGGTTTGTTCGATTTGCAATGTGATACCACGCTGAAATTATCGGCTAATCAACCTCTGATGATTAGCCCGCAGAATCAAACTTCCATAAGCATTGTTGGAGTAGAAGATGACGGTAATCGCTATAAATATTTTTATATAGCGATTGTCATGTGGCAAGGACTATTGCGTCTTTATTTTAGGAAAAGGGTTAAATAATAAGATGAGAAAACTTTCACTGGAACGTTCAGGTAGGCGAAAAATTATATTTATCGCCCTGCTGGTTGGGATCATTATTGGTGTCGTGCTGCTGGCGGGTACGGCAACTATCATGCATAAAACCAGCGACACTGAATTCTGCGTGTCGTGTCATACCATGCAACAACCTCTGGCGGAATATCAGGGCAGTGTGCATTTCCAGAACAATAAAGGTATTCGCGCCGAGTGTGCCGATTGCCACGTTCCCCACCAACCGATCGATTATATGCTGACCAAAATTGGCGCCCTGAAAGATGTCTGGGGTGAAATGACCGGCAAAATCGATACCCCAGAAAAATACGAGGCGCATAAGCTCGCGATGGCCCAGAGCGTCTGGGATGGGTTGAAGAAGAACGACTCGGCAACCTGTCGTTCCTGCCACGACTACAAAGCGATGGATATACTGGCGCAAACGCCTGAAGCCCGTAAGCAGCACCCGGTGGCGATCAAAGAGGGCCAAACCTGTATCGATTGTCATAAAGGCGTCGCACACATTCTACCGAACATGAGTGGCCTGGCGGCAGCAGGGGCGAGCGAACTGGCGAATGCGGCAGCGAAAACGCCGGCAACGGCGACCACGTTGTACACCATTCAAACCCAACCGTTCTGGCTTAGTGAGAAAACAACCGATCATAACGACGGTAACCTGATGGCTTCCACCGAAGTGCAGGTAGTGAAACGTGACGGTGATATGGTACTGGCTGACGTCAAAGGCTGGCAGCAGGATGGCGTCACCGAGGCGTTCTACGCCGCGCGTGGTAAACGCATCATGAGCGCCCTGCTGGGTGAGGAAGCGCGTAAGGCGTTGAAAGTGAACAGCACGGTAACCGATGAAGAGACGAAACAGGTCTGGCATGAAGTCGATCTGCAGGTCTGGCTGCCGGCGAAAAGTCTGATTGGCGATCAACAAAAAATCTGGAGCTACGCCTCCGAACTCATGGCTAACAACTGTACCGGTTGCCACGGTCTTACCGAGTTGAATCGCTTTAACGCCAACCAGTGGATTGGGGTGGTTAAAGGCATGTCCGGTCGTACGTCGCTGACGCAGGAACAGGTTCGTCTTCTGACCCAGTACGTACAAAAACACGCGAGCGACATGCCCGCAGCAGCCGATCAGGACAAAAAATAAGGAGCCATGATGAAAAAGAATAATGACCATGACATGGCGCAGCAGAGCCAGGAAGCAGGTATGAATCTGACTCGTCGCCGTTTTCTGGCTGGTGCCGGAGCTTTAATGGCGGCGCCGCTGCTGGCGGGAATGTGGCCACGCTCGGCGCTGGCCGAAGCGATAAGCCAGGCGCTGCCGCAGTTTGTAGCGTTACGCCAGGCGGAAAGCGGCATTCTGACCGGCGCCCACTGGGGCGCGTTTGAAGCGATTGTCCGCGATGGCAAAATGGTTGACGTTCGTCCGGTGAAAGACGATCCGTATCCGAACGAACTGATTACCATGGCACCTTATCAGGTGTATGCCGAAAACCGCATCAAGTACCCGATGGTGCGTAAAAGCTGGCTGGAAGGCGGCGCGAAAGACTGTAAACCAGAGCTGCGTGGCCGCGATGAGTGGGTGCGCGTGAGCTGGGATAAGGCGCTGCATCTGGTGGCCGGTGAAATCAGCCGTCTGCAGAAAGAGCACGGACCGTCCTCTATCTATGCGGGCTCTTATGGCTGGAAAAGCGTGGGGATGTTCCACAACCCAAGAACGCTACTGCAGCGCATGATGAACCTGGCAGGCGGTTTTGTCGGCTACTCCGGCGACTACTCGACCGGTGCCGCACAGGTAATTATGCCGCATGTAGTGGGCTCTGTTGAGGTTTACGAGCAGCAGACCGCATGGCCGAACGTCATTGAAAACACCGAGCTGGTGGTGATGATTGGCTGTAACCCTATGATCACGCTTAAAAACAGCTGGAACCTGCCGGATCACGTCAGCCAGACTGGTTTTGAAGCGCTGAAGAAAAAAGGCACCCGGATGATCTGTATCGATCCGGTGCACAGCGACAGCGCCCGCATGCTGGGTGCCGAGTGGATTGGCCCGCACAGCTATACCGACTGCGCGCTGATGGCGGGGATTGCCCATACGCTGTTGGTGGAAAAACTGCATAACGCTGACTTCCTGAAAACCTATACCGTCGGCTTCGATAAGTTTGAAGCGTATCTGACCGGTCAGGACGACGGTATTGTGAAAGACGCCAATTGGGCGGCGGACATCAGCGGTGTTGACGCCGAGGTGATCAAACAGCTGGCGCGCGATATGGCAAAACACCGCACCATGATCATGGGCGGCTGGGGCATTCAGCGCCAACATCACGGCGAGCAGGCGCACTGGATGATGGTGACCCTGGCGTCGATGCTGGGGCAGATTGGTCTGCCTGGCGGCGGCTTCGGCTTTAGCTATCACTACTCTTCCGGCGGTAGTCCGACCGCGCGCGGCGGCATTCTCGCCGGGATCTCGGCGGGTAGCCCAACCTCTCCGGCGGCAAAAGACATTACACCGTTCCCGGTAGCGCGTATTGCCGATGCGCTGGCGAACCCTGGCAAGACCATTGATTATAACGGCACGAAAGTGACCTACCCGGATATTAAAATGGTCTACGTGGCGGGGGGGAATACCTTCCACCAACATCAGGATACCAATAACCTGGTCAAAGCCTGGCAGAACCCGGAGACCGTGGTTGTCAACGAACCTTACTGGACGGCAACGGCGAAACATGCCGATATCGTGCTGCCGGTTACCACGACCTATGAACGTAACGATTTGGACATGGGCGGCGACTACTCGCAGCTCTACGTCTTCCCGCTACGCCAGTGTGTGCCGCCGCAGCATGAAGCGAAAAATGACTTTGACGTCTTTGCCGGTATTGCCGAAATCCTCGGCGTACACGACGCCTTTACCGAAGGTAAAGATGAGATGTTATGGTTAAAAGGCATGTATGACGACATGAAAGCTCAGGCGCGTAACGCACGCGTGGCGCTGCCGCCGTTTGATATGTTCTGGGCGTCCAACAACTATATCCGCTTCCCGATTCCGGAAGAGAATAAACAGTGGGTACGCTTTGCTGATTTCCGCGAGAACCCGCTGCTTAATCCACTGGGTACCCCGTCCGGCAAAATCGAAATCTATTCTGATGCCATTGCCAAAATGGGCTACGAGGACTGTAAAGCGATCCCGACCTGGATGCCGCCTCACGAGTGGTATCGCGGGCCGGAAGCAGCGAAATACCCGCTGTCGCTGAATACCGGTCACCCGATTAACCGTCTACACTCTCAGCTCGACAACACGCCGCTACGTAAGAAGTATGCAGTAGCCGACCGTGAGGCTATCTGGATCCATCCGAAGGATGCCAGCGCACGTGGCATTAGTGCGGGCGATCTGGTTCGTGCCTTTAACGATCGCGGGCAGATCCTGGTTGGGGCAGTGATTACCGATAACGTCCGTGAAGGGGTGGTGCGGATCAGCGAAGGGGCGTGGTTTGACCCGGCCGATCCGTCACAGCCTGGTTCGCTGTGCAAGAACGGTAACGTCAACTGCCTGACCTTTGACGTCGGTTCCTCCAGCCTGGCGCAGGGGAACTGCGGGCAGATGTCACAGTTGCAGATAGAGAAATATACCGGACCGGTGCTGCAAAACACCGCGCATAATGTGCCAGTAGGCGCATAATCGACAGCCGGTTATAACGAACGGCCCCTCTTGCCAGTGGTGAGAGGGGCCGTTTCTTTTAATCCTCACTACACCAGCAGTAGAACCCCACGGGCGTGCAATATGCGAAAAAAAGCCCGTACTTGCGTACGAGCTCTTCTTAAAATATGGCGGTGAGGGGGGGATTGACTCGCTTTGCTCGCCCCTTCGGGGCAGCCCGTTCGCGATGCTCCCGGTCTGTCCAGCTGGCTGCGCCAGCAGTAGAACCCCGGTCGGGGCTTCTCATCCCCCGCAGGCGTGCAATATGCGAAAAAAAAGCCCGTACTTGCGTACGAGCTCTTCTTAAAATATGGCGGTGAGGGGGGGATTGACTCGCTTTGCTCGCCCCTTCGGGGCAGCCCGTTCGCGATGCTCCCGGTCTGTCCAGCTGGCTGCGCCAGCAGTCGAACCCCGGTCGGGGCTTYTCATCCCCCGCAGRCGTGCAAYATGCGAAAAAAAAGCCCGTACTTGCGTACGAGCTCTTCTTAAAATATGGCGGTGAGGGGGGGATTCGAACCCCCGATACGTTGCCGTATACACACTTTCCAGGCGTGCTCCTTCAGCCACTCGGACACCTCACCATATTGTTGTTCCTGTGCTACCGGAACGGGCGCTAATTTAGGGAAATACCGTCCCGGCGTCAATCAACTTTTTGAAAAAAACGTGCATTTACACAAACTTCAAACAATCTGGAGCTTAAATAAGCGGGAATTGTTTTTTTTGCCAGCATCCTAAAATTTGCTACTCTGAGGATCCCTCGAAAAATGATGATAATAAGTGCGAGAAAGTTCCGCATAGCAATGCTCAGGAGACAAAATGGATATAATTTTTTATCACCCAACATTCGAAACAACCTGGTGGATTAATGCGCTGGCAAAAGCAATACCAGGCGCGAACGTCCGTGAGTGGAAAGCGGGTGATAATGCGCATGCTGACTATGCGCTGGTTTGGCATCCGCCGGTTGAAATGCTCGCGGGACGAAAATTAAAAGCCGTATTTGCGCTGGGTGCTGGCGTCGATTCCATTCTCAGTAAGCTAAACGCTCACCCGGAAATGTTGGATACCTCGATCCCGCTTTTCCGTCTGGAAGATACGGGTATGGGCCTGCAAATGCAGGAATATGCGGTAAGTCAGGTGTTGCACTGGTTTCGTCGCTTTGATGATTACCAGGCGTTAAAAAATCAGGCGAAATGGCAACCATTGCCAGAGTATACCCGCGATGAGTTCACCATCGGGATCATGGGGGCCGGGGTCCTGGGTGCGAAAGTTGCCGAGAGTTTGCAGTCATGGGGGTTCCCGCTGCGCTGCTGGAGTCGTACGCGTAAATCCTGGCCTGGCGTGGAAAGCTTTGCCGGTACCGAAGAGCTGGGTGCGTTTTTGAGTCAAACTCGCGTGCTTATCAATCTTCTACCCAATACGGCAGAAACCGTGGGCATCATTAACGCTGGTTTACTTAGCCAGTTACAGGATGGCGCTTATGTGCTGAACCTGGCGCGTGGCGTTCATCTCAATGAAGACGATCTTCTGGCATCGCTGGACAGCGGCAAGGTGAAAGGCGCCATGCTGGATGTCTATAGCCGTGAACCGCTGCCGGAAACCAGCCCGCTATGGAAACATCCGCGAGTGGCGATGACACCGCACATCGCCGCTGTTACCCGTCCGCCGGAAGCGGTGGATTATATCTCCCGTACGATTTTGAGTCTGGAAAGTGGCAAAGCCGTTACGGGTCAGGTCGATCGCGTACGGGGATACTAATGCCAACCCGGCAAGTGCCGGGTTTCCGCTAATAAATGGCGGCGATACCTGCTATCCTTGACGGAAAATGACTACAGGAGAGAGTTATGTATCCCGTTGACCTGCATATGCATACCGTCGCCAGCACCCACGCCTACAGCACCTTAAGTGATTACATCGCTGAAGCTCGTCGCAAAGGCATCAAGCTGTTTGCCATTACCGATCATGGACCGGACATGGCGGATGCGCCTCACCACTGGCACTTTATTAATATGCGCATTTGGCCTCGTGTCGTGGACGGCATAGGGATCCTGCGCGGAATTGAAGCGAATATTAAAAATATTGAAGGCGAAATTGACTGTTCAGGTCCGATGTTCACTTCCCTGGATCTGATTATCGCAGGCTTTCATGAGCCGGTTTTTGCGCCACACGATAAAGAGACGAATACGCAGGCGATGATAGCCACTATGGCCAGTGGCAACGTCCATATCATCAGCCACCCGGGTAACCCCAAATATCCCGTCGATATCACTGCGATTGCTCAGGCAGCGGCAAAATACCAGGTTGCGTTGGAAATCAACAACTCTTCGTTTTTGCATTCGCGTAAGGGCAGTGAGGACAATTGCCGCGCTGTTGCTGCGGCTGTGCGTGATGCCGGCGGCTGGGTCGCGTTAGGGTCAGATTCACATACCGCTTTCACCTTAGGAGATTTCGGTGAATGTCGTAAAATACTCGATGATGTGAATTTCCCGGAAGACCGAATTTTAAACGTTACGCCAAAGCGCTTGCTGACGTTTCTGGAATCGCGAGGCATGGAGCCGATCGCGGAATTTGCTGAACTGTAATTGTTACTAACTGGAATATATTAATGAACGAGTTTTCTATCCTGTGTCGTGTACTGGGCTCGCTGTTTTACCGCCAACCGCAGGACCCTTTACTGGTTCCTCTGTTTACCCTGATTAGCGAAGGTAAACTCTCCGCCAACTGGCCGCTGGAACAGGACGAACTGCTGGCTCGTCTGCAGAAGAGCTGCGATATGCCTCAGTTGGCTGCGGATTACAACGAGTTATTTGTGGGAGACGATTGCGCGGTGCCGCCTTATCGCAGCGCCTGGGTAGAAGGGGCTAAAGAATCGGATGTGCGTGCATTCCTTTCTGCCCGGGGAATGCCGCTGGCAGATACGCCGGCAGATCATATTGGCACGCTGTTGCTGGCGGCTTCATGGCTTGAAGACCAGTCTGCGGAAGATGAAAGCGAAGCGCTTGAAACCTTGTTTGCAGACTACTTGTTACCCTGGTGCGGCACGTTTCTGGGCAAAGTTGAAGCGCATGCGAATACGCCATTCTGGCGTACTATTGCGCCCCTGACACGTGATGCGATTGGTGCGATGTGGGACGAATTACAGGAAGAGATAGACGAATAAATGTGATTTAAATCACGCTAAACTGCAACACAATTTATCAACTTGCATAATTTGTGTGCGCGATCTCATTCCAATGCCGTTTTTCTGCTAAGATGCGCGGCATGAACATACTTCTCTCAATTGCAATCACAACGGGCATTCTCTCCGGGATCTGGGGATGGGTGGCCGTTTCTCTCGGTTTACTCAGCTGGGCTGGGTTTCTGGGCTGCACTGCCTACTTTGCCTGTCCGCAAGGTGGGCTGAAAGGGCTGTGGATCTCGGCGTGTACGCTGCTAAGCGGTGTGGTGTGGGCGTTGGTGATTATTAACGGCAGTGCGCTTGCCCCGCATATGGATATTGTCGGCTATGTCATGACGGGAATTGTCGCGTTTTTGATGTGTATTCAGGCAAAGCAATGGTTGCTTTCATTCGTGCCGGGCACGTTTATTGGGGCTTGTGCAACGTTTGCAGGGCAGGGGGACTGGCGACTGGTCGTGCCATCTTTGGCGCTGGGTCTGGTATTTGGCTATGCGATGAAAAATAGCGGCTTGTGGCTGGCGTCACGCCGTGAAAACAGGATATCGCCAACCCCGACCAGTAAATAAAACAAGCGTGAGGCTCCCCTCACGCTTTTTATGCTGTAATGACCCATCAGGATTCTGGCGGTACCGACATATGGCGGTATTTAACCAGGATGTCATTATCAACTTGTTTCTTATCCTGCAAATCCCACAACCCGCGATCTATTCCGTCATTAATCAGGAAGATAACGCCGGTTTCAATTGCTGACATCAGACAAAGCATAACCGGTTCGTTAGAGGTATAACCAATTTCACCCTCCAACAGACGCTGGTAGTCAATGAAGCGGAACACCCCTGCCTGTACTTCATAAGACAGAATGGTTTTGCTGGTATTCACCGATGAGAGGATCTCACCGGTACTGACGTTAACCACACGCAGGTTTACCGCTATCTGGTCAAGCTGGTATTGCGTATCGGCGCCTATACCGAAATAGCGCGCGCCGACACCACCTGATTTTACGTTGCTTTCATAACCAATAATGGACCCTTCCACCATGACGTTTGCAGCGGTCAGAGACTGGAGTGGGATCCGGTTATTAATGGCAACTGTACCGTTTTCCTGAGCCGCACGAATGATTTTTCGTTCGTTAAGCAAGTTCTGTAACCCCTGACGTTCCAGCGGGACGAACCAACGAGAATCCTTCAATGCGGTGACGAGCATAGCCGTGGCGCTTTGCGGGACGGCGGTAGAGAAGTTACTTGCCGGGTAAGGCTTAAACTGGCCAGTCTCATCCTGAATGTTGTATACCGACACAAATATCTTACCTGTAGGCATGGGCAGATGCGTCAAATCTTTATAGCTTTGGGCTCGGGGCATTAATGTCGGCTTAGCGGCCTCTTGAGGCGGGGCGGTTAAGCATCCGCTGAGTAAAATTACTGCCACCATGATAAGTAAGCGCTGCATGATATTTTCCTTTCGTGGCTCTCATTTAGAAATCGGTTGACTGGTTTTGTAAACCTGACACTTCAATAGTCGAAGTTCTTCCCGTTTTCCTGTCAGTGACATTCAATTGCAGTTGCCCATCCCGGTTGGCGATATCAACGATAAAGTCACTGGTTACCATCCTCCCCGGCTTACCTGTATTGATATTGGTGAGTAAGCCGCCGAGTATTTGCGACTGAATTGCCTGGGTAAAGTTATCCAGTGCTGTTGGGGTTTCGATCCCGTAGTCGCCAGCGCTCGGATCTTTATATGAGTTTTGCGCCTGAGCGCTATTTAATAAAAAAGAGCCGTTGTTTGGGTTGCCACCAAAGTTAGGGTTGCGGAACTGGAACGTCATGTTTCCGGCCCAACTTAATGGCGAAATTAGCATGAGCAAAACCACTGCATGTTTGACACGCATGAAAGCCTCCGGACAAAATCATGTTTTAGAATTCATCACGCGCTAAATCGCTTGTGCTTAATAGTGTTTGATCTATTTGCCGGCGATTTAATGCTTCCTCAGTTTCTGCCAATGCGAAGACCACTATTTTGTCGAAGTCTCTTTTCGTCGGGAATAAAAAGGTCTGGAAGATAACGTCCTGATTAACCGTTATCGTAATCCAACTTCCCCAACGTGCACTGGGTCTTTCATTAATGGTTAAGTTTCCTGTGTACTTGCTTTCCCACTTGTCACTAAAGGCGCGATAAAAATCATGGCCAATGGAAGAGACAGTGTGGTCAGTTAACAGTCCGGGAACCTCCACCTCTACAGCCGCGTGTAGATTCCCGGCAGCAAAGAACAAATTTGCTGCCACAATCCAGTTCAAATAGCGTTTCATGGCTTTATCGCCTGAGGTTATCATTGGCCCACGAGACCGCCTGCGTACGATTTTTGACAGCTATCTTTTTGAAAAGATTATAAAGATGCGTTTTCACGGTATTTTCACTGATAAACAGCGAACGCGCGATTTCAATATTTGAGGCACCGATACGCAGTTTATTAAGGATCTCTTTTTCACGGTGAGTGAGTAGTGCCGACTCCGTGCTGTTATAACGGTAATTTCCGGAATGCGTGATCAGGTAGCTGGCGAGCTTTTGCGAAAAGTAGCATTCACCGCGCAACACACCTTGCAAGCCGCTGACTACACGTTGTTCATCTTCGGTTGCGTAAAATACACCATTGATATGCGGCCAGTTTTCAATATCCCGATAGGGATAATCATCAGGGGTATTCAACAATAAAGTCTTTATATTGTTGTTTTTTCTGCTTAAATTATCTTGCCAGTAATGGATCAGTTTTTTATCTGCCTCCATCATATCCATTAAAACAATACAGCCGGAGGAAATATCATCCAGAGAACGTTGAATATTATGTAGTTTTCCGGTTAACGCCAGTGATTGCTTTAAATGTTGTAATAACGCAGTTGCCTGCAGAGAAGGTTTAGTGATCAACAATAATGTATGACCATGAATACTATGGACTTCATTAAACATGATGAAACTCCACTTTTTAGTCGCACACCTGACAGCTGCCGCTACTAAAATAGAGGCACCAGAAGTACTGACAGATGTTGCACTGCTGTGTAGAAATAAAATATCGACCCAACGGGGTGAAAATATTAAAACAAATGGACTTCAACTGTTTTCAATCTAGCTATTACAAATCTTAAAGCAAGTGTTAAACATGTTACATAATGTAAATTTATATATTAAAATGTGATTTTTGGGTTTTAATTGAGTTTAGATTTGATAGTAAAGTTGTACATTTCAGCATTATTGCATAGATTTAAAAAATCATACAAATTATGTTATCGCATTGATATTAAATAAATAAATTTATAGTTTGTTAGTTTTACATTCCTAATGAATTCGGATTGTTTCGCCTGGATTTAAGTTGGACAATTTTAGATAGAAAAAAATGATGCTTGTCACGACTTGTACCTATGCCTATCGCAGCACTAAGCTGGGAGGCCCGGAAATCGCGGAAAATGCACTTTTTTGTTACTGCATAGAAATTCACTTGCAGGGTTAAAAAATAAATAGAACCTGTTGTCGCAGCCGTGTTTTTTACTGTTAATTAATACTTTGGTGTGAATCAGGATATAAAAATACCACTGGCGGGTGAGTTATTTAAAATGTTTCAACGGACATACTCTTCATCGTAACGTGACGTTAACAAATGTAAGTCATGTTAACAACAATTTGAGTGGTAACTAATTTAACTTCATGTACGACCAGGTCCAGGGTGACAACATGAAAAACAAGTTGTTATTTATGATGTTTACAATACTGGGTGTGCCTGGGATTGCATCCGCAACAAGTTATGATTTAGCTAATTCAGAATATAACTTTGCGGTAAATGAATTAAGTAAGTCTTCATTTAATCAGGCAGCCATTATTGGTCAGGTTGGCACTGCGAACAGTGCAAATACTCGTCAGGGGGGCTCGAAGCTATTGTCGGTCATTTCGCAAGAAGGTTCTGGTAACCGGGCGAAAACGGACCAGACGGGATCATATAACTTTGCATATATTGATCAGGTGGGTAGTTCCAATGACGCGAGTATTAAACAAGGTTCTTATGGTAATACAGCTGTAATTATCCAGAAAGGCTCTGGTAATAAAGCGAATATTACCCAGTATGGTACACAAAAAACAGCAGTTGTGGTGCAGAGACAGTCGCAAATGGCAATTCGCGTAACTCAACGCTAATCCATTATCGACGTTTAAATCAATCCGATGGGGGTTTACCATGAAACTATTAAAAGTGGCAGCATTCGCAGCAATCGTCGTTTCTGGCAGTGCTCTGGCTGGTGTTGTTCCGCAATGGGGCGGTAATCATCATGGCGGCGGTAGCAACTATGGCCCAGACTCTTCGTTGAGTATCTACCAATATGGTTCAAACAACGCTGCGAATGCTCTGCAAAGCGATGCGCGTAAATCAGATGTCACCATCACCCAACATGGGCGTGGTAATGGCGCGGTCGTAGGCCAGGGGGCTGATGACAGTACTATTAGCCTGAAACAGACTGGCTTCCAGAACAATGCCACCATCGATCAGTGGAATGCAAAAAATGCTGATATTAGTGTGACCCAGTTCGGTGGCCGCAATGGCGCGCTGGTTAATCAGACTGCTTCTGACTCCAATGTGCTGATTCAGCAAGTTGGTTTTGGCAACAATGCAACAGCTAACCAACACTAATTCAGTTTTCTGACTGATAATAAACAGGGCGTGAGCCCTGTTTTTTTTTCGGGAGAATATGATGCATACATTATTACTCATTGCCGCGCTGACAAATCAAATAACATTCAATACGACCCAACAAGGCGATATGTACACCATTATTCCTCAGGTGACGTTAGCCCAACCCTGCGTTTGTGAGGTCCAGGTCCTTGCCGTTCGTAAGGGGGAGGGAGGACAAAGCCAATCGCAGCAGAAAACAAGCCTTTCGGTCCCCGCTAATCGGCCGATTGAACTAACCAAACTGAGCTTTAATATTTCACCGGGGGATTCGGTCAAAATTATCGTTACCGTTTCGGACGGGCAGTCTCTGCATTTGTCACAACAATGGCCTGACTCAACCAGTCAGCCATAATTTTTGCTGTATTTGCATTAAGGGTGTGGCTGGGAATGCGGCGCTGTTCTATGAATATAGAAACGTACAGCGTTTTTATTTGATCGTAACTCGCAGTGGTGAAGGATCATTCAGATCCCTCAAGGATGACTAATCATTGAGGAACCCTTATGTGCACATTTTTTAAACGTATTTTTAGCGCCAGTTTATGTACGTTATCTCTTTTCACTTTTCCCATAATGGCCCAACAGATCTCGCCCGGCGGCGTTATCCATTTTCGCGGCGCAATAGTTGAAGCGCCCTGCGACGTTAACACCCAACAACAACAGGTCGAATTGTCTTGTATGCGCAATGGCACCACCCGTAATAGTCTCTATAATCATCAACAGGTCACGGCTGCCCCTCAGAATGTGCAGCAAATTGCTACTGTGAAAATGCATTACCTCAATGAACAGAAAAACATGGCGATCCTTAACATTGAATATAAATGAACCATTCTGGCTTAGACATGCAAACTTGTGGTTAAAAAGTGAGATTTCAAGGAAATCCCTGCTGTACACTTGATGAATCGTGTTTTGTCAGGGGGAATTTATGCATTCACGCGTGCATGTGTTACACGGCGATATTACGACGATCGCTGTTGATGTGATCGTCAACGCGGCGAATTCATCGCTACTGGGAGGTGGTGGTGTTGATGGTGCAATCCATCGCGCCGCCGGACCCGCATTGCTGGAGGCCTGCAAACAGGTTATCCAGCAACAGGGAGAATGCCCGACCGGGCATGCCGTTATCACGCTGGCGGGGGCGCTTCCGGCAAAAGCGGTCATTCATACCGTAGGACCTGTCTGGCAAGGTGGAGGGCATCATGAGGCTGAACGTCTTGAAGACGCTTATCTGAACTCGCTGCAATTGGCCTTGGCCAATGGGTATCAATCCATTGCTTTTCCGGCGATCAGTACCGGAGTCTACGGGTATCCCCGCGCCGCAGCGGCAGAAATAGCGGTAAATACGGTGTTAAAATTTATTACCCGTCGTACGCTTCCCGATCAAATATACTTTGTTTGTTTTGACGAAGAAAACGCTCAACTCTACAAGAGACTACTTTCCCGGCAAGGTGACAAGAACACGGACTGATATGACACGACTTGAGCGGGCCATCACGCCACTTTGTGCTAACCACCCAGGAGATTGTGGCATTCTTACGTTGGATGACAGCCTGGATGCCTTTGCTGCTCGCTATCGACTAACAGAAATGGCGGAACGTACACTGGATGTGCAGTACTACATCTGGGAGAACGACATGTCCGGTCTGTTGCTGTTTTCAGTTCTGTTGGCGGCGGCGAAACGTGGAGTGAAGGTTCGCTTGCTGTTGGATGACAACAACACGCCGGGTCTTGATGACACGCTGCGGCTGTTGGATAGCCATCCTAATATAGAAATTCGTCTGTTTAATCCCTTTTCCTTTCGCATTCTGCGCGCCCTGGGCTATTTGACCGATTTTGCCCGGCTAAATCGGCGAATGCACAATAAAAGTTATACCGCTGACGGCGTGGTGACCATCGTGGGCGGGCGTAATATTGGTGATGCCTATTTTGGGGCGGGTGAGCAACCGTTATTTTCCGATCTGGACGTCATGGCTATTGGTCCCGTTGTCAAAGATGTTGCGGATGATTTTGAGCGTTACTGGCACTGCCGCTCTGTTTCAACGTTACAAAACGTACTTGAGATGTCGGAGTCAGATTCTTCGCAGCGTATCGAGCTGCCTGAATCCTGGTATAACGATGATATTACTCGTCGCTATCTGCATAAGCTGGAAACCAGCCAGTTTATGACCAGCCTCGATCAGCAGTCGCTGCCGCTGATTTGGGCGAAAACGCGTTTGCTGAGTGATGATCCTGTCAAAGGTGAAGGGAAAGCGCCGCGCCATTCGTTATTACCGCAGCGTTTGTTTGATGTGATGGGGTCGCCGGGCGAACGCATTGATATTATTTCCGCCTACTTTGTGCCGACTCGGGCTGGGGTGGCGCAGCTGTTGAGAATGGTAAGGAAAGGCGTCAAGATTGCGATTTTAACCAATTCGCTGGCGGCAAATGATGTGGCTATCGTTCATGCGGGCTATGCGCGATGGCGAAAAAAACTGCTGCGCTACGGGGTAGAATTATACGAACTTAAACCTACCCGCGAACGCGTTTCGGTGGTCCACGATCGCGGATTAACCGGTAATTCAGGTTCCAGCCTGCATGCTAAAACCTTCAGTATTGACGGTCGAAAAGTATTTATCGGCTCGCTTAATTTTGATCCCCGTTCAACGCTGCTTAATACGGAAATGGGGTTTGTGATTGAGAGTGAAGTGCTGGCTGAAGTGATCCATAAACGTTTTATGCAGAGCCAGCGTGACATGGCCTGGCAACTGCGCCTCGACCGCTGGGGTAGAATTAATTGGGTGGATCGCGTTTCCGGCAGCGAACAGGTACTGAAAAAAGAACCCGCCACAGGATTCTGGAAGCGGGTTCTGGTGAAGCTTGCGTCGGTGTTACCCATTGAGTGGCTGCTCTGAACCACGCAATGAGAGAAAAATTAACCAGCGACAGCTTTATTTTTATCTTGCTTAACGGCCGGTTTACCCGAAAAGAGAAACTTCAGCACCGGTATGCGCAAATGGAGTTCGTACAGTATCACCGCAATCCCCACCACAAACAGCAGGCCGCACAAAAAGCCCAGTAGATTCGATGAGATATGCGGTGTGATATACGCGCCAAAAAACAGCGTCAAAGGGTGGTGCACTAAATAGATAAACAGTGACGCGTTGACAAAATAGGTCACGCGGGCCGACTGGAAATTCAGCAAACGGTGGCCAAGCGAAAAGACGACGTTCACCATCCACAGTCCCATGACCATGGTGATGACATATTCGGTTTCATACATCCAGGCATCGCCATTGCCATAACGTTGATTGAGCAGGTAAGCGACAAACGCCAATGCGGCGCCTATCGTGCAGCCACGCGATGACCTGGTAAACAGCGCTTTCAGATTAGGGTTGATAAACGCCAGCGCGCCGAGCATAAAGAAAGGTATATAGAACAGCGTTTGCATAACAATAAAATTAAACATGCCATCGCTGAGAATTGAAGGGTAGAGGATGAAAATCGTCCTTCTGACGGCGGCATAACCGACACCCAATAAAATAAAAATCAGCGTTAATTTGGTCATCGACACAGCAGAGGGGTTAGCACCTTCGCTACGCATCGTCTTATTTTTCATCTGGGTAAATACCCACATGCTTACGGTCGTTAAAACCACCAGAACCAGTAAAAACCACAGATGGGAAATAAGCTCCCATGCCAGCGTGTTGTACTTTTCGTACCCGCTGAGAGTATGCCAGCTGTCTGCTTTGCCCTTCACGTATTGCAGCATGATAAATTGCGGCAGCGTAAGCAATGGAATCGCCGTCAGCATCGGGATTCCCACGCGTTCGACACGCACCTTCCACCACCGCTTTAGCGGATAGCGCAAAAATAACATGTACGAAAAGTAACCCGAAATAACAAAGAAAACCTGCATGCGAAATGCATGGATAAAATCGTTAAAAAGGGTCAACCACCATGACGGCTCTGCGCTGTTCACATGCCATGTATGAGTGGAGTAGATCAAAGAAATATGGAAGGGGATCCCTAACAACATTAGCCAGGCACGGATGGAGTCAAGAAAATATTCACGTGGTGGTGATACAGGGCTCATAGACAGTTACGTATTCTCAGACTTTTCGTCTTATCCCTAAGACGAATAATGGTTACATTCGAGGCCAACCCTACACGAAGTCCAACAACCTGTCTCCAGGATAAGCACGCAAAGTGAAAACAGCAGACAAAGCTGCTTAAAGCATGAGCCAGCGCGCGAACAATACAGGGATTCAGTTGTCGGAATACCCGATTATCCATTAAAATGGATCGGATCAATATAAGCACACAAAGGGGGAAGTGCTTACTAATTATGAAACATAAACTACAAATGATGAAAATGCGTTGGTTGGGTGCAGCAGTCATGTTAACGCTGTACACATCATCGAGCTGGGCGTTCAGCATTGATGATGTTGCAAAACAAGCTCAATCCTTAGCCGGTAAAGGCTATGAGGCGCCAAAAAGTAACTTGCCCTCCGTTTTCCGCGACATGAAATATGCGGATTATCAGCAGATCCAGTTTAATCGCGATAAAGCCTACTGGAGCAATCTCAAGACCCCATTTAAGCTCGAATTCTACCACCAGGGTATGTACTTCGACACGCCGGTCAAAATCAACGAAGTTACCGCCACTGCGGTGAAAAGAATCAAATATAGCCCGGATTACTTTAATTTTGGCGATGTTCAGCATGATAAAGACACGGTAAAAGATCTCGGTTTCGCCGGGTTCAAAGTGCTGTATCCGATCAACAGCAAAGATAAAAACGATGAAATCGTCAGCATGCTCGGGGCCAGCTATTTCCGCGTTCTCGGCGCAGGCCAGGTCTACGGTCTGTCTGCGCGCGGTCTCGCGATCGATACCGCTCTCCCTTCTGGTGAAGAATTTCCCCGCTTCCGTGAGTTTTGGATCGAACGTCCGAAACCGACAGACAAACGTTTAACCATATACGCCTTGCTGGACTCTCCGCGCGCAACCGGAGCGTATCGCTTTGTCATTATTCCGGGTCGCGACACGGTTGTTGATGTTCAGTCCAAAGTTTACCTGCGCGACAAAGTGGGCAAGCTGGGCGTGGCGCCGTTAACCAGTATGTTCCTGTTCGGCCCAAATCAGCCTTCTCCGGCAACGAATTATCGTCCGGAACTGCATGACTCTAATGGTTTGTCTATCCACGCTGGCAACGGCGAATGGATTTGGCGGCCGCTGAACAACCCGAAACATCTCGCGGTGAGCAGCTTTGCCATGGAAAACCCGCAAGGTTTCGGTCTGTTGCAGCGTGGCCGTCAGTTCTCGCGTTTTGAAGATATTGACGATCGTTACGACCTGCGTCCAAGCGCCTGGATCACGCCAAAAGGTGACTGGGGCAAAGGTAAAATTGAGTTAGTTGAAATTCCGACTAACGATGAAACGAACGATAACATCGTTGCGTACTGGACGCCGGATCAACTGCCTGAAGCGGGCAAAGAGATGAACTTCAAGTACTCCCTGACGTTCACGCGTGATGAAGACAAGCTTCATGCGCCGGAAAATGCCTGGGTACAACAGACTCGTCGTTCTACGGGTGATGTTAAACAATCCAATCTGATTCGTCAGCCAGACGGTACTATCGCGTTTGTGGTGGATTTTACCGGTGCAGACATGAAAAAGCTGCCACAGGATACCCCGGTTACCGCACAAACCAGCATTGGCGACAACGGCGAGATCGTTGAAAACACCGTGCGTTACAACCCGGTCACTAAAGGTTGGCGTTTGATGCTGCGCGTGAAGGTGAAAGACGTGAAGAAAACCACTGAAATGCGAGCAGCCCTGGTCAATGCCGATCAGACGTTGAGTGAAACCTGGAGCTACCAGTTACCTGCCAATGAATAAGACTACTGAGTATATTGACGCAATGCCGCTTTCGGATATCGAAAAAGCGGCTCTGCCGAAAACTGACATCCGCGCCGTTCATCAGGCGCTGGATGCCGAGCATCGTACTTACTCGCGCGAAGATGATTCACCGCAGGGTTCTGTGAAAGCTCGTCTTGAGCAAGCATGGCCAGATTCTCTGGCGAAAGAGCAGTTGGTTAAAGACGATGAAGGACGCGATCAGCTTCAGGCAATGCCTAAAGCAACGCGTACCTCAATGTTCCCCGATCCCTGGCGTACCAACCCGGTTGGTCGTTTTTGGGATCGTCTGCGTGGACGTGATGTGACTCCGCGTTATCTTTCGCGTTTGACGAAAGAAGAACAAGAGAGCGAGCAAAAATGGCGTACCGTTGGCACAATCCGCCGCTATACGCTGTTGATCTTAACGCTGGCGCAAACGGTCGTAGCAACCTGGTATATGAAGACGATTCTTCCGTATCAGGGTTGGGCATTCATAAATCCGGTCGACATGATGGGGCAGGACCTGTGGGTCTCCTTTATGCAATTGCTGCCCTATATGCTACAGACCGGGATTCTGATTTTGTTTGCCGTGCTTTTCTGTTGGGTCTCTGCAGGGTTCTGGACTGCGCTGATGGGCTTCCTGCAACTGCTGATTGGGCGAGATAAGTACAGTATCTCCGCCTCAACGGTCGGGGACGAACCACTGAATCCTGAACACCGCACCGCACTGATTATGCCTATCTGTAACGAGGACGTTGACCGCGTATTCGCGGGGCTGCGCGCCACGTGGGAGTCAGTTAAAGCCACGGGCAACGCCGAGCATTTTGATGTTTACATCCTGAGCGACAGTTACAATCCTGATATCTGCGTAGCGGAACAAAAAGCGTGGATGGAACTGATTGCCGAAGTGCAGGGCGAAGGGCACATTTTCTACCGTCGTCGTCGTCGTCGTGTGAAGCGCAAAAGCGGCAACATCGATGACTTCTGCCGCCGCTGGGGGAATCAGTACAGCTATATGGTGGTGCTGGATGCTGACTCCGTGATGAGCGGCGACTGTCTGAGCGGTCTGGTTCGTCTGATGGAAGCGAATCCTAACGCCGGGATTATCCAGTCTTCACCGAAGGCTTCCGGTATGGATACGCTGTATGCGCGTTGCCAGCAGTTCGCGACCCGTGTTTATGGCCCGTTGTTTACCGCCGGGCTTCACTTCTGGCAGTTGGGTGAATCGCACTACTGGGGGCATAACGCCATCATTCGCGTGAAGCCGTTTATTGAGCACTGTGCGCTTGCGCCGTTACCTGGCGAAGGCTCATTTGCAGGCTCGATCCTCTCCCATGACTTCGTGGAAGCGGCATTAATGCGTCGTGCCGGCTGGGGCGTGTGGATCGCTTACGATCTGCCGGGTTCTTATGAAGAGCTGCCGCCAAACCTGTTGGATGAGCTCAAGCGTGACCGTCGCTGGTGTCATGGCAACCTGATGAACTTCCGTCTGTTCCTGGTTAAGGGGATGCATCCGGTTCACCGCGCGGTGTTCCTGACCGGCGTTATGTCCTATCTGTCAGCGCCGTTGTGGTTCATGTTCCTCGCGTTGTCTACCGCATTGCAGGTAGTCCATGCGTTGACGGAGCCGCAGTACTTCCTGCAACCGCGGCAGCTATTCCCGGTCTGGCCGCAGTGGCGTCCTGAACTGGCGATCGCGCTGTTTGCTTCCACCATGGTGCTGCTGTTCCTGCCGAAGCTGCTGAGTATTTTGCTTATCTGGTGTAAAGGGACGAAAGAGTACGGCGGATTTATTCGTGTCACGCTGTCGTTGCTGCTGGAGGTTCTGTTCTCCGTGCTGCTGGCGCCGGTGCGTATGCTGTTCCATACCGTTTTCGTGGTGAGCGCATTCCTCGGTTGGGAAGTGGTGTGGAATTCGCCGCAGCGTGATGACGATTCCACCCCGTGGGGGGAAGCATTTATGCGTCATGGTTCTCAGCTCTTGCTGGGGCTGGTGTGGGCTGTGGGTATGGCCTGGCTGGATCTGCGTTTTCTGTTCTGGCTGGCGCCGATTGTCTTCTCGCTGATCCTCTCGCCGTTTGTTTCCGTAATTTCCAGTCGTTCTACGGTTGGGTTACGAACCAAACGCTGGAAACTGTTCCTGATCCCGGAAGAGTACTCTCCGCCGCAGGTGCTGGTGGATACAGATACCTATTTGGTAATGAACCGTAATCGTACGCTGGACGACGGTTTTATGCATGCGGTGTTTAACCCGTCGTTTAACGCGCTGGCTACGGCAATGGCGACTGCTCGCCACCGTGTGAGTAACGTACTTGAGATTGCACGCGACCGTCATGTGGAGCAGGCGCTGAACGAAACGCCGGAGAAACTGAATCGCGATCGTCGCCTTGTGCTGTTAAGCGATCCGGTGACCATGGCGCGTTTGCACTATCGCGTCTGGAATTCACCTGATAAGTATTCTTCGTGGGTGAATTACTATCAGGGCCTGACCCTGAATCCGTTAGCGCTCAGGAAAAAATAAGCGTTCTGTAATGTGAAAATACCGGCCTGGTGCCGGTATTTTTTTATACTGAATAAAAAGAGTCATGGGGTACCAGATGCGAATAGCGGCAGTGGCGATAATGGTCTTGTTGCTGAGCGGATGCGGCAGCATCATTAGCCGGACCATCCCAGGACAAGGGCATGGCAACCAATACTATCCGGGCGTACAGTGGGATGTCCGGGATTCCGCATGGCGCTACGTCACCATCCTCGACCTGCCGTTTTCGCTGGTGTTTGATACGCTGTTGTTACCGCTCGACATTCACCATGGGCCTTACGAGTAGTTATCGTTCATCCCATTCATCAGCTGCGGTCTGACCCTCTTCGGTATCAAGGGGAGGCTCCAGCTGAAATTCACCTTCGTCCCATTCGTGAAGCGTGTTTTCTTCCTGCCACTCCTGACGAATTTCAATCTCATCATAATCACCATCAAAAACGCTTTGCGCCGCTTCACCGCTTAGCATTGGCAGACATTCGCCATCGACATCATCCTCATCGGCAAAGAATTCTGCTTGCCACATAATGTCGCCATCCTGTAGCACGTATTTTTGTACGCTTAGCTGCTGAACACTGGCATCGTCAGCCTCCAGACCTGGGTTATCTGCCAGAAACACTTCACGAGCAGCATCAATAGCCTCTTCCAGCGTGGCATAAAAATACATGTCATTCTTTGCCATAATCTTCTCCTAAGGTGAACAATAAATGGTGATGATTCAATCTATAGACCTCGATCCGCGGAGCGTCAAACCCATTGATTGCAGAGCTAACCTAAATG
Source organism: Citrobacter cronae (assembly GCF_016893685.1). Taxonomy (NCBI): domain Bacteria; kingdom Pseudomonadati; phylum Pseudomonadota; class Gammaproteobacteria; order Enterobacterales; family Enterobacteriaceae; genus Citrobacter; species Citrobacter cronae. The sequence continues at coordinate 3,184,708 of NZ_CP069763.1, forward strand.
AATGCCAGCCGTTGGTAGCGACGACAGGGTTTTATGATGACGTCTTCGATTGGTATGGAAAAATTTACAATGCGAGATACTGAAGTTGGCGTAATGGACGACCGCGAATTTGAGAAAAAAAGGTAATGTGTGTGGTTAGCAGTGGCGTAATGAAAATCAAATAAATAAACGATACTGTTATATAAATGAATCTTCAGATTTAATACGTATTTACTCGTGTTTTTGCTTGCAGTAATGCCCATTGTTCTGATGAGAGGATGTCTAACCTTATTAAAATAAAGGAAAAAATATTTATTAATGTAAAGAAGTCACAGAGGTAATTATTGAGAGATACTGAACTCAAGAGGCGGAAAAGTAATGACTAAGTATCCGCCATGTGCAACATCTGTTAATGGCGTGAGGTGTTTTAAAAAAGGACACATAATAATAGATGATTAATACCAGGTGTTATAAATGGATAAAAAATCATTAAATAATAAATGAATAAATATCACTGAAGTTGTACGGCTATATAGATTGCAAATGCTTATGCTTTATTATATAAAATGCCAACTCAAGAATACTCCTAAGGATGTTATGGAAAACAGTAATTCAAATAACAGGAAGTTGATGGCGTTCTATATAACTTGCTTAATCAGCTATATTCTTGGTGGGTTATGTCTTACACAGTTTAAATTAACAATACAAAGTGTTCCGCAAACAATATATTTGATTATCATAGTAGGTTTATTCTTTTTATATGGAATTATTTTCCTGTTTATGTTGTTTCAGTATTTATGCAGAAAAGATCTAACATGTCTCATAGTCTTAGGTATGGCATTTCTTAGCAATAATATTTTCTTTGTGGAAACTATCTATATCGTTCAGGATTTAATCAATGATCACACTTCGATAGAAAAAAGAACTAACGATATCGCTATATTCTATTATTTTCGCCAGTTGAGTTTTATTGCTTTATTATTTGTATCCTTGAAATCTTATAAAGCATCTTCGACAATCCTTGAAACCAAAGAAAGAGAACCATGCTATATAGCGGTAGCATTTTTGATCATGTTGGCTATCGCTGTCCTGGCGCATAGCCTGGCCAGTTATAATCCGGACATGACCCTTGAGATTACGAGCTTAAAACCCGATAACATAACCGTACACTGGCATATTGGCTATATTTACTCTCTGATTGTTGCCTGGGGATTGGTTCTACTCTATTTGGTCATTAAAACCAAAACGCATAACATCTTATGGAAAAGTATCGGCTTACTGTGTTGCTCAGGAATATTAACCAATGTGCTGCTATTAAGTTTAGATGAATATAGTATGTATATTTGGTATATCAGCAGAGGGATTGAGGTGATCAGTACCCTTTGTATAATATCGATCTTAATGTATAACACTTTTATCATTCTAAAAAAAGAAACGGATTCGGCTATCAAAGATGCCATGACCAAAATATACAACCGGAAACTGTTCTATAGATCGTTAAAAGCATCGCTAGCGAAAGGCGTGGTTTGCGTAATGGTTTTGGATATCGACAAATTTAAACGCATTAACGATACCTATGGGCATCAGGAGGGGGATCGGGTAATCATTAGTATTGTTGATATAATCAACAAGTCAGTTAGAGATTCGGATATCTTTGCGCGCATCGGCGGCGAGGAGTTTGCGATTCTTCTTAAGTGCAAGGATAAAGATGAAGCTATTGTCGTTGCAGAACGAATCAGAAGAAATGTTGAGCATGGAACGACTATACCTAATGCATATGATTTAAAAGAAAAGATGACGATCAGCATCGGTGTATATTGTACTAAAGTTGATGATGACTCAGCGGATAAAGTTGTTTCTTATGCGGATGCTGCGCTGTATGACGCCAAAAACTCTGGCAGAAATAAGGTGTGTTACTACTATCATTAAAAGTAAAATGAATACTGCCTGAAAACGCAAAGTTTACTCTTCGGGTTCAGGCAATATATACAAATTATCCAGCGAGCTCGGCACTCCGGCGACGGCGCAGACTATTCCACGAGTAGATCGCGTTAAACAGTACAACCCCCGCGGTCACGCAGAAGACCGCGCGAAAGCCGTAGTTGGCGGATATTGCCGCCCCCATTAATGGTCCCGTTACGTTGCCGATGTCGCGAAATGACTGGTTATAACTGAAAATACGCCCGGCTATTTGGTTGGTTGAGTTATAAACCAGCAGCGTTTGCACCGCCGGGAGCAGAGCACCGTCGGCAGCACCCAATAAAAAACGCAGAACGCCCAATTGCCAGGGAGTTTGTACAAATGACATCGGGATCAGCAGTAGCACGGAAATAATCAGCGCGACGATTAGAATCTTCTCCGGGCCAATCCGGTCACCGAGTTTGCCAAGCCTTGGGGCACTGATTAACGCTGCTACGCCGGGTACGGAGGCAATCATCCCACTAATGAACGCGATATTACTGACGTTCCCGGCTAACTCCCGCACGTATAACGTCAGGATTGGCGCAATAGAACCGGTCGCCACCTGAATGATTAAGGTAGTGACAAACAGGCTCAGCACCAGTTTGGGGTTTTTTAACGAGGCCACGACTTCGCGTATGTGCAGCATCTCTTTCTTGCTTACCGGCTGAAAACGCTCGCGGATAAAAAATAGCGTCAGGATAAAACAGACCAGCAGTACGCTGGCGGTAATGAAGAACACGGGACGCAATCCATAATGGTCCGCGAGTAGTCCACCTGCCAGCGGCCCTAGCAGTGCGCCGCTGACACCGCCGGTAGAGAGCGTTCCCAGCGCCCAGCCGCTTTTATTGCGTGGAACCTGGGTGGCGATCAACGCATTGGCGTTGGGAATGAAACCGCCGAGCAGACCGAGCAGCGCGCGCAGAACCAGGAACTGCCAGATATTTTGCGCCAGGCCCATCAGTAGCATCACAATAGCCATACCCAACGCGGAACGCAGCAGCATGATTTTTCGCCCTTTGCGGTCGGCAAGGCCACCCCAAAAAGGGGAGGCGATGGCTGAAAACAAAAAGGTGATGCTGAAGACCAGACCTGACCACATGTTCAGGGCGCTATGCCCCGTGACGCCGAGACTCTCAACGTACAAGGGTAAAAAGGGCATGACCAGGCTAAATGCTGCGCCGGTTAAAAAACAACCTATCCAGGCAACGGTGAGGTTGCGTTTCCAGTTTATGGGGGCATCTGAGGGTGACATAACGATCCGCAGTGTGATGCGCTGTATGCGCTATCGATTGAATATAAGTAAGCAGACTAATTATGCGCCCGGTTGATAGTTGCTGCAATGCGGATAGCAGTTAAACCTAAAGCGAGTCAGGAGAGGGTTGCAGCCCACTGGACTGCAACCGTGTTTTAGTACAGGGAAGGGGCGCCTTCAGGACGGGTCTTGAAGCGACGATGCAGCCACATATATTGTTCTGGGGCCATCATGATGCATTGCTCAACGATGTTATTCATCCATGCAGCCGTGGTCTCCGCGTCGTCTAACGGCGGTGAACATTCTGGCGGCAGCATAATCAATTGATACCCTTTCCCGTCGGGCTTACGACGAGGAACAAATGGCACCAGGCACGCATTCGACATGCGTGAAAGCATCCAGGTCCCGGAGGTCGTGGCGGCCTGTTCAACGGCAAACAGCGGCACAAACACGCTGGCGCGAGGACCGTAGTCATGATCCGGCGCGTACCAGACCACTTCGCCTTTTTTCAACGCTTTAATCATTCCTTTCAAGTCCTTACGATCAAGCATTGATTTATTAGAGCGCATGCGTCCCCAGGTCTGTAACCAGTCGAGCAGCGGATTGTCATTAGGACGATACACACCGATACCTGGCTCCTGCAGACCAAACTGACGCGCACCCAGTTCCAGGGTCAGAAAGTGCAGACCGACTAACAGGATCCCCCGCTTTTGCGCCTGAACGTCACGGATATGTTCCATCCCGATCACTTCTGTCCAGCGTGAAATGCGCTTATCGGACCAAAACCAGGCCATCCCGGTTTCCATTACGCCCATGCCGACGGACTCGAAGTTCCTGACGACCATCTGCTGGCGTTCCTGCTCACTCATCTGCGGGAAGCACAGCTCCAGATTACGTGAAACGATTTTTGCCCGGCGTTTCATCAAACGTAACGCCAGACGACCTAATGCACAGCCCAACTTATAAAGTACCGGGTAGGGCAACTGCACGATTAACCAAAGGATGCCAATACCCAGCCAGGTTAACCAATAACGTGGATGCAGTAGCGCAGCCGAAAACTTGGGTAAATTCGTCATGTCTATCCTGTCTTCAAACGACCAATTCCCTGTATTGTCGCATTTTTTCGCGCGTATCAAAAATTTGTGACGGGAGAACGGTGATTAAATCGGCAATTGTTGTTGCGTTTTTATCGTGAAGTAAGAAATGTAGCGTAAAATGTGTGGATGTAAATTGGCGATGTTTGCTTTATGATGCCGCCGATTTTCATTTACTCCCTATTTGCAGGATACGTACACCATGCCAGTGTTACACAACCGCATTTCGAACGACGCGCTCAAAGCCAAAATGCTGGCCGAGACTGAGCCGCGCACGACGATCTCGTTTTATAAATATTTCACCATCGATGACCCGCAACATACGCGTGATGCGTTGTACCAACTGTTCACTGCGCTGAATGTGTTCGGGCGTGTATATCTTGCCCATGAAGGCATTAACGCGCAAATCAGCGTGCCGCAAAGCAACGTGGATGCATTCCGCCAACAGCTGTATGCGTTCAATCCCGCACTGGATGGATTACGTCTTAATATTGCCCTGGACGATGACGGGAAATCATTCTGGGTGCTACGCATGAAAGTTCGCGAACGTATTGTGGCGGATGGTATTGATGATCCTGACTTTAACGCCAGCGACGTGGGTGATTACCTGAAGGCGGCAGAAGTGAACGCCATGTTGGACGATCCTGAGGCGGTATTCATTGATATGCGCAACCACTATGAATATGAGGTGGGGCATTTCGAGAATGCGCTTGAGATCCCGGCAGACACATTCCGTGACCAGTTGCCGAAAGCGGTTGAAATGATGCAGGAGCATAAAGATAAAAAAATAGTTATGTACTGCACGGGCGGGATCCGCTGTGAGAAGGCCAGCGCCTGGATGAAACACAACGGATTTAGCAAGGTCTGGCACATTGAGGGGGGGATTATTGAATATGCCCGCAAGGCGCGTGAACAGGGGCTTCCGGTACGTTTCATCGGCAAAAATTTCGTTTTTGATGAGCGTATGGGCGAAAGGATCTCTGAAGATGTTATCGCGCATTGTCATCAGTGCGGAACCGCATGCGACAGCCACACTAATTGTAAAAATGATGGCTGCCATCTGCTGTTTATTCAGTGCCCGGCTTGCGCGCAGAAGTATAAAGGCTGCTGTAGTGAGCTGTGTTGCGAAGAGAGTGAGTTGCCGGAAGAAGAGCAACGACGTCGTCGCGCCGGGCGTGAAAATGGCAACAAAATCTTTAATAAATCCCGCGGTCGTCTGAATACCAAACTGGGTATTCCGGATCCCGCGCAATAAAAATGTTGCCGGATGATGGCTATCGCCTCATCCGGCAACATTTATGCGTTACTTCTGCTGCACACCTTCCACTGAGATAATTAAATCGACTTCCTGTGAAGCAGGGCCGAGATCGGTGGTGATATTGAAGTCTTTGAGTTTAATCTTACCTTGCGCTTCAAAACCGGCGCGCGTACCACCCCATGGATCGCCACCCTGACCGATCAACTTCGCGTCCAGCGTCACTGGTTTGGTGACGCCATTCAGGGTCAGGTTACCGGTGATATCGAGGTCGTTCCCCTCTTTTTTCACGCTGGTGGAGCTAAAGGTCGCCTGCGGGAATTTAGCCACGTTAAGGAAATCCGCGCTACGCAGGTGCTTGTCGCGTTCGGCGTGGTTGGTGTCAACACTGTTGGTGTTGATGGTGACGTTAACCTTATCGGCTGCGGGATTTTTTTCATCAAAGGTGAACGTACCGTCGAAATCTTTAAAGGTGCCGTACAGCCAGCTGTAACCCAGATGCTGAATACGGAAATTAACAAAGGCATGCTGTCCCTCTTTGTCAATTTTGTAATCTGCCGCCATAGCCGATCCGGTCGTGAATAACAGAGAGGCGAGTGTCAATCCCAGCAGGTTTTTTTTCATTTTAAGCTCCATAGTCAGATGACGATTTTCCCAACATGCGATTCAGGGTATCGTCGTTATCGATAAAGTGATGTTTCAGGGCCATAAGCCCATGAAGAAGCGATAAAACCACCACGGTCCATGCCAGCCACAGGTGCAGGCTGCCGGCAAGGTCGGCCTGAGCGCCCGCGTTGGCAAGGGTGGCGGGAATATCAAACCAACCAAATACGCTTATCGCTTTGCCATCTGCGGTCGAGATCAGATAACCGCTGATAACAATCGAAAAGAGCAGGGCGTAGAGCGCAAGGTGACCCATTGCCGCTGCGATGCGGGTTAAGCGGGAATAGCTTGTCAGCGCAACTGGGGGAGGGGAGAACAACCGCCAGACAACGCGAATGACCAGTCCCATCATGAGCAGGATCCCGATACTTTTATGCAGTTCAGGGGCCTGGTGATACCAGCCATCGTAATAACTGAGCGTGACCATCCATAAACCCAACGCAAACATGCCATATACAGCAATCGCCATCAGCCAGTGCAATGCGACAGACACCACGCCATAGCGCTGTGGACTATTAGTGAATTGCATAAGTACACCGTTAGATATTTCAGGAGTAAATGAAAATGGCGCGTAAAAGACATTAATGCAACTAATAAATAACAATGATGATGATATTTATTTTCATATTCAATAAAATTGATTGAATATTGATGTCATCATCAAGGTATTAGAGAGAATGAGCAAAAGGTGGGCATCATTACACGGTGTTGATAGGGTTTTCTTATTCAGTTTATTGCAATGAAATTTAAGTAAATATCAGTTTTTGTCAATTAGTGTCAGTGCAATCTGGTCAGAAAAACATAATATATATCACATCCATAATTGCCAGCAGCGACCATAAAATAATGTAGAGCATAAGATGCTCACGAATATTATTAACCAGATAGTGAAAGATGCGCCGCATCGATGTTATTCCTGTCATTAAAAATGGCCTCACCACGAGGCCATTAATCATTATCGCGTAAAGCGACTCAGCTTGAATGGCGTCAGGTCAAAGGCTGGCGGTTTGTCCTGCGCAAAGTCCGCGGCTATTTCCCCCAGTACGGAGGCAAACTTAAAGCCATGTCCGCTCAGTCCGGTGATGATCAGGGTATTGTCATGTTCAGGTAGCGTATCAATGATAAAGTCTTCATCCGGCGAATTATCGTAAGTGCAGGATGCACCGTGCAGACAACAGCCAATGCCTGGCAGAACTGTACGCAGGAACGGGAAAGCTTCGGAGCCATCGCTGGCCACAGCGGCAAACGGCTTGCGCTCTTCGGCAGCGTGAATTACCTGTCCGCCGTTGTGCTTACCAATTTTTAGTTCGTCGTTTTCTGCCGGAAAACCGTAGTACTGATCGCCATTTGGTAACTCGCCGGTAAAGGCCGGGAAGTTATTTTTAACGCTATAGCGGCCATCGGCTTGATACCATGCGAACACTTTGCGCACTGGCTGTATCGGCAGTTCCGGTACTAATGCCTGCACCCATGTCCCGGCGCTGACCAGGGCTTTTTTGGCGTGGTAGTCACCGTCGGCGGTTTCTACTGTGACGCCATCTTCACTATGATGAATAGCCGTGACCGGGCATTTAAACAGCTGTGCGCAGCCAGCTTCTTCAGCCAGACGAATCCAGGTTTTGATCGCTAACTCACTACGCAAAAAGCCCGACTCAGCTTCAAACAGACCAATATAATTTTCAGGTACGCGAATCTCGGGCCAGCGAGCCATGATGGCGGCGGCATCAAGATGTTCGACGTTGAGTTGCCACTGTTTCGCGCTTTGCGCTGCGGTAGCTAAGAAAGTTGAATCTGCCGGGCCCAGATTGATAACCCCGGTGCGTACAAAAATCGGTTCTTCATTTTGAGTGGAAAGTTCATCCCACAATGTCTGCGCGCGCAGCACCAGCGGAACGTATTTCTCACCTTCGCCATAAGCATGACGAATTAATCGTGTGTCGCCGTGGTGGCTGCCCTGTTGATGCGGTGGCATATGCGCATCGATCATCAGAACGTTCAGACCGGCGCGAGTGGCATAGTATCCGGCTGCGGCACCCACGGAACCGCTGCCAATAATGATTAAGTCGTATTTCATCCGCTTCTCTCTGCAATCGCGATAGTAGCAGGGTAAATAACTGACCTGGAATATTCAACCGGGAAATAAGAAAGGCACCGTTAAGGTGCCTTTTGATGGTTGGATGTATCAGATTTAATGGCGCTGATACTCATTTACCTGGTAATCGCCGGATTCAATTTTGGCGATTCCTGCTTCTAATATCGAAATAAATTGCCTGGCAACATCAGTGGTTAACCAGAGCGTTTGACCAACTTCAGTCCCATCCGGGTCCGGTCGATTCGGGGTCTGGTAGTGCAAACGCAGCATCAGCGCGTCGTAGCTATCAACGGTGCTGATGTCCCATCCTACAAGCGGATGAGTCTGAATGACTTCATTATTCTTTTCCATCATGCCCCCTAATTCGTGTTACTAGACAACGGTTTTCGAGGTTCAATGCATTTTTTTTCTGAAGCAACTTCAGTATATCAATAAATAAGGGTATTCATTGAAAATTTAAAGAGGGCAGCGCATAAATTTATAGTTTTCAGCGTTATCTGACTAATAAAGCAACATGTCATTCATTTTTTTTTAGCAAGTTGCACAATTATTTTGTCGTTCTGGTTAAAAGATAACCAGGAAATTAATATTAAATTAAATGGCCACCAGGGGGAGTCTGTATTTTTTTAAAACTGCGTGTAAAAAAAAAGCCGGGGCGACCCGGCAAACAAACATCACTGCATATCATTATTTATTCATTGATAAACCAGTCATCCGCGCTTTCCCAGGTCTCCTGCAAGATCTCGCTGATGCGTTCTTTGTCCTCTTTGGTCGCGCCAATTACCGACAGATTGTTAGCTCCGGCATAACGGATGGTAACGTTACCCTCGTTATCCGGAAAATGATGATGAATACGGCGGGAGAGTTCACCTGCCAATGCGTCAATCGCACCGGCAGGCAAAGGTGAAGTTTTGGCAATAGTGACTTCAATACGCATAATAGCCCCCTGTTGAATATACTGTTTATTTATACAGTTATTCAGATCAGTTGGCTACATTTTTTTTAGCTTTTTACTGACCAGCGTACCGTTTCGCCACCCAGGAAAGGCACCAGCGAGTCATCTGCCAGCGTAATGCTCTCCGGGACATGGTGCTCCACGCGTTCAAGCTCAATAAAAGTCTCATTCACCGGCAGACCATAGAATTGCGGACCATTGAGTGAGCAGAAGGCTTCAAAATGGCTCAGTGCATTCATCTCTTCAAATACGGTGGCATAGCTGCCCAGCGCGGTCGGGGCGTTAAAACACCCGGCACAGCCGCAACTGGATTCTTTGCGATGACGGGCATGCGGCGCTGAGTCGGTACCAAGGAATGCACGGCTAAATCCGCTGGCGACCAGCTCACGTAGCGCCTGTTGGTGGACGTTACGTTTAAGGATTGGCAGACAATACAGGTGCGGACGAATGCCGCCGACCAGCATGTGGTTGCGGTTAAACATCAAATGTTGTGGCGTAATGGTGGCGGCGAGAAGCTCGTTACCATCCCGCACATATTCGGCAGCATCTTTAGTGGTGATATGTTCAAATACGACTTTCAGCGCAGTCAACCGCTGACGCAGCGGTTCCATCACCGTCTCAATAAAGCGTGCTTCGCGATCGAAAATATCGATATCCGCATGTGTCACTTCACCATGCACCAATAGCGGCATACCCAATTTTTCCATCCGTTCCAGCACAGGCATGATGGCTTCAATAGAGGTTACGCCATGCGTTGAGTTGGTGGTGGCATTCGCCGGGTAGAGTTTCGCGGCGGTAAACACACCTTCGTTGAAACCTCGCTCCAGCTCATTGGGATCCAATGTATCCGTTAAATAACAGGTCATTAAGGGCGTGAAGTCGTGTCCGGCAGGTACCGCATCAAGAATGCGTTGGCGATAAGCGATAGCTGCATCAACTGTGGTGACGGGCGGTGCCAGGTTCGGCATGACAATGGCGCGGCCGTAAATTTCGCTGGTATAGGGCACGACAGTTTTTAACATGTCGCCATCGCGAAAGTGAAGATGCCAGTCGTCTGGGCGGCGGATCTTTAAAACCTGGGATGGTGCAGTCATCAATATGCTCCGGCTGAGGATTGTCTTTTTTGCCGGAAACAAAGGATAAGCGGAAACGTTTTCGTTTGCACGAAAAAAAAGGGCGCATCAGCGCCCTCTGGTTTATTAGTCGGTGAATGGGATGATGATTTCGCCCGGTTTCACTTCTATACCTTTCGCCAGTTTTTTCGCCAGCGCTTCACCCTGACTGCTGTCGTCCTGCAGAACATAGGCAGGCTGTTGATTAAAGTAATTACGCAGCGACTGGTTTAAATACGGCATCAGCGTTTGTAGTACCGACTGCATTTTTTCAGGTGTGACAGTCGCGTCCACGACTTCCATCTCTTGCAAGTAAATCGCGCCTTTCTCTTTATTGAAGACCGGTAGCGCTTTAAGTTTCAGCTTCATGGTGGCTTTCTGACTGCCAAACAGGGAATTCATGTCCAGATTGGCATCACCCGTCAGAGTCACTTTATTAGGCTCTTCACGCCCTATCTGACTGGCGAGATTGCTCAGTACGATGTGTGCTTCAGCGACGCCGGGCAAACCGATATCTTTTGAAAAGTTATTATGCTTCGCCAGCGCCTGATTAATCTCTTGCTCGCTAACCGTATATTGCGTGAGTTGATTACAACCAACCAACAGGCCGCCGACAATCAGTGCAGCGGCAAAAAAAAGCTTTTTCATGGGAGTCCTCAACATGATGCATATGGCGTAATCGTGACACAAAGCATCATCGAGTACCAGCGCCCCGGGCACCAGCAGAAAAAACTGAAAAGTGCTCGTGCGCCGGATTAGCTATCAGGCATCGGGTTCCAGCATGCCGCGCGTCGGGCGTTTGTGGCTGAATTGCCAGCCCAAAGCCAGGAAGGTGATGAAGCCGATAATACCGAGCATCATCCATGGCAATTCAGGCTGCGCCAGGGCTTTGCCCATATCAAACAGCCAGCCGCCGCCGACATAACCAATTGCGCCGCCGATGGCGAGCCCAAGTCGGCTGAAGCCCATGTAACTTCCTCGCGCCCGTGCATTGGCCAGCGAGGCGCTCAGGGTTTCACGCGCCGGTTCGGCGATGATCGAGCCGATATAGAAGGTGCAGATCAGCGTGAATAGCTGCTGTAAATTGCCGACCAGACCGATGGGCATCATGCTCAGAGACATCACCAGCAGACCGGCCATCAGGCGATGTTCCAGGCGAAAACGTTTTTCACTCCAGCGGGCAATAGGGTAGAGCAGCGTTAACGAGAGGCATGCTTCGATGGCATACATCCATTTCACGGCGGCAGGCGAGCCAGCGATGTCGTTCACCATGATTGGCAGCATTAACATGACCTGTACCGCCAGCATGTAATAACCCGCCAGCGTCAGCACATAGGTGACAAAACGTTTGTCATGCATCACGTGGCCCATCCCTTCACGCACCGGAATTTTCACCGTCGACAATTTCCATGCCGGGAGTAGCCAGGCGTTAAACGCCGCGCACAGAACAAACAAAATGGCTCCTGTCGCGCAGACCAGGCGGAAATCGTACTGTAACAGCCAACTGCCAAGTAACGCGCCAACCACGGCGCCTGCGCTATCCTGCATCATCAGGATAGAGAAAAAACGCCCGCGCTTTTCCGGGCGGATCAGTTTGACCACCAGCGCCGAACGGGGAGGGTCGAACAGCGTGCCGCCCAGCCCGGAAAGAAAACAGGAAAACCACAGCAGCCACGGCTCGTGGGCAATACCCATGGTGGCGAACCCGGCGGCGCGCATCAGCATACCGGTGACGATCATCGGTTTCGCGCCGAAACGGTCAGCAATAGCGCCGCCAAAAATACCCAGACCCTGCTGAATAAATTGACGCAATCCTAACGCGATCCCGACCATAACGGCAGCCCAGCCCATTTGGTCGACGAAGCGAATTGAGATCAGCGGGAAAACGACGAAGAAGCCCAGCACGACCAGCATATTATCGATGAGAAGGAAGTATTTACCCAGGTTCCTTGCCTGCGAGACTTGCGACATTTCCCCTCCCGGGAAAAACTCGTCACTCTGGTTAGAGTTTAAAAGATAAGCATCTCCTATTCTGCGGTGTCGTCATCGCTTTTCCCACCCTTGGCGGGACAATATTTTTTTATCAAAAGCCCGTCTTGATAGAGAGTTTTCATCAAAATGTGTGAATAATTCAAAAAATGGCAATTTGCTCTTTTCAAAGGGCATATTTGCACAGGTATAGTATCGCGAATAGCGTATTGAAGACGTTACGGGAAGGAGTAGGTATAGAATGTTTGGCTATCGCAGTAACGTGCCAAAAGTGCGCTTAACCACGGACCGCCTGGTCGTGCGTTTAGTGCACGAGCGTGATGCCTGGCGTCTGGCAGATTATTACGCAGAAAATCGTCATTTCTTAAAACCCTGGGAACCTATTCGCGATGAAAGCCACTGTTATCCCTCCGGCTGGCAGGCGCGTCTGAGTATGATCTCTGAGTTTCATAAACAAGGCACCGCGTATTATTTTGCGCTGCTCGATCCGGAAGAAAAAGAGATTATCGGCGTCGCGAACTTCTCGAACGTGGTGCGGGGATCTTTCCACGCTTGTTATCTCGGTTATTCCATTGCGCAAAAGTGGCAGGGGCAGGGGCTGATGTACGAAGCTTTAACCTCGGCCATTCGTTATATGCAGCGCACGCAGCATATTCACCGCATTATGGCGAACTATATGCCGCACAATAAACGTAGTGGTGACTTGCTGGCGCGACTCGGTTTTGAAAAAGAAGGGTATGCCAAAGATTACCTGCTGATTGACGGGCAGTGGCGCGATCATGTGCTGACGGCGTTGACCACATCAGAATGGACCCCAGGCCGCTAAGTTCCAGGTTAGCCTGAGTAATGGAGAAAACGATGAAATACGAATTAACCGCCACCGAAGCACGCGTGATTGGCTGTTTACTGGAAAAACAGGTCACCACGCCGGAACAGTATCCGCTTTCTGTCAATGGCGTCGTCACCGCCTGCAATCAAAAAACGAATCGTGAACCGGTGATGAATCTGTCGGAATCGGAAGTGCAGGATCAGCTTGATAACCTGGTGAAGCGGCATTTTCTGCGTACGGTGAGCGGCTTTGGTAATCGCGTCACGAAATATGAGCAGCGTTTCTGCAACTCTGAATTTGGCAATCTGAAACTCAGCGCAGGCGAGGTGGCGCTGGTCACCACGCTGTTGCTGCGCGGCGCGCAAACGCCGGGCGAACTGCGAAGCCGTGCTTCGCGAATGTACGAATTCCGCGATATGGCTGAAGTGGAGTCGACACTGGAAAAACTGGCGACCCGTGAAGATGGCCCTTATGTGATCCGTCTGGCGCGCGAGCCGGGTAAACGCGAAAGTCGCTATATGCACCTGTTTTGCGGTGATGTTGATGAGCCCATCGCTGCGGCAGATGAACTCCCGGTCGCGTCTGGTGATCTGCAGGCGCGCGTTGAAGCCCTGGAAACAGAAGTCGCGGAACTTAAGCAGCGGCTGGATTCTTTGTTGGCGCACCTGGGAGACTAACGTGAATAAATTACGTATCGGTGTTGTCGGTCTGGGTGGCATTGCGCAAAAAGCCTGGCTGCCCGTACTGGGCAGTTCCGCAGACTGGACGCTGCAAGGCGCGTTTTCACCTTCGCGGGAAAAAGCGCTGCGTGTCTGTGAGACCTGGCGCATACCCTACGTTGACTCCCTGGTGAATCTGGCGAAAACCTGCGACGCGGTTTTCGTCCATTCCAGCACCGCGACGCATTTTGCGGTGGTCAGTGAACTCCTGAATGCCGGGGTCCATGTGTGTGTGGATAAACCGTTGGCGGAAAACCTGCGTGAGGCTGAACAACTGGTCGAGCTGGCCGCGCGGAAAAAACTGACGTTGATGGTCGGCTTTAACCGCCGATTTGCGCCGCTGTATCAGGATCTCAAAGCCATGTTGGGCAACGCAGCGTCTGTGCGTATGGATAAGCATCGTTCGGACAGCGTGGGGCCGCATGACCTGCGTTTCACTCTGCTGGATGACTATCTGCACGTGGTCGATACTGCGTTGTGGTTGGCAGGAGGGAAGGCGCAGTTAAATAGCGGTACTCTGCTGACTAATGACGCTGGCGCGATGCTCTACGCCGAGCACCATTTTTCTGTCGATCAGCTACAAATTACAACCAGTATGCATCGGCGTGCCGGTAGCCAGCGGGAGTGCGTTCAGGCGGTGACCGATGGGGGACTGATTGACGTCACAGATATGCGGGAATGGCGGGAAGAACGCGGGCAAGGTGTCGTACACAAGCCGATAGCAGGCTGGCAAACGACCTTAGAACAGCGAGGTTTTGCCGGATGTGCGCGGCATTTCATGGAGTGTGTGCAAAATCAGACGGTTCCTCAGACGGCAGGCGAGCAGGCGCTACTGGCCCAGCGTGTTGTCGAAAAGCTATGGCGGGAGGCGATGGCTGAATAACCGCCTGTAACATCTGGCGGTAGTAATTCATTGTAATCCAGGTACTATATGCCAACTCAAAATAACACCTCTTTTCAACCATAGGCTGGCTTGTAGGCCTGATAACACGCTGCGGCGTCGCCATCAGGCACAGTGACATTGCCGGATGGCGATGTTGGTTATACGGGGTTTTGCCTCAGGGTCTGGAATACAACATAGATGAATTTATTAAAGTCGCTGGCAGCCGTCAGCTCGATGACGATGTTTTCACGTGTGCTGGGTTTTGCGCGTGATGCGATTGTCGCCAGAATCTTTGGCGCAGGGATGGCGACCGATGCCTTTTTTGTGGCCTTCAAACTTCCTAACCTGCTACGCCGAATTTTTGCTGAAGGCGCATTTTCTCAGGCGTTTGTGCCTATTCTGGCTGAATACAAAAGTAAGCAGGGTGAGGATGCTACCCGCGTGTTTGTTGCCTATGTTTCAGGGCTGCTGACGCTGGCGCTGGCCGTGGTGACGGTTGCCGGGATGCTGGCTGCGCCGTGGGTGATTTTAGTCACTGCGCCAGGGTTTGCCGACACCGCCGACAAATTTGCCTTGACTACCCAACTGCTGCGGATCACCTTTCCTTATATCCTGCTGATTTCACTGGCCTCGCTGGTCGGCGCAATCCTTAACACCTGGAACCGCTTTTCTATTCCGGCGTTTGCGCCGACCTTTTTGAATATCAGCATGATCGGTTTTGCGCTGTTTGCCGCGCCTTATTTTAATCCTCCGGTACTGGCGCTGGCATGGGCCGTGACCGTTGGCGGCGTGCTGCAGCTGGTGTATCAACTGCCGCATCTGAAGAAAATTGGCATGCTGGTGCTGCCGCGCGTGAACTTCCGCGATGCGGGGGCGATGCGCGTCGTCAAGCAAATGGGGCCGGCGATCCTCGGGGTTTCCGTCAGCCAGATTTCACTGATCATCAATACGATTTTCGCCTCGTTTCTGGCCTCCGGCTCGGTTTCCTGGATGTATTACGCCGACCGTTTGATGGAGTTCCCGTCCGGCGTCCTTGGCGTGGCGCTGGGGACTATCCTGTTGCCATCGCTATCAAAAAGCTTTTCCAGCGGTAATCATGATGAGTATTGTCGTCTGATGGACTGGGGGTTGCGTCTGTGTTTTCTGCTGGCATTACCCAGCGCTGTGGCGTTGGGTATTCTGGCAAAACCGCTGACGGTTTCTCTGTTTCAGTACGGTAAATTTACCGCCTTTGATGCCGCCATGACCCAGCGCGCGCTGGTGGCATACTCGGTCGGTTTGATTGGTTTGATCGTGGTGAAAGTTCTGGCTCCTGGTTTTTACTCGCGCCAGGATATTAAAACGCCGGTGAAAATTGCTATTGTGACGCTGATTATGACTCAGGTGATGAACCTGGCGTTTATCGGCCCGCTGAAGCATGCCGGGCTGTCGCTGTCGATTGGTCTGGCGGCATGTCTGAACGCGTCACTGCTTTACTGGCAGTTGCGTAAACAGAAAATCTTTACCCCGCAACCGGGCTGGGCCTGGTTTCTGGCGCGTCTGGTGATTTCCGTCGTGGTGATGTCAGCGGTCCTGTTCGGGATGCTCTATATCATGCCGGACTGGTCGCAGGGAACGATGTTGTGGCGTTTACTGCGTCTGATGGCCGTCGTGGTGGCTGGGATTGCAGCTTACTTCGCCGCACTTGCTGTGCTGGGCTTTAAAGTGAAAGAGTTTGTGCGCCGGACGGCGTAACCGATAATTGCCGGATGGCGGCGTTACGCCGGATCCGGCCTGCAGAACGCGCTGGCCTGAAAGCTGCGAGCGATCAGGCTGGCATTAAATAGAGAATTTTTTCCCGCCGCGGTGCGCAGCAGAGGTTTGACCGTTTGCGCCATACAGCGCCGGCTCCTGGTGCGGTTTCAGCACTTGAATCGCTTGTTGATTACGCTCAATTTGCCCTTCCAGCAGCCATCCGTTGTGCTGGTTGAGGTCGCGCAAATGCTGCGTTTTTTGAGTGATCGTCTGCCAGCGTTCAGCAATCTCATCGTTGGCGCTGCGCGTGGCGTCATGCTCCAGACGGCGCTGCTGCTCCAGATAATCAAGGGTTGCCAGCAAAGAGCTTTTTTCTTCTGTAATACGCTGTAGCTGGCTGCCGTTGATATATCCGGCGGAAAGCTGCTGCTGCTCAGCATCCATTACCGTTTTCAGGTCATTGAGGACGGTTGTCATCTGATCAAGTATTTCTGACAAACGAGTCATACTTTATTTACTCTGTAAGTAGCTCTGTGCCTCGCGAATGAGCGAGTCGGCAATTTTTCCGGTATCCATTTTCAACTCACCGTTACGGATCGCGGTTTTTAATGCTTCGACGCGTTCCATATTGATGTCATTGGTGCCGGGCTGCATCAGTTTGGCCTGGGCGTCGCTCAGCATGACGCTGGTGCTGGTGGTCGCGGTGGTTTTTTCCTTCCGCGCTTTTTGTACCGGCGCATCGCTGGTTTCACGTGGCTGAACGGTACTGACTGGCTTCAATGGTGAGGTACGATCAATGCTCATTTTGTTTATCCTCATCGAGGGGGTACGCTATAGCGGCCCGCTGTAATCATTGGTTGTTTATCTATCGGCACACGCTAAAAAATCTTTAACCTATTATAGGTTAATAAGAATATTCCCATCAGAATCGACGATGCCGCTCACCACCTGGCCGGAAATCATCCGCACTCGCGCATTCTGTGCGACGGCGGCATTGTTCAGCGCTTTACCTTCGGCATTCACCCGAAAGCCATCGCCGTTGGCGATAACCAGTACGCGTTGGCCAGCTTTGATCCGCCAGGCCTGGCGCAACATTGAAAGCTGTATCGGCTGACCGGGAACCAGATCGCGCAGACTCACCGCGTCCTGCACCTGATTCAAATCTAACACGGCGCGCGGCGGCAGTTGGTCCAGCCGGCCTCGCTTTAACGTCACGTTGGTCGGGGTTAGCGCACTGCCCCGGGCGACGGGCGCGGCGGCGACCACGTAGTTTCCCGTGGCCTGCACATTCACCTGCAAATAACGTTTCTCGTTGGCGCAGCGGGCCAGCACGTTCACATTCCCCCACAGTTTCGCGTTGCCTGACACGCTTAATGCGGGTTGCTCGCAACTGGGCAGTAGGTTAGGCGACGTACGGATAGTGACGACCACCTCATCGCTAAATCCGGCCAGACGTTGGGAAAACCATGCCGTCAGCTGTGAATTCAGGTCTTGCGCCAGCGTCATAGGGCTGAACAGCAGTGCTGCCACAACTATTCCACGTTTAAACGTTTGCATCAAAACCTCGCGCTTTTTCAGGTAGTGGCAGGATTTTACCTGTGTGACGCAGTCATCAACGCAACAAATAGCGACGCATTTTGCGTTTATTCCGGCGATAACGCGCGCGTAATGGGATTTAAGCTGTCGGCTGAATTTTGTCATTTGCGGAGGAGATATGCTCGATAAGCTCGACGCCGCCTTACGTTTTCAACAGGAAGCGCTGAATTTGCGCGCCCAGCGCCAGGAAATATTGGCCGCCAACATTGCCAATGCCGACACGCCGGGGTATCAGGCGCGCGATCTGGATTTCGCCAGTGAATTGAAAAAAGTCATGGTGCGTGGACGGGAACAAACCGGCGGCGTCTCGTTGACGCTGACCTCTGCACAACATATTCCGGCCCAAACCGCTTCTGCTCCCGCTACGGAATTGCTCTATCGCATTCCTGACCAGCCGTCTCTGGATGGTAATACGGTGGATATGGACCGGGAACGTACGCAATTTGCAGACAACAGCCTCAAATACCAAATGGGGCTGACCGCGTTGGGCGGACAAATCAAAGGCATGATGAACGTGCTGCAAGGAGGGAACTAATTCGTGGCGCTGTTAAATATTTTTGATATCGCAGGCTCTGCGCTGACGGCGCAGTCTAAGCGTCTGAACGTGGCGGCCAGCAACATGGCGAATGCGGATAGCGTCACCGGACCCGACGGTCAGCCGTATCGCGCCAAGCAGGTTGTTTTTCAGGTTGATGCCGCGCCAGGGGCGGCTACAGGCGGCGTAAAAGTGGCTGACGTTATTGAAAGCCAGGCGCCGGATAAGCTGGTGTATGAGCCGGGTAATCCGCTGGCCGATGCGAACGGCTACGTAAAAATGCCGAATGTGGACGTCGTCGGCGAGATGGTCAACACCATGTCCGCTTCGCGTAGCTACCAGGCAAACGTCGAAGTGCTCAACACCGTGAAAAGCTTGATGCTCAAAACGCTTACGTTAGGCCAGTAAAGGAGACGCACATGTCTGTTGCTGTAACCATGAATGACCCGAGCAATGCAGGCGTTAAAGCCGCTACCGGGAATAGCTCCCTGACGGGCAGTAATGCCGCTGACCTGCAAAGCAGTTTTCTGACGCTGCTGGTCGCACAGTTGAAAAACCAGGACCCAACCAACCCGCTGCAAAACAACGAACTGACCACCCAACTGGCGCAAATCAGCACCGTGAGTGGGATTGAGAAACTGAACACCACGCTGGGGTCTATTTCCGGGCAGATCGACAACAGTCAGTCGCTGCAGGCCAGTACGTTGATTGGTCACGGCGTCATGATCCCCGGCACCACCATCCTGACCGGTAAAGGTACGGAAGAGGGCGCGAAAACCACCACCACGCCGTTTGGCGTTGAGCTGCAGCAGCCGGCAGATAAGGTCACTGCAACGATTACCGATAAAGACGGCAAAGTGATACGCACTATTGATATCGGCGGCTTGAAAGCAGGAGTTCATACCTTTACCTGGGACGGCACCATGACCGATGGCACGGATGCGCCAAGCGGTTCTTATAACGTCTCAATTGCTGCCAGCAATGGCGGAACGCAACTGGTGGCGCAGCCGCTTCAGTTTGCGCTGGTGCAGGGTGTTATTCGCAGTAACGGCGGTAATACGCTGGACCTGGGCACCTATGGAACCACCACCCTCGACGAAGTACGGCAAATAATCTAAGCCCTCACACTTATCAGGAGTAAGTCATGGCCTTTTCTCAAGCGGTCAGCGGTCTGAACGCTGCAGCGACCAACCTCGATGTCATTGGTAATAACATCGCCAACTCCGCTACCTACGGTTTTAAATCTGGTACGGCTTCTTTTGCCGATATGTTCGCCGGTTCTAAAGTGGGCCTGGGGGTTAAAGTTGCGGGTATTACTCAGGACTTTACCGATGGTACTACCACCAATACCGGACGCGGACTGGATGTGGCTATCAGCCAGAACGGATTTTTCCGTATGGTAGACAGCAACGGCTCTGTATTCTACAGCCGTAACGGTCAGTTCAAGCTCGATGAAAACCGCAATATCGTTAACATGCAGGGGCTGCAACTGACAGGTTATCCTGCTACCGGTACACCGCCGACAATACAGCAAGGTGCTAACCCGGCACCGATCACTATTCCGAATACGCTGATGGCGGCGAAAACCACGACTACCGCGTCAATGCAGATCAACCTGAACTCCACTGACAAGGTACCAAGCAAAACGCCGTTTAATCCAAACGATGCGGACTCCTACAACAAAAAAGGCACTGTTACCGTTTTCGATAGTCAGGGTAACGCCCATGACATGAACATTTTTTATGTCAAAAACGCGCAGAGCAACACCTGGGAAATTCACACTCAGGATGCCTCAACCGGCGACCCCGCAAAATCAGCCGGGTTTATGCAGTTTAACGAAAATGGTGCGTTTTTAGGGATTAGCGCTACGGCAACCGGTACGCCAGCAGGAACGGACATCAC
>NZ_CP069763.1:3205297-3282817 GCF_016893685.1 Citrobacter cronae
CTTCTCCCTGAGCTTCCTGAACTCCATGCAGCAGAACACCGGTGCCAACAACATCGTCGCCACGAATCAGAACGGCTACAAGCCGGGCGATCTGGTGAGCTACCAGATTAACAATGACGGTACCGTGGTCGGTAATTACTCCAACGAACAGCAACAGGTACTGGGCCAGATCGTGCTGGCAAACTTTGCCAACAATGAAGGTCTGGCGTCTCAGGGCGACAACGTCTGGGCGGCTACACAGGCTTCCGGCGTGGCGCTGCTGGGTACCGCAGGCGAAGGTAACTTCGGCAAACTGACCAACGGCGCGCTGGAGGCCTCAAACGTGGATTTGAGTAAAGAACTGGTGAATATGATCGTCGCTCAGCGTAACTATCAGTCGAACGCGCAGACCATCAAAACCCAGGATCAGATCCTCAACACGCTGGTCAACCTGCGCTAAGCGCCTGACGGGATGGCTTAATGGATCACGCAATTTATACCGCTATGGGCGCGGCCAGTCAGACGCTGAATCAACAGGCGGTGACGGCCAGCAACCTGGCAAACGCCTCCACGCCGGGCTTTCGTGCGCAGCTCAATGCGCTGCGTGCGGTTCCCGTTGAAGGTTTGTCTGTGCCGACGCGTACGCTGGTGGTGGCCTCCACGCCGGGGGCCGACATGACGCCGGGCCAGATGGACTATACCTCACGCCCGCTGGACGTGGCGTTGCAACAGGACGGCTGGTTGGCTGTCCAGACCGCAGACGGTAGTGAAGGGTATACCCGTAATGGCGCCATTCAGGTAAGCCCTACGGGTGAACTCACTATTCAGGGGCATCCGGTAATCGGTGAAGCCGGGCCGATAGCCGTACCAGAAGGTTCCGAAGTCACCATTGCGGCTGACGGGACGATCTCGGCGCTTAACCCAGGCGATCCGGCTAATACGGTTGCGCCCGTTGGGCGTCTGAAACTGGTGAAGGCGACGGGGAATGAAGTGCAACGTGGCGACGACGGTATGTTTCGTCTGACCCAGGCCGCGCAGGCTACCCGTGGCGCGACGTTACAGGCCGATCCGAGCATCCGCGTTATGTCGGGCGTGCTGGAAGGCAGTAACGTCAAGCCGGTTGCCGCGATGAGCGACATGATTGCCAACGCCCGCCGTTTTGAAATGCAGATGAAGATTATCAGTAGCGTGGATGATAACGCGGGCCGCGCTAACCAACTGCTGTCGATGAGTTAACACAGGACATTTTATGATCAGTTCATTATGGATCGCCAAAACCGGCCTGGATGCGCAGCAAACCAACATGGATGTGATTGCCAACAACCTGGCAAACGTCAGCACCAACGGATTTAAGCGCCAACGTGCGGTGTTTGAAGATCTGTTGTATCAGACGATTCGCCAGCCTGGCGCCCAGTCTTCTGAACAAACCACACTGCCGTCCGGTTTGCAGATTGGTACCGGTGTGCGTCCGGTGGCAACCGAGCGTTTACACAGCCAGGGGAACCTGTCGCAAACCAATAACAGTAAAGATGTAGCGATTAAAGGCCAGGGCTTTTTCCAGGTCATGCTGCCTGATGGTACGTCAGCTTATACCCGTGACGGTTCTTTCCAGGTGGATCAGAACGGTCAGTTAGTGACGGCGGGTGGTTTTCAGGTTCAGCCTGCCATTACCATCCCGGCTAACGCGCTCAGCATCACCATTGGACGTGACGGTATTGTCAGTGTGACCCAGCAGGGTCAGGCTGCGCCTGTTCAGGTCGGGCAGCTTAACCTGACCACCTTTATGAACGACACCGGCCTGGAAAGTATTGGTGAGAATCTGTACACCGAAACGCAGTCATCTGGCGCGCCGAATGAGAGCACGCCGGGGCTGAACGGCGCGGGTCTGCTGTACCAGGGTTATGTTGAAACCTCTAACGTCAATGTGGCGGAAGAACTGGTAAACATGATCCAGGTTCAGCGCGCTTACGAAATCAACAGTAAAGCGGTATCGACCACCGATCAGATGCTGCAAAAACTGACGCAACTCTAAAGTGGAGTCCGGTGGGGTGAGAACCTCACCGGCACACTGATTTTGAAGATGACCGCAATGCGAAAATACGCGCTTCACCCATACCCAATTTTAGCTCTGCTGGTGGTTTCACTGACAGGGTGCGCCTGGATCCCAGCCACGCCGCTCGTGCAGGGCGCGACATCTGCTCAACCGGTTCCAGGCCCGACGCCGGTGGCGAATGGCTCAATCTTCCAGTCGGCACAGCCGATTAACTACGGTTATCAGCCGCTTTTCGAAGACCGCCGTCCGCGCAATATTGGCGATACGCTGACCATCGTATTGCAGGAAAACGTCAGCGCGAGCAAAAGCTCCTCGGCAAACGCCAGTCGCGACGGCAAGACCAACTTTGGTTTTGATACCGTACCGCGCTATCTGCAAGGGCTGTTTGGTAACGAACGTGCCGACGTAGAAGCCTCCGGTGGGAACACTTTTAACGGTAAAGGCGGCGCGAACGCCAGCAATACCTTCAGCGGTACGTTGACCGTAACGGTCGATCAGGTCCTGGTGAATGGCAATTTACATGTCGTGGGTGAAAAACAGATCGCCATTAATCAGGGCACTGAGTTCATTCGCTTCTCTGGGGTCGTTAACCCGCGCACCATCAGTGGCAGCAACTCCGTACCGTCAACTCAGGTTGCGGATGCGCGTATTGAGTACGTCGGCAACGGCTACATCAATGAAGCGCAAAATATGGGCTGGTTGCAGCGTTTCTTCCTTAACTTGTCGCCGATGTAAGCGAGGTACCCGGTGTTTAAATCTCTTGTTGGAATGGTACTGGTACTGGCAACCGCCTTTGCGCATGCCGACCGTATTCGTGACCTTACCAGCGTGCAGGGCGTGCGGGAAAACTCGTTGATAGGTTACGGGCTGGTGGTCGGGCTGGATGGTACCGGTGACCAGACCACACAGACGCCGTTTACGACGCAAACGCTCAATAACATGCTGTCGCAGTTGGGGATCACCGTACCAACAGGCACCAATATGCAGCTGAAAAACGTGGCGGCGGTGATGGTTACCGCGCAGTTTCCAGCTTTTGGTCGCCAGGGGCAAACCATTGACGTGGTGGTCTCTTCCATGGGGAACGCCAAAAGCCTGCGCGGCGGAACGCTGCTGATGACCCCGCTGAAAGGGGTCGATAGCCAGGTATATGCCTTGGCGCAGGGGAATATTCTGGTTGGCGGTGCGGGCGCGGCTGCGGGTGGCAGTAGCGTGCAAGTTAACCAGCTCAATGGCGGACGCATCACCAACGGCGCGACCATCGAACGTGAGTTGCCCAGCCAGTTCGGCGGCGGCAACACTATTAATCTGCAGCTCAATAATGAAGATTTCACTATGGCGCAGCAGATTACCGACACCATTAACCGCTCGCGTGGTTTTGGCAGTGCGACGGCGCTGGATGCCCGGACCATACAAGTGCGTGTGCCAAGCGGCAACAGTTCGCAGGTACGCTTCCTTGCCGACATCCAGAATATGGAGGTGAACGTCACGCCGCAGGACGCGAAGGTCATTATCAACTCGCGTACGGGATCTGTAGTCATGAACCGTGAAGTCACGCTGGATAGCTGTGCCGTGGCGCAGGGTAACTTGTCGATTACGGTAAACCGCCAGGCAAACGTCAGCCAGCCGGATACGCCGTTTGGCGGCGGACAGACCGTAGTGACGCCACAAACGCAGATCGATCTGCGCCAGAGCGGCGGCTCGCTGCAAAGCGTACGTTCCAGCGCCAATCTGAACAACGTCGTGCGCGCGCTGAATGCGCTGGGGGCGACGCCGATGGATCTGATGTCCATTCTGCAATCGATGCAGAGCGCGGGTTGCTTACGCGCCAAACTGGAAATCATCTGATGATTGGCGACAGCAAACTGCTGACCAGCGCCGCCTGGGATGCGCAAGCACTGAACGAATTGAAAGCGAAAGCGGGTCAGGATCCGGCGGCGAATATTCGCCCCGTGGCCCGTCAGGTTGAAGGGATGTTCGTGCAGATGATGCTGAAAAGCATGCGTGAAGCGTTGCCGAAAGATGGTGTGTTTAGCAGCGATTCAACGCGTTTGTATACCAGCATGTATGACCAACAAATTGCGCAGCAGATGACCGCAGGCAAAGGTCTGGGACTGGCTGAAATGATGGTTAAGCAGATGACGCAAGGACAAGCGCAACCTGCTGATGATGCGCCACAGGTACCGATGAAGTTTCCGCTGGAAACGGTGACCAGCTATCAAAACCAGGCGCTGACGCAACTGGTGCGCAAAGCCATCCCGAGGACGACGGAAAGTAATGATGAGCCGCTGTCGGGCGACAGTAAAGACTTCCTCGCCCAGCTGTCGCTGCCGGCAAAACTGGCGAGTCAGCAAAGCGGCGTTCCGCATCATCTCATTCTGGCGCAGGCGGCGCTGGAGTCCGGATGGGGTCAGCGGCAAATTCGCCGGGAAAACGGTGAACCGAGCTTCAACATTTTTGGCGTGAAGGCTTCGGGAGGCTGGAAGGGACCAACGACCGAAATCACCACCACCGAATATGAAAACGGCGAGGCGAAAAAGGTGAAAGCCAGATTCCGCGTCTATAGCTCTTACCTTGAGGCGCTGTCGGATTATGTCGGGCTGATTTCCCGTAACCCGCGCTATGCGGCGGTGACCGCAGCTGCAACCGCTGAGCAGGGCGCGCAGGCCCTGCAAAATGCCGGTTACGCTACCGACCCTAACTATGCGCGGAAATTAACCAGCATGATCCAGCAGTTGAAATCGATGAGTGAAAAGGTGAGCAAAACCTACAGCACGAACATCGATAATCTCTTTTAAATAGCTCAAGTCTACCGACCTGCTGCCGATAATAACGAGTATTGAAGGATTACAAGGAACCTCCATGTCCAGCTTGATTAATAACGCGATGAGTGGACTCAGCGCAGCGCAGGCCGCGTTGAACACTGCCAGTAATAACATCTCCAGCTATAACGTCGCCGGATATACCCGACAAACGACAATTATGGCGCAAGCGAACAGCACGCTGGGTGCGGGGGGCTGGGTAGGCAATGGCGTCTATGTTTCTGGCGTGCAGCGCGAGTATGACTCGTTTATCACCAATCAGCTGCGGGCAGCGCAAAACCAGAGCAGCGGTCTGACGACCCGTTATGAGCAAATGTCGAAAATCGACAACCTGCTGTCCAGCAAAACCAGTTCGATTTCGACCTCAATGCAGGACTTTTTTACCAGTCTGCAAACGCTGGTCAGCAACGCCGAAGATCCGGCGGCACGCCAGGCGCTGATCGGTAAAGCTGACGGTTTGGTGAATCAGTTTAAAACGACCGATCAGTATCTGCGCGATCAGGATAAGCAGGTTAATACCGCTATCAAAGCCAGCGTCGATCAGATCAACAACTACTCGAAACAAATCGCCAGCCTTAACGACCAGATTTCTCGTCTGACCGGTGTTGGGGCGGGGGCATCCCCTAACGATCTGCTCGATCAGCGCGACCAACTGGTCAGTGAACTGAACCAGCTTGTCGGCGTGGAAGTCAGCGTTCAGGACGGCGGCACTTACAACGTAACCATGGCGAACGGTTATTCATTGGTGCAGGGCAGCAATGCGCGCCAACTGGCGGCAGTGCCTTCCAGTGACGATCCTTCGCGTACAACCGTTGCGTATGTGGATGGCGTTGCCGGAGCGGTTGAGATCCCTGAGAAACTGCTGAATACCGGTTCATTGGGTGGACTGCTCACCTTCCGTTCGCAGGAACTGGATCAAACGCGTAACACGCTGGGCCAACTGGCGCTGGCGTTTGCCGATGCGTTTAACACCCAGCATAAAGAAGGTTTTGATGCTAACGGCGATGCGGGTAAAGATTTCTTTGCTATCGGCAGCCCGTCCGTACTGAGTAACGCTAAAAATACCGGTAAAGCAGAATTAAGTGCTGAGGTTGATGACAGTTCGAAAGTGCAGGCTACCGACTATAAAGTTGTGTTTAGCGGCGGCAAATGGCAGGTGACGCGTCTGGCCGATAACACCACGTTTGAAGCCAAACCTGATGCGAACGGTAAACTGGATATTGATGGTCTGAAGGTAACGGTTAAGGCTAATCCAACCGGCGCTAACGATAACGACAGCTTTATTCTGAAACCCGTGAGCAACGCTATCGTTGATATGAAAGTCATGGTGACTGACGAGTCGAAAATCGCCATGGCGTCAGAGAAAAGCACTGATCCTGCTGCAGATACAGGTGCAAGCGATAACCGTAACGGTCAGAAACTGCTGGATCTGCAAACCAAGGCAACTGTTGGTAATAAAACCTTTAATGACGCTTACGCCACCCTGGTGAGCGACGTGGGCAACAAAACGGCGACGCTGAAAACCAGCAGTACCACGCAAAACAATGTGGTCAAGCAGCTTTATAACCAGCAGCAGTCGATTTCCGGGGTAAACCTCGACGAAGAATACGGTAATTTGCAGCGTTATCAGCAGTATTACCTGGCTAACGCACAGGTATTGCAAACTGCGAATGCGCTGTTTGATGCATTGATTAATATTCGCTAAGGGAGAGGGACACAATGCGTATCAGCACCCAGATGATGTACCAGCAGAATATGCGTGGCATCACTAACTCTCAGGCTGAATGGATGAAGTTCGGCGAGCAGATGTCGACCGGCAAACGCGTGATCAGCCCGTCTGACGATCCGATTGCCGCGTCGCAGGCCGTAGTGCTTTCTCAGGCTCAGGCGCAGAACAGCCAGTACACGCTGGCGCGCACCTTCGCGACGCAGAAAGTCTCGCTGGAAGAGAACGTACTGAGCCAGGTAACAACGGCTATTCAGGCTGCGCAGGAGAAAATTGTTTATGCCGGCAACGGTACATTAAGTGATGATGACCGTGCATCGTTGGCCACTGATTTGCAGGGTATCCGCGATCAGCTGATGAACCTGGCGAACAGCACCGACGGTAATGGGCGCTACATTTTTGGCGGATATAAAACCGAATCGGCCCCGTTTGCCCAGGCTGATGGTTCCTATAGCGGTGGAACAACAAATGTGACCCAGCAGGTTGATGCTTCCCGTACCATGGTCATTGGTCACACGGGCGACAAAATCTTCGCCAGCCTGACCAGCAACGCCGTACCGGAACCACCGGGTAGCACCCAGGAAAAGAACCTGTTCAAAATGCTGGACAGCGCGATTGAAGAGCTAAAAATTCCTATTGCGGGTGATGATGTGGCAAAGGATAAGGCCGCAGCCGCTATCGATAAAACCAATCGTGGCTTGAAAAACTCACTGAATAACGTGCTTTCCGTTCGCGCAGAATTGGGTACCCAGCTGAGTGAACTGAGCTCACTGGATTCACTGGGAGCCGATCGTGCGTTAGGCCAAACCCAACAGATGAGCAACCTGGTGGATGTCGACTGGAATGCGGCGATTTCGTCCTACGTCATGCAGCAGGCCGCACTTCAGGCTTCTTATAAAGCATTTACCGATATGCAGGGAATGTCGTTGTTCCAGCTTAATCGGTAATATCTCTTTTTGAACATATCTTGAAACTGGGTATGTTTGTCTGCCCGCTCCCTTAACACCCAGGAGCGGGCATTTTTTTAGGCTACCGTTGTTTTGCTAAGCGACAGATTTCCCGTCAGCCTTATTACCAGCGCAAGCGCACCGCTGATGGTTGCCAGCGTCACCACACCTTCCCAGTTTACCCGCGCATAGACCTGACTCCCGAGAACGGAACCCAGCGCCATACCAATGAACACCATAGTAAACAGCAGCGCATTCAGACGGCCCCGGGCCTGAGGCTCCAGGCCATAAACCAGGTTCTGGTGGGCAACCAGGCTGGATTGCAATCCGAGATCAAAACCGACCGCCGAAACAGCAATCAGCAGCCACTGCCCCTGTACTGGCAGGGCGGGTAACAAGAACATCAGTGCGAAAGAGACGGTTACCAGCAAAGCACCTAACTGTGTCACTTTTGCTGCGCCCACTTTATCGGCCAGATGACCCGCCAACGGCGCGGCAAGCGCACCGGCGGCTCCCGCGATACCAAACGCGCCCGCCATAGCGCTACCCATGTGATAATGTTCAGATAACATCACCGCCAGCGTGGACCAGAAAGCGCTGAAGGCTATGGACAGAAAGCCCTGTGCCAGCGCCGCGCGGCGCAATGCGGGATACCGTTGCCAGAGCTGCGCCATAGAGAGCATCAATGACGGGTAGCTCAGCGTAGAATGGGCCGTAAAACGAGGCAGTACCTTCCACATAATTACGGTAATCATGGCAATACTGGCGGCGGCAAGTTGGTACATCTCACGCCAGCCAAACGCTTCACCCACCAGTCCGCTAACGGTACGCGAGAGTAAAATCCCCAACAGCAGGCCTGTCATCACCGTGCCCACCGTTTTTCCCTGTTTGCCTTCCGGCGCCAGAATAGCCGCCGCGGGAACGATATCCTGCGCCATTGTTGCCGCCATGCCCATCAACAGGCTCACTATTAGCAGTGAATGTAACTGCCCGGTAAAGCTGCATGCCAGAAGCAGTACGGCAAGAGAGATACTTTTCAGCAGGATTAATGTCCGGCGGTCATAACGATCGCCCAATGGCAATAAAAACAAAATACCCAGCGCGTATCCCGCCTGGGTCAGCGTTGGAACCAGTCCCATGCCGGTGATACTTAAGTTCAGATCCTGACCCATTAAAGGCAGAAGGGGCTGGGCATAGTAGATAGCAGCGACACTGAATCCGGCACCTGATGCCAGAACGAAAATGACCCAACGGGAAAGTGCGGTGTGTGTGTTCACAAATGATTCCTCAATCACAGGATGTGCGGCTATTTTTATCCTTCTGCGGGTGGTGCGGTAGCGAGCGCAGTGGTAAAACAGTTATACGCCGGGCGTATGAAGAAACCGATAATGATAAAAACTGAACGTATAGATAGGGTGGAGCTAATGCGCACGTTTGTGCGCATCGTTGAAGCAGGATCGCTTTCGGCAGCGGCAAAACAGATGGGAACAACGCAAGCGACCGTAAGCCGACGGTTGCAATCCCTGGAAACTCTGCTGGGTGTGAAACTGATCATGCGTACCACGCATGCGATGAAATTAACCGACGATGGAGAGCGCGGTTACCAGCACGCCAAAAATATCATCGATGCCTGGCTGGCGCTGGAAGATGGACTTAATGTCACGGAAGATGAACCGGTGGGGACGTTGCGCGTACGGGCGCCGCATGCGTTTGGACAGCAACAGCTCCTTGAGCCGCTGTTGCAGTTTCTTTCGCGCTATCCACAGTTATCGGTGGAGTGGATGCTTAACGACAAAACCGTTGATTTCCTGAGCGATAATATTGATTGCGCGATTCGGGTTGGCGCGGAAGTCGATCCGGCCACGGTTTCCGTTTTACTGGCTGAAGTTCCCCGTAGCATGGTGGCGAGTCCTGTATTGCTGGAGCAATATGGCGAAATTTCGCACCCTGAGCAGTTATCCGTGCTGCCGTGGATTGCAGTGAACACGTTTTTTCAGCATAGCGTTTCGTTGCTACACCAGGCGCGCAATGAACCTGTCACGCTGACTATTTCACCCAGATTAAGTACTGACAGTATTTATGTGGCAAGAAATGCCGCGCTGGCGGGGCTGGGGGTGACGATTGTTTCAAGCTGGATGGTTGAAGAAGATATCGCCAACGGACGTTTAGTTATGCTGCTACCCGAGTGGCGGGCAGCCTCGTTGCCGGTGCATCTGGTTTATCCATGGGCGCGTTACTATCCGACACGGTTGCGCAAATTTTTAGCGTTAATGAAGGATGTGATGCCACAATTAACCGGGATGAAACGCGTAGAGCCGATATAAAAAAGCCGACCCTAAGGTCGGCTTTGAGGTTGATTATGGCTTATTCAACCGGCTGCGGGCGTGTTGCTGGCGCAGTGGCTTGATGCGTGGCGCTGTGTCCACCGGCGGCGCCTTTGCCTTCAAAAGCGAATGGCGGGCGCTGCCAGTCGCTATGACGCGGCGCTTCTGGCACATAATCCGGCGCGGGAGCGCGGGTCATCGGCGCAGTCGCATGGCTGTGAAGGTGCTCGGCGTCAACGCTTGTTGCGACAACGTCAGACTTAACGACTTCAGCTTCTACAACCGGCGCAGCAACAACTTCCTGCGGCGCAGCGACTTCTTCCACAACAGGTGCTGCTTGCGCGACTTGTGCAACTTCTTCAACCACCTCCGGCCGGGAGACAACGATTTCCGCAGGCTCTTCAGCCGGGGTTTCAGCGACCGGTTGAGCTTCAGCGGCGATCTCTTCAGCTACAGGTGCGTCAGATTCAGCGATAATTTGCGGTTGTTCTTCAACCGGGGTCGCAATGACTTCCGGATGCGTGGTTTCAACAACGGCAATCTGAGGTTCCGCTACAACTTCCTCTGGCTGCACGGCTTCAACCGGCGCAGGAGTGTCCGCAATGTGCTCAACGGCAGCCGCAGCAACCTGAGGCTCTACTGCGACAGAGGCAGTTTGCTCCTGGTGAATTTCCTGCTCGCGTTGTTCTTCAACCTGCTGATCCTGCGGACGAACGACAGGGTAGCTGATCCATACTTTACCGGACGCCAATTCAGGAGAAGCACAGGCGACGGTCAGCGGCATTGGCGACTGAGCCGGATAACGCTCGTCACGATAACGACGACGACGCTGTCCACTTACGCGCAGATGGCGAGGGGAACGGCGGGAACGACGTGGCATACCGTTGGAGTCACGCGCTTCGCTGTTGTCTTCCTGCTCAGGTGCGACAACGGCTGGTAGATCAACTTTCGCCAGTTCGGTACGCGGAGTCGGTACGGACTGCTCAACGGGTTGAGCGACAACGACCTCAGCTGCCGCAGCGGTAGTTGCCACTTCGGCTTCAACCGCCGTGCTGTCTGTATAACGCACTTTCTGGTTCAACTGACGCTGTTTACGACGGGTCTGAGGCTGACGTACGCGCTCTTCCTGCTCGGTATCCTGCGCTTGTTGTTCAGCCAGGTTCAGCTCTTTAACTTCCTGCTGCGCCTGACGCTTGTCATCGTTGCGGCGGCGGTTGCGCTCACGACGCGGGGTCTGCTGCTCATCACCTGATTTCGCTTTGTCAGCGACATCACTGGATTGCTGGCGATTATCGCGCGCTTCCGCATTTTGCTGCTGGGCCTGACGACGGTTACGACGATTGTCATCGCGGTTTTCGCCGTTTTCCGCACGTTCGTTACGGTTGTCACGATCGCCACGGTTATCGCGGTTATCACGACGATCGTTACGATCGCGACGATTATTTTGACGTGGTTTACGGCGGTCCTGCTGACGTTCCGTCTTCTCTTCAGCTTTCGGTGCAGGTTGTTCAACCGGCTTCGCTTCTTCGTTACCGCCGAAGATAGACTTCAGTGCGCTGAAGAAACGGCTAATCAAACCAGGCTGAGAGGCTGTTGCTGCGGTGGCGGCAGCAGCTTTAGGCGCAGCGGCTTTAACAGCGGGTTCTTGCACGGTTGGTGCTGGCGGCACGTCTGGCATAGCAAAGGTCGCGAGCGCCGGTTGCTCTGGCTGTTTACGCTCGACATACTCTTGTTCTGACGGCAGTTCCATTGCTTCTTCGTGCAGCTTCGGCAGCAAGTAGCTCAGGGTTGGCGTTTCTTCGCCTTTGCGGACGCGCAGCACGGAATAGTGCGGGGTTTCCATCTGATCGTTTGGCACGATTACACAGCGCACGCCATTCTGACGCGTCTCGATGGCGTTGACCGCAGTACGCTTTTCGTTGAGCAGATAAGAGGCAATCGGCACAGGAACGATAGCGTGAACTTCCTGGGTATTCTCTTTCAGCGCTTCTTCTTCAATCAGACGCAGAATAGACAGCGACAGAGATTCATTATCACGTACGGTACCGGTGCCGGAGCAGCGCGGGCAGACGTGATGGCTGGACTCACCCAGCGACGGGCTCAGACGCTGGCGGGACATCTCCAGCAGGCCGAAGCGAGAAATATGGCTGATCTGAATACGCGCTCGGTCCTGACGCACGGCTTCACGCAGGCGGTTTTCAACCGCACGCTGGTGGCGAACCGGCGTCATATCGATAAAGTCGATGACAATCAGGCCGCCGAGGTCGCGCAGACGCAGCTGACGCGCAATTTCATCGGCTGCTTCCAGGTTGGTGTTGAATGCGGTTTCTTCGATGTCGCCGCCGCGGGTCGCGCGTGCGGAGTTGATATCGATAGCGGTAAGGGCTTCAGTGCTGTCGATGACGATGGAGCCGCCGGACGGCAGACGCACTTCGCGCTGGAATGCAGACTCAATCTGAGATTCAATTTGATAGTGGCTGAACAGCGGAATTTCACCGGTGTACAGTTTGATTTTGCTGCTGAAATCCGGACGACCCAGCGCGGCGATGTGCTGACGCGCCATCTCCATGACTTTCGGGTTATCAATGAGGATTTCGCCAATATCCTGACGTAAATAGTCACGGAATGCGCGGACGATGACGTTGCTTTCCTGGTGAATCAGGAACGGAGCAGGGCGGCTGTCGGCGGCTTTTTGAATGGCTTCCCAGTGTTTCAGGCGGAAGCTCAGGTCCCATTGCAGCGCTTCGGCGGATTTGCCGACACCTGCGGTACGCACAATAAGCCCCATACCATCAGGCAGTTCCAGGCTTGCCAGCGCTTCTTTTAATTCGGTGCGGTCGTCGCCTTCAATACGACGGGAGATGCCGCCCGCGCGCGGGTTGTTCGGCATCAGAACCAGATAACTACCCGCCAGGCTGATAAAGGTGGTCAGCGCAGCGCCTTTATTGCCGCGTTCTTCTTTATCGATCTGAACAATGACTTCCTGACCTTCACGCAACACATCTTTAATGTTGGGACGACCATGGGAGTTGTAGTTAGCGGGGAAGTATTCGCGGGCAATTTCTTTTAACGGAAGGAAACCGTGACGTTCAGCGCCGTAATCAACAAAAGCAGCTTCCAGACTCGGTTCAATACGGGTAATTTTCCCTTTATAGATGTTGGCTTTTTTCTGTTCGTGTCCAGGACTTTCGATATCCAGATCGTACAGACGTTGCCCATCTACAAGGGCGACACGCAACTCTTCCTGCTGAGTCGCGTTAATTAACATTCTTTTCATCGTAACTTACTCATTATTCTTACATTGACGACTAAGCTGCGGGCAGAGTAATGCCTTTCCGGGTGTGAACCGATGGCCTCGTGTCTATTCGCGTCGCCAACCTCACGGTTATCGTCAGCTCAAAGAGGCGCAGAGTGTCGGTTGCCTGTATTTCATACGGAAACACAGCGCAATTATCAGGGGAACAGTCTGGGTGTTACTCTCCAGAAAAGCTTCCTTATTACCGGTAAGGACTGCAACCCGCAGCCCGCTAACTGCCTGAAAGATCAATACGTCTTACGCCATTGCTGCGTTGATGATCGGTCGGGCAAAATTGGGTCATTCCGGAAAAGGTCTTGTTTTAACAAGATTCAACACGGAGACAACCTCATTATTCCACTGCTAACCTTGTTATAGCAAGATGACTTTTGCCATTTATCTCCCGGTTACTCACAGTTTTTTCACTTCCGCGTAGTGATTGGTTTAATAACCACCAAATCGGTTATGTCAAACTTAAGTAATAGGGTATAGCAGTTAATATAAGCATAGAAAAATGTGTGGCGCGAATCTTGATGGCTATTTAAAATCGGCCCCCATGAAAACAGAGACTCCAGCCGTAAAAACAGTTGCTATCACTGCCGACGAAGCAGGGCAACGCATCGACAACTTTTTACGCACTCAACTTAAGGGTGTGCCGAAAAGTATGATTTATCGCATTTTGCGTAAAGGCGAAGTGCGGGTGAATAAAAAGCGCATTAAACCCGAGTACAAACTCGAAGATGGGGACATCGTGCGTATTCCACCTGTGCGTGTCGCCGAACGTGAAGAAGAGACTATTTCCCCAAATCTGCAGAAGGTTGCGGCGCTGACTGATGTCATTTTATATGAAGATGATCATATTCTGGTGCTTAACAAACCTTCAGGAACGGCCGTACATGGCGGAAGCGGATTAAGCTTCGGTGTTATTGAAGGTTTACGCGCATTACGTCCGGAAGCGCGTTTCCTCGAACTGGTGCATCGCCTGGACCGCGATACCTCCGGTGTGCTGCTGGTTGCTAAAAAACGCTCAGCCTTACGTTCGTTGCATGAACAACTGCGTGAAAAAGGGATGCAAAAAGACTACCTGGCGCTGGTGAGAGGCCAGTGGCAGTCGCATGTCAAAACCGTGCAGGCGCCGCTGTTGAAGAACATTTTGCAAAGCGGCGAGCGTATCGTGCGGGTGAATCAGGAAGGCAAACCGTCGGAAACACGCTTTAAGGTGGAAGAGCGCTATGCGTTTGCCACGCTTGTGCGCTGTAGCCCGGTCACAGGGCGCACGCACCAGATCCGTGTGCATACCCAATATGCCGGGCATCCGATAGCCTTTGACGATCGCTATGGCGACCGTGAGTTCGATAAACAACTCGCGGATACCGGACTGAACAGGCTGTTCCTTCATGCCGCGGCGTTGAAATTCACCCATCCGGGGACGGGCGAAGTGATGCGTGTTGAAGCGCCAATGGATAAACAGTTGAAGCGCTGCCTTGAGGTGTTACGTAGCAAAGCCTGATGCGCGTTGCTTATCAGGCCTGCAATCGCGTTATGCGCCGTAGGCCTGATAAGACGCATCGCGTCGCCATCAGGTAGATTAACTAGGCGTTAAGCGGGTTCATCTCTTCCCGGCGCAGCATTTGACACAATGCGATCAGCGGCAGGCCGATCAGCGTATTGGGGTCGCGACCCTCGAGACGCTCAAAGAGAGCAATACCTAACCCCTCACTTTTAAAACTGCCGGCACAATGTAGCGGGCGTTCTTTGCGCAGGTAATCATCAATTTCCGTTTCGCTTAAATGCCGAAAATGAACGTCGAACGGCTCGACCTCAGTTTGTAAATGTCCGGTAGCTGAATTATAAAGCGCCAGTCCGGTGTAAAACGTCACAATATTGCCACGGGCTTTGAGTAATTGTTGGCGCGCATTTTCTTCTGTTAATGGTTTGCCGGTTATTTCACCATCAAGAACACAAATTTGATCGGAGCCAATAATCAGATGCGCTGGATAACGTTGGGCGAGAGATTGCGCTTTTTGTTGCGCCAGTCGCGAGACTAAATGGCGTGGCGCTTCGCCGGGTAACGGCGTTTCATCCACCTCAGGAGCCGCGCATTCAAACGGAATTGCCAGTTTTTCAAGTAAAGCGCGACGCCAGGGAGAGGTCGAGGCAAGTATAAGTTGAGGCATATTTTTCCCCTCGCATATAGCGTATTGATGAGAGCCATTTTAAACTATGGACTTCGTCCTACAAGCTGGCTGTATTGGCTTGTCTTGAGCGATTTTAAGTCGATGACCCGCAATGTGTGCGAATTATTGGCAAAAGGCAACCTCAGGCTGCCTTTTTCTTTGACTATATGACGTTACAAAGTTAATATGCGCGCCCTATGCAAAAGGTAAAATTACCCCTGACTCTTGATCCGGTTCGTACGGCTCAAAAACGCCTCGATTATGAAGGTATCTATACTTCTGATCTGGTTGAGCGCGTCGCCGATTCTGTGGTCAGTGTGGACAGTGATGTGGAATGCTCCATGTCGTTCGCTATCGATAACCAGCGCCTTGCCGTGATAACCGGTGATGCGAAAGTGTCGGTTACGCTCGAATGTCAGCGTTGCGGGAAACCGTTCCCACTTCATGTTCACACAACATATTGTTTTAGTCCTGTCCGTTCTGACGAACAGGCTGAAGCACTCCCGGAAGCGTATGAGCCGATTGAGGTTAACGAATTCGGTGAAATCGATCTGCTTGCAATGGTTGAAGATGAGATTATCCTCTCCTTGCCGGTAGTTCCGGTGCATGATTCTGAACACTGTGAAGTGTCCGAGGCGGACATGGTCTTTGGCGAATTGCCTGATGAAGCGCAAAAACCAAACCCATTTGCCGTATTAGCCAGCTTAAAGCGTAAGTAATTGAGGAGTAAGGTCCATGGCCGTACAACAGAATAAACCAACCCGTTCCAAACGTGGCATGCGTCGTTCTCATGACGCTCTGACCGCAGTCACCAGCCTGTCTGTAGACAAAACTTCTGGTGAACAACACCTGCGTCACCACATCACTGCCGACGGTTTCTACCGTGGCCGTAAGGTAATCGCTAAGTAATCACGCATGACTCAATGGATTTCCCGCTTCGGTGAGAAAGACAGAGAGCGCACGCGTGATGAAGCTTAGTGAGGCTTTCCCCGGGTAACTGGGGAAACACCTAACCGGGCAGCGACGATACCTTGACACATCTAACCCTGGCGTTAGATGTCATGGGGGGAGATTTTGGCCCTACCGTGACAGTGCCTGCAGCATTGCAGGCACTGAATTCTAATTCGCAACTCACACTTCTTTTAGTCGGGGATCCCGATACAATCACGCCATTACTTGCCAAAGCTGACTTCGAACAACGTTCACGTCTGCAGATTGTCCCTGCTCAGTCAGTTATTGCCAGTGATGCCCGGCCCTCGCAGGCTATTCGCGCCAGTCGTGGAAGCTCAATGCGTGTTGCCCTGGAGCTCGTGAAAGAAGGTCGAGCGCAAGCCTGTGTGAGTGCTGGTAATACCGGCGCGCTAATGGGACTTGCGAAGTTATTGCTCAAACCCCTTGAGGGTATTGAGCGTCCTGCGTTGGTGACGGTTTTACCGCATCAGCAAAAGGGCAAAACGGTGGTGCTGGATTTAGGCGCCAACGTGGATTGTGATAGCACGATGTTGGTGCAATTTGCCGTTATGGGTTCCGTGCTTGCAGAAGAAGTCGTTGGGATTGCTAATCCTCGCGTTGCGTTGCTCAACATCGGCGAAGAAGAAACTAAAGGTCTCGACAGTATTCGGGATGCTTCTGCGGTGCTAAAAACAATCCCTTCCATTAACTATATAGGCTATCTTGAAGCCAATGAGTTACTGACTGGCAAAACTGATGTACTGGTCTGTGACGGCTTTACAGGTAATGTCACATTAAAGACGATGGAAGGTGTTGTCAGAATGTTCCTTTCACTGCTGAAATCTCAGGGTGAGGGCAAAAAACGGTCGTGGTGGCTGCTTTTATTAAAACGTTGGTTACAAAAAAGCCTGACAAGGCGATTTAGTCACCTCAACCCCGACCAGTATAATGGCGCCTGTCTGTTAGGATTGCGCGGCACGGTGATTAAGAGTCATGGTGCGGCTAATCAGCGAGCATTTGAGGTCGCGATTGAACAGGCAGTGCAGGCGGTGCAGCGACAAGTTCCTCAGCGAATTGCCGCTCGCCTGGAATCTGTATACCCAGCTGGATTCGAACTGCTGGACGGTGGCGAAAGCGCAAACTCACGACCGCACAGATAATAGCGCGTTTGTGAAAGCTGTCAGCGTACCAGCGTTTTGCTCGTGGTGGTATATAACCAAAAAGTGACTGAGCGTACATGTATACGAAGATTATTGGTACCGGCAGCTATCTGCCTGAACAAGTGCGTACTAACGCCGATTTGGAAAAAATGGTCGAGACATCTGATGAGTGGATCGTCACTCGTACAGGTATCCGTGAACGCCACATTGCAGCGCCAAATGAAACAGTTGCGACGATGGGCTTTGCCGCCGCAAACCGTGCGCTGGAAATGGCGGGCATCGACAAAGACGAAATTGGTCTGATTGTGGTTGCCACCACATCATCCACACACGCATTTCCAAGCGCGGCATGCCAGATCCAAAGTATGCTGGGGATCAAAGGCTGTCCGGCGTTTGACGTTGCGGCCGCTTGTGCCGGTTTTACCTATGCCCTGAGCGTTGCCGATCAGTACGTTAAGTCTGGCGCAGTGAAGCATGCGCTGGTCGTTGGATCTGATGTTCTTGCTCGTACTTGTGATCCAACCGATCGTGGGACGATCATTATCTTTGGTGACGGCGCGGGCGCGGTGGTACTGAGCGCATCCGAAGAGCCGGGTATTCTCTCCACGCATCTGCATGCTGATGGTCGTTATGGTGAGTTGTTGACGCTGCCTAACGCCGATCGCGTAAATCCGGATAACCCGATCCACCTGACGATGGCGGGTAACGAAGTATTTAAAGTCGCGGTGACCGAGCTTGCCCACATCGTTGATGAAACGCTGGAAGCCAATAATCTCGACCGTTCTGCGCTGGACTGGCTGGTGCCGCACCAGGCAAACCTGCGCATTATCAGCGCGACAGCGAAAAAGCTGGGCATGTCGATGGATAATGTCGTCGTTACACTGGACAGACATGGCAATACGTCCGCGGCTTCCGTACCGTGCGCACTGGACGAAGCCGTCCGCGACGGGCGTATCAAAGCCGGGCAGTTGATATTGCTTGAAGCCTTCGGGGGTGGATTCACCTGGGGCTCCGCGCTGGTTCGTTTCTAGTATAAGGATTTTAACATGACGCAATTTGCATTTGTGTTTCCGGGGCAGGGTTCCCAGACCGTTGGGATGTTGTCTGAAATGGCAGCAAGCTACCCAATTGTTGAAGAAACTTTTGCTGAAGCATCAGCTGCGCTGGGCTATGATCTGTGGGCGCTGACTCAGCAAGGTCCGGCAGAAGAACTGAATAAAACCTGGCAGACGCAGCCAGCGCTATTGGCTGCATCTGTCGCGCTGTATCGCGTATGGCAGCAGCAGGGGGGTAAAACACCTGCGCTGATGGCAGGTCATAGCCTGGGCGAATATTCTGCGCTGGTATGTGCGGGTGTAATTGATTTTGCCGATGCCGTCCGTCTGGTTGAACTGCGCGGCAAATTCATGCAGGAAGCCGTACCGGAAGGTACTGGCGGCATGTCTGCGATTATTGGTCTGGACGATGCCTCTATCGCTAAAGCGTGTGAAGAGTCTGCTGAAGGGCAGGTCGTTTCTCCGGTTAACTTCAACTCGCCGGGTCAGGTGGTTATCGCCGGGCATAAAGAAGCCGTAGAACGTGCAGGTGCTGCTTGTAAAGCCGCTGGCGCCAAGCGTGCGCTGCCGTTGCCGGTCAGCGTGCCTTCTCACTGCGCGCTGATGAAGCCTGCCGCTGAGAAACTGGCCGTTGAATTGCAAAAAATCACTTTCAACGCGCCGACTGTTCCAGTTGTGAACAACGTCGACGTGAAGTGTGAAACTACCGCAGACGCGATTCGCGATGCGCTGGTTCGTCAACTGTACAGCCCGGTTCAGTGGACCAAAACCGTTGAGTTTATGGCATCTCAGGGCGTAGAGCACCTGTATGAAGTGGGGCCAGGTAAAGTTCTCACCGGTTTGACGAAACGTATTGTTGACACCCTGACCGCTTCGGCACTGAATGAGCCGGCGGCGCTGTCTGCGGCGCTAGAGCAATAAAAGAGGAAGCCCATGAATTTTGAAGGAAAAATCGCGCTGGTAACCGGTGCAAGCCGTGGAATTGGCCGCGCAATTGCTGAAACACTCGTTGCCCGTGGCGCGAAAGTTATCGGTACTGCAACCAGTGAAAGTGGTGCGCAGGCCATTAGCGATTACTTAGGTGCAAATGGTAAAGGTCTGATGTTGAATGTGACCGATCCGGCATCTATCGAATCTGTTCTGGAAAATATTCGCGCAGAATTTGGTGAAGTCGATATTCTGGTCAATAATGCCGGGATTACTCGTGATAACCTGTTAATGCGCATGAAAGATGACGAGTGGAACGATATCATCGAAACCAACCTGTCATCTGTTTTCCGTCTGTCAAAAGCGGTAATGCGAGCTATGATGAAAAAGCGTCATGGGCGTATTATCACTATCGGTTCTGTGGTTGGTACCATGGGAAATGCGGGTCAGGCTAACTACGCTGCGGCGAAAGCAGGTCTGATCGGCTTCAGTAAATCACTGGCGCGCGA
Source organism: Citrobacter cronae (assembly GCF_016893685.1). Lineage (NCBI taxonomy): Bacteria > Pseudomonadati > Pseudomonadota > Gammaproteobacteria > Enterobacterales > Enterobacteriaceae > Citrobacter > Citrobacter cronae. The sequence goes on from NZ_CP069763.1 coordinate 3,225,220, forward strand.
AGTTGCGTCCCGTGGTATTACTGTAAACGTTGTTGCTCCGGGCTTTATTGAAACGGACATGACGCGTGCGCTGTCTGATGATCAGCGTGCGGGTATACTGGCGCAGGTTCCTGCGGGTCGCCTTGGTGGCGCTCAGGAAATCGCCAGTGCGGTTGCATTTTTAGCTTCTGACGAAGCAAGTTACATCACAGGTGAGACTTTGCACGTCAACGGCGGGATGTACATGGTTTAACCACGATTGAAAAATATTTGCGTTATTAGGGGGAATGGCCTCAAAATAACGTAAAATCGTGGTAAGACCTGCCGGGATTTAGTTGCAAATTTTTCAACATTTTATACACTACGAAAACCATCGCGAAAGCGAGTTTTGATAGGAAATTTAAGAGTATGAGCACTATCGAAGAACGCGTTAAGAAAATTATCGGCGAACAGCTGGGCGTTAAGCAGGAAGAAGTTACCAACAATGCTTCCTTCGTTGAAGACCTGGGCGCAGATTCTCTTGACACCGTTGAGCTGGTAATGGCTCTGGAAGAAGAGTTTGATACTGAGATTCCGGACGAAGAAGCTGAGAAAATCACTACCGTTCAGGCTGCCATTGATTACATCAACGGCCACCAGGCGTAAGTGAACATCTCCAGGCGGTCATTCGACCGCCTGAGTTTTATCTTTTTATCCCACTTGAATTATTTTCCCTCCCTGGAGGACAACCGTGTCTAAGCGTCGTGTAGTTGTGACCGGACTGGGCATGTTGTCTCCTGTCGGCAATACCGTAGAGTCTACCTGGAAAGCTCTCCTTGCCGGTCAGAGTGGCATCAGCCTGATCGACCATTTCGATACTAGCGCCTATGCAACGAAATTTGCTGGCTTAGTAAAGGATTTTAACTGTGAAGACATTATCTCGCGCAAAGAACAGCGCAAGATGGATGCCTTCATTCAATATGGAATTGTCGCTGGCGTTCAGGCCATGCAGGATTCTGGCCTCGAAATTACGGAAGAGAACGCTCACCGTATTGGCGCCGCTATTGGCTCCGGTATTGGCGGTCTCGGTCTGATCGAAGAAAACCATACCTCTTTGGTAAACGGTGGACCGCGTAAGATCAGCCCGTTCTTCGTTCCGTCGACGATTGTTAACATGGTGGCAGGTCACCTGACCATCATGTACGGCCTGCAAGGGCCAAGCATCTCCATCGCGACCGCCTGTACTTCAGGCGTACATAACATCGGTCATGCCGCACGTATCATTGCATACGGTGATGCAGACGCGATGGTTGCGGGTGGTGCTGAAAAAGCCAGTACACCGCTTGGCGTGGGTGGTTTTGGCGCGGCACGCGCGCTGTCTACGCGTAATGATAACCCGCAAGCGGCAAGCCGCCCGTGGGATAAAGAGCGTGATGGCTTTGTGTTGGGCGACGGCGCAGGCATGGTGGTACTGGAAGAGTACGAGCATGCGAAAGCGCGCGGCGCGAAAATCTATGCTGAAGTCGTTGGTTTTGGCATGAGCAGCGATGCTTACCACATGACGTCACCACCGGAAAACGGTGCAGGCGCTGCGCTGGCAATGGTCAACGCGCTACGCGATGCGGCTATCGAAGCGGGTCAGATCGGCTATGTCAACGCGCATGGTACGTCTACGCCTGCAGGCGATAAAGCTGAAACCCAGGCAGTGAAATCTGTCTTTGGCGATGCAGCGAGCCGCGTGATGGTTAGCTCAACCAAATCCATGACCGGTCACCTGTTAGGCGCTGCGGGCGCGGTAGAGTCTATTTTCTCTATCCTGGCGCTGCGCGACCAGGCTATTCCGCCAACCATCAACCTGGATAACCCGGATGAAGGTTGTGACCTGGACTTCGTTCCTCACGAAGCGCGTCAGGTGAGTGGTTTGGAATATACTCTGTGTAACTCCTTCGGCTTCGGTGGTACCAACGGTTCTTTGATCTTTAAAAAGATTTAAGTCTCGTCAGGTGATGCGTTAGCATCGAAATAAAACTGAAAAGGTCCGCTTGTCGGGCCTTTTTTTATTCGGTTTTTCACCCTTGTCCTGTGTTACTCATCCTGCCAAACTAGCGGACCAGATATAAGGAGCCTCCATGTTCTTAATTAATGGCTGCGAGCAAAATCTGCTGGCCGTAAGCGATCGAGCGACCCAATTTGGCGATGGTTGTTTTACTACCGCGCGAATTATCGACGGCGAAATTTGCCTCTTTGCAGCGCATCTTGCGCGTTTACAAGACGCTTGCCAAAAGTTGCTGATCGCTTTTGAACAGTGGTCAGAACTGCAAGATGAAATGAAAATGCTGGCTCAAGGACACGCGCGTGGCGTATTGAAAGTCATTATTAGCCGCGGTAGCGGCGGTCGGGGATACAGCGGCGCAAATTGTCACAACGCCACCCGTATTCTCTCTGTTTCAGCCTGGCCCGAACATTACGATCGTTGGCGCCATGAAGGGATTACGCTGGCGTTAAGCCCAGTGCGTCTGGGGCGTAACCCTATGCTTGCCGGACTTAAGCATCTGAATCGCCTGGAGCAGGTATTGATTCGCTCTCATCTTGAGCAGACGGATGCCGATGAAGCGCTGGTTCTTGACAGCGAGGGATGGGTTACGGAATGCTGTGCGGCTAATTTGTTCTGGCGTAAAGGTAATGTGGTTTACACTCCCCGGTTGGATCAGGCCGGAGTGAACGGCATTATGCGACAATTCTGTATCCGTATGCTGGCACAATCACCGTTCAGTCTTGTCGAAGTGTATGCCGGGTTGGAGGAGATTATGCAAGCCGATGAAATCGTCGTCTGTAACGCATTAATGCCGGTTATTCCCGTGCGTACCTGTGGCGACACGATGTTGTCTTCACGTTTGTTATTCGATTTTTTAGCCCCACTTTGTGAGCACCCGAATTAGTCATGAAAAAACTGTTACTCGTTGTCCTGTTATTGCTGGTTGTGCTGGGCATTGCCGCGGGCGTAGGCATGTGGAAAGTTCGCCATCTGGCGGACAGTAAGTTATTGATTAAAGAAGAGACCATTTTTACGCTGAAAGCGGGTACAGGCCGCCTGGCCCTCGGTGAACAGCTGTATGCGGATAAGGTTATCAATCGTCCGCGTGTCTTCCAGTGGCTGCTGCGTGTGGAGCCTGACCTGTCGCATTTTAAGGCGGGTACCTATCGCCTGACGCCCGACATGACGGTGCGAGAAATGCTGCTATTGCTGGAAAGCGGTAAAGAGGCCCAGTTCCCGTTACGTCTGGTGGAAGGGATGCGCCTGAGTGATTACCTCAAACAACTGCGCGATGCGCCCTATATCAAACATACGCTGAGCGACGATAACTACGAGACTGTCGCTCAGGCGCTGAAGCTGGAAAACCCGCAGTGGGTGGAAGGCTGGTTCTGGCCCGATACCTGGATGTATACCGCCAATACGACCGACGTAGCACTGCTAAAACGTGCGCATCAAAAGATGGTTAAAGCGGTGGATACCGTCTGGGAAGGGCGCGCTGATGGCTTGCCTTATCAGGATAAAAATCAGCTAGTGACAATGGCCTCGATTATTGAAAAAGAAACTGCGGTTGCCAGCGAGCGCGACCAGGTGGCCTCGGTCTTTATTAACCGCTTACGTATTGGCATGCGTTTACAAACCGATCCGACGGTGATTTACGGCATGGGGACACGGTATAATGGCAAATTGTCGCGTGTGGATTTAGAAACGCCAACCGCCTATAACACCTACACCATTACCGGGCTGCCGCCTGGCCCGATTGCCATGCCGGGAGAGGCCTCGTTGCAGGCTGCCGCACACCCGGCAAAAACGCCGTATCTCTATTTCGTGGCAGATGGTAAAGGCGGCCACACATTTAACACCAATCTTGTCAGCCATAACCGGTCAGTACAGGATTACCTGAAAGTGCTTAAGGAAAAAAATGGGCAGTAACTATATCGTCATCGAGGGCCTGGAAGGCGCCGGAAAAACCACTGCGCGTAATGTGGTGGTAGAGACACTTGAGCAACTCGGTATTCGTGACATGGTTTTTACCCGCGAGCCTGGTGGAACGCAGCTCGCTGAGAAACTAAGAAGTCTGGTGCTGGACATTAAGTCGGTAGGTGACGAGGTCATTACCGACAAAGCAGAAGTCCTGATGTTTTACGCCGCGCGCGTACAGTTGGTCGAAACCGTTATTAAACCTGCTCTGGCGAGAGGCGCATGGGTCATTGGCGATCGTCACGACCTGTCGACCCAGGCGTATCAGGGCGGTGGCCGCGGTATCGATCAAAACATGCTGGCAACGCTGCGTGATGCGGTACTCGGAGATTTTCGTCCGGACCTGACGCTCTATCTGGATGTCACTCCAGAAGTCGGATTGAAGCGTGCGCGTGCGCGTGGCGAACTGGACCGTATCGAACAGGAATCTTTCGATTTCTTTAATCGTACCCGAGCGCGCTATCTTGAACTGGCTGCCAAAGATGCCAGCATTCGTACGATTGACGCTACGCAGCCGCTGGAGGCTGTGATGGCTGATATTCGCAATACCATTACTCAGTGGGTGAAGGAGCAGGGCGCATGAAATGGTTCCCATGGTTACGACCTGATTTTGAAAAACTGGTAGCGAGCTACCAGACGGGTCGTGGTCACCATGCGTTACTGATTCAGGCGTTACCCGGCATGGGCGACGATGCGCTGATTTACGCGCTCAGTCGCTATTTAATGTGTCAGCAGCCGGAAGGACATAAAAGCTGCGGACACTGCCGCGGCTGTCAGCTGATGCAGGCGGGGACCCATCCGGACTACTATTCGCTGCTGCCGGAAAAAGGCAAAAGCACGCTGGGCGTTGATGCGGTACGTGAAGTCAGTGAGAAACTGTACGAGCATTCACGCCTGGGCGGGGCGAAAGTGGTGTGGATCCCGGATGCCGCCCAGTTAACCGATGCCGCCGCTAATGCGTTACTGAAAACGCTGGAAGAGCCTCCGGCGCAGACCTGGTTCTTCCTCGCCAGTCGCGAACCTGCGCGTTTATTGGCCACGCTGCGTAGCCGCTGTCGGTTACATCACCTTGCACCACCGGCAGAGTCATACGCTATCTCCTGGCTTACCCGTGAAGTGACGGCGTCACCGGAAGCATTGTTGAGCGCATTACGTCTGAGTGCGGGGTCGCCTGGCGCGGCATTAACGTTGCTACAGGCTGAAAGCTGGACGCACCGCACAGAGTTCCTCGCCGCGCTGGCGAACACCCTGCAATCAGGCGACTGGTATATCCTGTTAGCGGCGCTCAACCACGATCAGGCTGCCGCTCGTTTACACTGGCTGGCCACGCTGTTGACGGATGCCTTAAAGCGTTCTTATGGGATTTCCCATTTAACCAATCCTGATGCTCAGGATCTCATCTCTTCTATCGCCGAGCGGTTATCCGTCGCCCAGATACAGGCGATACTTGGTGATGTTTGTCATTGTCGTCAGCAGTTGCTGAACGTGACGGGCATAAACCGTGAACTGGTATTAACCGATCTTATTCTCCGTATTGAGCATTACCTGCAACCAGGCACCGTACTGCCTGTTCCTCATCTTTGAGAGAGACATTATGTTTTTAGTCGACTCACACTGCCATCTTGATGGCCTGGATTATCAATCTCTGCATAAGGACGTGGACGACGTGTTGGCGAAAGCGGCCGCACGCGATGTAAAATTTTGTCTTGCCGTCGCGACCACCCTGCCGGGATACCGCAGTATGCGTGAACTGGTTGGCCAACGTGACAACGTGGTTTTCTCCTGCGGTGTGCATCCGTTAAATCAGGCTGAAACTTATGATGTTGAAGACCTGCGTCGTTTTGCCGCCGAAGACGGTGTGGTAGCGATGGGCGAAACCGGGCTGGATTATTTTTACACGCCGGAAACGAAGGTGCGCCAGCAGGAATCTTTCATCCACCATATTCAGATTGGCCGCGAGTTACAGAAACCGGTTATCGTGCATACCCGTGATGCCCGAGCCGATACATTATCAATTCTGCGCGAAGAAAAGGTGACGGATTGCGGCGGCGTACTACACTGTTTTACAGAGGACAGAGAAACGGCGGGCAAATTGCTGGATCTCGGCTTTTATATCTCGTTTTCCGGCATCGTCACGTTCCGTAATGCTGACCAACTGCGTGATGCTGCCCGTTATGTTCCTCTGGATCGTTTGTTAGTTGAGACGGATTCTCCGTACCTTGCGCCGGTGCCGCATCGTGGAAAAGAGAACCAACCTGCCATGACGCGTGACGTTGCGGAGTATATGGCCGTAGTGAAAGGTGTTGCCGTGGAAGAACTGGCGCAGGCAACCACTGATAACTTTGCCCGCCTGTTTCACATCGATGCTTCTCGCCTGCAATCAGTCCGTTAACTGACTTTTTTTAAAGCTCGTAATTAATAACTAAAGCGAGTAAAGTTCACCGCCACAAAATGGGCGGTGAATAACCAGTTAGACACATTCAGAAACTCATTTTATCGGAATGTGCGAATTTTGCGGCCATTCACAACTGAATTGTGATAGCCGTCAAACAAATACAGACTGAATTATTTTACTCTGTGTAATAAATAAAGAGCACTTAGATGCTCTGTCCACGGCGAGGCTCTCCCCCCTTGCCAATGCGTGAGAACGTAGAATACACAAAATCATTCAAGCGGCATCAAGGCGGCAAGTGAGTGAATGACAGGAGCTTACTCGAGTAAGTGACTGGAGTGAATGAGCGCAGCCAACGCTGAGGCGGTTTGAAGGATGAAGTGTATAAGCACAAATACTCAGGAGCACTCCTAATTATGTTTAAGAATGCATTTGCTAACCTGCAAAAGGTCGGTAAATCGCTGATGCTGCCGGTATCCGTACTCCCGATTGCAGGTATCCTGCTGGGTGTCGGTTCCGCTAACTTCAGCTGGCTGCCAGCCGTTGTATCGCACGTAATGGCAGAAGCAGGCGGTTCTGTTTTTGCGAACATGCCGCTGATCTTTGCCATCGGTGTTGCGTTAGGCTTCACCAACAATGACGGCGTATCTGCACTGGCATCCGTTGTTGCCTACGGCATCATGGTTAAAACCATGGCTGTTGTTGCGCCGCTGGTTCTGCATTTACCTGCTGAAGAGATCGCCGCTAAACACCTTGCTGATACGGGTGTTCTCGGGGGGATTATCTCCGGTGCGATTGCAGCGTATATGTTCAACCGTTTCTACCGTATCAAATTGCCTGAGTATCTCGGCTTCTTTGCGGGTAAGCGCTTCGTTCCTATTATTTCTGGTCTGGCTGCCATCTTCACAGGCGTGGTTCTGTCCTTCATTTGGCCGCCGATCGGTACTGCTATTCAGACGTTCTCCCAGTGGGCTGCATACCAGAACCCGGTAGTGGCGTTCGGTATCTATGGCTTCATTGAACGCTGCCTGGTGCCGTTTGGTCTGCACCATATCTGGAACGTTCCATTCCAGATGCAGATCGGTGAGTACACCAACGCCGCGGGTCAGGTGTTCCACGGTGATATCCCTCGCTATATGGCGGGCGACCCGACTGCGGGCAAACTGTCCGGTGGCTTCCTGTTCAAAATGTACGGTCTGCCGGCTGCCGCTATCGCTATCTGGCACTCTGCTAAACCAGAAAACCGCGCGAAAGTGGGCGGTATTATGATCTCCGCGGCGCTGACCTCGTTCCTGACCGGTATTACCGAGCCGATCGAGTTCTCCTTCATGTTCGTGGCGCCGATCCTGTACATCATCCACGCGATTCTGGCTGGTCTGGCATTCCCGATCTGTATCCTGCTGGGTATGCGCGACGGGACATCGTTCTCTCACGGTCTGATCGACTTTATCGTTCTGTCCGGTAACAGCAGCAAACTGTGGCTGTTCCCGATTGTCGGTATCGGTTATGCGATTGTTTACTACACCATCTTCCGTGTGCTGATCAAAGCGCTGGACCTGAAAACGCCAGGTCGTGAAGATGCGACCGAAGACAGCAAAGCGGGTGCGTCCGGCGAAATGGCTCCGGCTCTGGTTGCTGCATTCGGTGGTAAAGAAAACATCACTAACCTCGATGCGTGCATTACTCGTCTGCGCGTTAGCGTGGCTGACGTTGCCAAAGTGGATCAGGCTGGCCTGAAGAAACTGGGTGCGGCGGGCGTCGTGGTTGCTGGTTCCGGTGTTCAGGCGATCTTCGGTACCAAGTCCGATAACCTGAAAACTGAAATGGATGAGTACATCCGTAACAGCTAAGCAGTAAGACGTTGGGGAGAACTAAGGCAGCCTGCGGGCTGCCTTTTTTATTGCCTTAATTGGCCTGAACGCGAATAGGCGCAGTGGCGGCGAACAGCCACGGACGGGCTTCTGCGTTTACGCGTGGGGACAATGTCTCTCTGACCTGCTGGTGGTAATCATCAATCCACTGTTTCTCAGCATCGCTCAGCAGATGCAGTTCCACAAGGTTCAAATCAATCGGCACCAGCGTCAGCGTTGAGAAACGGCAGAAGCCCGGACGGCTGTTGATAATCTCCACCTGATTCTCAATGCGGATCCCATATTGCCCGGCCAGATAATAACCCGGTTCGATGGTGATGATATTGCCCGCGACCAGAGGCCAAGGGTTAACTTTTTTGGCAATGCGATGAGGTTGTTCATGGATAAGCAACTGATGGCCTACGCCGTGCCCGGTTCCATGATCAAAATCCAGTCCCAAATCCCACAACGCCCGCCGACTAAAGGCATCCAGTTGATGGCCCTGAGTACCGCTGGGGAACTGCAGTGAAATAAGTGACAAGAAGCCTTTCAACACGGCGGTGTAGTGCAAGCGTCGCTGCGGATCCTGTGGGCCAAATGCCAGGGTGCGCGTCGTATCCGTTGTACCATTATGATACTGACCACCGGAATCATTCAGGTACATGGCCTGCGAGGTAATTGGCGTATTGGTTTTTTCGCTGGAGTGGTAATGACACATCGCCGCATTGCTGGCAGAGGCTGAAATCGTGCTGAAACTCTGCTCGATAAATCCCGGCTGCTGCTGGCGAAACTCCAGCTGTTTAGCCTGTGCTTCCAGTTCGGTGATTGGATTGCCCGCCGCTTCGCGTAAAGGGACCTCATGCGCCAGCCATGCGAGGAAGTTAACCCAGGCTGCGCCATCCTGTTCATGGCATTCCCGATAGCCTGCCAGTTCAACGTCATTTTTGTGCGCTTTCATTAACGTAATAGGGTCGGGGGCCCACAGGACGTGGCCGCCATGTTCTTCTATGGCAAAACGCAATGCCACCGGAGCGTAGTCTTTATCGACCAGAAAGCGCTTCCCATTTGCCAACTGCTGGCAGCGAGCCAGGAAGCTCTCTTGCGGGGCCAGCGTAAGCGTATCCAACAGCGATGCGGGGAGTTGCTGTGTTTTATTGCTATCGACAAACCATTCCAGTTCGCCGCTGCGATGGAGCAGGGCAAATGAGAACGGCACCGGAACCATAGCAAGATCCGAACCACGGACATTAAGCAGCCAGGCAATGTTGTCCGGCAGCGTAATCGCCAGCACATCGGCCTGATGTTGAGTGACCTGCTCCACGACGCGGGCACGTTTCTGTGCGCTGCTCTCACCGCTGATGTCGAGGGGCATTTCGCGAATGATGCCGCAAGGCGCTGCCGGACGATCTAACCATACCTGGTCGAAGGGATCTTGCTCCAGAGGTACCAGCTCGCAGTGGGTAGCCGACAGCGCTTCAAACTGGCTGTTAACCATCAGCAGCGGCTCAAAGCCGATACGTGTACCCGCTGCAACGTGAGACTGCAAATAGTCTGCCAGCGGTTCGTCGTGTAAATGGTGAATTTCAAAATCATCCAGCGAGACTTCATTGCGCACCTGGACCTGATAGCGCCCATCGACAAATATTAATGCGCGGTCGCGCAGGACCAGCGCGAGTCCCGCTGAGCCGCTAAAACCAGTCAGCCAGGCCAACTTATTATCATGCGGCGTACAATCTTCACTTTGGTGAGCGTCGGCGCGCGGGACAATCATACCATCCAGCCCCTGCGCTATCAGCAGGTTACGCAGGGCGGAAAGAGGGGTTGAGTTGTGCATAGTTACCTCAGGCCTTAACGGAACGGCGGTTCGTTGAACGTACGTAATTTACGGGAGTGCAGTCGATCGCCTTCGGCGCGAAGACGATCGATAGCCCGGATACCTATTTGCAGATGCTCGGAAATGGCGCCTTCATAAAAACGGTTGGCCTGACCAGGTAGTTTAATCTCGCCGTGCAGCGGTTTGTCGGAAACGCAAAGCAATGTGCCGTAGGGGACGCGGAAGCGGTAGCCCTGTGCGGCGATAGTGGCGCTTTCCATATCGATAGCTACCGCACGGCTGAGGTTAAAGCGCAGCGCAGAGGCGGAGTAACGTAATTCCCAGTTTCGATCGTCGGTGGTGACAACGGTACCGGTACGCAGGCGCTGTTTGACCTCTTCGCCGGGCATGCCGCTGACCTCTTTGGTCGCGTCATACAGCGCGCGTTGCACTTCAGCGATGCTCGGAATCGGAATATCCGGTGGGAGTACAGCATCCAGCACGTGGTCATCACGCAAATAAGCGTGGGCCAGAACATAATCGCCAATTGCCTGACTTTCACGCAGGCCGCCACAGTGCCCAATCATCAGCCAGACATCAGGGCGCAATACGGCGAGATGATCGCAAATAGTTTTGGCGTTAGACGGGCCGACGCCGATATTCACCAGCGTGATCCCCTGACCATCAGCGGTAATTAAATGCCAGGCGGGCATCTGGTGTTTCTTCCAGGCGAGATCGGAGATGGCTTCTTCTGGCGCTTCGGTTTCGGCGGTGATCCAGATCCCGCCCGCGCATGACAGCGCGATATACGGACTGTCCGGGTCGAGGATCTGGCTGCAGCCCCAGCGTACGAACTCATCGACATAGCGGGTGTAGTTGGTGAACAGCACAAAGGGCTGGAAATGTTCAACCGGCGTGCCCGTGTAATGACGCAGTCGCGCCAGCGAAAAATCCACGCGTCGGGCATCGAAGTGAGACAGCGGAGAAAATTCCGCCGGATGAAAAATCCCGTCCGCCGTTTCGTCACCAATCTGCGACAATTCAGTGGTGGGGAAATGGCGCGTTAATCCGGCGCTCATCGAGCGATCCAACGTCAGTTCTGAACCGTCAATCACATAGGGATAGGGGATTTCATGCTGCGATGGCTCAACGGAGATATGCGCATCATAATCCTGATACAGCAGCGTGAGCTGTTCTTCAAGATAAGGACGAAAGAGCGACGGACGGGTAATGGTGGTGGTATAGCAACCCGCATGGGTAAAACGGCCATAGGCGCGCGTTTTTGGCGGATTGGTGGCGCTGCCATCCCAGGTGACACGAAGTGACGGGTAGACAAAAAGACCGTTCTGGCGGGCGATTACGTCAGGGAGGGTCCCTGTTTCAATATACTTACCAATGGCGCTACGCAGTGATTTAACCGACTGTTCGTACAGCGCGTCCAGTTTATCCAGTGCCTGAGCCGGGGTCAGGCTGGCGCCCTTATTGTTCATGTCTGTCTCCTTGTTCCACAGATATACCGCTCTCCCGATAGTATGTCACAGGAATGTGAAACAAAAGTCAGACGTTAAGGAAGATGGTGCGAAGACCGGATGGCCCTCGCACCGGGGGTTTAACCGTGCTGCTTATCCCGCATCAACAGCGCGGTAGTGGCGGAGATAAGACAACCCGCCATCAGATAAATAGCTACGCTGTGCCAGTCTCCGCCTGAAAATGTCACCAGTGCCGCCGCAATAAAGGGGGTAAAACCGCCGCCAACCACGCTGGCCACCTGATAACCAACGCCTGCGCCGCTATAGCGATAGCTTGCGCCAAATAAACCGGTAAACATAGGCTGCTGTACGCAGACCACCATATCGTGTGCGATGTTGGCCAGCATAATCGCGAAGAACACGATCCAGAAAATAGACTGGGCCTCCAGCGCCATAAAGAATGGGAAGGCGCTTAGCGTCCCGACCAGTGCCCCGGTAATGTAGACGCGACGACGACCAAAGCGGTCAGCAAGCCACGCAAAGCAGGGGATGGTCAGACAGCTCAGCCCGCCGACCAGCAATCCGATATTCAGAAACAGCTCGCGTGGCAGGCCGAGGTTTTGTGTCGAGTAGTTAAGAGCAAATGCGGTGACGATATACATCGTCAGCAGTTCACACAGGCGCAGGGCGATAATTTTTAAGAATGCGCCCGGATGTCGGATTAAAGCCTCAATGACCGGAAGCCGCTTTTTCTCGGGCTGTGGCGCCTGTTGCTGTTGTTCGAACTCGGCCGATTCATCCATTCTGTTACGCATCCACAACGCGCCTAATACCAGCACGATGCTGAACAAGAACGGAATACGCCAGCCCCAACTGAGGAACTGCTCATCGGTAGTTTGAGAGCTAATCAGCGAGACCAGGCCGGTAGAAAGCAGCAGACCGACGCCGTACCCGACCTGTACACCGCTGCTATAAAAGGCTTTTTTATTTTTCGGCGCGCTTTCGACGGAGAGCAACGCGGCTCCGCCCCATTCACCGCCCACGGCGAAGCCCTGAATGGCGCGCAGCGTCACCAGTAGAACAGGGGCCCACCAGCCAATGGTGTCAAAGGAAGGAATAATGCCAATCAGCGCCGTGGCGATCCCCATCATCCAGACGGTGAGCATCAGCATACGTTTACGCCCAAGACGATCGCCGAAGTGGCCGAAGATGACCCCGCCTAGCGGGCGGAACAGAAATCCGACGCCAAAGGTAGCGAAGGCGGCAAGTGTTCCCATCGCCGGACTGACCTGCGGAAAAAACTCGCGGTTAAAGACTAACGCAGCGGTGATGCCATAGAGCAGAAAATCATACCAGTCGACCACGGCGCCCGCGAAGCTACCAAGCGCAGCGCGTCGGGCACGGTTGAGCGAAGAGGCGTCCTGTTGGGGACCCGTGGAGGTGAGGGTGGAATCCATAGTTATCCTGTCTGTACTGTCTTTTAATTATTAGTATTTGAGTTGGGTTACGCACATTGCAGCCGATAGATTACCGGACGTTATGAGATTACCGCGACAGGCATGAAGAGGAAACGATTATATCCCTCGCAGAGGGCAACATGAATAATTAGACGAATGAGAAAATTGAAAAGCAAAAAGCCTGCTCGAAAGCAGGCTTTTCTGAATTTGGCTCCTCTGACTGGACTCGAACCAGTGACATACGGATTAACAGTCCGCCGTTCTACCGACTGAACTACAGAGGAATCGTGTGAACGAGGCGCATATTAGCGAGGGTGATGAGGGTTGTCAAAGGACGAAATACAATTGTGCGTTCGTTTGCTGACAAAATCAGCAAAGCGGCGAACTTTCCGCCTTTTTATGCTTTTGCCCCATTCTGGTGCGTATCTACCTTTTCCAGGGCAGCCACAGTCATCTGTATAAGCGTACAAAAAATGTCGTTCTTCATTTTGCTCCTTACCTGACGCGGCGTCAGCGTAAAACGCCGCTTCAGACGAAACTGGCAAGTATCTTGCAATCCTGATTCACATGACTGCCAGCACGGGTTCTGGTATTCCGACAGGAGGCAAAATGAACTTCAGACGACTGAAATATTTCGTAAAAATCGTCGATATTGGTAGCCTGACCCAGGCAGCGGAAGTGTTGCACATCGCGCAACCCGCGCTGAGCCAGCAGGTCGCCACGCTGGAAGGCGAACTGGATCAGCAATTGCTGATTCGTACCAAACGCGGCGTCACTCCCACGGAAGCGGGGAAAGTGCTGTATACCCACGCCCGAACGATTTTACGTCAGTGTGAACAGGCGCAACTTGCAGTCAATAATGTTGGCCAGACTCTGAGTGGTCAAGTTTCTATTGGCCTGGCACCGGGGACGGCGGCATCATCCATCACTATGCCACTGTTACAAACAGTACGTGCCGAACTGCCCGATGTACTGGTCTATTTGCATGAAAACAGTGGGGCAGTGCTAAATGACAAGCTTCTCAGCGGACAATTAGACATGGCAGTGCTCTATGAGCGCTCGCCCGTGGCGGGCATAAGTTGTCAGCCGTTGCTGAAGGAGGATCTTTTCCTGGTGGGGACGCGTGATTGTCCAGGCCAAAGCGTCGATTTAGCCGCAGTGGCGCAGATGAATCTGTTTTTGCCGCGGGATTACAGTGCGGTGCGTTTGCGGGTGGATGAGGCTTTTTCGCTACGTCGCTTAACGGCCAAAGTCATTGGTGAAATCGAGTCTATCTCGACCTTAACGGCTGCCATTGCCAGCGGTATGGGCGTCACTGTGTTACCCGAATCGGCAGCCCGCGCATTGTGCAATGCAGCAAATGGCTGGATGGCGCGGATTACCACCCCATCAATGAATCTGCCGCTCTCGTTGAATGTGTCGGCCATGGGGAGCTTGTCGCCACAAGCGCAGGCAGTTAAGGAGATCCTGTTGTCGCTGGTTAGCCGACCGATGCTGGAAAACCGTGAGCTGCAGCTGGTGAGCTAAACCTTATTCCCAAGAGGAATAAGATGCAGGTTTTTATTATTTGTTATGCCGGCCATCAGACTTTAACAATAGCGTAATGTCTGATGTGCCCGGAGCGAAAAGTGAATTTCCAGCAACTTAAAATAATCCGCGAGGCGGCCCGTCAGGATTACAACCTGACGGAAGTCGCGAATATATTGTATACCTCGCAGTCGGGTGTCAGCCGACATATTCGTGAACTTGAAGATGAACTTGGCATCGAAATATTTATTCGTCGCGGGAAACGCCTGCTGGGCATGACCGAACCGGGTAAAGCCTTACTGGGCATTGCCGAACGTATTCTGAATGAGGCCAGCAACGTCCGCCGTCTGGCGGATCTGTTTACCAATGACACGTCAGGTGTTCTGACGATAGCCACCACGCATACCCAGGCGCGCTATAGCCTGCCCGCAGTGATTAAAGCTTTTCGTGAGCTTTTCCCGGAAGTGCGTCTGGAACTGATTCAGGGCACGCCACAGGAGATCGAAGCGTTGTTGCAAAATGGCGGAGCAGATATTGGGATTGCCAGTGAACGTCTGAGTAGCGATCCACTGCTGGTGGCTTTTCCCTGGTTTCGTTGGCACCACAGTCTGCTCGTTCCGCACGACCATCCACTCGTCAAGACATCGCCTTTAACGCTGGAATCCATCGCCCATTGGCCGTTAATTACTTATCGACAGGGAATTACGGGACGTTCGCGTATTGATGAAGCGTTTGCCCGAAAAGGGTTAGTGCCGGATATTATACTTAGCGCCCAGGATTCGGATGTGATTAAAACTTATGTGGCGTTGGGACTGGGTATTGGGCTGGTGGCAGAGCAATCCAGTGGCGAGCAGGAGGAGGGCAGTTTGACCCGTCTGGATACCCGGCATTTATTTGATGCAAACACCGTCTGGCTGGGGTTGAAACGAGGACAACTACAGCGCAACTATGTCTGGCGATTTATCGAGCTATGCAACGCAGGGTTATCCGTGGATGAAATCAAACGCCAGGCAATGGAGCCGGATGAAACGGTGATTGATTATCAGATATAAAGCGGGCTTTTCAATATCAATTACGTTGCCACTGGCGCTCTTTTGAGTGCGCCAGTCTTCCACTGACTCTGCGGCCTGCATTGCGCCGTTGTCGGTAGCGAAAAATTAAGCCTCGGTAATAAATGAGACAAAGCGATTAAGCACCCGGCTGACTTCTCGGTTTTTAAGCCATATCATCATAGTGTTCACGTTACCTATCTGTGGGGTAATCGTATGGCTACGGATAGGGAAATTATGTTCATACTGTCTGACTACGCTCTCTGGCAACAGGGCAATCCCCATTCCGGCACTCACGCAGCCAAGGATCGCCTGAAAAGAGCCGAACTCCAGGGGATCGGCATAATCGACTCCCTGCAGCCGCAGCCATTGTCCCAGACGGGAGCGATAGTTACACCCCTTAACAAAGACCAGCGGTCTTGTCACTTTGAGGTCCGCGCCGGTAATGACATTCCGGTGCTCTGCCGCCGTCACCAGTACCAGCGTTTCCTGACATAAAATGTGCAATTGCAGAGGCGAATTTTCCGTGTGCAGTGCCTGATGATCGGCAACGAAAGCGATTTCCAGTTCATTGTTCAGGATGTGCTGCACCAGTACCTCCGTGGGGGAGGTTTTCAGGTTTAGCTCAACGGAAGGCATTTCGCGGTGGAAATTCGCCAGTATCGAGGGCAGACGTACCGCTGCGGTCGTTTCCATTGCGCCGATGCGTAACGGTCCCGCCACTTTTGTTCCATGCATGGACAATTCCGCTTCGTGTAACAGGGCCAGAATTTTGTTGGCATAGCGAAGAAGAAGCTCGCCTTCAGGGGTGATGTAGAGACGATTTTTCTCACGGACAAACAGAGATACGTCAAGGCTGGCTTCCAGCTGTTTGAGACGGGTTGTGACATTCGATGAAACGCAGTGCAGACTACGCGCAGCAGCAGATATGGAACCCGTTTCCGCAACCGTTTTAAACAAGTTAAGCGAGGTACTGTTCATAGAAGGCATTACCTAAAGTGAATGTTTTCGTCATTTTTATTAACTTTTTATTATCATTTCCTTATGTAAGATAACAATCAAACTTAATTCGTCTTTTGAGGCCAAAAAATGGATATCGATCACAGTGCTGTTGGCCATCGTCAGCTGAGTACTGCTGTATTTGGTATGATCGTCTTGACCTTAGGAATGGGAATTGGGCGTTTTTTATATACCCCTATGCTTCCCGTTATGCTTCATGAAGGGCTTTTTACCTTTTCGCAATTATCCTTAATTGCCAGCGCAAACTATGCAGGTTACCTCGTCGGCAGTCTCCTTTTCTCCTTTGGTATTTTCAACGCAGTCAATAAGTTAAGAATGCTGTTACTGGTTTCAGCGTTACTCACAGCCCTGCTGATTTTTTTGATGGCACAAGTGACTCAGCCTGAAATTATTCTGTTAATCAGATTCCTTGCGGGTGTGGCAAGCGCGGGAATGATGATATTTGGTTCAATGCTGGTGCTCCAGCATACCCATAATCCTTTTGTTATCGCCTCACTGTTTTCAGGCGTAGGAATAGGCATTTTTATCGGTAATGAATATGTCATTGCTGGCGTGTCTTACGCGTTAGATTCACACTTGTTGTGGATTGGTGCTTCCATACTTTCAACGATATTTTTCGTCATCCTGGTAATTTTATTGCCGAAAGATAAGCATATGATCCCGCCGGTAAAAGCAGTCGTAAGTGCGGAACCTGAAATCCAGTGGTGGAATTTAGCCTTACTGTATGGTCTGGCCGGATTCGGTTATATCATTGTCGCTACATATTTACCGTTAATGGCCAGGGGGGTTGGCAACACCTTTTTAGCCGACCATATCTGGTCCATTGTCGGTCTTGCCGTTATTCCTGGATGCTATGGCTGGTTATGGGCCGCGCGCAAGTGGAATATATTATCCTGCCTAAGTGTTAACTTAATTGTTCAGGCGATTTGCGTAGTCATGGCCATATTTATTAACTCACCACTGCTACTAACCATTAGCTGTATTGGTTTTGGCGGCACATTCATGGGGACAAGTTCTTTGGTCATGCCGCTGGCAAGAAAAATAAGGGCACCAAAAAAGATTAACCTTCTTGGCCTCGTTACGCTGACTTATGGGGTCGGGCAGATCGTCGGTCCATTAATTGTCAGTGCCTTCCAGAGCAATAAAAATGGAATGACCTATTCCATATTATTGGGTGCAGCCTCGTTATTTATCGCAGCAGGGATTAGCTATTTACAATACAGTAAAGTTAAATATTCAGACAGTTGGAGCAAAGAATGAAAAAAATGACAGTGGCTATACTGGGTATGGGACCGCGTGGTTTAAGTATTCTGGAAAGGATTTGTGCCCTGCATACAGAGTATGCGATTAATGAACATATGCAGATCATTATTATTGATAAAAATGCCATGGGTGTGGGAGCGCATAGTTTGTCTCAGCCCGACCATTTATTAGTTAATACTGTTGCCTGTCAAATAACATTGTTTGGTGATGCGACCGTAAAAAATGCCGGCCCTTTTCGCCCAGGCCCATGTTTTCATCAATGGGCTAACAATCAGGGTTATCGCAAAGTGGGTGATCGCTATATAAAAAGCGAAACAGGTTTAGCTATTGATGCAAATGATTACTTGCCTCGTCGCTTATTGGGAGAATATTTGAATTGGGCGTATGAGAGAATACTAAAAAATCTGCCAGCCAGTCTGACGGTAACGCAAGTAAATCAGCAGGCAACTAATCTTTTTATTCAGCAAGATAAACGATCAGCCGTTGTTTTAGAAGATAATCAGAGGATTGTTGCTGACTTTGTTTATCTGACAACCGGCCATGGCGACAATATGAAAACGTTGGAAGATCATTATGTCGAAAAATTTATTGCCAGCAGCAATAAGCAAAATGAACTGCTGGAATATTATTCCACGCCTTATCCGGTTGATAGGTTAAATAACATTCACTCCCGAGCTAAGGTTATCGTCCAGGGCATTGGGTTGACAGCTTATGATGTTATTTCTCAATTAACGCTGGGACGTGGTGGACGGTTTGTGACCGACAATGGGATGCTTCGCTATCACCCTAGTGGCAATGAACCTGATATTTTTATTTATTCCAGACAGGCTCTCCCTTTCAGCAGTCGTGGCATGAATCAAAAAGGTATTTCCGGTCAATACCGACCACGATTCTTAACTTCAGCCGCAATTAATGAATTTCGTGTCCAGAATTTAATTCATAATGCCACATCAAAAATAAATTTCATCGAACAAATTTTCCCGTTGCTGCATAAAGAAATGTGCTACGTCTATCGATCTACCCTGGAGGGGAAGTGGCAGGAACCCACGACATATGTTGCTGATGTGCATGATGCCGCGATTATCGATAGCATACTTTATCCTCATCGCAATCAGGAACATGCCTCCCTGGAAGAATATAGTCTATGGTTTATTGATTTTTTACGCGATGACTTGCATGAGTCTGACAAAGGCAACGTCAAGGGCCCAGTGAAAGCGGCGACCGACATTATTCGTGACGTAAGAGATATTTTGCGAGGGGCTATCGATAATTGCGGACTTGACGCGAAATCGCATCAATACTTCATTGAGCAGATCAATCCTGTCTTTAATCGTATTGCTGTAGGTCCGCCGAAACTGCGTAATGAACAACTGTTGGCATTAATGCATGCCAACATAGTTCGTCTGGCAGGAGGAAAGGATCCCCGGTTAATGATGAATGAATATGAGGGTAAGTTCGAGGTTCATTCTGAATTTAAAGATGAGAGTAGCGTAGTGAAAGCTGATGTGTTGATAAAAGCCAAAATTGCTAACTTTTCGCCGTTGCACGACGTTTCAACGTTGATGAGGAATATGACTATCAACGGCATTGTGCGTCCCTTTATGAACGATGGTTATCATCCAGGCGGGCTGGATATTGATATCAATCAGCATCCGATTAACTGCCTTGGGGAAACGCAAGAATCGATTTGGGTGTTAGGCAATCCAGCGGAAGGGGCTAATTTTTACACTTACGTATTGCCCCGACCCCTTGTCAATTCGAGGTTCTTGGTCGATGCCGGGCGTTGTGTAACCGATATGTATCAACAATTGCACCATCGCAATGTTCAGCATGAGGTTGTCATTAATGCAGACTGAGCAAATCCAGACGCACGGTAATCTCTGGCAAAATCTGCAATCCTCAATGATTGTGATCTCATTGGGTGTTTTCCTTGCATCCTGTGTGCTTGCCGGTAAATATCCCGTGATGTCTGCTTTTGCACTCGTTGCGTCAATATTGTATATCCTGTCAACTTTTTCATTCTGGTGGAAAAAATCATCGGCAAGAAGTGGGATCCTCATTTTTATCGCTTCGATGATTTTTCTACTGACAGCAAACAAGAGTGGGGAACTTAACCTCCTCGCTGTTTTTGTACGATATTCAGACGTCATGCTCTTGCTGGTGGGGATTGCATTACTCCGGCAGGTGATGAACGCGATAAATTTTAACGCTGCGCTGGGGGCATATTTACTGCAGAAAAAACCGTCTCGAGTCACATTGTCTATAACGTTGCTGACCGCTTTTTTAACCTGGCCAATGAGCCTTGGGGCCATTCCACTCCTGCTTGATAGCCTGAAAAAAGTGGTTCAACCGAAGTTTAACCTGGCGAAGATTGTCACTCGTACGGTATGTATCACGATGGTTTTAATGCCGACGACTATTGGTGCGGCGGCGGTATGGGCAGCTATGCCGGATATCCCTCATGTTCCGGCGATGCTGGTCGGCATTCCCCTGTTTTTATTCAGTATCCTGTTAAACCAGAAATCGCGTGTCCAACTGGTTGCCGAAGATAGTCATACGGTTTCTGACCGCGGCAATATGACCTCGATTCTTGCTTTTATCGGCTTGTTTTGGGGAAGCTTTATTCTATCGTTGAGCGTGCTGGGGTTGAATCCTTTGCAGAGCATCACCTTCACGGCGGTTGTTCTTTTTATCGTCAGCCATTTTGCGAATCGCAAAAAGCAATGGGCGCAACAACTGTCTGAATCTGCTCAGGGGATCTCCGGCGAAGTGGTATTACTCCTGGCATGTAGCCTGTTAACATCGGTATGTATGATGTTGTTTGCAAACATCCCGCAAGGCATTACAGCGTTTGTTAGCGGTCTTACAACTTTTCAGTGCTATGCCATTATTTTATTTGTTCTGCCCTTGCCTGGTATCCTCGGTATTCATCCCCTAATTATATTTAG
Source organism: Citrobacter cronae (assembly GCF_016893685.1). Lineage (NCBI taxonomy): Bacteria > Pseudomonadati > Pseudomonadota > Gammaproteobacteria > Enterobacterales > Enterobacteriaceae > Citrobacter > Citrobacter cronae. Next base: position 3,245,978 of record NZ_CP069763.1, read on the forward strand.
CGTGTCGTGGTCGATTTTTTCCGACTATCTTTCCGGCAGCGTGGTGGATTATCAGATTTGGATTTGCCTTTTTATTGCTACGCAACTGCTATCTCCGGTATCGATAAACGCAATTTTTGCTGCCAACAGCCTTAATGTTTCTCCCGGCAGAACCAGTTTCCAGATGCATTATGGTTATGTTCTGCTGTTTAACCTGTTTGCGCTTAGCTACCTCGGCGCATTATCCACAATCATTTAGTTTACAGGAGTTGTTATGCCCTACGTAAATATTAAGATCACTAAAGAAGGTGTGACCGATAAACAAAAGAAACAGCTGATGGAAGGTGCGACTCAGCTACTGGTGGATGTGCTTAATAAAAACCCTGCTACAACCATTGTGGTTATTGACGAAGTCGATACCGATAACTGGGGGATTGGCGGCGTACCGGTGACCGAGTTGCGTAAAAAAAGTCAGTAATAGTGAATGTGATGGCGGGGAACGTGCGTTCCTCGCCTGATATCCGCAGTCATCGTATTTTGCCCTGGATGCAGGTAATGATATTGGCCCTTGCCGGTGTCATAAGTTGAGAAAAATAACCAACATACATTATTGTCTCTTTTCTGAGGATGTCATATATGCATGCTTATCATCATATACGTTTGGGTAATACCTCGATTAATGTTAAAAAAAGCTTTGATGAGTTGCTACCTGATCCCTGGCTTAAAGCTGAAGATGGGAAATTTCGTTTTCGAAGTTATCTTCAGGCAAAAGCAGGGTGTGAAAAATATTTTAGTTTGTGCGAGGCCGGAGTTTTCTTTCAGTCTGAAAAACTTAATACGTATTCAGGTGGTATCAGCAGAAAGTATCCAGAAATAAAACAGGATGTTGCCGAAGAAATTATGAATCTGGTATTTAGCAAATTACTGCCATTGCTACCGAAGGATAACTATAACGTTGGTATTCATCAAATAAGAATTACAACACATGATCGACAGCCGGGCTATCCGGCTCCGGAAGGTATACATCAGGATGGCTTTAAGTTCATTGCCGTCTATTGCAGCGAAATGGAAAATATCGCCGGTGGCGATACTACGTTAATCCCTCATCACGACGGCGGAAATGACGCAACAACCTTCAAAATTCTGGCGGGGGAGGCGATCATTTTCAATGATGTTAATTATCTGCATTATACCGCACCTATCGTACCGCTGTTGCCCGGGAAAGGATTTCGGGATGTGTTTGTCATTACGTTTGATATCGAGAGTGAAAAATAATGAACATCTTACTGTGTCCACCCAAAATTCTTTTACAACACTCGCCAAACGCCTGGCATGAACTCCAGCAATCAACGCCGTTAGTGATAGCCACCTGCGCCAGTCAAAAAGCGGCGATCTTGCATCATATGGGGAATGATTTTACCTTTCTGTTTTATGAAAACTTTAACGATAATCCCGTGGTAGAACTGGATATTTATCATTATGCACGTTCGAACAACGCCAGCGGTATTTACTTCCTGGCTGAAATTGATGTGCTCAGGGCGGCAAGGATCAGCGATCGTTTAGGTTTAACGCAGGGGCGTGAGAATGCGGCGATCCTGTTTCGCGATAAGTTTCTGATGAAATCCCGTGTGCAGCAATATCAGTTACCGATTCCAGCAATGGCTCGCGTGGGAAATGCGACGGCAATGGCCTCATTTATTGCGCAACACGGATATCCCTGCGTGATAAAACCAAATGATGGTCGTGGATCTCTGGGGGTGGTGGTTTTAAAAAATGAAGGTCAGTTATTTAAATATCTGGCGCAGATGAAATCCTCTGAATACCATAATCTGTTAATCGAGAAGTTTATTGAAGGTGAGGCTTATCAGATCAACGCGTTGTATCTGCAGGGGAAACCCATATTTATTTCCGCCTCTCGGGCCACGGTATCTTGTCTTGATTTTCTATCAGGGCAAACCTTAGGGCTGGTCATGGAAGATGATAATTCACTACACCAGAAGTTGATTGACTATACAAAATATCTTGCGAAAGAAGTCTTCCCTATTGAGAAAAACACCTTACTTCATCTTGAGGTATTTGTGGATCAGGGCGGTAATATTATTTTCGGCGAGCTTGCCTGCCGGTTAGGCGGATGTTTCGTTAATGAAGAATTAGGTGCGGCGTTTGGCCTCGATCCGCGTATGACATGGCTGAAGGCCTGTCTGAACGAAACGTATCCGCGGGATTTAGCGCAAAGAATACCTGTTATCCGGGTTGGACAACTGAATGTGCCGCCTTCTCAAGGAACCTTACAGGCTATTGCGGATAAATGTCCGTTACCTTTTGTGATCAATTATCGGGCTACAGGTGTTGTCGGACGTCATTACGATGTGATGAAACTGACGAATGGTGAGATTGTCAGTGCTATTGTTGAAGGTGAGTCCAGTCGTGAAATTGAGGAACATCTTGCGATGCTAACGCAATGGGTGATCGATAATACGCATTGGGTTAAAGATACGGTGCACTGAATATATTCATGACGGTGCCGGCGAAAACTATTGTTATCTGAACAACCGGCCTGGAGAGGTACTGGATGAGAGTATTGGCAGGTATTATCCTCTGTTTTCTCGTCGGGCAGGGATTCACTTTCTGTAACGTTCCGCTGGGCATGATGTTTGGTGCCCTTTTTACCGTGCTTATGCTCAAACGTATTGGGTTCTCCGTATCCTCAATGCCGGGGAGTATCACGGTTATCCAGCTTTCTCTCGGAATCTCGATAGGGATTATGTTCAGAGATTTTTCATATGGCGAGCATCGGCAGATAAGCCTTTTGTTTGCTTTGTTATTACTCTGCTTATCTTTACAATTTACCTTGAGTTACTTCTGGTGTGTGCGGCGGTTAGGCTGGAGTAAAGAAGAGGCGCTTTTAGGTGCGGTGCCAGGAGCGATGGCGGCGGTACTGGCGTTAGCCTCCCATATTAAGACGCCGCCACAAAAGATTGTGATCTCGCATTCTCTGCGTCTCATTACCCTGACGTTTCTGGCCGGGTATATCACGCGTGGGGCATCTGCAGATATTCTGGCTGCGACTCCAGCCGTTTTTTTCTCCGGGCACAATCTGCTCTGGCTGACCGGAATGGTATTAGCAGGATATATTGCGGGGAAGTTTCTGGAGCGCTTACATTTCCCGGCACCCTTTATGATAACCTCGCTGGTTTGCGCGGCGGCATTGCACCCTTTATCTTCACAACCACTAATTTTTCCTGATCTCTTTAACCAGATTAGCATGGTGTTGATGGGGATCTTGCTGGGGCATCATTTTACGACTTATTCGATGGCTGAATTTAGTCGTCATCTTTGGTCTTCTGTACAGCTTGTTCTGATTGGACTGGGGGTGACGATAATCATGGCATTTATCTCGGCGCGCTTGCTGGATTATCCCTTCCCGGTGTTGATGCTCTCCTGGGTTCCCGGCAGCGTAGAGTCGATGTCATTTGCCGCGCTGGCGTTAAAAGCGGATGCGAGCTTTGTTATGGCGAATCATATTATTCGTATGCTTCTCATTCATACCGTTCCAGCATTGGTTTTCTTTCGCAAAAGACAGATGAAAGTAGATTAATGTCTTCCTTGAAGAGCAAGGCATTGTTGTGGCGTTGCGGTTATTATTGCGCTTATCCGCCGCTGGCCTAAAGGTGAAGGATTGATTGCTGAAGCCTATGTATACCACTCGTCTGAAAAAGGTGGGCGGATCCATCATGCTGGCGGTCTCTCCCGCCGTGCTGAAAACGCAGGGCTGTCGACGGACAGCGAAGTGGGTATGACCATTGATGATGGCTGCCTGATTATTGAACCCCAGAAACGGCCCCGTTATTCGCTGCGACTAGCACAGAACTATAGATATGGCGGCCCGGAACGCATACCTGACGCCGTTGTCAATGAGATGCTTGCCAGGCTGGATGCGATTCTGTGTTAACACCAGAGACGCATAAAAGCAAAAAGCCTGCTCGAAAGCAGGCTTTTCTGAATTTGGCTCCTCTGACTGGACTCGAACCAGTGACATACGGATTAACAGTCCGCCGTTCTACCGACTGAACTACAGAGGAATCGTGTGAACGAGGCGCATATTAGCGACACCACTCAGCGATGTCAAAGCCTGAATCGATAAATTCAATCGTTTGCCGAAATATTCCCCATTTCGCCGATTATTCAGGCGCAACAGGTTGTTTTATGCACTTTTCCTGTTCGGGACGCGGGTATTTCCATAACCAGCGGCCGGTCACCATACGCCAGTAAAATAATGCGGCGCGTACGGCCCAGTCGAAGAACATCCCTAACCAGACGCCGACTACGCCCCATCCTAAAACGATCCCCAGGGTGTAACCTACCACAACGCGACAGCCCCACATGCCCAGCATAGATACCCACATTGCGAAACGGGCATCGCGTGCGCCCTTAAACCCAGCAGGTAATACCCAGGAGGCTGCCCATATCGGCATAAATGCCGCATTGAGCCAAATCAGAATGACTATGACCTCTTTTACGTCCTGATCCTGGGTATAAAACGAGGCCATTACGCCAGCAAAAGGGGCGGTTAGCCAGGCAATGGCAGTTAAACCAATGGTCGACAGCCAGAATACATGCCGTAACTGGATTTCGGCTTGGGCAATCTGGCCGTTTCCCAAACGCCTGCCGGTGATGATTGTCGACGCAGAGCCTAAAGCATTTCCCGGTAGGTTGATGAGCGCGGCGATAGAAAATGCAATGAAGTTTCCGGCAATTACGCTGGTGCCCATCCCTGAGACAAACATCTGCGTTAACAGTTTACCGCCATTAAACAGCACTGACTCGATGCTGGCTGGAATACCGATCCCCATCACCTCCCAGATAATGGCGAGGTTGAGTGGCTTAAAATAACTTTTGAAAGTGATACGTAACGCCGGATTAAAACCAATCATCAGTACCCAAATAATAGCGATCGCACCTATGTAGCGTGAAATGGTTAGTCCGAGTCCGGCCCCCACGAATCCCAGTCCTTGCCAGGAAAAAATCCCGTAGATCAGGATACTGCTGATGACGATATTCAGAATATTCATGCCGCCATTAATCAACAGCGGTATTTTGGTATTGCCCGCACCGCGTAGGGCACCACTACCGATTAACGCAATAGCTGCCGCCGGGTAGCTGAGCACAGTTAGCTCCAGATAGGTAAGTGCCAAAGCCTTAACGTCTGGCGTTGCTTCACCTGCGACAACGTCAATAATCTGTTGACCAAAATAGTGAATGACTGCAGCCAGTACGGTTGCAAAAATCGTCATGATCACCAGCGATTGTCTGGCAGCAGCTCTGGCCCTGCGCCGATCTCGTTTTCCCAGGCTAAAGGCGACTACCACCGTGGTACCCAGATCGATGGCGGCGAAAAATGCCATGATAACCATATTGAAACTGTCGGCGAGACCGACACCTGCCATCGCTTCTTTTCCCAACCAGCTCACCAGGAAGGTACTCAGGACACCCATTAACAGCACACAGGTGTTTTCCAGAAAAATAGGGACCGCAAGCGGAGTGATTTCGCGCCAAAAGAGAACTTTATAACTCTTGCGTTTGGCATACCAGGGCGTGCGGGAAGCGACCTGACGTAAGGCTGCGGAGACGTTCAAAGTGGACCTTAAAGAAGAAAGTTGAAACCTCATTTCAAATGATGAGGGAGAATCCAAAAAGCTGCAAAGTTTTTTCCATTTAAAATGTCTGCAAATGCAACAAACTGTCGAGAGAAGCATCAATTGAGCGTTATTCAGGAAAATGGGGTTTGACAAAAAAAATTTCGCCGCTAAGATTAGCCTCCACAACGATTCCTCTGTAGTTCAGTCGGTAGAACGGCGGACTGTTAATCCGTATGTCACTGGTTCGAGTCCAGTCAGAGGAGCCAAATTTAAAAAGCCTGCTTAGGAAACTAAGCGGGCTTTTTTGCCTTTGTTTGGCTGCCAGGCGCAGTGACCTGGCGAGCTGCTTTTTGAGTTGAGTTATACAGTGTTGTTTTTCCACACTGAGTACCGGCGATTAGCACGCCAGTTGATTGCTCCACGTAATCCCTCTCTATGGGAGAATCATTGAGATTCTCTATAACCACTAACATTCCATACGCATACAGATGATACGGCACAAATGAAGCATCGTTTCAGTACTATGCTTAAGCGATAGCATAGGGAAATGGTTATAAGAGCGGCGCTGACCAGGGTTTTTGCTTAAAAAATCGAGGGTTAAAGTTGAAAGAGCGTGAGTAACTCGCTCATACTCTATACTCGCAGTGTTACCCGGCGTAGCATGGCATAACGCTTGGGCTGTTAATGAAAAAGGAAAACGTCGTGGCAGAAGAAACTATATTCAGCAAAATTATCCGTCGTGAAATTCCATCGGATATCGTGTACCAGGATGAACTGGTCACAGCGTTTCGTGATATTTCCCCTCAGGCACCTACGCATATTCTGATCATCCCTAATATCCTGATCCCCACCGTCAACGATGTGACGGCAGAACATGAGCAGGCGCTGGGCCGAATGATTACCGTTGCGGCGAAAATCGCGGAGCAGGAAGGTATTGCTGCGGATGGATACCGTTTAATCATGAATACCAATCGTCACGGCGGGCAGGAGGTGTATCACATTCATATGCACCTGTTGGGTGGACGTGCGCTTGGTCCAATGCTCGCACATAAAGGTCTTTAAGCATGACCAGAGGATGCATTGCACTTTCACTGGGCTTGCTGTTGCTGGCAGGCTGTCGCTCACACCCCGAAATTCCGGTCAGTGATGAACAGTCTCTGGTGATGGAATCAACGATTCTGGCGGCGGGCATAACCGCAGAACAGCCCGTGTTAACAACATCTGATATTCAGGCCTCAGCATCCTCGCGACTCTATAACGAAAGACAAGAATCCGTCACCGTGCATTATCGGTTTTACTGGTATGACGCCAGAGGGTTGGAGATGCACCCTCTGGAAGCGCCACGCAGCGTGACTATCCCGGCTCATTCGTCGGTCACACTGTACGGCAGCGCCAATTATCTGGGGGCGCACAAGGTTAGACTTTATCTATATTTGTAAGGGGTGAATCTTGATGATCAAAATGAATCGCTACGCATTGCTTGCCGCGCTGGCGATGTTTCTTTCTGGGTGTGTGGCTCAACGTGAACCCGCGCCGGTAGAGGAAGTGAAGCCGGTACCGGAACAGCCCGCGCAGCCGCAACAGCCAGTACCAGTAGTACCAACGGTGCCAAGTATACCGCAGCAGCCGGGTCCGATCGAACACGAGGATCAAACGGCGCAGCCAACACCGCGCCAACGTCACTACGACTGGAACAGCGCAATGCAGCCGATGGTAGGTAAAATGCTGCAGGCCGATGGCGTCAAAGCGGGTGGTGTTCTGCTGGTTGATAGCGTGAATAATCGTACCAACGGCTCGTTGAACGCTGGCGAAGCGACTGAAACCTTACGTAACGCGCTGGCGAATAACGGCAAATTTACCCTGGTTTCCGCCCAGCAACTGGCTGTCGCCAAGCAGCAGTTAGGTCTGTCGCCGAACGATAGCCTTGGAACGCGCAGCAAAGCGATTGGTATTGCCCGTAACGTTGGTGCGCAGTATGTGCTCTACTCCAGCGCATCTGGCAACGTCAATTCGCCGGCACTGCAAATGCAATTAATGCTGGTACAAACTGGCGAGATAATCTGGTCAGGTAAAGGTGCCGTTCAGCAACAATAACAGACTGACGCGCGATGAAGTGCTGTCGCGCTACTTTCCGCAGTATCATCCCGTCGTAGCCAGCCACCACGGCCTGAGCGGCGGGAGCTGCATTATCGAATATCAGACCCACCGTTTAGTGCTGCGCTGTCATCACGACCCCGACGCGCCGGAATCGCATTTTCTGCGCCAATATCATGCCTTAAAACACCTGCCGGAAAATCTTGCGCCCCGACCTCGTTTTTATACGCGTGGCTGGATGGCAGTCGACTTTTTTCAGGGTAAGGTAGAATCCAGATTACCGGACGCCGACGAACTTGCTGACTTATTGTATTATCTGCATCAGCAACCCCGACTGGGCTGGCGAATCAGTCTGCTGCCGTTACTCGAACAGTACTGGCAGTGCGGTGATCCGGCGCGTCGTACACCACATTGGTTACGAGCGCTGAAGCGGCTAAGAAAAAGCGGCGTGCCCCGACCTTTGCGGCTGGGGCCGCTGCATATGGATGTCCACGGTGACAACATCGTGCGCGGGGCGTCAGGGTTGCGGCTGATTGACTGGGAATATGCCGGAGACGGCGATATCGCCCTCGAGCTGGCAGCGGTGTGGGTCAGTGATGAACTCCAGCACCAACAGCTGGTCAGCGCCTATGGCCGACGAGCACGCATTGAGCCAACCGTTTTGTGGCGACAGGTCAGGCGGTGGCGACCCTGGGTAATCATGCTAAAAGCGGGGTGGTTTGAGTATCGCTGGCGACAAACCGGCGATCAACAATTTATCAGGCTGGCCGATGAAACCTGGCGGCAGCTAACAATGAAAGGATGAGGAGAGCAGTGTGGGCCCAGTAATGTTGGATGTCGAAGGGTATGAGCTGGACGCTGAAGAGCGAGAGATTCTGGCGCATCCGCTGGTAGGTGGGTTGATTCTCTTTACCCGAAATTATCATGACCCGGAACAGTTGCGTGAGTTAGTGCGTCAGATCCGTAGCGCGTCACGTAATCATTTGGTCGTGGCGGTTGATCAGGAAGGCGGACGCGTACAGCGTTTTCGCGAAGGTTTTACCCGCCTGCCTGCGGCGCAATCCTTTGCCGCGCTACACGGTCTGGAAGAGGGCGGCAAACTGGCTCAGGACGCCGGCTGGCTGATGGCCAGCGAAATGATCGCCATGGATATTGATATTAGCTTTGCACCGGTTCTGGACGTGGGACATATCAGCGCAGCGATTGGCGAGCGCTCTTATCATGCTGATCCGCTGAAAGCGTTGGCGATGGCGACCCGTTTCATTGACGGTATGCATGCCGCTGGCATGAAGACCACCGGTAAACACTTCCCCGGGCATGGAGCTGTGACGGCGGATTCGCACAAAGAAACGCCAACCGATCCACGTTCAGAAGCAGAGATTCGTGCGAAGGATATGTCCGTGTTCCGGACGTTAATTACGGAAAACAAACTCGATGCCATTATGCCTGCGCACGTTATCTACAGCGATGTTGATCCGCGTCCGGCGAGTGGTTCGCCTCACTGGTTGAAGACGGTACTGCGTCAGGAGCTTGGCTTCGACGGCGTTATTTTCTCCGACGATCTGTCGATGGAAGGTGCGGCGATTATGGGAAGCTACGCCGAGCGTGGGCAGGCATCGCTGGATGCTGGTTGCGATATGATCCTGGTCTGCAATAATCGTAAGGGAGCGGTCAGTGTGTTAGATAATCTGTCGCCGATCAATGCAGAACGTGTTACACGTTTGTATCATAAAGGTTCATTTTCACGTCAGGAACTGATGGACTCGACACGCTGGAAGACGGTAAGCGCCCAGCTCAACCAGCTTCATGAGCGCTGGCAGGAAGAGAAAGCAGGTCATTAACGCACGTTTGGCGAGGATGCGATGATTATCTATTTACACGGTTTTGACTCTAATAGTCCGGGCAACCACGAGAAGGTGTTGCAGCTGCAATTTATCGACCCGGATGTCAGGCTGATTAGCTACAGTACACGGCATCCTAAACATGATATGCAGCATCTGCTGAAAGAAGTGGACAAAATGTTGCAGCTTAATGTGGACGACCGTCCGCTGATTTGTGGCGTCGGGCTGGGGGGATATTGGGCAGAACGTATTGGTTTTCTGTGTGATATTCGTCAGGTGGTATTTAATCCTAACCTGTTCCCATATGAGAATATGGAAGGGAAAATCGACAGACCTGAAGAGTATGCTGACATTGCGACAAAATGCGTGACCAATTTTCGTGAAAAGAACCGCGATCGCTGCCTGGTGATCCTCTCTCGCCATGATGAAGCTCTGAACAGTCAGCGCTCGTCAGAAGAGCTGCATCATTTTTATGAGATCGTCTGGGACGAAGAGCAGACGCATAAGTTTAAAAATATCTCCCCGCATTTGCAGCGCATTAAGGCGTTCAAGACGTTAGGTTAAGCCTGATGAGCGTCTAAAAAACCAGCTTTCGGGCTGGTTTTTTTGTCCTTAACCTTCCGGTTGTCTATCTTTTCAGCATCAAAACTTGATGCACATCAATTTTGGTATGACCAATGCACCGTTCGTGTTATTCTCACTCTCGAAGGACATTTTCATTATCGTAACTTGTTGTTAATTAAAGGCTATGCCAATAACTTTTAATTAACAATTGGTTAATAAATTTGAGGGGGTCACGTTGACTACACCATTGAAAAGGATCGTGATTGTCGGCGGCGGTGCTGGCGGACTGGAAATGGCGACGCAGCTGGGTAAAAAGCTGGGGCGTAAGAAAAAGGCCAAAATTACGCTGGTGGACAGAAACCACAGCCATTTATGGAAACCGTTACTGCATGAAGTGGCGACCGGTTCTCTGGATGAAGGTGTGGATGCGCTGAGCTATCTGGCGCATGCCCGTAACCATGGCTTCCAGTTCCAGTTGGGCTCGGTGGTTGATATCGATCGCGAAGCGAAGACCATTACTATCGCTGAGCTGCGCGATGAGAAGGGCGATCTGCTGGTTCCTGAGCGTAAAGTGCCGTATGACACGCTGGTGATGGCGCTGGGCAGTACGTCCAACGATTTCAACACGCCGGGCGTCAAAGAGAACTGTATTTTCCTTGATAACCCGCATCAGGCGCGTCGTTTCCACCAGGAGATGCTGAATCTGTTCCTCAAGTATTCCGCGAATCTGGGCGTTAACGGTAAAGTGAATATTGCCATTGTCGGCGGCGGCGCGACGGGGGTTGAACTCTCCGCGGAACTGCACAATGCGGTTAAACAGCTGCACAGTTATGGCTATAAAGGACTGACCAATGACGCGCTGAACGTTACGTTGGTTGAAGCCGGTGAGCGTATCCTGCCGGCATTGCCGCCGCGGATTTCCAGCGCCGCGCACAATGAGTTAACCAAACTGGGCGTACGCGTACTGACGCAGACGATGGTTACCAGCGCTGACGAAGGCGGGTTGCATACCAAAGATGGCGAATACATTGAGGCTGACCTGATGGTGTGGGCCGCAGGGATCAAAGCGCCAGACTTTATGAAGGATATTGGCGGTCTGGAAACGAACCGGATTAACCAACTGGTGGTTGAGCCGACGCTGCAAAGCACACGCGATCCTGACGTGTATGCGATTGGCGACTGCGCTTCCTGCGCGCGTCCGGAAGGTGGATTTGTGCCGCCGCGCGCTCAGGCTGCGCACCAGATGGCGACCTGCGCGATGAACAATATCCTGGCGCAGATGAACGGCAAGCCGTTGAAAGCATATCAGTACAAAGATCACGGTTCTCTGGTCTCGCTTTCTAACTTCTCTACCGTCGGTAGCTTGATGGGCAACCTCACGCGCGGTTCAATGATGGTAGAAGGCCGTATTGCGCGCTTTGTCTACATCTCACTGTATCGTATGCATCAGATTGCGCTGCATGGTTACTTCAAAACCGGCCTGATGATGCTGGTCGGCAGTATTAACCGGGTGATTCGTCCGCGGCTGAAACTGCATTAATATTGACCTCAGGCGTCGGACAATTTCACGCATCCGACGCCTTCCTTCAGAGTTCTCTGAATCATCTCGTTTTATCCCTGCCTTCCGCTATTTTCATCCGTAATCTGATTGGCATTCCTTACCTTCTGTTGCAAAGTTGTTGCTAATAGCAAAAAAGGAGGAAGTCCCGTGAATAAATCAATGTTGGCGGGTATAGGGATTGGCGTAGCTGCTGCGCTGGGTGTTGCAGCGGTGGCCAGTCTTAACGTTTTCGAGCGTGGCCCACAGTATGCACAAGTTGTCTCTGCAACACCGATTAAAGAATCGGTAAAAACGCCACGTCAGGAGTGTCGGAACGTGACGGTCACGCACCGCAAGCCGGTGCAAGATGAAAACCGTATCGCGGGTTCTGTGCTGGGTGCCGTTGCCGGCGGTGTTATCGGCCATCAGTTTGGTGGCGGACGCGGTAAAGATATTGCCACCGTGGCGGGGGCGTTAGGCGGCGGCTATGCCGGTAACCAGATCCAGGGTTCGATGCAAGAAAACGATACGTACACCACCACGCAGCAGCGCTGTAAAACGGTGTATGACAAATCAGAAAAAATGCTGGGCTACGACGTGACGTACAAAATTGGCGATCAGCAGGGGAAAATTCGTATGGATAAGGACCCCGGCGCGCAAATTCCGTTGGATAACAACGGACAGTTGGTACTGAATAACAAAGCGTAAAATAGCATTATCCTGAACATTAGCCCCCCATTCGCTCAGGCTGGGGGGCTTTTTTTATCAGAAGGTTAAGGCGTAGTTCAGACCAAAGGTACGACCCCGGCCCTTGTATTCATACAGTGACGGGCTGCCATAAGTTGGGCTGTACAGTAGTGGCGCACGCTGTCCCCATAGCGTGGTGTACTCTTCATTCAGCAGGTTTTCCACGCTGAAGGTCAGCTTACCTAACGGGAGCTGGTAGCTGCCGATAAAGTCCATGGTGTTATAGCCGTCCAGCTTATTGCCGCTGGCATCACTCAGATCAAATGTTTGCTGGCTCTGTACTCGCAGCGACCACGGTTCAGGCGCCCAGCCGACCCATGCGGTTGCTTTAGATGGTGAAGCCAGAGTGACATCCCATTTCTGCCATTTACCGTTTTGTTTCACTTCGGATTTAATGACGTTGAAGTTGCCGCCCAGACTCCAGTCAGTATCGGCGATGAAATAATCTACCGCACCTTCCAGACCATAAATTCGACGATCGTCGGGCTGTACGTTTATGGTCATATCACTGCGGTTGATAACGATCGATTTATCCGAAGTGGAGTAATAAGCAGCCAGTTGCGTGCGCAGGTTATCGCCCGTGTAACGCCATCCCAGCTCGTACGAGTTAACTTTAATCCCTTCCAGGCGAGAATCCGCCACGTTGACGCTGCGCAGGAGCTGGTAATGATCGCCAACCAGGGAATAGGTGCCGTTACCGTAATATTTCCCCGGATCCGGAAGCTCAACGCCTTGAGAGAAATTAAACCAGGTTTGCTGGCGCTCAGTCAGGTGGGCGAGGATCCCGGCGTTAAACAGGAAGTTATCGTAATCGGTTTTACCGCCCGGGATGGTATCGGCGGAGTTTGCAAGGCCCGTCGCGATTCCCTGCTGTTGGGCATAGCCAACGAAATCATCAACCCTGTTTTCGGTCCATTGATAGCGTACGCCGCCACTGAGAGTGAAGATATCGTTTATGTCATAGCTGTTTTGCAGGAAAGGCGCGAAGTTGGTGATGCTGTAACCAGGATAACGCCCGGTAGTATAAGCGGTATGGTTGTCCATGCCACCGGAGGGCAGAGAGTAAGCCAGATCGAAGAATTTCTGATTGGAATCAAAGGTTTCATGATCCGCATCGATACCCCACGTCAGTTCCCAGTCATCCATCACCTGGCTGTTGAGGGTAATTTTGGCACCGAACTGGTCGGTATCCTGCTGTGAGGCGGAGAAACTGGTGACCTTGCCTTTGCTCAGCGTAGGGAAGGGGTAGAATTTTAGCGATTCGTCGCGGTAATAGATTTGACTGACCAGGTTCTGACCAAAGAAGTCTGCATCGGAATATTGCAGACTGATCAGATGACGCTCGGTGCCGGGAATACGATCGGAGTTCAGTCCGCTGCTGGTATAAGCTTTACCGTTTCCGGTCACGGCGGACATGTTCTCGCCGAGATCCAGCCCGTAATCTTCATCCCCCTGGCTCTTGTAGTACTGGGTAACCAGTTGTAATTGACGGTTATCATCCAGCTCAATCGTCCCGGTGCCCATCACGTCCAGACGATCGGAATGCTGCAGGCCGGTTTGGGTGTTATCCAGCAGCAGAGCATCGTGGTTGCCGTCATACCAACCGCCAAACCGTTGATACGCGACGGACATACGACCGGATGCACGATCGGTTCCTCCACTCACCGCGGCGGCGACGCGTTCGTCATGATCGTTACTGTTATTAAACCCGCTTTTACTGCCCAGTTCGAGTTCGACTTCACGCTCAGGCTGACCTTTTTTGGTGACGATGTTGATCAAACCGCCGGTACTTCCTCCGCCATACAAGGATGTTGCGCCTGAGATGACTTCAATATGAGCAATGTTAAACGGGTCAATGGAGTCAAGTTGACGGCTGTCGGTACGGGAGGAATTCAGACGGACACCGTCTATCAATACTACGATGGCGCGACCGCGCATGTTCATGCCGTAATTGGTTCGTCCCTGACTGCTGACATCAATTCCGGGGATTAACTGAGCAAGAACATCCTTGAACTCTTTACCACCCTGAACTTGCTGTTCAATTTCGCTTCCTTCAATAACCCAGGTCGTTTGCGCCATTTCTGCCACGGTGCGTTGGCTGCGGTTAGCGCTGACGATGAGATTCTCTTCCTCCGCTGCGATAGCCGGTAGGGTTAAGGATAATAAGAGCGGATTGAGCACCCAGAGACGCTTATGCATTTGTATTCCTTTTAAAAAAGTCGGTCTGTTTTTGTTATTGCGGTAGAGAAACCGATAGTTACATTGGGAAACAGGCGTTAAAACAAATGCGAATATTGCTGATAATAATTGTCGTTATCAATACATTTTTTAAAAAAGATCTGCTAATGCGATGAAAACAATAAGGAATGAAGGGTTATTGGTACAAAAAACCGAGGGCTTTTAGCCCCCGGCGGTGTCATCTGTTCGTGGAAGAGAGAGGAGAGGGTTAAACTTTGATGAGTTCGGGCCACAGCCGTAGGGTGGTGTGTGCGATCTGCATCAGTTTCTCAAATGATGCGCCTTCGCGGGCGCTAATCGACATACCCTGTAAAATGCAGTTCAGATATTCGGCCAGCTTTTGCACGTCGCAGTGGGCCGGAATTTCGTCACGCTGCTGGCGCTGACGAAGGAACTGGGTAAGCGTCTGTTCCTGCATCGCATGGCGTGATTTCACCGTGTGGGCGATCTCGCGGGAAGAGGCCGCCAGCGTCGCGGACGTATTAATCATAAAACATCCTGCCGGAGTATCTTTACTGGTAAAGCAGGTCGCTATGGCGGTGAAATAGTCTTCCAGTGCTGACTGAAGGCTTTTTTCTTCGCAAAACAGCTGAGCTTCGTGTTTCGCCGCGAAGCGAGTTATATAGCGGTCCAGCACGGCACGAAACAACCCTTCCTTGTTGGTAAACTCCGCATACAGCGTGGGCGCTTTCGCACCCGTTGCTTCCACGAGATCGGCGAGCGATGTCGCTTCATATCCGTGCTGCCAGAAGAGTGTCATGGCCTTATCAAGCGCGGCTTCCCTGTCGAACACTTTTGGTCGGCCACGGCTTTTTTTTGCACAACCTGTCGTTTCAGTTGTCATGGCGCCGATGTACCTTTTTTGGCTTTATTGAATAATCATTATAAAAATATTCCCCGCCACACTCCAGCGGATTAGCGATAAAAATAATTTATAGCTATTAGCATGAAAAATAAGGTCTTTATCTTTTATATAACGATCATTATAAAAAAATGTTGACGTGTGACCTGGATCACATCTATGATTTACCTATCGATCGTTAAGTTAATCATTACGACACCCATTCATCTGCAAAAGGTCACTATTATGAAAAACGTAAAAACTCTGTTTGTTGCTGCTGTTCTTAGCTCACTGTCATTTGCCAGCTTCGCCGCTGTTGAAGTTCAGGCCACGCCTGCAGGTCAACAGAAAGTTGGTACTATCTCTGCAAATGCGGGGACGAACTTAGGTTCTCTGGAAGATCAACTGGCGCAGAAAGCGGATGAGATGGGCGCGAAGTCTTTCCGTATTACTTCCGTTACCGGTCCTAACACCCTTCACGGGACTGCCGTTATCTACAAATAAGATTTAACCCATCGCAATGCCACTGCGAGTTAAATAAAAAACCCCCGCGGAATAAAATCCAGCGGGGGTTTTTTTTATGGGTAATGTTTACATCGGTTGTTGAGCCACATCGTGATGACGGGTGACATCGACCGGCATGCCTGAGCGAATCTCCATCGCATGTTCCATGACGGCAGGGTCCGTTTGCGCCGCATTCTTAAAGGTCTGCATTGCGGCGTTCAACACGATCGGCAGCAGTTGCGGGTCATCATTGATCTTTTCTGACAGCGGCTGGTGCACTTCCACCAGTCGCATGCCGTTAGGTTCGACCGAGGCTTTGATCGGCGTGTTAATGATATTGACTTTGGTTCCTGGCTTCACTTGACGGAACAGGGTTTCAATATCACCGTCGCGCAGACGAATACAGCCGGAACTGACACGCATACCGATACCAAAGTCAGCATTGGTGCCGTGCAGCAGATAAACACCGCCGTATGCGGCTAAGCGAATTGCGTGATGGCCCATCGGGTTATCTGGCCCGGCAGGGACAACGGCAGGAAGATCGATGCCGTTTGCTTTATAGCGCGCGCGGATATTTGCCGTAGGCGTCCAGGTGGGATTAGCGCGTTTATCGGAAATGGTGGTTACCATGGTGGGCGTCAGCGTATCACCACCTAACTGGCCAATGCCAATAGGATATACGGTCACCGAATTTGTCCCCGGCTGGTAATAATAAAGACGCAATTCGGCGAGGTTGATGACAATACCTTCGCGCGGTGCATCCGGTAACAGGGTTTGCAATGGGATAGTCAAAACGCTGCCAGGACGAGGCACGAAAGGATCAACGCCGGGGTTGGCCTGCAGCAGCGCTAAAAAGCCGACGTTGTATTTTTTCGCAATAGCTTCGAGAGAACCGCCATTGTCTTCGACAACGTGAACGGTATTCTGTCCCACCAGACGGCTTCCCGGCGGCGGCAGCGGCCAGGTGTTTGCCTGAGCCGGAAGTGCTAACGCGAAGGTCGCTGCAAGCGTAAAAAAGGCTAACCAGCGAGAGAGTCGATTATTGTTTAACATCACCATAAATCCATTGTTTTTACGTGGTTTTTATTATGTAAAAGTAAACAGGAATTATGGCCGTTTGCTGTGTCGGGAAGTGCAGGGAAGTGCAAAGAGTTTGTAAATTCACCGGCCGGGAGCGTTATGTGTGCTCCCGGCCTGCTCACTATGCTACGGCGTTTTCTTCAAGTTGGCGCATAAACTGGCGTACCCAGTCGATTCGCGTTTTACGCTCGCTCAGATCCTGCATAAATTTCAGCCGGGTTGGACCGTCCAGACGGAAGTGCTGCGGCTGTTTTTGCAGTAAACCAATCAGCCACACCGGGTTAACGTGGTTTTTCTCTGCAAACTCAATCGTGCCGCCTTTTTCATTGCCTTCAAGCTTTCTGATGCCCAGTTTCTGCGCCTGTTGGCGTAACCGGGCAATATCCAGCAACGTACGGGCCGGGTCGGGCAGCAGACCAAAACGGTCTATCAGCTCGACCTTAATTTCTTCCAACTCGTTTTCGCCTTTCGCACTGGCAATACGTTTGTAGAACGACAGTCGCGTGTTGACATCGGGAATATAGTCATCCGGCAGCAGTGACGGCATGCGCAGTTCAACTTCGGTTTGCTGGCTGGTGAGATCTTCCAGCGACGGTTCGCGTCCCTCTTTGAGCGCATCGACAGCATTTTCCAGCAGCTCCATATACAGTGAGAAGCCGATGCTTTCCATGGAACCACTCTGATCTTCACCCAGCAGTTCCCCCGCGCCGCGAATTTCAAGGTCGTGGGTCGCCAGCGCAAAGCCAGCGCCCAAATCTTCCAGCGAGGCGATGGCTTCCAGGCGCTTTTGCGCGTCGGTGGTCATCGCTTTTGGATGCGGCGTCAGCAGCCAGGCGTACGCCTGATGGTGTGAACGTCCCACACGGCCGCGCAACTGGTGTAATTGCGCCAAACCAAAGTGATCGGCGCGTTCGATGATAATGGTGTTGGCGGTCGGGATGTCGATCCCGGTTTCGATAATAGTGGTACATACCAGAACGTTAAAGCGCTGATGGTGGAAATCGTTCATCACGCGTTCCAGTTCGCGCTCGCGCATTTGACCATGGCCGATACCAATACGCGCTTCCGGCACCAGTTCCGCTAATCTGTCAGCGGTTTTCTGGATATTTTCGACGTCGTTAAACAGATAATAAACTTGCCCCCCGCGCAGAACTTCACGCAGGATAGCCTCGCGAACCACCAGATTGTCATATTCACGCACAAAGGTTTTCACCGCCAGACGACGGGCAGGAGGCGTGGCGATGATCGACAGATCGCGCATGCCGCTCATCGCCATATTGAGCGTACGCGGAATAGGCGTTGCCGTCAGCGTCAGGATATCGACATCCGCGCGCATTGCTTTGATGCGCTCTTTATGACGAACGCCAAAACGGTGCTCTTCATCGACAATCAACAGACCCAGATCTTTTAGCTTCACGTCCGCTTGCAGCAGTTTGTGGGTGCCGATGAGAATATCGATTTTCCCTTCGGCCACCTGCTCCAGAATCTGCGCTTGCTCTTTGGCGCTACGGAAACGGGACAGCATTTCAATACGTACCGGCCAGTTGGCAAAGCGATCACGGAAGTTGTCGAAGTGCTGCTGAGCGAGCAGGGTAGTCGGAACCAGCACGGCCACCTGCTTGTGGTTCTCTACGGCGAGGAAGGCGGCGCGCATCGCGACTTCGGTTTTACCAAAGCCGACGTCGCCGCACACCAGACGATCCATGGCCAGCGGCTGGCACATATCGCTGAGCACCGCGTTGATCGCCTGCGCCTGATCGGGCGTAGTTTCAAACGGGAAACTGTCGCAAAACAGTTGGTACTGCTCACGATCATGCTTAAAGGCAAAGCCCTCTTTCGCCGCACGCTGAGCATAGATATCCAATAGTTCTGCCGCGACATCGCGTACCTTCTCAGCGGCTTTCTGACGGGCGCGAGACCAGGCATCGCCACCCAGTTTATGTAGCGGCGCATTTTCTTCCGCGCCGCCAGCGTAACGGCTGATCAGGTGCAACGATGACACAGGCACGTACAGTTTGGCGTCGTTGGCGTAGGTGAGCATTAGGTACTCGCCGGTGATACCGCCCGCTTCCAGCGTGGTCATCCCGGCATAACGGCCAACGCCGTGCTCCAGGTGCACCACCGGTTGACCGGGATGCAGTTCGGCGAGGTTACGAATTAACGTATCAGGATTGATGGTGCGACGAGAATCCTGGCGGCGGCGCGCCACGCGCTCCCCGAGCAGATCGCTTTCGCAAATCAGCGCCAGGTTGCGTTTGCTATCAATGAAGCCGTGTTCGGCTGCGCCAATCATCAGATAGCGACCATTGTCGACGGCTTCGTCGAGACGCAATATGCGCTTCGGCGCGATTTTGATACGGGCGAGCAGTTCGCCAAGCGCTTCGCGGCGACCTTCGCTTTCAACGGAGAAAATCACCGGACCGGTGAAGCCTTCAAGGAATTTACGTAACGCATCTAACGGCGCTTTTTGCTGCGCCTGAACCGCGATATCTGGCAACTTCTGGAAGCCGAGGTTAGTATTCGCGGCTTTGTTCGCCAGAGTCTCAGTTTTCAGTTGAACACGGGGCCAGCGTTTAAGTTCGGAGAACAGCTCATCTACGCGCAGCCACAGCGAGTGCGGCGGCAGAAGCGGGCGCATCGGATCAACACCCCGGTTCTCAAAACGCGACAGGGTATCAGCCTGGAAGCGCTCCGCACTGGTCTCTATATCGCCGGTATTTACCAATAACGTATTGGCGGGGAAATAGCTGAACAGGGGGGGCAGCGGCTCGCTGAAAAACAATGGCTGCCAGTATTCGATCCCGGCAGGTAACGTGCCTTTGCTGACCTGCTGGTAAATATGTTCGGCGTCGCGTTTAACTTCAAAGGTATCGCGCCACTGGCTGCGGAACAGCTCAATCGCCGTTTTATCGGTCGGGAATTCATGCGCGGGCAGCAAATTAATGGCGTCGACTTCTTCCAGTGTGCGCTGGGTGTCGGTATCAAACAGACGCAGGCTGTCGATTTCGTCATCAAAGAAATCCAGTCGATAAGGTAATTCGCTGCCCATGGGGAACAGATCCAACAACGCGCCGCGCGTGGCGTATTCGCCGTGCTCCATCACCTGATCAACATGGCGGTAGCCCGCGCTGTCCAGTTGTTCGCGCAGGGCGTCGCGCGAAAGCCGCTGACCTTTTTTCATCACCAGCGCATGACCATGCAGATAGCTGTGCGGACAGACGCGCTGCATCAGCGTGTTCACTGGCACAATCAGTACACCGCGCTGCATCGCGGGGAGTTGATACAGCGTGGAAAGCCGCGAGGAGATAATCTCCTGATGAGGGGAAAAGCTATCGTAGGGCAGCGTTTCCCAGTCCGCCAGGTTCATTACCATCTGGTCGGTAAACTGACGAATTTCATCGTGCAGTCGCAGGGCATTTTGCATGTCCGGCGCGATCAGTACGACAGGACCCGCATGACGTTCAGCAATTTCAGCGACCAGCGTCGCGCAAGCTGCGCCGGTCAGTTCGCCTAACTGGCGCTGGTCGGAAGCGCTGGCCGGGAGCGTGTAACGATGTTGTTCAGGCATTCGGTTGTCAGGATCTCGTTTAGATATACATCTGATAAGCAATGTTCTTTATTATCCGTGATCGTTTCTCATAAGCAAATTGATTCGCCCCCTGATGGGGGCAAAAAGCGCGTTAAAATTAGCGCGAGGCCGTCGATAAAGACGGTGGAGAAAAGAGCAAGTCGGCAACGGTTTTTTGCGAAATCTTACGCACCAGCAAGCCAAACAGAGTGCACAACAGCAGGCAGGCGAAGGGATAAACCAGCAGCAGGAGCAACTCGCCGTACGCAGGCCAGGCGGCATGATTGATTTTGGGGATTAGCGTTAAGCTGAACAGCTCAACCAAAATACGGTGGGTGGTATAGATGGCGATAGTATTGGATCCAATCACGCTTAACGGGCTGGATGCGCGCATACCAAAGCGCTGCTCGAACTGATAAAACAGCTTCATGATTAGTACAATAGACAGGAGGGAAAGCAGTAGCGAAATATTTGCCAGCCACGCGACCACGGCGGCGACTACGCTAACCATAAATATGAGCGTATGGCGGCGCAGAGGAACCTCTTTGATCCATACCATCAGCGTTGCGCCAAACCAGGCGCCGAGGCTGTACCAGGGCAGGTTGCGAATCACGCTGTTCATTCCCCACCACGGCGTGGGGAAAAAATTGATCGCCACGCTCAGCACGACAAACAGCGCCAACAGCGGTAATGCCCAGCGGTTGAACATCTTACACAGCACAAAATAGACAATCAGCGCATACAGATACCACAAGCTGGTGCTGGCGGTCAGCATCCCGTGGGTAAAGCCAGCGATTGAACCGGCATACGCGGCGTTGGCGGCATGACTCAGATCGCGTTGCGGAGCCAACCAGTCATTGAGCGAGACTAACGCCAGCCATTGCACGACTCCCCATAGCACCAGTACCCAGGCAATACTCCAGATCCGTTTATCCACACAGGTTGTCCAGGGAACGCTATCGATGTAGCGGCGGATCAAATAGCCTGAAATAAAGAAAAATACCGGCATACGAAACGGCGCCAGGTACAGATTGAGGTAAATCCAGCATTTGCTCAGCATCTCTGAAAGCGGATACTGAAAGGTGGTGAGGTGTGGGTAAAACGTAATGACTGAGTGATATATTACCACCAGACAAATGCATAACCCTTTGATTTGATTAATCCATAATTCTTTTTTATTCATTGAGACAGCGTACCCATGTTGTTTGCTATAGCCTGCCATCCTGCGCAACCCGCTGTACGCTGTAATGCGTAACTGTCTGCATTTTGTTTTTTTAGGATAAAGATCAGGGACCCGGACTGAAGGGGGGAGGGGTAACTACAGCGGATTGATTTATCTATCCTTTTAGGAATAGTGCTGACGAACACTTACGGTTCAGTCATTTACCCATTCCGCTTTCGCTTATATACTCGTGACTTTGCTAACAGCAACCAGACGGATTTCATGTACCAACCTGTCGCTCTATTCATCGGCCTGCGTTATATGCGCGGGCGTGCAGCAGATCGCTTCGGTCGCTTCGTTTCCTGGCTCTCCACCATCGGCATTACTCTCGGGGTAATGGCGCTGGTCACAGTATTGTCAGTGATGAACGGTTTCGAGCGCGAGCTGCAAAACAATATCCTTGGCCTGATGCCCCAGGCTGTTCTCTCGTCTGAACAGGGTTCCCTAAACCCGCAGCAATTGCCGGAAAAAGCGGTGGTGTTGAACGGCGTCAACCGCGTTGCACCCATAACAACGGGTGATGTGGTGCTGCAAAGTGCGCGTAGCGTGGCGGTTGGCGTAATGCTGGGTATCGACCCGGCGCAAAAAGATCCGCTCACGCCGTATCTGGTCAATGTGAAGCAAACAGATCTGCAACCGGGTAAGTATAATGTCATCCTCGGTGAGCAGCTTGCCGGGCAGTTGGGCGTTAACCGTGGCGATCAAATTCGCGTAATGGTGCCGTCCGCCAGTCAGTTTACGCCGATGGGGCGTCTGCCTAGCCAGCGTCTGTTTACGGTGATCGGCACCTTTGCTGCTAACAGCGAAGTCGACGGCTACCAGATGCTGACCAACATTCAGGATGCGTCACGCCTGATGCGCTACCCGGTGGGTAATATCACTGGCTGGCGTTTGTGGTTGAACGAGCCGTTAAAGGTTGACACGTTGAGCCAGCAAACGCTGCCGCAAGGTACCAAATGGCAGGACTGGCGCGAGCGTAAAGGTGAATTATTCCAGGCCGTGCGCATGGAGAAAAACATGATGGGGCTGCTGCTCAGTCTGATCGTGGCGGTGGCGGCTTTTAATATTATTACCTCGCTGGGTCTGATGGTAATGGAGAAGCAAGGGGAAGTGGCGATTCTACAAACTCAGGGGCTAACGCCGCGGCAGATAATGATGGTGTTTATGGTTCAGGGGGCCAGTGCCGGGATTATCGGCGCGCTGCTGGGCGCAGGGCTGGGCGCATTGCTCGCCAGTCAACTGAACAACCTGATGCCCATTATCGGCGTGCTTCTGGATGGCGCTGCGCTGCCGGTCGCTATCGAGCCGCTGCAGGTTATCGTCATTGCGCTGGTGGCGATGGCCGTCGCGCTGCTGTCTACGCTTTATCCTTCCTGGCGCGCTGCCGCCACTCAACCCGCTGAGGCTTTACGTTATGAATAAGATCCTGTTGCAATGCGACAACCTGTGCAAACGCTATCAGGAAGGCACAGTGCAGACCGATGTCCTGCACGATGTCAGTTTTTGCGTTGGCGAAGGCGAGATGATGGCGATTGTCGGCAGCTCCGGCTCCGGTAAGAGTACGCTGCTCCATCTGTTAGGTGGGCTGGATACACCAACTTCCGGCGACGTCATTTTTAACGGTCAGCCGATGAGCAAACTCTCGTCTGCGGCGAAGGCGGAACTGCGCAATCAGAAGCTGGGCTTTATTTACCAGTTCCACCATCTGCTACCGGACTTTACCGCACTGGAAAACGTAGCGATGCCGCTGCTGATTGGTAAGAAAAAACCGGCTGAAATCACCGCGCGCGCGCGCGATATGCTGAAAGCGGTAGGGCTGGACCATCGTGCCGGCCATCGCCCGTCTGAACTGTCGGGCGGCGAGCGTCAGCGCGTGGCCATTGCCCGTGCGCTGGTCAATAACCCTCGTCTGGTGCTGGCGGATGAACCAACGGGTAACCTTGATGCGCGCAACGCGGACAGCATTTTCGAGCTTCTGGGGGAGCTTAACCGCTCTCAGGGCACGGCATTTCTGGTGGTGACGCACGATCTGCAGTTGGCGAAGCGCATGAGCCGCCAGCTTGAAATGCGCGATGGTCGCCTGACGGCTGAACTGAGCCTGATGGGAGCAGAGTAATGGCTTCGCCTTTATCGTTATTGATTGGCCTGCGTTTTAGCCGAGGTCGGCGGCGCGGCGGTATGGTCTCGCTGATTTCGGTGATTTCTACCGTTGGCATCGCGTTGGGTGTGGCGGTGTTGATCGTCGGGTTAAGCGCCATGAACGGCTTTGAGCGTGAGTTGAACAACCGTATTCTGGCCGTGGTCCCGCACGGTGAAATTGAGGCCGTCAACCAGCCGTGGAACAACTGGCAGGAAGCGCTCGATAAAGTACAGAAAGTGCCTGGTATTGTCGCCGCAGCGCCCTATATCAACTTTACCGGACTGGTGGAGAGTGGGGCGAATCTACGCGCGGTGCAGGTGAAGGGCGTTGACCCGAAACAGGAGCAGCGTTTAAGCGCGCTGCCATCGTTCGTGCAGAACCACGCCTGGGATAATTTCAAAGCCGGTGAGCAGCAAATCATCATTGGTAAGGGGATTGCCGATGCGCTGAAGGTGAAGCAGGGCGACTGGGTGTCGATTATGATCCCTAACGCCAGTGCGGACCATAAGTTACAGCAGCCTAAACGCGTGCGTTTGCACGTGACGGGCATTTTGCAGCTGAGCGGTCAGCTCGATCACAGCTTTGCCATGATCCCCATGGAAGACGCGCAGCAATACCTGGATATGGGATCCAGCGTTTCTGGGATCGCGCTAAAAGTTAGCGACGTCTTTAACGCCAATAAACTGGTACGTGACGCGGGTGAAGTCACCAATAACTATGTTTATATTAAGAGCTGGATTGGCACCTACGGCTATATGTACCGCGATATCCAGATGATCCGCGCCATCATGTATCTGGCGATGGTGCTGGTGATTGGCGTGGCCTGTTTTAATATCGTTTCCACGTTAGTGATGGCGGTAAAAGACAAAAGCGGTGATATTGCGGTATTAAGAACCCTGGGGGCTAAAGATGGTTTGATCCGTGCCATTTTTGTCTGGTACGGCCTGCTGGCGGGTTTGTTCGGTAGTCTGATAGGCGTCGTCATCGGGGTGGTTGTCTCGCTGCAGTTGACGCCGATCATTAACGGCATCGAGGCGCTTATCGGCCATCAGTTCCTGTCTGGCGATATCTATTTCATTGACTTCCTGCCATCGGAATTACACTGGCTGGATGTGATCTACGTGCTGGTGACAGCATTAGTGCTGAGTCTTTTGGCGAGTTGGTATCCGGCGCGTCGCGCCAGCAATATTGATCCTGCGAGAGTACTTAGCGGCCAATAACAATAAGAAGGAGCGGTGATGTATTACGGATTTGACATCGGCGGGACCAAAATTGCGCTGGGGGTATTTGATAACCAACGCCGTTTGCAATGGGAAACACGCGTCCCTACGCCTCGCGACAGCTATGAAGCTTTCCTTAATGCGGTCTGCAATCTGGTAATGGAAGCGGACCAGCGATTCGGCGTCAAAGGTTCGGTGGGTATCGGCATTCCTGGCATGCCGGAAACAGAAGACGGTACGCTGTACGCGGCCAATGTGCCTGCCGCCAGTGGTAAACCGCTCCGTGCCGATCTCAGCGCCCGCCTTGACCGCGATGTTCGCCTGGACAACGATGCCAACTGTTTTGCCCTCTCTGAAGCCTGGGACGACGAGTTCACTCAGTATCCGCTGGTTATGGGGTTAATCCTCGGCACTGGTGTCGGCGGTGGACTGGTGCTTAACGGTAAATCTATCACCGGACGCAGCTATATCACCGGTGAGTTTGGTCATATTCGTTTGCCTGTCGATGCGCTGACGCTGATGGGATTTGATTTCCCACTGCGCCGCTGCGGATGCGGTCAATTGGGCTGTATTGAAAGCTATCTCTCCGGCGGTGGATTTGCGTGGTTGTATCAGCATTACTACCATCAACCGCTGGATGCCCGTGAAATTATCGCGCTGTGGGAGCAGGGGGATGAGCAAGCGCGCGCCCATGTTGAACGTTATCTGGATTTACTGGCAGTCTGTTTGGGGAACATCCTGACCATCGTTGATCCTGATTTAGTGGTGATTGGTGGTGGTTTGTCGAATTTTTCCGCTATTACGACGCAACTGGCGGACAGATTGCCACGCCATCTACTGCCGGTTGCCCGAGTGCCGCGTATTGAGCAGGCGCGGCACGGTGATGCGGGCGGAATGCGCGGGGCCGCTTTTTTACATCTTACCGATTAATACAAAGAGGTTGTTATGCTGTCGCGTCGGAGTCATCGGTTAAGCCGCTTTCGTAAAAATAAACGCCATTTGCGCGATCGCCTGCGTCAACGAATCTTTTTCAGAGACAGAGTGGTGCCTGAATTGATGGAAAAACCAAGAGTGCTGGTACTGACGGGAGCGGGGATTTCTGCCGAGTCAGGTATTCGAACCTTCCGCGCGACGGATGGTCTTTGGGAAGAACATCGGGTCGAAGACGTTGCGACCCCGGAAGGGTTTAGTCGCAACCCGGAACTGGTTCAGTCGTTTTATAACGCCCGTCGTCATCAATTGCAGCAACCAGAAATCCAGCCCAACGCGGCGCATATCGCGCTGGCAAAACTTGAAGCCGAGCTGGGTGACCGTTTTTTACTGGTGACGCAGAATATTGATAACCTGCATGAACGCGCGGGCAGCCAGAATGTCATCCATATGCACGGCGAACTGCTCAAGGTTCGCTGTTCGCAAAGCGGACAGATTCTGGAGTGGACGGGCGATGTGACTGCGGAAGACAAATGCCATTGCTGCCAGTTCCCGGCTCCGCTGCGACCGCACGTCGTGTGGTTTGGTGAAATGCCGCTGGGAATGGATGAAATTTATATGGCGCTGGCAATGGCGGATGTGTTTATTGCCATTGGCACATCAGGCCATGTTTACCCGGCCGCGGGTTTTGTGCATGAGGCGCGGCTGCATGGAGCGCATACGGTAGAGTTAAATCTCGAGCCGAGCCAGGTGGGAAGCGAATTCGAAGAGAAGCATTACGGTCCGGCAAGCCAGGTGGTGCCTGAGTTTGTTGAGAAGTTATTGAAAGGGCTGTAATTTTTTTTGCCGGATGGCGCTACGCTTATCCGGCCTACGCTTCGCATTGATGTAGGCCCGATAAGCGTAGCGCCATCGGGCATTCCTTACAACGCTGAATTAGCGTCCTGCTTTCAGCTTCTGATAATACTCTTCATAAATGGCGCTGGCGGAGCCGACGTCATTTTGCCATTCCCCTTTATTGATGGTATCAGCATCAGGGTAGAGCGTTTTATCGTTCGCCACTTCCGGGCTCAGCAGCTTACGTGCCGCAAGGTTTGGCGTTGGATAACCGATAGTTTCTGCGACTTCTTTCGCCACGTCCGGGCGCAGCAGGAAGTTAATCAGCTTCAGCGCACCTTCTTTGTTTTTCGCATTAGCCGGAATAGACAGACTGTCCATCCAGAAAATACCCCCTTCCTTCGGCCACACCACTTCCAGCGGGGTCCCCGCCTGGCGCGCGACATATGCGGAGCCGTTCCACACCATCCCCAGATTGACTTCGCCTTCCATATACGGGTTGGCCGGGTTGTCAGAGTTAAATGCCGCGACGTTAGGCATCAGCTTCTTCAACTCGTTATAGGCGGCTTCAATCTCTTTTGGATCGGTGGTATTGCCGGAATACCCCAGCTTGCGCAGCGCCATCTGGAAGACTTCACGCGCGTCATCGGTTAACAACAGGCTACCTTTGTACTCCGGTTTCCACAGGTCGGCCCAACTGGTTACGGTTTTCGGGTCGATGGCATCGCTGTTGACGCCAATGGCCGTCGCACCCCAGATATACGGAATGGAGTAGTCATTGTTGGGGTCAAACGGCTTGTTGAGCATTTCCGGATCGAGGTTGTGAAAATTGGTCAACGTCGACTTGTCGATCTTCTGGATCATGCCTTCTTTACGCATTTTATCGACGTAATAGGTAGACGGAACCACCAGATCGTACGCACCGTCTTTATAGGTTTTGAGCTTGGCGTACATGGTTTCATTCGACTCATAGGTCGAATAGATAACCTTAATGCCGGTCTCTTTGGTGAACTGCTCCAGCAGTCCTGGCGGCACATACTCAGTCCAGTTATAGAAATAGAGCGTGTTGTTGTCATTCGCGTGAGCGGCGCTCATGCCCAGTGCCAGAGCACCCGCCGCGAGCAGGTGGCGTGACCATTTTTTCATCATTTAACGTCCCCTGAATTAAGGGCCTTAGCGGCCCTTGGTTTTATCACGTGCAATAAGCTGGCTGGCGATCACCATAACCAGCGACAGAACCAACAAAATGGTCGCCAGCGCGTTTACCTCGGGTGATACGCCGACTTTTACCATTGAGTAGATTTTTAAGGGCAAAATTTCATAACCCGGCCCGGTGACGAAGGATGAAACGACGACGTCATCCATCGACAGCGTAAAGCTTAGCAACCAGCCTGCGGCCACCGCAGGCATTGCCAGCGGTAGAATGATCTTGCGCAGGATAGTCACTTCACTGGCACCCAAATCTTTTGCCGCTTCCAGCATTCGCACATCAAAGCCTTTCAGACGTGAATAGACCGTCACCACCACAAAAGGCAGACAGAAGGTAATATGCGAAAACAGCAGCGACCAGAAGCCGAGCTGAATGCCAATTAACATAAACAGAACCAGCAGCGAAATCGCCATTACGATATCGGGCGACATCATCACCACAAACAGCATGCCGCTGACAAAGGGTTTCCCGCGAAAACGGTAGCGATAAAGCGCGACCGCGGTGAGTGAACCGATCAGCGTGGCAAACGTTGCGGAGAGCACTGCCATCGTCAGGGAGTGTTGCGCCGCCTGCAGCAGGCTGTCGTTGTTCACCAGCAGACCGTACCACTTGGTAGTAAAACCTTGCCAGTTGATGCCAAAGCGCGAGCTGTTAAAGGAGTTCACAATCAAAATAATGATTGGAATATACAGATACGCGTAGATAGCGGTCATAAAACCGCCACGAAGCAGTCGACCGATCATTCGAGTTCTACCTTCTTGTTCAGCAAGCGGGAGGCGCGCCAGTAGACCAGCAGCATCAGCCCCATCACGATAGTCAGCGTTATGCTGGTGGCTGCGCCAAACGGCCAGTCGCGAATGTTCAGGAACTGCACTTTAATCACGTTACCAATCAACAGGTTTTTCGCCCCGCCCATTAAATCGGAAACGTAAAACAGCCCCATTGCCGGCAGCATAACCAGCAGACATCCGGCGATAATTCCCGGCATCGTCAGCGGAATAATGATGCGGGTAAAGGTCTGAAATTTGCTGGCGCCTAAATCGCGTGCGGCTTCCAGCAGCGGTTTATCGAGCTTCTCAATGCTGGAGTAGAGCGGCATCACCATAAACGGTAGCAGGATGTACACCAGGCCGATAATCACCGCGCTGGGGGTAAACATGATGCGAATGGGGGTATCAATAATGCCGAGCCACAACAGAAACTCGTTGAGATAGCCTTTGGTACTGAGGAAAATTTTGAGTCCGTAGATGCGAATAAGCGAGTTGGTCCAGAACGGAACAATCAGCAGGAACAGCAGCAGCGGGCGCACTTTTTCCGGCAGCTTTACCAAAAACCAGGCAAACGGATAGCCGAGTACCAGACAGGCGAGCGTGGCAATCAACGCCATATTGAGGGAGTGAACCAGTACCTCAAAATAGAGCGGATCCAGCAGGCGAGTATAGTTTTCCAGCGTAAAGACCATTTTGACGAAATTAGCGTCGTCACGGGTCAAAAAGCTGGTGCCGATGATCATCAGGTTGGGCAGAAAGACAAATAACACAAGCCAACCGACAATGGTGACGATCACCACACTCTGGAATTTACTTGTGTTCTTCATCAGCCAGTACGACCTCCCAGCTTTCTACCCAGTTAATCGCCATTTTCTGGTCGAGCGAGTGGTCGAAGTCAGGATCGTCTTCATTGAAGAATTCACTGACCATCACCATCTTGCCATTTTCCAGTTCCACAACCGACTCCAGCGTCATGCCTTTGTAGTTGCGTTCACGCACGTAGCCGATAAGACCTTCAATATGATTATCGTCGTTGATCTCATCAACGCGCAGATCTTCAGGGCGCAATAATACGTGCAGTTTTTGCCCAGGCACCACCGCGAAGTTGACGTAAATGTTGCACTCGCGACCTTCCACATTAGCACGAACGCGCTGATCGTCCAGACGCTCAATGACCGTCGCGTTAAACATATTGATTTCGCCGATAAACCCGGCGACAAACAGATTTTTCGGCTCTTCGTAGATTTCGCGCGGCGTACCATCTTGCTCAATCTTGCCATCGCGCATTACCACAATACGGTCTGACATGGTCAGCGCTTCTTCCTGGTCGTGCGTGACAAAAACAAAAGTGATACCAAGCTTACGTTGCAGCGCTTTCAGTTCGTTCTGCATCTGTTTGCGCAGTTTGTAGTCCAGCGCAGAGAGGGATTCATCTAACAGGAGCAAACGAGGTTTGTTGACCACCGCACGGGCAATCGCCACGCGCTGTTGCTGTCCACCAGAAAGTTGATGCGGCTTTCGTTGGGCGAATTCTTCCAGTTGTACCATGCGCAGGGCTTCGGTAACACGAGGAGGGATATCAGCAGCGGGTGTTTTCTGCATGCGTAAACCGAAGGCCACATTTTCAAACACGGTCATGTGGGGAAATAACGCATAGCTTTGGAAGACGGTGTTCACGTAGCGATTTTCCGCCGGAACGTGAGTGATGTCCTGGTTGTCCAATATGATATGACCGGAATCAACCGTTTCCAGACCGGCAATCAGGCGAAGAACGGTTGTTTTACCGCAGCCAGAGGGGCCGAGCAGCGTGAGAAACTCGCCGTTTTTGATGGTCAAATCCAGGCTGGAAATCACCTCTTTGCCATCGAAACTTTTGCGAATTCCCGCTAATTGCACCAGTGGAGAAAGCGAACGCGGTTGTTTATTCAATTTTTTACTCTGTCCCATGTAAACGCACCGGATGGCTGACCGATGCGGGGTTTGTGGTTAACCACCTTGATGACTCTTAATGAGGGCCGTTATTCTACGGCAAACCATGGTAATCGCCAATCCTTGTTGCGAATTACTGACTTAGCCCTATAGTCAGAGTGGATGTCATGGCGAAATATTCTTACTTGCGGGGATAAAAGTGACCTGACGCAATATTTGTCTTTTGTTGCTTATTGATAATGTTGTCACAAAAAGTGAGGGTGACTGCATGGATAAACTACTTGAGCGTTTTTTACACTACGTGTCGCTGGACACCCAATCAAAATCGGGCGTGCGGCAAGTACCCAGCACCGAAGGACAGTGGAAGTTATTACAACTGCTCAAACAACAGCTCGAAGAGATGGGGCTGGTCAATATTTCACTCAGCGAAAAGGGGACGCTGATGGCAACGTTGCCTGCTAACGTTGCTGGCAATATTCCCGCTATCGGTTTCATTTCCCATGTGGATACCTCACCGGATTGCAGTGGTAAAAACGTTAATCCGCAAATTGTTGAAAACTACCGCGGGGGCGATATCGCGTTAGGTATTGGCGATGAAGTTCTGTCGCCGGTGATGTTCCCGGTACTGCATCAGCTTTTGGGCCAGACGCTAATCACTACAGACGGCAAAACATTGCTGGGCGCCGATGATAAAGCGGGCATCGCAGAAATCATGACCGCGCTGGCTGTGCTGATCCAAAAAGAGATCCCGCATGGTGATATCCGCGTGGCCTTTACGCCGGACGAAGAGGTCGGTAAAGGGGCGAAGCATTTCGACGTTGCGGCATTCGATGCGCAGTGGGCCTATACCGTTGACGGAGGTGGCGTGGGGGAGCTGGAGTTTGAAAACTTCAACGCCGCGTCGGTTAATATTAAGATCGTGGGCAACAATGTGCATCCGGGCACCGCAAAAGGGGTGATGGTGAATGCGCTGTCGCTGGCTGCACGTATTCACGCGGAGGTTCCGGCCGATGAAAGCCCGGAAACGACGGAAGGCTATGAAGGTTTTTATCACCTGGCGAGCATGAAAGGGACGGTTGATCGGGCGGATATGCACTACATCATCCGTGATTTTGACCGCAAGCAGTTTGAAGCGCGTAAACGCAAGATCATGGATATCGCCAAGAAGGTTGGCAAAGGGTTACACCCGGACTGCTATATCGAACTGGTGATCGAAGACAGCTATTACAATATGCGCGAAAAAGTGATTGAGCATCCGCACGTGCTGGATATTGCCCAGAAGGCGATGCGCGATTGCGATATTGAACCTGTGCTGAAGCCTATTCGTGGCGGAACCGACGGCGCGCAGCTGTCGTTTATGGGGTTACCGTGTCCGAATCTGTTCACCGGCGGCTACAACTATCATGGCAAACATGAATTTGTGACTTTGGAAGGGATGGAAAAAGCGGTGCAGGTCATTGTACGTATTGCGGAGCTGGCGGCGAAACAAAAATAAATGTAGATGCYGGATRGCGCTTCGCTTATCCGGCCTACAAATATCTCATCCCGTAGGCCGGATAAGCGAAGCGCCATCCGGCGCAGTCACAATGATTTACCCTTCGAAGAACCAATACCCGCTGTTAACCAGTGCGGCCAGCATGGCAAGGAAGGATGGATCTTCCAGCGCATCCTCAAAATTCTCGGCCGTCAGTACGATATGACTGGCAAGGGCTTCAAGGGCAGGACGATGCGGCGAGTCAATTTTCTCACCATTGGCGTAGATATCGTCGCCGATGCGCAATACACGCAATCCACCCAGACGCACTAATACATCCCCTTGCTTCAGGGCGTCGTAGATTTCGTCAGGCTGATACGGTGGCTCTGGCGGGGCAATATCCAGTTCATGACGAGACTGAGAAATAAACTCACCAAACCATTGTTGGAAATGTTCAGGTTGATTAATCAGCCCCAGCATCATTTCGCGCAGCTTGTCCATCTCCTGCGGCAGAACGTCAGCCGGATGATCGCGTGGCGGCAGATCCGGATCGCTGTAATACGTGCTGCCCAGTTCACGCTGCAAAACGTAATCGGCAAATCCGCTAATCAGTTCGCGAGTGTTTGGCGCACGGAAGCCCACCGAATAGTTCATGGCGTTTTCCAGCGCGTAGCCTTCGTGTGGGAACCCTGGCGGAATATACAGAATATCGCCGGGTTCCAGCTCTTCATCAATGATGGCTTCAAACGGGTCGACCTGCAGCAGATCCGGGTGAGGGCAGTGCTGCTTCAACTGTAGTTTTTCGCCCACACGCCAGCGACGACGCCCGGTACCCTGAATAATAAACACATCGTACTGATCCAGATGCGGGCCAACGCCGCCGCCGGGTACGGAGAAGGAGATCATCAGATCGTCAATACGCCAGTCCGGCAGCTCGCGAAACGGACGCATCAGCGCCGCGGTTGGCTCATGCCAGTGATTGACCGCCTGCACCAGTAGCGACCAGTTGTTTTCGCCAAGATGGTCATAGCTTTCGAACGGACCGTGGCTAACCTGCCATTTACCGTCCTGGTGGCTGACGAGTCGGCTGTCGACTTCGCTTTCCATTGCCAGTCCAGCCAGTTCGTCAGGAGAGAGTGGGTCAATAAAGTTGTTAAACCCGCGTTTTAAGACCACCGGGCGTTTTTGCCAGTGGCGTTCCAGAAAATCGGGCCAGTTAAGTGTGAGTTGGTATTCCATAATGAGCATCCGCAGGCTGGTATCTGCAACCGATTATAACGGATACTTAACCTCAAGCGTGAAGTCAGTACATATTTATTACATGCGACGATTACTCGTCTTTCTGCCCCGGCTGCTGGCGACCAAAAATAACTTCCATGCGCGCGCCGCCCAACAGGCTGTCACCTGCAATAATCTGCCCGTCATACTGTTCGGTGATTTCACGCGCTACCGCCAGCCCGACACCTTGTCCTGGTCGTAGCGTATCGACACGTTGTCCGCGGTCAAACACCACTTCGCGTTTGCTATGCGGAATGCCGGGGCCATCATCTTCAACCAGAATATGCAGTTGATCCTCTGATAGTCGCGCTGAAATCTCGACGAACTCCAGACAATATTTACAGGCGTTATCCAGCACGTTTCCCATCACTTCGACAAAATCGTTCTGCTCGCCTACAAAGCTGATTTCAGGTGAGATGTCGAGATTAATGTTAACGCCTTTACGCTGATACACCTTATTCAGCGCCGAAGTAAGTTTATCCAGCAACGGCGCGACCGGATGCAGTTCCCGGCTGAGAAGGGCGCTACTGCCACGCATGCTGGCGCGATGCAGGTAATAGCCTATCTGCTGGGAAATACGACTGATTTGCTCGAGCATGATGGGCTCCGCGTCGCTTACGTTCATTTTTTCGTTACGCATCGAGCGCATCGTACTTTGCAATACGGCCAGCGGTGTCTTCAGGCTATGCGTGAGATCGGTTAACGTGGTGCGGTATTTGTCGTAGCGCTCACGTTCGCTTTTCAACAGCCGGTTGAGGTTGCGGACCAGACTGGTCAGTTCACGCGTGGTGGCGGGATTCAGCATCTCACGATGATGTTCTTCAAGCTCACGAACTTCACGCGCCAGCGATTCAATAGGCCGCAGGCTCCACCAG
Organism: Citrobacter cronae; assembly: GCF_016893685.1. Taxonomy (NCBI): domain Bacteria; kingdom Pseudomonadati; phylum Pseudomonadota; class Gammaproteobacteria; order Enterobacterales; family Enterobacteriaceae; genus Citrobacter; species Citrobacter cronae. The sequence goes on from NZ_CP069763.1 coordinate 3,280,498, forward strand.
GCGGCCACCCATAATAGTGGGATGACTAACAACAGATTAGCGACCAGCACATAAATAAACCAGCTCCAGACCATATACGAGCGCTTTAACTCAATAGGAATGGTATCGACAACCACAATGGTCAGTTGGGGCATTCTGGCGGTGGCTGGGTAGACATTTACCGCTACCGAGTGGGTCATTTCAGCGTCGTCGTCGTCTTCTCTGACTTCTTTTAACTGCTGCTGCGCGGAGTGATCTGCACCCAGCAATGTGCTGGTGGCGTCGACATTGGCCTCAATTTCATGAAAACCGTTCGTTTTAAGCCAGTCGGGTTGAATACTCTGGGTCAGCCACGGGACGTTGCGCTGCGCCCACAGCAACTTGCCGTTTTCATCATAAATCAGCGACATTGTGGGGCTTTGCATGTCGAGATTTTCGGGCAACTCGACATTAATTTTACCGTTATCCCATTTCGCCAGGGTATAGAACAGATTGCTCTCGCCGCGCAACAGGCGAAACGTGGTTTTATCAAAGCTGACGCTATAACCCACCAGGGCAACGATGCCGTAGGCCAGTGAGAGCACCAACACCACGCCAGCGGTTGCCAGTAAAAAACGTAGCCGTAGCGATAACGGGAAAAAATGACGCAATAGTTTATTCATTAGCGCAATTCAAACAGATATCCCTGGCCACGCACGGTGGTGATGACGTCGTCAGGATATTGTGCCTGTATTTTTTTGCGCAGACGTCCCATCAGAACATCAATAGTATGACTTTCACGCAGCTCGGCATCCGGATAAAGCTGCAGCATGAGCGAATCTTTACTGACCACTTTGCCGTTATTGCGGATGAGTGTTTCCATTATGGTGTATTCGAACGCCGTGAGCTTGATAACCTCATCATTGACGGATAACTCGCGGCGAGAGAGGTCCACCTGAAAAGGAGGAAGGGAGATAATCTGCGATGCCAGACCGCTGTTGCGACGCATCAATGCCTGCATGCGCGCAGCCACTTCTTCAATGTGAAACGGTTTTGTGACGTAATCGTCGGCGCCGGCGCTGAGCACTTCCACCTTGTCCTGCCAGCCTTCACGGGCGGTTAATACCAGAATGGGGAGTGAAACATCATTGCTGCGCCAGCGGCGGATCAACGACAAGCCATCTTCATCCGGGAGCCCTAAATCAACGATCGCGATATCCGGCAGATGTTCATTAAGGTAATAGTCTGCTTCCTTAGCATCTTCTGCATCATCCACCTGATGCCCTAAATCCTGTAACTGAACCTTGAGGTGGTGGCGTAATAAAGCATTATCCTCGACAACCAGTACGCGCATCATCGTTACTCCCTATCTGAACGGTATGAATAGTTTAACGCTGATTATGTGGATTGAAAGCAGCGCTATGAAATTAAAAAACTTTTCTCATGCTCCCCTGCCCGTGGGGGCGCCCTGGGGGCTATCAGTGCCTGGTACTCATGAAGTAAAAGTGGGTCGGGATCATTTTTAGATAACTTGAGTCGCGACACTCCTTCATAAGGAGCATGCAATATAAACTGGCTTCGGTTTGCGAGCTTAAGCATTTCTGATAAAACTGCCATCTGTTTATTGACTGTTGAGGGCGCGCGGCCCTGCCTGGCCAGATTCGGCATTGCCGGGTTAATAATTGTCCCGGTCAATAACTCCTTTCGGTAATGCAAAATGTCGGCATGCTCAATATCTACCAGACGGGTATTTTCTCCGATTACACGTAGTAACGTATTTACGACCGAAGTAAGCGATAGCAGTGTTGCACCAGATACCTCTAAGGCTTTGGTGTCTGTAAAAAAATCACATAGTTCTTTAAATGTAGTGATTTTTTTGGTTGTGATGAACTTCTTAAGCGCTTTGGATTCCGGGAAACGTTCCGCATAGTCGAACTTACCGAGCTGTATTTCACTTGTTATGAGCGCGCGAAGATTTCCTGCTTTTTTGATGTTGCTGCTGTTCACCGTCCAGCCACGAAGGACTTCGCGGCAACGTTTGCCGCGATAGGTAAATGTGATCCGTATTTTTCCATTATGCAGCTCAACGCCGGTTGGAAAGTCCATCATGCATCCTGTACTAATTGGTTAATCTTTGGATAGTTGTACCAAAGCAGACCTTTAGAATTGTCAGTTTCCCCGAGAGCTGTCAGATGTTTGAAATGCACGCCTTCGATCCACAAATTCAACCGATAACTTTTAATTTGTCTTTCCGACAAGCCGGTCTTTTCTGTTAATCAGATTTTTATGAACGAGGTGTCCCTCAAATATATGACGGCCCCGAGCATCACCAGCGGCGGGAACCCGCCGACCTTTAAGCTGA
>NZ_CP069763.1:3286377-3286526 GCF_016893685.1 Citrobacter cronae
GCTTGCTGGCATCAGTGTTGATCGCTGGTAGGGTCATCATCGGTTTAACCCGGACATCAGCATCTGGAAAGATCCGGTGCACTCTCTTTCTCAATTCGCCCAGAATGATATCTTTTGCACCAGGCAGACTATCAAAATTCCTTTTGTCA
>NZ_CP069763.1:3286608-3287099 GCF_016893685.1 Citrobacter cronae
GCGAGTGAGTTTATTATGAAGTTTTATTCACCAGCTGAGTTGCGCCAGATAGTTGCGCTTCCCTTATTTAGTGATCTTGTTCCATGCGGATTTCCCTCTCCAGCGCATGATTACGTTGAACAACGTATTGATCTCAATGAACTATTAGTTCAGCACCCATGTGCAACATATTTCGTGAAGTCATCCGGTGATTCTATGACTGGAGCGGGGATCGGGAATGGCGATTTGCTGGTCGTCGACCGTTCCAGAAAGCCTGCACATGGAGATATTGTTATCGCTGCCATTGATGGCGAGTTCACGGTTAAACGTCTTCAGCTACATCCAATACTTATGCTTGTTCCTGAAAACAATTCTTATGCACCCATTACGATAAACAGCGAAGATATGCTGGATATCTTTGGGGTGGTGACGTTTATCGTGAAAGCGGCAAGCTGATATGTTTGCCCTGGTTGATGTTAATTCGTTTTATGCCAGTTGCGAGACTGCATTCC
>NZ_CP069763.1:3287152-3287601 GCF_016893685.1 Citrobacter cronae
GTTATCGCCCGTAACACTGAAGCCAAAAGAGCTGGTGTGAAAATGGGGGAGCCGTATTTCAAGCAGAAGGACTTATTCCGTCGATATGGTGTGGTTTGTTTCAGCAGCAATTACGAGCTTTATGCAGATATGTCCTGCAGAGTAATGTCCACGCTAGAGGCAATGTCCCCCCGCTGCGAAATATATTCAATTGATGAAGCCTTCTGTGACCTGACAGGTGTAAGAAACTGTCGGGTTTTGCAGGAATTTGGGCAGGAATTAAAAGATGCCGTTTATCAAAATACAGGTCTGGCGGTTGGCGTTGGTATTGCCCAGACAAAGACGCTGGCGAAACTGGCGAATCATGCCGCCAAAAAATGGCAGAGACAAACGGGTGGGGTGGTGGACTTATCTAACCAGGATCGCCAGCGCAAACTGATGGCTGCACTTCCGGTTGATGAGGTCTGGGG
>NZ_CP069763.1:3287866-3287964 GCF_016893685.1 Citrobacter cronae
GCAGAAAAGTTACGTGGAGAGCATCAGTATTGCCGCTTCATATCTACTTTTGTTAAAACGTCACCCTTTGCGTTGAACGAACCGTACTACGGTAACAG
>NZ_CP069763.1:3287986-3289015 GCF_016893685.1 Citrobacter cronae
CCGACACAGGACAGCCGGGATATCATTGCAGCAGCGACGAGGAGTCTGGATGCAATATGGAAAGACGGGCACAGGTATCAGAAAGCCGGGGTAATGCTGGGGGACTTCTTCAGTCAGGGCATCGCCCAGTTGAATTTGTTCGATGATAATGCGCCGCGCCGGGGGAGTGAGAAATTGATGGAAGTTCTGGATCATCTGAATGCAAAGGAAGGAAAGGGGGCGCTTTATTTCGCCGGACAGGGGATCCAGCAACAATGGGCGATGAAGAGAGAGATGCTGTCACCACGATACACGACCCGCTATGAGGACCTGCTTCAGGTTAAGTAACAGGCTTAATTAAATCTGCTCCCTGATTGTTCACATTCCCGACGGCACGCGTCACGGCGTGCCATAAAAATTTATCAGCGGACACGGAACCGTCGGCCGCAATCTCCTCCGCTTCTTTCCCTCCAACTTTCTGCCTCATCCATTCGCGAGCAGCATCTGGTGAGAGTACCAGTGGCCGCCTGTCGTGAATATCTACCAGTCCTTTGTCGGCCGCAGCTGTAACTATCAGAAAACCTTCTGCTTCATCTCCACGTTCGAATGGTGTGCTACCGATCGCCGCCATAAAAATCGGCTGACCGTCTGCCCGGTGAATAAAGTAAGGTTGTTTCTTGTCGCCTTCCTTTTTCCACTCAAACCAGCCATCAGCAAAGCAAATTGCACGGCCATGCTGCCAGAGTGGTTTAAACATTCTGCTGGTGGCCGCAGTTTCAGAGCGTGCGTTAATTAGTGGTGGTTTATCCCACCACCCGGGGGCGTATCCCCAGATAACTGGATCAAGATGCAACTGCTCATCACGTTCGCTCAGAAGCAGAACTTTTGTTCCTGGTGCTACGTTGAATCTTCCGATGGGTTCTGGATCGTATGGAATATCGCGTTCTGATTCATCAGCGAGCAGGGCAAGATAATCTTCACGCGTCATTGACTGTGCAAAGCGTCCACACATAGAAACCTCCAGCCATATGTCAGACTGAAAGTATAGGT
>NZ_CP069763.1:3289115-3304298 GCF_016893685.1 Citrobacter cronae
ATTGTTACTTTTTTGGGGGCAAATTTGGGGGCAAAAATCAGTTTGGGGCATGATTTGGGGCAATGAAATGACTCATATTGCCCGCAATTGCCCAAGACGGTTTTTTATTAAATGATTGATTTTACGATAATTAACTGTATTTACTGAATTTACAAAATCAATTTTATAGTCTAACGCTGATTATGTGTCCGTGGGGATAAACATTTAATAAACCGGGGGAAGGGAGGCTATCACTGGCGAAAAAGCCGGAAGGCGCTGACGCTTATCCGGCTTCAATATAACATCAACTGGAGGCCGGAACTGACGAAACCGCCGTCCGGCACAAACCAGATTACTTCAGTTCATCAACCATGGTGATGGCGCGACCAATATAGTTGGCTGGTGTCATCGCTTTCAGGCGAGTTTTCTCGTCTTCCGGCAGGGCCAGGCCGTCGATAAACTGTTTCATACCTTCGGCGTCAACGCGCTTACCGCGCGTCAGCTCTTTCAGCTTCTCGTACGGTTTTTCAATGCCATAGCGACGCATTACGGTCTGAATAGGTTCGGCCAGCACTTCCCAGTTATGGCCCAGTTCATCAAGCAGATGCTCGCGATTGACTTCCAGTTTGCTCACGCCCTTCAGCGTGGACTGATATGCGATCAGCGCATAGCCAATACCGACACCCAGGTTGCGCAGAACGGTAGAGTCCGTCAGGTCGCGCTGCCAGCGGGACACCGGCAGTTTGCTCGCCAGGTGTTGCAGAACCGCGTTAGACAGACCCAGGTTACCTTCGGAGTTTTCGAAATCGATTGGGTTAACCTTGTGCGGCATGGTGGAGGAACCGATCTCACCGGCGATAGTTTTCTGTTTGAAATGGTTCAGCGCCACGTAACCCCAGACATCGCGGTCAAAGTCAATCAGGATAGTGTTGAAACGGGCGATGCAATCAAACAGCTCGGCAATGTAGTCGTGCGGTTCAATCTGCGTGGTGTAAGGGTTCCACTGGATGCCCAGCGACGTAACAAACTCTTCGCTGAACTGATGCCAGTCTACTTCCGGGTAAGCGGCGATGTGGGCGTTATAGTTACCGACGGCGCCGTTGATTTTACCGAGAATTTCGACCTGGTTAAGCTGGCGGTACTGGCGCTCCATACGGTAGGCCACGTTCGCCATTTCTTTGCCCAGCGTGGATGGGGTGGCGGGTTGACCGTGGGTACGGGAGAGCAGAGGGATATCGCGATACTGTACGGACAGATCTTTCACTGCGTCGATAAGCTTACGCCAGTACGGCAGGACCACTTCGTCGCGAGCGGTTTTCAGCATCAGCGCGTGAGACAGGTTGTTGATGTCTTCTGACGTACACGCGAAGTGAATAAACTCGGAAACGGCATGCAGTTCCGGGATATCAGCCACTTTTTCTTTCAGGAAATACTCAACTGCCTTCACATCATGGTTGGTCGTACGCTCAATGGTTTTGATGCGCGCAGCATCTTCTTCATTGAAGTTAGCGACGATCGCATCAAGGAAACCGATTGCGTCGGCAGCAAAAGCAGGAACTTCCTTGATCGCTGCGTGCGCGGCCAGTTTTTGCAGCCAGCGTACTTCAACCTGTACACGGAATTTCAGCAAACCGTATTCGCTGAAAATCCCGCGCAGCGCGCTGACTTTATCGCCGTAGCGTCCATCGACAGGGGAAACGGCGGTCAGTGAGGATAATTCCATAGATCACAACTCCGGGGTTAAATGAGCAAGAATTTGTTTTGCCTGAGTCGTCAGGCGATTACGAGAAAACATGAGTTGCAGACGGCCTCCACCAACCTGATGCCAGAGCACTGCTGCACGAATGCCAGCCAGTAGCGAAGCGCGTACTTTGGCCTGAACCTGCGGGCTCTGAAGGATGGCAGGAGAACCCGTAACCTGAATACGCGGGCCGAGTGGGCTGATGACGTCAACATAAATGCCGGCCATTGCGCTCATCAGCGTTTCTGACTGCAAATCAAAATGGTCCAACTGGCGCTGCAAGCCGTTGATACGGTCTCCCAGCGTGTCCATAGCGCCTTTGGCAGCTGACAGCTTACGCTCCAGTACCATCAGGCTTAACGTGTAGCGGGTGAGTTCCGCATTCAGCCCCTGACGACTGCTGGCGTTGAGCACGCCGAGCAACGTTTCAAGGCCAAGTCGCAGGTTAGCTTCACTCCCGCCAAAAACCCCAAGCGTAGAGCTGGGGTTCATGTCGATGATACTGTTGAGCGAAACGTGTAACGCATCGGCATCACAATGCCCCTGGTGCGCCAGTTCTTGCACCAGGCGTGCCGACTGGCATATACCTGCCAGGGCGAGGGTGATGTCATAATAGTTCTTTGCCACGTTCACTGCTTCCTTGTATCAAATGTGTAAATAATTAGACCGGCAAAGGCAGGCGTTGTTCGATAATTCCGCCGCCGAGGCAGACTTCGCCATTGTAAAAGACAGCCGACTGACCCGGCGTTACCGCCGCGACAGGTTCGTCGAAAATGACTTCAATACGTTCAGCATCCAGCGCTTTAACGGTGCACGGAATGTCGGTCTGACGATAACGGGTTTTCACCGTGCAGCGCATGGTGCCGGTGAACGGTTCGCGATCGACCCAATGCAGCTGTTGCGCCACCAGACCAACGGACATCAGACGTGGGTGTTCGTGACCCTGAGCGACAACCAGAATGTTGTTCTCAACATCTTTATCCACCACATACCATGGATCTTCCGTCCCTTCTTTTGTACCGCCAATGCCCAGACCTTTACGTTGGCCCAGAGTGTGGTACATCAGCCCCTGGTGCTGGCCAATTTCTTCACCGTCAACGGTGATGATTTTACCTGGCTGAGCGGGCAGGTAGCGACCAAGAAATTCGCGGAACTTGCGTTCGCCGATGAAGCAGATACCGGTGGAGTCTTTTTTCTTGGCCGTAATTAGTCCGAGATCTTCGGCAATTTTACGCACCTGTGGTTTTTCCAGTTCGCCAACCGGGAACAGGCTTTGCGCGATTTGCTCATGGCCGAGCGTGTAGAGGAAATAGCTCTGGTCTTTATTGCCATCGAGCCCTCGCAGCAGGCGGCTTTTTCCGTCGACATCCGCGCGGCGTACGTAGTGACCGGTGGCGATGTAATCGGCACCTAAATCTTCTGCGGCAAACTCAAGGAAGGCTTTAAATTTGATTTCTTTATTGCACAGAATATCCGGGTTCGGCGTACGACCCGCTTTGTACTCTTCCAGGAACAGTTCAAAGACGTTGTCCCAGTATTCTGCAGCAAAGTTAACGGTATGCAGTTCAATGCCGAGTTTGTCGCAAACAGCCTGCGCATCCGCGAGGTCGGCAGCCGCTGTGCAATATTCCTCACCATCGTCCTCTTCCCAGTTCTTCATGAACAGGCCTTCTACCTGATAACCCTGTTGTTGCAACAACCAGGCTGATACGGAAGAATCGACACCGCCGGACATGCCGACGATCACTTTTTTTGGGCTTTCAGACATAGGAATACTCACGACATTGAACTTCAAGGCGGCATATTCTAGCACGCAGCCCTTTACTTGACACCCTCTGTAAACGGCCAGTTAAATTCGCCGATCGTTGCCAGCGGATAGCGCTCTCCACTCTGGTAACAGAGAATGCTCTCGGCAACCAGCGGCGAACGCAGATTTGGCGCTGAAAGAATCTCTTCTGCGCTGACCCAGCGGCAGCAATCTATATCACTGTCATGAGGTTCAGTAGCGCACATATTGGCAAGTTCGATAGAAAACAGAAAACGCAAAAAGGGCGTTTTGTCTGGCGCAATCCATTGATGCATTCGAATGAAGTGCTGCGGTTGTGCGTTGATGCCTGTCTCTTCCCATAGCTCACGAGCGGCGGCCTGCACCAGAGTTTCGTCCGCTTCCAGGTGCCCGGCAGGTTGATTCCACAAAGCTTTGCCGTTGATGGTTTCCTCAACCACTAAAAATTTATCTTCTGCATGCACAATGCAGGCGACCGTGACGTGTGGTTTGAACATACAGCTTCCTTATACAGTTGCATCCCGCCATTCGCCGTTAGCGAGATTTTCCAGTGTGTAATCGCCCATGGCATAGCGTATGAGGCGCAGCGTAGGAAACCCAACATGCGCCGTCATCCGACGTACCTGACGGTTGCGGCCTTCATATAAGGTGACTTTTAGCCAACTGGTGGGAATATTCTTCCGTTCACGAATGGGCGGGTTTCTCGGCCACAGCCAGGCAGGTTCTTCTACCATTTGAATTCCTGCGGGCAGTGTAGGGCCATCGTTGAGCGTTACGCCAGTGCGCAGGGCTTCCAGCGCTTCGGGCGTAGGTTCTCCCTCAACCTGAACATAATAAATTTTCCCCGTGCGCTTGCCGGGCTGCGTTAACCGCGCCTGTAATGCGCCATCGTTGGTCAGCACTAAAAGCCCTTCACTGTCCCGATCCAAACGACCCGCAGCATACACGCCTTGCACGGGAATAAAATCTTTTAACGTTTTGCGTCCGGCTTCGTCAGTAAATTGTGGCAAAACATCGTAGGGTTTATTGAACAAAACCACGCGTTTTGGCTGGTTTTCTTTACGCTGTTTAGTGACTTGTCGTGAGCTGAATCGCTTAACTTGGTGATTTCTAAAAGAAGTTTTTTGCATGGTATTTTCAGATTATATCAATTGCCGCATTATAGCCTAAGAACGAGTGTCTTTCATGGCGACGAACAATAGGGTAGTATTGACACGCTCATTACAAATCATTAACAAAAAATTGCTCTAACGCAGTCGTGCAGCAGGACGCCAATGCACATGCAGCGCGATGACAGACGAGCAAACCAGAAGCGCTCGAAGGAGAGGTGAATGGAAAGCAAAGTAGTTGTTCCGGCGGAAGGTAAGAAGATCACCCTGCAAAACGGCAAACTCAACGTTCCTGAAAATCCGATTATCCCGTTCATTGAAGGCGACGGTATCGGCGTTGATGTAACCCCACCGATGATCAAAGTTGTCGATGCTGCTGTCAAGAAAGCCTATAAAGGCGAGCGTAAAATCTCCTGGATGGAAATCTACACCGGCGAGAAATCCACTCAGGTTTATGGTCAGGACGTCTGGCTGCCTGCTGAAACCCTTGATCTGATTCGTGAATATCGTGTTGCCATCAAAGGCCCTCTGACCACGCCAGTTGGCGGCGGTATTCGCTCTCTGAACGTTGCTCTGCGTCAGGAACTTGACCTGTATGTCTGCCTGCGCCCGGTGCGTTATTACCAGGGTACGCCAAGCCCGGTTAAACACCCTGAACTGACCGACATGGTTATCTTCCGTGAAAACTCCGAAGATATCTATGCGGGTATCGAGTGGAAAGCAGACTCCGCAGATGCTGAGAAAGTGATTAAATTCCTGCGTGAAGAAATGGGCGTGAAGAAAATTCGCTTCCCGGAACATTGTGGTATTGGTATCAAACCGTGTTCCGAAGAAGGGACCAAGCGTCTGGTTCGTGCGGCGATCGAATATGCCATCGCGAACGATCGCGATTCTGTTACCCTGGTACATAAAGGTAACATCATGAAGTTCACTGAAGGCGCGTTCAAAGACTGGGGTTATCAGTTAGCGCGTGAAGAATTCGGTGGTGAATTGATCGATGGCGGCCCGTGGGTGAAAATCAAGAACCCGAAATCCGGCAAAGAAATCGTGGTTAAGGACGTTATCGCCGATGCGTTCCTGCAACAGATCCTGCTGCGTCCTGCTGAGTACGATGTGATTGCGTGTATGAACCTGAACGGCGACTACATCTCTGATGCGTTGGCAGCACAGGTGGGTGGTATTGGTATCGCGCCAGGCGCGAACATCGGTGACGAATGTGCGCTGTTCGAAGCGACCCATGGTACTGCACCGAAGTACGCAGGCCAGGATAAAGTGAACCCAGGTTCAATCATTCTGTCTGCTGAAATGATGCTGCGCCACATGGGTTGGACTGAAGCGGCTGACTTAATTGTTAAAGGTATGGAAGGCGCGATCAACGCTAAGACCGTAACTTATGATTTCGAACGTCTGATGGACGGCGCTAAGCTGCTGAAATGTTCAGAGTTTGGTGACGCGATCATCGAAAACATGTAATCCAGATTCTGGGTTGTGTGAGAACGGGAGCCGAGAGGTTCCCGTTTTTTATGCCTGTAACATTGTTTCCCCAAAACGTTTCCCCAAAACGTTTCCCCAAAAACCAGGCGTGCTCACCCTGTTTTTACTTCGACAACAGTCCAATCCTTACCCCTGTCGTCGTGATATTTGTCTGTCATTTCTCTTGATTTATGTTCCAATAATTTCTGGATATCAATCCCTTGTGCTTTATATCTTCTTTCTGCAAGTGATTGTTGCTCGTGGTTCGTAGTATATTGAAAGTATTCTTGGTTATTCGGTGCTCTGTATGTCCTATTCCATCGGTGAATTTGCGCGGCTTTGTGGAATAACCGCCACAACGCTGCGCGCCTGGCAACGTCGTTATGGACTTCTCAAACCACAGCGTACGGATGGTGGGCACCGGTTGTATAGCGATGACGATATCCAACAGGCGCTTAAAATTCTCGATTGGGTGAAAAAAGGCGTACCGATAAGCCAGGTTAAACCGTTGCTGTCCCGCCCTGGTGCCCGGCGAACGAATAACTGGTTCGTTCTGCAAGAGAGTATGCTGCAGCGCCTGAACGAAGGGAAAATAGAATCTCTGCGCCAGCTTATTTATGATGCCGGCCGCGAATATCCCCGCCCTGAACTGGTGAGCGAGGTGCTGCGTCCTCTGCGAAGCCAGGTATCAGCTAACGTGCCGGCTATCATGACGCTGCGTGAAATCCTTGATGGTATTATTATTTCTTACACCTCGTTTTGCCTGGAAGGGGATAAGCGTGCGCCGGGCGATAACTACCTGATTACAGGCTGGCATCTTACCGACCCCTGCGAGATCTGGCTTGAAGCGCTTGGTCGCACTGGACAGGGACATCGCATTGATGTGCTTCCTGTACCGCCCGCGATGCTTGCGCCTGAAATTTTCCCCGATCGCAAATGGCTGTTGGTGACGTCCGGCAAACTCACCGTAGCGCGCAAAAAACAGATAGACCTCTGGCAACAGCAGGTCAACTCCCTCGAAGTGATCCCGCTTTAATCCTCTGTCATTACCTTTCTTGTGTGTTGATTGGCCACTACCTTAGTGGCTTACGAATAAATTCTCTCAAAAATACTAAATTTTAATTTGTTGAATTAAATGAATTTATAATTATTTATTAGTATAAACTTGGACAAATTAAAGTGTTTGTGTAAGTTTTAATTATACCGCCTACGTAATGTGGTTCACACAAGGGTAAGAGCTATGCGCGCACCGCCATCGGTTATCGACAGGTTTGTGGATTACTACGCCAGTTTGGATCGCCAGCCCGTCCCCGCGCTTGCCGGGTTGTACGACGTGCACGCGGTACTTGTCGATCCCTTCGGGGAACATAACGGGCTGTTTGCCATTCAGCGCTATTTCTCGCATCTCCTGGCGAATGTGAATGCCTGCCGTTTTGCCATTGACCCTCCACTGTGTGAGACCGGGCGGTTTGCCGTGACGTGGACAATGTACTGGTCGCATCCGCGTATTGCTGGCGGAGAAATACGATCTTTGCCGGGATGTTCAATGGTCGAGACACATGGCGAGAAGATTTTTCGCCAGCGTGATTATTACGATGCCGGTGAGATGCTCTATGAGCATCTGCCGCTGTTGGGTTGGGCCGTTCGCCACGTTAAAAGGAGGGTGCGCGCATGATGACTGTCCTCATTACTGGCGCAAGTTCTGGGATTGGCGCCGGGCTTGCAAAATCATGGGCCGATGACGGCTGTCACGTGATTGCCTGTGGCCGCAATCCCGAAAGGCTGGAACAACTGCGCCAATCCCACGCCAACATCACAGTACGGCTGTTCGATATGACAGACAGGGACGCCTGTCGCCAGGCGTTGGCGGACTGCAAACCCGAACTGGTTATTCTCTGTGCCGGAACTTGCGAATATCTCGACCACGGCTGGATAGATGCAGGGAAGGTTGAACGGGTGATGGCGGCGAATTATCACGGCCCCATCAACTGCCTGGCAGCGCTTCAGCCGCAGTTAACTTCCGGTAACCGCGTGGTGCTGGTCAGTTCGATGGCGCACTGGCTGCCGTTCCCACGGGCGGAAGCCTATGGTGCGTCTAAAGCCGCGCTAACCTGGTTTGCCAATAGTTTGCGTCTGGACTGGGAGCCAAAGGGGATTGCCGTGACCGTCGTTTCGCCAGGATTTGTTGATACCCCGCTTACCCGTAAAAACGATTTTCCTATGCCCGGGCAGGTGAGTGTAGAGCAGGCGGTGAAGGCTATTCGCCGTGGCCTGGCGAAAGGAAAAAATAGTATTGCCTTCCCGACAGGTTTTGGCGTGTTGCTGCGTCTGTTGGCCGGGCTGCCTGAGAGTCTCCAGCGCGCGTTGCTGCGCAGGATGGTGCGTTCATGAAAATTGCTATCATTGGCAGTGGTATTGCCGGATTAACCTGCGCCTGGCGTCTGGCCGGACATCATCAGGTGACGCTTTTTGAAGCGGCGTCGACCCCGGGCGGCCATACTGCGACGGTAGATATAGCGACTCCACAGGGGAATTTCGCAATTGATAGCGGCTTTATCGTCTACAACGACCGAACTTATCCGCGTTTTATGGGCTTGCTGAGTGAACTCGGTATCCAGGGGCAAAAAACGCAGATGAGTTTTTCGGTGCATAATACGCAAAGCGGTATGGAGTACAGCGGTCATACGCTGACTTCCTTGTTCGCCCAACGTCAGAACCTGCTCAAACCCGCATTTTGGGGAATGCTGAAAGAGATTGTCCGTTTTAATCGTCTGGCTAAACGGGCATTGAATGATGTCGATGCAAACGCCACGCTACAGACCTTCCTCGACCAGCACCATTTCAGTACGTTCTTTGCGCGTCATTATATTCTGCCGATGGGCGCAGCCATCTGGTCATCTTCGCTACAGGAGATGCGCCGTTTTCCGTTGCCGCTGTTCTTGCGCTTCTTTGAACACCACGGCCTGCTGGATATCTGGCATCGTCCGCAGTGGTTCGTGGTGCCAGGCGGATCGCGCGAGTACATTCGCGTTATGCTGGCGAAGCTGGGTGAGCGTCTGGCATTGCACCTCAATGCGCCTGTTCAGCAGGTTATTCGTCACGACAGCGGCGTCAAAATCCAGTTGGCAGGATCAGTACAGACGTTTGATCAGGTGATCTTCGCTTGTCATTCTTCGCAGGCTCTGGTCGTGCTTGGTGATGCCACCCCCGCAGAACGCGACGTGCTGGGCGCAATTAGCTGGCAGCGTAACGAGGTCGTATTGCATAGCGATCGCCGCTGGTTACCGGTACGCGAACGCGCGTGGGCAAGCTGGAATTACCGCCTGAGTGGGCAAGATCGCGCCAGCGCCTGCGTCACCTATAACATGAATATTCTCCAGGGATTACCCGAAGGAAGCCCGCTATTCTGCGTGACCCTCAACCCGGACACCCCTATTGACGAGCGATTCGTCTGGCGACGCTTTGTCTACGAGCACCCATTGTTTAATCCCGACAGCTGGCGCGCGCAGGCGCGCCGCACTGAGATCAACGGCCTGCGTCGGACCTGGTTCTGCGGGGCTTATTGGTACAACGGCTTTCATGAGGATGGCGTGCGCAGCGCGCTCGATGTAGTACACGGCATTGCCGCAGGAGAGGGGGGCTAAGATGAACAGCTGCCTGTACCACGGTATTTTGCGCCATCGCCGCCTCCAGCCAGCAACACACCAGTTTAGTTATCAGGTGTTTATGGCGTGGCTCGATTTAGATGAACTCGCACAGCTTCCGGGCGTGGGCGTGAAATGTAATCGCTTCGCCGCGGCCGCTTTTCATGATGCGGATTACCCGCTGGGGGCACCGTTAAGAGAGAGCGTGTTGAATAAGCTTGCCTGCCTGACGGGCGAACATCCCGGGGGGCGTGTAATGCTTCTGACACAGCTGCGCTATTTCGGTTTTCATTTTAACCCGGTCAATTTTTACTACTGCTATGACCGTTCACAGCGTCTGCGCTGGGTACTGGCGGAAGTCCGCAATACACCATGGAATGAGCGACATTACTACGCTGTAGACGCACAGGAAAAGCGTCCGTCGGAAAAAGCGTTCCATGTATCGCCATTTAACCCGATGGATATGGTCTATCACTGGCGATTTAACCCGCCGGGTAAAACGCTGCATATGCATATCGAAAACCACCAGGCAGAGAAGATTTTTGATGCCAGCCTGATGCTCAAACGCGAGCCGTTGACGCAGGCGAGTTTACGCGCGTTGCTGCTACGACTGCCGTTGATGACGCTGAAAACGGTGTTCGCGATTTACTGGCAGGCGCTACGCCTGTGGCTCAAGCGAGTCCCTCTCTACAACCATCCCGTCAGCAGGAGTGAACGATCATGACCGATCCCGTCTTTGCGCTTGAACCTGATGTTCCGCGCAACCTGCGTGTGGCGCGTTGGCTTCTTTTCCGCATGCTGAGCGGCCTTCGCCAGGGTTCTGTCACGGTGCGGGAAGGGGAGCAGACCTTACATTTTGGTGATGTTTCAGCTGAATTACGCGCTGACGTACATATTCTCTCGCCCAGGGTGTACTGGCGGGTGCTGATAGGCGGAAGTCTTGCAGCGGCTGAGGCCTGGATGGACGGAGAGTGGGAAACGCAACAGCTCACGCCGTTACTGCAAATATTTGCGCTTAACAGCACCCTACTGGGACGCCTGGAAAGCGGTTTTCGCCTGCTTGGCCGACCTGCCGAGCGTTTGCGTCACTGGACGCGTCGCAACCATCGGCAACAAGCAAGAGAAAACATTGCCGCGCATTACGATCTCGGCAATGCATTTTACGCGCACTTTCTTGATGAGGATTTACTCTATTCCAGCGCATTATTCACCTGCCCCGAGCAGTCTTTAGCGCAGGCTCAGCAGGCCAAAATGGCGCGGCTTTGCGAGCAACTGGCACTGACCGCAAATGATCACCTGCTGGAGATTGGTACTGGTTGGGGGGCGATGGCGGAATTCGCCGCCCGCCACTACGGTTGCCGTGTAACCACCACGACCCTGTCTCAGGAACAGTTTGCCTGGGCGAAAGCGCGGATTGCCCGCGCAGGTTTACAGGAGAGAGTCAACGTCCTGCTGTGCGACTACCGCGACCTGACCGGGGAATTCGACAAACTGGTGTCGGTTGAAATGATCGAAGCGGTTGGTCAGCGTTATCTGCCGACGTTTTTCCGTACCTGCCAGGCGCGACTGCGTCGTGGGGGAAAACTGGCGATTCAGGCCATTACCATTCAGGATCAGCGCTATCGCGAATACAGCAAAAGCGTTGATTTTATTCAGCGCTATATCTTTTCAGGGGGCTTTTTACCCAGTATCACCGCGATGAGCGGCCTGATGACAAAGCATACTGACTTTGTGGTTCGTAATCTGTTCGATATGGGGCCCGACTACGCCCGGACGCTTGCGCACTGGCGACAAGGATTTGTTCACGCCTGGCATGACATTGAAAAACTGGGATTTGATGAGCGTTTTCGCCGTATGTGGCTGTACTACTTCGGCTACTGCGAAGCCGGTTTTAACGCCCGCACGATCAGCGTGGTGCAACTGACGGCGGAACGTCCATGAACCGCCATTTACAGGTCTTTTTCCTGGCTGTCGGGTTCGATCTGTACTGGCTCATGGTGGTGTTATTTCGTGAGCGCGGCCTGGCGTTATGGCTTGGGCTGGCTATTCTGGCCTGCTTCTTGCTGCCGTCTGCGCAACGTCTGTACGCGTTAATGCTGGCAGCGGTGGGTAGTGGTCTGGATGCGCTGTGGGCGTTGACGGGGTTGATTAATTTTCACGGCGAAGCATTGTTGCCGTTATGGATGGTTGCGCTTTGGCTCATGTTCGCTGTCCTGTGGACGCACCTTACCTGCTCGACTACCTTGCCGGGATGGCTGCTGGCCATAATGGCCACCGGTGGTGGGCCGATCGCCTATGTGATAGGAGAGCGTTTGGGGGCCATTACTTTTCTGGAACCAACATTTATTGTTGTTGGCTTAATGGCGGCGGGCTGGCTGGTGTTGATGCTGTTTTTTCATATTTTCATGGGGAAACACTAATGAAACCTGCCTTATTGATACTGCTGGGCGTCATGGCGACGGCGCCTTTTGCCGGTGCCGCTGACTGGTTAAGCTGGCGGAAAGTCGGCGATGCGACGCTCTCCTGGGGACCATTCACGATCTATACCTCACAACTGCGCACGCCGGATGGGCGCTATCGCGGGCTGAAAGAGGATCAAGCACTGATTATCACCTATCAGCGCAATATTGAACGGCAAGAACTGGTTAATGCCACCCGCGATCAGTGGCGAGCGCAGGGTATTCTCGGGCGGGAAGCGCAGAGTGAGTCCTGGCTTCGCATGTTGAGTGAGATATGGCCAGACGTCGCGCCAGGTACGCAACTGGCTTTTGTATTGCAAGATAAGCAGGGGAAGTTTTGGTATCGCGCTTCGGCGGCTCAAAGGCACTTTATCCCGCTTGGCCCACCGCAGTCGGCGGCGTTCAGCGAAAACTTTCTCTCTGTCTGGCTGGGTTCCCGCACGCAATATCCTGAGCTGCGTCAGCAGCTTACTGGAGGTGAAAAATGAAACGTTTATTGGCCCTGAGCCTGCCCTTGCTGATGCAGGTGGCTGGTTGTAGCGCTGAAATTGCCGACTATCGGCAACAGCAGCCGACGCTGGATATCTTTCAGTATTTTCAGGGAGAAACGCAAGCATGGGGGATGATTCAGGACCGCAGCGGTAAACAGCTTCGTCGCTTCCATGTCGATATTAACGGCGATGTGGTGGGAGACACATTGACCCTCAATGAACGCTTTGTGTACGACGATGGAGAGAAACAGCAGCGGGTGTGGCATATCCGTAAAGTTAGCGCTGATCGTTACGAGGGTACTGCCGGTGACATTGAAGGCGTGGCGAAGGGGCAAGCAGCGGGCAACGCGTTCAACTGGCATTACAGCATGAATGTGAAAGCCAGCGGCAGAACCTGGTTGCTGAATTTTGACGACTGGATGTACATGCAGGATGCTAACCATCTGTTTAATAAAACGGAGATGAAGAAATTTGGCCTCACCGTCGGTACGGTGACGCTTTTCTTCTCCCGTAAAACGCGATAGTGAGGAAGAGGTCATGAAAATGCAACCCATCGTTGGGATCAGCGGTTGTTTAACGGGATCTGCCGTCCGCTTTGACGGCGGGCATAAACGGGCAGAATTTGCGATGGAGAAACTAGCCCAGTGGGTGACTTTCCAGCCTGTTTGCCCGGAGATGGCGATAGGTTTGCCTGTCCCTCGGCCAGCGCTGCGCCTGGTGCAAACGACTGTCGGGGATATTCGCATGCGTTTTAGTCACGCACCTCACGAAGACGTGACCGACGAAATGGCTGACTTCTGCCAGCGGTATCTGGCAGGGCTGGACACACTGTCCGGTTTTATCGTCTGTGCAAAATCCCCCAGTTGTGGCATGGAACGTGTGCGCTTATATGACGATAAAGGCAATCGCGGGCGTAAAGACGGGGTGGGACTGTTTACCGCCGCGCTGATGGAGAAATATCCGTGGCTACCGGTAGAAGAAGACGGGCGACTGCACGATCCGGTCCTACGCGAAAACTTCGTCGAAAGGGTTTTCGCGCTACATGAGCTCAATATGCTGCGCAAAAATGGCCTGACGCGGCGGGCTCTACTGGATTTTCATAGTCGTTATAAATTGCAATTGCTGGCTCACCATCAGGCCGGGTATAGGCAAATTGGCCCATTTGTCGCATCACTGCATGAATGGGAGGATCTGGAGGCTTTCTTTGCGGTCTACCGGGATAACTTAATGACAATTCTGAAGAAACCCGCCTCACGTAAAAACCACACAAACGTGCTTATGCACATTCAGGGGTACTTCCGTAATCAATTAACAATGCGTCAGCGCGGCGAGTTGCGCGAGGTGATCCTTCATTACCGCGTAGGACTACTGCCCATCCTGGCCCCGATGACGTTGCTGAAACATTATCTGGCGGAATACCCGGACGATTATCTGCTGACGCAGAATTACTTTGATCCCTACCCGCAAGAATTAGCATTGCGACTGACTGTTAATTGATCATGACTGATAAACAGAACCGAGCAGAGTGATAATTTATGTCGTGTTCGAATATTTAATTACCGCTCTTCGCTCATAGTAGACATCAGCTTTACCTTTATCGGTATTGTGTATGTCTACAATTTAATCTTATTTCCCGATAAGTGTTACTTTTAACCTTCGTGAAAAAGAAACAAAATCATTCCTGCCATACAATTTAAACAAATTGAACCATCGGTTCTTACCGAGATGATTTAGTTTGATTAATTGAGGTTTATAATGGTAGCACATTATAAAAATACCCTGATCATCATCCACAATATTGTTTTTAAGCGTTGTCATTTGGCACTGGCAAACCAATTCATAAAATTCTTTCCATTTATTTTGTGTTGCAACAATGGCACCGCCAATAATATAAGAGCGATTATTAATCATGTGATCGAAAACCTGATGAAGCGTTTTGGCAGTTAACCCTTTTTTTACTGTGAATAAGTTAACTTTGTTGACGTCAAAACGATAATTCCAGCGAGATAATCCATCTATTACTTTCGCATTACGACAGTAACCAAAATCAATCCATGCAACCATGTTATTATTTACAAGGTTTAACTCTATTGCCTTATTTACAAAGTATGTCTTCAGGTTGCAAACTAGTACGTAGTCTGAGGACCAGTATTCAGGGTTTATTAGTTGGCGAGTTTCAAGCTTATTTCTAAACTCATCATTTCTCTGGATCTGAGAAATCCTGTTTTTAATGTGTTGGAATTTTTTATTAATATCTAAGGGGATTACAACAGTACGTTTACCATTTCTAATTTTTTCTATTTTTGGTTTAAGATCGCAGGATGTAAATATAACCATGTCATTATCTAACTCAGACAGGTTTTTAAAATAATTGATGTAGGTATCAGATGTTCTCTCTAGATGAGGAGAGAAACCTTTATCACTCGTCCAGTTTCCTCGTCCTATATCGAAAAATGCTGTAACGATGGTAATAGATGAATTCATTTCTATGTAGTCCGTTT
>NZ_CP069763.1:3304681-3306871 GCF_016893685.1 Citrobacter cronae
ATTTAATCTGAAAGCAGCCACATATCGGCTTCTTCAAACATTTCCTGAACAGTGCGACTAATCTGTTCTTTCTCGTGCTTATTGGCGTCAGTGTTGATCGCTGGGAGAGTCAGCATCGGTTTAACCCGGACATCAGCATCTGGAAAGATCCGCTGCACTCTCTTTCTCAATTCGCCCAGAATGATCTCTTTTGCGCCTGGCAGACCATCAAAATTCCTTTTGTCATAAACGAGTTCCACGAACATTGTTACTTTCCTTTATCTGTATAAACATACAGTACTTATACTGTGTTTTTATCTGATATACAAGGGGCGACGTCAATACGAATTGACGTCGCCTGGTGATGATAATGTAATGAGGAGAGAGAAAGAAACATAAGCATTATGATGACTAATAAATAAACTAATGCTTTCTTGGTGTTTTAGTGCCTATGTTTCTAAGATTATCATTTCAGGTGTTTATGCTCAGGCATCATTCGCAACAGGGTATTGTCCTTCTGTATGGCGTGGTGAAATAATGCCGCGCCAGCATGGGCTGCAATCAGGAAATACCCTACATTTGCCAAAGTTTCATGAATAGTTTTTACGACGGCCTTTATTTCACCGTTGCTATGAAAGAAAGCGGGAATGTTTAGCCCTAAAAAATACCAACTCTTTCCGCCGTAAGCCATCGTCAAGATACCTAATAACGGTAGAGCCAGAAAAGAGACATAGAGCATGATATGCATTAATTTGGCTGATATCCTCTGCCACTGGGGTGGCGTAGGTACGATCGCTGGATCGTCATACTTATGTTTGAGAATTAAACGTATTATCATTAAACACCAGACAAATACCCCTGAATTATAGTGTGTTTCTTTCATCAACAGATAGAGGGTACTGCCTTTGGGAAACCARCCRCGAARYTCCATWGCKGCATAGGTTATCGCKATTAAYAYCAGRGTTARCCAGTGYAAGCGAATCTGAAGTCTTGAGAATCTGTTCATTATTTTTCCTCGAATGATACGCCACCACAACCGTATCGTATTAAGCTTAACAAATCCTTATTTTCATTAAGAGATTAGGGTTTTGTTATGTCTGCTTCGGGTAACACGATCGGATAGTTGATTGCTGTGTTCACTGCGAGTTTGTCAGGATTCATTTTTCGACGAGATTTTGTACGGGAAAACGTGTAGAGCATTGGCTGCTAATGGGTAAACGCCGAGGCTTTCAGTTCTGGCTTTGATTTCCTCAAAAGGAAGTGAAGGAGACGGTTCCCGTCCTCCCCAAAGATTGATCCCTTCAGGAATGTCGTCTCTGCCGTATTCCTCGGCTATCTCAATCGTTTTGCCATTATTAAGTTCGATGACGACGCTTTTTCCATCGACAGGGATCAGCTTTCCGCCATCGTCAGTAATAAAAATTTTCATAGGCTCACCTCCTCGTTATGCCTACATATGATAGCAAATTAAATGTGGTGCAATACTGGTATTGCACTGAAAATGTTCAATGATTATTTACTATTAATCAATACGTTATGATGTGATTTAAAAAATGTGATTGGTTCCATGGCGATTTATGTTGCTGTCTACCATGCTCTGTAGAGACAAACTTGACCCAGTCAATGCCTGCTTTAACGTGTTCATTTTTCGCCACAGGATATAAGAATGCGCAAAGCACTGTTACCGATATTTGCTGCGATATGTCTGTTCGTAATCGGCGTTTTTATTCTCAATATGCAACTTTGGTATTCCTCATCGATGGAAGCTTTGGGGGGCGCTAGATATGCTGCGAAAAATATGGACAACATACTTAATGAAGCTTTCCAGGCAACGGGCACAGCTAAGCGCATCGCTGAGAAGAAATGCGATCTGGAGAGTCAATATCAGCTCGGAACTGAAGCCGCGCTTCGGCCTCATCTACGAACGTTGATTATTATTCGGCAAGGGAAGGTTTGGTGCACCTCACTGCCTGGTAATCGGATCCTGCTGAAGCAAATACCGTCATACCTGATACAAACTTGCTGCTGGCCCCTGCGCAAAACACGGTGAATGAGATACCTGTTCTGCTTTACCAAACTCATTTTCAAACAAGTAGTATCATTATCACAATAAGTGGAGTGCATATCCGGGGCGCATTGAATGTCCCAATAAAAGGGCTGTCCTATTCGTTGCGGGTGGGCGACAAAGTACTTGGTTCATCGGCGGAAGTG
>NZ_CP069763.1:3306888-3366791 GCF_016893685.1 Citrobacter cronae
GCCGTAGAAATCCTGTGTTTTTCTTTATCGTGAGATAAATCTCAGATCGCGTTATTCAAAAAACATATCCTTAGTCATGTGGTGGTTATTTGCATTTTTACATACAGCAAACGGATAACAGCATGACAGATATAGCATTTACCAGGGCACGCGATTCAAATCGTGGAGTGAAGGTAGTACATAAGAAAAAATTGGATGTGCGTAGTAACGGTAAGTACACAAACCGCGACCAACTAGCAATTGCCGCTGTTCTGTTTTTAGGCGGTATCGCCGGAGCTATTGTTTTGGCAATGTACTTAATGATGCAGGAGGGCGTTTTTCTGTACTGATTGTTTAATTTTTCTTATGTTTTATTAAGGCGTATATTGACTCGATACTATCATCTCTCAGTAATGTTCAATATTATTAACCATCAATTAAGTTAAGCAGGTATTCCTGAAAATACCTGCTTAAAATATCACTTAGAACAATACACTCTGGCTTCACGAGGGGTATAGATGCCAATCGTGATGATGCGCAAGAAAACATCCATACCCGACTCCTGAACTTCAGTGCGAACAACCTTGTCTGCACCGCCGCAAACAGAAGCTGCATCGATGGTTTGTGACTGGCCAATACCATTAATAAAAAAATTCTGTCTGGTTTCCTGTGTGGTTTTTTCTGCAATACCGTTGTTGATTTTAAAGGTTTGCTGAGCGCAACCGGATAAAGCTGTTGCAGCAATAATCGCAATCATTAACTTTTTCATTTTTACCATTCTCAACTGTTGGATAGTGAGAAAATGATCTTCTTTAATGTCGCTGGTACATATCCGACCAGCGTTTATGCATGACAGTATTGTGCTGGCTGTTTATCTATTATTTAGTTAGATAAATTTTTTGTTTATGCTTTGTAGGTCATTGTTGATAACTTACGGTATCAACTCACATTTTATTAATATCAACATTAAGCACGCACAAAAATAGGGGTGTGTTAATGTTGTTTAGACGGGAATATCGAATTCATGTACGCGAGAATGATATCAGTTGCATATTGGAACAGGACTATCAGAGATAGTCCTGCCAATAAAACATTTTACAATTAGAACTGATAGTTTAACGAAACCCAGTAGTTACGACCCGGATTTACGTAGCCGGTAGTGGATTGTGCAGTCTGATAGTAGTCACCTGCGTAGGTGCTATTGCGACCAACCTGATACAGTTTAACTTCGCTGAAGTCTTTATCCAGTACGTTATTGACTGCCGTATTCAGCGTCAGGTCTTTGGTCAGCTTATAAGACATTCCCATATCGAGAACGGTCCAGGCTTTTAAATTCGCGCCTTTGTCGTCATACACCGCCTTTTGTACCGCGCTGAGGTTCTCATAATTTTCGGTAAAGCGTGGCGCCTTACCGCGATAACGGGCGCTCAACCAGGCGTTCATATCTTCTGTAGCCTGCCAGTTCAGGCGGGCGTTAGCCATATGTTTGGGGGTATAGCTCAACGGTGCGCCTTTATTATCACCATCTTTTTGCTTGCTCTGTGTGTAGGTATAGTTAAGAGATAAACTCAGTACGTCCGACCAGAGAGGGAAGGTGCTGGCGAATTCAATACCATCGGTCCTTGCCTTACCGCTATTGGTATAGCTGTTGGTATTATCATCGATAGAATACGAGACAATTTTATTTTTATATTCGGTATAGAAGCCGGTAACGTTGGCGTTCAGTCCGGCCTCGTTTTCATAATATAGCCCGGTTTCGTAGCTGATACTTTCTTCCGGCTTGAGGTCAGGGTTACCGACAGTATTAACAGTTCCTTGCGCAGTTACGCCGCTAATGCCGTTATGCAACTGGCTGAGTGAGGGCGCTTTATAACCTGTAGTAACACCGCCTTTGAGCGTCCACTCATCGGAGACATCCCAAACCATATAGGCGCGAGGACTCAGGTGGCCGCCAAAGACATCATTATGTTCATAACGTGTACCTGCGGTTAACGCCAGTGAGTCTAGAATATGCCATTCATCTTCCGCATAGGCAGCCCACGTTTTTTGGTGGAACGTCTCGCCGGTATTGGCCAGTACGACACCGTCTTTCATTCGCGCATCCCAGTATTCCCCACCAAGGGTTAACAGGTGTGAGTCACCTAATGGCGTCAGCAGCACCGAGTCCAGAATGACGTTAGTGTTCTTGAGTTCTCGCGCATCACCGGCACGGCCCGCGTTTTCCGGCGTGAGCGCGGAGGAGACCAGTTGTCGGCCTTTGTTCTCGGTTTCATTCCAGCCGAGGGAAGATTTCCAGGTGCCGAACGTTAAAGCGCTATCGTGGCCGAGAGTCACTTTGTTGCGCTCATAGCGCAGCGTTTTATCATAACCTCCCGTCAGGTTGCCCAACTGTCCATCGTCATTGTCATAGCGCTGTCTGGCAGAGTCGAGATCTAACCACAACGTGTTGTTCTCATTGGTTTTCCAGTCCAGGCGCGTGCCGATATTATAGTTCTCAGATTCAGTTGGATAGGGTACGCGAGTAGAGGCGGTATCGCTCAAAGAGGTGACGCTTGAGCCCTGGCGCTGCGTTGTGCTCCCGCGAACCTGCATATCCAGCACGCCTGCGATTAACGGACCGCTGGACCAAAAGTTGGCCACCGTACTGTTACCCCATTTATTACTCTCTTGCAGGTTAACGCCGGTATTGATGGAGGTGCTCCATTTATCGGTACTTTTTTTGGTAATGATGTTCACCACGCCACCGATTGCGTCGGAGCCATACAGCGTCGACATTGGGCCGCGGATCACTTCGATATGATCGATTGCCGCCAGCGGGGGCATAAAGCTGGTATTCATGGCAGAGAAGCCGTTTGGCGTTACATCGCTGCTGCCGTTTTGACGAATACCGTCAATCAGTATCAGGGTATAGCTCGCAGGCATGCCACGGATGCTGATCTCCAGACCACCGGTTTTACCGGTGCTGCTTTCGACATCCACGCCCTCTACTGAACGCAGGGCTTCACCTAAATCATTATATTTATTGGTTTGTAACTCTTGCTGCGAAATCACGGAAACACTGGCTGCTGCATTGGTAATTTTCTTTTCGTATCCGGAGGCGGTGACTACCATGACATCTTCGGCAAAAACCAGGGGGCTGGTAAAACCCATACAGGACAGAACGACAGAGGCAATCGGTTTTAAACGCATAGTCAAACTTCCTTTGTTAAAATTCAAAGGCAGTAAGATAATTGATGAAAATGATAATACAAATAATTATCATTATAGATTTACATAACTTGTCATTTCTGGTGTTTTTCTTGAATAAATATACATAAATTGTCATTGATTTAGCGTAAGGGAATGGTGGTTAAGACAATAGTCTTAATGGTAATTATTAGAATTGAATTAATATGTTATTGAATGAATGGTTGAATTTTAAACAATTTCTGGGGTTCACATCGTACTCATAACGGAGTATCAGAAAAAAGTATGATAATTTTAGAAAATCGTCATACTTTTCTGCGCCGCATCATTTTTTTCGCCAATTCTCTTCGCCATAATCCCTTTCCCAGGAGACTGCTTAACGACAATGCATCGTTAAGCGGCATAAACATAACGCAAATCTGGATAAAATAATGATCAAAGGCAAGCTGGCACTCCTGATGTGTGCATTAACTCTCGCATTAACCTCACCACTCCTCGCCGCGCAGAATGCGGGCGCAGGTCAGACGTTAAAACTGGCGATTGGACCGGAGCCAACGGAAGGGTTTGACCCAATGTTGGGCTGGAGTCATGGCAGCTATTTGCTTTTGCATGCGCCGTTATTAAAACAAAATGCAGATATGAGCTGGGGAAACCTGCTGACGGAGAAGGTGGTGACCAGTGCTGACGGCAAAACCTGGACGCTGACGTTAAAACCTGACCTTAAATTTTCTGATGGGTCGCCGCTAACCGCTGAAGATGTTGTGTTCACTTATAACAAAGCAGCAAAAAGTGGTGGAAAAATTGACATGGGGAACTTCGCTCATGCCAGTTTGAAAGATAACCGCACGGTCGAAGTGACGCTGAGCAGCCCGCAGAGCACCTTTGTGAATGTGCTGGGATCTTTAGGGATTGTTCCGGCAAAGCTTTATAACGAAAAAACATTCGCCAAACATCCGATTGGCGCAGGTCCTTATCGGTTGGTGAGTTTCCAGCCTGGGCAGCAGCTGATTGTGGAGGCTAATCCCTGGTATGCCGGTAAGAAAAATGATTTCAGTAAGCTGGTGTTTGTTTTCCTTGATGAAGATAACGCTTATGCCGCAGCACGCAGTGGGCAACTGGGATTAGTACGTATTGCGCCTTCGATGGCGGTTGCCCCTCAGCAGCAGAATTTGAAACTGTGGGTGCGTGACAGCGTGGAGAATCGGGGCATTGTGTTCCCGATGATTCCTGCAGGTAAAAAAGACGCCAATGGTTATCCGATTGGTAACGATATTACAGCCGATGTCGCGATCAGACGCGCCATCAATTACGCCATTGATCGTAAGCAGCTCGCCGATCAGGTTATGGAAGGTCATGCGATCCCCGCCTATAGCGCGGTTCAGGGCCTGCCATGGCAGGGGCAGTCAGTCGCGTTCAAAGATGGCGACAGCGAAAAAGCACGGACGATTCTGGAAGACGCTGGCTGGAAAGTGGGTAAAGACGGTGTACGAGTGAAAGAGGGCAAAGAGGCGCGCCTGACTTTATGGTATGCCAGCGGTGACAGTACGCGTCGGGATTTAGCCGAAGCCGTACGTGCGATGCTGGAGCCTGTGGGTATCCAGGTATCATTGCAATCCGGAAGCTGGGAAACCGTTGAGCGTCATATGCATGCCAACCCGACGCTGTTTGGCTGGGGAAGCCTGGATCCCATGGAGCTGTTCCATCATTACAGCAATCAGGCTGCGGGCGTGGAGTATTACAACCCCGGTTACTACAGTAATTCTGTCGTTGAAGAGCATCTCAAACAGGCTATTGATGCACCGGACTGGCAAAAAGCGCTGCCTTTCTGGCAACAGGTTGAGTGGGATGGCAAGCAAGGCGCTGGTGTACAGGGCGATGCCGCATGGGCATGGTTATTGAATATTCAGCACACTTACCTGGCAAATCCATGTATTGACTTAGGCAAAGGCGCACCGGAAATTCACGGGAGCTGGTCACTGCTCAATAATCTGGATGAATGGACCTGGACCTGCCGTTGATGAAGTCTGTAGTGGGCCATTTTCTCCGGCTGATGGTGTTATTAGTGCTGGTTGCGGCTGGCACTTTTGTGCTGCTCAGCTTTTCTCCGGTCGATCCGATTCGTGCTTATATTGGCAACGATCTCCTGCACGTGCCACCGGAACAATATGCACGTATCGCCGCTCGCTGGGGATTGGATCAGCCGCTGTGGGAGCGTTTTGGTAACTGGTTTATACGGGTATTGCAGGGCGATCTCGGCTACTCGATGTTGTTTAATGCGCCGGTTGCCAGCGTGATCAAGGAGCGCTTTGCTACCTCGTTTGCGCTGCTTAGCGGCGCATGGCTGCTCTCCGGTATAGTGGGGACGGCAATGGGATTTGTCGCCGGACGCTACCTGAATCGCTGGCCGGATAAAGCAATTTGTCGCCTCAGCTATCTGCTTTCCTCGTTACCGACCTTCTGGATTGGCATGCTGCTGCTGGCGTTATTTGCCGTTCGTTGGCCGATATTCCCGGTCTGCTGTGCGTGGGAGCCGGGCAACAACAGCGATATGGCGACACTAACCGAGCGTCTGCGCCATCTGGTGCTTCCCGTTTGCGCGCTAAGTTTACTGGGGTTGGGGCAGATTACGCTTCATACGCGGGAAAGTATCGCCAGCGTAATGAAGAGCGAATTTGTCCGTTTTGCGCGCTCTCAGGGCGACAAAGGTTGGTCACTGTTACGCCATCAGGTTCTGCGCCACGCTATCACGCCCGCGCTGTGCCTGCAGTTCGCCTCGCTGGGAGAACTGTTGGGGGGCGCGCTGCTGGCAGAAAAGGTCTTTGCTTATCCCGGACTTGGGCAGGCGACCATTGATGCCGGCTTGCGGGGCGATCTACCGTTACTGATGGGGATCGTCTTGTTTAGCACCGTGCTGGTTTTTATTGGCAATTCACTTTCTACCTGGTTTGTTCACGTGTTGAACCGTGCTCTGGAGCGACCCGATGCTCTATAATCCGACACCGACGCTTATTCGTCTGGTGCTCTCTTTTAGTTGTCTGCTATTCATTGCGGTTTATGGCGCGGCCACGCTGGATAACCCGTTGAATGTGAATCTGCTTGCCCGTCATCTGCCCCCTGATGCGCTGTACTGGTTTGGCACCGATAACCTCGGTCGCGATCTGTGGGTGCGTTGCTTTCAGGGGGCGTTAACCAGTCTGCAAATTGGTATCGGCGCGGCCTTGTGCAGTGGCTTCATTGCGTTAATGATGGCGGCGTTGTCGCGCCTGCATCCACGTCTGGACGTGCTTATGCGTCTGATAACTGATGCCATGCTGTCGATGCCGCATCTGCTGCTGCTTATTTTGATTTGTTTTACGCTGGGCGGTGGGAAAAGTGGGGTGATCATGGCAGTGGCGCTAACCCACTGGCCGCGCCTCGCACTGATTCTGCGTGCAGAGGCCGAACGTGTTGCCCATAGCGATTATCTGACGCTGACATGGCGTCTGGGACATGGTCATTTTTACTGCTGGCGACATCACTATTTACCGGCATTGTTACCCCAATGGCTCACGGGGACATTGCTGATGTTCCCTCATGCGGTGCTGCACAGCGCGGCGTTGAGTTTCCTCGGGTTTGGACTGGCGCCGCATGAACCGTCGCTGGGGCTGCTGCTGGCGGATGCGCTGAGGTTTATCAGTCATGGGGACTGGTGGTTAGTGCTGTTTCCGGGGCTGATGTTATTCAGCCTGGTGATGTTATTCGATCAGCTCGCGAGGGCAGTGCATCGTTTATGGTTGCGAGGTGACATATGTTGAGTTTAAGACAGGTCTCGCTGGACGTGGCGCGTTATCGTTGGTTCGGGGCGAGAAAATGGTCTCCGATGTTGCAGAATATCTCTTTCGACGTTGCGCCCGGTCAGATGGTGGCCTTAGTTGGGGGAAGTGGTGAAGGGAAAAGTCTGCTCTTGCAATGTCTGCTCGATCTGTTACCGGAAAATTTGCGTCTGCACGGCGCCATAACCCTTGATGGCAAAATGCTGAACAGTCATGACATCCGCGAATGTCGGGGCAATACCTTCAGCTATGTCCCGCAAGGCGTTCAGGCCCTGAACCCGCTGCTCTCAATTGAAAAGCATTTGCGCAGAGCAAGTCAGCTCTCCGGCCAAACCTGGAATGCCGGAAAAATAGAAAAATTGCTCCAGCGTAGTCAACTGGAAACCAGCGTATTAGATGCCTTCCCGCGTCAGCTTTCAGGCGGTATGGCGAAACGTGTTCTGGCCTGTCACGCGTCGCTGAGTCAGGCCCGCTATATTCTGGCTGACGAAATTACCGCCTGGCTTGATGCGCCATTGGCTAATCAACTGCTTGAGCAGTTGCGTGGTTTATGTGAGCAAGGGGCTGGTGTTTTATGGGTGACGCACGATCTCACGCTGGCGGCCCAACATGCGGATCGCATCGTCGCGCTGTATCAGGGAAGCGTGTCGGATAACGTTAGTCGTGAACAGCTGTTGCGCGGGGAAATTAGCGAGCATCTGCAACGTCAATGGCGGGCTCTGCCTGAGAGAAATCAATTATTTGGAGTGCGCGATGCTGTGCTGTCGTGATGTCGTGATTCGCCAGGGAGGAAAGGTGCTGTGGCAAAACCTTTCTTTCTCTTTGTATCCCGGTGAACGTATTGGGATTTGTGCGCCCAGCGGAACCGGCAAAACGACGTTGGGGCGCGTGCTGGCGGGCTGGCAAAAGCCGACCTCGGGCGACATTCTTATCGATGACCAGCCGCTACCGATGCATCAATATTGCCCGGTGCAACTGGTACCGCAGCATCCGGAATTAACTTTTAACCCACGGCGTAGCACCGGCGATGCGGTTTATGACGCCTGGCGGCCCGGCGCGGAACTCCTTATCCGTCTGCATATCAAGCCGGAGTGGCTAACCCGTCGCCCCGGACAGCTTTCTGGTGGTGAACTGGCGCGAATCGCCATACTTCGCGCGCTGGACCCGCGGACCCGTTTTCTTATTGCCGATGAGATTACCGCTCAGCTCGATCCTTCCATTCAAAGAGATATCTGGGGGCTGCTGCTCGAAGAATGCCAGCGTCGATCGTTAGGCATGCTGATTATCAGCCATCAGCAGGCGCTGCTTGATCAGATTTGCACGCGAGCGCTACTCACGCCGTGATTTTCCCCGTTCCGGTAAGTTACGACGTTGATTAAATGGTTATGTTATATTATAACATTTCACTCGCAAACGATTTGAGGGTGAAATTTTGGCTATTCATTTTAAAAAACTGGCAATCGCTCTGGGGATGATTTTGGTCAGTGGTCAGGTTTTGGCTCACGGTCACCATTCACATGATGTTCCGATGAGTGAAACAGAACAAAAGGCGTCAGAAGGCGTGTTTGATGATGAGCAGGTACAGAACAGACCGCTGACTGACTGGGATGGCATGTGGCAATCTGTCTATCCGTATCTGGTCAGTGGCGAACTTGATCCGGTATTCAAAAAGAAAGCGGAGAAAGATAAAAGCAAAACGGCAGAACAGATTAAAGATTATTACCGTCAAGGCTATGCAACTAACGTAGACACCATCGGCATTGAAAATGGTGTGATGGAATTTCATACCGGTAATCAGGTTACATCATGCAAATACGATTATGCCGGATATAAAATCTTGCACTATAAATCAGGCAAGAAAGGTGTACGTTATTTGTTTGAGTGTAAAGCTGCTGATAGCAAAGCGCCTAAATACGTCCAGTTCAGCGATCATATCATTGCTCCGCGCAAGTCAAGCCACTTCCATATTTTTATGGGAAATACCTCGCAGGCAGCCTTGCTCGAAGAAATGGAGAACTGGCCTACCTACTATCCTTATCAGTTGAAAGGCGAAGAGGTGGTGGATGAGATGCTGCACCATTAATCCGGCCTAAGTTAACGGTACATACCCGCCGCCGGTGGCGGGTATTTTAATTAACAACCTTCTCTTTCCATCCCCTTGCGCATTCGTTAGCATATTGTCTTGCAGCAAGTGCATGTGTTTTTTCAGGAAGAGGTTAACGTGTTTGCAGAGTATGGAGTTCTGAATTACTGGACATATCTGGTGGGGGCTATTTTTATCGTGCTGGTTCCCGGGCCAAATACGATATTTGTGTTGAAGAATAGCGTTGGTCGGGGAGTGAAGGGCGGTTATCTCGCCGCAAGCGGTGTGTTTATCGGTGATGCTGTGTTGATGTTTTTGGCCTATGCCGGTGTTGCCGCCTTGATCAAAACCACGCCTGTTTTATTTAATATCGTTCGTTATCTCGGCGCTTTTTATCTGCTGTATCTCGGTGCGAAGATCCTGTACGCCACACTGAAATCAAAGGCAAGCGACGCCGCGGCTGAGGAAGTCCCGTTTGGCGCCATTTTTAAGCGCGCCTTAATTCTGAGCCTGACTAATCCGAAAGCAATTCTGTTTTATGTTTCGTTCTTCGTGCAGTTCATTGATGTCAATGCGCCGCACTCAGGGCTGTCATTCTTTATTCTGGCTATAACGCTTGAGATAGTGAGCTTTTTCTACCTGAGTTTCCTTATTTTTTCCGGCGCGTTTGTGACCCAGTACATTCGTACCAAGAAGAAGTTGGCTAAGGTGGGTAACTCCCTTATCGGTCTGATTTTCGTTGGTTTTGCTGCCCGTCTGGCGACGCTTCAGTCGTAATCATTGGCCCGCTGAATGTGGCGGGCTTCAATTTTAAGCTTTTCTTCCCCACACATATCAGCTAATGGTTATAACCAATAAATGGTATTTTAAATGTATATTTTGAGGCGTACTCTGTACACAGCAGCGGTTCAATATGACTCGCTGGTTGTCGACTGGAAAAGGGAAGAAAAATGCTTCAAATTCCACAGAATCATATCCATACACGCTCAACTCCGTTCTGGAACAAACAAACTGCACCTGCCGGAATTTTCGAACGCCACCTTGATAAAGGCACCCGTGCCGGGGTTTATCCTCGACTGTCAGTTATGCAGGGGGCGGTCAAATATCTCGGCTACGCAGATGAACACAGCCCAGAGCCAGTAGAGGTGATGGTTATTGAGGCCGGTCAGTTTGGCGTTTTTCCGCCGGAAAAATGGCATAACATCGAAGTGATGACCGACGATACTTACTTTAATATCGATTTTTTCGTTGCCCCGGAAGTACTGATGGAGAGTGCAAATCAACGAAAAGTCGTGCGCACTGGCAAGGAGTAAATCATGGGCAAAGCAACCTATACCGTCACAGTAACCAATAACAGCAACGGTGTGTCTGTTGATTACGAGACCGAAGCGCCGATGACATTATTGGTTCCGGATGTCGCGGCAGAAGTGGTCAAAGAGCTGGTCAATACCGTCCGTTCATACGATACCGAGAATGAGCATGAAGTCTGCGGATGGTAGTGCTTTCACTTCTGATACCGTTTGAACTGATTGATTCTTAACTTGAAAACCGCACTGCATTTTGATAACGCAGGGCGGTTTTTTATTTGCGCCGGATAGATCGCAGTCCGGAAAAAGATTTCTTAAGAATACCTTAAGAAATTCGCATCGTTTGCTAATAGTTGATCATTCATAGGGGTTATGATCGTGAAATAGTAACAATACAGAACTTCGCGCTTATGAAATTGAATACCCGACTTACATTATCCGCATTCATTCTTGGACTGGTCCTCGTCGCGATCCCGTTCACCGCAAACTGGCATCTTCCTCTGCTCAATGGCGCGGTTGTCACATGGATTGAAAATGGCCAGGCGCTATGGTTATTGTTTGGTGCTGTATTTACTTTCTGCTACATCCGGCCTTTATCGCGTCCTGCAGGCGAGAAGCAATTTTGGCTTTGGGCGGCGGTATGGTGGCTGGTATTACTGGGCCGAAGCACCAGTTGGGGCCGTGATTACTTCCCGGAGCATCCTAAACTGCTGTTCAGAGCTATCTCAGTCGTGTTAATTGCGATGATTATTCTGCCGGTCCTGCTGTCGAAGCACCTACGCCAGGATATTGCCCGGCGCTTGCGTAATGAACCGCTACCGCTGTGGCTACTGGCGATCACCGTCTGCGCATTTTTGATTTCCGATACAGTGGAGCATCATCGCCTGCTGGCGCCTGTCTTTTTGCATAACGCCAGTTACGGCGATTTGATTGAAGAATTGTACGAACTGCCGTTTATGGTGGGATTGTTTCTGATGAACCTCGGTTTTATGCAGCGGGATAAACAGCATGAGTCTGCCGCTATTTGCTTCAGTGAACCGCATCTGGCGAAGTAGTTGGAAAAGGCCTGAGTCTGGAAGGCCAGACTCAGGCGGTCAGGGCGATAATTTACGCAATGGCCTCACACAAGCGTGATTTCATTTCGCTGTACGTTTGTGCGGCATACTTCTCCGCCCATCCCTGATCGGTAATGTGCTCAATTTTGACAGCACAATATTTGGTTTCCGGCGTTTTCGAGATCGGATCAAGGTTATCCTGTGTTAACTCATTACACGCGCCAATCCACCATTGATAGGTCATATACACTGTGCCGGCATTAATACGCTCAGATACATCCGCACGGCTGATAACCTTGCCTCGGCGCGAGCTTACCCACACCAGGTCACGATGACGGATACCCAGTTTTTCTGCATCATCGGTGTTGATTTGAACATACCCTGGCTCATCAGCCAGCGCCTGTAATGCCGCGCAGTTACCGGTCATGGAGCGGCAGGAGTAGTGTCCGACCTCGCGCACGGTACACAACACCAGCGGATAGTTCTCATCAGGGACTTCAGCAGGAGCGCGCCACGGAGCGGCAAACAGTTTGCCTTTGCCATTCGCGGTATCAAACTGGCTGTGTGCGTAAAGATACGGTGTGCCCGGGTGATCGAGATCCGGACAAGGCCACTGAACATGGCCCATCTCACCCATTTTCTCATAGGTCACGCCATAGAATAGCGGACACAGTTCGCGCATCTCATCCCAGATTTGCTGATTATTTTGATACTGCATCGGATAGCCCATTTCGCTGGCCAACAGACTGATAATTTCCCAGTCACGTTTAACATCCCCGTGGGGTTCAATCGCTTTCTCAAAACGCTGGAAGCCACGATCGGCGCAGGTAAAGACACCACCGTGTTCGCCCCATGATGTTGCAGGCAACAGGACGTCGGCCATCTCTGCCGTTTTGGTCATGAAGATATCCTGCACGACGATAAAATCGAGCGCGTTAAATCCTTCCCGGACCAGCCCCAAATCAGCCTCGGTTTGCAGCGGATCCTCACCCATGATGTAGTAGGCTTTTATTTTGCCCTCAATCGCCAGATGCGGAACTTCGGTGATGCGTGTTCCGACCTTGTCATCCATCTGAGTAACGTCAATCCCCCAGGCGGTGGCGAATTTCTCCCTGACGGCAAAATCGGTCACGTCCTGATACCCCGGAAACTGGTTAGGCAGTACGCCCATATCACATGCGCCCTGCACGTTATTTTGCCCGCGTACCGGGCCAACACCGACGTTTGGACGTCCCAGATTCCCGGTCAGTAAGGCCAGGCTCGACAGTCCACGCACCACATCAACGGCCTGGCCAAACTGCGTGACGCCCATCCCCCACATCACGGTTGCCGATGGCGCCGCGGCAAATGTACGCATCGCCTGACGAACCTGTTGTGCAGGGACGCCGGTTAAATGTTCTACGGCTTCAGGGGCATAGTCCTTAACGGTTTCCCAGTATGTTTCCAGACCTTCGGCATGTTTATGCACGTACTCGCGATCGTAAAGCTGCTCTTCAATAAGCACATGGCCAAAAGCGTTGACCAACGCCATGTTGCAGCCATTTTTTAACTGCAAATGCTGATCGGCGATACGGGCGGTTTCAATACGGCGAGGGTCGCAAACAATGATTTTCGCGCCGTTCTGACGAGCTTTAATCACCCGACGGGCCACTATGGGGTGTGAGTCCGCGCAGTTATAACCAAAGATGAGCAGGCATTTTGAGTTTTCAATGTCGCTGATGGAGTTGCTCATTGCGCCATTGCCCAGCGTTTCCTGGAGACCCGCAACGGAAGGGCCGTGACAGACGCGGGCACAGCAGTCGACATTGTTGGTGTTGAGCACCCCACGGGCGAATTTTTGCATCACGTAGTTGGTCTCATTGCCTGTTCCCCGGGAGGAACCTGTCGTCATGATGGCGCGAGGACCATAGGTATTTTTGATTTCAGATAAGCGTTTAGCGGTGTAACGAATGGCCTCATCCCAGCTAACGGGAGTGAATTTTCCACCTTTTTCATAACGGATCATCGGGCGAGTCAGACGGGGAGTCAGAAGGCGGGTGTCGTTCAGAAAGTCCCAACCATAATAGCCTTTCAGGCATAACTGATTTTGGTTCGTTACACCCTCAGCGGCTTCGGCGCGGATGATTTTGTTATTTTCAACAACAAGCTTGAGCTTGCACCCGGCCCCACAGTATGGGCATACACTGGTGATTTTTTTCATCAATAACAGACCTGTTAAATGCTGAAATAGCGCGAATTGTAGACGAAGCCACGTGAATAGATATCACGGGCTACGATGTGTCGTAGTGACGGGTTGTTAAAGCATAAAGCATGCCAAAGATGAAAAACCAGCATTGGCAGGGGGGCTGCCCAGAGAGCAGAGAGGAATGACTGTCGATTCGTCACTATTGACGAGAAGCGTCATAAATATCACCGTTTTGTCGTTGGTCTAACTCTATGAAACATCAGAAAAAGATGAAAATTACAGGTGATGCCGATCACAAATTATAATTTTTCAGCGCTATGCTATGCTTTTATACAACGAGTCAATCGTTAACTTAAAAACATAAGTGAGGAAAATAATGGGCATTATTTCATGGGTGATTTTCGGTCTTATCGCGGGGATTTTGGCAAAATGGATTATGCCGGGTAAAGATGGCGGCGGATTCTTTATGACCATTATCTTGGGGGTTGTTGGTGCGGTGGTTGGCGGCTGGATCAGTACCTTCTTTGGCTTTGGCAAAGTTGATGGTTTCAACTTCGGCAGTTTCGTCGTAGCGGTTATCGGCGCGATCGTGGTGCTGTTTATCTACAGAAAGATCAAAAGCTAACTCAATATACAGAGATGAAAGGCCACTGATATGTGGCCTTTTTATTAGTTACCACCAGCCCAGTTCCGTTCCCAGAACCACGATGATAGCCACGCCAATCATAATGAGCGTTGTTTTTTTCATCGTTACGCACCCGGCGCAGCGTAGCCGCCAACAAAAAACCAGGATAAGAAAACGACAGCGGAAATGAAAATAATGACGGGGAAAATAATACCGAGTCGCATAGGATTATCTGCCAGAGTTATTTAAAGACGAGCCAGCATAGCAGGGCTTAATGTACGACAAAAGTGGTTTTATCCTGTCGCTTTTTATCTTTGTACATTGCGCTGTCTGCCATATGGAGCGCACAGTTTACATCGGTCTCATGCGGATCAATTTCCACCACGCCCAGGCTGGCGCCAGGATAAAACAGATGGACGCTGCCCAAGTGATAGTCGCCGCAAATGCGCTGTTGCAGCTGATTTTTTACCTTTTGCAGGCGCTCGCACCGATCGCTTTCATCTTCCGGCGACAGGCTAACGACTAAAAATTCGTCACCGCCCAGTCGACCAAGGATATCATTGTCGCTGCATTCGTGGAGCAGGCGCTGTCCGATTTGGATCAGGAACTGGTCGCCAACTTCATGACCAAAGCGGTCATTAATCAGTTTGAAATCATCCAAATCAATATAGGCAACGACGACCTTCTGTCGGAGATGTCGGGCAAGCGAAAATAGGGTTTCAACATTTTCAAAAATCGAGCGCCGGTTCGGTAACCCGGTCAGCGCATCGGTGTAGGAATGCGCAATCAGCGCGGCGTTGGCTTCGCGTAACTGAGCGACCAGCGACTCTTTTTGAATAGACTGGGCGATCAGGCCGGCAAACAGATTCAGCACCTGTTCACCTCGCTCGCTCAATGCCTGCTGGCGGCGACTGGTGGCGCAGAGCGTACCGTAAAACGTTCCGTCCGGAAGATGAACAGGCGTGCTGAGAAACGTAGTGATTTCCAGCGCGCGGGCTGCGCTGCATTCCGGCCAGCGTGCGGGCACGTTGTCGCTATACAGACAGTTATCTTCGATGGCGCGTTTGCATAGCGTCTCATCCCACGGGACGGACAGCCCTTCCGGGATCTGCATTTGTTTGCTATTGCGCGCGTACAAAATATGCTGCAGGCGAGCATCTAAATCGACCTTGGTTAAATAGGTTGATTCCATCTCTGTCACCACCTCCAGCATCTCCAGAAGTTGCCGAACCAGACTCTCAACAGACTGCTCCGTGGCTAAGGATTGTGAGACTCTGGCGAGGATCATGTCCGACATGAGGTGTAAATACTCCTGAGTAATGACAAGGCTGGCGTTGCCCGCATGATAGAACATCAAGGTGAAAGATGAAACACGTGCTCCCGGTTAAAATGTAAACATAAAATTGAAGCCCGGTGGTAAAACATGGAGATATATGAGGAGTCGGGGTAATCTTGCCGGATAACGTTCTTAGCAGGAGTTGATATGAAACTGGCGTCTGTTATTTTGCCCGGCATGCTGGTGCTGGCAGGGTGTAGTACCCCACAACCAGAAGCGCCAATGCCGCCGAAAATTGGTATGGCGAATCCGGCATCGGTGTATTGCGAACAAAAGGGCGGCTCGCTGATTGCGGTGCAGACTCCGCAAGGGGTAAGGTCTGACTGCAAACTCCCCGGAGGGGAAGTGATAGATGAATGGGAACTCTGGCGTAGAGATCATCCGGCAGCGGGGAAGTGATCCGCTGTTAGCATTGACGTAGCCATTCAGCCAGCACCAACGCGTGGTTTTGCTGAGTATTCTTCGCCGCATACAGCAGCGTTAAGGTTTGCTGCCGGGCAATTTCTGCGAGGCGCTTCCCTTCCTGCTGCTGTTGGGCCAGTTCGCTACGGTACTGCTGGGAGAAGTGAGAAAAATCAATCAGCTCTGCGTGGAATGCTTTACGTAAATCTGATGACGGCGTCAGCGCTTTATTCCATTCATTGAAAGCAAGGTCGGTCTTTTTTATCCCCCGTGGCCACAACCGATCGACCAGAACGCGATAACCATCGCTTGTTTCTGCCGGGTCATACACGCGTTTACACTGAATATTCATCTTTTCATCCGCTCCATTAAGCCGCCGCGTTGGTATTTAGCATCATTTTTATGACGGTTAAATAAGATCCTAAAACGTGACCATTATAGCATTTTGCCAGCCTGGACTCCCAATTTAAGGGATTGTGATACCGATGAAAAGTCGGTAGGCTGAGGCTCCTTATGTTGTCCCTTATTGTCTGGACATAAGGAAACCTTAATGGACATTTCCCCGATAAAAGATACGCTTCGCATTGCGCTGGTGGGCGATTACAACCCCGATATTGTGGCGCACCAGGCGATTCCCCTTGCCATTGATGATGCTGCTGCCGTGCTGGAGTTGGTGGCTGATTATGACTGGCTAACCACTTCCGATATCAACAGCAGCGAAGATTTGATTGGCTATGATGCCATCTGGGTCGTGCCAGGCAGCCCCTATCGACACCAGGAAGGGGCGCTGATTGCGATACGCTACGCACGCGAGAACAGCATTCCATTTTTAGGCACCTGTGGTGGTTTCCAACACGCCATACTGGAGTATGCCCGAAACGTGCTGGGCTGGAGTGATGCCGCGCATGCTGAAACGGATACCGCTGGGCGAATGGTGATCGCGCCGTTGACCTGCTCGTTGGTTGAAAAAACGGATGATATTGAGCTCCGGGCCAATACGCTGATTGCGAAAGCCTATGGACGCGATGCTATCACGGAGGGGTATCACTGCAACTATGGTGTGTCGGACGCTTTTGCCACCGAGCTTGAGAGCGGCGATCTCCGGGTGACCGGTTGGGATGACGCCGGGGATATTCGCGCCATTGAACTGGTAACGCATCCTTTCTTTGTTGGCACACTCTTTCAACATGAGCGTGGCGCGCTGGCGGGAAAACCCGTGCCGTTAGTCCAGGCGATGCTCCGCGCTGCGCGGGGATAAAATGCCGGGCAGGAGGTTAGCTAACCTGCCCGCTACATTATGCGTTCGCGATCTCCCGATCGCGCCCAGCGCACAGACCAAACACGGCCATCAGCATCGCTAACACGGCGACACCCGCTAATGGAATCAGCCAGCTACCGTTGAGGTCGTGAATTTTACCCATCAAGGGCGGCCCGCAGGCGGCCAGTAAATAGCCGACAGACTGCGCCATTCCGGACAACGCCGCGGCCTGATGTGCGGAACTTGCGCGCAGGCCAATGAAGGTCAAGCCGAGGATCATGGTCGCACCTGAGCCAAAGCCAAACAGAATGGTCCACAGTAAAGCCTGGTCGGGCATTATGGCGAATCCCGCCGCGCCAACGGCGCACATTACTGAAACCAGGGCGGCGATGGCACGCTGATCCTTAAATCTGTTCAGGACGAGAGGAATCAATAACCCTGGCGCGGCGGTCGCCAGTTGCAGTAAACCGTGCAACGAACCGGCCTGCGCCTCGCTGTAGCCGTGGCTGATTAAAATGGCGGGCAACCAGCCGATGATCACGTAATAGATAAGCGAGTTGATTCCCAGAAACAGGGTCACCTGCCAGGCGAGGCTGGAGCGCCAGATAGCACGGGAATGTAATGCGCGTGAGTTACTCAAGCTGGCATTGCCCGTCTGACGACATTGGGGTAACCAGATAACCAGCGCCAGCAGCGGAAAAACCATCAGTACCATCAGTGCGCCGCGCCAGCCAAATCCATTTAACGCCAGCGGAACAACCATGGCTGAACCCAGCGCTGCCGCTGCGCCCATGGTCAGCGAGTAAGCGCCAGTAAGTTTTGCCACATGCTGGGCATAATCACGCTTAATCAGCCCTGGCAACAGGACATTTCCCAGGGCTATTCCGCACCCGATGATAGCGGTTCCGCTAAACAGCAATCCCGGTGAGGGCAGCGAGCGTATCGTAATACCTGCGCAAATCAGCAGCATAGCGGCAAACAGGCTGCGTTCGATGCCCCAGCGGCGCGCAACGGCTGCGGCCAGAGGGGATACCAGCGCGAAGGCCAGCAGCGGAAGGGTGGTCAAGAGTCCCGTTTGGGCAGTGCTCAGACCGTAGTCGGCACGAATTGCATCTAACAGCGGGGCGGCGCCGGTAAAGGTAACGCGCAGCGTGGTGGCAATCATCAGGATACCCGCGATCAGCAAAGCAGCGTTTTTACCGCGGGAGGAAGGCGTATTTATCATTTTTTTCTCATCTTGTCAGGCGAGGCGATACCTTAGCGTTTTTACGCCATGAGTGAATCAAGCTAAAATGACAGTTTATCGCTAAAATCGGACATTCTTATGTTGGGACTAAGATTGGATGGGTATGAACCTGACCTTCACCATGATGCCGCGGTGGCGTTCTGCATTCAGGCCCGGGAAGATG
Organism: Citrobacter cronae; assembly: GCF_016893685.1. NCBI lineage: Bacteria > Pseudomonadati > Pseudomonadota > Gammaproteobacteria > Enterobacterales > Enterobacteriaceae > Citrobacter > Citrobacter cronae. Next base: position 3,325,526 of record NZ_CP069763.1, read on the forward strand.
AACTCTTTAGTCCGCTGCATCAGCATCGTAAGGGGCAGTTGATTCTGGCTTTGCATGGCGCGATTACCTGCGAGGTCGAAAATGCCATGTGGATGGTACCTCCCCAATATGCGGTGTGGATCCCTGGTGAAATTCCGCACAGTAACCATGTAACCGTAGGCGCACAATTGTGTTTCTTGTTTATTGAACCTCATGCCGTCGTGATGCCTGAGCGTTGTTGTACGCTAAAGATATCTCCCTTGTGCCGGGAGCTCATTCTCTCGCTGGCGTCGAAAACGGACGACCAACGACTGGAACCGTCAACTCAGCGACTGACGCAGGTGTTGTTTGATGAACTCCCGCAGCAGCCGCAGGAGCAACTGCAGTTACCGGTTTCCGATCATCCGAAAATCCGCAGAATGGTCGCGACAATGGCGCGAGAGCCTGCCCAATGGCAGACGCTTGGGCAGTGGGCCGATGTATTTGCGATGAGTGAGCGCAACCTTGCCCGGCTGGTCGTCAAGGAAACGGGATTGAGCTTTCGCCGCTGGCGTCATCAGCTGCAGTTGATTCTGGCGCTGCAGGCGCTGATCGATGGTCATAATGTGCAGCAGGTCGCGCAAATGCTCGGTTATGATTCAACCACCGCATTTATCACGATGTTCAAAAAAGGCCTGGGGCAGACCCCAGGCCGTTATCTGAGCTGACTTGCTACTGCTTCCCAACAATCAACGAGACCAGACCTGCCGCAATAAGCGGCCCCACCGGTACGCCGCGAAACAGCGCCACGCCCAGCACCGTACCGACCAGTAAACCGGCCACAAGCTGGGGCTGGCTGCCCATCAGCGTGACGCCGCGCCCGCCAAGCCAGGAGACAACCACGCCGACGGCAATTGCGACCAGTGATTTCCAGTTTACAAAAGAGTGCATGAGCGTGGAGGGCGGTAGCGTTCCGCTGGCGATCGGTGCCATTACGCCGATAGTCAGAATAATAATCCCGATGGTCAGTCCCTGTTTTTCAATCCACGGAAAGAACGTATTCAGCGGGGTTACACGGACGATGATCAGCACCAGAATTGAAACAGCGACAGTGGTGTTGTGGCTGACAAAGCCCAGAGCTGCCAGTCCGAGGAGGATCAGCAGAGTGACATCAAACATCGTAGTTTCCTTGCCAAAAGAAAAAATAAGCCTGCTTACTGTACGCGTAAACGCGTGACGGAACAGGCTTTATTTAATAATTATGATTTTTTTGAGCTAATGCACGATGCGGCGTTATTTGCTGCTAACTCGGCTGTTATTGAACGCGGCGGAACGAAATTAATTCCGGTTGTGCAATTCGCAGGTAATCAGCAGTATCCATGATCACGGATTTTTCCAGCATTCCGGCATTGAACGCAATTTCAGTAAAACGTTCAAACAACAGCGGATCGGCGACCAGTTTGAGATTCGGATGGAAACTAAATGGTGGGATGGCGCCAAATACGCAACCCGTCAGTTCATCGACTTCCACCGGGCTGGCGAGCGACGCTCTCAACCCGCCGATATGGCCGGCCAACAGGCTCAGGTCGGCCTGCTGGTCGGCAGAGAGAATCGCCAGAACATGCTGATTAACGCCGTTACCCTTTACTTTACAGACCAGCGCTTTTGCGCCCTGGCCCAATGCAGTACCGCGAATTTCAGAGACCGCTTCACATTTGCCGACGGCTTCATGGCTAACCACGCGATACGTCGCGCCTTGTTCTGATAATAACGAAATTAAACGCTGATGCGTTGCGTTACCTTTGTTCACTTCCGTCATGACTTGCTCCTGGTACAACAATGAAAATCCTGGCTGAAAAATGATTACGCATCGGTGCGTTTTTTCTGTTTGTTCAGATAGAGTTGGGCATCCGATGCTTTGTAAGCATCATCAATGGTGTCGTTTGGCTGCATATTATAAATCCCGGCAGAGAAGCTGATTGATATATCTTGCGCAATAATTTGTAAGTTGTAGCGAATCCGTTCCAGCACGCGGTGCGTTAATTCACTGGGATGATCGATGAGGATAATGCAAAATTCATCCCCGCCGAGTCGGATGGCATAGTCGCTTTTGCGAATCGAGGTTTGAATGGCTTTAGCCAGAAGGGTGATAATGCGATCGCCTTCCTTATGCCCCAATGTGTCATTAATGACTTTAAGCTTATCGCAATCAATGGCGATAAAGGTCACGAGGGTTCCCGTGTTGACCAACTGCTGCAAACGCTGTTCGAGCATCGGCGTCAAAATTTTACGGTTATAGAGTCCGGTCATCGCATCGCTGATATTTTCCCGCGTGACGTTGTGATACAACCGAAAATGAGTTCTGACCATATTCAGCAGCAATATCGTTGCCAGAAGATAAAAGGCGAATATTTTCCATGATGAGACGATAAAGTACATAAAATCAAGAGATAACGTGACGCGTATGCCGCCAGGGATGTCCTTTTCGTAGTGAACGTAGCGGAATAAATGGGTCTCACTTTGGTGAACAATAATCTCTTTTCCTGAGCTGATATCCGAGAGCGTCACGTTAAGAAAACGCCAGACGAGAGGGCGGTCACTGGTATAAAAGATATTTTTTAAATTTTCTTTGTTAATATCCACCATCACCACGCCTTTTAGCTTACCGGCATAGTAGACCGGCGTTAAAAAGCTCATCACCTTTTTCTCGGTCAGATTATCCTCATAAATACTGGAGATCACCGTACGACCAGTGAAAATACCGTCAATATCATTCTGATCGATTCCCAGCGAGCCTTTTTGCAAAAATGTCCAGTTGTGTATCGCAAATTTCCGTGAGTCGATCAGGTCATAGAAATAGACGTAGTTATTTTTCAGATCGACGTAGTAGCGAAATTTATACTCCAGCGTCCCTAATCCCTGCCCATAATCCTTTTGCAGGCGATTGACGTTCACCGCCCGGTCAAAAGAGGGTAACAGGAATACGTCTTCAAGTTGCCCGCTACATTTCGTAGAGGTGGTCTGCAACGTACCGTGTAATGGCAGATAATTATGCGCTGTGAGATTGAGCCCATGTGTACCGTTAACGCTATCGAAAGCATCGCAGAACGCTTTTTGTTGTTCGACAGATGCGGGTCCCTTAGGGGATGAAAATGTGCGCATCAGATGGGCTGCAATACTCTGATTGGTGTACTTATCATAGAGAAAGGAGGAGTCGGCTTTCTCATTGATATAGCGCATATAGGCATTCATTGCCTTATCGCTGGCAATGAGTTCATAAACTAAAAAAGAAGATGTCAAAACAACAACGCTGACTGAGATAAAGAGCCTGAGCGCTTTATGATGCAACTTCATAATGAATTACAGCCCATAGGTTAGAGATGCGATTTTACCACATGCTCCACATTCGCTCTAACGAAGCGGCGGGATAAACCATTGCAAAATGTCACGATCATGATACAGGGTAATGTAATCAGCCGAAGCCTGAGCCTCGGCCGAAAGTGGTTACTTAATTATTGCTGGTGGTACTTTGCTTATGAAACAGTTCGCGGAATACCGGATAAATATCATCCTGATCGCGGATATGCTGCATCGCAAAATTTTCAAAGGTTGATTGCAGATGTTCATATTCACGCCATAAGGTCTGGTGCGCGCGGCGGGTAATTTCGATATAGCTGTAATATCGCACTACCGGCAACAGTTTTTTCGCCAGAATCTCATGACACAACGGTGAATCATCCGCCCAGTTATCACCATCCGACGCCTGTGCGGCATAGATATTCCACTGAGCAGGGTCGTAGCGGTCTTTCACCACTTCATCCATTAACTTCAGCGCGCTGGAGACAATAGTTCCCCCGGTTTCCTGAGAGTAGAAGAACTCATGCTCATCTACCTCTTTCGCCTGGGTGTGGTGGCGAATATAAACCACTTCCACGTTCTTATAGGTGCGGCTTAAGAACAGATACAGCAGAATATAAAAGCGCTTTGCCATATCTTTGGTCGACTGATCCATCGAACCGGAGACGTCCATCAGACAGAACATCACCGCCTGGCTGGAAGGATCGGGCCGTTTCTCATAATTCTTGTAGCGTAAGTCAAAGGTGTCGATAAACGGCACGCGTTCGATTTTTGCCCGTAGTTCGGCAATTTCTTTGCGTAACCGTTCTTCTTCCAGCAACTGAGCCGGTTCACTTTTCGCGATGGTCTCAAGATCCGCTTCGAGCGCATGCAGTTCGCGACGCTTACCTGCCGTCATTGCCGTGCGACGCGCCAGTGAATTTTGCAGGGAGCGCACCACGCTGATGTTGGCCGGCACACCGTTAGAGGTAAAACCAGCCCGGTGCGTTTTGTACTCCGTTAGCTGACGCTGCTGATTCTGTTTAAGGTTTGGCAGTGCTAAATCTTCGAAAAGCAGATCGAGATATTCATCTTTAGAAATCTGGAAGACGAATTCATCCTGACCCTCGCCATCCTGACTCGCCTGGCCTTGCCCGCTTCCCGAACCGCCGCCTCCGCCCTGTGGACGTTCAATACGGTCATTCTGCACAAAATGGTCATTACCCGGATGCACACGATGGCGCAAGCCACCGCGCCCCTGATGGAACATCGGTTCGCTAATATCATCAGTCGGAATAGAGACAGATTCGCCGCTATCCACATCAGTCACCGAACGCTTGTTAATGGCCTCGGAGATCGACTGTTTAATTTGCGATTTATAACGGCGTAAGAAGCGCTGGCGGTTTACCGTGCTCTTGTTTTTGCCGTTAAGACGCCGGTCAATAAACCAGGTCATAAGCCCCCCGTACTGCATTTGCCAACTTACGCTTCATCCTTCAAGTTGTCTCCGCGTTGGCTGCATTCGCTCACCCAGTCACGTACTTATGTACGCTCCTGGGAATTCACTGATTTGCCGCCTTGATAACTCTTGAATGATTTCGCGTACAGAAGAAATATTGGCCCGGTAAACGAATAAATTTTCCGGGCCATTTATGCTCTTAAGACGATTTACGTACGCGCAAATACCATTCGCACAGTAAACGCACCTGTTTACGCGTGTAGCCTTTTTCCATCATACGGTCGACAAAATCGTCGTGTTTTTTCTGCTCGTCAGTCGAGGTTTTGGCGTTGAACGAAATAACCGGCAGCAACTCCTCGGTATTGGAGAACATTTTCTTCTCAATCACCGTGCGCAGTTTTTCGTAACTGGTCCAGTTTGGATTGCGACCGCTGTTATTCGCTCTGGCGCGCAGAACAAAGTTGACGATCTCGTTACGGAAGTCTTTCGGGTTACTGATACCCGCTGGCTTCTCAATTTTCTCCAGTTCTGCGTTCAGCGACTCGCGATCGAACAGTTGACCGGTATCCGGGTCGCGGTACTCCTGATCCTGAATCCAGAAATCCGCATAGGTGACGTAACGGTCGAAAATGTTCTGTCCGTATTCGGAATAGGATTCGAGATAAGCTGTCTGAATCTCTTTGCCAATAAATTCAGCATATTTCGGGATCAGGTAGCCTTTCAGGAACTCAAGATAACGTTCTGCCTGCTCCTGAGGGAACTGTTCACGCTCGATTTGCTGTTCCAGGACGTAGAACAGATGCACCGGGTTCGCCGCGACTTCGGCATGATCAAAGTTAAAGACGCGAGAGAGGATCTTAAACGCGAAACGCGTGGACAGACCGTTCATTCCCTCATCGACCCCGGCGTAATCCCGATACTCCTGATAGGATTTCGCTTTTGGATCGGTATCTTTCAGACTTTCGCCATCGTAAACGCGCATCTTCGAGTAAATGCTCGAGTTCTCAGGTTCTTTCAGACGAGAAAGAATGGTGAAACGGGAGAGCGTTTCCAGCGTGCCTGGCGCGCAAGGCGCATGGGTCAGCTCACTGTGATTAAGCAATTTCTCGTAAATTTTGATCTCTTCGGAGATCCGCAGGCAATAAGGCACTTTGACAATGTAAACACGGTCAAGGAACGCCTCATTGTTTTTGTTGTTGCGGAACGTCACCCATTCGGACTCGTTCGAGTGGGCAAGAATAATTCCGTTAAACGGCAGGGCAGAGATACCTTCCGTCCCGTTGTAGTTTCCTTCCTGGGTGGCGGTCAGCAGAGGATGCAACACTTTAATCGGTGCTTTAAACATCTCTACGAACTCCATAATCCCCTGGTTAGCGCGGCACAACGCCCCCGAGTAACCGTAGGCATCAGGATCGTTCTGGGCGTGGTGTTCGAGTTTACGAATATCCACTTTCCCGACCAGCGCAGAGATATCCTGGTTGTTTTCATCGCCAGGTTCCGTTTTGGCGATAGCGATCTGCTCCAGAATAGACGGCCAGACTTTGACGACGCGGAATTTTGTAATGTCCCCGCCAAATTCGTGCAGGCGTTTCGCCGCCCATGGCGACATGATCGTCCCGAGGTAGCGACGCGGGATCCCATACTCTTTTTCCAGGATCTGCGCATCTTCCTGTGGATTAAACAGGCACAACGGATGATCGTTAACCGGGCTACGTTCGTCATTGGCGCTCAGGACATAAATCGGAACTCTCTGCATCAGCGACTTGAGTCGCTCAGCGAGAGATGATTTCCCCCCTCCCACAGGCCCCAACAGATACAGAATCTGTTTCTTCTCTTCTAACCCCTGAGCCGCATGTTTCAAATAAGAAACAATCTGCTCAATGGCATCTTCCATGCCGTAAAACTCTTCGAAAGCGGGATAGCGTGCAATTACCCGATTCGAAAAGAGTCGAGAAAGACGAGGTTCGTGGGCAGTGTCAACCATGACAGGCTCACCAATAGCCATTAATAGCCGCTCTGCCGCGTTGGCATAAGCACTGCGATCTTGCCGACAAGTGGTAAGAAACTCCTGCAGCGTGAACTCTTCGTCCTTGGCAGCTTCGTAACGCTGGCGATAGTGATCGAATATATTCATGGTATGCCGTCCTTTCGTTTTTTAGCACATGTTAAGAGCCGTTCATATGAATAGTAGAGGCCCCTGAAGAGGTAAACTGAACGACGTCGCTGCTGAAGAAATAAGCAACTCTCATGCCATTTTGATGGTCAGGAGATCAACGTATTCGGTGATACACCTTCTAAAATTAAGCGTAGATGGCATTTGCAAAACTTGCCTGGGTGCGCAAATGAATTTCAATGGCATATCAATAACTCATCAGCAAAAAAAGCACATCTTATGTAAAGAAATGGGGCGGGATTCATGTGGTGTTCACCATCCTGCAAGCAAAATGTCATCACTCGCTGAGAAATTAGGGGGTTACATTCCTGGACTAATACGTAAAATAGTTGGGCTGAAGCGTATTGGCGGTTACACTTTGACCGCTACACATTTGAATAAGGAATTATGGATTGTGACCAAACTCAAACTTCTGGCACTTGGCGTGCTTGCCGCAACCGCAGTTAGCACCGCACACGCGGAAAGTCAGTGGACTGTTGGTGCAGGTGTCGGCGTGATTAACAGCCCGTACAAACAGTATGACCGCGATGTTTATCCCGTTCCGGTTGTCACCTATGAAGGCGATAACGTCTGGTTCCACGGTCTGGGTGGCGGCTACTATCTGTGGAATGATACGGCAGATAAGCTCTCCATCATGGCGTACTATGATCCGACGCATTTCAAGCCGGGTGACAGCGACAGCCATGCTTTGCGCCAACTCGACAAGCGTAAAAGCAGCCTGATGGCTGGCCTCTCGTATGTACATAACACCCAGTATGGTTTCCTGCGTACCGCTCTGGCGGGTGATACCCTGGATAATAGCAACGGCTTTATCTGGGATCTGGCCTGGCTCTACCGTTACACTAACGGTGCGCTGACTTTGACGCCGGGTATCGGTGTGCAGTACAGCAGCGAAAACTACAACGACTATTATTATGGCGTGTCCAATCACGAGTCTCGCCGCAGTGGTCTGAAAAGCTACAGCGCTGACGATGGATGGGATCCATACCTGGAGTTGACTGCAAGCTATAACTTCCTTGGCAACTGGAACGTATACGGCACTGGCCGTTATGTGCGTTTGAGTGATGAAGTGAAGGATAGCCCGATGGTCGATAAATCCTGGTCTGGCATCTTCTCGGTGGGTGTGACCTACAAGTTCTGATGCTATTGCGTGTCAAATACAAGCCTGCAGAGATGCGGGCTTTTTTATGCTTCGTGGGGATGAATATTGATCTAAAACATGAGATTGCATTTTTATAGTGGTTTTATGTTTCGCCTGGCCGCAACGATTATTTAACCAGGTATTTCTTTTGCCGTTACTAAAAATAAACCTCTCATTTGATAGCCTGATAGCTATTGTTTTTTTTCATGAGGTAATATCGTCATGCCTTAATGATTTATTGTTGTGGTCTGTTGTTTTCTGGGTTCATAATTTATTGATAATACTGTGGTTTATTGTGTCGCGATGCGCGGGGTATTTATTCTCAAGTGGCATAAAGATAACTGATAACTATTTTGGCTTATTTCGAATGTTAACTTTCAGGTGAAAAAATAAAAAATTAATCATTTGTTTTTATTTTACATCCTTTAGGTATTTGTCTGAAAAAATTAAAATTGACATTAAATATCCTATTGCCGATATTCATTAAACTTTAAAAGTAGTGATAGCAACTCTCGTGGTAAGGCCTTAAATATGCCACGGGGATATCTTGAGTAAAAACCTGGTATAAATAATGAAAAAGTTAATCATGATAGCTGTGATGGGCGGGGTCCTGGCTGGATGCACCAGCGAGGCTTCACGCATGAGTGCATGCGAAAACAAAGGGATCAGCCGCGATGCCTGCTACATCGCCGAACAAAACCGTCAGGCGACAATCAATGCCGCGGCTGAAAAACAGGCCCTGGAAAACGCGCAAAATCTGTATAGCTCTGATGGCACCCATCCCGACCATCACCACAAACACGATAAATACTAAGGTTTAACTCATGAAGAAATTGATTATTATCGCTGCGCTGGTGGCTTCATCTGCTGCGCCTGCTTATGCTATCAGCGAAGCATATCGTCAGCAATTACAGCATGAACACAAAACTCAGGTCAGCGACGCTAATGCCCCGGTGCACGCCAGCAAAACCACATCCGTGCATGTGAATAAGCTGGGCGTGGACTTTAAACGTGGCGCTGATGGTATTGCATATATTAATGGCAACCCTGCGGCAAATGATGAAAATAATGCCGATGCACAAACTTACAGTGCGGGTTTGATTTCCGTCATTGTCTATAAAAACGGAAAAATTAACGCCATGAAAGAGGGCAAATATTTAGGTCGGTTGAAATAAGCGCTGGGTAGTGAAAATTTTGCATTATTTAGGTCCGGGATCTGCATCAGATCCCGGGCCTTTGATTTTAATCGCATTAACGGGCGACACGCCAAACTATGATGGTGCAATTTGTGCACCATAACAAGACACATGTCTGTTGTTTTGCTTTACTGTGGTGCATTAACACAGGAGGGTGCGATGACAGCGAAACAGGTGATGTTTACGGAGCAGGTATCGCTTCCTGCGATTGGGCAGGGAACATGGTACATGGGCGAGGATTCAGCCCGACGTCGGGATGAAGTCGCCGCGTTACGGGCTGGGCTGGATCTTGGCCTGCGATTGATTGATACAGCCGAAATGTACGCAGATGGTGCAGCGGAAGAGGTTGTTGGCGAGGCGCTGTCAGGTCGGCGTGATAGCGCTTTTTTAGTTTCGAAGGTTTATCCATGGAATGCCGCGGGCAAGAAAGCGATTGCCGCCTGCGAAGCCAGCCTGCGTCGTTTGAAAACCGATTATCTGGATCTCTATTTGTTGCACTGGACGGGAGACTTTTCATTTGCTGAGACCGTTGACGCTATGGAAACGCTTATTGCGCAGGGCAAAATCCGCCGCTGGGGCGTCTCTAATCTTGATTACGATGATATGCAGGCATTATGGCAGGTTGCAGGTGGACGACACTGTGCAACTAATCAGGTGCTCTATCATTTAGCATCACGCGGCATTGAATATGATTTACTGCCATGGTGCCAGCAACAGCAGATGCCGGTTATGGCCTACAGTCCGCTGGCTCAGGCAGGGCGGCTACGGGGGGACTTGCTTTCTAACCCAGTGGTCAATGACATTGCGCGCGCCCACAATGCCAGCGCTGCGCAGATTTTACTGGCATGGGTTATTCGTCTTTCGGGGGTGATAGCCATTCCGAAAGCCGCGAATGTGGCGCATGTCGAACAGAATGCCGCGGCACTGGAGATAACGCTCTCTGCCGATGAGCTGACGCAGTTAGATAAGGAATATCCGGCGCCAAAAGGTAAAACGGCGCTGGATATGGCCTGATTTGCTGCATGGCGCGCTGAGTTGCCTGATGGCGCAAACACTATCAGGCAACTGACACGATCTTAGCGCTTAGCAACACGAATCGTTTGTGCCAGACGAGACGGTTTTTCTTCGGTGGTTTTCTGCGGTGCCGTGGCGTAAGCCGTTTCTACGCAAACAAATGTTTTGTAGCCGTCATCCGGCATGTCGCCCATGCTGACAGACAGCGCCGGGCCTGGGTTCCAGCCCACGACATTCAGATGGTGGTGGTGGATTACGTCAATATTGCGATTCAGCGCATCATCATGAATGACGCTGCACGCTTCCGGATTCAGATAGACACGATCGGTACGGTCCGGGAAGGTCTGGATACCATCAGCCAGTACGTCTTCTTTGGCATCATTCACTTTATCGATTAGACGATCGCCAAGACCGCTGACTTTCACCGCCGCAATATCACCCACATTGAAATAGGTATGCAGCGCGGAGGTGGTTTCAAACTCACCGTGCGCTTCCAGCTCCATCTCGCAGGTGGCGCCCACTTTGAAACGGGCCAGCAGGCAGAACTCGTGCGGCCAAAGCTGACGCGTTTCAGCGCTGCTTTGCAGTTCGAACGTCAGTACGACACCTTTCTCGTCTTCGTTATGCGCCTTCAGCGTCCAGGGCAGGTTACGTGCAAAACCATGAGACGGCAGGCCTGGCTGAGCGGCAGGGCCAAACCACGGCCAGCAAATCGGTACGCCGCCACGCAGCGCAACACCGGTTTTAAACGGCGTATTGTTACTTAACCACAGGACTTCTTCTTCACCGTTTGGTTTCCAGGAAAGAAGATGTGCGCCCTGCAGCGCAAAAGAGGCTTTAACCTGCGGGTGATCGACAACAATGACCTCAAGCTCATCAAGCTGACGGCGGGAGAGTACCGGGGCAATTTGTTCGACTACCGGAAGTGCAAAAATTTTATTAATCATTACGCAATCCTTTCTTCAGGCAAAAAAAAGAGCGACCATAGTCGCTCTTACAGATTACTGTTTCATCTCAACTTATTTGGAGATGTGAGCAATCAGATCCAGAACTTTGTTGGAGTAGCCGGTTTCGTTGTCGTACCAGGATACCAGTTTCACGAAGTTGTCGTTCAGTGCGATACCTGCTTTAGCATCGAACACGGAAGTGCAAACTTCACCGTTGAAATCGGTAGATACTACGTCGTCTTCGGTGTAACCCAGAACGCCTTTCATCGGGCCTTCGGAAGCAGCTTTGATTGCTTTCTTAATTTCTTCGTAAGAAGCAGCTTTTTCCAGACGAACGGTCAGGTCAACAACGGATACGTTCGGGGTAGGAACGCGGAACGCCATACCAGTCAGTTTGCCGTTCAGTTCTGGCAGTACTTTACCTACAGCTTTAGCAGCGCCGGTAGAGGACGGGATGATGTTCTGGGATGCGCCGCGGCCGCCGCGCCAGTCTTTGTGAGACGGGCCGTCAACGGTTTTCTGAGTAGCGGTGGTCGCGTGAACAGTAGTCATCAGACCTTCGATGATGCCGAAGTTGTCGTTGATAACTTTAGCCAGCGGAGCCAGGCAGTTAGTGGTGCAGGAAGCGTTAGAAACGATGTCCTGACCTTCGTATTTGTCAAAGTTAGCGCCTTTAACAAACATCGGAGTGTTATCTTTGGACGGACCAGTCAGAACCACTTTTTTCGCGCCAGCAGTGATGTGCTTACGAGCGGTTTCATCTGTCAGGAACAGGCCAGTAGCTTCAGCTACTACGTCAACACCAACTTCGTCCCATTTCAGGTTAGCCGGATCACGTTCAGCGGTAACACGGATTTTTTTACCGTTTACGATCAGATGACCGTCTTTCACTTCAACGGTACCGTTGAAACGGCCGTGAGTGGAGTCATATTTCAGCATGTAAGCCATGTAGTCAGCGTCTAACAGGTCGTTGATTGCAACGATCTCGATGTCAGAGCGTTCTTGAGCAGCACGGAAAACAATGCGACCGATACGGCCAAAACCGTTGATACCTACTTTGATAGTCATATATTCCACCAGCTATTTGTTAGTGAATAAAAGGTTGCCTGTAAAATTACAAAAACCTTACGCAGCGTCAAGCGGAATCGTGTCAATCATTGCGACAAATCAATCTGCTGCCTAAGCTTTGCGCAACTGACTCGCCTCACTCTTCCTTTGGGCTTGAAACCACATGGGGTCGGCGGCCCGAATTTTAAAGGGCAATCAAGATAAAAACGTGATTCTGATCACGAATTGCAGGCTGCCATTTCGCAAGGATCAAGTTTAGAACAAAAGTTCGCACTCCGGTGTTAATGTTTTGTTAGAATCTGTCTCGCGATGTGAGTTTAGATAAAGCGAGATGTGAGCAAATGGCTAATCAACCTTCTCCAGAAGAACTGAAAAAAAATTTAACAGAAATGCAGTTCTACGTGACGCAGAATCACGGGACAGAACCGCCATTTACCGGGCGTTTGCTGCATAACAAGCGTGACGGCATCTACCACTGTTTGATCTGCGATAAACCGCTATTTCGTTCCGAGACAAAATATGACTCTGGCTGCGGCTGGCCCAGTTTTTACGAGCCGGTCAGCGAAGAGGCTATCCGTTACATAAAAGATACCTCGCATGGTATGCAGCGCATTGAAATCCGCTGTGGGAACTGTGATGCGCACCTGGGACACGTCTTCCCGGATGGCCCAAAACCTACCGGTGAGCGCTACTGTGTCAACTCAGCCTCTTTGAACTTTACCGATGGCGAAAACGGTGAACAAATTAAGGGCTGAAGAAACGATTCAGCAAATTATTCTACGGAGGGGGGATTTAACATGAATCTTGATGAGATGATCAACAGCATGACGCCGGAAGTTTATCAGCGCTTATCTACCGCCGTTGAACTCGGAAAATGGCCGGATGGCGTGGCGCTAACGGCAGAACAAAAAGAGAACAGCTTACAACTGGTGATGTTATGGCAGGCGCGCAACAACATTGATGCGCAACATATGACGATTGATACCAACGGTGAGATGGTGATGAAGAGCAAGCAGCAGCTAAAGGTTGAATTTGGTATTACGCCTGAGCCTATAGCAACGTTCAAATCCTGATAATCCTGGCCCGGCAGTCATGATGTCGGGCCCGCAGTCGCTGTTATTTTTTGTTCATCATAGCCTTCAGTTCGGCAAACGGATTATATTTCGCTTCGCCAACAGCCTTCTGCGCATCTTCTCCGGCAACCACCGTTGAACCATACTGGTCCGCTTCCGTATATTTAGAATGCTCGTGATCGTGACAATACAGGCACAACATTTCCCAGTTGCTACCATCTTCCGGGTTATTGGAGTGATCGTGATCGATATGGTGTACCGTCAACTCGCGCAAATTTGAATAGACAAACTCGCGGGAACAGCGTCCGCAGACCCAGGGGAAGAGCTTAAGCGCTTTTTCCCGGTAACCAACTTCCAGACGAGCGTAATTTTTAGGGATAAAAGCCATAAAAGCTCATGCCTCCAATAGAAAATGAATAGCTGCGCCAAAGGCTGGCGCAGCGGAATTCGGTAATCATAACCTATTGTGTCAGGCGTTGGGATCAGTGTTTGATGCCCAATGAATCGGCTAACTGTTTAGCCAGTTGATTGTTGTCATCCGCACCGTATTCCCAGAACATGGCGCCTCCCAGCCCCTTACTCTTGATGTAGTCGGCTTTGATCGCCACCGAGCGCGGGTTTTCATAGGAGAGGGCAAAGAGCGCTTTCCCGTCTGCTGACTGTACCGACAGCCACGGTACTTTCGCCTCATCATCCCAATGCTGGCTAAAGCGCTTCTGCGGATCGTTGATCAGCTTCGCCACGATATAGTTGTACTTCACATAGGTATCTTTGCTCAGATCGACGCCCAGTGATTTGAACAACGCAATTTGTGCTGCTTCGAAATAGGGTTGGGTGGCAGGATTCTTCTGCGCGTCAGGTTTGCTCCAGTCAATTCCCGGTTCAACGGCGCGTTTTGGTACGCGTCCATAAAAACCAATACCCAGATTCATCTGGCTCGGCTTTAACCCGGCGGCGAGATAGTTATTGACCACAAAATCCGCACTGTACTTATCTGCGGCGGCGACGGTCGGCCATTTCGTCGAATCATACAGGTTTGAGTTGAAATATTGAGTGCCGTAGGCCATGTCATAGGTCATCAAATTGATGTAGTCGAGTGATGGCGCAATGGCTTTTACATCCACCCAGCTTTTCGGACTTTCCGCATTCGCACCCACGGCAATGGTCAGTAGCTTTTTATGCCCTAATGCTGCCCGCAGCTCTTTTAACAGCGCGGTAAAGTTAGCGCGATCGGTTGGTTGGCTTTCGACCAATCCCCATGCGCCATTGACCGGATATTCCCAGTCGAGGTCGATGCCATCCAGACCGTATTTCTCAATGATTTCCTGCGCAGACTGAATGAATACCGCTCGTGTTTCTTTCGTTGCTGCCGCGCCTGAGAATCCACGCGCCCCCCAACCCCCGACAGAAAGCAGAACTTTCAGATTCGGATTCTGCTTACGCAGCTCCGGGATTTTCTGCAAATCAGCCTGCACTTTCTCTGAAAGCCAAATCTGATGCAGCTTGCTGGCGTCTTTTAAGGCGTCATTGGTTTCGTCTTTCTCGTTGTTGTAGACAAGACCAAACGAATAGTTGAGGTGGGTTATCTGGCGCACATCCAGTTTATTGATATCGCCGCCTGGACCGGCAGTGACATCGCCACCGCCATTAAAGTAGCCAACTGACATCAGTGAATTGGCGGAAACAACGCTGGCGCAGAGCAGGGGGAATGCTGCCAACAAAGGCAATAGTTTCATCGGTGTTCCTCTTTGACATTTAAACAAGTAAACACGCCACGGAAAGGCGTGGCGAAAAAAACAGCTCTTACAGATTAACCGTTTCATAACAGAAAAAATGCGAAGGGGTTCACGGCGTACAGGCGAAGCGGCCTCCACGTTTCTGTAGGTTTCAGTACATCTTTGCACTTATTTGTGATCTGAGTTGTGAAATGCAGATCTTAATCTGTGTTTTAAAGATTTTGTGTTGACCTCAAAAATTACATGGATAAGTATGATGACCACTGATGCAAAACTAAACACAAAGGAAAATTCAATGAAAGCACTGGCAAGATTTGGCAAGGCCTTTGGTGGCTACAAGATGATTGATGTTCCGGAGCCGGTATGTGGTCCGGATGACGTTGTGATTGAAATCAGGGCAGCTGCTATCTGTGGCGCAGATATGAAGCACTATAACGTTGACAGTGGTTCCGACCAGTTTAATTCGATTCGTGGTCACGAATTTGCCGGTCGAATTGTCCAGGTCGGCGACAAGGTTAAGGACTGGAAAGTGGGTCAGCGCGTGGTTTCTGACAACAGCGGGCACGTTTGCGGTGTCTGTCCTGCCTGCGAACAAGGTGATTTTCTTTGTTGTACAGAAAAGGTGAATTTAGGCCTGGACAACAATACCTGGGGCGGTGGGTTTTCGAAATATTGTCTGGTTCCTGGGGAAATCCTCAAAATTCACCGCCATGCGCTGTGGGAAATCCCGCCTGGTGTTGATTATGAAGAGGCGGCAGTCCTGGACCCCATCTGTAATGCCTACAAATCTATCGCCCAACAGTCCAAATTTCTCCCAGGTCAGGACGTGGTGGTTTTCGGTACTGGCCCGCTAGGTCTCTTTTCCGTGCAAATGGCACGCATTATGGGGGCCGTTAATATCGTCATGGTCGGGCTGGAAGAGGATGTCGCGGTGCGCTTTCCTATCGCCAAAGAGTTGGGGGCGACGGCGGTCGTCAACGGTTCGAACGAAGATGTGGTCGCCCGTTGTCAGGAAATCTGCGGCAAAGACAATCTGGGATTAGTTATCGAATGTTCCGGCGCCAATATTGCCCTGAAACAAGCTATTGAAATGCTGCGTCCCAACGGTGAAGTTGTCCGCGTAGGGATGGGTTTCAAACCACTCGACTTCTCCATTAATGATATTACCGCGTGGAACAAAAGCATTATTGGTCATATGGCTTACGACTCCACTTCCTGGCGTAACGCCATTCGTCTGCTTGCGAGCGGTGCGATTAAAGTCAAACCGATGATCACTCACCGTATCGGCTTATCGCAATGGCGCGAAGGTTTTGACGCCATGGTCGATAAAACCGCGATTAAAGTCATCATGACTTACGACTTTGATGAATAACATGTTTATTAAAGGGACGTTATCGCATGGAACAGATTGCAAAACCGCACTGCGGCGCCAGGCTGGACAGGCTGCCTGACTGCCGCTGGCATACGTCGATGTTCGCTATGGTAGCCTTCGGATTACTGGTTTGCTGGAGTAATGCCGTTGGCGGATTAATTCTCGCGCAGCTAAAAGAACTTGGTTGGACCGATAATTCTACCACCGCCACGTTTTCCGCCATTACTACGGCGGGTATGTTTCTTGGTGCGCTGGGTGGCGGAATTATCGGTGATAAAACCGGGCGTAAAAACGCGTTTATCCTGTATGAAGCGATTCATATTATTTCCATGGTAATTGGCGCGTTTTCACCCAATATGACCTTTCTGATCGCCTGTCGTTTTGTTATGGGGGTGGGTTTAGGCGCGTTGCTGGTAACCCTTTTTGCCGGGTTTACCGAATATATGCCAGGACGGAATCGTGGCACCTGGTCCAGTCGGGTCTCGTTTATCGGCAACTGGTCTTATCCGCTCTGTTCACTGATTGCGATGGGGTTAACACCACTGATCAGCGCGGAATGGAACTGGCGCGTACAGTTGTTGATTCCGGCTGTGCTGTCGCTCATTGCAACCGTTATTGCATGGCGCAGTTTCCCGGAGTCGCCCCGCTGGCTGGAGTCTCGCGGACGCTATCAGGAAGCTGAACAGGTGATGCAGGCCATTGAAGACGGTGTCATTCGACAGACAGGTAAGCCACTACCGCCGGTCGTGACAGAAGATGATGACAAACAACCGCGTTCAGTGCCGTACTCCGCCTTATTAACGGGAGTTTTATTAAAGCGGGTGATTCTGGGCTCCTTTGTTCTGATTGCCATGAACGTTGTGCAGTACACCTTAATTAACTGGTTACCGACAATATTTATGACTCAGGGGATTAATCTGAAAGACTCCATAGTCTTAAATACCATGAGTATGTTCGGTGCGCCGTTTGGAATTTTCATCGCCATGCTGGTAATGGATAAAATTCCGAGGAAAACGATGGGGGTGGGGTTATTAGTGTTAATTGCCGTGCTGGGTTATATCTATTCGCTGCAAACCAGCATGTTGCTAATCACATTAATTGGTTTCTTCCTGATTACCTTTGTGTATATGTACGTTTGCTATGCCTCCGCGGTATATGTTCCAGAGATATGGCCGACTGAAGCGAAGCTGCGCGGGTCTGGGCTTGCTAACGCGATAGGGCGTATCAGCGGTATCGCCGCGCCTTATGCGGTCGCTGTATTACTTAATAGTTATGGCGTGACGGGCGTATTTGTACTGCTGGGCGCAGTCTCAATTATTGTCGCTGTTGCTATTGCCACCATTGGAATTGAAACAAAAGGCGTCTCTGTCGAGAGTCTCGGTATTGATGCCGTTACCAGCAAATAATATTGACGGGAAATAAAATGAAAAATTCAAAAGCGATATTAAAAACGCCGGGCACGATGAAAATCATTGCCGCCGATATTCCGGTACCTAAAGAGCATGAAGTGCTAATTAAAGTTGAATATGTTGGTATTTGCGGTTCAGATGTTCACGGTTTTGAATCGGGCCCCTTTATTCCGCCGAAAGATCCCAATCAGGAAATAGGTCTTGGGCATGAATGCGCCGGTACGGTGGTGGCAGTGGGAAGTCGCGTTAGTAAATTTAAACCGGGCGACCGGGTCAACATTGAACCCGGCGTGCCGTGTGGCCACTGCCGCTACTGTCTGGAAGGGAAATACAACATCTGTCCTGACGTCGATTTTATGGCCACACAGCCAAATTATCGCGGTGCGCTAACGTACTATCTGTGCCACCCGGAAAGCTTTACTTACAAGCTGCCGGACAATATGGACACCATGGAAGGCGCTCTGGTAGAGCCTGCGGCGGTAGGGATGCATGCCGCAATGCTGGCGGACGTTAAGCCGGGCAAGAAAATCGTCATTCTGGGAGCTGGCTGTATTGGTTTAATGACCCTGCAAGCCTGTAAATGTTTGGGGGCTACCGACATCGCTGTTGTTGATGTCCTGGATAAACGTCTGGCGATGGCCGGGCAGCTTGGCGCGACGGTCGTGATTAACGGTGCGAAGGAGGACACCGTTGCCTGCTGCCAACAGTTTTCCGGCGATATGGGGGCAGACATTGTTTTCGAAACTGCCGGTTCGGCCATCACGGTTAAGCAGGCGCCATATCTGGTAATGCGCGGTGGGAAAATCATGATCGTGGGCACGGTGCCTGGCGATTCAGCGATTAACTTCCTCAAAATTAATCGTGAAGTCTCAATACAAACTGTTTTCCGCTATGCCAATCGCTACCCGGTCACCATTGAAGCCATCTCCTCCGGGCGTTTCGATGTGAAGTCGATGGTGACGCATATTTATGATTATGCAGATGTTCAGCGCGCGTTTGACGAATCCGTCAATAACAAACGCGAGATTATTAAAGGCGTTATTAAAATTAACCATTAATTAAATAGGGAGAAACACCATGCTGGCAGATATTAAATATTGGGAAAACGATGCTCAGAATAAACATTATGCGATTGCTCACTTTAACGTGTGGAATGCGGAAATGCTAATGGGGGTCATTGATGCGGCAGAAGAGGCTAAATCGCCGGTAATTATCTCTTTTGGCACCGGATTTGTGGGGAATACCTCGTTTGAAGATTTTTCGCACATGATGGTTTCGATGGCGAAAAAGGCCTCGGTACCGGTTATTACTCATTGGGATCACGGACGTAGCATGGAGATTATTCACAACGCCTGGGTTCATGGCATGAACTCTCTGATGCGCGATGCCTCCGCCTTTGATTTTGAAGAGAATATTCGTCTGACCAAAGAGGCTGTGGACTTCTTTCATCCGTTAGGCATTCCGGTCGAAGCGGAGCTGGGCCACGTGGGCAATGAGACGGTCTACGAAGAGGCGCTGGCGGGTTATCACTATACCGACCCGAGCCAGGCGGCGGAATTTGTCGAGCGTACCGGCTGTGACTCTCTGGCGGTGGCGATTGGCAACCAGCATGGCGTATATACCTCCGAGCCGAAACTCAATTTCGAGGTGGTTGAGCGCGTACGCCGAGCGGTTTCTGTTCCGCTGGTGCTGCACGGGGCATCCGGCATTAGCGATGCGGATATTAAAAAAGCCATCTCATTAGGCATCTCTAAAATCAATATTCATACCGAACTGTGTCAGGCGGCAATGGTGGCGGTGCAGGAGAACCAGAACCAGCCATTCCTGCATGTTGAACGTGAAGTTCGTAAAGCAGTAAAAGAGCGAGCGTTGGAAAAAATCAAACTGTTTGGCTCTGACGGTAAAGCGGAATGACAATATGGATAATATCGAGGTTATTTGTATAGGGGCTGCAATTGTTGATATCCCCTTACAGCCAGTGAGTAAAAATATCTTTGATGTAGATTCTTATCCGTTAGAACGTATTACCATGACCACCGGGGGCGACGCGATTAATGAAGCGACTATTATTTCTCGCCTTGGGCATCGTACTGCGTTAATTAGTCGGGTAGGGGATGATGCGGCAGGTCATTTTATTCTCGACCACTGTCGTCGGGAGAACATTGATATTCAAAGTCTGAAACAGGATGCGGATATTGATACTTCTATTAACGTGGGTTTGGTTACAGCTGATGGCGAACGCACCTTTGTCACCAACCGCAATGGTAGCCTGTGGAAGCTGAATATAAACGATGTTGATTTTGACCGCTTCTCTCAGGCAAAGCTGCTGTCGCTGGCGAGTATTTTTAACAGCCCGCTACTCGACGGCGAAGCATTAACGACGATCTTCACTCAGGCGAAAGAACATCGGTTAATTATTTGTGCCGATATGATTAAGCCACGACTTAATGAAACGCTGAACGATATTCGCCAGGCTTTGAGCTACGTAGACTATCTGTTTCCTAATTTTGAGGAAGCAAAACAGCTTACCGGCAAAGAGACGCTGGATGAAATTGCCGACAGTTTCCTGAGCTGTGGCGTAAAACGGTAGTAATTAAGACCGGTAAAAGAGGCTGCTTTATCAAGCGTACCGATATGAAAATGGAGGTCCCGGCGGTTTCAGGAATTACCGCTATCGACACCATCGGCGCGGGAGATAATTTTGCCTCGGGATTTATCTCCGCGTTACTTGAAGGCAAGTCGCTGCGCGAGTGCGCACTGTTTGCTAACGCAACGGCAGCAATATCGGTACTGAGCGTGGGCGCCACAACGGGCGTAAAAAACAGAAAGCTGGTTGAACAACTTCTTGATGAATATGAAGGGTAATAACGGCAGATGAAAAAGATTCCTTTAGGCAGTACGGATATTATGCTTTCCCGCATGGGATTAGGGACATGGGCCATTGGCGGCGGTCCGGCATGGAACGGCGATCTCGATCTACAGGTTTGTATCGATACCATTGTCGAGGCGCATCGCTGCGGTATTAATCTGATTGATACCGCTCCAGGCTACAACTTTGGTAATAGTGAAGTCATTGTTGGGCAGGCGCTGAAAAAGTTACCGCGTAAAGATATCGTGGTTGAAACTAAATGCGGCATTGTCTGGGAGCGGACAGGCAGCCTTTTTAACAAAGTGGGCGATCGCCAGTTGTATAAAAACCTCACGCCCGAGTCGATTCGTGAAGAGGTCGATGCCAGTTTGCAAAGGTTGGGTATAGAAAGCATTGATATCTATATGACCCACTGGCAATCGGTCGAACCCTGTTTTACACCGATTGCGGAAACCGTAGACACGCTGAACGCACTTAAGAAAGAAGGCAAGATTCGATCTATCGGTGCTGCCAACGTGGATGCAGGGCATATCAGGGAGTATCTCAAACACGGTGAGCTGGATATCATCCAGGCTAAGTACAGCATCCTTGATCGCGGACTGGAAGCTGAGTTGTTGCCGTTATGTCAGCAGCATGGCATCGTCGTGCAGGTTTATTCACCGCTCGAACAGGGTTTACTGACTGGAACAATCGCGCGGGATTATATTCCTGGCGGCGCACGGGCCAACAAAGTCTGGTTCCAACGGGAAAATATGCTGCGGGTGATTGATATGCTCGAGCAATGGCGACCATTGTGTGAAAAATACCGTTGCACGATCCCCGCGCTGGCGTTGGCGTGGATTTTGAAGCAAAGCGATTTAATCACCTTACTGAGCGGAGCGACCGCGCCTGAACAGGTTCGCGAAAACGTCGAGGCGCTGACCGTTGCCCTGACTGATGGCGATTCATCATTGATGAGACAAATGGCAGAAGCGTTGGATATAAAATAACCCAGCTGGCAATGACCTCTGTTTCTGTGTAAAAGAGTACTAAATCTGTGATTCAGACATGTTCTTTTGAAAATAAACATAGCCTGTGAGATACTAGGGTCTTATTATTACTTTGCAGGAAACAGAGGTGTCATCGTGGCGGCAAAAGACAGGATTCAGGCCATTAAGCAAATGGTGGCTAATGATAAGAAAGTGGCGGTATCTAATTTAAGTTCCATCTTTCAGGTAACTGAGGAAACAATTCGCCGCGATCTCGAGAAGCTGGAAGATGAAGGTTTTTTGACCCGAACATATGGTGGTGCGGTACTTAATACCACCGCGTTGTCTGACAATATTCATTTTTATAAACGTGCAAAGTCTTTTTTTGAAGAGAAGCAGATCATTGCTCGTAATGCATTACCGTTTATTAAAAATAAGACCACAATGGCCGCTGACTCCAGCAGTACGGCGATGGAATTATTAAAGCTGTTAAAGGAAAGAAACGATCTGACGCTGCTAACCAACTCGGCTGAAGCATTTCATGAACTGGCGCAGTCAGAAATTAACGTCGTTTCTACTGGCGGCGAACTGAATAAGAATACGTTGTCGTTGCAGGGAAGGATCACCAAGGAGATCATTAGTCGCTATCATGTTGATATTATGGTGATGAGCTGCAAAGGTCTGGATATGCAAAGTGGGGCGCTTGACTCTAACGAAGCAGAAGCGGAAATCAAAAAAACCATGATCCGCCAGGCGACTGAGGTGGCCCTGTTGGTTGATCACTCAAAGTTTGATCGTAAAGCTTTCGTCCAGCTCGTGGACTTTAGTCATATTAACTACCTTATAACCAATAAGGCACCGGGTGCAGAGTGGATTGCATTTTGTAAAGAGAATAATATTCAACTCGTTTATTAATTTTAACGTTACTCGTGTCGATATTATTTTAGTTTGTACCTGGATAATGCCATAAAAATCTAATGATGATGGATGGCGCGGCAAAATTACCACTGCCGCGATC
This sequence comes from Citrobacter cronae, assembly GCF_016893685.1. NCBI lineage: Bacteria > Pseudomonadati > Pseudomonadota > Gammaproteobacteria > Enterobacterales > Enterobacteriaceae > Citrobacter > Citrobacter cronae. Next base: position 3,348,263 of record NZ_CP069763.1, read on the forward strand.
GCCATACTTTCTATTTAGTTGAATTTGAGGCATCCAGATGGAACAATGTGACCCTATCGGTGCAAGATTAGATCGTTTACCCTTATCGCGATTTCATTTTCGTATTTTTGGCATTATTAGTTTTAGTTTATTAGTCACCGGTTTCCTCAGTTATTCCGGGAATGTGGTATTGGCAAAATTAGTCAGTACTGGTTGGTCTAACAATTATCTCAACGCAGCATTTACCTCGGCGCTGATGTTTGGCTATTTTGTCGGTTCGCTAACCGGGGGCTTTATTGGTGATTATCTCGGTCGACGCAAGGCATTCCGCATTAATTTGCTGATTGTTGGGGTCTCTGCTTGCGCGGCAACGTTTGTGCCCAACATGTACTGGCTTATTTTTTTCCGTTGCCTGATGGGGATCGGAATGGGGGCGCTGATTATGGTGGGCTATGCTTCATTTACCGAATTTATTCCGCCTGCAGTACGTGGAAAGTGGTCTGCCCGCCTGTCATTTGTTGGTAACTGGTCGCCGATGCTGTCCGCGGCTGTTGGCGTCGTGGTTATTGCCTGGTTAAGCTGGCGGGTGATGTTTCTGCTCGGTGGCGCGACAATGCTGTTGGCCTGGTATCTGTCCGGAAAGTACTTTATCGAATCTCCCCGTTGGCTGGCTGGTAAGGGACAGAGAAGTGAAGCTGAAAAACACCTGATACTGGTGGAGTCGCAGATTGAAACAGAGAAAAATATCACCTTACCCTCCTGTCAGAGCCAGTGCCTGGCGGTGCACTCTGGCGTGGAAAGTGGTTCATTTTGGCTACTGTTCAAGGGGCCGATGTTGCGCTGTACGCTGGTGGCGATCACCGTGCTTATCGCGATGAATATTTCGCTCTATACCATCACAGTATGGATCCCAACGATTTTTGTTAATTCGGGAATCGATGTGACGAAGTCTATCTTTATGACCGCGATAATTATGATTGGCGCGCCCGTTGGAATATTTATTGCCGCGATGATTATCGATCGTTTTCCACGGAGGCTGTTTGGTTCATTCTTACTCGTTATTATCGCGCTGCTCGGATATTTCTATTCGATTCAAACTGAAGAGTGGGCCATTTTGAGCTACGGGTTGGTGATGATCTTTTTTCTGTATATGTATGTTTGCTTTGCCTCTGCGGTATATGTCCCGGAGTTGTGGCCGACACATCTGAGATTGCGTGGTTCGGGTTTCGTGAATGCGGTGGGCAGGATTGTCGCGGTATTTACGCCTTATGGCGTCGCTATTCTGTTGACACGCTACGGCTCGACCACTGTCTTTATCGTGCTGGGCGTTATGCTGGTGCTCTGCGCACTGATTCTGTTGTGCTTTGGCATCGAAACACGCAAAGTTTCTCTGGAAGAGATTTCAACCCTGGCCTGAAATAACGTGCCGACAGGAGCGATCCTGTCGGCGTCGCTTACGGTTGGGTTTCCAGCCAGTCATCCAGCGTATACAACGTCGCACCCGCCGCCGCCATTTCCATAAAGGCGTTTGCACTGTCATGGGGGTGAATATTGACGCCACGACAACCGTCGGTAATGACGCTGACGGCGTAACCCAGATCGAGCGCATCCAGAACGGTAAATTTTACGCAATAATCGGTCGCCAGCCCCATGATGATGAGCTCGGCAACGCGATGTTCGAGCAGCCATGCGTTCAGTGCGGTTGCCTGACGACGACCATTATCAAAAAACGCACTATAACTGTCGACCAGCGGGTTTTCGCCCTTAGTGAAGGTTTGCGCAATCGCACGCTGGTTCAGCAAAGGATGCAGGGCTGCCCCTTCGCTGTTTTGCACGCAATGGTCGGGCCAGAACGTCTGCGCCAGGCCGTCCAGTTGCCCCTGACTGTAAGGTTCAACCTGGTGCTGGCTGGCAAAACTACCATGATTAGCCGGATGCCAGTCCAGACTGGCGACGACGGTGTCGCCGCGCGGGGCGCACCAGTCGATCAGGCGGTTAGCAATATCGATGGTGCTGTCGCCTTGCGGGACGGCGAGGGCGCCGCCGGCACAAAAGTCATTCTGTAAATCGACCAACAGTAAGGCTCGGGCCATGGGCATTGACTCCTTTATTCGTCTGGCGTGAGCTCGCCACGCAGGTTTTGCGACATTGCTTGACGAATGCTCTGCGTGTCCAGCCCCTGACTCAGCAAATAGTGCAGTTTGGTGAGCGTTGCTTCGACCGTCATATCCGCACCGCCGATAACGCCAGCATGCGCCAGCGCGTTCCCCGTCGCGTAACCCCCCATGTTCACCTTGCCGGACATACACTGCGTAAGGTTAACCACTACGATGCCGCGTGAGCTGGCATCTTCAAGCTCTTGCAGAAACTCTTTATTTTGCGGCGCATTGCCCACGCCGTAAGAGCGTAAAATTAACGCTTTAACCGGCTGGCGCAAGAAGTTGCGTACCACATCCGCAGAAATCCCAGGATAAATAGTCACCACGCCAATCGGTTGTGGCGTGATAGGGTGAACAATCAGTTCGCCCGTACCGTGTGGCGCAGGTGGTGTTCCCAGTCGACGGATATGGATACCCGCTTCCAGGAGAGGGGAAAGATTGGGTGAGGCAAAGGCGTCAAAACCATCGGCATGCGCTTTGGTAGTACGGTTGCCGCGAAACAGTCGATTATTGAAGAACAGGGTCACTTCGTTAATCGGATAATTCGCTGCAACGTAGAGCGCATTCAGCAAATTAATTTGTCCGTCGGAGCGTAATTCTGCCAGTGGTATTTGTGACCCTGTCACAATCACCGGCTTGCCGAGATTCTCCAGCATGAAAGAGAGCGCCGAAGCGGTAAACGCCATGGTGTCGGTGCCGTGGAGAATGACAAAACCATCGTAATCGTCATAGTGCGATTTAATGTCTTCCGCAATATGCTGCCAGTCTTCCGGCGTCATATCGGAAGAGTCCATCAGCGGATCGTATTCATGGATGGTGAAGTCTGGCATCTCAGGGCGGTGGAATTCTGGCATCAATGCCAGCTGGCGCTGAAGATGACCAGAAACGGGGATATAACCCTGTTCTGAGCGCTGCATACCAATGGTACCGCCGGTATAGGCAACGTAAATCGATTTCTTTTGCATGGGCGTCACAGATTAAGTTGTGCATGAACAGGCGCAGTATAAAGTCCCTCCTGAAAAAAGACAGCGCAAATGACGCATACCGGTTGTCTGATCAATATGTCATTTACGTTCAGTGCGTTGTCCCGATTATACAGTGTGGTTCTCCCCCCTCAGTCCTACAGTATCGACCTTCTTTTACGCGTACTTTTACGGATCGAGAAATGATCAGAAAGAGAATTGATAATGCCGCTATTTTGCTGATGGTGGTGATTTGCGGTGTCTGGGGCAGTCAACAGGTTGCGATTAAATCCGCGGCTGATGATATGTCGCCGTTTCTTCAGGTGGGGTTGCGTTCTGCAATCGCCGCGCTGCTGATTGGACTGCTTTTTCACCGCCGGGATAATATATTTGGCCGCCTGCGTGAGCGCAGTATTGCCAGAATGGGTACTATCGTTGGGCTGCTTTTTGCGCTTGAGTTCGTGTTGGTTTCTGTCGGAATAACACTGACGACTGCCTCTCATATGGCGCTTTATCTGTACACCGCGCCGTTGTTTTCCGCTGTCGGGTTACATATTATTTTGCCTGAGGAACGCCTGAGCCGCCTGCAGTGGTGCGGGTTGGGCATCGCCTTTTTCGGGATTGCCGTCGCCGTGATGTGGGTTGCGCATGACGGGAATACGCAGTGGAGTCTGACAGGCGATTTGTGCGGGCTGTTTGCGGGCATTGCCTGGGGAACGTCCAGCGTTGTGATTCGCTGCAGTCGTCTTGCTACCATTCCTTCATCGTGTACGTTGTTTTATCAACTCGCTATCACCGGTATTGTGTTATTGCTTATTGGTTTGATGCTGGGTGAAACGACGATACATATGACCTCGACATTGATGGCTAGTCTGACTTTCCAGACGCTGGTCGTCGCATTTTCAAGCTATCTAATCTGGTTTACTCTGCTGCGTAATTATCATGTTGCTTCGCTGGGAACGCTGGTTCTGATGACGCCTGCGATGGGGATTATCGCCGGCGTGATGTTTCTGGGAGAATCGCTACAGCCTGCGTTTATCGTAGGGGCGCTGTTGATACTGACAGGATTGCTTTGTGTGTCATTACCGTCCCGGGCAATTTTGCGCCATCGCCCGGGTTTAAACCGGAGCCTGAAGTGAAGAAAAACAACATTGCGTTGCCCCCAGGTGGAAAAGCGGATCGCGATATTATCACCGCCATTGATGCGAACCAGACAGCGATGCCCCTCAGGCCGCAATTAAATGTCGGGATTGTACTATGGCCTGAATTTCCTTTACTGGCACTGGCGGGGTTGACGGATGCGCTGCGTCACGCGGCGGATATGGGTGATGACAGTCAGAAGATCCGCTGTTCCTGGCGTCTGATGAGCGCTACGCCAGAACAGCCTGTTTTAAGCAGTTCGGGCATGGCGATGATGCCGGATAGCGCATTCGTTACCCCGGAACAGTTCGATTATATCGTGGTGATCGGTGGGCTATTGCGCAGTATGGCAAAAGCGGACCCTGCCGCGCGGCGTTATCTGCATCTTGCCCATCAGCGGAATATCCCGCTGGTCGGTGTTTGTACGGGCAGCTTTGTTCTGGCGCAGGAGGGTTTTCTACAGGGATTAACTGCGGCGGTTCATCCCTGGCATCTGAACGATTTTAAGACGCAATTTCCTCTGTTGACCGCCCGAACCGGCGTCGATTTCCATGAAGAAAAGGGGATACTGACTTGCCCGGGCGGTATCTCAACGATCGGACTGGCGACGGAGCTTATTCGCCGACACTGTGGCCCCGACAGAGCGACAAAAGCCATTTTCCAGATGTCAGTGCCTAACCGAATAGACGGCACTTCCGTGGCGGTTTCCAGAGCGATAGGCTTTACGCATGTGAGCGATAGCCGCTTACGTAAGGCCGTATTTTTGATTGAGAAAGGGTTGGTTAAACCTATCTCCACCCAATGGCTTGCCGCAGAAGTCAATCTGAGTCCACGGCAGTTGACCCGGTTGTTTAATGCTGAGTTTTCTCAGTCGCCGGGGGAGTTTATCCGTAGCGCCCGATTGCGTTATGCCCATTGGCTGCTGATAAATTCTGGAGAGAGCGTAACGGAGATTGCGCTGCGTCTGGGGTTTAGCGACTGCGCGCACTTTATTCGCATGTTTAGTCGGGAATTTGGCTGTACGCCTGGGGATTGTCGGAATACCCGAATCAATGCTGCCCCATCCGGGGCAGCATTTGACGGTTAACGAACGTTGGCGCAGGTCAGGCAAAACGCATAGCGGTTTTGCGGATCGTTAAACGCGGCCAGCTTATCGCTTTCAGCTTTTACCGTACTTGCCGCAGAAGCCAGCGGAGCCGGAAGCATTGCCTGAATGGCAGCGGGCAGCATGGCGCGAACCGAACCTGACATACTGTCCATGACCATATCCACAAATGTGGGTTCGTCCTGGTAATACTCAATGTGCCATTGTTTCAGTTTGGCCAGTTCAGCCGCTTTCGCGACGGCGTCGTCAAAATCCCCCAGACTGTCGACCAGACCGTTGGCTTTCGCATCCTGGCCGGTCCAGACGTGGCCCTGAGCGATTTTGTCAATCTGCTCTGGCGTTGTCTTACGTGCATTCGCGACCAGCGTGATAAAGCGCTTATAGCCGTTCTCGATGCTCAGTTGCATCATTTGCTGTACTTCAGGCGGTAACGCTTTAGTGATGGAAATGTCCGCCAGCGGGGAGGTGGCTACGCCGTCGGTATGTACGCCAATGGAATCCAGACTGTTTTCCACGGTGTTGATCACGCCAAAGATCCCGATTGAACCGGTCAGTGTGCTGGGGTTAGCCACAATGTAACTGGCTGGCGTGGAGATCCAGTAACCGCCTGATGCCGCCATACCGCCCATCGACACGACGACCGGTTTGCCCGCTGCTTTGGCCGCAGCCAGTTCAGCGCGGATCACTTCGGAGGCGCTGACGCTGCCGCCAGGACTGTTCACTCGCAGAACAATGGCTTTCACCTTCGGATCAAGACGCGCTTCGCGGATTTGTGCGGCAGTGGTGTCGCCGCCCACATTCCCTGGGGTTTCTTCACCGTCCATAATCGCGCCATTCGCGAAGATGACGCCAATGCTCTCTCCGGTATCCGCCGGGGTTTTCAGCGAATAATCGTAGTAGCTGACGGCGCGGAAGTTTTTATCCGCTTTGCTCCAGCCGAACTGTTTGGTCAGCATTTTTTCGACTTCAGCGCTGGAGGCGAGTGCATCCACCAGTTTGTTGTCGAGCGCGTATTTTGCGGTATCACCCTCGACTTTTGTCAAACCGTCCAGCATCGCTTGCGCGCCGGGGAACACCTGTTGGGCTGGGATCTGACGGTTTGCGGCTACCGTATCGAGATAGTTCTGCCACAGCTCGCCGATCCAGCGGCTATCGGCCTCGCGCGCGGCAGGGGACATATCATCGCGGATGAAGGGTTCTACCGCAGACTTATAGGTACCGACGCGGAACACGTGCGTTGAGACTTTCAGTTTATCCAGCAGGGACTTGTAGTATAGACCGTTAGTGGCAAAACCGTGCAGATCAACGGAACCCTGCGGAGAAAGGTAAATTTTGTTGGCAAAACTGGCGAGGTAATATTGCCCCTGGCTGAAGTTATCGCCCACGGCAAAGACCGGTTTGCCGCTGTCGCGGAATTCCCGCAGCGCTTTACCGATGTACTGCATGGACGGCTGGTCGGCCCCGGCAAAGTTTTTCAAATCCATCACGATGCCGGTGATGTTGCGGTCATCTTTCGCCTGGCGAATGGTATTCACGATATCAAACAGGGAGTTTTCCTGCAGTCGGTCAGAACTGGCGCCAAACAGCTGACGACCAATGGCGCTCAAGCGACTGGTGCTTGAAGGCTTGTCGACAATCACGCCCGAGATATCCAACAGCAGCGCGCCACGTTCAGCATGTTCACTGGTGTTGCTGCTACTGACCTGCATCCAGATCCCCACGCCAACCAGCACCAAGAAGATAAAGAACAGGTTAAGCACAAATTCACGGACGAAATTGAGTAATCGCCATGTCCATTTAAAAAATCCGGCAATAAATCGCCACAGGGTTCGCATGTATTCTCCCTACCGATTAACAACACGCCACCCGGTTATCCCGAAAAAGGCGTTAAGATGTGGCTATCGTAATGACCCAACGGGCACTTGTCAGCAGGAATCACCGCCTGTGCTGTAACAAAATCCGCTCACGTGTTAATTTTGTGAATAAATCTCATTGTTGGAGTTAAACAAATGGATGCACTCGAATTACTCATCACCCGTCGTAGCGCTTCTCGTCTTGTCGAACCGGCACCGGCGGGAGAGCAACTGCAAAACATTCTGCGGGCGGGAATGCGCGCGCCAGACCACAAAACGCTGCAACCGTGGCAGTTCTTTGTCATTGAGGGCGAAGGGCGCGAGCGCTTTAGCGCCGTGCTTGAAAAAGGCGCTATTGCCGCAGGCAGCGACGAGAAAGCTCAGGAAAAAGCGCGGACGGCGCCGTTTCGCGCCCCGCTGATCATTACCGTCGTCGCGAAATGTGAAGAAAACGACAAGGTTCCGCTGTGGGAACAGGAAATGTCTGCCGGTTGCGCGGTAATGGCCATGCAGATGGCCGCTGTTGCTCAGGGCTTTGGCGGTATCTGGCGTAGCGGCGCATTAACGGAAAGCGCGGAAGTTCGCGAAGCGTTTGATTGTCGTCCGCAGGATAAGATCGTCGGTTTTCTCTATCTGGGTACGCCGCAGCTAAAAGCGTCCACGACCATTAGCCTGGCCGATCCGAGCGCTTTTGTTCGTTATTTCTGATATCAACGGCAAAACTGTCTGGATTATGAGCAAAGACACCTGAATTCAGACAGTCACTCTTACCACATCATGGAATGAGCGCTACCATATCCGAATTGCAATGACAGGAGATGTCCATGAGCGAGCAAGCTATTCGTTTAACGCAATACAGCCACGGAGCCGGTTGCGGTTGTAAAATTTCCCCTAAAGTGCTGGAAACCATCCTGCACAGCGAGCAGGCGAAGTTCGTTGATCCAAACTTACTCGTGGGTAATGAAACCCGCGATGACGCCGCTGTCTACGATTTGGGTAATGGCACCAGCGTTATCAGCACCACCGATTTCTTTATGCCGATTGTCGATAATCCGTTTGATTTTGGCCGTATTGCCGCCACCAACGCCATCAGCGATATTTTTGCTATGGGCGGCAAACCGATTATGGCAATTGCTATTCTGGGCTGGCCGCTGGATAAGCTGGCGCCGGAAATCGCCCGTGAAGTGACCGAAGGCGGACGCTTTGCCTGCCGTCAGGCGGGTATCGCGCTGGCGGGCGGTCACTCTATCGATGCTCCTGAGCCTATCTTCGGTCTTGCGGTTACCGGCGTTGTGCCGACTGAACGCGTGAAGAAAAACAGCACCGCCGAGGCGGGATGCAAGCTGTTCCTGACCAAACCTCTGGGCATTGGCGTCCTGACAACCGCAGAGAAAAAATCGCTGCTGAAGCCGGAGCACAAAGGGCTGGCGACGGAAGTGATGTGCCGGATGAATATTGCCGGTGCGGCATTTGCCGATATCGATGGCGTGAAAGCCATGACCGACGTTACCGGTTTTGGTCTGCTGGGACATCTGAGCGAGATGTGTCAGGGCGCAGGCATTCAGGCGCAGATTGTCTACCAGGATATTCCTAAGCTTCCTGGCGTTGAAGAGTACATCGCGCAGGGCGCGGTGCCGGGCGGTACCCAGCGTAACTTTGCCAGCTACGGACACCTGATGGGTGAAATGCCGCAGCCGGTTCGCGACCTGCTCTGCGATCCGCAAACTTCCGGCGGTTTGCTGCTGGCGGTAACGCCACAAGCGGAGGCCGAAGTGAAAGCGGCAGCGGCGCAGTTTGGTATCGATCTCACTGCGATTGGTGAGTTAGTGGAAGCTCGTGGCGGTCGCGCCATGGTTGAGATCCGTTAACTCGATGCGGTTGTTTATTGCCGAAAAACCGAGTCTGGCGCGCGCTATCGCCGATGTGCTGCCAAAGCCGCATCGCAAAGGTGACGGCTTTATTGAATGCGGAAACGGACAAGTGGTGACCTGGTGTATTGGTCACCTGCTTGAACAGGCGCAGCCAGACGCCTACGACAGCCGTTATGCGCGCTGGAGTCTGGTCGATCTGCCGATTGTCCCGGAAAAGTGGCAACTGCAGCCACGTCCTTCGGTGACCAAACAGCTCAACGTTATCAAGCGCTTTTTACATGAAGCCAGCGAGGTTATTCACGCAGGAGACCCCGATCGTGAAGGACAACTGCTGGTGGATGAAGTGCTTGATTACCTGCAACTGGCTCCCGAAAAGCGCCAGCAGGTGCAACGTTGTCTGATTAACGACCTCAACCCGCAGGCCGTTGAACGGGCTATTGAGCGACTGCGGGCCAACAGTGAGTTCATCCCGCTGTGCGTGTCGGCCCTGGCGCGGGCGCGGGCAGACTGGCTGTACGGCATCAATATGACCCGTGCTTACACCATTCTTGGGCGAAACGCAGGCTATCAGGGTGTGCTCTCGGTCGGGCGCGTACAGACGCCGGTGCTCGGCCTGGTTGTGCGTCGCGATGAAGAGATTGAAAACTTCGTCGCCAAAGATTTCTTTGAAGTGAAAGCGCATATCGTGACGCCCGCCGATGAGCGGTTTACCGCTATCTGGCAGCCCAGCGAAGCATGTGAGCCGTATCAGGACGAAGAAGGGCGCTTGCTGAATCGTACGCTGGCCGAACACGTGGTGAACCGTATTAGCGGGCAGCCGGCGCTCGTTACCAGCTATAACGATAAACGGGAATCAGAATCCGCGCCGCTGCCGTTTTCGCTGTCGGCGTTGCAGATTGAAGCGGCGAAACGCTTTGGTTTGAGCGCGCAGAACGTTCTGGATATCTGCCAGAAACTGTATGAAACCCATAAACTGATTACCTATCCGCGTTCGGATAGCCGTTATCTGCCGGAAGAACATTTTGCCGGCCGTCATGCGGTAATGAACGCAATTAGCGTTCATGCGCCGGATCTGCTTCCGCAACCCGCGGTGGATCCCGATACGCGAAACCGCTGCTGGGACGATAAAAAGGTGGATGCCCACCACGCCATCATTCCTACCGCGCGCAGTTCGTCCATCAACCTGAATGACAACGAAGCGAAAATTTACAACCTGATTGCCCGTCAGTATCTGATGCAGTTTTGTGCGGATGCGGTATTCCGCAAGTGCGTTATTGAGCTGGATATTGCCAAAGGCAAGTTTGTCGCCAAAGCGCGTTTTCTGGCGGAGGCCGGATGGCGCACGCTGCTTGGCAATAAGGAGCGCGATGAAGATAACGACGGGACGCCGTTGCCGGTGGTGGCTAAAGACGATGAATTGCTGTGCGAAAAAGGCGAAGTGGTTGAACGTCAGACTCAGCCGCCACGCCATTTTACCGATGCGACGTTGCTGTCAGCGATGACCGGGATTGCGCGCTTTGTGCAGGATAAAGATCTGAAAAAGATCCTGCGCGCCACGGATGGATTAGGTACGGAAGCGACGCGCGCCGGGATTATCGAGCTGCTGTTTAAACGCGGATTCCTGGTGAAAAAAGGGCGCTATATCCATTCGACCGATGCCGGAAAAGCGCTGTTTCACTCTCTGCCGGAAATGGCGACGCGTCCGGATATGACCGCGCACTGGGAATCTATTCTGACCCAAATCAGCGAAAAACAGTGTCGTTATCAGGATTTCATGCAGCCTCTGGTGGGAACGCTGTATCAGCTCATCGATCAGGCGCGCAGTACGCCGGTACGGCGCTTCCGGGGAATTGTCGCGCCGGGTGGCAGTGGTGGCGATAAGAAAAAGAGCGCGCCGCGTAAACGCCCGGCGAAAAAAAGCCCGCCATCCGAAGAGGCAGGCGTGTAAGTCTGTAGGCCTGATAAGCGTAGCGCCATCAGGCTTTGCCGGATGCGGCACCCGTGCCTTATCCGGCCTACGGTTCTACAGAGACAATATTAAATCACACCCTGTCCCAGCATCGCGTCGGCAACCTTCACGAAGCCCGCGATATTGGCGCCACGTACGTAGTTGGTTTGTTTGCTTTCGCCGCCGTATTCAACGCAGGCATGGTGAATATCCAGCATGATGTGGTGCAGGCGCGCGTCCACTTTCTCCGCTTTCCAGCCCAGACGAGCGGCGTTTTGCGCCATTTCCAGACCGGAGGTTGCTACGCCACCGGCGTTGGCGGCTTTACCCGGCGCGAACAGAACGCCCGCTTCGAGGAACATGTCGGTGGCTTCGATGGTTGTCGGCATGTTGGCCCCTTCGGCGACAGCTTTCACGCCGTTGGCGATCAGTACGCGCGCCGCGTCGACATCAAGTTCGTTCTGGGTGGCGCACGGCAGGGCGATATCGACCGGAACCGACCACGGCTGCTTGCCTTCGAGATAGGTCAGGCCAAACTCACGGGCGTAATCCGCCACGCGACCGTCACGGCTGTCTTTGATCGCGCACAGACGCGCCAGTTTTTCTTTGGTAAATCCACTTTCGTCGACCACTGTGCCGCTGGAGTCGGAAGCGGTCACCACCCGGGCGCCAAATTCCATGGCTTTCTCAATGGCGAATTGTGCAACGTTACCGGAGCCAGAGACCGCCACGCGCATGCCTTCAAAGCTGAGGCCATGACGTTTAAGCATCGCTTCGGTGAAGTACACCAGGCCATAGCCGGTCGCTTCCGGGCGGATCAGGCTGCCGCCGAAAGAGAGACCTTTACCGGTAAAGACGCAGGCGCTGTTGTTGGACAGTTTTTTCATCATCCCGGCCATAAAGCCGACTTCACGACCACCCACGCCGATATCGCCCGCCGGAACGTCGGTATCGGGACCTAAATGGCGGAACAACTCGGTCATCAGCGCCTGGCAGAAACGCATCACTTCACCTTCGCTTTTACCTTTCGGGTCGAAGTCACTCCCGCCTTTACCCCCGCCCATCGGCAGCGTGGTGAGGGCATTTTTAAAGGTCTGCTCGAAACCGAGGAATTTCAGGATCGACAGGTTTACGGAAGGGTGGAAACGCATACCGCCTTTGTATGGGCCAATGGCTGAGCTAAACTGCACGCGCCACGCACGGTTAACCTGTACCTGATTACGATCGTCGAGCCAGACTACGCGGAACTGGATCACGCGCTCCGGCTCAACCAGACGCTCCAGCAGCGACATTTGGCGATAACGTGGGTTTTGCTCAAGGAAGGGCCACAGTGTCGTCATTACCTCACGAACGGCTTGCGCGAACTCGGTTTGGTTTGGGTCGCGCTTTTGTACATGGTTAAGAAACGACTCCAGAGAACATGTCTGATCCATAGATATAAAAACCTCTTATGTATTGATATGGTTATATTTTTGATATTTGTGTTAAGTGTTTTGCAGTTTTTGACTATACCACCAGCAGCGTGACGGGACGCAAGAAAAAATTAACCCCGCTAAGTAAATTAATATCGTGGCGTGGGTCATAACCAAAAACGATGACGGGAGGGACTAAAGTTTCTGCCGATTTATACCGTTATACTGAGCATAACTGTCAGTCACAAAGGAAAGAATATGCGCCGTTTAATCATGGCAGGAGCGTTGGTATTGGTGTCCAGCGCGACGCTGGCAAATCAGCTTTATCGCCCGGATGTGCAGGTGAATGTGCCGCCGGAAGTGTTCAGTTCCAGCGGGCAGCGAGTGCAGCCCTGTAGTCAGTGCTGTATTTACCAGGATCAAAACTATTCCGAAGGGGCGGTGATTAAAGCGGATGGTGTACTGCTTCAGTGCCAGCGCGATGATAAAACGATCAGCACGAATCCGCTGGTCTGGCGGCGCGTAAAAGAATAAAGGCTTCTAACAGTGGGATATCGGCAGGCGCCAGCGGATAACGCCGCGCCTCTTCGGGTGAACACCAGACAATATCCTGATGTTCATACGCATTCAGTTCTCCCTGAAAAGACGGTACATGCCAGGCATGTAAATGAATCAGCCGGCCTGAAACCTCACGTTGATGGCTGGCGATATAGCGCCCAACGACTGCGTCGATGCCTAATTCTTCACGCAGTTCACGCACCAGAGCCTGAGACTGACTTTCGCCCGACTCAACTTTACCGCCAGCAAATTCCCACATGCCTGGCTGATCCGCATCCGGCGAACGCTGAGCCAGTAAAATTTTGCCATCACGTTCAATGATAGCGGCGACCACGTCGAGGGTTTTCATCATATTCATCAAGATCTAACAGCAGAAAATGACATACTATATTTATCTTTGAGTTATCTAAAGTATTCAGGAGTCATCGTTGAACGATCCTCACTCGTGGGTAAGTCCGTTAACGCGTATTCCCTCCAGTTTGCAACCGCTCGTCGCGACGCAGAAAAAACATTATGGCGATGTGCTGCATCCCACGCGTTGGTGGGGGCGGATGCCGTTTCTGTTTTGGCTGGTGGCGCTGTTTGTCGGGTTTCTGGAGCGTAAAAAGGCGCGCTTAACGCCGGTGATGCGCGCATTGTTAATGACCCGCGTTTCTCAGGTATGTCATTGCGCCTTCTGTGTTGATGCCAACAGCTTACGGCTGGCGGAACGCTGTGGCGCGCTGGATAAAGTCTTGCAGGTCGCCAACTGGCAAGAATCAGCGCTGTTTAACGCAGAAGAGCGCATAGCGCTGGCCTATGCGGATGCGGTGACCGCCACGCCACCGCAGGTTGACGATGCGCTGAAAACGCAAATGAAGCAGCATTTTACCGATGACGTCATTACTGAAATGACCGCGCTGATTGCGTTTCAAAATCTCTCGGCGCGTTTTAATGCCGCCCTCGATATTCCTGCGCAAGGATTGTGCGACAGTTTTAAAGGACGCCCGCATGCTTGACCGTCATCTTCATCCACGGTTAAAACCGCTGTTGCATCGCTGTGTGGGCATTATTGATAAACCTGCGATTACCCCGGATGGCCTGACGCTGGTTGGTTTTGCTATTGGCGTGTTGGCCCTGCCATTTCTGGCGTTAGGCTGGTATCTGGCGGCGCTGGTGGTCATTGTGCTTAATCGCTTGTTTGACGGGCTGGACGGGGCGCTGGCGCGGCGCAGAGGGCTAACCGACGCGGGAGGATTTCTCGATATCTCACTCGATTTTCTGTTTTACGCCTTAGTACCGTTTGGTTTTATTCTTGCCGCACCTGCGCAGAATGCACTGGCTGGGGGCTGGCTGTTGTTTGCGTTTATTGGCACTGGCAGCAGCTTCCTCGCCTTCGCGGCCCTGGCAGCGAAACACGATATTAATAACCCAGGCTACGCGCATAAATCGTTTTATTATCTGGGGGGGCTAACCGAAGGCACTGAGACTATTTTGCTGTTTGTTTTGGGCTGTTTGTTCCCGGAATCTTTTGCCGTGCTGGCGTGGGTCTTTGGCGCGCTGTGCTGGATGACGACGTTCATTCGGATCTGGAGCGGATATCTGACGCTGAAAGCGGTTCAGCGTCAGGCGTAATGTCTTGTGTTGCCGGATGCGCTTATCCGGCAATAATGCCAATCTTAATTGCTGCTGTCCGGACCCCGTTCACCGCTGGCGACCGGGTTTTTCGGATTGCTGCTCCACTCATACCAGCCACCGTCGTAAACAGAGACGTTTTTCCAGCCCATCGCGCGGGCATACATAAACGTTTCTGAAGCACGCCAGCCGGTGCCGCAGTAGAAAGAAACCTGCTGGTCTGGCGTGATATTCCACTGTTTCCACATGGCGGCGATATCATCCGCGCTGCGCATGGTGCCGTCCGGGTTATGGAAATCTTCCATATGCGTGGAATCACTCCCCGCGTGGCCCCAGCGTGCGCCTGCGATCTCACCTTTTGGCTTGATGTAGCTATAGCCGCTGGTGGTACCAATAAACTCAGGCCACGAGCGGATGCTGACCAGCGACGCATCCTGGCGATGCAGCAGGCCGCGAGCCTGTTCCGTATTCAGCATCAGTTGTGGTTGGGCAGGGATAGCAACGCCAAAATCAGGAGCCGCTTTCACCGTCGGCGGCGTTCCGCGTTCCACCGGTAAACCTGAATCTGACCAGGTTTGCCACCCGCCGTCGAGCAGACGCACATCTTTCACGCCTGCATACAACATGATTTGCGCCACGCGCGCGGCGGCATAGACATCACGACCGTATAAAATCACCGTGGTGTCGTGGCGAATACCATGTTTTGCCAGCATGGCTTTGAGTTGCGCGTCGGAAACTTTATTCCACAGTGGTTCGCTCTCGACTTCGTTGGTATCAATGTATCCTGCACCGGGAATATGACTGAGCAGATACAGCTTCGGCGCGCCCCAGGCGGCTTCAATCACTTTCCAGTCACCCGAAGGTTTAGCGGTCACTTCTTTTCCCTGCTGCAGGTCGTGCAGCCACTGCGGGTAAACCAGTTGTTCGAAGTGCGGCAGACGTTGCAGGCGGCCAGGATCCGCAAGGGCGTCGCTGAGGGTTGAAATATGGCTAAAACCGACTTTCTGCAGGCGGGATTTAACGGCCTGCATCTCGCTATCGCTACCATACAACGCCACCGGCGCATCGGTTTTTAGCTGATGCGCCTTCACCCAGGCATTGAGTTGTTCATCATTCATTTTGTCGAGCCAGGCGGCAGACAGATTCAGTGCGGAGGGTTCGTGTCCGGAAGGACCATTGAGCGATTGTGGCCAGCCGTTGTAAAAAGCGCTCTGACGGGTATCGATCGCCGCGCCTTGCTTTTGCTGTAACTGGTTGAGGGTGAGCGTCTGTGCTGTTTCAGCAGCCCAGGAAGAAGCGCAAGCGAGCCCTAAAGCCAGTGCCAGCGCGGTCATTTGAGAAACACGTTTCATCGAATAGCCCGACGTTGAAAAAAGAAGACGACATTCTGTGCCGCCGGTTAAGTAAAAACCTTGCGTTAACGCAGCATATCGCCACATTCACGCCCAGTTTTCCATCTGTAATACACGGCCTGCTGACGGGACATCCTGCGCGTCATGCGTAACCTGTACCACCGGAATATTCAGCTTGCGCACCTCGGTAAAGACCCACTGGCGAAAGGTATCGCGTAGCGACGCATCCAGTCTGCTAAAGGGTTCATCGAGCAGCAGCGCCTGAGGCTGAGCCAGCAGGGCGCGCAGCAGGGCGACACGCGATCGTTGGCCGCCGGAGAGCGAGGCCGGATCGCGATGATAAAATCCAGCCAGGTCCGCGCGCGTAAGGGCGTTTTCAACAGTATGGCGTCTGGTGGATCCTTGCAGGCTGGCGGGTAAGGCCAGCAGTAAATTCTGCCCAACGCTGAAATGGTCAAACAACAACGCATCCTGGAACAGAATGCCAATCTGGCGCTGCGCGGTGGGCAGCGTGTCTATACGCCGTTCGTTGAGCCACAGTTCGCCTGAAGCCTGAAACTGAGGAGACAATGCGCCGACCATCCACGAAAAAAGCGAAGACTTACCACTACCGGAAGGTCCCATAATAGTGACGATGTCACTTTTACTAACCTGGAAGTTCACATCTTTCAGTAGCGTTGTCGCGCCCCGGTTCACTGAAAGGCTTTGAACGATGAGCATTAACGGAGTCCTTGTCGAAAGCGGCCAAGCCACGCGGCGAAAAGCGCTGCCAGTACGAAAACGAATAGCGGTAACAGAAGCTGCCATAGCGCCTGTGTCGCTAAAACAGCCGTGCTGCCGCCGCTGCTTAATGCCACCGCCTCGGTGGTCAGGGTGGGATAGCGTCCGGCCCCTAACCATAGCGTTGGCATATATTGGGCAATACTGACCGAGAAGCCAACCGCGAAGGCGACCAGTGCCGGGCGTAACAGCAACGGGCATTTTACCCGCCAAAATATGCGACCTCGTGTCCAGCCCAGCGTTTGTGCAATCAAAATCAATCGTGGGTCAATGCGTTGCCACGCTGGTTTGAGCACAAACAGCATCCACGGCATCACCCACAGCAGGTGGCCCCAGATGATGGTCGTCATCAGCCCATCTTGTCCGGTATATAACGCCAACAGATACTGTCCGGTGACCAGCGGCAGCGCGGGCAGGATAATGGGCAGCCAGACCCAACGGTGTCCGGTTTGCGGTCCCCATTCCAGCCACGCAAAGAGCATCAGTAACCCCAGCACGCTGGAGATGAGCCCCAGTTGCAGACTGTTACTGAGCGCGTCGCTGTTGAGCGATGAAGAGTTGGCGGAAAGCGCCAGCACCAGGGTGCATACTACTCCGCTGATGGGCAAAAGTTGTACCAGCGGCCATGCGATTGTTGTGGACGAAAAACGCAGGCGTATTCCGTTTACTGACGGAATTGTGCGCCGCCAGCCACGCCAGAACAGATAGCCCACCAGCGCGAAGATAAATAGCAGCAACACCAGCAGCAGGCTGGCGAGTGCGCCTTTGGCCTGCTGTTCGGCATCGCCCTGGCTGAGCCATTGCCAGCTCAGCACAGCAAGCGTGGGCGGATTGCCGGGGCCAAGGACGATGGCCACATCCACAACGGAGAGTGACCAGGCCACGATGGCCAGCATGGCTTTGCCTAACGCAGGAGCGATGGAGGGCAGTACCAGCCAGTTCAGGCATTGCAAACGGCTGTAACCCAGCGAACCCAGGACGATAACCTGCTGTGAAAGTTGTTTTTCACTCAGCAGGGCTGAGAGGATCCACAACAAAAAGGCGCTCTCTTTCACCGCCAGCGTTATGCCAAGCCCAACCCCATAGCGGTCCGGTTGCGCGTTGAGAAAGGGCAGCCACTGCCAGAGCATGCCGCCTTCGGCAAAAATCAACAGCATGCTGGTCGCGAATGCGACGTGCGGGATCGCCAGCAGCAAGGGCAGGCGCGTGCACAATCGCGCCCAACCAGCGCCAGGCCACAAAAAGAGGATCGCCAACAGCGTAATGGTCAGGGCACCCAGAGCCGCGAGGCTTACGGAAACCACTGTTGCCAGCAACGCCTGCGAGAGTTGAGGATCGTCAAAGAGCGCCAGCCAGTGCGTGGTGCGAAGCGCTGGGGCTAGCAGAGAGAACGTTGCTGGCACCAGCGGCAGATAAACTGCCGTCATGATGCCCCACAGCAACAGAATTAATGCGTACCGTAGCGGCGTAGCCATTCTTGTTCCAGTGCATTTATCCAGGCAGCATGTGGTTCCGGCAGTACGGCAGGGAGTCCTTGCGGGGTGTACGCCAGCAGTGCGTTACGCTGTTCGTTGGGCAGTTTTTGCGGATCAAGTACCGAAGGGTCTCCCCAGATAGCAGGGTCAGCTTTACGCAACTGCGCTTCGGGAGAAAGCAGGAAGTTTGCCACGACTTTTGCTCCGGCGCTGGCGCGAGCATTCGCCGGAATAGTGACAAAATGCACGTTGCCGATCATGCCCTGTGAGAAACCAAAACTATAGCTGGTTTTAGGCAATTCGCCGCTGGCCATTTTTTGT
>NZ_CP069763.1:3414143-3543944 GCF_016893685.1 Citrobacter cronae
CTTTTTTGCTGCGCGTGGGCTGGGTTAAAGGTCAATGATAAGCGCAACGTACCGGTATTCAGCAACGCATCCATCCGCGCAGGCGTGGGAGGAAAATCTTTGCCTTCACGCCATAGTGAAGGGTGTAGAGCGTCAAGATAATGCCATAACGGAGCGGTAACGTTGGCGAATGTGGCGGCATCGGGCGCAACTTTCAATGCTTGCGGTTCCGTGGTGAGCATAATCAATAACTGCTCGAGAAAAGCCGTGCCGGTAAAGTCTGGCGGGCGCGGGTAGGTAACTGTGCCAGGGTGTGCCTGCGCAAATTCAAGCAACGCCTGCGGGGATTGCGGCGGCTGGGCGGTGAGATCGCGCCGGGCAATGAAGGTTAGCTGTGCGCCGCCCCATGGCGATTCTGCCCCTTCCGTGGGGATGGCAAAGTCTTCACTGACCGGTTTCCGGGTATCAACATAGCGCCAGTTAGGTAACGCCTGCGCCCACTGGGTTTGCAGCAGACCCGCTTCTTTTAATGTGCGGAAGTTTTCACCGTTTACCCACAATAAGTCGACAGATCCGCCGGTTGTTCGCCCGGACGCCGCCTCGGTCTGGATGCGTTTCACAGCGTCGGCGGCATCCGCCAGCCGCACAATTTTCAGGTTAATGGCATAGTGCGTTTTCATCTCGCCGCTAACCCAGTCGAGATACTGATTAACGGCGTTATCGCCACCCCAGGCGTTGAACCATACCGTCTGACCGCGGGCGTCATTTTTGATTTGCTGCCCGCTGGCGTCCTGGGAAAAAGCCGCCAGCGGGCAGAGCAGCAAACTCAGGCACAATAAGCAGTAACGCATAATATCTCCATTGCTAAAAATGGCGTATGTCTCAGGTTTTCTTCCGTTGACGCTCAAGGTAAAGGCTTCTTGCTCCTGAAATCACCACGCTCAGGGCAAACAGGATGAACAGGCCGGTAACAAACCAAAATGTACCGCCGGTTAACAGGCTACCGGCCCACGAATAGACAATCGTGGCGGGTAACTGACCGAGGCCGGTGGCGAGGAGAAAGTGGCGAAAACGAATCGAGGTCAGGCCCGCGGCATAGCTTACCGGGTCGAAGGGCACAAAAGGCAACAGGCGACAGATGAGAATAGTGTGCTTGCCATAACGTTCGAAAAAAGCGTCCATGTTGTTCAGCGCCGTTTTCCCGGTCAGCTTTTCCACCGCACTGCGACCCAAAACGCGGGCAATAAAAAAACACAGCGCTGCGCCGACCATCGCGCTGCTCCAGGACAGTACACCGCCCCAAAACGCGCCAAACAGCGAGGCATTGGCAAACGTAATCACAAAGGCGGGAAGCGGCGCGACGATGGCCTGTAAGATCATCAGGAAGAACGATACAACCGCCGCCAGAGTTCCGTACGAACGAATGAAGTTCTCGAGCGCGTGTTGATCCAGCGTAGTAAACGCCGCCAGGCTGCCCCGGAGAAAATCACTGACGCCAGGTATCCACGCCCATGCCATCAGCGCGAGCAGCAGCACAGCTATCAATCCTGCCCGGTAATAGTGGGTTAATCGCGCTTTGTTCAGCTTTGTCATTTACCTGCACACTCGGGGCTGGACGACGGATCGATATGTTTATATCTGGCCCAGGCTTTTGCCGCCTGAATAAGAATGAATAACGCCAGGCCCGCAACGCTGAGTTTGCCGATAAATGCCAGAGTCATGCCTTCGCTGGCCAGTTCGTGCGACATCAGCGTATAGATAAAGATGCCGGGCAAGGTGGTTACCGCAGATATCACCGTAAATGACCAGAACGGAATCGCCGTCAGTCCATAGGCGTAATTTTGAATATTATAGGGGAACAATGGTACGAGTCGGGTCAGGATCAGAAAGTCCAATCCGCTATGGGCAATGCCTTTCTCGATTGCCTGAAAAGTCGCCGTGTGCCCAACGTATTTAAGCACTAGTTCCCGACCAAGCCAGCGAGCCAGCAAAAACGACAGCGCAGAGGCGACGGTTGCCGCCACTAACGAGACAAGCGTCCCTGCCACAGGGCCAAACAGCACACCGCCGACGATCACCAGAATACTGCCGGGGATCAGACACAGCGCCGCGATGATGAACAGCAATATATAAAGCGTATAGCCGAACATGCCGCTTTGGCGGATGACGGCTTGTAAATGATGGAAATTGGTTATCAGGTCGGTCAGACCGAAATAATGGAAAACTCCCGCCAGAATGCAGAACAGGACCGCGACGATCAGCAGTCGATATTCTGCGTTATGCGAACTTCTTTTTCATGGGGGTTCTCCTGTAAAACCGAGTGTAACGCAGCGTTTTCGTCAGCGAAAAGTGCGCGCGAAGATATAATAAATTCCCGGACACAACAATGTATTACCGTCGATTTATTGATTTTACACAGAATAAACAGACTCTCCAGGCGAGGCCCGGAGAGTGACAAATCGCAGGAGGTCAGACGCGGAATTTAGCCCATACCGGCGCATGATCGGACGGTTTTTCCATGCTGCGGATCTCATAGTCGATGCCGGTTTCTTCGCAGCGCTCCGCCAGTGGGTTGCTCGCTAACAGCAGATCGATACGCAGGCCACGGTTATCATCAAAGCCTTTGGAGCGGTAATCAAACCACGAGAACTGGTCATTTTTTTCAGGATAAGCATGACGATAGGTGTCCACCAGGCCCCAGCCCAGCAGGCGCTCCATCCACTCACGCTCTTCCGGCAGGAAGGAACATTTACCGGTACGCAGCCAGCGTTTACGGTTTTCTTCGCCAATGCCGATATCGAGATCGGTTGGGCTGATGTTCATATCGCCCATGATCAAGACCGGATTGTCGCGTTTCAGTTCAGTCTCCAGATAGTTTTGTAGATTCTGGTAAAACGCGGCCTTGGCCGGAAATTTGGTTTCGTGGTCACGGCTTTCGCCCTGCGGGAAATAGCCGTTGATCACGGTAATGCTGCCGAGAGGAGAGGGAATTTCCGCCATGATGATACGACGCTGCGCTTCTTCGCCATCGCCCGGGAAGCCACGACGCACTGCGATTGGCGTTTCTTTCGTTAACAGCGCCACGCCGTAATGACCTTTCTGACCGTGATAAAAGACGTTGTAACCCAGCTTTGCAACCTCTTCGAGAGGGAACATGTCATCGTGGACTTTTGTCTCCTGTAAGCCAATCACATCCGGTTGGTGTTTTTCGACAATGGCTGCCAGTTGATGAGGACGGGCACGCAGGCCGTTGATATTAAAAGAGACAAATTTCATAGTCGCTGCCGTTTTGCAAGATGAATAGTGCAAGGATGGTAGCAGAATTTCCGCTGGCTGACTGCTTCTTGTCACCTGATTCCAACAATGATTGCCAATGGTGTTAACGATGGAGCAAAAACTGCACCGTTTTGGCGCGAAGCGCGTCAGAACAGAGCAATAATTTCCGATAAATTTCGTATACGATCACAATTCCAGAATTATATTTGGCAACTGAATAAAACTGCGGTTTTTCCTCTATTTAGTCGCCTGATGCGCAAACATATTCACTTTATATGCACATTAAGTGAATATCGCCACGTTGTAACCTATTGATATTCCGTCACCGACCTTTGTTTATGCACTTTTTTTGCTGGCTGGCACGAACCCTGCAATCTACATTTACACCGCAAACACTATATTTATTAACATATAAATAACCTTTTATTTACCGTTGAGGTCGCTATGTCTCTGTCAATTACGCGTGAAAATTTTGATGAATGGATGATGCCCGTATATGCCCCGGCTCCTTTTATTCCGGTGCGTGGTGAAGGTTCACGTCTGTGGGATCAGCAGGGTAAAGAGTATATCGATTTCGCGGGAGGCATTGCGGTTAACGCGCTGGGGCACTCCCATCCGGCATTGCGCGAGGCATTAAACGACCAGGCGAGCAAATTCTGGCACACGGGAAATGGCTACACCAACGAGCCGGTGCTGCGTCTGGCGAAAAAGCTGATTGATGCCACCTTCGCCGAGCGTGTTTTCTTCTGTAACTCCGGCGCGGAGGCTAACGAAGCGGCATTAAAGCTGGCGCGTAAATATGCTCACGATCGTTTTGGCAGCCAGAAGAGCGGCATCGTGGCGTTTAAAAATGCTTTCCATGGCCGCACACTGTTCACCGTCAGCGCCGGAGGGCAGCCCGCTTATTCACAAGATTTCGCGCCGCTGCCGCCGGATATCCGCCATGCCGTCTATAACGATCTCGACTCCGCCCGCCAACTGATTGATGACACCACCTGTGCGGTCATCGTTGAACCGGTGCAGGGGGAAGGCGGCGTCGTACCGGCAACAAATGATTTCTTACAGGGGCTGCGTGAATTATGCGATCGCCACAATGCGCTGCTGATTTTTGACGAAGTCCAGACCGGTGTGGGTCGTACCGGCGAACTGTATGCCTATATGCACTATGGCGTTACGCCAGACCTGCTGACGACAGCCAAAGCGTTGGGCGGCGGTTTCCCCATCGGCGCGTTATTGGCGACAGCAGACTGTGCCAGCGTGATGACGGTTGGTACGCACGGTACAACATACGGCGGAAACCCGCTGGCCACGGCGGTGGCGGGCAAACTGCTGGAGATTGTTAACACCCCGGATATGCTCAACGGTGTTAAGCAGCGTCACGACTGGTTTGTGGAGCGTATTAACGCTATTAACGAACGTTTTGGACTGTTTAGTGAAATTCGTGGGCTCGGCCTGCTGATCGGCTGCGTACTGAGCGCAGAATTTGCCGGGAAAGCGAAACTCATCTCGCAAGAGGCGGCCAATGCCGGAGTGATGGTGCTGATCGCTGGCGCTAACGTGGTGCGCTTTGCGCCAGCGTTAAACGTCAGCGAAGAAGAGGTTGCTAGCGGACTGGATCGCTTTGCGCTGGCCTGCGAACGCATTAAAGCAGGAGGTTCATCATGATGGTGATTCGTCCTATTGAACGTGCTGATATCACCGCGCTGATGCAACTGGCCGGTAAGACCGGCGGTGGGTTGACTTCGCTACCGGCCAATGAAGCCACGCTGATGGCGCGTATCGAACGCTCGCTACAAACCTGGCGCGGTGAGTTGCCGAAAAGTGAGCAAGGCTATGTTTTTGTGCTTGAAGACAGCGCCAGCGGAACCGTGGCAGGGATTTGCGCCATCGAGGTGGCGGTGGGGCTTAACGATCCCTGGTACAACTATCGGGTTGGCACGCTGGTGCACGCCTCGAAAGAGCTGAACGTATATAACGCGCTGCCGACGCTGTTTCTGAGTAACGATCACACGGGCAGCAGCGAGCTTTGCTCTCTGTTTCTCGATCCCGACTGGCGTAAAGAGGGCAACGGCTATTTGTTGTCTAAATCGCGCTTTATGTTTATGGCGGCATTTCGTGACCGGTTTAATGAAAAGGTCGTGGCCGAGATGCGCGGCGTAATTGATGAGCACGGTTACTCTCCCTTCTGGGAAAGCCTCGGCAAACGCTTTTTCTCCATGGAATTCAGCCGGGCGGATTTTCTCTGCGGCACCGGACAAAAAGCCTTTATTGCTGAACTGATGCCCAAGCATCCTATTTATACCCATTTCCTGTCTGAGGAAGCGCAAAGCGTAATTGGTCAGGTACATCCGCAAACCGCTCCGGCGCGGGCGGTGCTGGAGAAAGAAGGATTTCGCTACCGTAACTATGTCGACATTTTCGATGGCGGGCCGACGCTGGAATGCGATATCGACCGCGTTCGCGCTATCCGTAAAAGCAGACTGGTAGAAGTGGCGGAAGGTCAGCCAGCGATCGGCGATTACCCGGCCTGTCTGGTCGCTAATGAAAACTATCAAAACTTCCGCGTCATGTTGGTTCGCGCTGACCCGGATACCCAACGTCTGGTACTGACGGCGGCGCAACTGGACGCCCTGAAATGCCACGCGGGCGACCATGTACGTTTTGTGCGTCTTTGTGCAGAGGAGAAAACAGCATGACATTATGGATAAACGGCGACTGGGTGACGGGGCTTGGCGAGCGTCGGGTGAAAACGAATCCGGTAAGCGGTGATGTGCTGTGGCAAGGTAATGATGCCGACGCGACTCAGGTGATGCAGGCTTGCCGTGCTGCGCGCACCGCCTTTGCCGGTTGGGCTAAACACCCCTTTAGCGCGCGTCAGGCTATTGTCGAAAAATTTGCTTCATTGCTGGAAAGCAATAAAGCCGAGCTAACGCAGATTATCGCCCGGGAAACCGGCAAGCCGCGCTGGGAAGCCGCCACTGAACTGACGGCGATGATCAATAAAATTGCTATTTCCGTGAAAGCTTACCATGCCCGTACCGGAGAGCAGCACAGCGAACTACCGGATGGCGCGGCGACGTTGCGCCATCGGCCGCACGGCGTGCTGGCGGTATTTGGCCCGTATAACTTCCCTGGCCATTTGCCCAATGGCCATATTGTTCCGGCTCTGCTGGCGGGCAACACGTTGATTTTCAAGCCCAGCGAGCTGACGCCGTGGACCGGTGAAGCCGTGACAAAGCTGTGGGAACAGGCGGGATTGCCGCCGGGCGTGCTGAATCTGGTGCAGGGCGGACGCGAAACGGGGCAGGCGCTGAGCGCGTTGGATGATCTGGATGGTCTGCTGTTTACCGGCAGTGCCAATACCGGTTATCAGCTGCATCGACAGTTATCCGGCCAGCCGGAAAAAATCCTTGCGCTGGAGATGGGCGGCAACAACCCGCTGATCATTGAGAACCCGGAAGATATTGATGCGGCAGTACATCTGACCATTCAATCCGCATTTGTTACCGCCGGGCAGCGTTGTACCTGCGCCCGTCGCCTGTTGGTTAAAAACGGCGCGCAGGGGGATGCGTTCCTCGCGCGTCTGGTGGAAGTCAGCCAACGACTAATGCCAGCTCACTGGGATGCGGAACCGCAGCCGTTTTTAGGTGGGCTGATTTCTGAACAGGCCGCACAGCACGTTTGTGATGCCTGGCAACGTCTGGCGTCGTTGGGGGGGCGCACGCTGCTGGCGCCACGCATGGTGAAAGCCGGAACGTCGCTGCTGACCCCCGGTATTATTGAACTGACCGACGTGGCAAACGTACCCGATGAAGAGGTTTTTGGTCCTCTGCTCGGCGTCTGGCGCTATGACAGCTTTGATGACGCGATTCGTATGGCGAACAACACCCGCTTTGGGTTGTCATGCGGGCTGGTTTCACCCGATCGCAGCCAGTTTGATCAGCTCCTGCTGGAGGCGCGGGCCGGGATTGTTAACTGGAATAAACCGTTAACCGGCGCGGCAAGCACCGCACCGTTTGGTGGTGTGGGCGCGTCCGGTAACCATCGCGCCAGCGCGTGGTATGCCGCAGATTATTGCGCCTGGCCGATGGCGAGCCTGGAATCTCCGGCCTTAACCCTGCCGTCGGCGCTCAGCCCCGGTCTGGATTTCTCTTGCGGGGATAAACGATGAAAGCGCGTGAGGTCAATTTCGATGGTCTGGTGGGACTCACCCACCACTATGCGGGACTGTCATTTGGTAATGAGGCTTCGACCAGCCACCGTTTTCAGGTGTCGAACCCTCGTCTGGCGGCAAAGCAGGGTTTGTTAAAAATGAAAGCGCTGGCGGATGCGGGATTCCCTCAGGCGGTGATCCCGCCTCATGAACGTCCCTATATCCCGGCGCTGCGTCAGTTGGGCTTTTGCGGCAGTGATGAGCAGATTCTGGACAAGGTGGCGCGTCAGGCGCCGCACTGGCTCTCCAGCGCCAGCTCCGCATCTCCTATGTGGGTGGCGAATGCGGCAACGGTCTGTCCTTCGGCAGATTCACTGGACGGGAAAGTGCATTTAACGGTGGCGAATCTGAATAATAAGTTCCACCGTTCGCTGGAAGCGCCGACGACCGAAGCGCTGTTACGCTCGATTTTTCGTGATGAAAATACCTTTGCGATTCATGGCGCATTGCCTCAGGTTGCGTTGTTCGGTGATGAAGGGGCGGCAAACCATAACCGCCTTGGTGGGGATTATGGCGATCCCGGCTTACAACTGTTTATTTACGGTCGTGAAGAGGGGAATGCGTCACAGCCGAGGCGCTATCCGGCGAGACAATCTCGTGAAGCCAGCGTGGCCGTAGCCCGGCTGAATCAGGTCAATCCACATCAGCTTGTTTTTGCTCAGCAAAACCCGGACGTTATCGATCTTGGCGTGTTTCATAACGATGTGATTGCGGTGTCGAATCGTCAGGTGCTGTTTTGTCATCAGCAGGCGTTTGTCAGACAGCAAACGTTGTTAGAGCAACTACGCCGTCAGGTGGACGGTTTTACCGCGCTGGAAGTCCCGGCCGCGGAGGTGTCGGTGCAGGATGCGGTAACAACCTATTTGTTTAACAGCCAATTACTGAGTCGTGACGACGGTTCGATGATGCTGGTTTTACCGCAGGAGTGTCGGGAGCATGCGGGCGTGTGGCGATATCTGAGCCGCTTGCTTGCAGATGACAATCCGATCGATGACCTGCGGGTCTTCGATTTGCGCGAAAGCATGTCCAACGGCGGCGGCCCGGCCTGTTTACGCCTGCGAGTGGTGCTTACCCCACAGGAGCTGCAGGCCGTGAATCCGGCGGTTATCATGAACGACACGCTGTTCAATACGCTGAATAACTGGGTTGACCGCTACTATCGCGATCGCCTTGTCGCAACGGACCTCGCGGATCCGCAGTTGTTGCGCGAAGGGCGTGAAGCGTTGGATACGCTGACGCAATTGCTCAATCTCGGCTCTGTTTATCCCTTCCAGCAGGAGAGAACGAGCCATGGATAATTTTCTGGCCCTGACGCTCGCAGGTAGCGCACCTGCGAAAACGCAGGGCACAATTCACGGTTTTGTCTGGCAATGGCTTGGTCACGGGGTACTGGAACTGACACCAACTGCGCCGGTTGAACAGTCGCTGGTGCTTTCTGCGGGAATTCATGGCAATGAAACCGCGCCGGTAGAAATACTTGATTCATTGCTGACCAGGCTGTTTAACGGTGAGCTGGCGCTAACATGGCGGCTGCTGGTCATTCTCGGTAACCCCCAGGCGCTGGCCGCGGGAAAACGTTATTGTCATAGCGATCTGAACCGGATGTTTGGTGGCCGGTGGCAGAGTTTTGCCGAGAGTGAAGAAATGCACAGAGCCCATGAGCTTGAACTGTGTCTGGCAGATTTTTACTCGCGCGCGAAAGAGCCTGTGCGCTGGCATCTGGATCTTCACACCGCCATTCGCGGCTCACAGCATTTGCGCTTTGGCGTGTTGCCACAACGCAATGTTGCCTGGGACGAAAACTTTCTGGGTTGGCTGGGGGATGCGGGGCTGGAGGCGTTGGTTTTCCATCAGACCCCAGGCGGTACGTTCACCCATTTTAGCGCTGAACATTTTGGCGCGCTGGCCTGTACGCTGGAACTGGGTAAAGCGCTGCCGTTCGGGCAAAACGATCTGACCCAGTTTGCACGCACAGCAGATGCGATGGCGCAGCTGCTGCGGGGCGAGCGAGTGTCTACGGTAGAAACATCTCCGTTGCGCTACCGTGTGGTCTCGCAGATTACGCGGCGTAGCGACGATTTTATTCTCCACATGGATAACCAGACGCTCAATTTTACCCCCTTTACCGAGGGAACGTTACTGGCGCAGGACGGAAATGAACGTTTTATCGTCACCCATGACGTTGAATACGTTCTTTTTCCGAACCCAAATGTGGCCTGTGGTTTACGTGCCGGATTGATGCTCGAAAGATTTTGATAAATATAACCGCCCTCAGATTGATTTCTGAGGGCTTATTTTTACGTGCGCTTTAGATTTATTACAGATTATTCCTGGTAAGTTGCTTTCTTAATAATCACAGTTCAGGTATAGTTCTTCATAATCCTTTCAAAATCATCTTGTTGTAATTTTTCATTTCAACTCTGCGCAATTTATTCTTTTTTTCTCCATAATTGATGAATGTTTGTTTTTTACACTTTCATTGTTTTACCGTTGCTCTGATTAATTGACGCTTAAGCCGGTAAAGTTAATCTCGTCAACACGACATCACATTGCATAAGAATCGCATGAATGTCGTAAAAATAACTGAAAGAAAGGATAGAAATTATGCGTAAACTGACTGCTCTGTTTGTTGCCTCTACCCTGGCGCTGGGCGCTGCAAACCTGGCCCATGCTGCTGACACCACAACAACTGCGCCAGCGGATGCCAAACCAATGATGCATCACAACGGGAAGTTCGCCCCGCATCACGACATGATGTTCAAAGACCTGAACCTGACCGACGCGCAGAAACAGCAGATTCGCGAAATTATGAAAGGCCAGCGCGATCAGATGAAGCGTCCGCCGCTGGAAGAACGCCGCGCCATGCACGATATCATCGCCAGCGATAGCTTCGATAAAGCGAAAGCCGAAGCGCAAATTGCGAAGATGGAAGAACAGCGTAAAGCCAACATGCTGGCGCACATGGAAACGCAGAACAAGATTTACAACATTCTGACGCCGGAACAGAAAAAGCAGTTTAATGCCAATTTTGAGAAGCGTCTGACAGAACGTCCGGCGCAGAAAGGTAAAATGCCAGAAGCTGCCGAGTAATCGCCAGTCGTCTACACTAAATCAGTCATGCTGTGTCGGCGTTCAGCGCCGCACAGTGTGCAACAAACTCAAGACCGCCGCTCTTGTCCACAACACGTTTAACGATGTGGGCAGGATCGGCGGTTTTTTCTTTCCCGCCAGGAGGAGCGTTAATTTTTTTGCAAAATACCCTATTCAGCACTAAGGCAAATCAACCCTGTTGCCGATAACGATACTCTGCAGGGTAAATATCACAATGATGATTTATGGCTGGCTGTTCACGGCAGGTTGCCGTGCTACGCCTTTCTGGAGGGGTGATGGAATATTTCGATATCCGCAAAATGCCGGTCAGTCTGTGGCGCAATGGGGCGGGAGAAACGCGAGAGATTTGCTGTTTTCCGCCAGCAACACGCGATTTTCACTGGCGGGCGAGTATCGCCTCTCTTGCAGCAAACGGAGAGTTTTCTCTTTTCCCGGGCGTAGAACGCGTTATTACCTTGCTGGAAGGAGGTGAAGTGACCCTGGAAGAGGCGAACATCTTCACTCACACCCTGAAGCAGCATCAACCTTTTACTTTTGCTGGTGACAAGGTAGTAAAAGCAAAGCTGACGGAAGGGCAGATGTCGATGGATTTTAATATCATGACCCGACGAGATGTTTGCCAGGCGAAAGTCAGAGTTGCCGAGCGCACTTTTACGACCTTTGGTTCTCGTGGCGGCGTCGTGTTTGTTATCAGTGGCGCCTGGCAATTGGGTGAGAAGCTGCTGACGGCCGATCAGGGCGCGAGCTGGCACGACGGTAAACACACCCTGCGCCTGTTGGAGCGCGAGGGAAAACTGCTGTTCAGCGAGATTAACTGGATGCCGGGATACTCTCCGGATTCAGTTCAATAATGTCGTATTTGCCAGACAAAACAGGCCTACAGAGAATTTTGTAGCCATCATGGTCAAAGCCAGCCGGCATTCTCGCCAGGCTTGTCGCCTCATCCAGCGTTGCAACGGCGCCCAGCCAAAACCAGTTATTGATGATATGGTACTGAGTCATTTCAGCGCGGGTTTCTTGCAGCGCAATGGCATTGTTCCACGGCCAGCAGATGACGCGCACTCTTTCCAGCGCCTCAAGCAGGCGCGAATGATGCGCCTGCGGGCTCTCTTTCCCACAGCACGCTCCGGCGCAGCGCTTTAGCGCTGAGCGAAAGCAGGCGCGCCCGCGACTCAGGGGTTCCAGCCCCAACAGGCCGTAGCACAGTTGCTGTTCATCGGCGATGCTTTGCAATGTTTGTAGCGCGGCACGGCGATTGGCAAACAAACCAAACAGATTGGGGGCATGGGAGAAATCAATATCTCGTGCGTAAACAACCTGAACAGTCTGGTCGGTAAGCTGCAGGGCGCAAAGCTGACGATTGCGTCGCAACCGTTTATTAAACAGAGGCTGCTGCTCTTTGATAAGCCGCGCTTCTAACAGTAGGGCGCCAATTTCTCCAGCCGTACAAATCCAGCTAATGCGTTTGGACTGGCGCAGCATTGCCGCTTCGTCCGTGGTACGCAGGTGTGACAACACGCGGCTGCGAATATTGACGCTTTTGCCTATATAAAGCGGCAGGGTGTCGCTTTCGCTATGAAACAGATAGACGCCGGGCACCGCGGGAAGCGCACTCAAAAATGGGCGCAGATGCTCGGGGTATTCATAAATTGCTGCTGCCTCTAATGTCAGGCGAGGGGCTGATTGACGCCGTACCACTTTTCACTCCGCTGCTGGTTATCCATCCAGTATAACAGCTGAGGGGCGATTAAAAAAGCGGCATGATCAGGCTGCTAAGGCCGGAGAGCAGCAATAGGGGTGCTACCCGGCCTTAGGCAGAAAAAATTATGCTTTTTTCCAGAAATCATCAAACACGGTGATGGGTGGGCGACGTTTGTGCTCAGTCTTCAGATACCAACCTTCGATTTTTTTAGCTATTTCAGCATCCAGCGTTTTTCCTTCCAGATAATCGTCGATGTTGTCATAGCTCACGCCCAATGCGGCTTCATCTGGCAGAGAAGGGCGATCGTCTTCAAGGTCGGCGGTGGGAGCTTTCTTATATAAATGCTCCGGGCAACCCAGCGCAGCAAGCAGCTGTTTACCCTGGCGCTTGTTCAGACGGAATATTGGGTTGATGTCAGTACCGCCATCGCCATATTTAGTGAAGAAACCGGTGATCGCTTCTGCTGCATGATCGGTACCCACGACAACGCCGCTGGTCATGCCCGCGATACTGTATTGCGCCTTCATACGTTCACGGGCTTTTTCGTTGCCGCGCACAAAATCACTCAGCTCAATTCCCGCCTCACGCAAAGCCTGCTCGCTGGCCAGCACTGCGCCTTTAATATTGACGGTGAGTACGCGGTCCGGTTGTATAAAGGCGATGGCATCCTGGCAGTCCTGCTCGTCAGCCTGAACGCCATACGGTAAACGCACCGCAATAAATTGTAGCGCGTCATTCCCCGTTTCCTGGCGGAGCTCGGAAACGGCCATTTGGCAGAGTTTTCCGGCGAGGGTAGAGTCTTGTCCGCCGCTAATGCCCAACACCAGTGATTTCAGAAAGGGGTAGGTTTGCAGGTATGATTTCAGGAAATCTACGCTGCGACGAATTTCCTCTTCTGCATTAATGTGCGGTTTTGCGCCAAGCGCTTTGATTATCTCTTGCTGCAGAGTCATGCAACCCCCTGTGAAAAATAAAATGATATGTTAAAGCTAACGCGTTGAGGCCCAAACGACAAGGGATGCAGGCCTGATATAACATCATTTTGTTTTAATAGAATTTTCCGAAACGGCCTAAGTATCATCTGATTGCTTGAAAAATGCGTTGTTGTGCTCCAGGCTTACATAACACGCTGAAAAAAAAGAGGACGAAAAAATGAACAAGAATCTAACAGGAATTCTGGGTGCAGCGGCTGTTTTGACTATGCTGGCGGGGTGTACGGCCTATGATCGTACCAAAGACCAATTTGTTCAGCCCGTAGTGAAAGATGTGAAGAAAGGGATGAGCAGGGCGCAGGTCGCGCAGATTGCCGGTAAGCCTTCTTCAGAAGTGAGCATGATCCATGCGCGCGGGACCTGTCAGACCTACATCCTGGGTCAACGAGATGGTAAAGCTGAAACCTATTTCGTTGCTTTAGACGATACCGGTCATGTGATTAACTCTGGCTACCAGACCTGCGCAGAGTACGACACCGACCCGCAGGCAGCGAAGTAGTAACAACTGTTTATTGCCTGAGCACTCTGAACAACCGGCCATCGCGCCGGTTTTTTTGTGCCGCACGATCTTATTTATTGCCGCGAATTATTTGCATAAAATGTGAGGGGGGTCATAACGACAGGTCAAGGAGAGACAATTTAGTTGGTCAAGGAAATACCATCCACCGGTACAATCCCGTATACTCGTTTCAGCCACCTAAAAAAGTAATTTAGCTGACGCAGGTTACCCAGAGCATGGATGCAGGTTATGGCTTGCGGAGTGTCTGGTTGACAGATAATCGCACATGAGGATCGTTTTAATGGAAAAGAAACACATTTATCTGTTTTGTTCTGCGGGCATGTCGACTTCATTGTTGGTATCGAAGATGCGTGCTCAGGCCGAAAAATACGAAGTGCCGGTTATTATTGAAGCGTTTCCTGAAACGCTGGCCGGAGAAAAAGGCCCAGCGGCCGATGTTGTGTTATTAGGTCCGCAAATTGCTTATATGTTGCCCGAAATTCAGCGTTTGTTACCCAACAAGCCTGTGGAAGTGATTGACTCGCTGCTGTATGGCAAAGTCGATGGTTTAGGCGTGCTTAAGGCTGCTGTTGCAGCAATTAAAAAAGCCGCAGCAAATTAATTATTTTATTTTAATTTTTCCCGTCAAAGAGTTATTTCATTAACATTCACCGCAATTATTAATTGCGGTATTTAAGGGTATTTTTCTATGAGTAACGCTATTGCTTCACTTGAAAAGGTACTCCTTCCTTTTGCTGTAAAAATTGGAAAGCAGCCGCACGTTAATGCAATCAAAAACGGTTTTATTCGTTTAATGCCGTTAACCCTCGCAGGGGCAATGTTTGTATTAATTAATAACGTTTTCCTGAGCTTTGGGGAGGGGTCGTTTTTTTATTCGATGGGCATTCGACT
The DNA here is from genome assembly GCF_016893685.1 of Citrobacter cronae. Taxonomy (NCBI): domain Bacteria; kingdom Pseudomonadati; phylum Pseudomonadota; class Gammaproteobacteria; order Enterobacterales; family Enterobacteriaceae; genus Citrobacter; species Citrobacter cronae. The sequence goes on from NZ_CP069763.1 coordinate 3,428,828, forward strand.
TGATGCTTCAACTATTGAAACGCTGAATAGCTTGAAAGGCATTGGTGGAAACGTCTATAACGGTACGCTGGGTATCATGTCATTGATGGCGCCGTTCTTTATCGGCATGGCGCTGGCAGAAGAACGCAAGGTCGACTCACTGGCTGCCGGGTTGTTATCTGTCGCCGCATTTATGACCGTCACACCGTACAGCGTGGGTGAAGCCTATGCGGTTGGCGCTAACTGGCTGGGCGGCGCGAATATTATTTCCGGTATTATTATCGGCCTGGTGGTCGCGGAAATGTTCACTTTTGTGGTCCATCGTAATTGGGTGATCAAATTACCTGATAGCGTACCGACATCCGTATCGCGTTCCTTCTCTGCGCTGATTCCTGGCTTTCTTATTCTCTCCATTATGGGGATCATCGCCTGGGCGCTGAACACCTGGGGTACCAACTTCCATCAGATCATTATGGATTCCATTTCAACGCCGCTGGCATCACTGGGTAGCGTAGTGGGTTGGGCCTATGTGATTTTTGTTCCGCTGCTGTGGTTCTTTGGTATTCACGGTTCTTTGGCGCTGACCGCGCTGGACAGCGGAATCATGACGCCATGGGCACTGGAAAATATCTCTATCTACCAACAGTTTGGTTCCGTAGACGCTGCGCTGGAAGCCGGTAAGACGTTCCACGTCTGGGCGAAACCAATGCTCGACTCCTATATTTTCCTTGGGGGGAGCGGGGCAACGCTGGGTCTGATTATCGCTATTTTCCTGGCATCGCGTCGTCCTGACTATCGTCAGGTTGCTAAGCTGGCACTGCCGTCAGGTCTCTTCCAGATTAACGAACCTATCCTGTTCGGTCTGCCGATCATCATGAACCCGGTTATGTTTATTCCGTTCATTCTGGTTCAGCCGATTCTGGCGGCGATTACGCTGGCAGCTTACTACTCAGGCATTATTCCACCGATTACCAACATCGCGCCGTGGACTATGCCAACCGGTTTGGGCGCGTTCTTTAACACCAACGGTAGCGTCGCCGCTCTGCTGGTCGCGCTGTTCAACCTCGGTATTGCAACGCTGGTTTACCTGCCGTTCGTGGTAGTAGCCAACAAAGCTCAGAACGTTATTGATCAAGAAGAAAGTGAAGAAGATATCGCTAACGCATTGAAATTCTAAATTTAATCCGGCGTGGCTTCGCGGTCATGCCGGACTGAACCAGAGGAAAAAAGTATGTTGGATATCGAGAATATCGTCGACACGCAGTCAGAAGCAGAAGAACTTGAAGAAGTGGTGATGGGGCTCATCATTAATTCTGGTCAGGCGCGTAGCCTGGCATACGGCGCACTCAAAATGGCCAAGCAGGGGGATTTTGAAGCAGCGAAGACCATGATGGATCAGTCTCGCCTGGCGCTGAACGAAGCGCACCTCGTGCAAACAAAACTGATTGAAGGCGATCAGGGCGAAGGTAAAATGAAAGTCAGCCTGGTGCTGGTCCACGCACAGGATCATCTGATGACCTCGATGCTGGCGCGTGAGCTGGTCACTGAACTGATTGAACTTCACGAGAAGCTGAAATAGCGAGGAGTGCAAAATGCAGCTACAGATTAACGCACCGGAAATCAAAACCGTCTATGAACAGCAGCTGTTTAATGGCAAAAATTTCCATGTGTTCATCTATAACAAAACTGAGAGCATCAGTGGGCTGCATCAACATGACTACTATGAATTTACGCTGGTTTTAACCGGACGCTATTATCAGGAAATCAACGGTAAACGCGTATTGCTTGAGCGCGGGGACTTTGTTTTTATCCCGTTGGGATCGCATCACCAGAGTTTCTATGATTTCGGTGCGACAAGGATCCTCAACGTCGGTATCAGTAAACGTTTTTTTGAACAGCACTACCACCCGCTGCTGCCGTTTTGTTTCGTTGCATCGCAGGTCTATCGGGCGAATAACTCGTTTCTTACCTACATTGAAACGGTTATTGCATCACTGAACTTTCGTGAGAGCGGACTCGATGAATTTGTAGAAGTGGTCACCTTCTATATTATTAATCGGCTGCGCCATCATCGCGAAGAGCAGGTGCTGGATGATATTCCTCAGTGGCTCAAAACCACCGTCGAGACCATGCATGATAAACGGCAGTTTAGCGAGAATGCGCTGGAAAATATGGTACACCTGTCCGCGAAATCCCAGGAGTATCTGACCCGCGCGACCCAGCGTTATTACAGCAAAACGCCGATGCAGATCATTAATGAAATTCGCATTAATTTTGCTAAAAAACAGCTGGAAATGACTAACTATTCTGTAACGGATATTGCTTATGAGTCTGGTTACAGTAGTCCAAGCCTGTTTATTAAAACATTTAAAAAGCTGACGTCGTTTACGCCAAATAGCTATCGTAAGAAATTAACTGAATTTAATCAGTAGATATTATTTTCCAATAACTCATTTTTTATAGCTTGCCCTAAATAGCGTCGGGACAGCCACGCTATACCTGACAAACGGGTTGAGCATAATACATGTCAGTGTTTTGACACTGAAGGGAGAACGTATGAGCCAGAAATTAAAAGTCGTCACTATCGGTGGCGGGAGCAGCTACACCCCTGAGTTACTTGAAGGCTTTATTAAGCGCTATCATGAATTACCGGTTTCTGAATTGTGGCTGGTTGATGTAGAGGGTGGTAAAGAGAAGCTGGACATTATTTTTGACCTTTGCCAGCGGATGATCGACAAAGCTGGCGTTCCGATGAAGTTGTATAAAACGCTGGATCGCCGCGAAGCGTTGAAAGATGCTGATTTCGTTACCACCCAACTGCGTGTAGGACAACTTAAAGCCCGTGAGAAGGATGAGCGTATCCCGCTGAGCCACGGTTATCTGGGACAGGAAACAAACGGTGCGGGCGGTCTGTTCAAAGGTTTGCGTACCATTCCGGTTATTTTTGACATTGTAAAAGATGTGGAAGAACTGTGCCCGAATGCGTGGGTGATTAACTTTACTAACCCGGCAGGGATGGTGACTGAAGCGGTCTATCGCCATACGAATTTTAAGAAATTCATCGGCGTGTGTAATATTCCCGTCGGCATGAAAATGTTCATTAGCGATGTGCTGGCGCTGAAAGAGAGCGATGATTTATCTATCGATCTGTTCGGTCTGAACCATATGGTCTTTATCAAAGATGTGCTGGTGAATGGCGTGTCACGTTTTGATGAACTGCTGGACGGCGTCGCATCGGGCGAGTTGAAAGCGTCTACCGTGAAGAACATCTTTGACCTGCCGTTTAGTGAAGGACTGATTCGTTCGCTGAAACTACTGCCGTGCTCTTACTTGCTCTACTACTTCAAGCCAAAAGAGATGCTGGCGATTGAGATGGGCGAATACTATAAGGGCGGGGCACGCGCTCAGGTGGTACAGAAAGTTGAGAAACAACTTTTTGATCTCTATAAAAATCCTGAGCTGAACGTTAAGCCGAAGGAGCTGGAGCAGCGCGGTGGCGCTTATTACTCCGACGCGGCCTGTGAAGTGATCAACGCTATCTACAACGATAAGCAGACCGAACATTATGTCAACATTCCGCACCATGGGCATGTCGATAACATTCCTGCGGACTGGGCGGTAGAAATGACCTGTACGTTGGGACGCAACGGCGCCACGCCACACCCACGTATTACTCATTTTGATGAGAAAGTCCTCGGTCTTATCTATACCATTAAAGGCTTTGAAGTGGCGGCGAGCAATGCGGCATTGAGCGGAGAGCTAAATGATGTGCTGCTGGCGCTGAACCTTAGCCCGCTGGTGCATTCTGACCGCGACGCTGAAGTCCTGGCGCGTGAATTGATTCTGGCGCATGAACAATGGCTGCCAAATTTCGCCGGGTGCATCGAGAAACTGAAAAGCGAACAACACTAACTGAGGTCGGCTATGGAACGCGTACTGATTGTGAATGCGGATGATTTTGGCCTGAGTAAAGGCCAAAACTACGGCATTGTTGAAGCCTGCCGCAATGGCGTGGTCACCTCGACGACGGCGTTGGTAAATGGCGCGGCGATTGACCATGCGGTACAACTGAGTCGTGACATACCTGCACTTGCCGTCGGGATGCACTTTGTTCTGACGCTGGGCAGACCGTTGACACCAATGCCAGGCCTTACGCGTGACGGATTGCTGGGGAAATGGATCTGGCAAATGGCAGAAGAAGATGCTTTGCCGCTGGATGAAATTTCGCAAGAGCTGGCCGCGCAGTATCAGCGTTTTATAGACCTGTTTGGGCGGGAACCGACGCATCTGGATAGCCATCACCATGTGCATATGTTCCCGCAGATTTTCCCCATTGTCGCGAGCTTTGCAGCCGAACGAGGGATTGCGTTACGTATCGATCGTCAGGCGGTGTGCCAGTCGTCTGATTTACCCGACACGTTGCGTTCTTCCCAGGGATTCAGCAGCGAGTTTTATGGCGAAGCGATTTCTGAGGCGCTGTTTTTACAAACGCTGGATGCCTCAGCAGACCGGGGAGAGTCCTCACTGGAAGTCATGTGCCATCCAGCCTTTATCGATGACACTATTCGTCAAAGTGCCTACTGTTACCCCCGCTTAACTGAGCTTGACGTACTGACGTCTTCGTCACTGAAATATGCTATTGCGGAGCGCGGTTATCGTCTTGGCAGTTTTCTGAACGTGTAATTCCTGAGTTTGCGGCGCAATTATGCGCCGCATTTTTTTAGGCAGGGATCGCGTCGATTTTTCCGGCTCGCGACCAGACACGATGCGCAGTCATCAGTGTCAGTAAGGTATCCATAAACTGTGCGTCTGCACTGTCCGCTTCTACCACGCCTTCCTCACTCTGATTTGTGATATTCAATGCAGCTTTAAGCTGGCGAGCATCTCCTGCCAGGGCGATAGGTTTCAGGTGCTTATACGCTTCCAGTAAGTAATATTTCGCATCGCCATTCATGGCGATATCCGCGATATTCCCACCCGGAACGATAACCGCATCGACCGTCAGCGACGGCGAGCCGGCAAAGGTACCCGCGATCGTCAGGACGGAGCCATCGTCGGCAACCACATTACCCATTCTGGAATAGAGCAACCTGGCATGAACGCCTTTCGACTGCAGGGCCTGCATAATGGTGAGCAGATCGTCTGCCTTTACCTGATCATTGAGCAGAATGGCGACCACGCGGCCTTTGATATCACCTTTTGATCCCGCATATAAACTAAGCGAAGGCGCATTGGTTAACCCGTTGACGTCCGGTGGAGGGGAGATCTGGGTTTGCTCTTCGGTCAGTTCAAAACCGAGGTTGCTGGCCACGGACTGCGCCAGAGTGGTATCAATATGCGCCAAATGATCGACCACTCTTTCGCGAATATAAGGCCGGGTCACTTTGCTGAGTTCGAAACTGAATCCGCCAATAATATGCTGTTGCTCTATTGGTGTCTGGCTTAGCCAGAACAGGCGAGGGTGGGCATAGTATTCGCCGAAAGAGGGGCTACGCTCACGAATTTTATTCCCGTCAATGCGCTCCTGATACGACTCAAATCCACCACGTTTTGGCCCCGGCGGCGTCTCTCGTGGCCAGTTGTCATTGATGGAATTAGGCTCATAGTTGGCGGGATTGGTATCAATATCCATGCGATGCATACCGTCGCGCTGGAAGTTATGGTACGGGCAGGTAGGGCGATTGATCGGGATTTCATGGAAGTTGGGCCCACCCAGGCGACTGATCTGTGTGTCCGTATAGGAGAACAGTCTGCCCTGTAACAGAGGGTCATTGGTAAAATCGATGCCCGGAACGATGTGACCGGGATGAAATGCCGCCTGTTCGTTTTCCGCGAAGAAATTGTCCGGGTTGCGGTTTAGTACCATTTTACCGACGCGCTGAACTGGAACCAGCTCTTCCGGGATGAGTTTTGTCGGGTCGAGCAGGTCAAAATCGAATTTAAACTCATCTTCCTCCGGAATTAACTGCAGGCCAAGTTCGTATTCCGGGTAATCGCCGGCTTCAATTGCCTCCCACAGATCGCGGCGATGGAAATCAGGATCGCGACCCGTCAGTTTCTGTGCTTCATCCCATACCAAAGAAGCTTTGCCAGCCAGCGGTTTCCAGTGGAAGCGGACGAAAGTGGCTTTCCCCTGCGCATTAATCAGCCGAAAAGTATGGATGCCAAAACCTTCCATCGTGCGATAACTGCGCGGGATCCCCCGGTCAGACATCGCCCACATCACGTTGTGCAGGGTTTCAGGCTGCAATGAGACATAATCCCAGAAGGTATCATGCGCGCTTTGGCCCTGTGGGATGGCCCAATGTGGCTCCGGTTTTACGGCGTGGACGAAATCCGGGAATTTATGTGCATCCTGAATAAAAAAGATCGGCGTGTTATTTCCTACCAGATCAAAGATGCCCTCTTCAGTATAAAATTTTGTCGCAAATCCCCGAATATCCCTGACCGTATCCGCTGAGCCTGCGCCGCCCTGGACTGTTGAGAAACGGACAAAAACGGGTGTTATCTTGTTTTCTTCGGACAAGAAATCGGCTTTTGTCGTTGCGCTTAAATCGGTATAGGACTGAAAGTAACCGTGCGCGGCTGACCCTCGAGCGTGAACGATACGTTCTGGTATACGTTCGTGATCAAAATGGGTGATTTTTTCTCGCAGGATAAAATCTTCCAGTAATGTTGGCCCGCGATTTCCGGCGCGCAGCGAGTTTTGATCGTCTGCAATGCGTACGCCCTGATTGGTGGTCAGGGCAAATTCTTCGCTTCCTTTGCGAAAACTGTCCAGCGCGTTGAGTTTGTCACTTCTGATGTCAGGCGCTTTTAAGCTGCCGGACGTGGTGGGTTGCATGCCCGGAGGCGTGGGTTCAGGCGTTGGACGATGTGAACCGTCTGCTGGCGCCAGGGAATCAAGACCGGGTTTGGACTCGCTGGCATCATGAACCGGCGCAGTGTGATGGAGCGGATGCTTATCTTTCTGTGACATTAAACTCGTCTCCTGTATTCATCGCTGAAAGGGTCGTTGTTGCTGTCAAAAGCTTTAACTATAGACCACTCACTCAGCCCTGCAGGAATATACCGGGGAAGTAAAGCGCGATGAGACAGGCAAACCGCGCACGCAAGGCAGGACGCGGGAGGGGAAAATCGGCTAAGATAGCGGTTTTCTGATTTTTAGAATTTGTCTTTAGTGAAACAACTGATTATGAAACCTCTTCGCCAACAAAATCGTCCGGTTATTAGCTACGTGCCCCGTGTGGAGCCTGCTCCGCCAGAGCATGCGGTTAAAATGGATGCGTTTCGTGACGTATGGATACTGCGCGGTAAATATGTCGCTTTTGTCTTAATGGGGGAGTCGTTTCAGCGTTCGCCTGCATTTACGGTTCCGGAATCAGCGCAACGCTGGGCTAATCAGATTCGCCAGGAAAATGAACTGAGCGATTAACTGGATATAAAAAAACCGCCGGAGCATGACACGCCGGCGGTTTTTTGTTTATCAGCAAACAGGCTTAGCGATGCGCCAGTTCGGCGTTATCGTCGCTGTCCAGAATCGTTTTGTCGGTCTGCTTCAGCCACTGGCTGGTCAGCGTACCGGCAGTCATGGAGCCGCTGACATTCAGCGCCGTACGACCCATATCAATCAGCGGTTCAACGGAGATCAGCAGCGCGACCAGCGTTACCGGCAGACCCATGGCAGGCAGAACGATCAGCGCGGCAAAGGTCGCGCCGCCGCCCACACCCGCAACGCCTGCGGAACTCACGGTCACGATACCTACCAGCGTGGCAATCCACATGGGATCCAGCGGGTTAATACCGACAGTTGGGGCGACCATCACCGCCAGCATAGCCGGGTACAGGCCGGCACAGCCGTTCTGACCAATCGTGGCGCCAAAAGAGGCGGCAAAACTGGCAATGGATTCAGGTACGCCCAGACGACGGGTTTGTGCTTCAACGTTCAGCGGGATGGACGCGGCGCTGGAACGGCTGGTGAAAGCGAAAGTCAGGACAGGCCAGACTTTGCGGAAGTATTTCAGCGGGCTAACGCCGTTAACTCCCAGCAGGATCCCGTGTACCACAAACATAATGCCCAGACCGAGATACGAAGCGACGACGAAGCTGCCAAGCTTGATGATGTCCTGCAGGTTGGAGCCTGCAACCACTTTAGTCATCAGCGCCAGAACACCGTACGGCGTTAACTGCATAACCAGACGAACCAGCTTCATCACCCAGCTTTGCAGGGTATCGATAGCGACCAGAACACGCTCGCCTTTTGGGGCGTCATCTTTCAGCAGTTTCAGTGCGGCTACACCGAGGAATGCTGCGAAGATAACCACGCTGATAATTGACGTCGGGTTCGCTCCGGTCAGATCGGCAAACGGGTTTTTCGGGATGAACGACAGCACCAGTTGCGGAACGCTGAGGTCGGCTACTTTGCCAACATAATTGGTTTCAATGGCATTCAGGCGCGCGGTTTCAGCCCCGCCTTGTACCAGACCTTCGGCGGTCAGGCCGAACAGGTTGGTCACCAGAACACCTACCAGCGCGGCAATCAGCGTGGTAAACAGCAGCGTGCCGATGGTCAGGAAGCTAATTTTACCTAACTGAGAGGCGTTGTGCAGACGCGCAACGGCACTGAGAATAGAGGCAAAGACCAGCGGCATAACAATCATTTGCAGCAACTGGACGTAACCGTTGCCGACAATGTTGAACCACTGTACGGAATCTTTAAGAACCTGGCTGTCGGAGCCATAAATGGTGTGCAGCGCGAGGCCGAACACCACACCCATGACCAGACCGACCAGTACTTTTTTTGCCAGACTCCACTGTTTGTGACGGGCTTGCGCCAGCACGAACAGCAGCACTACGAACACGATAATGTTCGCGATTAATGGAAAGTTCATCCCCGTTCTCCTGATCTTATTATGCGGATCACCGTACGATGGTGATTCAGTTGGCGCAAGATTAGCAGAACTGTGACATGCCTCTTATATTCAAATGGAATTGTTTATGCCAAAAATGACATTTCGGCTGATTTATTAGTCAACCTGGTGCGTTATGAATCGATTAAACTGCATTTGTAGCGTATTTATCATTTGCGATGACCAGCGTACTGCGCTGTTTTCTTGTACGGTCTGTGGCATCCAGATGGCCCAGGCAAACAGCGCCATACACAGGAATCGCTCCAGTTGATTCCCTTTTTGCGGCACAAGGATCGGCAGGCGAAAACGCCAGCGACAGGGCCAAAGCAGGGGGACGCCTGCCGGGGTCAGCATGTCGGCCAGAATGTGGCTGAGATAACCGAGAACCATGCCCTGTAAGGCATCAGCTGGAATTATCCAGGTATCAGGGACTTTCAGGTAAAACGTGGCCAGCAGGGCAAAGACTGCCAGCAGGCTATGCGTAAACCCGCGATGGCCAAATGCGCGGGCAATGGGTTTCGATATCCACTTCAGACGCTGTCCGAGCAGAGATTTTGGATGATCGATATCCGGTAGCAGACATGTCAAAATGGCTGAAGGAACAATATGCCACCAGTCACCCTGCGCAAGAACGGGCGTTAGCTCGGCATTTTTGGCAAATACCGCACAGGCAATAGAAAAAAGAAGGTGGCCTTCCGCCGTCATGATAAAACCCAATAAACTGTCGATTCATACAGTATAGGGGTTTTATACAGTAGGCGGAAGAGGTGACGTTGTAACCCTTTGTCACAAGTGCGACATTACCGCGCCAGCCAACCACCATCCACGGCCAGCGTATAACCATGAATATAGTCAGAGGCTGAACTTGCGAGGAAAACGACCGGGCCTTTCAGATCGTCTGGCTTTCCCCAGCGTCCGGCTGGAATACGATCGATAATCTCCTGATTGCGCTCGCTGTCTTCACGTAGTTGCTGCGTGTTATTGGTCGCCATATAGCCGGGCGCAATAGCGTTGACATTAATACCTTGTGCAGCCCATTCATTAGCCAGCAGGCGGGTGATACCCAGTACACCGCTTTTCGATGCGGTATAGGAAGGAACGCGGATCCCGCCCTGAAATGAGAGCATTGAGGCAATATTAATTATTTTCCCACCGTTACCCTGCGCCACAAACTGGCGCGCCACGGCCTGCGACAGAAAGAACACGGATTTGAGATTCAGGTTCATCACGTCATCCCAGTCTTTTTCGCTGAAGTCCAGCGCATCCTGGCGACGTATGGTGCCCGCATTATTGACCAGAATATCGATCCGACCAAATGCCTCCACCGTTTGTGTCACAATGCTGGCGAGTACGTCCTGTTGGCTGAGATCGGCCTGAATCGCCATAAAGCGTCGACCGAGCGCGTTAATTTTCTCTGCGGTATCATGCGGGGTTTTACGATTCACTCCGACTACATCACAGCCAGCTTCAGCCAGCGCCAGTGCCATACCTTGTCCAAGGCCGGTATCACATCCGGTGACGATGGCAACTTTACCTGCGAGACGAAAAGCATCCTGAATCATATTCACCTCAATTATTCATTCCATTCACACTTTACCATGCGGAAAGAATAGGAGAGGCTGAGCAGAAATACAATAAAAATGAAACGCTGTTTTAAAAACAATCTCACGGGCAATGCGAATCATTGCCCGTGAGAGGATTAGCCGCGCAGATGAACGGCTGTAAGTTCGGTGAGCGAGGACAGTTTTACGTCGGCCAGTACATAGCGAGGATCGTCCTGATTTTCATGTGCAGGCACCACGATAGAGCGCATGCGAGCCGCTTTCGAGGCGATCATGCCGTTGACTGAATCTTCCAGGGCAACGCAACTCAAAGGATCAATGCCCAGTTTCGCTGCGCAATCGAGATACACCTGCGGGTGCGGTTTGCTGTAGGGAAGTTTCTCTGCGGAGGCCAGTGCATCGAAGCTGTCGCGTAAACCAAACATGGTCAGCACTTTTTCCAGCATATGCAACGGTGATGCGGATGCCAGCCCGACCAAAAGTCCCTGCGATTTGCACAACGCCACGGCTTCACGTACGCCAGGCAGCAGCGGTCTTGTTTCTTCAACTAACGCAATAGCCCGCGTGATGATACGTTCAGTCACTTCCTGACGTGTGGGGCCATTCCACGGTTGCTGCGCAAACCACAAATCAACCACCATGTCGATGCGTAAGCCAAGGGTATCGGGAAGCTCATGGCGGCGAGTGATATCAACGCCTAAACTTGCCATCACATCCAGTTCGGCCTGATCCCAGAGCGGTTCTGAATCGACCAGTAATCCATCCATATCGAAAATTGCAGCAAGAATTTGACGCGGGGTTGACATCACAACCTCTCCTTTAGGGTGATAAAAGGGATTTCGAGCCAGTCATAACAGGCTCTGAGCGTTCATTATGGCTAATTCTCTATTATACCGCCTTTAAAGATCAGGCGAAAACGGTTATCAACGGGTAAACTTAGGCCAAAATGACACGTCTTTATCAAGGGGAACTCATGACGTATCAACAAGCTGGACGCATTGCCGTCTTGAAAAGGCTGGTGGGATGGGTGATTTTCATTCCCGCGCTGATTTCAACACTGGTTTCTGTACTGAAGTTTATGTATGCGCACAGCGAAAAGCAGGAGGGGATTAATGCGGTGATGCTCGATTTTGCCCATGTAATGATCGACATGATGCGGGTGAACACCCCCTTTCTTAACGTATTTTGGTATAACTCGCCGACACCCGATTTTCAAAGTGGACTCAATCTCGTTTTTTGGCTGATTTTCATCCTGATTTTTGTCGGCTTAGCGTTGCAGGATTCAGGTGCAAGAATGAGCCGTCAGGCGCGTTTTTTACGCGAAGGTGTTGAGGATCAACTGATTCTGGAACAGGCCAAAGGCAGTGAAGGGTTATCACGCGCACAAATTGAATCACGTATCGTGGTACCGCACCATACGATCTTTTTACAAATTTTTCCGCTGTATATATTGCCGGTGATCGTTATCGTCATCGGCTACTTCTTCTTCTCATTACTGGGCTTTTTGTAAGCGTTGAAATATCAGGCCTGCCGCATTGTGTAACGTCAGGCCTGATAAGCGCGTTGTTAAGCCGCCAGTAACCTATCCATCGCTTTCTGCGCCACAACCAGATGCTGCCCTCCGAACAGAATAGCCCGATTCAGCAGCGTATAGAGCTGGTAGACAGGCTGTCTGTCAAGAAAATCCAGGGGGAGCGGCGAGACGGACTGATAACCATCATAAATTTGCGGCGGCTGCTCGGTATGTAACGGCAGCATTGCCAGATCGCACTCTCTGTCTCCCCAGTAGCAGGCAGGGTCGAAGATGTAAGGACCGTTCGGGCCGAGGGCGCAGTTTCCCGACCACAAATCCCCATGCAGGAGAGACGGCTGCGGCTGATGGGACGAGAGGCGTTGCTGAACATGCTCGACAATGGCGTCAATATTGCCAAACGCAATACCTTTTTCAGCGGCGAGTTCCAGTTGCCAGCCAATGCGCTGCTCGGCAAAAAAAGTTGACCAGCGACGTTGCCAGGCATTGGGTTGCGGCGTGGTCGAGAGCGCATTGTCGAAGTCGAGTCCGAACTGCGGCTGATCGCTCCATTCATGCAAATGCGCAAGCTGTTGGCCGAGGATAAACGCATTGTGCGCGTCAAGCGGACGGGGAGGGAGGAAGTCCATCACCAGGAAACTGTAATCTCTGTCTGCGCCTACCGCCCAAACTTTCGGTACAGATACGGTTTGACTGCGGGAAAGTAGCTCCAGTTGATCGGCTTCCGCCGTAAAGCCGGTCAACAGCTCTCTTTCATCGCATTTGACGAAAAAATCGCGCCCCGCATAGCGTAAATGCCATGCGGCGTGGATCTCTCCGCCGGGCAGTTCATTACGCAGTTCGATTTCGCCTTCACCTAATTGCTCGCTTAAAAGACGACTGATAGCCTGCCACATGATGTCTCTCCCCATGTTGTCTGCCAGATCATAAGGTTAGCGCAAGAATGCGGTTAAAAAACACGAACTGACGCACACCACGGACGCGTCATCGCTGGAAAGGCACTTAATGTTTGTCGTTCTTCTTCATCTCGCACAGTTGTGGAGACGTCTGTTTGCACATGATTCACTTCTTTGTAATCACGTGATTTTTTATCATAGACGTATAACAACCATGCCGACAGTTTTACCGGAAAATCCCCCTTCCTGGTAAGAAGGGGGACGGTGCCATTACTGCGCAAGGTATGCATATATTTTTTGCGTATCGTCCAAAGCGCACAGACGCGTCCCCTGATTCAGGGTTGCTGCGCTACCGGCGGCAACCCCGAAACGAACAATATCGTCAAAAGGTGCGTTCTCAGCCAGTTTAAGCGTCATGGCGCCGACCATGCTGTCGCCTGCGCCTACGGTACTTTGACTTTTCACCGGTGGTGGAACCACCTGGACGCAGGTGTCGCGATCAACGCCCAGCGCCCCTTGTGGCCCAAGAGAGACCACGACGCGATGTGCTTTACCCGATTGCACAATCTCCTGCGCGGCTTTACGCACGTCATCAGGTTGGGTGAGTTCGCGGTTCACCAGCGCGCTCAGTTCTTTAAGGTTGGGTTTGACCAGTTCGATATTGCCGATGGCTAACGCCGCCGTTAGCGCCTCGCCTGAGCTATCGACGATGCAGCGAATACCCTGTTTTTGTGCTGAGGTAACGAGTCGGGTCAGCTTCTCAAGTTGTACGCCAGGCGGCAAACTGCCGCTAATCACCAGCAGCGCGCCGGACTCAATTTCCAGCACCTGATCCTGAAGTTGATAGAACTCATCATCGGTCAGCGCAGCCCCGGGCATAACGAAGCGATACTGCTCACCGCTGGACTCAACGTGGACGTGCAGATTTTGGCGGGTCCAGTCTTTGGCTTCGACTGTAGAGACGGGAACATTTTCGTCGGCGAGCAATGCAACAAGATGCTCACCCGTGGCCCCGCCCGCGGGGAAGATAGCCGTCGCAGTACCGCCAAGATGCGCTATTGCACGAGCGACGTTAATGCCGCCGCCACCGGGTTCAAAAACCGGCGAGGTACAGCGAAGTTTACCCTCAGGGTAGATTTGCGGAGTAATTGTTGCGCTATCGAGAGAGGGCGCAAGTGTTAACGTATAGATACGTACCATCTTTACCTCCTGTTAGGCTGCCTTCAGTCTGGCACTTAACATCCCGAAAGTGAAGTAATTAACAACATGATTTTTCATATCTTTATTTAAAATTATCGGGTCAAAGTTATATAAATAAAATATCGATTTAAGAACGCTCTTATTCAAAAAATGAAATAAGAATTTATTGCTATGTTATTCGAGTCTTTTTATAATTTGTTACCTTTCAAGGGTCTTTTGTCATTGATCCATATGAAAGTTTCCGAGACCGTTATGGTCTCTTTTTTTGTTGTACGGACTCTTAATAAATGAAGCTTTTGAAGACAGTGCCCACAGCATTCATGCTGATGGGAGGCCTGCTTGCGTCAATGCATGCTGCCGCCGATGATTCCGTTTTTACTGTCATGGATGATCCTTCCAGCGCGAAAAAACCCTTTGAAGGTAACCTGAACGCGGGATATCTCGCCCAGTCAGGCAACACAAAAAGTTCTTCTTTAACTGCAGACACCAACATGACCTGGTATGGTCAAACTACGGCGTGGTCTCTGTGGGGAAATGCCAGCAACACCTCCTCAAATGATGAGCGTTCATCAGAGAAATATGCCGTAGGGGGCCGTAGTCGTTACAACATGACCGACTATGACTATCTCTTTGGGCAGGCAAGCTGGTTGACCGACCGCTACAACGGTTATCGCGAGCGTGACGTACTGACCGCAGGTTACGGTCGTCAGTTTCTTAATGGGCCGGTGCACAGCTTCCGTTTTGAATTCGGTCCTGGTGTTCGTTATGACGAGCACACTGATGGCACCACCGAAACGCAGCCGTTGGGCTATGCGTCCGGGGCGTATGCGTGGCAGATGACGGATAACACCAAATTTACTCAGGGTGTATCGGTATTCGGTGCTGACGATACGACACTCAACTCTGAAACGGCTTTGAACGTTGCCATCAATGAACACTTCGGGTTAAAGGTGGCTTACAACGTGACCTGGAACTCTGAACCGCCGGCAACGGCGCCGGAGCATACCGATCGTCGAACGACTGTTTCGCTCGGTTATCGTATGTAATGACAAGCCGGGTCAAATAATTGGCCCGGTTTTCCCAATTAAAGTTAAGTTTATTTAATATTTACTCTACGTTTTATTTTTACCACGTACCAATAACGCGCTATTTTTCAGGTAAATTCTATTTAATAGATAAATAAACGGAACCGTACTGCCGGTGCCAATAATTTAACCCCAGATCATTGCGGCCCAACGCAGCATCAGCATGGCCGCACAAATAACAAGCAGAATCACAACTATTTTCCCGTGTTTTTTCGCAAAGCGATTTGTTGGCATAGTTCTTTCCCGCTCATATTCGATGACTTTCGGCAAGTGTAACAAAGACGTCAGGGTGTCAGTGAATTGATTTACATCATACAGTGCGCGTTGATTGCTGCTTTGATCGGCTCGTAACACCGTGTACACTGTCAACGGTGTTATCAAAAAAAGGGCGTAGGTCCAGCGTCGCCACCAAGGCGACCCGTGACATATTTCGCAGAGTGAAGCGGGAATCAGCCCACACCTTTTTGATAATTTTAAATATTGAATCTTTGTATGTGCTCTTACGTGTGGGGCACCACTGCAAATAAGGATATAACATGCCTGTTATTACTCTTCCTGATGGCAGCCAACGCCATTACGACCACGCTGTAAGCCCCATGGATGTTGCGCTGGACATCGGTCCAGGTCTGGCGAAAGCCACGATTGCTGGCCGTGTTAACGGTGAGCTGGTAGATGCTTCCGATCTGATTGAACATGATGCGAAGCTCTCCATCATCACCGCGAAGGATGAAGAAGGTCTGGAGATCATTCGTCACTCCTGTGCGCACCTGTTAGGGCACGCGATCAAACAACTCTGGCCGCACACCAAAATGGCGATCGGACCGGTTGTTGACAACGGTTTTTACTACGATATCGATCTTGACCGTACGTTAACCCAGGAAGACGTCGACGCGCTCGAGAAGCGGATGCACGAGCTCGCTGAGAAAAACTACGATGTCATTAAGAAGAAAGTCAGCTGGTACGAAGCGCGTGAAACCTTCGTGAAGCGTGGCGAGACCTATAAAGTCTCTATTCTTGATGAAAACATTGCCCATGATGACAAGCCTGGCTTGTACCATCATGAAGAATATGTCGATATGTGCCGTGGCCCGCACGTGCCGAACATGCGTTTCTGCCATCACTTCAAACTGATGAAGACCGCAGGGGCATACTGGCGTGGCGACAGCAATAATAAGATGCTGCAGCGTATTTATGGTACTGCATGGGCAGATAAAAAAGCCCTCAACGCCTACCTGCAACGTCTGGAAGAAGCCGCCAAACGCGATCACCGTAAAATCGGTAAACAGCTTGACCTGTACCATATGCAGGAAGAAGCGCCGGGTATGGTGTTCTGGCACAATGATGGCTGGACTATCTTCCGTGAACTGGAAGTCTTCGTTCGTTCGAAACTGAAAGAATATCAGTATCAGGAAGTTAAAGGTCCGTTCATGATGGACCGCGTGCTGTGGGAAAAAACAGGTCACTGGGATAACTACAAAGATGCGATGTTCACGACGTCTTCAGAGAACCGTGAATACTGCATTAAGCCCATGAACTGCCCGGGCCACGTACAGATCTTTAATCAGGGTCTGAAATCTTATCGCGATCTGCCGCTGCGTATGGCTGAGTTTGGTAGCTGCCACCGTAACGAGCCGTCAGGCGCGCTGCACGGTCTGATGCGCGTTCGTGGCTTCACTCAGGATGATGCGCATATCTTCTGTACTGAAGAACAGATCCGTGATGAAGTTAACGCTTGTATTCGTATGGTCTACGATATGTACAGCACCTTTGGCTTCGAGAAGATCGTCGTCAAACTGTCCACTCGCCCCGAAAAACGTATCGGTAGCGATGAAATGTGGGACCGTGCTGAAGCTGACCTGGCCGTTGCGTTGGAAGAAAACAACATCCCGTTTGAGTTCCAACTGGGTGAGGGCGCATTCTACGGTCCGAAAATTGAATTTACCCTGTATGACTGCCTCGATCGTGCATGGCAGTGCGGTACTGTACAGCTGGACTTCTCCCTGCCGTCCCGTTTAAGCGCCTCTTATGTTGGCGAAAACAACGAGCGTCAGGTGCCGGTTATGATTCACCGCGCAATTCTTGGGTCAATGGAACGTTTCATCGGTATTCTGACCGAAGAGTTTGCTGGCTTCTTCCCGACCTGGCTTGCGCCGGTTCAGGTTGTGGTCATGAACATTACCGATTCTCAGTCTGAATACGTTAACGAATTAACGCAGAAACTACAAAATGCGGGCATTCGTGTAAAAGCAGACTTGAGAAATGAGAAGATTGGCTTTAAAATCCGCGAGCACACTTTACGTCGTGTCCCTTACATGTTGGTCTGTGGCGACAAAGAGGTTGAAGCAGGCAAAGTTGCCGTGCGCACCCGTCGTGGCAAAGACTTGGGCAGCCTGGACGTAAATGAAGTGATTGAGAAGCTGCAACAAGAGATTCGCAGCCGCAGTCTTCAACAACTGGAGGAATAAGGTATTAAAGGCGGAAAACGAGTTCAAACGGCACGTCCGAATCGTATTAATGGCGAGATTCGCGCCCTGGAAGTTCGCTTAACAGGTCTGGAAGGCGAAGCTTTGGGTATTGTGAGTCTGAGAGAAGCAATCGAAAAAGCTGAAGAAGCTGGAGTAGATTTAGTTGAAATCAGCCCTAACGCCGAACCGCCAGTTTGTCGTATTATGGACTACGGCAAGTTCCTTTATGAAAAGAGTAAGTCTTCTAAGGAACAGAAGAAAAAGCAAAAAGTTATCCAGGTTAAGGAAATTAAATTCCGTCCTGGCACCGACGATGGCGATTACCAGGTAAAACTCCGCAGCCTGGTACGCTTTCTGGAAGATGGCGATAAGGCTAAGATCACGCTGCGTTTTCGCGGCCGTGAGATGGCCCACCAACAGATCGGTATGGAAGTGCTCAACCGCGTCCGTGACGATCTGAGTGAACTGGCAGTAGTCGAATCCTTCCCTACGAAGATCGAAGGCCGTCAGATGATCATGGTGCTCGCTCCTAAGAAGAAACAGTAAGGCCTTCAAGTAGCAATGTCTGTGGAGCCTGCGGGTTCCACAGCCGTTGTTCGCCTACGTTTCGTTTATTAACAATGCGAAGTGGAAGTTATTAAAATGCCAAAAATTAAGACCGTACGCGGTGCTGCTAAGCGCTTCAAAAAAACCGGTGGTGGTGGATTTAAGCGTAAGCACGCAAACCTGCGTCATATTCTGACCAAAAAATCTACTAAGCGTAAACGTCACCTGCGTCCAAAAGGCCTGGTTTCTAAAGGCGATCTGGGTCTGGTTATCGCGTGCCTGCCGTACGCATAAGCCGTTAACGTTTAATTAATTTTTTACTAAGAATATAGATACAGGAGAGCACATATGGCTCGCGTAAAACGTGGTGTAGTTGCCCGTGCACGTCACAAGAAAATTTTGAAACAAGCTAAAGGCTACTACGGTGCGCGTTCTCGCGTATACCGCGTTGCCTTCCAGGCTGTTATCAAAGCTGGTCAGTACGCTTATCGTGACCGTCGTCAGAAAAAGCGTCAGTTCCGTCAACTGTGGATTGCGCGTATCAACGCAGCAGCACGTCAGAACGGTATTTCTTACAGCAAATTCATCAACGGCCTGAAAAAAGCCTCTGTTGAAATCGACCGTAAGATCCTGGCTGACATCGCAGTATTCGACAAAGTAGCGTTCACCGCTCTGGTCGAAAAAGCGAAAGCAGCTCTGGCATAAGCCGGTGAAAAGAGGGAGCCTGGCTCCCTCTCTTTTATTGTAGCGCAATCAATTAGTTGACATTTTACCCGTAAGCCTTTTCAATAAAGGTTGTCCGGTTTTTACCACATAAGGTAATGCAAGCATGAATGCTGCTATTTTCCGCTTCTTCTTTTACTTTAGCACCTGAATCCAGGAGGCTTGCGCGTGAAAGAAGAAACGGAAAACAGCGCCTAAAAGCCTCCCTGGTGGAGGCTTTTTTTATACRCGTCATCMTTCAAGYTGYCTCTGYGTTGGCTGCAKTCGYTCACCYCAGTCACGTACTGATGTACGCTCCTGAGGATTYGCTCYYTTGCCGCCTTGATRCAWCYTGAATGATTTTGCGTATAGACGAGCGACTAGTGAATATCGCCACATAACGAGGAAAACCATGTCACATCTCGCAGAGCTGGTTGCCAGTGCAACGGCCGCCATTAACCAGGCTTCAGATGTTGCCGCGTTAGACAATGTCCGCGTCGAATATTTGGGCAAGAAAGGGCACTTGACCCTTCAAATGACAACCCTGCGCGAGCTGCCGCCAGAAGAGCGTCCGGCAGCAGGTGCGGTGATAAACGAAGCCAAAGAGCAGGTACAGCAAGCGCTGAACGCACGTAAAGCCGAATTAGAAAGTGCTGCGCTGAATGCCCGTCTGGCTGAAGAAACGATCGATATCTCTCTGCCGGGACGTCGTATCGAAAATGGCGGTCTGCATCCGGTAACACGTACTATCGATCGTATTGAAAGCTTCTTCGGTGAGCTGGGCTTTACCGTGGCGACCGGTCCGGAAATCGAAGATGACTATCATAACTTCGACGCACTGAATATTCCTGGCCATCACCCGGCGCGTGCTGATCACGACACTTTCTGGTTTGACGCGACCCGTCTGCTGCGTACGCAGACTTCCGGCGTGCAGATCCGCACCATGAAAGAAAAACAGCCGCCGATCCGTATCATCGCCCCTGGGCGCGTATACCGTAACGATTACGATCAGACGCACACCCCAATGTTCCATCAGATGGAAGGGCTGATTGTTGATACCAACATCAACTTCACCAACCTGAAAGGTACGCTGCACGATTTCCTGCGCAACTTCTTTGAAGAAGACCTGCAGGTTCGCTTCCGTCCTTCTTACTTCCCATTCACCGAACCTTCTGCGGAAGTTGATGTGATGGGCAAAAACGGCAAATGGCTGGAAGTGCTGGGCTGCGGGATGGTTCACCCGAACGTGCTGCGCAACGTGGGTATCGATCCGGAAATCTACTCCGGCTTTGCATTCGGTATGGGTATGGAACGTCTGACCATGCTGCGTTATGGCGTGACCGATCTGCGTTCTTTCTTCGAAAACGATCTGCGTTTCCTCAAACAGTTTAAATAAAGGCAGGATAAAACAATGAAATTCAGTGAACTGTGGTTACGCGAATGGGTAAACCCGGCGATTGATAGCGATGCGCTGTCAAACCAAATCACGATGGCGGGTCTGGAAGTTGACGGTGTGGAACCTGTTTCGGGCGCGTTCAACGGCGTTGTGGTGGGTGAAGTGGTTGAGTGCGCTCAGCACCCGAACGCTGACAAACTGCGCGTCACCAAAGTGAATGTAGGCGGTGACCGCCTGTTGGATATCGTCTGTGGCGCGCCGAACTGCCGTCAGGGCCTGAAAGTGGCGGTGGCAACCGTGGGCGCCGTACTGCCAGGCGACTTTAAAATTAAAGCAGCGAAACTGCGCGGTGAACCGTCTGAAGGCATGCTGTGCTCGTTCTCCGAGCTGGGTATTTCCGACGACCATAGCGGCATTATCGAACTGCCCGCCGATGCGCCAATTGGCACCGATATCCGCGAATACCTGAAGCTTGACGACAACACTATCGAAATCAGCGTTACGCCGAACCGCGCCGACTGCCTGGGTATCATCGGCGTGGCACGTGATGTTGCCGTACTGAACCAGGCTCCGCTGGTTGAACCGGAAATGGCGCCAGTAGCCGCAACCATTAGCGATGTCCTGCCGATTCAGGTCGACGCGGTGGAAGCCTGCCCACGCTATCTGGGGCGCGTGGTGAAAGGCATCAACGTTAAAGCGCCAACCCCGCTGTGGATGAAAGAAAAACTGCGTCGCTGCGGCATCCGCTCTATCGATGCCGTGGTTGACGTAACGAACTATGTGCTGCTCGAACTGGGTCAGCCGATGCACGCGTTCGACAAAGACCGCATTGAAGGCGGGATTGTTGTCCGGATGGCAAAAGAGGGGGAAACCCTGGTTCTGCTGGACGGCAGCGAAGCTAAACTGCATGCGGATACGCTGGTGATTGCCGACCATAACAAAGCGCTGGCCATGGGCGGCATCTTTGGTGGCGAACATTCCGGCGTGAATGATGAAACGCAAAACGTCCTGCTGGAATGCGCGTTCTTCAGTCCGCTGTCTATTACCGGTCGCGCACGTCGTCATGGCCTGCACACCGATGCTTCTCACCGCTATGAGCGTGGTGTCGATCCTGCGCTGCAGTACAAAGCGATGGAGCGTGCTACCCGTTTGCTGATTGATATCTGCGGCGGTGAAGCCGGTCCAATTATTGATGTAACCAACGAAGCGACGCTGCCAAAACGCGCGACCATTACGCTGCGCCGCAGCAAACTGGATCGTCTGATCGGACACCATATTGCTGATGACCAGGTGAGTGATATTCTGCGTCGTCTGGGTTGTGACGTCACGGAAGGTCAGGATGAGTGGAAAGCGGTAGCGCCGAGCTGGCGTTTCGATATGGAAATCGAAGAAGACCTGGTCGAAGAAGTTGCCCGCGTTTACGGTTATGACAATATCCCGAATACGCCAATTCAGGCAGGTCTGATCATGGGTACGCATCGTGAAGCGGATTTATCGCTGAAACGTGTAAAAACCATGCTGAATGACAAAGGCTACCAGGAAGTTATCACCTACAGCTTTGTCGACCCGAAAATTCAGGCATTGCTGCATCCGGGTGAAGAATCGCTGCTGCTGCCAAGCCCAATTTCTGTTGATATGTCGGCAATGCGCTTGTCGCTGTGGACCGGTTTGCTGTCAACGGTGGTGTATAACCAGAACCGTCAGCAGAACCGTGTGCGTATTTTTGAAACGGGTTTACGTTTCGTACCGGATACGCAGGCCAACCTCGGGATCCGTCAGGATCTGATGCTGGCAGGCGTGATCTGCGGTAATCGTCATGATGAACACTGGAATCTGGCAAAAGAGACCGTTGATTTCTATGATTTGAAAGGCGATCTGGAAGCGGTTCTCGACTTGACCGGCAAACTGGCGGACATTCAGTTCAAAGCTGAAGCGAATCCAGCACTGCATCCGGGTCAGTCTGCGGCGATTTATCTGAAAGGTGAACGTATTGGTTTCATTGGGGTTGTTCATCCTGAGCTGGAACGTAAACTGGATCTGAACGGTCGCACTCTGGTGTTTGAACTGGAGTGGAACAAGCTCGCAGACCGCGTGGTGCCTCAGGCGCGTGAAGTTTCTCGCTTCCCAGCGAACCGTCGCGACATCGCAGTCGTTGTGGCAGAAAACGTTCCCGCTGCGGATATTTTATCCGAGTGTAAGAAAGTTGGCGTAAATCAGGTAGTTGGCGTAAACTTATTTGACGTGTACCGCGGTAAGGGTGTTGCGGAGGGTTATAAGAGCCTCGCTATCAGCCTGATCCTTCAGGATACCAGCCGTACACTTGAAGAAGAGGAGATTGCCGCTACCGTCGCCAAATGTGTAGAGGCATTAAAAGAGCGATTCCAGGCATCATTGAGGGATTGAACCTATGGCGCTTACAAAAGCTGAAATGTCAGAATATCTGTTTGATAAGCTTGGGCTTAGCAAGCGGGATGCCAAAGAACTGGTCGAGCTGTTTTTCGAAGAGATTCGTCGTGCTCTGGAAAATGGTGAGCAGGTAAAACTCTCTGGTTTTGGTAACTTCGATCTGCGTGATAAGAATCAACGTCCGGGACGTAACCCGAAAACGGGCGAAGATATTCCCATTACAGCACGGCGCGTGGTGACCTTCAGACCCGGACAGAAGTTAAAAAGTCGGGTTGAAAACGCAACGCCCAAAGAAGAGTGATTTAACGATTCGTTAAACCACTTGCGTTGCCATCAAAGCGGCAGCGTAAAGCATGACGTATATATACCCTAAATAATTCGAGTTGCGGGAAGGCGGTAACGCAGAGAGTCCCCGGGAGCTTACATAAGTAAGTGACTGGGGCGAGCGAGTAAAGCCAACGCACATGCAACTTGAAGTATGACGTATATAACTAAAAAGGCCGCTCTGCGGCCTTTTTCCTTTTCACTACCGAAACAGCACCGTAGAATCACCCCCATCTCTTTTCAGCAGAATGGAAAACATGCTGACTTTCGCCCATCAACAGCAGCGACGAAACGTGCGCTGGATACTGTCACTGTCAGTGCTGATGTTACTGGCAACGATTTTAAGCCTGTGCGCAGGAGAACAGTGGATCGCTCCCGGCGACTGGTTCAGCGCCCGCGGCGATCTGTTCGTCTGGCAAATCCGCTTTCCTCGTACCCTCGCCGTTTTGCTGGTAGGCGCTGCGTTGGCTTTATCCGGTGCGGTAATGCAGGCCCTCTTTGAAAATCCACTCGCGGAACCGGGTCTACTGGGCGTGTCTAACGGCGCAGGTGTAGGACTCATTGCTGCTGTGCTGCTCGGGCAGGGGCAGCTTCCCGGCTGGGCGTTGGGCTTATGTGCCATCGCCGGGGCGCTGATTATTACTCTCATTCTGTTACGCTTTGCCCGTCGTCATTTGTCTACCAGTCGCTTGCTGCTGGCGGGAGTGGCGCTGGGCATTATCTGTAGCGCATTGATGACGTGGGCCATCTATTTTTCCACCTCTTTTGACTTACGACAGTTGATGTACTGGATGATGGGGGGCTTTGGCGGCGTCGACTGGCATCAGGCCTGGCTGATGGTGGCGTTGATCCCCGTACTGATATGGATCTGCTGTCAGTCTCAGCCGATGAATATGCTGGCGCTGGGGGAAACTTCTGCGCGCCAACTGGGGTTACCATTATGGTTCTGGCGCAATCTGCTGGTGGTCGCCACAGGATGGATGGTCGGCGTAAGCGTGGCTCTGGCGGGTGCGATTGGTTTTATTGGATTGGTTATCCCCCACATTTTGCGGTTGTGTGGTTTAACCGATCACCGTGTTCTCCTGCCTGGCTGCGCGTTGGCTGGCGCAATCGCATTATTGTTTGCTGATGTTGTCGCGCGTTTGGTGTTGGCTTCGGCTGAACTGCCCATCGGCGTGGTGACGGCTACCATGGGAGCACCGGTATTTATCTGGCTATTGTTGAAAGCCGCGCGCTAGAAAGCGTTGGTTCGGTCTATGATTAAAAAACTGAAAATCAACCTGTTGTTCTGGAGATGCTATGCAAGACACTATCCTCAATACCGAAGTGACGACCATTGACGGCGAGGCGACTACGCTGCAACCGTATTCTGGCAATGTACTGTTAATCGTCAACGTTGCTTCAAAATGTGGACTGACGCCGCAATACGAACAACTGGAGAACCTGCAGAAAGCCTGGCATCAACAGGGCTTCAATGTGCTTGGTTTTCCCTGCAATCAGTTTCTGGGCCAGGAACCGGGCAGCGAAGACGAAATCAAAACGTACTGCAGTATGACCTGGGGTGTTACTTTCCCGATGTTCAGCAAGATTGACGTCAACGGCGAGGGGCGTCATCCGCTGTATCAGAAGCTGATTGATGCCGCGCCAACGGCTGTGGCGCCAGCAGACAGTGGATTCTATGAACGTATGGCCAGTAAAGGCCGGGCGCCGCTCTACCCGGACGATATCCTGTGGAACTTTGAGAAGTTTTTAGTGGGACGGGATGGGCAAGTACTGCAACGATTCTCTCCGGATATGACGCCTGAGGATCCGATGCTGGTGCAAAGCATCAAGAAGGCGCTGGCAAACTAATGTCTCGATTGATGCAGCTACAGGATGTAGCGGAATCGACCCGGCTCGGCCCGCTTTCTGGTGAAATAAAAGCAGGGGAAATCCTGCATTTGGTGGGTCCTAACGGTGCGGGGAAAAGTACGCTGTTGGCGCGTATGGCGGGTTTGACGACCGGGGAGGGCAGCATCACCTTCGGCGACATGCCGCTTGAAGAGTGGCCGGCAGCAAAGCTGGCGCAATATCGTGCTTATCTTGCGCAACAGCAAAACCCGCCTTTTGCCATGCCGGTCTGGCATTTTCTGACGCTGCATCAACCCGACAAAGCGCGTGCCGATCTGTTACAGGAGCTCGCCGATGCGCTTGGTCTGGGGGATAAGCTGGGGCGTGGCGTCAATCAACTCTCCGGCGGTGAGTGGCAGCGTGTGCGCCTGGCGGCCGTTATTTTGCAAATTTGCCCGCAAGCTAATCCATTCGGTCAGCTTTTACTGTTGGATGAGCCGATGAACAGCCTGGACGTCGCGCAACAAAACGCCCTGGACAGGTTGTTGGGCCAGCTGTGTTTGCAGGGAATAGCGATTGTGATGAGCAGCCATGACCTCAATCATACCTTGCGCCATGCGCATAAGGCCTGGTTGCTCAAACGTGGGAAGCTGCTTGCCAGTGGCTCACGTGATACGGTCCTGACACCAGCTAATCTGTCTGCGGCTTACGGCGTGAACTTCCGTCGTTTGGATATCGAAGGCCACAGAATGCTCATATCAACCACTTAAGTTAAATGGGTTCTTGAAAATCCTGTAATTTCCACGCTAAATTGGCATAAAAATAAAATCCAGAGGATTCGTCCTGAATGCGCTTTTGGCTCCTTTTCATCACAGCATTGTTTTTGGCGGGCTGCAGCAGCCATCGTGCTCCTGCGCCAAATGCCCATTTGTCGGATTCTATCGCCGTTATCGCCGGTCTTAATGACCAGCTACAAACCTGGCATGGTACACCTTATCGTTATGGTGGTATGAGCCGTAGCGGGGTGGATTGCTCAGGGTTTGTTTTGATGACGATGCGGGATAAATTCGATCTACAGCTCCCGCGCGACACGCGCATGCAATCAAAGATTGGTACCGAAATCGATAAAGATGATTTGCTGCCAGGCGATCTGGTTTTCTTTAAAACCGGATCCGGAGAAAGTGGTCTGCATGTCGGCATTTACGACACCAATAATCAATTTATTCATGCCTCAACCAGCCGCGGAGTGATGCGCTCGTCACTGGATAATGTCTACTGGCGTAAAAACTTCTGGCAGGCTCGACGTATTTAATCCTCACAACTGACGAGGCTGCTAACGACTGTGCAGCCTCGACATTTTCATTTGAATGCTAACTGTTATTACTGCTTCCAGCCGATCAATAACCCTGTGTGTTAAGAGTGTATCTTGCTAAAAATATGATTTATGCCGGGATATTAAAAAGTGCAAAGCTGGATATTCGCTTATAATCACGATAAGCTAAAAAAAAGGATTCGATTTACTGGCTATAAAGGGACAAATGAAAGAGCCTCTACTTGCATCAGCAGTAACGTATTTCTCCATCCTTTGCTACAGGATGCCGGATAACACCTATGCAGAGGGGCTGGTACGATGATTGTTTCACTGGATAATCTTTATCAATCGGAGTTGTCTTTTCTTCCTGCGAGAAGTGAAAAAGGCGATCTTGAATTCGTGGATATCATCACCAGTTTTGCCAGCCTACAGGGGGATGTGCGTATACCAACCGAGCTGGTCTTACCTCGGATGTCGGACGATGAACAATGTCGTTTATTTGCAGAGAAACTAGAATTAATCGAAACGTGCCAACATTTTTTTATTCAGCGAAAAGTCTCAGTCTGGATTAATTTAACCCCGGCAATTGCTCATACTTTATTATCAGACGCTGAATATGCTTCACAAATTGAACGATTTTCATTTCTGGAACTGGCTATTAATGAAAGCTATCCAGAGTTAAACAAGGGTAAAGACAATCCAACGCTGGCTGCACTTGCGGCAAGATTTCCATTAATTCTGCAAAATTATGGCGCTGGCGGCATATCAACGCGGGCAATTTTTGATGGCCTGTTCAAACGTGTGGTGTTGGATAAAAACTTTGTTCAACAAAGGATTGCACATATTTCATTTGAACCATTTATGCGCGCTATCCAGGCGCAAATATCACCCTGCTGTGAGTCAATCATCATTAGCGGTATTGATACGCAAGAAATGTTGGCACGAGTACTTCCCCTCGGTTTCAGCGCCATGCAGGGAGGACTCTGGCCTGCGGTACCGCCCGCGCAGATAATTTCGTTATCGAGGATATAACCCTTTTATTTGCTGGTGTTTAACAGGCTATTAACAGTCTACACTAGAGACAGGAGGCCCTATGACCCTGTCTTTTACCACCCGCTGGCGTGATGAATTACCAGCAACCTATACAGCGCTCTCGCCTACGCCCCTGAAAAACGCGCATCTTATCTGGCATAACGATGCTCTGGCTGAGCAATTGGCTATTCCTGCGGCGCTGTTTACTATTCCAGAGGGTTCAGGCGTTTGGGGAGGTGAATCCTTGCTTCCCGGGATGTCGCCTTTAGCGCAAGTTTATAGCGGACATCAGTTCGGCGTTTGGGCCGGGCAGCTTGGTGACGGACGTGGGATCCTGCTGGGCGAACAACAGCTTGCTGATGGCTCGACGCTTGACTGGCACCTGAAGGGTGCCGGACTGACGCCTTATTCCCGCATGGGGGATGGGCGCGCCGTGCTGCGTTCAACCATTCGCGAAAGCCTGGCCAGCGAGGCGATGCACTATCTGGGAATACCCACCACGCGGGCATTGTCGATTGTCACCAGCGACACGCCGGTATATCGCGAAACGGTAGAGCATGGGGCGATGCTCATTCGCGTGGCGCAAAGCCATATGCGCTTTGGCCATTTTGAACACTTTTACTATCGTCGCGAGCCGGAGAAAGTCCGTCAACTTGCAGACTTCGCGATTCGTCATTACTGGCCGCATTGGCAGGAAGAAGCCGATAAATATCAGCTGTGGTTTAGCGATATTGTCACGCGTACCGCAAGCTTAATCGCCGACTGGCAGGCGGTAGGGTTTGCGCATGGCGTTATGAATACGGACAACATGTCTATTCTGGGGCTGACGATGGATTACGGTCCGTATGGTTTTCTTGATGACTACGTGCCGGATTTTATCTGTAACCACTCCGATCATCAGGGACGATACAGTTTCGATAATCAACCTGCAGCCGCGCTGTGGAACCTGCAACGTCTGGCACAAACCCTGTCGCCATTTATCCCGGTCGAGGCGCTCAATGATGCGCTGGACAATTACCAACTGGCACTGTTAACGCGTTACGGTCAACGGATGCGGCAAAAGCTCGGCTTCTTTAGCGAGCAGAAAAACGATAACGAGCTGCTGAGTGAACTATTTAGCCTGATGGCGCGAGAAAGAAGCGACTATACGCGAACGTTTCGCATGCTCAGTCTGACGGAACAACACAGTGCGCTATCTCCGCTACGCGATGAGTTTGTGGATCGTGCGGCGTTTGACGACTGGTTCACACGGTATCGCTCGCGCCTGGAACAGGACAGCGTTGCTGACGATGTCAGACAAACGCAGATGAAGGCGGCAAACCCGGCGATGGTTTTACGCAACTGGCTGGCGCAACGGGCGATTAGTCAGGCGGAGCAGGGAGATTACGCCGAGCTACATCGGCTGCACCAGGCGTTGCGTACTCCGTTTGTCGATCGCGATGATGACTATGTCAGTCGGCCGCCTGACTGGGGCAAACGGCTGGAAGTGAGCTGTTCAAGCTAAGGCGCCAGAAACACCTGGGGGGACACGTTGGCCGGATGATGGCCAACGTGAACCTCAGCACCGTACCAGCGCATCAGATCATCGGCCCGTAACACGGTCTCCGGCGTCCCTTGCGACGCCAGCCTGCCATTATGCAGTAACACTATTCTGTCAGCCCATAAAGCTGCCAGATTCAAATCGTGAAGCACAATACACACATGCAGCTCTCCTGAAGCGACAAGCGTTTTCAGTAACCGCAGCAGATGTTGCTGGTGGTAAAGATCCAGCGCCGAGGTGGGTTCATCAAGAAATAACCAGCCGCGAGGCGCTCCGTCGCACCAGAGTTGCGCCAGGGCGCGGGCTAACTGCACGCGCTGTTGCTCGCCGCCGGAAAGCGTGGCGTATTGCCGACCTGCCAACGGCGCGCATCCGGTCATCTCCATCACCTGCGCGATAAGGCGAGGTTCCGAACGCTGGGTCCAGGGCGCACGGCCCATCGCGATAACGGCCTCTACCGGCCAGTCAAATCCCAGTTGCGTTTGCTGACGCATCACCGCCCGATGGCGCGACAGCGTCTGCATATGCCACTCATCCAGCGCTTTGCCCGCCAGCATGCAGCGCCCGGCAACCGGTTTGAGAAAACCGGTCAACAGGCGCAGCAGGGTAGATTTCCCCGCACCATTTGGACCGATGAGCGCCACCAGTTCACCTTTTGCGAGGGCAAGCGATACATCAGCAATCACCGACCTGCCCGCCACGCGATAGTGAAGTCCTTCAGCAACGAAATGTTCAGCCATGCGATCCTCGCTGACGAAAAATAAGCCATAAAAACCACGGGGCGCCGAGCAGACTGGTTAACAGACCGACCGGCATTTCCGCTGGCGCAACTGAAGTGCGGGCCAGCGTGTCGGCAATCAGTAATAAAAACGCGCCCGCCAGCACGGAACCGGGGATAACGGCCCGATGGTCTGCGCCGAGCCACATACGCATTAAATGCGGGATAACCAGCCCGATAAAGCCAATTACGCCGCTTACTGCCACCGCTGCGGCTACCAGCAAGGCGCTGCAAAGCAGTAAAATACGCTGGATTGTACGCACATTCACGCCAAGATAATGCGCCTCTTCCTCGCCCAGTTGCAGCAGGTTCAGGGCCGAAGCCAGACGCCAGACGATCAGCACCGTCGGGATAGCCAGCGAGGTAACTGCCAGTAGTGTGGACCATTGCGCAGCGCCCAGACTTCCCATCCCCCACAGCGACAGCTGGCGCAGTTGCGCATCATTACTGACCCACGACAGAACGCCAACAGCCGCCCCGCAGAGCGCGTTGATCGCAATACCGACCAGCAGTAGCCGCGAGAGTGAACCGTCGCGCTGTTGGCTGAGGATAAAAATCACCACGGTTGCCGCCAGTGCACCGACAAATGCAGCCAACATTGGCGCATACAGCATCAGTAGCGCGGGCAAAGAGACAGGCAGTACCACCCACAGGGCGACGGCGCAGGCCGCACCGCTGCTAATTCCGAGTAATCCCGGGTCGGCAAGTGGGTTGCGAAACAGTCCCTGCATCACACAACCGGATAGCGCCAGAGAACCGCCAATCACCAGCGCCAGCAGAACACGGGGCAGGCGAATAGTGAGCCAGATTTGACGCAGAGTTTCATTGTCATCACGCCAGAGCAGACTTACCGGCAGGCGCAACGCGCCAAAACCGGTAGCCAAAATTGTCATTACGACCAGCATTAGCGCCATGACCCACAAAGAACAAGTGATTCGTCGGGACATCAGGGCAATTGCTCTGCTTTCGCGCGTAGTTGCAAAATGGCCTGCGGCGTGCGGATAC
Source organism: Citrobacter cronae (assembly GCF_016893685.1). Lineage (NCBI taxonomy): Bacteria > Pseudomonadati > Pseudomonadota > Gammaproteobacteria > Enterobacterales > Enterobacteriaceae > Citrobacter > Citrobacter cronae. Next base: position 3,459,326 of record NZ_CP069763.1, read on the forward strand.
TGAAGCCAAGCAGTGCCATATCATCAACCTGCAATACCTGTTTATTCCGTCCCGCAGGTGTTTGCGCCAGCCCCGGCAGCGCCCACAGGCTCGCCTCGCCACCCATTGCCTTAACACCTTCCCGTGAAATCACCACCAGGTCCGGCTGGCTGGCAATCACACCTTCTTGTGAAAGAGGTTGATAACGGTTAACCCCCTGCATCGCGTTGCGCAAACCGGCGGCGCGAATAGCGGCATCGGCTCCGGTTTGCTGGCCTGCGGCCATGGCGGTCATCCCACCATGATTAAGAATAAACAGGACGCGTTTGTTAAGTTCAGATGACGGGAGCGCCGCCAGCTCCTGACGTAAGGTTGCACGCAACGTTTCGCCGTCGGCCTCCCGGTGAGTCGCCTCGGCAATGACGCGAATTTTTCCATCAATCGCGTTAAGGTCGTTGTTTGCCGGGATCGTAACAACCCTGACGTTGCTCTGCTCGACCTGTTTTAGCGCCAGAGAAGGCTGCGCCTGCGCACTGGCAAGGACCAGCGTCGGACGGGTGGCAAGGATCCCTTCGGCGTTAAGCTGGCGTAAATAGCCGACGTCAGCCAGGGCGTTTGCGGCTTCAGGCCACTGGCTGGTACTGTCTCGCGCCACAAGCGTTGACTGGGCCCCCAGCGCGTACACAATTTCGGTGACGTCGCCCCCCAGAGTAACGACTCTGTCCTCGGGGACCGCCAGCGCAGTAACGGGCAGCAACGCAATCAGGAGCAGCAGTTTGTTCATGCGGCCAGCCCTTTCGGCGTCAGTGCGTCAATTTGCGCGCGCCATTGCGTTTGCTCCGGTTCGCCTTCCGTACGTTGACCATACAGTTGGGCAATCTGTGTGCCATCGGCCGCAAACAGTTCCAGACTGGTAACGTGTCCATCGGCGGTTGGTTTGCGCGTTACCCACGTTTCAGCCACGCTTTCTTCCAGCAGATGTAATGTAAATGCTGGATTGAATATATTCAGCCAGCCTTTCATCGGTACCAGTTTTTCTATCACGCCGGTAAAAATTTGTACGCAGCCGCGATTACCCACAAACACCATAATTTCATTGCCATCCTGACGCGCGGTATTGAGTAACTGCGCCAGTGCGCCATTGGTTACTTTACAGGCCAGGTCATCGCCTACCAGATTAAACGCCTGTTGGCGAGTGAGATCGTGGCGTTTCAGCAGACCGAAGAACTGGTGGACATCGGTCATGGCTCGCCACTCTTGATCCACGGCCTGTGCATCAACGGTGACGGTAGCAGGAGCAGGGTTTTTAGCGGATTGCAGCGCCAGTGACGGGTTTTCAGTGAAGATGAAACGGCTCAGTAACGCTGCCCATTCTTCAACGAGGGTATTTTGTGTGGCATAGACCTTCAGCAATGCATCACCCTGATGGTCGAAAAACTGAATGCTCTGACGCTCGCCGTGAGCGGTTGTTTCTCTGATATGAAAGGCGCTTGCCCACTGATTCAGGAACAGACGCAGATCGAGGGCGCGTGGATTGAGTACCAGCCCGGCATGCCCGCTCAGGTGCTGGTTGGTAAAGGTGCCGACCTGCTCATGCACCGCATATTCGTTGCGGCAAATACATTTGGTTTCGCCTACGGCTTCCAGCGCGCCGAGGATTTCGCGGACTTCGCCACGTAAACGCCAGGCGTCATGACCGACGCGCGCGAAGGTCAGTTCTGCCTCGCTGATGTGCATCATAGCCGCGATGTCACGTGCGTATTTGCCAGGGTTTTCTTTTTTCAGTTCCAGCCAGCGTGTGTGGTGATTCATTGTCTCTTCCTTCCAGATTGCTGCCCCGGCGAACCGGGGAAAAGTGATTACCACTGATAACTCACGAAAATTTTGCCATTGCGGCCATCCTGCGGAATGCCCTGCGGCGACCAGTACTCTTTGTCGAAGGCGTTGCCCAGGACCAGTGTGGTGGTCATGCCTTTTAGCGCCTGTTGCCCCTGATAGCTCACGTAGAAGTCGTTTACCGCATAGCCGGGTTGTTTGGCGTAGCTGCTGCTGATGTGCGTTGAGCGGTCAGCAAATGTACCTATCCAGCCAACGGAGAAACCGCTGTGCGCAACCGGCACGTTCAGTTTGCTGGTGACGGTGTCCGGGTTAATGCTGGAAATGTACTCGCCCGTGTCAGTATCTTTACCCCGCGTGCGGTTATAGGCCATATCGAGGCTGAACAGATCGGCGGTGTATTTCGCCATCACGTCCCAGCCCCAGATTTTGGCGTTGGGTACGTTATAGGACATGGTCGTCGCAGCGGCAAAATCGACGCTGGTGGAGATGTAATCTTTGGCTTTGGTGTCGAAATAGCTGGCTTTAAATTCGAGCGCATCACTCGCCATCAACAGATCGTCAAAGCGCAGGCCAAATCCGTATTCCTGTGTTTCGTTGGTTTCCGGACGCAGGTTCGGGTTTGGCACCCAGTAGTTGGTGTAAAAACGGCCAATCGAGAAGTGCTTCGCGTCGTTATACATCTCGCCCATGGTTGGAGCACGGAAGGCCTGAGCGTATGAACCGAAAAGCATCAGCCAGTCGGCAGGCGCAACGGTGAGTCCAGCGCGGGACGACCATTTGTCGGCATCGACATCTTCATAACCGTCGCTGCTACCGCGATAAGAATCATAACGGGTACCCCCCAGCAGCGTAACCGGCAGGTCGCGCAGGGTGATTTCATCCTGTAGCCAGCCGGAGCTAAAATCGATTTTTGCCTCCGGGAAACCGGTGGTTACGCCACCCGGTTGTTGTTCCTGACGATAGTATTCACCGCCGTAGGTCAGTAAGTGAGAAGCAAATGAATCGGTAAACAGGCGGCTACGGTTGTCGACTTTCCCGCCTTTGGTGGTCTGCTTGCGAAATTCGCCGGTGCTGTCCGTGTTTTGTGCATTAATGCGCGCTTCGAACCAGTAGATGCGGGCATCCGCGTTTAGCCAGTCATTATCCGCCGGGGCGAGGGAGTAGGTCAGTTGCGCATCGCGCTGGATGGTTGAGCGATCGGTCATCGGGTTGCTGGTGGTATCCGCCGCGCTGGTTTGTGGGTTTTTAGGTTCCCGGGCATCATTGTTGTAATAACGCAGCGAGCCGGCCAGCGTCTGGGCGCTGTCAATTTTCCAACTGCCTTTCGCCAGCATATTGTTAGTTGCTTCATCGTTCGGGGCGGTAGTGCTGTCGCTCTGGCGCAAATTACCGCGATCGCGACTGGACCAGGCCAGCAGCCCGTCGAGGGTATCGGTGCGGCCAAATGCGCTGGCGCCCATACCGAGGCTGTGATCGCCGGTAGCCGCGGTACCGAACACGCGATAACCGCTATTCTGACCCGCCTCCAGTAAGTCTTTAGCATCCGCAGTGTCATAGGCGATTACGCCGCCCAGCGCGCCGCTGCCATACAACAGTGCGGAAGGGCCGCGCACCACTTCAATCCGCTTGATTAGCGCCGGATCGAGGAAGGTACTGTTCAGGTGCCCGGTATCGGTTCCCTGGCGAACGCCATCCACCAGCACCAGAACGCCGCGACGGTCATAGCCGCGCAGATTGACGTCCTGACCATTTGTCCGCCCCGTACCGTCAAGGGTCAGGCCCGGAACCTTTCGTAACAGGTCGGCTGCCGAGCTGGCTGTCTGGTTTTCAGGTGCAGTAGCGTCGATAACGCTGACCATCATCGGCGCTTCAAAGGCGCTACGGGGATTACCGGTGGCGGTGACGGTCATATCCTCTACTGCCGCCCAGGCAACGACGGGAAGATTACTGACAATCGCCAACGCCAGGAGCGACGGGCGCAAGGATGCGGTGTGCAGGTGGGGCATAGCAACTCTCCATTAGAAAATCGAAAAGCGCTGGCTGCCTGGGTATCACCTGGGTGGCTGGCGAAAAGTGTCGTTTATTTAGTCAGAATGAGTTTTCCAGCATGGGTCTGGCGCAGCAGGTAGTGCTGGCCATCGTGCTCTATAATCACGCGTCCTTCTTTGCCCAGCAAACTTTTACTGTCAATGCGACGCTCGGTTGCGGCGACGGCAGGCGGTGTTTTTTCTTTTGCAGGCGTAGCTGTTGTGTTATCCATACGTGACATAGAGTTTAAAAATAGCAATCAATGTAACAATGATAATCATTATCATCAAACTGCAAATGTGCGGCAAGCGTTTTTGTGAAATAATTGTGACGGGAACTGTTTTTGCACAACAATGAAGGGAAAAACAAAGAATTACCACCGGGCAACGTGGTGTTACCCGGTATACAGCGTTAAAAACGGCTATCAACCGCCGAGGCGAGTTTGTCCACCAGTAGTTCAGTATCTTCCCAGTTCAGGCACGGGTCGGTAATCGACTGACCGTAAACCAGCGGCTGACCGCTGACGATTTTTTGCGTGCCTTCACGCAGGAAACTTTCCGCCATGATCCCGGCAATCGCCGTCGAACCGTTGCGAATTTGCTGGCATACGTCATCACACACTTCCAACTGACGGCGATGCTGCTTCTGGCAATTACCATGGCTGAAATCGACGACCAGATGCTCAGGCAGGGAAAATTCGTGCAAGGTATCGCAGGCGGCGGCAATATCTTCAGCAAAATAATTCGGCTTTTTACCGCCGCGCATAATGATATGCCCGTATGGATTACCGCTGGTCTGATAAATGGTCATCTGGCCGGTTTTATCCGGGGAGAGGAACATATGGCTGGCGCGGGAGGCGCGAATCGCATCGACGGCGATACGGGTATTACCATCCGTCCCGTTCTTAAACCCAACCGGGCAGGAAAGAGCAGACGCCATTTCGCGGTGGATCTGGCTTTCGGTGGTGCGCGCGCCAATGGCGCCCCAACTGATTAAATCAGCAATAAACTGGCCGGTCACCATATCGAGAAATTCAGTGGCCGTGGGGACGCCCAGTTCGTTGACCTGCAGCAGCAGTTTACGCGCCAGCTCAATGCCGTGGTTCACACGGTAGCTGCCGTTCAGGTCCGGGTCGGAAATTAAGCCTTTCCAGCCCACGACGGTGCGTGGCTTTTCAAAATAGGTACGCATCACGATTTCCAGACGCGTCTGGTGCTTTTCGCGCAGCGCCTGCAGGCGCGTCGCGTATTCCACGGCGGCATCGAGATCGTGAATTGAGCAAGGGCCTACGATCACCAGCAAACGGGGATCTTCGCCATTCAATATTTTTTCTATCCGGCGTCGGGAGTCCGTAACATGACGGGCGACGGCGGACGAAACAGGATGCCGCTGTGCAAGCTCTGCTGGAGTGACCAGGTTGTCAATACGCGCAGTACGGAGTTCATCGGTTCTGTTCATTACTTGTCTCAGAAATTTGTTGCTTCAACGGCAGGACTACCGGGAAGTGATGTGCATCACAATATCACACTCATCCGGCCTGGTGGCGAGCATAATAACAAAAAATTGAACCAATGCACTAGCATTCTAGTACATGCGGCGATTCAGCCCCATAATGTCGAGGATCTTGGTAGCAATCTCTTCTACCGAATAGTTGGTACTGTTTAACCATGGGATCTGATTTTTCCGGTACAGCGCTTCCACTTCGGCAACTTCCATCCGACACTGGCGTAGCGAGGCGTAACGGCTGTTCTCTCGTCGCTCTTCGCGGATCGCCGCCAGGCGTTCGGGGTCGATGGTCAGACCGAACAGTTTATGCTGCAGCGGCTTCAGGGATGTGGGCAGCACCAGATTATCCATATCATCGGCAATAAAGGGGTAGTTGGCCGCGCGGATACCAAACTGCATGGCCAGATACAAACTGGTCGGGGTTTTGCCGCAACGGGAAACACCGAGCAGGATCACCTGCGCCTGATCGAGGTTGCGCAACGAAATACCATCGTCATGGGCAAGGGTGTAATCAATAGCGGCAATACGCGCATCGTACTTGTTGAGGTTGCCGGGATTCAGGCCGTGGGTACGATGGGCAATCGGCGTTGGGTCGAGCTTCATCTCTTGCTGCAATGGAGCGACCAGCGCCTGTACGATATCCTGACAAAACCCCTCGCTTTGCAGAATGATTGAGCGGATTTCCGGCAAGACGATAGAGTAAAACACCAGAGGACGCACGCCGGTTTGTTGGTAAATGGCGTCAATCTGGTCTTTAACCGCGCGCGCGCGACTCTCGTTTTCAACAAACGGCAGCGTAATGCTGTTGATAGTGACCGGAAATTGCGACATTACCGCGTGGCCCAATACCTCGGCGGTGATGGCCGTACCATCAGAAATATAAAAAACGTGACGATCAACAGCATTATCCATTTTGCGCATCCTGGGGCAGACATAATTCTCTGAAAGCATAAATTAAAATTCGCCAGAAGCGAATATTGCGCCATCACTTTTATAAAGTGAAACGCTATTTTTATATTTAATGAAAAGTGCATTTCATTTTTCGGAACAAATGTTTATACCGGTAGTTTTTGTGGTGATCCCGTGTCGCTCGCGGGTTTGCGCAAATGCGGAAACAATCTTAAAAAATAAAAAATAAAGTTGCTTGAACGATTCACCGTTTTTTTCGCCGCGGTAAATATGCAAAGATAAATACGCAAAATTGAGTTTCCTAACCTCGTTCATATATAAGGATTGTTCGATGTCCAACAATGGCTCGTCACCGCTGGTGCTTTGGTATAACCAACTCGGCATGAATGATGTAGACAGAGTTGGGGGCAAAAATGCCTCCCTGGGTGAAATGATTACTAACCTTTCCGGTATGGGAGTTTCCGTACCGAATGGTTTTGCAACAACCGCCGATGCGTTTAACCAGTTTCTGGACCAAAGCGGTGTAAACCAGCGCATTTATGAGCTGCTGGATAAAACGGATATTGATGATGTTACCGAGCTTGCGAAAGCCGGGGCACAAATCCGCCAGTGGATTATCGACACTCCTTTCCAGCCGGAGCTGGAAAATGCCGTCCGCGATGCCTACGCGCAGCTGTCAGCAGACGATGCCCATGCTTCTTTTGCCGTGCGTTCTTCCGCCACCGCAGAAGATATGCCAGATGCGTCATTTGCTGGTCAGCAGGAAACCTTCCTTAACGTCCAGGGCTTCGATGCTGTCCTGGTCGCTATCAAACACGTATTTGCTTCGCTGTTTAACGACCGCGCGATTTCTTATCGTGTTCACCAGGGCTATGACCACCGCGGCGTGGCGCTTTCTGCTGGTGTCCAGCGAATGGTGCGCTCTGACCTTGCGTCCTCAGGCGTTATGTTCTCCATCGACACCGAATCCGGTTTCGACCAGGTGGTGTTTATCACTTCCGCATGGGGTCTGGGCGAGATGGTGGTGCAGGGTGCCGTTAACCCGGATGAGTTCTACGTGCACAAACCGACTCTGGCGGCTAACCGTCCGGCGATCGTTCGCCGCACCATGGGATCGAAAAAAATCCGTATGGTCTACGCGCCAACCCAGGAACACGGTAAGCAGGTGACCATTGAGGATGTGCCGCAGGAACAACGCGATATTTTCTCTCTGACCAATGATGAAGTGCAGGAACTGGCGAAGCAGGCGGTACAGATCGAGAAGCACTACGGTCGTCCGATGGACATCGAATGGGCGAAAGACGGTCATACCGGCAAGCTGTTCATTGTTCAGGCTCGCCCGGAAACCGTGCGTTCTCGCGGGCAGGTGATGGAGCGGTATACGCTGCACGCCCAGGGTAAAATTATTGCTGAAGGTCGCGCCATCGGTCACCGCATTGGCGCCGGCCCGGTCAAAGTTATTCACGACATCAGCGAAATGAACCGTATTGAACCCGGCGACGTACTGGTGACTGATATGACCGACCCGGACTGGGAACCGATCATGAAGAAAGCGGCGGCGATTGTGACCAACCGTGGCGGCCGTACCTGTCACGCGGCGATCATTGCCCGTGAACTGGGGATCCCTGCCGTGGTTGGCTGCGGCGATGCCACCGAGCGCATGAAGGATGGTGAGAAGGTCACTGTCTCCTGTGCCGAAGGCGACACCGGTTATGTTTACGCTGAAATGCTTGATTTCAGCGTGAAGAGCTCCAGCGTGGAGACCATGCCGGATCTGCCGTTGAAGGTGATGATGAATGTCGGCAACCCGGACCGGGCTTTTGACTTTGCCTGCCTGCCAAACGAAGGTGTCGGCCTTGCGCGTCTGGAATTCATTATCAACCGCATGATCGGCGTGCACCCTCGTGCGCTGCTGGAGTTTGATGACCAGACGCCTGAGCTACAAAATGAAATCCGCGGCATGATGAAAGGTTTCGACTCTCCGCGTGAATTCTACGTTGGTCGTCTGACGGAAGGGATCGCGACGCTGGGTGCGGCGTTTTATCCGAAACGCGTCATCGTGCGTATGTCGGACTTTAAGTCCAACGAATATGCTAACCTGGTCGGCGGTGAGCGTTATGAGCCGCACGAAGAGAACCCGATGCTGGGCTTCCGCGGGGCGGGCCGTTACGTTTCAGACAGCTTCCGCGACTGTTTCGCACTGGAATGTGACGCGGTGAAACGTGTCCGTAACGACATGGGTCTGACTAACGTTGAAGTGATGGTACCGTTTGTACGTACCGTTGCCCAGGCGAAAGCGGTGGTTGAAGAGCTGGCGCGCCAGGGGCTGAAACGCGGCGAGAATGGCCTGAAGATCATCATGATGTGCGAGATCCCGTCTAACGCCCTGTTGGCAGAACAGTTCCTTGAGTACTTCGATGGCTTCTCCATCGGCTCAAACGACATGACGCAGCTGGCGCTGGGCCTGGACCGTGACTCGGGTGTGGTTTCTGAACTGTTTGATGAGCGTAACGACGCGGTGAAAGCGCTGCTGTCGATGGCGATTCGCGCTGCTAAGAAACAGGGCAAATACGTGGGTATTTGCGGTCAGGGACCTTCTGACCACGAAGACTTCGCGGCCTGGCTGATGGAAGAGGGGATCGACAGTCTGTCGCTGAACCCGGACACCGTCGTACAGACCTGGCTGAGCCTGGCTGAACTGAACAAGTAACATTATGCCTTATCCGGCCTATTCAACGTAGGCCGGATAAGATGCGTTAGCATCGCCATCCGGCACTTTATCCTGCAATACTCTCCATGCTCAAACGTTTAATAATATCCTGACGCAACTGGTATTTTTGTACCTTACCGGACGCTGTGCGAGGTAACTTCTCGACAACCACGATATGCTCCGGGTATTTATACTTTGCCACCCGTTTGCGGCTAAAAAAGGCGACGACAGATTCCAGCGACAGCGAATGATGCGGGGCTTTTAGTACCACATAAGCGCACGACCGTTCACCTAACCGTTCGTCCGGCATCGCGACAACGCAGGCATCATGAATGCGTGGATGTTGCAATAAAATATCCTCTACCTCGCGGCTGCTGATATTTTCCCCTCCCCGCACAATAATATCTTTTTTACGCCCGGTTATTTTGATGTATCCCGCGTCGTCCATCCGGCATAAGTCGCCACTGTAATACCACCCCTCTTTATCCAGCGCGCGGGCGGTCAGTTCGGGTTCATCGAGGTAGCCCATAAAAACATTGGGGCCACGCGAGGCTTCTTCACCTTCTACTCCTGCGGGCAGGGCATTGCGCGCTTCATCGACGACTTTAATTTCGACGCCTGCGGCAGCATAGCCGTCGGTGGTCATCATGCGGGAAGGTGAATCATCGAGATTGACCAGCGCATGCGGCGAGCTCTCCGTTGAACCATAAATGCTTAACAATTTAATGCCGAGCCGTTGGCAGTCACGGGCAATCTTTTGCGGAATGGTGGTGCCTCCGCATAAAAAAAAGCGTAGCGATGAGAGATCGCAGGCGCGTTTTTCCATGCGACACAACATGTCATAGACAAACGGCGTTGCGCCGAGTACGCAGGTGCAGTGCTGTTGCTCCAGCAGATCGAGACAGGCGTCTGGGGTAAAAATATCCAACAACACGCTGCGGGCGCCGATTAAAAACGGTGCGGTAACGCCATGCAGAAAACCGGTAGCATGTCCAAGCGGCGCGGGCATTAAAAACACATCTTGCCAGGTGAGATTGAGACGGGCGCAGTAGGCGCGTTCGCTGGCAAGGATATTGTTGTGGGTTAACATTACGCCTTTCGGCATTCCCTCGGTTCCGGAGGTAAACAGTACCGCTGCCAGTTCATCCGCGTGAACGTTAATCGTTTGATTTAACGGCGGTGCTAAAAGCAGTTGGCTGAGTGCCTGCGAGGTGGTTGCCGGCGCCAGTTTATCCACGGCGACAATCTGTTGCAGATGCGGTAACTGGTTTTGTAAGGGGAGGATCAAATCAACCGGCCGGGTTTGTTTAAACAGGGTAGGTGCGAAAAAAATCTTCGCTTTACATTTATTTAATACCCATACTAACTCCGCTTCGCGCCAGGCGGGTAGTAACGGGACGGAAACGGCTCCGGTTTTCAGGCAGGCCAGATAAATAATGGTAAATTCGCACCAGCCCGGCAACTGGAAAGCGACGCGATCGCCGGGTTGAATACCGCAGGCTAAAAACCAGCTCGCCAGACTGCTGGCGGCACCGTCGAGTGCGGCGTAGGTATATGAAGCGCCATGATTATCAACCACGGCGATTTTATCCGGCATGGCTCTGGCTGTTTGGTTCCAGTAATCGCCAAGCGAAGCATCTCCCCATAAACCTTGTTGTCGCCAGGCATCGCGACGTTCGGCGTTAAACGTTAGTGTGATACTCATTCGTTATTCCCTGGATAATATCGGCATACGTCTGACCGGATTGGCCGTGGAAGCCGATCCGGGGTACAACGGCTCAATCCGTTAGCCGTAGCGAAAATCAATGCCAAATGTTCCTGCCGGATACTCCCATTGTTCGAGGATCGTATCGCCGCACAGCACCCGACAGGTGCCACACTCCAGGCAGCCAGCAGAATCAAAATGAATATTCCCACTCTCGTCCTGCTTATACAGTCCGGCGGGACAGGCCTTCAGCAGTTTGCGAAATTCATTCAGATCGGGATGTTCGGCCAGAATAATGTGCGGGTGACCTTCATCGACATTGAATTTATTGACGCCCAGCTTGACGTCGACGTTAACGGTATTGTCCTGACTCATAGCGCAGTTGCCCCCTTGATGCCGTCTTTCAGTAAGTTCATCAACCCAATTTTCTTCGCATGGGACATCATCATCTTACGAATCGGTTGGTTCGGGCGTCCGTCAACGGTGAACATATCGTTCATGATATCTGCGACCATGCGAGGGTATTGGGTGAACAGGCGCGGGTTTTCCATCAGCGCCGGGATCTTGCGAAAATGCTGTAAATCACGCATCACACAGCCCTGTTCGAGGGCGCGTTTGTAGTCCATCAGGCTGCTGGCGGAGAAGTCCTGGCGTTCTTTGGCTGCAATGGCGGTTTGGGCAGCGGCTTCTGCGGAGGCTATTGCTAAATCCATACCACGCACCGTGTAACCCAGATTCAGACAGAAACCCGCGGCATCGCCGACGATCATTACGCCGTCATCAACCAGTTTGGGTACCATTGCCAGCCCGCCTTCCGGCACCATATGTGCGGAATACTCCAGCAGTTCTCCTCCCGCAATCAGTGGACGAATAGTCGGGTGTTGCTTAAAGTCTTCCAGCATTTGTGGAATACTTTTCGTTGCGTGAGCAATATCCCCCAGCCCGCATACCAGCCCCAGAGAGACCGAGTCCTGGTTGGTATACAGAAAGCCTCCCCCCATCAGTCCATCCGACGGTGAACCGGCAAACAGCCAGGCTGCGCCTTCATCGCCTGAGAGGTTGAATCGATCCGCAATCACAGCCGGAGGTAAGCCGATCAACTCCTTTACGCCAACGGCATAGTGGTGAGCAGAAGAGGGAGGGACCATCCCCAGCGACCGCCCTAATATTGAGTTGACGCCATCGGCCAGGATGACAATATTGGCTTCCAGGATATCGTCACCAGCTTGCACGCCGGTGACCTTATTACCTTCGCGGATCAGCGCATCAACGCGGACGCCGGGGATGAACTGCGCGCCGGCCTGTTCTGCTTTTTCCATCAGCCAGGGATCAAGTCGGTTGCGCAACACGGTGTAAGAATCCTGCGCTGGCGCGTTGTCTTTATCCCGATGAAAGTCGAGCGTTATGGCGCTCTCTTCGGTCAGGAAGGATATTTTTTCGCGGGTCACTTTACGTTCGAGTGGTGCTTCCTGCGCGAATCCCGGCATGATGCGTTCCAGACTATGCGCATAGAGTCGCCCACCGGTCATATTTTTACTGCCCGCACTGTTTCCGCGTTCGATGACCAGCACGTCCAGTCCGGCCTGCGCCATAACGTAGCCTGCAACTGTACCCGCCACGCCAGCACCGACCACAATGGCATCGAATTTTTCATCTGACATGCTTTATGCTCCTTTCCCGCCGCGAAGCAGCGGGAGATGTGCGTTAAATGGGGGGTTAGCGGCTGAGATGTTCGATAAGGGCCGGAACAACTTTGTAGATATCGCCTACCAGGCCGTAATCGGCGTAATTGAAAATAGGGGCTTTTTTGTCTTTATTGATAGCGACAATGACTTTCGCGCCGTTACCGCCGACCATGTGTTGAATTTGTCCTGAGATGCCTAACGTGAGGTAAAGGTCTGATTTCAGTAACACACCAGAAACGCCAATGTAGCGTTCGCGCTCCATCCAGTTTTCGCCTTCGGCAATCGGGCGTGAACAGCCCACTTCTGCACCCAGTACCGATGCCAACTGGTGCACCATCTCCAGATCGTGTTGCGCAACCAGGCCGCGCCCCACGCCAACCACACGTTTGGCTTTACTGAGGTCCACGCTGCTCACGGATTTGGCGCGACGTTCCTGGCACATAATTTCATGAAGCGGTGCGATGTAAGCTGCCGAGACAACAGGACAGGTGTGCGATGCGTTTTCCGCTACAGGTTCAAGCACCCCTGGGGCTAGCGTGATAATTGCCAGCGCGCTTTTGATTTTTTCTTTGCCGAATGCCAGACCACCATACATGCGGTGCTCTGCGAACACGGTGTCATCCTCAAGCGTCACCGATATTGCGTCGTTCACCATCGCGGCATTGAGTTGGATGCTTAACCGTGCCCCAAGTGATTTCGCGCGCTTTGTAGCGGGCATCAACAGCATTCCGGCGTGTTCTTGCATCTGCGCTGCAATGGTTTCGGCGTAATTTTCAACACGCTGTAAACCGGAGGGGGCTTCGAGCACGATTATCTCATCGGCACCCAGAGGTTTAACCTGATTAGCTTGTTCGCTGCCTTGTACAATAAGATGGACGTGTTCACCCCACTGACGCGCGCCGGCCATTAATTCTGCGTAGCGTTCTACGTTATCGCTGAACACCCATACGTTAGCTAATTTACTCATGATAATTTCTCTCCGTTGAGCTTAGTTCAGGGCTTTTTTCAGGTGTTCCGCCAGTTCGGCAATGGCTTCAGCCGAGTCATTTTCCAGAATGATGTGCTTACGTTCTGTTTGTGGCGGTACCGTAAGGCTTACCAGTTCCGCTAACGGTGACGCCGGCGTCCAGCCAATATCGCTGGCTTGCCATGTTGTGACGGGCTTTTTACCCGCGCCGAGAATGGCTTTCATTGAGGGAATACGCGGCGTGTTGATATCCGAGGTTACGCAGAGTACAGCGGGGAGCGGCAGGTCAATCACTTCGACTTCATCTTCCAGCGTACGCTCAACCACAATGCGGTCGCCATTACGTTGGATGTTGCTGACGGCGCTAATCACCGGGAGTTGCAACAGTTCGCCAACCAGTAAGCCAACCTGTTGGGCGTAGATATCCCCCGATCCTTCTCCGAACAGCATCAGGTCGAAATTCATATTTTTGGCCGCGCAGACCAGCGCCTGAGCGGTGTCGCGGGGCAATGAATGCTCCAGCTGTGGATCCTGCACCATGAACAAACTGTCCGGTCCACGAGACAGCACGTCTTTACGCACTTTGGAATTTTGCAGTAGCGAGCCGCCCACGGTTAAAGCGACGATTTCATCACCCTCCGTACTCAGTTGCGCCGCGGCCTCAATCGCATTCAGATCAAACTGGCTGATTTTGGCGTCGGCCCGGTCAAAGTTAAGCGAACGCTGTGGGGTAACAACAATGTCCTGTTCTTCAGGCACCAACTTAAAGCAGGTTATTATTTTCATGGCATCTCCAGTCATCCACAGTAGGGAAAATTAACTGAAAATAGTGTGCGGCAGAGAGGGGACTGTTTTCGACGGGGCAATCTGTTTTCATTCCCAACAATCTTGCAAAAAAAAGTGCGGCGGGAATGCTTGTTTCATAAACGAGAGCCCGGGGTTGTGTACTGAAGAAAAAAAATAGCAAACACACCAGGGAAGGATAATTGCGAAATGCATCCTGTTTTTTATCGTTTCTACGCTTAATTTGTTTCTGATATGTAAATTGTTAATGTTGAATTAATAACATTTACTCTTATCAGTTTTTATAAAACGGAAATAATCGTAGAGAACAGCGAGATAGCGCCGGAGGTATCATCTTGCAGTCGACGCAAATAATTTTGTTTCGCCAGCAAGGAATAACGTTGTATAACATCATTATTGTTTTCGCTTTCTGATATTAATTATTCGCAAAATTACTGCCTTTAGGTGGAGGTTGTCATGTATCAACGCTGCTTTGATAATGCCATGGAGACCCTTTTTGAGCAGGGGAAAACGCCGAGACTTTCCCGATTCGTCATTAGCGATGATCCTAACTGGGAGTCCGGCCATCATGTTCATGATAATGAAACGGAGCTTATCTATGTTAAAAAGGGGGTTGCAAGATTAATCATCGACTCTTCGCTGTATGTCGCGCATGCCGGGGACATTGTGGTGATTGAACAAGGGCGATTACATGCGGTTGCATCTGATACCAGCGCACCGGCTACCACTTACACCTGCGCGCTCTACGGTTTCCGGTTTAACGGCTGGCAGGATAATCAGCTATTGCAGACGCACTCGTGTCCGGTCATTAGCGTCAGTCAGGGTAAAGAGGTTATTAAGAGTATTTTTAATGAACTGGGGGTGATGCTCCCGCAGAGCAAGAACAACCTGACGTCTTCCGCTTATGACGCATTCGCGTATGCATTAACCGTGTTATATTACGAAAACTTTAAAAATGCTTACCGCTCTGAACAAGGATATATTAAAAAAGATGTCTTAATTAAAGATGTACTGGTCTATTTAAATAACAATTTCCGCGAAAAAATCACTCTCGAACAGTTATCTAAAAAATTCCGCGCCAGCGTGAGCTATATCTGCCATGAATTTACCAAGGAGTATCGTATTTCACCCATCAATTATGTTATTCAGCGACGAATGACGGAGGCGAAATTTTCCCTGACTAATACCGAGGCCTCGTTGGCGGAAATTTCGTGGCGGGTAGGGTATGAAAACGTCGATCATTTTGCCAAACTTTTTCAGCGGCATGTGGGATGTACTCCCAGCGATTATCGTAGGCAGTTTAAAAATAACCTTGCTGAGCAAGAATGCCTGATGCCTGAAGTCTGATTCCCCCGCACCGTCCCGGATAGCGCATCCGCGCTATCCGGTCAGTTATACCGCTTACTTATTTTGATAATCTTTCAGGATTTGGCGACCCGCGACGTAAATCATGATTTCATCGGTACCACCGCCAATGCGCTCACAGCGGACATCGCGCCAGAATCGGGATACGCGTGCTTCATCGGTGTAACCCAGTCCGCCCATAATCTGAATCGCGTCGTCGATCACTTCCATTGCCGTACGTGCACAATACAGTTTTGCCAGCGCCGCACTGGTGCGCAGCGACTGTTCCTGATCGGCCTGCCAGGCGACCTTCAGCACCATATTACGCATGTTTTCGATTTTTATTGCCATCAGAGCCAGTTTTTCCTGGATCATCTGGTTATGACCAATTGGCTTACCAAATGCGATGCGTTGGTTAGCGTAACGAGCGGCATCTTCGAAGGCGCATTCAGCAAATCCCGTGCTGCGCGCGGCGTTGATCAGGCGTTCCATTTCAAAGTTGTACATTACATTAAGGAAGCCCATGCCTTCTTCGCCGACCATATCGCTTTCGTCCACTTCAACGTTATCAAGATAGACTTCGCAGGTGCTTAACATGTGCCAGCCGATTTTATGCAGTGGGTTAACCTTAATGCCAGGTTTCTTTGAATCCACCCACCATAGCGTAAAGGCTTTCTTCGGATCTTTCGGCTCCGGGTCGCGAGCCAGTACCAGCATGTACGGATACTCTTTAGCGCCGGTGATAAATGTTTTTTGCCCGTTGAGATACACCTTGCCGTTTTTGCGGGTGTAGCTGGTGGTGGCGCTGTTATTGTCGGAGCCTGCTCCCGGTTCGGTTAATGCCAGTGCATACGCTGGATCGCCCGTTTCCATGGTGCTTTCTGCCGTTTTACGCAGCTGCTCGGCGGAGCCAAAACGTCGCATGCTGTGGATGCACTGGCCATTGGTGATCAAAAATGCGGGCGCGCCACATTTTGACACTTCCATCAGTGCCAGCATCTGGGTGACGTAATCAGCAGGGATGCCGCCAAACTCTTCCGGAACACCCAGCATCGAAATACCGTTGTCCGCAAGAGCTCGCATAAATTCCTTCGGGTAAGTCGCCGTCTGATCGCAGGTGCGGAAATACTCTTCCGGGAAATTGCTGGTAATCAGTTCGCGAATGCTGGCAAGCAACAGTTCTTGTTCTTCAGTTAATGAAAAGTCCATCAGGGTACTCCTTTTAATTGGCTGCGTCGGGTAATACAAAGCCCATCGAGGCATCGATAAATAATCTTTCGTCCATCAGTTTCAGGTCTGGGGAAATAATCGGAGTGAAGTCCATTTTGTCGAGAATGTCTTCCTGTAAAGAGACCCCTGGCGCAATTTCAACTAAATGGAGGCCATCTTCTTTTAACGTAAATACAGCGCGTTCGGTGATGTAACGCACATCGAGACCACGCTCAAGGGCAATTTTTCCACTGAACGTGACTTCAGGTAATTCGTTAACAAATTTTTTCACCCGACCTTCCTGCACGATATTTAACTTGCCGTCGGCAACTTCCGTTTTCAAACTTCCGGCAGTTAACGTGCCGCAAAAAATAATTTTCTTGGAGGTGGCGCTAATATCGATAAAACCGCCGGTGCCCATGATTTTGCCATTGAATTTATGTACGCCGACATTGCCGTGCCGATCCACTTCAGCAAAACTTAAATAACACACATCCAGCCCGCCGCCGTGGTAGAAGTCAAACTGGGAGGTCATATCCAGAATGGCGCGGGTGTTGACGTTGGCGCCAAACGCGATGCCCTGAGACGTAATGCCGCCAATCGGGCCGGTTTCGACCGTCAGAATAAAATCGTCGGCACAACCTTCTTCGCGTGCGACAAGGCCAATCCCGTCGGCGATGCCCACGCCAACGTTGCCGACCGCGCCTTTACGCATTTCGAACAGCGCGCGTCTGGCCACCAGTTTACGCTGGTTAAGCGGCAGGGCTGTTTGCTGGCTGTCATCGAGGACAAAATCGCCGGAAATAAAACGGTTAACAGGCGCGCCACCGTACAGTTGCGTTTGGTCGGGGTCGATGACCACAATATCGACCAGATAGCCCGGAATACGCACCGCTTTCGGATGCAACGTGGCTTTCTTCACCATTTTTTGCACCTGCATCATGACGATGCCGCCGTTGTTGTGTACGGCCTGGGCAATCACCAGCGCATCGAGATACATCACTTCATCTTCAAAGGTGGCGTAGCCTTCGCTATCGCAGGTAGTCGCGCGAATAAAAGCGATGTTTGGCGCAATGGCTTTATAATAGAGGTACTCTTTGTTATCGATTTCCACCAGTTTGATCAGATCTTCGGTCGTCACCTCATTCAGTTTGCCGCCCTGTTGGCGAGGATCGACAAACGTACCGATGCCGATATCACTCAGAATGCCAGGCTGATGAGCAGCTGATGCCCGCAGGGCTTGGGTTAATACGCCCTGGGGATAGTTATAGGCAGCGATTTTATTCTGCTCAGCCAGGTCGGAGATTCGTGGCGATTGTCCCCAGTGGCCGCAGAGCGCCCATTTGACTAAACCTTCCTGCGCCAGCGGGCTGATTCCGCGGTCGGCGCGGTCGCCTAAACCCGTTGGGCTAATTAATGATAAATTACGTGGTGATTGCGTATTTTTGTATTTTTCTGCCAATGCATTAATTAATGTGGTTGCTTCAAGAATACCGCCGCCTGCGCCTAATACGCAGAGTGTTGCTTCATCAGGAATATAATTAATGGCTTCTGCTGCGGATAATACAGGTACTCGACCATCGATACGGTTTGGTCTTGGAAATTTCATATAAACTCCAGATTATATGCGTGCGACTACCTGTCGCTATAGTCGACAATAATATTGTGAGTTAATTTAATCAGGCTTAGCTGCCAGCCAGATATTCGTGGTTAAGCGAATATCTGGGGCAGGGCATTGCTAATAGTGATGTGGATATATTCTGCTATTAAGCCTGATGCAATATTGTTAATACAGTACGCAGATCGGCGACCGAAATTTGTCCCGGGGCCGACGCTTTTTTCACGGCGCCAAAGGTGGCTGCTGAACCGAAAACCTCGCCGGAGAGACGTGAAATCACCCCAGTTTTAGCCATCGACATGGTAATTATCGGCCGGTCCGCATAGCGCTCTTGCATTTCCAGCGTAGCGCCCAACAGTGTCAGCACATCCGTTTTGTTTTGCGGCATCAGGGCGATTTTAGGAATATCCGCGCCAAGTTCCTGCATTTTACGCAGACGCTGGATGATCTCCTCTGCGGCTGGTGTCTTATGGAAATCATGATTCGACATAATCACGCTGACATTTTTCGCGTGGGCATGTTCGACGGTCGCTTTAACCAGCTCATCACCGGTGAAAAGCTCCAGGTCGATCATATCCACCAGACCGCTGTCTACTGCTGCACGGTTAAGTGCAATATAGTTTTCGACAGACAGTGCCTGTTCACCGCCTTCTTTGGCGCTGCGGAAGGTGAAAAGTAGCGGTTTGTCCGCTATCACATCGCGGATGGCGCGAGCCGCTTCCAGCACGGCATCTGTGGAAGAGACATCGCTGAAATGGTCAACGCGCCATTCCAGAATGTCGAAATCCGCTTCGCGATAGGCCAGCGCTTCGCTTTTTACCGTGGCGATGTCTTTACCCATCAGCGAGACAATGATCTTCGGCGCGCCCTCGCCAATCACGAGGTTTCTTACGGTTACGGTTTTCATTGATTACCCTTTAAATATATTACAAATGCGTGCCCGTCAGGCTGCAAAACCCATAACCTGTTTCACATACTCCAGTGGGAAATCTTTCCCGGTCCAGAGTTTGAACTGTTCAGCCCCTTGCCATAACAACATGCCGTAACCATCAATTGTTTTGCAACCCGCAAGTTGCGCCTGTTGCAATAATTTGGTCATATGCGGGTTATAAACGCATTCAGTCACCAGCAGCTCCGGGCGCAGCAGGGAAACGTCGGTCACGAGAGATTCGTTGTCCAGCGGCTTCATGCCGACTTTTGTGCCGTTGGTCAGAATATCCGCGCTGGCGAGGGCATCGGCAAATGCTTGCCGATCGGCGAGATCGATAACGGTCACGACGCAATCGGTGTTTTCATTGACGCGTTTGGCGAATGCCTGCGCCTTTTCAAAGAATTCATCTTTACGGTTAAACAGCTTAATTTCTTTGATGCCTTCAATGGCCGCCTGCGCGCCAATGGCTGTCGATGCGCCGCCCGCGCCCAACAGTACCATGGTTTTACCTTTAATATCGAAGCCGCTTTCTTTAATGGCGCGAATATGACCGGTGCCATCGGTATTGTAACCGCGCAGGTAACCATCATCGTTCACGATGGTATTGATTGCGCCGACCAGTTTGGCCGCAGGGGTCAATTCATCAACATATTCACATGCCAACTGCTTATTGGGCATAGAGACCCCGGTGCCGCGCATCTTCAACGCTTTCAGTCCGGCAATGGCATTGGCAAACGTTGAGTTATCGACTTCAAATGCCATGTAGGTAAAAGGTAGTCCCGCTTTTTCTAATGCCTTGTTTTGCATTTCTGGTGACAGACTATGTCTGATAGGGTAGGCCATTAAGCCAATCAGTTCATATTTAGCAGTTACGTCCATTTGATACTCCTTCTAAACAATTTATTGAAAATAACGTTCGCCCAACCGCACATCATTTTTGGGAATATCAAATACGCGGTAGTAACGAATAAAGACGATGATGGCGGTGATGAAGGCCAGCAGAGCAAATGCAAAGTCCAGCAAAATGATGTATTGCAGGCCAATGTTAGAAAGGTATCCGGTGATTAATGGGATAATAAAATTGGCTACGCCACCCATCATCATATAAACACTGGTGACTTTGGCTTTGCTCCTGGGGAAAAACTCTGACATCACCGAGACGCCAAGCTGTAAAATACCGCCAGCGGCAGAGAAACCAATCAGAAATGAACCGGCGTTACACACCAGCGGAGAGGGATATAAATAGATGACCGCTGCGGTGATGGTTGCCAGCGCGGCGTTAAACACATTTGCCCATATCGGTCGAACCATTTTCTTCAGCAGGGCGGCAAAAATAAATACGCAGACCAACGATCCCATACTGTAGTAAGAGATCGTTTTCAGGGCGTCGGCTTCCGCCATGCCGGCAAACGCCATAGCGTATTTCGGCATCCAGACCACGATGACGTAAAAGGTTGAAAACGCCGCGACACCGAACATCACGGAAGCGACGCCTTCCAGCCAGACCAACGGTTTGCTGTTCATCTGTGGCAGCTCTTTGGCGATACCGGCATCCACCATCTGGCTGGGAAAGCGGCTTTTTAACAGCATCAGGGTGATAACGACGAACAGTACGCCGGGGATAATGACCGCATACCCGTACCAGATATGGTTGAGCAGCATGGTGCTGACGACAATGGGGTAGAGCATCTGCCCGAACGAGACCATCGCTTTAACCAGGATAACAGCCGATCCTGATGCTTTGGGGAAGCATTCCATTAATGCCGGATAGCCACCGGTATCCAGCGCCGAGTTAGCCACGCCAACGCAAACAGCCAGAATAAAGGCAATCAGCAGATTAGGGCTGGCGGGAATACCGAAGAAAAACAGCATATACAGAATAGCGCCTAACAGAATGATCGCCCGGCGGCCAAACTTATCTGAGAGCACACCAAAGAATAAAATACTCACCAGTCGCCCCAAACCAATGCCTGAAATTAAATAGGCAATCCCGGCATTGTCGGTGGAGAACTTTTCTGCGAGAGACGTCATATTTTGCGCCAGCGTAATGACGCTAATGCCGTGGAGAAAATAACTTAAATAAATACAGATTATCGCCAGAAGAAATGGCGTGTTAAAGGTCTTGTTTTGAGACATTTTCACAACTCCTTGCGGATTTTAAAATTATTTCGTGCTTGACGATATTTTTAAATTTCGGCGACCTTGTGCTTAATATACCGTTCAGTAGACACATTACCTACATAGCATGGCGTTTAACTTACCAGGTATTTTGCATCTTAAACTGTGAATTTAATTCTTCCTGATGACTTTTTGCTGATAATTTAAAAGGGCAGCCAATTATGTTGCAGAAGGGATGAACAATATTGCATCCTCGTTATTCTGCGACCGTCGCCATTTTTAGTTGATGTTTTAATGCGGCGCGGCTGCGATACCCAATAAACAGCGCCAACAGGAAACCGACAGCGGCGATACCGGCATCAAACCACATGATATGAGCAATGCTGGTCTCAGAGATTCTTGCTGTGATCAGCGGAATGGTGAAAGTCGCAATGCTGCCCGCGCTGTAGTAAATGCCGGTCGCTTTACCCTTTGCATGTGGAAAGCGTGCCGCCATTAGCGTTAAACCGATTTGCACCACGCCTCCGGCTGAAGAAAATCCAATGACAAACGCAAAGGTGATAACCACGTAGGGTGTCGGGTGCAGGCAAACCACCAGCAGCGCAATAAATGAAATAAAGGTGTACAGCATCAACAACAATGTCGCGCGTTCCGCTTTGCGCGCCAGTGGAGCAGTAATCAATACGCACAGCAAAGAGCCGCAGGTGTAAATGCTTAACAATTTGATAGATAACGTATAAGGCATGCCAGCAACAAACTGTCCGTACTGCGCCAGCCACTGGCTTACCAGATAAAATGTCGCCATGGCGATATAGCCATACAGAGTGTAACAGGCAAGATCGAGAATCGAACAACGATGTTCAGATTGTTGGGTTTCCCGTTTAGCAGGTAATGCCTTGATGGAAGTTCGATTTCCTGGATGCGCCGGGAAGCGACAGCGAAACAAAAACACGCCGTTGATTATCATAATGGCGGCCGCCAGCAGGAAGGACCAGCCAAACCAAAGCTCGGCCCACACCAACAAACTGATAATCATAGGTAGCAGAAACTGGCCGCTGGAGACGAAGGCTTTTATTAATATATTGGCTGTACTGGGCGATCGGGGAAACGCCTCCATCAGGCTGGGATAGGTTCCGGCATCGAGAAAACTGTTGGCCATTCCCGCCAGAAAGCCAAAGGCATAGGCGATAAAAATACTATGCGTATTGATGATGCCAACAAAGAAAATCAGGTAGCAGATCATGCCGAAAATAATAAACGGTCGGCGGCCATAGCGGTCGGAGAGCATGCCAGCCATTAATAAGACACTTAAACGACCGATACCCAGCGAGGAAATAACGATCGAGACGCCCGCGGCGTTGGTTTGCCACTGGTGTTCAAGCGAAGACATATTGAGGCTCATCAGAATGACCCCCATGCCGTGGACCAGGTAATTAAAGTACAGCCCTATCGCAGTGGAGAAATAGGTGTTTTTCATAATGTGTTACTCAGCGAAGAGGCTAAATTGGTATGGCGTTGTAAATGCTTAACACAAACGCTCAAGGTCGTGAGCGTAGAGCTCAACAGCAGCCGATTGATAGATTTTCCAGTCGAGGAAATCGTTGTGGTGATAAACCGTCTGAAATGAGTTCAGATCGGGGAAAAAACGCATAGTGTTATTACCAATGCGGTTATTAATTTTGTCGATAACTGCATTAATTCTTACTTTCCGTCTGGCTTTCATTTCTTTACAAATGTGCGCGATGTACTCCGGGATTTCCCTTTCGCCATTTTCCCATTGTTGCCATGCGGCAACATTATTATCACGCGAGATATACATCGCGCTTTCTTCCACCGTCATAGCAAAAATATGGCGGATAGCCTGCAGTTCCAATGCGTTCATTATTTGATCACCTCATAAAAGACGGTGGAATAGTAATAGCATTGCTGTGGATATTTCGGCTTGAAGAGAGTCACAGTATCTTGTGCAATATTATTTGTTGTATAGCAGGGAAGAGGTACTGAGTTTTGCAGTCAGTCGAGTGCAGAGGTGAGTGAAGGACAAAAAAAAGCCCATCGTGGGAGATGGGCAAAGACTACACACAGCAATTCGTTGTTTCACTCAGGGGAATTCCATGCTTATAAATCAATGTGTTGATCTACAGCCTTGAGCTAATAGTAGGCATACTGATTTTTCGCGTCGATCAGATTCATCTCAATAGTTTAAAAACTGTAAAGAATTTGCGACATAAATGAGTGCTGCGAGAAGAGTACCGTTCGGTTTAACTCAGTACCGGGACGGGATAGATTAACATTGCTAAACAATCAGGCGGCAATGCCGCCTGACGTTGGATTACTTATTGCTTTCTATTTCTGCGAGGAGTTCGTCCGGATCGCTCCCCGGCGCAGGCGCTTCATTCACCCAGGCAGAGAACAGACGCCAGGACACGGCCAGGACTACCGGGCCGATAAACAGACCAATCATGCCGAATGCAATTAATCCACCGATGACGCCAGAAAGGATAAGGATCAGCGGCAAATCGGCGCCCATACGAATCAACATTGGGCGAATGACGTTATCCAGCGTTCCGACCACACCGCTCCACACCAGCAGCACGGTGCCCCAGGTTGAATCCCCGGTCCAGTACAACCAGATAATGGCCGGGACCAGCACCGGCAGCGGCCCCAGTTGTACCAGGCAGGAGAGGATCATTAATACTGCCAGCAGCGTCGCATACGGCACGCCGGTTACCGCCAGACCAATGCCGCCGAGGACCGCCTGCACCAGAGCCGTAACCACAACACCTAACGCAACAGCGCGAATGGCCTGCGCCGCCAGCAGAATGGCGGCATCACCGCGTTTGGATGCCAGTCGACACGCGAAATGACGGATCCCTAACGCCACCTGCTCACCACGCCAGTACAGCAGGGCGCTGAATAGCAGCATCAGGCCACAATGCATCATAAAGCGACCAATATGCGCAGCCTGACCGACAAACCAGGTCGTTGTGGCGCCGACATAAGGCCGAACTTTGGCCATAATGGCTGCGCCGCCCATATCCAGCAGGCTGTGCCATGCGCCATACATTTTGGCTCCCACCAACGGAATGCTGTTCAACCACGCCAGATCCGGCAGCGTCATATCGCCAGCGGTGACGGCATGGATCAACGGTCCGCTGCCATCAACAATGCTATTAACCAGCAGCGCAATAGGAATGATAAACAACATTACCAACAGCAGGGTCATTACCAGCACCGCCAGTGAACGGCGTCCCCACAGCAGTTTTTGCAAGCGTAACAGGATAGGCCAGGTTGCGATGACCACCGTACCCGCCCATGCAAAACCGAGGATAAAGGGCTGCACAATCCAGAGACAGGCCACAATCATGATGGCTAAAAACAGCACCGTTAGCAGCACTTGCGCAATATCCCTGGGCTGACGAAAATTTACCATAAATACTTTTCACCTTTGTCTTTGCGTCAGAACGTTGACGCGACGTGAACACTTAAATCACACCCTGTAATGATGAGCAATTTCAGCGGTTTTGAACAGGCGGATTCTGCCTGTAAATCTGCTGAGCGTATTAGAAAAAAATGTGATACAACAAACAAAGCAACACGCAAACGATTAAATTCACAACACAGACCGCAGGAAAGGGTCACTATAATGATTCCACAAATTTCTCAGGCGCCAGGTGTCGTTCAACTGGTGCTCAATTTTTTGCAGGCGCTGGAGCAGCAAGGATTCACGGGCGATACGGCAACGAGCTACGCCGATCGGCTGACAATGTCGACGGATAACAGTATCTATCAGCTGCTTCCTGATGCTGTGGTTTTCCCGCGTTCAACGGCAGATGTGGCGCTGATCGCCCGTCTGGCGGCTGAACCTCTTTTTTCGTCGTTGATTTTTACCCCGCGCGGCGGCGGTACCGGGACGAACGGTCAGGCGCTGAATCAGGGCATTATTGTTGATATGTCCCGTTATATGAGTCGCATTATTGAAATCAACCCGCAGGAAGGTTGGGTGCGGGTCGAAGCCGGGGTAATCAAAGATCAGCTCAACCAGTTTCTGAAGCCTTACGGCTATTTCTTTGCCCCGGAATTATCCACCAGTAACCGGGCAACGTTGGGCGGGATGATCAATACCGACGCATCCGGACAAGGTTCGTTGGTTTACGGTAAAACCTCCGATCACGTGCTGGGTATCCGCGCGGTGCTGATGGGCGGCGATATTCTTGATACCCAGCCAATGCCGATCGAACTCGCCCAAACGCTGGGCAACAGCAATACCACTATTGGCCGCATCTATAAGACGGTGTATGAGCGGTGTCGTGATAATCGGCAGCTTATTCTTGATAAATTCCCCAAACTCAATCGCTTCCTTACCGGTTACGATCTCCGACACGTCTTCAACGACGAGATGACCGAATTTGATTTAACCCGCATTCTTACCGGCTCAGAAGGTACGCTGGCGTTTATTACCGAAGCGCGCCTGGATATCACGCCGTTGCCCAAAGTCAGGCAGTTGGTCAACGTCAAGTATGACTCGTTTGATTCAGCATTGCGTAACGCCCCGGTTATGGTGGAAGCGCGCGCACTGTCGGTAGAAACCGTTGACTCCAAAGTGCTTAATCTGGCGCGGGAAGATATCGTCTGGCATTCGGTAAGTGAGTTGATTACCGACGTACCGGATAAAGAAATGCTGGGCCTGAATATCGTCGAATTTGCGGGTGACGATGAAGCTTTGATTGATGCTCAGGTCAGGGCGCTGTGCGAACGCCTGGACGGCTTAATTTCCCGTCAGGAAGCCGGTGTCATTGGTTGGCAACTGTGTACTGAACTCGCGGGCGTGGAGCGCATTTACGCCATGCGTAAAAAAGCCGTCGGTTTGCTGGGAAATGCGAAAGGTTCCGCGAAGCCTATTCCGTTCGCTGAAGATACCTGCGTTCCACCGGAGCATCTGGCTGACTACATTGCCGAGTTCCGTGCGCTGCTCGACAGCCACGGTCTGAGTTATGGCATGTTTGGTCACGTGGATGCCGGCGTGCTGCACGTCAGACCGGCGCTGGATATGTGTGACCCGCAGCAAGAAGTGCTGATGAAACGCATTTCTGACGATGTGGTCGCGCTGACGGCAAAATATGGTGGTCTGCTGTGGGGCGAACACGGGAAAGGTTTTCGTGCAGAATACAGTCCGGCGTTTTTCGGTGACGAACTGTATCGCGAATTGCGCAAAGTGAAGTCGGTATTTGATCCGCAAAACCGGCTGAACCCGGGGAAAATCTGTCCACCGGAAGACGTTGACGCGCCAATGATGAAAGTGGATGCCGTCAAGCGCGGGACTTATGACCGACAGATCCCACTGGCGGTGCGGCAAGAGTGGCGCGGAGCAATGGAGTGTAACGGCAACGGGTTATGCTTTAACTTTGATGCGAAAAGCCCCATGTGCCCGTCGATGAAAATCAGCCTCAACCGAATCCACTCGCCGAAAGGCCGTGCCACGCTGGTACGTGAATGGCTGCGTCTGTTGGCGGATCGCGGAATTGACCCGATACAGCTGGAAAAAGAGCTGCCGGAAAAACGCGCCAGTTTACGCACGCTGATTGCCCGCACCCGCAACAGCTGGCATGCGCGTAAGGGCGAATACGATTTCTCGCATGAAGTCAAAGAGGCGATGTCCGGTTGTCTGGCGTGTAAAGCCTGTTCCACGCAATGTCCGATTAAAATTGATGTACCGGAGTTCCGCTCGCGCTTCCTGCAACTGTACCACACGCGTTATCTGCGACCGTTGCGCGATCATATGGTGGCGACCGTTGAGAGTTATGCGCCGCTCATGGCGCGTGCGCCCAAAACGTTTAATTTCTTCATCAATCAGCCGCTGGTGCGTAATCTGGCTAAAAAGCACATCGGTATGGTGGATTTACCGTTGTTGTCTGCGCCGTCGCTGCAACGTCAGTTGGTTGGTCATCGTTCTGCGAACATGACACTGGAGCAGCTCGAATTACTCAGCCCGGAACAAAAAGCCCGTATGGTGCTGGTGGTACAGGATCCGTTCACCAGCTATTACGATGCGCAGGTGGTGGCTGATTTTATCCGTCTGGTAGAAAAACTGGGCTTACAGCCGGTACTGCTGCCGTTCTCGCCAAACGGCAAAGCGCAGCACATTAAAGGCTTTTTAAACCGTTTTGCCAAAACAGCGAAAAAGACATCTGAGTTTCTCAACCGGGTGGCGAAGCTGAATATTCCAATGGTGGGCGTTGATCCGGCGCTGGTGCTCTGTTATCGCGATGAATACAAGCTGGCGCTTGGAGAACAGCGGGGGGATTTCCATGTATTGCTGGTCAACGAATGGTTATCTACCGTTGTGGCGTCACAGCAGCCAGCTGCTATTGCCGGTGAGCCGTGGTATTTCTTTGGTCATTGTACCGAAGTGACGGCCCTGCCAGGCGCGCCTGCGCAGTGGGCAGCTATATTTGCCCGTTTTGGCGCCAGGCTGGAGAACGTCAGCGTGGGGTGCTGCGGCATGGCTGGCACTTATGGGCACGAAGTGAAAAATCACCAGAACTCACTGGGGATCTATGAGCTATCATGGCACCAGGCAATGCAACGACTGCCGCGAAATCGTTGTCTGGCTACCGGATATTCCTGTCGTAGCCAGGTTAAACGCGTTGAAGGCACGGGCGTTCGCCATCCATTACAGGCACTGCTGGAGATTATAGGATGATCTGGAAACGTGAAGTCACTCTTGAGGCGCTCAATGCCATGGGTGAAGGAAATATGGTGGGGTTGCTCGACATTCGCTTTGAACATATTGGCGACGATACCCTGGAGGCCACAATGCCGGTGGACCATCGCACCAAACAACCTTTTGGTTTACTACATGGCGGTGCATCGGTGGTGTTGGCGGAAAGCATTGGTTCGGTGGCCGGTTACCTGTGCACTCAGGGGGAGCAAAAAGTGGTGGGCCTTGAGGTTAATGCCAACCATGTTCGCTCTGCGCGGGAAGGGCGTGTCAGAGGCGTGTGTAGCGCCATTCATACCGGCTCTCGCCATCAGGTATGGCAAATCGAAATCTTCGATGAGCAAGGGCGATTGTGTTGCACATCGCGTCTGACGACCGCTATTTTGTGATGCATATTGCTTTTGGTCATTATCTGCGCAGTGAATGGTGTTATACTGTGCAGGTTTTGAACACAAGCGAGGATGATATGTCTACCCAATTAGACCCGGCCCAACTGGCAATAGAGTTTTTACGTCGTGATAAAACCGATCTTTCACCGGCTCAGTACCTGAAAAGACTGAAACAGCTTGAGCTGGAGTTTGCGGATTTATTGACGCTCTCTTCAACTGAACTGAAAGAAGAGATCTATTTTGCCTGGCGCATGGGCGTTCATTGATTCCGGTATGCTTATTGTAATGTAACCCCGACATGCGTTCGGGGTTATTTTTGGCGTTAAATCTTGTTTACCACTTCATCTCACCGGTATTGACCTTCGCGCTTAGCTCCAGAGAGCTGGCGTCCGCCAGACCTGGCCATGCCGCCGTCATGGTTTTAATCACGTAAGCTGAACCTTTATTCGCGCTTAACGCCTGCTCAAATGACTGCAAATAGTCCCGGGTGAAGCGAATCGCTTTATCGCCTGTCGGGCGTTCGCCAATGTAATGCCCCGGAACCACCTGAGCGGGCTGTAAGTTCTGCATCTCGCTTAACACATTGCGCCACGCGGAACGCTGTTCAGCAGACTGCGTATCCGCCGTCCAGACATGAATACCCGAAGCCACGCCAGTACCGCCAATGATTGCGCGGTTCGCCGGGATCCAGACATACGCCGCATAATCGTTGGGATGGCGAAGTTCCAGCGTTTCGCCATCAACCGTGAAACGCGTTTGTGTGGTGGCTTGCGGCACGGTGAGTGATGTTGGCGCGCCGTCCTTCATTTGCGGGCCCCAGAACTGCAGTTTGGCCTCTTTCGTGGCGCGGATATGCTCAACCACATGCGGTGTTGCCAGCACTTTTACCTGTGGGAAGGCGTTGACGAGGGGCTGCAGACCGAAATAGAAATCCGGATCGCCGGAGGTGATTACGATGGCTTTCAGCGTTTTACCGCTGGCGTGAATCATCTGTACCAGTTGTTCGCCATCTTTGGTGCTGAACTGCGCATCAAACAAAATCGCTTCTTTCGGTCCTGAAACCAGCGTCGAGGAGACCGGGAAAATAGCCTTATCCTGCGGGTTGTAGACGTCCAGCTGGAGCGGGGCGGCAAAGAGTGAAGAGGAGAACAGGGGTAACAGCAGAGCCAGAGTTTTAACATTCATACCAGGTAACCTTGTGCAGGAAATTGTCTTTTGATAGTTCGCGTATTTTAAGGATATTTGCATCTGTTAGAATTCCTGTATCAGGGTATGCTGAGTTTCTTAAAACGATCGGATGGGATGCAATGGACAGAGTAATGGCGGCAACGGTATTCAACCATATCTGTGATTTGGGCAGCTTAAGCGCCGCCGCGCGAGCGCTGGGGCTTTCCAGACCGATGGTTAGTCGTTACCTCGACGAAATGGAAAAATGGGCGGGGGCAAGGCTTATCCATCGGTCGTCGCGTCGCCTGACGATCACGCCAGCCGGAGAAGAAGCGTTAGTGAAAACGCGTTCTCTGGCGCAACTTTCGCTGGATATTGCTGCCGCCAGTGCCGCGCAAATACCTTCCGGTACGCTACGTGTCGCTTGCGCGCACTATACCGCGATGCATATTCTTGCCCCGGTGCTGCCCACTTTTCTGGCGCGGTATCCGCAACTGCGCATTGAGGTTGAGATTAATAATCAACCGGTAAGTCTGGTCGGGGAACGCATCGATGTGGCGATCCGCATTACGGATACCCCCGAGCCTGGGACCATCGCCCGTCGATTGGGGGACTGTGAATCCGTGCTGTGTGCGTCTGTCGATTATCTGCATCAACATGGCACTCCTGAAACGCTCGACGATCTTACGCAGCATAACTGCCTCTATTACAGCGGCTTTGCCGGAAAATCCTGGCACTTTCTCGATGTACAAGGGCAGACGGTTTCTGTTGCGATCAAAGGGAATTTGAGCGCCGGGATCTCTTCGCTGCTCTGTGAGTCGGCGCTGGCGGGTATGGGCATTGCGCTGGTACCGGAGCCGGAAGCGCGAGAAGGGTTGGCGCAGGGAAAGTTAGTTCGGTTACTGCCAGAGCTACAGCCTAAACGCCTGCCAATATACGGGTTGTATCTTTCTCGTGAGCATCAGCCTGCGGGGTTACGCTTGTTGTTAGACGAAATTAGTGAAACAACGCGCGAATTATGTCATTGACTGCGCTCAAAAAACAATCAAACCGCAATTTGTGTTAAACAAAACTTATCCGGAAGTGAGATTATTCTTATGCCCCTTCAAGAGCTAAGCCATTACGAGTGCCGGAGATAAGCGCCGGATGGGGCCGGAACCCTTAAGCCTGCCAGCAAGCAGACTTAAGGGTTTTTTTGTTATTTGCACTGTTCCGCATAATAATGCATTGCTGCTGAGACTGTAAGCGCTTAATTTCTATGTGCCTTTAAAGATGATAATTGGACTGTCTGCCACAATGAAAATAGTTTGTTCTTGACTCTAAAATAAAAGTGTAAGCGAGATGGATGTTATTCCTTTCTAAGTTAAATTCACATTTAATTTTACTGAGTCTGGCATAAACTATCTTTGCATTCAAACCACTTAGTTCAGATATTTCAGAAAATGAATAACCCTGACACAAATGCTCAAGAATAAAAAAATCCTTATTTGTCAGAGGCTTTGAAGCGTAATGATGCTCCAGTTCTGGAATGCTGGCTACAGACCACTTAGTATACGCCTTTGCTTTTTTTAGAATATCCACCCAGTTTAATATTGATTCTGTCGGTGTAATGCATAGTATGCTGAATTTACGCAGAAAATCTGCTGTCTGTTTATTGCATATAGCTATTATTTTCTGCGGTTCATCTAATGTAATCCGCATGTAATTTTTTATTTTATTTAATAGTAAGATTGGATGTGGGTTTTCGATGAGATCGAAAATATGAATGACCTCATCGGGTTGTGAAGTTTCAAATATTTCATCAATGAGGCCCAAAACCCCCTGCCGGGTATAGGCACAGTAAGTATGTATATGAAATCCCATAGTGTTTATCCTTTTTCTTTAGGAATCCATTCAATAAGTATTCCATTTTTAATATCTAGTTGGCCATTATCTCTGTAATGGTTTACGACACGCATTATTGTACTTTTTGAATACTTTGTTCTTTCCTGAAGAAATTTATAAACAGAGATTGATTTTCTAAACTCTGGTGGGAGCATACTAAGAACGGTAATCAGCTCTCCGATTGCCACTTTAACTGATGCGCCATTGAGGTTGGCATCTCTGCGCCATATGGCTTGAGATTTATACTTTTCAACTATCCACAATTCTTTGAATAAATTGAACTTTTCCACTAAATTCAATGCAGTTTCTTTTTTAATCCGATATGCTACTGAATGAGCCCGTATCTCACCATAAAAGTACGCTTCACTTTCAGGATGGTCGGTCCCGCTCATAATATAGGGCGCAAGCGCAGTACAGAATACCAGGTCGTCCATTGTTCTCCTGATATCCATCGCTCCTTCAGTCAGAAAGACGAAGTCAGTATTATTCGGCTTAACGCCTAAAGTACGCTCAATTCCAATTTCGCTTTTTATTATGATACGCGCGGCACCGGATGATAACCATTTGGAGATAATTAACTTCATTTCATCATTTGGCTTCATCATACGCAGGATTCTCATCATAAAAGTGGAATTTTAGTATCAATGTTCAATGAGCACTCACGATGTAAGTATATTCACATGGGGAATACTTTCCTTGCAATATGGGAAAATAATTAATTCCACATTGAAATGGTAACTTAATGAAATTAAATGAAATTATTATGTAATATAAGGTCGTTTTGTGGTTCAAGCATTTGTACTGGCTCGTTTTTTTAATATTTTAATCTTGGTTTTGCGTTTATGTCTGGTTTAATGTTCTGTACTCTCTCTATTTTGTGAATTATATATCCACAAGGTTCTTATGTGTTCTATTCCTGAGTGTGTCATTTGAATCTTCTCTTTACATAAGTTTACATAACGAGAGGGGCGAGAGGCAATTCGTTAAGCGAGAAATAATTTATTCCGTTATTAAATCGGGAGTTACGTTGCAATGCGCCGTAATGCCTGCAGAATTTCAAACGTATTACTTATTGACGACGATCCTGTTCGCGACTGCATAGTTATAAACAGGAATGTGCGGTTAGCGGTGGGCTGGGGAATTTCATATATATCAAATGGTTAATATATGCCTGGTCTGCCGGTCAAAGAAATGTTAGTTACGGTGTCTGTTATGTATGTCAGGACAAGATAAAAACGAAAACAGGACGACAAGGATAAGGATGTAAAGGAAAGTAATAGATATAAAACAACAGGATATTAAATCTGAACCTATTTGCTGCATTAAAAAGTTTAGGATTTTTCATGCTGGTTGGAAATTGATAGCTTTAATAACCAGGGTATACTCGTGGCGTAAAACTGTGTAACTTGATGTTTCTAAATCATGGGGCTATACATAACTTAGTTATGCCATGAGCTATTACTATTCTCCAGGATCGTTCAAGTAATTACACCTCTTAAGAAAATGAACTTCACTGCAAAACGTAGTGGGGTTTTAGAGATATGGGAATTAAGGAGCGTCGATGTCTTGCTTAAACACCAGGTTATCAAAAGTATCAATAATGATTGGTCTTCTATTCTCAACATCAACTGAGATCGCTAAGGCGCAAACGATAGCCGATAACACATCAACTAATGTGCCTGCAGGCTATTCATCGTCAAGCAGTACTTCTGATACTCCAGAGTTATTTGCTTTGAATGCAGGAACAATTACTTCGCCTGGGGCATTAAATATTGTCACGACCGGAGGTAACTCTGAGGGCGTTCTTGCTCAATCTGGCGGGACGGTTAATCTCAACGGCGTTTCAACTATTACGACTTCTGGCGGCGATTCATCCGGAATTAAAGTGGATGGTACAGGTTCTTCGGTAACAAGCCAGGGGGACCTTAACATCACAGCAAATGGAAGTTCGTATGGAATATATGCCTTAAACGGCGGCAAAGTTGATGTTTCCGCCGGGACGTTAAACGTAACGGCTAACAACGATGCATCTGCCAATGGCCCATATAGCGCAATAGAAGCTAGCGGAAACGGAACCAGTGTAATTGTTAATGCCGGAGGCTTGATTCAGACATCCTCTCTTTTACCTTCTGGTGGAGGAGTCAATTCGTCTGCAGTGAATGCATCAAATGGGGCCAGTATCGAGCTTAATGGCACCTCATCCTCTAAATTAAATATTAAAACCGTTGGCGATACTGCGCATGGTATCTCAATGGATGCTAACGGAGTGGGGACTTCCGTCCATGGAAGCAACTTAGCTATCTCCACATCGGGTGCAAATGCAAATGGGGTATTTGTTGGGGATGATTTTTTACTTAGTGACTCGACCGTAACGACCTCCGGGACAGATGCCGATGGTATTAAGTTCCTCGGCAGCAATAGTGCAGGTGTGATACAAAATTCATCCATTACGACCAGTGGGGCGACTGCAAACGGTATTTCAGTTATCGCTGGCGGTGATTCACAGCTCAATGGAGTTTCAATCAACACGACAGGCGACGAATCTTTTGGCATCTATGCCACGAGTTCAGGCAACGTTAGCTCACAGGGGCTGTTAAGTGTTAATTCCACCGGAAGTGGTTCTTCAGCGATAGTTGCTCAAGATAATAGTAACGTTGACGTTCGCGATCGGTTCAATATTGTGAGTACTGGCGATGATGCTTCTGCTATATCTGCTACAGACAGCAGTACAATCACATTGTCAGGTACTGGCACCATCGAAAAGAATTCATCATCATCCATCTTCACAACATCTGCGATTTATGCTGCATCAGCAAGCAGTGTCTCAATCCAGGGTACAGATGCCATAAATATCAACACGACAGGTGCGAACATTCATGGCGCCTATGTAGATGGCAGCGGTGATTTGAATAATCCGACAAGCATCTCGCTCACCAATACTAACATTTCAACTGCTGGAGTGGGGGCGCTTGGTGCATACGCGATAAAAGAAGGGGCTACCCTGAACGTTGTTGATAGCAATATAAACACAAAAAATTCATCCGCTGCAGGCGTTATGACGAGGGATGGCGCCATCGCCAATATTAGTAACTCAAATATACTTACCGAGAATCATATTTCAGCGGCGGTACGGGCGGTATCTGGTGGCAAGATTAACGTCACGGATAGTGCGTTAGAGACGAAAGGTAACTATTCGCCAGGTGTTTCTCTTGAGGGTGGGGATGTCGTTCTTACTAATACAACAGTAAATACGACTAATAGCATCCAAAGCCCGGCAATTTTGCAGAATCGCGGCGTGTCGACGCTTTCAATGACTGGCGGTGAATTATCATCTCTTGCCGGTGAGTCTATCTACGCTATAGAAGGCAATGGGACCATCCAGTTAAATGAGGTTAATTCCACCGTTAATAACGGCGTGTTTATTCAAAACACGGGGGCAGCGGCGTTAGAAGTCAATGCCGATGCTAACTCAGTTGTGTCGGGGGATGCAATTAATACCTCATCATCGACGGCTTCGCTTTCGCTTAACAATGGCTCTGTCTGGACAGGTAAAGCTGTTGATATGACAAATCTAAACATTGCCAATGGAAGCCAGTGGAATGTGACGGGCGATTCAAATTCTGCGGCTATTACCTTAAATAGTGCTTTGATTAACTTTCAAAGCAGTGGCGTTAATGATGTTAAGACCATCACGACGAATTCATTCTCCGGAAATAATGGAACGATAACTTTTAATACGGTTCTTAATGAAGGCGACGCTAATACAGTTTCTGACAGAATTGTAGTTAATGGTGATGCTGCCGGTAGCCATACGATTAATATCAATCAGATTGGTGGAGCGGGGGCGCTCACGGTAAACGATGGTATTAAACTTGCTTCTATCAGTGGTCAGGATACGAGCTC
Source organism: Citrobacter cronae (assembly GCF_016893685.1). Classification (NCBI taxonomy): domain Bacteria; kingdom Pseudomonadati; phylum Pseudomonadota; class Gammaproteobacteria; order Enterobacterales; family Enterobacteriaceae; genus Citrobacter; species Citrobacter cronae. The sequence goes on from NZ_CP069763.1 coordinate 3,494,742, forward strand.
GGTAACGCTATCAAAACCTGTTGTCGCAGGCGCTTATGAATATCTGGCGTATAACGGCGGCCAATCAGGAAATGGATGGTATTTGCGCTCGACTTTAGAGCCTACCCCAGAACCGACCGAGGAGCCGACGCCGAATCCAACCCCTGAGCCGACGCCAAATCCGACGCCAAACCCAACTCCGGAGCCGACGCCAAATCCGACTCCGGCCCCAACATCGGAACCATCATATAACCCATCAGTACCTGGTTACGTTATCGCCCCGTACTTAAACCGTATGTATGGCTATCAGACCGTTGGTACTTTGCATGAAAGGGTCGGTGAACAGGAAAATATTAAGAAAGAAAGTAATATGCCTCAGGGGGCCTGGGGACGTATTGGCGGCGGTGAAACAAAATCTAATGCAGATCGTTTTAACTATGACGCCGACACCTGGTTTGCTCAGCTTGGCGGCGATCTTTATAACAACTTTGAAGAAGATGGCACCAGAGTACATAGTGGCGTATTTGCTACTTTCGGACAAGTTAGCACGTCTGCTAAAGATTCTGTTCGTGGAATGTATCAAGGCAGATCGACAACGACAGGTAAGATCAATTCCAAAGGTTACGGTGTAGGGGCTTATTACACCTCATATTTTTCAAATGACGTATATGTAGATACTGTGGCTCAGTATACTCACTATCGTAATGAATATAATAGTATTTACGGTAATGATGCCACTCAGGATGGTGATGGCATAACTCTATCCGTAGAGGCAGGTAAGCCATTCAAATATGCTAATGGGTTATATCTGGAACCTCAAGTTCAACTTATGTATCAATACCTTCACTTAGATGCGACAAACGATGGCGTTGCCTACGTTAAATCAACGTCTGATAACTCGGGCCTTGCTCGTATCGGAGGACGTCTGGGTTATGATAGCGTTAAAACATCTAAAGCACATCCATATTTAACTGCAAATGTCCTGACTAATATTGGTCGTTCGCCAGATGTAACGGTGAGCTCGGTGAAATTTAATCAAGATTATTCAGATCAATGGTATGAAGTGGGCGGTGGTTTTACCGGTGATATTACCAAAAATGCTTCACTATATGCAGATATGAAATATCAGCATGATTTTGAAGGTAATATGCATGGTTTTGCTGGCAACCTGGGAATTCGGGTTAACTGGTAATAGTTAAAGGGCGGTAAGTTTATGCTTACCGCTTTTTTATTAACGTAAGTAATATGCCTGTAAATCAATACGTTTTGTAATATGCAAATATTAAGTCCCTGATTATACAATAATTGCAGATTTTATTCAGATTTTAAAACCAATCCCTTAAATAGGTATTACCTATACATCTTTTGGCGTTTGACCTGCCTGAACGATTGGATTTTCATAATCCATTATTAATCAATGCATTGAACAAAATAATCCATCTCTGATAACCCGCGCTGCAGGGTCTATGCTTATTAAAAGTAGCCAAAAAATGGCGATTAACCCGAATGCCCCTGCTGTTGAGGGGTTGAAGTGATAATCATTATCACTAACATGGTGTTATAGCTTGAAAGCTAATGACTCGAGGTAACCCTATGGAATTGCATTCAGGAACATTTAACCCGGACGATTTCGCATGGCGTGGTTTGACGTTAACGCCGGCAGCTGCGGCGCACATCCGCGAACTGGTGGCAAAACAACCCGGTATGTTGGGCGTGCGTTTAGGTGTGAAACAAACCGGATGCGCGGGATTCGGCTACGTGCTGGACACCGTCCGTGAGCCGGAAAAAGACGATCTGCTGTATGAATCTGATGGCGCCAGACTTTATGTGCCGTTACAGGCGATGCCGTTTATCGACGGGACGGAAGTCGATTTCGTTCGCGAAGGATTAAATCAGTTATTTAAATTTCATAACCCGAAAGCCCAGAACGAATGCGGCTGTGGCGAAAGTTTTGGGGTATAGGCGGTACTATGTCTCGTAATACTGAAGCAACTGATGATGTCAACACCTGGGCTGGCGGGCACCTCAATTATAAAGAGGGCTTCTTCACCCAACTGCAAACCGATGAGCTGGCAAAAGGGATCAATGAAGACGTTGTGCGCGCGATTTCGGCAAAACGTAATGAACCCGACTGGATGCTGGAGTTTCGCCTGAATGCCTTTAACGCATGGCTCACCATGGAAGAGCCGCACTGGCTCAAAGCGCACTACGACAAGCTGAATTATCAGGATTACAGCTATTACTCTGCGCCGTCCTGCGGCAATTGTGATGAAACCTGTGCTTCTGAACCGGGGGCTGTTCAGCAAACAGGGGCGAATGCCTTTTTAAGCAAAGAGGTAGAAGACGCCTTTGCACAGCTAGGGGTGCCGGTTCGTGAAGGAAAAGAGGTGGCGGTTGATGCTATTTTCGACTCGGTGTCGGTGGCGACAACCTATCGCGACAAGCTGGCAGAGCAGGGCATTATTTTCTGTTCGTTCGGTGAGGCGATTCATGACCATCCCGAGCTGGTGAAACAGTATCTGGGAACCGTCGTTCCGGGTAATGATAATTTCTTCGCCGCGCTGAATGCCGCAGTGGCATCTGATGGCACCTTTATTTATGTGCCGAAAGGCGTGCGTTGTCCCATGGAACTCTCGACCTACTTCCGGATTAATGCCGAAAAGACCGGGCAGTTTGAACGCACTATTCTGATTGCGGATGAGGGCAGCTACGTCAGTTATATCGAAGGTTGTTCAGCTCCGGTACGCGACAGCTACCAGCTACATGCGGCGGTGGTGGAAGTTATCATCCATAAAGATGCTGAAGTGAAATACTCGACGGTGCAAAACTGGTTCCCCGGTGATGGTAATACCGGCGGCATTTTGAACTTCGTCACCAAGCGCGCGCTGTGCGAAGGCGAAAACAGCAAAATGTCGTGGACGCAGTCGGAAACCGGCTCGGCCATTACCTGGAAATACCCAAGCTGCATTCTGCGTGGCGATAACTCTATCGGCGAATTCTACTCCGTCGCGCTGACCAGCGGTCACCAGCAGGCCGATACCGGCACCAAGATGATCCACATTGGCAAGAACACCAAATCGACCATCATCTCGAAAGGGATCTCCGCCGGTCAGAGTCAGAACAGCTATCGCGGCCTGGTAAAAATCATGCCGACCGCCACCAACGCGCGTAACTATACCCAATGCGACTCCATGTTGATCGGGGCGGACTGCGGGGCGCATACCTTCCCGTATGTCGAGTGTCGAAACAACAGCGCCCAGCTTGAGCACGAAGCCACGACGTCACGCATCGGTGAAGACCAGCTGTTTTACTGTCTGCAACGCGGCATCAGCGAAGAGGATGCCATTTCGATGATCGTCAACGGTTTCTGTAAAGACGTGTTCTCTGAACTGCCGCTGGAATTTGCGGTGGAAGCGCAAAAACTTCTCGCCATAAGTCTTGAACACAGCGTCGGTTAAAATTTAAGGAAAGCACATGTTAAGCATTAAAGATTTACAGGTCAGTGTCGAAGATAAGGCGATTCTGCGTGGGCTCAGCCTTGAGATTCGTCCCGGAGAAGTCCATGCCATTATGGGGCCGAACGGTTCCGGGAAAAGTACGCTGTCCGCCACGCTCGCCGGACGTGAAGACTACGAAGTCACTGGCGGGACGGTTGAATTTAACGGTAAGGATTTACTGGAACTGTCGCCGGAAGACCGGGCCGGTGAAGGGATCTTTATGGCATTTCAGTATCCGGTAGAAATTCCCGGCGTCAGTAATCAGTTTTTCCTGCAAACGGCGCTGAATGCGGTGCGCAGTTATCGTGGGGAGGAGTCGCTGGACAGGTTCGACTTCCAGGATCTGATGGAAGAAAAAATCGCGCTGCTGAAGATGCCGGAAGACTTACTGACGCGTTCGGTAAACGTCGGTTTCTCTGGCGGTGAGAAAAAGCGGAATGACATTCTGCAAATGGCGGTGCTGGAGCCTCAGTTGTGCATTCTCGATGAGTCAGACTCCGGGCTGGATATCGATGCGCTGAAAATCGTCGCCGATGGCGTGAACTCGCTGCGCGACGGGAAACGCTCATTCATTATCGTCACTCACTATCAGCGCATCCTGGACTATATCAAACCCGATTATGTTCACGTTCTCTACCAGGGGCGAATTGTGAAGTCCGGCGATTTCACGCTGGTCAAACAACTGGAGGAGCAAGGATATGGCTGGCTTAGCGAACAGCAGTAACGTGCTGCAACAGTGGCACCATCTGTTTGAGACCCAAGGGGAGACCCGTTCGCACTATGCGCAACAGCATCTGCAACAGCTACTGCGTCTGGGGCTGCCAACGCGTAAGCATGAGGACTGGAAATACACGCCGCTGGAGGGATTAACCAACAGCCGGTTCGTCAGCAATATCTCCGCGCTAACGCCAGCCCAGTTTGAGGCGCTGGCACCAGCGATTGATGCGGTACGATTGGTGTTTGTCGACGGGAAATTTTGTCCAACACTCAGCGACAGCGTGGAAGGTAGCGGATTTGATATTACCGTTAATGATGAGCGTCAGATGCTGCCTGCGGCTATCCAGCCGGAAGTATTTCTGCATCTGACCGAAAGCCTGTCCCGCAGCGTAACGCACATTTTGGTCAAGCGTAACCACCGGCCAGCGAAACCGTTGCTGCTGCTGCACATTACCCAGGGAGCGACGGGCGATGCGGTGAATACGGCGCACTATCGTCACCATCTGGATCTGGCGGAAGGCGCAGAAGCCACCGTTATTGAGCATTATGTCAGTCTCAGCGAGCTTCGCCATTTTACCGGGGCGCGCTTAACGATGAACGTCGCGGCCAATGCACATTTGCACCACATTAAACTGGCGTTTGAGAATTCGCTCAGCCACCACTTTGCCCATAATGATATTCAGTTGAGTGCAGATGCCTCGGCAGTCAGCCAAAGTTTCTTGCTGGGTGATGCCGTGTTACGCCATAACACCAGTACCCAGCTCAACGGCGAAAATACCACGCTGCGCCTTAACAGCCTGGCGATGCCGGTGAAAAACGAAGTTTGTGACACCCGGACCTGGCTTGCGCACAACAAGGGCTATTGCAACAGCCGCCAGTTGCATAAAACGATTGTCAGCGATAAGGGGCGGGCGGTGTTCAATGGCCTGATCAACGTCGCTCAACACGCCATTAAAACCGACGGTCAGATGACCAATAACAATTTACTGCTCGGAAAACTGGCGGAAGTGGACACCAAGCCTCAGCTCGAAATTTATGCCGACGACGTGAAATGCAGTCACGGGGCGACGGTAGGGCGGATTGACGACGAGCAGATGTTCTATCTGCGTTCGCGCGGGATCGGTCAGCAGGATGCTCAACAGATGATTCTCTATGCGTTTGCCGCTGAGCTAACGGAAGCCCTGCGCGATGAAACGCTTAAACAACTGGTACTGGCGCGGATCGCTCACCGCCTGCCGGGAGGCGTAGCATGACATTCCCCATTGAAAAAGTGCGGGCTGATTTTCCGGTCCTGACGCGTGAAGTGAACGGTTTACCGCTGGCGTATCTGGACAGCGCCGCCAGCGCGCAAAAGCCTAATCAGGTGATCGATGCCGAAGCCGAGTTTTACCGTCACGGCTATGCGGCGGTTCACCGTGGTATCCATACGCTGAGCGCGCAGGCCACAGAAAAAATGGAGAATGTGCGCAAGCTTGCCTCGCTGTTTATTAACGCTCGTTCCGCTGAAGAGCTGGTGTTCGTTCGCGGTACCACGGAAGGCATTAACCTGGTGGCGAACAGTTGGGGCAACAGCAATGTCAGGACTGGCGATAACATCATCATCAGCGAAATGGAGCACCATGCCAACATTGTTCCCTGGCAAATGCTCTGCGCCCGCGTGGGCGCAGAACTGCGGGTCATTCCGCTCAATGCCGACGGCACATTGCAACTGGAAGCGTTGCCAGCGCTGTTCGATGAGCGTACGCAACTGCTGGCAATTACCCATGTTTCAAACGTACTGGGCACCGAAAACCCGCTAAGTGAGATGATTGCGCTGGCGCATCAATACGGCGCAAAAGTGCTGGTGGATGGCGCACAGGCGGTTATGCATCATCAAGTGGATGTGCAGGCGTTAGATTGCGATTTTTATGTTTTCTCCGGACACAAGCTCTACGGGCCAACCGGTATTGGCGTGCTGTATGCCAGAGAGGCGCTGCTGCAGGAAATGCCGCCATGGGAAGGCGGCGGTTCGATGATTGCGACCGTGAGCCTGAGCCAGGGGACGACGTGGGCCAAAGCGCCGTGGCGTTTTGAAGCCGGTACGCCTAACACAGGAGGAATCATCGGGCTTGGCGCGGCTATTGAGTATGTTTCAGCGCTGGGGCTGACTGAAATTAGCGAATATGAACAGTTCATGATGCGCTATGCGTTGGAACAGTTGGCGGACGTGCCGGATTTGACGCTTTACGGACCGGATAACCGCCTTGGGGTGATTGCCTTTAACCTCGGCAAACATCACGCCTATGACGTCGGGAGTTTTCTCGATAACTATGGGATCGCCGTGCGGACGGGGCATCACTGCGCAATGCCGCTGATGGCCTACTATCACGTTCCCGCCATGTGTCGGGCGTCGATTGCCATGTACAACACCCATGAAGAAGTGGATCGCCTGGTGACAGGTCTCAAGCGTATTCATCACTTACTGGGATAACAGGGAGGCGTTATGGCTGCGCTACCGGATAAAGAAAAATTGTTGCGTAATTTTCTGCGTTGCGCTAATTGGGAAGAGAAATACCTGTACATCATTGAACTGGGTCAGCGTTTGCCGGAATTAAACGCCGACGATCGCTGCCCCGAAAATAGCATTCAGGGATGTCAAAGTCAGGTATGGATTGTTATGCGTCAGAATGCTGAAGGGATTATTGAATTTCAGGGCGACAGCGATGCGGCAATTGTGAAAGGGCTTATCGCCGTGGTCTTCATTCTGTACGACCGCATGACGGCCCAGGATATTGTGAATTTTGATGTGCGTCCGTGGTTTGAAAAAATGGCGCTCGCACAGCATCTCACACCGTCTCGTTCACAGGGGCTGGAGGCAATGATTCGGGCTATCCGCGGCAAAGCCGCAACTCTTAGCTAAACTGATAAAACACGTCAACTTTCAGACCGACTTGAAATCGATCGTGTAAGGCAACGCAGTGACTCGTAAGCCGGATCTGGCGCTCGCCGTCGTCCGGCAGGAACGCCAGGGGGGTGAGTGAGTATGAAACGCGCGTCTGTTATTACCTTAATGCTAATCGGCGCTTACAGCGCTATTCAGGCCGCATGGGCGGTCGATTATCCGTTGCCCCAGGCAAACAGTCGTCTTGTTGGGCAAAATCAAACTTATACCGTGCAGGAAGGGGATAAAAACCTACAGGCGATTGCCCGTAAGTTTGATACCGCCGCAATGTTGATCCTCGAAGCCAATAATACTATTGCCCCTGTTCCCAAACCCGGAACCCTGATTACTATTCCCTCGCAATTACTGCTGCCTGATGCGCCACGCGAAGGCATTATTGTGAATCTGGCGGAGCTACGTCTGTATTACTACCCGCCGGGAGAGAATATCGTTCAGGTATTCCCGATTGGTATCGGTTTGCAGGGGCTGGAAACTCCGGTGATGGAAACCCGGGTAGGGCAGAAAATACCGAATCCTACCTGGACCCCTACAGCAGGCATCCGTAAACGCTCTCTGGAACGTGGCATAACATTGCCTCCGGTAGTGCCCGCCGGGCCAAATAACCCGTTAGGACGCTTTGCACTGCGTCTGGCGCATGGAAACGGTGAATACCTGATCCATGGCACCAGCGCACCGGACAGCGTCGGTTTGCGCGTGAGCTCCGGGTGTATTCGCATGAACGCGCCGGACATCAAGGCATTGTTTGCTCAAGTCCGAACAGGAACGCCGGTCAGGGTGATTAATGAGCCGATCAAATATTCGATTGAGCCGAACGGCATGCGGTATGTCGAGGTGCATCGCCCACTGTCGCCGGAAGAGGAACAAAACGTTCAGACCATGCCGTATGTGCTCCCAGCCGGTTTTACTCAGTTCAAAGACAATAAAGCCGTTGATAGCAGCCTGGTGGAACGCGCGTTGTATCGCCGTGCGGGTTATCCGGTCACAGTGACGGCCAGCCAGGCCTCGGTCGTTAACAATGATGCGGAAGTGAAGTCTGCGCGAAATGGGGTGCCGGGAGAGAATGCAGAGGTGCGCGCTACGCAATAACAGGGAACGAGAAATTCAGGGCAAAAAAATGGCGCACAATGTGCGCCATTTTTATTACACAGATACTATTACTTGCGGTATTTAGTAGCTGCGTTGTCCAGACGCTGGTTAGCGCGAGCTGCGTCGTCTTTAGCAGCCTGAACGTCGGAACGCATTGCGTTCACGTCGTTGCTCAGCTGGTCAACTTTAGCGTTCAGAGTCTGAACGTCAGAAGACAGCTGATCGATTTTAGCGTTGCTGGAGCAACCTGCCAGCAGAGTAGAACCCAGGATTACCGCGCCCAGTACCAGTTTAGTACGATTCATTATTAATACCCTCTAGATTGAGTTAATCTCCATGTAGCGTTACAAGTATTACACAAAGTTTTTTATGTTGAGAATATTTTTTTGATGGGAATGCACTTATTTTTGATCGTTCGCTCAAAGAAGCATCGAATTGTGCAAAAACGGCTAAAAAACCGAGTGAAAACAGAAAGCTTCCATCGGATTCATCTTAGATAATCACGGATTAGATAGTGAAATCCGATTTGATTTTTTATTAATTGTGGCTATCGATAAAATAAAAAAAGCGCCACGAGGGCGCTTTTATAAGCAAATTAATTCGCGACGGAATTATTACAGTACGTGAACGGATGCGGTGTTGGTCGTGCCGCTTGGAACCAGCGCGCCAGAAACCATAACCACAACGTCACCTTTCTGCGCCAGACCGCTCTCCAGAGCAACTTCTTTGCCCAGACGGTAGAAATCATCGGTGGAGCTGATTTCTTTAACAACCTGTGCCACAACGCCTTTGCTCAGTACCAGCTGACGCGCGGTAGTTTCGTTAGTCGTCAGCGCCAGGATGGTGGCATCCGGGAAGTATTTACGCACTGCGCGAGCAGATTTACCGCCCTGGGTTGCAACGACGATCAGCGGAGCGTCCAGTTTTTCCGCAGTTTCAACCGCGCCACGGCAAACGGCTTCGGTGATGCGCAGTTTGCGGCTGTCGTTGTTGAAGTCCAGACGGCTGGTCATCACGCGGTCGGTACGTTCGCAAATGGTCGCCATGATGGTCACGGCTTCCAGCGGGTATTTACCTTTCGCGGATTCGCCAGACAGCATGACTGCGTCGGTGCCGTCGAGGATGGCGTTCGCTACGTCGCCGGCTTCAGCGCGGGTCGGACGCGGGTTTTTGATCATGGAGTCCAGCATCTGGGTCGCAGTGATAACGACTTTGCGCGCGCGGATACATTTCTCGATGATCATCTTCTGCGCGAAGATAACTTCTTCAACCGGGATCTCAACGCCCATGTCGCCACGAGCAACCATGATACCGTCAGACGCTTCGAGGATTTCGTCGAAGTTGTTCAGGCCTTCCTGGTTTTCGATTTTGGAGATGATCTGGATGTTTTCGCCGCCGTGCGCCTTCAGGTGCTCGCGGATTTCAACCACGTCAGAACGTTTACGGATAAAGGATGCCGCAACGAAGTCAACGCCCTGTTCGCAACCGAAGATCAGGTCCTGTTTGTCTTTCTCAGCCAGTGCTGGCAGCGCGATAGAAACGCCTGGCAGGTTAACGCCTTTGTTTTCGCCCAGGTCGCCGTTGTTCAGCACTTTACAGATAACTTTGTTACCTTCGATCGCGGTAACTTCCATGCCGATCAGGCCATCGTCAACCAGTACGGTGTTGCCGACAGACAGATCTTTAGTGAAGCCTTCGTAAGTCACAGCAACGATTTCGCTGTTGCCGACAACAGATTTGTCGGTGGTGAAGGTGAAGGTCTGGCCTGCTTTCAGAGAAACGTCGTTACCGCCTTCCAGCTTAATGGTACGGATTTCCGGACCTTTGGTATCCAGCAGGATAGCGGCTTTCTTACCGGTTTTGCTCATCACGTTGCGCAAATTTTTGATGCGCTGACCGTGTTCTGCGTAATCGCCATGAGAGAAGTTCAGACGCATGACGTTCATGCCCGCGTCCAGCATTTTGGTTAACATCTCTTCGGATTCGGTTTTCGGACCGATGGTGCAAACAATTTTCGTCTTTTTCATGACAGTCTTAGTCTTTAAGTTGAGAAGGATTGGGAAATCTGGCTCCCATCGCGCACGGATGGGAAGCTAAACCTGAGTTACGAAAGTGGTGATGTCTCGCTCTAAGGATAGGTGACATCGAAAGAGCGTGCAGAGGAATGTGTGCTTGCGTTTCAGCCCAACGGGAAGGTGAGTTTTGTAGTCGTTGAGTTTTACAGGTCAATGTGCTGAAACCATTCAAGAGACAATTGGCGCGCATTATACGCTGAATTTTATCTAAAAGGAAAATGGAAACGCTGTTTCAAAACAGTTCTGTGCGGATTTACAAAAAATATTCATTAATTTGTTCATCGGTATGGATAAAGGCGTTGGGCTCAGCGACAGTTTGTTGCGCAACAACCTGCCCAGGCTATCCAAATAAACAGATTTAGGCGGGCGTTTTCAATGGACAGAACATATTCCTAAAAATTATATCAAATTCGTTTTAATTCATTCTAAAAGCCAATTTCACTCATTACACTCGTTTGGACATCCATACTGCTAAACAGCTAAAAGCGCTAGCAGGATTACAAAAAGCAGCAGCGGATACCCAAACGACATGATTGTCCTGAAAAATATTTCAAAAGTGTTTACGCCAGGCAGGCTATCCATTACCGCTGTCGATAACGTCAATCTGACGGTTGAGCAGGGACAGATTTACGGAATTATTGGTTACAGCGGGGCGGGTAAGAGCACCTTAATTCGCTTGCTTAATGGTCTGGAAAAACCGACCTCCGGCAGCGTGACGATTAACGGCCATGATATCTCTGCCGCCCGCGGAGAATCTCTGCGTCAGGCGCGACTGAAAATCAGCATGGTGTTCCAGCACTTCAACTTACTGTGGTCGCGCACGGTTAGCGAAAATATTGCTTTCTCTATGCAAATCGCGGGTGCGCCAAAGGCGTCCATCAAAGCGCGGGTTGCCGAACTGATTACGCTGGTTGGGTTGAGTGGTCGCGAGAATGCTTATCCGTCTCAGCTCAGCGGCGGGCAAAAACAGCGGGTGGGAATTGCCCGCGCGCTGGCGAACAATCCTGACGTACTGCTGTGCGACGAAGCCACCTCGGCGTTAGATCCGCAAACTACCGATCAGATCCTTGATTTACTGCTCGATATTAACCGTCGCTTCAAATTAACCATTGTGTTGATCACCCATGAAATGCACGTGGTGCGCAAAATCTGCGACCGCGTGGCGGTGATGGAAAACGGTAAAGTCGTTGAAGAAGGCGACGTACTCAGCGTCTTTACCCATCCGCAGCAGCCGATCACCCGACAATTCGTGCGTCAGGTGAGCCAGTACGCCGAAGAAGATGAGTTCAACCCACAGCTGGCACGCGAACTGGGCGGCGTGGTGATCAAGCTAACGTTTACCGGGCAACGCACCCACCGTCCCGTCGTTGGAGAATTGACCCTGCGCTACGGCCTGCCGTTTAACATTTTGCACGGCAAGATGACGCAAACCGCGCACGGGGTGTTTGGTCAGCTATGGGTACACGTTGTGGCTACCGAGGAGCAACTGAGCAATATTCTGGCCGACCTGCGCCATAGCGACATTGAAGGTGAGGTGATTCAACATGGCTGAAGGACTGTTCCCCCATCTGAAATGGGATCAATTATTAGCAGCAACCCAGGAAACGCTCTATATGACCGCGCTTTCTGGCGTGGCGACCTTTGTCCTTGGGATCGCCCTTGGCCTGGCGCTGTTTCTGACGGCGCGTGGCGGACTGTTCCACAATCGCGCCGTGTATAGCGCGATTTCGCTGGTGGTGAATATCTTCCGTTCGATCCCCTTCATCATTTTGATCGTGCTGCTGATCCCATTTACCAAAGCGATGGTTGGCACCATTCTCGGCGCTAATGCCGCGCTGCCTGCGTTAATTGTGGGAGCCGCGCCGTTTTATGCGCGTCTGGTCGAAATTGCCCTGCGTGAAGTGGATAAAGGCGTTATTGAAGCGACACGTTCGATGGGCGCGCGTCTGAGTACGCTTATTTTTCGGGTTTTACTGCCGGAATCTTCTCCCGCTCTGGTGTCCGGGATCACCGTGACGCTGATTGCGCTGGTCAGCTACAGCGCGATGGCGGGAGTCATTGGTGCCGGGGGTTTAGGGAATCTGGCCTATCTGGAAGGATTCCAGCGCAACCACAGCGACGTCACGCTGGTGGCGACGGTGACGATTCTGCTCATCGTCTTCATCATCCAGCTTTGCGGCGATGTGATCACCTCTCTGTTAGATAAACGCTAATAAAATACGGAAACCATTATCATGAAAAAATCACTGACATTACTCGCCGCAGCAACCTTAAGCGCCCTGAGCTTCGCCTCCTGGGCTGATACGCTGACCGTTGGCGCATCAAACGTACCGCACGCGGAGATCCTTGAGCAGGCCAAACCGATTCTGGCAAAGCAGGGGATCGACCTGGAAATTAAGCCGTTCCAGGATTACATCCTGCCGAATACCGCGCTGGCTGGCCGTGAAATTGACGCTAACTACTTCCAACATATTCCGTATCTGAACAGCGTGATTAAAGATCATGCTGGCGATAAAACCTATGACTTCGTCAGCGCCGGAGCAATTCACATTGAGCCGATCGGCATCTATTCGAAGAAGGTGAAATCGCTTAAAGATCTGCCGGAAGGCGGCAAGGTCATCATGCGCGATGCGGTATCTGAGGAAGGCCGTATTCTGTCGATTTTCGAAAAAGAGGGTGTGATCAAGCTGAAGCCGGGGGTGGACAAAGTCACCGCGCGCATTAGCGACATCGTGGAAAACCCGAAAAAACTGAAGTTCCTGCCTAACGTGGAAGCGGCGCTGTTACCGCAGATGTACAACAACGACGAAGGCGATGCGGTGGTGATTAACGCGAACTACGCTATCGACGCGGGGCTGGATCCGGTGAAAGATCCGATTGCCGTCGAAAGCGGTGAAAACAACCCGTATGCCAACATCATTACCGTACATCGCGGCGATGAGAAGAAAAAGGATATTGTGGCGCTGGTGGACGTGCTGCATTCAAAAGAAATTCAGGACTGGATCCGCACTAAATACAAAGGCGCGGTGATCCCGGTAAATAACTGATCCGCTTTTTGCCTTATCCGGCCTACAGGATGTTGTAGGCCGGATAAAATGCGTTAGCGTTGCCACCGGACGCGCGAGTTACACGCGCTCAATTCTCGCTGGCAGCCCCTGGCGTACCGCCGCACCCGACACCCAGTCAAGCCAGGTATTGGTTACCTGCCGGGTAGGATCCGCAAAACCCAAATCATTGAGATTAATTCCCGACCTTATCTGCGCGTCAAATGGCATCGGCTCGCCGTCGAGCGTATGCTGCGCTGCGCCCATTTCTTTATGTCCATAGCCATGTTCAATGGCGATAACTCCCGGCATAACACCATGAAGCAGGCTTATTTGCGCCTGTACCTGACCGCCAGGCGTAGTGATACGTACCGTATCGCCATGTGCTAAGCCGTACCGCTTACCATCCTGCGGGTTGAGCGCCACCAGATTAACCGGCTTCAGATGATGCAGGCGTGGGATGACCGCCGTGGCGCTGGACATGGTATTGGATTTAAAGGAGATCAATTTCAGCGGCCATTCTTGTTCCGGGAATAACTCCTCGACCGCACGTCCGTCTGACAGGCGCGAAGGATACCAGGCCGGGCAGCCGCTGTAGCGCTCGCCGGTAATCGCATGGCGGTGCGCGGCGACATTCGCATTCCAGATTTGCAGCGGTTTTTCCCACGCATTGCCGACGCGATCCTCCACCCGGCCACTGCTGGCTGGGGCGAAACGCCCGCCGCGTGAATACACAAATGCCACCCGGCTGGCTTCATCGGCTTTCAGCGTTTGCGTTATCACCGGCATGATCCGTTGCACCCCGGTCAAGGCAATGTCTTCCGGCTGAGCCTCCGGGACCGGTGATTTACCCATAAACGCAATATTGGCGGCGAGGCGCAGATAATAATCTTCCGCACGATTTAACGGATACTGATTGCCCTGTGGGTCGGTAATCGCATTATCACCAAAACCAGGCAAACCAATGCGTTTTGCTACCGCAATACAGAAAGATTCCATTGAGGCCGGTTGACCGTCAGCGGTACTGCTGGTTGCGGCTCTGACCACGGGCCAGCGAGCGGTGGTAGCTTTGCTGGCGACGCCCGCCCACGGGGCGCTGAATCCCCAGCTTTCGAAGTTATGGGTATCCGGCACGATGTAATCTGCCAGCGCCGTGGTTTCGTTCATAAAGGCATCAATGGCGATAAATAGCGGCAAACGCGCAGGATCTTTAAGCTTTTCTTCCGCCACGCCGCGCAACCCTGCGATGCCGTAAAACGGGTTGGTCATGTTAGAGATCCAGGCTTTTAGCGGATAAGGGTAGCCTTCGAGTGCCGAGACAAGAAGTTCAGTAAGTTGACCTGCCACAAACGGATACCAGGGGGCTTTTGCCGGGAAGGGCGATTGTCCGGCGGCTACTTTATTGCGGTACTCTTCGGAAGACTCATACGCGGTTTTACTGCGTGCGATGCTTAATCCCTTTGGTTTAATCTTCCCGGTGAAACTGTCCATGTTGTAGCGTGGTCCATCGGTGGCGCCATTGAACTTGCCGCCGCCGACAAACACGCCGCCTTCAAGACTCAGGTTGCCAATCAGCGCATTGAGCATCATTACCGACCAGGCGTTATAAAATCCATTACCTGCCATCATTCCGCCGTGGGCGATCACCGCCGCTTTACGTCCGTGGCGGGTAAATGCGTCGGCCAGTGCGCCAATGTCTGCTTCAGACACACCGCACTGCTGGCTGTATTGCGCCAGCGTTAGTTTTTCGGCGGATTCTTTCAGGCACTGGAGGCTGCTTTTTACCGTCACCGTCTGGCCGTCTGCCAGCGTCACCACGCGGGTGATAAACAACTGCGCGCGTGGGCAACCGCTGGCGGCGACGATTTCTCCGGCTTCGTTAACGACCACCGGCTCCTGGGCGGCGTTTGCGTTCAGATGCGCGAGGGTTAAATGCTGCCCGGCAAGATTTGGGATCTCATCGGTGATCACCAGATGCGTGGCGTTGCTCCAGCTTTTTTCACCGGCTTGCTGCATGGCCTGTACGCCGGGAATCGCAAGGTAATCGGTGTTATAGCGCTGTTTTTCGATTATCCAGCGGATCATACCCATCGCCAGCGCGGAGTCGCTTCCCGGACGCACGGGCTGCCAGTGGCCGCGATCGTCAGCCAGTACCGTGGTTAATGGCAGGGCTGGCGCCACCACCACATAGCGAAAGTCGTCGCGTAAACGGGCGCTAGCGAGCTGGCGAGCCTGGCGTTTAAACGGATTGCCGGATTGCGCCGGAGAGGTTCCCATAAACAACGCGAACTCGACATTATCCCAATCGGGCTTCACGTGGGTATTTTTATCCAGATCGCCCATTAGCGCACCAGAACCGGCCCGGTAGGCCAGACCGCAGTAAGCGCCATGCGCGCCGAAGTTTTTACTGCCGAAACTGTTCAGCGCGAAGCGACGTAAAAACGTATCACGTCCTTCATCGCTGGTATTGGTGACCAGCAACTGATTGGATTTGGGCCCAAAGCCGGGATGTCTGGCATCAAGCGGCGTATCGGGATCGTGAATTGCCCGCAGGCCATCAACATGGCCCTCACCAAACAGGTCACCGCCTTCCACCACCTCTGTGATTAATTGTTCGAAGCTGATGCGCTGCCATTTTCCCTCGCCGCGTTTGCCGACGCGTTTCATGGGCTGCAGAATGCGCTGTGGGCTGTACAGACCTTCAAGTAAGGTTGCGCCACGAGCGCAGGCGGTGGAGCGCGCGTCCAGACCCGACTCGCCCGCCAGTTGCGCCATTGCCGTGGCAAAGGGAACCGAGGCGTCAATATGGTGCTCGTGAGATAATGGATGATAAGGGTTACCGGCAATGCGCAGCACTTTGCCTTGCTCACTATCAACGCGTACCCGCACACCGCACTGCGTCCAGCAGCCAAAGCACTGCGTCATTGAGATCACCTGCTGCGGATTTTGCTGCCATTGCGGCCGGGCATTGGCTTCAGGGATGAGCGCATTACCAAAGATGCGGTCGCGGGTAATTTTACCAGAGGTACCGTCCAGCAAACCGTCCAGTGCGCGCTTTGCTACATCCCGATAACTCAGACCAAACGTCACCATGCCACCTACTGCAAGACCGACTTTAAGCCACTGACGACGGGTTAAATTAGCCATGTTGCATTCTCCTTGCGATCGCGTTCAGGGCTTCACGAACAATAATAATCAGTGCTATCCACAGGCCGAAGGTGCCCGCAATGGCCAGCCAGCCATCGGTGCCGCCGGGCAGGGTGTAAGGATTAAATTGGGCGTTAAATTTCGGTACGGTCTGTACCTGGATGAGTAACGTCCAGCGCATCAGCCAGCATAGCGCCATGGCGCTAAACGCCAGTAATATGCGCAGCAGCCGCGATAATGGAAAACGCAGCACCAGCCCGCAAAGGACGAGCGAGACAAGCCATAACACAACCCAACCGATGGCGTAGTGTCGTGCCGAAGAGGCGACATCCAGCCACTGGCGAATTGCTGAACCGGAGAGCGTATTGCCGCTCACCCAAATTGCCACCACGATAGCCAGCGCGCTCAAGGCAACAATTTGTCCCCACGCCAGTTTGCGCAGCAAAGATCCTTCACTGTTTGTTGCAGCGATGAGCAGGGCGAGGAACGTTTGCAGCGCGCTGAGGAACATTGCAACCGGAAAGGCGTAGCTGAACCAAATAGGACGCGCCTGCACCACCGACACTTCGCGACCGGTGTAAACCAGTAATCCGATGGCGGATAAGGCGCTACCGACGGCCAACCATTTAGTTACACTGTAACTTTTAAGCGTTATCCGCTTAACGTGCTGCGCCAAAAACCACAGGCCCAGGAAGCCGGTGAACAGCGGTAAAAACAGCGCGCCCCATGGCATCCAGGACCATGGCGTCGGATAAGCATAAAAATGCCAGACGCGGGCGGTTTGGTGTAAATCGGCGGTTAGCGCCAACGGGGCGGTTATTGCACAGGTCAGGGCAATTAACAGCGTCAGGTTTTCCAGGTCCGGCGTCTCTTGTTTGCGCCAGTGCAGCACGCAGGCGAACAGCGCGGCGCAGGCGGCAATACCGATGAAAAAGAAATACTGTACGGCCCAGGGTAACCAGCTTACATGTTGCGGATGGGCCAGAACCTCTTCGATAATCAGTGAATGGTTCATTTAAACCTCCTGCCAGAGCGCGGGTTGAGCGCGTCCCATTAACGGGGTGACAAACGCTTCATCCAGACCCAGATAAAACACGTGCGGTGATGTTCCGCTTTCGGGTTTCAGCACTTTGATGGCCTCATGGTGTTCATGCAGCATTTGAGAAATCCGGCTGTGCGGATCTTTGACATCGCCAATGATGCGTGCGCCGCCGACGCAGGATTCCACGCAGGCCGGTAGCAGCCCCGCTTCCAGACGGTGTACGCAAAATGTGCATTTATCGGCGGTTTGCGTTTCATGGTTGATGAACCGCGCATCGTAAGGGCAGGCCTGCACGCAGTAAGCGCAACCCACGCAGCGGGTGTTGTCGACGACCACAATACCGTCTTCACGTTGGAAGGTGGCCTGCACCGGACAAACGGGTACGCAAGGGGGATTATCGCAATGGTTGCACAGGCGCGGCAGCAGGACGTTGGTGACGCTTTGCTGGCCTGTAAGCTGCACCTGATACTGGTTAACGAGGGTTCTGAATTCTCCCTGCGGCGTCTGGTTTTCAATAGCGCAACTGACGGTACAGGCCTGGCAGCCGATGCAGCGTCGCAGGTCAATCAACATGGCGTAGCGATGCGCGAATGAGCCTTCATGGCGTTCAGGCGAGAAGGGGAATTGCGCCTGCGCCAGGGGGACCAGTGAAGCGCCAGCGGTCAGGACGCCCAGTTGCTGGAGAAACTGCCGTTTACTGCTGTCCATATTTTCTCCCGTCACGGTACAACAACGAAACATTGGTCACGCCGTTGGTTTGTGTGTGATGAATAAAGAATCTCAATGATTTACAGTGTAAAAATCGTGACGGGGGGTACTCTATTGTGGTTAACCACATACCCGGCTTGTTGTTGATCTAAAACAACATAATTGACAGGGATAATTGAGTGGGACGCAACGTAGTAAGATGCCTGACGGTACTGGCATCGCTGTGGATGCTAAGCGGCACGGTCGCGGCGCAGACATGGAACATTGGCGTGTTGGCAATGCGTGGGGAGATCTCCACACGTCAGCACTGGCAGCCGTTGGAAACCCTGTTGAATCAGCAAATTCCCGGTGAGCAGTTTCATATACAACCGCTGGATCTGCACCAGATGCAGGAGGCGGTGAATCGTGGCACGGTACAATTTGTGGTCACTAATCCGGCGCAGTTTGTACAGCTAAACAACCGCTCTGCGTTACGCTGGCTGGCGTCGTTACGTTCTACCCGGGGAGGCAAAGCCGCCAGTAACGTGATCGGTAGCGCGATTCTCGTCAGGCGCGATAGTGGAATCACTTCCGCGCATGATCTGATCGGTAAAACGGTTGGCGCCATTGATGCTCAGGCTTTTGGCGGCTATTTGTTGGGGTATAAAGCACTTAGCGATGCCGGTCTGCGACCTGAGCGCGATTTACGCCTGAGGTTTACCGGTTTTCCTGCCGATGCCTTACTCTATTTACTACGCGAAAAAGCTGTGCAGGCGGTGATTGTGCCGGTGTGTCTGCTGGAAAACATGGATGAGGAAGGGCTCATTCATAAAACGGACTTTAGGGCTGTACTCAACCATCCGACCTCGATTCCCTGTTTAACCAGTACGCCGCTCTATCCTGACTGGTCATTTGCGGCACTGCCTGCAGTGAGCGACGAGCTCGCCGATCGCGTCACACGGGTGCTGTTCAATTCTCCGCAGAATGCAACGTTTCGCTGGGGAGCGCCTGCCTCGACACGCGAAGTAGAAGCGTTGCTACGCGATGTCCGCCAGCATCCGCAGCAGCGTCAGCTCTGGCTGGACGTCAAAAGTTGGTTTATCCAGCACCAGCTCGCTATGGGGGCTGTGGCCGTTGTGCTGTTGCTGCTGACGCTCAATTATATCTGGGTGATGCTGCTGGTTCGTCGTCGCGGCAGGCAACTGGAGCGGAACAGCATTCTGCTGCGCAAACAAGAACAGGCGCTGGAAACCGCTCGCCAAATGAGTGTGCTTGGCGAGATGACCTCCGGGTTTGCCCACGAACTTAATCAGCCGCTGTCGGCTATCCGCCATTATGCGCAGGGCTGTTTGATCCGCCTGCGCGGTCAGGATAAGCAGCATCCGTTGTTGCCTGCGCTGGAGAACATTGATGCTCAGGCGCAGCGGGGCGCTGATACGTTGCACAATCTGCGCCAGTGGGTCAGCCAGGCGCAGGGTAATCCGGTGATGACCGATGACTGGCGGGCCGTCAACGTTCATGATGCAATTCATCACGTCTGGCAATTATTGCGCATGCCCCAGCAATTCCCGGCAGTGGCGCTGCAAACGCGTGTCGGCAAGACGTTAACGCTGACTCTGCCAAGCGTTCTGCTTGAGCAGGTGCTGGCCAATCTGGTGCTCAATGCGGCCCAGGCCGGGGCAACCACGGTGTGGTTTAGCGCTCAGCGTGAGGAAGGGGATGTGCGTATTCAGGTGCAGGATAACGCTGGCGGTATTGATGAGGCGCAGTTGTACCAGGCTTTTCAGCCGTTTATGACCACCCGTAAAGAAGGCATGGGGCTGGGATTAGCCATTTGTCAGCGGCTGGTGCGTTACGCAAATGGCGACATTGAGATCAAAAATCATCAGGCTCCTGATGAAAAAGCGGGGGCGGTAGTGACATTACATTTTAAGCAAAACCAGGAGGGAGGCCGTAGTGGCACTAATTCATCTGCTGGATGACGACATTGCCGTCACCCAGGCCTGTGCGTTTTTACTGGAAAGTCTGGGATATGAGGTATGTTGCTGGGAGCAGGGTGAAACATTCCTCGCAGGGGCAAATCTGCACCAGGTGGGCGTGCTTTTGCTGGATATGCGTATGCCGGTACTGGATGGGCATGCTGTACATGAAGCGATGCGCCAGCGAGAAAGTACGCTGGCGGTGGTGTTCCTCACCGGGCATGGCGATGTGCCGATGGCGGTTGAGCAAATGAAACGTGGAGCAGTCGATTTTTTGCAAAAGCCGGTGTCCGCCGGGCCTTTGCAGACGGCGTTAGAGCACGCTTTGCAGGTTTCTCGCGCCGCTTTCTCGCGACAAGAGATCGTGGCCTGCTATCAGATGCTCACGCCAAAGGAGCGAGAGTTGGCGCAACTGGTTGCAAAAGGGTTAATGAATCGGGAAATTGCGGACGCTATGAATATTGCCGTGCGCACGGTTGAAGTTCATCGCGCGCGGGTGATGGAAAAAATGCAGGCGCGGAGCCTTGCGGAACTGGTAAATCGACTGCAGCGGATCCGATAGATTTATGACATTTGTTTGATTTTCATTGAATTTTGTCTAATTAGCCAGAGTGATATATGCTGTTGGTTTGAGTTAATGACGAGCGGGCAAATATGGGAAATCAGACCAAAGACGATGAGTTGTACCGGGAAATGTGCAGAATAGTCGGTAAAGTAGTACTGGAAATGCGCGATCTGGGACAAGAGCCAAAGCATATCGTCATTGCGGGTGTGCTGAGAACCACCCTCGCCAACCAGCGTGTAAAGCGCAGTGAGCTAGAAAAACAGGCCATTGAGACCGTTATTAAAGCATTGGCCGGATAATCCATAAAAAGAGGAGGGCAGTCATTTGCGCCATCCTCTTATTCTCGTCACGTTATTCTATCAATATGTATAATTTAGGACTGCAATTAGAGAAATATACTCCGCTGTATATTTCGTTGTATATCGATTGATATATAAAAATATATTTGAGAGTGGAGTCACAAATATTTGCAAGCCATATGAAATATTATTTCAACTTATCTTAATGATAATAAATCTCACTCCGCATTAATTACTTTTCTTCCGTTTTTTAATTGATGACGATCAAAACGACGGGCGCTTAATAACCACATTATCATTGTGCCTAACCCTAAAGGATTAGATTCATTTAGTTTAACCACCGTCATTTATACGATCAGGTTAGGGCAAATATTCACGTGTTGTTGGCAACATTAATGGCCGAATTGGCCCGATCTGTGCGTAAAAATTAGCCTTGATGTGTTGCCGCTACTGCGTTTGCGAAGAGGATGCGAAATAAATGAACCAGGTTGATCGTCCATTTTTAGATTGTGGCTTAACGCGGCTTGAATTCCTACGTATATCCGGAAAGGGTCTGGCAGGACTGACCATTGCACCCGCGTTGTTATCACTTTTTGGTTGTAAGCAGGAAGATATCGACAGCGGTACCGTTGGGCTTATCAATACGCCGAAAGGGGTGCTGGTAACGCAGCGAGCACGCTGCACTGGTTGTCATCGCTGCGAGATTTCCTGTACCAATTATAACGATGGGGCCGTTGGCACCTTCTTTTCCCGCATCAAAATTCATCGTAATTACTTCTTTGGCGATGATGGCGTCGGGTCCGGTGGCGGACTGTATGGTGATTTAAACTATACCGCGGATACCTGCCGCCAATGCAAAGATCCGCAATGCATGAAGGTCTGCCCGATTGGCGCCATTACCTGGAAGCAGGAAGACGGTTGTATTGCCGTGGACCATAAACGTTGCATTGGCTGTAGCGCTTGTACCACAGCCTGCCCGTGGATGATGGCGACCGTCAACACGGAAACGAAAAAATCCTCAAAATGTGTGTTATGCGGGGAATGCGCCAATGCGTGCCCGACTGGGGCATTAAAAATTATCGAGTGGAAAGATATTACCGTTTGATAGAGGGCAGGCATGCCTGATACGCGTCATTAATTGCCAAAAATAGCGCAGTTTTGAATAAAAAAGCTGCCTGACGGGTATATCTATTAAACCTTCTTGCAAAGGAAAACATGATGGCTAACGGTTGGACAGGTAATATTTTACGGATCAATCTCACCACGGGTAATATCACCCATGAAGATTCCAGTAAATTTAAGAAATTTATCGGTGGGATGGGCTTTGGGTATAAAATTATGTACGACGAAGTCCCGCCAGGCACCATGCCGTTTGATGAAGGGAATAAACTGGTTTTCGCCACCGGGCCATTAACGGGCTCGGGCGCACCCTGTAGCTCCCGCGTCAATATCACCTCCTTGTCAACATTTACCAAAGGTAATTTAGTCGTAGATGCCCACATGGGCGGTTTCTTCGCCGCACAGATGAAATTTGCCGGTTACGACGCCATTATTATCGAAGGTAAGTCCGCGTCGCCTGTCTGGATCAACATCAAAGACGATAAAGTCAGCATCGAAAAAGCCGATTTCCTGTGGGGCAAGGGCACGCGCGCCACAACCGAAGAGATTTGCCGCATTACCAGCCCTGAGACTTGCGTCGCCGCGATTGGCCAGGCGGGGGAAAATCTGGTACCGCTCTCCTGCATGATCAACAGCCGCAACCACAGCGGCGGCGCCGGTACTGGCGCGGTGATGGGCTCGAAAAATCTGAAGGCCATTGCGGTAGAAGGGACCAAAGGTGTCAACATTGCCGACCGCAAAGAGATGAAGCGGCTCAATGACTATATGATGACCGAGCTTATCGGCGCCAACAACAACCACGTTGTGCCGAGCACCCCGCAGGCCTGGGCAGAATACTCTTCGCCAAACTCGCGTTGGACGGCCCGCAAGGGACTGTTCTGGGGAGCGGCGGAAGGCGGGCCAATTGAAACGGGTGAAATCCCGCCGGGCAACCAGAATACCGTTGGTTTCCGTACCTATAAATCCGTGTTCGATCTCGGACCTGCCGCTGAGAAATACACGGTAAAAATGAGCGGCTGCCATTCGTGCCCGATTCGTTGTATGTCACAGCTCAATGTCCCGCGGGTGAAAGATTTTGGCGTACCGAGTACCGGTGGCAACACCTGCGTGGCGAACTTTGTGCACACCACCATTTTCCCCAATGGCCCGAAAGATTTTGACGATAAAGACGATGGGCGCGTGGTGGGAAACCTGATTGGTCTGAACCTGTTCGACGATTATGGCATCTGGTGTAACTACGGGCAGTTGCACCGCGATTTTACTTATTGCTACTCGAAAGGCGTTTTTAAGCGCGTACTGCCGGCGGAAGAGTATGCGGAGATCCGCTGGGATCAGCTGGAAGCGGGCGATCCTAATTTTATTAAGGATTTTTACTATCGACTGGCGCATCGCGTGGGGGAACTCAGCCACCTTGCGGACGGTTCATATGCCATTGCTGAGCGCTGGGATTTGGGCGAAGAGTATTGGGGTTATGCCAAGAACAAACTGTGGTCGCCGTTTGGTTTTCCTGTCCACCATGCTAACGAGGCTTCTGCGCAGGTTGGGGCGATCACCAACTGTATGTTTAACCGTGACTGTATGACGCATACCCATATTAACTTCATCGGTTCCGGTTTGCCGCTGAAATTACAGCGCGAAGTGGCGGGCGAATTGTTTGGTTCACAGGATGCCTACGACGAAACCAAAAACTACACCCCGATCAATGCCGCGAAGATCAAATATGCCAAATGGACGTTGCTGAAAGTCTGTTTGCATAACGCGGTCACGCTATGCAACTGGGTCTGGCCGATGACGGTCTCGCCGCTCAAGAGCCGTAATTATCGCGGAGATTTGGATCTGGAAGCGAAATTTTTCCAGGCGGTTACCGGCGATGAAACCACGCAGGCGAGTCTGGATCTGGCCGCTGAACGTATCTTTACCCTGCATCGTGCCTATACGGTCAAACTGATGCAAACCAAAGATATGCGCAATGAGCACGATCTCATTTGCTCCTGGGTGTTTGATAAAGATCCGAAGCTCCCGGTCTTCACCGAGGGGACCGACAAGATGGACCGGGAGGACATGCGCCTGTCACTGACGATGTTCTATCAGGAAATGGGTTGGGATCCGGAACTGGGCTGTCCTACGCGCGAAACGCTGAATCGACTCGGACTTGAGGATGTGGCAGCCGATCTGGCGGCACAAGATCTGTTGCCAGCGTAAGGAACGCGAGATGACTAACGTGAGCAACGTTCAGGCACCCATTGAGGCGTTTCCTGATGAGGTAGATAGCCAAAAGAGACACTGGCTGCAGACGCTACAGCCGCCTGCTGAACAGGTGAACGCGCCGCAGGTTCAGGAACCTGCCAGCCCGGAGTCGATAGTGGCGGAATTTATCCGCCAACATTCAGCATCGGGTCAGTTGGTGGCTCGCAGTGTCTTCCTGCAGCCACCGTATTCGGTTCCTGAGACTGACCTAACCGTGCTGCTGGATACCCTGTGTCAGGGCGCGAATGGGGCGGATATTACCTGTGTGCACGGCGCTGAAGAGGCATATTTCTTTTCGACGCAAACCATGACGGCAAACTACGCCAGCATGTGTGTGCAGGTGGTGGAGAACGACATCTGTCGCGCGATTGCCGAGGCGGTACGCTTCGACTGTCAAACGTATCCACGCCCCTATAAGGTCGCCATGTTGACGCAACCGCCGTATAGCTTTGGCGATCAGCAGGTTGCAGCGGCGCTCTCGGCAATGGAAACGCACCCGGATTACGCAGATATACGCACTGTGGAATCGTCAAATGCGGAGCCTTATTTGTTCAGCGAACGTTTTATGAGTTATGGCAAAGCGTACGGCCTGTGCGAATGGTTTGAGGTTGAGCAGTATCAGAACCCCTGAATTCTTCAGGTTGATGTCATGGAATGTGTGGACGACCACTGTCACAGCATTAGAGGATAACCCGATGTCCTTCACCCGACGTAAATTTGTCATTGGCATGGGGACGGTGATTTTTTTTACCGGCCCAGGTCAAAGTTTGTTAGCAAGCCCCAGGAGCACTAAAGGCGTTCGTTATGTCATGATTCACGACGAATCACTGTGTAATGGCTGTAATATTTGCGCCCGCGCATGCAGAAAAACCAATCATGTTCCTGACCAGGGCAGCCGTTTGTCGATAGCGCATATTCCGGTTTCGGATAACGACAACGAAACGCTGTATCACTATTTTCGTCAGTCCTGCCAGCATTGTGATGATGCGCCCTGTATTGAGGTCTGTCCAACCGGCGCCTCCTGGCGAGATGAGAACGGCATTGTCCGGGTCGACACGTCTTCGTGTATCGGCTGCAGTTACTGCATAGGCGCGTGCCCTTATCAGGTCCGCTATCTCAATCCGCGCACCAAAGTGGCTGATAAATGCGACTTTTGCGCTGAATCACGTCTGGCGAAAGGTTTTCCACCGATCTGTGTTAACGCCTGCCCGGAACACGCGCTGATTTTTGGTCGTGAAGATAGCCCGGAGATTCAGACCTGGCTGCGGGAAAACAAGTATTACGAGTATCAACTTGCAGGCGCCGGGAAACCCCATCTGTATCGTCGGTTCGGTCAACATTTGATTAAAAAGGAAAATGTATGAACGCGTCGCAGAATGCCGAACAGTTTCACGCCCAGCTTGCGCAATATGTCCCTATGTTTTCTCCTGACTACTGGCCAGTGTGGCTGGTCATCGCCGGATTAATGCTGGTGGGAATGTGGCTGGTGCTGGCGCTACACGCCATGCTGCGCTTTCGTGCCGCGCGTAAAGCGTCTGCAGGGCACGGTGAGAAGATCTACTTATACTCGAAGGCTGTCCGCTTGTGGCACTGGTCGAACGCGCTGTTATTTCTGCTACTTCTGGCCAGTGGACTCGTCAATCACTTCTCGGCCGTTAGCGCGTCGGTGATGAAAAGCCTGCTTACCGTACACGAAGTCTGTGGTTTTTTGCTGCTCGCCTGCTGGATTGGTTTTGTCCTGATCAACCTGATTGGCGGTAACGGACATCACTATATTATTCAGCGGCAGGGTTGGATCGGACGCGCGCAAAGACAAACGCGTTTTTACCTGTTTGGCATTATGCAGGGAGAGTCACATCCATTCCCGGCATCAAAGCGTTCGAAATTCAATCCGCTACAGCAGGCGGCCTATGTTGGCGTGATGTATGGTCTGCTGCCGCTGTTGTTGATATCGGGTCTGTTATCGCTCTATCCGACGGTAGTCGGCGATCTGTTCCCCGGTGTGCGTTACTGGTTGTTACAGGCGCATTTTGCGCTGGCAATAATCAGTTTGTTTTTCATTTTTGGGCATCTTTATCTTTGCACTACGGGCCGCACGCCGGGCGAAACCTTCAAGTGCATGGTGGATGGCTATCACCGGCATTAAGCGATGATGATTACGCGTGATGACTTACGGGCCTGGCGCGTTGGGCCCGTAATGTATCGCTGGTTTCTACGTACTTTTCCCGCCGGGGGAAGTTATGCCGATGTACATCGTGCGCTCCAGCGGGAAGGGTATATCGACTGGGCAAATAGTCTGGTGGAATACGGCTGGTCAAAATGGCGGGAAGAGGAGAGTTTTGTCCGGCAGGATATTCGCGCGATGGGAAATATTTCCCGCGTGAAAACAACGGGGGGGACCAGCAGCCCGCTGGCGAGTGCGGAAGATAATGTCAGCTTTGGCTGTGCGGATGATAACGTTAAAATCGCCAGCGCTGGCTATGCCGCACAAATTGCCAGTGCAGGTTACAGCGTACGTATAGGCAGCGTAGGCTATAACGCGCATATCGGCAGCTCGGGCGATCGCGGGCGAATTGCGGTCGCGGGAAATTCAGCGCGTATCAGTAGCGTGGGTGACGGTACGCGCATCGCCAGTGCTGGCATGCGTGTACGCATCAGTGCACTGGGCGACAGAAATCGGATTGCCTGCAGCGGTGATTTAACCCGGCTAGCCTGTTTCGGAGCGGAATCGAAAATCGCCAATTGCGCAGACAATATCCATATTATTGCCAGCGGAGAGAACGCCGTTGTTGCCAGTACTGGCACTGTCGATTCGATAATACTCGGTCCTGGCGGATGCGCGGCGCTGGCCTATCATGATGGCGAAAGAATGCGTTTTGCGCTTGCCGTTGAAGGTGAAAAAAATATCCGGGCTGGCGTGAAATATCGGCTCAACGAAGACCACCAGTTCGTGGAATGTTGAGCCTTGAGGTCATTTTAGCGCGAATCGTCGCTGGGTGAATTTTTCCAGGCTAAAGCACAGCAGGTAATAGACCAGTCCGGTAAAGATAAAAATGGCCGCCGGATAGATTTGCACCCGGCTATTAACCTGACCGGCAACCGTCGTGAGTTCTGGCACATTGACGATAAACGCCAGCGACGTGTCCTTCAGTAGTCCAATAAAAATCCCGGTCAATGACGGCATAATGTTGCGCAGCACTTGCGGCAATAAAATAAGCCACAGGGCCTGGTACGGGCGAAAACCCTGCACCACTGCCGCTTCATATTGCCCGCCAGGTAAGGCGCTAATTCCTGCATACACCGAGTGCATCACCGAGGCGGCGGTGAACCATGCCAGCGCCAACGTCACGGTAACTGCGCCAGGCAGATCGCTTCCAGTCAGCATGGGGAGCAAATACCACATCCAGAAAATCACAAAGATTAACGGAATGCCGCGAATAAACTCGGCCCAGATAAACAGTCCTTTGCGAATCGCGCCAGGAAAACGCCAGGCGCAGCAGGCAAGAACTATCCCACCGGGAAGTGCCAGCAATGCCGCGCCGATAGCCATCAGCAAAGTAAGCAGAACGCCGCCGGGTTGGCCTTCGGTCACGCGTCCCCACAGAAGATAGTCAAGATTGTCAGTAATGACCGAAATATTAGCGATCATGCGATATGCTCCTGACGCTGAACAGACGGGCTTTTGCCCTGAACGGTTTACCTGACACAGTTTTTGGTCCAAGACGCGTAAGCAGCATACCTGACACGATACCGATGAGCAGATAGAGCACTGTTCCAACGGCAAAGGCTTCCAGTGCATGCGCGTTATAGCTCTCAATTTGCCGCACCTGATAGGTCAACTCTGCAAATCCAATACCGCTGGCAAGCGAGGAGAGCTTCATCAGGTTGAGATATTGCCCAACGATGGGCTGCCATGCGTTCGCCAGTCCCTGGGGAAGGAGAATGTGACGAAAAACCGCCCAGGCGGAAAAGCCCTGGGCAATGGCCGCCTCGCGTTGTCCGGCAGAAACCGCCTGCAAACCAGAGGCAATCTCCTCGACCAAAAAGGCTGAAGTAAAAACACCCAGCCCCCAGGCAGAACAAAGAAACTCCGGCGTTAACCACCAGACGTCACCCGGCAGAACTGACCATGGGTGTTCAGCATTAATAAAGGTAATCACGTCACGGGGTAGCCAATTCCATGCGGCGAAATACCAGAACATCAGTTGCACCAGTAAAGGCGTATTGCGAAAAGCGGAGACCCACACGCCGACCACCGCGGTGGCAATGCGATTGCCTGTCAAACGTAAGCCGAGTAGTAGGAGAGCAAAGAGAGTGGCGAGCGTGACGCCTGCCAGCGTCACCCATAGCGTGGTGAGAAAACCGGAAATTATCCATTGCAGAGGTTGCCCGCTCAGCACCCCCTGCCAGTCCATTAGATGCATTATAACGGTAACTCCTGGTGTAACGGGTCGAGCACTTTTTTCAGGAAACGCTGGGTTCTGGGATGTTGTGGGCGGGTGAAGAAATCCTCCGGCGAGGCGACTTCCAGGATATCGCCGCCATCAATGAATACCACACGATCGGCAATCTCACGAGCGAAGTGCATTTCATGAGTCACGACGATCATCGTGATACCGCTGTGAGCCAGATTTTTCATCACTTGTAACACCTCGCCGATCATTTCTGGATCCAGTGCGGAGGTGGGTTCATCAAACAAAATGATTTGTGGCGATGAAGCCAGCGCGCGGGCAATGGCAACGCGCTGTTGCTGCCCGCCGGATAACTGAGCGGCATAGGCATCGGCTTTCTCGAGCAGTCCCACTTGATCCAGCAATTCGAGTGCCCGGCCTTTTGCTTCCGCTTTGTTCCAGCCGTGAACATATTCCAGCGCCAGCGCAATGTTTTGCAGCGCGGTCAGATGCGAATAGAGATTGAATTGCTGAAATACAAAACCGATACGGCTGTGTAACTGGCGTAATGCAGCGCCGCGCAACTGACTAATCGGTTTATCATCAATGAAAATTTCGCCACCGCTCAGCGACTCAAGCTGGTTGATAAGACGTATAAGAGTGGATTTTCCAGAGCCAGAAGGACCCAAAATGGTCACCACTTCACCAGGTTCAACTGCCAGGCTGACGCCGTTAAGTACGGTATGAGCGTCATACTGTTTAAACACATTGTGCAGATTGACGCTTGCCTGACCCAATTGGGTAGAATCCGCAGCCGAAGCTGCGGAACGATGAAAAAGAGCTGAGAGCATATTACTGGGCTTCTATTTTAAAGGCGCGGGGCTGCGGGTTTTTAGTTTCAGGGCCGAACCACACATCATAAATTTTTGCTGCCTGACCGGTAGACTCCAGCTTCAAAAGTTCATCGTTGACGGCTTTTAACAGCGCGGGTTCGCCTTTTTTTACCCCCACGCCGATCTCTTCTTTACTCAGCAGGTCCGGCAAAATTTTGAAATCTGCTTTATCCGGCGCACCGCTTAACAAGCCCGCCAGGATTGTACTGTCCTGGGTGATGGCCTGCACATTACCGTTGCGTAATGCGGTTAATGCCAGGGGGATATCGTCATAGGCCAGTACGCGCGACTGCGGGAAGCGCTGATGTAACGCCTGCTCACCGGTAGTACCTTTTACCGCGCCGATTCGCGCTTTGCTGTATTCATCGAGCTTGTCCGGGGATTTTGCTGGCACAAGGAACTGCTGGCCGGTGACAAAATAGGGCACGGAGAAATCGATCACTTGTGCACGCTCAGGTGTGATCGTGATATCCGCTACGATTAAATCGGCTTTACCGGATTGTAATAGCGGAATACGGTTGGCCGGATTGGTGGCCACCAGTTCCAGTTTTACCCCCAGGGACTTGGCCAGCGCTTCGGCAAAATCGACGTCATAGCCGACAATCTTATGCGTTTTTGCATCAACTGAACCGAACGGCGGATTGGCGTCGAATGTCGCCACTTTAACGACGCCGGCGGCTTTGATATCGGCCAATTGGTCAGCCTGAGCCTGTGAGACGCTAATGCCAGAGGCCAGCAGCACGCTGAGTGCCAGAAGTGTTTTTTTAGCGCTGTGAATTTTCGTTGCCATCATTGTAAGAAATCCCTGTAGTTTTTGGTTTGTGCTTTTTACGCTCCCATAACTTACGATTCAGACAAAATAAGAAAAAATTCTTATCTATATACAAAATGTTATTAGTGAAAGGGGGGAAAACAGGAGTGATGTGCGCGAACGTTGAGAAACGCTACGTGATTACCCTCATGACCTGTACCATACGTCAATAAAGTTAATGGCTGGGGATAAGCATGCTGCGTGATAATTTTAACGATCTTTATTATCTCATTATCGTCGCCCGCGAGCGGAGTTTTACGCGGGCTGCGGCAAAGCTCGGGGTCTCGCAGTCAGCGTTAAGCCATGCGATACGTGGACTCGAAGAGCGGCTGGATGTCCGACTCCTGACCCGTACCACGCGCAGCGTCGCGCCGACTGAAGCCGGAGAACGGCTCATCAACAGTATCAGTCCGCGTTTTGATGACATTGAAACGGAGCTGCTGGCATTAACCGACATCCGTCAGCGGGTGGCGGGTAACATTCGCCTTACCTTGGGTGAACATGCGTTGCAATCGACAGTCTGGCCCGCGCTGGCGCCTTTTTTGCAGGCTTATCCTGAAGTGAAAGTGGAAATGACCCTCGACAACAGCCTGACGGATATTGTGGCTGGCCGTTATGACGCGGGTATTCGTCTCGGCGAGCAGGTGGCAAAAGATATGGTTGCTGTCAGAATTGGCCCGGACTGGCGCATGGTGGTGGTCGGTTCACCCGCTTATTTTGCCCGCCATGGTAAACCACTCACCCCACACGATCTGCAAAACCATAACTGCATCAACATGCGCATGCCAACGTTGGGCGGGCTGTATGCCTGGGAATTTAGCAAAGGCGGACAAGATTTACGCGTGCGGGTTGAAGGGCAGCTTGTTTTTAACAATCTCCCCCCGCGGATTAGCGCAGCGATTGCCGGGATGGGGCTGGCATTTGTGCCGGAAGACACTGTCGAACAGGCGGTGACTGATGGTGCGCTGGAAAAAGTGCTGGAGGACTGGTGCGAACCCTTCCAGGGCTATTATATGTACTACCCCAGCCGCAGGCAGCACACCGCCGCCTTTGCCAAATTGATTGAGGCTTTACGGTATACGGGCTGAAACGGGAAGGGGTAACAGGCGATAAAAAACCGGCATTGCGCCGGTTCGGAAATCAGATTTTGCAGGCGTCGCCGCAGTCATTATCAGCAATAATTTCCTGCGCTTTCTTATCTGCATCTTCCAGACGTTCAGCATTACGCTCTTGCGCTTCTTCCAGTCCATCAAAGACCAGATTATCGAGATCAATTTCCATCATTCACCTGCTCAGGTTCAGCGTTTAACATCACACTATTATATTGCAAAAATGTTGCTTAACAGCAGCGATTATTGCTACTTAGCCCCAAACTTAAATCAGATGCGCATGTTTTTCCGCCAGCGTAGCCCACGGTTGGCGGCTGCGAAGATCCATTGGTCATAAATACTGCTAAATGCCAGCGCTTTCTACCGTTTTGCTCTCACTTTTTCATTAACGTGACATGCGATCATTTTTAACAACTCTGCGACAAAATCACTATACATATAACTTAATATCTTTTATACATTAATTGTTCAACCCTGCGACTATTCCACAAAAGAGAAAGATATATGGAACAGACACCTGATAAGAAAAACGATAATTTTCAGAAAGATGGCAAAGAACAGTTCAATCGCTCAATCGGTTTAATTTCTAATTTCGCGTTGGGGTTTACCTACCTTTCGCCGCTCACTGCCGTCTATTCGCTGTTTGCGCTGGCCGTAACGCTGGCGGGGCCGCCCGCAGTATGGTGGATTTTAATCGTCGCATGTGGCCAGCTTTTAGTGGCGTTGGTATTTGGCGAGGTCGCTTCCCAGTATCCGATAACCGGTGGACTGTATCCCTGGGCGAGAAGATTATGGGGCAAGAAATATGCCTGGATTGCCGCCTGGATTTACCTGTGGGCGCTGGTGGTCACTATTACGTCAATTGCGGAATATACCTCGACGTTTGTTGAGTCGCTGTTCCACTATGGTCAAACGCCTGCCACCATGTTGCTGACGTCTGTCCTGCTACTGCTGTTGATGATGGCTGTTAACATGTCCGGGACCAAAAACCTGGCCAGAGTCGCCAAAATTGGCTTCTGGTGTGAAATTGTCAGCGTGATTGCGCTGGGAATTTACCTGCTGATCTTTCACCGTTCTCAGCCTTTCTCCGTCATCTTCGACTCGATGGGCGTGCTTGCTCAGGACGGAAGCTACTCCACCGCGTTTATGTCCGCCGCGCTGATGGGGCTGTTTATGTTCTTTGGCTTTGAAGCCTGCGGTAACGTAGCGGAAGAGGTGCAGAACCCGAGCAAAAAGATCCCGGTCGCGATGATTTTAAGCATCGTATTTGGCGCGATTTCCGCCATCATTTCCGTGATGGGTTATCTGCTGGCTTCACCGAATCTGGTCAGTATCGTGAATGGTAAAACGTCCGATCCAATCCCCGCCATTCTCAATGAAGCACTGGGGGAAACCGGCGCAACTATCTTTATCATCGTCGCGATTGTGGCGATGTTGTCGTGCATTTTGTCTCTACAGGCTGCGTTAAGCCGTCTTATTTTTTCGTTCTCTCGCGACAGAATGCTGCCGGGAAGTGAATGGATGTCCAAAATCTCGAAAAACGGCGTTCCGGATAATGCGATGGTCGTCAGTTGTCTGTTGCCGGTGATCATCTGCGTTTGGGTCTATTTCCAGCCAGACAACCTGTCGCGTATTACCGCGTTTGCCGTAATCGGTATTTATATCTCGTTCCAGATGGTCGTACTTGCTGCGTTACGTCAGCGTCTGAAGGGCTGGAAACCGGCCGGGGAGTGGACCATTGGCGGTTGGGGCGTGATTGTAAACGTGCTGGCCTTAGCCTATGGATTATGCGGGATCTGGTTGCTGGCCCAACCAGCAGACAGCAGCGATTTCATTGATCGTTGGACAGTGCTGTTCGGCCTGGCGATTGTCGTTGGATCGGGGCTTATCTATATGTTCCTGACCCGACCGTTTGGGCGCTCTGCGGCGCCGGAAAACGACGCCATTGCTTACGCCAATAAGCTCAATATGGGGCAGGACAACTAAAACAAGGGCCTTCGGGCCCTTAGTTTTGATAGTGATAAAGGATAAAGTAGTCGCTCTGATATACCACGGTGCTGTTGGCGGGCGACAGTAACTCACCCACGCGAAAGCGCGGCCAGCTGGAGAAGATAATCCTGTTTTCCAGATTGGTCAGTATGACATAGTCAGGATGAGCGCAGGAGAGCAGTTCGGCTTCGATTTGGCTGACCAGCAGATCGACGGCGGCGACGCCAAGGAACTGATCGTTGTAGTAGACCGGCACTGCCGAAGTCAGGGTATAAGAGATATTACAGATATAATCGACGTACGGGCCGTGGATATAAGCTTTGCCTGCCGGTGGCGAATGTTTAAACCACTCGAAGGTTCTGAAATCCAGTCGTTGCTGCGTGGCCTGATCCAAATCGAGGTGCGCCTGGCTCAAACCATTATCTTTCTTATACCACCACTCCAAAAGCCAATACTCTTTGGTGGTGGCGGTGCTCTCTATATGGCTGGCAAATCCGGCTCCAGAGCAGTAATGGTTGTCATTGAGCGTACGCTTAATATGCTGTTGAACGGTGGATCGCACCGAGGGATCGAGGACAACCTCGGCCGAAGCTTTTTGTATCCCGGCAATCGCCTCATGGATGCTCCTCGCCAGCGCCACGGTAGAATCTACCGTAGAGGCAGTAATATCATCAATTTTACGGATTAATGCGCTTAAAGATGTCGAAGAGCTCATTGTCTGTCCTGCCTTCACGGATTGTCAGTTCGAGTTATATTTCAGCTTTTTTTCGATAAGGTAATAGGTAAAGGTGTCGATGATCCGCGTGGCAAGCTGTACTGATTCCGCCTCGTTGTGGGCGGCCAGCGCATCGGCCAGCGCTGAATAAAGCGCGATAATTTCGGCATGAATGCTGTCCGTGCGATAGAGGATCGCCACCAGCGATGCCCATTCAGCTTGCACCTGAAGCTCCTGGTTCGCCAGCCGTGCCGAATGTGAACTGGCGGCTATTGCCAGCAGGCATCGCATATCGGCCTGGGTCATCAGCTCAGGTGATTTTGCCTGTCTGAGCACCTCAACAAACTCGCGAAATTTGGCGATATCCGCGCCGGTCATTCGTCTGGAAGCAAGTCTTGCGCTATGGCTAATGATGGCGCAATGCATTTCCCCCAGATCCGAAAGATAATCGGTACTGATCGCTTTGAACGGATGCAGGGGGCTATTTTTGCCATCGATATTTTCGCAAACGAAGCTGCCACCATTACGGCCACGAACAGTATGGATAAGATTATTAGCCCGAAGCGTGTTTAGCGCTTCTCTGATAGTGATATGTGAGACACCCATCATCTTTGCCAAATCAGTTTCGTTGGGAAGCTGTTCTTTCGGCTCCAACAATCCCGTGATAATAGCGTTTGAAAGGCGTTGCACTATCTGGTCTGAACGACTGACCTGCCCGATAGGCGCAAATATGACTGCGTGAGTAATCATAATCTTTTCTGCACTCAATTCCCTGAAACAACGACCCTTTCTAACACATGCCCGCTGGGCAAGGAAGGTAAGAATGGCCGCGTTATTTTACATGCCCATGCGCAAAATCTGCCGCACAGACGGATGTGTGTCCCGATAACCTCTAGAGCTGCGCGCGCCGCGTCAGCTACCAGTGGCAAGCCTTACCCTGAACAATGTAAAAAATAAGTTAAAAATGCGAGGCTTATCATAGTGTCAATGTTGCGTATTTGAAAAGTTTTTACAATATATATATTACATAAGATTCTTTATGTATTAATGGGTGGAGACAGGCATGAAAACCCTGAAGCATTTTATTAATGGGCAATATGTAGCAGGCGGCAGCGAAGAGACCTTCGAACTGGTGAGTCCGGTCGACGGTGAGACGTACGCATTATCTCCTAATGCCAGCGCGGCAGAGGTGGAGCAGGCTTACTCTGCTGCTGAAGCGGCGTTTAGCATCTGGAGAAAATCGACACCGGCCCAGCGACAAATAGCGTTATTGCGCCTGGCGGACGAAATAGAACGCAACGTGGAGCGACTGGTCAATGCCCAGAGCCAGGAGACGGGCCAGCTTCGCCATTTTATTGAGAAGGAAGAGATCGCGGCATCCTGCGATGCCATCCGTTTTTTTGCCGGGGCTGCGCGTTGTCTTGAAGGCAAGGCAGCAGGCGAATATTCCGCTGGATTTACCTCGACTATTCGCCGGGAACCGCTGGGTATTGTCGGGCAAGTTACGCCGTGGAATTACCCATTTATGATGGCGGTATGGAAGATTGCGCCGGCACTGGCGGCGGGTAACACGGTAGTGTTAAAGCCAAGCGACACCACGCCGGTCAGTACGCTGCTGTTGGCGGAACTGGCGGCACCCTTGTTCCCGAGAGGGGCGTTTAACGTGGTTTTAGGCAAAGCCAGTACCGGTTCTCTGGTGGTCTCAAACCCGAAAGCCTCACTGGTTTCGATTACCGGTTCGGTCCGCGCAGGTCTGCAGGTTGCGGCCTCGGCAGCGGCGAACCTGACCCGGGCGCATCTGGAATTGGGCGGGAAGGCGCCCGCGGTGGTATTTGCTGATGCGGATATGGACAAGGCGGTTGCGGCGATTGTCACGGCTGGCTTTTTCAATGCCGGGCAGGACTGCACGGCGGCCACGCGTATTCTGGTCGAACAGTCCATCTACGCTGAATTCCTGGAAAAACTGGTACAAAAAACAAAGAGTATTAAATTTGGGCCGCCAGAAGACCAGGATGCGCTGTATGGCGCATTGAATAGCCGGAATCAACTGGAACAAGTGAAAGGCTTTATTGAGCGTTTACCGGCGCATGCAAAAATTGAGACCGGCGGGCGCGCCGGATCTGGCCCTGGCTTCTATTTTGAGCCGACGATCGTCTCTGGTCTGCAACAGCACGATGAAGCTATCCAGCATGAAGTATTTGGTCCAGTAATGACTATTCAGTCGTTTTCTGGCGATGAAGACGCATTACTTAAGGCCAATGACGTGGAATATGGGCTGGCGGCGAGCGTCTGGACCAGCAATCACAGCCGCGCGCAGCGCTTTTGCATTGACCTCGATTTTGGCACGGTATGGATTAACAGCCATATTCCCCTGTGCGCCGAAATGCCGCATGGCGGCTTCAAAAAATCAGGTTATGGCAAAGATCTCTCATCTTATTCACTCGAGGAATACACACGGGTGAAACATATCATGTGCGACATTTCTGAATAGAGAGGGTAGTGATGAAAACATTAAAAGTGGCGGTGCTTTCATTGGTGATGCTCTCGGGCTATAGCCTGGCAGAAAGTCCCTCGCTGAATACCGTGAACGAGTATATGGCGGCGTGGAATGCGCATGATGCTTCGCGAGCGGCTCAATATCTTGCAGATGATGCAGTCTATTATGATGCCGCCGCGGGAGAACCGATTACCAGCAGGGAAAAAGCAGAAAAAGAAGTTATTGGGGCCTTTATTAAGGCGGTCCCGGATCTGACCTGGAAAATGATCGGTAAACCCGTTTATGACGAGGATACCGTGGCTTTTCGTTGGCAGTTCTCAGGAAAAAATAGTGGTGAATGGGCAGGGAGCCCACCGACAAATAATCTGATAAGATTTGAAGGTGTTAGCTATATTCATGTTAAAGCAGGAAAAATCACCTGGCAGGGTGATTATTATGATTCTAAAAAACTGGATGAAGAATTAAAGCCAGTGAAATAGATAGCGTTCCCCTTTTTGCTGAGGAGGGGATGCCTCTTATTTGTGTCGTGTTAAGGGCAGTGTAGCAATAAGGAAAAAAGTAATGGCAATTACCAGACGTGATTTTCTCAACGGCGTCGCGGTGACCGTTGCGGCGGGGCTTACCCCGCTGGAATGGGTCAGGGCGGCAGGGAAGGAAAACGCATTTATAGATGGAAGTTATTATCCGCCTGCGCTGACGGGGCTGCGGGGCAATCATCCGGGATCGTTTGAAATGGCGCATGCCGTGGGCCGTGAGCATAAACATTTTGATTTAAACGCTTTGCCTATTGAGGAAGAGTACGATCTGGTGATTGTGGGCGGCGGTATTAGCGGCCTGGCTGCCGGTTGTTTCTGGCGTCAACTTGCCGGACAAAATAGCCGGATTCTGATCCTCGATAATCATGACGATTTTGGGGGGCATGCCAAACGGAACGAGTTTACCAGCTCGGGCAAGAAACTACTCGGCTATGGCGGCAGCGAAGCATTCCAGTCGCCTGCGCATAATTTCAGTCCGGAAGTGCAAAAGCTGATGGAAACCGTGGGCGTCAGCGTCACGCGGTTGAAAGAGAGTTTTGACGTAAACTTCTATCCCGACTGGCAGCTCAGTCGCGGCGTTTTCTTCGATAAAAAGAATTTTGGCGAAACAAAAATCGTCAGCGGCGATCCGGGACGGGCGGTATCTGATGATATTCCGCCGGACAGACTGAATGGACGCAAGATCGAAGACTTTATCAATGATTTTCCGCTAAGCGAGAACGACAGAAAAGCGTTAATCGATCTGCATGTACGTCCTGCGGACTACCTTCCGGGTATGACGATTGATGAGAAAACTGAATGGCTGGATACTCACAGCTACAGTGAGTTTCTGGCGACAAAAGTCGGTTTGAGCAAAATGGCGCTGCTCTATTTTCAGCAGCGTTCTAACGACTTCTTTGCCATTGGCATTGAAGGGATTTCCTGTAGCGATGCCCGGGCGTGCGCCTTACCGGGTATGGAAGCGCTGGGATTACCCCCGCTGGACGGAGAGTCGCTGGCCGACCTCGAAGAGCCGTATGTTTACCATTTTCCGGATGGAAATGCCGGTCTGGCCCGACTGCTGGTCAGGTATATGCTACCGGATGCGCTACCGGGCACCACCATGGAGGACTCGGTCCTCGCCAGACTGCATTATGAAAAACTGGATCTGCCGGAAAACACCACGCGTCTGCGCCTCAACAGCACGGTGATTAACGCCGCCAACGTACCGGATGGCGTTGTTGTCAGCTATCTGCGCGACGGAAAAATGCATCGCGTTCGTGGTAAGAACACTATTATGGCGGGTTATAACATGCTGATTCCGTATCTGGTGCCAGAGATGCCGGAACAGCAGCAGGCGGATCTCAAACTGAACGTGAAAGCGCCGCTGGTATACACCAACGTGGTGGTTAAAAACTGGCAGGCATTTAAACAGCTTGGCGTGCATGAATTTTACTCTCCGGCAGCACCTTACAGCCGGGTTAAGCTCGACTATCCGGTCAGTATCGGCGGGTATCAACACCCAGCCTCACCAGACGATCCGATGGTGATTCATATGGTCTACGTGCCCACGTATCCTGGCAGTAACCTCTCGGCCAGAGAGCAGTTCCGTCTGGGGCGGGCCTATTTGCTGGGAACGACATTTGCGGCGCATGAAGAGATGATTCGCGCCCAGTTGCAGGAGATGTTTGGCGCAACAGGCTTTGATAATCAACGCGATATTGCCGCCATTACGGTTAACCGCTGGGCGCATGGCTATGCCTATTACCCTAACTCGTTGTTCGACGACATGGACAAAATGCCCGAGATTATCGAGCGGGCGCGCAAGCCAGTTGGTCGTATTGCCATTGCTAATTCCGATTCTGACTGGGGGGCATATGCTCATACGGCGATCGATCAGGCATGGCGAGCGGTTAATGAACTCAAGGAGATGGGGTGATCTATGCGTAATGTAACCGTTCTTGCCGCCTGTTTATTTACCGCCACGGTTTCTGCGGCTGAAACTCATGGCGAATACATCGCGAGGATTTCTGACTGCGTAGCCTGTCACACGACGGAAGGTGGCGCGGCGATGGCAGGGGGTAAAAAGTTTCCCACTCCGCTTGGAGATATTTATTCGACCAATATTACGCCAGATAAGACGCAGGGGATTGGTAGCTACGCATACGAGGATTTTGAAAAGGCGGTACGTCAGGGGATTGCCAAAGATGGTCATCCGCTCTATCCGGCCATGCCTTATCCCTCTTACGCGAAGCTTTCTGACGAGGATGTTCAGGCGCTGTACCGCTATTTTATGCATGACGTCACGCCGTCGGCACAACCCAACAAAGAGAATGCCATTCCGTGGCTACTCTCCGCCCGCTGGCCGCTGCATATCTGGAACTGGTTGTTTACCGACGCGCCAGAGACGGCTGTTACGGGCGCGAAAACGGATGAAAACGCGGTCCTGCTAAAACGAGGCGCTTATCTGGTGGAAGGCCCGGGCCACTGCGGTTCATGCCATACACCGAGAGGTGTGGCGATGAACGAAAAAGCGTACACCAATGCGGATCCCGAGTATCTGAGCGGCGCGATGATCGACGGCTGGTATGCGCCGTCGCTGCGGGGCACCGGAATGTCGGAGTCGGAGTTAAAATCGCTGTTGCTGACCGGTAAAAGTAAACATGCCGCGGTTTCTGGTTCGATGGCTGAAGTCGTTACGCAAAGTACACAGTATCTGACGGACGAAGATGCCACGGCGATCGCACAATATCTGCTGAGCCTGAAAAGTACGAAGCCTGAAGCGGGGCGTACCGCAGCGACTACGACATCCTGGTCGAATTCAGCCGAGGCGGGCAAAGTGACCTATAACCGCTACTGCTCAACGTGTCACGGTCTGGAAGGCAAAGGTACGGATGATAATGCACCTTCGTTGATCCGCAATCCGCTGGTGATGGTGGATGACCCGACGCCACTGTACAGAGTGATTGCCTATGGCGCAGAAACCCCGACAACGCAGGGCAGCGTCTCCTTTAAGATGCCAGCCTACGGCGGCATGTTAACCGACAGCGAAATGCGTGACGTAATTAACTACGTGCGTAAAAGTTGGGGGGAAGGGAATGGTGAAGTAAGCCAGGAGGATTTGGCTGGCGTTAAAAAAGCGGCACATTAAACAGCATGCCGGATARGGTGCGAGCACCGCTATCCGGCAGTGCTTATACGGCGTTTTCCCTGATAATCGTCGCGAGTCGGGTAAACGCCGCCGCCATTTCATGTTCTTCAATACTGGCAAACCCCAACAGCAGGCCGCTGCATTTCTCTTCATTCACGTAGTAACGAGACAGCGGACGCACCAGCAGATCTTGCGCATTCGCTTGCCGGGCTATGGCGACGTCATCACTTCCGGCGGGTAGCTGTAAAATCATATGCAGCCCGGCGTTGCTGTTGAATGAGCCAAGATATTGCTCACCAAGTTGGCGGGTAATAAGTTCCACCAGCATCTGGCGACGACGACTGTACAGCTGGCGCATTTTTCGAATATGCGCCGCGTAGTATCCCTCGCGGATAAACTCCGCCAGCGCGGCCTGAATCAATAAATGTCCGCCGCGATAGAGGTCGTTATGAACCTTTTTTAGCGGCGCGGCTAGCGGTTTGGGCAGTACCACATACCCGAGTCGCAGTGCGGGATAAAGGGTCTTGCTGAATGTTCCGATGTAGATAACTGGCGTCTCTTCCTCCAGTCCCTGTAATGACGGAATAGGCTGCCCGGAAAAGCGAAACTCGCTATCGTAATCATCTTCTATTATCCAGCTTCGCGTTTCACGGGCGCGCAAGAGAAGCTGTTGCCGACGGCTCAGACTCATTACCGAACCGAGCGGATACTGATGTGACGGTGTCACAAAAATCAGCTTCGGTGCGGGTTCTGTTGGGCCTGGCGGAATCATACCTTGCTCATCAACCGGGATTGCCGAAAAGTTTACCGCGTTGATGCGTAGAATGTTTTTTATCCCCCAATAGCCTGGCTCTTCAATCCAGGCACTGTCACCCGGATTGCACAACGCACGCGTTACCAGATCCAACGCCTGGTGAATACCTTCAGTAATCAGAATTTGATCAGGCGAACAACGTACACCCCGGGCGGTGCGCAGATAGTCTGCCAGCGCTTCTTTCAATTCACTCACCCCGCCTGCGGCATCGTAAGTGAGAAACGCCGGGCGCAGTCGCCTTGCCAGCCGATCCTGGATTTTTTTGAGCACCCGGTGAGGAAAATGCTGAACATCAGGCACGCCAGGAATAAAGGCTCCCCATTGCCGGGGACTGGCGCTGGCATGCCCCAGCAGTTCAAGGCAGCGGGCAGATAAGCGGGTGTGATCCTCAAGCGCAACAGCCACTGGCTCTTTGTTGGGGCGGAGGTCGAGATTGTCGAGCACGCTGTCGCTAACGAAGGTGCCGCTGCTGGTGCGCGCAGAGATATAGCCTTCGGCCTGCAACTGCTCGTAAACCCGCAAGACGGTATTTCGCGATAACGTCAGTTCGCCCGCCAGATCCCGCGAGGGAGGCATGCGGGTAGCCGGTTTCAGGCTGCCCTCAAGGATGCAACTACAGATGGCGGCATACAGGCGACGATGTAATTTTTCATCTGTCTGCTGGCTAAATGCTTGCT
This sequence comes from Citrobacter cronae, assembly GCF_016893685.1. Taxonomy (NCBI): domain Bacteria; kingdom Pseudomonadati; phylum Pseudomonadota; class Gammaproteobacteria; order Enterobacterales; family Enterobacteriaceae; genus Citrobacter; species Citrobacter cronae. The sequence continues at coordinate 3,536,728 of NZ_CP069763.1, forward strand.
TGATCACATCTCCGGCAAGTGAACGCATTTGGATCCTTAAAATAAAACGATTTGGCTCTCGATTAAAGTACCAGATGGCGTCTAAATTTAAAGGGTAATTCAACTGAAATGTATTTATGGACAAGGTGTAGAGAATGAACAATAAAAACCTGCAACAACGTCGTCTGGATGCCACCCCGCGTGGCGTGGGTGTCATGTGTGATTTTTACGCCCAGTCGGCAGAAAACAGCACGATTACCGATATTGAGGGCAATCAGTATATTGATTTTGCCGCCGGGATTGCCGTGCTGAACACCGGGCACCGTCATCCTCGTCTGGTGCAGGCAGTCGAAGCCCAACTGCAGGCTTTTACCCACACGGCTTATCAGATTGTACCGTACGAAAGCTATGTGTCTCTGGCTGAGAAAATCAACGCCGTTGCGCCGATTGACGGTAAACGCAAAACCACATTCTTTACTACCGGCGCAGAAGCCGTGGAAAATGCGGTGAAAATCGCCCGCGCGCATACCGGTCGTCCCGGTGTTATCGCTTTTGGCGGCGGTTTTCATGGACGTACCTACATGACGATGGCGCTGACCGGCAAAGTAGCGCCCTATAAAAAAGGGTTCGGCCCGTTCCCGGGTTCCGTTTACCATGCGCCATATCCTTCTGAGTTGCAGGGTGTCTCCACGGCGGATTCACTAAAAGCGATTGAACGCCTGTTTAAAGCCGACATCGATCCAACTCAGGTTGCGGCGATTATCTTCGAACCGGTGCAGGGCGAAGGCGGCTTCGTGGTGGCGCCGTCGGAGTTTGTTGCCGGGATCCGCCGTATCTGTGATGAGCATGGCATCGTGATGATTGCCGATGAGGTGCAAAGCGGTTTTGCGCGTACGGGGAAACTGTTTGCGATGGATCACTACGCCGACAAAGCGGACCTGATGACGATGGCAAAAAGCCTTGCGGGTGGGATGCCGCTGTCTGGCGTGGTAGGCAAGGCAGAAATTATGGATGCGCCTGCGCCGGGTGGTCTGGGTGGTACCTATGCCGGCAACCCGTTGTCGATTGCGGCGGCGCATGCGGTACTGGATATTATTCGTGATGAGCAGTTGTGCCAACGAGCAGCGGCTCTCGGCGAACAACTGCGCGCCACCCTGACTGACGCGCAAGGATGGTGCCCTGAGCTGGCCGAAGTGCGCGGCTTAGGCTCAATGGTTGCTGCTGAATTTTGCGATGCAGCGACGGGGGAGCCCAGCGCTGCCGTCGCGCAACGCGTGCAGAAGAAAGCCCTTGAGCAGGGATTGCTGTTGTTAACCTGTGGCCAGTACGGCAACGTTATTCGTTTCCTTTACCCGCTGACAATTCCGCAGGATCAGTTTGCGAAAGCGCTCGATATCATTAAAGCTGCGACGAAATAGTTTAGCCACTCAGTATCAACAAAAGCCGACGGTGGTCATTGCCGTCGGCTTTATTTTTGCCAGCATAAATTGATCTTCCTCGTGTACCGCGTGGTAATCATCGGGAATGGGTTGCCAGTCACTTCGTTATGTAATTCAATATATACCGCTTTTACTTCTCATCCAGATGGTATCCCATGTTCACTCTCCGTTCTTTTGTGCTGGTTTGCGCCAGCATGTTGTTTGCGTTTTCTGCCCAGGCCGACCGTACGATCACCGACCAGCTTGGTCGTCAGGTCACGATTCCTGACCATGTGGACAAAGTCGTCGTGCTGCAACACCAGACGCTGAATATTCTGGTGCAACTCAACGCCCAGCAAGACATTGTTGGTGTAATGTCGAGCTGGAAAAAACAGCTCGGACCTGAATTCGCGCGTTTTATGCCGAAGATAACGACATTGCCGACGCCGGGCGATCTCACCAGCGTGAATATCGAGAGCCTGCTGGCGATTCACCCACAGGTCGTCTTTGTTGCCAACTATGCGCCTGCGGAGATGATTCAGCAGATTCAGAACGCCGGTATTCCGGTGGTCGCGATCTCATTGCGTCAGGATGCTGATGGTCAGCAGAATAAAATGAATCCGACTATGGCCGATGAAGAGCAGGTCTACAACGAAGGGTTAAAGCAGGGAATTCGCCTGATTGCGGATGTTGTGGGGCGCAAAGCGCAGGCAGAAACGTTGATCGATTACGTTTTTGCGGCGCGGGCAAAGTTCAACGCGCCAGTTGCCAACATTCCTGATGCGAAAAAGGTGCGTATTTATATGGCTAACCCCGACCTGATGACTTACGGCTCCGGGAAGTATACGGGACTGATGATGCAGCATGCGGGGGGATTAAACGTGGCGGCGGCCAGTGTGAAAGGCGCCCGTCAGGTCGCGCTTGAGCAGGTATTAGCGTGGAATCCGCAAGTGATTTTTGTTCAGGACCGTTACCCGCAGGTGGTGACTGAGATCCAAAACGATCCCAACTGGCAGGGGATTGATGCGGTGAAAAATCATCGCATCTGGCTGATGCCGGAATACGCCAAAGCCTGGGGGTATCCGATGCCGGAAGCCTTGGCGATAGGTGAACTGTGGATGGCTAAAAAACTGTATCCGGACGCCTATAAAGACGTGGATGTCGATGCGCAGGCGCAAGACTACTATCAGCGTTTTTATCGTGTGAACTGGCAGTCTGATGCAGCTAAGTAACCGCATTTTACCCCAGCAGCCGCTGCTAATGGCGGCGGTCTTATTACTGGGCGTCAGCTCGCTGTGCCTCGGACAATATCCGCTGTCGTTAAGCGAGGTATTTTACCATCTGACGCACTATAGCGACACCGCAGGGATTGCCAGCCAGATTGTCTGGACGGTCAGGTTACCACGTATTCTGATCGCGTTGCTGGCAGGGGGCGCGTTGGGTTTATGCGGCGCGACGCTGCAAGGGGTATTTCATAATCCACTGGTCGACCCGCATATTATCGGCGTGACGTCGGGGGCTGCCTTTGGCGGTACGCTGGCTATTCTGCTCGGCCTGTCGCCGTGGCTGATGATGGGCTCAACGTTTTTCTTCGGTCTGACGGCGCTGATTCTTGTGTATGCCATCGCTACATTGCAGGGGCTAGAGAATACGCTGGTGCTGATCCTGTCGGGTATCATTCTGAGCGGTTTCTTTGCCGCACTGGTGAGTCTGATTCAGTATCAGGCGGATACCGAAGAGACGTTACCGAACATTGTGTTCTGGCTGCTGGGGAGTTTTGCGACGGCCAACTGGCATAAAGTTCTGCTGTTGGCGATTCCGGTGGGTATCGCCGCGACGGTTTTGTATCAGTTACGCTGGCGGATAAATCTGCTATCGCTCAATGATAAAGATGCCAGAGCGCTGGGCGTGGCGGTGGTTCCTCTGCGACGCAGCGTGCTGGTGTGCTGCGCTTTTTTAGTCGCCGCTCAGGTGGCGGTAAGCGGCAGTATTGCCTGGGTCGGTCTGGTTATTCCGCATCTGGCACGTTTGCTGGTGGGTGTCGATCATCGTCGGTTGCTCCCTTGTGCCTTCTGGCTGGGGGGCGGTTTTATGATTGTGGTGGATGATATTGCGCGCACCCTGATGCCTGCGGAGATCCCGCTGGGGATCATCACTGCATTATTTGGCGCGCCGCTGTTTGCTTTTTTACTCATCCGCAACAGCCGTCGGAGGAAACAATGAAATCTGTCGCACTGCGCGTGAATCGGCTGACTTACGGGTATCGCGCACCGCTATTTGAGCCGCTTACGTTCAGTTGCCGGAAAGGTGAGGTCTGGGCGGTGCTGGGACGTAACGGTCTGGGTAAAAGTACGCTGCTCGATACGCTAACCGGCACGCTGCCTGCTTTGGGCGGCAGTATTGAGAATGCCGGTGGAATTGGGATTGTGGCGCAACATTGTCATCTGCCGTTTCCCTATACGGTCAGCGATGTGGTACTGATGGGGCGGGCACAGCACGTGAAGTTATTTGCGCAGCCCAGCCAGCAGGATAAAAAAAGGGCAGCGCAGGCGCTGGAGCAACTTAATATCGCACATCTTGGCGCCTGCTCGTTTGGTTCACTCTCTGGCGGGCAACAACAGTTAGTGATGATAGCCAGGGCATTGGTCACGGAATGCCAGACGTTATTGCTTGATGAACCATGTTCCGCGCTGGATCTCGCTAATCAGCAGGTGGTGCTGCAGCTCATCAGCGATCTGGCTCGCCAACAAGGCTGCAGCGTGCTGTTTTCAACCCACGATCCGCTGCATGCGCTACAGATAGCTACGCATACGCTGCTGCTGCTTCCTGAAGGTAAATGGCGGGCAGGGCCGACGGACAGCATCGTGACGGAAGATAATCTGTCCCAGGCCTATGGATTACCGCTGCGAAAAGTGAACGTTGACCATTACCAGACGCCGTTTATTGCGCCGCTGTTTTCTATTCGTCGGTAAGTGGTATAAAACCGGCGGCGATCAGAAATTCCTGACCGCCGTTGCCGAGCATAAACTCAACCAGCGCCAGCGCATCTTTGGATGCCTCCAGCAGCGCCAGTTGGTATTCACATTGAATGTTATATTCAGCCGGAATCGCTACATAACGAACGTTGGGTAGTGCGCGGAGCGTTTTTGCATAATGCGCGTAGCCGATAAACAGATCGGCCAGTCCCTGACGCAGGATCCAGGCGCTGGCCAGTTCTCCCGACGGGATCCTCACGGTGTCTCGACCACCAACCAGGGGAATGGCCCTTTCGCGAAGCTGCTGCCCAAGGCCCCTCTCCAGCGCATCCATCTTGTCAAAAAATGCCCAGGTATAATCCCCGGAAGGGTCACAGCCGGGCGTAGAGGTACCAATTCGCAGGGTAGGGTTTCGCAGCAAATCCAGCCATTCACCGGTCCGGTTGGTAACCAGACCCAGTTGGTTCCAGCAAAAGGTGTGCGTTGAGAGAGCTTTATGCTGAGCCAGAAGGCGTTGCGGATGCTCCCGACTGGCCGAAGCAAACAGCGCACAGGGTTCGCCTGCTTCAATCCGCTCGCGCAATAAACCGGCTGGACCATATTCCACTTTCACATCTATTCCACTTATGTGCGTGAAATGGGTTATCAGCGGAGTCAGTGCCGGACGTAAACTGCCGGCTGCAAGCAGAGTGATGGAAGAATACATCGCGTCACGCCTCGTAATAGGGTAAGCGTCGACGAAGACGCGTGGCTGGCCGGGAAATGGCACGCGCGACGCACTGGCCAATTTCTGCGCAGGCAGTAAGCCCTTGCACAAACGGTTGATCGTGCATCAGCCAGGGAAGTGCGGCGAGCGCAATGCGGCCCCGGACGATATCAGGCGCCTGTAACGTATAGTCATCGCCGACATCCGGTATTTCCTCACTCGTGGATTGCAGTTGATCCCGCAGCGATGGAAATGGCAGATCTTTAATTTTTAACGCTTTCTGGCCTCTGGCATCGATAAAAACGTCAAACTTATAGGTTTCGCCCTGAGCGCGTATCACCGTCATTTTCTCTTTTTGCTCTAACTGATAATCCTGACCGAGCGCGCGAATATTCAGGATCCCGGCCTCACGCAGCGCCAGTAATCTGCGGATCGACTGTGAAGGAATGGCTGCATAGTTATCGATAAAGACGCGAGCAAGTCCATTGTTAAACCGCTCTCTGTCTTTCTCATCCAGGCACGGGACAATTTCCTGTACGGCCTCATGCAGTCGCAGAATAGCGTAACGCCAGGCAACCGTGTGTTTTTCACGTTTATTGCGTTCGACTTCTTCAAGATTGGCTGCGGCCCAGCGAAACGGATCGTGCTTTTTACGGGCAGCGAACCAGACATCTGTAAAGCTGTCGGCGTTCAGGGAAGAGAGGGCGACTTCTTTGCTCCAGACAGGGTCTGCCAGCTCAATTTCTTTGACTATGAGCATAAAGATCCTGTCCAGCAGCCCAGCAGAACCAACTGCAATACATTGTTCCAGTGCCTCAGTAGTCACAATGGAGAGTGGTTCATAGGGGAGAGGGCAGTAAAAATCGGCTTCCGGTAGAATGCCAGAACGGGACATGAGGAGAATGTTGAGATCCTGACTGCCTTCATTTCTTTCGAAATGAACACCCTGCGCATCATCTAATACAAACCTACCGTGTTGTGCGACGACGGCCATAGCCGCATCAATAGCGCTCAGCGACGTACCCAAAATTCCTACATTACACGCCGGGATTTTTGCCTCCATAAGCCCGGTCCACGGACTCGGGAAGAAAGTGCGTGATGCGCTTTGTGCGTCAGGCCAGACGTGACCCGTGGCGATGACAGCAAGATCAAAGTGCTCCGGGTCGTTATGATCGCTGCAAATAACAACGCCATCCGTTGTGGCTTTGACATCCTTGACCTGACAGGATTCGTGTACGGTGATGTTAAACCCCTGTTTGTCCGCAAGGTCTACAAGGCGTAAAAACTGGTCACGAAAATATTCACCGAGCAGAATTCGCGGCAGAAATTGTCGGTCATGCAGCGAGGCGTGTTTCACGCCATAACGGGCTAAATGTTCAACGCTTTGTTGGCGTAACCAGTCGAGATAAGAAGAGGTAATGGGGGGTATTTCAATACTAGCGATATTTGCCAGCATCAATCGCGAGTTTTCCTCATCGCTATAGGGCATGCCTACCCCAGCTTCATTCGATTGTTCGTAGAGGCTAATTGAAAGCGGGGTTTGATGCTTGAGAAGCGCGAGTAACGTATAGATTCCTGTCGGTCCCGTACCGACGATAGCGATCTTGTTCATCTTATCCACCTGATATTATTTTTATGCCCTGTGATCGATGTTCTGTGTCGGCATTGTGCCGAAAACAAGCGAAGCAGGATAAGTGTGGTCGATAACGGCGCAGGAGACAAACGGGATAGACAGCAAGAATAGCGAAATCGCTCAGGACGGCAACAACAATTAGGGGGATTTTATCGAGAATAATATAAGGAGAAAGGCACCACATCAAAAGTGATATGGTGCGTCCGAGTGGACTCGAACCACCGACCCCCACCATGTCAAGGTGGTGCTCTAACCAACTGAGCTACGGACGCAATATGGTGCGTTCAATTGGACTCGAACCAACGACCCCCACCATGTCAAGGTGGTGCTCTAACCAACTGAGCTATGAACGCAACGTTGTAGGTGACAACGGGGACGAATATTAGCGGCACAGACCGAATGAGGCAAGAGGGAAATCGCATTTTTCTTCCGGATCTCACGCGTTTGCAGAGTAATTAAGCAAGTTGATTATATTTTGTTGATTTTGCAGCGTGTTTTTTATTCAG
>NZ_CP069763.1:3544185-3624185 GCF_016893685.1 Citrobacter cronae
ATTCGTGTTCAGAACACCGGTAAACCCAGCCCTTGTTTCACTTCTCTTAATGTCTGCTGTGTGACTTCGTGCGCCTGTTCACTGCCTTTTTTCAGCATCGCCATCAGCATGCCTTTATCCTGAATGTAAGTTGCCCGACGCTCACGCATCGGCGCGATGAGTTCTTGCAAGCACATCTCCAGCTCATTTTTGCATGCCCTGTCACCTAATCCGCCGCGCTGATAATGCGCTTTCATCTCCGCAACTTTGATTTTATCTGGGTGAAACGCGTCGAGGTAGGTGAATACGATATTGCCGTCAATCTGCCCCGGATCGGACACTTTCAGATGATTAGGGTCGGTGTACATTGCGCTGACGGCGCGATGAATGGTTTCCTCGCTGGCGGACAACAGAATTGTATTACCTAGTGATTTCGACATCTTGGCGTTACCGTCGATACCGGGCAGACGACTGGTTTCACTCAGCAACGCTTTGCAATGCGACAAGACTGGGGCAGGTAACAAGCTATTCATTTTGTGCACGATTTCATTGGTCTGTTCGATCATCGGCAGTTGATCGTCGCCGACCGGAACCACTTCAGCTTTGAAGGCTGAAATATCTGCCGCCTGACTGATGGGATAAACCAGAAAGCCAACCGGTAACGAGCGGGCGAACCCTTTCTGCGCAATTTCGTTTTTGACCGTAGGATTACGTTCCACGCGCGCCACGGTAACGATGTTCATATAAAGCGCGGTCAGTTCGGCAAGGGCGGGCAAGGCCGATTGCAAACAAATGGTGGTGAGTGAGGGGTCTATGCCCGCGGCGAGATAGTCAGCCAGCACTTCGGGAATGTTGTTTTGGATCTTTTGTGGCGTACTGCCGTTATCGGTCAGTCCTTGCAGGTCTGCGACCAATATAAACTGCTGATAATCGTACTGCAGCGTGGCGCGTTGGCGCAACGAGCCAACATAGTGGCCGAGGTGCAACGGGCCAGTAGGACGATCGCCAGTGAGGATGATGGTTTTGTTGTTCATATAAGACTCCTTAAGCGTAAAACCGAAAGGGGTCTTCAAATGCAAATAACCGCCTTTCGGCGGTTATTTAAAATGGGGAAACACATTCTGACCGCCTTTAAGAAGGCAGCCACCACAGATTATGAGTAAAAGCGTTGATATCGTGTCTGGTGTTCATCCCGTCAACTTACCACTACCTGACGTAGAGGTAAAGCAATGCGCCGACAACTGACATAGTTCAGCTCGCTTCCAGCATGCCAAAGCTCACAATGCGCGAGCGCCCCAGTTCTTTTGCGCGATACAGCGCGACGTCTGCGGCACGCAGCAGATTATCGCTTTGGGCATGCTGCGGGTAGCTGGCAACACCGATAGAGACATCCACGTGGCCAATATCGGATACGCCAAAGCGCAGTGACAATTCGCGTACGCCGTTGTAAATATCCGTCGCAAAACTATTGGCCGCCTGTTCATCCGCACCTGCCAGCAGTACCAGAAACTCTTCGCCACCGTAACGGAAAGCCATGCCGCTGTCGTGGACAACACGCTGAATAACGGCGGCGATACTTTTTATCACACTATCGCCGGCCTCATGACCAAAGCGGTCATTGATGTTTTTGAAATGGTCGATATCGATCATCAGGCAACTGATCGGTTCTTGGGTACGAACCGCCTGGCTCATCTGGGTACGGAGAGTATCTTCAAGATGATGACGATTGCGCAGGCCGGTTAGGGGGTCGTACAGCGCTTTCTCCAGCAACGCATCGCGCAGGCGTTGGTTGGCTAATGCCAGACCGAGTGCTTCTGCCATCAGTTCCAGGTAGGCGCGAGATGAGGTGGAATCCTCGCTGAGATTCTGGAATGAGAGCAGGCCGATGGCTTCACCCTGGGCAATCAGCGGCACGCATAAGGTATGCCGCTGGCACGATTCTGGCAGATGGTAGCAGGCGATATCCGGTTCGTCTTGTACCGGTGGATGGCTCTGGCCGCGGCGTACCGCCCAGCATTCGTCCGGGTGAAACGCATCGGCTTTACCCTCTGGTGAGAGCCACTGCGCAACGCAGCGCATCTGCCAAGGCTCCCGATCCAGTATGTACAGTCGGCCGGCGATACCTGGAGCAATATTCGGCGCGAACAGTTCCGCCACATTAATAACATCGGCAAAACTTTCGCACCCCTGCAGACGCTGCGTCATGCGCGCCAGTAGTTCGCGGATCCCCCAGTCGGCGTCTCTCTCTTTCTCCAGCCGCTGACGGGCCAGCCCGTTCTCGCGAAAAATCCGGATCGCCTGGGCCATATCGCCAATTTCATCGATCTGGTTAAAGCTGGGTGTCTCGACAGCATAATCTTGCGATGCCAGACGGTTAACTACATCGCTCAAACGCACCACCGGGCGCAACACACGGCGCTTCAATATAAACCCAAGAACGAACAAAAATAGCAGCGCCGTAAGACCGACCATCACTTCAGAGGCTGTGCGCAGTGTACGTGACGCCTGAGTGGCATCTTCAATGGCATTGAGTACACGGTTGTCGAGCAACTGGCGGAAATGGTCTATCCGGTCCTGTGCCCGCTCCAGTTCCTGTTCATAGGTTTTGCTGAAGAGCAGGGCAATCGCTTGTGTGTGTTCTCCCCGCGCGACGCTGGCCAGCGCTGCAGTTTGTTCGTCCTGCAGAGCATCAACAATCTGCAATCCTTCATGCAATAGCGCCAGTTCTTCACCTGTCGCTCCGGCATCTTTCAACGCTGCCAGGCGATGCTCAACGGCTTTCAGTGACGCCTCTTTCTGACGATAGTTGTTCAAAGCATCAGGGTCTTTACTGACCACGTAGAGACGCGCCATATCAGACAGCGACCAGGCGTCGAGTTCCACTTCTTCGGTCAGTTGGTCAAATTTATAACGTTGTTCCACCACCTGGCGTTCGGTGTTATCGGCGTTGGACGCCATCAGCATGACAACGCCGGAGGCGATGGTCAGGCATACCGTCGCGCTGTAGGCCCAGTTGGTGATTGTGGCTATTCGCACTGATTAGTTCCTTCTGCGACGATTAATCAATTAGCATGATTGAAATTATAGGAAACGTATGATTTTGCGTGAAAATAAAAAAGGCGGCTCTGGGCCGCCTTCTGTTATCGTCCTGACATCATAAATCTGGAGGATTTTTTCCTTCTTCCATAAAGGCTTCGTCGATACCTTCCACGTTACCGGCATGATCGCGCCCGGAAAACAGGTTCCAGCAGGTAATGAACAGCGCGGCGATCAGCGGGCCAATCACAAACCCGTTAATGCCGTAAATCTCCATCCCGCCGAGGGTGGTTATCAGAATCAGGTAGTCCGGCATTTTGGTGTCTTTTCCTACCAAAAGCGGGCGCAGGATGTTGTCCACCAGACCGACGATAATCACGAAGAACCCGACGATAAACAGCCCTTGCCAAAGTTGGTGCGTAGCGAAGAGGAATATGGCTGCGGGTACCCAGACGATTGCCGAGCCGACGGCAGGCACCAGAGAGAGAAACGCCATTAATGCGCCCCACAGAACGCTGCCGTCGATATCCACAATCGCAAACGCGATGCCGCCAAGAATCCCCTGAACTAAAGCCACAACTGCTGTGCCCTTGACGGTTGCGCGCGTTACACCGACAAATTTGGCGAACAAATGCTGTTTGGCAAAATCAGAAAGTGGTAATGAGTCCAGAATCTGGCGTACCAGATAAGGTCCATCTTTTAACAAGAAAAACAGCAGATACAGCATGATGCCAAAGCTGATGGCAAAGCCGAATGTCCCTTTACCGATCAGGAACGCGCTGCCCGCAAGGTACTGGCCGCCTTGCAACACAATGTCGGACAGCTTTTTCTGGATTTCTGCAACATTATCCAGATTGTGTTCTGCGAGGAATCCTCGCGCCCAGCCAGGAAGATACGAAAGAATAGAGGTGACGACTTCGGGAAACTGCGTGTCGTTTTGTTGCAGTTTGTTGTAAACCACATTGAGTTCAATGGCCAGCGATGACAGGATCACCATGAGTGGGATAAAGACAATTAAACAGATAATGGCGATGGTTATTAACGATGCCAGCCCGTTGCGTTCGCCAAGTGCGCTGCGCAACCTGTTTTTTACCGGGTTAAAAATAGTCGTTAAGATCGCGGCCCACAAAATGGCGGAAAAGTAGGGGGACAGCACGTCGAAGAACGCCCAGGTAACGAGGGCAAGTATGAAAATGAAGAAACCTTTGGTCAGTCCGTTAAATCGCATCGGTGAATCCTGTAATGAGAAGCAGTCCCGACTATAGAACCGTTCTGAGGATTTACCAACTTTTGCTGAAGATCTCTGCTCAATACTTGCGGATACCGACTCACGTAAGCTCAGAGAGGATATCGTCCCATCATTTTTTTTAAACAGGTAATGAAACAGGTCATTTCCGTAAAACCTACATAGTGGGGCAACAGTGTTGTTGCCCCACTTTAGCTGCCAGGGATATCCGTTCTGATTTAGCCGTGTCTGATTTTCCCATCAATTCCCGGTTGAGGTTTACCAAACAGATATCCTTGTGCGAAATCACAGCCCAGTGCCTGAAGTTTTTCCAGTTGTTCCTGTGTTTCAACGCCTTCTGCAACAGCCTTCATATTAAGGGATTTCGCCATGCCTGTAATGAGTTTGATAATATTAAGGGCATCGTCCTGGGTAGATAGTGAATGTACAAAGGACTTATCTATTTTTATTTTATCGAAGGCCAGCCGGCTCAACCGGGAAAGAGAAGAATACCCGGTACCAAAATCATCGATGGAGATTTTCACGCCCAGCGCCCTGAGTTTATTCAGCGTATTCATCGGTGTATTACTCTCAGTAAAGATGGAGGATTCAGTGACCTCCAGTTCAAGGCGTTGAGCGGGGAGTCCTGTTTCTTTCAGAATAGTCAGCACTATTCCGGCAAAGGCTTTGCTGCTTAGCTGTACCGGCGAGACATTGACTGAAATTTTGGCCGGAATCGCCCAGGAAGCCGCTTCCGTACAGGCAATTTCCAGCACAAATTTTCCCATCTCGTTAATCATGCCTGTTTTTTCAGCAACAGGAATAAAACTATCCGGCGACAGGAGGCCCTTTAGAGGGTGAACCCAACGAATAAGGGCTTCATAGCTGTAAATTTCCCGGCTGAAAGAATCCACAATAGGCTGATAATAAACCACGAATTCTTTATTCACTATGGCCATCGCCATATCATGCTCAAGCGTTCTGCTTTCTTGCAGCTTTTCTAACATCCATTGCCGGAAGACTTTTATCTTACCTGAACCTTCATTTTTGGCTTCATACAGGGCCAGATCTGCAAATTTATAAAGATAATCGGAGCGGCGTTCTGTTTCTGATATAACAATCCCAACACAGGTAGTTATGTTTATAATTGTGTTATAAATCGTGTAGGGTTGGCTGATAAAATCGCATATCTTTTGGGCGCGCGAAACGGCCTGGCTCTCTGTCAGACCACTTGAGAGAAACGCAAACTCATCTCCACCTAAGCGATACAGCGTATCTGAAGTGTGGCTCATTGAAATCAGACGGTCCGATATCTGGCGTAATAAAATATCACCGGCATCATGACCATAGGTATCATTTACCTCTTTGAATCGGTCTAAATCAAACAGCATCACAGTCACGGAATCGTTGTTTTTTTCTGCCATCTCGATTGTTTGATTTAAATTCCCCCAGAAGAATTGGCGGTTATTCATATCAGTAAGCGAGTCATGGTAGACGTCATATTCCAGTTTTGCATTCTGGATTTGCAACTTTTCTTTAGAATTCTGAAGTTCTTCAGCGAGACTCTTTACCTGAAGATGCGCTCGCAGAATATTTCTGTTCTGAAAGAATATCAGTACACCCAGTATCGCACTCAGTATGATCAGCAGAACAGAGGTTGCCGAGTAAATATAGTACAGCGTTTGAATTTTAAGGTTGGCGTTATTGATCGAGTTAACATCCTTATTTAACGCACCGGATGAAAGGCGGCCAAGTTGCGAATCCAGCGCATGCATTTTTTTCACGTATGCCTGGAGTTCTGAACGGTTCATTTTCTCGAGGTTAACGTCCAGATAGTTAAGCGTATTTTCAAGTTTTAACGCCAGTTCACTGTGCGCCTGATTGCTCGCTATATAGTGCCCTAAATCACCTTCTTTTATCAAATCACTCTGGCTAAGCATAATGTCGAGGCGCAGGCGTACCTCATCGAGGCCCATCGTTTCATCGATAGTGTAAAGACCAAGCAATGATTCGAATCGGTAATATTGCGATACCATTTGCGCAGCGGACCATGAATCGGTGTAATGCGTTAATTTCTGTAACTCTTGCTGCCTTTCATGCACCAGGAAGGAAATATACCCAGTAGATATAAAAAGAAAAAATATGATGCCAGCCAGTATTCTGTTCATGATGTTCCTCTGAACGCTTACTCAATATCCATTCTACTGACCTGCCATGCTGACCTTGAGTAATAAATCTGATTATTCAGTTCAGATATGCTGTCATAGGGATACACAATGAATAACGGCCCTTTATCACGGATTTGCATATATTTTCCGTTGATTTTTAAAGCAAGAATGACATTGTACTTCTTGAAATCATTGAGAGGGATAACGGTGGTGTAGTCATTGAGCGCAGTAACTTTTACAACCGTGCCTTTCGCCCCAACAAAATCCATGAGCTTTTGTAGTGGAATACCCGTAAAAGTCGTGCGTCCATTATACCAGGGAGAAGTGGTCTGAAAACTTACCATGCCCAGTTTCTCGAGGCTGGCGGTATCAAAAGTGGCTTTCCCGTCTTCATTTGTATTTTCTATATTACCGGACACGGTTAAAAGGACTTTGCCCGTAGGTTTGGAAAGTTCACCCGCCCAGAGCTGTGTGGAGACGACCAAGCTTAACAACATGACAAATAACCGCATTCTGACCTCACCTGACTTCCGGATGTAAAAAGATTATAATTTAGATATTATGCTATTTATATATACTGTATGGACATTATTTTACAGTACGCCTGTTTCTTTTTTAACTTAATGAAATCAGTGGGTTAGTGTGGGGTCATTTTATGCATTGATTAAGTAAGGCCGATGCTGTCATTTAAAGTACCGCTAAAATTTACCCCGTCTGTATAAAAATAAGCTATCAATTCAGTCAGCGCAAATAAATACCTACGAATGCCAAGGTTTATTTTTTGCAGTCATAAGGTGACGTTTTTTCGTTGGATGATAATTTCTGGCTGTAAAGCAGCCCCGTAAGTGGGCTTGCTGCGTGCCAGCAATGATTGACAGGCAAGTTGAGGCAGTTATGCCTGTCTGATCAGCTTAATCGCGCATGTGTGCCGACTGGCGCGCATACAGGTAAGCGGTGGCTCGCGACACGCCTAAATGCTGCGCGACGGTATCCATTGATTTTCGTACGTTCAGCAAACCTTCTTTACGGAGTTGTTGAATCAATAACTTACGGTCTTCAGGTTTGAGCGCGCGCGCCGTGGTCGCGCGTTTAGCGGCAAAGTCATCAATACGCTGGCGAATAACTTCATTACTACCGGGATCGATATGTTCTTTTATGGGGGAGTCTTCGGTTTCAGTAAATTGTGCAAGCGCGCTCTGTATACCCCGAAACAACGTCATATCAACATTAAGGCACAGCGCCGCGACGTATTTACCGTCCTCATCCTTGATACCAATGGAAGTGCTTTTTACCGGACGACCATCAGCAAACTGATTGCTATAGTTGGCGATGATGCTGGGAAAGTCTGGTGATGCTATGCGCGCCAGACCCAGTTCTGTTGCTGGTTGGCCTGGTTTACGTCCGGAAAGATTATTATGGATGGATAAAATGGCATGTTCAGGTTTTTTGAGGTCGTGAACAACCACTTCACAAAAGGGAGAAAAGGTCTCGCTTAACCCTCTGGCGATAGTATCAAGTTGGCTGAGAAGCGAGTTATTGTCGGTTTTTGGCATGCCAGTCTCCTGCAGTGGTGGCTTTTGCCACGATGACGAGCAGTTTACAGTGAGCAGGGCTCGCTTTTCCAGACGGGAATGTACAGACAGGAATAAGGTATCTGCATGGCAGATACCTTGCTTATCATCCAGCCAGCAATTCACCATAGCGGCTGATGTCCACGTTTCCACCGCTGATAATAATGCCGATTTTCTTACCCTGAAGTTCAGATTTCCGTGCTCTGGCGGCGGCAAACCCCAGACAGCCAGTTGGCTCTACGACGATTTTCATTCGTTCTGCGATAAATTTCATCGCGGTGACTAATTCAGTATCTGAGACAGTCAGAATATCGTTCACGTTTTGCTGAATAATCGCAAACGTATATTGCCCAAGGTGTTGAGTCTGAGCGCCATCGGCTATGGTTTTCGGTGTATCAATATGAACAATGTTGCCGCTGCGAAACGACTGCTGACCGTCATTGCCTGCCTCAGGTTCTACGCCATAGACCACACAGTCAGAGGAAAGATGCCTCGCTGCCAGTGCGGAACCGGATAGCAGGCCGCCACCACCCAGACATACGAAAAGGACGTCTAACGGTCCCACTTCCTCAATCAACTCTTTCGTTGCGGTGCCCTGGCCCGCAATAACGTGCGGATGATCGTAAGGAGGGATCAGCGTCAGCCCTTGTTTCTCAGCCAGGTCCTGACCAATTTTTTCTCTGTCTTCAGTATAGCGATCGTAAATCACTACATTTCCGCCATACCCTTTGGTCGCGGCAACTTTGGCAGCCGGGGCATCATGCGGCATGATAATTGTCGCCGGAATCCCCAATAATTTTGCCGACAAGGCTATGGCTTGCGCATGATTCCCCGAAGAAAAGGTCACGACGCCCGCAGCCCGTTGTTGTGGCGTGAACTGGCGTAGCGCATTCATAGCGCCGCGAAATTTGAACGCGCCCATCCTCTGGAAGTTTTCGCATTTAAAGAAGACTTCAGCGCCAAATTCTTCATTAACCGTGCGGGACGTCATTACCGGCGTTTTGTTGGCATAATTTGCGATGCGCTCTGCCGCAGCGACAATATCATTATAATCAGGCAGTGTCATATCAGTCATTTTTATTCACCTGTATGCAGTTAAAAATCAGGCCTGTGGGGCCAAAGCCATCGCTTCGATTTCTACGGCAAAACCGTAATGAAGTTCGGCAACGCCAGCGACAGCACGGGCAGGGCGAAAATCACCGATCCACTCACCATAGATCCTGTTAAATGTCGGCCACTGGTTGATATCCGTCACATAGACACGCACTGAAACCAGATGTTGCCGCGAGACTCCAGCACCAGCCAGACAGGCATCGACATTTTGTAAGGCCAGTCTGGTTTGTTCTTCAAAAGACGCATCGGCTTTTTTTTCGCCATCCAGGGGGACTGGCAGTTGCCCGGAAATGAACACAAAACCACCTGCCGTTGTACTGTGCGAGTAATGACCCGCCGGGGGGAAACTTCCTGGTGAAGCATTGAGCGTAATGTCTGGGGACATAAGCGATCTCCTGTGTTTTTGGTAATTCATTTTGTATAAAATAATACTGTTTGTATCATTTATACGCCTTCATGCTCCGGTCGGCTAGTGATAGTTTTCATGGGCGCTGATTTTGTGAACTAAAACAAACGTGACACACGCTATATAGCGGATGTTGGGATATGAGTGAGGGGAAAACTGGGGGGGGAGGTATCGCCCCACAACGGGGCGTTTAAGCCAATAACGTTAGCCAATATGACCGTGGTTAATCTTACTCAATGGCTCATTGATATCGAAGATTTTGAAAAACACTTCTTCCACACCCAGATGTTTCAGGCGGGCAGTATGTTTTTTGATATAAGCCTGTGCGGAGTCTTGATCCTGAAACAGATAGATGCCACCAGCTTCATGATTGGCTTCGTTCTCGGTCCAGATTTTCCAGATAAAGCCCGGCTCCTGATTGATGGATTCGGCCAGTTCGACAAGTTGTTGCGACATCTCGGCGCCAAACGGACCATGAAAATTAAAGTGAATCTGCACCAGTTTGTTCGACATATATCCTCCCTGGATTGGGTTGTGTAACGGATAAGAGGGTTAGCGTAGCAGCACTTTACCCGTCAGGTAAGTTGTTGCCTGCCCGCCAATATAAACGCGAGAGTCCGCCAATTGACAGCGTAAATCTCCCCCGCGTTCAGATACCTGACGCGCCAACATTTCTGTTTTATTCAGTTTTGCGGCCCAGTAAGGAATGAGCATGCTATGCGCCGAACCCGTGACGGGATCTTCTGCGACGGCCTCGCCCGGGCAGAAGAAACGGCTGACAAAATCATATTCCCCGTCGCCAGGCGCGGTAATACAAACCATTTTGCCTAGTGGAACCATGGCGTGGATATTCGGACGTACAGCCTCGACCTGGTGCTGATCCTCCAACACCACCATGTAATCGCGCCCCACGCGAACTTCTTTATATTCTGCGATGCCTAACGCTTCCAGCAGTAAGGCGGGCGGTACGACAGGCTCGCTTTGCCAGGCAGGAAAATCAAGCGTCAGCCATTCACCGCTGCGTGTGACCATCAGCGGACCTACAAATCGGGTGGCAAAATGGATCGTCGTGTCCGGGTAATCCAGATGTTCGAAAATCACATGCGCCGCGGCAAGCGTGGCATGCCCACAGAGATTAATTTCTCCCTGCGTGGTAAACCAACGTAGCTCAAAGCCATTATCATTGGCGACAAAGAAAGCGGTTTCCGACTGGTTATGCTGCTGCGCCATTTTTAATAATGTTTCATCGGGCAGCCAGTCCGTGAGGGGACATACAGCGGCGGCATTACCTGCAAACGTCGTGGTGCTAAAGGCGTCTACCATATAAAAATCGATTTGTTGCACTGTGTAACCCTCTCTTTGCACTCGGGATAACCTCCACTCTACCATGTAATGATTGCCATTAGTTACGCGGGTCGATTCGCCAGTGCAGTGAAAATTCGTTATCATCCGTGCCCACATTCCATCCTGGCTGTCTGATGTCTACAATCCTTGATACCTTTATTGCCCCGCCTTGTCATGACGAGATAGAGATTCTCTATCAGGACGAGCATCTGGTGCTTATCAATAAACCCACAGGGCTGCTTAGCTTGTCGGGGAAAAATCCGCAGAATCTCGATTCGGTACATCACCGGCTGGTACAGATTTATCCCGGTTGCACGTTGGTCCATCGGCTTGATTTCGGCACCTCCGGGCTGATGGTGGTGGCACGTAACAAGGGTATTAACGCCGCGCTGTGCCAGCAGTTTAGTCAGCGCATGGTGACGAAGGTATACAGCGCGCTGTTATGCGGGCATTTGGAAAACAATGCAGGGGTTATCGACGCAGCGATTAGCAAAGATCCGGCGCGGTTTCCGCTGATGACGATTTGCGCCGTTAACGGCAAGCCCGCGCGTTCGCGTTATCAGGTTGTTGAGCGTTTTCTCCATCGCCAGAAGGACGGGGGATTACTCCCCTTAACGCGGGTACAACTGACGCCTGAAACCGGGCGTACCCATCAACTCCGGATCCACTGTCAGCAGTTGGGACATCCTATTTTGGGGTGCGATTTGTATGGTGGGCGTTTGCTGCCAGGTACAGAACTCACCCCGCGACTGATGCTGCATGCCAGCGCATTGCGTTTCAGGCATCCTGTCAGCGAACAGTGGGTGAATGCCGAAAACGCCAGTCCCTTTTGAAGGCGTAAAAAAGCCGCCTGACGGCGGCTATTGTGAGCTTATCGTGCAGCGCGTTGCAAAATGACGGCAGACGGCTGGCGTTGCAGATAACGCATCCGCAGCATCATTAATACGGCCGCAGAGGTCAGACCGATAATAAAGCCCATCCAAAAACCTGCAGGTCCCATCCTGTCGACCACCAGATCGGTAAGCGCCAGAATATAGCCGCTTGGCAGACCCAGCACCCAGTAGGCTGTAAAGGTGATAAAGAAGATAGAGCGCGTGTCTTTATAACCGCGCAGGACACCGCTGCCAATAACCTGGATAGAGTCCGATATTTGATACACTGCGGCCAGCAACATGAGTTGCGCCGCCAGAGCGACAACTTCCGGATTATCGTTGTAGAGCAGGGCAATGTGCTCACGGAAGGTCACGGTGAAAATCGCCGTTATTACCGCCATGCAGACACCAACGCCCAAACCCGTTCTGGCCGCCGTTTGCGCCTCAAGCGTGGAACCTTGACCCAAACGATAACCGACACGAATAGTGACGGCGGCAGCCAGCGACATCGGCAAAACGAACATTAACGAACTAAAGTTCAGCGCGATTTGGTGCCCGGCCACATCGACGATCCCCAGCGGGGAAACCAGTAGCGCAACCACAGCAAACAACGTCACTTCAAAAAATAACGCCAGCGCGATGGGTAAACCCAGTTGTACCAGACGCTTCATCACTGCAGTGTCTGGCTTCTGGAATCCTCGCTCATTACGGATGTCACGCATTGAACGCGCGTGTTTGACGTAAGACAGCATGGCGGCAAACATCACCCAGTAAACCGCCGCCGTGGCCACGCCACAGCCTACGCCGCCAAGTTCCGGCATACCTAAATGACCATAGATGAAAACATAGTTAACCGGGATGTTCACCAGCAGGCCGATAAACCCCATCACCATCGCCGGTTTAGTCTTGGCCAGGCCTTCGCATTGGTTACGGGCTACCTGGAAAAACAAATATCCCGGCGCGCCCCACAGCAATGCGCGCAGATAACCGACGGCTTTATCGGCCAACGCCGGGTCGATGTTATGCATGGAGCGGATGATATAACCCGCATTCCACAGCACGACCATAATCAAAACGGAGACGCTACCAGCCAGCCAGAATCCCTGGCGTATCTGATGGGCGATACGATCGCGGCGGCCGGAGCCATTGAGTTGGGCGATTACCGGCGTCAACGCCAGCAGGAGTCCGTGGCCAAACAGAATAGCCGGCAGCCAGATCGACGTACCAATGGCGACGGCCGCCATATCCGTCGCGCTGTATCCGCCCGCCATGACGGTATCGACGAACCCCATTGCGGTTTGAGCGATTTGCGCAAGAATCACCGGTATTGCCAGAGCTAATAACTGACGCGCTTCACTTACATACTTTTGCACGTGTACACCACTATATTGTTGTTATTTGAGAGACTAAAAAAGCCGCCTTATATGGCAGCAAGGAGAAAAAGCTGGGGAAATTTCAGTCTATTGTAGCGAGGAATACGTAATTCTCCAGTGAAAAAACAGGCAGCGGTGGCGCACTGCTGGCAACCTGAATTTCCACCTGCTATTGTGCTGGGCAGAGATGTCTTAATTGAGTTCAGGAGTGAGAAGTATGTTTACGGGTATTGTGCAGGGCACCGCAAAATTGGTGTCCATTGATGAAAAACCAAATTTTCGTACGCATGTCGTGGAGTTGCCTGAATATATGCTGGATGCGCTGGAGACCGGCGCATCGGTTGCCCACAATGGCTGTTGTCTGACGGTAACCGAAATCAACGGTAATCACATAAGCTTCGATCTGATGAAAGAGACGCTGCGTATCACCAACCTGGGCGACCTTAAGGTCGGGGATATGGTTAACGTTGAGCGTGCGGCAAAATTCAGCGATGAGATTGGCGGGCATTTAATGTCAGGCCATATTATGACCACCGCCGAGGTGTCGAAAATTCTGACTTCTGAAAATAACCGGCAGGTATGGTTTAAAGTTCAGGACCCATCGCTGATGAAATATATCCTGTATAAGGGGTTTATCGGCATTGACGGCATCAGCCTGACGGTCGGCGAAGTCACGCCAACGCGCTTTTGCGTGCATTTGATCCCGGAAACGCTGGAGCGTACGACGCTGGGTAAGAAAAAGCTGGGCGCGCGGGTTAATATCGAAATCGATCCGCAAACGCAAGCGGTTGTTGATACCGTTGAACGTGTGCTGGCTGCGCGTGAAAGCGCCATCAGTAACATAGCGGGCGAGGCCTGAGTCCGGCCTGAAACAAAATGCCCCCGTGAGTACGGGGGCGGCAGCCATTAGCGGGGGACGCGCAGACCGTGTTCGACACCGCGGGAGAAAACCACCTGCCAAAGCTGGATATCGCGAGCACGAAACGCACCGGCGCAGGCGTTCAGGTAATAGCTGAACATCCGTTTAAAACGCTCGGTATAGTTATCGGCGATTTCAGGCCAGGAACGCATGAAGCGTTCGTGCCATGCCATCAGCGTGGTATCGTAATCCGCGCCAAAATTATGCCAGTCTTCCATCACAAAATGCGGCTCGCTGGCGTTGGCAATCTGGCGAACTGACGGTAAACAGCCGTTCGGGAAGATGTATTTATTGATCCACGGATCAACATTATTGTCGGTTTTATTCGAACCGATGCTGTGCAGTAAAAACAGACCGTCCGGCTTTAAATTGCGATCGACAACGTCGAAATAGGTGTTGTAATTTTTCGGGCCGACATGCTCAAACATGCCGACGGAGACAATGCGATCAAATTTGTCGTTCAGGTCGCGGTAATCCTGCAGCAAAATGGTGACGTCCAGTCCCGCGCAACGCGCTTGCGCCATTTTCTGCTGCTCTGCTGAGATGGTCACACCTACCACGCTCACACCGTATTGCGATGCCATAAAATGGGACAAGCCACCCCAGCCGCAACCAATATCGAGCACCCGCATTCCCGGCTTTAACTGCAATTTTTCGGCAATCATTTTTAACTTCGCCTGTTGGGCAGATTCCAGGGTATCGGCATCTTTCCAGTAGGCGCAGGAATACTGCATGTAAGGATCAAGCATGCGGCTAAAGAGGTCGTTGCCCAGATCGTAATGTTCTTTGCCGACAACCCAGGCGCGCTTTTTGGTCTGTAAATTAAACAGTCGTGCCGTGGCGATACGTAAGGTATCTTTGAAGTGGCGGGGGAGTTGATTTTCAAGCCCGGCGCGCAATACCTTGGTGAAAAATATGTCCAGCCGATCGCACTCCCACCAGCCGTCCATATAGCTCTCACCCAAACCTAACGATCCTTCCTGCAGTACGCGTTTGAAAAAATCGGGGTTCTTGACACGAATATCCGCCGCAGCCGAACCATTAATGGTAATGCCTGCACGGCTCAATAATTCATTGGTGATGCGGTACCAGTCATCATCCGGTACGCTGACGTCTTCTATACACGATGAACTCATAGCTTCTCCATCACTGGTCGGTGATCAGAACCTTAAAACAGCGTAGACGCTTTTTTGGGCTTTGTGAGAAATCTCACGGAATTAATCCGCGAATCTTTAATCCGACGTAGAACAGAGGAAGGGAGGAACCCTTACCGAAAAGGCCATCCGTGGAAAAACGGGAACGTTCTTGTCCCCGTTAATACCTAAAAATTATCGTTTTTGTAACAACTGGAAATCAGTATAAGCCTGATTTTTTGACGATTCAATAGAAAATTGTTAGCGGGCTAACTATGTGCCCGCGACAATGATTAGTGAGACTCACCGTGGGCAATTTGCGCCCGGTCATCTGTTTGACGGGTGTTATCGGTCTGCGATTGCATTTTGTAACCGATGGCTGCCAGCAGCACTGTTGTCAGCATCACGCTGGTGGTGGTGAGCAGCGGGGTGGCGATCAGCCACGACACCACAAGACTTGCCAGGAAGCATAAACCCAGTTGCAGGGTATTTTGCAATGCGGCTGCGCGTCCTGTGGCCTGTGGGAAAGGACGTAACGCCTGAGCGACAACGATAGGATAGATTGCGCCGTTGGCAATCGCCATTACGCAGAATGGGATCAGAATTTCAGCCAGCGCAACATGATGAATAAAGCCGGTAGCCCAGGTGGCAACAACGCTGATGGCATAAAGAATCAGTAACCATGGCAGCATCTGACAACCTTGCCATTTTTGCAGCGCCGCACGACAGCCGTAACCACCAATTAAGAAGGCGATAGTTTGCGGAACATAGCTCAGGCCAATCACTGCCGGGCTGTAGCCCATTTCGCTGAGGATAAACGGTGAACCCGTCAGCCATGCGAAAAAGCTTGCGGAGCAGGCGGCATAAATCAGTACGTTTCCACGATAAGCTTTCGAGCGCAACAGTGTGGCGAAAGTCAGTTTATCCTGGCTGTCGTCGCGTGCTTTAACCGTCGGTTTTAAACGCAGGGCCGGAAGCATCAGAATCAGGGTAATAGCAAACAGGGTGGCGAAAATGGCCTGCCAGGAGAAATGGACCAGAATCCAGCTGCCCAATAACGGCGCGAGAGCCGGTGATAACCCGACCAGCGGCATAATGGTGGCAAAGATGCGGTTTACTTTTTGTGAAGGGTAATAGTCTGTAACCAGCGCCTGCCAGATAACCGACGCGGCACAGACGCCAACGGCCTGAATAAAGCGTAGCGCCAGCAAACCAGTGGCGTTTTCAACCCACAGCATACCCAGACTACCCAGCGCAAAAATAGATAAACCCAACAGTAAAATCGGTTTACGGCCATAGCGGTCCGAGAGCGGTCCCCACAGTAGTTGTGCGACGGCGAAACCCGCTAAAAATAAACTTAGGCTGGCGCTGACGGCAGATGCAGGTGTTTGCAGATCGGACTGAATCGCGGCAAAGGCGGGCAGATACATATCCGTCGCCAGAAAGCCGAGCACGCTAAGGCCCGCCAACCAGACTAAAAAACCTTTCCCAGGTTGCATCATCATTTCTCTTTTTTTAGCAATAGAACAATGCCGCTGAGTGTAGTGAGTGTAATTCACGCTGTGAAACGCTAATATTTGCTTACTGATTTCAAATTTTTTGTAGGCAGAATATGTGGTCGGAATATTCACTTGAAGTGGTTGATGCGGTTGCACGCAACGGCAGTTTCAGTTCAGCCGCGCAGGAGTTACACCGCGTACCTTCGGCGGTAAGCTACACCGTGCGCCAACTGGAGGAGTGGCTGGCTGTACCGCTTTTTGAGCGACGCCATCGCGATGTGGAATTAACGCCTGCCGGCGCGTGGTTTTTAAAAGAAGGGCGCTCTGTTATCAAAAAAATGCAGATCACTCGTCAGCAATGTCAACAAATCGCCAACGGCTGGCGAGGACAACTGGCAATCGCGGTAGATAACATTGTCCGTCCCGAACGTACCCGACAGATGATTGTGGATTTCTATCGCCACTTTGATGATGTGGAACTGCTGGTTTTTCAGGAAGTCTTTAATGGTGTCTGGGATGCGCTTTCCGATGGGCGTGTGGAGCTGGCTATTGGCGCCACACAGGCCATTCCGGTAGGGGGGCGCTATACCTTCCGCGACATGGGCATGCTGAGCTGGAGCTGCGTGGTGGCCAGCCATCATCCGCTGGCGTCAATGTCGGGGCCGCTAAGCGATGATACGTTGCGCAACTGGCCGTCACTGGTGCGCGAAGATACCTCGCGTACATTGCCGAAGCGTATAACCTGGTTACTGGACAACCAAAAGCGCGTTGTGGTGCCTGACTGGGAATCTTCCGCAACCTGTTTATCTGCGGGATTGTGTGTAGGCATGGTACCAACACATTTTGCCAAGCCGTGGATTGATAGCGGTAAATGGGTGTCGCTGCAGTTGGAGAATCCCTTTCCTGATGCCGCGTGTTGTCTGACATGGCAACAGAACGATACCTCGCCAGCACTGAGCTGGTTGCTGGACTATTTAGGTGATAGCGAAACGCTGAATAAAGAATGGTTGCGGGAGCCAGATGAGGCCCCCGCACAACAGGCTTAACGACGATAATCGCGGAATGGACCGTCAGCAACGGAGCGGCGCTCTACCAGACGCGGATGAACCTCGATAGACTGCGACTCTTCGCGTTTATTCACGATGCGGTCTAACAGCATATTAAAGGCCGTTTCACCCAGTGAATCCTTAGGCTGGTGAATGGTGGTCAGCGCTGGCGTGAAGAAGCGGGCGTTGCGCACGTTATCATAACCGATGAGCGAGACATCCTGCGGTACGCGCAGTCCCATCTCATCAGCAGCGCACAGCGCGCCCATCGCCATGATATCGCCACCGCAGAAGACGGCGGTCGGACGATGCGACTGTGAAAGAATTTGCTGCATGGCGCGATAACCGGATTCAGGTTCAAAATCGCCCTGTACAATCCAGTTTTCGGGAACCTTAATCAGCGCTTCTTCCATCGCTTTCATAAAGCCAGCCAGACGACCGGCCCCGGTATTCCGCTCCATAGGGCCCGGGATTGCGCCAATCTCGCGATGGCCGCGTTCTATCAGATACCGACCCGCCATGTAACCGCCCTCGAAAGCGTTATCAATGACCGTATCGGTAAAATCAGCTTTAGCTTCGCCCCAGTCCATAACAACCATCGGAATATGGCGATACTCTTCGAGCATCGAAAGCAGTGATTCCGGATACTCAGAACACATCACTAACAGACCATCAACGCGCTTTTGCGCCATCATCGACAGATAGGCCTGCTGCTTTTCAAGACTGTTCCATGCGTTGCCCAGAATCAGGGTATAGCCTTTCTGGAAACAGTTTTTCTCAACGGCTTCGATAATTTCGGCGAAATAGGCCGCTTCGCTGCTGGTCGCCAGCAAGCCGATAGACTTGGTGTGATTCACCTTCAGGCTGCGCGCAACTGCGCTTGGAGAATAGTGCAGCTCTTTGATCGCCGCCCAAACCGCATTACGCGTTTCTTCCGCGACAAAGCGCGTCTTGTTAATTACGTGTGATACGGTTGTAGTGGAAACGTTTGCTCGCTTCGCTACATCTTTAATTGTTGCCATTACATCTCACTCCAGACCATATCCTAAGCTCCTGAGAATACTCCAGGTAAACGTTTGCCTTCACACACCCTTAACGCAACGTAGGGGTTGCGGCACGCCGGGAAAACGACACGGAACGTCAGGAAGGGGTCAATGGCCGGTACGCTAATCAAGTAAGCGTGGAATTTTGTCTGATCTTAACGAAAAGGGGAAGAGTTAAAAGCAGTTATCAATATAAATCGTGAGAGATTTTTGCTTTCAAGTGTGTAAAAATGCGCAATATCACTTTTTGTGTGGGAATAAAAAGGAGAAAACTTGATGAGCACCGATCTGAAATTTTCGTTAGTGACTACCATTATTGTTCTGGGTTTGATCGTCGCGGGTGGCCTGACCGCAGCACTGCATTGATTTCCCCGAGGGAGTTAGCTCTCCCTCATCCTTTCCGTATCTATTCCCCCTCTATTGTTTGCGAATAAGCAAAAGTCTTTTGCAATTTTGTTAACTTTATTAATTTTGCGATCAATGTCATGCTTTTGACTCTTATTTTATGTCGCGCCACGGCTCGACGTTACGGAGTCGATATATGAAAATCAATTATCCCTTACTGGCGCTGGCGATTGGCGCGTTTGGCATTGGCACCACCGAGTTTTCGCCAATGGGATTATTGCCCGTGATTGCCAAAGGGGTGGATGTCTCGATTCCCGCGGCCGGGATGCTGATTAGCGCGTATGCGGTTGGCGTGATGGTGGGGGCTCCGCTGATGACACTGCTGCTGTCCCATCGCGCGCGACGTAATGCGCTGATATTCCTGATGGCTATTTTCACGCTGGGCAACGTGCTTTCCGCTATCTCGCCGGATTACACCACGCTGATGCTGTCACGTATTTTGACCAGTCTTAATCACGGAGCCTTTTTTGGTCTCGGCTCTGTGGTCGCCGCAAGCGTGGTACCTAAACATAAGCAAGCCAGTGCCGTGGCAACCATGTTTATGGGGTTAACGATTGCCAATATTGGCGGTGTTCCCGCGGCGACGTGGCTTGGTGAGACAATCGGCTGGCGGATGTCGTTTATGGCGACGGCGGGTCTGGGCGTCATCGCTATGGTCAGCCTGTTCTTCTCATTACCGAAAGGTGGGGCAGGAGCGCGCCCTGATGTCCGCAGCGAACTGGCGGTACTTATGCGCCCACAGGTGCTGTCGGCTCTGCTGACCACTGTGCTGGGCGCAGGCGCGATGTTCACGCTTTATACTTACATCTCGCCGGTGCTGCACAGCATTACCCATGCCACACCGGTGTTTGTGACCGGAATGCTGGTATTAATTGGCGTCGGATTCTCGATCGGAAACTATCTTGGCGGCAAACTGGCGGATCGTTCTGTCAACGGTACGCTTAAAGGCTTTTTGCTGTTGTTGATGGTTATTATGCTGGCCATTCCCTTCCTCGCGCGTAATGAGCTGGGGGCGGCGGTCAGTATGGTCGTCTGGGGCGCGGCGACGTTTGCGGTGGTTCCGCCGTTGCAGATGCGGGTGATGCGCGTTGCCAGCGAAGCGCCAGGGTTATCATCGTCAGTCAACATTGGCGCGTTTAACCTGGGAAATGCGTTAGGTGCGGCAGCCGGTGGGGCGGTGATTTCCGGTGGTCTGGGCTACAGTTTTGTACCCGTGATGGGAGCGATTGTGGCGGGGCTTGCGTTACTGCTGGTCTTTATCTCGGCAAGAAGGCAATCTGAAGAAGTCTGCACTGCCTCCAGCTAAGGCTAAAACGCAGAAGGGGGGCCCTTCTGCGTTATCATTTTATGCTGCGAAGTTCTTCGCAACAAATTCCCAGTTCACCAGCGCCCAGAAGTGCTCCAGGTAGCCAGGACGGGCATTGCGATAATCGATGTAGTAGGCGTGTTCCCATACGTCAACGGTCATCAGCGGCGTCGCGTCGGTCGTCAGCGGAGTTCCTGCGTTGGAAGTAGAAACGATAGCCAGTTTGCCATCCGTTCCTTTAACCAGCCAGGTCCAGCCAGAACCGAAGTTTTTGATAGCGGCATCGGTGAATTGCGCTTTGAAATCCGCAAAGCTGCCAAAGGAGGCGGCAATTGCATCGGCCAGTTTACCGGTCGGCTCGCCACCTGCGTTCGGCGCCAGGCAGTTCCAGTAGAACGTGTGGTTCCATACCTGTGCAGCATTATTGAATACACCGCCTTCAGAGCTACGAACGATCTCTTCCAGTGATTTACCTTCAAACGCCGTGCCTTTGATCAGGTTGTTCAGGTTGGTCACGTAGGTTTGATGGTGTTTGCCATAGTGGTATTCCAGCGTTTCGGCAGAAATGTGCGGTGCCAGAGCATCTTTGGCATACGGTAATGCAGGTAATTCAAACGACATTGCTTCTCTCCTTATTATTTATATTGAGTACACACAATAGCCTCATTGTGAGTAAGGATAGGGTAGCAAATTGAAAGGTTATGCAAAAGAAGAACTTACCCTACAGCATGTTCTGTAGGGTAAGTTTTTAGCGAATTGTTTTTGGTGTCATTACCCGACGCGCGCCGACATAGTGGCGCTGCCAGTAATCTTCGCTCAGAGAAGTGATTTGAATTTCCTGACCGCTGCGCGGTGACTGAATAAATTTACCGTTACCCACGTAAACACCGACGTGATCGGCTGTACCGCGACCTTGGGTACGGAAAAAGACCAGGTCACCGTTTTTCAGCTCGCCACGTTCAATCGGTGCGGCGTCACGCAGGTGGTACATTTCATTCGCCGTACGCGGAATGCGGAATTTAACCAGATCTTTATAGGCGTAATAGACCAGACCGCTGCAATCAAAGCCGGTTCTTGGCGAAGAGCCGCCCCAACGGTAAGGTTTGCCGATTTGGTTCATCAGGGTGGACATAGCGGTTTTCGTCGCTTTCTGCACTTTAACTTTATGCGCCTCAGCAAGCGTTGTCGGTGCGGCGGTTTTCACTTTCACACAGCGCGGTTTATGACCTTTGCGCGGCGTACATTTTTCAGTCCAGGTAACGGCAGCGGTTTGTGCTGCGGCATTTTTGCTGCGGCGGTTTACCGTTTTAGTCGATTTTGCCGGAGTGGCTGTGCGTTTTTTAGAAGAGGAGGCTGTTTTGCTACTGGTTTTGCTGGTGGTTTTTGTCGCCGATTTCTTGTTGGTCCTGGCTGTTTTTTGGCTGGTTGTTGCGCTTTTCTTTTTATCTACCGTTTTGACGGTGTGGGAACTGGTAGGTGTCGTCCTGGCCTGCTTGGAAGCATGCGCCATAGGCGTAAAAGGCAGTGTAGTAAAAAGTAAAGCACAGAGCGTGATCGAGATTCGGTTTATCCGCGCCACTGAGCAGTCCTCTGTTAAGGCAGGTCTATCATACCTGCGTGTGATTTTCAAAACTTGATGATTCTAATCTATCGAAACGGGGAAAGTTAATAGCTTTTTTTGTTTAACGCGGCGTTTCGTTACCGACCGCAAAAAAAAACAGCAAATCAAAGTGTAGCCGGTGAATAAATAATCAAAACCATACACTTCGAGCGGGTAAGTAAGATTAAGAATGCAACTTTTAACGGCAGGCGATAAAATAATAACGCGTAATAAAAATGTTATTTTCCGTTGCCTGCCTGACCCGCTACAATGTCAGACTACTGCCGTAAAAGAAGTTTAAGGAAGCAAGATAATGAGCACCACTATCGAAAAAATCCAGCGCCAGATCGCTGAAAACCCAATTCTCCTGTACATGAAGGGTTCCCCTAAACTGCCAAGCTGCGGTTTCTCCGCTCAGGCCGTACAGGCGCTGTCCGCCTGTGGTGAACGCTTTGCTTATGTTGATATTCTGCAGAACCCGGATATTCGCGCCGAGCTGCCGAAATACGCAAACTGGCCGACCTTCCCGCAGCTGTGGGTTGATGGCGAGCTGGTTGGCGGTTGTGACATTCTCATTGAAATGTACCAGCGCGGTGAGTTGCAGCAGCTGATTAAAGAAACAGCGGCGAAATACAAAACCGAAGAGCCGGACGCTGAGTAATATCAGCTGAAATAAAAAAGCGACCTGTGAGGGTCGCTTTTTTTATCGGTCCGTTATGCGTCTTCCGGCACGGGGAGAGGCCAGCCGCCGAGGCGTTTCCAGCGGTTAACGATTTCACAAAACAGCACGGCCGTACGTTCGGTGTCATACAGCGCCGAGTGCGCCTGAGTGCCATCAAATTCCATTCCTGCCGCCAGGCATGCTTTTGATAACACAGTTTGCCCCAGCGACAGACCGCTTAATGCCGCAGTATCAAAGGTAACGAACGGGTGAAACGGGTTACGTTTCAGTGAGGCGCGTTCTGCAGCGGCCATCATAAAACTGTGGTCGAATGTGGCGTTATGCGCCACCATGATTGCCCGATTGCAGCCGCTGTCTTTAATGCCTTTACGTACCATTTTAAAGATGGCATGTAGAGCGTCGTATTCGCTGACCGCGCCACGTAAAGGATTGTTAGGGTCAATACCGTTAAAGGCGAGCGCTTCAGGCTGCAAATTTGCCCCTTCAAACGGCTCTACGTGGAAATGTAACGTCGTGTCCGGCATCAGCCAGCCTTGTTCATCCATTTTCAATGTGATGGCTGCGATCTCAAGCAGCGCATCGGTTTTGGCATTAAACCCTGCGGTTTCGACATCAATGACGACAGGGTAAAAACCACGAAAACGGTCACACAGACCGGAAAGTTGAGCGTTATCGGACATCTGGGTCTCTTAATACGGGAAAATTGCAGCGCGTATTATGGCAAAATGATGATGATAAAACTACGGGCACAGACGATCTGCGCCCGAGGGGGAGGTTAGTCGCCCAGGCCGCGCCCGGCGTCTTTCTCTTCAATTAATTCAATTTTGTAGCCGTCCGGATCTTCAACAAACGCGATCACGGTTGTGCCGCCTTTTACCGGGCCAGCTTCACGCGTCACGTTACCACCGTTCTGACGAATACGTTCGCAGGCTTCAGCCGCGTTGTCTACGCTCAGGGCGATATGACCGTAGGCTGTGCCCAGCTCATAGTTGTCAACGCCCCAGTTATAGGTCAGTTCGATCACGGCTTCACTGGTTTCAGGACCGTAGCCAACAAAGGCCAGAGAGTACTTGTATTCAGGGTTTTCGCTGGTACGCAGCAGCTTCATGCCCAGCACGTTGGTATAAAACTCGATGGAACGCTGCAGGTCACCCACGCGCAGCATGGTATGAAGTAAACGCATCTTTTTCCCCTTCGAAAATGGCTAATACATTCAAAATGTTGTTTTAGTATAGCGGCGTTGTTACGCCGCTATCAATGGCAGAACGGAGATTGTGAAGTTAGAGGGTCGGGTAATCGGTGTAACCTTCCGCGCCGCCGCCGTAGAAGCTTTCGGCACGCTGTGGGTTCAGTTCCGCTTTATGTTGCAGACGCGCCACCAGATCCGGGTTAGCGATATAAGCGCGACCAAAAGCAACGGCGTCGATCAGACCTTTCTCGATCAGCGTTTCGGCTTTTTCAGGCGTGTAAGCGCCCGCGCCAATGATCGGACCGTGGAAACGGGCACGCACTTTCTCGCGGAACGCGTCGGAATACGGCTCACCACCAGCCCAGTCCGGTTCAGACATATGCAGATAAGCGATACCGCGCTTGCCCAGTTGTTCAATCAGATACAGCGCGTCGGCTTCTTCATTCGGACCGTTGTCGACGTTCTGGAAAGAGCCAATCGGAGAGACGCGAATACCAATGCGGTCGGCACCCCATTCTTTAATACCGGCATCGACAACTTCCAGCACCAGACGCGCACGATTCTCGACGCTACCGCCGTATTGATCGGTACGCTGGTTAGAGGTTGGCGACAGGAACTGGTGCAGCAGGTAGCCGTGGGCGGAGTGCAGTTCTACCATGTCGAAACCCGCTTCACGCGCGTTAGCAATTGCCTGACGGAAATCATTAACGATACCCGGAATTTCTTCCGTTTCGAGTGCGCGCGGCATAGTCGTATCGGCACGCGTCGCCAGACCGTTTTCATCGCGCAGTGAGGT
The DNA here is from genome assembly GCF_016893685.1 of Citrobacter cronae. Classification (NCBI taxonomy): domain Bacteria; kingdom Pseudomonadati; phylum Pseudomonadota; class Gammaproteobacteria; order Enterobacterales; family Enterobacteriaceae; genus Citrobacter; species Citrobacter cronae. The sequence continues at coordinate 3,568,891 of NZ_CP069763.1, forward strand.
GCGGGTACCGGCGCTAATCGCGGAAGGTGCTACCGGTGGCTGGCCGTTTGGCTGCAGACTGGCGTGGGAGATGCGCCCGGTGTGCCACAACTGGACAGCAATATGACCTTGCTCAGCATGTACGGCTGCAGTGATTTTCTTCCATGCGGCAATCTGCGCTTCGCTGTGTAGTCCCGGCGCACCGGCATAGCCTTTCGCCTGGGCGGAAATCTGCGTCGCTTCACTGATGATGAGTCCCGCGCTGGCGCGTTGACGGTAATACTCGGCCATCAGCGGAGTAGGGATGTCGCCAGGCTCAATGCTGCGCAGACGCGTCAATGGCGCCATAAAAACGCGGTTTGCTGCCGTAATGGCACCCACTTTCAGTGGGGAAAACAATTTTTCAGATGACATGTGGCACTCCTGAATAGACCGGTCGTCTAGTAATAAAAGAAATAAAAACGCCTGTTAAACGGCAGGCGTTGTAATGATGGTTTTAACGTGCGCCAGCGCATTTTCCAGCGGCGTGGCGCTACGAGAAATCTTGGCCTGAAGATTGGCGCCCAGCCACAGCGCATACAAAACCTGCGCCTGCTGTAATGGCTCGCCAACAAAAGACAGACAATGATTGGCCTGACCTTTCTCCAGCGCCTGGGCCAGCAACGCAATAATGTGTCGCGCGCCTTTATCCATCGCGGTACGCATATCTTCTGACAGATCGCACACTTCGGCAGACAGTTTAACGGTTAAACAACCGCTAATAATGCCGTGCTGGCTAAACTGATTCAGGGTTTCCTGATAGTAAGCCAGAATCCTGTCGCGGTAATTTCCCGCCCCCGTATCAAAATGCGTAGCCAATCGCTGATGATAAGCCGCATAGTGGCGTTCCAGCATCGCGACGCCGAACGCTTCTTTTGAGCGAAAATAGTGATAAAACGAACCCTTAGGCACTTCAGCGGTTTTCAGTAGCTCACTCAGACCCATGCCGGTAAAGCCACGCTGCATGCACAGCAGCTCGCCAGTCGCCAGAAGATGTTCGCGTGTATCGTGTTCAGTGACTTTGTTCATGAAAGAAGCATAATAGACCAGTCGGTCTAATGCAATAGCGCTTGCGAGAAATTCAGTTAACGTCTTCAATAGATATATCAATCTTACTACAGGAGGGGATGTGGCCGAACAGCTGGAATTTTTCCCCGTCCAGAGCCCATGCCGTGGTATATGTCAGTCTGACGAGCGCGGCTTTTGCCGTGGCTGTTTTCGTAGCCGGGATGAGCGTTTTAACTGGCAAAAAATGAGCGATGCCGAAAAGCAGGACGTGCTGCGTCTTTGTCGTCAGCGCCTGATGCGTAAATTACGTGCAAACAAACCCAACCCGCCGGAAGAACCGCAACAACCTTCACTCTTTTAAATGCGTAATTGCGTATACTCGATGCACATTCATTTATAAGGAAGCTGCTATGGTTCAGCGTATTACTATTGCGCCGCAAGGCCCGGAATTTTCTCGCTTTGTGATGGGTTACTGGCGCCTGATGGACTGGAATATGTCCACGCGTCAGTTAGTCAGCTTTATTGAAGAGCATCTTGACCTGGGCGTTACCACCGTCGATCACGCCGATATCTACGGCGGATACCAGTGTGAAGCAGCGTTTGGCGAGGCGATGAAGCTGGCTCCGCATTTACGTGAGAAAATGCAGATTGTCACCAAATGCGGGATCGCCACGACGGCACGCACGGAAAATGCGCTCGGGCACTACATTACCGACAGCGCCCATATTATTGCCAGCGCGGAACAATCGTTAAAGCTGTTGGCGACCGATCATATTGATTTGCTGCTGATTCATCGTCCCGATCCACTGATGGATGCAGACGATGTGGCCGACGCATTTAAAAAATTGCACCATAGCGGCAAAGTGCGTCACTTTGGCGTCTCTAACTTCACCCCTGCGCAGTTCTCGCTGCTGCAATCGCGTCTGCCGTTTACACTGGCGACCAACCAGGTTGAAATTTCACCGGTGCATCAGCCACTCCTGCTGGATGGCACATTAGATCAATTACAACAGCTGCGTATCCGCCCGATGGCCTGGTCCTGCCTCGGAGGCGGTCGTCTGTTTAATGACGATGCCTTCCAGCCGCTGCGCAATGAACTGGCCGCGATCGCAGAAGAGTTGAACGCACAGTCTATTGAGCAGGTGGTGTACGCCTGGATCTTACGTCTGCCTTCGCAACCGCTGCCGATTATTGGTTCGGGTAAAATCGAGCGTGTTCGTGCCGCCATTGAGTCCGAAGCGCTGAACATGTCTCGCCAACAATGGTTCCGAATCCGTAAAGCCGCGCTCGGTTATGACGTGCCTTAATCGCGTTTTTGGCGCCTCACCGTTCAAATTTGTGTCACTGGTTTACACTTATCAATCAGACACCTTTTAGACGGAGGTCTTATGAAGCGTTTGAGTTTAGCCATTATTACCTTACTGGCCTGTGCAGGTGCGCAGGCTGCCAGTGAAGAAAAAGTGACGATGAATCTGGTGACGTCGCAAGGCGTCGGCCAGGCGATTGGTACTGTCTCAATTACTGAAACCGGAAAGGGGCTGGAATTTACCCCCGATTTGAAAGCGTTGCCGCCGGGTGAACATGGTTTCCATGTGCATGCCAACGGCAGCTGCCAACCGGCGATTAAAGACGGGAAGGCGTCAGCGGCGGAATCAGCGGGAGGGCATTACGACCCTCACCAAACGGGTAAACACGAAGGCCCGGAAGGGGCAGGCCACATGGGTGACCTGCCGCTGCTGGTGGTGAATAACGATGGTAACGCCACAACACCGGTCGTTGCGCCCCGGCTTAAATCCCTGGATGAGGTAAAAGGTAAGGCGCTGATGATTCATGTGGGCGGCGATAATATGTCCGATCAACCGAAACCGCTTGGCGGTGGCGGAGCGCGCTACGCCTGTGGCGTTATCAAATAATCAGCTGCTTAGCGTACCCGGTGGTGGTGCCTGTTCAAGCTGTGACAGCGAGCAATGCAGCCGCCAGACGAGGGCCGACAACTCCTGCGCAGCAGGTTGGTGATGGTGGGCGAGCGTATCGCAGATACGCTGTAGCTCGTTTAGCGTGGCATTCAACGGTCGTTGTTGGACGCCGCGCTCACTCATCACGTCGCGAAGCAACGCGATACACACGTCCCTGACGCGAGCCAGCGGATCTGAGCGCGCCTCCCAGGTACGTAGTTGCCACACCACATGCGAGCAGTTCAGCAAGACAACCCCCCAACGTAATAACCAACGCCTCGCCAGCGCATCCTGACTGTTACTCAGCTGGCTGACGTGATGATAGGTCAACGACTCAAATTCATTCTCACTGAGTGCAGGATGTCGGCTGAGCTGATCGACAAAATCCCGACGCAGGGCGCGAATATGACGGCGGCTTTTCCGCGCATCCGATCCGGGGCGTAGAATAGCGAATGCCAGCCATGACAGCGCAACGCCGGTGATTTTCGCCAAATTGTCATTCAGAAAATCAGCAAAATCGTATACCGGGGGATTCGTTACCGCGATGAACGATCCCATAAACACGATAAGCTGCCCCCAAAGCCCCGCCAGCGCAGGCATTTGTAGCTTTAACAACTGCATGGTGGCGAGGAGCGGGAAGAGAAACAGGATGAACTGCCAGAGGTCGGTAATTTGTACCATCAAACCAAACTTGACCACAAAGCTAAACAGCGACAACAGAACCAACGTGCGCATTAACAAGGAAAGTGATTTGAAGGGCGTGGCAACGGCGGAATACAACACGCTGCTGATGGCCGCGAGCGTGAGTGCGCCAGATCCTGATTCCCATTGTGCGCCAATGCTCCATGCGCCGATAAGCATCAAAGTGCAGAACGTGCGCAACCCGCTCCAGATAGCTTCCGCATTATCGGTATGGCGGGCAAGCCCTGGCGTACGAGCAACATTGATACGTTCGGCGGTAACGCCATTTTCCAGCAAATGCAGGTAATGGCTGCTACGTAAGTAGAGGCGGCAAAAATAGCGCAGCCGTTGCCAGAAGGCGACGTGTCGATAATCGCGGGCATCGACGGGCCGCAGTGGGGCGATGATACGCGCGACGGTATAGCTGTCGGTATTGGATTTGACCAGCGCGCCAAGTAATTGCTCAATGATATCGCGGGTATTAGCGGGAGGATTAGGCCAGTTCAGCAGCATTCTGCGCAGGCTGGAAATCACGCTGGTCATACGTAGTTGCTGATGCAACAGCGAATTGAGTAAGGCATTTTGGCGGCGAAAGCGGTAGTGACTCCAGAACGCCTGTATACGCAACAGGTTCATGGTCAGAATCTGACCGATAACACCTTCATGTGCCGTGCGGATGGCATCCGTTGTCTCCGGTTGCCAGAGCAAACTGGCATGTTCCAGCAAACGCGTATGCATGTTTTTCAGTGCTGTAAGCAACGTGGTGCCATCGGAGGTGCTGGGTAGGATATCATCATCATCTACCCCCGCACAAGATACCGACAATGACCTCGCATACGCGGGCCTGCGCGATATCCCATAACTGCGTGATCTCGACGGTATTGACCATGGGAAACGCGATGATCGCCGCCGTGTAACCCGCCAGTTGAAAGGCGTAGGCGACGTTATTAGTAAAATGCGCGCAGGCCCAGGTACAAAAGCCGATCCAGACTGACATGCTCAGCAGAAAAAGCCACGGTTCATTAAGGGTATGGCCGGCAATAATCAGTGCGGCTGTCGCGCCAAGTAAACTACCGGCTACACGGCCCAGGCTTTTGCTGATCACCCCGCCGACGGTAGGGAAACTCACCACCGCCGCCGAAGTCATCGCCCAATAGGGCTCGTCCAGATTGAGATAATAGGCGAAGGTTAACGCCAGACACATTGCAATGGTGTTACGCAGCGCATAACGCCACTGTGCCGGCGTGGCTTTAAACCACGGCCAATTGCCTGGCGTCAGGGGGGGCATTTTCATTTACGCTGGCCGATGGAGACGCTACAGGTGGTACCAGAGACCAGTGTGACATCCTGCGGCAAAGCGTCAAATTCAATGCGTACAGGGACACGCTGCGCCAGACGTACCCACGGCACGTTAGGTTTGATGTCGGGAATCAGACCGGAATCGCTTTCAACACTTTGGTCATAAATTGCGCGACCGATACTGGAAACGTGACCCTGTAACTTAACGTTGCCGCTATAGAGTGTAATTAACGCCGGTGCGCCTTCGCGTATGTGACGCAACTTCGTTTCTTCAAAATACCCCATCACATAAAAAGAGTGGCTGTCGACAAGAGCAAACAGCGGCTTACCGGTTGAGGCGTAGTCGCCGGTGCGGGTTGAAAGGTTGGTGACCCAGCCCGCTACGGGCGCTTTGACGACCGTTTGCGACAGTTGCCATTGCGCCTGGCGCAAACTGGCCTCGGCTGCTTCAACGCTTGCCTGCATCGCTTTTACGTTGAGGTTGGCGGTATCCAGATCTTCGGCTGAGATATAATTTTGCGATAAGTGACGACGGCGATTGGCTTCGTTATTCGCTTTTGCCAGATCGGATTGTGCTTTCGCCAGCTGTGCTTGCGCATTCAGTTCAGCAATGTGAAACGGCGTCTTGTCGATAGTAAACAGGACATCACCTTTATTCACGAACTGGTTATCTTTTATATTGAGTTCATTAATGCTGCCCGAAACCTGCGGTGTGATGCTGACCTGTTCTGCGCGCACTTTGCCATCACGTGTCCAGGGCGATTGCATATAGTAATTCCACATCCACCACCCGGCAAAAACTGCGATTGCAGCGACTATAATGGTTGAGAAGTATTTAATGGTTTTGAGCGACATAATCACCACACAATCAGCATAACAAAGGCCAGACCTACGCTAAGCGTAAAGAGAGACAGATCCATCAACAGGGGATGCCATATCTCACCGGAATAAATCCAGTCGCGCAGCAGGCGATGAACAACCAACCAGAGAATAAACCCTGCGACAAACGCCTTGAAAATGGGAGGGAAGTAGACAGATGCACCGATCATTAAATCTTGTAGGGGCAATCCTGTTGCATTAAACATAAACTTCACGGGCAAAATCCTTGACGGAAGAGAGCATTGCTATAGGTTTAGCAAAAAAGAGACGATGAGTCTCTGTAACACATAATGTCTGAAAAAATGTCAACCGGTAAGCAAATTTGGCAATACATTTGTTTTGAGAATACAAATGCTGCACACTATTCTAAAATCAGTACAATAACTTAGCAAGCTAATTATAAGGAGATGAAATTGGAATCGCCATTAGGTTCTGATCTGGCACGGTTGGTGCGCATTTGGCGTGCTCTGATTGACCATCGCCTGAAACCTCTGGAGTTGACGCAGACGCATTGGGTTACGCTGCACAACATTCATCAGTTGCCACCGGATCAATCGCAGATCCAGTTGGCTAAAGCGATTGGCATCGAACAGCCTTCGCTGGTACGTACGCTTGACCAGTTGGAAGAAAAGGGACTCATTTCACGACAGACTTGCGCCAGCGATCGTCGGGCAAAGAGAATTAAACTGACTGAGAAAGCCGAACCACTGATCGCAGATATGGAAGCGGTTATCAACAAGACACGTGGAGAGATTCTGGAAGGGATTTCAGCTGAGGAAATTGATCTGCTGATAAAACTGGTCGCCAGACTGGAACACAATATTATTGAACTGCAGTCTCAGGGCTGAGACGAGAGATGACGTGTGGCCAGAGCCTGACCACACGTAAATTCGATTAACGTGGAGACACGGTAACCTGGCTGCCGTTGTTCGCCATAACAACACGCTGACCCGCAGAGAATTTGGTCGCGCCCTGTTTCTGAACCACCATGATGGTATTACCATCATCCTTACGGATTTCCAGTTCGACACCCTGAGTTTTATTCATCGCGCCTTGCACGCCCTGGCCCGCAACGCCACCGGCAACTGCGCCTGCAGCCGTCGCTAATGAACGACCCGTACCGCCGCCGACGGTGTTACCCAGGAACCCGCCGAGCACCGCACCACCGATAGCGCCAATTACGTTTGCGTCATCGCCACCCTGGATTTGCACCGGACGAACATGAACAATCGTACCGTAGGTAACGTTCTGAACTTGTTTCGCTTCGGATGCGGTATATACGTCGCCTGAAAGGCTATCATTGTTCACGCAGCCCGCTAAAGATACGCCCATTAATGAAACAATCAGCACACGTTTAATCATTTACAAATCTCCTTTGTCACCACGAAACGCTAATAAAGCCCCATCATGGTTAAATTATATGGCATTTGTGAGCCTGAGGTCACATGTTCCACTGGCACAATATGAAAATCTTAACCGAAATCGGATCAACCGAGTATAAACGAATCATTCATATAATTGATGTAATTAAGCGACCGTTGGCATGATTTCCTCTCAAAAATCATTCAGGAAGCATGGCATTAGTCTGCACTTTATGGTTGAGTGTCAAGGCTAATTTGCTTAAAAGGATGACGTATGAAATCGGGCCGTTTTATCGGTGTTATGTCTGGAACCAGCCTTGATGGCGTCGATGTTGTGCTGGCGACAATAGATGAAACGATGGTTGCACAGCAGGCGAGTCTGACCAGGCCTATCCCTGGTCATGTAAAACAGGCGATTCTGGATATCTGCCAGGGGCAGCAGCTTACGCTTTCTCAGTTTGGTCAACTGGATGCGCAACTGGGTTATCTTTTTGCTGAGGCGGTAAACGCGCTACTGGCGAAGGAAAAATTGAAACCGCAGGATATCGTGGCGATTGGTTGCCACGGACAAACCGTGTGGCATGAACCGAACGGCGCCGCGCCGCACACGCTGCAAATTGGTGATAACAACCAGATTGTGGCGCGTACCGGGATAACCGTCGTCGGCGATTTTCGTCGACGTGACATCGCGCTCGGTGGGCAGGGCGCGCCACTTGTTCCTGCGTTTCATCAGGCACTGTTGGCTCATCCTACGGAACGGCGGATGGTGCTGAACATCGGCGGAATTGCCAATTTGTCTCTGCTTATTCCGCAACAACCCGTTCGTGGATACGACACCGGGCCGGGCAATATGCTGATGGATGCCTGGATCTGGCGGCAATGCGGTCAACCTTACGACAAAGATGCGCAGTGGGCCATTTCAGGAACGGTAGTCCTGCCGTTGCTGCAAAATATGCTTAACGACCCTTATTTTTCCACGCCTGCGCCCAAAAGCACTGGTCGTGAGTATTTCAATTACGGCTGGATAGAGCGTCATCTGGCGCAGTTTCCGGGAATCAGCCCACGCGATGTACAGGCGACGCTTGCCGAGCTGACGGCCGTCACCATTTCAGAGCAGGTCTTGTTAAGCGGCGGTTGCGATCGCCTCATGGTATGTGGCGGTGGAAGCCGTAATCCGCTGCTGATGATGCGTCTGGCGGCATTATTGTCAGGTACCGAAGTCACCTCTACCGATGAAGCCGGGATCAGCGGCGACGATATGGAAGCGTTAGCCTTTGCCTGGCTGGCGTGGCGAACGCTGGCTGGATTACCGGGAAATTTACCTTCTGTGACCGGGGCGTCAGAGCTGAGCGTGTTAGGGGCGATTTATCCTGCCAATCCGCGAACTCAGAGTTAACTGAAATTATTCAGCGCGGCATACCGGTAAACTAGGGATATTAGGGAGGGTGCCATTACCCTCCGGGACCAGGAAAGTCTTCAGGATAGGGCTATGAAAAAACTGTTGTTAGTATGTCTGCCGGTACTGCTTAGCGGGTGCAGCGTGTACAACCAATTTGTTGAGCGTATGCAAACCGACACGCTTGAATACCGCTGTGATGAAAAACCGCTTACCGTGAAGCTGAACAATACGCGCCAGGAAGTGAACTTTGTTTATGATAATCAGCTATTGAACCTCAAACAGGGCATGTCGGCATCAGGGGCGCGCTATACGGATGGTATCTACGTCTTCTGGTCTAAAGGCGACGAGGCAACGGTCTATAAACGAGACAGAATTGTGCTAAATAACTGTCAGTTACAGAACCCGAAGCGTTGAGATTTTCACCTGGGCGGCGCACAATAGCGTCACCCACTGACAATCCGTAGCCCAACATCATGTCTGATAACGACGAATTGCAGCAAATCGCGCATCTGCGCCGTGAATACACGAAAGGCGGTCTGCGCCGCCACGATCTTCCCGCCGAGCCCCTTGCGCTGTTTGAGCGTTGGCTGGGGCAAGCCTGCGATGCCAAACTGGCAGACCCTACTGCTATGGTTGTTGCGACCGTTGATGAAAACGGTCAGCCGTATCAGCGCATCGTGTTGCTCAAACATTATGATGACAAAGGGCTGGTTTTCTATACCAACCTCGGTAGCCGCAAGGCGCATCAAATCGAGAAGAACCCCCGTATCAGTCTGTTGTTCCCATGGCATACCCTGGAACGGCAGGTGATGGTGATTGGCAAGGCTGAGCGCCTTTCCACGCTTGAGGTGGTGAAGTACTTCCACAGTCGCCCACGCGACAGCCAGATTGGCGCCTGGGTATCTAAACAGTCTAGCCGGATCTCCGCTCGCGGTATTCTTGAAAGCAAATTCCTTGAGCTGAAGCAGAAGTTTCAGCAAGGGGAAGTTCCGTTGCCCAGTTTCTGGGGCGGCTTTCGCGTAAGTATTGAACAAATGGAGTTTTGGCAGGGCGGCGAAAATCGTCTGCACGATCGTTTTTTATACCAACGTGAAGATAACGCGTGGAAAATTGATCGTCTGGCCCCCTAAAGATGCAAAATTCTTGTTTTAAGCGCTGGTGCTGATCAATCCGGCGCTTTATTCTATGTTTCTTTCGCATCAGGCGAAAAGTCGTGTACCGGCAAAGGTGCAGTCGTTTTATACATGGAGATTTTGATGGCAAGCAGTAACTTGATTAAACAATTGCAAGAGCGGGGGCTGGTGGCCCAGGTGACGGACGAGGAAGCGTTAGCAGAGCGACTGGCGCAAGGCCCGATCGCGCTCTATTGCGGCTTCGATCCTACCGCTGACAGCTTGCATTTGGGGCATCTGGTTCCATTGTTATGCCTGAAACGCTTCCAGCAGGCAGGCCATAAGCCTGTTGCACTGGTAGGTGGCGCGACCGGTCTGATTGGTGACCCGAGCTTTAAAGCCGCCGAGCGTAAACTGAATACCGAAGACACCGTGCAGGAGTGGGTGGATAAAATCCGTAAGCAGGTTGCACCGTTCCTCGATTTCGACTGTGGCGACAACTCGGCGATTGCTGCGAACAACTACGACTGGTTTGGCGGTATGAATGTACTGACTTTCCTGCGTGATATCGGCAAACACTTCTCTGTTAACCAGATGATCAACAAAGAAGCGGTTAAGCAACGTCTGAACCGTGACGATCAGGGGATCTCCTTTACCGAGTTTTCTTACAATCTGCTGCAGGGCTATGACTTTGCCTGCCTGAATAAACTGCACGGCGTGACGCTGCAGATTGGTGGTTCTGACCAGTGGGGTAACATTACCTCAGGTATCGACCTGACCCGCCGTCTGCACCAGAATCAGGTATTTGGTTTGACCGTTCCGCTGATCACCAAAGCGGACGGCACCAAATTCGGTAAGACCGAAGGCGGCGCAGTGTGGCTGGATCCGAAGAAAACCAGTCCGTACAAATTCTACCAGTTCTGGATCAACACCGCCGATGCGGACGTTTATCGCTTCCTGAAATTCTTCACGTTCATGGACATTGAAGAGATCAATGCGCTGGAAGAAGAAGATAAGAACAGTGGTAAAGCACCGCGCGCCCAGTATGTTCTGGCTGAGCAGGTCACACGTCTGGTTCACGGTGAAGAAGGTCTGGTTGCGGCAAAACGCATTACCGAAAGCTTGTTCAACGGCAACCTGAGCGATTTGAGCGAAGCGGATTTCGAACAGCTGGCGCAGGATGGCGTGCCGATGATTGAGATGGAGAAAGGTGCGGATCTGATGCAGGCGCTGGTCGATTCCGAACTGCAACCGTCTCGCGGCCAGGCGCGTAAGACCATTGCGTCTAACGCGGTGACCATCAACGGTGAGAAGCAATCCGATCCGGAATATTTCTTCCAGGAGAGTGATATCCTCTTCGGGCGCTACACCTTATTGCGCCGTGGCAAGAAGAACTATTGTCTGATTTGCTGGAAGTAAGATTTAGTTAGCAGGGGCGTGGGAAACTACGCCCCTTTATTTTTTCAGGGTTGTGATAAGTAAAATGAAAAATATCCTCGCCATCCAGTCCCACGTTGTTTTTGGTCATGCGGGCAACAGCGCGGCTGAATTTCCGATGCGTCGTCTTGGCGCAAATGTCTGGCCGTTAAATACCGTGCAGTTCTCTAACCACACGCAGTACGGCAAATGGACCGGTTGCGTTATGCCGCCGACTCATCTGACTGAAATCGTGCAGGGTATTGCCGATATCGATAAACTCCAGACCTGTGACGCAGTACTAAGCGGCTATCTTGGCTCGGCAGAGCAGGGTGAGCATATTCTGGGTATTGTGCGCCAGGTTAAAGCGGCCAATCCGCGGGCAAAATACTTTTGTGACCCCGTGATGGGGCATCCGGAGAAAGGGTGTATCGTCGCGCCGGGCGTGGCGGAATTTCATGTGCGTCATGCGCTTCCCGCCAGCGACATTATTGCCCCGAACCTGGTTGAACTTGAAATTCTGTGCGAACATGCGGTTCACAATGTGACTGAAGCGGTGATGGCTGCCCGTGAACTGATCGCCCAAGGGCCAGAAATTGTGCTGGTGAAGCATCTGGCCCGCGCAGGTATTAGCACCGATCGTTTCGAGATGCTGCTGGTCACTGCGCAACAGGCGTGGCATATCAGCCGCCCATTAGTCGATTTTGGCGCGCGTCAGCCGGTTGGCGTGGGTGACGTTACCAGCGGCTTGCTGCTGGTGAAACTGCTCCAGGGCGCGTCTTTACAGCAGGCGCTTGAGCATGTGACGGCGGCAGTGTACGAAGTGATGATCGCCACCAAAGAAATGCATGAGTATGAACTGCAGGTAGTGGCCGCTCAGGATCGTATCGCGAAGCCTGAACACTACTTTAGCGCGACGCAGTTGTAATCAATGCCCGATGGCGCTCACGCTTATCGGGCGTACGTTTGGCCGTCGGCCAGCCAAGTAAGTAGGCCGGATAAAGCGCCTGGCGCCGCCATCCGGCACATTAGTGATTAGCTCAACCCTTCTGCTTTAAGCGCTGCGGCAACCGCCGGGCGTTCAGCCATACGCGCCATATACGCCTCGATATGGCTTAATCCTGCCATATTCAGCTTAACCGCATAAGCCCAACGCAGCACGGTGAACAGATAAGCGTCTGCAATGCTAAAGCGTGGGCCGCAGATCCATTGCCCATCTTTCAGCGATTCATTCACGTACTGCATTTTTTTCTCCAGCTGCGCGCGAACGGTTGGCTTGAAGTCTTCCGGCGTATCGGGACGGAACAGCGGGGTAAAACCTTTATGCAGTTCTGTCGCAATGTAATTAAGCCATTCGATGGTTTTGTAACGGGATAGGCTGCTGGTAGGGGCGAGGAGGTGGCGGTCTGGCACTGTGTCCGCCAGGTACTGCATGATGGCGACGCCTTCGGTTAGTAATGTACCGTCGTCCAGCAGCAGCGCGGGAACTTGTCCTTTGGGGTTTACCGCGAAAAAATCATCGCCGTTTTCCAGACGTTTCTTCATCAAATCGACACCATCCAGCGTGAAATCTTTACCGCTCTCACGCAGCGTGATGTGGGAAGCGAGAGAACAAGCGCCCGGTTTGTAGAATAGTTTCATCGGTAACTCCTTTTGGCTGAGGTTTATCGTATGGTAGTGCTACCTTTGGCAAAAAAAAAGCCGCTAACAACAGTTAGCGGCCTGAAAATGAGTTTCCCTGAGAATTACGCTGTCGCGGCCTTAGAGGCTTTCTCATTAGCGTCATCGTCCTGAGTCATACGATTCAGTTTCGGCGCCGTCAGCAGCATCAGAACAGCGATAACCGCCGTTGCAACACCAATCTGCAGGAACACACGACCGTAGACTTCCAGAGACATCAGCGGGTCAGTCACGTTTTCTGGAACTGCCATCATGTTGGCGACGTAACCGCCGATGATGTTTGCACCGGCAGTGGTCAGGAACCAGCTCCCCATGATGAAGCCCATCAGACGCTGCGGAACCAGCTGCGCCACCATGGCCAGACCCAGACCGGAAATCATCAGCTCACCGATGCTTTGTAGGCCGTAGCAGATGATCAGCCAGTTAACAGAAACGATGCCCGCATCGGTGGCGAATTTCGCACCCAGCGGCAGGATCAGGAACGCACCGGAGCACAGCACCATACCAATCGCGAACTTGGTCGGCATCGGCAGCGTATCACCCATCTTGTTATAGATAGCGGCGAGGATTGGGCTACCAATGATGATCCAGAACGGGTTCAGCGCCTGGTACTGCTCAGGTTCAAAAGCAATACCCAGAATAGAGTGTTCAACGTTACGAATCGCGAAGAAGTTCAGTGAAGTCGGCATCTGGCTGTACAGCACGAAGAAGATAATCGCTTCCAGCATCAGAATGAAGGCGACGATCATTTTACGACGCGCAGCACCGTGCATGGTGAAGGCTTCTTTACCGAAGATAAATACGATACCAATGGCAATCACACCCAGAACCATACGGGCGATTTCCTGGTTGTGCAGCAGCCAGGTCGCAATCGCAATCAGAACCACAACCCCAGCGATGGTCAGCAGCAGGTTACGGAAGTTGATCGGCTCAAAGTCAGGTTTAGAACCGTACTGTTTAACCCAGCGCTGACAAAATGCGAAGTTAACCACGGTGATCAGCATACCTACGACGCTCAGCGCGAACGCGGTGCTCCAGCCGTAACGCGCAGCTAACCATGGCGTTGCCAGCATAGAGAAGAATGAACCGATGTTGACGGACATGTAGTACATGGTAAATGCACCATCAAGACGCGGGTCATCTTTTGCATAGCAGGTAGAGAGCAGGGAGGATGGGTTGGCTTTAAACAGGCCGTTACCGACCGCGATGGCCGCCATGCCCATATAAACAATACCGGCATCGTGACCGGACCATGCAACCAGCGCATAACCGATGGCCAGAACAATGGCGCCCAGCATAATGACACGTTTTGTTCCCAGAACTTTATCACCTAACCAGCCGCCGATGGCAACCAGACCATACACCAGGGCGCTAAAGGACGAGAAAAGGGTGATGGAATCCGCTTCTGACATACCCAGTTGCTTAACCAGGTAGACGGCCATAATCCCTTGCAGGCCGTAATAACCAAAACGTTCCCACAGCTCTATCGAGAAAATGAGATAGAACGCTTTCGGTTGTTTGAAGGCGTTTAAACTAACGCTTTCTGTTGGTTTATTGTTTGCAGTAGACACTTTTACCTCTTTTTTTACATCCCATATCAACGGGGGTGTTCAGGTACGTGATGAATCAAGTTCATCCGTCCGATTGTTATAGTGGGAGGGGAAACGGCAAGTAATGTTCACTATCTTGACCATTCAGACAAGTGGTTTGTAATAATCTGTTACATATATCCTGGGTGGTGAAATCATCGGTACAGAGAAATGTTATCTAGCGTTAAATTTTTTCATTTGAAAAATCGCAGATTTTTACACTGTTTAAGTGACCCAAAAACCACAATGCGGCGATATGTTCTGCTATTTGCGGTTGAATCCAGTGATATAGGCCATTATCTGAAAAATAGCCAGTGTAATGTTTTGTTTAGAAACTGTTCAGTAAGGTCATCTGATTGTCACTTTAACTAAAAAATAAAAATTATTTAACATTGTGTTGTCTGAGTGATCTGCATCACGTATAGATAGAAATTTCTATTACTAAAAAAACGATTAACCTGCTCAGGTGTTTATACACAAGAATAATGCGTTAGATATGCGCAGTTGAATGGCATCATCGACGGGAAAAGATTGTTTAGGGAGTGCATAACTAATCGTTATGTGTCAAAGGGGCAAAGGGAACGTCCCATCAGTATCAGATATCAACTTTCTCTTTGAATTCGCAGAGATCTTCGATGATGCAAGAACCGCAGCGCGGTTTTCTGGCAATACAGGTGTAGCGGCCATGAAGGATTAACCAGTGATGGCAATCGACTTTAAATTCACTCGGTACGACTTTCAGTAATTTTTCCTCTACCTGCTCGACGTTTTTGCCTGGCGCAAATTGCGTGCGATTACAGACGCGAAAAATATGGGTATCTACCGCAATGGTAGGCCAACCGAAGGCGGTATTTAACACCACGTTGGCTGTTTTTCGCCCAACCCCGGGCAGGGCCTCTAATGCGGCCCGGTCTTCTGGCACTTCGCCATTATGTTTGTCCAGCAGAATGCGGCAGGTCTTAATCACGTTCTCCGCTTTGCTGTTGAACAACCCGATTGTCTTGATGTAGGACTTAACCCCGTCTACGCCGAGTTCCAGCATAGCGGCAGGTGTATTGGCGACAGGGTACAGCTTAGCCGTGGCTTTATTGACGCTGACATCGGTGGCCTGCGCGGAGAGCAAGACCGAAATCAGCAGTTCGAACGGCGATGTAAAATTCAGCTCAGTGGTCGGATGCGGATTGTTATCACGCAGGCGTGTCAGTATTTCCAGCCGTTTTGCTTTGTTCATTACACATTCCCTGTTTCACCAACCGGACTGTCTGCAACAGCCGCTTCGGCACGACGTTTCTTCATTTTCTCATCGATCAGATATTTCACCGCCAGCATCAGGCCCAGACCAATGAAAGCGCCCGGTGGCAGCATGGCCAGCAGAAACGGCGTATCGGTATGGAAGATCTCTACGCGTAGTACTTTAGCCCAACTGCCTAACAGACCGTCTGCGCCATCAAATAGCGTGCCGTTACCAATTATTTCACGCAGCGAGCCCAGAACAAACATGGCCCCAGTTGCGCCCATACCGATGGAGAACCCATCAAGGGCGGATAATGCCGGGCCTTTTTTAGCCGCGAAGGCTTCAGCACGACCAACAACAATACAGTTGGTCACAATCAGCGGAATAAAGATCCCCAGAGACTGATACAGGCCAAAAGCGTAAGCATTAATCAGCATCTGTACCGCACTCACGACGGAAGCGATGATCATGACATAAATCGGAATACGAATTTCAGACGGTGTCCAGCGACGCAGGGCTGAAATGGTCAGGTTCGTCAGCGTCAGGACGAGCGTAGTCGCCAGTCCCAGACCTAACGCATTGGTGGCGGTAGACGTTACCGCCAGCAGCGGGCACATACCAAGTAACTGCACAAGCGCGGAGTTATTTTTCCATAACCCCTGGACAATGACATCTTTAATTTCGCTCATGGTTTATTCTCCACAGGCGCTAAGTTGAGGGAGTTGCGCAGGCAGCGTCTGCGCATACAAACCGGCGCGTTTCACCGCATTAACTACCGCACGCGGCGTAATGGTTGCGCCAGTAAACTGGTCGAAGTCGCCGCCATCTTTCTTCACCGCCCAGTGGGCATCGTTACCCGCGCCGATCGTTTTGCCGCTAAAGTGGGTGATCCAGTCGGACAGACGCAGCTCAATTTTATCGCCCAGCCCCGGCGTTTCATGGTGTTCAGTCACGCGTGTGCCCAATACGGTACCTGTGAAATCCACACCAACCAACAGCTGAATAGCGCCGGAATAACCATCTGGGGCAGTGGCTTCGAGAATTGCCGCAACAGGTCGATCGTCCTGGCGCGCGATATACACACGGTGAGTCCCTTTACCTAACGCTTGCGCATTCACCAGATAGCAACTCTCAGACAACGCGTTATTGTAGCGATCGCCAGGCAGAACCTGATCAAACAATACTTTTTGCTGCAACGCCGCTTGTTCATTGATAGTGGATTTGGTTAATTGATTGATTGCCGCGGTTAACCCCGTAGATCCCGCGGCAAACAGCGCCAGAGTAATACCGTGTTTACGAATCGTTTTCAGCATATGTTGTCCTTAGCGATGTCCGTACACGCGAGGGCGGGTGTAATAATCAATCAGGGGAACCGTAATATTTGCCAGCAACACGGCAAAGGCCACGCCATCAGGATAGCCACCAAAACTGCGGATTAACCACACTAACAAACCCGCAAGCGCGCCAAAAATCAGGCGACCACGGTTGGTGGTCGATGCCGTAACGGGATCGGTAAGAATAAAGAAAGCGCCGAGCATCGTCGCGCCAGAAAGTAGATGTAACTGAGGCGATGCCAGCGACTCTGGCGAGAAAATCCAGCCTAAAGTAGCACAAACAGCGAGCGACAGCAGGAAACTAACCGGGATATGCCAGCGAATCGCTTTTTGCCATAACAGCACAATGCCGCCAGCCAACCAGGCAAGGTTAACCCACTGCCATCCGGCGCCCGCGAGCATGCCGCTGTAAATCGGGTACTGCATTACCTGTTCAACCGTTCGTCCCGCATGCAGAGACGTCTTGAAGGTATCAAGGGGCGTAGCCTGGCTGATGCCGTCGATTCCCATACGGAGCGCGTTCATATCGCTGCCGCCCGCGGTATGTCCGGTAAAGATTACGTTCAGAGCGTCAAAGAATCCGGGTACCGTGGCTGCAATTTCCTGCGGCGGCAGCCAGCTTGTCATCTGCACCGGGAATGAGATAAGCAGTACGACGTAGCCAATCATGGCGGGATTGAACGGGTTTTGTCCGAGGCCGCCATACAGCTGTTTTGCAATGATAACGGCAAATACCGTGCCTAATACCACCATCCACCAGGGGGCCAGCGGAGGAATACTCACGGCCAGCAGCAACCCGGTGAGGAGCGCGGAGTTATCTTTTAAAATCGGCGCAATGGGTTGTTTACGCAGTTTAAGTACGACCGCTTCGGCGCCGATAGCGCTAATGGCGGCCAGAACGATCTGCAACAACGTCCCCCAGCCAAAGAACCATAGCTGCGCGACGATTCCCGGCAATGCAGCAAGTAACACCAACATCATGATGCGTGATGTCTGACGCTGGCTATGGGTATAAGGGGAGCTTGCTATTCTGAATACCATTTATTCCTCGTTTACAACCTGCTGCTGTGCGGCTTTTTTAGCCTGGGCGCGTGCGATAGCGGCCGCGACTGCGGCTTTACGCGGATCCACCGGTTCAGCGGTTTCAGTCACCGACTGCTGCTCCAGCTTACGGGCTTTGGCGCGGGCGATTGCCGCTTCGACGGCGGCTTTACGCGGATCCAYCGGTTCWGCKGTTTCAGTCACCGRCTGCTGCTCAAGCTTACGGGCTTTGGCGCGGGCGATTGCCGCTTCRACKGCGGCTTTACGYGGRTCMACCGGTTCAGCGRTTTCAGTSACCGRCTGCTGCTCAAGYTTACGGGCCTTGGCGCGGGCGATAGCCGCTTCGACTGCCGCTTTACGCGGGTCGGTACCCGCGCTGCTGTCTTCAATTTTGTGTGAATTTTCCGTCCGGGCCGCACGAGCCTGTGCTTTACGCGCCTCGCGAGCGGCAATCACTGCGCTATTGTCAGGTTTTTCGCCAGCCTGAATAACAACCGGTTGCATTGCCTGAGCCTGTTTCTCTTTTACGCGAGCCAGCGCGGCGGCGATGGCATCATGATCTTTAGCCGCAGGCTGTACGGCAGCGCTTTTGTGGCGTTCAAGACGTGCGGCTTTTTCACGCTCAAGTCGCGCCTGTCGGGCTTCAAAACGTGCTTTGGCTTCCGCGGCGCGTTTTTCTTCCTGGCTAATAGCATAAATCTCGGCCTTTTCCTGGCGGAAATACTGTACCAGCGGAATGTTGCTCGGGCATACCCATGCGCAAGCGCCGCATTCGATACAGTCTGCAATATTGTGAGTTGTGGCTTTATCGTGCTGCTGCCCTTTACTGAACCAGTAGAGTTGCTGCGGCAGAAGATCGGCCGGGCAGGCATCGGCGCAGGCGCTACAGCGAATGCAGCCTTTCTCCTCCGGTGTTTCACCCATTTCACTGGCAGAGGGGGCCAGAAGGCAGTTGGTGATCTTCACTACCGGTACATCCAGCCATGGCAGCGTAAACCCCATCAGCGGCCCGCCCATAATCACCATCTGGTCGGCGGAAGGGCAGAAACCCGCGTCGCTGAGTAGATGACGAACCGGCGTACCTAAACGTGCCCAGACGTTGCCCGGACGGCTGACGGCTTCGCCTGTAAGCGTCACAACACGCTCGGTAATAGGTTCTCCGTCAATGACCGCACGTTTAATCGCGTAGGCGGTCCCGACGTTTTGCATCAGCACGCCAATATCTGAGGAGCGTCCGCCATGAGGTACCTGCTTACCGGTCAGAATTTGCGTTAACTGCTTGGCGCCGCCGGACGGGTACTTGGTTGGGATCACGCGTAAGCTGATATCGTGCGAATTGGCCAGCACCGCACGCAGCATGGAAATTGCCTGCGGTTTGTTATCTTCTATTCCCAGCAGGATCTCACGCGGCTGAAGAATGTGCGCGAGGATGCGGATACCCTCGACGACCTGAGCCGCGCAGTCCTGCATCAGACGGTCATCCGCCGTAATGTACGGCTCGCATTCTGCGGCATTGATGATCAGCGTTTCAATTTTATCGCCGCCGCCCTGTAGCTTAACCCCGGTTGGGAAACCTGCGCCGCCCAGACCGGCGACGCCGTACTGATGAATACGTGCAATAAGCTCTTCCCGACTACGGGAACGGTAATCGGCCCAGCCATCACGCTCAATCCAGCGGTCTTCTCCATCGGCATCAATGACGACGCTTAGCTCGGCTAAAGCCGAAGGGTGTGCGGTGGAGTGCGGCGCAATAGCAACAATAGTGCCTGACGTTGGCGCATGTACCGGCAGCATTTTGCCACGCCCGATGGTTAACGCCTGGCCACGCAGGACGGTGTCGCCCACGTTGACACACAGTTCACCTTCCGCGCCAATATGTTGTTTCAGGGGAATAACGAAGCGCGGCGCCAGCGGAACCTGCCGCAGCGGCGTACCGTTTGACTGGGTCTTCATTTCTGGTGGATGAATGCCGCCATCAAAATCCCAGATTTTGTTTTTTCTGAATGCAGAGAATAACTTAAACATGTTGTTCCACAGGAATGATGCGCACAGGGATAGTGTTTAAATCCCATTTCCAGCTATCGGGCGTCTCAGCCACCGGGCGTAATTCGATACATTGCGTTGGACATGGGTCAACGCACAGGTTGCAGCCGGTGCAGAGATCGCTCATCACTGTGTGCATGGCGCGGGTCGCACCCACAATGGCATCGACCGGACAGGCCTGAATGCACTTTGTGCAACCAATACAATTATTTTCATCAATGACCGCCAGCATTCGCACGGGCGTAACTTCTTGTTCATCACCATCAATCGGCTGCGGGTCGACGTTCAACAGGGCAGCGATTTTTAACATCACGGCTTCACCACCGGGCGCGCAACGATTGATTTTTTCACCCTGCGAGCCTATCGCTTCAGCATAGGGATGACAGCCCGGATAACCGCACTGTCCACACTGGCTTTGCGGGAGAATTTCATCAATTTTCTCCACGACCGGGTCATCCTCAACGGCAAAGCGTCGCGAGGCGTAACCCAAAATAGCGCCGAACGCCAGACCCAGCAGACTCACTGCGGCAACGGCAATCCAGATAGCATTCATTACAACTTCACCAAACCACTAAAGCCCATAAAGGCCAATGACATTAAACCGGCGGTAATCAGCGCAATCGCATTACCGCGAAACGGAGCAGGGACGTCTGCCACAGCGAGGCGTTCGCGAATGGCGGCAAACAGTACCATTACCAGTGAGAAGCCGACGGCGGCAGAAAAACCGTATAGCGCCGACTGTAAGAAGTTATGGCCGAGGTTAATATTCAGCAACGCCACCCCCAACACCGCACAGTTTGTGGTGATCAGCGGTAAGAAGATCCCCAGCAGGCGGTAAAGCGCAGGGCTGGTTTTACGGACCACCATCTCGGTAAATTGCACGACGACGGCGATGACCAGAATAAAAGCCAGCGTGCGCAGATAGATGAGATTGAGCGGAATGAGGATCCAGGTATCAATCAACCATGCGCAAATAGAGGCCAGCGTCATGACAAACGTCGTGGCCAGGCCCATACCCATTGCGGTTTCCAGTTTTTTGGAAACGCCCATAAACGGACAGAGGCCCAGAAACTTAACCAGTACAAAGTTGTTGACCAGCACAGTTCCGACAAACAGCAGCAGGTAATCAGTCATTTTTCGGCCTGAAATAAAAAAGCCGCCTATTATCTGACAATCTACAACAGGCGACAACAGGTTAACTGTAGGGTTATTACGGGTTCACAAACGTCGACTTAACGCGCTGTGAGCGCTTGAAGTAGGGCACCAGCAGTGCTGCTGCTAACAAAGGGAACAGCAGTTGGCGCACGGCAAAGGCGTCCGGGACGGGTGAAAACGCAAACGCTTTAATCGCCAGTAACACGGAGATCAACAGCCATAAAATATAGTGCTTCGGCACGCAGGTTCTGCGTTTGAAAAACGCAATCGTCAGCCATAACGTGTAATACCACATGGCGATAGCCGTAATAAAAGAGACGCCCCATAACAACAAATTGGTCGTACTTTGCTCACCAAGCGTTTGGAAGGTTTGCGGTGTGGCCAGCGCAGTGACGTAAAGTAACAACGCCAGCGAAGCACTCAACAACGCAACTAACAGCCAGGCCAATGGCCCAAGTAGCCAGCCTCCGATACGTTGTGCCGGTGTGGTAGTCATCTCTTCTCCAGGTTTACGCGCGCGATCAAACATGCCATTCATTTTGGGGCAATTATTATAAAGCTTTTAACGTTGAGCGCTACTTTCTTCTTTATTGCACGTAATGCCAGACTGATTTAGGCACCTGACCGACGTCAAACAGACGACCTCCGGAGATAAGCTCCGCACGACGGTGGTCTGCTGCACGGTACATATTGATAATGTCGTTATCGTCGGTGAGCGTGTAGTTAAGATGATCGAACAGTTTTTCCAGACTTTCGAGTGAACTAATTTTACGGAATTTTAATAAGTAATCCTGAACAGTCATAAAGAGCAATCCATATATAAAATAATACCAACGGAGTAGAAAATATTAAGAAATAAACAACGTGCACAGGTAAAAGCGGATTTGCGCGCAAATGTAAGAAAGAGTATGCATACCTGTAAAAAGCAGGCGCTATGTACGCCTGCGGCAAGGTTAGCGCGCTTCGCGATCCCAGGCAATACGCGCGGGAGCGGGATGCGGCATAATTCGCTTTTTTTGACAGAATTGGATCTTTTACAGCCGGACCCAGCAATGCGTAAAGGTGAATTGCGGGTCGAAAAAAGCTGATGACGCTTATTTTTTCTGCACTGCTGCAATTGGCTCCGGTGGCTGGTAATTGTCAATATGATTGGCAATACCCAGCAGGATCACGGAGACCGCAAGAACAATCCAACCTGCTAACTCAATAAGACGATTCATTACTGATGACATTTGCTTTGATTTATCCATAAACACAGGCTGCAAATGTTACTAATCTCTCCATAATACAGCAAGAAGATTGGGAACGATTTCAGCCACTTTTTCGCGGCAAATTCAGCTTAAGAAGCATATGTTTGACTTAAGTTAATAAACAACCTTTGTAGCGCAAAGGTTATTAAACTATTGAGACGTTGCAATGTATGGTGTGAAATAGGTCAGTCTGAATTGAGAGGCAATAACATGAGTGACAACATCCGCGTTGGGCTAATCGGCTATGGTTACGCCAGTAAAACCTTCCATGCCCCCCTGATTGTGGGCACACCAGGCCTGGAACTGGCCGCGGTGTCCAGTAGCGATGAAGCAAAAGTGAAGGCCGACTGGCCTACAGTGACGGTTGTTGCTGAGCCTAAGCACCTTTTTAACGATCCTAATATTGACCTGATTGTGATCCCTACGCCAAATGACACGCACTTCCCGTTAGCGAAGGCCGCACTGGAAGCGGGTAAACATGTGGTTGTTGAGAAACCGTTTACCGTGACACTGTCACAAGCTCGTGAGCTGGATGCTCTCGCGCGTAGTCTGGGGCGCGTACTATCCGTTTTCCATAACCGGCGCTGGGACAGTGATTTTCTGACGTTGAAAGCGCTATTGGCGGATGGCGTTTTGGGCGAAGTTGCCTATTTTGAGTCCCACTTCGATCGTTTCCGCCCGCAGGTTCGGGACCGTTGGCGTGAACAGGGCGGTCCGGGCAGCGGTATTTGGTATGATTTAGCGCCACATCTTTTGGATCAAGCGATTAATCTGTTTGGTTTGCCGGTCAGTATGACGGTGGATCTGGCGCAACTGCGTCCGGGCGCACAATCGACAGATTACTTCCATGCCATTCTGACGTATCCACAGCGTCGTGTGATTCTGCATGGAACCATGCTGGCGGCCGCAGAATCGGCCCGCTATATCGTGCACGGCTCACGCGGGAGCTACGTCAAGTATGGTCTTGACCCACAGGAAGAACGTCTGAAAAATGGCGAGCGCCTGCCTCAGGAAGACTGGGGTTACGACATGCGCGATGGCGTATTGACGCGAGTTGAAGGCGATGAGCGGGTTGAAGAGACCTGGCTGACCGTGCCAGGTAATTACCCGGCGTACTATGCAGGCATCCGTGATGCGCTGAACGGTAATGGTGAAAACCCGGTCCCGGCGAGACAAGCTATCCAGATTATGGAGCTGATTGAGCTTGGCCTTGAGTCCGCAAAACACCGCTCCACGCTTTGCCTTGCCTGATAAGGCTCATGCCGGATGGCGGATGCCCCGGCATTTGCTCCGGCCTACAATGCAACGCCACGTAGGCCGGACAAGCGTCACGCTGCCGCGACTTTCTCGCGCAGCGTACGTTTCTCTTCGTTACTCAGGAATGCCATTTCCAGACCATTGATTTGCGCCTGGCGGATCTGTTCGCGAGTTAAACCTGCGGCAGGAGCGGCAATGGTGTACTCGTGAATAATATCGACACCCTGAACAGCCGGATCGTCCGTATTCAGACTGGCCACAACGCCATGTTCAAGAAATGTTTTCAGCGGATGGGTCGCCAGCGTAGCGACGGTGCTGGTCTGGATGTTCGATGTCAGGCAGGATTCAATGCCGATACGGTGTTCGGCGAGATAATCCATCAATGCGCGATCTTCGACCGCTTTAACACCATGACCAATGCGTTCAGCGCCCAATTCTTTAATGGCCTGCCAGATACTTTCTGGCCCCGCGGCTTCGCCGGCATGGACGGTGATATGCCAGCCTGCATCGCGTGCCTGGTTGAAATGTGACAGGAACAAACTACCCGGGAAGCCCAGTTCGTCACCGGCCAGATCCAGCGCAGTAATATGGTCACGGTGTGCTAACAGCGCATCAAGTTCCTGCAGGCAGGCGGCTTCGCCGAAGGTACGACTCATAATGCCAATTAAACGCGCTTCAACGCCAAAGGCCTTGCAGCCTTCGCGCACGCCTGCAATAACGGCTTCAACCACGCCTGCTACAGGGAGTTGATGGGTCATTGCCATGTAGCCAGGGGAAAAACGTAGTTCAACATAGTGCAGGCCGTTGCGTGCGGCATCCTCAATATTTTCAAACGCGACGCGGCGGCAGGCGTCCAGCGAGGCCAGAACCTTTACGCCCCAGTCTAGTTTGGATAAAAAGCTGACCAAATCAGGCTCGGTTGACGTCACTTGCACATGAGGAATCAACGTTTCCAGCGTCTGTGCCGGGAGGGTTAAATTGAACTGGCGACCCAGATCGAGGATCGTTTGGGCACGGATGTTACCATCAAGGTGGCGATGGACGTCGGTTAAGGGGAGAGAAGTATCAATCATGGTCGCACTCGTATTTTTAGGTAAAGTGCAGGGCATTATACAACAGAATCATAATTCTCTAATAACTTTGAATAAAGCGCGCCAACACTTCGTAAAAGGGTCACATTGTGGACATTTATTTCAGATTTTCAATGAGTCAGGCGATCGGCGTGCTATCCTGGTCAATGGTAGCCTTCTCCGTCAGATACTTTGCCGCGAAAGACATAGTAGCTCCATGCCGTATACATCAGAATGACCGGAATAATAATAAGCGTGCCAACCAGCATAAACATCTGACTTGCAGGAGGAGCCGCCGCATCCCATAAGGTAATATGCGGCGGAATAATATAGGGCCACAGGCTGATGCCTAAGCCGCTAAAACCCAGAAAGATTAATCCCAGCGTCAGGATAAAAGGTCGTGCATGGCTGGTGTTGTCGCTGCTCAGACGCCAAATCCACAGGCTGAATATCGTCACCAGAATGGGGACCGGCACAAACCAGTAGAAATTAGGTAGCGTGAACCAGCGCTCTGCGATGTATTGCCAGCTAAGGGGGGTCCAGATGCTGACCACGGCAATAACCGCCAGCAGAGCGAGCAAAACATAGCGCGTTAATTTACGCATCCGTTCCTGAAGCGCGCCATCGCTTTTCACTATCAGCCAGGTGGTGCCGAGTAACAGATAGGCGGCAACCAGTCCGAGGCCGCAAAATACATTAAATGGGGTCAACCAATCCAAGGCCGACCCGGCAAAGCGTCGTTCTGCTATATCGAAGCCGTTAATCATGGCGCCAACAACGATACCCTGACTCACGGTCGCCAGCAACGAGCCGCCGGCAAAGGCGTAGTCCCAAAATAGCCGATGCGAAGGCGTGGCTTTAAAGCGAAACTCAAATGCCACGCCGCGAAAAATCAACCCAATTAGCATCATCGTGAGTGGAATTGCCAGTGCGTCAGCAATCACAGCATAAGCCAGAGGGAATGCGCCAAAGAGACCGGCCCCACCGAGCACCAGCCAGGTTTCGTTCCCGTCCCAGACGGGGGCCACGCTGTTCACCATCACATCTCGCTCGCTGGGGGCATGTACAATGCTAAACAACATACCAATGCCCAAATCGAAACCGTCCATTACGATGTACATCAGCGTGGCAAAGACAATGATAATAAACCAGATTACGGTGATATCGATGTCCATCAGATTTTCTCCTCTTCATCCGTTACCGGTTCTGCGGCGGAAAGCGGACGCGCAGGGGTGCCATCGGTTTGTGAGGTCAGTTCACTGACCGGCTGAGGTCCTTTTTTAATCAGCCTGAATATGTAGTGATAACCCACGCCAAAGACGGTGCTATAAACGACGATAAATACCAGCAAACTGATGACCATTTGCGTTGTGCTGTGCAATGAAACGGCATCCCTCGTGCGCAAAAAACCGTATACGACCCAGGGCTGGCGGCCAACTTCCGTGGTCACCCAGCCGGCCAGTAAGGCCAATAGTCCGGCAGGCCCCATCAAAAGCGCAAACCACTGGAATGGGCGGGAATGGTACAGGCGTTTGCGCCAACGTAACCAGACACTGCAGACACCCAGGGCGATCATCAACACGCCCATGCCAACCATGATGCGAAACGACCAAAATACAATTGCGGAGTTGGGGCGATCTTCCTTGGGAAAATCCTTCAGCGCTGGAACCTGCTTGTCCAGGCTATGGGTCAGAATCAGACTGCCCAGCGCAGGGATCGCCAGAGCGTATTTGGTGCGCTCTTCCTCCATGTCAGGCATGCCAAACAGCGTCAACGGCGTCGCCTCTCCGGGGGGATTCTCCCAGTGTCCCTCAATGGCCGCTATTTTCGCAGGCTGATGCTCAAGGGTATTGAGGCCATGCATATCTCCAACAACGGCCTGAATAGGGGCGACAATCAGAGCCATCCACAACGCCATCGAAAACATTTTACGAATGGCAGGGGTATCGTTACCGCGGAGTAAATGCCAGGCGGCAGATGCGCCAACGAACATCGCGCTACTCAGAAAAGCAGCAATCGACATATGCAATAAGCGATACGGAAATGAAGGGTTAAATATGATAGCCAGCCAATCCTGGGGAATGACATGCCCATTTTCGAGGCTAAAACCTTGAGGTGTTTGCATCCAACTGTTGGAAGCCAGGATCCAAAAGGTAGATAGCAACGTGCCCAGCGCCACCATACAGGTGGTGAAGAAATGCAGCGCTGGAGATACTTTATTCCAGCCGAATAACATTACGCCAAGGAAGCCCGCTTCGAGGAAAAAGGCGGTCAGGACTTCATAAAGCAGCAGTGGTCCGGTAATACTGCCGGCAAATTGCGAAAAGCCGCTCCAGTTGGTACCAAACTGATAAGCCATTACCAGGCCGGATACGACGCCCATCCCAAAATTGACGGCGAAGATTTGCAGCCAGAAATTATAGAGCGAGCGCCAGAGATTGTTTCGCGTGCGCAGCCACATCCCCTCCAGCACCACCAGATAGCTGGCCAGTCCAATCGTAATCGCGGGAAAAAGAATATGGAAAGAGACAGTGAAGGCGAACTGAAAACGGGCTAAATAAAAAGCGTCAAGTTCAGGCACGGTACAGACCCCATCCGAGGAAGCTCTGCCTGAAGCAGAGCGTAATGAGATTATTTTTTGGCTACAACGCCGTCAGCGTCAGACCGTAAGAGAAATTGTTCTGTCGTTTGCGGAATATGTTTAATCAGCCAGTCGGCCATCTCACGTTCCTCTGCCAGAATCGTTTCAATAGCGGGGATAGAGGCGGTATCACCGACCTTTTTTGCGGCGGCCAAAAGCGATGTGTAGCAGGCTATTTCAAATTGCTCGAATACATAGCCGCTAATTGCGCCTTTTACAATTTCGTCAGAAGGAAACATGCCGCCAATCGACTGGCCAAAAGCCGCCATTTTACTCATTGAGTCTTTTAATACAGAGCGAGAGATATCGTTTCGATCGAGGATCTCTTCCAACAGAGTAATTTGCCGTTTTGTTTCATTAATATGTTGCTCAATTCTGGCACGCAAATCAGGATAATTATCGATACGACTCGCCATCGATTCCAGCATTGACTCCGCTTGCTTTTCCATCGCGTGCGCATCGCGTAGCCAGTCATGGTAATGTTCTAAGTGATTCATCGTAATTTCCTCGTGTCAGTATGGTTATCGTTTTTCAGCGTCTTTATTAATGTTACCAACCGCAAGATCGGTTAATTTCAGATCGGTTTGTTTCTCTTCTTCAAGCGTTTCTGCGAGGAGTTTTACGGCTTTTTTATATCCAAGTTGTTCTGCCAGGGTTGCCAGTGTGCCGTAGCTGGCAATTTCATAATGTTCCACTTTCTGTGCGGCTGCGATTAATGCCGCATCGCGTACTTCATTTTTCTCGGTGCTTTCAATAACCTCATTAGCCTCTTCAATTAAGCCTTCCATCGCCACACATTTCATGCGTTTAATCTTAATTCCCGGCTCTTGCTCAACGATTTGGTCAATACGTTCAATTTGCCCCTGAGTTTCTTCCAGGTGGACATTAAAGGCTTTGCTGAGCTTTTCACTTGATGCGGCTCTGGCGAGTTTAGCCAGTCCGCGCGTTAATTGTTTTTCGGCGCTATAGGTATCTGAAAGTAGGTGAATAAATACGTCTTCAATGCTTTTCATATGCATATTAATATCCTGTAGAGGTTAAAAATAACTGCGAGCCTCATACAGACCCGCAGGACACTCTTTTCATTAAAAGATGAAAATAACGCTAACTATCAGGAGTTGTCAGACTTACGGCCACCACCGTGGCTGCTTTGTCCACCTTTCTTGCCTGCTTCAGATGCGCGTTGCGGATCGTTTTTGAAGTTACCACCGCTATGTTGACCGCCTTTACGGCCCGCTTCTGATGCTTTTTCTCGGTCTTCTGCGAAGTTACCGGAACCACCACGATGCTCTGCCATATATCACCTCATATATCGGTTATGTCAGTCAGATACAAAAAATAATTTCGTATCCGTCGTTGTTCAAGGCTTAAAGTTAGCGGCTATTTGTATTAAGTCAAATTTAATGTTGATATGCGGATTAGTCCGTATTGATAATTTTCAATGGATTGCGGGAAATACCGCTTCGCTTATTATGGCTGACGTTTAATTAATAAGTCGCTGTAACCGCCTGAGATTTAGAAGGAATAAAGGCATGATTGCCTGATCAGGATTACTCTTGTAAATTTTCTTAAATTATAAATAGATCGCAATAAAATCGAAGCGTTCCGTTCATGCTTAAAATGACATTATTAAATGTCATGGTATTCATTTTGTTCTACGCTTACTACTCTTTTGGGCAAAAACAATACGGAGCGAAAACATGGTTAACTTAAATAATGAAGGAACCAGCCAAATACGATAATTTTTTACTTTTAAGATGATGACTTAAAGGAGAAAAATGATGAAAGCACTGACTTATCATGGCCCTCATCATGTTAGCGTTGATAATATGCCAGATCCCGGCATAGAAGAGCCGGATGATATCATTCTGCGTGTTACTGCGACTGCTATATGCGGTTCGGACCTGCATCTTTATCGCGGTAAGATCCCTGGAATTCATCATGGCGATATATTTGGTCATGAGTTTATGGGCGAAGTGGTTGAAACGGGATCGCAAGTGACGGCTGTAAGTAAAGGTGATCGCGTGGTGGTACCCTTTGTCATTGCCTGTGGCGAATGTTTTTTCTGTCAACTTCATCAGTATGCCGCGTGTGAAAGCACTAACAGTGGCAACGGCGCAGCGCTGAACCGCAAGAATATCACGCCACCGGCGGCACTGTTTGGCTACAGCGATCTGTACGGCGGTATTCCTGGCGGTCAGGCCGAATATGTTCGGGTGCCAAAAGCGAACACAGGTCCATTCAAAGTGCCGGATACGTTGGCAGATGAAAAGGTTCTTTT
This sequence comes from Citrobacter cronae, assembly GCF_016893685.1. Lineage (NCBI taxonomy): Bacteria > Pseudomonadati > Pseudomonadota > Gammaproteobacteria > Enterobacterales > Enterobacteriaceae > Citrobacter > Citrobacter cronae. The sequence goes on from NZ_CP069763.1 coordinate 3,598,594, forward strand.
TCTGTCTGATATTTTACCGACGGCATGGCAGGCAGTGAAGAATGCCGACATTAAGCCAGGCTCCAGCGTTGCTATCTTTGGCGCTGGACCGGTAGGGTTATTAACAGCTGCCTGTGCTCGTCTCAACGGTGCCGAACAGATATTTATCATTGATCATAACGATTACCGACTTGAATTTGCACGACAACGCTATGATGCGATTCCCATTAACTTTGATAAAAACGACGATCCTGCAAAATGGATTATTGATAACACGGCAGGTCATCGTGGCGTGGATGCGGTGATTGATGCCGTCGGTTTTGAGGCAAAAGGGAGTCTCACTGAAACTGTACTCAGCACATTAAAAATTGAAGGCAGTAGCGGAAAAGCGCTCAGGCAATGCATTGCGGCAGTGCGCCGGGGAGGAATTGTCAGCGTCCCTGGCGTTTACGCCGGTTTTATCCACGGATTCATGTTTGGTGATGCCTTTGATAAGGGGCTGACGTTTAAAATGGGGCAGACACATGTGCATGCTTACTTACCTGATCTGCTTAATTTGATCGAGAAGGGATTGCTTACCCCGGAAGAGATTGTGACGCACCATATGCCGCTGGAAGATGCCGCAAGAGGATATGAAATTTTTGAGAAACGGGAAGATGGGTGTCGAAAAGTTATTCTGGTACCGGGAATGAAAGCGGGATTATCCACGGTGAATGATTGACGCTGGCTTAATGGAGGAGGCGTCAGGCTGATAAGGCGCGCAATGAGGTTTTCATTGCGCAAACCTGCTTAACGAATTGTACGGATGGCGTTAATCAATCCCTGAACGCCTTTTTCAAGTTTTGAGCGCGGGCATCCGGTATTCAGGCGCACAAAACCGCGTCCTTCTTCGCCGTAGGTGTACCCTGGCATGATGGCGACTTTCTGCTGGTGGATAAGCGCTTCCTGCAATTCGCGATCATCAATGTTGAGCGGACGCAGGTCAATCCACGCCAGATAGGTAGATTGCGGAACCTGCCAGCTCAGTTCGGGGAATGCGGCATTAAGCTCGCGGGAGACGTAATGCAGGTTGCTGGCAAGGTAATCCCGCAGCGCATCAAGCCAGCTTGCGCCCTGTTGATAGGCGGCAATATGAGCGGTCAGCGCCAGTACCGCCGGCGAGGAAAGACCATCGCGACCTTTTAATGCGCAGAGATAATCGTTACGACTTTGAGCGTCTTCAATCATCCCGTAAGCCCCGGTCAGTGCCGGAATATTAAAACTTTTTGAACCGGAAGTGAGCAGCGCCCAGCTGTCACGTGCGACGTTACTCCAGGGAATATGTGGGTGATCTCCCCATACCATATCCATATGGATCTCATCGGAAATAACTTTTACACCATGGCGCTGACACAGTTCCGCCATGGTTTCCAGCTCATCACGCGTCCACACTTTACCCGTCGGATTTTGTGGGCTACAGAGCAGAAGAATTTTGCTCTCTGGACGAGACAGGGCACTCTCCAGCGCGGCCATGTCGCAGTACCAACCGTCAGTGCGTTTTTCCAGTTCGACAGCGCGTACCACGCGCTGATTACCCTCGATAGCTTTGTAAAACGCGTCGTAAGCCGGAGTGTGGATAACCACCGCATCACCCGCGGAAGACCACTGGCGAATCAGCTCTGACACCATATAGATGACCGAGGGACCATATACCAGCGACTGAGGATCGATTTTGGTATTGTGACGCGTAAGAAACCAGTGCTGAATGGCCGCCAAAAATTCATCATTTTTCCAACGGCTATAACCCAATACGCCATGGGACAGGCGCTGGGTAAGCGCCTCAAGAATGCAGGGGGCAGTGGCAAAATCCATGTCAGAGATGGTGAACGGTAGCAGATCGGCTGAGCCAAAACGGTCGGCGACGTAATCCCATTGGGTACACCAGGTGCCGTGTCTGTCCACAACCTTTGAAAAATCAAACATAGTGTTGTCCTTAAGCCTGTACGGTATTCATCAGAACCGCGATTTCGTCTTTCACTGACTGGACCTGCGGACCAATAACAACCTGGAGGTTATGCTGATTGAGTTGTACTACGCCAATGGCACGATTGTCCTTCAGAGCTTGTACGTTAACAAGCGACATATCTTTTACTGACAAGCGCAAACGAGTAATGCAGTTATCCAGGCTAACAATGTTTTCCGCGCCGCCCAACGCCGCCAGAATAGCTGGCACGTTGTATCCCGATTTACCTGGCGCTCCAGCCATCACTTTTTCGATAGTGCTGGCCATTTCGACTTCGCGACCCGGTGTCTTCAGATTGAAGCGCGTGATGGCGAAGCGGAAGATAACGTAATACACCGCGAACCAGATAGCTGCGACGACAGGGACCAGATACCACTTGGTAGACAATCCATGCAGGATGCCGAACACCACGAAGTCGATCAGGTTACCGTCAGTATTACCGATGGTAACGCCAAGCACCGCCATCACGGTGAAGCCGAGGCCGGTAAGCAAAGCGTGGATCACATACAGAACCGGGGCCACGAACAGGAACAAGAACTCAAGAGGTTCGGTCGTACCACCAATTACACAGGCAATCAGACCGGAAATTAATAACCCTTTAATTTTATGACGATTCTCTGGACGTGCGCAGTGATACATCGCTAACGCTGCACCCGGTAACCCGCCGAGGAACGCTGGCATTTTACCCTGGGACAGGAAGCGGGTTGCGCTTTCAGAGAAGCCTTGGGTTGTCGGGCAGCTCAATTGAGCCTGGAAAATAGTCAGTGCGCCGCTCACGCTATGACCACAGACTTCCTGCGTGCCGCCAGCTTCGGTAAAGCGAATCAATGCCACCAGAATATGATGCAGGCCAAAAGGCAGCAACAGACGTTCGCCGGTGCCAAACAGCATAGGACCAAATTCACCTGCACTGTTGATGATGTGACCGAGTCCGGTAATGCCCATGGCGAAAACCGGCCAAATCAGGGGAATGACCAGACCGACCAGGCCCATCACTACCGAGGAGATGATGGGAACGAAGCGAGTGCCGCCGAAGAAGGCGAGAGCATCCGGCAGACGAATGTTATGGAAGCGTTCATGCAGCATCCAGACGATGATCCCGGCGATGACGGCGCCGAGGATCCCGGTGTCGATCGACTGGATCCCCAGAATATTTTGCACGTTGTTGGCTTTCAGGATCGCCGCATCAGTGGTGGGTAAGATACCTTTTGCGGTTAACCAGAAGTTGACGGCAAGGTTCATTACCGCGTAACCGACAAAACCAGCAAACGCCGCCACACCTTTGTTCTCGCGCGCCAGGCCAAGAGGAATGGCAATACAGAACATCACCGGTAGGAAGCTAAACGCAAATGAGCCAACCTTGCTCATCCAGGTAAAGATGGCCTGTAGCACCGGATTTCCTAACGCCGGGATTAACGTTAAGACGTCGTGGCTGCTTAACGAACTGCCGATCCCTAACATGATCCCGCAAAATGAGAGCAGAGCCACGGGCAACATAAAAGTTTTGCCCAACTGCTGGAAAAATTCCCATAACGTTATTTTTGGTGTGGTTCTCGTCGTCATTAAACGACTCCTTGTTAAATCAGGCTGGCTAATGATGGCGAGAAGATAAAACGTTTTACCTAATTTTAGTGCGGTATAAATCACATTATCGAACGATAATAGGGGGTATAAATATAAGTGATTGATAAAACGTTTTATCCGTCACGTTATCAGGGAGTTTTCTGTTTTTATGGCTATAGCCAAAAAAATAACGATCCATGATGTTGCGCTGGCTGCGGGTGTTTCGGTCAGTACCGTCTCATTGGTACTCAGTGGCAAAGGACGTATTTCATCAGCAACCGGTGAACGGGTAAATGCTGCCATTGAGCAACTGGGGTTTGTGCGTAATCGACAAGCATCAGCCCTGCGCGGTGGGCAGAGCGGGGTAGTGGGGTTGATCGTGCGCGATCTTTCTACGCCGTTTTACGCCGAGCTAACGGCGGGGCTGACGGAAGCATTAGAAGCTCAGGGGCGCATGGTCTTCTTACTGCATGGCGGTAAAGACGGCGAACAGCTGACACAGCGCTTCACCCTGTTACTTAATCAAGGGGTTGATGGCGTGGTGATCGCCGGGGCCGCGGGCAGCAGTGACGCGCTACAGCAACTGGCCGCTGAGAAAGGGATCCCGGTGGTGTTTGCGTCACGCGCCAGCTATATGGATGACGTTGACACCGTCAGACCTGATAACATGCAGGCCGCGCAACTTCTGGTTGAACAACTGATACGTCATGGGCATCAGCGCATTGCCTGGCTGGGCGGGCAAAGCTCTTCATTAACCCGGGCAGAGCGCGTCGGCGGCTATTGTGCGACATTGTTAAAGTATGGTTTGCCGTTTCATAGCGACTGGGTACTGGAGTGTTCATCCAGCCAAAAGCAGGCCGCGGAAGAGGTGACGGCGCTGTTACGCCGGAATCCCACAATCAGTGCGGTGGTGTGCTACAACGAAACCATTGCCGTAGGCGCCTGGTTTGGCCTGATGAGAGCAGGGCGACAGAGTGGTGAAACAGGCGTAGATCGCTACTTTGAACAGCAAATATCCTTGGCCGGATTTGCCGATGTGGCGGAAAGCGCGCTGGATGACATTCCCATCATTTGGGCCTGCACGCCTGCCCGAGAAATGGGATACACCCTTGCGGAACGCATGCTACAACGCATTGGCCACGATGAAAGCCATTCGCGCAATCTGACGCTTGCCGCCCGACTGGTCGTCGCGAAATAAAAAAAGCCCGATAAGCAAAGTTATCGGGCCTGTCGTAAGGGATATTTACTGTTGCGGGGCAGCAGGCGCGTCCGGCTCAGCAAAGGTAGGCATACCGAACATGCCAACAAACTCATCCAGCGACATTTTCTGTCCGTTCAGTGTTACCTGACCGTTCGCATATTGCAGGCTGGAACCGATAACGTTGTCCTGCAGCGTCGTAATACGGAACATCTGACCCATCGCCGCGAGGCCATTAACCTGCTGCTTCGCCAGACCCGCCGCTTCTTCCTGCTGATATCCTTCCAGTTTGGCAATCTGCGTCATGAATTCAGTCGCCATGTCGACAGGGATCGTCAGCTTAGCGTCCAGTGATTTGACGGAGCGATCCACTTCCTGGGCCAGCGTTTGCGGCTCCACGGTGTTTGCGGTCGGATCTTTCAGCAGTAGAGACAGATTAAAGGCGGTTTCACCTTTCGCATTTTTCCAGCTCAGTGGCGCAATGGTGATAACCGGTTCGCCTTTCATCAGAATCGGCAGGGCATTAAAGAAGGCTTCGGTGACTTTCTGCTGATATAGCTCCGGGTTTTGCACCACATCTATCTGTGACATCAACGCCTTGGTCTGGGCGCTATACTGCTGACTGAACTGGTGCAGGGCTTCACCATCAATCTGACCCACTTTCAGCGTCAGTTTGCCGCTACCCATATCCTGGCCCTGCAGTTTAAGGCTGTTCAGAGTGTAATCCAGCTGGCTGTTGACGGTTTTACCCTCGTTGATCAGATCGGATTTACCATCGATACCCATGCCTTCCAGAACCGCCAACTCTTTACCCTCGACTGAAATTGACAGTTTTTCGAGTGACAACTTCTGGTCGCCAATACGCTCACCAAAGCTGGCGATACTGCTGGAACCTTCAGTTTTCAGGTTATTGAAGGTAATTTGTACCTTCTGGTTGTACTCATTGACCGCATTAACCAGACCACTTTGCGCATCGCCAGTCAGCGAAACCGCATTACCGTCTTTGTCAGCCGTAAACTGGAATTCCCCGCCGCTGAAGGCCACTTTTTCATCGCCATTCTCGTAGTTCAGCGGTTTGAGTGAGAGATCGGAGCGGGTATCGCCGCTGTAACCGATACGGGAGTTAATGATGAATGGCGTTTCACCTTTGGCAATGTCGAACAGTGGTTTGGTGACGTCGTTATTCACCAACGTTGTTTTCACCGAGGCCATAGCGGGAACCAGATTCAGCGACTTCAGCTGTGCCAGCGGGAAAGGGCCGTGATCAACCGTTTCATTAAGGACGATGCTCTGCCCCGGCTTCAGCCAGGAATCTTGCTGCCCGGTGATGGGTTTAACCACCAGTTGCAGTTGGCTATTGAACACGCCGCGCTGATAGTTTTGATAACTCAGTTCAATTCCCGCCTCAGGGGAGTAGCGTTTCAACTGATTGTTTGCCTGTGTCACCATCTCGGCGAGATGCGTTTCGAGTTTTTTACCTGTGTACCAGGCGCCGCCCGTCCAGACGATACCCAGTGCAACCACTACACCCGCAGCTACCAGCGATTTTTTCATTTTGATATCCATAAAATAAAACCAGGCGTTTGAAGACGCCTGGAGGAGTGACTTGTCTTTAACTCACTACAGCTTAGCAAGAGTTGTTAAAAATATCAGTATCTTGCTACAGCTTGTTATAAACCCGAGCTAAACGGCCCTTGCCGCTGACGTTGACCGGCGATTCATTCGCACTAATAAAGGCCGACTCACCCGGCTGCAGTACCAGACGCTGCTCACCTTTGCTCAACACGGCTTCACCCTCAATGCAGAACAGAATTGCGGCGCTTTGCTGGCCGATCTCTGCGCCAGTGGCCGTTAACTCATGTAGAGAAAACGCGAAATCGTCGACCGGAATGGGGAAGTCCAGTTCGCCATCCGTTTTAACCGGTGTGGTCAGCAACTGGTTTGCAGGTTTAGCGACAAATTTAACGTTGGCGACCAGTTCCGGGATATCAATATATTTTGGCGTCAGTCCGGCGCGCAGCACGTTGTCCGAGTTAGCCATCACCTCCAGCGCCACACCTTGCAGGTAGGCGTGCGGGGTTTCAGCAAACAAGAACATGGCCTCGCCGGGATTGAGTTTAACCACGTTGAGCAGCAGTGGGGAAAAGAGTCCGCTGTCGTTAGGGTAGAAGTCGGCGATCAGGCGGATGGTTTGCCAGGGTTCACCCTGCTGGCTGTTCAGCGCCGATTTCAGGATCGCCAGGGCATGGGATTTCTCCTCATCCTGCATATTCAGCAAACTGGCGAATAGATAGCTCAGACGCTCTGCACTCGGCTCCTGCAGGAAATGCGCAATAGCCGGATGCGCGGCGGAAACGGGTTGTAATAACGCAACAATTTCGGAGAACTCACGAAATGCGTTCATTGCCAGGAAAGGCGTCAAAGCAAAAACCAGTTCTGGTTTGTGGTTAGGATCTTTGTAGTTGCGCTCGGCGGCATCCATTGGGATCCCGGCGGCGTTTTCTTTGGCAAACCCGATTTCAGAATTGTGCTTGTTAGGATGAACCTGAATCGAAAGGGGTTGCGCGGCGCAGAGCACTTTAAACAGGAAGGGCAGTTCACCAAAGCGTTTGGCAACGGCATCACCTAATAGCGCGGATTTATCGCGTTCAATAACGTCGCGCAAAGCAACCGTCTGACCATCAGCGCTCTGAACCTGCGAACTGCTTTTTGGGTGCGCCCCCATCCAAAGTTCAGCCATCGGTTGCTGAGTTGGGTTGGCAATCCCATAAAGTTCCGTTAACGCAGTTTTACTTCCCCAGGCGTAGTTCTGCACTGAGTTGATGAGTTTTTGCATTCTCAAGCCCTGTTTGAATGTGGAATTTTCTCTGGCTATTAAACCAAGAAACCCTGAGGGAAGTAACCTGCGCATGTAAAAAGTCGTACTTGTCTCAGTTTTTGTTAAAAAATTGTGTAGGATATGGTGACTCGCTTTTAATACCCTGAGTATTTCCGGTTGCAGAAAGCCTTGCCTTCTCCAACCCGACTTACGGCAGGGAAGCAGGGCAATGGAACATCTGCCCAGAGAATAACCAGACCTAGCAGTAAGTGAGAGCACAATGTCAAACAAACCCTTTCATTATCAGCATCCTTTCCCGCTTAAAAAGGATGATACCGAATACTATCTGCTGACCAGCGACTATGTCTCCGTTGCCGAATTCGAAGGGCAGGAGGTTATTAAAGTCGCGCCGCAAGCGCTAACCCTGCTGGCTCGTCAGGCTTTTCATGATGCGTCGTTTATGCTTCGTCCTGCGCATCAGCAGCAGGTTGCTGATATCCTGCGTGACCCTGAGGCCAGCGAAAACGACAAATATGTGGCCCTGCAATTCCTGCGTAACTCCGACATCGCGGCGAAAGGTATTTTGCCGACCTGTCAGGATACCGGCACAGCGATAATCGTGGGTAAAAAAGGTCAGCGTGTCTGGACCGGCGGCGGAGATGAAGCGGCACTGGCACGAGGGGTCTATAACACCTACATCGAAGACAACCTGCGCTATTCACAAAACGCCGCGCTGGATATGTATAAAGAAGTGAACACTGGCACTAACCTGCCGGCTCAGATCGATCTGTATACCGTTGACGGCGATGAATACAAATTCTTGTGTATTGCTAAAGGCGGTGGTTCGGCAAACAAAACCTATCTGTACCAGGAAACCAAAGCGCTGCTCACGCCGGGCAAATTAAAAAATTACCTGGTCGAGAAGATGCGTACGCTGGGAACAGCGGCTTGTCCGCCGTATCATATCGCGTTTGTGATTGGTGGAACGTCGGCGGAAGCGACGCTGAAAACCGTCAAGTTGGCTTCGGCGAAATACTACGACGAACTGCCGACCGAAGGTAACGAGCATGGTCAGGCATTCCGCGATGTGGAGCTGGAAAAAGAGCTGTTGATAGAAGCGCAGAATTTGGGGCTGGGCGCGCAGTTTGGTGGGAAGTACTTCGCTCATGATATTCGCGTGATCCGTCTGCCGCGTCACGGCGCGTCGTGTCCGGTTGGCATGGGCGTTTCTTGCTCAGCCGATCGAAATATCAAAGCTAAGATCAACCGTGAAGGCATTTGGATCGAAAAACTGGAGCATAATCCTGGCAAATATATCCCAGAAGAGCTGCGTCAGGCAGGCGAAGGCGAAGCGGTGCGCGTTGACCTCAATCGGCCGATGAAAGAGATCCTGGCCCAGTTGTCGCAGTACCCAGTGTCCACGCGTCTGTCACTCAACGGAACCATTATTGTTGGTCGTGATATTGCGCATGCGAAACTGAAAGAACGTCTGGATAACGGTGAAAGTTTGCCGCAGTATGTTAAAGATCACCCGATCTATTACGCCGGTCCGGCAAAAACGCCGGAAGGCTATGCCTCTGGTTCACTTGGCCCAACTACAGCCGGACGTATGGACTCATATGTCGACCAGCTTCAGGCCGCGGGCGGCAGTATGATCATGCTGGCGAAAGGCAACCGCAGCCAGCAGGTGACCGATGCCTGCCATAAGCACGGCGGCTTCTACTTAGGTAGCATTGGCGGCCCCGCAGCGGTGCTTGCCCAGGGCAGTATCAAGAGTCTGGAATGCGTGGAATATCCTGAACTGGGGATGGAAGCCATCTGGAAAATTGAAGTGGAAGATTTCCCGGCGTTTATCCTGGTGGATGACAAAGGTAATGATTTCTTCAAGCAAATTCAGACGTCGCAGTGCGCACGCTGCGTTAAGTAACGTCAGCCGCCCTTAGGGGCGGTTTTTTTTCCGCACGAACCACCAAACGACAGTTTAATCCTCGTTAATACTGATAAGACCAATGCAAGTGGGCAATGTCGAAACATAACCTAATCAATTCTTAATGTAAGGAGCAGGTAATGGTAACGGTACGCCGCGAGAATGATTCAATGGGCGCAATTGATGTTCCTGCCGATAAGCTTTGGGGGGCGCAAACCCAACGTTCGCTGGAGCATTTTCGTATCTCTACGGAGAAAATGCCGGTCTTGCTGATCCATGCGCTGGCGCTGACGAAACGGGCGGCTGCCAAGGTTAATTTAGATCTCGGGCTGCTGGCGGAAGATAAAGCCACCGCGATTATGCAGGCCGCAGATGAAGTATTGGCGGACAAACATCGGGATGAGTTTCCGTTGGCCATTTGGCAGACGGGGTCCGGCACGCAAAGCAATATGAATATGAATGAGGTGCTGGCAAACCGTGCCAGCGAATTGCTGGGCGGCGTGCGGGGAATGGAGCGAAAAGTTCACCCCAACGATGATGTTAATAAAAGCCAAAGCTCGAATGATGTCTTTCCGACAGCGATGCATGTTGCCGCGCTGCTGGCGCTGCGCAAATCACTGATCCCGCAATTAACGGTGTTGACCAAAACGCTCAGTGATAAATCCCACGCGTTTGCCGATATCGTCAAAATTGGCCGGACGCATCTGCAAGATGCGACCCCGCTTACGCTTGGGCAGGAAATTTCCGGCTGGGTGGCGATGCTCGAACATAACCTCAGACACATTGAAAACAGTTTACCCCATGTGGCGGAACTGGCGTTGGGGGGAACGGCGGTGGGAACTGGACTGAACACCCATCCTGAATATGCTCGTCGGGTCGCGGATGAGTTGAAGGTCATTACCTGCGCGCCGTTTGTTACTGCACCGAATAAATTTGAAGCACTGGCGACCTGCGATGCGTTGGTTCACGCCCACGGAGCGCTCAAGGGGCTGGCGGCGTCACTGATGAAAATCGCCAACGATGTGCGTTGGCTGGCATCCGGTCCGCGTTGTGGTATTGGTGAAATTTCAATTCCTGAAAACGAACCGGGTAGCTCCATTATGCCGGGTAAAGTCAATCCGACTCAGTGTGAGGCGCTGACCATGCTTTGTTGCCAGGTGATGGGCAATGATGTTGCCATTAATATGGGCGGGGCGTCAGGTAACTTTGAGCTTAACGTTTATCGACCGATGGTCATCCACAACTTCCTGCAATCAGTGCGTTTGCTGGCGGACGGGATGGAAAGCTTTAACGAGCATTGCGCGACGGGTATTGCACCCAATCGTGAGCGAATCGACCAGTTACTCAACGAGTCGCTGATGCTGGTTACCGCACTCAATACCCATATCGGTTACGACAAAGCCGCTGAGATAGCCAAAAAAGCGCACAAGGAAGGGCTGACGTTAAAAGCATCTGCCCTGGCGCTGGGATATTTAACCGAAGCGGAGTTCGACAGTTGGGTACGACCGGAACTGATGGTTGGCAGCATGCGACCGGGCAGTTAATCAGCAACGTACAGGTGCAGTCGGGGAATAATCAATCTCAACGGCTGCGCCTGAGGTTTAAAACGATGCTGAACGTTGTCGGCATCGTAATTCAGTAACTCGCCGATATCGGGTACGGTCATTCCGTTGTTGTTGTTGATTAGCGCAATCAGCGGCGTCGGGCAGGCGTATTGCACCTGTTTTTGCTCTCCTTTGTACCAGACGCGGGCGATGGGCTGCACTTTCACCGGTCTTTTAATCTTCAGTTTTGCCTGCTGTGGCAGGGCTGCGATGTCCTGATATTCCCGCTCCAGCTTCGCCTGCCACTCTTCACGCGTCCATGGGTGTACGCTGCGCGGCGACGTCAGACTCTTTTCCAGTTGCTGCAGGACTTCATCGCGCTTCAGGTTCTTAATGATGTGTTTGTTAGCCCAGCCAAAGCGCAGGGTGGCGGGTTCTTTCACCAGCGTGAGGGTACGATAGGCATTCAACGTAATCAGTCCTGGCAGGTGGCGATGCACCCATTCGAAACGTGCCGCCGGCGCCAGTCCCGATTCCACAGTGACAATGCGCTCAAACGTTGTTTTCAACTGGTTAATACGCTGAATTTGTTCTTCCAGAGCGCTCTGCGCCGCGTTATCCACCTGATAGCACAACACGCCAGGAAGACGGACGGCCGCTTTGCTGCTGCGGTTCTCGGATTGCTGCTGAATAAACAGATGGCGATAGTGACGCAGTGCCAGCGATTCAGCCTCTTTGCCTAAATGTTGTTTTACATCGATGCTCTGCAAAGGGGCATGTTCTGCCTCCTTGACGACTTCTGGTAACGAGAACACGCGTGCAATCAGCAGTGTCTGCTGCAACAAATTTTCGCTCAGCAGCGCCAGTTCCTGTTCCATCTGGCGGAAGGTGCTGTTCAGACGGTCAACGAGATCGTAACGGGCCATGCGTTTTACCCTTTTAGTTACAACATACTTTTTTATAGCACAACATTTGCCGCCTGACCACCGAGCGGCATGGGTCAGGCAGTGGGAAATTCAGGAATGTTATGCCAGACGGGCCAACTGAAAGAAAAACGGGCGCCGCCCAGTTCACTTTCATCGCAAACGACTGTACCGCCCATAGCCAATGCGATCGAGTGGACGATGGCTAACCCAAGTCCGCAACCACCGGTCGCCCGGTCACGACTGGGATCGAGGCGTACAAATGGCTCAAAAACTTGTTCACGCGCCGCAGGTGCGATACCCGGACCGTCGTCTTCCACGATCAGTGTCGCCTGGTTGCCGTCCAGCTGCAGACTGGCTTGTACCGTCGACTGGCAATAGCGCAGGGCGTTATTCAGCAGATTATCCAGCACGCGCTCCATCAGGCGCATATCCAATGCACCGTAGTCGCCACTCTGAAGATGGCGTAGCCGCACCTCATGGTCAGGATTGACGCTTTGCACATCCTCAAGATGGGTTGTCAGCCAAAGGGGCAGGTCGGGTACGCTAAGCTTCAATTCATTTTGTGGGCGATCCAACCGGGCGTAGGTCAGTAACTCTTCGATCAACGCTTCCAACTGGCCGATATCACGATTCAGTGCCTGAGATTCTTGCTCGGTGAGGTTCTCACTCATCTCCAGTCGGTAACGTAAGCGTACCAGTGGAGTTCGAAGCTCATGGGCAATACCATCAATAAGCTGTTTTTTACTGGCGATCAGCGCATTGATATTGTCCGCCATCTGGTTAAACGCCACACCAAGACGCTCAAAACTGGAACCGTTATCAAAATGGAGGCGTTCGCCCAGATGTCCCTCACCAAAACGTTGTGCTGCGGCTTCCAGCCGGAGCATTTCCTGCCAGTGGGGGCGCATCCAGATAAACACCGGGAAGGCCAGCGAAATGGCAATGAACGCCATCAGCGCGATGTCCAGCAAGCGCATTTGATGCAGAAAATAGAGATAGGGTACCGGGCCGACGGCCAGCACGTAATGGCTGCGCGGGATTCGTTGAATAAAAGTGTACTGATCGTCAAGCGCGACAATATCGCCTTCGCGCAGGCGCTGCATGGTTGGGGCATCCAGCGTGTATTTATTCAGCGGTTCAACGCGCAGATCAAAAGAGAGGTTCAAATCCATCTCCTTTAGCGTCTTACCCCAGTCACGTGGTGGGATCTCGCGCAGTTCACTGCGCATCAGGTACAACGAGCTTTTCATTAAATCGTCGAGCGACTGTCTGCCCGCGCGTTCTGCGGTGAATTTGTATACAAGGCCGACCAGCAAGGTCATCACCAGAAAGCAGACAAACAGCAGGAGATAAAACTGTACAAACAGCTTCTTCATATAAAATCACCGAATACCCAATATAATGCGTACTGATACTCTCAAAATTGTTGTGATATAAAAATATGAATTTCAATCGTTGTTGTTATTTGCTACTCATTTTCGCAGCAACAGGCTGTATTTTCACCGCACATCCCGTGGTTACGTGGCTAATAGTTGCCAATATACTGACGATGGCGCTATACGGCGTCGACAAAATGGCCGCTCGTAAGGCCTGGCGCAGGGTGCCTGAGTCTACTTTGCTGATGTTTGGTGTTGTTGGCGGGTGGGGGGGCGCGATAGCGGGTCAACAAATTTTCCGCCATAAAACACAAAAGCAGCCATTCAAAACCTATTTTGTTATTAGCGTGATAGTCAGTCTCTCGCTGATGGGGGCGGTTTATCAGTTCTATCCATTTTCATCTTCCTGAGTGAGGGAGAGAGTAAACGGCCCGATTATCTAAGGCAGGAGATATACTTTTCGCCTGAACGGCGTACGATTTCATCGGCATTGTCCTTAATATCTTTTCCCTCAAATGCACCGTAGAGTTGTTTAAATTTTACCGTACTCAGGCGGTGAGTGATGTCGCTGACCGTTGCGGCTGGCAGCGGCAGCATATTGGGGTAACTCCACATAAAGGAGACGGCATGCGTCCCTGGTGTGACCTGAACGATGTCGCCGGAAAGCACCAGGCCTTCATTTCGTGCCCAGTGCAAAACACAGCCGCCGGAAAAGTGTCCCCCCAGTCGTATCACACTGACGTCCTGGGCGAGTTCAAGGGTGTCGCCTTGCCAAAATCTAATCCACGGGCTGTTGCGCATCACCCACTCGCTATCACTGGCATGGAGGTAAATCGGGGCGTTAAATTCTGCAGCCCAGTCCTGCATCGTTGTGTAGTAGTGAGGGTGTGATATCGCAATAGCCTTAAGCCCGCCCAGAGACGCTATTAGCATTTTCGTGGCATCATCGAGCGTAGCAATACAGTCCCACAGAATATTGCCCTCGGGAGTACGTAGAATAAATGCCCGCTGGTTAATCGCAAAATCCGGAACGGTGCGGATGCTGAGAAGAACGCCGTTGTGTTGTTGCCACTTATTTGTATGTGAAGCACAAAGGGCGGAAAAATCGATCCATTTCTGCCCTGTCGCGGGGACATACTGGCGTTCATCATTACAGATAGCGCAATGTTGTGGATGAGAATCCGTTTTCTCATAGGATGTCCCGCAGGCTTTGCATAAAACAATCATCGCGTTTCCTCATTTAACAACCACAATCAGCATGGCACACGGAGACATAAGAATGTGCCCATTAGTGCTCTGGGCCATAATCTTCTGCGGAATGCTTTAATGCCTGATTCTTGATTTCGGAGTTAAAGCCGGTTTTTGTAAGAGGGGGACAACGCGACTATCTACCCCTGTGCGTAGCGGAGTGAGCGATGGCGGAACTCGCATCAGTGGTAATCAACTTTGATCTATGACACTGGGTTGGTAATTCTTAAGAGTTATCATTAGCCTGGTAAACGTTTTATTAATCAATCAGTGAACGGCGGTGTAGTGTGTTGTTTAGCGCAAATTTGACAGGCTGGAAACAATGAACGCATTGTTTTCAATATTAAAAAAACGCCCAAACATTATTTCGTTGATGGTTTTACTCATCGGGGCAAACATTGTGGCGTGGCTGTGGGCTTTCACCGCGTTTAGCAACAACACGTCGTTACTGGCGCTGAGTCTAATCGCGTGGTGCTATGGTTTGCGCCATGCCGTGGATGCCGACCATATTGCTGCTATAGATAGCGCGACGCGCAAACTGATGCAGCAGAAAAAACGCGCCCTGACGACGGGAGCCTGGTTTTCCCTTGGTCACTCCACCATTGTTGTGCTGGCAAGCATTGGCATTGCGCTGACCACCAGCGTTTTTAAGCAGCATATGACCTGGTTTCAGAATGTCGGCGGTCTTATCGGTACCACGGTCTCTGCCGCATTTCTGCTGATTCTGGCCACTATCAATCTCATTATCTTCTGCCATGTCTGGAAGGCTTTTCGCCATCTTAAACGCACCGGTACTTACGCTGGCAACACGGAAAATATTACGGTTTCAGGTCCTTTGAACTGGATTTTTCGCTCAGCTTTCCGCCTGGTAGGTAAAGACTGGCATATGTATTTTGTCGGTTTTCTGTTTGGTCTGGGTTTTGATACCGCCACTGAAATTTCTCTGCTGGGTATTTCCGCTTCAAGCGCGTCCAGTGGCATGTCGGTCTGGTCAATATTAGTTTTCCCGGCGCTGTTTACCTGCGGGATGGCGCTGATTGATTGCCTTGACAGCATCCTGATGGTTGAGGCCTATGGATGGGCGTTTAATAAGCCGCAGCGCAAGCTTTATTACAATATGACCATCACCGGAACCTCGGTGATTGTTGCGCTATTTATCGGTGGACTGGAGGCGTTGGGACTTCTCTCTGACGCATTTTCACTCCAGGGAGGATTATGGGATACCGTCAGCAATTTGAGTGACCATATGGGCAATGTCGGCTTTGTGATTATTGGCGTTTTTATCTGCTGCTGGATTATTTCTGCCGTGAATTACCGTTGGAAAAAATACGACGGACTGACATTCAGTTGACACAAAAGAAAGCCTTCCGTTTACAGGAAGGCTTAGTTCTTACTGGAAGGCTGATTAATTCGCGTTCACGCGTTGCGGTTCTTCTGCTCTTTTTTTCAGGAGCCTGTTAGCCAGTACGCCTGACATCATCGAACCATTCACGTTGAGTGCCGTTCTGGCCATATCAACGACAGGCTCTATAGCAATGAAAATCCCCACCAGCGCGACAGGGAAGTTCAGCGTTGAAAGGACGATCAGCGCAGCAAATGTTCCGCCGCCACCAACGCCCGCCACTCCGATGGAACCCAGCGCAATCGCAGGTAGCATGGCGAGCAAAAAATGCACCGATAGCGGATCAATGCCAATAGTTGGCGCAATCATCGCCACCATAATAGCCGGATAGATCCCGGCGCAGCCGTTTTGACCCATGCTGGAGCCGAATGAGGCCGCAATATTGGCAATGGTGTTTTGCACGCCAAACTTTTCCTGCGCGGTAATAGCCAGTGGAATAGATGCCGCACTGCTGCGTGACACAAAGGCAAAGGTTAATACTGGCCAGACGGTTTTAAAATAGTGAACCGGATTATTGCCACTCAGCACCAGTATTAGCGCGTGGACGATAAACATCATCAGAATGGCAAGGTAACAGGCTGCAATAAAGCCTAACAGACTGGCAAATTGTTCAAGTCGATACGCGGAAAATACGCCTGCCATTAATGCCATCACGCCATAAGGGGTGAGGGCAATAACGATACGTACCATCTTCATCACCCAAATCTGGATGGCGTTAATGCCGGCACTTAATTTTTCACCTTCTTGCGGGGCGTCTTGTTTGACCTTTAATAATGCCACGCCGGCAAGTAGCGTGAAGATAACAATGCCTATGACGGAAACACTTCTGGCCCCGGTCAGATCGAGGAAAATGTTCGTGGGGATCAGGGAGGTCATCAGTTTTGGTAGTGAAATGGCGGCAGTTTTACTCACATCATCCGCCGTCAGCGTGGACTGCATATGAACAAATGCGCTGGCGTCCAGACCTAATACATGCGCAGTCAGTAGCCCAATAAACCCGGCAATCATTACCAGGCAGAGCATGCATCCGACGATGGTTAACGACATTTTCCCAATGCCTGCACTATTTTCGAGCTTATTAATGGCTGAGAGAATAGAGATGAAAATCAGCGGAACCGCAACCAGCTTTAGTAAATTCACATAGCCATTGCCGATAACGTTATACCAACCGATCACTGTTTTACTGTCGTCGGCAGCAATGAGATGCAGGGATAAGCCGATAACGGCGCCAAGAAAAATAGCGATGAAGACACTTTTTGAAAGAGAGTGACTTTTTTGGTTGATTCTGAAAATTGCCCATGAACAAACCAAAAAGAACGCGATATACGCGAGCGTAACGAACATATTGTAGCCTCTTGCCTCATTCAGCACCTGAAATGCCGGAAAGAGTTTTGTTATTGCGAAATAAACCTGAACCATAAGGTTCAGGACCGCGACGGATTATAGAGAGGGGGGAAGTCAGCAGCCACACAAAAAATGTGGAAACCAGCCGGATGGCGGTTGTATGCCTGTTCTGTAAACAATTTTTCGTGACGGTGTAACGTATTGTGATAAATCCAGCCGATCTGCGAGACCGGCCTGATGGCATTATTTCTGTGGCTCGTCGTCCCAGGCGTGCGGTGCAAACAGGTAACCTTTGTTGCGTACCGTTTTGATTCGATAGGGCTCAGTGGCGTTATCAAGCAGTTTTTTACGTAATCGGGAAATCGCCACATCAACGCTGCGATCCATACCGTCATAGCTTACACCGCGCAGGTTCTTCAGCAGCGCATCGCGGTCCATAATCTGCCCGGCATGAGTCGCCAGCTCCCACAATAATTCAAAATCGGCGGTGGAAAGAGAGACTTGCTCGCCGCCGAGTAGCACGGAGCGGTTGGTTGGGTCGACAACGAGTGTACCAAAGCGTAGCGTTGTGTGCGGCGTGATGGTCGCTGCCTGAATACCTTTAGACTGGGCTGAATGT
The DNA here is from genome assembly GCF_016893685.1 of Citrobacter cronae. NCBI lineage: Bacteria > Pseudomonadati > Pseudomonadota > Gammaproteobacteria > Enterobacterales > Enterobacteriaceae > Citrobacter > Citrobacter cronae. Next base: position 3,616,540 of record NZ_CP069763.1, read on the forward strand.
TCGCTCTGACGCAAATGCAGGCGAAGTCGCGCAAGCAGTACGGCCGGAGGGGTTGTTTTAAGGATGTAGTCGCAGGCCCCCATTTCCAGCGCCAGGATATGGTTCATGTCGCTGTCCAGAGAGGTCAGCAGAACAATCGGACCCTGCCAGCGTCCACGTAAATCGCGGCAGATTGTCATCCCGTCTTTGCCCGGCAGCATGATATCTAATAACACCAGATCGGGTTGAACTTGCAGGATTCTCTCCTCGGCCAAATCACCACGAGGTTCAAGAATAACCTCAATGTCATGCCGGGCCAGATAGGCGGCAATCAGCGAGCCAACTTCAGGATCATCTTCAACAAATACAATGGTGTTCATATCATTCATTTTGAATATAAAACGCCAACATACACCGCCCTCGTTTTTCCTTCCATTAATCTTTTCTAAACAAGATTGCTTCCGTTATGCTAGGGACTGATGTTATTGATGTGTTAAGGCAGGGTAATGGGACTCGTTATCAAAGCGGCGCTGGGTGCGCTGGTGGTGGTGTTGATTGGTTTGCTCGCTAAAACAAAGAATTACTATATTGCTGGATTAATCCCGCTGTTCCCGACATTCGCGTTGATTGCCCATTATATCGTGGCCAGTGAGCGTGGAATCGAGGCGTTGCGTACCACCATTGTATTCAGCATGTGGTCGATTATTCCCTATTTTGTCTACCTCGTTTCGCTGTGGTATTTCACCGGCTTTATGCGCTTACCCGTCGCGCTCGGCGGGTCAGTAGTGTGCTGGAGCCTGAGCGCGTGGTTGCTGATTTTTTGTTGGATTAAACTGCATTAACGCAGATGACGCCCGCCATCAAGAGCAAAACTACGTCCTGTGACAAAGCAACTGGTCAATAGATAGTCAATTAAATCAATGACTTCTTTTTCACCGGGCGCCGTTTTCATCAGTGATTTATTCAGAGCCTGCTGGCGATATTCAGCATCGTCACTCTCGTTGAACAGGATCAGCGAGGGGGCAATCGCATTCACTTTGACTTCCGGCGCCAGTTTGCGGGCGAACGAGCGAGTCATATTGTCCAGCGCCGCTTTACTGGCAGCATAAGCGATGTGCTTGTCGCTGCCACGCTCCACAACATAATCCGTAAAATGGATAATATCGCTGGCTGCATGTCCATGACCGCGTAACAACCCTTCCAGGGCGTGGTTGAGTAGGTAGGGCGTATTGACATGAATCTGCATCATGGCCGACAGCACTTCGGTTAGCGGCGTGCCCGGCTTTTCTGCAACCCAGGCACTGGCATTATGCACAATGGCGCGCAAACCGGTCGTCTGCCTTTTAACCTCATCGGCAAAGGCTAACACGCCTTTATCGGTAGAAAAGTCAGCCTGGATACACAACGCGCCAGCTTCGCATAAGCCATCAATGGCCGGGTAATGTGTCCGATAGCTGACAATAACTGGCTGTCTTTGATTGAGAAAATGCCATGCGACGGCGAGGCCGATGCGACGACCTCCTCCAGTGATAAGTATCGGCAAAGGGGGCTTTTTACCCATCGTAATCTCCAGGTTTCGCGAACGATGGGGATAGCGTTACCCCACCAACATCCAGGTCGCCGGAACTGCAGCAATAAGCAGCAGGCCGATCAGCGCCATCTCCTGACGTTTTAATACATTTTCATGCGCGTGTGTTTTACGGGCATAAAGGAAAACCAGTAGTCCCGGCGCATATAGCACCACAGACAGCAGCAGGTGCATCGGACCTGACGCATACAATAACCATATGCCATAAATGCTCGCACCGACACCGACGGCTTTATGCAACGGACGGGTAGCGATTTTCAGCAAAAATGCGCCGACCAACAAATAGGGCACCAGAATCATCTCTGAGGCAATAGTCAGTAGCGTATTGTAGTCGGAACCTGTGAGCCAGATCAGCACCAGACAGATTTGGACGCAGATGTTGGTCAGCCACAGCGACGCGGATGGCGCTCCCTGCGCATTCTGACGCGCGAAAATCCGTGGAAACGCTTTGTGGGTAGCGGCGAGGAATGGCACTTCCGCCGCCATAATCGTCCAGCTTAAATAGGCACCGCAAACGGAGACAATCAGACCCGCGGCAATAATAATTTCGCCCCATGGTCCCATCATTTTTACCATCAGACCGGCCATTGATGGGTTGCGGATTTCTGCCAGTTCTGGACGCGCGACAACACCCAGCGACAGCAGGGTGACCAACAGATAAACGCCCAGTGCGGCAAGCACCGCCAGCAGCGTGGCGCGTCCGACATCGCGTTTGTTTCGTGCGCGGGCGGAAACCACCACTGCGCCTTCCACACCGATGAATACCCAAAGGGTAATGAGCATAGTGTTTTTGACCTGCTCCCAGACGGGGACGCCCAACGCGACACCGGTAAAATCCAGACTGAAGGTATCGAGCTTAAACAGCATGAACGCCAACACGATAAACAGGCCAAGCGGCAGCAATTTGGCCAGGGTCGCGACCAGGTTTATGCTGGCTGCGGTTTGCACCCCACGCAGCACCAGAAAGTGGACGATCCACAGCAGCATTGATGCGCCAACGATAGCCTGCCAGGTATTACCATCGCCAAAAAGGCGTAATTCCGGCGTATCGGTAAAGAAGCTGAGCGCAGAGAAGACGATAACCAGATACGAAACGTTAGCGATAACGGCGCATAGCCAGTATCCCCATGCAGAGCAGAAGCCAATCAGTTCCCCGAAACCTTCGCGCGCGTAGGTAAAAATGCCACCGTCCAGTTCAGGTCGGATACGCGTCAGGATCAGCATGGCAAAGGCGAGTAGCAGAATACCCGCACCGGTAATCGCCCAACCAATCAGTAATGCAGCCGGGCTGGCAACCGCCGCCATATTTTGTGGCAGGCTGAAAACACCAGCGCCGAGCATTGAGCTTAGAACCAGCGCGGTCAGTGCGCTCAGACCCAATTTCTTTTCCATTTGTATCCAGTTACTAAAACGAGAGTGAGAGAATAATTATTTTGGCAAACCGCATAAAAATGGTGAAAGCCACTAAGGCGCGGGATTTTACGGAGAGAAGAGAACGCATGCAATGGGGATAGAGAGATTTGTGACTAATAGTGTGAAAAGTTGTCTTAATATTCGTGTTTTTTGTTCGGGCTGAGGGCTTAACAAGGGAAAATTATCAGGCCTACAAGCGCTGCAGACCTGATAAAGCATAGGATATTACTTATACAGATCAGCGCTGATGGTCATGTTGTTACCACGTTCTGACCACTGGCGAGTAATGTGATAATACTTCGCGCCTTTCTTCGCTGCTCGCTTGGCAACCTGATAAGAGACTTCGGTCATATTACCGTAGTTACCGGTGAACTTGATGCTGTCGAACGGAACCATCATGGCAGCAGTCGCTTTATTCAGCTCTTCAACTTTCGTGCCATCCGGCAGCGTGACGGTGTAACGTCCACCTTTGGTGGATTGCGTTTCGAAGAAGCGGCCAACTTCAGCACTCGGAGATGCGGTAGTCGCAACGCCCGGGATCTCAACTTTCTTCGCGGCTTCACCACCTGCAGCTAATGCGGCGCGACCGGCATCAGAATCAGCCGGGATTGCATCAGGGCTTTGTACTACGCGTTTTTTCGCATCCGCTTTATAGATGAATGCGGTAATACGCTGGTTACCACCCTGGTTGGCATCGACCTGGCGAACGATATAGAAGGAGTAGGCCCCTTTCTCTTTCGCCGCTTTGGTGATGGCATCATTCACTTCAGGCTGGCTGCGGTAGAAGCCCTGTACCGTAACGGTATCGTAAGGTTCTATCAGAACGGCCTGATCTTTAGGTAACTCCATCACACCGTTAATAATACGGTTTTTGGATGCTTCCGCTTTTTCAGCGTCGGCTTTATAGATGTCGGCTACAACGCGCCAGTTACCGCCACTGCCAAAATCTGAGGTATCAACAACATAAAAAGAGGCTGCACCGTCTTTATCTGCACGACGTGATACGGCATCCACCGCGTCACCGATCGCATTAAAACGACCGGTAACCACAATGCGGTCATAGGGTTTCAGGGCAGCAGCTTGCTCCGGCGTCAATTCTGTCGCTGCATTTACAGAAAAAGCAGTCGCAGAAATAAGTGCGGACGCCAGGAGAGAGTTCTTAAGCTTCATAAAAATAATCCTTCGCCTTGCGCAAACCAGGTACTGGTATTGTTATTGACTAGAAACGTCGCTGATTATTGCATTTAAATTGTGTCAGTGTCTGCGTCATTTTTCACTCATCGTGCCACAGGGTGTAACAGTGTCGATAACATTTTGTGATATGTCCAAAAATTCGGCGTTTGGAGGCTAAAACTGATAAAACAGTTGAATTTCATAAGTTAATTTAATGTTAATCAATTGTTCCATGGTGGCGCTTAATCATGTTTTGCCGCTTCGCTTGAGCGAATTATCAGCCTTTGCGGGCTATTTAAAGGGCATTATCCCTGTCTGTGGGCTAATTCATCCCTGATTTGCGAATTTCATAATAAATACTGTTTTTTGGCGCTAGATCACAGGCTCCATTTTCAGTAGGTTATACAGAGTTTGTTACTGTTTTATTTTATTGAGGTAACACTGACCTCTTTCGAGAGTGCGCGCATGCCTCTTGTAAACATTGATAAACCATCATCATAAATACAGATGGAAGGGAACATTATGCGAATTGGCATACCAAAAGAACGGTTAACCAATGAAACCCGTGTCGCAGCTACACCGAAGACGGTTGAGCAGCTGCTGAAACTGGGTTTTAGCGTCGCGGTTGAAAGCGGCGCAGGTCAACTGGCGAGTTTTGACGATAACGCGTTTGTGCAGGCAGGCGCAGAAATTGTGGACGGGAATGCTGTCTGGCAGTCAGAGATTATTCTGAAGGTCAATGCGCCGGAAGAGGCGGAAATCCCGTTGTTGAATCCGGGCACGACGCTGGTGAGTTTTCTTTGGCCTGCGCAAAACCCTGAGCTGCTGCAAAAGCTTGCAGAGCGCAATGTGACGGTGATGGCGATGGACTCCGTGCCGCGTATTTCGCGTGCGCAGTCGCTTGATGCCTTAAGCTCGATGGCAAATATCGCCGGCTATCGCGCCATTGTTGAAGCCGCCCATGAATTTGGCCGCTTCTTTACCGGACAGATCACCGCCGCGGGTAAGGTTCCGCCTGCCAAGGTCATGGTGATTGGTGCGGGTGTGGCAGGGCTTGCGGCGATCGGGGCGGCAAACAGCCTGGGCGCTATCGTCCGTGCTTTTGACACCCGTCCGGAAGTGAAAGAACAAGTTCAGAGTATGGGCGCTGAATTCCTCGAACTGGACTTTAAAGAAGAGGCGGGCAGCGGCGACGGTTACGCTAAGGTGATGTCCGAAGCCTTCATCAAAGCCGAGATGGCGCTTTTCGCCGCTCAGGCAAAAGATGTCGACATTATCGTTACAACGGCATTGATCCCGGGTAAACCTGCGCCGAAACTGATCACCCGTGAAATGGTTGATTCGATGAAAGCGGGGAGTGTAATTGTCGATCTCGCCGCGCAAAACGGCGGTAACTGTGAATATACCGTGCCTAACCAGGTGACCACCACCGAGAACGGTGTGAAGGTTATCGGTTATACCGATTTGCCTGGTCGTCTGCCGACGCAGTCTTCCCAACTGTACGGTACCAACCTCGTCAACCTGCTCAAACTGTTGTGCAAAGAGAAAGACGGCAACATTACCGTTGATTTTGACGACGTGGTGGTGCGTGGCGTGACGGTGGTTCGTGAGGGTGAAATCACCTGGCCTGCGCCGCCGATCCAGGTTTCAGCTCAGCCGCAGGCTGCGCCAAAAGCGGCTCCCGCGCCGAAAGAAGAGAAAAAACCGGTTTCACCATGGCGTAAATATGCGCTGATGGCGCTGGTAGTCATTTTGTTTGGCTGGCTTGCCGACGTCGCCCCGAAAGAGTTCCTCGGTCACTTTACGGTGTTCGCGCTTTCCTGCGTGGTGGGTTACTACGTGGTCTGGAATGTGTCGCACGCGTTGCATACTCCGCTGATGTCTGTGACCAACGCCATCTCCGGGATTATCGTTGTCGGCGCGTTGTTACAAATTGGCCAGGGTGGCTGGGTGAGTTTCCTGAGCTTTATCGCGGTGCTTATTGCCAGCATTAATATTTTCGGTGGCTTCACCGTGACTCAGCGCATGCTGAAAATGTTCCGGAAAAACTAAGGGGTAACATATGTCTGGAGGATTAGTTACAGCTGCATACATTGTTGCCGCGATCCTGTTTATTTTCAGCCTGGCGGGACTTTCGAAACACGAAACCTCCCAGCAGGGTAACAACTACGGTATCGCCGGGATGGCGATTGCGCTGATTGCGACGATTTTTGGCCCGGATACCGGCAATGTTGCCTGGATCCTGGTAGCGATGATCATCGGCGGCGCGATTGGTATCCGCCTGGCGAAAAAAGTCGAGATGACCGAGATGCCGGAGCTGGTGGCGATTCTGCACAGCTTCGTTGGTCTGGCGGCGGTACTGGTGGGCTTTAACAGCTACCTGTATCACGACACGGGCCTGGAACCGATTCTGGTGAACATTCACCTGACAGAAGTGTTCCTCGGTATCTTTATCGGTGCGGTGACCTTTACCGGTTCCGTGGTGGCCTTTGGCAAACTGCGCGGCAAGATCTCCTCTAAACCGCTGATGCTGCCAAACCGTCACAAAATGAACCTCGCGGCGCTGGTCGTTTCCTTCCTGCTGTTGGTGGTGTTTGTTCGTACTGAAAGCGTTGGCCTGCAGGTTCTGGCGCTGCTGGTGATGACCATTATTGCGCTGGCTTTTGGCTGGCATCTGGTGGCGTCCATCGGTGGTGCAGACATGCCGGTAGTCGTTTCAATGCTCAACTCGTACTCCGGATGGGCGGCGGCGGCGGCGGGCTTTATGCTGAGCAACGATCTGCTGATCGTTACCGGTGCGCTGGTAGGTTCGAGCGGTGCGATCCTGTCTTACATTATGTGTAAAGCAATGAACCGTTCGTTCATCAGCGTTATTGCGGGCGGCTTCGGTTCTGATGGCTCATCTACGGGTTCTGATGAAGAAGTGGGTGAACACCGGGAGATTAATGCAGAAGACACAGCAGAAATGCTGAAGAACTCGCATTCCGTGATCATCACTCCGGGCTACGGTATGGCTGTGGCTCAGGCGCAATATCCGGTGGCGGAAATCACTGAGAAGTTGCGTGCCCGCGGCATCAAAGTGCGTTTCGGGATCCACCCGGTAGCAGGGCGTTTGCCGGGTCATATGAACGTGCTGCTGGCGGAAGCCAAAGTGCCATATGACATCGTGCTGGAAATGGATGAAATCAATGATGATTTCGCCGACACCGATACCGTACTGGTTATTGGCGCCAACGATACGGTAAACCCGGCGGCGCAGGATGACCCACGCAGCCCGATCGCCGGTATGCCAGTGCTGGAAGTGTGGAAAGCGCAGAACGTTATCGTGTTTAAACGTTCAATGAACACCGGCTATGCTGGCGTACAAAACCCGCTGTTCTTTAAAGAAAACACCCATATGCTGTTTGGCGATGCCAAGGCCAGCGTGGATGCGATTCTGAAAGCGCTGTAATCGTTAGCTAAAAGTAAGACGGCCTCTGCGGAGGCCGTTTTT
>NZ_CP069763.1:3624203-3678763 GCF_016893685.1 Citrobacter cronae
TTACGCTTTGTTGAGATCGCTAAGCAGAACGGCAATGCTTTGCCCGCCGTTGGTTTGCTCAAGCGCAATTTTGACGATGATGGTCAGCGGGACAGAAAGCAGCATCCCCACAGGACCCAGCAACCAGCCCCAGAAGATCAACGACAGAAACACCACCAGCGTGGACAGCCCAAGACCACGTCCCATAATCCGCGGTTCGAGGATATTCCCGAACACCAGGTTAATGATCAGATAACCCGCCAGCACCACCAGGGCGTCGTAAAGACCGCTAAATGCCAGCACCTGAGCAATAGGGGGGATGGCTGCAAGCACGGAACCGATATTAGGAATATAGTTGAGGGCGAAGGCCAGCAATCCCCAGACAAAGGCAAAGCGCACGTCGAGGGCGGCGAGCATGCCCCAGGCGACCAGTCCGGTCACAATGCTGATTGCCGTTTTTAGTACCAGATAGTGCGATACGCTGTCGATGGCGCGTTGAATCGCTGCCATTCCCTCAATAGGCCGGCTCATCATTTGTTTCAGTTTGTTGGGCAGTTGCGGGACTTCCAGCAGCATAAAAACCACCGTCAGCAGCAGTAAAAATATCGATGACATGGCATTTGACAGCTGCGCCAGTAAATTAGTGACCAGCGTCATTGCCGCGTTCGGGTCGATGTATTTGACGAGCTCATCCACCGAAACGCCTATCCCTGCGCGCTGTAGCCAAGGCTCGAGATTTTTCAGCGGGATAACCAGTGAAGAACGGTATTGCGGTAGCGTCCGCGCAAGCTCATTTAAGGATGTACCTAAGTAGGCTAATAACAGCACCATTAGCATCACAATAATTACGATCAGCAATGACACTGCGAATACGCGCGGTATGCGAAGTTTCACCATGCGTTGCACCACAGGGTTCAGCACAACGGCAATAAATAATGCCAGAATAAAGGGCACGATGATATCTGCGGCAAAGCGGATGCCGCTCAGTATGATAACCAGCATGCCCAGCATAATGACTATTTTTAGCCCGTTAAGCGTGATGATCGGTTTCGCCATGTGTATTCCTGTGCTTTTACTTTTTGAATCTGAATAATAATGTGATTTGCGTCGAGCCGTTATAACAAAAATCAAACGGGGCTGGTAAAGAAGTGAAAAGGCTTTGAGTTCGTAATGAACCTATGATACAAATCATCTGTGTTTAACTACCGAGGACAATTATCATCCGCGATGATGAGAAGCAACACTGCGGATAATTGTAATATTATGGACAATATGTTCAGGATGTTTTTGCTTTTACCTACACTTCTTCGTACCTCTTCCACTTTCCTGCTTGCGGGTGAGCAACACTGGCGCAACGCGCTTTAGTCCCTTCTTCTGCCTGAGCTGGCGCTGTGCGCTGAGCTAACTGATTTTATTTTTTGGTTTACTGCATGCAGTAGGCCCAAAGGACTATATTCTCAAGCAGGAGAAGCATCATGTTTTACTGGATATTATTAGGTCTGGCCATCGCGGCTGAAATTACCGGTACGCTGTCAATGAAATGGGCGAGCGTGGGCCATGGTAATTCAGGCTTTATTTTAATGCTGGTAATGATCGCCTTATCGTATATTTTTCTCAGTTTTGCCGTTAAAAAAATTGCCCTCGGCGTAGCTTATGCCTTATGGGAAGGTATCGGTATTTTATTTATTACGCTGTTCAGCGTGCTGTTATTTGACGAAACCTTGTCCACGATGAAGGTGGCTGGTCTGGTCTCGCTGGTGGTAGGTATTGTGCTGATTAAATCCGGTACACGAAAGCCTGCCAAAGCGGGCAGAGAGGTGACCCATGCAGCAGTTTGAATGGGTTCATGGCGCCTGGCTTGGCATGGCTATCGTTCTGGAAATCGTGGCTAACGTCTTTTTGAAGTTTTCTGATGGTTTTCGCCGCAAGGCTTATGGCGTGCTGTCGCTGGCTGCAGTTTTAGCGGCTTTTAGTGCGCTGTCGCAGGCGGTAAAAGGCATCGATCTCTCCGTCGCCTATGCCTTATGGGGCGGATTCGGGATTGCCGCGACGTTAGCCGCAGGCTGGGTGCTGTTTGGTCAGCGTCTGAACAATAAAGGCTGGATCGGCGTGGCATTGCTGTTGGCCGGAATGATCATGATAAAACTGGCCTGATAAAAGTGCTGCCCGTTAATACGGGCAGTATGCGTTATCCCTTGGCCAGCGCTTCCAGTTTGTCGCGAAACCCGGTCACGGAAATCGCGCGGTTATCTGCCCGCCAGCGATCTTTCGCCGCCGGAGCGGAGCTTTGTACGCCAATCAATTGCCAGCCGGAATCCGTCTTCAGCATCAATGGCGACCCACTGTCGCCCGGGAGCGTATCGCACTGATGTGACAAAACGGTATTTTGCGCCCAGCCTGTCACCACGCAATCCTGATGCGTGTACAAATCGTCAAGATGATCTTCCGGATAGCCCGACTGCGTGACTTTACGATCCGCGGTTTTCAGCGCCGCGGTTAATGCCGCTTTATCACCTTCAAATAATGGCAGCGGTGTGATACCGGAAGGTGGATAACGCAACACCACCAAACCAAAATCCCATGGGGCGGCGGAGGGGGGCACAATCCAGCCATCACCATCGGCTTTTAAACGTTTGCCGAGCGAAGGATCAACCCGGCCTTCAATTCCGTGGATCTCATAACGCCAGATACCCTTTTTCGACACGAAGCGTAACGCCACGGCTTTATCAGGTTTACCTTTTGGCGGCGTAAGTAAGCAGTGTCCGGCAGTCAGAGCCAGATGGGGTGAAATGAGCGTAGCGGTACACAGGTTACCGCTGGCGGTTTCCAGTTGTCCGATAGCGTCCCATGGTGATTGCGTTGGGTCAGTCACCTTAATGCGATCGTCATGTCCAAAAAACAGCGTTTTTATATTTTCTGCTTCAGCGCTGGACGTTGCTGGCTGTTCCGCATGCGCAACGACAGGAGTTAAACAAATTGAACCCAGTAACACAGCAATGGTTTTATGCATATCACACTCTGGTGGGGAATTATGATTTTTAACAGCAAACCCTCAGTTAATACTATAGACGGGACGGCGGGAAAGTGGGAGTAAAATCAGATAACTACACTCAGGAAAGATAAAAATGCATGGCGATGAGGGCACAAATAATCAGGGCCGTAAGAATGAACTCAAAGCGGTAATGTGACACCATTTTACCCTCCGAAAGGCGGCGCCAAATCTGAATGATTTAGCGCCGTATGCTACGGCGTGGGGGACGCCATAGTAACTACAGGTGTGTTATGCGGCTGGCTGAGCGGCTGGTTTAGCGGAGTCGTGTTTCACAGGTTTTTTGGTGTGTTTTTTAGCGGCCTGAGCTTTTTGCTCTGGTGCTTTCTGTTCTGCGGCAGGCTTGGTAGCTGCTTTTTTGGTGTGTTTTTTAGCGGCCTGAGCTTTCTGTTCTGGCGCTTTCTGTTCTACCGCCGGTTTAGTGGTGGTTTTTTTGGCGTGTTTTTTGGCAGCCTGTGCTTTCTGCGGTGCAGCTTTGTGCTGTTTTTTATGATGGGTGGTTTTCGCCGGGGCCGCTTTTGTTGTTGCAGCAGTTGGCGCAGTGGTAGCAGTTGTTTCAGCAGCAAATGCAGCAGAAGAAAGACCCATAGCAGCGGCAACAACCAGAGCTAATACTTTTTTCATTCTCATACCCTCGATTTGGTTTTTCATTCAACCCCACTGCGGGGCCGTTGAAATAACTATATCGCTGTAATCACTGGGCTTCCGTGAGTCATTGGTATCGGCGTGTAACGATATGTACAATGACTCACGGCATGAGATTACAAATAACGGGCTTCCAGGTGAGCGCGGAAATAGCGGCTGCTGAGCGGCTCTCCGGTGGCCTGGGTAATGAGTTGTTCAGTGGTAAAACGACTGCCATGCTGCCAGATATTTTGGCGTAGCCAGTCAAAGAGGGCGCTAAACTCTCCCTGCGCAATGGACTGGTTCAGATCGGGCAATGCGCGGTGAGCTGCGCTGAACAATTGCGCCGCATACATAGCGCCTAAAGTGTAAGACGGGAAGTAGCCAAAGCCGCCGTCGGTCCAGTGAATATCCTGCATACAGCCATTACGATAATCCCCCACCGTTGACAGTCCAAGCCAGGCCTGCATCTTCTCATTCCACAAGGCCGGAATGTCATCCACTTCAATGTCACCGTTAATTAACGCTCGCTCGATTTCATAACGCAGGATCACGTGAGCAGGGTAGCTCACCTCGTCGGCGTCAACGCGGATAAAACCGGGTTTTACCTGCTGGTTCCAGGCAATGAAATTGCTCTCTTCAAACGCTGCCTGGTTGCCAAAATGACGCGTCACAGCCGGAATGAGTCGCGTCAGGAATGCTTTGCTGCGTCCCAATTGCATCTCAAAGAACAGACTTTGCGACTCATGAATGGCTGTTGAGCGTGCCAGAGCGATAGGTTGTCCTGACCAGTTGCGCGGCAGATTTTGCTCATAGCGGGCGTGACCCGTTTCATGAATCACGCCAAACAACGCGCTGAGGAGTTCATTTTCGTCATAGCGGGTCGTAATGCGAACATCTTCCGGCACGCCGCCACAGAAGGGATGCGCGCTGATATCCAGTCGTCCAGCGGTAAAGTCGAATCCTAACTGCGCCATCGTTTCCAGACCCAGCTCTCGCTGTACAGCAGTCGGGAAGGGGCCAATTGGGGCGATAAGCGTTTGTTGAGACTGTTTTGCCACCGCCTTGCTAAGGAGATCGGGCAGCCAGCTTTTCACATCTGCAAACAGGACATCCAGTTGGGCGCTGGTCATCTCTGGTTCAAAGATGTCCAGTAGCGCGTCATAAGGTGAGCAACCTTTAGCGTCTGCGCGCAGTCGGGCTTCTTCGCGGCTGTATTTCACGACCTCTTTCAGGTTCTCGGAAAAACCCTCCCAGTCATTCGCGGGTCGCTGGCTGCGCCAGGCATGCTCACAGCGGCTGCCCGCCAGCGACTTTGCTTCTACCAGTGATTCAGGCAGCAGGGATGCCTGGTGATGCAGTCGCGACATTTCGCGCAAATTCGCTTGCTCAACATCGTTAAGGTCTTCCTGTTTTGCGGCGGCGATCCACTTGGCTACTTTCGCGTCGGTTAACAACTGATGCTCAAGTACGCTCAGTTCTGCCAACGCTTCGCCGCGGGCTTTGCTGCCGCCCGGCGGCATCATGGTAAACATGTCCCAACTGGCGATGGCCGAGAGGTGAGAGAAGCGAGAGAGCCGCTGGAACGTGCGGGTGAGTTGATGGTAATTATCATTGTTACTCATTTTTTGTTCTCGTTCTGTTTAGGTGTGGTTAAGAAGTTTACCGTGAATCATTCACTTTTCATAAACACACCTTTGTATCCGCTTTTGCGTAACCACTTTTTATAGCGAAATACCAGCAGCACAATAAAACAGAAGGCGTAGATAATAGGGGACGGTGACAACACTTTGACCGACCATAGGTAATGAACCGGGAGTAAAATGGCAGTCAGGTAGACGTAGTTGTGCAACGTTTGCCAGCGTTTGCCCATTTTACGCTGTGCGGCCTGCGTGGAGGTCAGCGTCAGCAGGAGTAAGATAACCCAACCCGTCATGCCCAGCGTGAGCCATGGCCGTGAAACCAGCTCTCGCCCCAACAATCCCAAATTTTGTATACCCAGCTCTAAAAGCGCATAGCTGGTCAGATGCAGTGTGGCCCAGGCAAAGCACCATAATCCTAACAAGCGTCGGGTACGAAACAGCAAAGGCTGCTTTGCATAGCGTGCGAGCGGCGATACCAGCAGGGTGGCAAGCAAGAATTTTAGCGCAGTAATGCCGGTAAAATGCTGAATGTCTTTCCCGGGATCGGCGCCCAGCGCACCCTGTTGCACTGCCCAGAAGAGCCATAGCAGGGGTAAAAAACCGGCGAGATGCAGTAGCACTTTCAGGCCGGTTATCTGCTTTGCCGTTAATCTCACTTAAAAGTTCTCCCGTAGATCCATACCCCGATATAAAGAAGCCACCTCATTGGCGTAACCGTTAAAAAGCAACGTCGGCTGGCGTTGTACATCGAGAATCCCACCGGAACCGATAAAACGTTCCGTCGCCTGAGACCACCGGGGATGATCGACATGTGGATTAACATTGGCGTAAAAACCGTATTCGTTCGGCGCTGACATATTCCAGGTCGTCGGCGGGCGCTCACGTGTCAGCTTGATACTGACGATCGATTTAATACCCTTGAAGCCATATTTCCAGGGGACCGTCAGGCGTATCGGCGCCCCGTTTTGCGGCGGCAATGCTTTGCCATACACGCCCACGGTCAGAAGGGTAAGAGGGTGCATGGCCTCATCCAAACGCAAACCTTCAACATAGGGGTATTTCAACCCACCACCAATGAAGCGATCTTTCTGACCGGGCATTTCATCGGGGGCGTAGCGTGTTTCAAAGGCAACGTATTTGGCGTCGCTGGTGGGTTCAACCTGCGCCAATAATTTATGTAAGGGAAAGCCAATCCACGGCACAACCATCGACCACGCTTCAACGCAACGCATCCGGTAAATACGTTCTTCTAACGGAAAACGTGTGGTCAGCGCATCATGATCCAACGTTAAGGGTTTGTTCACCTCACCGCTGATGGTTAATGTCCAGGGATCGGTTTTCAGGCTACCGGCATTGGCGGCAGGATCGGCCTTATCCAGACCAAATTCATAGAAATTGTTATAGCCCGTCACCTTGTCTTCCGGCGTCAGGTGGAGTGTGCTTTGCCAGGCATCCGGTTTTATGAACTCGAGCGGTTTCCCCGCCGGTGCAGGCGCGCGATCGTTGCCCTTAAACCAATTCAGTAGATTCGCCTGCGTCGGGGAGGAGAGAGAAGCGGCTGCAGCGCCTATTCCAAGCGCTTTGAGGACCTGTCGTCTTTGCATAAAAAAAACTGATTCGGCGGTAACATCAGCTTCCCGAAGTGGACGTTTTTTCTGCATAACTGTTCCTTTTTATTTTCATGTTAAGGAAAACAAAGCGACGTTTCCCTGTTGATGCCTGACTTTCTGTAACGACATCCTGGATCCAGGCGTATCCCAGGATCCTCACGAAAAGTTAAAAATTTTGTGATAACTTCCGCCCCTTGCCTGAGGTAAGCTTTCAGTTCAACGAGAGGGGATGACACTGATGGCCGGCGCAAAAAAGATATTTTTGGTGGAAGATGACAGCGATATTGCCTCACTTTTGCAGCTTAGCCTGAAGGATGAGGGATATGAAATTATCCATGAGGCGGATGGAACGCGCGCGCTTGAACAACTGGAAAAACATGTCTGGGATGCGGTTATCCTCGATTTGATGCTGCCGGGTGTCGATGGTCTGGAAATATGTCGTCGCATTCGTCAAATGAGTTTCTATTTACCCGTCATCATTATTAGCGCCCGCACCAGTGAAACTCACCGCGTTCTGGGGCTGGAGATGGGAGCCGATGATTATTTAGCCAAACCTTTCTCCGTACTGGAACTGATGGCCCGCGTGAAGGCGCTGTTTCGCCGTCAGGAGGCGATGAGTCAGAATCTACGTTTGGAGGCGGGGATCATTAGCGTCCATGGCGTGGAGATTGATCCCTTAGCCCGAGAAGTCCGCCAGCATGGCAAATCAATCGATTTGACGCCCCGTGAGTTCGATCTGCTCTATTTTTTCTCTCGTCATCCCGGCGAGGTTTTTTCGCGTCAGGCGCTGTTAGATCATGTGTGGGGCTACCAGCACGAAGGGTATGAGCATACGGTGAACAGTCATATTAATCGTCTGCGGACCAAGATTGAAAAAGATGCTGCTGAGCCGGAAATTATTCTCACCGTTTGGGGACGAGGTTATAAGCTTGCGGCGAATAACGCGGAGCATCAGTCATGATTTATCGACTGTCTTTAAGCCAGCGGCTGACCCTGGTATTTACCGCGATTATGTTGATTTGCGCGGTAGCCGTCAGCGTTGTCCAGCTACGTAATAGTCAAAAATATGGCGACGCCATGGTGCAAAGGCTGTCGCTGGAACTGGCGAGCAAGATTGTCAAAAGTGAGTCACTGATTGATACCCGCGGGCAGATCAATCGACAGACGTTAAAAGGACTGTTTAATCACCTGATGACGCTCAATCCAAGCGTCGAACTGTATCTGGTTTCACCAGCAGGTGACATACTCGCCGATGCCGCACCGCCCGGGCATATTCAGCGCCAGAAAATTACCGTGCAGCCGATTCAGGATTTTCTAAATTCGGATGCTTTGCCAGTGTATGGCGATGATCCGCGCAGCAATCAGCAGAAGGTCTTTAGTGCGGCGCCAGTGATGCTTAACGGCCAACTGCATGGTTATCTGTACATTATTCTCCAGGGCGAAAATCTGCATATGCTGGCAAATACCGCCTGGCAGAAAACGCTCTGGAACACGGTGGCAGGAACGTTAATTCTGGTTTTATTAGCCGGCGGAATTGCGGGCTTGCTGGTGTGGCGATGGGTGACGCATCCGGTAAAAAGGTTGACCGCGCAGGTGGTCAAAATGGAGCAGGACAGTATTAGCGTCATTAAGCAGTTGGCGCAGAAAAAGCCCGATCCGTCACCGGGGAATGAAATTGCGTTGTTGAACAATGCGTTTATAGAGCTGGCACAGCAAATTGCGCAGCAGTGGGATCTGTTAGCTGACAGCGATCGCCAGCGCAGAGAGTTTATTGCCAATATATCTCACGATTTACGCACGCCGCTCACCTCGCTGCTGGGCTATCTGGAAATGTTGTCGCTGAAAGCCGACACGATAACGCCAGAGGAAAACAGGCATTATCTTAGTATCGCGTTGCGCCAGGGGCATAAGGTTCGCCATCTGTCACAACAACTGTTTGAGCTGGCGAGGCTGGAGCACGGCGGCATAAAACCTCAGCGCGAACGTTTTGCTATTGGCGAGTTGATCCAGGATGTGGCGCAGAAGTTTGATCTCCCTGTTGCCACACGCCATTTGCAGTTACACCTTGATGTGATGGGGCCGTTACCGCTGGTAAATGCCGATTTATCGATGATGGAAAGGGTGGTGACGAATTTGCTGGATAATGCTATCCGCCATACGCCTGACGGGGGGGATGTATGGCTAAAAATCTGGCGTGATGAAGACCGACTGGTAGCAGAAGTGCAGGACAGCGGCCCAGGCGTGGAAATGGGGGTACGCGAAGTGTTATTTCAGCGCCCAACCGCGTTAACTCCCCGTGAGCAGCGCGGCGGTCTGGGATTGCTGATTGTGCGAAGAATGCTTGAACTGCATGGCGGCGATATCAATCTGGTTAATTCAACGGCAGGCGCTTGCTTCCGCTTTTGGTTGCCGCTGACGGATTCTCCATACATAGGGTAAATGTTGGTAGGTTGTCAGTGATAATGAGAATTTTTATCATATATCGATAATTCATCATCTTATACTCGACAAGTGCAAGGAGATTGTATGTCACAGGATGTCGACAACCAGTATATCGCCCGGACCAAAGCCGTTGCTGGCTGTTTTTCTATGTTTTTGCTGATGTTTGGCCTCACGTTTACCCCGTTGTTTTTTCCCGCGAGCCAGGAGCTGCTCGCCAAAGGATTACTCTTCCCGCTGTTGTTTATGCTGGAATTTATCGTATTGGTTCCGCTGTATTATTTCTTCTTCAGAAAAAGAGAGGGGCTGGGCAAAGGGATCTTCAATGCCCGCTGGTTTGGCATTTTATTTGCGGCCCTGCTTTTTATTCAGCTTATCTTGCCGTGGTTGATAGGTCTCAGACAAACCGAAGTGTGGGTAACCAGCCAGATATCTTTAAACAACTACGCGCTGTGGTTATCCACTCTGACCCTGATATTTTTTGCGCCAGTTTATGAAGAAATTGTTTTCAGGGGCTGTTTATTCAACGCATTCCAGTATTGGTTCAATAATAAAACCTGGCTGTCGTCAGTCGTGGTATCGATCATTTTTGCCGTGATGCATACCCAGTATGTGGATCTGCGCACGCTGCTGATGCTGTTTCTTGTGTCGCAGGTTTTAATCCTTGCCAGACTGAAAAGCAATGGACTGCTGATGCCGATGACGCTGCATATCGTGATGAACGGGACGGTTATTGTCCTGCAAATGGCAGCGTCTTCATAAGTGATGATGCCCGAAGCCGGGCATCCTTGATTAAACGTGCAGACGATGGTGCAAACGCGCACCTACCAGCAACGCCAGCACCAGCATCAGGGCGATAAATCCGCCCACGCCGTTCCAGCCGTAGCTATGCCAGAACACACCGCCCAGCGTACCGGCAATACTGGAGCCCAGGTAATAGCTGAACAGATACAGGGAAGAGGCCTGGCCTTTAGCGCGTTTCGCCCGTGGCCCAATCCAACTGCTTGCCACGGAGTGCGCGGCAAAGAACCCGGCAGAAAAGAGCAGCATACCGGCGAAGATCAGCCATAGTGAGGTAAACAGGGTCATCAATAGCCCAAAAAGCATCACGCCGGTTGAAACGATCATCACCGGGCCGCGACCATAGCGGGTGGTCATGGAGCCTGCTTTCGGCGAACTCCAGGTCCCGGTCAGATATGCCACGGATAACAGGCCGACAACTGCCTGACTGAGTTCCCACGGAGAGAGCATCAGGCGATAGCCGATGTAATTAAACAGTGTGACAAACGACCCCATCAGCAAAAAACCTTCCGCAAACAGTAGCGGTAACCCCCTGTCGCGCCAGTGCAAACGGAAATTGATGAACAATGATTTAGGTCGCAGCGACGTGGGCCTGAAATGACGGGACTCTGGCAAAATTTTCCAGAACATCAGCGCGGAGGCGAGGGCAAAACAGCCGATCGCCGCCAGCGCGATACGCCAGTTGAAAAAGTCGGTGAATACGCCGCTGATCAAGCGACCACTCATACCGCCAATTGAGTTGCCACTGATATACAAGCCCATTGAGAAAGCCACAAAGCTGGGATGAATTTCCTCACTCAGATAGGTCATCCCCACCGCCGCCACGCCGCTCAGCGACAGACCGATCAGCGCGCGCATGATTAAAATCCCGTGCCAGCTGGTCATCATTGTTGAAAGCAGTGTACAGCAGGAGGCGAGTAGCAGTGCCGTAACCATTACCGGCTTACGACCTATCGCATCGGAAAGTGGGCCAGTAAACAGTAAACCGATGGCCAGCATTGCCGTAGAGATGGAAAGCGAAATACTGCTGCTGGCAGGGGAAACCCCAAACTCGTGCGAGAGCACCGGCAGTATGGGCTGCACGCAATAGAGCAGGGCAAATGTCGCCAGCCCGGCAGAAAACAGCGCCAGCGTAACGCGCATAAAAGGGGATGTACCGCGTTTGATAAAACCATCCGGCAGGGTAACGCTCTCGTCAATATCGCTTGCCGGCGCGGTATCGACCGTTGTTGTACGACTCACTTGGAATCCTTGCTTAATATTTTGCTACTACAGGACCAGCCTTAAGAGTATGAAAATCCCAATATTCTGTCTAATATATTAATAATCTCAAATAATATTTTAAAAATATGAATATCGAACTTCGTCATTTACGCTACTTCGTGGCGGTTGCGGAAGAGTTGCATTTTGGTCGGGCGGCAGCGCGGCTGAATATTTCGCAACCACCGTTAAGCCAGCAGATCCAAATCCTGGAACAACAGATTGGCGCCCGGTTATTGGCGCGAACTAACCGTAGCGTGGCCCTCACTGCCGCCGGAAAACAGTTTCTGGCGGACAGCCGACAGATCCTTAGCCTGGTTAATGAAGCCGCCGCCCGGGCAGAGCGTTTGCATCTCGGAGAAGCAGGGGAATTGCGTATCGGCTTTACGTCATCAGCGCCGTTTATCAAAGCGGTGTCAGATACGCTCTCCCTGTTTCGCCAGCGCTATCCTGTGGTGCATATGCAAACCCGCGAAATGAATACGCGCGAGCAAATTGCCCCGCTTAACGAAGGCACTCTGGATCTGGGGCTTATGCGCAACACGCAACTCCCGGAAACGCTGGCGCGAGAGGTTATTCTGCATGAACCGCTGATGGCGATGATCCCACGAGCGCATCCGTTGGCGCAAAAGCCCGTAGTGACGCTGACTGAGCTGGCTAATGAGCCATTTGTCTTTTTTGACCCGCATGTGGGAACGGGGTTGTATGACGACATTTTGGGCCTGATGCGTCGCTATGACCTCAAACCGACGATTACTCAGGAGGTAGGTGAGGCGATGACCATCATTGGGTTAGTGGCCGCGGGGTTGGGCGTTTCGATCCTGCCCGCTTCCTTTAAACGGGTGCAACTGTATGAAATGTGCTGGATCCCGATAGCAGAGGAAGATGCCGTCTCTGAAATGTGGTTAGTCTGGCCTAAGCATCATGAGCAAAGTCATGCCGCGCAACGTTTTCGTGAACAACTGCTGGCGGCGGTCCAGGCGATTAATTTAGTTTAAATATGGGTGAAAATGTGCAGTAAATCACAAGGCTAAGTAAAAAGTTGACGGAAGCCATTGAAGTGCTTCACCATAGCCCGCAGATTATTTCGGAGCGCGAAAATAAAGGGAGTAAGTGGTGGTTGCTGATAGTCAGCCTGGGCATATCGATCAAATTAAGCAGACCAATGCGGGCGCGGTCTATCGCCTGATTGATCAGCTGGGACCGGTATCGCGTATTGATCTCTCTCGCCTGGCACAATTGGCGCCTGCCAGTATTACCAAAATTGTCCGCGAAATGCTTGAAGCCCACCTGGTACAAGAGCTGGAAATCAAGGAAGCAGGGAGTCGTGGGCGTCCGGCCGTGGGGCTGGTTGTCGAAACCGAAGCCTGGCATTATTTATCCATTCGCATCAGTCGCGGCGAGATTTTTCTGGCGCTGCGCGATCTAAGCAGCAAGCTGGTGGTTGAGGATTGCCTGGAAATGGCGCTGGTCAGTGAAACACCTCTGCTGGCGCGTATCATTACCCAGGTCGATCAGTTTTTCATCCGCCACCAGCAAAAGCTGGAACGCTTGACCTCCATCGCCATCACGCTACCTGGCATAATCGATACCGAAAACGGCATCGTACATCGCATGCCGTTTTACGATGATGTCAAAGAGATGCCGTTGGGCGAAGCGCTCGAAAACCATACCGGCGTGCCGGTCTATATTCAGCATGATATCAGCGCCTGGACCATGGCGGAGGCGCTTTTTGGCGCATCACGTGGCGCACGCGATGTCATCCAGGTCGTTATTGACCATAACGTCGGCGCAGGGGTGATAACCGACGGTCATTTACTGCATGCCGGGAGCAGTAGCCTGGTGGAAATTGGTCATACGCAGGTGGATCCTTACGGTAAACGCTGCTATTGCGGTAATCATGGCTGTCTGGAAACCATCGCCAGCGTCGACAGCGTGCTGGAACTGGCGCAGGTGCGGCTGAAGCAGTCAATGAGCTCTTCACTGCATGGACAACCGTTAACGGTAGACGCACTGTGCCTGGCGGCGATGCAGGGTGATTTATTGGCAAAAGATATCATTAGCGGCGTCGGGACCCACGTCGGACGCATCCTTGCCATCATGGTGAATTTGTTCAACCCGCAAAAGATATTGATTGGTTCTCCGCTCAGCAAAGCGGCGGATATACTGTTTCCCACCATTGCTGACAGCATTCGTCAGCAGGCGCTCCCGGCGTATAGTCAGCATATTGTGGTCGAAAGTACGCAGTTTACCAACCAGGGAACCATGGCGGGGGCTGCGCTCGTTAAGGACGCGATGTATAACGGTTCTTTGTTGATACGTCTATTACAGGGTTAACATTTTTTAACTGTTGTACGAAAAATTGCGCTATCTCAAGCTGATTCCGGTCGTCATACCTTAGACTTTCTCCACTGTTTTATTTTCCTGACTTATATTTTCAAAGCATAACGGTGGAGTTAGTGATGCTGAAGCGTTTCTTTATTACAGGTACAGACACTTCTGTTGGGAAGACCGTGGTTTCCCGCGCATTACTACAAGCGTTGGCGTCAGGGGGTAAAAGTGTCGCGGGCTACAAACCGGTAGCCAAAGGAAGTAAGGAGACACCTGAAGGTTTGCGCAACAAAGATGCGCTGGTGCTGCAAAGTGTTTCATCTATCGAACTGCCGTATGAGGCGGTCAACCCGATTGCGCTGAGCGAGGACGAAAGCAGCGTAGCGCATAGTGGTCCGGTCAATTACACCTTGCTATCCAACGGTCTCGCAAGCCTGAGCGAAAAAGTCGATCACGTTGTCGTGGAAGGTACCGGCGGCTGGCGGAGTCTGATGAACGATCTGCGTCCGCTATCTGAATGGGTGGTACAGGAACAAATGCCGGTGCTGATGGTGGTGGGTATCCAGGAAGGTTGTATTAATCATGCCATTCTTACCGCACAGGCGATCGCCAGCGACGGATTGCCGCTGCTTGGCTGGGTCGCAAACCGAATCAACCCAGGGCTGGCGCATTATGCGGAAATCATTGACGTGCTGAGCAAAAAATTACCTGCGCCGCTAATCGGCGAACTGCCGTATCTGCCTCGCGCAGAGCAGCGAGAGCTGTCACAGTATATCCGTCTGTCAATGCTTGGCAGCGTGCTGTCGGTAGATAGAGTCCTGGCGTAACGTTCTCGACAGCACTGACGCCACCACGCAAGCGATCAGTAATCCGGGGAGCAAGCGATACTCCCCGGTCATTTCACAAACCATCAATGTAGACATAATTGGCGCATGCGTGGTTGCTGCCAGTAGCGTGGCCATCCCCGTTAATCCCAGCAGAATGGCAATTTCATCCGGACCCGGAAGCCATAATCCCCACGTCCGTCCCAGCAGCATGCCGACAGACAGACCGACAAACAGCGTTGGCGTAAACACCCCGCCCGGCGCACCGGAGCCACTGCTGGCAAGCACCGCCAGTAATTTGCAGATAAAGATCCCGCTAACCACGGTCAATAGCGGTGGCGAGAGCAGATATGACTGCACCACGCTGTAGCCATTTCCCCAAACGGCAGGAGTGAGCAGCGACAACAGGCCAACGATCAGCCCGCCAAGCGCCAGTTGCCACGGTGGCGAGAGTTTTAAGCGCAAAAAACCGTTATGGCTGGCGGTCATCAACCACATAAACAACGGACCGCAGACGCCGGCAACCAGACCTGTGCTGACAATCATGGCGTATTCCATCACATGCAGTTCCCGTGTGAAGTGCACGGCATAAAGCAACGCATTGCTGTCGCTCAGTACATTGGTGGTCAGCAAGGCGACGACGGCGGATACCACCACCGGTCCCAGCGAGGCGAGGATCATCGTGCCAAACAGGACTTCAGCAATAAATAAACTGCCCGCCAGCGGGGCATGATACGCGCCGGCCATACCTGCTGCCGCTCCACAGGCGATCCATAATTTCCATTCGGCGCGCGGTGTGAAACGTTGAGCAAAGCTGGACGCGGCCAGCGCCGCCAGCAAAATCATGGCACCTTCACGCCCGATAGCACTGCCGCTGGCGACAACCAGTAACGATGCCAGTGACTTTACCAGGCTGGCGCTGACGTCGAATTGACCGTCCGTTTGCAGGGCTTCCATGTAATCTGTGGGAGCCTGTGGTCGTAAACGGTTGAATTTTTGCCAACCCCAGAGCAGTAAGCCAGCTGCCAGGCCGCCCAGCGCGGGCGTCAGCATGCGTCTTAACGGAGAAAGATTTGTCGCCGCATTGACCAGACTGCCCGTGTCGTTGCTCAGGAACAACCATTCAAGAAGGAACATGGCATGGCGAAAGCCTGCGACGGCCAACGCGGCAAGGATACCAATCAGCGCGGCGATCAGCAGGCGGCGAAACATAGCGCGCAGGTCAGGATAAGCATGTAAATGGTGCATGAGTGGCCAGACAGGGAAATTCAGAGGCTTTATTTTGCGGCTATTTGGCAACAGAAGCAAAAGCTCAGCGTGCGCAACGGTATTATGCAGGCAGGATACATCCTGCCTGTGGCGACATTAACGAAACAAAGGCTTATCGGCTACTGGAATTAATAATTGCGATCGCCACTTTGCCAGCGTCAGGCGCGCCAGTTCTGCCAGAGCCCGGTAGAACGGGTGGTTCGCATGTTCGATAAACACGTCAAGGAAACGCGTTGACCATGGTAGCAGATGCCAGGCTAACAGCTGTTCGCACTCGGTGTGGCGTCCATTTTCAGCAAGCCAGGCCGTCAGTAACAGCAGCGCGCCAAAGTGATCTTCCGGTTCATTTTGCTGCACGGCAAACTGGATCCCGTTGTCCCGCATCCACTGACGTAATGCCAGCGTGGAATCGCCAAACAAGACATTTTCACGATCCAGCCAGACGGAACCCCAGGGCGGAGAAGGTAGCGCGTAAGGGCCGACAAACAGTCGCTGCCAGGCTTGCGGGAGCGGCTCATCAGCCTCGGTCTGCAGTTGTTCAGCCAGCGCAGAAAGGGCCGTGGGTTCAAGCGGCCACTGCGCCTGCCAGCCATCGGTTTTTAGCGCACTGACCAGCGCAGAAGCTTCTGTACTGTCTGGCGCATAGTAGAACAGCGCACCCAATACGCGCGCCGCGGTAGAGAAGTTGTCACGTTGTGAAAAATGGGTCATGCAAACAATCCTGAAAAGTGCGGGTTGCCCCGCACCCGAGTATTAACCTGCAACAGCCATTCCGACTGTCATATGTAAGCCATAAAACAAACCGCGGCCAATAATTTCACCGGCAAGCACGAAAATTAAACCCAGCGCCAATCCGCCGACAGCCGGTTCTTTGCGACGAATTAGCGGGCATATCCAGCAACCCAGCCCCGCAGCCAGCATCACGATGCGCCAGACCTGTAAGCTTGCGTAGTCGGGAACCAGAGCGCTGGCGTGTTGTACCGAACTGTGAATTTCGCTGAGCGATACGCCCTGCAAAACGATAACGGCCACACTCACCAGCAGGGCAAGTATGCTGATTCCGGCGAATCTGGCGGCGTTAAACGACACGCTCGCAGCGCGTAGCAGCAGAGCGGCAAACAGCGGGCCACTCAGCAACATCGTCATGAAAAACGCCAGCGTAGTATAGCCATTATACCAGGTCGGAACGGTGTCTATCTGGTAGACGTTAGTCATCGCCAGAACAAAAACCAGACCAAGCAACATGCTGAGCAGCAGCCAGATTTTACCTGACGTCGCCGGCATTTTACCGAGAAACGCCACCAGCCACCACAGGCCACCAACCGCGAAAAACAGCGAACCGCTGGCGATTTCGTTACTGAGCGCCGATGCGCCGATTCTGTTCAGCGAGTTAAACGCGCGTAGCGGTGAACCTAAATGCATTATTGAGGCGAGAAAGGCGATGCCCATTACCAGCCACAGAAAAAACATATTGCGCACGATACGTTGTTTTGCCACATCGTCTTTGGTGGTTAACCAGCCATACCCACTCACGATCAGCGCCCCGGCCACACATTGACCCAGCACCGTAAACAGGACCAGCGGCCATTCATGCCATCCATTTCCCATTTTACACCTCCTTCGGATTAGCCAGAAAACCCGTGGTATCCCCGGTCGGGCGGCTATTGGCATTGGGTTTAATCACAATACTCGGCCTGGTAAAATGCGCGCCCGGTAACGGGGCAACCGCCGCCAGCTCACCATGTTTTTTGCGCAGCTCATCAAGCGGACCAAAGTCCAGCGCGCGTAGCGGACAGGACTCGACGCAGACAGGCTTTTTGCCCTCGGCGACACGATCATGACAGCCATCGCACTTGGTCATATGACCTTTAGCTGCATTGTACTGCGGCGCGCCGTATGGGCAGGCCATGTGGCAGTAGCGACAGCCGATGCATACGTCTTCATCCACCACGACAAAACCATCTTCGCGCTTATGCATAGCCCCACTAGGACATACCTTGGTGCAGGCTGGATCCTCGCAGTGGTTACAGGAGATGGAGAGATAGTAGGCAAAAACGTTCTGATGCCAGACGCCGTTATCCTCCTGCCAGTCACCGCCCGCGTATTCATAAATCCGTCGAAAGCTCACCTCAGGCGTGAGATCTTTGTAGTCTTTGCAGGCCAGTTCGCAGGTTTTGCACCCGGTGCAACGACTGGAATCAATAAAAAATCCATACTGAGTTGTCATGGGCTAGTCCTTAAACCTTCTCGATCTCGACCAGGTTAGTGTGCTGTGGGTTGCCTTTTGCCAGCGGTGAAGGTCGCTGGGTTGTCAGCGTATTGACGCAGGCGCCATGGTCAATTTTATCGCCAGCCATATCGGCATCGTGCCATGCGCCCTGACCCATTGCGCTTACGCCGGGCAGGATCCGCGGCGTCACTTTGGCCGGGATACGCACTTCACCACGATCGTTAAAGACCCGCACCATATCGCCGTTTCTGATTCCCCGCTTTTGGGCATCGACGGGGTTGATCCATATTTCCTGGCGGCAGGATGCCTGGAGAACATCAATATTCCCGTAGCTGGAGTGGGTGCGGGATTTGTAGTGGAAACCAAACAACTGCAACGGGAATGAACTGCGTTTTGGATCGTCCCATCCTTCAAACGTTGAGGCGTAAATGGGAAGTGGGCTTATCACCTCATCCTTTTGCAACTCCCAGGAGTTGGCAATTTTCGCCAGTCGGCTGGAGTAGATTTCAATCTTGCCAGAGGGGGTTTTGAGCGGGTTGGCCTGCGGATCGTCGCGGAATTTTTTGTAAGCGACAAAGTGTCCGTTGGGATCTTTGCGTTTATAGATCCCCATTTTCTTCAGCTCGTCATAAGAAGGGAGCGCGGGGTCTTTAGCCAGCATTTTTGCATACAGATACTGGAGCCACTGTTCCTGGGTACGGCCTTCAGTAAAACGTTGGTAGATATCGTCGCCAAGACGTTTCGCTACTTCGCTCATTATCCAGTAGATCGGTTTACGTTCGAACTTAGGCGACGTCGCGGGTTGAATAAAAATGAGGTACCCCATGTTGCCCGCGTAGTCGTTGGGAATAATATCCTCCTGTTCGACGGTCATTAAATCAGGCAGCAGAATATCGGCATATTTGGCCGAAGATGTCATGAAGTTTTCGATGACCACTATCATTTCGCATTTCGTCTCGTCCTGAAGGATCTCATGCGTTTTATTGATATCTGAGTGCTGGTTGGTGATGGTGTTGCCCGCATAGTTCCAGATAAATTTTATCGGCACGTCGAGCTTATCTTTCCCACGAACGCCATCGCGGGTAGCGGTCATTTCCGGGCCCCGGACGATGGCGTCGGTCCAGCTAAAGCAGGATATCTGAGTCTTGATGGGATTTTCAGGCAGTGGCATGCGCTCAATCGTGATGGTGTAGGTTGATTCTCGTGCGCCGCTATTGCCGCCGTTGATGCCGACGTTGCCGGTCAGAATAGGCAACATGGCGATCGCGCGTGAGGTTAGTTCACCGTTAGCCTGACGTTGAGGACCCCAACCCTGGCAAATATACGCCGGTTTAGTGCTGCCGATTTCCCTTGCCAGTTTGATTATGCGCTCGGCTGGGATCCCGGTGATGTGCGAGGCCCATTGTGGCGTTTTGGCGATACCGTCATCACCGTTGCCAAGAATATAAGCTTTGTAATGCCCGTTAACGGGGGCATCGGCGGGCAGGGTTTTCTCGTCATAACCGACGCAATATTTGTCGAGAAACGCCTGATCGACAAGATCTTCGTTAATCATGACCCAGGCGATTCCCGCTACGAGTGCAGCGTCGGTGCCCGGACGAATAGGGATCCACTCATCCTCTCGACCCGCTGCAGTATCGGTATAGCGGGGGTCAATGACGATCATCCGGGCGTTAGAGCGCTCCCGGGCTTGCTCCAGAAAGTAAGTTATGCCGCCGCCGCTCATGCGCGTTTCGGCAGGGTTATTGCCGAACATCACCACCAGTTTCGTGTTTTCGATGTCTGAGGTACTGTTGCCTTCGTTTGAGCCATAGGTATAAGGCATTGCCGCCGCGATTTGCGCGGTGCTATAGGTACCGTAATGGCTCAGGAATCCGCCATAGCAGTTCATCAGGCGAGCGACCAGTGAGGCATAAGGGGAGGAGCGTGTAATATTGCCGCCGACAATGCCAGAGGTGTAGTTGATATACACGGCTTCATTACCGTATTTCTGTACGGTATTTTTCAAACTGGCGCTGATAGTATCCAGGGCTTCCTGCCAGGTTATGCGCTCAAATTTACCTTCACCGCGCTTACCCACGCGTTTCATTGGATAGTTGAGGCGATCCGGATGATTAATTCGGCGACGGATAGAACGACCACGCAAACAGGCGCGAACCTGGTGCTGACCATAAATATCATCCCCGGTCGTATCGGATTCTACCCATACGACCTCATCGTCTTTGACATGAAGTTGCAGGGCACAACGGCTTCCGCAGTTCACGGAACAAGCCCCCCAAACGACTTTTTCTTCTGCTGGTTGTAATGCTTGTTGTACCGCAGCCGCTGCGGAGCGCATTCCGAAAGGTAATGAGAGTCCGCCTGCGGCAAGCGCCAGCGAACCAATAGCCGAGGATTTCACTAACGTCCTGCGGCTGATGCCTCCATATTGCTCAGTTTCAGACATAACTCCCTCCATTATAGTTATCGCTATATATTAATTTCTATAACGAAATTAATAGCATGCTAATAATGGAGTGAGTTTACCCACTTATAGGCATGTCGCCTTAATGCATATCAAAGGGGAGCGACCCTCCGCGAGCGGAGGGCACTATTTATTTTATTGCGGCTCGGCAGCATGCCCGTCCTGAGCTGGCGTGCTATTGGCGGGGGCGTTGCCACTGTTGGTCCGGGTATAGAGAATCTTATGCGTATCGTTTGCACAATGCCCCACTACCAGTGAATCAGGTTGATCGGCCTGATCGTTGGGGACGATACTCAGCGTAAAGCTGGATTCCGCTACGCCATTATTTATGATGCGCTGCTCAATATCGCTCTTAACGCGTTCGCAGGACGCTGGCGCCGCCAGAACTTGCGGGGAGGCAGCTACCAGTAAGATTGCGGCAATTCCTGTTATGTATTTCATCATCAGCTCCTTTTATGATCGACATGAACTAAGAGTAGCATTTCTGGTGTAAATAACTGTATTTGCTAATATGATTGAGAATTATCTTCTTATCCAGGTGAAAAATGTGAAGAAACAGACCCTGTTAGTTTTCCTGTGCGCCGTACTGGTCGGGTGTGATAACGCCAAAGGGCTGGTTTCTTTTACGCCGGAAATGGCCAGTTTTTCCAATGAATTTGATTTCGATCCGCTGCGTGGACCAGTGAAAGATTTCAGTCAGACGCTTCTAAATGATAAAGGTGAAGTTTCCAAGCGCGTTGTCGGTACGCTCTCGCAGGAAGGGTGTTTCGATACGCTTGAACTGCACGATATCGAAAACAATACCGGCATGGCGCTGGTTCTGGATGCCAACTACTATCGCGATGCCGAAACGCTGGAAAAAAAGATCCGCTTGCAGGGTAAATGCCAGCTAGCGGAACTGCCTGCTGCCGGTGTGGTGTGGGATACCGACGATAACGGCTTTGTCGTTTCCGCCACAGGAAAAGAGATGAAAGTCCAGTACCGCTATGACGCAGAAGGCTACCCGCTGGGTAAAACTACTGTCAGTAAAGACAATACCTTACAGGTTGATGCCAAACCGTCGGTTGATCCGCTGAAGAAGCTGGATTACACGGCGGTGAGTATGCTGAACAATCATCCATTAGGTAATGTCAGGCAAACGTGTAAGTACGATAACTACGCCAACCCGGTCAACTGCCAGCTGGTTATCGTCGACGAAAGCGTGAAGCCAGCAGTTGAACATCATTATTCGATTGAAAACACCATCGATTACTACTAGTCGCCTTTACTGAGCGGTAGGTTGTAGCAGGTTAGGACCTGACGTTTTGTGTTCCGCCAAATACTGCTGCTGGAAAATACACATACGGATGGTGTTGCGGTACTGGCCGTTAATAAAGAATTCATGAATCAGTTCACCTTCCACCATAAAGCCGAGTTTACGGTAGATGTGGATGGCTTTTTCGTTCTCTTTATCGACGATCAGATACAGCTTATATAAGTTGAGGACGGTAAAACCATAATCCATCGCCAGCTTTGCCGCCCGCGAAGCCAGACCTTTACCCTGATATTCAGGCGAAATAA
Organism: Citrobacter cronae; assembly: GCF_016893685.1. Taxonomy (NCBI): domain Bacteria; kingdom Pseudomonadati; phylum Pseudomonadota; class Gammaproteobacteria; order Enterobacterales; family Enterobacteriaceae; genus Citrobacter; species Citrobacter cronae. The sequence continues at coordinate 3,646,287 of NZ_CP069763.1, forward strand.
TAATCTGGAATTCAGCCCGGCGGTGGACGTGGTTAATCTCTACCAGCTCCACCAGCCCGGCTTTTTCACCTTCGCATTCCACCACGAAGCGACGTTCGCTTTGGTCGTGAATATGCTTGTCGTACAGGTCTGACAGCTCAACAAACGCTTCGTAAGGCTCTTCGAACCAGTAACGCATAACGCTGGCGTTGTTATCAAGCTGGTGGACAAAACGTAAATCTTCACGCTCCAGCGGGCGCAGCTTAACACTGAGGGCGCTAGTCATATTGTATCCTTGCAATATCCTTTAGGGTGCATAGCCATTATGGTGCAACGGTACGGCCAGTACGACGGTCGAGGCAGCGCAGGGTGTTAGGTTCCCAGTAGGCGTTAATATTGGCGCTCTGTTCGCACTTATCACGGCTATCAAAGGCCGCGTCGGCTTTGTCCCACTCTTTCTCAGTACGCTTGTTCACTTTCTGACGTAACTGGCGCGTATCGTTCCATTGTTCCTTTTCCATGGCGGCCTGTTGACGGCTTTGCGCACTGTCCCCGGATTCAATGACCAGTTTACTGGTTTCAGCAAATGCTGAAGAGGTGTACACAGCCGCCGCAAGCGTCAGCATAGCCGTCAGACACAGACGTTTGGTCAGTGTAATATTCATAACGAATTCCTTTTATGAGAAAGGGAAAAACGATAAAACAGGGTTAAATTCTACACTATTCCTGCTTCAGGGCATACCCACTGAGCGGATATGGATACGTTGGCGATATTCTGTCGTATCATGGTTAAACCGAAGATAACTGAATAACGTCAATGCTGAAGACTACCTTTCTCTTTTTCGTCACTGCTTTATGCGAAATCATCGGCTGTTTTTTACCCTGGCTGTGGCTTAAACGAGGCGCGACGGCGTGGTTGTTGGTACCCGCCGGAGTGTCTCTGGCCTTATTCGTCTGGCTGTTGACGCTGCATCCGGCCGCGAGTGGGCGAGTTTACGCGGCCTATGGCGGCGTTTATGTTGTCACTGCGCTGCTATGGCTGCGCTTTGTCGATGGCGTAAAACTCAGCCTGTATGACTGGTCTGGTGCGCTGGTGGCCTTGTGCGGGATGCTGATTATCGTGGCTGGATGGGGGCGCGCATAGCGCCTTTTTTGTGATCAACGAGGGCTTTTTCGATCTTTATACTTGTATGGTAGTAGCTCAGTTGAGTAAATTTCCTGCATCACAAGAACAGATGTAAGGAATAAAAAATGAAGATTGTCGGGGCTGAAGTTTTTGTCACCTGCCCGGGGCGTAATTTTGTTACGTTAAAAATAACGACAGAAGACGGGATCACCGGGCTGGGAGATGCCACCTTAAATGGCCGCGAGTTATCCGTGGCGTCCTATCTGAAAGATCATGTCTGTCCGCAACTTATCGGACGCGACGCGCATCGAATCGAAGACATCTGGCAGTTTTTCTATAAAGGCGCGTACTGGCGTCGGGGGCCGGTCACCATGTCGGCGATTTCCGCAGTGGATATGGCATTGTGGGATATCAAAGCGAAAGCGGCGAACATGCCGTTGTATCAGTTGCTCGGCGGCGCATCGCGTGAAGGGGTCATGGTTTACTGCCACACCACAGGGCATACCGTAGATGATGTGCTGGAGGATTACGCGCGACATAAAGAGATGGGCTTTAAAGCGATTCGCGTACAGTGCGGCGTACCGGGCATGAAAACCACTTACGGTATGTCTAAAGGCAAAGGTTTGGCCTACGAACCCGCGACCAAAGGGCAGTGGCCGGAAGAGCAGCTGTGGTCTACAGAGAAATACCTCGATTTCACGCCGAAACTGTTTGCCGCCGTTCGCGATAAATTTGGTTTTAACGAACATCTGCTACATGACATGCACCATCGCCTGACGCCGATTGAAGCTGCCCGGTTTGGCAAAAGCATTGAACAATATCGTCTGTTCTGGATGGAAGATCCCACACCAGCCGAAAACCAGGAGTGTTTCCGCCTGATCCGCCAGCATACGGTCACGCCGATTGCAGTAGGGGAAGTCTTCAATAGCATCTGGGATTGCAAACAACTGATCGAAGAACAGTTGATCGACTATATCCGCACCACCATTACCCATGCGGGCGGTATTACCGGTATGCGCCGTATTGCCGATTTTGCCTCGTTGTATCAGGTACGCACGGGGTCACATGGACCTTCCGATCTGTCACCCGTATGCATGGCCGCAGCACTGCATTTTGATCTGTGGGTGCCGAACTTCGGCGTTCAGGAATATATGGGGTATTCCGAGCAAATGCTGGAAGTGTTCCCGCATAACTGGACTTTTGATAACGGCTACATGCACCCGGGCGATAAGCCAGGCCTTGGTATCGAGTTTGACGAAAAACTGGCCGCGAAATATCCGTATGACCCGGCATATCTGCCTGTCGCTCGCCTGGAAGATGGTACGTTGTGGAACTGGTAAGGAGTGATTTGCTATGAAAAGTGTTGTGATTGAAAAACCAAATACGCTGGTCATTGCCGAACGGCCCGTTCCAGAGCCAGCAGCGGGAGAGGTCAGGGTGAAGGTAAAACTGGCGGGAATTTGTGGTTCCGATAGCCATATTTACCGCGGGCATAATCCATTTGCGCAATATCCTCGCGTTATCGGCCACGAATTTTTTGGCGTGATCGATGAGGTAGGTGAAGGTGTCGATCGTTCGCGAATAGGTGAGCGAGTGTCCGTTGATCCCGTTATCAGTTGCGGGCATTGCTATCCCTGTTCGATAGGTAAACCCAACGTTTGCACATCGCTGGTGGTGCTGGGTGTTCATCGCGATGGTGGTTTTAGCGAGTACGCCGTAGTGCCGGCAAAAAATGCCTGGCCGATCCCCGATACCGTACCAGATGAACATGCCGTCATGGTCGAGCCTTTTACCATCGCCGCGAACGTAACCGGGCAAATTAAACCCACAGAAAATGATATTGCGCTGATTTATGGCGCAGGGCCTATGGGGCTGACCACCGTACAGGCGCTTAAACGTGTCTATAAGGTAAAAACGGTGGTGATTGCCGACAGAATCGAAGAACGCCTGAGCATGGCGAAACGGTGCGGTGCTGACTGGGTAATAAATAACGGTCAGCAATCTTTGCACGATTTCCTGGCGGAAAAAGAGCTTAAGCCGACGATCATCGTAGATGCGGCCTGTCATCCATCCATTTTACAGGAGGCTATTACGCTGGCATCGCCAGCCGCGCGAATTGTTCTGATGGGCTTCTCTAGCGAACCTTGTCAGATTGTTCAGCAGGGTATTACCGGGAAAGAACTTTCAATTTATTCCTCAAGATTAAATGCCAATAAATTCCCGGTTGTTATTGATTGGTTGGTTAACGGACTTATTAGCCCTAATCAACTTATTACCCATACTTTTGACTATCACCACGTTACAGACGCAATTGAATTGTTTGAGAAAGATCAGCAGCACTGCTGCAAAGTTTTACTCACATTCACTGAATAATATAAATAACTGCGAGTAAGTGGTACGCATCTTACCTCTAAGAGATAGCCAATATGAATCAAGAAAAACACGAAAGATCCACCACAGATCTGGTCAGAGCCGCCGTATCCGGATGGTTAGGTACTGCGCTCGAATTTATGGATTTTCAGTTATATTCTTTGGGTGCCGCACTGGTATTCCATGAGATATTTTTCCCGGAACAATCTGCGGCGATGGCTCTCATTTTAGCAATGGGAACCTACGGCGCAGGATATATTGCTCGTATCGTCGGGGCATTTATATTTGGCAAGATGGGGGACAGCATCGGGCGTAAAAAGGTGTTGTTTATCACGATCACAATGATGGGGATTTGTACAACATTAATCGGCGTGCTGCCAACGTATGCGCAAATTGGTATCTTTGCGCCCATACTGCTGGTGACGCTGCGTATTGTGCAAGGACTTGGAGCGGGGGCTGAGATCTCCGGGGCGGGTACTATGCTTGCCGAGTATGCGCCGAAAGGAAAACGTGGGATTATTTCCTCACTTGTCGCCATGGGTACCAACTGTGGGACCCTTAGCGCAACGGCCATCTGGGCGGTGATGTTCTTTGCTCTTGACCGTGAAGAATTACTAGCCTGGGGATGGCGCATTCCGTTCCTGGCCAGTGTTGTGGTGATGATCTTTGCCATCTGGTTACGTATGAATCTCAAAGAAAGTCCGGTATTTGAGAAAGTGAATAATGAGGAAAATGCGCCTGCATTAAACAATTCGTCGGAAAATACGCTGGGCGCGATGTTTACCAGTAAATCCTTCTGGCTGGCCACCGGTTTACGTTTTGGACAGGCGGGTAACTCAGGATTAATCCAGACATTCCTCGCCGGTTATTTAGTGCAGACTTTGTTGTTTGATAAATCAATCCCCACTGATGCATTAATGATTAGCTCGGTACTGGGATTTATTACCATACCGCTGCTCGGTTGGTTGTCTGATAAATTTGGTCGTCGATTGCCATATATTATCCTCAATATCTCAGCCATTATTTTGTCTTACCCGATGTTGTCTATTGTAGTGGATAAAACGTATAGCCCTGGCGTTATCATGTCAGCATTGATTGTTATTCATAACTTTGCTGTGTTGGGATTATTTGCTCTCGAAAATATCACCATGGCTGAAATATTTGGTGCCCGCAATCGGTTTACGCGAATGGCGATTTCAAAAGAGGCGGGCGGATTGGTAGCCGTTGGTTTTGGGCCGGTTCTGGCCGGTATTTTCTGCAACATGACCAATTCCTGGTGGCCAATTCTGGCGATGGTTATTGCCTACTCACTGATCGGTCTGGTGTCCGCGTTGTTGATGCCGGAGGTCAAAGACCGCGACCTGAGCGTGCTTGAGGATGCCGCTGAAGTGAGTCAGACGGATAAAGTTCGTTGCTCGGCGACCCAGGCAAGCTAAGACCTGGCTGTAGCATGGACGGGGCGGTCATGCTCCGTTCATGCTATTACACAGCTTTAAATGATGTCATACCAATCATAAAAAGCTTAATGCAAATCAAAACATACAACCCTGCAGGCGTTACTCTGAGACAGTCCTGATTTCATTGATAAGTAGGTCATACCATGCAAAACAAGCTGTTAGCGGCAAAGGCTGCGCTTCCTGACTACGATCGTACTACTCTGATCCCGCGTATTGTTCATCTGGGATTTGGCGCGTTTCATCGCGCACATCAGGGTGTTTATGCTGACATCCTGGCTGCAGAACACGGCAGTGACTGGGGCTATTGCGAAGTGAATCTGATTGGCGGTGAGCAGCAGATTGCCGATCTGAAACAGCAAGATAATTTGTATACCGTTGCGGAGATGTCTGCGGATGCGTGGACTGCCAGAGTCGTTGGTGTGGTGAAAAACGCGCTGCATGCGCAGGTAGATGGTCTGGAAAGCGTACTGGCTGCGATGTGTGAACCGCTGGTGGCGATCGTTTCTCTCACCATCACCGAGAAAGGATATTGCCACTCTCCGGCGACGGGTCAACTGATGTTAGACAACCCCATGATTGCCGCCGATCTGCAAAATCCAAAACAACCAAAAACTGCGCCAGGCGTGGTGGTTGAAGCCCTGGCGCGTCGCAAAGCTGCGGGATTAGCCGCATTTACCGTGATGTCCTGCGACAACATGCCTGAAAACGGCCACGTTATGCGCAATGTCGTCACCGCGTATGCCCGGGCGGTAGATGCTGAACTGGCTGCCTGGATCGAACAGCATGTGACGTTCCCCTCTACAATGGTAGACCGCATTGTTCCTGCGGTTACCCCGGAGACGCTGGACAAAATTGAACACATCACCGGGGTACGCGACCCGGCAGGCGTAGCCTGTGAACCGTTCCGTCAGTGGGTAATTGAAGATAACTTTGTCGCCGGTCGTCCGGCATGGGAAAAGGCCGGGGCGGAGCTGGTATCGGATGTGATTCCGTTTGAAGAGATGAAACTGCGTATGCTCAACGGCAGTCACTCTTTCCTTGCCTATCTTGGTTATCTGGCGGGTTATCAGCATATCAACGACAGCATGGAGGATGAAAATTATCGTCTTGCCGCGCGAGCGTTGATGTTGCAGGAACAGGCGCCGACGCTGAAAGTGAAAGGGGTGGATCTGCAACACTATGCCGATCTGCTCATTGAGCGCTACAGCAACCCGGCACTGCGTCACCGTACCTGGCAGATTGCGATGGATGGTAGCCAAAAACTGCCGCAGCGTATGCTCGATTCAATTCGTTGGCACATTGCGCATGGCAGCCATTTTGCGCTGCTGGCACTGGGCGTAGCCGCCTGGATGCGCTATGTCGGCGGTGTGGATGAACACGGTCAGGCGATTGAAATCAGCGATCCGCTGTTGCCAGTGATCCAGACTGCGGTCCGCAGTAGTCACGAGGGGGAAGCGCGCGTTCAGGCCTTACTGGCGATTGATGCCATTTTTGGTCGCGAATTACCGCAGGTAGAACTGTTCAAAAACCAGGTCACAGAAGCCTATCTTGCTTTACTGGCTGAAGGGGCAAAGGCAACGGTTGCGAAGTATGCTGCAAAACTGAAGTAACGAAGGGCATCATTTATGTCGCCATCTGGCTTTAAACGGGCCAGATGGCGCAGTGTTTTCTGGCATTCACACCAATTAGTTCATGCCCAAACGAATCAACTCGAGTGGGGCATATTTGCCTTCACACCCTTCGATTGCCACTGTTTTGCCACGGCGAATTTGCTCAGCGGTCAGGCCATCGGTATCTATCGCTGTAATGCGGCCTGTGAGTCCGGTGTTGCTAATCATGACGCGACTGCCAGTGGTGATTGCGTTACGGTTACGATCGTATGTTTTCATGGTGTTTTCTCCTTTCCAACTCACCGTCAAAGCCCGTGGGCTTTTAGTCCCACGTAACGGGCGCAATATAAATACGCTTCTCGTTAATGATTTTTTTTGTTTTCGATCAAAGTCACAGCTTTTTTTAGGCAGATGTGCAGGAGAGGGGAAAACGTTGAAAAACTCACCCCGCAGAGAGGTGAGCGTCATATTAATCTTCGCTGAACCAGTCGCTATTTTCCTGGCGAATAAGCTGAACAGACTCACCGATTTCCTGAAGGTGCAGCATCATTGCACGCTCGACGCCGTCACCATCATGTTTTTCAAGTGCGGCAAAGATATCGTGATGCTGGCGCAGCAGCATTTCAGGAGGAGAAATGTGATCCAGGCTCATATAGCGAACGCGGTCAATGGTGGCCTTTATATTCTCGACGGTGTCCCAGGCGAGCTGGCATTCGGCGATTAAAGCCAGTTTCTGATGAAACTCATCGTCAAGCTGGAAGAAATCATTAATTTGTTTTCGGTCAATCGCGATACGCTGCTGATGCAGATTCTGTTCGAGCTGATAGCACTGTTTATCGGTGATCAGGGCGGCGGCGCGGCGGACCACGGCACATTCAATCGCCTGGCGAACAAAACAGCCATTTTGCACCTGCGACAGCGAAATTTTGTTCACGTAGCTGCCACGCTGCGGACGGATCTGAATCAGACCGTTCTCTGCCAGTTTGATGAATGCCTCTCGGACCGGCTGGCGTGACACATTAAAGCGTACAGAAACTTCTTTCTCCGACAGCGGCGTACCCGGCGCAATCAGACAGTGCACGATATCACGACGAAGAATACGGTAAATCTGCTGATTTACAGGCTGTGTAGGGTTGAGCTGCGTTTCTACGGTCATTCATTCTTACTTTTTAGAGAGTTAACCCAGATATTTTATCACTTATTTCAGGCTATCTATACCCGGCGCAAGGCCGGGCAGAGAAATTAGCTCCGATGGATACTCAGCCCGGCAAAAGACTGTGTGACAGGCATCATTTCAAGGGTGTTAATGTTGACATGAGCGGGTAACGAAGCCACCCACCATACCGCTTCTGTAACATCTTGTGGGGTCAGCGCGGTGGTATTTTCGTAAGTTTTTTCAGCCTTGGCATCATCGCCTTTGAAACGCACGTTAGAGAATTCCGTACCGCCAACCAGACCCGGCTCAATGTCGGTAACACGAATCGCTGTCCCGTGTAAGTCAGTACGTAAGTTGAGGCTAAACTGACGGACAAACGCTTTGGTCGCGCCATAAACGTTACCGCCGGCGTATGGCCAGCTACCCGCGGTAGAGCCGATATTGATAATATGTCCGCGATTGCGCTCAACCATACCAGGCAGCACGGCACGGGTCATATAAACCAGGCCTTTGTTGTTGGTATCGATCATGTTTTCCCAGTCTTCAATGCTGGCCTTGTGGGCAGGTTCGAGGCCCAGTGCCAGACCTGCGTTGTTGACCAGAACATCAATATCGCGCCATTCAGCAGGTAAGGACGCCAGCATCTCTTCAATCGATGCGCGATTACGTACGTCCAGTTGCGCGGTATAGAGGCGGTCACCCAGCTCATCTTTGAGTTCCTGCAGGCGCTCCTGGCGGCGTCCGGTGGCAATAACTTTATGCCCATTCTCAATAAAACGACGCGTAATGCACTCACCAAAACCTGCGGTTGCTCCGGTTACTAAAACGATCATCTCACTGTTCCTCAACGCTTTTTATGTAGTACTACCATAGCACGTCATTTCCGGTCAGAGCTATTCCTGGTTAACAGGATTGCGGTCGATTCCCGGGAAGTCTACTCTGGTAAACAAATCGTTTTCAGGAGTGAAAGATGTCGTTAACGAATCCTTTTTTACACCACAGTACATTGCCGTATCAGGCACCGCAGTTTGATCAGATTGACGTGCAGCATTATCGTCCGGCGTTTGATGAGGGCGTGCGGCAAAAACGCGAGGAGATCGCGGCAATTGTACAAAACCCACAGGACCCGGATTTTGCTAACACGTTGCTGGCGCTTGAACAAAGCGGCGCGCTGCTCACGCGCGTAATCAGCGTTTTCTTTGCGATGACGGCGGCGCACACTAACGATGAACTACAACGCCTTGACGAAGCGTTCTCAGCAGAGCTGGCGGGACTTGCCAATGATATCTATCTTGATGGCGCGCTTTTCGCCCGCGTCGATGCAGTCTGGCAACGACGTCATACCTTAGGTTTGGATAGCGAATCAATGCGTCTCGTTGAGGTTGTCCACCAGCGTTTTGTACTGGCAGGCGCGCGCCTCAATGAGGCAGACAAAGCACGCCTCAAAGCGCTCAACACCGAGTCAGCCACGCTGACCAGTCAGTTTAATCAGCGTCTGCTGGCGGCGAACAAGTCCGGTGCTTTGGTGGTGGATGATGTCCGGCGGCTTGACGGACTTAGCGCCGAAGAAATTGCCGTTGCCGCTGAGGCTGCAAAAGAAAAGGGGCTTGAATCACGTTGGGTTATTCCGTTATTGAATACCACTCAACAACCGGTGCTTGCCGTGTTACGCGATCGCCAGATCCGTGAAGACCTGTTTACCCAGGCGTGGACGCGGGCCGAACACGATGACGATAACGATACCCGGGCTATTATTCAGCGTCTGGTCGACATCCGCATGCAACAGGCAAAATTACTCGGTTTTGCCAATTATGCGGCCTGGAAAATCGCTGACCAGATGGCTAAAACGCCTGAGGCGGCACTTTCGTTTATGCGAGCGATCGTTCCGGCCGCGCGCCAGCGTGCGTTGGATGAACAGGCTGAAACCCAGAAAGTCATCGATCAAGAGCAGGGGCAGTTTAGCGTCAGGGCCTGGGACTGGGCATTTTATGCTGAGCAGGTCCGCCGCGAGAAATACGCCCTTGATGAGGCACAGCTTAAACCTTACTTTGCTCTGGATACGGTGTTGAACGAGGGCGTTTTCTGGACGGCCAATCAGCTCTTTGGTATCAAATTCGTTGAGCGATTCGACATTCCGGTTTATCACCCGGATGTTCGGGTATGGGAAATTTTCGACCACGATGGCGTAGGACTGGCGTTGTTTTATGGTGATTTCTTCGCCCGTGAATCAAAAAGCGGCGGGGCATGGATGGGCAATTTTGTTGAGCAATCGGAGCTTAACGAAACCCGACCCGTTATTTACAATGTCTGTAATTATCAAAAACCCGTAACGGGTAAGCCGGCGTTACTGCTGTGGGATGATGTCATTACATTATTTCATGAGTTTGGCCACACGTTACACGGTCTGTTTGCCACTCAGCGTTATGCCACGCTTTCAGGCACTAACACTCCGCGTGATTTTGTCGAGTTTCCTTCGCAGATTAACGAACACTGGGCGAGCCATCCGCAGGTTTTTGCCCGATTTGCCCGTCATGTCGAAACCGGGGAGCCAATGCCGCAGGCGTTGCGGGATAAAATGCAGCGGGCCAGCTTGTTTAATAAAGGCTACGATATGACCGAACTGCTCAGTGCCGCATTGTTGGACATGCGTTGGCACAGTCTGGAGACGAAGGCGTCATCTTATTCAGTTGATCAATTCGAGCAGCAGGCGCTGGCGGCAGAAGATCTGGATCTTCAGGCCGTGCCGCCACGTTATCGTAGCAGTTATTTTGCCCATATCTTCGGCGGCGGCTATGCTGCGGGTTATTACGCTTATTTATGGACGCAAATGTTGGCTGATGACGGCTATCAGTGGTTTGTAGATCAGGGTGGATTAACCCGCGAAAACGGGCAGAAATTCCGCGAAGCGATTTTGTCCCGCGGGAACAGTACTGATTTAGCTGAACTTTATCGCCAGTGGAGCGGGCGCGATCCCCGTATGGAGCCGATGCTGGAACATCGTGGTTTGAGCGCGTAAGGCACTGTCAGAAAAAAATTGAGCCGGGCGTGATGCCCGGTCTTATCTTACTGTTCATTATTGCACCTGATAAGATTTATTCTCAAATAAAAAATTACATAAATTTTCTTTTTTATCGTTAAGATGATTGCATCAGAAACGTTCGAACAGGGAGGAAGATCGTGATGATGAGAAATACGATGGAAATAGATGCAATTTTGATCGAGTTGAACAAGTCAATTGATGCCCACTATAAATGGCTGGTGAATATGTTCCGTTGCGCAGTAACCTCGAATGCTACGCAACCAGATATCATGGGTGACAACGCGCATTTTGTTTGCCAATTTGGACAGTGGCTTAATAATCAATCGCTGCGCAATGAAGATGATTGTAGCTATGTGAATAAGATAAATACTGTTCATGAAAAAATGCATTTATCAGGCAAGGATTTGCTATTGGCAATACTGGAGAAACGGAGTTATCCATGGCATTTCACCAAATTCGAGGACGCGTTACTGGCATTTACGTCTGCTGTAATGGACTATAAAATATATTTGCTGAGTATCCGGAGCAATATCGACATATTAACAGGCTTACCGGGCAGAAGAATGCTCGATGAGTCTTTTGACCAACAGTTAATCGATGCCGAACCGCTTAACCTTTATATATTGCTGCTGGATATCGACCGTTTTAAACACGTTAATGATACGTATGGTCATCTTGTGGGGGACGTAGTATTACGCGCTCTGGCAGCAAATTTTCTGGCATGGACGCGATATGATGAACAAGCTTACCGCTACGGTGGCGAAGAGTTCATTATCATCATCCGAACGAAAACTGATGAGCAGGCCCGCCAGGCTGGGTTGCGATTGTGTCAGCTTGTTGGCCAGCAAAAAATCCCTTACGCAGATGGAGAGATCGCTATCACCGTAACGGGCGGTATCACCAGAGCTCAGCGGGATGAAAAATTAGATACCGCTCTTGGACGGGCTGACAGAGCGATGTACCAGGGAAAACAGAGCGGCAGAAATCGCTGTATGTTTATGGATGAACGCGAGCAGATCACCCTGGTTAACGCCAGTGATGGGCTTTCGTTCCACCTCAGCGCGTGAGAATCACCTAAGCTGTTTTGCGTTAGTTACGTTTCGTTTAGCTTTCATTGGGGTTGCCGATGATAGCTTAGCCAGATATCCGTTATCTTCGCAGGGAGTTGCCAGATAGCGTATAAAGCAAAACACAAATCTATCCATGCAAGCATTTACCGCTGGTTTATCCGGCGGTTTTTTTTATTGCTGGCCAGGGAAAAGGTGCAGGAAAGGCGATTCAGGTAAAAAAATGGCCCCTTGTGCAGTGACGCTACAAGGGGCCGGTTCGGTGCAGGACTATCGTCGTTCATCAATCATCCCATCTGTGGCTAAAATACGCGGCCAGAAAACCGGAAAATAAAATAATTCCCAGAACAGCCATAAAAATATTCATATTACCCAGCATAGTAAATGCTCCTTTATCTGTGAGTTTCCTCTCTTACCTTAAGTTCACCTCGCTTATGACTATAGTAGCAATTGCAACTTAAACAAAGGCTGAACTGTATGATTATTTCGTCTGAAATGTAAAAAATTGACGCGATTTTGTCGGGGGAAATAAATAATAGTGACAAGGCGCGCTTATCCTCGGCAAATTAATCACGATTTTATGCTGAGTGCCAAAGTCATTGTTATACGACCCCCATGCAAATTGTTGCACGGTTATAATGCAACGCTGTCTCATGGTGGTTCAATTTTCCTGGCGATCCGCCTTATTGGCGAAATATTTTCATCCAGCCACTGAACTGTACTACTCTAATGCTTTGATTTTATATGGTGTTTTAATATCTGGCATCGTTTTTGCCTTATCACTTCTGAATCCCCTTAATTTGCACCGTTTTGTCTGCCCGGCTGCACCGGAGCTTTCAGCGAATCTAATTTCAGGAGTGAAACTATGCAGCGTCGTACAATTTTAAAAGCTTTTGCGTTATCGGCCTCCGTTATGGCAATGGGCATGAGTTTTAGCGTCCAGGCGGCTGACACTATTAAAGTGGGCATCATGCATTCGTTATCCGGAACGATGGCGATTTCCGAAACGCCGTTGAAAGATGTGGCGTTGATGACTATTGATGAAATCAATGCGCAGGGCGGCGTGTTGGGCAAAAAGCTGGAGCCGGTGGTGGTTGATCCAGCCTCGAACTGGCCTTTATTTGCTGAAAAAGCTCGACAGTTGCTGAGTCAGGACAAAGTAGCGGCGGTGTTCGGGTGCTGGACATCGGTTTCGCGTAAATCGGTGTTACCGGTATTCGAGGAATTAAATGGTTTACTGTTTTATCCGGTGCAGTATGAAGGCGAGGAAATGTCGCCTAACGTCTTTTATACCGGCGCGGCGCCTAATCAGCAGGCGATCCCGGCTGTTGAGTATCTGATGAGTGAGGACGGCGGCAGTGCGAAACGCTTCTTCCTGCTGGGGACTGATTATGTTTATCCGCGCACGACTAATAAAATTCTCCGTGCCTTTTTGCATTCGAAAGGTGTTGCCGATAAAGACATCGAAGAGGTGTATACCCCGTTTGGACACAGTGATTATCAGACCATTGTCGCCAGCATTAAAAAATTCGCCGCAGGGGGAAAAACGGCGGTGGTCTCAACCATCAACGGTGATTCTAATGTTCCATTCTATAAAGAGTTAGCGAACCAGGGGCTGAAAGCCACCGATGTTCCGGTGGTGGCCTTCTCCGTAGGTGAGGAAGAATTGCGCGGTATTGATACGAAACCGTTGGTAGGTAACCTTGCCGCCTGGAACTACTTTGAGTCCGTGGATAATGCGGCTAACAAGAAGTTTGTCGCGGATTACCGGGCGTATGCCAAAGCGCACAAATTACCGAATGCGGATTCGGTTGTGACAAACGACCCAATGGAAGCCACCTGGGTTGGTCTGCATATGTGGGCACAGGCAGTAGAAAAAGCCGGAACTACCGATGTGGATAAAGTCCGTGCTGCAATGGCAGGGCAATCATTCGCCGCGCCATCTGGCTTTACCCTCACGATGGATGCCACCAACCATCATCTGCACAAACCCGTCATGATTGGCGAGATTGAAAGCAATGGTCAGTTTAACGTGGTGTGGCAAACCGATGAGCCGGTCCGCGCCCAGCCGTGGAGCCCGTATATCGCCGGCAATGATAAAAAATCTGAACAACCCGTAAAAACCGCCAGCAACTGATCTTATGCCCTCCTGCGGGAGGGCAACGCTTAGGAGAATGCTCATGAAAGTCATGCGCTTTATTCGTGGTGTGATGTTGCTGACGTGGTTTTTGCCGTGGATAGCGCAGGCATCAGATGCCGATACTTTTACCGCTGCCAACCGGGCTCAGCAGGCCACCTTGCTTGAACAATGGGCGATGAATCCCGACCTTCAGCGCTTACCCGTGCTTAAGGCGCTGCGAGATGAAAACCTGCTGACCGATAATGCGAAACATGCGTTTGTCATGGACGGGGCGCGAGCACAAGCGCTGGGGTCGGCGGCAGCGCCAGACGGCGAGCTAAAAAAAGTCCGTCTGACTAACCGACTGCGCAATCTGGTCGCCGGAACGCTGGCTGCGCATCAGCTTTTAAGTGACAGTGTCACGGTTAGGGCTGATGCCGCACGCATATTACAGCGTGAGGCGATGCCTGGCATGCTGCCATTTTTACAGCAACGACTGGCGCAGGAATCGGATGCTGACGTGAAATCTGCACTGGTTATTGCGCTGGCTAACCTGCAACTGACCAGTGCATCACCAGAGGTCAGGCGGCAGGCAATTGAACTGTTGGGGGCGTCAAACGACCCTGAAACCCAGGCGAAATTACAACCTTTCACCCGTGCAGAGCATGAACCTGATGCCCGCGTTCGCGCTGCCGCCGACGAAAGTCTGAATTCCATCGCACACCGCATGAAGGTTGGCGATCTTCTTGGGCAAGCCTTTATGGGACTGTCTCTGGGCTCGATTTTGCTACTGGCGGCACTGGGTCTGGCGATTACTTACGGGTTACTCGGCGTCATCAATATGGCGCATGGCGAGATGTTAATGCTCGGCGCTTACTGTACCTGGATGGTGCAACAGTTGATGGGGCAGTTTCTCCCGCAATGGTTAGCCTGGTATCCGGTCATTGCGCTTCCGGTCGCCTTTTTACTTACCGCGGCAGTAGGAATGTTGCTGGAGCGCGGCGTGATCCGCCATTTATATGGCCGTCCGCTTGAAACACTGCTGGCGACATGGGGGATCAGTCTGATGCTGATCCAGTTGGTGCGAATGACCTTTGGCGCGCAAAACCTCGAAGTCGCCAATCCGACATGGCTTTCCGGGGGAATTCAGGTCTATGCCAATCTGATTTTGCCGTGGAACCGAATTGTGGTGCTTGGCTTTGCCATGCTGGTGCTGTTCTTCACCTGGCTATTGTTGAATAAAACCCGTCTGGGGCTGCGTGTGCGCGCGGTGACGCAAAACCGCAATATGGCGGCCTGCTGCGGCGTGCCCACCGGGCGAGTCGATATGCTGGCCTTTGGACTGGGTTCAGGCATTGCCGGGCTGGGTGGCGTGGCGCTGTCGCAGCTGGGTAACGTGGGGCCGGAGCTGGGGCAAAGTTACATTATTGATTCGTTTCTGGTGGTGGTGCTTGGCGGCGTTGGACAACTCGCCGGGAGTGTGGCAGCGGCGTTTGGTCTCGGGATCTTCAATAAAATTCTTGAGCCTCAGGTGGGGGCTGTTCTCGGCAAAATTATGATCCTCGTGCTGATCATTCTGTTTATCCAGAAACGACCTCAGGGACTTTTCGCATTGAAAGGGAGGGTTATTGACTAATGACTATGCCAATGACATTAACGCTGGCACGAAAAGCGCCGCGCGTGACGCGCATCCTGGGACTGTTTTTGCTGCTGGCGCTCATTATTCTGCCATTTCTGGCGCTACTCCCCGCGGATCATCCGCTGGCAATCTCCGTCTGGACGCTGACGCTGGCCGGGAAAATCCTGTGTTATGCCATTGTGGCGGTGGCACTGGATCTGGTGTGGGGCTATGCCGGAATGCTTTCACTGGGTCATGGCATTTTCTTTGCGCTGGGGGGATATGCGATGGGGATGTACCTGATGCGTCAGGCCTCCGGCGAAGGACTACCGGCTTTTATGTCGTTTCTGTCGTGGACCGAACTGCCCTGGTTTTGGTGGGGAACGCAACATTTTATCTGGGCTATGCTGCTGGTTGTGCTGGTGCCCGGCCTGCTGGCGCTGGTGTTTGGCTGGTTTGCTTTTCGCTCAAAAATCAAGGGCGTCTATTTCTCTATCATGACTCAGGCCCTGACTTTCGCAGGCATGTTGCTGTTTTTCCGTAACGAAACCGGGTTTGGTGGAAATAACGGTTTCACCGGATTTACCACTATTCTGGGGTTCCCCGTGACCGCGACCTCAACCCGTATCGCGCTGTTTCTGGCGACGGTGATGCTACTGGTGCTGGCGTTGTGGCTGGGACTGGCGCTGGCGCGCAGTAAGTTTGGTCGTATCCTGACCGCCGTGCGCGATGCCGAGAATCGGCTGATGTTCTGTGGCTATGATCCGAAAGGTTTCAAGCTGCTGGTGTGGACGCTTTCCGCTGTATTGTGCGGGCTGGCTGGTGCGCTGTATGTTCCGCAGGTGGGCATCATTAACCCCAGCGAAATGTCACCGACCAACTCGATTGAAGCGGCGATTTGGGTCGCCCTCGGCGGTCGCGGAACCCTGATTGGCCCGGTTTTTGGCGCTGTGTTGGTGAACGGCGCTAAAAGTCTGTTTACGGTGATCATGCCCGAATACTGGCAACTGTTTCTTGGTCTGATTTTTATTGGCGTTACGCTGTTTTTACCCCGTGGCGTGATTGGTCTGTTTCGCAAAGGAGACAAATAATGCAGCCAGATGAAGGTCTTTTTACCCGCCAGTTGCCAGGGGACAGATTTCGCAATCAAACCGACCCGGTGTTACAGCTGGAAAAAATCAACGTGAACTTTGATGGGTTTCAGGCGCTAACGGATCTCACGCTCAATATTGGCGTAGGTGAACTGCGCTGCATTATTGGTCCTAATGGCGCCGGAAAAACGACGTTGATGGATGTCATTACCGGCAAAACCAGACCGCAAAGCGGTCGTGCGATTTACGATCAGTCTATTGATTTAATGACGTTTGATTCTATTGCCATTGCGCGCCAGGGGATTGGACGAAAATTTCAGAAGCCCACGGTATTTGAAGCGCTAACGGTGGCGGAGAATCTGGAGCTGGCACTGAAAAATGATAAATCCGTTTGGGGTTCTTTACGGGCTCGCCTTTCGGGTGAACAACGGGATCGCATCGATGAAATGCTGGCGCTGTTACGTCTGGGCAACGATCGCGAACGCCGTGCCGCGCTGCTTTCGCATGGACAAAAACAGTTTCTTGAGATCGGCATGCTGCTGGTCCAGGAGCCGCATTTACTACTGCTTGATGAGCCGGCGGCAGGGATGACCGATGCTGAGACGGAATACACCGCGGAGCTGTTTCGCCAGCTTGCCGGAAAGCACTCGCTGATGGTTGTTGAGCATGACATGGGATTTGTCGAGACGATTGCTGACCATGTCACGGTGCTGCATCAGGGGCGAGTACTGGCCGAAGGAAGCCTGCGCGATGTGCAGGCTAATGAGCAGGTTATTGAAGTTTATCTTGGACGGTAAGGAGGGCTGATGCTACAGGTAAATGAACTGAATCAATATTATGGCGGCAGCCATATTCTGCGTGGCGTGAGCTTTGAAGCGCGTATCGGCGAGGTGACGTGTCTGCTGGGGCGTAACGGCGTGGGAAAAACAACGCTACTAAAATGCCTGATGGGACTTATTCCTGCCCGCAGTGGAAGCGTGCTCTGGCAGGAAAAAAATGTCACGCACTGGAAGCCACATCAACGGGTCAGAGCTGGTGTGGCGTACGTACCGCAGGGCCGCGATATTTTTCCGCGTCTGACAGTGGAAGAGAACCTGCTGCTGGGCCTTTCCCGCTTTTCAGCACAGGACGCCCGGCGCGTGCCGGATGATATTTACGCGCTATTTCCAGTGCTGCAGGAGATGAAGTATCGACGGGGCGGAGATTTGTCCGGCGGACAGCAGCAGCAACTGGCTATTGGACGGGCGCTGGCCAGTCGCCCGCAGTTGTTGATCCTTGATGAGCCGACCGAGGGGATCCAGCCGTCAGTAATTAAAGAGATTGGTCAGGTTATTTCTCAACTGGCGCACCGGGGCGATATGGCCATTTTGCTGGTGGAACAGTTCTATGATTTTGCGCAGCAGTTGGCTGACAAATACCTGCTTATGTCGCGCGGAAGTATTATTCAAAGCGGTTTCGGCGAGAATATGGAATCCGAGGGAGTACGAGGGCTGGTGGCCATTTGAGATACGCGACAGAACCACTCTGGCTCTGTCGCGATGACAATCAGCAGACTACCGTCTGATCCCAGGGTTTGGCGCGCATACCCTTTATCATTAACGCCCAGGCAAGGACAATCGCCACGATCAGTGCAACAAACAGCGACCACGGCGGTAATGTGGTCAAAATAACACCACTGACCAATGGATTTACCGCGGCGCCAAGCCAGCCCAGCGACTGGGCGGAAAAATAGCTGGCTTTCATTCCAGCCGGGGCGATGTTATCGATCAGCATGTATTCGCCTGGGGCGTAAATGACCTCGCCGATCGTGAAAAGGGCAGCCGAAATACCCCAGAACCACAGGCTGTTGCCGGAAAACATGAAGCCAACCAGACCGAGCACAAAGAAGATTGTGCCTATTGTCATCAGCGGTCGAATATTAGCGGCAGTGATCCTGCGTCCGAGGGCATATTGCAGCGATACCACAATGGCGGCATTGACGGGCAGAACGACCGCTACCACTTTTTCGGCAAAATCACCGTTGGCGACCACCATCACGTATTGCGAAATACAGGAAGCAAATGCGCCGCCAACAAATGACGCCAGAAATGCCGACAACGTGAACCAACACAATGCTCTGTCGCGCAGGAGCACCGAGGGTGACCAAACCGCGGCGTTTGAACTTTCTGATGCTGCATTGGAACGTTTTACCCACGTCTGGATAAACACCAGTGGTAAAGCCGAGCAGGCGGCCGCCAGCCAGAACGGTAAGTTAATACTTTGCATCACCAGTAGCGTGCCCAGCGGGGGGCCAACGGTCCAGCCGATGTTCAGCACGGTATAGTTAAGCGAGAAAATTTTCGTTTTGTTGGTGGCAGAGAGATTATCGGCAAACCAGGCTTTCAGCACCGTTGCGAAGACGGAGTAGGCGCAGTTGATCAGGGCGAAGAGCAGTACCACCACCACCACGTTATGCACCAGTGGGATCGCAATAAAACCAGAGGCAAAACCGCAGATAGCCAGCAGCATGTAGCGTTTTTTATCGAACTTGTCGGCCAGAATACCAAAGCCAAGGCTGAAAACGACGCCAATAGTCAGGGCGACCGTCATCGCATAACCGATCAGATCGACGCTCAGGTTATACTGCCGACTGAGGTAAATCGTCATAAATGGCAGCGTAGCGCCACGCCCAATGGTTAATAGCAAAGATGATGCAAGTAACGCGAGAGTGGACCGTCTCAGAGAGATATTCATTTTCCTGCCCGATAATGCATGTTGTTATGTTTTTTTTAGATATCAGAAACAAATAGCATGGTAAAAGTGTGATGTACACCCAATAAGTTGTCGGAAAATGCCCTCAGCAGCCTACCTGAATTAATGATCTGTTCCGGTACAATGATTTCCGTTACCTTAACTTGTTTACAAAAATTTAATATTTACAAGGGCGGTGGTATGTCACGTAAAGACGGGTTGTTAGCGTTGCTGGTCGTCGTCGTTTGGGGCCTGAACTTTGTCGTCATTAAAGTGGGTCTGCACAATATGCCGCCATTGATGCTGGCAGGATTGCGTTTTTTACTGGTGGCGTTTCCGGCGATATTCTTTATTGCCCGCCCGAAAATCCCGCTTTCGCTGTTACTTGGTTATGGCCTGACTATCAGTTTTGGGCAGTTCGCGTTTCTCTTTAGCGCCATCAAATTCGGTATGCCTGCCGGATTAGCTTCTCTGGTATTACAGGCTCAGGCATTTTTCACCATCATCCTGGGGGCATTCGCTTTTGGCGAGCGTTTGCACGGGAAACAGCTGGTAGGAATTGCGCTGGCCGTGTTTGGCGTACTGGTACTGATTGAAGCCAGTCTGAACGGACAGCATGTCGGCATGCTCGGTTTTATGCTGACGCTGGCGGCAGCGCTAAGCTGGGCCTGCGGCAATATCTTTAACAAAAAAATAATGCAGCATACGGCGCGTCCGGCGGTGATGTCGCTGGTCGTGTGGAGCGCCTTAATTCCCATTATTCCGTTCTTTTTGGCATCCGCACTGCTTGATGGTCCGACACAAATTATGCAGAGTCTGGTGGCGATAGATATGACCACCATTTTGTCACTGGTTTATCTGGCGTTTGTGGCGACCATTGTGGGTTACGGCATCTGGGGGACTTTGCTCGGACGTTATGAAACCTGGCGGGTAGCGCCGCTGTCGCTGTTAGTGCCCGTTGTCGCTCTGGCAAGTGCGGTGGTGCTGCTGGATGAAACGCTCACGGGTTTGCAACTGCTGGGTGCGCTGCTGATTATGGCTGGGCTGTATATTAATGTGTTTGGCTTTCGTTTGCGCAAGATAGCGCAGGTGAGAGGGTAATAAAAAGCCCCGCCGTGGCGGGGCAAAAACGAATTACAGGTTGCGCGTATTGTAATAAGGCACACCCAATTCGTCGGACTTATCGCTGCCGGCACCCATATGATTAAAATCGAACGGGGACTGATCGTGCGCAGGGGGCATAATCATCGCGTCACGGCTGTTCTGGGTGGCTGGTTGCGCGGTCTGTTCCGCCATGCTCTGGCCCGAAACAATCAACAGCAGGGCCAGCATCGCATAAGACAGAATTTTCATCATTTCCTCGGTTACGTCGTTTGGCGATTAGCAATTACACTGATTGAGCGGAAGCAAATAGCGTGACTCGCCGTGCATATTGGTCATACGGTATTTATGCGGCGGAACATCAAAATAGTTTTTGAACGTTCTGGTCAGGGTTTGCTGAGACTCAAAGCCGTAACGCTCCGCCAGGTAAAGAATCGGCTCGTTACTTTCTTTTAATTTTTGCGCTATTTCGGTCATTTTACGGCTGCGGATGTATTGACCCAGTGAATGACCGGTTTCTTTTTTAAACATCCGTTGCAGGTGCCATTTGGAGTAACCTGAACGCTCAGACACTTTTTCCAGCGAGAGCGGCGATTCAAGGTTATTTTCGATCCAGTCCAAAATGCTATGAATAGTGATTGTGTCAGTATTGCGTCTGGACATCGTCATACCTCTTTTCTGTTTACGGCAGAATTCTCTTAAGCAAATGCTCAAGCGTGGCTACTTCATCCGCCGTTAAGTTTTTTGTTAGTTCCTGGTGCAGGTCTTGCCCGACTAATTGGTGACACTGCTCGCAAATTGCTGCGCCATGCTCGGTGAGTTTCACCAGCACGCCACGCTTATCGTGTGGATTCGGAAGCCTTTCTATCCAGCCTTTACAGGCCAGTCTGTCCAGCATCCGCGTCAGGGCGCCAAGATCGACAGACAGCACTTTTTTCAATTCGACAGGGGTGATGCACACCGCGCAACGGATGGAGCAGAGCACTTTGAACTGTGATGCCGTGATATCCAGCGGTGACAGATAGTCGTTTAGCAAACGATCTTTTTTCTGATTAACCATGTAGATCAAACGCCCCAGTGGGATGATTTCGTTAAACAGATCACTGGTGCTTTTCACAATGGTTGCCCTGGCAAGTAGTTAGTCACGGCTGATATTATTGCTTAGGCAAATATAAGTCAAATAAATGGGGCGGAAAATGCCACGTTTTGCTAAATCCGCAGGCTCATCAACAGATGTATATAATTTTAACAGTTTGATAATTATGGCTTATAGGTGCAGGTGAAAAATGAATCCTTACACCGTGAAAATGGCTTATCTCTCGGGTTTCACCTTATACTTGCCGTTGACGATTAACGCACAGGAAAGATGACATTATGATGGACTTGTTTAAAGCAATAGGACTGGGGCTGGTAGTCCTGTTACCGTTGGCAAACCCGTTAACCACCGTGGCGTTGTTCCTTGGCCTTGCTGGTAACATGAATAGCGCGGAGCGTAACCGTCAGTCTCTGATGGCGTCTGTGTATGTGTTTGCCATCATGATGGTGGCGTACTATGCCGGACAACTGGTGATGAATACCTTCGGGATTTCAATCCCCGGATTACGAATTGCGGGTGGGTTAATCGTTGCGTTTATCGGTTTTCGGATGTTGTTTCCACAACAAAAGGCTCATGAGTCTCCTGAGGCGAAAAGCAAGTCAGAGGAGCTGGAAGATGAACCGACTGCCAATATTGCATTTGTACCGCTGGCAATGCCAAGCACCGCCGGTCCGGGCACGATAGCAATGATCATCAGCTCGGCGTCAACCGTCCGTCATGGCTCCGAATTTCCTGATTGGGTAATTATGGTTGCGCCGCCGATAATTTTTGCGGTTGTCGGCGTTATCCTGTGGGGGTGTTTACGCAGTTCTGGTGGGATTATGCGCCTGGTAGGCAAAGGCGGCATAGAAGCTATTTCGCGTCTGATGGGCTTCCTGCTGGTGTGTATGGGCGTGCAGTTTATTATTAACGGCGTGCTGGAAATTATTAAAACTTACGCTTAAAAAAACGGGCCCGGTATTGTTTTACCAGGCCCGTTTTTTATGAATGTTGAGGCCGCTCTTCGAGCGATACTGGCCATTTACGAAAGATAATCACCGACCATACCAACGCGACAACGGCAGGCACTGCACCTGTATAACCAATCGTTGACATCGACCAGTGCAAACTCACCTGATTTCCCACCAGCGCGCCAGCGCCAATGCCGATATTAAAGATACCGGAGAACAGCGCCATTGCGACATCGGTGGCATCCGGGGCCAGCGCCAGCACTTTTACCTGCATGCCAAGACCGATCAGCATAATCGCAATGCCCCAGAAAATACTCAGGATAGCGAGGTGCATTTCGCTGTCAGCGGCTGGTAGCAGCAGCACCAGACACACCGTCAGCAGGGCAATGGCGCTACTGATAAGCATGGACGCATGAAGGTTACCCAGTTTGCCAAATATCACACTACCAATAATACCCGCGCCGCCCAGAATCAGTAGCAGCACGGTAGCAAAGTTGGCACTCAGTCCGGCGACGGTCTGTACAAACGGTTCAATGTAGCTATAAGCCGTGTAGTGGGCGGTGACCACAATCACCGTCAGCACATACAGACTCATCAATGCCGGACGGTGGAATAACACCGGCAAACTTTTAAGTGAACCGGAGTGTTCGCTGGGCAATTTAGGCAGTAACTTAATCAGGCAGAGCAGGGTGACTAACGCCCCCATGCCGATGGCAAAGAACGTGGTGCGCCAGCCAAAATACTGACCGACGATACGCCCGATAGGCAGACCCAGCACCATTGCCAGCGCGGTGCCGGTAGCAATCAGGCTAAGCGCCTGCGCGCGTTTTCCTGCCGGGGCCAGACGAATTGCCAGCGATGCGGTAATGGACCAGAAAATAGCGTGCGCAAAGGCGATACCAATGCGGCTAATCACCAGCACGGTGAAATTCCAGGCCAGGAAAGAGAGTACATGGCTGGCGATGAACACGACAAACAGACAGATCAGCAGCTTGCGTCGTTCCACCTGGCTGGTGAGCAGCATGAAGGGAAGCGACATTAAGGCAACAACCCAGGCGTAGATCGTCAGCATGATCCCGACCTGAGCGGTCTGCATATTAAAACTTTGTGCAATGTCGGACAGCAAACCGACAGGGACAAACTCTGTGGTATTGAAAATAAAACCGGCAATGGCGAGCGTAACTACACGTAGCCACGCCACTTTGCGGGAAACAGTGTCTGTTGTCATAGTGAATCAGTGGATTAGCTGCGAAAAGGTAAGATCGCGATCTTAAAACGTTTGCTGGTGAAAATACAATCATTTCGTGATGCGGATCTCATTTTTACAGCTGCGGGTTCAATACCTCAATAAAGGCTTCCAGTTGCCTCGTCATCGCCCCCCTTCGCCAGACCAGCCACGTATTCAGCCAGCGCCAGTTTTCGCTCAATGGCCAGGCGTTGACCTGATGGTGTCCGGGCATACTCTCTAGCATCGAACGTGGAATCAGCGCGATACCCGCACCGGCAATAACGCAGGCCAGCATCCCATGGTATGACTCCATTTCATGAATGGTACCCGGCATGGCGCGATCGGCATGAAACCAGCTTTCAAAATGTCGGCGGTAGGAACAGTTGGCGCGAAACGCGTAAATACTGCAGCCGTTGACGTCGCTGGCCCGCTGGATGGGAGGGTGACCGTGTGGGGTGACAATCATCATCTCTTCACGATAGACCGGAATACCCTCAAGTCCGGGGTGGGTAATAGGGCCATCGGCAAAGGCAGCGTTCAGCGTGCCGTCGAGCACGCCGTCCAGCATGGTGCCAGAGGGGCCTGTCGCCAGAGCAAACTGAATTTTCGGGTACCGTTGGTTATATTCAGCCAGCGTTGCGGGAATACGCACCGCGGCGGTGCTTTCCAGCGATCCGAGCGAAAACAAGCCCTGCGGTTCATCCCCGGCGACCACCATTCTCGCTTCCTCAACCAGCGCCAGGATCCGCTGACTGTAGCGTAAAAAGTTGTGCCCGGAGGGGGAAAGCCGCAGGCGCTGGTTTTCACGAATAAACAGATCGACGCCAAGATCGGCCTCAAGTTGGCGTATACGGGTAGTGAGATTGGACGGCACGCGGTGCACCTTCGCTGCGGCCTGCGTAATGCTGCCGGTCTCCGCGACGGCATTGAACATTTCCAGTTGCGTCAGATCCATAATATTCTCTAATCGTGAATGGTGTGGTTAATATTATTCATTTTTCAGAAAGAGTAAATATGCTCATGATATAACCATACCCTGCGATAAAGAGAGGCATCTATGACTATCACAGCAGCAACACATGCTATTTCGGTTGATCCTACCAGCGGTGAAAGACTGACGGCGATGCCGTGGGCCAGCACTGAAGAGATTGCTCAGGCACTGAGTCTTGCAGCAAGTGGCTACAGTGAATGGAAACAGACTACCGTCGCGCACCGCGCGCATACGCTGCGTCATATCGGCCAGGCCCTGCGTAATCGCGCGCAAGAGATGGCGCAGTGTATTTCACGTGAAATGGGTAAACCCATCAAACAGGCTCGGGGTGAAGTCGCCAAGTCAGCCGCGTTGTGTGACTGGTACGCCGAACATGGACCCGCGATGCTGAACCCGGAGCCCACGCTGGTGGAAAATAACCAGGCGGTGATTGAGTATCGTCCGCTTGGAACTATTCTGGCGATCATGCCGTGGAATTTCCCGCTGTGGCAGGTGCTGCGTGGCGCCATTCCGATTCTGCTGGCCGGAAATGGCTATTTGTTAAAGCATGCGCCTAACGTAACCGGCTGTGCTGCGATTATTGCACAGGTTTTTGCTGATGCAGGCGTACCAGCCGGTGTTTACGGTTGGATCAATGCCGATAACGCCGGAGTCAGTCAGATGATTAACGACCCGCGCATCGCGGCAGTCACGGTAACGGGGAGCGTACGCGCCGGTGCGGCGATTGGTGCTCAGGCGGGGGCGGCGCTGAAAAAATGCGTACTTGAACTGGGTGGTTCCGATCCGTTTATTGTCCTGAATGATGCCGATCTCGATCTGGCCGTTAAAGCGGCAGTCGCCGGACGTTATCAGAATACCGGGCAGGTTTGTGCGGCAGCGAAGCGCTTTATTATCGAAGAAGGGATTGCAGAAGAATTTACTGCGCGTTTTGTGGCGGCCGCGAGCGCGCTCAAAATGGGCGATCCGTTAAACGAAGAAAACGACCTTGGACCGATGGCGCGATTTGATCTGCGTGATGAGTTACATCAGCAGGTTGAAGCATCCCTGGCCGAAGGGGCGAAGTTACTTCTTGGCGGTGAAAAAATAGCAGGTCAGGGAAATTACTATGCCGTGACGGTACTGGGCGGCGTAACGCCAGAAATGACGGCTTTCCGTCAGGAGCTGTTTGGTCCGGTTGCGGCGATCACCGTTGCCAGGAATGCGGAACATGCTCTGGCGCTGGCGAATGACAGTGATTTTGGATTATCCGCCACGGTGTTCACTGCGGATGACGCGCTGGCCCAGAAGATGGCCTCTCGTCTGGAGTGTGGAGGCGTATTCATCAATGGTTACAGCGCCAGCGATGCCCGTGTAGCGTTTGGCGGCGTGAAGAAAAGTGGTTTTGGTCGCGAGCTTTCACATTTTGGCCTGCATGAATTTTGTAATGTGCAGACCGTCTGGAAAAACCGCCTCTGAAGGTGCGGGTGCCTCCGTCGGGGGCACCTGTCTGGTCTCGGCATATTTTTGTCATTGACTCTTCGTCCGCTGACACCTAATGGTCTGACGCAGCGTATTCAGCTCTGTTATACTCGCAGGCCTTTCATACCTGCGAGCAAGGAGCATGTTGTGGCCAGGGCCATGGACAATTCAATTTTAGAGACCATTGTACAGCAGGTTCGTCCGCTGATTGGTCAGGGTAAAGTCGCTGATTATATTCCTGCGTTAGCCTCTGTCGACGGTTCAAAACTGGGCATCGCCATCTGTACCGTCGATGGGCAGCACTATCAGGCAGGGGATGCACAAGAACGCTTTTCTATTCAGTCGATTTCGAAGGTATTAAGCCTGGTCGTGGCGATGCGTCACTATCAGGAAGAGGAGATCTGGCAACGCGTTGGCAAAGATCCGTCCGGTCATCCTTTTAATTCCCTGGTGCAGTTGGAACTGGAGCAGGGTATCCCGCGTAATCCCTTTATTAACGCCGGGGCGCTGGTGGTTTGCGACATGCTGCAAGGGCGTCTGAGCGCACCACGTCAACGGATGCTGGAAGTGGTCCGGGCATTAAGCGGCGTCCCGGATATCGCCTACGATGCGACGGTGGCGCGATCAGAGTTTGAGCATTCCGCACGTAACGCGGCTATTGCCTGGTTGATGAAATCGTTCGGCAATTTTAACCATGACGTGACCACTGTGTTGCAAAACTATTTTCACTACTGCGCATTGAAAATGAGCTGTGTGGAACTGGCGCGAACCTTCGTATTTCTGGCGAATCAGGGCCATGCCTTCCATCTTGAGGAGCCCGTAGTGACGCCGATGCAGGCCCGACAAATCAACGCGCTGATGGCGACCAGTGGGATGTATCAGAACGCAGGGGAGTTTGCCTGGCGGGTTGGGTTGCCGGCAAAATCTGGTGTGGGTGGCGGTATCGTGGCCATCGTTCCGCACGAGATGGCGATTGCTGTCTGGAGTCCGGAACTGGATCCAGCGGGAAATTCACTGGCGGGTATCGCCGCGCTGGAGCAACTAACGCAACAAATGGGGCGTTCGGTTTACTGATGAATACGCTCGATCCTCTTTTTGCCCGGCTGGCGAAATCGACGTTTCGCTCGCGGTTTCGCCTCGGCCAGAAAGAAAGGCAGTATTGTCTGGATAAAGGCGCGCCGGTTATTGAACAACATGCAGCCGATTTTATTGCCAAACGGCTGGCTCCCGCTTTTCCCGCTAATGATGGGAAACAGACGCCAATGCGTGGTCACCCGGTATTCATCGCGCAGCACGCGACGGCGACCTGCTGTCGGGGGTGCCTGGCAAAATGGCATGACATTCCTCAGGGTGTGGCACTAAACGAACAACAGCAACGTTACGTTGTCACGGTTATATATCACTGGTTAGTGATTCAAATGAACAAGCCATAGATAACATTATCCTATGATACAACCCCTTGTGTTATGTAATTGTTAAAAGCATGCTGAGGGGGTCAATCTAAGGAGAAAAAATGGCTTCCTGCAAACCCTGCTTCGTGCTGAATGCGGCCCAGATTCTGTCGAGAATCGACGAGCTCAGCGATGTCCTTGAACAGTGCGTCAATGATGGCGCCTCCGTCAGCTTTATGCTGCCTTTTAATCGTGAGAAATCACGGCCTTTCTGGATGAACGTCGCGCACAGCGTTGCCCGTGGGGAAAGACTCGTTCTTGGCGCCCAGAATGCCCAGGGAACGCTTGTCGGTACCGTCCAGCTCATTATCGATCAACCTGAAAACCAACCTCATCGCGCCGATGTCGCTAAGCTGCTGGTTCATACTTCTGCGCGGCGGAGCGGGATTGCCCGGGAACTGATGAACGAGCTGGAAAGTTATGCGCGTCAAAGGGGCAAAACGCTGCTGGTGCTTGATACGGCGACGGGCAGTGGCGCGGAGTTGTTCTACCACAAGTGTGGGTGGCAAAAAGCAGGAGTGATACCTGACTATGCCAAAATGCCTGACGGGACGCTGACCGGGACCACACTTTTTTATAAAACTCTCTAATTTGTCGCTGGGGATTGATCAAAACAGGGTTTCAATGTATTAAAGTTTGCTAACCTATTGGACCAATTCAATCAGGTTGTATGACTAATTAAAAAGGGAACCCATTGTGCAAACTTTAAATCGTCGCGATTTCCCCGGTGCTCAGTATCCTGAACGCATTATTCAGTTTGGTGAAGGAAACTTCCTGCGCGCCTTCGTTGACTGGCAAGTCGATCTGCTGAATGAGCATACCGATCTTAACTCTGGTGTGGTCATTGTCCGACCTATCGAAAGTACTTTCCCTCCATCACTGAGTACACAGGACGGCCTTTATACCACCATCATTCGTGGTTTGAATGAGAAGGGCGAGGCCGTGAGCGACGCCCGTTTAATTCGTTCGGTTAACCGCGAGATCAGCGTCTATAGTGAGTACGATGAGTTCCTGAAGCTGGCGCATAACCCTGATATGCGTTTTGTTTTCTCCAATACCACCGAAGCCGGCATCAGCTATCATGCTGGTGATAAGTTTGAGGATGCGCCAGCGGTGAGTTATCCGGCCAAACTGACCCGACTGCTGTTCGAGCGTTTCAGCCATTTTAATGGCGCGTCGGATAAAGGCTGGATAATCATTCCTTGTGAACTGATTGATTACAATGGTGATGCGCTGCGTGAACTGGTTCTGCGCTATGCCCAGGAGTGGGCATTGCCGGAAGCATTTATCCAATGGCTGGATCAGGCCAACGCCTTTTGCTCCACGCTGGTGGACCGTATTGTCACCGGCTATCCACGTGATGAAGTCGCGAAGCTTGAAGCGGAACTGGGTTATCACGATGCGTTTCTGGACACCGCTGAACACTTCTATCTGTTCGTTATCCAGGGACCGAAGTCATTAGCCGCTGAGTTGCGTCTGGATAAATATCCGCTGAATGTCCTGATTGTTGATGACATCAAACCGTATAAAGAACGGAAAGTGGCGATTCTCAACGGCGCACATACCGCATTGGTTCCCGTTGCCTGGCAGGCTGGGTTGGATACCGTGGGGGAGGCCATGAATGACGCGGAGATTCGCGCCTTCGTGGAAAAAGCGATCTATGAAGAAATTATTCCAGTGCTGGATTTACCACGCGATGAGCTGGCGTCTTTTGCCAGCGCAGTGACAGGTCGATTCTGCAACCCGTATATCAAACATCAGTTGTTGTCGATTGCCCTGAACGGCATGACTAAATTCCGCACTCGCATCTTGCCGCAACTGCTGGCGGGGCAACAGGCCAGCGGTAAACTGCCTGCGCGTCTGACTTTTGCGCTTGCCGCGTTGATTGCGTTCTACCGTGGTGAGCGTAACGGTGAGTCTTACCCGGTTCAGGATGATGCGCACTGGATGACGCGTTTTCAACAGCTATGGTCCCAGCATCATGACCGGCAGATAAGTACCGAAGAGCTGGTTAAAGCTGTGCTGGCCGTTACAAAACACTGGGAACAGGATCTGACGGAAGTTTCCGGACTGGTAGAACAGGTTACTGCCGATCTGGATAGCATTCTGCTAAAAGGCATGCGCGAAGCCGTTAAACCACTGTGCTAATACGCAGACCCGGCTCAGGCCGGGTTTTTTACAGATCTTACTTAGTTACAACATACTATAGTTTTCTACTTTTATGGTGACAGTCTGCCACTTCAGCGCATCGTCCGTTCAGCAGGAGGAAAGATGTTTAGATAGTGTTGCGATTAGCTTGCAACATTGATCATGTTCGCGTCTAATGTGACGGATTTCACATTTTCCTGAAGATAACCATGATCGTTCGCCCCCAACAACACTGGCTACGCCTGATATTCGTCTGGCATGGGTCGGTATTATCTAAAATTTTTTCACGTCTGCTGCTGAACTTCCTGCTCTCCATCGCCGTTATTATCATGCTGCCGTGGTATACGATGCTGGGCATCAAATTTACCCTGGCGCCGTTCAGCATTCTCGGCGTGGCGATTGCTATCTTTTTAGGTTTTCGTAATAACGCCTGTTATTCACGTTATGTTGAGGCTCGACACCTGTGGGGGCAGTTGATGATTGCTTCCCGGTCGCTGCTACGTGAAGTAAAAACTACCTTGCCGGACGACAGCGAACTGGGACAGTTTGTTCGTCTGCAAATCGCCTTTGCCCACTGTTTACGCATGACTTTACGCCGTCAGCCACAGGCTGAACCATTGGCGAAATACCTTAGTGAGGAGGATCTGCGAATAGTATTTGCCTCACAATCACCGGCAAATCGCATTCTGTTGCTGATGGGGGAATGGTTAGCTGTACGTCGGCGCAATGGTCAACTGTCAGACATATTATTCCATAGTTTAAACAATAGGTTAAATGATATGTCTGCGGTGCTGGCAGGATGTGAACGGATCGCGAATACCCCCGTCCCGTTTGCTTATACCTTAATCCTTCATCGCACGGTCTATCTGTTTTGCATCATGTTGCCATTCGCGTTGGTGGTAGATTTACATTACATGACGCCGTTTATCTCAGTGCTGATTTCCTATACTTTTATTTCGCTCGATACGCTTGCAGAAGAGCTGGAAGATCCGTTTGGTACAGAGAACAATGACCTCCCGCTGGATGCGATTTGCAATGCCATTGAAATCGATTTGTTACAGATGAATGATGAAACAAACGTGCCAGCAAAACACATTCCGGATAAGCATTACCAACTCACTTAGTTACATTCTTTTGCCACCATGTAGGCTGCATATCTGAAAAAGAGTGAAATTCCGGCGCCAGGTCTTCATCGTCAGGATCGTCAAAAGCGCCAGCTAACAGCGCAATAACCGGGGCGTCATCAATGGCGCCTACGGAACTGCCACACTGAGGGCAAAATGCCCGACTTGACGTCTCAGAAGAGCGCCAGGTTGTCGGTTTTCCGGCTTTACCGGTCCACGTTACATTTTCTGCATTAAACTCAATCCAGACGACGGGTGGTGCGCCCGTATGTTTCCGACATATATCGCAGGAGCAGGTATGGGAATTATTAGGACTGCTGGCCGCGAAGCGAATCGAACCACACAGACAGCCACCAATGTAGACTTTAGACATGACAACTCCTGTCAGAAACACGTTGCCAGACACTAGCAGATGACAGGCTTTGCCACTAGATCCTCATGATAAAAAGGCGAGGGCGCGCATGGCAGATAGTCAGCTCCTGTGATGCACTTATAATAAACGCTTAATCATTACGTCTGGCTACGATAAATAACCGCGGAAAGGCCAGCAAAATTTTACCGTTTTCCTGCAGAGGATATTGTTCCTGAAGTAGCTCATGATAACGCGCGAGGTAAAGATGTTGCTCATTTTCGCTCAAATCACGCAACCAGGGCCGCAGGCCCGTTGAGCTTACCCAGTCGATAATCGATTGATGTGAATCCATAACGTGATAATACGTTGTGCGCCAGATATCCACCTCACAGCCCGCTTCAGTCAAAATATCATAGTAGGCGTGAACGCCAGGAAGCGGCGAGCGGCCCCGGTCAGGGTAACCTTGTTCATAAGCCACTTCACGCATCAAAACATGTGTTGGCTCTAGCCAGTTATCCGGCATTTGTACCGCCAGCACGCCATTGCGAGCCAGTAGCGATACTAGATGCGGGAACAATTCATAGTGATCGGGAACCCACTGCAATGAGGCATTGGCATACAGCAGGTCCAGAGGCTGCTCTGTCTGGAATGAACGAATGTCCGCTTCAATAAAACGGCATGTCGGTAATGCATTGCGCGCCTCATTAAGCATGGCGGGTGAGGTATCTACCCCGGTAATTACAGCCGAGGGCCAGCGCTGATGCAGTAATGCCGTACTGTTTCCCGGACCACAGCCAAGATCGACCACTGAATGGACATTCTCTAACGCCACTCTGCTGAGTAATTCCGCAGCGGGTCTTGATCGTTCAGTTTCATATTGCAGATAAAGCGCAGGATTCCAGTCGGCCATGAATGAATCTCCAGTATGAGAGAAGAAGGCGGAAAGGGGCACATAAGTCCTTGCCGATGAGCCATTTCTTTTAGAAGATTATATGAAAATACAGGAGAAGGGCAGAAATATGCTGGAAACATCAAGACTGATTTTACGCCCGTGGGAAGACAAAGACAAAGCCCCGTTTGCCGCGTTAAATGCCGATCCGGACGTGATGCGTTTTTTTCCGGCTCCGCTGCAACGAACGGAAAGCGACAACCTGGTTGCCAGATTCCAGGAAGGCATTACAGAGCGCGGCTGGGGATTCTGGGCCGTTGAACTTA
>NZ_CP069763.1:3679211-3680463 GCF_016893685.1 Citrobacter cronae
AGTCTGCTTAGTGCTGTGAGTTCAATGGGTCGATGCAACGCTATCCTTAATCAAGGGGGRCGTTGTCATGAAACGAAGAACTCGGATCAATTACACGACAGAGCAGAAGGCAATTATCTGGGACAGATATAAGCAAGGTGATTCTCTACATGATATCGCCAGAATGTTCGATAGATATCATTCTTCCATTATGCCCACTATCCACCAGACAGGCGGCTACCGTCCTCCCGTGCGAAAACGGCACCGATTAGCGCTTTCGCTTGATGAAAGAGAGGAGATATCCAGAGGGCTGGTAGCAAAACTCAGCATCAGGGACATCGCCGCCAAATTATCAAGAGCGCCCTCAACGATTAGCCGCGAGGTCAGGAGGCACGGTGGTGCAAAACAATACCGAGCAGCAAAAGCCGATGCTACTGCGTGGGAAAATGCGCTGAGACCAAAACCTTGCAAGCTAATTGGAAGCCCCGCATTGTGTAAAATCATTGCAGAGAAGATGCATCAGGACTGGTCGCCGGAACAGATCGCCGGTTGGCTGAAACGCTGTTATCCGGATAATCAGGAAATGCATGTGTCACACGAAACGATTTATAAAACGCTTTTTATACAAACCCGGGGAGCATTAAAAAAAGAGCTGCAGCAATGCCTCAGAAGCGGAAGAGCAGTGCGTAGATCCAGAACGTCATCGCTTAAAGGGAAAGGATTAGGGTCAATCCCGAACACGATACCTATCAGCGAAAGGCCACCAGAGGCGGCTGACAGAGCCATTCCAGGTCACTGGGAAGGTGACTTGATTCAGGGCTCGAAAAACTCCTATATCATCACCCTCGTAGAACGTCATTCCCGTTTTGTTATGCTGGCGAAGATCAGAGATAACAAGACAATAACGGTTATATCTGCACTCATCAGACAAGCCCGGGAATTACCTGCTGAGCTTTATAAAACATTAACTTGGGATCGTGGCGCTGAAATGACCAGCCACACACGATTTACTATAGCGACAGACATTCAGATTTATTTTTGTGATCCTCAATCTCCCTGGCAACGTGGCTCAAATGAAAATACGAACAGATTGCTCAGACAATATTTTCCAAAAGGAACTGACTTATCGGTTCACAGCCAGCAAAGACTTAACAGTGTTGCCAGACAGCTCAACGAAAGGCCGAGAAAAACGCTAGACTATGAATCACCCGCAGAACGGTTCAATAAGTGTGTTGCGTCCATCAGTTGAACTCACAGCCAGGAGCGGACGTTG
>NZ_CP069763.1:3683685-3797094 GCF_016893685.1 Citrobacter cronae
TGGTTTGCCGTGTTGCTCAAGATACTCGCGGGTGGCCATCATGTAATCAAAGGCTGATTCAGTCTCGCCGAGGCGGAGGTGCATCAGACGGCCAGTAGCATCATCAATAAAGACAAGCAGGCAGCATTTTGGTGCGCGTCCTTCAAACCAGTCATGTGGAGAACCATCAATCTGAACAAGTTCTCCGAGGCAGTCACGTCGGTATCTGGGCTGATGAACGCGAGGCCTGCGACGTGAATAAGGAACCCAGAGTCCATCAACTGTCATCCATTTTCTGAGCGTCTCAACAGATACTCTGATGTTATGACGTTCGCGTAATTTTTCTGCGGCCAGGGTTGGTCCAAAGTCGCTGTAATGATCGTGAAGTAACGACAGAACACGCAGCTTCAGTGACTCAGGAAGCCTGTGATTACCGGGGAGTCCACGCCGAAGGTTTGCCAGACCTGCGGCACCAGACTCACGAAAACGGTTCATTAACCGCTGTGTCTGACGTTCGGTCAGAGCAAGCTGATGAGCAGCATCACGACGGCGCATGCGTTTTTCAATAACTGACTGAATGATGTTGATCCGACTGAGTTCTTTATCTGACATGGTCACAAGCATCCTGATGTCTCCATRGCCTGAGGATTGGATCCTTTATGCMAGAAAAAGTGACATCACTAAATGGGTTAAAAGTGACATTAGAATATTGCAGTTACATTACTGGTGCGCATAATGTATATTATGTTAAATCGTGTGATGTGCACAAAGTCATAGAGTTAAGTCCCCATTAATCTTTCGTTTGCTGGCATTTGGACATTGGTTGACACCACTACTAACTCATCGTTTNATTACGATGTTACCACATCAGCCTATGCTGTCGGTTATGAAAGCCTGTCCCATTTCAGCTGGGAATATTCGAGAATGTTCGGGGAGTTAAATTTTGTAGAACAACGTATTTGCTGCTATCGGAGACTGAACGAAGCCGAAATACTCATAGAATGCCCGAGCTTTGCCATCAATAGCATGTACCATGATGGCTTTGATGCCCACTTGATCGGCTAAGTTGGAAATTCGCAGTACCGCATCATTAAGTAGCCATTTTCCGAAACTATGCCCCTGAGTACAGACATCAACAGCAAGACGTCCCAGCAGAACGACCGGAACCGGATCGGGCATATTCTGACGTAAACTACGGCCTAAATCAGCATGGCTCACGGACCCGGTTGCAATGGAATAGTAACCCACAACACGCTGAGTAGATTCAAGACAAATGACGAATGTGCGCGATGCGTTGAGGTACTGATTTTTAATCGCCCGTCGACGTAGCCAATCATTTAACACGTCATTACCGCAATCAAATGGCTGGAGATCATGCCCTTCGGTCAGCAACACCGGTGTCGTGACGTTTATTTCCATTCGGGCTTCACATTCATCAGGCGTTGACGCCCTTCAACGTTCTGAACCGGCGCTTCAAGCTGTTCAATGAAAGACTGATAACGGGCATCGTCAAGGACGAATACTCGTTGATCCAAAATGATATTCTGGGCCTCATGCACGGCCTTCTCAATGATGAAGTCAGTACGGTTTTTATTGACCAAACTTGCGGCGTAGTCAATTACCGCACGTTCCTCATCAGTAGCCCGGATATTAATTTGCTTATCACGAGTCGGCTTACGGGCGCTGCTTTGCATGGTTATCTCCTGTTGGTAACAAATTGCTATACACTACTTTAGCTAAATTGGTAACGGATTGCTATACGAGAAAGAGTTCTTCTATCGTGATTAGCCTGAAGTGTCAGGTCTGTCCGCCCTCTTCTTTTTACAGTTTCAGCGAATGTTCCTTGGAAGATCAGTGTCGATTTGGGCCATTGCTGGTCGTTCCGCTTTCTTGTAATCTGTCTCGTTGCACGACTGACAAAATCTGGAAATACCGAACTGGACTTCATATGAATGCTCATACTTCAAAAGACCCTTTACATGGCGTAACGCTAGAAATGCAGGTCAATGCACTGGTCGATCGTTTTGGTTGGGCCGAGCTTGCTCAACGCATTAACATCAACTGCTTTAAAAATGAACCGAGCGTTAAATCCAGTTTAAAATTTCTGCGCCGTACGCCGTGGGCGCGTGCTGAAGTTGAAGCGCTCTATCTTGATTCGCTGCATGACGTGACCCCGTTCAACAACACTACACCTGCTATTGATCCCTGGGCTAACAGCCGCAACAAGAAAAAATAAGAGCATAGTCTGATGCCAGCATCCGGTTTCTTTTCAGGAAAATATCAGAAAAAACTGGCGAATATCTTCGTCCGTTGCCATGCCAGATTACCGCGAACCAATCTGAAATGGTTCGCGGTACTTGTGGGCGGTATGTTGTTACTTGGCAGTTGCTCTTCACAGCCGCCCGGTCCCAAAGTCGCCCCACTACCTCCGGTGAGTAAACCGCAACAGAATAAGGAGCCGGTGCGCGGAATCTGGCTGGCGACGGTTTCCCGTCTGGACTGGCCGCCGATCTCATCAGTGAATGTCAGTTCCCCTGCCATCCGTATCAGCCTGCAGCAGAAAGCGTTGACGGATAAGCTGGATAACCTGAAACGTCTTGGCATCAACACCGTTTTTTTCCAGGTCAAACCCGATGGCACCGCATTGTGGCAATCTAAAATCTTGCCGTGGTCAGATACGCTAACCGGCACGATTGGTCAGGATCCGGGTTACGATCCGCTACAGTTTATGCTCGATGAAGCGCATAAACGCGGCATGAAAGTTCATGCCTGGTTTAACCCTTACCGCGTATCCGTTAATCTCAAACCATCAACGATCACCGAATTAAACAGCACGCTGTCGCAGACGCCCTCCAGCGTTTATGTCCTGCACCGGGACTGGATCCGCACCTCGGGCGAGCGTTTTGTGTTAGATCCCGGTATTCCCGAAGTACGCGACTGGATCACCAGCATCGTGGCGGAAGTGGTGGAAAATTATCCGGTCGACGGCGTGCAGTTTGATGACTACTTCTATACCGAGTCTCCCGGTTCAGCGCTTAACGACAGCCAGACCTTCAGAAAATATGGTCAGGGATTTGATTCTAAAGCTGACTGGCGGCGCGATAACACGCAACGATTGATCGCCCAGGTTTCGCGGACCATCAAGAAACTTAAGCCTGAGGTGGAATTTGGCGTCAGCCCCGCCGGTGTATGGCGCAATCGTTCTCACGATCCTGCGGGTTCCGACACCCGTGGCGCAGCAGCGTATGATGAATCTTATGCCGATACTCGTCGCTGGGTACAATTAGGCTTGCTGGACTACATCGCCCCTCAGTTGTACTGGCCTTTTGCCCGTGATGCGGCGCGATACGATGTGCTGGCGAAGTGGTGGGCAGATGTTGTGAAATCAACCAACACCCGCCTTTATATTGGAGTGGCGCTGTATAAAGTCGGCGAACCTTCACGAAAAGAGCCGGACTGGACAGTCAAAGGCGGCGTGCCAGAGCTGAAAAAGCAGCTCGATCTGAACGAGTCCGAACCACACATCAACGGCACCATCCTGTTTCGCGAAGATTATCTCAATCAGCCGCAAACGCAGGAGGCCGTAACCTATATTCACAGCCGTTGGGGGCGTTAATGGTTATCTTTAGGTCAGTGTAGCGACTGAACCTGCATCACCGGGACAGTAACCGGCGGACATTATCGTTAATTTGTTTCTGGATCGTATCCAGCGTGGTTTGCGTTATCTGATCGGGGTATTTGTCACTGGCGATAGCGCTCAGCCCTATCGCAGAGTGGCAGATCTTTTCGATTATGGCGTTCACCTGGTCAGCAGAGAGCTCAGCTTCCTGAACGCCAAGCAACTGAAGGTGCTTTCTTTTGATATCCAGCGCCTCCCCCAGCACGTCCATTTGGTGGTACCCGCCGGGTCCTTCACACCAGGTGACGTCGTAAGCCGGAGCCAGAGTCCAGTTTCCATCGGCTGACATTAAATAAGCAAAGTTCTTCGGATGATCGTCACGATTGTTGAATGCCACGTTGAAAACCACGCGTTCGAACGCTTTCGCCTTTTCTCTGACATCATTGGTACAGATCTGCGTGGCGCGCAGAAAATCCCGGTAATCTAAAGCGCCGGGTAACTGGTAATTTGCGCCGGTTAGAGCCGCCAGACTCTGCATTGGAATACGTATTGACTGGTCACGGTCGAAACGGCGGGTGGCAAAGGCCGCCTGCCCACCAGGCAGATCAAAATATGCCGTATCGGGCGTGCTAATCCCACATTGACGCAAGCATTCAGCATAAACCGCTTCGATGGCGCATACTTCAGCATGCTCATGCCTGGCGGGAAATTTAATCAACCAGCTTTCGCTCCCGGGTAACGGCGCAGTAGTAAATTTTGACGTGACACTGTCACGATAAAGTAGCGCTTTTGGCCTTGCCCCTTGTGGCGAACCGCCCATCTGAAGCAATTTTTGCAAGAATTCCCCGCCGTCTCCACTCAGGACTTCCTGCACCTCAGCGGCCAGTTGTTCGAGAGGCACATCCTCTTTTGAAATCTTCTCGACATCTGACTGAACGGGCTGGAAAGTCATGGCGCCCATCGCGTTGTTGCCGACCCATGTTAAGCGCTCCAAAGGACCTATGCGCGCTGCGTTTAGTCCGCGGCGTTTAAATAATCGGTCCATCAACAGCATACCCCAGCCATCAGGTAACGAATCATAGACTGGTCCAGGCAATCCCAATTGATGAGCCGGGAAATCCCTGCGTAAACGTGGGCCGTTCAGCGGTAACATCAGCCGGGACAGTTCCAGTCCCTTACGTATGGCGTCTTCACTGTATTCAAAGGCGATCAACGGGCGTCCGGTCAGGGCTGTGGAAGACACCAGTTTTCCCCACAGCCATTTTTCACCCCAGCCTTCATAAAAGACATCAACTTGTTCAGGCATCAGAATTTTTCCTTTTCACCCGCTGGCGTGCCGCGCTCTTCTCGTAACGCAAAATATCATCCAGACTGTCAATCCTGGGTTTGAATAAACCCTCCAGCGCATCGCCATAACCTAACACCATTGCGACTTTGACCAGATTCTCAAATCCTACATTCTTACCTGTTTCCAGATTCGAAACGGTATTCACACCGACACCTGAACGCGCGGCAACATCTGCCTGCGTCATTTGCCGCGCGAGTCGTTCTTTACGCAATCTGTCACAGAGTAGTTTGACGATATCAGCAGCCGTATTGAGTGTTAAATCCATAATATTGGCCCTTATTTGGATAAATGCCAGTTTACACACAATATTATAGAGTTAAAGTGAGATTGATACAAAGCAGATAACATATGTTTTGATGGATTTAACGTCATAAATCCGTCATAAGACCCATCATACTATATTTAAATCATGGACGGATGCGGTGGTTAATCTGCCGAAATGCAGATTAAATGCCCGCGATGCAACTGGATCGCCCCCTGTCGTTTTAACCTGGCAAGCGTATCCATAATGGTGCTGCGGGAAAGCCCGGTTCGCTCCCTGATATACTGTACCGCCGGGATTCTTTTTCTGACGTCATCCGGCTCTTGCTGTAAAAGTTCAAGATGTCCCCAAACCATATCAGTTGCGGTTCGACTGGTGATCAGGCGATCGCGCTGGCTCATTACCTGAATAATATACGCTTCAACTATTGCCACAGATTCCCAGAGTCGATCGCGATTAACGATAGTCATGAAATCCGTTTTCTTCACTACGTGAGTAGTACATGGGCTGACTGCTTCGATATCATAAAAGTTATGCCCAGTGGGAAGAAAGAACTCGGCCATTCCCAGCATCATTGGCGCCTGCTGACTGGCCAGGATGAGCCCATCAGTGCGCCGGCGAATGACTATTCTACCTTCGGTCAACAACCAGATCCCATTCTCACCCTGAGAGTCCATAATAAAAGAACCGCTACGATATAGCGACTGGGCTTCAGAAAGTGGCAGTAATGCGTTGAAAAAGTTGATAATAATCAGGCTGAACAGCAACTCCCAGACGGTGTTGCCGCTCAGGTTGCGGTCTATTCAGCTCAGCATTTTGAAGCATTATCATTGCTACGGAAAATACTCTTGCGCATGACCAGTTGGATGCACTACCTGTACCTTGATCATTAATCGACTGTCCGGGTGCAGTGATTGCGCCCGGACCTCACTCGACGCTCAGGCGGTAGCAGGTTCTGGTAATCTAAATGAAGAGACCAGCAACGCCAGTTGTTCCGCCTCTTCTTTCAGGGCCTGGGTACGTGCTGCGGCATCATCAATTAACGAGGCATTCTGCTGAACGGTGCTGTCCATTTCGGTAACGGCCAGCGTGACTTCGGAAACGCCTTTACGCTGTTCTTCGCCTGCAACGCGTATTTCCCCCATCAACTGACGCACCTGCCGTACGTTATTGACCAGTTCTCCCAGCCGTTCGCCTGCATTGTGAATTTGCTGACTTCCGCTACCAACATGAGATACGGATTCATCAATCAATGCTTTAATTTCTTGCGCGGCGGTGGCGCTACGCTGGGCCAGCGTACGTACTTCAGAGGCGACAACGGCGAACCCTCTACCCGCATCGCCCGCTCTGGCGGCTTCAACGGCGGCGTTCAGGGCCAGAATATTGGTCTGGAACGCAATGCTGTCAATCACCGCGACAATTTCCACCATTCTGCCGGATGACGCGCTGACGTTATCCATTGTTGAGATCACGCCCTGCATAACATCGCCACAGCGGTTGGCCGTTTGCGCGGTGCTATCGGATAGCTCATCCGCCAGTTGCGTATTACTGGCATTTTGATGAACGGTCGCATTTAACTGTTCCATCGCCGCCGAACTCTCTTCCAGCGCAGCGGCCTGCTGCGTGACGCGAGATGAAAGTTCCATATTGCTGTCTGCCAGGCTGACGGCATTATTCGCCACCACCACGCTACTGCTTCTGACGGTGATCAGAATGGCTGAGATTTTATCGACGAACAGATTAAACGCCTCGGCGATAGCCGAAATCTCATCTTTGCCGCGCACATCCAGGCGACGGGTAAGATCGCCTTCGCCCTGCGCAATATCATCGAGCGCCTGGCGGGTATCATCGAGACGCGAAATCAGTCGGCGAACCACCAGCCAGGATCCCACCAGCAATAGCGTCATAATTGGGATCAACACTTCCAGCACGTCCTGCATCATCACTTTGGCGAGACCGACGATGCGTGATTCAGGCGTCACCAGCCCCACGACCCAGCCTGTATCCGCCATCGGGAATAGCATTACCCGGGTCGGCGTATTCAACACATTGTCGTTGGCAAGCGTAATCGTCTTAACCCCATCTGCCGGACGTAAAGATTTAAGACCGTTTTCCACCGGGATAAGCCATTGCGCGCTTTGCGCCAGATCGTTAATGGTTTTGTGTTTTGTCAGGTCTGCCTGCGGGAAATAGAGAATTTGTCCCTGTTTATCCACCACGAACGCGTAACCGCCGGTGCTGTTTCCCTGCTGTTGCATAAAGGTGGCAACGTTATCGAGACGAATATCGGTAGTGGCGACGCCGGCAAACTTACCGGCCAGTTGATAAGGAACGCTGCAGGTTACCATGTTGACCCCGGAACTGGCATCCTGGTAAACATCAGACCATAAGCAGCTGTTTTGTGAATGTCCCTTGGCATGCTGATACCAGCTTTCATTGTGGTATCCGCTTGATCCTTCGACGTTATAGTCGTTGGAGTACATCAGCTTTCCTTCAGCGTTACGCGCCCAGAAAAAGCTGCGTTTTTCTACGCCTGCGGTGAAGGCGTCTGGTTCTGGCCAAATGCCGCCGCCGGTAATGATCGATTCTTTATCTTCACCTATCAAATGTGGAACAACGCTTTGATATAGCGATTCATCGTTGGGCAGCACTTCGGCCAGTCGCGACAAACCGACGGTCTCACCTTCAATTCGCGACAACACGGTACTTAACTGGCGGGTTAAACCTTGCCCCGTTTCTTCGATCAGGGCGGTATTGATTTCAACGACGCGCGGCTGCCCTCGCCAGAGCATAATCGCAACAATAACAAGTGTAGTGACTGCAAGCAGCAGAATGCCGCCAATGGTTAAACGCGTTGAAATACGAGTAGGATACCAGGCCATACAAACTCCTTCTGCAAAAGGCTAACTTTTACCCAGTATCGGCACCGGCGTTTTTATCTTTATAAAGTTTCCTTAAGTATTGCAAAATAAATAAGTGACGGCGTCACAAATAGCAAAACCCAGCACTTTGGCCGGGTTTTAATAACGCTTTAATTTTATTTTGATAATTCTTTTTTGATTTCGTCTTTTATTTTACTTAATTCGCTCTGCGGATGTTTTTTACAAAGTTCTACGGTCAGAGGTACTGCGGTCGTGACGGTTTCGTTATAGTCGACGTAATCACCACCTTTGAAATCTTCGTCTTCATTAAGCACCCAGAAAGCCACCGGAGCCATGGTCTGCGGGTTCAGATCAATGAATTCCTGGCAGCTCATGCCTTTCGGCGTCACTTCAGTTTTCGCGCTATCAGTGGCTGCATTGACGCTAACACTGGTTAACAGCGCTGCGACCAGAATACCTGCTGTAGAAAGGGAGAATTTATTCATTGTAGTACTCCATTTATAATATAGATAATATCTACACTCGCGCTTCAAACCGTTAATGTAGTTCGCAAAAAATAATACCCCTACCGTTATAAGAATAAAGATTGCCATTATTGATTTGGCTGAAATTGATATTTCCCATTACCGATTCTGATGTTTGAGGGGAAATGTTGCCGACAATGTGATCGTTCCGACGAAATCAGCAGATTTATACCCCGCTCTCCTGTCGCTGCACCAAAACTGAACTACGCTGCACAAATGTTGATCATTAGTTAATGAATATGGTTTGTGTTTTAACAAAAACAGCCAGCGTATCGCTGTTAGCGACCTGGCACGCGTCCTGCATTGTTAATTCACTAACAGTGAGCCGTCATCTGACAGACAACTAACAGCGAGAAGGTAATGACAGCGAAACCTGAATTATTTACCCGCATAGAACAGACCTTCAGCCAGCTTACGCCGAGCGAAAAGCGCGTAGCCGGATGGCTGTTAGCCCATGGTGTACAGATCCCTTTTGAAACCGCGGATGGCATCGCTAAAGCAGCAGGAACCAGCGGCATTACCGTAGGACGCTATCTGCGTAAGCTGGGCTTTCGCAATCTGGAGGATGCAAAAGCCAGCCTGCGTGAGCTGCCCGTCGTCCCCTATCAGCCCTGGGGAATGAACGAACGGCTGGATTCCTGGCACCAGCAGCAAAGCCTGCCGGATCGCGCGCAGCAGTCGCTGTTACTGGAAATCGACGCCATTACCCATGTCTATCAACTCGCGCAAAGCGAAACATTTTTACGCATTGCGCAGCAGCTGGCGCATGCGGAAGCGGTTTACATCCTCGGGATCCAATCTACACGTGGGATTGCCAACGCCTTTTTTAGTCATCTTGAATACCTGCGGCCTAAAGTCAGCTACTCCGAAGGGCTTTCCGGCAGTTGGGTCGAGTCGCTGAATTCGGGATTTAACCAGCCATACGTGGTGATCACCGACATGCGCGCCTACTCCGCTATCTCCCGACAATATTGCCGTGTCGCGACAGAACGCCATATTCCACTGGCGCTGATCACCGATGTGTGGTGTCCGTGGGCCAGAGATTATGCCCTTGATTTACTCCAGGTAAAAACTGACACCGGACATTTCTGGGATTCTCTGGCTCCCGTGAGCTGTCTGTTCAACTTATTACTTTCTGCGGTGGTGGAGCAACTTGGTGATTCCCTCGCAGGACGCCTGCAAACCAATCGCCAGTTACAACAACAGTTTGGTCAATTCGAACAATAAACAGGAAATGTGCTATGTCAGAAACCCCAGAACTGGTCGATCTGTCGGTGATATTCCCGTCACTGCATATCGATCTCAAATACGCCACTGCCGACAACATTACCGGCGCGCCTATCTACCGGGAAGCGCGCTGCCTGTTACACCGCGAGGCGGTAACCGCGCTGGCTAAAAGCATCAGTATCGCGCAACTGGCGGGCCTGAAGCTTGTCGTGTATGACGCGTATCGCCCCCAGCAGGCGCAGGCGGTGCTGTGGAATGCGTGCCCGGATCCCCAGTACGTCGTCGATGTGGCGATTGGATCCAATCACAGCCGTGGGACGGCCATCGACGTTACGCTGATGGACGATCGTGGCAATGTTCTTGATATGGGCGCTGATTTTGATGAGATGCACGACCGTTCTCATGCCTGGCACCCTTCTGTTCCACCAGCCGCGCAGCGTAACCGGTTGTTACTCAACGCCATTATGTTCGGTGGCGGTTTTGTCGGCATTAACAGCGAGTGGTGGCATTTTGAATTACCTGATGCCGCGCGTTATCCGCTGCTTGACGACCAGATAGCCTGTTTCCCTG
This sequence comes from Citrobacter cronae, assembly GCF_016893685.1. Classification (NCBI taxonomy): domain Bacteria; kingdom Pseudomonadati; phylum Pseudomonadota; class Gammaproteobacteria; order Enterobacterales; family Enterobacteriaceae; genus Citrobacter; species Citrobacter cronae. Next base: position 3,694,097 of record NZ_CP069763.1, read on the forward strand.
TTCCCCCCATAACAACACAACATCCCTTTTAATTCTGGAGCCTGGTTATGAAGACTACACCTGCGTTAAATGCGTTTTTTCGCCCCGCTCTGATCGCCATTGCGCTGGCATTTGCCCTCCCTGCCGCGCAGGCCGCCGTGCCTAAAGATATGTTGGTCATCGGTAAAGCCGCCGACCCGCAGACGCTCGACCCCGCCGTGACCATCGATAACAACGACTGGACGGTCACCTATCCCTCTTATCAGCGTTTGGTTCAGTACAAAACCGAAGGCGGTAAAGGCTCAACGGAAGTTGAAGGTGATTTAGCCAGCGGCTGGAAAGCCTCTGACGATCAGAAAGAGTGGACGTTCACCCTGAAAAACGATGCCAAATTCGCCGACGGTACGCCGGTGACGGCAGATGCAGTAAAACAATCCTTTGAGCGCCTGCTCAAAATTGGCCAGGGACCCGCTGAAGCATTCCCGAAAGATCTGAAGGTTGAGGTCATTGATGACAACACGGTGAAATTTACCCTCAGCCAGCCGTTCGCGCCATTCCTGTATACGCTGGCAAATGACGGGGCCTCAATTATCAACCCGGCAATCTTAAAACAGCATGCCGCAGACGATGCCCGCGGATTCCTGGCGCAGAACACGGCAGGCTCCGGTCCTTTCATGCTGAAAAGCTGGCAAAAAGGACAACAACTGGTGCTGGTGCCAAACCCGCATTATTCCGGGGCCAAACCAACGTTTAAGCGGGTTTCGGTAAAAATCATTGGTGAAAGCGCCTCCCGTCGCCTGCAATTGTCGCGTGGCGATATCGACATTGCCGACGCGCTTCCAGTCGACCAGTTGGCCGCTTTAAAACAGGAAGGCAAAGTTAACGTAGTGGATTATCCCTCGCTGCGCGTGACCTATCTGTATCTGAACAACAGTAAAGCGCCGCTCAATCAGGTGGATTTACGCCGCGCCATCTCATGGGCCACCGATTATAAAGGCATGGTGAATGGGATCCTCAGTGGCAATGGTAAACAGATGCGCGGTCCCATCCCTGAAGGTATGTGGGGTTTTGATGACAAGGCTATGCAGTACAGTTTTGATGAAGCCAAAGCGAAAGCCGCATGGGACAAGGTTGCGAACAAACCCGAGAGCCTGAGTTTCTTGTATTCAGATAATGACCCTAACTGGGAGCCGATTGCCCTCTCTACCCAGGCCAGTCTCAACAAACTGGGTATTAAGGTGAAGCTGGAAAAACTGGCGAATGCCACCATGCGTGACCGCGTGGGTAAAGGGGATTACGACATTGCTATCGGCAACTGGAGTCCGGATTTCGCCGACCCGTACATGTTCATGAACTACTGGTTTGAGTCAGATAAAAAAGGTCTGCCGGGTAACCGTTCATTCTATGAAAACAGTGAGGTCGATAAGCTGCTGCGTAGCGCATTAGCCACCACCGATCCTGTCGCCAGAACCAATGATTACCAGCAGGCGCAAACCATCGTGATTGATGAAGCGGCCTACGTCTATTTATTCCAGAAAAACTATCAACTGGCGATGAACAAAGACGTCAAAGGATTTGTATTTAACCCCATGCTGGAACAGGTCTTCAATATCTCCACCATGAGTAAATAAGCCACGTTGATGCGGAGCCACCCAGGCTCCGCAAGGGGAAGCTAATGACGTTCTGGAGCATTTTACGCCAGCGATGCTGGGGACTTATTCTGGTGGTTATCGGTGTTTGCGTGATCACCTTTATTATTTCGCACCTGATCCCAGGCGACCCCGCGCGGTTGCTGGCGGGCGATCGCGCCAGCGATGAAATTGTTGAAAATATTCGCCAACAGCTGGGGCTGAACCAACCGCTGTATGTGCAGTTCTTTCGCTATGTGAGCGATATCTTTCAGGGCGACTTAGGCACCTCTATTCGCACCGGACGCCCGGTACTGGATGAACTGCGTATCTTCTTTCCCGCCACCCTGGAGCTGGCTTTCTGCTCTTTGTTGCTGGCGCTGGTGATCGGTATTCCGTTAGGTATTTTATCTGCAGTCTGGCGCAACCGTTGGCTTGATCACCTCGTTCGCCTGATGGCGATTACCGGCATCTCCACGCCTGCATTCTGGCTGGGGCTGGGGGTTATCGTGCTGTTTTATGGTCATCTGCAAATTTTGCCCGGTGGTGGACGGTTAGACGACTGGCTGGATCCACCGGCTCATGTCACCGGGTTCTACCTGATTGATGCCCTGCTGGAAGGCAATGGCGAAGTCTTTTTCAATGCGCTCCAGCACCTGATCCTGCCGTCACTGACGCTGGCTTTTGTGCACTTAGGGATCGTTGCCCGCCAGATTCGCTCCGCCATGCTGGAGCAACTGAGTGAAGATTACATTCGTACCGCGCGCGCCAGCGGACTACCGGGCTGGTACATCGTGTTGTGTTACGCGTTGCCGAATGCGCTTATTCCATCAATAACCGTGCTCGGCCTGGCATTGGGCGATCTGCTCTACGGTGCGGTACTGACCGAAACGGTCTTCGCCTGGCCGGGAATGGGCGCCTGGGTGGTAACGTCGATTCAGGCGCTCGACTTCCCGGCGGTGATGGGATTTGCCGTAGTGGTCTCTTTCGCTTATGTGCTGGTCAACCTTGCGGTTGATTTACTCTACCTGTGGATTGACCCACGTATTGGACGCGGAGGTGCTGAATGATGCTCACTCAAGAAACGCCGACCGCCCCACAGACTGCTCGTCGTCGTACGGACTGGGCGAAATTGTTGTGGATGATGAAAAGCAGCCCGCTGACGCTGATAGGCGGGGTCATCATTGTACTGATACTGTTGCTGATGGTGCTGTCACCGTGGATTACGCCTTACGATCCTAATGCCATCAATTTAAGTGCGCGCCTGCTGCCACCGTCTGCGTCCCATTGGTTTGGTACCGATGAAGTGGGCCGCGATCTGTTCAGCCGTGTTCTGGTCGGAAGCCAGCAGTCGGTCGTCGCTGGTCTGGTGGTGGTGGGAATTGCCGGCGGATTGGGTTCGCTGCTGGGTTGTCTGTCTGGCGTCATGGGGGGACGCGCCGATGCAATTATCATGCGAATAATGGACATCATGCTGTCCATCCCTTCGCTGGTACTGACAATGGCGCTGGCCGCTGCGCTGGGACCCAGCCTGTTTAACGCCATGCTGGCGATTGCCATCGTACGTATTCCTTTTTATGTGCGCCTCGCCCGCGGCCAAACGTTAGTGGTGCGTCAGTTTACCTATGTCCAGGCTGCGCGGACCTACGGCGCTTCTCGCTGGCACCTGATTAGCTGGCACATTTTACGTAACTCTTTACCGCCGCTGATTGTGCAGGCGTCGCTGGATATCGGCAGCGCGATCCTGATGGCCGCCACGCTCGGGTTTATTGGTCTGGGCGCACAGCAGCCCAGCGCGGAATGGGGAGCGATGGTGGCGATAGGCCGCAACTACGTGCTTGATCAGTGGTGGTATTGCGCTTTTCCCGGCGCCGCAATTCTGATTACCGCCGTGGGCTTTAATCTTTTTGGCGATGGTATTCGCGACCTGCTGGATCCGAAAGCCGGAGGAAAACAGTCATGACACAACCCGTACTGGAAATTGAGGATTTGCATCTGAGTTTCCCCGGCTATAAAGCTGACGTGCATGCGCTGAATCATGTTTCGCTGCATATCAACCGTGGAGAAATTGTCGGCGTGGTCGGTGAATCCGGTTCCGGCAAGTCCGTGACGGCGATGCTTACCATGCGGCTGCTGCCGGAGGGCAGTTATCATATTCACCAGGGACGCGTTTCGCTGCTGGGTGAAGATGTGCTCAACGCCAGCGAAAAGCAGATGCGCCAATGGCGTGGCGCACGCGTCGCCATGATCTTCCAGGAGCCCATGACCGCGCTTAATCCCACGCGACGTATCGGCCAGCAGATGGTGGAAGTTATCCGCCATCACCAGGCGCTAAGCCGCACGGATGCTCGCCAGAAAGCCATCGCTTTGCTGGAAGAGATGCAAATTCCGGACGCGGCGGACGTGATGAAACGTTTCCCGTTTGAGCTTTCCGGCGGTATGCGCCAGCGGGTGATGATTGCGCTGGCCTTTTCCTGCGAGCCGGGGCTTATCATTGCCGATGAACCGACCACCGCGCTCGACGTCACGGTACAGCTACAGGTGCTGCGTTTATTGAAGCTAAAAGCGCGCGCCAGCGGGACAGCCGTACTATTTATCAGCCATGATATGGCGGTGGTGTCACAATTGTGCGACCGGTTATACGTCATGTATGCCGGAAGCGTGATTGAGAGCGGCCCAACACCAACCGTTATTCAGCATCCCACGCATCCCTATTCCATCGGCTTGCTGAAATGTGCGCCGGAACACGGTGAACCGCGCGCATTGCTGCCTGCCATTCCCGGCACCGTACCGAATTTAACCCGCTTACCGAGCGGATGCGCATTTCGCGAACGCTGTTTTGCCGCCGGTCCTCGCTGTGACGAGACGCCTGCATTAAGCAGTCAGGGAGGCGCGGATCAACAATCGGCCTGCTGGTATCCGCAACTGGAGACAACACATGTCTGAATTTTTACTGGCCTTGCAGGATGTTCATGTCAGCTTTCCCGCGCGTAAAAACTGGCTCGGCAAGGTTACCGAACGGGTGCATGCGCTCAACGGTCTGGATTTACAGATTCGACAGGGAGAAACGCTGGGGATTGTCGGTGAATCCGGCTGCGGAAAAAGTACGCTGGCGCAACTGCTGATGGGGATGCTGCAACCCAGTCAGGGAAACTACTCTCGCCGCGATGGCAAGCAGCACAATGGTATGCAGATGGTCTTTCAGGACCCGCTTTCATCGCTTGATCCGCGCTTACCGGTGTGGCGAATTATCACCGAACCGGTGTGGATCCAGAAGCGAAGCTCCGAGCGTGAACGCCGCATTCTTGCCGAAGATTTGGCGCAACAGGTAGGGATCCGCCCTGAATATCTCGACCGTCTGCCGCATGCGTTCTCCGGCGGGCAGCGTCAGCGTATTGCCATTGCCCGGGCGTTGTCGTCAGAGCCGGACGTGATTGTACTGGATGAACCCACTTCGGCGCTGGATATCTCCGTGCAGGCGCAAATTCTTAACCTGCTGGTGTCATTGCAGGCACGCAGAAATCTGACCTATGTGCTGATATCGCATAATGTGTCGGTGGTTCGCCATATGAGCGATCGCGTGGCGGTGATGTACCTTGGGCAAATTGTTGAACTGGGAGAAACGCAGCAGGTTCTTACTCATCCTGCCCATCCCTACACGCGATTATTACTGGACTCCGTCCCTAAAACGGGAGCACCGCTGGCGGAGGATTTAGTGTTACGGAAAACCGAACTACCGGGGAACCGAACGCTGCCTGAGGGCTGTTTTTTTCGTGACAGATGTCCGTTGGCGATCCGTGGCTGTGAGAATAAACAGATCTTGCTGTCCAGCGAATCAGGATGTGAGGTTCGCTGCTGGCGGGCGGTTAACGTGAGCTGAACGCGGCGGAAAATCAGGCGCAATACGCCTTTTTCAGGGTATCCACCAGCACTTCTGAGGCGGTAGATAACTTATGATGTGCCGAACGCAGAACGCCGATCCGACGCTGGATCACCGGCGTGTCCAGATCGATACAGGTTGCGCCTAATTCAGTCATTTGCGTACGGCACAGCGCGGGTACCGCGCTGCCGCCCAGGCCCTTAGCCACCAGCCGGCCAATGGTCACCAGTTGATGGCTCTCCAGCGCCACCTCCAGCGAATGCCCGCTTTGCACCAACTGTTCTTCCAGCATCAGACGCACAGCGGAAGGTCGTTGCAGAGTGATGAAATCCAGCGTCAGCAGTTCACGCCACGCAATACGATCCCGCCCTGCCAGTCGGCATGTTGGCGGGACAATCGCGATAAAACGATCCACACCAAGCGGGGTGAAATGCAGATGTCCGGAATAGTCTGGTTCGAAGGCAATGCCCATCTCCACCCGCCCTTCACTCACCATCTCAATGACTTGTTCGTTGATCACATCGTGAACCGTTACGTTGATACCGGAATAGGAATCACGAAACGTCTTCAGTACTGACGGCAGGACGTTAGCAGCAAATGAAGGCATGGCGGCAATAGAGATTTTACCGCGTTGCAGCGTGAATCGCTGGCGCATTGCCTCTTCCGTGTTCTCCCAGTCCGCGAGCAACTGTCGCCCCATGTTCAGCAACGTTTCCCCTTCCTGTGTCAGGGTCACCTTGCGGGTGGTTCTCAACAGTAAAGCCCCACCTAACGAATCCTCCAGTCCTTTAATCGCCAGACTTAATGCGGGTTGCGACATATTCAGTCTTTCACTGGCATGAGCAAAATTCAGAGTGTGAGCTACCGCTAAAAACGCGCGTAACTGTTTGATGCTCATTCCCATTTCGCATTCCTTTAACCTGTTGAATACCTTTAATTAACATTAAATTGATAAAAAAACCCAATGAGTGAGTCACAAATTTAAAATTAACAAATCATTTTTCTCCCCCAATGATGTCGGCAAGGACAACAGGAGGGGCAAGTATATGGCTGGACTGGATAAACGGGTCGCCACGTATCAAGAGGCGCTGGAAGGACTGACCGACAACATGACGCTGCTGGCGGGCGGTTTTGGCTTATGTGGCATCCCTGAAAATCTGATTGCCGAAGTACGTCGTCGGGAGGTTCAGGGTCTTACCGTGGTGTCAAACAACTGCGGCGTGGACGGTTTTGGCCTCGGCGTACTGCTGGAAACGCGTCAGGTGCGCAAAGTGGTTGCATCCTATGTGGGTGAAAACGCGCTGTTTGAAAAGCAGGTGCTTAGCGGCGAACTGGAAGCCATCCTGACGCCGCAAGGCACGCTGGCGGAGCAGTTGCGCGCTGGCGGCGCGGGGATCCCCGCTTTCTTCACCGCGACCGGATACGGGACCCCCGTGGCCGAAGGAAAAGAGGTGCGCGAGTTTGCCGGACGTCCGTACATTTTAGAACAGGCTATAACCGGAGACTTTGCGCTGGTCAAAGGCTGGAAAGCCGACTGGTACGGCAATGTTATCTATCGCCATACCGCACAGAATTTTAATCCGCTGATGGCCGCTGCCGGGCGCGTTACCGTGGTGGAAGTTGAAGAGATTGTCCCCCCTGGCGAGTTGGATCCCGCTGCGATTCATACTCCCGGAATTTTTGTTAACCGCATTATTCAGGGGCAATTTGAAAAACGTATTGAACAACGCACCCTGCGCCAGAAAGGAGCCTGACCATGTTAACGCGTGAACAAATGGCAATGCGTGTCGCCCGTGAGCTGCGCGACGGTTATTACGTCAATCTTGGGATTGGTATTCCCACTCTGGTAGCGAACTACATCCCCGATGGTATGGACGTGATGCTGCAATCGGAAAACGGTTTGCTGGGTATGGGGCCGTTTCCCACAGAAGACGAAATTGATGCGGACATGATCAACGCCGGAAAACAGACCGTGACGGCGCGCAAAGGCGCAGCGATTTTCGACTCGGCGCAATCCTTCGCGATGATCCGCGGCGGCCACGTTGACCTGACGGTGCTCGGCGCGTTTGAAGTCGATGTAAACGGCAATATCGCCTCGTGGATGATCCCCGGAAAAATGGTGAAAGGCATGGGCGGCGCAATGGACCTGGTGGCTGGAGCCGACAACATCATCGTGGTGATGACCCATGCCTCCAAAAACGGTGAGTCAAAATTGCTTCCCGCCTGCACCCTGCCGCTGACTGGCGTGGCCTGCATCAAACGCGTACTTACCGATCTGGCGCTGCTGGAGATTGCCGATGGGGCGTTCATTCTGCGTGAACGCGCCCCGGGTATCAGCGTGGATGACATCGTCGCCAGAACCGCCGGCAAGCTGATCGTTCCTGAAAATGTCCCCGAGATGCAATTTAACTGAGGAGCTGACCATGCAGGATGTTGTTATTGTCGCGGCAACGCGCACCCCGATTGGCAGTTTTCATGGCGCGCTGGCGCCGCTTTCGGCGGTTGAACTCGGTTCGGTGGTCATCCGTTCCCTGCTGGAAAAAACGGCCGTGGCGCCTGAGCAAATTGATGAAGTGATTTTGGGTCAGGTGCTCACGACGGGCAGTGGTCAAAATCCGGCCAGACAGACGGCGTTACGCGCGGGCTTACCGGTCACTACGCCAGCGCTAACCATTAATCTGGTGTGCGGCTCGGGCCTGAAGGCGGTGCATCAGGCGGTACAGGCGATTCGCTGCGGTGATGCGCAAATTGTGATTGCCGGTGGGCAGGAGAGCATGAGCAATGCGCCCTATTTCCTCGATGGCGCGCGGGCCGGTCTGCGCCTGGGTCATGCCAGCCTGAAAGACAGCGTAGTGCATGACGGTTTATGGGACGCCTTCAACGACTATCACATGGGCATTACCGCGGAGAATCTGGCAGATAAGTTCGCTATCAGTCGTGAGCAACAGGACGCATTTGCTCTGCATTCCCAGCAAAAAGCAGCTGCCGCGATTGAAGCCGGTCGTTTTAGTGCGGAGATTACCCCGGTCAGCGTTCCGCAGGGGAAAAAAACGCCGCGTGTAGTGGACCGTGACGAACAACCGCGCCCGGATACTCAGGCTGATAAGCTGGCGCAGCTGAAGCCAGCGTTTCGGCCAGGAAACGGCACGGTGACCGCCGGGAATGCTTCTTCAATCAATGATGGCGCCGCGGCGGTGATGCTAATGAGCGCCGCCAAAGCCGCAGAACTCAATTTGCCGGTTCTGGGACGGGTTGCGGGCTACGCGGTCTCCGGCGTCGATCCGGCCATTATGGGTATTGGGCCAGTAGAAGCGTCACTTCAGTGTCTGCAACGGGCAGGCTGGGCGCTGAACGATGTTGATCTCATTGAAGCCAACGAAGCGTTTGCCGCACAAGCGCTGGCGGTTGGCGAATCACTGAACTGGGATAGCAGCAAAGTTAACGTCAATGGCGGCGCGATCGCGCTGGGTCATCCGATTGGTGCCTCCGGGTGCCGGATTCTGGTGACCCTGCTGCATGAAATGGCCCGCAGCAACGCCGCCAAAGGGTTGGCCACACTGTGCGTAGGCGGTGGTCAGGGTGTCGCGCTGGCAGTAGAGCGTCCGGGGGGATCTCATGAAAAATAAGCAAATTTGCGTACTGGGCGCGGGTTTAATGGGCGTCGGCATCGCCACCCACTTTGCCCGCTTTGGTCACGATATCTGGTTGTACGACACCGATAGCAGCCGAATTGCGGAAATTAGCCTTATTGCCAGCGGTATTGTGGATGAGCTTATTGCTACTGAACAATTTGCTCTAAGCGAAAAAGCATCGGTTATGAACCGTCTACACGGTACGACGTCGCTACAGGATATTGCCGCGTGCGGATTGCTGATTGAAGCCATCCCGGAACGCCTCGAACTTAAACATGCGCTGTATGCGCAACTGGAAGAGCTGATCGCACCGGAGGCGGTGATCGCCAGTAATACCAGCGGACTGCCACCCGATGCCCTGGCAGAAAAGCTTGCCTATCCTGAGCGGTTGCTGATTGCCCATTTCTGGAACCCGCCGCACTTTATTCCGCTGGTTGAAATTGTGCCGGGGACGGCAACGAAGGCGGAATATCTCCATGAATTACAACAACTACTGCTGTCGATGCAACTGGAAGCGGTCGTGCTCGATCGCGCCGCGCCAGGGTTTGTCGGCAACCGTCTGCAATTCGCCCTGCTACGTGAAGCGTTGCATATCGTTAAAAGCGGTATCGCCAGCGCGGAGGTGGTGGATCAGGTAATGCGTGCCTCGCTCGGACGACGCTATGCCATGGTTGGTCCGCTGGAGGCGGCTGATATGACCGGTCTTTCTACGGTACAGGACATTTGTCAGCATCTGTTACCCACGCTCGCCACCGGTAGCGACATGATGTCGCTGGTCGCTGACAAGGTCGCCAATGGTGAAACCGGTTTGCGCAGCGGCCAGGGATTTTATCGCTGGGATGATTCGCGCAAGAAGTACATCCAGCAACGCAGAGAGCACCAGCTGCGCTTTGCCCTGAAACCGTAACTTCTCTTTCTGTACCCCACTATAACAATGATATTGAGGAGTCATGATGAGTGTATTAATCGCCCTGGCAGCGCTGGGCCTGCTGATGCTTGCAGCCTATCGCGGATACAGCGTCATCCTGTTTGCCCCCATCGCAGCATTAGGTGCTGTATTGCTTACTGAACCCAGCGCCGTCGGCCCTGCCTTCACCGGCCTGTTTATGGAAAAAATGGTCGGTTTTGTGAAGCTTTACTTCCCGGTATTTTTGCTGGGTGCGGTGTTTGGCAAGTTAATCGAGTTGTCTGGTTTTTCCCGCTCTATTGTTGCCGCCGCCATCAATATTCTCGGGCGGCGTCACGCCATCCCGGTGATCGTGCTGGTGTGCGCACTGTTAACCTACGGCGGGGTATCGCTGTTCGTCGTGGCGTTTGCGGTGTATCCCTTTGCGGCGGAGCTGTTCCGCCAGAGTAATATCCCTAAGCGCCTGATCCCGGCCACCGTTGCGCTGGGCGCGTTTTCCTTCACGATGGACGCCTTGCCGGGCACGCCGCAGATCCAGAATATTATTCCGACCAGCTTCTTTGGGACTAACGCCTGGGCCGCGCCGTGGCTGGGGCTGATAGGCTCGCTGTTTATTATTTTCGTCGGTCTGGTTTATCTCGAACGTCAGCGTCGTAAAGCGCAGGCAAAGAATGAAGGCTATGGCACTGAACTGTTAAACGAGCCGGAAACGCCGGATAACATTAACCTGCCGAACCCGATAATCGCTATCTCTCCGCTGATTCTGGTTGGGGTATTTAACCTGCTGTTTACCCGCTGGATCCCACAGTGGTATGGCGCAACACATCAACTGGAACTGCCAGGCCTTGCCAAACCGATTACCACCGAAGTCGGTAAAATTACCGCTATCTGGGCGGTGGAAGCGGCGCTGATTTCAGGGATCCTGCTGGTGGTGCTGTTCGGCTATCGCAACATTAAAGGTCGCCTGGCGGAAGGCAGTAGAACGGCGGTTGGCGGCGCGATCCTCGCGGCGATGAACACCGCGTCGGAGTATGGTTTTGGTGCGGTGATCGCTGCCCTGCCGGGTTTCCTTGTGTTGTCAAAAGCGCTGGCGGCGATCCCCGACCCGCTTCTTAACGAAGCCATCAGCATCACCACGCTGGCCGGGATCACCGGCTCGGCGTCTGGCGGAATGAGTATTGCCCTCGCCGCCATGTCTGACACTTTTATTGCCGCTGCCCATGCCGCCAATATTCCACTCGAAGTCTTCCACCGCGTGGCGTCAATGGCCAGTGGCGGCATGGATACCCTGCCGCACAACGGCGCGGTCATTACCCTGCTGGCTATTACCGGCCTCAGCCATCGTCAGGCGTACGGCGGGATTTTCGCCATCACCGTGATCAAAAGCCTGGCCGTGCTGTTTGTTATCGGCGTCTTCTACACCACCGGAATTGTTTAAGGAGAATCATCATGAACTTAACGGGAAAAACCGCCCTGGTTACCGGCTCGACCAGCGGTATTGGATTAGGCATCGCTCAGGTGCTGGCACAAGCGGGCGCTTCGTTGATCCTCAACGGGTTTGGTGATGTCGAAGCTGCCAAAGACGCCGTGGCGCAGTATGGCAAAACGCCAGGCTACCACGGCGCGGACCTGAGCGATGAAGCGCAAATTGCTGACATGATGCGCTATGCCGCAAGCGAATTTGGCGGTGTGGATATCCTGGTCAACAACGCCGGGATCCAGCATGTGTCTCCGGTAGAAACCTTCCCGGTTGAAAAATGGAACGCAATTATTGCTATTAACCTCTCATCCGTTTTTCACACTACGCGACTGGCGCTGCCAGGCATGCGCGCACGGAACTGGGGACGCATCATTAATATCGCCTCGGTTCACGGCCTGGTGGCTTCTAAAGAGAAATCCGCGTACGTGGCAGCCAAGCACGGCGTGGTGGGATTAACCAAGACCATTGCGCTGGAAACCGCGCAGACCGGCATCACCTGCAATGCGCTATGCCCCGGTTGGGTGCTCACACCGTTGGTCCAGCAGCAGATTGATAAACGTATTGCCGAAGGCGCTGCGCCTGACGTCGCACGTGACGCCCTGCTGGCGGAAAAGCAACCGTCGCGCGAATTCGTCACGCCGGAGCAGTTAGGGGAACTCGCGTTGTTTTTATGTTCAGACGGTGCGGCGCAGGTACGAGGCGTTGCGTGGAATATGGATGGCGGCTGGGTGGCGCAATAACATCATCGGGTGCCGGATAAGACGTAGTCGCATCCGGCACGCCACGATTAAGACTTCAGCTGATAATCCAGTGTAATTTCCGCGTTCAGTACCTGCGAAACTGGACAGCCGGCCTTCGCTTTCTGGATGATGCCGTCAAACGTGGCGGCGTCTATCCCCGGAACGCTTACCTCACTGTGCAGCGCTACTTTGGTTATCGCAAATCCCGCATCCACCTTATCCAGAGAAACATCGGCAGTGGTATCAATGGCGTCTGGCGTAAAGCCCGCATCGCCCAGCATTAACGAAAGCGCCATTGAGAAGCAGGCGGCATGGGCCGCGCCAATCAACTCTTCAGGATTGGTGCCTTTTACCCCTTCGAACCGCGTATTAAACCCATACGGTTGCTGATTCAGCACGCCACTTTCGGTCGATACGGTACCTTTACCGCGTTTAATGTCGCCTTCCCAGTGTGCCTGACCCTTCTTATGGATAGTCATTACCGTTCTCCTGTGTTGTCGTTGAAGTTACAAGTATAGGACGCCTGAGAAAATGCATGATCCATCCGGGATAGTTCTGCATTTACCGCTTAAGCATTGACCTTTCAGACAAAATGACCGACCATCCTGAAAGCCGTTATTTTAAACATCGGCTTTCTATCAGGTTGTATTTCGTCCGTTGTTATACGGGCTCGCCCTTGAAACCAGAAACAGGATTAAGGAGTTAGAATGAAATCGAACCGTCAGGCCCGTCATATTCTTGGACTGGACCACAAAATCTCAAACCAACGTAAAGTCGTGACCGAAGGTGACAAAACCAGTGTGGTCAACAATCCTACCGGAAGAAAACGCCGCGCTGACGGCAAATAGTCTTTCGCAGGTCTGACTGAATAACGAGATAAACACCATTGCAACCGCAGTGGTGTTTTTGCTTATAAAACCCCATACCCCATTCACAATGCTTTATACTTCGCCCGTTTCCCTGGCGGACAGGCCACATACGATCATAAAGAACGCCAGGGACGGTTATTCAAAAAAGAGTGAGTGACATGGAAAACGAAACTAAAAAACTGCGTTCCCTTTACATCCCCTACGCTGGCCCGGTACTGCTGGAATTCCCTTTACTGAATAAAGGGAGCGCTTTCAGTGTGGAAGAACGCCGTAACTTCAACCTGCTGGGGTTACTGCCGGAAGTGGTCGAGACGATTGAAGAACAGGCTGAACGCGCCTGGATCCAATATCAGGGATTCAAAACCGAAATCGACAAGCATATTTACCTGCGTAACATTCAGGACACCAACGAAACACTGTTTTACCGACTGGTGCATAATCACCTTGATGAGATGATGCCGGTTATCTATACCCCAACGGTAGGTGCTGCCTGTGAGCGTTTCTCTGAGATCTACCGTCGCGCGCGCGGTGTGTTTATCTCTTATCAGAACCGCCACAATATGGACGATATCCTGCAGAACGTACCTAACCACAATATCAAAGTTATCGTCGTCACCGACGGTGAACGTATTCTGGGCCTTGGCGACCAGGGGATCGGCGGGATGGGTATTCCGATCGGTAAGCTGTCGCTGTATACCGCGTGTGGCGGAATTAGTCCGGCCTACACCCTGCCGGTCGTCCTGGACGTCGGTACCAACAATCAGCAACTGCTGAACGATCCGCTGTATATGGGCTGGCGTAATCCGCGTATCACTGATGATGAATACTACGAATTTGTCGATGAATTCATCCAGGCTGTGAAGCATCGTTGGCCGGACGTGCTGCTGCAGTTCGAAGACTTCGCGCAGAAAAATGCGATGCCGTTGTTGAACCGCTATCGCGATGAAATTTGCTCGTTTAACGACGATATTCAGGGCACCGCAGCGGTTACCGTTGGTACGCTCATTGCCGCCAGCCGCGCGGCGGGTAGCCAGTTAAGTGAACAGAATATCGTGTTCCTGGGAGCGGGCTCAGCTGGTTGCGGGATTGCCGAGCAGATCATCGCGCAAATCCAGCGTGAAGGTTTAAGCGAGGAAGCGGCGCGTCAGCGCGTGTTTATGGTCGATCGCTTCGGCCTGTTAACCGACAAAATGCCGAACCTGCTCTCCTTCCAGACCAAACTGGTGCAAAAACGCGAAAATCTGCAGCACTGGGATACGCAAGAGGATGTGCTGTCGTTACTCGACGTGGTGCGTAACGTTAAGCCGGATATCCTGATTGGTGTTTCCGGACAGACCGGCCTGTTTACCGAAGAGATCATCCGCGAAATGCACAAGCATTGTTCGCGTCCCATCGTCATGCCGCTGTCTAACCCAACTTCACGCGTGGAAGCTACGCCACAGGATATTATCGCCTGGACCGAAGGTAACGCGCTGGTTGCGACCGGTAGTCCGTTCGCGCCGGTAGTGTGGAAGGAAAAAGTCTTCCCGATTGCTCAGTGTAATAACGCCTATATTTTCCCGGGTATCGGGCTGGGTGTTATTGCTTCCGGCGCATCGCGCATTACCGATGAAATGCTGATGTCGGCCAGTGAAACACTGGCGCAGTATTCACCGCTGGTGCTGAACGGCGAAGGACTGGTGTTACCGGAACTGAAAGACATTCAGACAGTTTCCCGTGCGATTGCTTTTGCCGTGGGTAAAATGGCCCAGCAGCAAGGCGTGGCTGTGAAAACGTCCGCCGAAGCGCTGCAACAGGCGATTGACGATAATTTCTGGCAGGCGGAATATCGCGACTACCGTCGAACTTCTATTTGACGGTTTGCCCGGCAGCAGAGTCTGCCGGGCAATTTTAAGCGTTCGATGAACGAAATACAGTATGTAGATTACTGTTCTGAAAGTTCCAGCTCAGCGATAACCGGCAGGTGATCGCTCGCCGTAGACCACGTAAATTCGGGTGAGTTATGTGGAATTTCCAGATTTTTGACGTTCCACTTCTGCCCTTTAAACGTGAAAATATGGTCTATATCGATCGCAGGGTTAACGGCTGGCCAACTGCGGGTATCAACCCCTTCTTTCGTCACTTCGTTGAAAAAGTAACGTATTTCTTTCAGCGGCTGCTCGTCCCGGGTCGAATTAAAGTCCCCTGCAAGGATTTTAATTGAGGAGGCGATATCCGGGAAATCTGATGTCGCGTCGCCAATGCTGATATCTAAAAGATAGCGGGCTTGTTCCGTACGCATGGTAGGATCTTTTTGCCAGTCGAGATGGGTCACCATAATGATGGGGGCAGAATCAAACCCAGGCACGTCAACCTGCGCCAGTAACGCCACGCGTTGTTCAGCATTACCCGACGGTAATTTTACCACCTGCGTGTGCAATATTTTATATTTGGAAAGCAGTCCTAACCCGTACTCACCGCCATCAAAATCGAGTGCTTTACCAAAGGCGTAATACAGTTTATTGGCATCAGCGATTTTTTTGAGTTGATCGATCTTTTGACTGCGCCCTGTTTTATTATCAACCTCTGGCACTGCTATAATATCTGCATCTATTCTTTTAATAGCTGAATTAAGTGCCGTAAAATCCGCCACATCAGCAGATGCTTCATTTTTACCAATGTTATAGGTGGCAATCTTTAAATGCGGGTTATTCTGCGTGTAAATTTTGTCAGGAACACCACCCTTTTGCACTTTAAGTATCTCATTACCAGCGAGTTTTTCACTTGCTTGTGCATTTGCAAATAAACATCCCAGCGCAATCATCGTCAATGTCATTGTTTTTTTCATGTCATCTATTCTCCAAATAATAAAATAGTGAGCGACAGCGTACCGGAGAACAGCGATCGTTATTGTGATCCTTAACTCATGCTTTCGACGCGACGAAAATTAACTTTTGCCTGATTTATTTGTCTTGTGATCTGCTGGGCGTTCAAAGCTTGCGCTACCGCGTATGTTGCGCTTACACTTTCATCACCGATTAACATTCTGAAAAACAAAAGGAGGATACTTATGCTGTACTGTGAACGTTTTATCGTTTCACATGCTTTTGGCGATCGCCAGTGCTCAAGCGTTATCGGTATCGTGCTGCGATAACTTCTGCTTGAGCGAAGCTAACTTCTCAATCCCCTTCTCTCGGGCTTACCGGGTTATCGTCAGCGATGTTTGACGAGGCGTTTTTACGCCTGTAACTCTTGAGTAAGCAACAATGAGCACATTACTAACCGCACAATCCTTACACGTTGATACGGCATTTGGCACGCTATTCGACGATCTTTCCTTCACCCTGAAAAAAGGTGACCACATCGGGCTTATCGGTTACAACGGCTGCGGCAAAAGTACGCTGTTAAAACTGCTTGATGGCACGATTTCACCCACCAGCGGGTCTATCGCGCAGGCGAATCACTGTCATCTCGCACGAGTGGAGCAACATTTACCTGACGATATACTGCCGCTTACGTTGCAAGAGGCGGTGCTTGCTCAACTTCCCGAGCATGAACGCGCGAGCCAGCAATGGCGAGTTGAAGCGTTGCTGGCCGAAATGGGTTTCACGCCGGAGAATTTATCTCTGACAGCACAAACGCTGAGCGGCGGACAACACACGCGCCTGTTATTAGCGCGGGCGCTGATGCGAAATCCTGACCTGCTACTGCTGGATGAACCGGGTAACCACCTGGATTTGCCTACATTACTGTGGCTGGAACAGTTCTTACAGAACTGGTCTGGTAGTTTTGTGGTGGTTTCCCACGACCCGCAGTTGCTGGATGCCGTAACTCACGGGACCTGGATCCTGCGCGATCGCACCCTGCATGCCTTCGATCTGCCCTGTAGCGCGGCGCGTCAGGCTCTGGTAGACAGAGACGCCAGCGATGCTTTGCGCCATAAGGCTGAACAAAAGGAGATCGACCGCGTCACCGCCAGCGCCAAACGGCTGGCGACCTGGGGGCGGGTCTACGACAATGAAGACCTTTCCCGTAAAGCCAAGCAGATGGAAAAACAGGTGCTGCGCCTGAAAGAGGTACAAACCGAAGTAACCTCGGGAAGTCAGTGGACACTAACATTGCAGGGTGATGCCCTGCGTGCGGATCGTTTGCTGGAGATGACTCATCTGTCCGTGGCCCCTGCTCCTGGCGCAGATTCGCTGTTTTCGATAGCCGGTATCCGCGTAAAAAGCGGCGATCGCGTGGCGATTGTCGGGCGCAATGGGTGTGGGAAATCATCGCTGTTAAGGCTTATCTGGCAACAGTTTCACTCACAGCTGGCATCGCCTTCATTGGTGTTACACCCGCGCGTTACGCTGGGGTATTACGATCAAACGCTGCACCAACTCGCTGATGACGACTCGCTGTTTGACGCGCTGGAAGCGTTTGCTCCTCAGCCTGATATTCGCAAAATGGCCTTGATTAGCGCGGGCTTTCCATGGGTTCGTCACGCACAGCGGGTCAGTACATTAAGCGGTGGCGAGCGTTCCCGGTTATTGTTTGTGGGACTGACGCTTGCGCGTTATAGCCTGCTGATGCTTGATGAACCGACCAACCATCTGGATATGGAAGGCAAAGAGGCGCTGGCAGAAACGCTGCAAAGCTATCACGGCGGCGTGCTGCTGGTCAGTCACGATCGCCAGCTTATCAGCAAAAGCTGTAACCGGTTCTGGTTTATTGAGAACGGCGAACTCAGCGAATGGCACGATCTCGACGCGATCAACGCGCGAATTCGGGAAACATCTGCTGAGATACCCGTCCCGAAAACGGTGGTTGAAGCGAGAAATGAAATAAGCCGCGACAGTGATGCGTTACTGGAACAACTTCTCGAACTGGAGCAGCGGCTGGCCGACGATCTCGCTCGTAAGCCGAAACATCAAAAACCGCTGTTACAAGCGCAATGGCGTCAGGAGATTGCGCGTCTGAACTCAATACTGGAGTAAACCGCGTAGCCGGATGGCGGGCCTACATCAGCAAAATGCGCCTGTAGGCCCGTCATCCGGCATGCCATGTATTACTGCGGTTTTTTCTCTTTCCAGGCATCCCAGGCCTGTTTGATCTCTTGCTTTGCCGTAGCGGCGTCGTTGAAACCGTTTAATTCTACCTTTTTGCGCCCTTCCGGCAGATCTTTGTACACGCGGAAGAAAGATTCCAGGCGTTGCACTTCAATCTTGGGCAGATCGCTCAACTCTTTGATGTCATCATAAGTCGGGTCAATTTTACTGGCCGGAACGGCGACAATTTTGTCGTCCTTTTCTCCGCCGTCGATCATCTTCAGCACGCCAATCGCGCGCAGCTTAATCAATGTTCCTGGGGCCAGTGGCGCACGGGTATAAAAAATGACGTCCAGCGGGTCGCCGTCACCGGCTAAAGATTGAGTCAACGAGCCGTAGTTGGCGGGATAGGCAACCGGCATTGACTGGAAGCGATCGGCAACGATAAAACCGGTTTTGGCGTCGGTTTCATATTTAATCATTCCACCTGCCGGGATTTCAGTTACGGCATAAAACTCTTCCGGGTTATTTTCCGGCTGAGGAAATTCGAGGATGTTCTGCGCCTGAGCGGACGCACAAAGAAACACGCTGACTGCGAGTAATTTTTTTACCAGATGCATTGTCTTTTAACTCTTCTATTATTAAAGACAACACCTTACGTTGAGCAGATGACAGAAACATGACGTTTTTTTGGCAAAAAAATGGCGCTACTGATGTAGCGCCATTACGTGGAGGTAACGTCAGGGATTAGTTAACCCCTTCCTCGCTCTCTTTTTTCGCTTCTTGTCTTTCGACTTCGCGATACCAGCGCGGGTGATGTTTCTTCGCCCAGCGACGGCTCACTTTCCCTTCGATCATGCCTTTAATAGAGCCTTTCACCCAGAATGCCATATACATATGGATGAGGATGGCGTGCATCAGGATAATGCCTGCCGCCGCATGGATCAGCAGGCTATAACGCACGACCTGCATCGGGAAGAACTGTGCAAAGTACGGACGCCAGATAATAATGCCGGTAATCAGCAGCACGAAAATCATGCTCATGATCGACCAGAACATCATTTTCTGTCCGGCGTTGTACTTGCCCACATCCGCCACTTTATGTTCATTGCCTTTCAGCACTTCCACAATGTTTTTCAGCCACGGAATATCTTTTTTATCCGGGATGTTGTGGTGAACAAAGCGTACAAACATGAACATTAACGCCACGAAGATCAGCAGCCCGAAGAACGGGTGCAAAATACGCCCCATCTGCGGCGTACCGAAAGTTTGCGTCAGCCATTGCAGAGTCGGGAAGAAAAATGAAATCCCCGACAGCGCCACCAGGAAGAAGCAGATCACCACCGTCCAGTGACAGGCGCGGTCGATAAACTTCGTGCGCACAATCATTTTCGACTTACTCATGATGATCCTCCTCGTCGTCGTCCACTTCCTTATTCGGACCAATACCAACGTAGTGGTAAATAAGTCCGGCGAAGGTGGCGATAAATCCGGCTGCGGCCAGCGGTTTCAGCGCCCCTTTCCACAGATTGATAGAGGTATCAATCTGCGGATCTTTCGGCAGGCCGTGGTACAGCTCCGGCTGGTTGGCATGATGCAGAACGTACATCACATGCGTCCCCCCCACACCTTCCGGGTTGTAGAGTCCGGCGTGTTCGAAACCGCGAGCTTTCAGTTTGGCCACCCGCTGTTCGCCCATTTCCAGCATTTCCTGCTTGGTGCCGAAATGTATTGCCCCTGTTGGACAGGTCTTGACGCAGGCAGGCTCCTGCCCGACGCTGACGCGGTCCACACACAGCGTACATTTATACACGCGGTTATCCTCTTTATTGAGGCGCGGAATATTAAATGGACACCCGGCAATACAGTAGCCGCAGCCAATGCAGTGCTCTGACTGGAAATCGACAATCCCGTTGGCGTACTGAATAATCGCCCCGGCAGACGGGCACGCCTTCAGGCAGCCCGGATCTTCACAGTGCATACAGCCGTCTTTACGAATTAGCCACTCAAGCTTGCCGTTCTGTTCGGTTTCGCTAAATCGCATCACCGTCCAGGATTTGGCGCTGAGATCGGCGGGGTTGTCATACACCCCGACGCAATGACCGACTTCATCGCGGATATCGTTCCACTCTGAACATGCCACCTGGCAGGCCTTACAGCCTATACAGGTGGACACATCGATCAGTTTCGCGACCTCTGCTTTGTAATCACGGGCCTGAGGCGGCGGCGTGATGGAGTTTGTTGCGGACCGTTTGATGATGTCCTGCGTTTCCATAGACATATATTCGCCCCCTTACGCCTTCTCGATGTTTACTAAAAACGCTTTGTATTCCGGCGTTTGCGAGTTTGCATCACCGACATTCGGCGTCAGGGTGTTGGCGATATAGCCTTTACGCGCGACTCCTTCAAAGCCCCAGTGGATCGGGATCCCAACCGTTTCGACCTGCTGACCATTGACGTTCAGGGTACGCAGACGACGCGTAACCACCGCAACTGCGCGAATAAATCCACGCTTGCTGCTGACTTTCACGCGATCGCCGTTATTGATACCTTTCGCTGCCGCCAGCGTTTCGCTGATTTCCACAAACTGTTCTGGTTGAGCAATCGCATTCAGCAATGCGTGCTTGGTCCAGGTATGGAAGTGTTCGGTCAGACGATAAGTCGTCCCAACGTACGGGAAGTCCTGTTTGGTTCCCATGCGTAGCTTATCCGCCTCGTACAGACGGGCTGCCGGGTTGGAGATTACGTTTGGGTGCAGCGGGTTGGTACCCAGCGGCGTTTCCATTGGCTCGTAGTGTTCCGGGAACGGCCCTTCCGCCATCTTATCAATGGCGAACAGACGACCCAGACCTTCCGGCTGCATGATAAACGGATTGGTGCCGCTGCCAGGCGCCGCGGTGTTGAAGTCCGGGATGTCGTTCCCCGTCCACTTCGTACCGTTCCACTGGATCAGCATGCGTTTGGGATCCCACGGTTTACCCTGCGGATCCGCCGACGCGCGGTTATACAGAACGCGACGGTTCAGTGGCCATGCCCATGCCCAACCCAGCGTGTTACCCAGCCCTGACGGGTCGGCGTTATCGCGGTTGGCCATCTGGTTGCCCTGCTCGGTCCAGCTCCCGGTATAAATCCAGCAGGAAGATGAGGTTGTGCCATCATCACGCAGAAGCGCAAAGCTATTGAGCAACTGGCCTTTCTTCGCAATCAGCACACCGTTGGCATCATAGAGATCTTCCAGCGCATAGCCGTTGTTCTCTTTCGCCACTTCCTCTGAATGCGGTTCGTCCGGCTGCTTATAGTTCCAACTCATTTTCAGCACGGGTTCAACTGCTTTACCGCCTTCAGTGCGGTACATGTCGCGCAGACGGTGGTAAATGCCGGCCAGAATTTCGCCGTCGTTACGGGCTTCGCCCGGCGCGTCCTGACCTTTCCAGTGCCACTGCAACCAGCGACCGGAGTTGGCAATTGAACCGTCCTCTTCCGCAAAGCAGGTTGACGGCAAACGGAAGACTTCGGTCTGGATAGATGCCGGATCAACGTCGTTTGATTCGCCGTGGTTTTGCCAGAACGTTGAAGTTTCTGTCACCAGCGGATCGATAACGACCAGATACTTCAGTTTGCTCAGGGACTGCACCACTTTGTTTTTGTCCGGGAAGGACGCAACCGGGTTAAAGCCCTGACAGATGTAACCGGTGACTTTTCCGCTGTCCATCATGTTGAAGTATTTGATCACGTCGTAGGACTGATCCCACTTCGGCAGCCACTCAAAGCCCCAGTCATTCTCTTTCTGCGCCGCATTGCCGTAGAAAGATTTCATCAGGCTAACGAAAAACTTCGGATAGTTGCCCCAGTAGTTAACCTGATCGGCCAACGTCGCTTTTGGCGTGTTCGCGGCCAGATAGGTTTGCAGATCTGTCTGTTTCTCTGACGGCAGCGTCAGGTAGCCCGGCAGGCTGGTAGAGAGCAGACCTAAGTCGGTTAACCCCTGAATGTTGGAGTGACCGCGCAAGGCGTTGACACCACCACCGGCCATCCCCATATTGCCGAGCAGCAACTGGATCATCGCCATGGTGCGGATGTTTTGCGCCCCGACGGTATGCTGCGTCCAGCCCAGCGCATACAGGAAGGTGGTTGTACGATCGGCTGCGCTGGTGGAAGCCAGCACTTCGCAGACTTTCAGGAAGTCTTCTTTTGGCGTACCGCAGATATTTTCCACCACATCTGGCGTGTAACGGGATACATGCTGTTTCAGCAGGTTCCACACGCAGCGCGGATGGCTTAATGTTTCATCGCGTTTGGCGTAGCCGTTTTCATCGAACTGATAGTTCCAGGACGATTTATCGTACTGACGTTTTTTCGCGTCATACCCGCTGAACAGACCCTCTTCGAAAGCAAAATCATCCCGCACCAGCAGGCTGGCGTTGGTGTAATGCTTAACGTATTCAGCGTTGATTTTGTTATTTTCAATCAGGTACAGCAAAACGCCGGACAGGAACGTAATATCCGTGCCGGAACGAATCGGTGCGTAAATATCCGCCACCGAGGCTGTACGTGTAAAACGTGGGTCAACAACAATCAGCGTGGCGTCATTGTTGTTTTTAGCTTCCATCGCCCAGCGGAATCCCACCGGATGTGCTTCAGCGGCGTTACCGCCCATCACCATCACGACGTTAGCATTTTTAATATCAACCCAGTGGTTGGTCATCGCACCGCGACCAAATGTTGGAGCAAGACTTGCTACCGTTGGTCCGTGTCAGACGCGCGCCTGGTTGTCTACTGCCAGCATGCCGAGTGAGCGCACAAATTTTTGCGTCAGCATGCCGGTTTCATTACTTGCTGCAGATGCGCACAGCATCCCGGTTGAAAGCCAGCGGTTAACCGTTACGCCCTGCTCATTTTTCTCAATAAAGTTGGCGTCACGGTCAGTTTTCATCAGCTTCGCGATGCGGGAGAAAGCTTCATCCCAGCTGATACGCTGCCATTTGTCGGAACCAGGAGCGCGATATTCCGGGTAACGCAGACGGTTTTCACTGTGTACGTAATCCAGTAATCCTGCGCCCTTAGGACATAATGCCCCCCGGCTCACCGGATGATCCGGATCCCCTTCAATATGGTAAATCGACTCTTTGGCGTTTTTTGCTCCATCACCCAGGCTATACATTAATAGCCCGCAACCTACGGAACAGTATGTGCAGGTGTTTCGGATCTCTTTGGCGCGTAATAACTTATAGTTTCGTGCCTGAGCCAGTGCCATTTTGGGTGCAAAACCCAGAGCGGCTACTGTTGTTCCCGCCATACCGCCCGCGCAGATTTTAAAAAATTGTCTGCGGCTGACGTCCATTGCTTTCCTCTTTTTTGCAGGGATTCGTACAAGAAATCTCTCAAAGTGCGTAATCGAGGCAGCCTGAAAGATGACATGTACAACTTCGCGACGAAACTATCAGCTATATCCATATTTTTTTTGCGTCAAATCAAAAACGAAACGGTTCCGCTACTAAATAGTGCACTTTGTTTAACCCTTGTACCCATAAGGAGGTATGCAAAAGGTAATTAATTAGCGTGCTATGGTGTAAAAGTGCTATAAATTTCAGCTTATTTTTTGCCAGTGGTATGGACAGAGAAACAGAATGACAAAACAAAAAGCAACGTTAATTGGTCTGATTGCCATCGTACTCTGGAGCACGATGGTTGGACTTATTCGGGGAGTGAGTGAGGGACTGGGACCTGCTGGCGGCGCAGCGATGATTTTTTCATTAAGCGGCCTGTTGCTCATATTTACTGTCGGATTTCCAAATATCAGAAAAATTCCTGTTCGCTATTTAATCGCCGGTAGCGTGCTTTTTGTTAGCTATGAAATTTGTTTAGCACTGGCCCTGGGTTATGCCGCTACCCGTCATCAGGCTATTGAAGTCGGGATGGTAAATTATCTCTGGCCAAGCCTGACGATATTGTTCGCCATATTATTTAATGGTCAAAAATCAACCTGGCTGGTCATTCCTGGATTAATTATCGCATTGACCGGTGTTTGTTGGGTATTAGGTGGTGAAAATGGCCTCAATCCTGGCGAAATTATCAGCAATGTTGCCAGTAGTCCGCTCAGTTATTTTCTCGCCTTTCTGGGGGCTTTTATCTGGGCCACATATTGCACAGTGACCAATAAATATGCAAAAGGCTTTAACGGCATCACGGTGTTCGTCTTACTGACAGCCGCAAGTCTGTGGGTTTACTATTTTGTCACCCCTCAGCTGGAAATGGTTTTCAGCACTCCGGTGACGATTAAAATGTTCACTGCAGCATTAACGTTAGGATTTGCCTATGCTGCGTGGAATATTGGTATTTTGCACGGTAATGTCACCATTATGGCGGTGGGTTCTTATTTTACGCCCGTACTGTCCTCCGCGCTTGCCGCCGTGCTACTCAGCGCCCCGCTATCACTTTCTTTCTGGCAAGGCGCGCTGATGGTTTGCGCTGGCTCGCTACTTTGCTGGTTGGCAACGCGCCGCGCCTGAAAAAAAACCGGGTTTTATCACAAATAAATAAAATCCGGCTATACTTTAGCCAGGCTGATGGATAATTATTGCGCATTGCACTTGTGTTTTTTGTTTATATTTGTTTAATTAAATGTTAAATATATGATTATTAGTTAACGCGTGAAAGTATTTCATGTTTATCTATAACCCTCTGCATGTATATATTATACAAGCGAAACTAACGCCATTTAAACCATAGCTGCCATAATAGTCCCCTGCGTAAATATATCTCATCAGATTTGTCACATATTAAGATTAATACAATCAGCTGTATTATGTAGATCTGGATCACACAACTTCAAATATTTCGCAATATTATGAAACTTATTATTGAACTTATACCACTGCGTCATTTAAAAATGGTTTGCCATTGACGAACCCCTTCGTTTAGCAATGGTTTAGGAAACACACCAAGAAAAAATTATAAGGATTATTTAGAATGAAACTTAAATTAGTTGCAGTGGCAGTGACTAGCCTGTTGGCGGCAGGTGCAGTAAACGCGGCTGAGGTATATAACAAAGACGCAAACAAACTGGATATCTACGGTAAAGTTCACGCTCAGCATTATTTCTCTGATGACACCAGCAGCGATGGCGACAAAACCTACGCACGTCTGGGCTTCAAAGGCGAAACTCAGATCAATGACCAACTGGTTGGTTTTGGTCAGTGGGAATATGAATTCAAAGGC
The DNA here is from genome assembly GCF_016893685.1 of Citrobacter cronae. Classification (NCBI taxonomy): domain Bacteria; kingdom Pseudomonadati; phylum Pseudomonadota; class Gammaproteobacteria; order Enterobacterales; family Enterobacteriaceae; genus Citrobacter; species Citrobacter cronae. Next base: position 3,719,442 of record NZ_CP069763.1, read on the forward strand.
AACCGTTCTGAAGATCAGGGTTCCGAAGCAGACAAAACCCGTCTGGCATTCGCTGGCCTGAAATTCGCTGAATACGGTTCTTTCGACTACGGTCGTAACTACGGCGTAGCTTACGACATCGGCGCATGGACCGACGTTCTGCCAGAGTTCGGTGGCGATACCTGGACCCAGACTGACGTATTCATGACTCAGCGTGCTACCGGCGTTGCAACCTACCGTAACACCGATTTCTTCGGTCTGGTTGAAGGTCTGAACTTTGCTGCTCAGTATCAGGGCAAAAACGATCGTAACAATGAAGTAGAAGCAAACGGCGACGGTTTCGGTCTGTCTACTACTTATGAGTACGAAGGTTTTGGCGTTGGTGCGACCTACGCGAAATCTGACCGTACCGACCGTCAGGTTCGTAACGGTAACAACGGTCTGTACGCATCCGGTCAGAATGCGGAAGTATGGGCTGCTGGTCTGAAATATGATGCGAATAACATCTACCTGGCGACCACCTACTCCGAAACCCGCAACATGACTACGTTCGGTAAAATCGACGGTATTGCTAACAAAGCTCAGAACTTTGAAGCTGTTGCTCAGTACCAGTTCGACTTCGGCCTGCGTCCGTCCGTTGCTTACCTGAAATCCAAAGGTAAAGATCTGGGTTATTTCGGCGACCAGGATCTGGTTGAATACGTAGACTTGGGTGCTACCTACTACTTCAACAAAAACATGTCTACCTTCGTTGATTACAAAATCAACCTGCTGGATGACAACAACTTCACCCGCTATGCAGGTGTAAGCACTGACAACATCGTGGCTGTTGGTCTGAACTACCAGTTCTAATTTTGTTGTAGTCTGAATACAAAGCCAGTCCTTTCGGGGCTGGCTTTTTCTCTTGATGTAGTCTCGGTCATAAGGAGTATGCCGTGCAGACGTTCACTGGTCGTTGTCTTTGCGGACAGAGTCATTTTACCGTTGACGTCGAAATGCTGGATGTCTATGCCTGCCACTGTACGTTGTGTCAGAAATGGTCGGGTGGCATCGCTATGTATCTGGAGGCCAGCGCTCATCCGCAGATGTCGCCGGATTCAGCCCAACCCTCACACTTTCCTTCTTCAAATCGTGGTGAACGTTTCTTCTGTTCCGGCTGTGGGTGCCCGCTGTGGTTTACCCTGACGGGTAGCGAACGCTATTTTGTGCCGTGGACGCTACTGGAACTTAACGAGGTAGATCGCCGCCGCCTGGTGTTAGCGGCAGAAATCTATACGGAAACTCAACCTGCATTCTGGAGACTGACGGGGCAATACGCTCGCTTGAGTGGAAAAGAAGTCGAAGAGATGGATTACCCCTGTCATTTAGCCCACTAGTTATTGACGCTGTAGCTTTGCCAGACTGAACCACATCCCTATCGCTAATACGATAAGCATACTGCCAGCGCTGCTTAAGGCCACGCTATGTGACCAGGTAAAGGCTTCTCTGGCAGCCGCCAGCAATGCCTCACTCAGCGACGACGGGAGCGAATGCGCCAGTTGCACCGCTTCACCCATTGATGATGAGGCGCGCTCTATCTCCTGCGGATTAAGTCCGGCAGGTGGCAGAATCGAGGCAGAAAAGCTACGGCTCAACAGTAAGCCAAAGATAGCGATGCCAAGCCCGGCGCCAAGTTCATAAGCCATCGTCTCAATGGCGCCAGCCGCTGCCGCTTTTTCTGCCGGGGCTGCTGCCATGATTGCCGCAGTTGAGGCCAAAAGCGCACTTGCCGCGCTGAATCCGAGCAAGGCCATCAATATCCACGCTTGTATTTGCTGCGTACTGAAATCCGTCATCGCCAGACCGTAAAAACTGACGGCGCTGAGCGCCATGCCCGCCGTTGCCACACAACGTAATCCCAGACGTGACACCAACATGCCGGCAATGGGGCCGCTGAAACCACTTGCCAGCATCACCGGCAGCATAAACAGACCGGCCTGATACGGCGTCAAACCGTGCACAAACTGGAGCTCCTGAGCCATCAGCAATTCGAAACCAACCAGCGTAATCATCGCGGTCATCGCCATCACTACGCCGCTTAAGATAATGCGATGCGTAAACAGCCGCATATCAATCATTGGCCGCGAAGCTGCTAGCTGGATACGGACAAACTGCCCCAACAGCAATGCTCCGGTTAATAATGTCAGCACGATGGCAGTGGTCGCCATATGACCTTTCAGTGCGGTTTTGGCGCTATAGACCAGCAGCAGAATAGCGACAATCAGCATTATCGCATGACCAAAATTTAACGATTGATCGCGACGTCCAGCCTGGCGTGGCACGAAACGAGCCGTCAATGCCATAACCACCACAACAATAGGCACATTGATTAAGAACACGGATCCCCAATAGAAGTGCTCCAGCAGTATGCCGCCTACTAATGGCCCAAACGCCGCGCCGCCGGAACCGACAGCGGCCCAGACGCCGAGCGCCATATTGCGATGACGCTGTTCGGCAAAGGTGGCGCGAATACCCGCGAGCGTAGCCGGAACAATCATCGCCGCCCCGATCGCTAATACCGCCCGCGTGGCAATCAGCCAACTGGCGCTGTGGGCAAACGCTGCGGCCAGAGATGCCAGGCCAAATAACCCCCCGCCCAACAGCAGCAGACGTTTAAAACCGATGCGATCGCCCAATGCCCCCATTGGCAACACCATGCCAGCCATGACCAGCGAATAAATATCAATAATCCACAGCAGCTCGTTACCACTGGCACCCAGCGTCATACTCAGCGTGGGCGCGGCAACGTGCAGCACCGTTGCATCAATCGCAACAGGGATGTAGACCAGTACAATAATGACTAACGTTAACCACTGACGAAACATAAAACTCCCTAACAAAACCGAAACTGGACACATGTCCAGCTTTAGCGATCCTACGGAAAATTGAACGTATGTCCAACTTTTTGTTAGACTGCGTGCTATAGAGATACAGGAGGAATGATGAGCTATCTGAACCGGGATGAACGTCGGGAAGTGATTCTGCAAGCGGCGATGCGCGTTGCACTGGAAGAAGGGTTTACTGCCATGACCGTACGACGTATAGCGGCGGAAGCCCATGTGGCGACGGGTCAGGTGCATCATCACTTTTCCTCTGCCGGTGAACTCAAGTCACAGGCTTTTGTGCGCCTGATCCGTACCCTGCTTGATGCTGAACTGGTCAGCGAAAACGCCAGTTTTCGGGAACGGCTGCATGCCATGCTGGGCAGCGAAGATGGCGGGTTCGAACCCCATATCAGGCTGTGGCGTGAAGCACAGGTGCTGGCAGATAAAGATCCTGAGATCAAAAGCGCCTATCTGCTGACCATGCGGATGTGGCATGAGGAAACGGCTAACATCATCACTCAGGGACAGAAAGCCGGTGAGTTTTTATCCAACCCAGATGCCGCCGATGTCGCATGGCGTTTAATCGCAGTGGTCTGCGGCCTGGATGGTATGTATGTGTTGGGCATAGAGGAAATGGCCGATCCCGCTTTCGAGCACCACCTGGATCGTATGATTACGCTGGAGTTATTTAGTTGATGTTATAGATGAACAAACAATACATCATTTAAGTTTACAATTAGTAACACTTAACCAACATGTAATTCTCCTCTTATCCCGCGTTATTGCGCTTTTTTATCTATTCTTTCAGTCAATATTCCCAAAACCTTTCAATAGTTTCTAAAAAGAAGCCGCGCGGCCTGTATGCGTTTATTTCTTTTTCATGAACGGCATGTGCATGGAGAATAATATGTCATCATCAAATGAGAAAAATAATCGTTATCTTTTGACTGACTGGAAACCAGAAAACCCTGCCTTTTGGGAAAACAAAGGCAAGCACATTGCCCGTAGAAATCTTTGGATATCAGTAAGTTGCCTTTTGCTTGCCTTCTGCGTCTGGATGCTGTTTAGCGCCGTAGCCGTCAATCTGAATAAAATTGGTTTTAATTTCACCACCGATCAACTGTTTTTATTAACGGCATTACCCTCCCTTTCTGGTGCAATATTGCGCGTTCCCTACTCCTTTATGGTACCTATATTTGGCGGTCGCCGTTGGACCATTTTTAGCACGATTATTCTGGTTATTCCCTGCGTCTGGCTGGGATTTGCCGTGCAAAATACCGCTACTCCGTTTGGAGTATTTATTATTATTGCGCTGATGTGCGGTTTTGCTGGCGCTAACTTTGCCTCCAGCATGGGCAATATTAGTTTTTTCTTCCCCAAAGCAAAGCAAGGCAGCGCGCTGGGCGTTAACGGCGGTCTTGGCAACCTCGGCGTCAGCGTGATGCAGTTGATCGCGCCGCTGGTGATTTTTCTGCCCATATTTACCTTTTTGGGCGTCCAGGGCGTACCGCAAGCAGATGGCTCGTTATTGTCGCTGGCCAATGCCGCATGGATTTGGGTTCCACTTCTGCTAATAGCCACCCTGGCGGCAGGTATGGGAATGAATGATATTGCCAGTTCGAAGGCTTCTATTGCTTCCCAGTTACCGGTCCTCAAGCGTTTTCACTTGTGGCTGTTAAGCCTGCTGTATCTTGCAACTTTCGGGTCATTTATCGGCTTTTCGGCGGGCTTTGCCATGCTGGCGAAAACGCAATTTCCTGACGTGGATATTCTGCAACTGGCGTTCTTCGGCCCCTTCATCGGCGCGCTTGCGCGATCGGCGGGCGGCGTTATCTCTGACAAGTTTGGCGGTGTACGCGTCACGTTAATTAACTTCATCTTTATGGCACTGTTCAGCGCCCTGCTGTTTCTTACTCTGCCGGGGTCCGGTGAAGGAAACTTTGTCGCCTTCTATCTGGTGTTTATGGGGCTGTTCCTGACTGCGGGTCTGGGAAGCGGGTCGACCTTCCAGATGATTGCGGTGATCTTTCGCAAAATCACGATTTACCGGGTGAAACTGCGCGGTGGTACAGAGGAACAGGCCCAGCGTGAAGCGGTAACCGACACCGCCGCCGCGCTTGGATTCATCTCTGCCATTGGCGCAGTGGGGGGCTTCTTCATCCCCAAAGCGTTTGGTTCATCCCTGGCGCTAACCGGCTCTCCGGTGGGGGCTATGAAAATATTTTTGGTGTTTTACATCGTCTGTGTGCTGGTGACCTGGCTGGTCTATGGCCGTAAATCACAAAAAAAATAACGAAATGGATACCGCTGGATCGGACATTCAGGCAGGCCTGGTGTGCGATTCATCGTCGGCAATATTATCGAAGCAGGAGTTATGTCATGAGTAAACTGTTAGATCGCTTTCGCTACTTTAAACAAAAGGGCGATACGTTTGCCGAGGGGCATGGGCAAGTGATGCACACCAATCGGGACTGGGAAGACAGTTATCGTCAGCGCTGGCAGTTCGATAAAATTGTGCGCTCTACCCACGGCGTGAACTGTACCGGCTCATGTAGCTGGAAAATCTACGTCAAAAACGGACTGGTGACCTGGGAAACGCAGCAAACTGACTACCCGCGCACCCGCCCTGACCTGCCAAATCATGAACCCCGCGGCTGTCCGCGCGGCGCCAGCTACTCCTGGTATCTTTACAGCGCCAACCGCCTGAAATATCCGTTAGTGCGTAAACGTTTGATCGAACTGTGGCGCGACGCCCTGACCCGCCAGTCCGACCCGGTGCTGGCCTGGGAATCGATTATGAACGACCCGCAAAAATGCCAGAGCTACAAGCAGGTACGCGGTCGCGGTGGTTTTATCCGTTCTAGCTGGAAAGAACTTAATCAGTTGATTGCCGCCGCCAACGTCTGGACGGTAAAGACCTACGGCCCGGATCGCGTGGCCGGATTTTCACCTATTCCGGCAATGTCGATGGTCTCCTATGCCGCAGGCACGCGTTATCTTTCCCTTCTTGGCGGCACCTGCCTGAGCTTTTATGACTGGTATTGCGACTTACCGCCTGCGTCGCCAATGACCTGGGGCGAGCAGACCGACGTTCCTGAATCCGCCGACTGGTATAACTCCAGTTATATTATTGCCTGGGGTTCTAACGTCCCACAGACCCGTACGCCTGACGCGCACTTTTTTACCGAAGTGCGCTACAAAGGCACTAAAACCATTGCCATTACGCCAGACTACTCGGAAGTCGCCAAACTGTGCGACCAGTGGCTGGCACCAAAACAAGGCACCGACAGCGCGCTGGCGATGGCCATGGGCCACGTCATCCTGAAAGAGTTCCACCTCGACAGGCCCAGCGACTACTTCCTCAATTACTGCCGCCGCTATACCGATATGCCAATGCTGGTTCTGCTGGATGCGCGTGAAGACGGCAGCTACGTTCCTGGCAGAATGATGCGCGCTTCAGACCTTGTTGACGGTCTGGGCGAAAGCAACAATCCGGAGTGGAAAACCGTGGCCTTTAACAGCGCCGGTGAGCTGGTCGTGCCGAACGGCTCCATCGGCTTTCGCTGGGGTGAGACGGGCAAATGGAACCTCGAGTCGTTGGCCGCAGGGGCAGAAACAGAACTTTCCCTCTCGTTGCTGGGTCAGCATGATGACGTGGCGGGGGTAGCATTCCCCTACTTTGGCGGTAACGAAACCCCCCATTTTCGCAGCGTCAAACAAGAACCTGTACTGGTACGGCAACTTCCGGTAAAACGCCTCACCCTCGTCGATGGCCGCAGTTGTCCGGTAGTGAGCGTTTATGATCTGGTGCTGGCGAATTATGGCCTCGATCGTGGTCTGGATGACGTTCATAGCGCACAAGATTACAGCGAAGTGAAAGCCTACACCCCGGCCTGGGGGGAACAAATCACCGGTGTGCCACGCCGTCATATCGAACAAATCGCCAGGGAGTTTGCCGATACGGCACACAAAACTCATGGCCGGTCGATGATCATCCTCGGGGCTGGCGTTAATCACTGGTATCACATGGACATGAACTACCGTGGCATGATTAACATGCTGGTGTTCTGTGGCTGCGTGGGGCAAAGCGGCGGTGGCTGGGCGCACTATGTGGGTCAGGAGAAACTGCGTCCGCAAACCGGCTGGTTACCGCTGGCGTTTGCGCTGGACTGGAACCGCCCGCCGCGTCAGATGAACAGCACTTCTTTTTTCTACAACCACTCCAGCCAGTGGCGTTATGAAAAACTCACCGCGCAGGAGCTCCTCTCTCCGCTGGCCGACGCGTCGAAATTTAGCGGGCATTTAATCGACTTTAACGTACGCGCCGAAAGAATGGGCTGGCTGCCGTCCGCCCCGCAGCTTAACCTCAACCCATTGACCGTGAAAGCGAAGGCTGAACAGGCTGGCTTGTCCCCTGTGGAATACACCGCACAGGCGCTGAAATCGGGTGATATCCGTTTTGCCTGCGAGCAGCCGGACAGCGGCCACAACCATCCGCGCAACCTCTTTGTCTGGCGCTCTAACCTGCTCGGCTCCTCCGGTAAAGGGCATGAATACATGCTCAAGTATTTACTGGGTACCGAAAGCGGGATCCAGGGAGAAGCGCTCGGTTCAAGCGAGGGCATTAAACCTGAAGAGGTGGAATGGCAGGCGGCGGCGATTGAAGGCAAGCTTGATCTGCTGGTCACGCTCGATTTCCGTATGTCCAGTACCTGTCTGTTCTCCGATATCGTTCTGCCGACCGCCACCTGGTACGAAAAAGATGATATGAACACCTCGGATATGCATCCGTTTATTCACCCGCTGTCGGCGGCGGTCGATCCGGCGTGGGAATCGAAGAGCGACTGGGAAATCTATAAAGGCATCGCCAAAGTGTTCTCGGAGATCTGTGTCGGGCACCTTGGGCAAGAAACCGATGTCGTCCTGCAACCGCTGCAACACGACTCACCAGCAGAACTGGCGCAGCCGTTTGACATCCTCGACTGGCGCAAAGGCGAATGCGATCTTGTTCCAGGAAAAACTGCGCCTAATATCGCCGTCGTGGAGCGTGACTACCCTGCCACCTACGAACGTTTTACCTCGCTCGGCCCGCTAATGGACAAGCTTGGAAACGGTGGCAAAGGTATCTCCTGGAATACCCAGACCGAGGTCGATTTCCTCGGCCAGCTGAACTACACCAAACGCGAAGGTCCGGCGAAAGGTCGCCCGCTGATCGACACCGCACTGGATGCGTCGGAGGTGATCCTCGCCCTGGCGCCGGAAACCAACGGTCAGGTGGCAGTCAAAGCCTGGGAAGCGCTGGGCGCCATGACCGGACGCGACCATACGCATCTGGCGTTGAACAAAGAAGATGAGAAGATCCGTTTTCGCGATATTCAGGCGCAGCCGCGCAAAATTATCTCCAGCCCGACCTGGTCCGGTCTTGAAAGCGAACATGTCTCCTATAACGCAGGCTATACCAACGTCCACGAGCTGATCCCATGGCGCACCCTGTCCGGTCGCCAGCAGTTGTATCAGGATCACGCGTGGATGCGTGCATTTGGTGAAAGCCTGGTGGCCTACCGTCCGCCTATCGACACCCGCAGCGTTAGCGAAATGCGCGACGTTCCGCCTAACGGTTTCCCGGAAAAAGCGCTCAACTTCCTGACGCCGCATCAGAAATGGGGGATCCACTCCACCTACAGCGAAAACCTGCTGATGCTGACGCTGTCGCGCGGCGGCCCCATCGTCTGGATCAGCGAGACCGATGCCAAAGAGTTGGGTATTGAAGATAACGACTGGATCGAAGCCTTTAACGCCAATGGCGCGCTTACCGCCCGTGCGGTAGTGAGTCAGCGCGTGCCACCGGGAATGACTATGATGTATCACGCTCAGGAGCGAATCATGAATATTCCCGGCTCAGAAGTCACCGGGATGCGTGGCGGGATCCATAACTCGGTCACCCGCGTCTGCCCGAAACCGACGCATATGATCGGTGGCTATGCGCAGTTGGCGTACAGCTTTAACTATTACGGTACGGTCGGCTCTAACCGCGATGAGTTCATCATGATTAGAAAAATGAAAAATATTAACTGGCTGGATGATGAAGGTCGCGATCAGGTACAGGAGGCGAAAAAATGAAAATACGCTCACAGGTAGGCATGGTTCTTAATCTTGACAAGTGTATCGGCTGCCACACCTGCTCCGTCACCTGTAAAAACGTCTGGACCGGGCGCGAAGGGATGGAATATGCATGGTTTAACAACGTCGAGACCAAACCAGGCATTGGTTATCCGAAAAACTGGGAAGATCAGGAAGAGTGGCAAGGCGGCTGGGTTCGCGATGTCAACGGCAAGATAAGACCGCGTCTGGGCGGCAAGATGGGGGTGATTACCAAAATATTCGCCAACCCGGTGATCCCGCAAATCGATGATTACTATGAGCCGTTTACCTACGATTATCAGCATCTGCATAGCGCACCGGAAGGCAAAAACCAGCCCACTGCGCGTCCACGTTCGTTGATCGACGGTAAACGGATGGACAAGATTATCTGGGGCCCCAACTGGGAAGAGCTGCTCGGCGGCGAGTTCTCAAAACGCGCCCGTGACCGAAACTTCGAGAAAATGCAGAAGGAGATGTACGGTCAGTTCGAAAACACCTTCATGATGTATTTACCGCGACTCTGTGAACACTGTCTGAACCCAAGCTGTGTCGCCACCTGCCCGAGTGGTGCCATCTATAAGCGTGAGGAAGACGGCATTGTGCTGATCGACCAGGACAAATGCCGCGGTTGGCGTTTGTGTATCAGCGGTTGTCCATACAAGAAAATCTATTTTAACTGGAAGAGCGGTAAGTCAGAGAAGTGCATTTTCTGTTACCCGCGGATTGAGTCCGGCCAGCCGACGGTATGTTCAGAAACCTGCGTTGGGCGTATCCGTTATCTCGGTGTATTGCTGTACGACGCCGACCGCATCGAGGAAGCGGCCAGTACCGAGCATGAGACCGACCTGTATGAGCGTCAGTGCGATGTGTTCCTCAATCCGCACGATCCGGCGGTCATCGAAGAGGCGTTAAAACAAGGCATTCCACAGAATGTTATCGACGCCGCCCAACGTTCGCCGGTCTACAAAATGGCAATGGACTGGAAGCTGGCGCTGCCGTTACATCCTGAGTATCGCACCCTGCCGATGGTCTGGTATGTGCCGCCGTTGTCACCGATTCAGTCGGTCGCTGATGCCGGTGGCCTGCCGCACAATGGCAATATTTTACCGGCGGTGGAATCACTGCGTATCCCGGTACAGTACCTCGCCAATATGCTAAGCGCTGGCGATACCGCCCCGGTACTACGCGCGCTCAAACGCATGATGGCGATGCGCCACTATATGCGCTCACAAACCGTCGAAGGCGTGACGGATACCCGCGCCATTGAGGAAGTCGGTTTGACCGTTGAGCAGGTGGAGGAGATGTATCGCTATCTGGCTATCGCCAACTATGAAGACCGCTTCGTGATCCCGACCAGCCACCGTGAAATGGCGCGCGACGCTTTCCCGGAGAAAAACGGTTGTGGTTTCACCTTTGGCGACGGCTGTCACGGTTCGGATACCAAGTTCAACCTGTTTAACAGCAGCCGTATTGATGCCATCGACATTACCGAAGTGCGCGATAAAGCGGAGGGTGAATAATGCAAATCCTCAAGGTTATCGGACTGCTGATGGAATATCCGGACGAACTGCTGTGGGAGTGTAAAGACGACGCGCTGGCGCTGGTGTCCAGCGATGCCCCAATGCTTATCGAATTTAGCCAGGCACTGCTCAATGCGCCATTACTGGATAAGCAAGCCGAATGGTGCGAGGTGTTTGATCGGGGGCGCGCCACCTCACTGCTGTTGTTCGAACATGTCCATGCCGAGTCGCGTGATCGCGGCCAGGCGATGGTTGATCTGCTGGCGCAGTACGAAAAGGTCGGGCTCCAGCTAAACTGCCGCGAGCTGCCGGATCATCTACCGTTGTATCTGGAGTATTTAAGCGTGCTGCCGGAGGCCCAGGCCAAAGAAGGTTTACAGAATGTCGCCCCCATTCTGGCACTGCTTGGCGGTCGCTTAAAACAGCGCGATACGCCGTGGTATCAGTTGTTTGACGCCCTGCTGCTGCTTGCCGGTAGTCCTCTTTCAAGTGACAGTGTCACCAGGCAGGTTGGCGCAGAAACACGTGATGATACCCGTCAGGCCCTGGATGCGGTCTGGGAAGAGGAACAGGTGAAATTTATCGAAGATAACGCCACCGCTTGTGACAGTTCACCGTTACAAAACTATCAACGACGCTTTAGCCAGGACGTGGCGCCGCAGTATGTCGACGTCAGCGCGGGAGGTCCGAAATGATACAGTATCTGAACGTCTTCTTTTACGATATCTACCCGTATCTGTGCGGCACGGTGTTTATCCTCGGCAGTTGGTTGCGTTACGACTACGGGCAATACACCTGGCGCGCCTCTTCCAGTCAAATGCTGGACAAACGCGGTATGGTGTTATGGTCAAACTTGTTCCATATCGGCATTCTGGGGATTTTTTTCGGTCACCTGTTTGGCATGCTGACCCCGCACTGGATGTATGCCTGGTTCCTGCCGATTGCGGTGAAACAGCAAATGGCAATGATTCTCGGCGGTTTTTGCGGCGTGTTAACGTTGGTTGGGGGCGCGGGTTTGCTGGTGCGCCGTCTGACTAATCCACGCATTCGCGCAACATCATCCACCGCCGATATTCTGATCCTGTGCATTCTGCTGGTTCAATGCATTCTCGGCTTAACCACTATTCCGTTCTCCGCACAACACCCTGACGGTAGTGAAATGCTGAAACTGGTCGGTTGGGCGCAGTCGGTGGTGACTTTTCAGGGGGGCGCATCTGCGCATCTGGATGGCGTGGCGCCGATATTCCGTGCCCATCTGGTGTTAGGCATGACGATATTCCTACTGTTTCCATTCACACGTCTTGTACACGTGTGGAGTGCGCCGTTTGAGTACTTCACCCGCCGCTATCAAATTGTGCGCTCGCGCCGCTAATTGCCTCTGATGCCTGGTGGCCTAARCGCCACCGATGGACGCATGTTTTCACCCGCAATTGGTATTGTGGAAGATCCAGTCACCGGCAATGCCAACGGGCCGATGGGCGCGTGGCTGGTTCACCACCGACTGATGGCGCATGATGGCAAAACGTTACGTGTTCAGGGGCATCAGGGCCGCGCGCTGGGTCGTGACGGTATAGTTGATGTGACGGTCGCTATTCGTGATAACCAGCCGGAAAAAGTCACCATTACCGGTTCGGCGGTGATCCTGTTTCATGCCGAATGGGCGATAGATTTTTAATCTATTTCTATGGGCCGGATATGGCGATTACGCCGCATCCGGCACTATTCCCGATGGTGTTATTTCCCCGCTTCCGGGTGCGTATCAAACGCCGCCATTACCGTCGCCAATTCTTCTTCAGTAAATCCATGCTTCACATCATCCACGCCCAATCCAAACCGTGCCTGCAATAAGGCGTACAGGCTGGCGACGTCAGGCAGATTAATCTGCTCTACCGCATGGCCATCCTGATAATGGGTAAAATGAAAATTGGTTAACGTAAATTTACCGCCGTCTGGCAGATGACGGCACATCAGCAGATGGTGACGAAAATGCGACTGCGGCCAATGCGCCGACCAGAAGTTGCCCATCAGATAATCGCTCTGATGCTGCATAACCAGGTCAAAACGGTACATTGATTGCCAGTGTTCGTGATGAAGGAACTGCAAAATCCAGTCTTCACCTTCCTGAATCAGACGATACTCTCCGTGTGGTGTGTGCTGTGCAACATCTGCCTGCAGACGAATCGGCGCTGTCAGCGTTTGCCCACCGAATCCGACGTCAGCGATCCACTGCTCTCCCTGCAGCTCAACCAGCAGCAGACGATGCGTGCGTGGCGGTAGGCTTGACGGATTCGCCAGTACCACACGTCCAAGTAAACTGCGAACGGTAAAACCGATTTCGCGGAGCGCCCGCTCAAATAACCCATTTTGCTCAAAACAATAACCGCCGCGACGCGCCGTCACCAGTTTCTCTTCCAGCGATGCGTCGTCGAGTTGCATTTCGCGTGGCAGCAGCACATCGAGATTTTCAAAAGGAATGGCGCTGTTGTGCAGTAAATGCAGCGCTCGCAGGGTTTCAATGTTGACGTTGGCCGAACCTGACCAGCCAATACGGGCAAAATAAGCGTTTAAAAAAGGCGTCATAACAGCTTCCTGTTTGTGTAATGTTGTACTTATAACGCATTTTTAATTTTACGCCGTCGATTTTGTGCGTTGTTCTTCCTCACGAGGCGACAAAATCGCTAATACCGTTAATATCTAAGTTAATTGTGGTGTGTTATCTCTCAGCCAAGGAGCATCCATGAGCCATTTTCGTCCTCTCGAACTAAAACATGCCAGTCGACTGCTAAATCACGGCCCTACCATTTTAATCACCAGTCGGGACGATCATACAGAGCGGCGGAATGTGATGGCTGCTGCGTGGTCAATGCCCGTTGAGTTTGAACCACCGCGTATCGCAATTGTGGTTGATAAAACCGCCTGGTCGCGGGAACTGATTGAACGCAGCGGCATGTTTGGCATCGTTATTCCGGGGGTTGCCGCCGCTAACTGGACCTGGGCCGTTGGCAGCGTTTCCGGTCGCGTGGAAGATAAATTCAACTGCTACGGCATTCCTGTGGTGCAAGGACCGGTGCTGGGTTTACCGCTGATAGAAGCAAAATGCCTGGCCTGGATGGAATGCCGTCTACTGCCTGCAACGGCGGCACAGGAAAAGTATGACACCCTGTTTGGGGAAGTGGTCTCGGCGGCCGCTGATGAGAGAGCCTTCGTGGAAGGACGATGGCAGTTTGATGATGACAAGCTCACTACCCTGCATCACCTTGGGGCCGGAACGTTTGTCTCCATAGGGAGACGCATTACCGCAGGCGAATAATTGTCTGCTAACGAATGGCGGCTCATGCTTTTCATCCCTCACCGTCTTCTTAAAACTTCTGAAAAACCAGTCGGATGAATCGCTGTCCTTCCTTGCTGAATCATTTGCGTGAATTATAGTTAAACTTGCTCTAACTCAAATATCTATTCCAAACCCAATCAGTCAAAGCAGCATCCCCCAACTGTACTTATAAAGTGTCAGAGAGGTTTTACGATGCAACTGAATAGAATCGCACAAAGTTTTATCCTTGCCGGGTTACTCACCTCTGCCTCTGCTCCCCTGATTGCCGCTGAAGCGCCAAAGGACGCAACCGCTTCCACGCAACAAGCGAACAATGCGCTTTTCAATCAACTGCCCTTCTCCGATAACACCGACTTTACCGATGCTCATAAAGGCTTCATCGCCCCAATTCCTCAGGATGTGATCAAAGGTGAGCAAGGAAATGTCATCTGGAATCCACAACAATATGCGTTCATTAAAGAAGGCGATAAAGCCCCGGATACGGTAAATCCGAGCCTGTGGCGYCAGTCYCAGYTGATYAACATCAGCGGMCTGTTTGAAGTGACSGAMGGYGTYTAYCAGATCCGYAACCTCGAYCTKTCCAACATGACKATCATTGAAGGTAAAGAAGGSRTYACCGTYGTYGACCCGCTRGTRTCWGCWGAAACSGCCAAAGTCGGGATGGAYCTYTACTTTAAAAACCGCGGTMAAAARCCMGTTGTCGCGGTGATTTATACGCACAGCCACGTTGACCATTACGGCGGCGTGCGCGGCGTTGTTGATGAAGCAGACGTTAAAGCGGGCAAAGTGAAGATTTATGCACCTGCCGGCTTTATGGAAGCGGCGGTGGCTGAGAATATCATGGCCGGCAACGTTATGAGCCGTCGCGCGAGCTATATGTACGGCAATCTACTAAAACCTGATGCCAAAGGTCAGGTTGGTGCCGGACTGGGAACCACGACCTCCGCGGGAACCGTCACCCTGATTGCSCCAACCAAYATMATTGAAAAAGATGGKCARAAAGARGTYATYGATGGCCTGACCTATGACTTYATGYTGGCCCCAGGSTCMGAAGCSCCGTCWGAAATGTTGTGGTATATCGAAGAGAARAAACTSATYGAGTCTGCTGAAGACGTCACCCACACCCTGCACAAYACCTAYTCCCTGCGYGGSGCSAAAATTCGTGARCCRYTGCCRTGGTCSAARTACATYAACGAAGCSATTGTRCGCTGGGGWGATAAAGCAGAAATYMTSATGGCRCAGCACCACTGGCCRACCTGGGGYAAYGAMAAWGTSGTKAACCTGYTGAAAAGCCARCGWGAYCTSTATCGTTAYATYAACGACCAGACSCTGCGTATGGCTAACGAAGGTCTGACCCGYGATGAAATCGCSGCRAACTTYAARCTGCCGGAYWSMCTGGCGCATACCTGGGCKAAYCGCGGTTACTATGGTTCSGTCAGYCATGAYGTGAARGCGACCTAYGTGCTCTATCTCGGCTGGTTTGATGGCAACCCGGCAACGCTGGATGAACTGCCGCCGGAAGAAGCGGCGAAGAAATTCGTCGACTATATGGGCGGAGCGGACGCCATTCTGCAGAAAGCGAAAGCCGACTATGACCAGGGTAACTATCGCTGGGTGGCCCAGGTGGTGAGCAAAGTGGTGTTTGCCGATCCCAATAACCAGGCCGCGCGCAACCTGGAAGCTGATGCGCTGGAACAGCTAGGATACCAGGCTGAATCCGGTCCGTGGCGCAACTTCTACCTGACCGGCGCGCAAGAGCTGCGTAATGGTGTGGTTAAAGGSCCAACCCCGAACACTGCMAGCCCGGATACSGTRCGYGCYATGACSCCRGAAATGTTCTTYGACTAYCTGGCGGTWCATATTAACGGGCAGAAAGCGGGTGATGCCAAATCGGTGTTTAACATCGACCTTGGCAGCGACGGTGGTAAATATAAGCTTGAACTGGAAAATGGCGTGCTAAACCATACCGCCAATGCCGAAGCAAAAGAGGCTGACGCCACGATCACATTGAATCGCGACACGCTCAATAAAATCATCCTCAAGGAAGTGACGCTGAAACAGGCGCAAGACAGCGGCGATGTGAAGATAACCGGCGACGGCGCTAAACTTGACGCTATGCTCGGCTATATGGATAAGTTCGAATTCTGGTTTAACATCGTTACACCGTAAACCTGTTGAAAACGGGCGGAAAATTCGCCCGTTTTATCTCACATGCTGTAGCCAGGTTTTTTAATTAACGTTGCCATCTGCGGCTTAATCTCCGCATCCCACACGCCCTGCCACGCCTCTGGCTCAACTTGATTCAGCGCCACGCTTACCGAGCTGTCTTTGCTTTGCAAATGACGAATAATGACGTCGGTAATATCCGCCGCCAGCGCGGATTTTTGCTCGTCGCTCAGATCGCGGGGAAAACATTTAATATCAACGTGCGGCATAGCAGGTTCCTTATTGTTTTGGTCAGAAAGTGTGTTTTCTCAAATAATCTTATTGTTTTTCAGCACGGAACGTAGCCGTGGGTGCTGGCAAACCGCATCAGCGATAGCGCTAATATTCGGCGTGTTGTCCTGGAACCAGTCATGTCCCGGCCCCCAGCTACGCATCACACAAATATAGACGTCCAGCAAGGTTAGCTGCTCTCCGAAAGCGTACGGCTCGGCGCTTAGCTGGTCATTCAACCACATATAGAGAGATTTTCGGTACTCAATACAATTTTTTTTCAACTGCGTCGGAGCATCCGGCACCCAGCGTTCAGGATAATCGGCATAGGTGAATGTGGGATAGACATTTGCCACCAGCCATATCAACAGACGCTGGAACTGCTGACGCTCGCTGCGCCCAACGGAGGGCGAAAGCTCGGGACAACGATCGAGGATCATCAGGGCGATCGCCGCTGTTTCCGTCATGACTTCGCCATTTTCCAGTACCAGTGTGGGCACCTGGCATAGCGGATTCATTGTCTTAAGCAACTCCCGCGAAGGACCATCGCTGTCAAAACCGTCGACATTAATAAAACTGTAAGGGATCTCCGCCAGTGTGAGCATCACTTCACTGATGGCCGATCCCCAGCCCGGCACCCCATAGACCTTAATCATGCTGTAACCCTCAACGTTAAAACACTAAGTGTAGAGCAGCATTCAATAACCTATGCAGGCATGATTATTACTCTCATAATAACAATGATCGGATATCGGGAGAAATAAGCGATGCGTTCCAGTATGTTTGAATATATGACCATTTTTATACAGGTTGTTGAGCAAGGTGGATTTGCCAGAGCTGCAGACGTATTACACCTGCATCGCCCCGCAGTGACCAAAGCCATCCAGCATCTTGAAGACGAACTGGGGGCAAAGTTACTTAACCGCACAACCCGTAAAGTGACGCTGACCGATGAAGGTGACGCTTTTTACCAACGCACAAAAATACTGCTTGGCGACGTTGATGACATCATGGCCTCTTTCTCGCCAACCCGCCCGCCACGCGGAAAACTCAGGGTTAATGCCCCTCTGTCGCTGGCGCATTCCGTGTTAGTTCCTGCGCTGAAAGATTTCCAGTCGCGATATCCTGACATCGAGATGGTACTCACCTCCACCGACCGTAAAATCGATATGCTTGCCGAAGGTATCGACTGCATGATCCGTATCGGCGAATTACAAGACTCTTCCCTGATATCCAGGCGACTTGGTGAAGTAAAGATGGTGACCTGCGCGTCACCGGATTATTTGCAACAACATGGCGTACCGCAGACACCAGAGGATTTATCCCGACACCAGGCGCTTAACTTTTTTAGCGAGCGTCACCGGGAAGCGCTGGAGTGGTCCTTCATTAGCGGAGGTAAAACTTTATCGTTCACGCCCACCGGGCGGATAAGCGTTGATAACTCCGATATATTGCTGACCGGCTGTTTATCTGGACTCGGCATCATACGTGGTGTTCATGCCGTGCTGGCCCCCTACCTCCAGTCGGGTCAGCTCGTTGAGGTGCTGGCCGATTACGCCGGAGAATCAAAACCGGTTTCTGTGCTTTACCCCGACAGGCGTCACCTCACCCCTCGCGTACGGGTATTCATTGACTGGCTGTGCGAACTTTTTAGCCAACAAAAACCGCGGCTTCAGGGATTGTTACGAAATGAGTAATAGTGAAGTTCCGCAACTGCGGTTTTTCACTCTCATCTGAATCGTTAAATTGTGCGGACCCAATACAGAACAATTTACTGAGGTCTGCTATGTCTAAGGTCGTAGTTTTTAATCAAATTGGTGACGCTGACGTCCTGAAGATTCAGGACATGCAGGTTCCCGCGCCTGATGCAAATGAGGTTCAGATCCGCGTACGGGCAATTGGTATCAACCGTGCGGAGATTATGTACCGCACAGGTCAGTATATTTACCAACCTCATTTCCCGGCACGGTTGGGTTATGAAGCTGCCGGAGTCGTTGAATCCGTAGGAGACAACGTAGGTGAGTTTGCACCAGGGGATTACGTTAGCGTCATTCCGGCTTTCAGCTTTCATCAATATGGTATGTATGGAGAAGTCGTTAATGCCCCGGCGCACGCGGTCGTAAAACATCCGCAAAACCTTAGCTTTGCCGAAGCCGCCGCCAGTTGGATGATGTATGTGACCGCATTCGGTGCGCTGGTTGAATATGCGGATATTAAACCTGGAGATAATGTGCTGATCAATGCTGCTTCCAGTAGCGTCGGACTGGCGGCAATTCAGATTGCTAATATGCTCGGCGCAAAGCCTATTGCGATGACGCGAACCAGCGAGAAGCGAAGCCAGCTTTTGCAGCTTGGGGCAGCAGATGTTATCGCCAGTCATGAGCAAGATCTTGTCACTGAGATCTCACGCATTACTGATGGCAAAGGAACCCGTGTGGTCTTCGATCCGGTCGGTGGCCCGGGAGTGGCAAAAATTGCCCAGGTGATGCCGGCCGGTGGGATCTTTTTCCAATATGGCTCGCTTGATGCACGCGACCTTTCTATACCGGTCATTGAGATCCTCGGTCGCCATTTGACTTTCCGTGGTTATGAAATTTTTGAAATCACCTCGGACGCAGAAAAACTTTCGCGAGCGAAACGGTTTATCTTTGAAGGATTGCAGTCCGGGCAGCTCAATCCGCTGATTGATAAAACCTTCGCCTTTGATGATATCGTCGAGGCACATCAATACATGGAAGCCAACGGTCAGGTAGGCAAAATCGTTGTCACTGTATAACCCCTGTGCGGCACACCCTTGTGCCGCAATGTGTCTCAAAGCACTTTCGACAAAAACTGCTGGGTGCGCGTGTGGCGTGGATGATTCAGCACCTGCTCGCTGCTGCCCTGCTCGACAATTTTGCCATCGACCATAAACACCACCTGATCCGCCACTTCCCGGGCGAAGCCAATCTCGTGCGTTACTACAACCAGCGTGGTTCCCGACTGCGCCAGCGCTTTGATAACATCCAGCACTTCGCCCACCAGTTCGGGATCAAGCGCTGACGTGGGTTCATCAAACAGCATGACGCGCGGATTTAATGCCAGTGCACGGGCAATGGCGATACGTTGTTGCTGTCCGCCGGATAAGTGACGCGACCAGGCATCGGCTTTATTACGCAGTCCTACCGCATCAAGCAGGGTTAATGCCCGCTCGGTAGCGGCTTTACGTGTTGCCAGACCGTGCGCAATGGGCGCTTCAATCAAATTCTCCAACACCGTTAAGTGCGGGAACAGGTTAAAGTTCTGGAACACATAGCCGACGTTAACGCGCTGACGCAAAATTTCCGCCTCTTTCAGCTCATACAGCTTATCTCCCTGCCGACGATAGCCAATGTAATCGCCATCAATTTGAATAAACCCTTCATCGACGCGCTCCAGATGGTTGATAGTCCGCAACAGAGTGGATTTCCCGGAGCCGGATGGGCCAAGAATAACGGTTACCGTACCGGGCGGGATCTCCAGCGACACATTATCCAGCGCTTTGTGGCGACCGAAGTATTTGCTGACGCCGGTAATAGAAATATGGCCTTCAGGCGAGTGGGACATGGGCGGTCTCCTGCTGTGGACGTTGACGACTGCGTTTTTCTGCACGACTCACCCGGGCGGTATTGATCGCTGAACGTCGTTCGCTACGTGCCAGCGCGCGTTCGACCAGGTGCTGAATTAACGACAGGACGCTGGTGATCACCAGATACCACACCGCGCCGACCATCAGCAGCGGGATCACCTCCTGCGTGCGGTTGTAGATCATCTGGATGGTGTAGAACAACTCAGGCATGGCCAGCACGTATACCATCGCCGTCCCTTTCGCCAGACTGATGATTTCATTGAACCCGGCAGGCAAAATAGTGCGCAGCGCCTGCGGCAGGATAATTCGCAGCGTACGTCGCCATGCCGGTAAGCCCAGCGCCGCAGCAGCCTCGTACTGACCGTGATCAACCCCCAAAAATCCACCACGAATAATTTCAGCGGTATAGGCGCTTTGCACCAGCGTCAGGCCGACTACCGCAGTGGAAAACTGGCCGAGTACATTGATGGTCTCAAAACTGCCCCACTGAATGGGAGTAAACGGAATACCAATCGTCAACGTGTCGTACAGATAGGAGAAGTTGTACAGAACGATTAGCACTACAATCAGCGGTAACGAGCGAAACAGCCAGATGTATCCCCATGCCAGACCGTTCAGCAGCCAGGAAGATGAAAGTCGCGCCAGCGCCAGCAGACCGCCGATGAGAATACTCAACAGCGTACCGATAAGCGTCAGCAATAATGTTTGCCCGAGACCGGACAAGATAACCGGATCGAAGAACCAGCGGGCAAACACGGCCCATTCCCAGCGCGGGTTAAACGCCACGGACTGGATAATCACCGCCAGAACAAACAAAGCAATGATCGCTCCGACGGTACGCATGGGATAGCGCGCCGGTACGACTTTAATGCTATCAGTCGTTTTCATTTTATCTCCTCAGGCTATTCTGGCCTGACCGGCGATGGTTAACAGTTTGGTAAAGCGCAGTCGTCCATCAAACGGCGGCTGGCTGTACTCTTCGGGATCGCGCGCTGTATCAAACTGCGGATCGTAGCCCTGACTTAAATACAGCCGGACGGCCTCCGGCTGGCGAAATCCTGTGGTCAGATAAATCCGGCTGTAGCCCGCGAGTAGCGCCCTACGCTCCAGCTCCTGCACTACGCGCGCCGCCAGCCCCTGCTGTCGCAGGCTGCTTTTCGTCCAGATACGCTTAATCTCGGCGGTATCTTTGTCGTAAGGTTTGTAGGCCCCGGTGGCGATGATCTCACCGTTACGTTCCAGTACTACGAATAGCCCCTGCGGCGCCAGATACCATTCGGTCAGTTCCACCTCTGCGTCGCGAGAAAAATAATCGCCATAGCGGGCGGCATATTCACCAAACAGACCGTTCAAAATGGGTTGCAGCTCGCTGGCTTCAGGTGAGACCACGCGAAATTGATCGCTCACGATAACCTCCTTAGTCGCCTAACCCGGCTGGGTTGATCTCAGATTGCGGAATGCGTTCCACCCCTTCCCCCCAACGGTTCAGTACCTTGTCGTAGTCGCCGTTGCCAATCACGCCGTTGAGGGCGGTTTGCACAGGCAGAACCAAACCGCTGTCCTTTTTCAGCGTCACGGCGATATGTGCCGCTTTTGGCCAACCGCCATCAACGCTACCCACCAATTGTGTTTTACCGTTGAGCGCGGCTTTCCACGCGCCAATAACGTTAGGACCGAAGTAGGCATCAGCGCGACCTGACTGCAGGGCCAGAGTCTGGGCGGCATCGTCTTTGGTATACACTGGCGTAAACGGCTGTAACCCTTTCTTCACGTTTTCATCGTTCCAGGCCAGCAGGATGGCTTCCTGGTTCGTCCCCGAACCGACGATAATGCGCAGACCGGCGATATCTTCCGCCTGCTCGATTTTCTTCAGCTTGCTGCCGGTTTTGACATAAAAGCCCAGGGAGTCCTTACGATAGGTCGCGAAATCGAATTTCTCTTTCCGCGCTTTTGTGACGGTAATATTGCTGATCGCGGCATCGTATTTGCCGGAGGTGACGCCCAGCGGCCAGTCTTCCCATGATGTGGGCACAACGTTGAGTTCCAGACCCAGACTGTCTGCCACCAGACGGGCAATGTCCGCCTCGCTGCCGATCAGTGTTTTATTGTCATCGGCAAACACGGTCAGCGGCGGCTGACTGAGCCCGGCAATCGCCACGGTGAATTTGCCCGGTACGGCCAGGTGCAGGTTCGCGGGTAATTGCGCCATCGCCTGCGGATTTTTTGCCGTATTAATCGGCGTTTTATTGGCTTCCAGGCTTACGCCCGTGCCGTTAATAGTCACGTCATTTGCCCAGACGGTCGCGCTGAAAGCCAGCGACAGCGCGAGGAAGACTGATTTTTTCTGCATAGCGTTGTTCTCTTATTGTGTGAATTGATTTGCAGGTGTCGCTAATCCCAGGCTTGCACGCAGGGTCGTACCGGGATATTCATGGCGGAACAGGCCACGAGCCTGAAGCACGGGGATAACCTGTTCGACAAAACGTGGGAAGGTATCCGGCGTTCCTCCCTGAATGATAAAACCGTCAGCCGCTTTCTCGTCGAACCACTGCTGAAGACCGTCGGCTACCTGCTGCGGCGTGCCGCTAAAACGCGGACGCGGGCTGGCGGCTTCCAGGGCAACCTGACGTAGCGTTAACCCCCGTTCGCGCGCATTACGCTTGATCTCATCGGTCGTGCTGCGAAAGCTATTTTGTCCGAGGGAACCCAGATCCGGGAACGGTGCGTCCAGCGGATATTGGGCAAAATCATGATGTTCGAAGTAGCGGCCAAGGTAGTTCAGTGCGTCAGCAATGGAAACCAGCGCAGCGGTAGTCTGATACTGCTGCTCTACGTCCTCTGCACTGTCGCCAACAATGACGCTGACGCCCTGGAATATATGCAGTTGTTCGGGACCGCGCCCGGTGGTTGCTAATTGGCTTTTTACATCCTGATAGAACGCTTTAGCCTCCGCCAGCGACTCCTGATGAGTAAAAATGGCATCAGCATGCTGCGCTGCTAATTTCTTGCCATCGGATGAAGCCCCAGCCTGAAATATAATTGGACGACCTTGTGGTGTTCGCCCGATATTTAACGGCCCGGCAACCTGAAAATAATCCCCATGATGGTTAAGCGTGTGCAATTTTTGCGGATTAAAAAATTCTCCGCTTGCCTTGTTACGGGTAAAAGCATCATCTTCCCAGGAATCCCACAGTCCTTTCACTACTTGTAAATATTCATCGGCAATACGATAACGTTGGGCATGCTCTGGATGCTGGGCGCGGGAATAGTTTTTTGCCGACCCTTCCAGAGGCGACGTCACCACGTTCCATCCGGCACGGCCCTGGCTGAGATGGTCGAGGCTGGCAAACTGCCGGGCGGTGGTAAAGGGCTCGCTGTATGACGTGGAGACAGTGCCAACCAGTCCCAGATTGCGGGTGATGCTGGCCAACGCAGATAATACCGTCAGCGGCTCAAAGCGATTTAAAAAATGTGGAATTGATTTTTCATTAATATACAGACCATCGGCGACAAAAATAAAATCCAACTTCCCTTTTTCCGCAATAAGCGCTGTTTCTTTAACAAAGTCAAAATTAATACTGGCATCGGCCTGCGCCGCCGGATGACGCCATGCAGACATATTTCCCGATGCGCCATGCAGAATAGTGCCGAGCCGTAGTTGCCGATTTCCAGCCATAATAACCCCTACCCAACAGGTAAAATTAAATGTGTGCGAATGCCGTTTTTGCTAAATGAGCAAAGTAGTGCGCGGCGGGTTCTATTAAGCGTTCATCCGGATTAAATCCCGGATGATGTAATCCGTATTCGCTGGCGCTACCAATACTGACGAACGCTCCAGGCGTATTTTGCAGGTAGACGGCAAAATCCTCCCCGCCCATATGCAGGTCGGCATAGTGGGTGGCGTAGCCTGATTGTTTCGCCACGGCGGTGGCGATATCCGCCCAACGATCATCGTTCACCAGCGCGGTCGGTCCCGCATGCCAGATAACATCAATTTGTGCGCCAAAAGCGTGGGCAAATCCGGCGGCGATGTCATTTACCCGGGCTTTGACCTGCTGCTGCACCTCAATGCGATGCGTTCTGAGCGTCCCTTCCAGCTCTACGGACTCCGGCAGTACGTTCCATGTGTTTCCTCCCTGAATACGGGTCACGCTGAGCACCACTGAATCCAGGGTGTTAACATCGCGACTGGCAACGCTTTGCAAAACTGTTACCAGTTGGCTGGCGAGCAGGATGGCGTCTTTGCCTTCATGCGGACGCGCCGCATGTGCGCCTTTTCCATTGATACGTAACACAAAGCGATCAACATTGGCATAGAATGCACCGCCGCGCGTGGCGAACTCCCCTACCGGCAAACCCGGTTCATTGTGCATGCCAAAAATAGCCGCGACGTTTTGCAGTGCACCGGCGCGAATCAGTGTTTTGGCGCCGCCAAAACTCTCTTCCGCGGGTTGAAACAAAATACGTACTCGCCCCGGTAAGTCTGCTTCCTGCTGCTTAAGCAGCAGCGCGGCGCCAAGCATGACGCTGGTGTGAATATCGTGCCCGCAGGCGTGCATCACCCCCGGCGTGAGTGAGCGAAACGGAACATCGGCGCTTTCTTCTATCGGCAGGGCATCAATGTCCGCCCGCAAGGCGATGATCTCTTCTCCCTGACCAATTTCCGCGACCAGACCAGTTTTCAGGTTGAATGGCAGAATCTGGACATCAGCACTGCGCAACCAGTCGCGAATACGCGCCGTCGTCGCCACTTCCTGCAGGGAAAGTTCCGGGTGTTGATGCAATTCACGACGCCAGTTGATAAGCGTTGTCGCCAGTGTCATCAGACCACCTCCACGGCGTTATGGGCTTGTGCCAACAACCGTAGCGACGTCAGACGCGCGTGCCCCTCTGCCACTGGCGTGTCGATAATGAACTCATTAATGCCAAATTGCGTATGCAGGGCATTCAGTTTTGCCAACACGTCGTGGGCAGTACCGTGTAACAAGGCCTGTTCACGACGCGCGATTTTGCGGGGTGGACTGCCAGCCTGCGCAGCGAAGGCCAGCGCTTGCTCTTCGCTGGCAACCGTGACGCGTTGGCCATTTTCGAGTTCCACGCCCCAGATCTGCACGTTTTCCGCAAGCTGCGCGGCGGTGTCGTTACTGTCAGCCACAATCACCTGGACGGCGACTATCGTCGGGCGTGTGCTGTGGGTCTGCCAGAAGGACAAAACGTCACGCAATAACGCTCTGTCACCGTTGAGGTGTGCCGCGAAGATGAAATTCCAGTCGGATTGCGCTGCCAGCTGAGCGCTTTGTACACTGGCTCCCAGCACAAACCCTTCTGGCGGTCGCGGTGGGATTGGCGTCGGGAAAACCGTTTCCCCGCTTTCCGTGCCGTTCAGCGCCAGCCAACCGTTAAGCTGAGAAAGCTGGTCAGCAAAACTGCCTTTTTCATCCTGATGAAGTCCCAGCTGTAACGCCTGAGTCGACAGGGGTAAGCCGCCAGGCGCTTTTCCGACGCCAAGATCGACACGTCCGGGGGCCAACGATGCCAAAAGATTAAAGTTTTCCGCCACTTTGTACGGGCTGTAATGCTGCAGCATCACGCCGCCGGAACCGACGCGGATACGCTGGGTTTGCCCAAGGATCCAGGCGATCACCAGCTCCGGCGACGGGCTGGCCAGCTGTGGTGTATTATGGTGTTCCGCGATCCAGAAACGATGGTATCCCCACTCTTCTGCCAGTTGCGCCAGACGCAAGGTCCGGGCAAGCGCCATCACGGCAGTTTCTCCTTCCCCAACGGGGCTTTTATCCAGAATACTCAGGCGATATGACATGTTACAGGCCCATATTTGTTAACATGTCTTTATTATTAAATTATCAAATAACCATAATGAAACACTTAATTCACATTTGCTCAGCAAAAAAGTAGATAACCAGCCCTGTTGCTGTCAGGGATAAGATTCGGCTTATCTCTCACGGGCGAAACACGCCGCAAAAACAGCCTGCACGTATTACCTACAAAATATAATAGGGTTGTTGTTACTACAGTAATACCTTCTTTATCCTTTCTGCCAGTGTGCTTTTTATGGTGATTTTTTTAGCGTGATTTACATTAAGTCAGATTAAATAGCTTGCCACGTTATATATTTGTATTAGATGTTTCACTTTCATGACAATTAACAACTTTTATACGTCGGGATTTTTATTATAACTACTTCCACCGAAATCATGATTAGTAGAGAATACAGCGTTTCTTATTAAAATGGTTTAAACAGTTTTTAATATCCCCTGGCTTTATTGCGGGGATTTTTTTATGGCTTATACATACCACCTGGGGCCTCTATGAAAAGTAACATGCCTGTTACACAAATTGAGTACGCACTTAACGATAAAGCGACGCTGCTTTCGACAACAGATAAAGAAAGTCATATTACCTACGCCAACTCTGCTTTTATTGACGCCAGCGGATTCAGCGAACACCAGTTAATGGGCGAGCCGCATAATATTATTCGCCACCCTGATATGCCCTCTGCCGCTTTCGCCGATATGTGGTACACGCTACAGCAGGGGGACAGTTGGACGGGAATGGTGAAAAACCGGCGGCAGAATGGCGATCATTACTGGGTGCGGGCCAACGTGACGCCGGTCTGGCACAATGAAAAACTCACTGGTTACATCTCGGTACGCACTGTTCCTTCGCGCGATGAAATAACCCAAAGTGAAAACTTATATCAAAAAATAAATAGTCAGCAGCTTAAAGGCTTTCGTCTGTTTAAAGGTATTATCATTCGTCGCGGCATAATGGCATGGGTTTCAATGTTTAAATGGCTGAGTATTAGCCAGCGCGTCAATTATAGTTTAGGGGTGACTGCCCTGCTGGCGTTGTTATTTATCTTATCCCCTGTGAATTCTATTATTCAGGCGGGTGGGCTGTTGATGCTGTTTCTGGCACTGGCTATTTACCTTAAGTATCAAATTTGTCAGCCAGTTAATACGCTACTGACGCAAATGAAGAAAGTGGTGTCTGGTCGTAAAGCCGATAACTGTCATTTAAACAGGGTCGATGAAATAGGAATGTTGATGCATCTGGTTAATCAATCCGGGCTTAATCTGAATTCACTGGTCGATGACGTCAGTACGCAACTATCCGGTATTCGCGCCATCAGTCAGCGGGTATCAAAAGAAGGTACTGCGTTGCACAAGCGTTCAGAAGAAACCTCCGCTGACCTGCAACAAACGGCTGCCGCCATCGAAGAAATTGGCAGTGCGGTACAGCAAACCGCTGAAACGGCGGCGCAGACCATGACCATGGCAGATAAAACCAGCGCCAACGCGGCAGCAGGCGGCGATATCATGAAACAAACCATTACCATGATGCAGGCAATCTCGCGTGATAACGGACAGATAGTCGACATCATTGGCGTTATCGATAGCATTGCCTTTCAGACCAATATCCTGGCGCTCAATGCCGCGGTTGAGGCCGCGCGAGCCGGAGAATCCGGGCGCGGCTTCGCCGTTGTCGCAGCAGAAGTTCGCAATCTGGCGCAGCACTCGGCGTCGGCGGCAAAAGAGATCAAACAGTTGATCGAGAAGAACGTCGCCAACGTTAACAGCGGCGTCAAAATGGTGGAGCGAACGGAAACACATCTCACCGGGATGATTGGTGATGTCCTGCAGATGTCGATGATGATCAAAGAGATTAGTCTGGCCACGCGAGAGCAAACCCAGGCGCTGGATCTGATTAACGATTCAATTTCACGCGTGGGCGCCATGACACACAATAACGCCGAAATGGTGGAACGTGTTACTGATGCTACCGCCGATCTGACCCAGCGATCATCACGCTTACAGCAGGCCGTTCAGGTCTTTGGCGTATCAGCATAACGTTACGGCGCTTATCGGGCGAATGTCTTAATAAGCGCACTCCTCTCCCTGGTTAAAACGCCCCTTTCTTTTATTGGCTGAATCGAGGCCACACCGCGCCAGTTCCGGCTGCACAAAAATGCTGAATTCTTGTTATCGGGGCTTTGCGCAAGTGAACAATTGAATGTAGGATGCTCGGCCGGCAGTTTTCCCCCGTAACACAATGAAGGGTAACGCTGTTTTCGCCGCAGCAGGTGCGGCAAAAAGGATTTTGTAAATCAGTCAGGTCAACAGGAAACGTAATGAACACACACAACACGCAAGCCGCGGAACAACATGCGGCGAAACGACGCTGGTTGAATGCTCACGAAGAGGGGTATCACAAGGCGATGGGCAATCGACAGGTACAAATGATCGCCATTGGCGGCGCGATTGGTACCGGGTTGTTTTTAGGGGCAGGCGCACGGTTGCAGATGGCTGGCCCCGCTTTGGCGCTGGTCTATCTGGTGTGCGGTATTTTTTCGTTCTTTATTCTTCGCGCGCTCGGCGAACTGGTTTTGCACCGCCCTTCCAGCGGTAGCTTTGTCTCCTACGCCCGCGAATTTTTAGGTGAGAAAGCCGCCTATGTGGCGGGCTGGATGTATTTCATCAACTGGGCGATGACCGGTATTGTCGATATCACCGCAGTTGCGCTGTATATGCATTACTGGGGCGCATTTGGCGACGTGCCGCAGTGGGTGTTCGCCCTCGGGGCGCTGGCCATTGTCGGCACCATGAACATGATCGGCGTGAAGTGGTTCGCAGAGATGGAGTTTTGGTTTGCGCTGGTCAAAGTGCTGGCGATTGTGATTTTCCTGGTTGTGGGTACCGTTTTCTTAGGTAGCGGAAAACCGCTGGATGGCAACGCCACGGGTTTTCACCTGATAACCGACAACGGCGGATTTTTCCCGCATGGCCTGCTGCCAGCGCTGGTACTGGTTCAGGGGGTCGTCTTCGCGTTTGCCTCCATCGAACTGGTCGGCACTGCCGCGGGTGAGTGCAAAGATCCGCAAACGATGGTGCCGAAAGCAATCAATAGCGTTATCTGGCGTATCGGTCTGTTTTACGTGGGTTCGGTGGTCCTGCTGGTTCTGCTTCTGCCCTGGAATGCCTACCAGGCGGGGCAAAGCCCGTTTGTCACCTTCTTCTCCAAACTTGGCGTGCCGTATATCGGCAGCATCATGAATATTGTGGTGCTCACCGCGGCGCTTTCCAGTCTGAACTCCGGCCTGTACTGCACCGGGCGTATTTTACGTTCCATGTCGATGGGCGGTTCCGCGCCAAAATTTATGGCTAAAATGAGCCGCCAACAGGTGCCATGGGCCGGGATCCTCGCCACACTGGTCGTGTATGTCGTAGGGGTATTCCTGAACTATCTGGTGCCGTCGCAGGTGTTTGAGATCGTGCTTAATTTCGCCTCGCTGGGCATCATTGCGTCGTGGGGATTTATCATGGTTTGTCAGATGCGTCTGCGCCGGGCGATTAAAGAAGGTAAAACCGCAGACGTCAGTTTTAAACTGCCAGGTGCGCCGTTTACCTCCTGGCTCACGTTGCTGTTCCTGCTGAGCGTGCTGGTGCTGATGGCGTTTGATTATCCAAACGGCACTTATACCATCGCATCATTACCGTTAATCGCCATCCTGCTGGTTGCAGGCTGGTTCGGCGTGCGTAAACGCGTAGCGGAAATCCACCGCACCGCGCCGTAAGGATAAAAGGCCTGACAGGTTACCCCTTCAGGCCTTCTTTTTTAGTCTGCTTCAATGAGCTGCGCAACATCGTTGCTATTAATTTCCCGCGCATTCCCATCCTGATCGGTATAGCTGGTCATTCCCGTGTCTTTATCCAGCTTTGGCTTGCCCTGGGTGGTAATCGTTTGTCCGCTTTTGGTCGTCATAACGTAATTGGTTGTGCAACCTGCCAGCGTAAACAGCATGACGCCTGCACAAAGACACATAAATGGCTTTTTCATGGTATTCCCGTGTTATTCAGTTAGCCGTTGAGGGCGTAGTGTAAGTCCCTGAAGTTAGTCAGGCTACTGGCGGGGTGTAACGAGGCGTATCGTGAGGTTTAGAGAAATGACAGGAGGGGTTTCCCCCTCCGGTTAATTACAGCGCAATACGAATCACATCGTCCGGCTGGGTAGCTTCCTGCTCGCGGGTAGATTTCTGTTTCACGCTAACGTACAGCGTTTTACCGTCGGCGGAGAGCGCCAGGCTGTTCGGGAATGTTGGGGTCTCGAACGTTTTGACAACTTTGTAGCTTTTCGCGTCGATCACGCTTACTTTACCGGCCTGACGATGAGTCACATAGGCCTCGTTGCGCGCCGGGTTGAACAGCACGGCCAGGGATTCCGGCGCGGCGACTTTCGCCAGTACATTGCCGTTGCGGGTGTCAATAACCAGCACTTCCGCAGCCTTAGAGTCGGTAACAAATGCGCGGTTACCCGCCGTGTCCAGACTCAGGTTGATAAAGAAGTGCTCTTTTCCATCATCCAACAGCTTTTTACGGCTGAGAATTTTGTTATTGGTGGTATCGATAGTGATAAATTCGCCGTCCGCATTGGCGGTGTACAGGCGTTTAGCCTTGCTGTCGACAGCCAGAGCGGTGCTCATTTTGCCAGTATTTTGGATTGTGTCCTGAAGTTTGATCGTCTCACCGTCCACGACCCAAATTACGCTCTCTTTACCAATACCGCTAATGTAGACCGTGTTGGTCGCATCATCGGCGACCAGCTCACGCGGCTGCAGCGGGCGCACAGCTTCAGAACGCTTACGCGCATCCAGCACCAGGCGCCCTTTCACCGCGCCTGTTTTAGCATCCATCGCCGTCACCGCACTGTTTACCGTATTACCAAACCACAGCGTTTGCGTGGTGTTATTGATGGTGGCGCCAAACGGTTTGAGATCGTTATGGATAACCTGAGTCACTTCGAGCGTCACCGGGTCAAGACGGTAAACCACGCCCCCGGTATCCAGTTTGCGGCTCTGTGAGGTCGCCAGCCACAGCGCGTTCTCTTGCTGGCTGTATGCCATTTCATAGGCACCTTTGCCCACGGCTTTGCGCAGCAATTCTTCCGCAGCCTGTGTCGTAAAAGATGATGCCACGAGCAGTGAACCTAACAGTAAAGAACCACGCAGGCGCGGCGAAAACAGATGACGTAAAGACATGACGACTCCCTTTGATAAATTCGTTTGTTACTGCTTCACATAGCTTCAATGAGCAAAATCATGGTTTTGCCTTTTTAAGAATGAGAATAGTAATCATTATTCATCGCAAAGTGGAGCACTTCTTCACATATTGACTACACTCGTTTTCATTGCCCGAAAAATTACCGCAATTCAGTAGCGCTAAAATTCATCTTTTTTATAAAAAAATTCACATGCTTACCGTCCGTTTCCCGGCGTCAGCATCATAAACTGGCCTTATTCATGACGATTTTTTCAGCCCGCTATACTGTCTTTCCTGTTTCATTACTGCCTGTCTTTCTCTCGACTTTTGCCGCGGCAGACAGTGAGATAAACGAGCAAACGCTGATCGTTAGCGCGACGCCACAATCCGTTTCAGAGCTGGATACGCCTGCCGCCGTCAGCGTTGTTGCCGGTGAAGATATGCGTCTGGCAACACCGCGCATTAACCTGTCCGAATCGCTGACCAGCGTCCCTGGGCTACAGGTGCAAAATCGGCAGAACTACGCGCAGGACCTCCAGTTGTCGATTCGTGGTTTTGGTTCACGCACCACGTATGGTATCCGTGGCATTCGTATGTATGTAGACGGAATCCCAGCCACCATGCCGGATGGGCAAGGCCAAACATCCAATATCGATATCAGCAGCGTACAAAATATTGAAGTCCTGCGGGGTCCCTTCTCTGCGCTGTATGGCAATGCTTCCGGCGGTGTGATTAATGTCAGTACTGAAACAGGGCGTGAGCCGTCCACCATTGAAGCCAGCAGCTATTACGGTAGTTTTGGCACCTGGCGCTACGGTTTAAAGGCCACCGGAGCGCTGGGCGACGGTACTCAGCCAGGCGATGTGGATTACACCGTTTCAACGACCCGATTTACTACCCATGGGTATCGCGATCACAGCAGCGCGCAAAAAAATCTGGCTAACGCCAAACTCGGCGTACGTATTGATGACGCGAGTAAACTGACGCTGATTTTCAACAGCGTGGATATTAAGGCCGACGATCCCGGAGGCCTGACGAAGTCAGAGTGGAATGCCAATCCGCAGCAATCGCCTCGCGCCGAGCAATTCAATACGCGAAAAACCATCAAACAGACCCAGGCGGGATTGCGCTATGAACGCCAGCTCAGCGCGCAGGATGATCTCAGCATCATGACCTATGCGGGGGAGCGTGAAACCACCCAGTATCAGTCGATCCCAATGGCCCCACAGTTAAGACCCTCCCATGCCGGAGGCGTTATCACTCTACAACGTCATTATCAGGGGATAGATAACCGTTGGACTCACCGTGGCGAATTGGGGATCCCGGTAACCTTCACCACCGGCATAAACTATGAAAACATGAGTGAAAACCGTAAAGGCTATAACAACTATCGGCTTGATAATGGTGTGCCTGAGTATGGTCAGAAAGGCGACGTGCGACGCAATGAACGTAACCTGATGTGGAACGTCGATCCCTATCTGCAAACCCAGTGGCAATTGACGGAGAAGCTTTCGCTGGATGCTGGCGTTCGTTACAGTTCCGTGTGGTTTGATTCCAACGATCGCTACATTACGCCGGGTAACGGCGATGACAGCGGGGACGCCAGCTATCACCAATGGCTCCCTGCCGGATCGTTGAAATATGCGATGACGGACGCCTGGAACGTCTATCTGGCTGCGGGGAGAGGATTTGAAACGCCGACAATTAACGAACTCTCCTACCGTTCCGATGGCCAAAGCGGGATGAATTTTGGTTTACAGCCGTCCACAAATGACACCATTGAAATCGGCAGCAAAACGCGTATCGGCGATGGGCTGTTTACCGCGGCCCTGTTCCAGACCAACACGGATGACGAAATCGTCGTTGATAGTAACAATGGCGGTCGTACGACCTATAAAAACGCCGGGAAAACCCGCCGTCAGGGAGGCGAGCTATCCTGGGACCAACGCTTTGCCACAAACTGGCGCGTAAAAGCGGCATGGACCTGGCTGGATGCAACCTATCGCAGCAATGTCTGCGGCGATCAAAACTGCAACGGCAACCGACTGCCCGGCATAGCGCAAAACATGGGATTCGCGTCACTGGGCTACGTGCCTGATGAAGGCTGGTATGCGGGAGCAGATGTGCGTTATATGGGGGACATTATGGCTAATGATGAAAATACGGCGAAAGCCCCGTCATATAGCGTAGTCGGCCTGAATACCGGCTATAAATTTTATTACAGCAACCTTATGATCGACCTGTTTGGCCGGGTGGATAACCTGTTTGATAAGACCTACGTCGGTTCGGTGATTGTGAATGAATCAAATGGCCGGTACTACGAACCGGCGCCAGGACGAAACTATGGCGTGGGTATTAATCTGGCCTGGCGTTTTGAATGATACTGGCGGGAATCGCTCCCGCCAGCACTCTTTACGCATCGTCTGCTACGCGAATAACCACCTTGCCGAAGTTTTTACCGGTCAGCAAACCGATAAAGGTCTGCGGCGCATTCTCCAGACCGTCAGTGACCTGCTCACGGTAGTGGATTTTACCCTCTTTAATCCAGCGCCCCATCTCCCGCTGAAACTCATGAATGCGGTGACCATAATCCTGACCAATGATAAAACCCTGCATCCGGATACGCTTTTTCAGTAAGGTTGCCATCAGCAACGGTAATCGGTCAGGGCCGGTCGGAAGCGATGTCGCATTATAACCGCTGACCAGTCCGCAAAGCGGAATGCGCGCCGAGGTATTGAGTAACGGCAGCACAGCGTCAAATACCTTACCGCCAACGTTCTCGTAGTAAATATCAATTCCCTGTGGACACGCTTTTGCCAGTTGTTGTGCAAAATCGTGCGCATGGTGATCGAGACAAACATCAAAGCCCAGCACTTCGGTAGCATGCCGGCATTTCTCTGCCCCGCCCGCTACACCGATCACCCGACACCCTTTGAGCTTACCAATCTGTCCAACCGTTGCGCCCACCGGGCCAGTTGCAGCGGCAACAACCAGCGTTTCCCCTGCTTTCGGCTGGCCAATGTCCAGCAAGCCCATATAGGCGGTAAATCCCGGCATTCCCAAAACACCCAGCGCCCAGGAGGGATGTTCAGGATTATCGCCAAGCTTCACCAGCCCGTTGCCGTCCGAAATGTCATAGTCCTGCCAGCCACTGTAGCTCAGCACCCATTCGCCAGGCTGGTAATCAGGATGGTTGGAGGACACGACGCGGCTCACAGTGCCACCGACCATCACACCGCCAATCTCAACGGGAGGCGAGTAAGACGGTTCATCGCTCATGCGCCCACGCATGTAAGGATCGAGAGAAAGGAAAACGGTGCGCAGCAAAACCTGACCTTCTCCCGGCGTTGCGACTTCATCTTCTTCAAGACGGAAGTTATCCGGGATTGGCGCGCCATGTGGGCGGGAAGCCAGTACCCAACGGCGGTTACGATTAGTCTGTTGACCCATGATGTGCTCCTCTGCTTTTGGCATGAATCCATCAATAGTAGCAGCCTGCGCCAGCATTTAGCTCACGACATGGTTTAATCGCACAACCAGATAAACGCAGGTTTGCGTGGTTTCATTGATAAACCGACAGTCATTCGGCGGCCCCAGTTCCAGACAATCGCCCGCTTTCATTTCATGACGCACATCGCCTTCCACAAAGACTAACTCCCCCTGCTGTAGCCAGATAAGCTGTCTGGCCTGCACGTAGGAGGATGCTGGCATTGGGATATTGCTTCCGGCGGGCAATTCGATTTGTACCAGGTCGATGGGGAGATCGCTGCGCGGTGAGACATGGCGTCGCAGATAGTGGCTCTGCGGATCGTGCCAGACGGGCTGGTCAGCGAGGCGCAGCAACTTGCCCTCCTGCATTTCGGCTCGTGCAATCAGCATCGACATGCTGATGCCAAACGCCCCGGAGAGCCTGCCCAGCAGCGTGGCCGTGGGGCTACTCTCACCACGCTCTATTTTATGGATCATTGCCCGCGACACGCCTGCACGCTCGGCGAGTTCCGTCAGAGACCAGCCGCGAGATTCTCGTTCAAGGCGAATTCTTGCACCGATCCGTTGATTTATGCTGTCTTCAATAGTATTCATATTGTAATACTATAGTGAACAAGCCCTGAGGTTCAACATGTCAATTAGATTTGCCAGCAAAGCAGACTGCGCCGCTATTGCTGAAATTTATAACCACGCGGTACTGCATACGGCGGCTATCTGGAACGATCAAACGGTCGATACCGAAAACCGTATCGCCTGGTTCGAAGCCCGCCAGTTGATGGGCTATCCCGTGCTGGTAAGTGAAGAAAACGGCGTAGTCACTGGATATGCTTCGTTCGGCGACTGGCGTAACTTTGACGGATTTCGTCATACCGTTGAGCATTCGGTGTATGTCCATCCTGAGCATCAGGGCAAGGGCCTGGGACGAGCGCTGCTCAGCCGACTGATAGAAGAAGCGCGGGTGTGCGGAAAACATGTAATGGTGGCGGGGATTGAGTCTCAGAATCAGGCGTCGCTGCATCTGCACAGTACGCTGGGATTTAACATCACGGCACAAATGCCGCAGGTTGGCACCAAATTTGGTCGCTGGTTGGATCTGACCTTTATGCAACTGCAGTTAGACGATCGTCGCGATCCGGATGCCGGCAGATGAACCAGACGCTGACCCTCTCCTTTCTGATTGCCGCAGGTATTGGTCTGGTGGTGCAAAACACCTTAATGGTGCGTATCACGCAGACCTCCTCGACGATCCTGATTGCCATGCTGCTGAACTCACTGGTTGGGATTGTACTGTTTGTCAGCATTCTGTGGTTCAAGCAAGGCGCCGCGGGGTTTGGCGAACTGATCACCAGCGTGCGCTGGTGGACGCTGATCCCCGGTTTGCTGGGGTCTTTTTTTGTTTTTGCCAGTATCAGCGGCTATCAAAATGTGGGGGCTGCCACCACGATTGCGGTACTGGTCGCCAGCCAGTTAATTGGCGGACTGGTGCTGGATATTCTGCGCAGTCATGGTGTACCGCTCCGTGCGCTGGTGGGGCCTGTTTGCGGCGCGGTGCTGCTGGTCGTCGGGGCCTGGTTGGTCGCGAGGCGCTCATTTTAACTGCCGGATGGCGCTTCGCTTATCAGACTTACGGAATTTATCCAGCCTGAACATACAGGCCGGATAACAGTAATAACGAATTAAAGGATTGTGCCGCCTTTGGTCAACTGCTCGCGACGGGCTTCCATATCCTCTTTATGCTGACGACCATGATGTGCAATAGCCGTACGCAAACGCTGTTGCTGGGTGTAACGATCTTCCCGGCTCAGCGCGGCATCATCGCTGAGTTCAATCAGCAATTCATTCATATGCGTAATGACGCTCTCTTCAATGGCGGCATCAACTCGTGCGCTGACCTCATCCAGATGCGACATAACCTCTCCTTAACTCTTTAATTTAATTTTGCTTTTGAAAAATCACTGCCCATCAGGCTGACGCTGTATCCGCTGACGTTGCTACGCGTGGCATAGAACGTTTTGCCATTTGCCAGGGCTATCCACGGAGCCTGCTGGTAGAAAATCTCTTGCGACTGCTGGTACAGCGCGGCGCGTTCTTCAGGTTTGCTCACCAGTTTCGCCTTTTGAACCAGAGAATTATACTCTTTATCGCACCAACGCGCGGCGTTAGATCCGGTTTTAATGCTGTCGCAGCCCAACAGTACATCCGCGAAATTATCCGGATCGCCGTTGTCTGACATCCAGCCGAACAGCGCGGTGTCATGCTCGCCTTTGCGCATTCCGGAGAGATATTCGCCCCACTCGTATGACACTATTTTTGCCTTTACGCCGACTTTTGCCCAATCGCTCTGGATCATCTCGGCAATACGTCGGGAGTTCGGGTTGTATGGACGCTGAACCGGCATTGACCACAGCGTCGCTTCAAATCCGTTTTCCAGCCCAGCCTGTTTCAGCAGATCTTTCGCTTTTTGCGGGTCGTAAGCGTAATCTTTTAGATCGTTATTGAACCCCATCATATTCGGTGGAATCGGCGATTTTGCCACCGTACCGGAACCTAAAAAGACGGCGTTAATAATGGCTTTTTTATCGGTCGCGTAGTTCAACGCCTGACGCACCAGCACGTTATCAAACGGTTTTTTCTCGGTATTAAACGCCAGATACCCGACGTTGAGCGCTTCAACCGAATGCAGCGTCAAATCTTTATTCTTGTTGATCTCGTCAAACTGGATTGGCGCAGGCGCCGGGATAATCTGGCATTCGTTAGTTTGCAGTTTTGCCAGTCTGGTCTGTACATTTGGTGTGATCGAGAATATCAGGTGCTTCGTCGGGACGGCGCCATCCCAGTAGTTCGGGTTGGCCAGATAACGGATTTGGGAATCCTGTTTGTACTGCTGCAACACATATGGCCCGGTGCCAATCGGCCAATTATCAACGTTTTCCGGGGTGCCTTTTTTCAGCATCGCGTCAGCATATTCCGCGGAAAGAATGGAAGCGAAATCCATCCCCCAGTCGGCAAGAAACGCGGCGTTAGGTTCATTCAGCACAAACTGAACGTGATAATCATCCACCTTCTTCACTTCTTTGATCAGTTTATCCAGACCGACATCGTTAAAGTATTCGTAGCTGCCCTGAGAAACCTTGTGGTACGGATGATCGGCATCTTTCTGGCGCAATACCGAGAAAACCACGTCATCGGCGTTGAAGTCGCGGGTAGGTTTAAAGAATTTATTACTGTTGAATTTCACCCCCTGGCGCAGGGTAAACGTGTAAGTCTTCCCATCGGGAGAAATTGTCCAGTCCGTTGCCAAAGACGGTATTGGGGTATTCTTTACCGGATCAAAGTTAATGAGTCGGTTGTAGAGCACCTGTGAACTTGCCACAAACGACGGACCGGAACTGGCGATTTGCGGGTTAAATGACTCCGGCGACGCTTCTGAGCAGTAGATGATGGTGTCAGTGCTGGCCGCGAACGCAGCGCCTGAGGGTAAGGCGGCGCTGAGCGCCAGCGCGAGTAACGTTTTCCTTGCAATCATGGTTATAAGCCTTCTTATTTTATTATTAACCGGAATATCAGAGCATAGCTGACAAAAACTGACCAATAACAAATCACTATCAGGTTATTCTAATCCGGTGGTTTTCGCTGAATTATTCATCACCACAAGCGAATTAATTTCCCTTAAGTCTTTTTCAAAACGTCAAGATTTTTCCCGGCACTCTATGCCATGAAAATTCGCCCCTTTTTGCCTCTCTTCCGTCGTTTGCTCGTTTTTATAAACCGTAAAGTAGATGTGTGAAGAAGTCTAAGGGGTAACAACGTGGCAAAAACTCTCTTGCGCAGCGGCAATTTGGATGACTATCAGGCCGTAGGTGGCGGTGGTCAGGCCGTGTTTGATTCAGCACTGCAAATTCGTGAAACGCTTCGCTTGCGTAAACAGCAGGCGATGGTGGATTGTCTGGCGATCCCACAAATTAACGACAACGGCGATCGGGTTGACTGGTATTCTCCGGTTGAAGGAAAAGTCGTTGCATGGAAAGCCGCTGATGAAGAGGCTCGTTTTCGTGCGCTACGCTATCTGGGGAGCACGCTGGAAAATGCGGCGGCCCTGAGCCGTAAAAGCCTGCAATCGGGGAAAACCGCCCTCCAACTGTTTGGTTCATTGCTCGAAAAAGCCATCCAGTTTCCTGGCGAGAATCACGTGTTTCTGGTTGATGGTAAACCCGTTATTACGTTCTGGGGCTTCGTCAATCTGAATGAAAATCCCCGCGACGATGTGCTCGATTGCCTGCGCCTTGCCGATATACCACCGGTTGTCACTGTGACAGAGCCTGACCCGGAAGAAGAGACTTCACCTGAAATCACCTTCACTGAGGCCGATGCCCCTTTACTGACGCCGGTCGTTGAACCGCCAAAACCGGTTGAACCTGAATCACAACCGCTGGCCATGATCAGCGAACCGGAAGTCACACCGCCACCGGTACAGGTGAAGCCCGCACGTCGCCTGCCGCTGTGGAGTCTACCCGTTGCCGCCGTCATTATCGCAGCCATTGTCGGACCGTTGCTATGGAAACAACAAGCCGTTATCCCTACCCCCTTAGTTGCCCCCATTGCAGTGGCTAAAGCAGACATGACGCCGTTGCCGGAACTGTCCTCTGCACTACCTTTGCATCGGGCTGAAGTCATTCCGGTAGCGAAAAAAGAGAAACCTGACGCAGGACCGGTAGTGATTGCCGCTATTCCCAAAGATGCGCTGGTCATGGATGCCAGCCAGATGAAGGCAGGAACGACGCGTTTCCTCAACGGTAACTGGCGCGTCATGGTCGACGTGAAAGATCCGGTCAGCGGCAAAGCGCCGTCGCTGCGTTATCAGATCCAGACGAATAAAGGCACTGCACGCGTTGTTCATGGCGACAATATTGTTTGTCGTGCCGAGATTTTCTCTGGTTTGCATCAGACTGGCGAATTAATGATTAAGAGTCGCGGCAATGCCCGTTGCACGGACGGATCACGTTATCCGATGCCTGAAATTACCTGCAAAGCGGGAACCAATGACGTCGCCACCTGCACCGCACGATATGACGATCACGCGGAAATCCCTCTGACGATCAAAAAGATAGGTGCCTGATTTTATGTTGGTGAATCTGTGTGACTACAAACAAAGCGTGACGCTCATCGCCAATAGCGGTGTGCAATTTCTGGATTTTGGCCTGACGCCGCAGGAATCTGCACATCATGGCCGCTTTGTGCGCAAAACGGCCAACGGTCCCCTGCTACGGCTGGACTTCGATCTGACAACGGGACGCTATACCTTGCCGGGCAGCACCGGCGGTCAGCCCGAAGTGGTGAAGCCGGAAAGCACCCAGACGCTGCATTATTCTCTGGACGTGCTCGACGGCATCTGGCTACCGCTGCCGTTCCTGCGCTTTAATCCGCCGCGTACGTTTGTTGAAGGCCCGGATAACTGGGCGCGTGTACAGGTGCGAAAACTGGCGCAACCAGACAGCGCGGGCAACACTCACCGCGTTACCCTGGCGCTGGACAGCCAGCTCACTGAAAATGCCCCGGCAGCGTTAACCCCCAACGAAAATGACCTGCTTAACGGTACGCGATTTGCACTGGCCTGGCATGATAACGAAATTGCCGATTTCCTCGACCAGACCTGGATTGACGGCTGGCTGCGCGAATCCTTTATGCATCATGTCACGCAGCATGAGAATCGCTCAGAACATGAGATCCAGCAGGCGCTGCGTAATTTTGAATATCAGGCGCACTGGTTAAATTTGTTAACCCTGTTAGGCGAACAGCTTTCTATTCCTGAAGTCAAGCTGGTCACACATACGCTCAGCACACCGGCGATTCCCGTCGATCTGATCCTGGACATTGGTAATACCCATACCTGCGGCGTCCTGATTGAGGATCACGGCGATGCCAATGATGGACTGCGCCAGACCGCTGAATTACAGGTGCGGTCATTAAGCGAGCCGCAGTTTCTTAACGATCCGCTATTCACCAGCCGACTGGAGTTTTCCGAAGCGCGGTTCGGTAAACAGCACTTTTCCGTTGAGAGCGGTCGTGATGACGCCTTTATCTGGCCGTCGATTGTTCGCGTGGGCGATGAAGCCCGAAAGCTGGCGATGCAACGTATGGGTACGGAAGGCAGCAGCGGGATCTCCAGCCCGCGCCGTTATCTGTGGGATGAAACGCCGGTGCTGCATGACTGGCGCTTTAGCCAGATGAATGGCAAAACCCAGCGCGAACCGCTGGCTACCGCCTTCCCGCTGATGAATCTCATGAATGATGACGGACAACCGCTGTTCAGCCTGCCGCAGGATGACCGTCTGCCGGTGTTCTCACCGCAATACAGCCGCAGCACGTTGATGACGCATATGCTGTGTGAGATCCTGGCTCAGGCGCTGGGTCAAATTAACAGCGTGGCGACGCGTTTGCGCCTTGGTTTCCCGGCCTCTCCTCGCCAGTTGCGCACATTGATCCTGACCCTACCCTCAGCGATGCCAAAACAGGAGCGCGAGATTTTCCGCCTGCGTATGTTTGAAGCCATTGCACTGGTCTGGAAAGCGATGGGCTGGCACCCGCAGGATGAAGACTTCACCACCCGTAAGCAGCAGGAAAAGAGCGTGGTTCCCGTCCCTGAGATCCAGATGGAGTGGGATGAGGCCAGCTGCGGTCAGTTGGTGTGGCTGTATAACGAGGCGATTTCCCACTACGATGGTCACACGGAATCGTTTTTTAATGCCCTTGCCCGTCCGGACCGTCAGCCGGAACCTGGTGAGATAAAAGGTCGTGCGCTGCGCGTGGCATCCATCGATATTGGCGGTGGGACCACGGATATGGCCGTCGTCCATTACCAACTTGATGACGGCGTTGGCGCGAACGTCAAGATCACCCCGCATTTGCTGTTTCGCGAAGGCTTTAAGGTCGCGGGCGATGACATGCTGCTGGACGTGATTCAGCGTTGCGTACTACCTGCCCTGCAAACCCGCTTGCAGCAGGCTGGCGTGACCGACGCCGCCGCATTACTGGCTACGCTGTTTGGCGACTCCGGGCGCATCGATACTCAGGCGATCCTGCGTCAGCAAACGGCATTACAACTCTTTATGCCGCTCGGTCATGCGGTGCTCTCCGCCTGGGAACAAAGCGATATTAACGATCCGGTAGCCGGACTGCATGCCACCTTTGGCGAGCTGCTCAGCCAGCAACCCACGCGTAACGTGATGAACTATATCCAACAGGCTATCGATCATGCGTTGCCGTCTGGTTCGCCAGCGTTTGATGTTTTGAGCGTGCCGTTACAGGTGCAGTTCAGGCAGTTACAAGAAGCGTTACTGGCGGGGCAATTTACCCTGACCTCGCCGCTGCACGCGGTTTGTGAGGCTATTTCACATTATCGTTGCGATATTTTATTAGTGACCGGCAGACCCGCTTGTTTACCGGGCGTACAGGCGTTGATCCGCCATCTTCAACCCGTTCCGGTTAATCGTATGATCTGGATGGATAACTATCGGGTGCACGAGTGGTATCCGTTCAGTCAGCAAGGGCGGATTGGCAACCCCAAATCCACCGCAGCAGTCGGTGCAATGCTATGCAGCCTGGCGCTGGATCTGCGTTTACCGCGCTTCAATTTTAAAGCTGCCGATATCGGCGCTTACTCGACCGTACGTTATCTTGGCGTGCTGGATAATACGGTCAACACGCTACGCGATGAGAACATCTGGTATCACGATATCGATCTGGATACACCCGGCGCGAAGCTGGATACCCGTTTGCACTTCCCGCTGCGCGGCAATGTAACGTTAGGCTTCCGCCAATTGGCAAACAGCCGCTGGCCTGCCACGCCGCTGTATACGCTGAGCATAAATTCTGCCGAACTGGCAAAAAGTATCGCCGGAGATGGCGTGTTAAATGTACGGCTGCAGTTACGCGGCGGCAGCAAAGAGAGCGGCCCGGAATGCTTCGTACTCAGCGATGCCTGGTTACAGGATGGCACCCCCGTTGCCGCCAATGCCTTAACGTTAAAATTGAATACCCTGGCGGATCGTCGCCATAGCGGTAGCCATTACTGGATTGATAGCGGGAGCGTGTACCTGAAATGAGTAAGATGTTAAACACCGCGCAGGCCGTCATCGAGTGGGTAACAGAGACCCGCCAGCGTTCCGTACGTCTTGATGATGAGGCGGATGCCCTGCTGACACAACTTACGTTAGCCGCGGTTAATGAATCTGCGCTGACAGCGACCTTTTCAGCACGAGGCTGTGTTGGGTTATATGGGCACTCACAATCAGCGAAAGCGCATCTGCTCGCGGCATTGTGCAGCAATGCCAATGGCAAAGTGAATATCGTGACCCCGGATCGCAGTTTTGATTATTTTTCGCATATTAATCCGGGGCATGCACCGACCAATATGGCGATTCGCTTTACACGTGAAGATAATCCGCTCAATAGCGAATGGCCGCTGCGCTTACGCTTACTCAGTGAAGCCGAACTGGTACAGCTGTTTATCACACAGTTCTGTGCGCTTCCGGACAACCGCCAGGTTGAGAAATCGATTATTGAGGCGCGCCTGGAAAAATGGCAAACCCTGCGTCAGCGTCATCCGGTGCAAGGCATCACGGCTCAGGATGTCGCGGCAATCGGTCGTTTCTGGCGCTCCTGCGTACCGGCTAATCAGCAGCAAATTGACGATGCGCTATGGCATCAGTTTGCTACGCTTCTCCCCGCTCTGGATCTGACGACCCGGGCAAACGCCTGGGCATTATTGTGGGGAGAACAACCAGAGCTAACGCAGCAGTGGCTGGCGCTGGCGCATACGCTGCAACAAACCGGGAACGCGCAAGAACTGGCGGCTCCGCTGAGCCTGTTGGTTGACCATTTTGGTTTACCTGCTGAGAGTTTTCTCACTCAGGTGGCATTGCACGGGAGTGAGGCGCAAAGTGATGTGGTTGTTCATCCAATTGAAAACCATCCGTTGCTCAATGCGGTCAGTCTCTCACAGGCATCACTAGCGCTGTTGACGCGCGAGCTGATCCTGACGGTGGAAGATGCTGTGCTGGAGAATGTCGATCTGCTCGATATCCCTCTCGCCCCGGATGCTCATCCCCATCCGCTGTGGCAGGCAAAATTAGGCTGGATGCTGGAGCATTATCGCCAGCAACTGCAACCGGATGTGCTCTTAATCTGCAATGCGGTATCTACCCGCGCCCAGACGCCAGCCATTACCCGCAAGCTGCTGGGCTGGGTCAACGATACGCAACCCGTACATGACGCCGCATTACCGGGCGTAGTCTGGGCCATCACCCCACAGGATGCGCGTTTTAGCACCCAGCAAAACCTGGATGAGTCCGTACAGCAATTAATGGGCAAACCGGGACTGCACTGGGGTACGCTGCAGGCGCTGGATAACCACAGCTTACAACGCCTTGTCGAATGGCTGACTCAGGCGACTTCACCACAACAGCGTCAGGCCAGGCTGATCTCTCTGCGCGAACAACACCAACAGCGCATCCGCGAAACGCTGATGAGTTGGATTAACACCCGCGATGATGAGTCAGGTAGCAGCGAGTCGGTGATCCGCCAGTTACAATCCCAGGCGGCAAAACATGGCGAGCTACTGGAGGGGTTACTGCCGCCAATGCGCCTCTTTGAGTCGCTGCTGCGTGTTCATCAGCCGCGCGAGGAACAGGTGAACGGGCTATTTAATGAAGAGATCGACCTGTTTGCTGAAGTACGTGACATACCGCACTCGCCGGAGAGCAAAGAAACTGGTTATCTGGCACACAAAATGTGGGTTAATCACGTACGTCAGTGGTGTCGCGATGAAAATAATGCGCGCCGTTTAGGTCTCGATCCTCGTACGCTAAGGCAGGTGGCTGACATTCTTGTGACCACCAGTTATCGCCTGGAGATGCCGCAACGCTTACAGCGCATGATGCAGCGCGAAAACGTCTGTGCGGCGCAGCTACATGCCGATATTGGGGATTTTATTACCTGGCTTGGATTTACCAACGTTGCTGAGGAACAGCGCCCTGCCAGCAGGATCCAAAAAGGCGCTGCTATTTTTAGCGCGCCGAAGCAACAACCGATGTCGCGCCTGGCCAAACTGGAAGAACAGCCCTCGCACGGCGCAAGCCGCTATGTTTACGACTGGCTGGTTGCTTTGTATACCCGCGCGAATGAGAACGTGGGATATCAGCACCCACAGGATGTTACTGAAGCCGACAAAAAACGTTTAGATGCCCTGCTTTCCGTCTGAAACGGCCTCATCAGAAAAGTG
This sequence comes from Citrobacter cronae, assembly GCF_016893685.1. NCBI lineage: Bacteria > Pseudomonadati > Pseudomonadota > Gammaproteobacteria > Enterobacterales > Enterobacteriaceae > Citrobacter > Citrobacter cronae. The sequence continues at coordinate 3,764,145 of NZ_CP069763.1, forward strand.
AAAACATCAGCGCGACGGGAAAGCTCATTGGCCAGGTCGCCCCGACTAATACCGCGCTGAGAAAACGAATCCGCTTTTTCTCGCGTGACAGAAACCAGGTGATGATTGCCGTGATAGCGGCCATCACCGCATAAAAGACCAACATTTTTTGGTACAGAGACATGTAAGGCATCCTGGCCGGAAGGTGAAATCGCGCGCAATATGCTCTTTTTCATGACTCACATCAAGTTTTATTAATTATTTTAAGAGAAACGGCGGTAAAACAACCCGTTTTCATTATGTTCAGAATTCGTACTATTGCGGATAGTTATAACCCGTACTATACCCATAGGGGTTAAAACGAAAGGTGGCACAAATGAATGTTTCCAGTAAAACTGTGGTGCTGATAAATATATTTGCTGCTGTAGGACTTTTCAGTCTGATTTCCGCAAGGTTCGGCTGGTTTGCTTGATGTGACTCTTCTGAATTAATTGCAGCGTCCAGTGGCAGAGAGGGTTTTCTCTCTGCCATTAGCCAACGATCTTCCCACTCTACCTTCATCCGGTAAATCATCCTTAGGATGTAATATCCCTAATCCTTCTGCGGCATTATTTGCCTGTAAAGCGGGCTGGCGTGGTGCCGGTATGCTGACGGAAAAATGCAATAAAAGCACTGTCACTGACAAATTCCAGATGTTGCGCCACCTGACTACCAGGACTCCCGTCAGCCAGCATTTCCATGGCTTTTAACAGTCTAAATTGCTGTCGCCAGTGCTGATAATGCATCCCGGTATCTCTGATGAAGATCCGGCTGATGGTCTTCTCACACGCCCCAACCCGTTGGGACAACTGATTCAGTCGCGGTGGCAACGCCCCCATGCGCAATTGCTCAAGCCATACGTCCAGCCGTGGATCTGAGGGAAATTGTAATGTCCAGTTTTCACTACGCGCGGCCCGCAATTCCTCACAAAAAACGGTGATGAGGCTGGCCTGTTGCACCGCAGGCATATCCCATGACCAAAAGGCCATGCGTTCTATGACTTCGAAAAAAAGTGGATTAACCTCGACGATATGCATGGGCAGATCGGATAACGGCAGCGAGGTTGAAAAGTACAAAGAACGATAAGCCATTACGCCACGCATGATGGCGCGATGAACCGTACCGGCCGGGATCCAGACCGCACGCCGTGGCGGCAGCAGGCACAGGGCCTGCTCCAGTTCAATCGTGATGCTCCCCGCCGCCGAAAAAAGGAGTTGATGACGAAGGTGGCTATGGCGTCCGGAATCGTGTACGCCCATATCGGCGGCAATCCCAATTACCGGGTTATCAAAGCTATCCGCATCGAAAATTTCATCGGGGGCAATTTTCATTATCTGTCCGATATTTGATATATAAAGTCCTGATAATAGTAATAAGACAGCCCGCTTTCAGCAATAATTCCCGCCTGTTTTCGGTCTCTTCGGATATTGCTATGAATATTCTTCGTCGTCCGCCGCTTTGGCTGCTCACTCTGCTGATAATGTTTCCGCAACTGGTGGAAACCATTTACAGCCCGGCATTGCCAGGTATCGCTACCGCTTTTCACATAAGCAGTGAACGTGCAGCTCAAACACTCTCCGTTTACTTTGTGGCCTTCGCCGTCGGTGTGGCGATGTGGGGCTGGCTGAGCGACAGTATCGGACGACGGCGGGCGATGCTGGCAGGACTAATCTGCTACGGCACAGGTTGTGCATTGGCCATTGTTGCCACCAATTTCAACGTGTTGCTGCTGGCGCGGATGGTGTCAGCCATCGGAGCGGCTGCCGGGTCAGTCGTGGTACAGACCATATTGAGGGACTGTTATGAATCAACCACGCTATCCCGCGTCTTTTCTGTGATGGGCGCCGCGCTGGCCCTGAGTCCGGTTTTCGGCCTGCTAAGCGGAGGTTGGCTGGTGTGCCTGTATGGTCATATCGGTGTATTCGTTGCTCTTGTTTTGCTGGCGATATTACTGCTCATACTGACAGCAACCCGTTTGCCGGAAACAAGGCCGGAGAATACGATCCGCCCGCGGATGGCTGTGCTCCTGCCCCGCATGGCTCGGGACGATGAGCTGTGGAAAAATGCTATGCTGGTCGCCCTGTTAAATACCATGCTGTTTAGCTATTACAGTCTGGCGCCATTTCTTTTCAGACAGTTGGGATGGAGTTCCAGAGCCTTTGGCTGGACGGGGGTGTTACTTGCGCTTGCTTCGCTGTCGGGAAGCCTGTTGAATCGGCGTCTGTTAACGACAGGTCTGACGCCGCAACAGCTGGTACGTCATGCCTGTGTGCTGGCCATGTTCTCAGGTCTGGCGGCGTGGTGGCTACAGCATACTGCATGGATCCTGATACCGGTGTTTGGGGTGGTACTGGCCTATGGTATCGCCATTCCCAATGTATTGAGCCAGGCACTGCGTCGCTATCGTGAACAAGCCGGGGCCGCTGGTGCTTTGTTCGGGTTAAGCTATTACCTGTTGCTGGGAATGATGCTGGGATTGGCTGGCATGGTGCAACAACTGGGGCTGGTGCTGAGCGTCTGTGCGCTACTTGCCTGGCTTTGCAGCTACCGCCGCTGATAACTGGACGGTATACCTGAAAGCACAAAGCCCCGGCGTTAAGCTGGGGCTTTGTCGTATCAATTAGCCTGACCTCGCGGATATTTCCAACTTACCGCCGTCCGATGGCGACGAGGCCAGTGGCGCGAATAGTATAGAGACCCGTTTGCTAATTTTTAGCTATCCGTGCCTCATTAGGAGTTCACGTCTAAATTGTTACTCATGCTTGATCATGACATGGCGAACAATCGTGTAATCCTCGAGCCCGTACACCGACATATCTTTGCCATAACCAGACTGTTTTTGCCCACCGTGCGGCATCTCGCTGACCAGCGTGAAGTGGGTATTGACCCAGGTGCAACCATATTGCAGACGAGCACTGAACCGATGCGCGCGGCCGACGTCCCGGGTCCAGACAGAAGATGCCAGTCCGTATTTCGAATCATTCGCCCACGCCAGTACCTGGTCTTCATCATCAAATACGGTCACGCTGACCACCGGACCAAAAACTTCCCGCTGCACGATGGCATCTTCTTGCTTCGCCCCGGCCAGCAGCGTTGGGGCAAAGTAGTAGCCTGCGCCGTCCACTTTTTTACCCCCGGTGATAACCTTGATATGCCCCAGGGCTTTGGCCTCATCGACCGCTTTGGCCACGCGATCAAGATGTGCCTGCGAACTTACCGGTCCCAGCTCCGTCGATTCGTCGTTCGGCGCGCCAATTTTCAGGCTGGCAACCGCGGCGCCAAGTTTCTCAACCAACGCGTCATAAATGCCTTTCTGGGCATAGATTCGACAAGCGGCGGTACAGTCTTGTCCGGCGTTGTAATAACCAAAGGTTCGCACGCCGCTCACTACCGCATCCAGATCCGCATCATCAAAAATGATGACCGGGGCTTTGCCGCCCAGTTCCATATGTGTGCGCTTAATTGAAGACGCGGTATGCTGGATAATGTGTTCGCCGGTGGCAATAGAGCCGGTCAATGAAACCATGCGGACCTTTTCATGTCCGGTCAGCGGATCGCCCACGGTTTTTCCACGGCCAAACAGCACGTTGACAACGCCTGCCGGATAAATATCTTTGGCAAACTCGGCCAGTTTAAGCGCCGTTAATGGGGTAATTTCCGACGGTTTAATCACCACGCAGTTCCCCGCCGCCAGCGCCGGAGCCAGTTTCCACGCCGCCATCATCAGCGGATAGTTCCACGGGGCAATAGAGGCGACCACGCCCAGCGGATCCCGGCGAATCATTGACGTATGCCCTTCCAGATACTCTCCGGCGGCCTGTCCTTGCAGGGTGCGGGCCGCCCCGGCAAAGAAGCGGAAAACATCGACGATGGCCGGAATTTCATCGTTGAGCACACAATGCAGCGGCTTACCGCAGTTGAGCGATTCCAGCTCAGCGAAGGTTTGCGCATTATCCGCGATAGCATCCGCCAGTTTCAGCAGTAACTCGGAACGTACTTTCGGTGTGGTTTGTCCCCAACTGGCAAAGGCACTGTCGGCCGCACGGACCGCGGCATCAACCTGCGTGGCTGAGGCCTCGGCAATCTCCAGAATGCATTCACCAGTTGCAGGGTTATAGACTGGCTGCTTTTCACCTTCACCGTTGACCAGCTCGCCATTAATCAGTAATTGATGTTGCATAGCAATTTCCCATATCGTCGTTTATTTACCGTTTCCGGCGAGAGTGTCGCCTTCACGCGTTAGCCACCAGGCCCCTAAAATTGGCAGTGTAGTCACCAGCATTACCAGCAATGCCACAACGTTGGTGACAGGCACATCCCGTGGACGACCCAGTTGATTGAGCAGCCACAAAGGAAGTGTTCTTTCATGTCCGGCGGTGAACGTTGTCACGATGATTTCATCAAATGACAAGGCAAACGCCAGCATTCCGCCCGCCAGCAGTGCTGATGCCAGGTTCGGCAGCACCACGTAACGAAAGGTTTGCCAGCCGTTGGCGCCAAGATCCATAGACGCTTCAACCAGACTCCATGAGGTACGCCGAAAACGCGCCACAACGTTGTTAAACACCACCACCACGCAAAACGTCGCATGCCCCACCACGATCGTGAGAAAACCCGGTTCCAGGTTGATGGTTTTAAACGCCGTCAACAGCGCCAGACCGGTGATGATCCCCGGTAACGCGATTGGCAACAGCAGCAACAGCGATATTGCACTCTTGCCAAAAAAGTCCCTGCGCCACAGCGCGGCAGCGGCCAGCGTCCCCAGAACGAGAGCAATAGCCGTCGACAACGCAGCGATTTTAAGTGACAACGTCACAGACTCCAGAATATCGCTACGCTGCGCCGCAACGCTAAACCACTTCAGCGTCAACCCCTGCGGTGGAAAACTAAAAGCAGCCTCCTCAGTATTAAAAGCATAGGTGGCGATGATGAGGATGGGAAAGTGCAGGAAAATAACCCCGCCCCATGCCGCCAGTTTGAGTAACCAGGGTGCGCGTTCAGAGTGCATCGAAAGCTCCCAGACGCTTCACGAACGCCAGATACAGTGCGATTAACACAATCGGCACCAGAGTAAATGCCGCCGCCATCGGCATATTGCCGATCGCCCCTTGTTGCGAATACACCATGTTGCCGATGAAATACCCCGGCGGTCCCACCAGTTGCGGCACGATAAAATCGCCCAACGTCAGAGAGAAAGTAAAGATAGATCCCGCCGCGATACCGGGTATTGCCAGCGGAAGAACCACATAGCGGAAGGTTTGACGCGGACGCGCGCCCAAATCAGCGGAAGCCTGTAACAGTGACGGCGGAAGCCTCTCCAATGCGGCCTGTACCGGGAGGATCATAAACGGCAACCAGATGTAAACGAACACCAGAAAGCGTCCTAACCCTGAGGTCGACAACGTATTGCCGCCGACAGCAGGTAGCGTCAGGAACGAAAGCAGCAGCGGCTCCAGCCCAAGATGGGTTAAAAACCACTGCGCCACACCGTCTTTCGCCAACAGTAACGTCCACGCGTAGGCTTTAACAATGTAACTGGCCCACATCGGCAGCATCACCGCAATGTAAAAAAAGGCTTTCATTTTGCCGCTGGTATAGCGCGCCATATACCACGCCATCGGAAACGCCAGAATCGCGCTGGCAATGGTGACCGCGATCGCCATCGTCAGGGTACGCAAAATGATGTCGTAGTTGGCGGGATTAAACAGCGCCTGCAGATTCGCCAGCGTCAGGTCCGGCGTGACCGACATGGTGAAATCGTCGAAGGTATAAAAACCTTGCCACAACAGCGTCAGCAGTGAGCCAAAGTAGACGATGCCAAACCACATCAGCGGCCCGAGAAGCAGTAAAAACAGCCCCAGCCCCGGATTACGCCAGAAAAAACCGGAAATCTTGTTCAGATTTGTCGGTTGCGATGGCGAATGTAAGACGTTCATAGCCATTCACCTCTCCTCAACCAACGGCACCATCACGTCGCGTGACCACGATGCCATCACCTGCTGACCCGGCGACAGCGTTGACGGCAGCATTTCTCCCGTCAGGTTCGCCTGGCTCACCAGTAATTTTTCACCGCCAGCCAGTTTCAGTTCAAACCGTGTCGCCGCGCCCTGGTACTGCACCGCCTGGATGACTCCCGGAGCCTGGACGTCTCCCCCGGCATCATTCAACCGAATGTGTTCCGGACGCAGGGAAAACATTCCCTGTAGCCCGCAAACGTTCGCTGACATCGCGGCATCAAAGACATTGGACGTCCCGACGAAGCTCGCCACAAACGGTGTCCGTGGACGCATGTACAGTTCACGCGGAGAATCCACCTGTTCGATACGACCGTTATTAAACACCGCCACACGGTCAGACATCGACAGCGCTTCGCCCTGATCGTGAGTGACAAAAATGAAGGTGATACCGAGAGATTGCTGTAACTTCTTCAGCTCTAATTGCATCTGTTCGCGCAACTTAAGATCCAACGCCCCGAGCGGCTCATCCAACAGCAGAACGCGCGGTTCATTGACCAGCGCCCTGGCAATCGCCACGCGCTGACGTTGTCCGCCGGAAAGCTGTGACGGTTTGCGCTCATGAACAAAACCGAGTGCAACTTTATCAAGCGCCTCACGGGCTTTGGCGTGACGCTGTTTTTTATCAATCCCTTTGACCATCAGCCCGTAAGCGACGTTGTCGAGGATCGACATATGTGGGAATAGCGCGTAGTCCTGAAATACCGTATTGACGTCCCGCTCCCAAGGGGGCAATTCGCTGGCCTGTTTTCCAAAAATGGTGATTGCGCCGCCTGAAAGCTGCTCGAACCCGGCAATCAGGCGCAGACAGGTGGTCTTGCCGGAGCCGGATGGCCCCAGCATTGAGAAAAACTCCCCGTCGTTAATCGCAATACTCACTCCATCAACTGCACGAACATCCCCGTACAGACGCGAGACGTTATGAAACTCTACTGCGTACGTCATAAAACCCCCAGCGGAATTAACGACCGCCCATAATGGCGATGTAATCCTGCGTCCAGCGACTGTAAGGAACGAATTTTCCGCCTTCCGCAATTGGCGTTTTCCAGAAAGCGATTTTGTCAAAGTAGCTATAACCGTTGGTTTCACAGCCCTTTTCACCCAGCAGTGGGCTGGCTTTACATCCTTCAGGCACCACTGGCAGAGAACCAAACCAGGCCGCTACGTCGCCCTGTACTTTCGGGGTTAATGACCAGTTCATCCATTTGTAAGCGCACACCGGGTGTTTCGCTGCACTGTGCAGCATGGTGGTGTCAGCCCAGCCGGTAACTCCTTCTTTTGGGAAAACCGTGGCAACAGGCTGCCCTTCGGCTTTCAGGGCGTTAGCCTGATAAGGCCAGGCGCTGGATGCCACCACGCCTTCGTTTTTGAAGTCACTCATTTGCACAGTGGTATCGTGCCAATAGCGATGGATTAGCGCATGTTGATCGCTCAGGACTTTGATAACCGCCTGGTACTGTTGTTCGGTGAGTTGGTAGGGATCGGTGATGCCTAATTGCGGCTGGGTGGCTTTAACGAATAACGCGGCATCGGCAATATAGATCGGACCATCATAGGCTTGCACGCGTCCTTTATTGCTTTTTCCATCCTCGAGTTTTTGCTCAACAAACACCACGTTCCAGCTATCCGGCGGCGTTGGGAAGGTTTTGGTGTTATACATCAGCAAGTTTGGTCCCCACTGATACGGGGTGCCATATACTTTTCCGCCAACGTTAAACCACTCGCCTTTCACCACGCGTGGATCGATAGTTTTCCAGTTTGGGATCAGCGCGGTGTTAATCGGCTGCACGCGTTTACCCATAATCAGACGCAGTGAAGCGTCGCCGGACGCGGTCACCAGGTCGTAGCCGCCTTTTGCCATCAGGCTGACCATCTCATCCGATGTGGCCGCCGTTTTCACATTGACCGCGCAGCCGGTATCTTTCTCAAACTGCGAGACCCAGTCATATTGTTTATCGGTTTGTCCGCGTTCGATATAACCCGGCCAGGCAATAATATCCAGGCGGCCTTCTGGTTTATCTAATGATGTCGGGGGTTCGGCTGCCTGTGCAGTCATCAGCGTCATACTGAGCGCACACAGGCTACTGAGGGCAAATTGCTTGCTCATAACATCTTACTCCTGTCTAAAAAATATTGAGCGGCAGCCTTGCCGTAAATATATGTCCTTTCCTAAAAATAGTCGGGGTGTGCTAAGCGTTCCTGCTGGCGCAAGGAAATTTAATCAGGTTGTGAGCTAACGCTCATTACGCTACTGATTCAGACTGTGTGTTCTAATCTTCTGGAGTATAGACAAGGAGTTAGGTGCAGAGGTGGCAATAGTTAGAACTATTGATTTTTTGTATGGTAGCACCCGATATAAATAACATCAGGGTTCGGTATTCTCTATTTCGAAAATAAGAACGCACTATTCTTTTATATTGAATAGCGCGTTACATTTTATTTCATCATGTCGCGAATTAATTTTCCAAGCTGTTTCACCGCCAGTTCCTCGCGTTCTCCCCAATGCCATGCGGTATTAAAGCGAAAGAAACGTGTCCAGCTCCCCGAGGTTGAGAACATTTTTCCCGGCGCAATGCTGATGTGGTGCGCCAGCGCTTGCGTACTGAGCTCTCCCGCATCCAGCGGTTCCGGCAGTTCGAGCCACAGAAAATAGCCGCTGTCGTTGTGGTGAATTTTGACCTCCGCCGGAAGATGGCGCAGTAGCGTTTGCCAGGCCTGCTGTTTGCGTTCCGCAAGCTGACGGCGTAAACGACGCAAATGCGCGTCATAGCGTCGTGTTGACAGATAGTCGACGAGTGCAAGCTGCATGGGAGAACTGGTGGATAAGGTGCTCATTAGCTGGAGTCGCTGAATGCGCCGGGCATGTTTCCCCGCCGCCACCCAGCCAATGCGAAATCCGGGCACCAGGCATTTTGAGAATGATGAGCAATGCAGAACGCTATCGCTGCGATCCCAGGCTTTAGCGGGGAGCGGTTTTTCCCGGCCAAAGTAAAGTTCGCTATAAACATCATCTTCAATCAGCATCACATGATATTTCTCCAGTAATGCAACCAGATGCGCTTTTTTCTCTGCGCTGAGCGTAAACCCCAGCGGATTTTGGCTGTTGGTCATCAACCAGCACGCTTTTACCGGATACTCCTGCAACGCCTGCTCCAGCGCGGCCAGATCGATCCCCTCTTTGACATCAGTGGCAACAGACAGCGCCTTCAGACGTAATCGCTCCAGTGCCTGCAATGCGCCATAAAAACAGGGGTTTTCGACAATCACCCAGTCCCCCGGTTCGGTGACCGCCTGCAGACTCAGGTTGAGAGCTTCAAGCGCACCGGTGGTGATCACAATTTCGTCAGGTGAAATGGTCATTCCCTGTTGGGCATAGCGACGGGCAATGGCATGGCGCAATTCATGATTCCCCGGCGGCAGGTTTTCAATCACGCTCATAGCCGTGGCCGTTTTACTCACCTGCGCCAGCGAGCGGTTTAACTGCTGAAGGGGAAACAGACGCGGGTCAGGGAATGCAGAGGCAAATGGCATTACTGACGCATCCCGGCTGGCCTGCAGCATATCAAAAATGTAGGTGTTGATATCCACCGCTTCGTCGCGCATCACCTGCACCTGAGGTGCTGCAGAATGACGTTCAGGGCGCGCGGCAACATAATAACCCGACTGGGGGCGGGCAATAATCCGCCCCTGGCTTTCCAACAACTGATATGCGTGGCCAACGGTCATAAAACTCATCCCGCTACTGACCACCTGCTCACGCAATGAAGGCAGACGATCGCCGGGTTGCCATACGCCAGACGCGATTTGATCGCGAATTTGCTCTGCCAGTCGCTGGTACTTTTTCATCTTTCGTCCTGATTACCGGTGTTGGTGACAACCACTATATATATCAGTTTACATAATCAAGACATTTTTTATAACTGTTATAGTTAACAGTTTTACAACATCGTTACCGACAGTTCTTTTCCTAAAGCGCGGGCAGCTATCTGCACAGCATCAATTTTTGTCGCGTGCTTTAAATCGAATAAACGGGTGATTTCCTGCTTAGGCCTGCCGATCCTGTTTGCCAACTCCTGCTGGGTAATATTCGATTCAAGGAAGGCATTTAACAACAGAACCTTAGACGCAACGCTCAGTGGTATTTCCACATAGTCAGCGCCAGCGACAACCGCTGAAGGCAAAGGAATCGGTTCGTTATCGTCGAAATAGAATTCAAAAGCGGTGACCAATGCGGCCTGCGCAGCCTGCAAAGCATCATGGCGAGTTTCTCCCTGAGTTAATGCTTCAGGAATATCCGGAAAAGACACCATGAACCCACCTTCTACGGCGGGTATTAGATTAACGGGATAACGCATAATTTTCTCAAAATTTCTCATATAGTCAGCCTTATAGAGATGATGATTACTGTAAGCCAGGCTGCTTTTGGATCGCTTTTCGCAGGGCCTCTTTTATCTCATCACCAGGATGCCTGGGCATAACGCTACGCCTTCCCTGATACCTCAACTTCAGATGATTTGAGCCGTTTGTAACTTTAACTCCCTGAGATTCAAGCCAGCGTCTGAACTCACTTTGCTTCACTGCGCCTCCCTGTCGTCTATTATAGACACAAAGTAAACATTTATGCTTACTTTTTTGATTGTGTTGCTATTAATAACGCAACATCACTAGCGTGGGGAGGACGCTATTTAATAACAGGAATCCAGCTTCCAGATTTCATATCAGCCAGGCCAACCTATAACAGAGCGACAACTGTTATGGTTAAAAAGAACTGTTCTGTTTCTGCCCTCCATTGCTTCCCAGGCTTAGAATTGCGCCAAATCAATTTTGCCTGCGGAGTTAAGCATGTTCGGTCTTGACGCGTTTCACCTGGCGAGGATCCAGTTCGCGTTTACGGTATCCTTCCACATTATCTTTCCGGCCATTACCATCGGCCTCGCCAGTTATCTGGCAGTGCTCGAAGGGCTGTGGCTAAAAACGAAAAATCCCACCTGGCGCTCGCTATATCATTTCTGGTCGAAAATATTCGCCGTAAACTTTGGTATGGGCGTGGTTTCCGGGCTGGTGATGGCCTATCAATTCGGCACCAACTGGAGTGGTTTTTCCGAGTTCGCCGGGAGCATCACCGGACCGCTGCTGACCTATGAAGTATTAACCGCCTTTTTCCTCGAAGCGGGTTTCCTGGGCGTAATGCTGTTCGGCTGGAATCGCGTGGGGCCAGGCCTGCACTTCTTCGCGACCTGTATGGTTGCGTTGGGTACCATTATTTCTACCTTCTGGATCCTCGCCTCCAACAGCTGGATGCAGACGCCGCAAGGCTATGAAATCGTTAATGGTCAGGTTGTTCCCGTCGACTGGTTCGCCGTTATTTTCAATCCTTCATTCCCTTATCGTTTGCTGCATATGTCCGTTGCCGCCTTCCTCAGCAGCGCGTTATTTGTCGCTGCTTCTGCGGCGTGGCATTTGCTGCGCGGAAACAATACGCCGGCTATTCGCGCTATGTTTTCGATGGCGCTGTGGATGACATTAATCGTCGCCCCGCTCCAGGCATTGATTGGTGATATGCACGGTTTGAATACGCTGAAACACCAGCCGGCAAAAATTGCGGCGATTGAAGGACACTGGGAAAATCCGCCCGGTGAACCCACTCCGCTATTGCTGTTCGGCTGGCCGGACATGGAACAGGAGCGTACCCGCTATGGACTGGAAATCCCGGCGCTGGGCAGTCTGATCCTGACCCACAGTCTGGATAAACAAGTCCCGGCCCTGAAAGAGTTTCCTAAAGAAGACCGGCCCAATTCAACCATGGTGTTCTGGTCGTTTCGCATTATGGCAGGGCTAGGCATGCTGATGATCCTGCTGGGCGCGATCGCCCTGCGGCTACGTTACAAGCAGCGGCTATACACCTCACGTCCTTTCCTGCGTTTTGCATTATGGATGGGGCCCTCCGGTCTGATTGCCATTCTGGCTGGCTGGGTAACCACTGAAGTTGGCCGTCAACCGTGGGTGGTCTACGGTCTGCAACGTACCGCGGATGCCGTTTCCGCGCATGGCGATTTACATATGAGCATCAGCTTGCTGTCATTCTTTGTGGTGTACAGCTCCGTATTTGGCGTCGGTTACAGCTACATGATCCGCCTGATCCGTAAAGGGCCACAGGAACATGATCCGTCAACGCCGCCATCCGGCACGCCTGCACGACCGCTTTCTGCTGCAGTTCTCGATTCTCAACCGGAGGCTCACCGCTAATGGGTATCGATTTATCAGTTATCTGGTTTGTCATTATCGTGTTCGCCACGTTGATGTATATCGTGATGGACGGTTTCGATCTCGGTATCGGCATTTTATTTCCTGCTATTCAGGATGCGGATGACCGTGATGTGATGGTGAATAGCGTCGCCCCCGTGTGGGACGGCAATGAAACGTGGCTGGTACTGGGCGGAGCCGGACTATTCGGCGCTTTCCCCCTGGCCTATGCGGTGATTGTCGATGCGCTGACGATCCCACTCACCCTGATGCTGCTCGGCCTGATTTTTCGCGGCGTCGCTTTTGAGTTTCGCTTCAATGCCACGCCGGCACATCGACCATTCTGGGATAAAGCTTTTCTCGGCGGTTCAATTCTGGCGACATTCACTCAGGGCATCGTGGTAGGTGCCGTGCTTAACGGATTTTCTGTCACCGGACGCAGCTACAGCGGCGGCCCTTTCGACTGGCTGACCCCGTTCACGCTGTTCTGCGGTGTTGGCCTGGTCGTGGCTTACGCCCTGCTGGGGGCAACATGGCTGGTGATGAAAAGCGAAAATCCGTTGCAGGATAAAATGCGCCGCGTGGCCAAAAAACTGCTGCTGGCGATGCTGGTTGTTATCGCCATTATCAGCCTATGGACGCCGCTGGCGCACAGTGCGATTGCCGAGCGCTGGTTTAGCCTGCCTAACCTGTGGTTCCTGATGCCGGTTCCGCTGCTGGTGGTGTTGATCAGCATGTGGTTGTGGCGCTCGCTGGACCAACAGCACAGCCATGCACTGCCCTTTGTTTTGACACTGGGATTGATCTTCCTTGGGTTCAGCGGTCTGGGGATCAGCATATGGCCGCATATCATTCCGCCGTCCATTACGCTCTGGCAGGCGGCAGCGCCTGCGCAAAGTCAGGGCTTTATGTTGGTTGGCGCCCTACTGATTATCCCGATAATCCTGGTGTATACCTTCTGGAGCTACTACGTTTTCCGCGGCAAAGTTCAACATGGTGAGGGGTATCATTGATGCAACAATCAATCTGGAAACGCCTGATGTGGCTGGTGATCCTCTGGGGCGGCAGCGTACTGGCCCTGGCCGCCGTCGGTATGTTCTTTCGTTTACTGATGACGGCTGCTGGCTTTAAGTCCTGATTCCCTCCCTGAAAACAACCGGGCAGCGTAATACTACCCGGTTGTAACAAATCCCAACGTTGACCAAACAAAAATGCAAAAAACATCTCATTCGCAAAACAGAGATTGCCATTTCCCCGATTAAAATATTGAATAGTCACCTGGCGAAATTATCGCCACTTTCGCTGCTAACGTACCAGAGGGTTCACGATGTTTAAGAAAGGGTTAACGGTGTTATTGCTGGCCAGCGCGCTTTTTTCGGGTCAACTTCTCGCAACCAATCAGGGACATGAATATCTTCAGGTGCAGGATGCCGATCACGTATTACGGCACACCGCCGACAGCGATGAACTGCGCGTGACGGCGGAAGAATCCGCCGCCGATCTTCGCGAACATCATTACTGGCAAAAATCACGCAAACCCGATACTCACCAGGGTTAAGGTTTACGCTTTGGCAATGTTTTCATCAGTTCTTCGGGACTGACGGAAGCGACGATGCTGCCCGGCAACGGCATTTTCAGAATATGATGTTTCATCTTGCCGATTACATGCATTTCGCACGGTCGGCAATCAAATTTCAGCGTCAGAACTTCATCGCCGTTTACCAACTGCATCGGTGTCGCTTTCCAGCTCTTGATGTTTCCTTTCGCCTGTTTCGGACACAGGTTAAATGCAAAACGCAGACAATGTTTGGTGATCATCACCGGCACATCGCCCTTTTCTTCATGCGCTTCATAGGCCGCATCAATCAACTGAACGCCATAGCGGTGATAAAACTCACGCGCTTTATGGTTGTAGACGTTTGCCAGGAAGCTCAGATGCGTTTGTGGATATACCGGAGCCGGCTGTGACACTGGTTTGCGACTGCCGCGCTGATAGTTTTGCAAACGCGCCGCATCCAGCATGTCGACAGCTTCACGTCGCAGTTGATTGAGTTGACCGTTTGGCACAAACAGCGCCCCCGGGAGATTAACCTGAATATCGCGGGCGTAATAAAGCGTTTGTCCAAGTTTGGCCAGACCATCCTGCAGGTTGTTTAACGCTTTTTCTGCATTGTTCGCTTCGTCAAAGTGGCCGTCCAGCGTATGCGTGATGCTCACCCCCTCTTCACTGGTGAGCGTCAGGATCAACTGCTCCTGCCAGCCGCCCAGTTCAATATCAACCGCGATACGACGTTCGCTGGAGGTTTTGGTTAACGCCTGCTGCCAGTTATGATCGAGATTACGGTTCAGCGGATGATGCGCACGCACTTTGTGCAAATCGGCTGGCATTTCATTCGGCCACACCCGATATCGATTGTGCCCCGTTTTTTCAACGGTATTGGCACGGAAACCTACCACCTCACGCTTGATTAACACGTTCAGACCATCGCCGTTCGCCAGCGGCTCGGTGACCTCAACATCCAGATGATCTTTCGCGACCTTCAGGACTTCACCAACCGGCAGACCAATGAATTTTGGCGAGTCAAACGCGCCGATATCGCCCTTACGCGCATTGACAAAATAATCGGTGCTACCGCGATGGAAGGTTTTTTCCGTGGAGGGGGTAAAGAAATGTTCGGTGCGTCCGGCTGATGAACGGGCAAGGTCGCCGCGCTCTTCAATGATGGCGTCGAGCATCTGACGATAATGCGCGGTAATATTCTTCACATAGCTCATGTCTTTGTAGCGCCCTTCGATTTTGAAAGAGCGCACGCCTGCATCAATCAACGCGCCCAGGTTGGCGGTCTGATCGTTATCTTTCATCGACAGCAGGTGTTTTTCATAGGACACCACGCGCCCCTGATCGTCTTTCAGGGTATACGGCAGACGGCAAGCCTGGGAACAGTCTCCGCGGTTAGCGCTACGTCCGGTTTGCGCATGTGAAATATAACACTGACCTGAATAGGCAACGCACAACGCACCGTGAATGAAAAATTCAATGGTCGCGTCCGTGGCCTGGTGGATGGCGTTAATTTGCTCAAGGCTCAGTTCCCGCGCCAGGACAATCTGGGTAAATCCGACATCAGACAGAAACTTCGCCTTCTCGACGCTGCGAATATCACACTGCGTGCTGGCATGCAGCTCAATGGGGGGAATATCCAGCTCCAGAATCCCCATGTCCTGCACAATCAGAGCATCAACACCGGTCTGGTACAGATCGGTAATTAATCGCTGTGCGGGCTCCAGTTCATCATCGTGCAAAATCGTATTCAGCGTCACAAAGATTTTCGCCCCGAAGCGATGAGCGAATGGCACCAGTTCGGCGATATCTTTCAGGCTGTTGCTGGCGTTATGACGCGCGCCAAATCCCGGTCCGCCAATGTAAATGGCGTCTGCGCCGTGCAGAATGGCTTCGCGCGCAATGGCGGTATCCCGAGCCGGGCTTAACAATTCAAGGTGATGAGGTTGCTGGCGCATACAGTTGTTACCATCCACAAGCGGTAAAAATGGCGGCTATTGTAGTCACAAGCGCGGCATTTCGGAATAGTTTTCCCGATCAACTGCGCGGGTAATGGATCAGCGAATGAAAGTGAACCGTTTGTTCACCGCTGTTACGGTAACTATGGGCCGTATCGCCGGCAAAACGGACACCTTCACCGGCTTTAATGGTACGCCATAGACCATCAATGCACATATCCAGCAGTCCACTAATCACCACTACGTGCTCTATAACACCGCTTTCATGTGGCGTGGATTCACTAAGCGCGCCGGGCGCCAGCAGTATCGAAAAGTGATCGAAACACAACTGAGGATCCCATGGGAACAGCGGCGTGACGACCATCGCCTGGTGTTGGGGATCGAAAGACGGCGTGCCGTCTGACTCAGGAGGCGAAATAAACGTTGAAAATGGGACATTCAGCCCGGTGGCGATTTTCCACAATGTCGCCACTGTAGGGCTGGATTCATTGCGCTCAATCTGCCCCAGCATCGCTTTTGACACGCCGGTTTCCTCCGCCAGACGCGAGAGACTCCATTCCCGCTGGTGGCGCAGCGTTCTGAGCGTCGTCGCCAGATAGTGAGTTAAGTTATCCATGTTTCTCCTCCTTCGCCCTTCCTTCTCAAGGCTACAGCTTAGCACTTGTACGCTATAACGCACAGTGCTACAGTGACTGACCGTTATAACGCACACGGAGTTGCTATGCGCACATTTTCAATCCCTCTGCCTACCGTGCTATCAGGTTTTGTCGCGGTGCTGGTCGGTTATGCCAGTTCGGCAGCCATTATCTGGCAAGCGGCGCTGGCCGCAGGTGCGACGACAGGGCAAATTGCGGGTTGGATGACCGCGCTGGGAATAGCGATGGGCGTTAGTACGCTGGCGCTGACATTATGGTATCGCGCCCCTGTTCTCACTGCATGGTCAACGCCCGGCGCCGCACTGCTGGTTACGGGCCTGCAAGGGGTAACGATTCAGGACGCGATCGGTATTTTCATCGTGGCTAACGCCTTAATTGTGCTGTGCGGCGTAACCGGACTCTTTGCCCGACTGATGAAAATAATCCCCCACTCGCTGGCGTCAGCCATGCTGGCCGGGATCCTGCTACGCTTTGGCCTGCAGGCGTTCAGTAGCCTTAATAGTGAGCTTATCTTATGCGGTAGCATGCTGGTGGCATGGTTAGCGTTTAAAGTCATTGCCCCACGGTATGCGACAATCGCCGCGATGCTGATAGGTATAATCATCGCACTGATAAAAGGTGACATTGTCACTAATGAGGTAAGTTTATCTCCAGTGTTACCTGAGTTTATCGCCCCGCATTTTTCATTTGCCCACAGCATTAGCATCGCACTGCCCCTGTTTCTGGTTACCATGGCCTCGCAAAATGCTCCTGGTATCGCCACCATGAAGGCGTCAGGTTATGCGTTACCCGTTTCACCGTTGATTGTCTTTACCGGTCTGCTGGCGCTGCTGTTTTCCCCTTTTGGCGTCTATTCCATTTGCATTGCCGCCATAACCGCGGCAATTTGCCAAAGTCCCGAAGCGCATCCTGATGCAACGCGACGTTGGCTTGCCGCGGCGGCGGCGGGTGTCATCTATCTTTTGGCAGGGGTTTTTGGCGGTTCGGTCACCGGACTGATGGCGGCCTTGCCCGTAAGCTGGATCCAAATGCTGGCGGGCCTGGCGCTGCTTGGCACGATTAGCGGCAGCTTATACCAGGCATTACATCATGAATCCGAGCGTGATGCGGCTATCATTACTTTTCTGGTCACTGCCAGTGGCCTGACGCTATGGGGGGTTGGGTCTGCATTTTGGGGGCTGATCGCCGGAGGTGTGTGCTACGCGGTGTTTACTTTATTTCGCCGCACGTAACTGCGTTGGCGTTTTACCCGTCACCTGCTTAAACCGGTTGCTGAAATGGCTCGCTGAACTGAACCCGCAAGCCATCGCAATATCCGACAAACTGCGGGAAGAATGACAGACCAGATGCTGGGCTAATACCATGCGTCGTTGCATAACGTACTGATGCGGCGCCATATTCATTGACTGGCGAAACATTCTGGCAAAATGGAACTCACTCAGCGCCGCCTCACTTGCCAAATCGCTCAGGGTAATGGGGTACGCCAGATGCGCTTCTATGTAGGCCAGCACGTTGCGCAATGTGGCAGGCGCAAGCCCCCCGGTGACAACGGGCAACTGCCATTGGACGTTGCTGTAATGCTGGATCAGATGCGTGAGCAGTAGCGAAGACGCGGCGCTGAGCGTGAGATGGTTGGCCGGTTGTTGCCAGTCATTCCCGAGTAAAAACTGACGATAAACCGCTGTTATCCCCGGATCGCTGCCAAACGTATGCTCATCCAGCGTGAAGCTATAAGGGCTTTTGTCCCAGACTTTTTCACCCACTTCGCGCAAATGGCCGTCCGTACAATAGAGATGAACAAAGGAAAGATCGTCACGAATATCCCAACTGGATTCGCTCTCTTTCGGCATCAGGCAAAAACGGTCCGGCCCACCGCCATTCTTCCAGCCGCCGGCCGTCTTGTGGTAACTCTCGTAGCCATCGGCGATGTATAAGCTGAGGGTATGGTGATCGCAATACTGGGTAATGGTATCACGCTTATTTGACCAGGCCGCCAGTTGGATCCCTGAATGTAACGCAACCGACTCGTGCAGCACGGCATTGTGTTTGCGTAAGTTTTCAAAGGCACCGTAGGGCTGAGACATACCATCACATTCAAAATAAGTTAGCAGGCTTTCAGTTTATATCAGCTACATATTGTTAACAGCTCCTTTTCACATTTGCGCGAAAAAAAGCGCAAGATTTTGCAAGTCCACCGCAATCTGATGAAAGCCCCCTGCTACCCAACGTGACACAGTGTGCGCCTGAAGACCAAAAGAGAGAGTTGTATGAACGCGCTATTGTACTGCCTGGTGGTAGTGATTTGGGGAACGACATGGATTGCCATTTATCTGCAACAAGGACCGGTTTCAGCGCCGGTTTCTATCTTTTGGCGCTTTGCCGTTGCCAGCTCGGTGATGATAATAATCCTGCTGGTTAGCGGTAAATTACGCAAACTATCTGGTCGTGACCATCTGTTTTGTCTGTTACAAGGCGGATGCGTTTTTTGCTTTAACTTTTGGTGTTTTTATACGGCTGCGGCGTGGATTAACACGGGCCTTGAATCGGTGATTTTCTCGATGGCCGTCCTGTTCAATGCGGTCAATAGCTTTCTGTTTTTCGGCCAAAAACCGCCGATGCGCTTTTATATTGCCGCCGGTCTCGGTCTGACTGGCATTGTCACCCTGTTCTGGCAGGACTTACTCAACAGTGGGTTCAACCATTCACTTCTGCTGGGCATCGGCTTAAGCGCTCTGGGAACCTTTGGTTTTTCATTGGGCAACATGATAAGTCTGCGCCATCAGAAAAAAGGGCTGGAAGTATTGACCACCAATAGCTGGGCCATGTTGTACGGTACATTGCTGATCGCCGCTATTGCGCTGGTGCGTGGCGATGACTTCACTCCGCAGTGGACTTTCAGCTATCTTAGCGCACTGCTGTACCTGGCTATTTTTGGTTCGGTGATTGCCTTTGGCGCCTATTTCACACTGGTCGGTCGCATTGGTCCCAGTAAGGCCGCATACAGTACGCTGCTTTTTCCTCTGGTCGCACTCACGCTGTCAACATTGTATGAAGGGTATATCTGGCAGGTAAATGCGATTGTGGGATTAGTATTGATTTTGCTGGGGAACCTGGTGATGTTTGCCCGACCAGAAGCGCTGATG
This sequence comes from Citrobacter cronae, assembly GCF_016893685.1. NCBI lineage: Bacteria > Pseudomonadati > Pseudomonadota > Gammaproteobacteria > Enterobacterales > Enterobacteriaceae > Citrobacter > Citrobacter cronae. The sequence goes on from NZ_CP069763.1 coordinate 3,783,735, forward strand.
GGTAAGCTCGTATATCGTCGCCGAACGGCATAAAAAAACGCACCATCYWARGATGGTGCGTTCATCATTATTATTGTGTTTTTTTGTTCACGTCAAACATGGAAGCATCAGTCGCCATGTCATCAACAACTTTCTTCAACGTTTCGAACGCCATCGGCGTGCTTTCGTTGTTCAGATCTTTACCTTCACCCTTACGTACAACCTTAACAACCGGTTTATTGGTCGCCGCATCAATCAACTCACCCTCAAAGTAGAGGTTGGTATCCATGGTACGGTGGCCCGTTGCCATTTGCGTTCCCGCAACCAGCAGCGCAACCGGGATCACTTCGTAGAACTGCAGCCCTTCTTTACTGGTCGCTACACCGGTAATTGCCCCGCGGAAAATCAGGCTACGTGGCCCAGGGGTAGTCACCAGGGGTTTACGTTTACTGATTGCGGATTTCAACTGTGTATTGGTGTAGGTTAGTAGTTGATCAAGAACCTTCTGCCCTACCTGCGTAGTAGGTTTAGGAACCGGATAATACGTTACCGGGTTATATACAATGTTGTCATATTTGGATTCGTTGTAGTTCGGGTCAACCCAACGGAGTACCGTTTGTCCGGTTGCCGATTTTGTTTCCTTCAGATCAGAGTAATTTTTTAAAAACCCAGAATATTTATCCGGTTCGGTCACTTTTGACGCACAGCCGGATAATGCCAACAAGCCAGTAAGCACTGCAACTTTAAATAAAGTATGAGTACGCATGAAACGATCCCTTTAGTTTTCGCAATGATGCCTAAAAAGAATAGCAAAACAGATTCATTTTGGATGCACTAAAAATGGTAAGGACCGCACAATTTTATCTTTGCGCTCAACATAAAAAATGCTGAACGCAGAGAGAGTTAACCCAGACAGGAGCTTCAGACAGTTTTGCGTGCCAGCATAGTGGCAAAGCGCAGTTTAATGCGATTACCATTTTCATCCGTACGATGAAGTTCACCCACGTCTTCGTTGTATTTCAGCAGATCCCACCCGCTGTAATAGTTGCGTAATTCACCCGTTTTAAACGCAAACGGAAAACCAACAGTGCACGGGAAATCATCAGTGTCCATTGCCGCAACGATTAAATTATATCCGCCTGGCTTCGTGCAGCGCTGCATATTATCTATCAGTCCCGGGATAGTTTTAGCCTCAAGGAACATCAGCACAACGGTAGAAAGAATAAAATCATATTCGCCATCAAAGCGTAAGGCGTTAAGATCCGCGACTTGCGCATGCAGGTTGGTCAGTCCTTCCGCCGCTTTAATACGTTCAAGGTTCGCTATGCTCATGGGGTTTTTATCCCATGCGGTAACGTCATAGCCGTTTGCCGCAAGGTACAGGCTGTTACGACCATTACCGCAGCCCAGATCTAATGTTTTACCTGGCGCGACCACTTTTGCCGCTTCAACAACATCGGAATGCGTACGGGTTAAATCGTATTTCTCAGTAAAGTAGTTTTCGTCGCAATGAGTCATCATTTATCCTCAGATTTCAGTAATGCAGCACGTTCTGTGCGGATAAGCAGCTTTCCCTGCAGCAGCAAAGCAAGCGTACGTATCAGTAATAATGCAATGATAAAATTGGTAAAAATAAACAGAGGGATAGACAGCGTATGAAAAAATCCTGATTCGCTGCCGTGTCCCAGATGCAGGCCCGTCGTCGCCAGGGCCGACACGCCAAACGAGAAGCTCCAGAACGAGGCATTAAATGGTTGCGACAGGTACCATGGCATGAGACGTAGCATAAACAGAAGTTGCAGCAGACCATAGCCGAACAGCATTTTGGCTAACGTATCCCCCTCACCGCCGTTGACGCTAAGCCAGGCGCTGCAAGCGACCAGCGCGGGCGCCAGTTGAATGCCTAGCGAAGTCCGTAAGACCGCTGGCAGTTCCCCGCAGCTACGTAAACGTTGCAGGATCACCGGTTCCAGGCTGAGCCAGGAAAATACGCCTGCCCCCAAAAACACCATTCCGGCATCATTGAAACCAAGCGCACCACAGGCCATTGCGCTGATAAAGTTATTGGCGACGGTCGGCAGATACAGACCCGGCGTGGTGGCTTCCTCTGGATGCGCTCCACGCCATAATCCTGCCGTTTGCCAGGCCGCGTACGCCAGTTGTATCACCACGCCAATGCTGAATAACCCGATCGCCAGCGGTCGATACCAGGGAACAAAGCCAATGGCTACCAGCATGGTTGTGGCCGGAAACAGACTGACAAAGCTACTCATCACCGGGTGACGAATTTCAGCCAGTACGCTGTGCGGGAAGTGCAGCAAGCGATACATAAAAGCCAGCGTCAGCAGCCCCCAAATGGCCATGGCGAGAATCACTAAACCGTCGCCAATCCAGTGGCTCACCGGCCAAATCTGGCTGGCATAGCGCCAGGCGAATCCCATCCCGATTGTCCCCAGAACCATGCCAAAATAACCGGCCGGAAGATTGAGGACCCGTTCACTCTGTTTGTTCTTACTCATTTTGTTTATTTTTTAAAGTATATTTGAAATGCATTTTATGGAATTTCAGCCGGTTTAGCCAGTGCGGAAAACTTTGCTACGTTTAACTAAGGTGCGCAACATGGAAATAAGCAATGACCAAATATCGACTCAGCGATGAGCTTCGCTCCTTTAGTTACCAGGATAATGGCAATAAAAAAAGCGTATTACTACGCCAAATCATTGCGCTCATTGATTTTAATGATGTTACCGCCGGTACGCCTGGCGGCTGGATTGATGACGAAAGCGTCTTGTCGCAAAGCGGTGATTGCTGGATTTACGATGTAAATGCGCTCGCATTTTCCGGCGCATCGATAACCGGAAACGCCCGGGTTACTCAGGCAAGCGTCGTCAGAGATGGCGCGCAAATAGGCGATGCCGTGTGGATTGACCGGGCAGAAATCAGCCATTACGCACAAATACGTGACAACGTCACGATACAGGATTCGGTTATTCGCGGCGAGTGCCTTCTCTGGGGTAATGCACGCGTTGTATGTGGATCCGAAATCATTGCCGCCAGGGGACTCACTGTTGAAAACGACCAGTTGCTGCAGATTTACGATCGGGCGACCATCAGCAACTCACGCGTAGTGCATCAGGCGCAGATCTATGGCGATGCGAAAATCAACTACGCCTTTATTGAACATCGGGCGGAAGTTTTTGATTTTGCCCAGGTGGAAGGTAATGAAGAGAATAATGTCTGGATTTGCGATTGCGCCAAAGTCTACGGGCATGCGCGCGTCATCGCCGGAACCGATGAAGATGCTATTCCTACCCTGCGCTACAGTTCACAGGTGGCAGAACACGCGGTAGTCGAGGGTAATTGCGTGCTGAAGCACCATGTGTTGGTCGGGGGACATGCTACATTACGCGGCGGACCAATCCAGCTTGACGATCACATCCTGATTGAAGGTCACGCCTGCGTTCTTGGAGAAGTGTTGGTCGAGAATCACATTGAGATAACCGGCCTGGCGCACATTGAAGCGTTTGATGGCGATGCTATTCATCTGCGCGGGCCGAAGGTGATCAATGGTGAGCAGCGCATTACGCGCACACCTATCGCAGGCTTATTCTGAGGGACTATCAATGATGCGGGCATAGAGATTCACATCATAGTAATCGCCATTGAGGAACTCTGCTTGTCGTAAACATCCTTCCAGTTGGAAGCCATTGCGCAATGCCACCCGGTTGCTCTCAACGTTTTCTACGCGGCATTTAATCACAAAGCGGCGAATTTCCTGGCGCTGCGCATAATGATGAATCAATGCCTGTAGCGCCAGGGACATAATGCCCTTACCCTGGTGAGCTTCATCCAGCCAGTAACCAATATAGGCCGCTTTGTTCAGCGGCTCTATCTGGTTAAACGCAATGACACCCACCAGATTCTGTTGTGCAAAAATCAGGAACATTTTGGCGTAGCCGCGCTGGTGCAACATCATATTTCCCTGCACGTTTTTGCGCGTGTCGTCCTCGGATTCGACAAACTGCGGCCAGTTCAGCGACTGCTGGAGCCAGGTTTTATTTTTCAGCACCAACTGATGCAGAGGGGTGACGTGTTGTTCTTCGACGGCACGCAGTTCCAGCCAATCATTAATGGTTATCACTTCTGGCATTTTCTTTCCGTTACGATCGTTAAGCAGCTAATTCTGCTCATCATAAAACAGGAAGGGCTTCCCTTTTGGAAGCCCTTTTATACAGCAAGCGCTGTTTTACTTAGCTCTCACCGACACTCTCTTTTTGCAAAATTTTGAGCAGATCTTCCTTCAGGTGGAGTTTCTGTTTCTTAAGGCGAACAATGTCCAAACTATACCCCCGACCATCCGCACCTTCCAGTCTGGAGATCTCATGATCAAGGCTGTTGTGTTTTTCGAATAAGGACAGAAAGCGAGGGTTCTCGGTTTTCAGTCGGGAAATAAGGTCTCTGTATTCTGGAAACATACTTTCTCCCTGTTAGTGGACAAGAACGTGTATAAGAAATACACAGCTCCAGAGTACCCATTTCCCATACAGAAAAATGCGAACAGGATCGAGTAAATAGCGTACAGACTATTTTCAGAAAGATTGCAGATACGGCTCCCCCTCAGGAGAGCCGTAAAAGGAGTGATTAACGCATCTCACGGTCGTCAACGTACTGACGTTTATCCGGCGCTGGCGGGAAGTACTGATACAGCCAGGTTTCGCTGATGGCGTCGCCCTGGCAACGCAGGAACATACGCATATCTACCGGGTCGGTTGAGTCAGACGTCGGATACCAGTCAAACTGGATACGGTAGCCGTCGATAGGCTCCACGTAGAGGATCTCAATTTGTTTTGCTTCACCGCTGGAGAGCGTTATCACCGGCTCAATGCCTTTCGGCGCAGCGGCTTTCAGATCGCCACCGACGAAGTCAACGGCAAAACGACGCGCCCATTTCTCCGGGTAGTGCTCGCCCGGCGCCCATCCTTCCGGGAAGCCGCCCATGCCTGTACGGGTCGCCATCACGCGAGCCAACGGCGAACGTACCGGCGGCTGCGCGCTCCAGTACAGACGATATTTAAATTCCAGCTCATCGCCGGCTTTAATCGACTTCTCCGGCTGCCAGAAGCAGACGACGTTATCCAGCGTTTCGCCAGTCGTCGGGATCTCCATCAGGCCGATGGTCCCCTTGCCCCACTGGTTACGCGGTTCGACCCACAGGCTCGGACGCTTGTTATACCAGCCCATGATGTCCTGGTAATGAGAGAAGTCGCGATCGAGCTGCAGTAAACCAAACCCTTTCGGGTTGTTATCGGTATAGGCATTGAACTGCAGTTTTTGCGGGTTATTCAGCGGACGGCAGATCCACTCGCCGTTGCCCCGCCACATCGCCAGACGATCGGAGTCATGAATCTGCGGGTGAATGGTGTCGCACATCCGACGTTCATTGTTGCCGCAACTGAACATGCTGGTCATCGGCGCAATGCCGAGTTGCTTGATGTCTTTACGCGCGTAGATATGGTTTTGTACATCCATGATCACCTGCGTTTTCTCGCAGTGGATCACGAACTTAAAGGCACCTGTTACGCTTGGGCTATCGAGTAGCGCATACACGGTAAAGGAGGTCGCGCCCGGTTTAACCGTTTCGAACCAGAAAGCGGTGAAATCAGGAAACTCTTCTTTGCTGTCGGTATAGGTATCTACCGCCAGACCACGCGCCGATAAACCGTACTGGTAGGTGTCATCCACAGCGCGGAAGTAGCTGGCGCCGAGGAAAGAAACCACATCACGACGAGCCAGTTCTGGCGCTTTAAATACGCGGAAACCCGCGAACCCGAGGTCGGTTTGCCCTTCCAGTTGTTTGGTATCCACACCCGCGTCGTTGTATTTAAACAACTCCGGACGGAAGTGGATTTCACGCGCCATATGCGTACTGTCATCGACCGAGAACATGCGAACCCGGCGGCGGAATCCCATTCCCACATGGAAGAACTGCGCATCAAGCTGACGATTTTCAACATTGTTCCACAGAGACTGCTCTGCGTCATATTGAATGCTGTTGTAGGCCTGCGGCGTCAATTTCGCCAGCGTGTCGGGTAACGCACGCGGCTCGCCGCCCCAGGGTTTCTGTGCTAAGTCGTGGGCCATCGATTGCAGAACGGAAAAATCAAAACGTACGGTTTTTCCGTCTGCAATGTCAGACTCTGCCGCAAAGGCGGCGCGGGAAAAGAGTGATGCAATACCACTGGTTCCGCACACGGCGGCCATTGCCATTGAACCTTTAATAAATCGTCTGCGATTCATGCCTGAAAGTGAGTCCTTCTGGTCGTGTAAATGGTCCCGCGCCGGTCAAAATCTGCGGCAAGAGAGTGCACATTTCTGACCGCTCACTCTAGACAAAATTCATTAATAATCCAATTGTTGGTCGCCGATTATCTGTACAAAATCGAAAATATTTTATGTCGATGGGAACAGACTGAATCCCGTGTAAATTCTGTTAAAGTAAACCACACCGCCGTTTACTTCGCTCTTCAGCCTCCTGATACAGCATAAATTCGTCATATACCTTGCAACCCAGTGCCTCTTCAAACGCGTCGCGACTGGAATTCCCATGGCTGCGAGCCTGAGTTTCATTACCCAGATTTGACTGGAAAATCCCCGCTGCGCTAACCGGTAAGAAATCTTCGTAGGTGATAGGTTGCGCAACCAGCCAGCCGCGCTCAATGAGCGGTTGCGGATCGTCATCCGGGCGAATGGCCTGGCGATGCGCTTCACCTGATGGCGTCAGTCGATAACGAAACCAGGCGAGCCCCTGTTGGCGCAGCAGAAACTCGCTATCCGGGAATGCCTTGAATACCTCCTGAAGATGCAGCTGGTGCGTCAGATTGTCTTTTCCCGTTCCCGCTTTATTCAACAGTTCGTCATACAAGGCTCTGCCTTTCGGCGTGAGCGCTACGCCGCGCTGTTCAATCTCGCCAAAACGCGCCGTGTGAGTGCCGCGCATTTCACCGGCAAACAGCACCGGTTCTTCCAGCGCTTTGAAACTGGTCTGACGTAATAAAATCGGCACCTCGCGGCGCGGCGGCCCTTCAATCAATATTTTCGGCTCTATGCCGCATTCCGGCATCATGGACTGTACCCGGTCAATATCCAGCGTGCGCGGCGTCAGATGGTTGATGTGACAACCAGGGAAACACACCACATCGGCAATCAGCCGGTGTTCGTTGTGTAATGCGTGATAGGTCGCTTCATCTACCGTGGCGTGCTGATGCCAGCGGAAGGTTTCCAGTGCTTCATGGACAAACTCCTGCGCCTGCTCAGGCGTAAAACTGCCCTGCGCATCAAACTCATCCAGCAGTTCATGACAACGACGAGTGAAAATGTCGCGTTTTGCAAGGATCTCCGCAGCCTTTTGCCGCAGCGCTACGTTCTCGATTAATTCGAGCCGTAATAACGAGGTGAATACCCGAAAAGGGTTGCGCGAAAGCGAGGCATCGTCGATGGGCCGAAAAGCCGTGGAATGTACAGGGACGCCGGCCTGAGAGAGGTCGTAGTAACTCACCGGATACATGCCCATAATGGCAAACATCCGGCGCAGCGTAGCAAGTTCCTGCGCAGTGCCCACCCGGATGGCGCCGTGGCGCTCAACGTTTAGCCGGGCCAGTTCATCCGCATTAGCCAGTTTTTCATGCAGCGTCGGATTATTTTCCAGTACCGCCAGATTCACATCAGCGACAAGTTCCAGCAACGTGCCATACTGCGGGACTTCCTGCTGGTACATTGCTGACATTGCCTGCGAAAATTGTTCCCGAATCTCATCTGCCGTGATGGTGTTCGCCATAATGTCATGCCTCCAGTGAATATTACCTGGAGTGTAGAGAACGCTGCAAAGTCCGGTGGGAAGAATTTACAAAGTGTGACCCCGCGTAAGTTTCCCACCCCATACAGACGGCGAACCGAACCTACTGGCGTGGTTTTAAATGACTTTCCAGCCAGGGAAGCATCTGTTTTTTACGGCTGAGCATACCTTCCACCTTGCAGGGCTGCGGGATGTCAGAAAGCTCAGAACCGGCAAACCACAGACTGGTGTCGCCCAGATTAATATCGGTGAGCATGAGCACAACCAGCGCGGCATTCTTTTCCTGCGCATAGCGCGTCATTTCCTGGCATAATTCATCCAGCACTGTATCAACCTGCTGCAGCGCGTACAGTTCAAGCTGCGCCACACAGACCTGATGCCCATGGATAGTGAAGGTTTTAATGTCTTTCTGCAGGAGTTCGCGGGCGCTCATCCCTTCCACGCTCGTTTTGGCAGACAGCAGGTCGCGACTGAAGGCGTCCAGGTCTACACCGGCCTTTTGAACCAGCGCATCGACCGCCAAACGATCATCAGCGGTGGTCGTGGGCGAACGAAGCGTGACAGTGTCACTCAGCACGGCACCCAGCAACAAAACGGCCTCCGCGGGATATAACTGGCTACGCTCATCTTCCGACATCAGTTGCCATAACAGCGTCGCGCTACTGCCGACAGGCTTCACCCACACTTCTGGCGGCAGACGGGTGACTAATCCACCGAGTCGGTGGTGATCGATAATCCCCACGACGTTACTGTCTGCCAGCGATTGCGGCCCCTGGGCAGGTTCGGTGAAATCAACCAACCAGACGTCACGATCGGTCAACTCAAACGTCAGCCGTTCAGGAAGTGCCAGCCCCGCTTGCGCAAAGATAAACTGCGTTTCGCGGTTAGGTTCACCCAGACGCCATGCTGTGGCCTGCTGACCGCGTAAGGTAAGCCAACGCGCCGTCATTGCGGCAGTGCAAATAGCATCGCTATCGGGATTAAGGTGTCCTACTACATGTATCATTAATCAGTGCCTTGTGAGAGAAAGGGTGCAAAAGCAAACAATATTCAAAGTATAACGACTGGGTGCATTCCCTTCCATGATCCCACCACCCTGCCTGGCTGTATAAAACATGAGCAAAATAAATAAGTTGTAAGTAAAACATGATAAATGTTAATAATATTTTGCTATCAAGTTATCAAAAACGAACAACTTCACTTGTCACCGACACGGCTCTGTTTTTAACATCGCTTATGGAAAAAAATGTTCTGTTCAATCAGCGCATTCGCTTGCGCCACCTGCATACTTTTGTCGCCGTTGCACAACAGGGAACGTTGGGGCGCGCGGCTGAAACCCTTAATCTGAGCCAGCCGGCCCTCTCCAAAACACTGAATGAACTGGAGCAGCTGACCGGTACCCGGCTGTTTGAACGCGGTCGCCTTGGCGCGCAGTTAACATTGCCCGGCGAGCAGTTTCTTACCCATGCGGTGAGAGTACTGGACGCGCTCAATACGGCCGGACAGGCGTTAAACCAGCGCGAAGAGTCGCAGACTGACGTCGTACGGATTGGGGCCTTACCCACCGCTGCGCTGGGTATTCTTCCGGCGGTAATCGGTCCGTTCCATAAGCAGCAAATGGAGACGACGCTGCAAGTTGCCACCATGAGTAATCCCATGATTCTGGCCGGTTTAAAATCGGGAGAAATCGATCTTGGTATCGGTCGGATGGCCGATCCGGAATTAATGGTCGGTCTGAATTACGAGCTGTTGTTTCTTGAGTCGCTCAAACTGGTAGTGCGGCCTAACCACCCGTTGTTGCAGGAAACCATCACGCTGAGTCGGGTGATGGAATGGCCCGTTGTGGTGTCACCAAAAGGAACCGCTCCTCGTCAGCACGCGGAGACGCTGCTGCAAAGCCAGGGTTGCAAAATGCCGCCGGGCTGCATCGAAACGCTGTCAGCATCGCTTTCCCGCCAGCTGACGGTTGACTACGACTATGTATGGTTTGTGCCGTCAGGCGCGGTCCGGGAAGATTTACGTCAGGCGACGTTGGTATCATTGCCGATTCCCACCCACGGGGCGGGTGAACCTATTGGCATTCTTACCCGTGTAGACGTGCAGCTTTCCTCTGCCGCGCAAATCCTCATTGGCGCGATACGCAAAACCATACCGTTTTGATACCCAAAATTAAGGGACCATCTGGTCCCTTATAGCGTGTTAAAACGTTTCCCAGTTATCATCACTGACCGTTGCTGCCTGCAGACTTGAATGGCCCGATATTTTGGTACCAGCAGCGCGCTTTATTGCGCTTCCCCCATTTAAGCGGAATGTACCGACGGCTTCAGTTAAACGTGCCGCCTGTTCTTCCAGCGATGCCGCTGCGGCCGACGCTTCTTCAACCAGAGAGGCGTTTTGCTGCGTCACCTTATCCATCTCCGAAATCGCCTGGCTCACCTGTACAATACCCCGGCTCTGCTCATCAGAGGCCGCCGCAATTTCCAGCATGATATCGGTCACGCGTTTTACCGCATCGACAATATCCGTCATGGTATTGCCCGCCGCGACCACTTCATCGGATCCCTGGTCAATGAGTCGTACCGATTCGCTAATCAAACCCTCAATCTCTTTTGCCGCCTGCGCGCTTCGGCTCGCCAGCGTGCGTACCTCACTGGCGACCACGGCAAACCCGCGTCCCTGCTCTCCCGCCCGCGCCGCTTCTACCGCCGCGTTCAACGCCAGGATATTCGTCTGGAAAGCAATACTGTTTATAACGGCTGTGATTTCAGAGATTTTCTTCGAACTACCTGAGATATTGCCCATGGTTTTCACCACGCCAGAAACCATCTGACCGCCACGACTGGCCTTGCCGGAAGCGTCTTCCGCCAGCTTGCTCGCATGGTGCGCGTTGTCAGCGTTTTGCTTCACCGTAGCCGTTAACTCTTCCATACTGGCCGCCGTTTCTTCAATCGCCGCGGCCTGTTGCTCTGTACGTGAGGACAAATCGGTATTCCCTGCAGAAATCTCACTGGTACCGCGATAAATTTCCTCTGCCCCCTGGCGCACCGTGCCCACGGTTTTCACCAGCGAATGCTGCATAGTTTGCAGATGACGACTCAGGCGACCAATTTCACTGCGCCCGGTCGGTTCCTCTGGCATGGTCAGGTCGCCTGCCGAAATTTGCTCGATGCGCAGGGCTGCACGTAACAGAGGATGGATAACGGTGCGGCGCAGAACGATAAACGTCATCACGGTGAGCACCAACGCGAGGGCAAATGCGCCGAGCATAAACGCCATACCAAGTTGCGTACGTTGGTGCGCCTGCTCGCTGAGGTTATTCGCCCTGGCAGTACGAATCTCAATGGCTTTCAGCAGCACCTTGTTGTAAGCGGAATCCAGCGGTCTGGCCTGTTCATTTTCATGGTTGATAATCGCTTCAAACATGCCGTTTTTTGCGTATTTCAGCATCGGCTGTAAACCGTCGGTATAGGCTTTGAAGCTGGCGCTTAATTCGGCGTCTAATGCTTCATCAGCAGACGTTTTCACCGTACGCGCCATATAAGCATTGAAGCCGTCCTGCGATTGCTTAATCCGTTTTTCTGCCTCGGCGATATTGGCCTTCATGTCATCCATTTCGGCAATACGGCTCGCCGCGCCGGCATGGATCATGTTGATACGTGCGGTGCGTAAGTGGTTAGAGCTGTTAGATAACCCCATCCTGACCTGAATCTCATCGGTCACGTCGCGCTGATCGCGATCGGCCTGCATAAGAAAATAGCTTGCCAGCCCTGAACTTAAGGCGAACAACAGAAGGATGCCACCGAGAATGGAGGAAAACAGCGGAACCAGTCGGATTTGATGCAGAAATCCCAGTTTATGCTGGGCCTGCATCGATGTTGTGTTGTCCATGACCGTCGACTCTCTTGTAGGGTTTATGCGTGAAAACACGCCCGTTAGATAGTCATCGGCAATCCGTGAGGTTTACTTACCGTAAAAAGCGCCGGATTCGTCACACTTTCACAACATAATTCTAAAAAATTCAGGAAAGTGCCAGCGGATAAATCCGCTGGCCAATGAATCAGTTATCGCCAAAGTGGATAACGGTACGGATGGACTTACCCTGATGCATTAAATCGAATGCTTCGTTAATCTGCTCCAGCGGTAAGCGATGGGTGATAAACGGATCCAACTGGATTTTTCCGCTCATCGCTTCTTCGACCATTCCCGGGAGTTGAGTGCGCCCTTTCACGCCGCCAAACGCCGAACCGCGCCAGACTCGCCCGGTAACCAGTTGGAACGGACGCGTTTTGATTTCTTGTCCGGCGCCTGCCACGCCGATGATGATGCTCTCGCCCCATCCTTTATGGCAGCATTCCAGCGCCGCACGCATTACGTTAACGTTGCCGATACATTCAAAGCTGAAGTCCACACCGCCATCGGTAAGCTCAACAATCACATCCTGAATCGGTTTATCGTAATCATTCAGGTTGATGAAATCCGTTGCCCCCATTTCACCCGCCAGTTTGAATTTCTCCGGATTGGTATCAACGGCCAGAATACGTCCGGCTTTCGCCTGCACCGCGCCCTGAATCACCGCCAGGCCGATGCCGCCAAGTCCAAATACGGCCACGGTATCGCCTTCTTTCACTTTCGCGGTGTTATGTACTGCCCCGATCCCGGTAGTGACGCCACAGCCCAGCAGGCACACTTTGTCCAGCGGAGCCTGCGGGTTAACCTTCGCCAGTGAGATCTCCGCGCAAACGGTATATTCACTGAAGGTACTGGTGCCCATATAGTGATAAATCGGCTCGCCGTTATAGGAGAAGCGAGTCGTGCCATCCGGCATCAACCCCTTGCCCTGGGTGGCGCGTACAGCCTGACACAGGTTGGTTTTCCCTGATTTACAGAACTTACACTCACCGCATTCTGCCGTGTACAGGGGGATGACATGGTCGCCCGCTTTCAGGCTGGTGACGCCTTCACCCACTTCAACCACAATACCGCCGCCTTCATGGCCAAGCACCGCCGGGAACACCCCTTCCGGATCGTCGCCTGAGAGCGTAAAAGCGTCAGTATGACACACGCCAGTGTGGGTAATTTTAACCAGAACTTCACCTTTCTTTGGCGGTGCGACGTCGATTTCGACAATTTTTAGCGGTTGGCCGGGGCCAAATGCAACTGCTGCACGTGATTTCATTTGTCTCTTCCCATTATTGCGAGGTGATGGTGTTATTTTAGATAAGCGCGAAGAAGATGGCCGATTTCAGCCATACGCACGGCTCGCTGGTCTGGCGTTGTCTCGCCGCTGACCAGTTCGTCTTTCAGGTGGATCTCCACCATTTCGCCCATCAGGCCATTGGATGCGCCGCGTACAGCGGCAATTTGTTGCAGGATCGCAAGGCACGGTTCGCCGGACTCCAGCGCCCGCTCAAGCGCGTCAACCTGACCGCGAATACGGCGAACACGGGTGAGGATACGTTTTTTATCTTCAGGTGAATGTGGCATACGCCCTCCAGATACTATAGGGGGGTATACTATCAGAATTTTTAT
>NZ_CP069763.1:3799487-3804813 GCF_016893685.1 Citrobacter cronae
CGCACCAACAAGTAGTAGAGCGCTGAGTCCAAAAGAACTTTGCCATCCCAGACGGTCGAACATTAGCCCCCCAGCCGTTGAACCAAGCGCAATCGAAAGCTGGATGACGGCGACCATCAGACCACCGCCCGCCTCAGCATCCTCGGGCAGCGTCCGCGCCAGCCATGTCCACCACCCCGTTGGCGCAGCAGTAGCGAGCATTCCCCACAGGCTTAATAGCTCAGTAACAGCCCAGGTGCAATGCCCGACCAGGAGTAACATTCCGGCAATGATAGCCATCAGTAATGGTATAGCCATGAGTGTTTGATAAAATCTGGCGTTCAGGAATGTCGTCACTATAAGCGTACCAGCCAACCCCGCGATGCCAATTGCGAGCAAAATCAAAGATAGACCAGAAGCATTCACCCTGGTCACCGTCTCCAGAAACGGACGGACGTAGGTAAATAATGCAAACTGCCCCATAAAGAAGAGTCCGCAGGCCAGCAGACCGGTTGATACAATGGAGACACGAAACAGACGAAGTACCGACCCACGCGTCTTGTGCACCTTATCCTTTTTCATTTCGGGCAAACTGATGCTTTGCCAGATGAACGCCGTTATCGCAAGAGGCACGAGGCATAAAAAGGCCCCACGCCAGCCGACGGTTGCCCCCAGGTAACTGCCCAGCGGGGCTGCCACGACGGTTGCCAGCGCATTCCCGCCATTAAAAATAGCCAGCGCCCGGGGAACCTGGTGCTGCGGTACCAACCGTATTGCCGTTGCTGCCGACAATGACCAAAAGCCGCCAATGACAATACCAATTGTGGCTCTTCCCAACATATAAAGCGGATAACTGGGAGCTAATCCGATCATTATTGCCGACACAGCCATTAAAATGGTCAACCCCAGCAGAAAATATTTACGATTCAGATCCCCGGCAACATGTGAAATGGTCAGGCTGGTTAGTACTGCCAGCACGCCGGAAATCGCTATTCCCTGACCAGCCAGTCCCTCTGAAACGTGCAAATCTCTGGCAATCGGCGTCAATAAACTGACCGGCATAAATTCTGAGGCAATAAGAATAAAGACGCAGAGCGTCATGGCAAATACGCCGCCCCAGTGTGCGTGCGTTTTATTACACAAGGTATTATGGCTCAGTGTGGACATTATTATTTTCTCTGTATATTGCCGGGGCAAAACAAGGGCAAAGCCACCTGCCAAACAGGTAGCTTTGTTAAGTTTTCCGGCCAGGAATTTATCTTAAGGAGGTTTTGAAAAACTGCTCAAATTTGCTGAATGGTATTTTACCGGCCACATTGTCATATAAATCAACATGGTTAGCCCCCGGAACGACCACCAGCTCTTTATCTTTACTACCAACGGCCTTAAAGGCGTCTTCGGCAAAATAACGTGAGTGCGCTTTTTCACCCGTTACGATCAGCACAGGAACAGTAATTTCATTGGCGTAGCTTAGCAGCGGCATATTCATAAACGACAGGGGCATTGTTGCGTTCCATGCGCCTGTTGAATTGACAGAACGCGCATGGAAACCACGTGGCATCCGGTAATAATCGTAAAACTCTTTCAGTACCGGATGCGGATTTGCAGGTAAGGTTTCCGGCAGAATACGATCCCCTGCACTGACATTACCTTTTTCGTCAACATTAATGTCATGTCCACCCGGGGCAAATGTGCCCTTTTCCGCATCTTTCCAGCGCTGCGCATTCAGATACTGCAATACCGCGTGGCGGTCTGCGGAGGTATACCGGTCTTTGCCATCACCGACGCCATGGCCCATTGCGCGACTCATGTCATACATTACGCTAGTCGCAACGGCCTTAACACGTGTATCCATTGCTGCGTCATTTAACGCCATCCCGCCCCAACCGCAGATACCAAGTAAGCCGATGCGATTGCGATCCACTTCTTTTTGTAGGCCAAGGAAATCAACCGCCGCGCTGAAATCCTCGGTGTTGATATCAGGAGAGGCAACATTACGTGGAATACCGCCGCTTTCGCCGGTATATGAAGGATCGAAGGCCAGCGTCACAAAACCCTGTTCAGCCAGCGTCTGCGCGTACAGTCCACTGGACTGCTCTTTTACTGCG
This sequence comes from Citrobacter cronae, assembly GCF_016893685.1. NCBI lineage: Bacteria > Pseudomonadati > Pseudomonadota > Gammaproteobacteria > Enterobacterales > Enterobacteriaceae > Citrobacter > Citrobacter cronae. The sequence continues at coordinate 3,801,575 of NZ_CP069763.1, forward strand.
CCAAAAGGACCGCTAACCGCAATTGCCGCCAGTTTGCGTTCGCCTCGATCTTTTGGAATATAGAGATCTCCAACTAACGTGATCCCATAGCGGTTCTGAAAAGTTACCTTGCGATGATTGACTTTCGTACTTTCGGCGAAGGTTTTATCCCATTTTTCGACCATCGAAACGGGCGCGTTTGGGTTGGTTGTATCAGCATAACTCATCGTTGTGACTCCATTTAATGATGCGCATAGCAGCATGGCAGGTAGGGTGGTCGACAGTTTTCTGGTGAAAGCTTTCATCACTTGTTCCCCTAAAAATAGGTTGTGGGTACAGGTCTTATACGGACAACATTGCTGTGCCTGGTTGCAATGCGCTCATTATAGGTAGCAGTATTCGTTCTGATTAGAGGGTGTAAAATGCTAGAATTAATATCATATTGTTATAAATGGCGGCATATCAGGCGAGGACTGAAGAATGGCAAAACGGGAAAACTATAACGATCTCTACCTGTTTATGCAGGTAGTGCGGGAAGGCAGTTTTACCGCGGCCGCACAACGACTTGGGTTGGCGCAATCAGGCATCAGCCGTTCAGTGCGTGAGCTGGAGCAGCGTCTGGGGGTTCAGTTGCTGGCCCGTACTACGCGTAAATTGTCGTTGACGCATGCCGGCGAACAGCTCTACCGGACTGTAGAATCGGGGTTTGATGCTTTGAATTCAGGACTTTCCACTCTGGCGTACTATCGTAATACTCCCTCAGGTACGGTACGTATCAATGCCAGCCAGCACGCCATTGATAAAGTACTCCTGCCGAAGCTGGCGGTATTTAAACAACGCTACCCCGATATCCGACTTGAACTTATTAGCGAAAGTCGGTTCGTCGATATTATTGCTGAACGATTTGATGCGGGCGTCCGCCTGGGTTCAGAAGTAGGTAGTGGCATGGTCGCGGTGCGCATTTCACCCGATATGGAGATGGCGGTAGTTGGCACGCCGGAGCATTTTCGTCGCTACGGCTTTCCCCAAACACCAGCAGATTTAGTGATCCACCCCTGCATCGCATATCAGTTTGGTGATGGAAGCCTGTATGCCTGGGAGCTCAACGATGGTGGTAAAAAAATCACCCACCGGCCGCAGGGACAGTGGGCCTTTGCTGACAGTTACATGGAAGCAAAAGCAGCCAGACTGGGCCTGGGGCTGGGTTATGTCCCCGAAGAGTTGATTGCCGATGATTTAGAACGAGGCACGCTTATCCGGGTTCTGCAACGTTACAGTCAGCGTCTGGATGGTTCATTTCTGTATTACCCGCACCGTAACGTGTCACCTGCCTTGCGAGCCGTCATCGATACATTAAAAATTTGAATCAGCAGATATTAAGACTCACCTGACGCGCAGTAAATCAGTAAAACGCGTCGTATAGCGAGGTGAGAGCATCTCTCGTTTCATTTGCCACGGCTGTTCAATCCCCTGCCCGGCAAACCAGATTGTCCCACGTCCCTTTTTATTCAACCGATCAATCACCATCATTAATTCCGCGCTGTGGCTCCGGGGGGCGTTGCCATCAAACAGATTCAGTTGCGCCACGCCAGAACTGAAAAAATCGCCCAACATCACACCCGCTTTTTGATAATGTTGCCCCTCTCGCCAGATAGCGTCCAGGCTGCGCGTTGCCGCACTCATAATTTCCCGGGTGTCCTGGGTCGGGATCAGCAGCTTTACCGACGCGCTGTTAGCGTAATACGGTTCCTTCAGGGCAAATGGACTGGTTTTGATAAATACAGAGATAAACCGACAGAACTGATGCTCCCCGCGCAGCTTTTCCGCCGCACGTGAGGCATAGGTGCAAATCGCTTCACGCATCGCGTTATAGTCCGTGAGTTTTTCACCAAACGAGCGTGAACAGACGATTTCCTGTTTAACCGGCGCAAACTCTTCCAGCGCCAGGCACGACTCACCGCGCAATTCCCGTACGGTTCGTTCAAGAACTACGTTGAAGTGTTTGCGAATAAAGCGAATGTCGGTATCAGCCAGGTCACGGACGGTTTTAATCCCCATCGCGTCCAGTTTTTTACTGATACGGCGGCCCACGCCCCACACTTCACCGACAGGGAGTGCGGCCATCAGCTTACGCTGGTGCTCAATATTTGATAAATCCACCACTCCGCGAGTCTGTTGCGGCCATCTTTTGGCGGCGTAATTCGCGAGCTTTGCCAGCGTTTTGGTCTGGGCGATGCCAACGCCAACCTGAAGGCGTGTTTTCTGTAGAATTGTGGCCCTGATTTCGAGACCAAAATCCGTCAAATCCCTACAGTTTCTTACTCCCGTCAAATCGCAGAATGCTTCATCAATACTGTACCTTTCCACATGTGGAGAGAGGTCTTCCAGGATAGACATGACCCGACTGCTCATATCCGCATACAGTTCATAGTTGGAACTAAAACACACCACGCCGTAGCGCCGAAACAGATCTTTCTGTTTGAAGTACGGAGCGCCCATTGTGACGCCAAGCGCCCGAGCCTTCGCGCTACAGGCGATAACACAACCGTCGTTATTGGAAAGAACGACAACCGGTTTGTCTTTCAGATCGGGCCGGAATGCCATCTCACAACTGGCGTAAAACGAATTAACATCCACCAGGGCAAACATAATCAGCCAGCCGCCTTAACGATAAAGGTCACCACGCCAAAGATATCCAGCGAGTCCTCGCTGCCGATGATAATGGGCGCGTAGGTTCTGTTCTCTGGCTTGAGCATCACAATTGGATGCAATTGCAGACGTTTAACGGTGAATTCTCCCTCAATGGCGGCAATCACGATGTCTCCATGAGCCGGGTTTCTGGCGCTGTCGACAATCAGCAAATCACCCTCACCGATCCCCGCCCCGACCATAGAATCACCCGATGATTTTACAAAATAGGTTGCGCTGGGATGCTGTACCAGCAGGTCATTGAGATCGATACCTTTCTCAACGTAATCCTGCGCCGGAGAAGGAAAGCCACAGGGCACAAGGTCGCTGAACAGGGGAAAATTTTTCGTTTGTCGACGTTTTGCAGGCTGGAAAAACAACATAATAATCTGCCTCTCACTTAACTGTATTTATATACAGTAGTTTTAATGAGGACGGCGATCAAGTGACGAGAGTAGCGAACTGGGTATTGTTTAATCATCTCGTCGGTAAGCTTTTATCGTGTCTGGAAAAATAATTTTTTGTTTTATTCCGCAGAGGAAGATGTTCATTTAACCGGAACGATAAGGACA
>NZ_CP069763.1:3804834-3859231 GCF_016893685.1 Citrobacter cronae
CCGCGCTTGCGGGGCTTTACGTCAGGAACGCTTACGCGGCATCATGCGCAGCAGCGTATTATCCTTCCAGAAGTAGTGATGCATCAGGGCGGCTGCGGCATGCAAACCAATAACAAAATAGCCCAGGTTTGCCAGCGTCACGTGCCAGGACTTCAGCATCTCCACAAGATCAACGTTGGCTTTTGCCGCATATGGCATGACAAGGCCAAATGCAAGCCACGGATTGCCCCGGTTGTACATCATCACCAGACCAATAATCGGCAACGCAATAAACAACAGATAGATGACCAGATGCCCCAGATGCGCCATTCCGGTCATCATCGGTTTCGGTTTTGGCACAATCGGCGGCGCCGGATATTTCAGCCTGACCAGCAGACGCGCCACCATCAGCGTTAAAATCGTGATGCCACAGGATACGTGCACCATGTTGAACAAGGGACGATAGCTACGCGGGAAAAATCCGCGAAACTCCATGGCGCTGTAGGCCACAATGACCAACAAAAAAACCAGCCAGTGAATACCAATTTGCAGGCCAGAATACTTATTCCCCATAACACTTCCTGAATAAAAACAATAATGCGTCAACATAACGGGCTTTTGTTAAAAATTCATTAGTTTTTGTTCATCCATTATCAGTCAGTTACGTTTAAGCGCAAAAACAGCTATTGCCCCGGATGCCTGACTGGACTATGCCTGGTAGGGAAAATATGTCGTACCGCCCCATCCTGACAGGAGAAAACCATGAGTAAAATTGGCATTAACGGTTTTGGTCGTATCGGTCGTCTGGTATTGCGTCGACTACTGGAGGTCAAAAGCAGCGTGGAGGTCGTCGCCATTAATGACCTGACCTCGCCCAAAATTCTCGCCTATCTGTTAAAACACGACTCAAATTACGGTCCATTTCCCTGGAGTATCGACTTTACCGAAGACGCGCTGATTGTCGACGGTAAAAGAATCGCTGTTTATGCAGAAAAAGAGGCCAAAAATATTCCGTGGAAAGCCACTGGCGCAGAGATCATCATCGAATGCACCGGTTTTTACACCTCAACAGAAAAAGCCAACGCCCACCTGGACGCAGGCGCCCAAAAAGTCCTGATATCCGCCCCTGCCGGGGATATGAAAACCATTGTTTTTAACGTGAACGACGACACGATGGATGCGAACGATCGAATTATCTCTGTCGCATCGTGCACCACTAACTGCCTGGCGCCGATGGCGAAAGCCCTGCATGACAACTTCGGTATTCAACTGGGCACTATGACAACCATCCATGCCTACACGGGGACACAATCGCTGGTAGATGGCCCTCGCGGAAAAGATCTGCGCGCCTCGCGGGCGGCGGCGGAGAACATCATTCCCCATACCACCGGTGCGGCGAAAGCGATTGGCCTGGTGATTCCGGCATTGAGCGGAAAATTAAAAGGCCACGCCCAGCGCGTACCGGTGAAAACCGGATCCGTCACGGAACTGGTGTCGGTATTGAGTAAAAAGGTCACCGCTGAAGAGGTTAATAACGCGCTGAAAAAAGCCACGCTGAATAATGAGTCATTTGGCTATACCGACGAGGAGATTGTCTCGTCAGATGTGATTGGCTCACATTTCGGTTCGGTATTTGATGCGACACAAACTGAGATTACCGAAGTGGGCGATCTGCAACTGGTAAAAACCGTCGCCTGGTACGATAACGAGTACGGTTTTGTGACCCAACTTATTCGCACGCTGGATAAATTTATCAAGCTCTGACGTTGTGGCGGAGGTCGAATGCACGGGATAGCCGACAAAGTGTAAAAATTACGCCGGGTGACGTACAAACTCACCCGGCTAAAAGCTTAGGACTGCAGATAAACTACCTGCGTTTGCAGATATTCATTCAGGCCGTGTTTACCGTCTGCCCCACCAATCCCGGACTTGCGCCACCCCGCGTGGAAACCCTGCATTGCCTCGAAGTTTTCACGATTAATATAGGTTTCGCCAAACTTCAGCCCCTTAATCGCCTTCATCGCGGTGTTCAGATTTTGCGTGTAAATTGATGAAGTCAGCCCGTAGTCGCTGTCGTTGGCCATCGTCAGCGCCTCTTCCAGCGTATTAAACGTCACCACCGGCAGCACCGGACCAAAGGTCTCCTCGTGCATAATCGCCATCTCCTGACGCACATCCAACAGTAATGTCGGCGGATAGTAATAGCCTTTGCCTTCTACCGCCTTACCGCCCAGCACTACTCTGGCCCCCTCCTGCACCGCTCGCGCAACTTTCTGCTCCACTCGTTCCAGCGCAGCGGCGTTAATCAACGGTCCCATCGCAATGTCATTGCGCTCAGCCGGATTGCCGAACTGTACGGCTTTCATCGCTTCACCCAGACGATTAACGAACTGGTCATAAATACCTTTCTGGACGTACACGCGTTCGGCGCAGTTGCATACCTGCCCGGTATTGATCACCCGTGAGTCAACAATTGCCTTCACGGCCAGCTCAAGGTCAGCATCATCCATCACGATAGCTGGGGCTTTGCCCCCCAGTTCCAGGCAGACTTTAGTGATGTTTTTGGCCGCTGCAGCCATAATTTTCTCGCCCGCTCCGACGCTACCGGTCATGCTGACCATTGCGACTTTCGGGTTTCCGGCCAGTTCCTGGCCGACCGTTTCACCACGTCCCAGGACCAGATTAAATACCCCGCGAGGCAAGCCAATATCATCAACAATTTTGGCAAAAGCGATGGCGTTGTTGGGCGTAAACTCACTCGGTTTAATGACAATGGTATTGCCCGTCAGCAGCGCGGGGGCCAGTTTGCGAGCAATCAGGAAGAACGGAAAATTCCACGGCAGAATGCCCGTTGTCACACCCAGAGCGCGCTTAAACAGCAGGATATTCTCGCCCGGGCGATCGCTTTGCAGGATCTCGCCTTCATAACGGCGTGCCCACTCGGCCATGTAATCGATATAATCGGCGGTAAATGCGACTTCAACGTCGGCCAGTTGCTGTATTTTCCCGCCTTCAGCCACTATCAATGCGCTGATTTCGCTGGCGCGTTGACGGATACCCGCAGATATTTTGCGTAGCCAGTTCGCCCGTTCAATGGCAGGCAGCGCTTCCCATTCAGGCTGAGCGCGCTCGGCGGCGTCTATCGCTTTACGCGCATCTTCGGCACGTCCATCCGGAATACGTGAGATAACCTCTTCCGTGGCCGGATTGACGACATCAATCCAGGCGTCATCGTGCCAGGTCACAAACTGCCCATCGATATACATAGGATGTTGTACGGGTACTGACATGCGCTTCTCCTGTGATTGATTTGTTTTTAACAAGTAAAACTATTGTTAATTAATATCAATCATGCATGACGAATTATCACTACAGTGACTGTTCTGTGAGCGGCTTCATAAAAGCGTCTGGCAACGCGCTGATGAAAGGAAAAAACGGGCGGGATTTATGCCCGTTTGCAGCAAAACGCTTACAAACGGGCAGCGGGGATCACAGAGAGCGGCTCTCCAGTAAGTCTGACAACGCGGTATCGCTTTTCAGTTGCTGCCAGGCCGCCTCAACGTTACCAGGAATATCCACATGCACGATAAAATCGCGGCCACAGGGACCATAGCCATTAACATCGTCCCGCAGACGCGGCAACTCTCCGGTAATGAGCGAAAGATAGCGATCCACTGACCATAGCCCTTCGGCCGTCGGCGCAAAGTCCACGCCGTCGCGCTGTTGGACCAACTCCGGGACGAATCCCGGGAAACCCAACCAGCGCGGCGCATGCGGCTCATCGCGGGTTACGCGCTGAAAGGTGGCCATCGTTCGGCGTTGCATGGTCGGATCCTGTACCACAATGACGGTATGCATGCTTGCTGTCGCCTGGCTCAGTAACGCACAGCTAAATCGGGCATTCTCACCGCAGTTTGTTGACTGGTCTTCCACCCAAATCTTCTCCCCCGGAATGTGCCAGAACTGGTGAGCGATATCGGCAAGGATCGCCGCTTCCGCACGTCCGGTGGTTCGAATGATATTGTAGCGAGGATGTCGGGCAATCGCGTCATACAGAAAGCGCGTGGAATGGCCGATGCCCCCACTAATCAATAAGGGAACCTGTTGGTCTTTCGCGATCCGGCAGGCGGCATCGATGGTCGGGATCACCGCGTTCCCCGCCAGAATTACGCAATCTGACTGAACCGTGATGTCCCCCGTAAAATCGCTCTGCGCCAGCCATTGCCCTACAGTATTGATCGCCGCCAGCGTGGTCGCGGAGAGCGTCGGAAACTGACTCATATTCATGACTCCTGGTGTTTATTCTTTACCGGGTACAGAGGCCGGATGGCGGTTACGCCTTGTCCGGCCGGTGGTTCAGCGCGGCGTTATCCCGTGATCTGATCCATCGCCTGCAGAATACGTTTATCTGAAATAGGGTACGGCGTACCAAGCTGCTGGGCAAAGTAGCTGACGCGCAGCTCTTCTATCATCCAGCGGATCTCTTTGACGTCGTCATCTTCACGGCGCGCAGGCGGTAGTTTATTGAACCATTGCTGCCAGGCCTGCTGCACACTATCCACTTTCAGCATCTGTGCACGGTCACGGTGCGGATCGATGGCCAGTTTTTCCAGACGCTTTTCAATAGCCTGCAAATAACGCAACGTATCGCCCAGGCGTTTGAAACCATTACCAGTGACAAATCCGCGGTACACCAGCCCGCTCATTTGCGCTTTGATATCTGAAAGCCCTAACGCCATGGTCATATCCACACGCCCTTTCAGACGCTTATTGATATTAAACACCGCGGTCAGGATCTGTTCGACCTGCTTCGCGATATCCACCACCGTATCGTTCAGTTCAGCCCGCACCTTCTCATGCAACGCCGCAAAGCCCTCTTCCGTCCACACGGGACCACCATGGGCGTCGATCAACCGATCCACACCGCAGGAGATACAGTCGTCAATCAACTCCAGCACTTTGCCATACGGGTTAAAATACAGCCCCAGCTTGGCTTTGTTGGGCAACTTCTCGTGTAAGTATTTAATCGGCGAAGGAATATTTAACAGCAACAGGCGGCGTAAACCGCACCACATAGCCTGTTGCTGCTCCAGCGGATTATCAAACAATTTGATGGCGACGCTGTCACGCTCATCGACCAGCGCTGGCCACGCTTTTACCTTATAGTTACCGCGTTTTTGCTCGTAACTTTCCGGAAGCTGTCCGAAGCTCCAGATATGCAATCCGCTCTGTTCGATACCGTCATCCGCCACCGCGGACAGCGTTTCCTGAACTTTACCCTTCAAGGCATCTTTCAGATCCTGTAGCGAGCGTCCTTCCTGTAGCTTCTTGTTCTTGTCATCCACCACCCGGAAGGTGATTTTTAGGTGATCGGGTACCTGATCCCAATGCCAGTCATCGCGGTCAACGGTAACGCCGGTCATCCGGCGCAGTTCACGTTCCAGCGCGTCCAGCAGCGGCAGTTCCAGCGGCGTCACGCGGCCTAAAAATGCCTCAGCATAGTTCGGAGCAGGAACAAAGTTACGTCGTACCGGTTTCGGCAACGACTTAATCAGGGCGATCACCAGCTCGCGGCGCAGGCCAGGAATCTGCCATTCAAAACCGCTCTCTTCGATCTGATTAAGCAGAGGGAGCGGAATATGCACGGTCACACCGTCCGCATCGGCTCCCGGTTCGAACTGGTAGCTCAAACGCAGTTTGAGATTGCCCTGGTGCCAGAAGTTCGGATAATCCAGCTTACTGATTTTTTCCGCGCCCTCTTTGATAAGCATGCTCTTTTCAAAATTGAGCAGGTCCGGGGTCTCGCGGGAAACTTTCTTCCACCAGCTATCGAAGTGGCGAGCAGAAACCACATCATGGCTAATACGCTGGTCGTAAAACTCAAACAGCGTCTCATCATCGACCAGAATGTCGCGACGGCGCGATTTATGTTCTAACTCTTCCACCTCCGCCCGCAGCTTCAGGTTGTCACGGAAGAAAGCATGGCGCGTTTGCCAGTCCCCCTCCACCAGCGCATGACGAATGAACAGTTCACGTGACAGCGCCGGATCGATCTGGCTGTAGTTCACCTTACGGGCAGCAACAATCGGTAAGCCGTAGACGGTGACCTTTTCTGTCGCCATGACCGCGCCCTGCGCGCGTTCCCAGTGCGGTTCGCTGTATGAACGTTTGATCAGATGCTGCGCAACTGGCTCCACCCACTCGGGATCGATACGCGCGGCAATACGCCCCCACAGGCGGCTGGTTTCCACCAGCTCCGCCACCATCGCCCACTTCGGCGGTTTTTTGAACAAACCGGAACCCGGGAAGATTGAGAAACGGGCGTTACGCGCACCGGTAAATTCCTGCTTATCGGCATCTTTCATCCCAATATGGGACAGTAAACCGGTCAACAATGCGACGTGGATCTCCCGATATTCAGCGGGTTCGCTGTTGACCGGAATGCCCAACTCTTTTACCACCTGGCGCAGTTGTGTGTAGATATCCTGCCATTCACGTACGCGCAGATAATTAAGAAAGTCGACTTTACACTGACGGCGGAACTGGTTTGACGACAACGCTTTTTGCTGCTCGCCGAGGTAATTCCATAAGTTCACAAACGCCAGGAAATCAGACTCTTTGTCATGGAAGCGGCGATGCTTCTCGTCGGAAGCTTGCTGCTTGTCCATTGGACGCTCGCGCGGATCCTGAATGGACAGCGCCGAGGTGATGATCATCGCCTCACGCACACAGCCATGTTTTTGCGCTTCCAGCACCATACGCGCCAGACGCGGATCCACCGGAAGTTGCGACAGCTGGCGGCCCAACGGCGTTAATTTGTAAGCGGTTGCCTGTTCATCGGTGGTTATCGCACCCAGCTCTTCGAGCAGGCGCACCCCGTCCTGAATATTACGTTTATCCGGCGCTTCAACAAACGGGAACGCCGCGATATCCCCCAGCCCCAGCGCGGTCATCTGCAAAATAACGGATGCCAGGTTGGTACGCAGGATCTCCGGATCGGTAAACTCCGGACGCGACAGGAAGTCGTCCTCAGAATACAGACGAATACAGATCCCTTCCGAAACGCGACCGCAGCGGCCTTTACGCTGGTTGGCAGAGGCCTGCGACACCGGTTCAATCGGCAAACGCTGGACTTTAGTGCGATAGCTGTAGCGGCTGATACGCGCGGTGCCAGGATCAATGACATACTTGATGCCCGGTACGGTCAGCGAGGTTTCCGCCACGTTGGTGGCCAGCACAATACGACGACCGCTGTGCGACTGGAACACACGGTTCTGCTCGCTATTGGAGAGACGCGCATACAGTGGCAGCACTTCGGTGTGACGCAAATCCAGCTTATTCAGGGCATCAGCGGTATCGCGGATTTCGCGCTCGCCGCTCATGAAGATCAGTATGTCGCCCTGACTTTCACGGCCTAACTCATCTACGGCATCAAAAATTGCCTGCAACTGGTCACGCTCGATGTCATCTGCGTCTTCAACAATCGGGCGATAGCGAACTTCCACCGGATAGGTGCGACCAGAGACTTCGATAATCGGCGCATTGTTGAAATGCTTAGAAAAGCGTTCCGGGTCAATGGTCGCCGAAGTGATGATAATTTTTAGATCCGGACGACGCGGCAGGAGTTCTTTCAGGTAGCCAAGCAGAAAATCAATATTCAGGCTGCGTTCATGCGCTTCATCGATGATGATGGTGTCGTACTGCATTAGCAGCCGATCCTGCTGGATTTCCGCCAGCAGGATACCGTCCGTCATCAGCTTAACCATGGTGTTGTCACTAACATGATCGCTAAAACGAACCTTATAGCCGATACAGCCGCCCGGCTCGGTTTGCAGCTCTTCCGCAATACGATTCGCCACGGTACGCGCCGCCAGACGACGCGGCTGAGTATGGCCGATCAGCCCTTTCACCCCGCGCCCTAGCTCCATACAGATTTTCGGCAACTGGGTGGTTTTACCTGAACCGGTCTCACCAGCCACAATCACCACCTGATGGTCGCGAATGGCTTCCAGAATATCCTGTTTTTTCTGGCTGACAGGCAGGTTTTCCGGATAGCTGATGACCGGACGCGCCGCTTCACGCAGCACAACTTTACCGGCTGCCTGGTCGATCTCTTTTGCCATTTCCTGGTAAATGGCCTGTTGTGCATCAGGATTTTTAACCTTCTTCACGCCGTGCAAACGGCGGGTAAAACGCTGTCTGTCACGCAGCATCAGCGAGTCCAGCTGTTGCTGCAACATGTTGAAGGTTAATTTTGGTTGTTCTGTCATAGCGTTAAAAGGCAGCCTTCTGCCGGGTTAAATCTCTTTTAGATGATAGATATAGAGTACCACATCGGGGCTTTTCATGTGTTGTTCAATAATTTCGAACATAGGATTCGATATATTGCGCTATCACTGCGACAGGATTGTGAATAAAGTGTCAACAAGCAACGGGGCACTACCCCTTCAAACACATAAAAGGAAACACCCATGAGCAAGGTATTAGTTCTTAAATCCAGTATTCTGGCAGGGTACTCTCAGTCTGGTCAGTTGTCTGATTATTTTGTTGAACAGTGGCGTGAAAAGCACTCTGCTGATGAAATCACCGTCCGCGACCTCGCTGCAAACCCGGTTCCGGTACTGGATGGCGAACTGGTGGGTGCGCTGCGCCCAAGCGATGCGCCACTGACGCCGCGTCAGCAAGAAGCGCTGGCGCTGTCTGACGAATTGATCGCTGAACTGAAAGCGCATGATGTGATTGTTATCGCCGCGCCGATGTATAACTTCAACATTCCGACGCAGTTGAAAAACTACTTTGACCTGATTGCCCGTGCCGGCGTGACCTTCCGCTACACCGAGAAAGGTCCGGAAGGTCTGGTGACCGGTAAACGCGCAGTGGTGCTGACCAGCCGTGGTGGTATTCATAAAGATACGCCGACTGACCTGATCACACCGTATCTGAACGTGTTCCTGGGCTTTATCGGTATCACCGACGTGAACGTGGTCTTTGCTGAAGGTATCGCTTACGGCCCGGAAGTGGCATCTAAAGCCCAGTCCGATGCGAAAGCCGCTATCGACAGCGTGGTTGCTGCCTGATAATTCCCCCTCTCACCATCCGGTGGGAGGGATTCTCGGTACTTACTTCTTTGCCCGCACATGTACCTGCTTGCCGTGAATGCGATTAATATCACGCCAGATGGTGGCATACTCCCTGCACTTCGCCAGATTTTCTTCCCAGCAATGAAGTAAAAATTGTTCCGGCTCCGCAACATCCCGGCTTAACAGCTTGAATACCCAACGATTCCAGACATACCATTTGAGAAGCCACATGATTTCACTCCACGACGCGACCGGTGTTGAACTATATCAACATCCGTTTGATGCCGTGTGGCAACTATTGCGATGTCGATGAATAATCCGGAAGGATCCTCCACTTGTAATACCATTCCCCCAGTGGCGTTCAGAAATGATTATTCTTTCCTCAACCACTTACCATTAATACCTTGCACGTACTCCCCCGGTTTAGCGCGAGCGACTAACTTTTGTCCGGCCATTTTTGCCACTTCCTCTGGCGGAATATTATTGCTCTCAGCCAGTTGCTGATAACTGGCGCTTCGCGCCTTATTAATCTCACTCACCAGCGCCTGCGTTTCAGCATCGGTTTGTAATGCCACCAGATAACCATTAAGTGTTTCCCCCACTCGCCCCTGAGTTCTGGCTTCATTCAGGGTCAACGCCCATGCATTGCTGGTGATAAAACTCAGCGCCACCAGGATCGCTGCAAGCTGTTTTTTCATCATTACCTCAGAACAGATCGCTGCGCGATTTCAATAAGCTCTCGACGTCTTTATCAACTTTGATATGAATCTCATGTTCGATTTTGACGTTCATATTAATCGTGATCGGCTCTTTTGGCGCAGCCACTTCGATTCTTGGGGTACAACCTACCACCAGAGATGAAGCCAGCAACCCCAGCATGGCGGCTATCGTTTTCATTGTTGTTCCTCACATTCCTTGCCTTCCAGGCAATGGGTTTCCGGCAGCGTTGCGTTTTGCTCAAGCCATGCCTGTAAATTGTCGCCAAAACGCAAACTGCGCCATAGCGTAAAGACGTTTTCTTCGTGGGTGTAATTCAAATTAACCGTCCCCACTTTGCCATCTACCCGGCTATTGCCAGTAACGGTTGCCTGCATCGTTAAGACACCCAGGTTATCCAGGTTTATTTTCGTCCAGGAATGGGTTATTTCCATATAGCGCAGCCAGTTAATTGCCGCGCCAGCTGCCATATTATCTTTAACGACGGCATCCGCCGTGTCTTTATCAATACGCAGCGTCATCGGACCTGGGTTGGTTAACCAGCCGTCTTTGATGATCCACTTTTCGTTATCCAACCATAATGGCAACGCGCCGCTGACCGGACCCGACATAGCGAACTGCTTGGGGTTAACCGCGCTAATAAGCTCGCTGGAGGAGATATTCTGCACCCGTAATAAGGCCGGGTCGTGCTGTGGCATCCGCAGTTGCCGCATGATGACTTTGCCTCCCAGCAGTTCGGCGCTGACATCGCTCAGCAGTAACGGATTGCCTTCACTCCAGGGGTACGCTCCCTGTAGATCGGCAGTAATATTTTTCGCCGTCACCTGATTCACGATTTCCGCAATACGCAGTGAAACAGGACCACGCGTACCCAACTGCCATGCGCCTTCGCTAAACCGAAACGGTAAGATAAAATCGACGCCATTAATTTGGTTATCAGGCATCCAGGCGCTACCGCCTTTTAATACCCCATGACCGCCCGCTTCAAAGCCCTGTTCCGGCGCGGCCGAGAATGCGACCTGCGCATAGAGATCACCTTTACGCAGTTTCATTTTCCAGTCAGGCGGGAGCAGCGGCTGGAACACAGTGAGTGATTGTTTTGGCCACCAGGCCTGTCCGCGCAAACGGATCCCGTCCCAACGGCCATTTAGCTGTACGGGGCCAATCGCACCCGCGTGAAGCTGGCCCTTGAACTGGAAAATCGTCGGGTCGCTGCCTTCCACGCTGAACTTTAGCGTTGAGGGAGGTAAGACGCTTCCGCCGGTGAAGACGGTTTTTCCTGCGTCCAGTGACAGTGCGCCGCTAAACGTCGGTTTGGTCGCGTCCCGTACCCATACGATCGGTTCGTCCATTACCAGGCGTGGGTTTTCCACCGTCATGGTGCCGTATTGCAAGTGGTCAAATCCGGTGGAGAGATCAAAGAGCTTCAGCGTGTTGTCATGCCACTCCCCCTTACCCGCCACGTCCCAGCGGGCATGCATCGGCGTAAAGCTGCCTTCGCCCCAGTAGCGCCATTGCCAACGACCAGCATCAGGAAGAAAATCATTTGCCAGACCATCCAGGTGCAGTTCAAAGCCCCCCATCTGGTTTTCATGCGCACGCAAAATAGCCTGTAGACGACCATCCACACCGCGTTGTGTTACCTTTACGCCCGCCAGCGGCCAACGAATCTCGTCAATATCCAGCGAATCAATTACCCGCCCCCGCGAACGCAACAGCGCCCCTGGTTCAAACGCCAGTTGCGGATCGTTCAGGCTACCGGTGAGTTTGGCGGGTAATTTCGCGTAGAAGATCAGATCGCCCTGTTTCGCTTCGCCGATCAGCTGTAACGGCATCTCGTTGTTATCGATACCCAGCTTACCCGGCCCCAGCGTTAAAACAGCGTTTCCTTTGCCTGCATCGCCTTGCGTCAGAACGTTCAGCCGCCCGCTCACCACCGCGTTTTCCAGCCCGGCCTGCCAGTTTTCAACTTTCATGCCCAGCCGTCCGCTTAACGGGAATCCCTGATAAGGCCAGTTCCAACGACCATCGCTGATGGTCAACTGCTGGCGGGTTATTTCCCACGGAAGATCGAGCAGCGGATCGGCACTATCGCGCGCCATGACGATCAGTTGTCCGCTGTTTTCTTGCCACTCCAGTTCGGCGTCCACAAGCGTAGGCTCCTGCGGCAAGTTCAGCGTCGCAACGGCATGACCGCTCACCGGTAACCCATCAGGAACCAGCGGCATGGTAAATTCACCGACCAGTTTTACCGGCGGTTGCCCTTCAAATGCAGCGACATCCAGCTCATTTACCGTGAGATTTTGCCCGTGCAGCCGCCCCTGGAATTTAACCTTTTCCCCCTGGTAGCGCAGTTGCTGAGTAGAGGGCGTTAGCGAAAGCGACAGTTTCCCCTGCCATTCCTGCCAGGGAGAGAGAATAAGTTTGTCAATGTTAATCCAAGTATTGGGCAGCATCGATTGCCATTCAGCCAGCGTTTTGGGTGCTACCGGAGACGCTTCTGTCTGCGGTAATTTGGCCAGGCAAGCGGAATCCAGCTCAATTGTCCCGACATTGAGCAACCAGCGGCTGGGATGGTACAGGTCCGCCTGAGTAATGCGCGCCAGCGGGCAATCATCGACCAGATAGCGGAGTTCAGGGATATGCAGCCCATGCCGTGTCAGCCGTGGACTCTCATCCAGCGCGATACGTGTCCCCACAGGTAACCAGACGCCCACCAGGGTCGGGACCCACAGCCCAAGCGTCATCACCAGCGTCAGCGGCACGAGAATCAATAATAAGAGGAGTGCCAGAACGGCTTTATATTTACCCTTCATGGGTAGTTAATATCCTGAATTAGCAAAATTTAAGCCGGTTTAGGCCTGTATTGTGGCATGTTTAACTGCATATTCCCACATTAAGGACAGATAACAGCGCTATGTGGCACGCTGTTACACGTGCCGTCAGGAATGATTCCAACACAGTAGCGCGTGGATTCGGACTCAATGATGGTTCAGTTGTCCATCGCTATGTTTAGGTCCTATCCGACCAGCCTCTATCAGTATTTCTTCTATAAGTTCTTCAAGACACTCCTTGCCATGATGATCACAGACAAGATGCACCTGGCGGGAAATTTCTTCAGGTTTCATTCCATCGCATAAAGCCGCCTTAAGCATTAAGGTGGCCCATCGTTTTGCTTCAGAGTGAGTTAGCATAACTCCTCCCGATATCTGCTACCTGTATAAGCGTAGCTGTCTGGATGTGAATCACCTGGCTTTTTACCCACACTACCTGCTCAGCGAATGGAAAATATCCAGTTGTTGAAATCGCGTAACCTGCCCACACTAACAAAAGATACGCTTTAAACATTCATTACTTCTATGACTATCAATAACTTTTTAGATTTTGTAAAATAATTTTAATTGGATTAATGTGACGTCAAAATCACTGGAGAAAGTCTTATGAAACTCGCCATCTATAGTACAAAACAGTACGACAAAAAGTATCTGCAGCAGGTTAACGAGGCTTTTGGTTTTGAACTTGAATTTTTTGACTTTCTGTTGACGGAGAAAACAGCTAAAACAGCCCATGGTTGCGAAGCTGTATGCATCTTCGTCAACGACGATGGCAGCCGACCGGTTCTGGAAGAACTCAAAAAGCTGGGTGTGAAATATATCGCCCTGCGCTGCGCCGGGTTCAATAACGTCGATCTCGACGCGGCAAAAGAGCTGGGTCTGCAGGTGGTACGCGTCCCGGCCTATTCGCCTGAAGCCGTCGCTGAGCATGCGATTGGCATGATGATGACCCTGAACCGCCGTATTCATCGCGCGTATCAACGTACCCGTGATGCCAACTTCTCTCTTGAAGGGCTGACCGGCTTTACCATGTATGGCAAAACGGCCGGGGTGATTGGTACCGGTAAAATCGGTATTGCTGCGCTGCGGATCCTCAAAGGTTTTGGTATGCGCCTGCTGGCGTTCGATCCCTACCCAAGCGCCGCTGCTCTGGAATTAGGCGTGGAATATGTCGATCTTAAAACGCTGTTTGCTGAGTCCGACGTTATCTCCCTGCACTGTCCGTTAACGCCGGAAAATTATCATCTGCTCAATCAGGAAGCCTTTGAGCAAATGAAAAACGGTGTGATGATTATTAACACCAGTCGCGGAGCGCTGATCGATTCACAGGCGGCTATCGATGCCCTGAAAAACCAGAAAATTGGTTCTCTGGGTATGGATGTGTATGAAAACGAACGCGATCTGTTCTTTGAAGATAAATCCAATGATGTGATTCAGGATGATGTGTTCCGTCGCCTGTCAGCCTGCCATAACGTGCTGTTTACCGGGCATCAGGCGTTTCTGACCGCCGAAGCGTTGACCAGCATTTCTGAAACGACACTGCAAAATCTGGAACAAATCTCCAAAGGCGAAACCTGTCCAAACGCCCTCTTTTAATCCCTGTGCTCCCCTGATTTAAGGGGGGCATTTTCAGACAATTGCCGATGATAAAACAGTCAGTATCATTATCATATTGAATGTATTCCGGTCACGAAATTAGAGAATGTTAATGAAGAAAGTTGTCACGTTGATTGCCCTCAGCACGCTGATGGCTGGCTGTGTGAGCAGTGGAAACATTTCCGTCAATCGCGACCAGTTACAGCATCACCGTTTCGTTTTGCAGAGCGTGAATGGTAAAGCCGTTACCGTCGCTAACAACCCACCCGAATTGAGTTTTGGCGAAAACATGACGGTATCGGGAAAGATGTGTAATCAATTCCACGGTCAGGGCAAGTTGTCCGACGGCGAGTTGAAGGTGAAAGATATGGCGATGACCCGCATGATGTGCGCCGATCCACAGCTTAACGCGCTCGACGGTATCGTCAGCGAAATGTTTAAGCAAGGCGCACAGGTAGATTTGACTGCTGACCAGTTGACACTGGCGACAGCAGAACAAACGCTGACGTATAAACTTGCGGATTTAATGTAATGAACGCGCAGGCTCAATAGCTCCCACAGCTTCCGGCGGCAAGCGACTGCTCACTACAGCGTTTGCCGTTGGGTAGCGCGCACATCCCGATGGCTGAGCCATCCAGTTGACGGGCAACGGAGAGCGAACCACCAATCATGGCGCAATTTGCTTCTCCAGAACTGGACATTGCTGCCTTCATGCCCGGTGCGACATGTGCTGCCGTTGCCTGCTGAACAGGTTCACTGCTACACGCCGATAATAATAACGCGGCACACCCTACCCAAAACGCTGCGCGCATCTTACTCCCCTCTGAAGATTAACCAAACGACACAGCCATAAATAATAGGCAGCAGAGACACCGCCGTCGAGAGGCAAACCACGCATTTATGCGCGCTGTTTACATTTTCTGGCAATTTTTTGGCTGCTCCTTTGATCAAACCATACATTCTCTTTATTCCAGGGACACAAAAGCGAAAATGAGCCTGAATGGCTTTTGCTAAAATAGAAGGATAACAACAGGATTCGCCGCGCTTACGCGAGTCCCTCTTTTTGCGCAATGTAAGGGTGTCAGTATGATCACAATTGACGGTAATGGTGCGGTTGCTTCGGTCGCATTTCGTACCAGCGAGGTTATCGCCATCTACCCGATTACGCCCAGTTCGACGATGGCGGAACAGGCGGATGCCTGGGCCGGAAACGGGCTTAAAAACGTGTGGGGAGATATCCCTCGCGTCGTAGAAATGCAGTCGGAAGGCGGTGCGATTGCGACCGTTCACGGCGCGTTGCAGACCGGTGCGCTCTCTACGTCGTTTACCTCATCACAGGGTTTGCTGTTGATGATCCCAACGCTGTACAAACTGGCCGGTCAGTTGACCCCGTTTGTACTGCACGTTGCAGCGCGAACTATTGCCACGCACGCGTTATCGATCTTTGGCGATCATTCCGACGTGATGGCTGTACGCCAAACCGGATGCGCGATGCTGTGCGCCAGTAGCGTTCAGGAAGCGCAGGATTTTGCGCTAATTTCGCAAATGGCCACCCTGAAAAGCCGGGTTCCGTTTATTCATTTCTTTGATGGATTCCGTACATCACATGAAATCAATAAAATTGTGCCGCTGGCTGATAACACCATCCTCGGGCTGATGCCTCAGGCGGAGATCGATGCTCACCGCGCTCGGGCACTAAATCCAGAGCATCCGGTTATCCGCGGTACATCAGCGAATCCGGACACCTACTTCCAGTCACGCGAAGCGACAAACCCATGGTACAACGCGGTTTACGATCACGTAGAACAGGCGATGAACGACTTCGCCGCAGCCACGGGCCGCCAGTACCAGCCATTTGAATATTACGGTCATCCGCAGGCAGAACGCGTCATTATTTTAATGGGCTCGGCGATTGGCACCAGTGAAGAAGTTGTCGAAGAGCTGATGGCGCACGGCGAGAAAGTGGGTGTGCTGAAAGTCCGTCTGTTCCGCCCCTTCTCCGCCAAACATTTACTGCGCGCGCTGCCGGAAAGCGCGCGCAGCATCGCCGTTCTGGATCGCACCAAAGAACCCGGCGCGCAGGCAGAACCATTATATCTGGATGTCATGACCGCGCTGGCGGAAGCGTTTAACTGTGGCGAACGAGAAACCTTACCGCGTGTGATTGGCGGACGCTATGGTCTTTCGTCCAAAGAGTTTGGCCCCGACTGCGTCATGGCGGTCTTTAATGAGTTGAATAGCACGAAACCTAAACCACGCTTCACGGTCGGTATCTATGATGATGTCACCAACCTGTCATTGCCGTTGCCGGAAAACACCCTGCCCGGCACCGCTAAGCTCGAAGCGCTGTTTTACGGCCTGGGTAGCGATGGCAGCGTGTCAGCCACCAAAAACAATATCAAGATTATCGGTAACTCTACGCCATGGTATGCGCAGGGTTATTTCGTGTATGACTCGAAAAAAGCAGGCGGCCTGACCGTCTCCCACCTGCGCGTCAGTGAGCACCCCATTCGTTCTGCGTATCTGGTTTCACAAGCCGATTTTGTCGGCTGCCACCAGTTGCAATTTATCGATAAGTACCAGATGGCCGAACGCCTGAAACCTGGCGGTATATTCCTGCTTAATACCCCATACAGTGTGGATGAAGTCTGGGCGCGTCTGCCGCAGGAAGTTCAGGCGGTGCTGAATCAGAAGAAAGCCCGTTTCTACGTGATTAATGCGGCTAAAATCGCCCGTGAGTGTGGCCTGGCAGCGCGTATAAACACCGTGATGCAAATGGCGTTCTTCCACCTGACGCAAATTTTACCAGGTGACAGTGCGCTGGCAGAGTTGCAGGGGGCGATTGCGAAAAGCTACAGCAGTAAAGGCCAGGATCTGGTCGAACGTAACTGGCAGGCGCTGGCTCTGGCGCGTGAATCCGTCGCCGAAGTGGCCCTGCAGCCTGTTGATCCGCATAGCGCCAACCGCCCACCGGTGGTTTCTGATGCCGCACCAGATTTCGTGAAAACCGTCACCGCAGCAATGCTCGCCGGTCTGGGCGATGCGCTGCCCGTTTCCGCGCTGCCGCCGGACGGTACCTGGCCAATGGGGACTACGCGTTGGGAAAAACGCAATATCGCCGAAGAGATCCCAATCTGGAAAGAAGAGCTGTGTACGCAATGTAACCACTGCGTTGCCGCCTGCCCGCACTCGGCTATCCGCGCCAAGGTGGTTTCCCCAGAAGCGATGGAAAACGCCCCTGCCAGCCTGCATTCTCTGGATGTGAAATCACGCGACATGCGCGGCCAGAAATATGTCCTGCAGGTTGCGCCTGAAGATTGCACCGGTTGTAATCTGTGCGTCGAAGTGTGCCCGGCGAAAGATCGCCAAAATCCTGAGATCAAAGCCATCAATATGATGTCGCGCCTTGAGCATGTCGAAGAAGAAAAAGTTAACTATGACTTCTTCCTCGATCTGCCGGAGATTGATCGCACCAAACTGGAACGTATTGATATTCGCACCTCGCAGTTGATTACACCGCTATTTGAATATTCCGGCGCCTGCTCAGGCTGTGGTGAAACGCCGTATATCAAACTGCTTACGCAGTTGTACGGTGACCGCATGTTGATTGCGAATGCCACCGGGTGTTCATCAATTTATGGCGGTAACCTGCCCTCAACGCCATACACCACCGATGCCAATGGGCGTGGGCCAGCATGGGCAAACTCGCTGTTTGAAGATAACGCCGAGTTTGGTCTGGGCTTCCGTCTGACGGTCGATCAACACCGGGCGCGCGTTATGCGTCTGCTGGAGCAATTTGCCGATAACATCCCGGCTGAACTCAATGACGCTTTGCACGCAGAAGCCACGCCGGAGGTCCGTCGTGAGCAAGTCGCGGCCCTGCGCGAGCATCTGAAAGATGTCGAAGGCGCACAGCAGTTGTTAACCGATGCCGACGCGCTGGTTGAGAAATCCATCTGGCTGATTGGCGGCGATGGCTGGGCCTACGATATTGGCTTCGGCGGGCTGGATCACGTTCTTAGCCTGACCGAGAACGTCAATATTTTGGTGCTGGATACCCAGTGTTACTCCAACACGGGTGGGCAAGCGTCAAAAGCCACGCCTCTTGGGGCTGTCACTAAATTTGGGGAGCACGGCAAACGTAAGGCTCGTAAAGATCTTGGCGTCAGTATGATGATGTACGGGCATGTTTATGTCGCGCAGATTTCCCTGGGCGCCCAGTTGAACCAGACGGTGAAAGCTATCCAGGAAGCGGAATCCTATCCGGGGCCGTCGCTGATTATCGCGTATAGCCCTTGTGAGGAACATGGTTATGACCTCGCGTTGAGCCACGATCAGATGCGTCAGCTCACGGCAACCGGGTTCTGGCCGCTGTATCGCTTTGATCCGCGTCGTGCTGACGAAGGTAAACTGCCGCTGGCGCTGGATTCTCGCCCGCCGTCAGATGCTTTGGCTGAAACTTTACTTAACGAGCAACGCTTCCGCCGCTTAAATGCCCAACAGCCTGAAGTCGCTGAACAGCTGTGGAAAGACGCAACAGCCGATCTGCAAAAACGCTACGATTTCCTGGCGCAACTGGCAGGTAAAGCGGAAAAGAGCGGAACCGAGTAATACGTTTAGATCACTATTAAAGTGGAACGAAAAAAAAGCCCGAACAGTTGTTCGGGCTTGTCAATTTATTCGCTGGCTAATTAATATTGGCTATCAATACGACAACGAAAAAATAAAACGTGACAATAAAGGCATATAACACGCGCAGAATAGCTCAACAAAATTCACTTGTATAATTTTTATTTTATATATATTAAATCCATACATTCATAATAATTATCACTGTTTCTGTAGAATTATTTATTTAAGGTTTTACTTAAGACGTAACAATTCATATTTATCTGTTTACGGAACTTCTCCTTTAGCATGCTTTTACTCCCTACATGGGTAGTCACAGGTTAATAAAAAAACTAAAGGATTATTTCAATGAACAGAAAAGTACTGGCTCTCGTAATTCCTGCCCTGCTGGCTGCAGGCGCGGCTCACGCTGCTGAAGTTTATAATAAAGACGGCAACAAATTAGATCTCTATGGCAAAGTAGACGGCCTGCATTACTTCTCTGACGACGCGAACAGCGATGGCGATCAGACTTATATGCGTATGGGCTTCAAAGGCGAAACCCAGGTTAACGATATGATCACCGGCTATGGCCAGTGGGAATATCAGGTTCAGGCTAACACTACCGAAAACGATAAAGGTAACTCCTGGACTCGTCTGGCGTTCGCGGGTATTAAAGTTGGTGACTACGGCTCATTCGACTACGGTCGTAACTACGGCGTACTGTACGATGTAGAAGCCTGGACCGATATGCTGCCAGAATTCGGTGGTGACTCCTACACCAAAGCGGATAACTTCATGACCGGTCGTGCTAACGGCGTAGCGACCTACCGTAACACCGACTTCTTTGGTCTGGTTGACGGTCTGAACGTTGCACTGCAGTATCAGGGCGCGAACGAACAGACAAGTGATGAGCAGGAAGGCACCAATAACGGTGGCGACCGTAATGTGAAGAATTCCAACGGTGACGGTTTCGGTATCTCCTCTACCTACGATCTGGGTATGGGCGTAACCTTCGGTGCTGCCTATACCTCTTCTGACCGTACCAACGAGCAGGTGAACCATTCTACCGCTGGTGGCGATAAAGCTGACGCGTGGACTGCTGGCCTGAAATACGATGCGAATAACATCTACCTGGCAACCATGTACTCCGAAACCCGTAATATGACCCCGTACGGCGGCTCTGACGGTAGTGATTACACTATTGCCAACAAAACTCAGAACTTTGAAGTTACTGCGCAATACCAGTTCGATTTCGGTCTGCGTCCGGAAGTGTCTTTCCTGATGTCTAAAGGTAGCGATCTGGCTACTGTAAATGGTAACGATGATAAAGATCTGGTTAAATATGCTTCTGTAGGTGCGACTTACTTCTTCAACAAAAACTTCTCCACCTACGTTGATTACAAAATCAACCTGCTGGACGAAGACGACAGCTTCTACACTCGCAATGACATCTCTACCGATGACACTGTAGCTCTGGGTATGGTTTACCAGTTCTAATTTTGTCAGCCCGCCGGCAACGGCGGGTTTTCTTTCTGTTATCGCAATTCTGTTTTATCCAGATCAAAACATTATATCTGTTGCTTCAAAACACATCCCTGATAGATGATATATTGCATAAAGACCTGTAGTAGAGGATACCTGCAATGAATCATCACCCTGTAAAATCATCCCGTATTGCATCCGTCGGTTATGACGAATCCTCCTGCACGCTTGAAATTCGCTTTCATCAATTGTCTACGCTGCAATACCAGCATGTGCCTGCCCGTATTTTTCGTGATTTCCTGAGCGTAGTCTCTAAAGGTCGATTTTATGATGGGGTAATAAAAGGAAAATTCCCTGAAATCAAAATAAAGTGATGCCAAAATGTGATCTTTGTCATTGTACATAAAGTGCCATTACGCGGTAAGCTTTAGATGGATACTTAAACAGGAGGTTTTATGAACAGAACGATTCTTGTACCCATCGATATTTCAGACTCAGAATTAACTCAACGCGTTATTGCCCATGTTGAAGCAGAAGCAAAAATTGACGATGCGCAGGTCCATTTTTTGACCGTTATTCCGTCACTGCCCTATTACGCTTCCCTGGGACTGGCCTACTCGGCAGAGTTGCCGGCCATGGACGATCTGAAAGCCGAAGCGAAATCTCAACTGGAAGAGATTATCAAGAAGTTCAATATCCCAACGGACAGAGTGCACGTTCATGTCGCGGAAGGTGCGCCGAAAGATAAAATTCTGGAGATGGCTAAAAAATTACCGGCTGATATGGTCGTTATCGCTTCTCACCGACCTGACATCACCACTTACCTGCTGGGTTCTAACGCCGCGGCCGTGGTGCGTCATGCTGAGTGTTCAGTTCTGGTTGTCCGCTAAGCTGTCTGGCCCGCACATCGTGGCGGGCTTTTTGTTTTCCCCTTCATACCCTTCGATTCCTGTCCTAAATGTGCTGACATTTTTCCCGCTTATCCGTACCATACACGCCACGGTTTTTATATCAGACTTCTTTTGCCGGACTATCCGGCGTGATGCATACTCTTCTGATGCCACACTATGAATTGAGCCTCTATTAAATGTCGCAAAATCAAGATATTAGCAAGAAAGAACAATACAACCTGAACAAATTGCAAAAACGTCTGCGTCGCAACGTGGGCGAAGCGATTGCCGACTTCAATATGATCGAAGACGGCGATCGCATTATGGTGTGCCTTTCCGGAGGGAAAGACAGCTACACCATGCTGGAGATCCTGCGTAATTTGCAGCAAAGCGCCCCGATCAGTTTTTCCTTAGTTGCGGTTAACCTCGATCAGAAACAACCCGGCTTCCCCGAGCATATTCTGCCGGAGTATCTACAACAGTTGGGTGTTGAGTATAAAATCGTCGAAGAAAACACCTACGGGATCGTCAAAGATAAAATTCCTGAAGGCAAAACGACCTGCTCGCTCTGCTCTCGCCTGCGTCGCGGCATTCTGTACCGCACGGCAACCGAGTTAGGCGCCACCAAGATTGCGCTCGGCCACCATCGTGATGACATCCTGCAAACGCTGTTTTTAAACATGTTCTACGGCGGGAAAATGAAAGGTATGCCGCCGAAGCTGATGAGCGATGACGGTAAGCACATCGTGATCCGTCCACTGGCCTACTGCCGTGAGAAAGATATTGAACGTTTCTCCGAAGCGAAAGGTTTCCCGATTATTCCGTGTAACCTGTGCGGCTCCCAGCCTAATCTGCAACGTCAGGTCATCGCTGATATGCTGCGCGACTGGGACAAACGCTATCCGGGCCGCATTGAAACCATGTTCAGCGCAATGCAGAACGTTGTGCCTTCTCATTTGAGTGATATCAATCTGTTCGATTTTAAAGGCATTAAACACGGTTCAGAGGTGGTGGACGGTGGTGATTTAGCGTTTGACCGCGAAGAGATCCCGCTGCAACCCGCGGGCTGGCAGCCAGAAGAGGATGATACCCAACTGGATGCGCTGCGCCTGAACGTGGTGGAAGTGAAGTAACTTATCATGCCGGATAAACGGAGCGCCATCAGGCGCTCCGACGCGCATTTATTTCAATAAACGAACGCGGCAGGTCTTGCCTTTAATCTTACCGTTTTGCAATTGTTTCCATGCCTTATGCGCCACAGTCTGGCGAACAGCGACGTAAACATGCGCCGGATGGACGGCGATTTTGCCGATATCAGCGCCAGCCAGACCAATATCACCGGTCAGAGCGCCCAGAACATCGCCGGGACGCATTTTAGCCTTTTTACCGCCATCAATGCATAACGTGGCCATCTCAGCGTCCAGCGGCAGAATTGAACCATTGCCCGGCGCAGGCAACCAGTTCAGTTTTAGCTGCAGCATTTCAGCCAGGATATTGGCACGTTGCGCTTCTTCCGGCGCGCAGAAGCTAATCGCCAGACCGCTGTTGCCAGCGCGAGCGGTACGGCCAATACGATGGACATGAACTTCCGGATCCCACGCCAGTTCGAAATTAACCACCAGTTCCAGCGACTTGATATCCAGGCCACGCGCGGCCACATCGGTAGCGACCAGTACACGTGCGCTACCGTTGGCAAAACGTACCAGCGTCTGATCGCGATCGCGCTGTTCAAGATCGCCATGCAATGAGAGTGCGCTTTGCCCCGCCGCATTCAGTGCATCGCATACGGCCTGACAATCTTTTTTGGTATTACAAAAAACCACACAGGATGCAGGCTGGTGCTGGCTGAGCAATTTTTGCAGCAACGGAATTTTGCCGTGGCTGGACGTTTCAAAAAACTGCTGTTCAATGGCTGGCAGCGCATCAACCGTATCAATTTCGATCGTTAGCGGATCTTTTTGTACCCGGCCGCTGATGGCGGCAATCGCCTCCGGCCAGGTCGCAGAAAAAAGCAAGGTCTGACGTGATGCAGGCGCAAAGCGGATCACCTCATCAATCGCGTCGCTAAAACCCATATCCAGCATACGGTCGGCTTCATCCATCACCAGCGTATTCAGGGCATCCAGAGAAACGGTGCCTTTTTGCAGGTGGTCAAGTAAACGCCCCGGCGTGGCGACAATAATATGTGGCGCATGTTGCAGGAAGTCACGCTGTGCGCCAAAGGGCTGGCCGCCGCACAGGGTTAAGATCTTGGTATTGGGCAGAAAGCGCGCTAAACGACGCAGTTCCCCTGCCACCTGGTCGGCAAGTTCACGCGTTGGGCACAACACGAGAGACTGCGTCTGAAACAGCGCGGCATCAATATGCTGCAACAACCCCAGACCAAAAGCAGCCGTTTTGCCACTGCCGGTTTTAGCCTGCACGCGAACATCCCTCCCCGCCAGGATTGCCGGTAACGCAGCAGCCTGAACAGGCGTCATTTCAAGGTAACCCAGCTCGTTGAGGTTCTCGAGTTGGGCGGCAGGTAAAACATTCAGGGTTGAAAAAGCGGTCACAATTTAATCTCGCGGTAAAAACTCACATTCAGCAGGCGCGTATCCTCGCAGATCTGCGCCCGCGATGCGACAATTTAATCGGCTCCTCATCCGGTGGCGGATCCGGCATCGGCTGCGGACGAGGTAGCGGATCGGGAACAGGAACCGGGTCGGTGGGTAGCGAATCAGCGTTTGGTACTTGCCACTGTAGCATTGCAATCAGACAGGTCATATAGCCCTCCAGTCATCAGGTTGACTCTTTTAGGGTAGACGCTGATTTCCTGCAGGCAAAAAAAAGCCGACTAATCTAAGTCGGCGTCGTACGAATCAATTGTGCTATGCAGTAATTCAAAAAAGGAAGTAAGACAATATGGAGCGCAACGCCCATCGCTTGACGTTGCATTCACCTGCGAGTGAGATATTGCCCCGAATAGGTAGATGGTTTATTGACTTCGCTCAAAAACCTGGCCGTTTTCATGCGCAAAAGCCACTAAAAAATGTTGTTGTTACAACCATTTACTACGATGCAACCATAAAGTAACACCACCAATCAGGACCACTAACAGAATACAGAAAAATGAGAAACCAAACTGCCAGCCGCCGCCGGGGATACCACCGAGGTTAACGCCAAACAGTCCGGTTAAAAATGTACTGGGTAGGAAAACCATCGCCATCAAGGACATTGTATAAGTTCGGCGCGCCAGAGACTCCTGCATAACCTGCGCAATTTCGTCCGCCATGATACCGGTCCGGGCGATACAGGCGTCTATCTCATCCAGCCCTCTTCCCAGCCTGTCGGCGATATCCTGCATCCGTCGCCGATGATCGTCGGTCATCCAGGCTAAACGCTCACTCGCCAGGCGCGCATAGACATCGCGCTGAGGTGCCATATAGCGGCGCATCACAATCAGTTGCTTGCGCAGTAATGCCAGGAACCCGCGCGGGGGGATTTGCTGATCGAGCAGGTTATCTTCCAGGTCTATAATCTTGTCGTGCAGTTGCTCGATAAACTCGCTGGCATGATCGGTTAACGCATCGCAGACATCCACCAGCCAGCTACCGCAGTCAGCCGGCCCTGTACCTTCCTGGAGATCGCTGACCACATCATCCAGTGCCAGTACTTTGCGCTGGCGCGTTGAGACAATCAGACGTTCATCCATATACAAGCGCATAGCGACCAGTTGGTCAGGTCGCTCGTCGGTGCTGCCATTAATACAACGCAGCGTGATCAACGTACCTTCCCCGACTCTGCTTACACGTGGGCGCGTACTTTCACCTGCCAGCGCATCACGCACATTATTAGGAAGCAGAGGCGTGGTCGCCAGCCATTGCGCACTTTCAGAATGGGTATAATTAAGATGCAGCCAGCAGGGATGCTGAGCGTCGATAACATCGTTATTTTCCAGCGTTTTCACCCCACCACGGCCATCCAGCAGCCAGGCAAACACGGCATCCGGCACATTAACATCCGTTCCCTTAATGGCTTCCACAGCGCCTCCACAAACATTCAGCTTTTTTCGATAGTCTAGCCGTCAGAATAGGTTAAGCAATATCTCATTGTCCCATTGCGCTGAAATGATTCATAAAAGTATCTGATAACAGAAAAAGCGCCGACGAATGCGACGCTTGTGGTGAGAGATCCTGTTATGCTCGCTGGCGTATTGCAGGCTCAAGATTTTTACTTAAGCGAAATTGATGGGTTCGGGACTGGAGATCAATCACCTGGTTTTTCAGGATGCCCGAGGAATCAGAAAGCTCATCCACCATGGCGGCATTACTTTGGGTTACGTTCTCCAGTTCGGCCAGAGCATGAGTGATCCTGATAATCCCTTTCTCCTGCTCCTGGGTAGTCGTTAATATCTCGCCCATCAACTGGTTTAATTGTCCGGCGCCCCCGACGATATCCTGCATATTTTTTTCTGCTTCGCGTACGATAGCCGCGCCTTGCTGAACATTTTGATGGGTTTGGGCAATCAGCTGTTTAATATTTTTAGCTGCATCTGCGCTGCGGTGCGCCAGCTTCCTTACTTCACCAGCCACCACGGAAAACCCTTTTCCATGCTCCCCGGCCCTCGCCGCTTCCACCGCTGCATTCAATGCCAGAATATTTGTCTGGAATGCGATACCATCTATCAGCGTAATAATTTCGGTCATCTGCTCCGCGCATTCGGTGATTGAACGCATATTTGCCGCCACCTGCACCATTAATTCGCCTCCCTGTCGGGCGCACTGCGTAGCAATTGTCGCCTGGGCGCTGGCTATTTGCGTGCTATCAGCATTATTTCGCGTATTCACCGCGATCTCATCCATGTTGGCAGCCGTCTGCATTAATGCTCCGGATTGCTGTTCTGTTTTCACTAAAAGCTCAGCGCTGCGTTCTGCAAGCTGTTCTGAGAGCGCCATCGCCGTTTGTGAGGATATCCTGATCTCATTCACAAGTGTTGAAATATTACTTGATAAGCTATTGATGCCTGGTATAAGTCTACCCGCGCAGTTATTACCAAATTCTGGAATGCTGATCGCCAGATTTCCGGACGTAACCTCTTCAATACTTCTTTTAACCGTATTAATCGGCATCACCAGATATTTGGTCATATACCACCACAGACATAATAGAGAAATAAAGCTTACCAAATTGCTGCCAATAATAACATCAATACCGGCTGCAAGTATTATCTCCACCACATTAAGAGCCACTGCTGTTATTACCAGAAATAAAACAATAAAAGTCCTGACGCTAATATTATTTAACATTTTAGCCCTGTTTACCAAGAAAATGAGGTGAATATTATTTTTTATAGCACCTGCCATGCAAATTGCCATTACCCTGATACGAAAGGCGAATATTCAATAAGAGTCAGCAGCCCTTTCACTTAAATCACAGAATGATGCTGATTATTTGCCTTAATCTGGTGGTTTGTTCTACCAAAAATGATTGCCAGGCTTGTTATCAGATTATTGTGATGGTGAGCACGCAGAGAATACAAAATGTACAGAATTATAATTAGCATGAATACTTATATAAGCATTACCGCATTAATATCAATATTTTCATGTTCTAACTAATACGCATTGTAAAAGCATGAGTACAGCAAGGTGGCGATCTCTGGCCGACGTTGATCTACCTTCTGGCGGGTATCTGGTGGCGCGACAGTGTGTATGGGGATCACCATTTTTGTTGATGATTCCAGAGCCATTCATTCAAATATATTGATGATTAAATCACGTCCAGCACTGACATTAAAAATTGAAAGTCTATTTGCCAAAGATTTTAGCGATAACAGTAAAAATACCAAAATAGTGTCTACTATTATTGGCATAGCCTGTAGCATGAATGGATAACAACATCAGACAAAAGCCAGTTGTACCCCCTTGTCTCACCGACAATGAATAACATTATGAGACGGTAATATAAAAACATTCGCCATTAAATGGGCAACACAGCAGATAAGATAACGGGATTATCGATGAGTATAACCGCGCTGCACTCACTGGACTTATTAACTCTTCCGGTGTGGATTGTTTCACCACATACCGAAGAACTTGTGTTCGCTAATACCGTTGCACGGGAGCTAATGCAGGATTCCTGTTTTGCTACACTGCGAAAAGGCATATTCTCGACATATGCCCAAAATGATTTAACCATGTATCTCAGTGACTTGAAAAATCATCACCCTATTGTGGAAATTCTCACGGTTTATCGCAACGGTGAAGAAATCGCGATGGCCAGCCGCCTGTCCATTAAGTCGCTCCCGGATATGGGGGACATCATTATTTTCGAAGGCATTGAAACACCGACCGCGCAGGGATTGAAAGCCAGTCGTTCTGCGAACTATCAGCGAAACAAGCAGGGATTTTACGCGCGCTTCTTCCAGACCAATGCGGCGCCGATGTTACTTATCGATCCGTCCCGCGATGGTTTGATCGTCGATGCGAATCTCAGCGCACTGAATTTTTATGGTTACAGCCATGATGTGATGTGCCAGAAACATACATGGGAAATCAACATGTTGGGCCGTCATATCCTACCGGTGATGCATGAAATCGCCCATCTGCCCGGCGGTCATAAGCCATTGCATTTTGTCCATAAGCTTGCAGATGGCTCCTTACGTCACGTGCAAACTTATGCCGGACCGATCGAAATCTACAGCAATAAGCTCATGCTGTGCATTATTCATGACATTACCGAACAAAAAAGGCTGGAGCAGGAACTCGAACAAGCGGCCCTGCGTGACGCCCTGACCGGATTACTGAACCGCCGACATTTTTATCAGGTAACCGAACCACAACAGACGCACGCAATGTCATTGACGCAGGACTACAGCCTGCTATTAATCGACACCGATCGCTTTAAAAGCATTAACGATCTCTTCGGTCATTTAAGAGGTGACGATGTGCTTTGCGCTCTGGCGCGAACGCTGGAGTCCTGCGCGAGAAAGGACGACCTGATTTTTCGCTGGGGAGGTGAAGAGTTTGTACTCCTTCTGCCGCGAACCTCACTGGAGGTTGCCCTTAATCTCGCAGAAGTAATACGCGCGGCGGTGGCCAAGGTGACGCTTCCTGGCCTTCCCCGCTTTACCGTCAGCATTGGCGTTGCGCGGCACGAAACGAATGAAAGCATCGATGAGCTATTCAAACGCGTTGACGACGCGCTGTACAAAGCCAAAAACGAAGGGCGGAACCGGGTGCTGGCCGCCTGATGTTTATGTCGGTCAGCGACTGCGCTTAGCGTGACGCTCCCAGTTCTCCTGTTTTGCCTGCGCGGTTTTACGTAATGCCACATAGCATGCTCCGCTGCCGCCGTGATGCGGCAGTGCGGCGCAGTAGGCTTGTACATCTTCAAATTCCGTCAGCCAACGCGCTACATAGCTGCGAACAATGTTGGCATGAGAATTATCGTCGCGCCCCTTGCCGTGTATCACCAACACGTTACGCAATCCTTCTTGCTGCGCCTGCAGAATAAAACTGAAGAGCATCTGACGACAGGTTTCAACGGGCTGACGGACGAGATTGAGACTCGCCTGCTGCGGATATTTACCGGTTCGTAGTTTGTCAGTCACACCGTGCTGCAAACCTTCGCGGCGAAACTCCAATGGTACGCTCAACGGGACAATATCGAGAAAACCCGTTGAGAGAAAATTATCCAATTGCAGCGTATCAATACGAGCCGGAGCGCGGAGATTGCGCGTGGGCTGCCAGTGCACCTCGGTGCGGTTTTTCAGCGGTTGAACATCCCCCATCGCGTCAAGAAACAACGATGCGTCATCAAGGTTCATGTTTCATCCTCCAGCGTATTGCGACGGCTCTTATCATAACCGTGCACTATTATACCGACAACGGTTTACGATTATTTCCAATAATTCACCAGGTTCACGCAGTGGAAGCGATCTACTTCCAACAAACGGATATCCATTTTAGAGGTATAGCTGCGACGATAACTGGCGTGATAATGTGTCATCTTGCCTGTAATGTTGCAATGAGAGAAACGGATGCTGAACTTACTGGAAGACACCATCGCCACGCCGCTGGGCCCGCTGTGGATCATTTGCGATGAGCAATTTCGTCTGCGCGCGGTCGAATGGGATCAACACAGCGATCGTATGGTGCAGTTGCTGGACATTCATTACCGCACTGAAGGTTATCAGCGTATCGCTGCCAAAAACCCCGGTGGATTAAGTGATAAGCTGGCTGAATATTTTGCCGGAAACCTTAGTATTATTGACACGCTGGAAACCGCCACCGCGGGTACCCCCTTCCAGCGTGAAGTCTGGCAAGCGTTACGTACCATTCCCTGTGGACAAGTCATGCATTATGGTCAACTGGCCGAACAACTGGGACGCCCTGGCGCTGCCAGAGCCGTCGGAGCGGCGAATGGGTCAAACCCGGTAAGTATTGTCGTGCCTTGTCATCGCGTCATTGGGCGTAACGGTACTATGACTGGATATGCCGGCGGTGTGCAGCGAAAAGAGTGGCTATTGCGTCATGAAGGCTATTTACTACTCTAGAATCCAGGCAATTAATGCCTTATTCATCACACTTCCACATAATACAGCCTTAAATAAAGTACGGTTAATCAGGTAGATACAAACATTCAACCCAGTTATGCCTGAATTATTCTCTATTGGGAGTAGCTCAGGCTTACGTGCTCACCAAAAAGATGTTAAAATTGACAAATATCAATTACGGCTTGAGCAGACCTATGATCCCGGAAAAGCGAATTATACGGCGCATTCAGTCTGGCGGTTGTGCTATCCATTGCCAGGATTGCAGCATCAGCCAGCTTTGCATCCCGTTCACACTTAACGAGCATGAGCTTGACCAGCTCGATAACATCATCGAGCGCAAAAAGCCTATCCAAAAGGGGCAGACGCTCTTTAAAGCAGGTGATGAACTTAAATCACTCTATGCTATCCGCTCCGGAACGATTAAAAGCTATACCATTACCGAGCAAGGCGATGAGCAAATCACCGGTTTCCATCTGGCAGGTGACCTGGTAGGTTTTGACGCGATTGGCAGCGGCCATCACCCGAGCTTTGCCCAGGCTCTGGAAACCTCAATGGTATGTGAGATTCCTTTCGAAACTCTGGATGACCTGTCCGGCAAAATGCCGAATCTGCGTCAACAGATGATGCGTCTGATGAGTGGCGAAATCAAAGGCGACCAGGACATGATCCTGCTGTTGTCGAAGAAAAACGCTGAAGAGCGCCTGGCGGCCTTTATTTACAATTTGTCCCGCCGCTTCGCCCAGCGTGGATTCTCGCCTCGTGAATTCCGTCTGACCATGACTCGTGGCGACATCGGTAACTACCTCGGTCTGACGGTTGAAACTATTAGCCGCCTGCTGGGGCGTTTCCAGAAAAGCGGTATGCTGGCGGTAAAAGGCAAATACATCACTATTGAGAATAGCGATGCGCTGGCAGTTCTTGCTGGCCACACGCGTAACGTTGCGTAATCGTTCTGCAAGTATCTCTGTTATCCTTCTGTCAAATCACTAAATTTTCCCGATTTATTGATCTGGCAGGAGGTTCTCCCCTGTTTCAATCCACATTATTGGGTTACTCTTTTAATTACAAACTGCGATGACAGTTGTAAGGAGACCCTGTATGGCTATGTATAAAAATATGCTGGTCGTCATCGACCCTAACCAGGACGATCAACCAGCATTACGGCGAGCTGTTTATTTGCATCAACGGATTGGTGGCAAAATTAAAGCCTTTTTGCCGATCTATGACTTTTCCTATGAGATGACTACCCTGCTGTCGCCCGATGAGCGTACAGCAATGCGTCAGGGTGTCATCAGCCAGCGAACAGCGTGGATTCGTGAACAAGCGAAATACTACATCGAAGCAGGGATCCCTATTGAGATCAAAGTGGTCTGGCACAACCGTCCCTTTGAAGCCATCATCCAGGAAGTCATTAGCGCCAGGCATGACCTGGTGCTAAAAATGGCGCACCAACACGACCGTCTGGAAGCCGTGATTTTCACTCCGACCGACTGGCATTTATTGCGTAAATGTCCAAGCCCGGTGTGGATGGTTAAAGACCAGCCGTGGCCTGAAGGCGGTAAAGCGCTGGTTGCGGTGAACCTCGCCAGTGAAGAGGCCTATCACAACGCGCTTAATGAAAAACTGGTCAAAGAAACGCTGCAACTGGCGGAACAGGTTAACCATACCGAAGTGCATCTGGTTGGCGCCTACCCTGTTACCCCCATAAACATTGCGATTGAGCTCCCTGAATTTGATCCCAGCGTATATAACGATGCAATCCGTGGACAGCATCTGCTGGCAATGAAGGCATTACGCCAGAAATTCAGTATCGATGAGAAAGTAACGCACGTTGAAAAAGGATTGCCTGAAGAGGTTATTCCTGATTTAGCCGAACACTTACAGGCGGGCATCGTGGTCCTGGGTACCGTCGGACGTACCGGTATCTCTGCTGCATTCCTCGGTAATACTGCTGAGCAGGTTATCGATCATCTACGCTGTGACCTGCTGGTTATCAAGCCGGATCAGTATCAGACGCCAGTTGAACTGGATGACGACGAAGACGACTAACCACACCATACAATGCCGGATGGATATTCATCCGGCATGACAAACACTTAGTGTTTCTCGTCGCCACCAAGGAAATAGATGCCCAGCGGGATGGCCAGCAGAATGGTAAACACCATGCTGTAGACACAAATCATTGCAGATTGAATGGCATACATTGAGGCGGTCCAGTCGGATAGCGGAATGTCATACTGTTCAATAACGCCGCCGATCGTCGCTCGCGTGACTACCGACGCTGCGATAATAAACACTCCAAGCAGGCACAACAAAAACTTTCGTCCCTTCGCTGTCTTCAGCTTAGCCATGATCATAGTACTGTCCTTTTGCAGATGAAAATCTTGTTACTTTGCGCTAACAATACCATGACATCAGCTTACTGTCTGCTACATAACGCCCCTTCATCAGTGACGCCTGCGTGATTGCGCTGAAAATAGCGCTGATTGCATTATTTCTCTCGCCCTTTGATTAATGATCTGAGCGCCAAAACTGCGTAAAATATCCGATGAGCGGGATGTCAGATGATATTTAGCAACCACGGAGCTGCCTGGAAGGATCATGATCGCTGAACTGTTTATGAATAATGCGTTTAATTTGACGGTAATTCTCAGTTGCTTTACCGCACTGGTGCTGATGAGCGTTTGGTTTCACCGTGGTGAAAGACGTTGCAAAGGGTTCATATTTCATGCGGCACAATTTTTCGTCTATGCCATTATCATTGGAACCTTCGGCAGTATTGCCAATAACGTGATCGAGAGTTACGACCTGAAATTTATCTCTCCCAGCGTAGTCGATTTTATCTGCACCTCGTTAATTGCGCTGATTCTGACAATCAAACTTTTTCTGGTGATTAATCAGTTTGAAAAGACGCAGATTAATAAAGGCAGAGATATTACCAGCGCGAGGATCCTGTCGCGGATCATTAAGATTACCATCGTGGTCGCCATCATTTTGCTGTATGGCGAACATTTCGGCATGAGCTTATCGGGTCTGCTAACCTTTGGCGGCATCGGTGGTATCGCTGTAGGTATGGCAGGTAAAGACATTCTGAGCAATTTTTTCTCCGGCATTATGCTCTATTTCGACAGACCGTTTAGCATCGGTGACTGGATCCGTTCCCCGGACCGTAATATTGAAGGCACAGTGACAGAAATTGGCTGGCGAATGACCAAAATAAACACCTTCGATCATCGCCCCTTGTACGTCCCAAACTCGATTTTCTCCTCAATCAGCGTAGAAAATCCAGGGCGTATGACCAACAGAAGAATCAAAACGGTGATCGGATTGCGATATGAAGATGCCGATAAAATTGGGGCAGTTGTCGAGGCGGTCAGACAAATGCTGCAAAATCATCCGGGGATAGACCAGAAACAAACTCTACTGGTCTATTTCAATGAATTTGCTGATTCATCGTTAAATATCATGGTGTACTGCTTCACGAAAACTACCGTATGGCAGGAATGGCTTGCGGTACAACAGGACGTTTATTTGAAAATTATTTCGATAGTCCAGACAAACGGCGCCGACTTCGCCTTCCCCAGCCAGACGCTGTATATGGATAATCCTGAAGTATCGCCATCGACACACTAGCAAACGTAAAGACGCGGAAATCCGCGTCTTTTTTAGCGTTATTTCAGCGAGGCAATATCAATCACAAAGCGGTATTTCACATCGCTTTTCAACATCCGCTGCCAGGCGCTATTAATATCCTGAATATTAATCACTTCGACATCGGCTGTAATACCGTGCTGGCCGCAAAAATCTAACATTTCCTGCGTTTCTGCAATCCCGCCGATAACCGAACCCGCGACGGATTTCCGCCCGAGAATCAGTGGAACCGTATTCAGGAAAGGATCCAATGCGCCCAGATAGCCAACCAGCACCAGCGTACCGCTTAGCGCCAACGTTGGGATATAGGGATTCAGGTCGTGGACATACGGGACAGTATCAATAATCAGATCAAACTGATTACCGGCGGCCTTCATCTGCTCAGGGTCAGTGGAAAGCACAACGTGACTGGCACCCAGACGTCTGGCATCTGCTTCTTTATCTGGCGAACGCGTGAACAGCGTAACTTCAGCCCCCAATGCGTTAGCGAGTTTGATGGCCATATGCCCGAGGCCGCCCAACCCAACAACCGCGACTTTACTGCCCTCTCCAACCTGCCAGTGACGCAGCGGCGACCATGTGGTGATCCCGGCACAAAGCAGCGGCGCCGCGCCGCGTAAATCTATCCCTTCCGGGACCTTCACAACAAACTTTTCGGTAACGACAATCTTGTCGGAATAGCCCCCGAAGGTAGGCAGGCCATCATGACGATCGATATCGTTATACGTGAGCGTGTTACCCTCTTCGCAATATTGCTCTAGCCCCTGTTCGCAGGCGCTACAGTGCTGGCATGAGTCAACCATGCAGCCAACCCCGGCGAGATCGCCTACGGCAAATTTGGTCACCGACTTCCCGACATGCACCACACGGCCAATGATTTCGTGTCCCGGCACCATCGGATACTTAGCCCCGCCCCAGTCATTATAGGCATTGTGGATATCTGAGTGACAAACACCGCTGTATAAGATATCAATCACCACGTCATCTTCGCGCGGATCGCGACGAACAAAGCTGTGTGGAACCAGATCTTCTTTCACCGCCAGAGCGGCATAACCCTTCACGTTCATGACCATTAAGATTTCCTCAGGGATTAGGTATTACCTTAAACGCGACATTCATCAACAACCGCGCGGGCATTAGTTGCTATCTCACTACCACAATGCTGTTCGAGTATTGCAATAAATTCAATGAGTTGGTCAGTGGTAATGCCGATATTCAGACAGATAGCAAAATGGCTCTTCAGTTGACTGTCCACACCGCCTAATACCGCTAACGCAGAAATCGTCGCCAGCTCCCGCATCTTCCAGTTGAGGACATCACGCTGAAAAATATCGCCAAATAAATGTGCCTTTAGCCAGACATCAATAGCAGGCGCAAAATCGAACAGCGGCCCACTGACCGGATGTCCGACGAGCTGGGTCTGGGTGCAACTCCCCGCCAGGAAACTGTCCCAGCCCTCCGTCGGCGGCGTGGCCGGATTTCCCTCTGGGTCGGTAATTCCTCTTTCTCTACGGTTTTTAACCACGGACATTAAACAAGCAAGTCCGTTCAGGCTGCGGGGGAAACCGCAGTAAGCATAGAGCTGTTGCAGAATTTCCTTCGCTTCATTGAGGGTGAGTCCCGCATCCAGCCCGGCATTTAATGCTGCATCCAGTTTTTCACTCTGACCTGTAGCGGTGAACGCGGCAATAGGTATGATTGCCTGCTGTCTGGCATCCAGTTGATGTTGCATGTTTGATTCTCCAAAATAACGCCAGCGTACTGCCGGTGGGTACTGAAACAGTAAAATTATAGAGACCCAACGCACCGATGATTAGAGGGTTAAATAAGAACGAACCTATGAACAATATTCATCAATAATCAGCCACCGATGCCATTTATCAGCAGGGAAATGTGTACAACTTTAGGCGACAATCTCAATGAAATTACCATCAGGATCTCGTATTACTGCTTCGTAATAGCCATCACCGGTAGTTCGTGGAGCAGAAATTAAAATCCCCTGTTCCTGCGCGCGTTTCGCGATGGCATCAACTTTTGCCGCGCAGCCGACAGAGAGTGCAAGGTGCACCCATCCGCAGGTGTTATTGTCTGGCTGCCATCTTGTCAGGCCCGGTTTGGTCATTATTTCAATCGCTATCTCATCACCAATACGAACAAAATAAGATTCAAATCCAGGGTTGGTTTTACTGCAGTATTTTTCGTTAATCTTGCCGTCAAAGAACGTGACCCAGAAACGCGCTTGCTGCTCGAGATCCTGTGTCCATAAAGCCATATGCGCAATCTTCATCGCGAACCTCTTCTCGTTATATTCCGAACAGTATGTTCTCAAG
This sequence comes from Citrobacter cronae, assembly GCF_016893685.1. Classification (NCBI taxonomy): domain Bacteria; kingdom Pseudomonadati; phylum Pseudomonadota; class Gammaproteobacteria; order Enterobacterales; family Enterobacteriaceae; genus Citrobacter; species Citrobacter cronae. Next base: position 3,840,544 of record NZ_CP069763.1, read on the forward strand.
AATGTTGACATCGTTAATCATAATGCACGATCATGCGTGATACTGCTCGATATTTTTATTCAACTGGAGTGTTTATGCTCGATTATGCTGCTTTCCCGGAACAGCGCCAGGCGCTTATCTATCAGATCTTGCAGGAAAACGGCAGAGTCATTTGTTCCGAGCTCGCCAGTCGGTTAGGCGTTTCTGAACATACGATCCGCCGCGACCTGCATGAGCTGAGTAAAGATGGCGTGTGTAAAAAGGTTTATGGTGGCGCGGTCATTACCCTTCCTGAATCCGAAGACATCGCCGTACGCAAGAGCATTAATATGGCGAAAAAAAGCAGTATCGCGCAGAGGTGCGCCCGGTTGGTCAAATCCGGAAGCTGCATTTTTATCGACACGGGCAGCACAAATTTAGCGATGGCTGAAGCTCTGCCCGCCGAACTGGCATTAACCGTAGTGACCAACTCACCAGAGATTGCCGCCGTTTTGCTGGAAAAACCGCTGTTTGAGGTCATCATGTTGGGCGGCGCGGTGCAGAGCTCCTCGGGAGGATGTGTGGGGTCCACCGCTACCGCACAAGTGCAGAACATCTTATTCGATCAGGGTTTTATTGGCGGCTGCGCGATGTCGCCAGAATCCGGCTTAACCGGATTTGATTATGCGGATTGCGAGTTCAAAAAGGCGGTAATCAAACAGTGCAATGAAACTATCGTCGCACTGACGGCGGAAAAGATCCCGGCCGTCGCCCGTTATGTCGTCACCGAAAGCAGCAATATTGATGTGATTGTCGTGGAGGAAAATATCAGCAAAGAGTATGCCACGGCTTTCCAGGCGCATGACATTCGTATTTATACCGTATAGCAGCAGCGAATTTGTTGCGACGTTACTCAACGAAAGCTCACGACGCTAAACGTCGCCCCGGCCGTCAGCGTAGCGATCGCAGACAAACGATCCAGACGAATTTTTTGTTGGTTGTTATGGCATTCCACCAGCAGAAATTCTTCTTTATCTCTGGTGGTGCAGGTGGTCAACGCTCTGGCATCCATACACGTGCCATCGGTTAGCTCAATACGCAACCAATAATGGTACAGGCAGGCGACCTCCAGATAATCATGAAGATCGCAATCTATCGGATGGTATTTTCCCGTCGCATTCATAACGTCCCTTCCTTACAGCTCCGTATGTTCGGGAAATTGCTGATGCCACTTCCCGAACGCACCGGGTTATTTCAGCGCTTCAATGGGGGCGCCAAAATTGATATGCAGCACATTGCCGTCAATCACCAGCGCCGGAACGGACTTCACGCCAGCCAGTTCGGCTTCCGCAACCCGGCCAGGTTGTTCTCCCAGATGAATAACATCGATTGCAACATCAGAGGACAGATGCTGAAGCAGCGCCTGTTCTGCGGAAACGCAAACCGGGCAACCGGCATGATAAAAACGGGCTTTCGTCATGATGGATCTCCTTTTAAATTATAGTATCGACTCGATACTATAATTTATGCTACGCCACTTTTATGCTTTGTCAATATAGTTTTTAATCGATACTATATGTCGAGGAGGAAGTTGTTATGCACGATATGTCACTTTTCGATGTCCTGGACAGGCTTTCCAGCCTGACACGGATGTGGTTTCGCCAACATCCATTACTGGCGGATCTGCAGCCGGTACAACTCAGCGCGTTAATGTATCTGGCCCGTTGCAACCGTTATTCCAATACGCCGCTTGGCGTAACGGACTACCTCGGTCTCACCAAAGGCACCGTATCGCAATCGCTGAAGCTCCTGGAAAGCAAAGGACTGATTGTTCGCAAGCAGGATGCCCGCGATAAACGCAGCGTACATTTAAAGTTAACTGAATCAGCCGGTACGTTACTGGATGCCCTGCTCCCGCCGACGTTTTTAGTGGCAGGTGAAACGGCGATGGGTGAACGCGCGACGGTACTTAAAGAGCTACTATTTGAACTGTTACGTGGGATCCAGCGGACTAACAATGTGCCTGGCTTTGGTCTTTGCCATAGCTGTCGATTCCACCAAAAAACGGGTGGACAGGGATTTTGTAATCTGACGAAAGAGGTGTTAAGTGAAGAGGATTCGTTGCTGATTTGCCGGGAACACCAGCCCCCGGAAACCTAAAATGGCTGGCGGAAAATCACACCAGCCATTTTAACGCAGGCAAAAAAGTTGTCCGTTTTACGAGCTCGCGACGTTTTCAACACGGTCAGTCGTGGATTTTAACGCCAAGGCAGCCGCGAACGAATTCAGGATTAAAATGCTTCACCGCCTCACCCACATAGCCTAGATCCAGCGCGCTGATTTGCGCCATTTCACTATCCGTGAGTGAGAAATCCCAGATGGCAAAATTCTCTGCAATACGCTCCTGCCGGGTGGATTTAGGAATCACCGTCACGCCGCGCTGCACGTTCCAGCGCAGAACAACCTGAGCAACGGTTTTTTTGTGGGTATCCGCAATCCCCTGAAGCATTTCATCTTCATATGGTTTATGCCTCCCACCGCCTAACGGCGCCCAAGCTTCAGGCTGAACGTTGTAGCGCTTCATCGTTTCAATGGCTACAGGTTGCGCAAAGTAAGGATGCAATTCGACCTGGTTCACCATCGGCTGAATTCTGACGGTTTCACAGAAGTTAGCTAACACATGCGCATAGAAGTTGGAGACGCCAATGGCCTTCAGTTTACCGGCTTCATAAGCCTCTTCCAGAGCGCGCCAGGCGCTGAAATAATCGCCCATGGCCTGATGCAATAAATAAAGATCAAAATATTCCAGGCCCGATTTTTTCAGCGACGCCTCAATACCGGCTTTAGCCATATCGTAGTTGGCCATATCCTGGACCCACAGCTTAGAAGTGATAAATAACTCCTCGCGGGTACACAAACCTTCGGCGATGGCTTCACGAACGGCCCCACCCACGGCATCTTCATTGCTGTATACGGCTGCGGTATCGATGAGGCGGTAACCGGTGCGAATAGCGCTTAAAACCGACTGCTTACACTCTTCCTTATCGGTGACCTTAAAAACGCCAAAACCAACCATCGGCATTCTGCAGTTGTTACTTAGTACTGAGTATTCCACGGCCAAGCCCCTGTCATGTTAAAACACTATTTTAGGCCAGAAACCCCGCCGTGATTACCCAGTCATCTCTGATTTGGCCTATGCATGGCATTCATTAATACAGATGAGGTTGTTCTGTTAAAGATGAGGATAAGAAAGGATAAAGGCTGCGATATCAGCCTTTATGAACGCATCAGGACAGGACTGCTCTACGGAACCAACATGGCATATGAACCTAATTCATGGTTCCGGACATAGCCCCTTCTGGTCGACACTATAAACTCTGAGTAATGTTGTAGTCTGCATAACAGACTACAACATTCAGATGAGATCAAACTAATGATGCCACCTTAATGGTGGCACCTGATCTGTAATACGTAACCATTAGCCATCGTCTGTATCCGTTTAAAGGATCCAGATGATGGTTTACTGATTAAATCTTTCTTTAATGTGATTATCGCTTTTAACAAAAAAGTAGCACATCCCCATTACAACAAATATGAAACCGGAGCCGACGACCCAGTAACCGGGACCAAAGGCCTGGGGGTTCAGTATCATGTATATCAGGGATCCAATAGAGCAAAGCAAGACGCCTGTGCGTAAAACCCATTGGATAAGTTTTGTCTGTTCATCCTTCAGTAAATGCTGGGCAAACAACATAACAACCATAATAGCCGGAAATAATATCAAACTGACATCAAGATGCAGCATGCGGAATGCAAAACCATACTCCCCTAGTGGCACAGGGTTAGCTGAGTTATAAAGATCGGCTCGATACTCTTCCAGGAACCCCATACCTGCTACGGTAATCACTATGCTACACCATGTAAGGAAGATCCCCATAAGAGTGTACTTGCTGGATTTGTTTAGTTTGACGCCATTTTTCCCTTTTCCGAAAAGTATTGCGCCAATCAGAAGTAAACCGCCACATAAAATAAAGGTACCGATTGTAAAATCACCTAAATCAATACCAGCCACACTATGGCCTCTGGGTTCAAAGAATCCTTTTTCTGTAAATATATGAGGGATCTGTAAATGAGAACCACCGAAACCTGATACCACTAAAATAATAACAACAGCAACCAGCCCAAAAATAACCAGCCATTCACCAGTTGCTTTTATCTTTGCAGCATATCCGGATAAATATCTCCCGTATCTCCAGGTCACTGCCGACAGTATAAGACCAATGACAGCCACTACCATCATGTCAGAGTGAGAGCGTAGTAAATTGTCCTGCCATTCCGGTAGGGTATAACCAATCTTACCAGCATACCAACCTAATATTCCCAGCCAATCGCCAAAATCAAGAATGAACCCGGCTAAATCGCCAATCAGTGCGGCAATGACAGCTGTGCAGGATGCGGCTATAACCAGATAATATGTTCGTGATGACTTTAATTCTTTATTTTTTGACAGAATAAGTCCTGATAACATTGTTATCAGTATCACATCAAGCGATAAAAAAGAAAGAATTTGGTACCACAATGCAAGCTTGCTGTATTCCATAGAACGATTGATCGCACCACCACTTACACCAATTAAAATTGTGGCTATTGTGCAATAGAAAATAATTTTTTTGAATTTTCCGTCAAGACCATAAATCTGACTAACCAGTAGAGCAGTCAGACCAGCAAGACCTACAGACAAGCCATGAAAATACATTATTCTTGAGTAATCTACGGGAGTTACTCTGTCCACAAAAATAGAAAAAGGATTTGAAATAAAAACACTGCATACTGCATAAATGACCAGAATGATGAGTAGCCATTTGATTACCTGTGGCCAGCTATGTTTCCCCAGACCTGGTTCAGGTTCATAGTCCGTTGGTTTTATCATGTATGTTATCTCTGTTATGGCTTTTGCTGAGATTTTTGAATACGTGCCAGTGAGTCAAACTGACAGAGCAGTAAGACCAGTGGCTGCGTTTTCTTCTTCTTCAAATTGCCTTATTAGTCCAAATATCTTTGTATAAAGTACCTTGATCCTGGGGTTCAGCCAGTGTGATCGTCAGGATCTACCGGTCATGTTATTGGCATAATAAGGTCAACATATTGACCAAGATCTATAAATCTTTTGAAAGGTGAACCCAAAAAACGCAGATTATGTATGTATGACTCAGCAAGTCAGATACGTTAATGACAGAATAGGTATAACAATGAAAACCCATAAAATCATATGGTTATATTCATCATCACAGCTTTAAGGGAGGTACTGTTGTCTGAGGATAGTCAAAACAATGCAGGTCAGTGATTGAACAGCATCGCTATGCGATGCAAATGCCCGGGAGGCCGGTATCCTTCACCAGCCTTCAGTTTCCGGAGATGACAAAGCACGGGATCTGACAGACAGGTATATCGGGAACAAAGCCAGCCGTAGTTATCTCTGAGAAATAGATCTTGAGCGTATGTCCGGACGATTTTTATCCCTACACATCTCATTCTTACGAGTTACTCAGGATGCTTTCTCATTCACTGTCATGATAAATATCAGTGGGCTCTCACCCCGGTTTTCATAGAAATGAGGGACATCCGTTCTGGCCGTTGCAGAACAACCGGAATTAACCAGATACAGATGCTCTTGTACGCCAAGCGTGAGCGTCCCCGTTTGTACATAAAACAATTCAAGTGTTCCCGTAGAGTGACCGGGAGAAGCAAACTTTTCTCCTGGCTGCATTTCCCACATCCAGAGCTCTGTCATATCCGGCCCCCCGGAACCAGCAAGAAGCCTTGCTCTTCCTCCTTTGTCGCCTTTCCAGAGTTCAGGGATCTCACATTCAGCAATAAGATGGACGGTTGGTTTTGTCCCTACATCGACAAAATCAGCCACCGATACCCCCATTGCTGCAGCCAGACGGCATAACAGCGCAATACTGGGATTGGCCTTACATCCTTCAATCTCGACCAGCGCTCCCTTACTGACATTTGCCTGCCTGGACAGCTCATCAAGCGACATTTTTTTTTGTTTACGGTACTGCTTAATTCGCTGCGAAACAGCTTCATTGACGGTGCTGACATCCGCACCCGCATCGGTCATTAAGTTGACTTTTTTGGTCATTGGTCGATATCATAAAATAAATTGGTCATTACAGGATTATCCCGTGTTAACACATTCTCCGTCAATTGCCCCGGAAGTTTATCGTACTGCTCCCGGTTTTCGAGCGCTTAGTATTTACGTAAAAGCCGCGCCGGTACTGAATCCTGACGTTGGCAGGGCCGCCTTACTGGAAGCTTGTGAGGCGGTTCTGGCAGGCAGACCGGAATGGGCGGAGTCTCATCTGGCCGCATGGGCTGGCGTTTTTCAATCATTTGGCGCCAAACCAAAGCGCACGCCTTGTTCAGCTGATGCGCTACGTAAGCGCGTGCTTCGTGATGGCATGATGCCAGCACTGGATCCTGTTGTTGATCTTTATAACGCCGTCAGCCTCCGCTATGCCGTTCCGGTTGGTGGCGAGAATATTTCCGCTTACCAGGGTAATCCGCGTCTGACCATTGCTGAAGGTACCGAGCCCTTTGACACGATGAAAGAAGGCGCACCTGTTATCGAGTATCCCTCCCCCGGAGAGGTTATCTGGCGTGACAATGCTGGCGTCACCTGCCGTCGCTGGAACTGGAGGCAAGGGATAAGGACACGTTTAAGTGTTGAAGCGCAGCAAATGTGGTTTATTCTGGAAAGTCTGCCACAGATGCCGCTGGAAAAGCTTCATGAAGCAGGAAGAATGCTGACTGACGGTCTGGAAGAAATGATGCCGGGTCTGTGGTTTGAAAATACTCTCATCGAAGATCAGCACCAGTAATCTTATTCAGGACAAACACCTATGTTTACTGGCTTGTCTGCGTTTCCCTTAACTCCAGTCACCACCAGCGGCGTGGATGAAAAGGGCTTCAGTCATATTCTTTCTCGCCTAACAGAAGCCCGGGTTGATTCTATGGGTATCCTGGGGTCAACCGGAAGCTACGCTTATCTGACCCGGGAGCAACGCAAGCGCATCGCGACTCTGGCAACACAGCACGCCGGAGAGATCCCTGTCATGGTGTGTGTAGGTGCTGTCAGCACGGAAGCCATCCTGCATCTGTCAGACGATGCGCAAGCCGCGGGCGCAAATGCCCTGCTGCTCCCGGCTTTCAGCTACCAGCCGCTCCGTGACGAAGAAGTCTTTGCACTATTTGAGACCGTTACCCGACACGCGTCTGTGCCGGTGTGCATCTATGATAACCCGGGCACCACACATTTTACCTTTACGGATGAACTGCACGGTCGTCTATCCTCACTTGAGGGGGTTCGCTCGGTCAAGCTCCCTGGTGTCCCGGATAGCCCGACTGCAGCGAGAGAGCGGGTCGAGGCATTACGTCAACACCTGCGTCCTGGCGTAACCATCGGTATCAGTGGGGATGCTTATGCCGGGCTGGGATTAAATGCCGGCTGTGAAGTGTGGTACTCCGTTAGCGGTGGTTTGTTTCCGGTGATGGCGAAACAAATTACTGACGCAGCGGCGGCGAACGATCATGAACGCGTTACTGCCCTGACAACGCGCCTTGAGCCATTGTGGGCGCTGTTCCGTAAACATGGCGGAAGCATCCGCGTTATTGCTGCTGCCGCAGGCGTGCTTGGACTTACCGATACGGACTGCCTCCCTCGCCCCCTGCAGCCTTTGTCAGCAGGTGATATCGCGGATATTGCCCGTGTGATAACCACACTGGAGTTGAAATAACCGCCCTTGAGGACCGGCTGTCTGCCGGTCCTTCTGAAACCTGACCGGGCATTACTGCGACAGGCGGATTCTGACGATCTCGGCAAAATATTCCGCGCCGGTTAGTAAAATTTCATCGTTAAAGTCATAACAGGCATTGTGCAGCGGCGTATTGCCCTGCGGGTCTGACGCATCGCCGTTACCTAAAAAGACAAAGCAGCCTGGAATTTTCTGCAGGAAAGCGCCGAAGTCTTCCGAGATCATCATCTGCGCGACATTGCCATCGACGTTCTTCTCCCCCACAACGTTCTCTGCCGCGTTCACCGCCACGTCCACGCAATGTTGCCAATTCACCGTTGGCGCGAACTCGTGCGTATAAATAAACTCGCACTGCGCCCCATGCATCGCGCAAATGGCTTCGCTGATGGTTCGCATCCGTTCTTCCAGCAAGGTCTGCACCTCAGGGGAGTAGCTGCGGGTATCGCCCTTAATTTCAACATGGGTGGGAATGGCATTGCGGATGCCATCGGTGTGCAGTTCCGTACATGAAATAACCGCCGGCACGCTAGGATCGACGTTGCGCGAAACGATGGTTTGCAGCGCCAGAATAATCTCCGCCGCAATCACCAACGGATCTTTACTCATATGCGGACGTGCGGCATGTGCCCCCTGACCGGTAATGCGAATAATAAAGTTATCTTCACTGGCCATGATCCCCCCCACCCGCGTAGCGATGGTTCCAGCCTTCATGCCTGGCATATTGTGCAGACCATAAATCTCTTCAATGGCAAAACGCTCGATAACGCCGTCCGCCATCATCGCATTCGCACCGTAACCCGGCTCTTCAGCGGGCTGAAAAACAAAACAGACGGTGCCATTGAAGTTCTGACGCTGCAACAGCAACTGCGCAGCACCCAGCGCAATGCAGGTATGGCCGTCATGTCCACAACCGTGCATACGTTCAGCGGTGCCCGATCGATAAGACCGCTCGCCCTGTTCTGTCAACTGGATAGCGTCAATATCGGCGCGAATAGCGATAACGCCCTTTCCGTCACCGCATTTCAGCACACCCACCAGCCCGGTTTTACCAATGTTACGATGCACTTCGATCCCCATCGCCTCGAGTTTTTCGGCGATGAATTGCGCAGTTTTTACCTCTTCAAAGGCACTTTCCGGGTTGGCATGCAGATGACGACGCCATGCAATAAGCTGCTGCTTTAACTGTTCCTGATTCATATTATTCTCCTGTAAAACGCTATTCCGCGCGCTGGGCGCGTTGTAATACCACCTGCAGCAGCACGTTGGCACCGGCAATCAGGTCTTTGGCTTCGCTATGCTCTTTGACGTTGTGACTAATGCCATCAACGCAGGGGACGAAGATCATCCCGGCCGGGCAAACCGAGGCCATAAACTGCGCATCATGACCTGCACCGCTCGGCAGACGCCTACAACTCAGCGCCTGACGCTTTGCCTCGTCTTCTACGGCATTGACAATTTCATCGGCAAAAATAACCGGGTTAAAGCGCACCAGCGAACGACTGGTTATTTCAACGCCCTCTTCTTGTGCCGTTCTGGCGACAAACTCGGCAAGCTGTTGTTCCGCCAGTTTTAAGGTCTCATTATCGGTATTGCGCAAATCCACCGTCATCACGACATGGTTGGGAATCACGTTAATCAGGTTCGGTTTAAAGACCATATGTCCGACAGTAGACACCTGATCGCCACCAAGAGTAAGCGCCAGTTCACGGGCGTATACGGCGATCTTCGCCGCCGCCAGTCCGGCATCGTGGCGCATATTCATCGGCGTGGTGCCCGCATGGTTGGAGACACCGGTCAACGTAAATTCCTGCCACGAAATCCCCTGCACGCCGGTTACCACTCCGATATCAATTCTCTCTTTGTCGAGGATCGGTCCCTGTTCGATATGCAGTTCAACGTAGCTATCCACCGACAGGTCGCCCGGTCGACAAGCGCCTTTGTAACCAATCTCGCATAACGCCTCATCAAGAGTTACCCCATCAAGATCCTTCGCTGCCAACGCTGCATCAAGAGGATATTCACCAGCAAACACCACGCTGCCCATCATATCGGGCTGAAAACGTACGCCTTCTTCGTTGGTAAAGAAGGTGACCGCCAGCGGACGACGGGGACGAATGCCCGCCTCTAAAAGAGTGGCAATCACCTCCAGACCCGCCATCACGCCGTAATTGCCGTCGTACAAACCGCCAGTGCCGACGGTGTCTATATGCGAGCCCATCATGACCATCGGTAACGCCTCTTCACCGGCATAGACGCCAGTAACATTGCCAATAGCATCGATATAGATTGCCAGACCCAGCGCTTTCATTCTTGCAACGACAAAGTCCCTGCCCGCTTTATCCTCCGCGGTCGCCGCGAGGCGACAGACGCCCCCGCCCTCCAGCGCGCCACATTCGCCGAGCGCGAACAAAGAATCGATAAGCCGCTGGCCGTTAATCTGCAGATAATGACTCATAAAAACATCTCGCTATTCATCGTGGTTACTGGAACATGCCGTAAAAAATGGCAGATACGGTAATCAACCCAATCAGGGTGACAAAAATGTTGCTGGCTTTGCCGCGATACGGTGCCAGCACCGGTAATTTATGGATGGCATACATCGGTAACAGCAGTAGGATGGCCGCCCCAGTAGGGCCGCTGATGCACTCAATAATGCCGAGAATACTGGGGTTTTTATAGGCAGCGAACCAGCAGGTCAGAACCATAAAAACCAGGATAACAGCGTCAACCGCGCGAATACCTGGCTTTTTCCCCCGAGAGGCGGCAGCCTCAAGAATCAGGTCTCGCAGTGATTCATACGCGCCGATATAGTGGCCCAGAAATGATTTGGTAATGGCGACAAATGCGATAATCGGCGACAGCCAGGCAATAATTGGCGTGTCAAACTGGTTCGCAAGATACGAAAGTATTGAGAGGTTTTGCGCCTTCGCTTCCGCCAGTTGCTGTGGCGACAGACTTAACACGCAACTGAGGACGAAAAACAGCACGACCACTATCATCAACAGGATGCCATAGCGCTGAATCTGTGCGCATTTGCGCTCGGCAAGTTCCAGGCCGTAGCGCTGTTTCTGGCGCACAACCATCGGCGAAATAATCGGATAGTGGTTAAACGACATCACCAATACCGGAAACGTCATCCACAGAGTCAAGAAAATGCTGCGCCCATCCCCCATCGCGCTAATGCTTACGGTGTGAAAAATCGCGCCGTTCCAGTGCGGAATCAGAAACAGCGACATAAATATCAGCGAGATAATAAAGGGATAAACCAGGGTGCTCATCACTCGCATGATCAGCCGCTGCCCCAGGCGGACAATAAGCATCAGCCCGAGAATCAACACGATAGCCACCAGCGCCCGTGGCGGCTCCGCCAAGCCGAGCTGGTGGCGGATAAAACTCTGCGCAGTATTGGTGATCGCCACTGCATACATAATCAAAATGGTATAGACGGCGAAAAAATAGATAACGGTAAACACCTTCCCCGCCAGCGCGCCGAAATGTTCGCCGATAACATCGGTAATGGTGCTTTCCGGCGTATTCGAAGAGTAAATGAAGCGCGCCAGTCCGCGATGCGCCAGATAGGTAATCGGAAAAGCAAGAACGAAAACAATCAATAGCGGCCAAAAGCCGCCGATCCCGGCATTTATTGGTAGAAACAGCACCCCAGCGCCAATCGCCGTTCCGAACAGGCCAAGCACCCAAACGGTATCTTCGCCATGCCATTTTGTGGAATTACAATATCCTCTTTCTTCTGTAACAGCAGTTTCAGTATTCATCGGTCATGTTCTCTCAGCATTACGCGAAATCGCATATGTTTTATTTATTGTCAGAACGCATGTCATACCAAGGGCATGTAGGGTAGGTAAGATGGCCCTCTTATTATTGCCGTTGGCGGTTAGCCATTGCGGCCAAACCAGACGATGTCTTCATAGACATCCGGGGAAGTGTCCCCTTCGGTACTGATTAACAGGACGTGCGCATCGGCATTGAGCCGCAGCGATTCGGCGAGATGGCGAAACTCCGGCTGGGTCATCAGCGCATACAGCACCCCCGCGCCGATAGCGCCGGATTCGCCGGAGATAAAGGGTTCATCAGTGCCGGGGCGCGGCGCAGCCAGCAAACGCATACCGTTGGCGGCAAGATGATCGTCAGCGGAGATAAAGCAGCGGGCATGGTCGCGCAGCATCGGCCAACTGGTGATGTTTGGCTCGCCGCAGGCAAGTCCGGCCATCAGGGTCGCCATATCGCCGCCGACGCTGTGCGGCTGACCATCATTAATGGTCGCCGAGCGGTATAGACAATTTGCTTTATGCGGTTCGACAATGACGATTGTCGGCGCTTGCTGCTGCATTTTTTCGACGAAATAGCCCATGATGCTGCCCGCGAAGGAGCCAACCCCAGCCTGCAAAAAGAGATGTGTCGGCAGCGGCGCCCCGCTTTGCATCAGTTGATCCCAGGCTTCAACGGCGAGCGTCATATAACCTTGCATGATCCAGGTTGGAATCTGTTCGTAACCTTGCCAGGCAGTATCCTGCAACAGCACCCATCCCCGCTCTTTAGCGGTTTTATCAGCCAGCCTCACGGTATCGTCGTAGTTAAGATCGGTGATGGTGCATTCAGCGCCATGTCGACGAATATTTTGCGCCCGCACCAGCGATGAACCTTTCGGCATGTAGACCACCGCCCGTAACCCAAGCTGCTCCGCCGCCCACGCCACGCCGCGCCCGTGATTGCCGTCGGTGGCCGTCACAAACACAATATCTTTAATGCGGGCTTTAATTTCCGGCGAATTAAGATCGGCGAAGCTCAGGGTATTAATGTCACGCCCGAGTCGTTCGGCGAGATATTTCCCCATAGCATAAGATCCACCCAGCCCTTTAAACGCATTAAGACCAAATCGCTGCGCCTCATCTTTAATATGCAGCGACCCCAGCCCCAGACGCTGGCTTAAATAGCCCAGCTTGCGTAGCGGCGTTACCCGGTAGTCAGGAAATTTCTGGTGAAAAGCCAGCACGTCTGCGCCGACACGGTCATTGAGCAGGCTGAGATCGACGCCCTGACCATAAACTTTTTGGCGAGAATTGAATTGGTATTTCATTATGTCCGTCATAAATACACCTTTTTTATTCATACCGTCATGCCGCGATGAATTAATTCCCCCACTAAACAACAGGCGTAGAGCTCCACGCGGCCAAATTAAGCGCAGGCCGAATAACGGAATGAACGGGTTGTGAAATAATGTGGGTTGTGTCGTTATCGGCTAAAAAACACGATTTATCGTCTTCCCACTGATTGAGATGGTACACTGCCCCCAACGGTAAAATGGCGCAAAATTGCCCTAAGAGGCGCAATTTTCAATCTGATTTACCTATCTGGCGCAACAAAGTTGCATTAGTGAGGCGTATCACACTTTTATAAGGCCGTTGAAACGATGAAACTGGACACTTGGGATAAAAAAATACTCACACTGTTGCAGCGCAATAATCGCCTGTCGCAGCGAGAGATCGCCGATCTCGTCAGCCTTTCCCCCTCGGCAGTCAATCGGCGGATCGCTGCACTGGAAGAAGCCGGTATTATTAGAGGCAGCGTCAGCCTGATCGACGCCACTAAAGTTGGTCGCCCTATCACTATCATGGCGCAGGTCACCATTGAAAATGAGCGTCTCGATCTGCTGGAAGAAGACAAGCAGCGGTTCGTGAGTTGTCCGCAGGTGCAACAGGTTTATTACGTTACCGGCGATTTTGATTTCCTGCTGGTAATGAACGTCCGCGATATGGCGGAGTACGAGGCCCTGACCCGCGATCTCTTTTTCGCATCAGGGAATATCAAATCCTTCCGCACCCTCGTTTCGATGCAAAATGCCAAGCAGGAAATGACAGTGGTTATCGAGTAAAACGCCCGGCGGATGATGGCGGCAGGTCAGAAATTGGCCCATGTCTAATTTATTTCCGAAATCCGCCTTCCATATGCGAATTCTACTTGTCTGCCAGAAGATGACAGATAACATGACTATCCCCCCGAGTAACGGGGAAAACGATTTTTTATTGGGCTACAAACAGAGAGACTACAGAAAGGACACCGAATCCGCTGGCGTAACCAGAACATACAGGCCATCACGGTCTGCAATCTTGCAGTTTTTCTCTCTGGCTTTCAGATGCTAAAGAGAAACTAGCGCGGTAAACTGCGCCAGCTCTGGGTTTATCCGTGGTTACCTTGCGTTAACATGAGGCCAGTACTGATTAGTGCCTCACAATATACATTGTGCGGCTGTATGCGACATCTTCAGGGTTAGTAATCGGGTACCCTTTCAGCCACGGTTTAATTAACCGCCCGTTGGTATACTGATAAATTGGTGCAATAGGTGCCTGTTCCATCAGAATTTTCTCTGCCGTATTATAATCCGCATTCCGCGCCTTCTCGGTATTTTCCAACGTAGCCTGAGTTAATACTTTATCGTATGCCGGATTATTAAAGCGGGAGATATTGCCCGTATGGGTCGATGTTAATAACGACAGGAACGTAGAAGGCTCATTGTAGTCCCCCACCCAGGAAGCGCGGATCACATCAAAATTGCCGGTATTACGGCTGTCGATATAGGTTTTCCACTCCTGATTCTGCAGTTTTACGTCGACACCGAGGTTTTTCTTCCACATAGAAGCCACTGCGATAGCAATCTTTTGGTGGTTTTCAGAGGTATTGTACAGCAGCGTCAGTTTAAGCGGTTTCTGTGGACCATAGCCAGCTGCACGCAGCAGGGTTTTCGCCTGAGCATTCAACTCTTCCTGACTCATTTGCTCAAACGGCGAAGGTTCAGGTACAAATCCTGCCGTAACATCCGGCGTGAAATGCCAGGCGGGCTTCTCGCCGGTACCTAATACTTTCTCCGCCATCAAACGACGATCGATCGTCATACTCAGCGCCAGGCGCACGCGGGAATCGGCAGTCGGTCCCTTCTGGGTATTAAAGGCATAATAGTAAGTGCCAAGCTGAGGCGGGGTATAAACCTGGCCCGGAATATCCTTCAACAGTTTCTGATACATGTTTTTCGGGAAGGATTCCGTGATATCAATATCACCCGCAAGGTAGCGCTTAGTGGCTGCCGATTCCTGATTAATGGGCAGGAAGGTGACTTTTTGCAGAACCGTTTTGCCGTTGTCCCAGTAATGCGTATTCGGTACAACGACCAGTTTTTCATTTACGACGCGATCTTTGAGCACGTAGGCGCCGTTACCAATCAGATTACCCGGTTTGGTCCACTCTTTGCCGCTCTCAACATTGGCTTTTTGTACCGGATAAAATGCAAAACTTGCCGTCAGATTGGCAAACCAGGGGAGCGGTTTATCCAGTTGAACTTTTAATGTACGCGCATCGACCGCGCTAACGCCAAGCTTATCAGGCGCTGCTTTGCCATCGATGATCGCCTGAGCATTGCTAATACCCGCCAGCGCAGCAAACCACGCAAACGGTGATAGTGTTTTGGGATCAACCAGACGCTGCCAGCTGTAGACAAAATCCTGCGCCGTTACCGGTGTACCATCGGACCATTGCGCATTGTCACGTAGCGTAAACGTCCAGATGCGGTTATCGTTACTTTTCCACTGGGTGGCGACGCCAGGAACAATTTCTCCCTTCTCATTCTGATTGACCAGCCCTTCAAATAAATCACGAATGACCTGAATTTCAGGAAGTCCGACGGCCTTTGCCGGATCAAGCGACGCCGGTTCATCTTTTATATGCCGCACCAGTTCTTGTTTCTCTGCCAGTACCGTTCCGCTGGGAACATCAGCAGCCCATGATAAGGAAATGCTACTAACCAACAGCGCACAACAGGTTACTGAAACAGAATGCTGCATAAAATACCCTCAATTCCGGCTACTAAGTGAATGTGTAATTATTTGTATCGCCAGCAGGAAATGCAATTAACTTCCGACAAGAAAGTGATATTACACCTGAAAAGATAAGTGTGTGAAAACGATTTGATTATCCATACATTTTGCACAACACTGCGAGTAACTATTCGAGCATTTAGAGATGACTATGACCGCTACCCGTCCCCGTGCCGAGCGCGGCGCATTTCCGCCAGGAACCGAACATTACGGACGTTCATCGTTAGGCGCACCGCTAATCTGGTTTCCTGCGCTGGCAGCCGATCATGAAAGCGGCCTGATACTGGCAGGTACGCACGGCGACGAAAACTCATCTGTCGTCACCCTTTCCTGCGCATTGCGTACGCTTAACCCTTCCCTGCGTCGTCACCATGTGGTGCTGGCGGTGAACCCCGACGGTTGCCAGCTTGGGCTGCGCGCAAATGCGAACGGCGTAGATCTTAACCGTAATTTTCCTGCCGCAAACTGGAAAGCGGGTGAAACGGTATATCGCTGGAACAGTAGCGCCGAAGAACGCGACGTGGTTTTGCTGACCGGCGAGCATCCGGGGTCAGAACCAGAAACCCAGGCGCTGTGTCATCTTATTCACCGGATTCATCCCGCCTGGGTGGTTTCTTTTCACGATCCGCTGGCCTGTATTGAAGATCCCAGACGCAGCGAGTTAGGCGCATGGCTGGCGCAGTCATTTGAATTGCCGCTTGTCACCAGCGTAGGTTACGAAACGCCTGGCTCTTTTGGTAGCTGGTGCGCCGACCTGAACTTGCACTGTATCACCGCCGAATTTCCGCCCATTTCATCCGATGAAGCGAGCGAGAAATACCTGCTGGCCATGTCCAATCTCCTGCGTTGGCACCCTAGAGATGAAGCTGTCCGGTCGTAAAATGCAGGGATGGCTCCGCGTCGCTGGCAAGCCAGGTAGGTCCATCGAGATCGGCAAAACTGACCTGCGGCGTGAGGGGTAACGCCGCGCTAATCGCCCGGGATGTACACAGCATGCAGCCCAGCATCAGCGCAAATCCCTGCTCGCGCGCATCGACGGCCAGCGCCAGCGCTTCGGTCAGGCCCCCTGTTTTATCCAGTTTGATATTGACCATTTCATAGCGCCCGTGCAGCGCTTTCAGGCTGCTGCGGGTGTGGCAACTTTCATCTGCGCAGATCGGTAGCGGATGCACAAAATTCTCCAGCGCGGCATCATCCTGCGCCGGGAGCGGTTGTTCCAGCATCGCAACCCCTAAATCAGCCAGAAGCTGACAGCGCGCGGCCAGGCCCTCTGCCCGCCAGGATTCGTTAGCGTCGACGATGATCGTGGCCTCAGGAACAGCCGCACGAATGGCAACCATCCGTTCGCTGATTAAACGGGCATCCAGTTTGACTTTCAGCAGTCTCGCCCCATTCTCCCACAGTGCCGCCGCGCTCGCCGCCATCTGTTCGGGCGTTCCAATCACCACCGTTTGCGCTGTCGTCACCACCTCAGCCAGTTCGCAACCCACCAGCTCAGCCAGAGACAACTGCTGTTGTCGCGCATTCAGATCCCACAACGCACAGTCCACCGCGTTACGCGCCGCTCCCGCTGGCAGCAGCTTTTGCAGTTCTTCACGCGTCAGTCCATTTTCCAGTTGTGGCGCAATGCTCATAATTTGCGCCAGCACTGAGGCATCGCTTTCACCGTAGCGCGGATAAGGCGTACACTCTCCGACGCCTGTGACACCATTTTCTTCCACTTCGACCACCACCACATGCGCTTCGGTTCTGCTCCCACGGGCAATAACAAAGGGAGTGTGCAGCGGCCAGGCTTCCTCATATACCTTTACTGTTCTCATTCGTTTTCCTTAGTGCAGTCCCTGAAGCGGATATCCGCAAATAGCGTTTGCCGTGTTAACTGCTGATGGCATAAACTAGCCTCGACGTTAACTATATGTAAACAGGAAGATAACCATGTCACAAACCGTTCATTTCCAGGGCAACCCGGTTGCAGTCGCTGGCTCCATTCCTCAGGCAGGAAGCAAAGCTCAGGCTTTTACCCTTGTGGCTAAAGATCTGTCTGACGTTACGCTGGGCCAGTTCGCCGGCAAGCGCAAAGTGCTGAATATTTTCCCAAGCATCGATACCGGCGTTTGCGCGGCATCGGTACGTAAGTTTAACCAACTGGCGACAGAAATCGACAATACCGTCGTACTGTGCGTTTCGGCCGACCTGCCCTTTGCACATTCTCGTTTTTGCGGTGCGGAAGGTCTGAGCAACGTTATCACGCTGTCCACCCTGCGCAATGCAGAATTCCTGAAAAACTACGGTGTTGAAATCACTGAAGGCCCATTAAAAGGGCTGGCCGCGCGCGCCGTGGTGGTTATCGACGAGAATGACAACGTTATTTTCAGCCAACTGGTCAATGAAATTACCAACGAGCCGGATTACACTGCCGCTCTGGACGTGCTGAAAGCGTAATAAACACTTAGCCTTCTATACAACACATTCTCAACCTCGCTACGGCGGGGTTTTTTATTGTGCACAGCCCCTCCAGCCAGGCTGGGGGTTTTCCATAGACAACAAGTAAGCCGTAACATTGCTGTTACGGCTTTGAAGGTGAGGACTTTTTTAACTTACCTGGACGCTTTTAACATCTCATCCGTTAAGGTAATCGAATCCAGCACGGTAAATATTTTTGCACTTTCACTACTGCCGTCGGCGGTAGCCGCATAAACTTTATCACCCGCTTTCAGTTTATTCACAGAGATAGTCTCAGAAGGCGACCAGTAACCCCGCTGCGAATTCAACACCGTGGAACAACCTTTACCGGACTTCTTGACCCCCCCATGGAACCATGAGCCACAAAAATTGGTGGTCGTTTTTCCTTTCGCGTCGGTTGAATCGTAATAAAAGTTAACGTACTGATATGTAATCATCATCGACGTACTTGCATTAATCGTATACGTCAACGAACCATTTTTAACCGACGTCTCTGACGATGCAATTTGCGAAGGGCTGCCCGTACTCACATCTTCAAGTGTGTACTGATAAGTTAACACAACA
>NZ_CP069763.1:3859354-3878916 GCF_016893685.1 Citrobacter cronae
TTGCCGTATTTACCGAAATAGTACGGCTCACCAACGGCATCAATATTCCAGCCATCATGTTGCAATGTAACGGTATACTCCCCACTCTCAATACTGGCAGTATTTTGCGTCCATTTTAATTCCGGGTTAGATTTCGATTTGTCAACATTGATGTCTTTGATTTCCGTCTCTGCCGGTGTCTCATCGCTATGGGTAAACGGTGCAAACACTTCGCTGAAGGCGTATTGCGGTGCCTGAGATTCCGTTAACCCACTGTGTTCCGGCGAGACCTGACCGGCAACGCCCGGCTGATCACGCATCATCGACCACATACCAATCATGCCCATATCGCGATCTTTGGCATCATCCATCACCAGGTTAGCATCCGACAGATAGAACACTTCGCCCTGCACGTCGTTGTAGCCGTTCATCGGCGTAACGCCCATCATGGCGTTGATCTCGTCATCGCTCTTATCGGTGAATATCTGTTTTAACTGGCTTGACAGGTTTTCTATAGCTGAGGTTGCACATTTGCCATGAATATTCTGCCCTTCCGTACCGTCGGACTGACAGATACTGCTGCCGTAGTCCATCGCCATCACGTTTACGCCCGCCAGATTTACACCTTTGGCCTTCGCATCGTTCAGTACATACAGACCGTCATCGGTCAGACCGGTAGGCAGAATAGGCAACGTGTACCAGATCCCTACGCTACGACCTTCAGCTTTCCATTGATCCTGCGCAGCCTTAACGGCTTCGTTACGGCGGTTAATGGAGTCATGGTCGGCAACCCAGGTCCCTTCGATATCGAAGTCCAGCACGTTCAGGTTGAGGTTTTCAACGATGTCATAATAGTGTTGCTGCAGTTGTGATACGTCGGTACAGGCTGCCGCCAACGGCGAGTTGTTGGCGCCACCGATGGAGACCATGATATCTCCGCCTGCTTCACGCAGCGCTTTAATTTTACTGTACTGCGTGTAGTCATTAATGTTGTAGGCCGTGCCCCAGGTTGGCAGACAGGTATCAGCATCCTTCGCCACCACAAAGGCCATGGTGAAGTGGGTCACATTCTGGTTTTTGGCAAGACTGGCAAGGTCTGGCAGCGAGTTCAGGGTATAGTCGACATACGGCGCGTAGACATGAGCAGGCCATGCAGATGAAGGTGTCCCGACCATTGCTTTAGTGCCGGACCAGTCAATATAAATTTTCCACGGATTGGTATCGGCTGGCGTGACTTTCTGGACTTTAGCCTGGGAAACATAGTTTTCGCCGTTATATCGAATGAGTGTCCCGCTTTCATACAGCGTTGAAGAATTAAATTCAGGCGCATTATTGAGTTGATCCGTCGTATAAGTTACGACAGCACCCAGCGGTTTCCACGGGCGACCATTGGTGCCAGACGGGTTCTGGTTTGCCTCCAGGGAAGGATCATCGCCAATGGTATAAAAGAGCGCCTCATATTCCTGGCCATCTTTCTGAACTTTATCGCCTTTATTGTACGTCGTGGTTGCCGACCACTGCGCGACTTCCGCATACACTTCCCATGGATTGGCTGCGCCCGGCGTGAAACCGTATGCGCTCTGTGCGGTAGAAGTCTGCCAGGTCGCACCGTTGTAGGTAACAATATCATTGGCACTGTAGGCATTTGCGCTACTGTAGTCCGGATAGGTTACCGTACCGCCGCCAGTGTCGCAGGTTGTCGGGTTACCGTATTCTGCGATTTCTGCAGCGGTTGCATCACGTTCAAAACGCCAGGGATTATTAGCTTCGTCATCTGAGGCATTTCCCGGACAATCTGAAGCGCCAACCCACCAGGCATTGGTATAGACGCCGCTGTCATAAATAACTTCGTAAGGGCCGGTTCCTTCTTGTCCACTCCAGGCTTCAAGAGCCAATACGGGTGCTGCGACGCATAATGCGCCCATTCCAATTATTGTTTTGGTAAATATATTAAGTTTCATAATCATCCCTTATTAATAATCGCATTATTCAAAATGCGGTTAATTGTAAGAGGAATGCGGAATGAGTGAAATGAATAGCAACTACAGGGATAATTAATTAAGAATGAGGGATACTGGTCACATGAGTATTAACATTCAATATAAATACATTAAAATAAATTAATAATATGAACAAATAAAAAATGCCAACCCCATAATCAGGATTGGCAATAATACTTTATTCTTCACTTTTCTTTTGATTCAAACCATACTCGCGTAACTTGTTAGCGATCGCAGTATGTGAAACACCAAGCCGTTTGGCCAGTTTACGCGTGCTGGGGTAATTCATATACAACTGCGTCAGCACAGAGCGTTCAAAGCGGCTGGTAATTTCATCCAGCGAGCCTTCCATCACCTCTTCTCCGACCGCAACCGTTGCCGCATCGTAATCTGGCAATAATATATCCTGTGGCCGCAACTCATATCCCTCTAACTGGGTCAACGCCCGATAGATGGCATTTTTAAGCTGGCGCACGTTACCTGGCCAACCGTAGCGGGTTAATACCGTACTGAGATCGGCGGACAGTTTCGGACGCGGTACGCCCTGTTCGTCGGCAAAACGCGCCACAAACAGTTCGGTGAGCGGCATGATATCTTGCGGACAATCGCGCAGCGGCGGCAGGTTGAGGGTCAGCACGTTCAGACGATAATACAGATCTTCGCGGAACAAACCTTTCTGCACCAGCTCCACCAGGTTCTTTTGCGTGGCGCAAATCACACGTACATCGACATGGACTTCATGATCTTCGCCAACCCGGCGGAAGGTCCCGTCATTGAGGAAACGCAACAATTTGGTCTGCATGCTCGGCGACATTTCGCCAATCTCATCCAGCAGCACCGAGCCGCCGTTAGCCTGCTCGAAGAACCCTTTTTTACCTTCCCCTGCGTGACCAAACAGCTCGCTTTCGACCGCGTCTTCAGGGATCGACGCACAGTTCAGCGCCAGATACGGCTTCGCCGCACGCGGGCTCGCCAGATGACAGGCATGGGCAAAGAGATCCTTACCCGTACCGGTATTACCGGTGATCAGCAGCGGTGCGCTCAGCGTCGCCAGCTTACGGGCCTGTTCTACGACATGCTTCATTTTGGCGCTGACGGCAATAATCTGGCTAAACGCGCTCAGATCCTGCGTGGTCATATTTTGCAACTGACGCCCCATCCGGATGGTGGAACGCAGCATGACGACGGCTCCCGTCAGCATTTGCTCCTGATTTTCACCCTGCAAATGAACGGGCGTAATTTCCATCAGGAAATTCTGTCCGTTAATCACGACATGCTCGCTATGTGAATCCTGCGGATTGCTTTCGAGCCAGCGCTGGAAGTTAAAACCATTGATTAACTGGGCGGCAGTATGATTACGCATCCGCTCCTGAGAGTGAGCAAAAAGCTGACAGCTCGCAGGGTTCGCCATCTCAATTTTGCTTTTCATATCCAGAGAAAGAACGGGTTCAGGCAATGCCTCGAGCAGCGCACTCAGCGCCAGATGTTCCCGTTCGGAAGGCATCCAGGGGACGGTACGTACATCCGTAACTCCTGAAATACGGCGGATTTCAGCCATCAGACTACTGAAGTTGGTGAACTCCAGCTCCGCAAAATTAAGGTAAATTCGCCCGATGGGGTCAATCTCGATACCGCGTAAATCAATGCTTCTTAGCACCAGTAAATCGAGCAATTCGCGGGTCAGACCAAGTCGGTCTTCACAAAAGACTTCCAAACGCATAGGAACCTTCACCTGGACAAGAGATTATGTGTTAAATGATAAGACAGTATTTGGTTTGCAGGAAGAACTCTGTCAACAAATATTGACAGCACGCTGGAAAATTGGGCGCCGCGGCGTAAAGTTATACCATCGACGCCCTGTTCCAGTTAACTTTCACGCGGAGATTTGTTCTTTTGTAAGGTCTCTTTGACCTGACCAATCAACTGGCGGCGAAAATCCCCAAGTCGTGGTTTATCGTCATCGATCCACGGGAGCGGACGGCAGAGTTCCATCGCTTTAATACCCAGACGCGCCGTTAACAGCCCGGCACCAATACCCTGCGCAGCACGTGTGGATAAGCGCGCGGCCAGATCTTGCGACATCCAGTCCATACCAACCTCGCGGACCAATTCGCTGGCGCCGGCAAAGGCGATATTCAGCAGCACCAGCCGGAACAGACGCAGACGACTGTAATACCCGAGCTCAATGCCATACAACGAGGCAATACGATTAATCAGCCGCAGATTGCGCCAGGCGATAAATGCCATATCCACCAGCGCCAGTGGGCTGACGGCAATCATCAGTGTGGACTCCGCCGCAGAACGACTGATCTCACGTCGCGCCTGCGCGTCCAGCACCGGTTGCACAAGATGGGCATACAGGCTGACGATTTCACGATCGTTTTGCGTTTCGTGGATAGAGGCATACCAGCGCTGTAACGCCGGATGGGACTGATCAATACCCGCCTGCTGCGCCAGCTTTTCACAAAATGCGCGGCCTTTTCCTGTTCCGTGGCTATGAAGCAGGTCTCGCGCTTCATCACGTTCATGCGCTCGCTGGCGCAAACGCCACAACCTGCGCCACTCGGTCGCCACTGAACCCACGCCTGCGCCGACGATCAGCGCGCCCGCGGCGCACCCTCCCAGCGCGACCCAGTCCTGAGTCTGCCAGGCATTCATGGTCCACTGTACGCCCTGTGCGACAACACTCACACCAAACAGCGCCAGCCCGCCCATCACCATTTTGCGCCACAAACTGCGTTTAGGACGCAAGGCAGCATCAATCACCGCTTCTGCCTGACCTTCGTCTTCCAGAGGCTCATCCAGTGTCGCCGGAGCAAAGGTCTGCGCTTCCGTTTCATTGAACATTTGCTGCGCTTTAAACGCCGTGTTTTGTTCCACGTCCAGCGGACCTGAAAAATCGATACGCGGTTTTAACGGCTCGCTCATCGCAATTTATCTCCTATTAAAAACTCCAGCGCGGCATCAAGACGGATATGCGGTAAGGGTTTATCAACATCCATCACCTGCGGGCGAAATGCTTCAAACTGAAATCCCTGGCTGTCCCAGAATGCCTGCCCTGGCAGTCGTGCGGGCACTTCACCAGGATAGACGGTCAGCGGTTCGCCATCGCTCAGGCGATTGCCACGCAGCGCCGGGATCTTTTCGCCTTTCACATCAATCAGGCCGCTGGTGGTTGCCTGTACCGATGCCAGGCCCAGACAATCCATGCTAATACCTTCGAACGCGGCGTTTTGCCAGGCATCCTGAATCAGTTGCTGGAGCAACGACACCATATTGGCGTGCTGATCGACCGTGACATGGTCAGCTTTGGTGGCGGCAAATAACAGTTTGTCGATCACCGGAGAGAACAGCCGACGAAACAGCGTACGCTGCCCATAGTGGAAGCTTTGCATCAATTGAGTCAGCGCCAGACGCATATCATTGAACGCCTGTGGCCCGCTGTTGAGCGGTTGCAGGCAATCCACCAGTACAATTTGGCGATCAAAACGCAGGAAGTGATTCTTATAAAAGCCCTTCACAACCTTTTCGCAATAGTAATTAAACCGCTCGCGCAACATGCCTGCGTTGGTGTGTTTGTCCGCCTGCGCCAGCTTAGATTCGCCGTATTCTTCCACATCCGGCCACGGGAAGAATTGCAGCGCGGGCGCACCCGCCATATCTCCCGGCAGGACAAAGCGTCCTGGTTGAATAAAATGCAGTCCCTGCTGTTTGCACTGATGCAAATACTCCGTCCACGCGGCGGCAATTTCCGCCAGACGGTTTTCATCAGCAGGGGCCAGCGGATCCAGCCCCTGGCATAGCTGTCGCCATCTGGCCGACCATTCGCCCCGCTGACCTTGCAATAATCCGGTCATTTGCCGCGACCAGCTCAGGTAATCCTGCGCCAGCATCGGTAGATCGAGCAGCCACTCGCCCGGATAATCGACGATTTCCAGGTATAGCGTGGAGGTGTCTTTGAAGTGGCGCAGCAAAGAGTCATTGGACTTGTAGCGCAGCGCCAGGCGAATTTCGCTCACCCCGCGCGTCGGTGTCGGCCAGGCTGGCGGAGAACCATACAGCTGAGCCAGTCCCTCATCATAGGTAAAACGCGGAATGCCAAAATCACGTTGAGGAACCCGTTTAACGCCGAGCAGACGTTCTTCGCGCACGCAGCTGAGCAACGGCAGACGCGCACCGGCATGAATATTGAGTAACTGGTTTACCATCGCGGTGATGAACGCCGTCTTACCGCTACGGCTAAGCCCGGTGACAGCCAGGCGCAAATGCCGATCTACGCCGCGATTAACCAGCGAATTGAGTTCATTTTTAAGTCGCTTCATCGCCATCCCGTTATGCTGAAGGAACCGAAGAAATTATAACAAACAGGAAGTAAAGATAGGGGTCAATTCTTATTTATCAACTACCTGAGCGGTGTCAGACGGCATTATTCCTGCCGCCTGTTACAGAAGATATACGGATGGTTTAGTTATTCTCTACTTTTGGCAGCGCGATCTGGTTGATTCCACCTTCATTCGTCACCTGCGTGTAGCCCATTTCAACGAGCATATCCTTCGCCTGCCCCGACTGACGCCCAGAGTTGCAATACAACTTCACGGTGTCGGTCTTATCAGGCACTTCTGTTGCGATACGCGCCTTCATCTCTTTTAACGGAATATTGACGGCCCCCTGAATATGCTGCTGTTGGTATTGCTCAGGAACACGAACATCAATCCAGTGTTCGGCAGCATAAACCGGCATGCCAATGACCAGTACCAACGCTAATACGCCTTTTTTAAACATAATATCTTCCTGATCGATAGTTGGATTTCACTACAACACTATACGCCAGTTCTTAAGAAAATATTGCGTCTGCATTATCATCGTACACACCAGCAGATCGCATTGTTCTTCAGGTAACACATTGTGCGGTGTGTCTTTTGATTTTTCTGTCAGCATTCTGTGATTGTTGTCATTCGGCATTGAACTCCATAATATGTCCGCCATTGACTCTCGGACGGAGCTTGGGATCTATGTCTCCTACCATTTATGATATTGCACGAGCCGCTGGCGTATCAAAATCCACGGTATCGCGCGTGCTGAATAAGCAAACCAACATCTCGCCGGAAGCGCTGGAAAAAGTGCTGCGCGCTATTGATGAGTTACAGTATCAGCCCAATAAACTGGCTCGGGCGCTCACCTCTTCCGGCTTTGACGCAATAATGGTGATATCAACCCGTTCTGCCAAAACAACCGCCGGTAATCCCTTTTTCTCTGAAGTGCTGCATGCTATTACGGCCAAAGCCGAAGAAGTCGGTTTTGATGTCATATTACAGACGTCGCGAAGCACCGAAGATGATTTACAAAAATGTGAGAGTAAAATTAAGCAAAAATTGATCAAAGGCATCATTATGCTGAGTTCTCCCGCCGATGAATCTTTTTTTGCAAGACTGGATAAATATAACGTCCCGGTCGTGGTTATTGGTAAAGTGGAAGGAGAATACGCCAATGTGTATTCTGTAGACACTGATAACTATCGTGACAGCATCACACTGACAAATGCGCTTATTGAGAGCGGCCACAGTAATATTGCCTGTTTACATGCCCCGCTTGACGTTCATGTTTCCATCGATCGCGTCAACGGGTATAAAGCCAGTCTTCAGGCACATAATATTCAAATACGCGATGAGTGGATTATTGATGGGGGTTATACTCATGAGACCGCCCTGCTCGCTTCGCGGAAATTACTGAGTCAACAACCGTTACCCGACGCAGTATTTGCCACCGACAGTTTAAAGTTAATGAGTTTATATCGCGTGGCGGCTGAGAAAAATATCGCCATTCCGCAACAGCTTGCCGTTGTAGGCTACAGTAATGAACTGCTGTCATTTATGCTGACACCCGTGCCGGGAGGCATTGATGTCCCAACTCAGCAGCTCGGCGAACAAAGCTGTAATTTATTATTTAATCTGATTGCCGGTGAGAAAGGATTGCAGAACATCACCGTGGGTACGCAAATATCGTTGGCCGACTCACTGGTGTAAAAACAGGGGCATAACAATGCCCCTGCACATTTTAGAATGCGTAATTCACACCAATCCCCGCATAATGGAATCTGTCGCTTTCACCTTCGTCGTGATCTTCCCATTCATATGCATATTCCAGTGACATTGATAAACCATTCTGGAAATCATAAGCATACAGTAAACCAAGCCGATTGAAATCATGCCCTTCACGTTCCGGATCATCCTGCCAGTCCCAGTTCGTCCAGCGGTCGAGGCCAATACGGGTGTACGGCGTCAGGGTGGTATTGCCGAAAGACAACGGTAAGTAAGCACGAATTTCCTGGGTTGAGAACTCACCATTATTACGCGAGTCCGCCAGATTAAAACCGCGTTCGAGATAATAGTTGACCGTTAAGCCCACCGTTTCGTTGAAGGTATAATTCAGACCGGTTTCGCTTTCAACGCGGCTATCTGAGTAACCTGTGGTACTCAAGTCATTGACGAATTGATACATTGCCAGCCAGCCGCTAAAATGCAAATCGTCGCTAAGTTTAATATCCCAGTCCGGCTGAACTTTCCAGCGCTGCATATTGGCAGTGTCTTTTCCTGGTTCATTAACATAGTGATAGCCGTAATTACGGAAACCACCGGTCAGGCCGAAATTAACATCCTCGCTTTCGAGGAATTGATAGCGAACTTCCAGTTCCGGGCGATCAAACCAGGTACCGCGTTTCCCCTCGCTGTAATCAACCGGACCTTCCTGATAATAGGCCACAGATATTTTCCATGGTCCATTGGACGCATTAAAATAGACTGACGGCTCAGCCAGTCCATCCATATCTTCGCCCTGACCTTCAACGTTTTCTATTTCGTACATGGCACCGATATTAAAGCGCCAGTCATTTTTTTCAGCGGCCTGCGCACAGGCCACTCCTGCGCTCATAATCAGCGCAGTAGCGGACAGTAGGGTTTTCATTATTATTCCTTGTTAAAATACTCTAAAAAAAACACCAAGATTCGGGGGGTTATCCCCCCGGAATTTTATTGAATAGCCACTTCAGTTTCAGCATCAAAGAAATGGCATTTCGCCATATCAAAATGAATAGTGATATTTTCTCCTGCGTGATAATCATTCACTGCCCCAGCACGGACCACTAACTCATGCCCCCCAACGATGGTATAAAGCATAAACTCAGCGCCTGTTAATTCTGCGACGCTAATTTTTGCTGATACATTATTTTCATTATTAGGCTGCGGATGTATGTCTTCAGGACGAATACCCAGCGTAACGGCCTGATGCTCATAACCCTGCGCTTTTAGCTGTGCTAATTTATTTTCGGGAATGGTTAACTTCAGCGTTTCGGTAACGAATTTATTACCATCAATCGCGCCACGAATAAAATTCATGGCCGGCGACCCAATAAATCCGGCGACGAACATATTTGCCGGGTGGTTATACACCGTTTTCGGTGCGCCAACCTGTTGAACAATGCCATCCTTCATAATCACAATACGCGTCGCCATCGTCATGGCTTCGGTTTGATCATGGGTAACATATATCATGGTGGTATTCAGTTTCTGATGCAGTTTGCTAATTTCTGCCCGCATCTGCACGCGAAGTTTGGCATCGAGATTCGATAAAGGCTCATCCATCAGGAAGACCCCCGCCTCACGAACAATCGCACGTCCCAGCGCCACGCGCTGACGCTGACCGCCGGATAACGCGCCAGGTTTACGCTGCAGATAATCGCGCAGGCCAAGGATTTGCGCCGCCCAGTTAACGCGCTCCTCGATCACCGCCGGAGCAATTTTCTGCATCTTCAGGCCAAACGCCATATTGTCATAGACGGTCATGTGCGGGTACAACGCATAGTTCTGAAAAACCATCGCAATATTGCGCGATTTCGCCGGCACATCATTCATCCGTTTACCGTCAATCAGCAGATCGCCGCCGCTGATCTCTTCCAGGCCGGCGATCATGCGCAACGTCGTAGACTTCCCGCAACCGGAAGGCCCAACAAAAACAATAAACTCTTTGTCTTCGATTTCCAGATTGAAGTCTTTAACGACGTGCACCTGGTTGTCGTAAATTTTTTGAATATGTTGCAACGAAAGCTGTGCCATGTTGAATCCTTTACTTGTCGTGTTGCCAGAAAGCCGATAAGCACGGCCACGTCAGAAATTCGGTTGAAGGGAGCTGCAAGTTTGCCCCGTTCAGCCCCGTACCGATGCCAACAGAGCGCATGCCGCAGGCGTTGATCGCATCAACGCCTGCTTGAGCATCTTCTATGCCAATGCACTGCTGCGGGTCAACGCCAAGACCCGCACAGGCAGCCAGAAAAATCTCCGGATCCGGTTTCGAACGGGTAATCAGCGCCGCATCCGCACAAAAGTCAAAACAAGCGCTAAGATCAAGCGCCTGTAAAATAGTGGGCGCATTGAGCGACACTGAGGCCAGCCCCACCGGAATCCGCTCTTCCCGTAATGTCATTAACAGTTCGCGAATCCCCGGCAATACCGAGTTAACCGTTAACTGGCGCAAAGAATGGACATACAGACGATTTTTTCTCTCAGCCAATTGTGCGCAAGTCTCGGGAGTAAACTCCCCCGCCTTTCCGCCGTGGTGCAAAATACGCTGCAGTGACTCGCCACGACTAATCCCTTTCAGGCTGTCATTAAATGCTTCGTCAATCGCAATCCCTATTTCGTCGGCTACCTGCCGCCACGCCAGGAAATGCAGATGCGCGGTATCGGTAATCACGCCATCCAAATCAAAAATGATGGCCTGTGGTTTGAGTATCATTCATCGTCCCTTTTTGTGGTAGCGGTCCCATAAATAGACGTAATAATACCGTCATAGGTAATCGCTGACGCCCCCTGGACGGCGATCTTTTCGCCATTAACCCACAAGGTAATACGCTCAGTACTGCTAATGCGGATCTCTGCTTTATTGATAGTCACGTGCATATCAACGCCCTGCC
This sequence comes from Citrobacter cronae, assembly GCF_016893685.1. Classification (NCBI taxonomy): domain Bacteria; kingdom Pseudomonadati; phylum Pseudomonadota; class Gammaproteobacteria; order Enterobacterales; family Enterobacteriaceae; genus Citrobacter; species Citrobacter cronae. Next base: position 3,870,299 of record NZ_CP069763.1, read on the forward strand.
AACGCAGTGGGAAAGAGAGAGTTTGCCAATGGTCAGGCAATGCAGGGGCAAGATGTAACTCCCCGTGGCGAACATTCACGCCAGCAAATCCCTGAATTGCGCCCAGCCAGATGGCCCCCGTCGCCGCTGCGTGAATACCGTCATCACAGCTATGTGGATCGTCTCCGAGATCGATAAGCGATCCTTCACGCCAGAAGCGATACCCCTGCTCTGAATCCCCACAACGCGCAGCCACAATCCCATGGATAGCCTTACTCAAAGACGAGTCATGAATGGTGCGCGGCTCGTAAAAGCGCAAGTTCGCCAGACAGGTTTGCGGGTTGAATTGCTCCGGCAGCATATAGGTCAGCATCACCACATCGGCCTGTTTGAGAATTTGCATCTCATTGACCTCTGCGCGGGAGTAATCGAGCAAAATCGTCTGCTTGCCCGCTTTCGCTTTGTAACTGGACAGATCGATAACCGGTTTGCTCAGGAAGGTGTCGTCCTGAGGTAACACGCCATCAGACAACGCTTCCGGTCGCCACAGATGGCGTAAAAAATGCTCAGCACGGTGAATAAAGGTCTCATCGCTACAGCCCAGGCGACGCGCAAAACCGAGCGCCTGCTCCACGTTGTACCAGGCCATGTAGTTGGTGAACGCATTGTTGTTCACATGCTCTGTGTATTCATCCGGGCCAATTACATTGTGGATCTCTAAACGGTCATTAACCATAACGGCTCTGCTGATCCAGAACTTCGCTGTTTCCAGAAGCAGCGTTATACCTTCACGGGACATAAAGTTCATATCCCCGGTGGCATGCCAGTAATTAATCACCGCCCAGGCTATATCCGCCACGAGATGATGCTCAGCCTGTGCGGAGGCCACTTTCTGCCGCAGCCCGGTACGGATGTTGATCGCCGCGAATTCAGGCGTCTCCTCCTCACCGCTGCGCGCGCTCTCCCAGGGAAACAGCGCCCCCTGCCAACCGTTGCGGCGGGCTTTCTCACGCGCGCCCGACAAATTATGCCAGCGGTAACGTAATAAACTTCTTGCTGTTTTCGGCTCGGTGAAGAGATGGAACGGTAACAGAAAGACCTCGGTATCCCAGAAAACGTGGCCTTTATATCCTTCGCCTGTCAGACCTTTCGCCGCAATACTGCTGCGCTCATCGTGATCTGGCGTCATTACACGCAAATGATAGAGCGCATAATCCAGCGCTCGCTGATCGCTCATATCATTACTGGTGACCTGAACGCGACGGCTTTGCCACCAGGCATGCCAGTTAGCGGTCGACTCCGCCAGCAGCGCATCGTATCCCTGCTGGGCGCACGCTTCCAGATTACGTAGCGACTGGCGTGCCCAGGTTTCCAGCGACAGGCTGCGCTCGCTCGCCCAGTCGATCCAGCTAATTTTCGTCAGCGTAACGCGTTGTCCGGTTTTCGCCTGCACGCTATTGTGTTGTAACAACCGACGTTCTTTGGCGGTGAAGCAGCGCTGCGCCGCACCGTCTACGTCGCAAAACGTCGCGATCGCGATATCGTTGCGATTGTCCTGGGTGGTGTAAATGCCTTGCAGCAGATGCTGACCAAATACCCGGACCTGCGTTTCATCCAGATGCTGACGTCCATGATTGGTGATCGTGGCATCAATCCCGGTTGAGATGCCAATGCTCGCATCACCATCCAGCGGGGTAACGGCAACTTCCATAGCAAACAGCGGCAGTTTTTGCGCCGAGACAAACCGCCGGCTCTCAATAGCGAAACGTGCGCCGCCGGGCGCTCGCCAGACCAGGGTACGGCGTAATTCTCCGCTGGCAAAATCCAGTTCACGGTGCCAGCGCTCAATCACACCGCTGGTTAGCGAGAAAATCTCACCATTAAGCGCGATCTCCACGCCCACCACATCAGGCAGATTAACCAGTTCATTAATTTCACCTTTCCCCGCCCGGTGATACAGTCCCGCCAGATACATGCCGCGAGTTTGTAAGGTGTAGGCTTCTTCGTGGCTGGCGCGAATCCCCATATAGCCGTTGCCAAGCGTCATCAGCGACGCATATTTGTTGAGGCTGTGTGGGCAAAAAGCCGGTTCGGTTAGCATTACTGGCTTCGTCATAAGTCTACATATGTTCCTGTTTCAGCCGATTCATACAGTGCGGCAACCAGTTGTTGAATAACGACGCCCTGCTCTGCGTCCGCAATAGCGACAGGCTCGCCCTGAACGTGATTCACGAAGGCCTCCATGCTGCGAAAATGACGATTGTCATCGGCTATTTCGCGCTGGAACAGCACGTCCAGTGTCCCGTCACGATCGGTATAGACCTGCGCCGGAAATAAGGTCGCCCCGGCAAGATCGCCGCAGAAATTGACGTTCATAATCGATTGTTCAGGAATATTCAGCGCGAAAGAGGTCTCAAGACGCAGGATCCCACCGTTATGAAATTCGATCGTGCCGAACAGAGAATCCTCAACGGTGTACGTCTCGGGATCCCATGCCCCGAACTGGCCGCTGCTCTTACGTGTGCCAATACGCTGATAGCTGTGCGCGTTAACACGCTTTACCGCCGGGAAGCCCAACACATACATCGCGGCATCAAGCATATGGATACCGATATCAATCAGCGGCCCACCGCCCTGCAGTTCCTTGTTGGTAAAAACACCCCAGCCGGGTACGCCGCAGCGACGCAAAGCGCGGACATTAGTGACATAGATTTCGCCCAGCGCGCCTGCCATCACCTGTTCGCGAAGCAACTGGGTATCCAGTGCGAAACGATGGTGAAAATCATATGCCAGTACTTTTCCCATCCGCCGCGCCGTTTTACACATCTCCAGCGCCTCGTCTGGCGTCATGGCCGGGGGCTTTTCGCACATCACATGACAGCCAGCGTTCAGCGCCAACATGGTGTGTTCATAATGAAAACGATTGGGCGAACAGATGCTGACGATATCTGGCTTTGCTTCGCGTAACATCGTCTGCGGATCGTCCCAAACCTGCGGATTACCGTATTTCTCTGCCAGCACCTGCGCCTGTGACAGGCGGCTGTCACAGACAGCCACCAGTTCCAGATCGTTGCGGGTGCAGTAGTACGAAGCATGAACTTTATCCGCTACCTGCCCGGCGCCGATAATGGCGACACGTAGCGGAGCGCTTGTCAGTGCACTTTTCACGGAAATCCTCTTAGCAGGTACGCAGCCAGGCCAGCGACTGACGGTATGCTTCCGGCAGGTTCTCCGCCCGTACCCGTCCTTCATACACTACGTAACCCTGATAATTATCTTCCCGCAGTTGGTCAAACAGCGCAGAGAAATCCAGCGTACCGCTCCCCGGCTGATAACGATGGTTATCCGCAATATGCACGTGACCCAGCAGATCGCGATTATCGTGCAGCGCCTGCGCCATATCGTCTTCTTCGATATTCATGTGGTAAAAATCACCAATGATTTGCACATGCTTCAGGTTGTTTTCCACGATATAGCGGCGAGCATCCGCCAGGGTGTTGATCATATGATCCTGATAGCGATTGAGCGGCTCGAGATACACCACCGTGCCCGTACGTTCAGCGACTTTATCGAGATAAATCAATGAATCACTGACGGCTTTGCGATCGCCTTCCAGGCTACGCGGAGAGGTCATCGGCGGTAGGCGGAAGGTAAACATGCCCCAGGCGGCAGGGACAATAATCCCTTGCCCGCCGACTTCGGCCAGCGCTTCAAGAATGCGGGTGATCTGCTGTAAACCATTCAAACGACGTTCTTCGATAAAATCACCGATCCAACCGTCATAGCCCCCGCAGGCGGTGGTCACGGGCAGACCTGTTTCTTTGATCGCCGCTTTCACTTCCTCAAGATTGTTGACCAGCAATTTGCCGTCAATTTCAAAACCATCAAAACCCATCTCTTTGATGTAACGGAATTTCTCGAGAATATTTTCCGGGAAAAAAGCCTGATTCTGTGTTCCGATTTTCATTTTCTGCATTCCTTAATTAAAACGTCACGCCCATTTTGATGCTTTGTTCCGGATGGCGATCGACATACTGCATATAGCTTTCCGGGCTGCTGGCGAAGGTAACTACCGGGTCGATAAGCTCTTCACAGTTCAGATAACCATTCATCAACAGCTCCCAGCAGGTCTCCTCAATGCGCTTGCGATTCCAGCGTGGATAATCTGGATTTGGTTCACTGCAGGCGCGGGAGAAGACAATTTTGGCGTTGTTGAAATGCGCTTCACGGCCCAGATTGAACCCTTCTGCAAAAGGTTTTGCGAAGGCGACATAGGAGATGGTGCCCCCGTAGGCCAGACCGCGTAACGCTGATTGCAGCGCATCCGCATAGCCGCTGGTTTCGATGATCACATCCGCGCCCTGTTTGCCGGTCAGCTTTTTAATTTCCATGCCCACGTCAGTGCCAATCGGGTCCAGACAGAAATCAGCCCCATGGCGACGCGCGATATCACAACGATGGGCAATCGGATCCACGCCAATCACCACTGACGCTCCCGCTTTCTTAGCCAGTTGCACGGCGATCTGGCCAATTGCCCCTAACCCGACGATGACCACAAAGTCACCGACGCGCACATTGGCATCACGCACACCGCTCATAGCGAACTGTGCAGGGTCATAGCACACAGCATTTTTCCACGAACTGCCTTCCGGCATTTTGCGCAGTTTGTAGTTGTTCACGGCATTAAAGATGACCGTTTCTGCCAGTGGACCATATCCGCAGACAGAGTCGCCGACAGCGTAATCGGTCACATCGCTACCACACTCAATGACATCGCCCACAACCATGTTGCCAAGCTGGAACTTACCGAACTCGATTCCGCGCGGCGCCCCTTCCGGACGCGGCATAAACATTTGCCATTCGCCGTTAAAATCTTCATCAATAAACGGACTGGCAGCGCGGAAATCGACTACTTCAGTGCCATGTTTGGGTGCGCCAAAACGTACGCGGACTTTCACTTCATTGGCGGATACCGCTCTGTCTTCATATTCCACCAGCGCTGCAACACGCGGTTCGGTGGCAACTAACTTCTTCATTTACAACTCCTTAATTAAACTGGCCGCTTAGCCTTTCACGCCGCCTGCGGTCAAACCACTCTTAATAAAACGTTCGGAAAGCGCATACATAATGACCACCGGCAATGCGGTGACCAACGATGCGGCCATCATGCGTCCCCAGATATAGTCAGGCGTACTGAACAGCGCGTTCAGACCGACCGGTAAGGTAAAATTGCTGGCGCTGGAGAGGAAAATCGAGGCAAACAGATAGTCATTCCACGCGACCATAAAGCAGTACACAAAGACCGAAACCAGACCAGACATGGCCAACGGCACGGTGATGCGAAAGATAATTTGCAGACGATTTAATCCATCCATCATCGCGGCTTCTTCTATCTCATCCGGAATGGTGTCGAAGTAGCTTTTCAACATGAACACGGCTGTCGGCAGCGTTTGGGTCACCATGGTGATAATCAACGCCATTTCGGTGTCATAAATGCCGAGGGCCGTAATGATTTTGAACAACGGCACCACCAGCAAAATCCCCGAGAACATGTACACCGTGTAAAAGCTGGCGTTGATGGTCATCCGTCCCTTAAAACGCAGGCGGGACAGCGCATACGCTCCGAGGACGCCGAGAAACACCGCCACCACAGATGACGAGACCGATACCACCAGGCTATTACGGAAGTAGTCAACAAACGGGAAGATCATCGGGTTGAAAATGTCGATGTAATGTTCCAGCGTCCATTGCTGAGGTAACAGCGTGGGATGCAGTGAAATCGCCTCTTTTGCGCTTTTAAATGAGGTCATCAGCATCACAAAAAACGGAAATAACGTGATACCGAGGAAGACAATTAATCCACAGTAAAAGCCGATGCGGCCAAGCGTGCGCTTATTTGTTGCCATTGAGGTTCACCCGTTTTCTGGTCAGCAGGATAACAGCGAAAATGATGACGAAAAGAACGACAGAAATTGCGGCCGCTTTACCCAGGTCATTGAATGCAAAAGCCGTTTTATAGAGATAGACCCCGAGAATATCGACTTTGGTGGTCAGCAGATAAACATCGGCGAACATATAGAACATCCAGATCGTACGCAGCGTGACTACGGTCGCCAGCACCGGCATGATCGCTGGCAGCGTGACGATACGAAACCGTTGCCAGGCGTTCGCGCCATCCATTTCCGCCGCCTCATACAACGATTTATCAATAGTCTGCAAAATCGCCAGAAATGAGATAAAGGCATACGGGAAGTAGCGCCAGATGGCGAAAAGTACAACCAGTGCGAAGCTGCTGCCGGGATTGTCGAACCACAGCGGCGCCTGATCGTACAGATGCAGCAGATCCACGCCGAGGTAGTTCACAATGCCGTAGCCGTTGTTGAACATGTATTTCCAGGCAAACACCAGCGAAATTGATGGCGTTACGTAAGAGAGGATCACCAGCGAGCGCGCCGTTTTTCGCAGACGAAACTCACGGTTAAAAAACATCGCCACTCCCAGCCCCAGCACCGTGCTCCCGGCAACAACCAGCGCGGTATACCAGACCGTCATCCACAGCGAATGCCAGAATCCGGGATCGGTTAAGATACGGATATAGTTGCTCAAGCCGACAAATGTTGACTCAATTTGTGGATTAAGCGGCAGACGCATAAAGCTGATTTCGATGTTAGATATCATCGGCCATGCGACTAAACCACCCAGCAAGAGCAAGCTGGGCGCCAGCAGCAGCATGGCAAATGGCATATCCGATCGACCTGAGAAGAACTTTTTCATCACGGCTTTCCATTTCCCCATTAGCGCTGTTCAACAAGGTCATCCAGTTTGGTCTGGCTTGCCTTCATCGTCGTTGAAAGATCGGCTTTTCCTACCGTGACGTTGTGCACCATGGTGCTTATGACACCGGAACCCGTAACGTCGCCCATGCGGGTAAAGTTCTTATCGCCGACTGCGCCAAACACCTGAATATTCGGCAGTTCGGCAATCAGTTGATCGGGTAATTCACCCAGTGCTTTAATAACGGGGTTATCTTTCCACGTTGCGGTATTCACCACTGCTTTATTGACCGGGAGCGCAGCGCCAGGGGACATCATCACCCAGTCAGCAATGTTGTCGGCCTGCTCCATAAAGGTGACAAATTTTTCTGCGGCTTCTGTCTCTTCGGTTTTTTGACCTGCGGTTATGGTCAGCGATGTCAACATGCCGTAGACGGCAGACGTTTTTTCCGTCGGAACCATAAAGCCAACATTTTTAGGATCCCCCTCCTTAATCACCGCCGGGAGGATATAGGTGGAATAAATAGCCATCGGCGCAGTGCCGTTCATGAAAGCGTCTTTGACCTCCATGATGTCGTTAGATCCCGGCATGGTATTCATCGCAAGCTGGCGGTAATACTGCAACGCCTGGGCCATCTCCGGCGTGTCGAGCGTGATCTTTCCCTGCGCATCGAAAACGTTAGCCTGGTTAGAGAGCGCGAACTGAGAGAAGGACTGTTCGGTCAATACGCTTTCCGCCGTAGGTAGCGCAATACCATATTTTTTACTGCCCGGATCGTTTAACTTCTGCGCCACTTCGAGCAGTTGCTGCCAGTCTTTCGGCTCTTCCAGCCCTGCTTTTGCCAGTGCATCTTTGCGATACCAGACCCCGCCAATCCAGGCGCTAACCGGTACCCCGGTCCATGCAGAGCCATCTTCGGTACGCACAATACGCAGTACGCCATCATAAAACGCGTCTTCACCCACACTGTTGATGACCTGCGCCACCGCTTTGCGATCGATAAGCGATTCTTTGTCCATGACTTTCGCGTAGTCATGGCTGGTTTCAATGACTTCAGGAAGTGAACCGCTACGTGCGAGGGTAATCACTTTGGTGTTGTAAGCATCCTCTTCAACAGGAACCTGTTTGACGCTGATACCGGGGTTCTCTTTTTCAAAGCGCTCAATCAGTTTGGCAATAACCGCCTGCCGCTCCTGTTCTACAGAAGAGTGCATAAATTCAATCGCGACAGAGGATTTTTTATCATCCTTACACCCGGAAACCAGGGCGCAGGACACCAGTGCTGAAATCAGCACAATTTTAGCTTTAAGCATGGAATGTTCCTTTTTATTTCTTAATCCACATAACCTGCCAGGCGTGTAACGTTAATTCCTTACCCGAAATACTTTCTTCGCTAATCAAATCAAATCCATTTTCAATATCAATATTAATGGTTTGTGTCTGAGCGCTGATATTAAATAAACCAGTAATTTCTTCGCCTGTCTCTGCCGTACGTTTAATTTGCATAACGGCCGGTGTAACACTGTTAATCTTAAAATCACTATCAGGATGGAATGCTTTGTTATTACGCCGCAGAACAATTAATCGGGATAACTCATGGTAAATGGCGTGACGCAAACAAGTTTCATCGGCCAGTTCCGTTTCTATTTGTCTTATATGATATTTTTTACGGTTGATCGCCCGGTTATAACCCAGTTTCTCCACACCTTCATAGTCATTGCGCGATCCGAGGATACTTTGAATATAAATCGCTGGCACACCAGGAAAACTCAACAAAATGGCATGGGCAAGTATAAAGCGGGAAAATCTTTCAGCATCACTGCTATTACCCGGCGTTAACGCATCCATATAGGTTACGTTAATTT
>NZ_CP069763.1:3879683-3935032 GCF_016893685.1 Citrobacter cronae
CCTGGATTCAGCTAATTGCTTAATATCATTCCAGTCACCGGTTTCTTCGGCAACCTGATAGTAATTAATTACTGAAAAACCATCATCCGATGACCACGGATAAAATGGCAACAGATGCACATGAGAAAATATCGACTTAAGCCATTCATTATAAAACTGATTAAACGTTGGCAGCGGTTTTTTATCTTCCGCGTAAAATTGATCGGCGTAGGTGATCAGAACGACATCACCCTCATCCCAATGCGCTTTACGGTTTTTTTTAATTAATTTTTGTGATTTTTCTAAACGCGCAACCAGCGCTTCATAGTGAAGTGAAGAAAATGTGTCGCCATAGACTTCACTCAGACATTTTTGGATTTTTTGGTTCACCTTCATTTCTCGTGGTAGCGGTCCCATGACGCAAGAGACTACTCTGCCGGAAATAAGCTGTCAATCAGCTGAGGTGGCCTGGAGGGGGGTTAGAAAAGAATTTTGGCAGCCAAAAAATCGTATTTGTGAGCTGCCGCAAATTAACTGAGGGAATGTTGATTAATTGTTGCTTGCTTTTGTTGTTTCGGATATCAGGGTTGATTACCTGAATAGCGTTTCGACAATTTTGTCGCTGCCCGGCTCAACAAAGGTTCAAGTACTAACGCCAGCAACATTTTTAGCGGACGTCGGGCCACGGACTTCACGGCCCACCCTGCTACTCCAGCCGGGCCATAGCGCAGCGCAGTCAGCAGCACCAGCTTACCTGCTATTTTAAAGCCCGGCTTTACCTTTTGCCCGGCACGTTGCCAGCGATTATTCATTTTTAACCTCACAATTGGCGGAAGCGGCTGCGTAATGTGAAGGTATCAGATGTCACATAACGCTCCATCTCACGCAAACGTTTTTCACTTGCAGCCAGCTCACGATCGACAGCATCCAACAGCTCACCGCTTGATGGCTGCTGTTCTCCGGAAACCACGTTGTCCGGCATCGGATCCAACACAAACGTCAGTACGATGTAGGCGACAAAGGTGAAAAAGGCCAGACCAAAAAAGATGGACAGCACCACCAGGATCCGCACCAGTTTCACAGGAACATCGAGATAATGCGCAATACCCGCGCAAACCCCTTTCACCATGCCTTGCTGCGGTATACGCCACAGTTTTTTGTTCAGATTAACGCCCCCCATTAGCGGTCCCTCCAGTTTGGATGTTCAGCATCAAGGATGTCTTCCAGCGCTTGAATGCGCTCACGCATCCGCTGTGCGTCCTGGTTAAGTTCAGCCAGACGCTGTTGTTCACTTTGCGCCAGCTCGCCGCGACTGGAACGATTGCTGTAATGCAGCCAGAGCCAAATCGGTAAGACGAACAGCACAAAGATGGTTAACGGGATGGCCAGAAATAGCGCGCTCATGAGTACTCCTTACAGGTGATGAGCGGCGGCGCGTTCGGGCACCGCCAGATATTATTATTGCTTGTCTTGCTGCATTTTGGCTTTCAATTGCGCCAACTGCTCGCTGATTTCATCATCTGCTTTCAGGTCAGCAAATTGCTGATCCAAAGACTTCTGCTTACCGAAGTTATGGCTTTCAGCTTCAGCTTCCATTTGATCGATACGGCGCTCAAAAGATTCAAAGCGCGCCATCGCTTCATCCAGTTTGCCGCTGTCCAGTTGACGACGAACATCACGGGAAGAGCTGGCCGCCTGATGGCGCAGCATCAATGCCTGCTGACGAGCACGGGTTTCACTAAGTTTGTTTTCCAGTTCACCAATCTCTTTTTTCATGCGCGCCAGCGTATCGTCAACCAGCGTTACCTCATGCTCCAGGGAGGCAATCAGGTCAGTCAGTTTCTGTTTTTCGATTAACGCAGAACGCGCCAAATCTTCTTTCTCTTTGCGCAGCGCCAGCTCTGCTTTTTCCTGCCACTCTGCCTGTTGGGCGCTGGCCTGTTCGATACGACGCGATAACTGTTTCTTTTCTGCCAGAGCGCGTGCGGAGTTTGAGCGCACTTCAACCAGCGTGTCTTCCATTTCCTGGATCATCAACCGCACCAGCTTCTGCGGATCTTCAGCCTTTTCCAGCAACGCATTAATGTTGGCGTTCACGATGTCGGCAAAACGAGAAAAAATACCCATAATGTAATCCTCACTTACTGTTCTGATATCGGGCAATGCCCTGCTGCTGTTCTAATGCACTTCGCATGCCAACTTTTTAATCTATTGAATTATTTGAAAATATCCAATTTTACCTGCCGGGATATATAGGGTAAATTGGTGAATAACACTAACAAATGGTGAATTTCATCATGGCAGGATACAAAGATAATCTTCTGGGCGAAGCGAACAGCTTTATTGAAGTTCTGGAGCAGGTTTCTCATCTCGCGCCGCTGGATAAACCTGTGCTGGTCATTGGGGAACGCGGTACGGGGAAAGAGCTTATCGCCAACCGCCTGCACTATCTCTCCACCCGCTGGCAAGGCCCGTTTATTTCACTTAACTGCGCGGCGCTCAACGAAAATTTACTCGATTCCGAACTTTTTGGTCACGAAGCTGGCGCCTTTACTGGCGCGCAGAAACGTCATCCGGGTCGGTTCGAACGCGCCGATGGCGGCACGCTGTTTCTTGATGAACTGGCGACCGCCCCGATGCTGGTACAGGAAAAACTGCTGCGCGTTATTGAGTACGGAGAACTGGAACGCGTCGGCGGTAGCCAGCCGTTGCAGGTCAACGTACGACTGGTTTGCGCAACCAATGCCGACCTGCCGCGCATGGTAAGTGAAGGCACGTTCCGCGCGGACCTGCTGGATCGTCTGGCTTTTGATGTGGTGCAACTCCCACCGTTACGCGAACGTCAAAGCGACATCATGTTAATGGCTGAACATTTTGCCATTCAGATGTGCCGTGAGATCGGGTTACCGTTGTTTCCAGGGTTCACCGACGAGGCCAAAGAAACGCTCCTCCACTACCGTTGGCCGGGCAATATTCGTGAGCTGAAAAACGTCGTGGAGCGTTCGGTTTACCGGCACGGGACCAGCGAATACCCGCTGAATGAGATTGTGATTGACCCGTTCAGGCGTCACACCACACCGCCGCAGGCGCAGGAAACCAGACCTGCATCCGTAACCTTACCGCTGGATCTGCGTGAATTCCAACAGCAGCAGGAGAAGGAATTTTTGCAAAGCAGCTTACAGCAGGCGAAATTTAATCAGAAAAAAGCCGCTGAATTATTAGGTCTGACCTACCATCAGCTCCGTGCGTTACTCAAGAAACACCAAATTTAGCGTACAGGGGCAGACGTTGGACGCGAGGGTTAAAACAGTTTACCATGATGCAATTACTGTATAAAAAAACAGGTTAATCATGATGACTCTGGCGTTAGTTGGCGAAAAAATTGACAGAAACAGATTCACTGGTGCGAAAGTTGAAAATAGCACATTTTTCAACTGTGATTTTTCGGGCGCCGACCTCAGCGGCACTGAGTTTATTGGCTGCCAGTTCTATGATCGAGAAAGCCAGAAAGGGTGTAATTTTAGTCGCGCTATCCTGAAAGATGCCATTTTCAAAAGTTGTGATCTCTCCATGGCGGATTTCAGGAATGTGAGCGCGCTGGGAATCGAAATTCGCCACTGCCGCGCACAAGGTTCAGATTTTCGCGGCGCAAGCTTTATGAATATGATTACCACACGCACCTGGTTTTGTAGCGCCTATATCACCAATACCAACTTAAGCTACGCCAACTTTTCAAAAGTCGTACTGGAAAAGTGCGAGCTGTGGGAAAACCGTTGGATGGGTACTCAGGTACTGGGGGCGACGTTCAGTGGTTCGGATCTTTCCGGCGGTGAGTTTTCGTCGTTCGACTGGCGGGCCGCAAACTTTACGCACTGTGATTTGACCAATTCAGAACTGGGCGATCTCGATGTCCGGGGTGTTGATTTGCAAGGCGTCAAACTGGACAGCTACCAGGCATCGTTGATCCTGGAACGTCTTGGCATCGCTGTCATTGGTTAATATTCAGGGAGCGGTGCCTGCCGCCCCCTGCCCTTAAACAATATTGTCCGCGCTGGCTTTCCCCCGCGGACGTTTCGACTCAGCGAACATAGACGTCAGAGAGTTCCGGTCCCCCCGTCAGAACACCATACCTGACCGGAGGTATAGCTGTTCTCTTCAGCCGCTAAAGTGACATACAGAGGGGCAATTTCTACCGGTTGGCCTGGCCGACCGAGCGGCGCATTTGCGCCAAATTTCTCAATTTTTTCCTGTGGCTGGCCGCCGCAACACTGCAATACCGTCCAGTACGGTCCAGGCGCGACAGCATTCACACGGATCCCTTTGGGTGCCAGTTGCTTTGCCAGCGATTTAGTAAATGACACTATCGCCGCCTTGGTCTGAGCATAATCAAGCAGGATCTCACTTGGCTCATAAGCCTGTACCGACGAGGTATTAATAATCACGCTGTCTCGTGAGAAATGAGGAACAGCCGCTTTGGTGATCCAAAACATGGCGTAGACATTGGTCTTGAATGTCGCATCAAACTCTTCTGTGGTGAGGTCTTCGATCGATTCGCAAAATTGCTGACGACCGGCGTTATTCACCAGAATATCCAACCCTCCCAGCGCTTCTACCGCCTGTTTTACCAGATGGTTACAGAAAGTTTCGTCACGAATATCACCGGGAATCGCCGCGACTTTTCTCCCTGCTTTTTTTATCAATTCGACAACCTCACGCGCATCGTCCTCTTCTTCAGGTAAATAATTAATCGCGATATCGGCGCCTTCGCGGGCATAAGCAATGGCAACAGCACGCCCAATACCTGAGTCACCTCCGGTAATTAATACCTTGCGACCATTTAACCTGCCGCTTCCCTGATAGCTTTCTTCGCCATGATCGGGACGCGGTTGCATTTTTCCAGCCAGACCCGGAAAAGGTTGTTTTTGATGTGGAAAAGGCGGCTGCGGAAAACGTTCTGAATTAGTTTTATTGGTGGTCTGTTTTCCTTTATTTAGGTCAGTCATTCAATCACCTCTCATGAGTCATCGTTCATCGCAAAGACTAATAAGCGTAGAACAAAATGAATGACATGACCTTTATAATTTACCCACAACTTAATTTTTGCCAAATATTAACCTGGTCCTTACGATGATAACTTCACATTGCGTTGAGATATTTACTCGGATAAGTCCTGGTTTATTTATTTGTTCTTCCAGGCTGAAACTTCTTCAACCAATACCGCAAGGCTAAAACGTACCGCCTTTTCTATAACGTCCTGGCAATCACCGGAAAAATATTCCCGTTTTGTTATTATCCGCCCGCGGAAATTCCACGCAAACCACACCGTTCCTGCGGGAGTACCATCCTCCCCACCCTCCGGCCCCGCATATCCGCTAATGGCTATGCTGATGTCGGTTTCGGCTTGCTCACGTATTCCTACAGACATCTCACTGACCGTTTGCTCACTAACGGCGCTATATTTCTCCAGCGTACTGGCCCGCACGCCGAGCATTTTCTGCTTGGCGCGATCGCTAAAGGTTATAACGCCGATATCATAAAATTCTGCGGTATCCGCCTGTGCACAAAGCGCGGCGGCCAAGTTTCCTCCTGTACAAGATTCTGCGGTAGTCAACGTTAAACCGCGATCAATAAGCGTTTTTGCAACCCGTTTCGTCAGTTCATTGCGTGTTTTTGCGTCATTGTACTCCGTGTTCATTACCGCCTCGCTAATTCTCTTCAGGAATGACAGAAATATGTCCGTTACGTTCCAGAATGGCATATTTGATTTTACTGGATTCGGTAATCCCCTGATTTTGTCGTGCTGCGACTAATATATCGTCAAGAGAAACATCCACTTTCTTCATTTTATCCAATAAAGGGATCCCATGATCAAGCAGGATAACCGGAGAGCCATCCAGTACAGATTCTGCCCCACCTACCTTTTTCTTAATGAAACCAAACAGAATATCAAGAGTAACCAGTGTGACAATCGTGATCATGGCGCCGGTTAGCGAAAAATCATTACCCAATAAGGCTTGCTGAGTTGCTTCACTGATAATCAGTAATAAAATCAGATCGAAGCTGGTCATTTGTAACAATGCCCGGCGACCGGCTATTTTGAAAACCACCAGCAAAATAAGGTAAATGGCTAATGCCCGGAAGACCATCTCCATACCCACCTCCTAAGGATAAATAAATTGTCTGAAGCGGATTTCAGGTTCGCCATTTAGCTGGAGAAAACTCATTACACTTCCTGGCTTCACGGGCGTAACCTGCAGCCAGACAGTAAAATCCTGCGTTGCTTCAGAATCATTGTAGACAAGGTAAAGATCGTTACCCTTGCTGTACATGCTGTCTGGCTGCGGCCAAATACTTTCCATCTCATAAAAGTTGTTGAAATCGCCGCCAATGCGCAACGTCATGTTCACAGAATCATGCTTCTGTGCCGAGATTTTAAATTTAAATTCCGTTTGCAAACGACCAAATTTTTCGAATTGTAACTCTGTTGTGTTTAAGGTGTTTTTTCTCGTTACCTCACTTAAATACCCGCCGGAAAACGCTCCCGCCGTAGCAAGTAAAACAATGCAGAGCAAACAGATAAAACCAATCTTGTGAAAGCCTGATTCAAAATTCAGAAAACGCTGACTCTCTTTCACTCCTTGCAAATGGGCTTTCTCTCTGTTCATTTCACCGCCTCGCTTATATCACACCAATCCTTTGTTTTAATGAAAAATTATCATTTGAGACTTATCCCACTCGCCAGATTAATAAATAGCAACCAAACTTAATAAGTCAAATCAATTTCTATGGAGGCTCTATGAAAATATCTTTCGCCCCCTTACTGTGTTGTTTTTTATTGCCATCAGCGTTTGCCGATGATAATGGTGGATTGAAAAAAGATACCGCCCCGCCACCTGCCCACGCACTGGATGAAGGATATCGCGGCACTGAAGATGCAAGAATCATGACCGTCCAACAAGCTAAAACTATGCATGACGGAGCGACTATCTCTTTACGGGGTAATCTCATTGAGGATCAAGGAGGAGATAAGTTTATCTTCCGTGACAAAACCGGCACGATCAATACGCTTATTCCGCTTGCCGTCTTTGATGGCCGAACGGTAAAACCCGATCAAATGATCAGGATTAACGGTAGCCTTGACGCCAAAATGCAACCGCCGGTGGTACGCGTTAATAAAATCCAGAAGTAATTCGACATACGGGAAGATATTCACTCTTCCCGCCTCATTCTTGTTTATTTTCCTCTGATTCTGCAGACATTCCTCCCACACAACAGACTCATTTTTCCCGTCAGACACCTCCCGCCATTGAATCCGGCGTTTAAGCGAGTCAGAGGTGCCATGAAAATGCTAAGATAACTAATAGAGGATATGCAAAGTGGATAGCAGGTATGAATTTTGACCAACTGGCGATGTTGAATTCGCGGTTATCAACCCTGCAGCCCCCAAACACAAACGGTAATGGCAAATGTCATTAAGTATTAGTAAGATAGCTTCTTTATATATAACCCTTTAAAATTATGCGCCTGGTTTTATCATCTCTGATCGTGATGGCTGGACTTCTGAGTGGTCAGGCTGCAGCTGCGCCTGAGCAGGCCTCGTACGCTGATATTCGTGACAGTGGCTTTGTCTATTGCGTCAGCGGGCAGGTCAATACGTTCAATCCACAAAAAGCGAGCAGCGGTCTCATCGTAGACACATTAGCGGCCCAATTGTATGACCGACTGCTTGATGTCGATCCCTATACTTATCGTCTGGTGCCAGAACTGGCTGAAAGCTGGGAAGTATTGGATAACGGCGCAACCTACCGCTTCCATTTACGTCGCGATGTTCCGTTTCAAAAGACAGCCTGGTTCACGCCCACCCGCAAACTGAATGCGGACGATGTGGTATTTACCTTCGAGCGCATCTTTGATCGCCAACATCCGTGGCACAATATCAATGGCAGCAGTTTTCCCTATTTTGACAGCCTGCAATTCGCCGATAACGTCCAAAGCGTGCGCAAGATGGACAACAACACCGTTGAATTTCGCTTAAATCAACCCGACGCCTCCTTCTTGTGGCACCTTGCCACACATTATGCCTCGGTGATGTCGGCAGAATATGCCGCCAAATTAGCCAAACAGGATCGCCAGGAATTACTTGACCGTCAGCCCGTCGGCACAGGTCCGTATCAACTTTCAGAAAATCGTGCAGGCCAATATATTCGCCTGCAACGGCATGAAAAATTCTGGCGAGGTACCCCCTTGATGCCCCAAGTCGTGGTGGATCTCGGCTCTGGCGGAACCGGCCGTTTATCGAAATTACTGACCGGCGAGTGCGACGTGCTGGCCTGGCCGGCTGCCAGCCAGCTCAGCATATTGCGTGATGATCCTCGACTGCGTTTGACGTTGCGTCCTGGGATGAATATCGCCTATCTGGCGTTCAACACGGATAAACCGCCTTTAAACAACCCTGCCGTACGACATGCGCTAGCGCTGGCCATTAACAACCAACGGTTAATGCAATCTATTTACTACGGTACGGCGGAAACCGCGGCATCTATTTTGCCTCGCGCCTCGTGGGCTTATGACAACGAAGCTAAAATTACTGAGTACAACCCGGCAAAATCGCGCGAGCAATTAAAAGCGCTGGGGCTGGAAAATCTGACGTTACAACTTTGGGTCCCCACCAGTTCTCAGGCCTGGAACCCCAGTCCGCTGAAAACCGCAGAGCTGATTCAGGCTGATATGGCTCAGGTGGGTGTGAAAGTGAAGATCATCCCGGTAGAAGGTCGTTTTCAGGAGGCGCGATTAATGGATATGAACCATGATCTGACGTTGTCCGGCTGGGCAACTGACAGTAACGATCCTGACAGCTTTTTCCGACCAATGCTCAGTTGTGCCGCCATTAACTCACAGACCAACTTTGCCCACTGGTGCAATCCGGAGTTTGACAGCATTTTGCGCAAAGCCCTCTCTTCGCAACAACTCTCCTCGCGAATTGATGCCTACGACGAAGCGCAAAATATTCTCGCGCGCGAGTTGCCGATCCTGCCGCTGGCCTCTTCGCTTCGTTTGCAGGCTTATCGCTATGACATCAAAGGGTTGGTGCTCAGCCCGTTCGGCAACGCTTCTTTTGCCGGGGTTTCCAGGGAAAAGGCTGACGAGGTGAAAAAACCATGATTATCTTCACCCTGCGCCGTTTTTTATTACTGCTGGTCACCCTGTTCTTCCTGACTTTTATTGGGTTCAGCCTGAGCTACTTCACACCTCATGCACCGTTACAGGGCGCATCGCTGTGGAACGCCTGGGTATTCTGGTTCAATGGCCTGATTCACTGGGATTTTGGTGTGTCCAGTATTAACGGCCAGTTGATCTCAGAACAACTCAAAGAGGTGTTTCCGGCGACAATGGAGCTGTGCATTCTGGCCTTCGGTTTTGCACTGATGGTTGGGATCCCGATAGGCATGTTAGCGGGCATAACACGTAATAAATGGCAGGACCGTTGCATCAGCGCATTGGCTCTGATGGGCTTTTCTATTCCGGTTTTTTGGCTGGCGCTGCTGCTGACATTGCTCTTCTCTCTGACCCTCGGCTGGCTGCCCGTTTCCGGGCGTTTTGATCTGCTCTATGAAGTTAAGCCCGTTACCGGATTTGCCATTATCGACGCCTGGATCGCCGACTCGCCCTGGCGCGATGAAATGCTGGTCAGTGCGATCCGCCATATGGTGCTTCCGGTGTTAACGCTCTCCGTTGCACCGACGACGGAAGTTATTCGTCTGATGCGTATCAGCACCATTGAGGTCTTTGATCAAAACTATGTTAAAGCGGCGGCTACTCGTGGTTTGTCACGGTTAACGATTTTACGCCGTCACGTACTGCACAACGCTCTCCCACCGGTTATCCCGCGCCTGGGGTTACAGTTTTCCACCATGCTGACGCTGGCGATGATCACCGAGATGGTCTTTAGCTGGCCAGGTCTTGGCCGTTGGCTGATAAACGCGATTCGCCAGCAGGATTACGCGGCGATTTCGGCGGGTGTGATGGTGATAGGCTCACTGGTTATCATCGTTAACGTCATCTCTGATATTTTGGGTGCTATGGCTAACCCTCTGAAACATAAGGAATGGTATGCCTTACGATAGCGTCTACAGCGAAAAGCGCCCGCCTGGTACGCTGCGCACCGCATGGCGCAATTTTTACGGCGATGCAACCGCAATGATCGGCCTGTATGGCTGTGCGGGACTGGCGATTCTGTGTATTTTTGGTGGTTGGTTCGCGCCTTACGGCATCGACCAGCAGTTTCTCGGCTATCAGCTTTTACCGCCGTCATGGTCGCGCTATGGCGAAGTCTCTTTCTTCCTCGGGACTGATGACCTGGGGCGTGATGTTTTAAGTCGCCTGCTCAGCGGTGCGGCCCCAACCGTGGGCGGTGCGTTTGTCGTAACTCTCGCCGCCACGCTGTGTGGCTTGTTACTGGGGGTGGTTGCCGGAGCAACGCACGGTTTGCGTTCCGCGGTGCTGAATCACATTCTGGACACCCTGCTGTCGATCCCTTCACTGTTGCTGGCGATTATTGTGGTGGCTTTTGCCGGTCCGCATCTGACTCACGCGATGTTTGCCGTCTGGCTGGCGCTGCTGCCGCGGATGGTTCGCTCCGTCTACAGCATGGTGCATGACGAGCTGGAAAAAGAGTATGTTATTGCCGCTCGCCTTGATGGCGCAACCACGCTCAATATTCTGTGGTTCGCCGTTCTGCCCAATATTACCGCCGGGCTTATCACTGAAATCACCCGTGCGCTGTCGATGGCGATTCTGGATATCGCCGCGCTGGGTTTTCTTGATCTTGGCGCGCAGTTGCCATCACCGGAATGGGGAGCCATGCTCGGCGACGCGCTGGAGCTGATTTATGTCGCACCGTGGACAGTGATGCTGCCAGGCGCGGCGATCATGATAAGCGTGCTGCTGGTTAACCTGCTGGGTGATGGCGTGCGCCGCGCAATTATTGCGGGGGTGGAATAATGCCATTACTCGATATCCGCAACCTGACCATTGAATTCAGAACCGGCGACGACTGGGTAAAAGCGGTTGACCGTGTCAGCATGACCCTCAATGAGGGGGAAATCCGCGGACTGGTCGGCGAGTCCGGCTCCGGCAAGAGCCTGATCGCCAAGGCAATTTGCGGCGTCGCCAAAGATAACTGGCGCGTAACCGCAGACCGTATGCGCTTTGATGACATCGATCTCCTGCGCCTTTCCGCGCGTGAACGACGCAAGCTGGTCGGTCATAACGTTTCCATGATCTTTCAGGAACCGCAATCGTGCCTTGACCCGTCCGAGCGTATTGGACGACAGCTGATGCAAAATATTCCAGCCTGGACCTATAAGGGGCGCTGGTGGCAGCGCATCGGCTGGCGCAAACGCCGGGCGATTGAGCTTTTGCACCGCGTCGGGATAAAAGATCATAAAGATGCCATGCGCAGCTTCCCGTATGAACTGACCGACGGCGAGTGTCAGAAGGTAATGATCGCTATTGCACTGGCGAATCAGCCGCGCTTGCTGATTGCCGATGAACCGACGAACGCGATGGAGCCAACGACCCAGGCGCAAATATTTCGCCTGCTGACCCGGCTGAACCAAAACAGTAATACTACCATTTTGTTGATCAGCCATGACCTGCAAATGCTCAGCCAGTGGGCGGACAAAATCAACGTAATGTATTGCGGACAAACGGTGGAAACGGCGCCCAGTAAAGATCTGGTGACGATTCCACATCATCCTTATACGCAAGCGTTGATCCGCGCCATTCCTGATTTTGGTAGCGCGATGCCGCATAAAAGTCGTCTGAATACCATGCCAGGAGCGATTCCATTGCTGGAACAATTACCCATCGGCTGCCGTCTGGGGCCGCGCTGCCCTTATGCTCAGCGTGAATGTATTGAAACCCCACGACTGACCGGAGCAAAGAATCATCTCTACGCCTGTCATTTCCCGCTGAACATGGAGAGAGAGTGAGATGGTAGAAACCCTGCTCGAAGTTCGCAATCTGAGCAAAACCTTTCGCTACCGGACGGGTTTATTTCGCCGCCAGACCGTTGAGGCCGTTAAGCCACTCAGCTTTACCCTGCGCGAACGTCAGACACTCGCGGTTATTGGTGAGAATGGTTCCGGTAAGTCCACGCTGGCAAAGATGTTAGCTGGCATGATTGAACCCACCAGCGGTGAACTGCTGATTGACGATCATCCGCTCCAGTATGGTGATTATTCATTCCGTAGTCAGCGTATCCGTATGATTTTTCAGGATCCGTCAACATCGCTTAACCCTCGCCAGCGTATTTCACAAATCCTTGATTTCCCGCTGCGTCTGAACACCGACCTGGAACCTGAACAGCGTCGCAAACAGATTATAGAAACGATGCGCATGGTTGGACTGTTACCTGACCATGTGAGCTATTACCCGCATATGTTGGCGCCGGGGCAAAAACAGCGTCTGGGGCTTGCCCGCGCGCTTATTTTACGACCTAAAGTGATTATCGCCGACGAGGCCCTTGCCTCTCTGGACATGTCGATGCGTTCGCAGCTCATCAATTTGATGCTGGAATTACAGGAAAAACAGGGGATTTCGTATATCTATGTGACTCAACATATCGGCATGATGAAGCACATTAGCGATCAAGTATTAGTCATGCATCAGGGTGAAGTTGTTGAGCGTGGCAGTACCGCGGATGTTCTGGCCTCCCCGCTGCATGAGCTGACTCGTCGTCTGATTGCAGGGCATTTTGGCGAGGCGCTCACTGCCGACGCCTGGCGGAAAGATCGCTAACAAAGCCGCTGCCCTCCGAAACCGGAGGGCAATTGCGCCATCAGTGACCAACACCGGGTAAGAGCAGTGTCTCGACCTCGTGAAAAACGACTGACGGAAAAACGCTCCCCTGTATCGCCCAGACACCTGCCGCGCTGACGTCATCGATAAGTCGTGATGTTTCGACCCCCTCCACCGCAACGCGATCGCAATATTCCCGGATGTTTTTGATAAGCACCGGGAACATCGGCTTTTCTACCTGTTCAAGGAAGAAACCGCGATCCAATTTAACCACGTCAAAATGACCGCAAACCAGCGGACTTGCCCCGACGTTACCGGAGCCGAGATCGCCCAGCCATAGCGCGTTTGGGCCGTCACAGAGTGAATTAATCAGCAGATTATTCAGGCAAATCGTACTCGACAGAAAACGCTCTGACAGTTCCAGTGCAATAAAGGGCATTGCGTGTAGGGCCGACTTGATGACCGGATCACCAATCGCCAGAAGTGCCATTTCATCGATGAGATGAAGGGTACAGAGCAGATTGTTGCTCTCAAACCAATCACGCTTTTCGGCAATTAACTGAATTTGCTTGAGCATGAAATTACGCTTTTGTTCGCTATTCCACGCTGAAACGACGAAATCTGCATGCAATGGGCGAACCGTATCTGCAGCAAACCGGGCGATCATCTCCACGCCCAGCAACTTATTTGTTGTGTCTCTCATCGGTTCCGCGATGAAATGATAGTGCATAAGACCACTCCAATTGATCATAACCTCCTGATAATGCACTTTTAATCACAATCAATCAATAATATCGATCAATGTATCGATATTGATCGATAAAAACAATATATCATAACAATCTGAATATATGCATATTTTTTGTTTTAAGAAAGTTCCTACCTTGCTATGTTTATTAACATCAGCTAGCGCCTTAATAATACCATTTTAGCGCCTTTAAAGCCTTGTATTTTCTCATTGTCTTCAATGCAATACGGGTCGGGCAAAGCACAACCAGGGGAAGTAATATCCTCGCCATTTGCAATGAATGGTAAGGGTCATTTAGGGTTGATAACCATTCTAAAAGGAACAATGAGTAGGATATAATTTCAGCCCAATTTCGCGCGTTTTTGAGATGGCAATCATCACGCATTGATTGCTACGAAGAAGCAATGACCATAAGGATTAAAGCTATGGGTTTTCTTTCCGGTAAGCGTCTTCTGGTGACGGGTCTTGCCAGTAAATTGTCCATTGCCTGGGGAATCGCTCAGGCAATGCATCGTGAAGGCGCTGAACTGGCGTTCACCTACCAGAACGACAAACTAAAAGGCCGAGTGGAGGAATTTGCCGCTCAACTGGGGTCCAGCATCGTACTACAATGTGATGTTGCCGAAGATGCCAGCATCGATGCGATGTTCGCTGAACTGAGCCACTCCTGGCCGAAATTCGACGGATTCGTGCATTCCATCGGTTTCGCGCCTGCTGACCAGTTGGATGGCGACTATGTGAATGCGGTCACCCGCGAAGGTTTTAAAATTGCTCATGACATCAGCGCTTACAGCTTTGTTGCGATGGCAAAAGCTTGCCGCTCTATGCTTAACCCTGGCTCTGCGCTACTGACGCTATCCTACCTGGGTGCAGAGCGCGCAATCCCTAACTACAACGTGATGGGGCTGGCGAAAGCGTCTCTGGAAGCCAACGTCCGTTACATGGCTAACGCAATGGGTCCTGAAGGTGTACGAGTGAACGCCATCTCCGCAGGTCCAATCCGCACTCTTGCCGCTTCCGGCATCAAAGATTTCCGTAAAATGCTGGCGCATTGTGAAGCGGTGACGCCGATTCGCCGCACCGTGACGATTGAAGATGTAGGCAATTCCGCAGCATTCCTGTGCTCCGATCTTTCTGCCGGCATCTCTGGTGAAGTCGTTCACGTTGATGGTGGCTTCAGCATTGCAGCGATGAACGAGCTGGATCTGAAATAATCGTTTAGTCCTCTGTGGGCGGCCTGCCGTCGCCCATGATTTCACCTCCTCCTCCACTGCCCTGTGCCATATATACTTTTCCGATATTTATTATCACGTAACAATCTTTCATCCCCTCATCGGCTTACGTCAGGATATTGCAGCGCAAACGATCCGGCGTAGGTGTATGACGACGTGTCCGGGTCGCCACTTTTTAGACCAAGGAACGCCCATGGAACAACGCCGCATTGTAGGCAAAAGCCACTGGTATCATGAGACGCAATCCAGCACGTATCCGCAAGATGTTCTGCCGCTGGTGCCGGAGGCCGCTCATGTTGACGACAGCTTTTTACTGGACCTGGCGATACCTCATGACGTGCTTTTACCCTTTCAATCCTGGTTAACCCCTGCCCGTAAACTTGCCCAACTTCTTTTCCCTGCTCACGTCGTACTGGATCGGATGCATACGTTCAGCGCCTATGAACGGATGAGTACAGCCCTGACCGTCGCTCAGGTGTATGGCGTGCAGCGATTGTGTAATCACTATGCCGCGCGCTTAACGCCGCTGCCGGGTCCTGATTCGTCTCGCGAAAGTAATCATCGACTGGCGCAAATCACCCAATATGCGCGCCAGCTCGCCAGTTCACCGGCTGTGATCGGCGAGCGGGACCGTCAGCACCTGGATGCGGTCGGGCTGACCAGCTGCGATAGCATATTGATGAATCAAATCATCGGCTTCGTCGGTTTTCAGGCCCGGGTAGTCGCATTACTTCAGGCCTGCAGCGCTCACCCGGTACGTCGAATACCGGGCCTCGATATACAGCAATTCGCTCACGCTTCGCCATTTAGCGCCACCAACGCCAGCTGGCACGCTGCGCCATTAGAACCCGAGCAGCTGCACTCCCGCGCGAAACCGCGCGCGGATTATCCCAACGAACTGCACGCGCTGCTCCCCCTGCTAGCACATTCACCTGCCGTTTTAGATTTACTTGGGTCACTGATTTCCAGCACGCTACGCAGCGATATGCCGACGCGGGCATTTTCTCTGACGACCCTGATGACATCACGCATCAACGGCAGCGTGTCCTGCTTTAATGAACATGCGCATACGGCATATGAATTAACTGACATCATCACTGTCCTTCGTCAGGATGAACGTGAATTGCAGCGCTGGGAACAACGACATCCGGTTGAGCGCGTCACCCTGCAGGCGGTACAATGGCTCACCCGAGCGCCCGACCGCTTTAGCGCCGCACTGTTAACACCGTTGTTCGATCAGGGTATCTCTTCAGAACAGGCGATTAACCTGCTGGCCTGGAGTGGATTATGCGGATGGTTAAATCGCTTGAAAATCGCGCTGGGCGAGACGTATTAACCGATCCACTTACTTAAAGAGCGCTTGCTGCAACTGACAGAATCGCGTAAAACTGTCAGCCGCTCTTTTAGCCACGAAAATAGACAATTATGCTTCAGGACAACCCGCTGCTAGCGCAGCTTAAACAGCAACTACATTCCCAGACGCCACGTGCTGAAGGGGTGGTAAAGGCCACGGAAAAAGGCTTTGGCTTCCTGGAAGTCGATGCACAAAAAAGCTATTTCATTCCACCGCCGCAGATGAAAAAAGTGATGCATGGCGACCGTATTGTTGCGGTGATCCATACGGAAAAAGATCGTGAGTCTGCTGAACCGGAAGAGCTAATCGAACCCTTCCTGACGCGCTTCGTGGGTAAAGTTCAGGGCAAAAATGACCGTCTGTCCATTGTGCCGGATCATCCGTTACTGAAAGAGGCGATCCCTTGTCGCGCCGCCCGTGGCGTTGAGCATGAATTTAAAGAAGGTGACTGGGCCGTGGCAGAAATGCGCCGCCATCCGCTAAAAGGCGATCGCACCTTCTACGCTGAACTAACCCAATTTATCACCTTTGCGGACGATCATTTTGTCCCGTGGTGGGTCACGCTGGCGCGCCATAATCTCGAAAAAGAAGCACCGGACGGCGTTGCGACCGAAATGCTGGACGAAGGTCTGGTGCGTCAGGACCTGACCGCCCTCAATTTCGTCACCATCGACAGCGCCAGCACCGAAGATATGGACGATGCGCTGTATGCTGAAGAACTGGCCGATGGCAAGCTACAGTTAACCGTTGCTATTGCCGATCCTACCGCCTGGATTGCAGAAGGCAGCAAACTGGATAAAACGGCGAAGATTCGTGCGTTCACCAACTATCTGCCGGGATTCAATATCCCGATGCTGCCACGTGAACTGTCTGACGATCTCTGTTCTCTGCGTGCGAACGAAGTACGCCCGGTTCTGGCTTGCCGCATGATCATTACCGCCGACGGTACGATTGAAGACAACATCATCTTCTTCGCTGCGACTATCGAGTCTAAAGCGAAGTTGGCCTATGACAACGTCTCCGACTGGCTGGAAGGCACCGGCTACTGGCAGCCTGAAAGCGACGCGATTGCTGAACAAATCCGTCTGCTGCATCGTATTTGTCTGAGCCGGGGTGAATGGCGTCATAACCACGCGTTAGTATTTAAAGATCGTCCGGATTACCGTTTTGTCCTCGGTGAAAAAGGCGAAGTGCTGGATATTGTGGCGGAACCGCGTCGCATCGCTAACCGTATCGTGGAAGAGTCAATGATTGCGGCAAATATTTGTGCTGCACGCGTTCTTCGCGACACGCTGGGCTTTGGAATTTATAACGTCCATATGGGATTTGATCCGGCAAACGCTGACGCACTGGCCGCGCTACTGAAAACCCATGGTATGCATGTAGATGCCGAAGAGGTCCTGACGCTGGAAGGCTTCTGCAAACTGCGCCGCGAACTGGATGCGCAGCCTTCCGGTTTCCTCGATAGCCGTATCCGCCGGTTCCAGTCGTATGCTGAAATCAGCACCGAACCAGGTCCGCACTTTGGGCTGGGTCTGGAAGCATATGCCACCTGGACCTCTCCTATTCGTAAGTATGGCGACATGATCAACCACCGTCTGCTTAAGGCCGTCATCAAAGGCGAAACGATTGCCCGTCCGCAGGATGATACGACCCTGCAAATGGCCGAACGTCGTCGTCTGAACCGCATGGCTGAACGCGATGTGGGTGACTGGTTATACGCCCGCTTCTTGAGCGACAAAGCCGGCACCGACGTCCGCTTCGCGGCCGAGATCATTGACGTCAGCCGCGGCGGTATGCGAGTACGTTTAGTGGATAATGGCGCAGTCGCATTTATTCCGGCCCCGTTCCTGCATGCTGTTCGTGACGAACTGGTATGCAGCCAGGAAAGCGGCACCGTACAAATCAAAGGTGAAGTGGTTTACAAAGTCACGGATGTGATTGATGTAACTATTGCCGAAGTGCGGATGGAAACCCGCAGCGTTATCGCACGTCCAGCCGTGTAACATTGATAAAGCTAACGGCCTTTCTCTTTCTGTGAAAGGTCGTTTTCTTTTCCCTCCCAAATCTCCACCACGCACTACACTTCTTTCATCCGGTCTAATTTATTTTTTACTATTTTCAGTTCCGCTAGCTTTGCTTTTTTTAGATTCTGCATTACATATAAATACATAAATAAAACAATACGTTCAGCCATAGTCACCCTGTATGAATCATGGCTAACTATACTTTTGAGGCTCTATGCGCTTTAAACGGGATAGTACACATCATGAAAGACGTCCGGGAGCGGGTTACGTTGTATAGCTATGTGGGCACTCATAACCCCTACTGGCGTTTGTCAGAGGATTGCAACATCCTGCATTTCTCTATCGACGAAGCGTCAGCAGTCGATCAGACCATCGAATTGTCAGCTGAGCAAGCCGACCGCATTCGCGAAATGACGGTGATTACATCGAGCCTGTTGATGACGCTTCCCATTGAAGATGACGACATTCCCGTGCATCTGGTCGGCAGGAAAATCAATAAGCGCGAATGGGCGGGAAGCGCATCCGCCTGGGATGACACCCCTTCCGTCGCGCGCGACCTGGCTCACGGCCTCTCTTTCGCTGAGCAGGTCGTTTCTGAAGCTAACTCCGTCATTGTCATTCTTGACCGTATGGGCAACATTCAACGTTTTAATCGCCTGTGCGAAGAGTACACCGGTCTCAAAGAGCGCGAAGTGATTGGCCAAAGCGTTTTCACGCTGTTTATGAGCCGTCGCGAGGCCGCAGCCTCACGGCGCAACATTGAGGTGTTTTTTCGCGAAGGTAACTCTTATGAGGTCGAACGTTGGGTAAAAACCTGCAAAGGCCAGCGTCTGTTTCTGTTCCGCAATAAGTTTGTGCATAACGGTAGCGGCAAGAACGAAATATTTCTGATCTGTTCCGGTACCGATATTACTGAAGAGCGCCGCGCGCAGGAACGTCTACGGGTATTGGCCAATACCGACTCCATCACTGGTTTACCGAACCGCAACGCAATTCACGAGCTGATCAGCAACGCCATTGAAAACGCGGGCGATACACAGGTTGGGATTGTCTATCTCGATTTGGATAACTTTAAAAAGGTGAACGACGCCTACGGTCATATGTTTGGCGATCAGTTGTTACAAAGCGTGTCGCTGGCTATCCTCAGTTGCATCGACGACAACCAGCTACTGGCCAGGTTTGGCGGTGATGAATTCATTGTCCTTGCCACCGAAACGTCCCAGGGCGCGCTGGAGGCTACGGCATCGCGTATCCTGACGCGCCTGCGTCAACCTTTTCGCATTGGACTGATAGAAGTCTATACCGGATGTTCAATCGGTATTTCTCTCGCGCCACAGCATGGACAGGACGGCGAGAGCGTCATCCGTAACGCGGATACGGCCATGTACACAGCAAAAGAAGGCGGTCGTGGTCAGTTTTGCGTCTTCTCACCGGAAATGAATCAACGAGTTTTTGAATATTTGTGGTTGGATACCAATCTGCGTAAGGCGCTGGAAAACGATCAACTGGTTATCCACTATCAGCCAAAAATAACCTGGCGCGGAGAAGTTCGTAGTCTGGAGGCTCTGGTTCGTTGGCAGTCCCCGGAACGTGGTCTCATACCGCCATTGGAGTTTATCTCCTACGCCGAAGAATCAGGGCTCATCGTTCCGCTCGGTCGATGGGTTATTCTGGACGTCGTGCGCCAGGTGGCAAAATGGCGTGCCAAGGGGATAAATCTACGCGTGGCGGTAAACGTGTCTGCGCGCCAGCTCGCCGACCAGACGCTATTTACCGCTCTCAAGCAGGTGCTTCACGATCTCAACTTTGAATACTGCCCGATCGATGTTGAATTAACGGAAAGCAGTTTGATTGAAAATGAGCAGTTGGCGCTATCCGTTATTCAGCAATTTAGCCAGTTGGGGGCACAAATCCATTTGGATGATTTTGGCACCGGTTATTCGTCGCTATCTCAACTGGCCCGCTTCCCGCTTGATGCGATAAAACTGGATCAAACCTTTGTCAGAGATGTGCACAAGCAACCTATTTCACAGTCGCTGGTGCGGGCCATTGTCGCGGTCGCGCAAGCGCTCAACCTGCAGGTCATCGCCGAAGGCGTTGAAAGTGCAAAAGAGGATGCGTTTTTGACCAAGAACGGCGTCAATGAGCGTCAGGGATTTTTATTCGCCAAGCCGATGCCTGCAGCTGCGTTTGAACGATGGTATCGACGACACCTGAATAAAAAAACGCGATAATGCAGAAAGATTCCTCGGAGAAAATAGCCATAAATGGACAATACGTGATGATTCTATCTGTATGTAATCACAGAATATATAATATTCTTCAATCATTCAGGTTAATACTATTTTTCCCTTCTCTTTTGCCATGAAATTCTGCATCATGAAATTCAAACTCTATTGCCCTTTGGATGATGACCATGTCTGATATCGACGCTCAGCGTCTGGCCGAACGCATTGATACCGTGTTGGATATCCTCGTTGCAGGTGATTACCACTCAGCCATCCACAATCTCGAAATTCTGAAGGCTGAACTGTTAAACACGGTCAAAGAAGATACTCAATCTTTGTCAACTAAACAGAAAGCTCCGTGGGAGATCTGATGACATCGCTCTCTTGATGTTACTGCTATCAGCAGACTTCCGTTTATTTTCCGATACGATATTGCTATAAAAATTAATACTATGAATTCCCGACAACAATCCATTTTGCAGATGGTGACCGATAAAGGTCAGATGAGCGTCGCCGATCTGGCAAAAATCACCGGCGTTTCAGAAGTGACGATTCGACAGGATCTGAATACGCTGGAAAAACAGAGTTATTTACGCCGTGCGCACGGATTTGCTGTTTCATTGAACAGCGATGATGTGGAAACACGCATGATGACCAATTTCACGCTAAAACGTGAGCTGGCCGAATTCGCTGCATCACTGGTCAGCCCCGGCGAGTCTGTATTCATTGAGAATGGCAGCAGCAATGCGCTCCTGGCAAGAACCCTGGCGGAGCAAAAAGATGTCACTATCATTACGGTGAGCAGCTACATCGCTCACCTGCTCAAAGAAACACCCTGTGAAGTGATTCTCCTCGGCGGGATTTATCAGAAGAAAAGTGAGAGCATGGTCGGCCCCCTGACTCGCCAGTTTATCCAGCAGGTACACTTCAGTAAGGCCTTCATCGGCATTGATGGCTGGCAGGCAGAAACCGGCTTCACCGGACGCGATATGATGCGTTCTGATGTGGTTAATGCGGTACTGGAAAAAGGCGCAGAGGTTATTGTGCTTACCGACAGCTCAAAATTTGACGCCATTCATCCTTATACCCTGGGGCCTTTAGCACGATTCAGTCGCGTCGTGACGGACTCTAAGCTCAGCGCCAGCGTACAAATGCAGCTTGAACATTCAGGATTAACCGTCAATATCATTGATACCAACGCATAATGGCTGCGCAAGATGATTTGTCGGCAGGCAAATCATCTCCTCTCTGAGAGTTATCTGACAACCCAATTAAGACTTTTTACCTGTTGTTAACAGGATAAACTCGTAGAATTAATATTAGCGATATAACAGGAGCGAACATCCAACTGCAGGATATTGGTTGTCATGCCTTCGCTAAACGGTTTCACGGAAATATCTTTGATAGTCGCGATTTAACGCTATCCTTAAAGAACACTGGATTCCGTGAATCAATAATTCAGGAGAAAGTATTATGTTAGTAACGAGCAAAAAAATGACCGCAGCCATTCTGGCGCTTACTCTGGCAATGTCTCTGAGCGCCTGCTCTAACTGGTCCAAACGCGATCGCAATACCGCTATCGGTGCCGGTGCGGGTGCAGTAGGTGGTGCAGTCCTGACCGATGGCAGCGCGCTGGGTACGCTGGGTGGTGCTGCTGTTGGTGGTATTATTGGCCATCAGGTAGGTAAATAATTTACGGTTGACCGGCTCGATATAATTAAACGTTTACTTTTTCAGCTCTGTATTTAAAAAGCCACGGATTATCTCCGTGGCTTTTTTATTAACCGCCAGCCAGTTTGACTTTCATGCCTTTGGCCTCCAGCAATAATTTTATCAGGTCACGTTTATCGCCCTGAATTTCAATCACGCCATCTTTTACCGCCCCACCGCAACCACATTTTTTCTTCAGTTCCGCGGCTAATTTAGCCAGTTCCGCATCATCCTGATCAATACCGGTGATCAGGCACACGCCCTTGCCTTTACGACCGCTGGTCTGGCGTTGAATGCGGACAATACCATCACCCTTTGGACGTTCAGGGGCGACCTTCGGTTCATCAATGCGTCCGGAGTCGGTTGAATAGACCAGGCGAGAGTTTGAATCGCTCATTTACACACCTCGTTTCAGAGAGGCATTGATCATCTTCAGCGTCTGCGCCGGGTCGGCAGACTGCGTGACCGGACGACCAATCACCATGTAATCCACACCGGCTAACTGCGCCTGCTCTGGCGTCATAATACGACGCTGATCGCCCGCCTCGCTGCCTTCAGGACGAATACCCGGGGTCACTAACTTAAATGCCTGTCCAAACGCCTGTTTGAAACGTACCGCTTCCTGGGCAGAGCATACGACTCCGTCCAGCCCGCAATGTTGGGTTAAACGCGCCAGTCTTTCAGCATGCTCCGCAGGTGACAACGTCACACCGAGATCGGCCAGATCGCTGGCTTCCATGCTGGTCAGCACCGTCACAGCAATCAGCAATGGCGCATCGTTACCAAAAGGCACCAGGGCCTCACGGGCTGCCGTCATCATGCGCGCCCCGCCAGAGGCGTGTACGTTAACCATCCACACGCCAAGGTCGGCAGCCGCAGCTACGGCATGTGCAGTTGTATTGGGAATATCATGAAATTTCAAATCCAGAAAGACGTCAAAACCGCGCTGTTGTAGTTCGCGAACCAACTGAGGTCCAAAAAGCGTGAACATCTCTTTGCCCACTTTCAAACGGCAATCACGAGGATCAATTCTGTCGACAAAAGCTAATGCTTTATCACGATTTGCGTAATCAAGAGCGACAACGACAGGAGAATCAGTAACAGCACGAGAAGAAGATGAAGCAGTAAACGTCATGACCAGACCTTCCTGAGGATGGGCGCCACCGGTGGCGCAAAATGGGTAAACGGCGTGCATTCTACCTGCGGCAATAGAAAATTAACAGGCGCGATTACATTTCTGCCAGGCGAACCGGCTGTGGAGGTTGATGATGGGACGATTACACCCTATAAGGATGTTGTAACTAAGTTGAAGCTTTTTTAAAAAATTACAGCCCATCAAGCCCACGAATAGGTTTAATGGTTGACCATGAACGGCAGGATGGACAATGCCAGTACAGCGTATAAGCGGTAAACCCGCATTTTTGACAGCGATAGCGCGGCTTACTACGTACCTGCTCCCCGACCATATCGCGCAGCACCATCAGGCTCTCTTTGGCGCGCCCTTCTTCTGCTTCGTTAAGATGATAATCCATCAGCTTGTGGAATA
This sequence comes from Citrobacter cronae, assembly GCF_016893685.1. Lineage (NCBI taxonomy): Bacteria > Pseudomonadati > Pseudomonadota > Gammaproteobacteria > Enterobacterales > Enterobacteriaceae > Citrobacter > Citrobacter cronae. The sequence continues at coordinate 3,903,309 of NZ_CP069763.1, forward strand.
CACGCATCGTAGGATGGCGTTGCAGCTGACGAGTAATATAAACCTGAGCGGTATCAGTTCCCTCACGCGCCTCAAGGATATCTGCAAGCATCAGTTCAGCGGCGGCACCGGTATTTTCCTCAACCGCACGGCGTAAAAACTCTGCCCACTCATCGTTTTTGCCCAGATGCTGGTAGCAGCTTTGCAGCATTTCCAGCGTTTCACTGACCAGCTCTTTATCCTGAGAAATCACCCGTTGCAGACTTTCAACCGCCCTGGAGTAATCGCCGTTCAGCATATATACGCGCCCCATCATAATGGAAACGCGGGCGCTGTTTTTGTCTGCTGCCGCCCCTTTTTTCAACAGCGTCATGGCACGGTCCATATCGTCGTTGCCCATTTGCTGTAACGCCAGTTCGCAATAGAAATGCGCTATCTCAATGCGTTGTTTGTCTTTGCCAAGCTTTACCAGACGCTCTGCAACGTCAATGGCTTTTTGCCATTCGCTGGTTGCCTGATAAATTTGCAGCAACTGTTGTAATGCCCCAACGCGAAAATCTGTTTCATCAGTAAGCTGATTGAACATGTCTTCCGCACGGTCATACAGGCCTGCGGCCATGTAGTCGCGGCCCAGTTGTTGCACTGCCAGCAAGCGCTGTTCGTATGTCAGCGAGGCACTTTCCATAAGCGTTTGGTGGATGCGGATTGCACGATCGACTTCACCGCGCGAACGGAACAGGTTTCCGAGGGTGAGATGAGCCTCAACGGTGCCCGTGTCCTCTTTCAGCATATCAAGGAACAGATCCACCGCTTTATCTTGTTGGTTGCTCAGGAGGAAGTTAACCCCGGCGACATAGTCACGGGAAAGTCGGTTGGCTTCATCCTGCTTTGTTTGTTGCGCACTTCTGCGACCCATATACCACCCATAGGCAGCGGCTACAGGTAAAAGCAGAAACAACAACTCCAACATAAATAATTATTCCTTTACAACCGACGAATCGGCGGGTACCGCAACGTCGGTCGCAGGCGCAAGCTGGTTTTCCAGTCGTTTGATTTTACGTTCGGCGCGCGCAAGAGACACTCGAACCTTCAGCCAGAAAAGGCCGCAAATTAGCCAACCAATCGCAAAACCTGCGGCAAACAATACAGCAAGCAGCGTAGAGATACGATACTCACCCTGAGCCAGCAGGTAATTAAACGTAACCTGTTGATCGTTTTGCGCACCTAATGTCACCGAAATAACAAAAATCGCCAACACCAGTAAGAAAATGAGTAAATATTTCACATTACTTCCCGTTATGTGGTTTAAGCGAATAAATCGTGTCCAACTTACCGCGTTGAGCCCTTTAAATTACCATTTTCACACCGAGTGCGAAATGGAAAAGCGCTTTATGCCTTCTGATTTAAGGGCAAAATTCGAAAAATCAATCATAGCTAACTTTCTTGCTCACGCTGCGCGATTTCTTTTGTCTCCTGCACTGGCGGTGTTAAGGGTCCGCATATCCGCTGCGCAAGCCAGGTTGCCAGGGTCACCAACAGCCAGGAAATCAGCGTTGCGACCACCAAATCACGGGGCCAGTGCATTCCCAGCAGCAAGCGGCTCCCCATCACACCCGTCGCCCAGATGAGTAAGAATGCTATAGTCAGCGTACGTCTGCGCGGCCACAGCAATCCTACCGCCAGCAAAGCCCAACTGGCAGCAAACATTGTATGCCCGGAGGGAAAAGCAAATCCTGTTTCTTTTTGCCAGTGCTTACGTAGAAACGTTGGCACGTCCCGCTGTTCGGCTAATTGTTCTTTGACTAAGTTCCCGCGATCTTTACGTTTTAAAGTGTAGAACTCATCCACCGGAATATGGTGCGTTTTTTCCAGCCATACAACAAATGGCCGCGGTTCCTGCACCTTATCCTTAACCCATGACTTCACGCCCTGCCCAACTAAAATCGCCACCGCCAGGATCGCAAACAGCATTACCGCCGCTTTCAGACGAAAACGCAGACACCATAAAAACCATGCACAGAGCGCTACGTGAGTGATAATCCCCCATGGCTGTGTCACCGTTTCCGTTACCCAGAACAGGGATTTTAACCACCAGACATTATGCCCAGGTTGCCAGTTCCAACCTGATACCCATACAGCAACCGGCATGATAAGCAGCAGTCCGGCGCCGACTGCGGTGCGCTTTGCAATTGAAAGCATTGCCTCTCCTTTCGTTGATAAGTCTCACAATCATAACTGAAAAATGCGCACGCCGGGAAAATTGACAATTTTGTGCCATTCCAAAAGCGAATCCGTTGTCGCAATTAGGTGAACATCGCTGGCTTATGGCAAAATAGTGCAATACAGAACAGAAGCCAACAGGCGACGGCACGACAGTGCCAGCATAATCTGGAGAATTACATGCAGCTTAAACGTGTGGCAGAAGCCAAACTGCCAACCCCCTGGGGTGATTTCCTGATGGTGGGATTTGAAGAACTGGCAACCGGACACGATCATGTCGCACTGATTTTTGGCGATATTACAGGCCAAACGCCTGTCCTGGCGCGTGTCCACTCTGAGTGTCTGACTGGCGATGCGCTGTTTAGCCTGCGTTGCGATTGCGGTTTCCAGCTCGAAGCAGCCCTGTCGCATATTGCCGAAGAAGGGCGTGGCATTCTGCTCTATCATCGTCAGGAAGGGCGCAACATTGGACTGTTAAATAAAATCCGCGCCTATGCGCTGCAGGACCAGGGTTATGATACCGTTGAAGCCAATCATCAGTTAGGCTTTGCAGCAGACGAGCGTGATTTCACACTGTGTGCGGACATGTTCAAACTGCTGGGAGTTGACGAGGTACGTTTGTTGACCAATAACCCGAAGAAAGTGGAAATTCTGACCGAGGCGGGTATCAATATCGTTGAACGCGTGCCGTTAATTGTGGGTCGTAACCCGAATAATGAACATTATCTGGATACCAAAGCCGCGAAAATGGGTCATTTGTTAAATAAATAATTTCCATTTACCCGGTACAGAAAAAAGCCTGCTCACGCAGGCTTTTTACATGTCAGTTCAACATATTACGAATGACGTAGTGCAGAATGCCGTCGTTCTGGTAATACGTTAACTCCGTCGCGGTATCGATGCGGCAACGGCATAAAATCACCTCTTTACGCCCATCCGCACGGGTCAAACTTACCGGAACTGTCGCCCCCGGTTTAATGTTTTGCAGATCCGTAATATCAATCGCTTCCTCACCGGTTAATCCCAGTGTTTTACGCGTAACGCCCTGTGGGAATTCAAGCGGTAAAATCCCCATACCGATCAGGTTAGAACGGTGAATTCGCTCAAAGGACTCAGCAATCACCACGCGCACACCCAGCAAGCGTGGGCCTTTCGCAGCCCAGTCACGACTGGAGCCAGAACCATATTCCTTACCGGCAATGACCGCCAGCGGAACATTCTCCTGTTGGTATTGCATGGCCGCATCATAGATAGCTACCACTTCCGTCCCCGGTAAATGCCGCGTCATTCCGCCTTCCACGCCAGGCACCATCTCATTGCGGATACGTATATTGGCAAAAGTACCGCGCATCATCACTTCATGGTTTCCGCGGCGGGAACCGTAGGAGTTAAAGTCTTTGCGCTCAACGCCGTGGCTTTGTAGATACCGACCGGCCGGGCTATCCGCTTTAATACTACCGGCAGGAGAAATGTGATCGGTGGTCACCGAGTCGCCTAACATCGCCAAAATGCGTGCGCCATGAATGTCCTGTACCGGATCCGGCGTAGCCTGCATACCATCAAAGAACGGCGACAAACGGATATAGGTCGAGTCAGACTGCCAGCCATAGGTGTCAGCCCGATCAACTTGAATCGCTTTCCATTCCGGCGTGCCTTCAAAAACTTCGGCATACTCTTTATGGAACATCGCTGTAGAGACCTGCTCAACGGCCCGGGCGATTTCCTGGGCAGTTGGCCAGATATCTTTCAGGTAAACGGGATCGCCTTTTCTGTCATGACCTAACGGGTCTTTCGTCAGGTTAATATTCATATTCCCCGCCAGCGCGTAAGCGACTACCAGCGGCGGTGACGCCAACCAGTTCGTCTTGACGAGCGGATGGATGCGGCCTTCAAAATTACGGTTGCCAGAAAGCACTGCGCCGACCGTGAGGTCGCCTTTTTTGATAGCCGTCTCAATAGGATCGGGCAACGGTCCGGAATTACCTATACAGGTGGTACAGCCATAACCCACGAGGTTAAAGCCCAACTCGTCAAGATACGGTGTGAACCCGGCCTGCGCCAGATAGTCAGAAACGACTTTAGAGCCAGGCGCCAGCGAGGCTTTAACCCAGGGTTGACGTTTCAGACCGAGCGTAACCGCTTTCTTCGCCAGCAGCCCCGCCGCCATCAATACGCTTGGGTTAGAGGTGTTGGTACAGGAGGTGATCGCCGCAATCACCACCGCGCCATCCGGCAACAGGTATTGATGCCCGTTCATTGTATAATCCACTGGCTGACGATCTTTTAGCGAGCTATTCACCTCAAGCTCGTTACTCGCCGAGAACGCTTTCGGGACATCTGCGAGTGCCACTCGATCCTGTGGACGCTTCGGTCCGGCAAGGCTCGCTTCCACACTGCCCATATCCAGCTCCAGCGAACTGGTAAATACAGGTTCATCGCCTGGGTTACGCCACATCCCCTGCGCTTTAGCATAAGCGCCGACCAGGTCGACCTGCTCCTCACTGCGTCCGCTCAGGCGCATATATTCAAGCGTGATGTCATCAATCGGGAAGAAACCACAGGTTGCGCCATATTCCGGCGACATGTTCGCAATGGTTGCCCGATCGGCCAGCGGTAAGGTATCCAGGCCATCACCATAGAATTCAACAAATTTCCCAACCACACCATGCTTACGCAGCATTTGGGTGACGGTCAGCACCAGATCGGTCGCGGTGATACCTTCCCGCAGTTTACCTACCAGCTTGAAGCCCACCACGTCAGGGATAAGCATAGAGACCGGCTGGCCCAGCATCGCGGCTTCGGCTTCAATGCCGCCGACGCCCCAGCCCAGCACACCGAGACCATTTATCATCGTAGTATGGGAGTCGGTACCGACCAGCGTATCCGGATAAGCCACCCATTCACCGTTTTGTAATTCGCTCCAGACGGCTTTACCCAAATACTCAAGGTTAACCTGGTGGCAAATCCCCGTTCCCGGCGGCACAACGCTGAAGCGACTGAATGCTTGCTGTCCCCATTTCAGGAACACATAGCGCTCATGGTTACGTTCCATTTCCAGACGGACGTTCTCTTCGAAAGCGTCATCATCACCGAAACGATCCACCGTTACGGAGTGGTCAATGACAAGATCCACTGGCGAAAGCGGATTCACTTTTGCCGTATCCCCGCCCAAACGTTTTACCGCTTCGCGCATAGCGGCCAGATCGACCACTGCGGGTACGCCAGTAAAGTCCTGCATCAAAACGCGAGCGGGTCGATAGGCAATCTCACGGTCGGCATGCGCGGTTTTCAGCCAACGCGCCAGTGCATGAATATCGTCTTCGGTAACGGTATTTCCGTCCTGCCAGCGAAGCAGGTTCTCCAGCAAAACTTTTAGCGATTTGGGCAGGCGGGTGATATCACCCAGTGTTTGTGCGGCCAGAGGCAAGCTGTAGTAACGGTAGGTTTTATCATTAACCTGCAATGTGTCCATACTGGCTTCGCGTAGGGTCGACGACATAGCTCCTCCTTAAATGACAGGGTTAGATCCCCTGATTTTCTTCAGGGTTAGTATTAAAGATAACACAAACAAAATGTAACGCTTTGATAACAACTCAAATTGATAAAAGTGTAAACATCGGAAGAGCGGAGTGCGGTGTGAAATACGCGGGGAAGATTCGAGAGCGGAAGTTGATAGTGTTAATGTGTAGCAGGCATGTTGGTAGTCGATAATATGCTGATTAGAGTGGACATCGCGATTGTACGTAATAAGTCATACGAGATATCAGACAGAGGACGATTAATAATGACGATAAAATTCGTATTAATTACTGTTTCTGTTCATCATCAGTAAACAGATCAATAAACGCGCGTTGTTCAGGGGAAAGCGTCCAGGAGGTGGGGATTTCCGGCCCATTCTCTGCGCCGGTATTGCTATCTGTTTCATTTTCATGAGGAGCTGGCGTCACGGTGGTGTGTTGTTCCGGTGCGGACATGACCTACCCCCACACTTGCCAGGCCACGAGCGCGACGACAATCCAGAACACTGCGGAGCCGAGAAAAACAGCAAACCAGGCTTTACGTTTCATCACGGGATCCCTGCGTGCTGGCTGGTTTCCTGAAGGCATCGCTAACCTCATACTATCGAAATCACTTATCATTTAGGTACCAAACAATCGGTACAATTAATCATCAGATAGGAGGAATCCTAATAAAAAAGGCAAAAAAAAGCCAGTTAATTTTCAGACTCGTCCTGATAAATAAATCGATTGTTTGATCGGTTATCAATATTTGAAAGGAATTTTTGGCAAGCTGGCTAATTTGAAACTACTTTAGAGATCCTTTTCCATAAACTATATATGGTTAATTTATTCACTGTAAATTATCGATTAATTCAGCGTCTCCCGTCGGTATCGCTTTATGCAGAAGGATACCGACGAGGTAACAGCCGGTATTATTTCTCAGGCAATTTAATATCTTTAAACATGGCTTCTATATCATCGTTAGAACGCAACGCTACCGCAGTATCCACCACATCTCGCGTCAGATGCGGCGCGAAACGTTGAATAAAATCATACATGTAACTGCGTAAAAACGTGCTGCGACGAAAACCAATTTTGGTGGTGCTATGACTGAAGATATCGTGCGCGTCAACACGTACAAGATCAGGGTCGGAGACGGGATCAACCGCCATGCTGGCAATCACCCCCACCCCAAGCCCCAGACGCACATAGGTTTTAATGACATCGGCGTCGGTCGCGGTAAATACTATACGCGGTTCCAGACCCGCACGGTTAAACGCGGTATCCAGTTCCGAACGCCCGGTAAAACCGAAGGTGTAGGTGACCAGCGGATACTGCGCTAACTCTTCAATAGAAACGGACGCTTTTCCCGCCAGCGGATGATCCGGCGTCACGACGATCGAGCGGTTCCAGTGATAGCAAGGCAGCATCACCAAATCGTCATACAGATGCAGGGCTTCTGTCGCAATGGCAAAGTCTGCATTCCCTTTCGATACCGCTTCGGCGATTTGCGTCGGCGATCCCTGGTGCATGTGCAAAGAGACGCGAGGGTAACGCTCAATAAAACCTTTAATCACGTTTGGCAGTGCGTAACGTGCTTGCGTGTGGGTCGTCGCGATGTATAACGAGCCTTTGTCCGGCCAGGTATGTTCGCCGGCCACCGACTTAATGGCATCCACCTTCGACAGAACCTCACGCGCAATACGGATGACTTCCTGCCCCGCTGGCGTAACCTGCGTCAGGTGCTTGCCGCTACGGGCAAAAATCTGGATGCCAAGTTCATCTTCAAGCATACGAACTTGCTTACTGATGCCTGGCTGGGAGGTATAAAGCCCTTCCGCCGTTGAGGAGACATTAAGGTTGTGGTTCACCACCTCAACAATGTAGCGAAGCTGCTGTAATTTCATGTCAAGCCATCCCGATTTATGCCATCAGATCATCGTTTCAGAGCAGGCTCGTTAGCGCTGCTAATACGATTTAATAATAAAAAACGTGTTAACTATAACCACTATATCATTTCTATGTAAGCTGTATAGGCATGACAAAAAATAATACGCCAGAAACGAAAAGGGCCGCTTACGCGACCCTTTAAGGAAGAATTCAGGCGGAATGCCGTTATTTCTTCCCTTCTACCCATTTACCGTCAACAAAGAACGCTGACCAACCGGTCGCCTTACCGTCTTTCTCAGCGGCAACGTATTGCTGCTTGGTTTTACGGCTGAAACGAACCATGGACTTGTTGCCATCCGGGTCAGTCTGCGGCGCGTCTGCCAGATAGCGCAGTTTTTCCGGCAGACGATCGCGGAAGCGGTACAGCTCTTCCACTAACGGCGCGCGGGTCTCACGTGATTTCGGGAACGTATTTGCCGCCAGGAAGATACCTGCCGCGCCATCACGTAACACAAAATACGCGTCAGATTTTTCACACGGCAGTTCCGGCAGCGGAACCGGATCTTCTTTCGGCGGAGCGACTTCACCGTTACGCAGGATCTTACGAGTGTTTTTGCACTCGTCGTTGGTACACGCCATGTACTTACCGAAACGCCCCATTTTCAGGTGCATTTCAGAACCACATTTTTCGCACTCAACGATAGGACCGTCATAACCCTTGATGCGGAATTCACCCTCTTCGATCTCGTAGCCGTCACAGGTCGGGTTATTACCACATACATGCAGCTTACGCTTAGGATCGATAAGGTAGCTGTCCATCGCCGTACCGCACTTCTTGCAGCGACGTTTGGCGCGCAGAGCGTTCGTTTCCGCGTCGTCGCCTTCCAGCACGTTCAGCACTTCGTTTTCCGGCACCAAGTTAATGGTGGTTTTGCAACGCTCTTTCGGCGACAGCGCATAGCCGGAACAGCCGAGGAAAACGCCGGTGCTGGCGGTACGAATACCCATCTTGCGTCCGCAGGTCGGGCAATCAATACTGGTCAGCACCATCTGGTTCGGACGCATACCGCCCTCTTCAGGATCTTTTTCGGCTTTATCCAGTTGCTGAGTAAAATCGGTGAAGAAGTTGTCGAGTACGCCTTTCCATTCGGCTTCGTGATTCGCCACCTGGTCGAGGCTGTCTTCCATCTGCGCGGTAAAATCGTAGTTCATCAATTCGCGGAAGTTTTCTTCCAGACGATCGGTGACGATTTCACCCATTTTTTCTGCATAGAAGCGACGGTTCTCAACACGAACATAGCCGCGATCCTGAATCGTGGAAATAATCGACGCATACGTTGATGGACGACCAATACCCCGCTTTTCAAGCTCTTTAACCAGCGAGGCTTCACTGAAACGTGCAGGCGGTTTGGTAAAGTGTTGCGCTGGCGTCAGTTCGACAAGCGTCAACGTATCGCCTTTATCCACGGCCGGTAAGATGCGATCTTCATCGCCCTTACGCAATGCAGGCATCACTTTGGTCCAGCCATCGAAACGCAGAATACGACCACGCGCTTTCAGGCGGAAATCACCCGCGCCCACGGTTAAGGTGGTGGAGTCGTATTTCGCCGGCGTCATCTGACAGGCAACAAACTGACGCCAGATCAGCTGGTACAGTTTTTGCGCATCAGCTTCCATGTCTTTCAGCGATTCCGCCTGTACGGCGACATCGGAAGGACGGATAGCTTCGTGCGCTTCCTGAGAGTTCTCTTTGCTGGCGTACTGGTTCGCGCTCTCCGGCAGATATTTTTTGCCAAAATTATCGCTGATGTACTCGCGAACCATGTTCACCGCATCCTGGCTCAGGTTGGTTGAGTCAGTACGCATATAGGTGATGTAGCCCGCTTCATACAAGCGCTGCGCCATCATCATGGTTTTCTTCACGCCAAAGCCCAGTCGCGTGCTCGCAGCCTGCTGTAGCGTGGAGGTAATAAACGGCGCGCCCGGCTTGCTGCTGGTCGGTTTATCTTCACGTTCCAGGACGCTATAGCGCGCTTTTTCCAACAGGCTGACAGCGGCAAGCGTTTGTTCCCGATTGACCGGGCGGAACGGTTTATCATTCTGGTGCGTCACCTCAAGCGGCAACGCATCGCCTCCAGGCGTGGTCGTGTCAGCACCAATTTCCCAGAACTCTTCTGGAACAAATGCTTTGATTTCGCGTTCGCGCTCAACCACCAGACGCACGGCAACCGACTGTACGCGGCCTGCTGACAAACCACGCGCAATTTTTTTCCACAGCAGCGGCGACACCATATAGCCCACCACGCGGTCCATAAAGCGGCGCGCCTGTTGCGCGTTAACCCGGTCGATGTTCAGTTCGCCCGGTTTTTCAAACGCCTGACGAATAGCGTTTTTAGTAATTTCGTTAAACACCACACGGCTGTAGCGTGCGTCATCGCCGCCGATCACTTCCCGCAGGTGCCATGCAATGGCTTCCCCTTCGCGGTCAAGGTCGGTTGCGAGATAGATGTGGTCGGCTTTTTCAGCCAGTTGCTTCAGTTCAGAAACAACTTTCTCTTTACCAGGCAGCACTTCATAGCGCGCATCCCAGTTGTGCCACGGGTCAACACCCATGCGGTTGACGAGAGCGCCACGTTCATCCTTTTTGGGCTTTTTAGCCGTTTTGGTGGAGGTTGAGTCGGCGCTCTTTTTAGTTGCTGAGCCACTGGTCGGCAAATCACGGATATGACCAACGCTGGATTTCACCACGTAGTCATTACCCAGATACTTGTTGATCGTTTTGGCTTTTGCCGGGGACTCAACGATGACAAGAGCTTTACCCATATTCACCTTTACCTAATTTGATTCTTCCAGAATGCGTCGCACGTTGATTCACCTTCCACTGGCGACGAGACATTGATATGGTCTCTGCGTCGGCGGATATCAACCCCTTAAACTTTTTCGCGCTTGTAATGTAACTCTCATGTAACTGAGTTAACAGGCTTTTTTGCTCACAAACGCTATAGCACGACGAAGTATTGGTCGAATGTCAAGCAAATCTGTTGCCAGATTGACGAAAGCGTCACACTGTACCTGATAAAATGCGTTACGCAACTTTATTAGCATGCAAAAACAAATCCCGCCAGTTGCAACCCCGACGTAAGACCTTCATTTATGTCAGGGAATATTTGCCCATAAGCCGGGCTCGGCGTAGACTAATGTCCTTGTTTAAGGAGTAAATAATGCATAAAGACACGCAACCTATCGATCGCGAAACGCTGCTGATTGAAGCCAACAAAATCATTCGTGAGCATGAGGACACGCTGGCGGGGATTGTCGCCACCGGCGTTACGCAGCGAAATGGCGTGCTGGTTTTCAGCGGAGATTACTTTTTAGACGAACAAGGGCTTCCGACGCCCAAGAGTACGGCGGTGTTTAATATGTTTAAGCACCTGGCGCACGTACTTTCTGAAAAGTATCACTTGATCGATTAATACAAGAAATGATTTGCCGGATGGCGGCTCCGCCTTATCCGGCCCGGGATGTTACGATCCTCAAGGCCGGATAAGATGCTTTAGCATCACCATCCGGCAATGACTATTTTACATCAGCGGTTTTTGTCCTCGCTGCCACCAGCGCAGTAGCAAACGATCGGCGCTCTCGGCCGCACTCCCGGTAAAGCGATCCATCAGTTTTTTGCGCTGCATATAGCGAACGCTTAACACTTCGCGACCTTCCATTAGCCCGAGAATCACTTCGTCGCTGGTATTGATTTCATCCACCAGCCCGTTTGCCAGCGCCTGTTGCCCAAACCAGTGTTCCCCGGTGGCCACCTGTTCAATGTCCAGAGTCGGACGCATGCGCTGCACAAAATCTTTAAACAGGTGATGGGTTTCATTCAGATCTTCGCGGAATTTTTGCCGCCCTTCTTCCGTGTTTTCACCCAGCAGCGTCAGCGTACGCTTATACTGCCCGGCGGTGTGCAGTTCGATATCAATATCCTTCCCCTTCAGAAAGCGGTTAAAGTTCGGGATCTGCGCCACGACGCCAATAGAGCCGACAATAGCAAACGGCGCTGAGACAATTTTATCGGCTACGCAGGCCATCATATATCCACCGCTCGCGGCGACTTTATCCACCGTTACGGTCAACGGAATCTGCTTATCGCGCAAACGCTGTAACTGCGACGCAGCCAGACCATAACCATGGACCACACCGCCCGGGCTTTCCAGGCGAACCACCACTTGATCCTGCGGTTTAACGACCGCCAACACCGCCGTCACTTCCTCACGTAACGCGCTGACCTCATGGGCGTCCATGCTGCCTTTAAAATCCAGCACCCATACACGTGGTTTATCAGATGATGTACTGTCTCCCAGCTTCGCTTTTGCCTTGGCTGCCTTTGCTTCCAGTTTCTGTTTCTTTTTCTGCGCCTTATGCCAGAATTTTTGCTGATGCCCGTCCAGTAGCGCCAGCGACAGATCATCCTTCATCTCTTTATATTGCTCGCTGAGGTTAATAACCCGCAGCTCCCCGCGCTGACGCTTGCGTTGTGTCGCGTTCACAATCAGCATCACAACTACCGCAATAGCCACCACGACAGTGACAATTTTTGCCAAAAACAGCCCATATTCAGACAACAATTCCACGAGACCCACCTTGGTTAAACAACGCTATTTCCGCTCAGTGTACAACAGGCTGCTTAACCCGTCTTGCTTCATCCATCCTGGCGCAGAATCAGCAAAAAGCATGACAAAGCGTTCATTTTGCGGTGTTATTGCCTTTGGCTGATTGAAAAAGAACAGGGTTTAAGGCATAAAGCCGAAACGTTATCGCGAACGAGAAGGCCAGAGCGTTGCCGAGGAGTAGCCGTGCATTACCAACCTAAACAAGACCTTTTACAGGACCGCATTATTCTGATTACCGGTGCCAGTGATGGTATCGGACGTGAAGCCGCACAGACCTATGCGCGATACGGCGCGACCGTGATTCTGCTCGGGCGTAACGAAGAAAAACTGCGCCAGGTTGCCCGCACTATTGCCGATGAAAACGGTACGCAGCCACACTGGTTCACGTTGGATCTGCTCACTTGTACGTCTGAAGAATGCCACCAGCTTGCACAGCGCATTGCCGCACATTTTCCACGTCTGGATGGTGTTCTCCATAATGCCGGATTACTGGGTGATATTTGTCCGATGAGCGAACAAAATCCGCAGGTCTGGCAAGATGTCATGCAGGTAAATGTGAATGCCACCTTTATGCTGACCCAGGCATTGCTGCCGCTATTGCTGAAATCCGATGCCGGATCGCTGGTCTTTACCTCTTCCAGCGTTGGTCGCCAGGGACGCGCCAATTGGGGAGCGTATGCCACTTCCAAATTCGCTACCGAAGGCATGATGCAGGTTCTGGCAGATGAATATCAGAACCGTCACCTGCGCGTAAACTGTATCAATCCAGGCGGTACGCGTACCGGCATGCGAGCCAGCGCATTTCCAACTGAAGATCCGCAAAAACTGAAAACTCCCGCCGATATTATGCCGCTCTATCTGTGGCTGATGGGCGATGACAGCCGCCGTAAAACCGGTATGACTTTCGATGCCCAACCGGGCCGTAAACCAGGAATAGCTCAATGAGTGAAGAACGCTACCAGCAACGCCAGCAGCGCGTTAAAGAGCGGGTTGATGCCCGCGTTGCCGCTGCAAATGATGAGCGCGGGATCATTATCGTGTTCACCGGAAACGGTAAGGGTAAAACCACCGCAGCGTTCGGGACCGCCACGCGTGCGGTGGGCCATGGTAAAAAAGTCGGCGTGGTGCAATTTATTAAAGGTACCTGGCCAAACGGTGAACGAAACTTACTCGAACCCCATGGCGTAGAGTTTCAGGTTATGGCGACAGGATTTACCTGGGACACGCAAAACCGCGAGTCGGATACCGCAGCCTGTATGGCCGTATGGGAACATGGAAAGCGAATGCTGGCTGACGCTCAACTGGATATGGTTATCCTGGACGAACTGACCTATATGGTGGCGTACGACTATCTGCCGCTTGAAGAGGTTATCAATGCCTTAAATGCGCGCCCAGCCCATCAAACGGTGATCATCACCGGTCGGGGATGTCATCGCGATATTCTTGAGTTAGCAGATACGGTCAGCGAGCTGCGCCCGGTTAAGCACGCGTTTGAAGCGGGCGTGAAAGCTCAGATGGGAATTGATTACTGACAGCAGGCCGGATAAGGCGCTTGCGCCGCATCCGGCTCCACGCTAACGCCTGATGGCGCTTTGCTTATCAGGCCTGGTCATGATTAACCGTTGTTGCTGCGACCGCCCGGACGACGGCTGCTGCCGACCTGTGAGTGGCGCTTCACCGCACGACGGATCTGATTTGCTTTCATCCGACGACGATCTTTCTCGACGGCAACTTTAGAAGTCGTTTCCGGCTTCAGCTCCACCAGTTCACGCAAATAGTTGGTCTGCGCAAGATCAAGCTCCGTCCAGCCGCCACGCGGCAGCCCTTTCGGCAGCGGGATATCGCCGTAACGGACACGGATAAGACGGCTTACCTGCACGCCTACAGCTTCCCACAGGCGACGTACTTCACGGTTACGCCCTTCGGTCAGCGTGACGTTGTACCACTGGTTGATCCCTTCACCACCGCTGAACTTGATTGTTTTAAACGCCGCCGGACCATCTTCCAGCTGTACACCACGACTCAGATCGCGCAGTTTCGCGTCATCAACCTGACCAAACACACGCACCGCATATTCACGCTCAACTTCACGGCTTGGATGCATCAGACGGTTTGCCAGTTCACCGTCGGTAGTGAACAACAGTAAACCGCAGGTATTCACATCCAGACGCCCCACGGCAATCCAGCGCGCATCGCGCAGTTTTGGCAGACGATCAAACACGGTCGGACGACCTTCCGGATCGTTACGGGTACACAGTTCACCTTCTGGTTTGTAATAGGCCAGAACGCGACAGATTTGTTCCGCAGACTCTTTAACCGAAATCAGATGACCGTCGATACGGATTTTCAGACCCGGCGTCACTTCAACGCGATCGCCGAGCGTGGCAATTTTACCATCAACGCTCACACGGCCCGCGGCAATAATGGTTTCAATTTCACGGCGAGAACCGTGGCCGGCGCGCGCCAGCACTTTTTGTAACTTTTCGCTCATAGAGCTTCCTTTAAATGTCGCCTTCACAGGCGTCGAACAGGAGAATCAACGGCGCCAGTCAGCGCCATTTTAAGGCCGCGTAGTATAGCGGTTCACGCCCTTATAAGAAAGGTTTAACGTCGCCGACGCCTTCACGCAAGACCACCGGAGAATCGTCAGTTAAATCGATGACCGTGGTCGGCTGCTGGCCGAGATAGCCGCCGTGGATAATCAACTCCACCTGCTTCTCCAGACGATCCTTAATCTCTTCCGGGTCAGATTCGGTAAATTCACTGCCCGGCAGCATCAGTGACGTGGAAAGCATCGGTTCGCCCAGCGCTTCCAGCAGCGCCAGCGCAATCGGATTCGACGGCACACGCAGGCCGATGGTTTTACGTTTTTCCTGCAACAATCGGCGTGGCACTTCTTTCGTCCCTTTCAGGATAAAGGTGTAGTTGCCCGGCGTGTTATTTTTAATCAAACGAAAAGCCACGTTATCGACAAACGAATAGGTCGACAGTTCGGACAGGTCACGGCACATCAGCGTAAAGTTGTGTCCGTCCGGCAGGTGGCGAATGCGACAAATGCGCTCCATTGCGCCTTTATCTTCAATTTTGCAGCCCAACGCATAGCCGGAATCGGTTGGATAGACAATCACCCCGCCCTTACGCACGATTTCAACGGCCTGATTGATCAGCCGCTGCTGCGGGTTTTCGGGATGAATATAAAAAAACTGGCTCATACTTTCCTCTCTGTAATCTCAGGCTGTTCCCAAAGTTGCCAGACGCCTTCTACGCCTGCGGGCAACCAGAGTTTACGACCCAGTTCAATCCACGGGCAGGGCTGATGAAAATCAGATCCTTGCGATGCCCACAATTGATGCTGGCGCGCAAGCGTCGCCAGATGGGTGCGTTCATTGGGAGACTGTTGGCACTGCGCCACTTCCATCGCGTCACCGCGGTGTTCAGCGAAGTATGCAACCAGTCTTTTCAGCCACTTAGCGCTAAGATCGTACCGCCCCGGATGAGCCAGAACTGCCTTACCGCCAGAATGATGAATGACATCAATAGCTTGTTCTATTGTACACCACTGCGGCGGAACGTAACCGGTTTTCCCACGGGCAAGGTATTTTTTAAAAACATCTGCAATAGTCGTGGCTTTTCCGCATTCCACCAGAAAACGCGCAAAATGTCCCCGCGTGACCGCCCCGCCATCTGCCAGACGCAACGCGCCTTCCCATGCGCCGGGAATATGCGCTTTGTCGAGTCGTTCAGCAATCAGGCGCGCGCGCTGCTGACGGCGCTCCGTTTGTTGCGCCAAAAACTCGCACATCAATGGATGAGAAATATCTATATTCAGACCTACAATATGGATCTCATGATTTTCCCACACCGTTGAAATCTCGACGCCCGAGATCAGATTTAACGCTAAACCCGAACGTGAAATTTCTTCTCTTGCCGCCGCAATACCGCCCGTGGTGTCATGATCGGTGATCGCCAGTGTGCCGACTCGCATCTCTACCGCACGGTGTACTAAGGCTTCAGGGGTTAATCGCCCATCGGAGGCTGTAGTATGACTGTGCAGGTCATAAATCACTGCGTAATTCGTGTCGCTCAAGGCGGCTCCCATTTCAATAAATGTCGTAACACGCCCATCATAGCGGTTTCGACAAATTTACTGAAATCAGGTGTTGACTTTACTCCATCGAACTAGTTAACTAGTACGCAAGTTCACATGAAGAAGGTATCTGAGATGAAAGCAACATTTGTTCTGCACGGTTGGTGGCGCACTTCCTGATTTCGGGCAGTGTCTTACGTCTGCAATATGCAACCAGATACCCGGCCCGCCAACTGAGCGGGCTTTTTTTTGAACAAAATTAATGAGAACAACGATGCAAACACCAAAACCGACACTCGAACTGCTTACCTGCGATGCCGCCTACCGTGAGAATCCGACGGCGCTGTTTCATCAGGTATGTGGCGCTCGTCCAGCGACACTGCTGCTTGAATCTGCAGATATCAACAGCAAAGATGATCTGAAGAGCCTGTTGCTGGTCGACAGCGCGTTACGCATCACCGCCCTGGGTGACACTGTCACTATTAAGGCGCTCTCCGCGAACGGCGCATCGCTGCTGCCCCTGCTGGATGCAGCGCTGCCTGCTGGCGTTGAAAACGAACAACAGCCGAACATACGCCATTTGAAATTTCCCAATGTAAGCCCGTTGCTGGATGAAGACGCCCGCTTATGTTCCCTTTCCGTATTTGATGCTTTCCGTTTATTGCAGGAACTGGTCAACGTCCCTGCGCAAGAACGTGAAGCGATGTTCTTCGGCGGTCTGTTTTCCTATGACCTGGTCGCCGGTTTTGAAGATTTACCTCAGCTTGAAGCAGGTAACCGTTGCCCGGACTACTGCTTCTATCTGGCTGAAACGCTGATGGTCATCGATCACCAAAAGAAAAGTACCCGCATTCAGGCCAGCGTATTTACCCCCAGCGATGGCGAAAAACAGCGTCTGAACGCTCGTCTGGCGCAACTGAGCCAGCAGCTTACCGAGCCTGCGCCGCCACTGCCCGTGACAGAAATTCCGCAGATGCGCTGCGAATGTAACCAGAGCGATGAAGAATTTGGCGCTGTGGTGCGCGGGATGCAAAAAGCCATTCGCGCAGGCGAGATTTTCCAGGTGGTTCCGTCCCGCCGTTTCTCATTGCCCTGCCCGTCACCGCTGGCGGCCTACTATGTGCTGAAGAAAAGTAATCCCAGCCCGTATATGTTTTTCATGCAGGACAACGATTTCACGCTGTTCGGCGCCTCCCCGGAAAGCTCGCTGAAATATGATGCCACCAGCCGGCAGATTGAGATCTACCCGATTGCCGGGACGCGTCCGCGCGGTCGCCGTGCGGATGGCTCGCTGGACCGCGATCTCGACAGCCGTATCGAGCTGGAGATGCGTACCGATCATAAAGAGCTTTCCGAGCACCTGATGCTGGTTGACCTTGCGCGTAACGACCTGGCGCGCATCTGCACGCCGGGCAGCCGCTACGTTGCTGACCTGACCAAAGTGGATCGCTACTCCTTCGTGATGCACCTGGTTTCCCGCGTGGTCGGCGAACTGCGTAGTGATCTGGATGTGCTGCATGCGTACCGCGCCTGTATGAATATGGGCACGCTAAGCGGCGCGCCGAAAGTTCGCGCCATGCAGCTTATCGCCGAGGCAGAAGGTCGTCGCCGTGGCAGCTATGGCGGCGCGGTAGGCTACTTTACCGCCCATGGCGATCTGGATACCTGTATTGTGATTCGTTCCGCACTCGTGGAAGACGGTATTGCCACCGTACAAGCCGGTGCCGGGATTGTTCTGGATTCTGTACCGCAGTCTGAAGCCGATGAAACCCGTAATAAAGCGCGTGCGGTTTTACGTGCTATCGCCACCGCGCACCACGCACAGGAGACCTTCTAATGGCTGACATTCTGCTGCTCGATAACATCGACTCATTTACCTATAACCTGGCGGATCAGCTGCGTACTAATGGTCACAACGTGGTGATTTACCGCAACCATATTCCGGCCCAGACGTTAATTGACCGCTTAGCAACCATGAAAAACCCGGTGCTGATGCTCTCTCCGGGACCCGGTGCGCCAAGCGAAGCGGGCTGCATGCCGGAGCTGTTAACCCGCCTGCGCGGTAAGCTGCCGATTATCGGTATTTGTCTGGGGCATCAGGCGATTGTTGAAGCCTACGGCGGCTATGTCGGTCAGGCCGGAGAGATCCTGCACGGTAAAGCATCCAGTATTGAACATGACGGTCAGGCAATGTTCAGCGGTCTGGCAAATCCATTGCCGGTAGCGCGTTACCACTCGCTTGTTGGCAGCAACGTTCCAGCCGGTTTGACCATCAACGCCCACTTTAACGGCATGGTGATGGCGGTCCGTCACGATACCGACCGCGTGTGTGGCTTCCAGTTCCATCCGGAATCGATCCTCACCACCCAGGGCGCGCTTCTGCTGGAGCAAACGCTGGCATGGGCGCAACAGAAACTCGAACAGACCAATACGCTGCAACCTATTCTGGAGAAACTGTATCAGGCTCAGACGCTGTCCCAACAGGAAAGCCACCAACTGTTCTCGGCCGTAGTACGCGGTGAACTGAAGCCGGAACAACTCGCTGCGGCCCTGGTGAGCATGAAAATTCGTGGCGAACACCCGCATGAAATTGCCGGCGCGGCAACCGCACTGCTGGAAAACGCCGCCCCGTTCCCGCGTCCTGATTATCTGTTTGCCGATATTGTCGGTACCGGCGGCGACGGCAGCAACAGTATCAATATCTCCACGGCCAGCGCCTTTGTTGCGGCGGCCTGTGGACTAAAAGTGGCGAAGCACGGCAACCGCAGCGTCTCCAGTAAATCGGGTTCTTCGGATCTGTTGGCGGCATTTGGCATTAATCTGGACATGAACGCCGATAAATCCCGTCAGGCGCTTGACGATCTCGGCGTGTGCTTCCTGTTTGCACCGAAATACCACACCGGTTTTCGCCACGCCATGCCGGTACGCCAACAGTTAAAAACCCGCACGCTGTTTAATGTACTCGGTCCGTTGATTAACCCGGCGCATCCGCCGCTGGCGCTGATCGGCGTTTACAGCCCGGAACTGGTGCTGCCGATTGCCGAAACGCTGCGCGTATTGGGGTATCAACGTGCCGCGGTCGTACACAGCGGCGGCATGGATGAAGTTTCGCTGCATGCGCCGACTATTGTGGCAGAGCTGCATGATGGCGAAATCAAGAGTTATCAACTGACGGCGGAAGACTTTGGCCTGACGCCGTACCATCAGGAACAGCTGGCGGGCGGTACGCCGGAAGAAAACCGTGACATTCTTAGTCGCTTGTTACAAGGTAAAGGTGAAGCCGCTCACGAAGCAGCCGTTGCCGCGAATGTCGCCATGTTAATGCGCCTGCACGGTGAAGAAGATTTAAAAACTAATGCGCAAACCGTGATTAATGTGCTGCGTAGCGGCGCGGCCTACGACCGTGTTACTGCGCTGGCAGCAAGAGGGTAAATGATGCAAACCGTTTTAGCGAAAATTGTCGCTGACAAGGCGATTTGGGTAGAAGCCCGTAAACAGCAACAACCGCTGGCCAGTTTTCAGAATGACGTACAACCCAGCGCTCGTGATTTCTACGATGCGCTGCAAGGCGCACGTACCGCCTTTATTCTGGAGTGCAAAAAAGCCTCGCCATCGAAAGGTGTGATCCGTGATGACTTCGACCCGGCACAGATTGCGGACGTGTATAAACATTATGCATCAGCGATTTCCGTACTGACCGATGAAAAATATTTCCAGGGCAGCTTTGATTTCCTGCCCATCGTCAGCCGTATCGCGTCGCAACCCATCCTGTGTAAGGACTTTATTATCGATTCTTACCAGATATACCTGGCGCGTTTCTACCAGGCGGACGCCTGCCTGCTGATGCTGTCAGTACTGGACGATGAGCAATATCGTCAACTCTCCGCCGTGGCCCATAGCCTGAAAATGGGTGTTCTGACCGAGGTCAGCAACGAAGAAGAACTGGAACGCGCGATTGCGCTTGGCGCGAAAGTCGTCGGTATTAACAACCGCGATTTACGTGACCTGTCGATTGATCTGAATCGCACCCGCCAACTGGCGCCACGTCTGGGCCATGGCGCAACCGTCATCAGCGAGTCCGGTATTAATACCTACGGCCAGGTACGCGAACTCAGCCACTTCGCCAACGGTTTTCTGATTGGCTCTGCGCTGATGTCGCATGATGACCTGCACGCCGCTGTGCGTCGGGTTCTGCTTGGCGAGAACAAAGTCTGCGGTTTGACCCGGGCTCAGGATGCAAACGCGGCATATGAAGCGGGCGCCATATATGGCGGGTTGATTTTTGTGCCCTCATCTCCGCGCGTAGTTAGCGTTGAGCAGGCGCGGGAAGTGATGAGCGGCGCGCCATTACAGTATGTCGGCGTGTTCCGCAACACCGAGATTACCGAGGTGCGCGATAAAGCGTTGGCCCTGGGACTGACTGCGGTGCAACTGCATGGGAGCGAAGATCAGACCTATGTTGACGCGCTGCGCGATGCGCTGCCCAAACAGGTGCAAATCTGGAAAGCGCTGAGTGTTGGCGAAACGTTGCCGGCCCGGGATTATCAGCATGTCGATAAATACGTGTTCGACAACGGCCAGGGTGGTAGCGGTCAACGCTTCGACTGGTCGCTTTTAGGCGGGCAATCGCTGGAAAACGTTTTACTGGCTGGCGGACTTGGCGCTGATAACTGTGTCAATGCGGCAAAAACCGGCTGTGCCGGGCTCGATTTTAATTCTGGCGTAGAGTCACAGCCGGGCATCAAAGATGCACGACTTCTGGCTTCGGTCTTTCAGACGCTGCGCGCATATTAAGGAAAAGGACATGACAACATTACTCAATCCGTACTTTGGTGAATTTGGCGGTATGTATGTGCCACAAATTCTGATGCCTGCTCTGCGTCAACTGGAAGAAGCTTTCGTCAGCGCGCAAAAAGATCCTGAGTTTCAGGCGCAGTTTACCGATCTGCTGAAAAACTATGCTGGTCGTCCAACCGCGCTGACAAAATGCCAGAACATTACTCACGGGACCAACACCACGCTGTATCTTAAGCGTGAAGATTTACTGCACGGCGGCGCGCACAAAACTAACCAGGTGTTGGGTCAGGCGTTACTGGCGAAGCGTATGGGGAAAACGGAAATCATCGCCGAAACCGGCGCAGGTCAGCACGGCGTCGCATCGGCGCTAGCCAGTGCGCTGCTGGGTCTGAAGTGCCGTATTTATATGGGTGCGAAAGACGTTGAGCGTCAGTCGCCTAACGTTTTCCGTATGCGTCTGATGGGGGCAGAAGTCATTCCTGTTCATAGCGGTTCTGCAACGCTGAAGGATGCCTGTAACGAAGCCCTGCGCGACTGGTCTGGCAGCTACGATACCGCGCACTATATGCTCGGGACGGCGGCAGGACCGCATCCCTTCCCGACCATTGTACGTGAATTCCAGCGCATGATCGGCGAAGAAACAAAAGCGCAGATCCTGGAAAAAGAAGGTCGTTTGCCGGACGCTGTTATCGCCTGCGTGGGCGGTGGTTCTAACGCCATTGGTATGTTTGCCGATTTTATTAATGAAACCAGCGTCGGTCTGATTGGCGTAGAGCCAGGCGGTCACGGGATCGAATCCGGTGAACACGGCGCACCGTTAAAACACGGTCGTGTCGGGATTTACTTTGGCATGAAATCCCCGATGATGCAGACCGAAGAAGGACAGATTGAAGAGTCTTACTCTATTTCCGCAGGTCTGGATTTCCCGTCTGTCGGGCCGCAGCATGCATACCTGAACAGCATCGGTCGCGCCGATTATGTTTCAATCACCGACGATGAAGCGCTGGAAGCCTTCAAAACGCTGTGTTTACATGAGGGGATTATCCCGGCGCTGGAGTCCTCCCATGCCCTGGCGCACGCCCTGAAAATGATGCGTGAAAATCCGGAAAAAGAGCAGTTACTGGTGGTAAATCTCTCCGGTCGCGGCGACAAAGACATTTTCACCGTACACGATATTCTGAAAGCGCGAGGGGAAATCTGATGGAACGTTACGAAAATCTTTTTGCACAGTTGAAGGACCGCAAAGAAGGTGCTTTTGTCCCCTTCGTAACCCTGGGCGATCCGTCGGTTGAGCAGTCACTGAAAATCATTGATACGCTGATTGAAGCCGGTGCCGATGCGCTTGAGCTAGGCATTCCATTCTCCGATCCGCTGGCGGACGGTCCGACCATACAGGAAGCCACACTGCGGGCATTCGCCGCGGGCGTGACACCGTCACAATGCTTTGAGATGCTGGCATTGATTCGTCAGAAACACCCTACCATTCCAATTGGTCTGCTGATGTATGCCAACCTGGTGTTCAGCAAGGGTATTGACGAATTCTACGCTCAGTGCGAGAAAGTCGGTGTGGATTCTGTTTTGGTGGCAGATGTGCCTGTTGAGGAGTCTGGACCATTCAGAACTGCGGCACTCCGCCACAACATTGCACCTATTTTCATCTGCCCCCCTAACGCTGATGAAGAACTGCTCCGCCAGATTGCCTCTTACGGTCGTGGCTATACCTATCTGCTTTCACGTGCTGGCGTGACCGGTGCTGAAAATCGTGCGGCGTTACCGCTCCATCATCTGGTTGAAAAACTGAAAGAATACGGTGCTCCTCCGTCATTACAGGGATTTGGTATCTCTGCGCCTGACCAGGTCACCGGCGCGATTGAAGCCGGTGCTGCCGGGGCAATTTCCGGCTCAGCGATTGTGAAAATCATTGAGAAGAATGTTGCCGCACCTGAGCAAATGCTGGCTGAGCTGAAAGCCTTTGTCAGCGCGATGAAAGCGGCCACGCCTTACTAAGCCAAATCAACCGCCAGAGACTTCTGGCGGTTTTACCCTTCTTTGGTGTTCTTCATTTTGTACATGGCGTTATCCGCATTCTGAATTGCCACATCCAGCTCGCCGTTCACTTCCGCAATCCCCCACGACACTGACAATGGCACGGTATGACCGTCCACCACAAACACATGGCTGGTCACCTGCCCGCTAATGCGTTGCGCAATTGCCTTAGCGTCACTTGCCTGCGAGCGAAACAGCAGGATCATAAACTCATCCCCGCCGGTACGAATCACAATATCGTGGCTGGTTCGGGTGTTAGACAGCATTCGGTTAGCGATAATTTGCAGCGCCCGGTCACCTGCCGCATGGCCCCAGGTATCATTGACAGCCTTGAACTTATTGCAATCCAGTAACACCACCGAGCAGTGCGATAAATCACGACGCTTGATGATGTCGAGAATTCGGCGGTTAAAACAACCGGTCAGCGTGTCGATATAAACCTTGAGGTCGCTTTCATTCAGCCAGGATTTTAGTGAGAAACTGATGATGACGAAGAAGAACGGCGCCAGCAGGATCACAATTCCGGCATGCGAATCACGCACCATAAAACGGCCTAATGACAGCGAATAGTGCAGCGCATATTTCTCCGAAAAGTTGCGCACCATATAGCGGGACTGGCCTGTACATCTACCGGATAAACAAAGGCTCTCATTGTTGGTCAAATTCACCAACTCCACATTCAGCTCAGGTGGAAGGTGGTAGTCAAAGGCTTGAGCCAACGCTTCCTGCAATTCCGGCTTTGAATGGTCATAGACCAGATAGGCCACGATTTGGTCTGATATCTCTTTACCCGACAGATCGTAGATATAGCTCACCACGCTGTAAGCTTTTTCACCGGTAATTTTATCGGTATAGAAGTTCGTTGAACTAAGGGCTTTGTTTTTGACGTTTTTTTGCAACAGTCGGGTATAGAAATCGACAGGTGGATAGAAAAAGTTGGTGATATCCCGCGCCATTTCAGAATTGGAGAAGCTGAAATTGCGCGAATCGGAAGCCATAAACCAGTAAAAATAATCTGAGTTTTTGGCGATAATGTAACGATGCGCATCGAAGCTCCCCGGGTTTAGCTCATTGACCATCCCGCGAATAAACTCCGCCGCCGTATACATACACAACGCATTATGACTGGTTCGCTGGGCAATAATTGTCCCCGTCGCCGAATGCAGCCGCTTTGGGTCGGCGTTAATGCCCCATTCATCTTCATTGCGGGGAACAAATTGTGAAATTTCGCCACATTGCTCGCCCGTTTTGATATGGTGATAGCGCTCGCCAATCGCGTCGGCGATCAACTCGTTATCGTTAAAAATGTCCATCATGCGCGCTTGCAGGCGATTAACACCTTCACTGGCTGCCGCTATCCGCTGCTCATAGATAATAAACAGAAATAACGAAGTAAATATCAACGTAATGAGCCCTGATACCAGCAATGCCTGCCTGTTTCTGAGCTTATCCTGCACAATCTTCACGAGTCCACCCTGCTAGTTAACATATTGCCAAACCGGTTACCCGTTTATGTTGTTGCATAACTGCGCTGTACGTTGATTGAGAATATTTACCGCCCCTTCGCTGATGAGTAAAAGCTCGCCGTTGCGCGCCCTGAAGTTACCGATTTATACAACAAAAGCACATATTTGTTAACATAAATGCAAACTAAGAATCGCCTTCAATGGGATACCCTGCCCGACGGATAGCCTCACGGCAGTCGTTTACACCGGCGGCGTACCCCGCTTCAATCTCACAAACCGGGCTGGCGCTGCAATAAGGCAGTTTAACCGGAGTGGCCATAAGTTTCTCCAGAATCTCCATTTTATCCATGTAATTCAGCAGCTCACGAGCCACGCTTACGGCAAACTCGGCCGTATCATCGCCGGTGAACGGTTCCAGAAGCGTGATTTTTTGTTGGAGTTGATGGCGGGTTAGCATCGTCAATACCCTCAAAGCCAGTTTGCTTAAAGAGTAGCATTACATCGAAGAAGAGAAATACGCCACTGACGATTCAGGGGGCAAATCTTAATCACAGCCTTCACAGTTATGGCTGAAACCGGGCACGGTATCCTCGTATTTTTACAGAACATATTCATAGGTAGCGAATAGCTCTGCCCATCCCACATTCGATCTGAGATGTTGCCGTTGTTTGCAATGTTTAAGAGATGAGCAGCGAAACGCTGAACGCATCAATATCATAAAGTTTTAGTAATGATTTACATAGATATCATATTAAATGTGAATATTACATTGGCTCATCAAGACTAAAATCATTATAGTGTCAGAGTAATAGCGTTATTTTTGCAAAGCCATAACAATTTCACTTAGGTCATGTTATTAACGTGTGAATTAGTTGTTTATAAATGCAGGATGCCCCAAGACTATTTGCACTTAACTCAAATTCACCTTTTAAAAATATTCAGAAAGCCAAAGGGATCAAACCACAGGATAACGACTAAATAGCATTGAATAAAACGACATAACGGCGATCACACCTGAGACAGGTCTGTGAGGTTGCTACATGTAACTTATTCACCCTCAATAATTGCATAAGTAAACAATAAAAGCACATAAGAAGAAAATTCTTATGTTTAAAACATATTTTGTTTGTCAGGATATCTGGGTCCATAAATTAAAAATCATGTCTATCCAATTTAACCTTCAAATGGTCAGAAGTGGTTTACGCCCACTTAAAATTATTCCGCTAATTATTTCCGTGTTAATTATTGCCAGTGTTAATATATTAACTGCAAAATATAACACTGTGATTAATCGGACACTTGTGTTTTTCATGATCATGCTTTCACTACGATGCCTACAGTATGTCTTTTTCAGAAATATTCTGGCTGCTTTAATTTTAATACCCGTCGCAGCTGATATCACTCTTCAATTGCATGCCTGGAATAATTACAACTCAGAATTTAGTTATGGATTTGCGTTAAGTGTTTTAAATACAACTCCCAGTGAAGCAATAGCGATGCTGAGATTATATTGGCGCGACTGTGTTACGTTCTTTATACTTGTAATGTTTTTTATTTACTCTATAAACACTGGCGCGAGACCTGTACCCTATCGATTTCGTCACTACCCAATAGTTATTTTGGGCTTGATAATTTTCTTTTTGTTTTCGCAAGCTTATCTCCACCAGATCAGGAAAAGTAATGTTGAAAGTCTGGTGCAACGAGTCATCCGCTCTACTCCAGTAAGTACCGGAAAAGAGTTTATGCAGGCTATGCAAGATAACGCCATAATTTCTGATATCGGTACAAACATTCCCAATTATAAGATAACAGTAACTGATACCGGGATCGAAAACTATATACTGATCGTCGGGGAATCTGCGCGTGCGTTAAATATGGGGATATATGGATACACAAGGGATACCACCCCTGAACTTATCAAACAAAAGCAGCAACTTTTACTGTTTAATAACGCGATTGCGCCTGCACCGGTAACAATCATGGCCGTCCCCCTGGCACTTACTGCTGACTCAGTGCAAGCCCGTCACCCGCGTAATTACAGCGATAATATTATTAATATCACCAACCAGGCTGGCTATGATACATACTGGTACAGTCGCCAGGGAAATGGAGGGGCGCATAACAATATAATTACCGGGATTGCCATGAATGCACATCAGCATGAATGGATAGAATATGGCTATGATGAGGCGTTGTTACCGTTATTACATAAGGCATTGCAGAAGCCAGGTAAGAAACTTATTGTCCTGCATTTATATGGCAGTCATGAACCTTCCTGTCAACGTTTTCCAGAAAGTCATACTGTCTTATTTGGCCAGAGTAAAGCTGACGATTGTTATGATAACTCAATTCGCTATACTGATGAACTGATGGGTAATATATTCAATGCACTGGAAAACACTCGCTCATCAGTAATGTATTTTTCCGATCATGCGCTGATCCGTGATCCTGCTCGCTCGGTGGTTTATTCTCATGGTGGTGTTAGACCGCCTAAAGAGGCATTACAAATCCCGATGTATATTTGGTACAGCCATTTAGTCGATGAGAAAACAAAGTTCACTGGAGATTATAATACGCCGTGGTCTGCCGATGATCTTAACTCTCTTGCAGAATTGTGGCTTGGCATCCATCGTCAGGGCAACGCGAAAAAGTCTATGAAATCCTGGTTAATAAACTACCAAAAGGAGATTTTCATCATGGACACAACGGGTAAAAAATACCATTGGAATGATGTTCGTTAATGCTGAAGAGTTGGCAAAACTGGTCATCAAATGACCAGTTTTGCAGAAGGGCTTTGCAGAAGAGCTTAAAAACGATAACCCGCAGAGAACATAAACACCCACGGTTCGAGACGCACGCTGTCTCGCTGCTGGACGCCACCCATTTTATAACTTGCGGTGGTGTCGATATCCATGTACCAGACCGACATGTTAATCAGCCAGTCGCGGTTAATCAGATAGTCCATACCGACTTGCCCTGCCGCACCCCAGGAATCTTTCAGGCTCAGGTCCGATAAGCCAGTTTTTTTGCCGTTATCGTTAAAACTTTCGTCGAAGAAGGTGGTGTAGTTCACACCAACACCAACGTAAGGACGCAGTTTGCTGCTGGAATCACCGAAGTACCACTGTGCCATTAATGTCGGCGGTAAATGGTGAACAGTGGCAATATCGCCCGTCGCGGCAGTCCCAATTTTGTGACGGAACGGCGTGGCTGCCAGTAATTCAACACCGATATTGTCGGTTGCCATGTAGGTGAATGTCAGACCCAACTGGGTGTTATTACTGACATCAAAGCCACCTAAGCTTCCCAGCGTCCCCCCCGCGCCTTCCGTCGGCCTGACGGTAGCAGAACCCGCACGAATGAAGAATTCTCCAGCCTCATGCGCAAATGCGTTACCAGAGAGAAGAGTTGTTAAAGCCACTGCTGCAACTGTTAATTTTTTCATGTCCGCTCCATCGTTATGGTTATAAAAGCGGAACAAATATACCCACATTGGAGTAATAAGTGATCTTACCTGGATCACATTGACTTTGATAATTTAACATTTATTGATCCAGATTAAGTTAGAACTTGCATTCAAAATCCTGGTTAAATTAATTCAGATCAATTTTGATATATTTTCGCCATGCAAGTATCCGATACCTGCTGATGGCAAGCGTTGCTTATTTGCCCATGATGCGCAGAGAACAATCAGCGTTCTTGCATAACGCTGAAGTGATAGCCAAAAATTACCGGAGCTTTACAAAGATATGCCTTTCCATACATCGCGCGATGCTGCCACTGTAGAGTTATCCAGGGTACAATTGCCCGCAAATGAACACCTGCAAAACTCAAGGAGAGTGCATGTCTATCACGGCGAAATCCGTTTACCGTGACACGGGAAACTTTTTCCGTAATCAATTCATTACCATCTTGCTGGTATCGTTGTTGTGCGCGTTTATCACAGTGGTGTTAGGGCATGCCTTTTCTCCCAGTGACGCACAAATTGCGCAGCTCAGTGAAGGGGATCAGTTAACCAGTAGCGTGGGTCTGTTCGATCTGGTACAAAATATGAGCCCGGAGCAACAGCAAATTCTGCTACGCGCTTCCGCGGCGTCGACATTTTCAGGCCTGATTGGTAATGCCATCCTCGCGGGAGGTATCATCCTGATGATTCAGCTGATTTCAGCAGGTCATCGGGTCAGCGCGTTACGCGCCATCGGCGCCAGTGCGCCAGTGTTGCCCAAGCTGTTTATTCTGATTTTTCTGACTACTCTGCTGGTGCAAATCGGTATTATGCTGGTGGTCGTACCCGGTATTCTGCTGGCTATCCTGTTAGCTCTCGCACCGGTGATGTTGGTACAGGATAAAATGGGTGTCTTTGCCGCAATGCGCAACAGTATGCGTCTGACATGGTCTAATATGCGACTGGTCGCGCCGGCAGTGATCGGTTGGCTGCTGGCTAAAACGCTGCTGTTGCTTTTTGCGCCAAGTTTTGCGGTACTTACGCCGAACGTAGGCGCGGTATTGGCGAATACGCTGAGCAATATGATCTCCGCCGTGTTGCTGATCTATTTGTTCCGCCTGTACATGCTGATTCGCCAATAAACCCTGAACGCATACCGGGCGCAGGCCTGGTGCTTTTGATGACGGAATGAAGAATGAAGCAGTTTCTTGATTTTTTACCGCTGGTTGTCTTTTTTGCCTTTTATAAGCTTTACGACATCTACGCGGCGACCTCGGCACTGATTGTCGCGACGGCTGTGGTTTTGATTTACAGCTGGGTTCGCTACCGCAAGGTCGAGAAGATGGCGTTAATCACCTTTGTTCTGGTTGCCGTGTTCGGTGGCCTGACTATCTTCTTCCACAACGATGAATTCATTAAGTGGAAAGTTACGGTGATTTACGGACTGTTTGCCGGTGCGCTGCTGGTTAGCCAGTGGGTGATGAAAAAGCCACTGATTCAGCGCATGTTAGGCAAAGAGCTGACCCTGCCGCAGCAGGTCTGGTCGAAGCTTAATTTAGCCTGGGCCGTCTTTTTCATTCTCTGTGGCCTGGCGAATATCTATATCGCTTTTTGGCTGCCGCAGAATATTTGGGTCAACTTTAAAGTATTCGGCCTGACAGCCCTGACCTTATTCTTTACGCTGCTGAGCGGTGTCTATATTTACCGCCATCTGCCGCAGGAAGATAAATCGTAATACATGCCCGCCAGATCTACCGATCTGGCGAATTTTTATCCCCTCAGGTTCCTCATTACCGCTAACCCGGCTTACTTCCACTTCACACGCCGCATCCCTCTGTTCTCAACGCGCAAATTCTAGTAGCATCGCGCCTGTAATCTTTCTCTATAGTCGGTTCAACAATGACAACAACGAATAATACTCCCCAGGGTGAACTGGTTTTACGCACTCTGGCTATGCCTGCCGATACCAATGCGAACGGTGATATTTTTGGCGGCTGGCTGATGTCACAAATGGATATAGGTGGCGCTATTCAGGCCAAAGAGATCGCACATGGTCGTGTGGTAACGGTGCGCGTTGAAGGAATGAGCTTTTTACGCCCGGTTGCCGTAGGCGATGTGGTTTGTTGCTATGCGCGCTGCGTGAAGCGCGGGACGACCTCGATCAGCATTAATATTGAAGTCTGGGTGAAGAAAGTTGCTTCAGAACCTATCGGCCAGCGCTACAAAGCCACCGAAGCCCTGTTTATCTATGTTGCCGTTGATAAAGACGGTAAGCCACGTCCGATCCCTACCCTGGGCTGATAAGTCACGATAGCATCGCCCTCCGGCAATCACTCAGTTCATTGCTTATTGCCGGATGGCGGCGAACCGCCAAATCCGGCCTGCGCCTTATTCAATCTGCGTTGCGCCGTTCAGACGGAACACGATATTCACTACCAGTCCGGACCCCGGTTTCCCGGCCTCATAGCGCCATCTGCGCATCGCATTTTTCACTTCACGCTCAAACATATTCGCCGGCTGCGCGGACAGAATTTCCACGTTTTCAACACGGCCATCCGGCGTCACATCAAATTTAACTTTAACACGACCTTCTATGCGTAGCGCTTGCGCTCGCGCAGGATACTGCGGCTGATTACGGCTTAAAGCGCGAGGACCTGCTGGCGCACTTACCGCTGCTTTACTGGTTGCCGGCGCAGTACTGGTCGTTGGACGCGCAGGCGCCGTATTTTCAAATGGGGATGCCGGGCGCGGCTCTGCGGGTTTAGCATCACGTTTGGGCTGCTCTACCACTTTTTTCACCGGTTTTGGCTTCGGTTTAGGCTTGGGCTTCGGTTTCTCAATCACTACCGGCGCCTCTTTTGGCGGCTCCGGGATTGGCTCTGGTTCCGGTTCTGGCTCGACTACGGGTTCCGGCGGCGGCTGAACGGCCTGGGGCGGTTCGAGATCGGCAGGCGCGACCATGGTAACGGAGATCGGCTGCGCTGGCGCAGGCAGTTCAATAACCTGATGTACCGAGGTATACAATAGACCCGCCACTACAGCACCATGGATGCCGACGGAAAGTAACGTTGGCCAGGGAAAGCGACGAGGTAAATCAAGGGTCATTGAAGTCATAATCGTTTCAGTTAAAAAACCAGGCCCTGATTTTAAATGCAAATAGCAATCATATTCAATAAGACCTGGGCAGTAAGCCGCATTTAAAACACGATTTTATGTAAAAAAACCTTCATCACAATGTGGTCTTAACAAATCCGTTATCTTTACGTTGCAGTTGGCATGCCTTTCCAATAACGTAATTAACGACTTTTACCGATTAAGGAGCTCTACCCGTGCTGTACGTTATTTATGCTCAAGATATCGCAGACTCTCTCGACAAACGCCTTTCCGTGCGCCCTGCTCATCTGGCCCGTCTGCAACTCCTGCATGACGAAGGACGACTGCTCACGGCAGGACCGATGCCAGCAGTTGACAGTAACGATCCGGGTGTCGCGGGGTTTACCGGCTCGACGGTAATTGCAGAATTTGAATCTTTAGAAGCAGCGCAGGCGTGGGCAGAAGCCGACCCCTATGTCGCAGCAGGCGTTTACGCGCAGGTTTCAGTAAAACCGTACAAGAAAGTATTTTAAG
>NZ_CP069763.1:3935145-3935963 GCF_016893685.1 Citrobacter cronae
CCTATACTTTCAGTCTGACATATGGCTGGAGGTTTCTATGTGTGGACGCTTTGCACAGTCAATGACGCGTGAAGATTATCTTGCCCTGCTCGCTGATGAATCAGTACGCGATATTCCATACGATCCAGAACCCATCGGAAGATTCAATGTAGCGCCAGGAACAAAAGTTCTGCTTCTGAGCGAACGTGATGAGCAGCTGCATCTTGATCCAGTTATCTGGGGATACGCCCCCGGTTGGTGGGATAAACCGCCGCTCATTAACGCACGGTCTGAAACTGCGGCCACCAGCAGAATGTTTAAACCACTCTGGCAGCATGGTCGTGCAATTTGCTTTGCTGATGGCTGGTACGAATGGAAAAAGGAAGGTGACAAAAAGCAGCCCTACTTCATTCATCGAGCCGATGGCCAGCCTATATTCATGGCGGCGATCGGCAGCACACCATTCGAACGTGGAGATGAAGCAGAAGGTTTTCTGATAGTTACAGCTGCGGCCGACAAAGGACTGGTAGATATTCACGACAGGCGGCCTCTGGTACTGTCACCAGAAGCCGCTCGCGAATAGATGAGGCAGGATACTGGAGGGAAAGAAGCTGCGGAAATTGCGGCCGACGGTTCAGTGTCGGCTGATAAATTTATATGGCATGCCATAACGCGTGCTGTCGGGAATGTGAAAAATCAGGGAGCAGATTTAATTAAGCCTGTTACTTAACCTGAAGCAGGTCCTCATAGCGGGTCGTGTATCGTGGTGACAGCATCTCTCTCTTCATCGCCCATTGTTGCTGGATCCCCTGTCCGGCGAAATAAAGCGTCCCCTTTCC
>NZ_CP069763.1:3936018-3936100 GCF_016893685.1 Citrobacter cronae
GGCGCATTATCATCGAACAGATTCAACTGGGCGATGCCCTGACTGAAAAAGTCCCCCAGCATTACCCCGGCTTTCTGATATC
>NZ_CP069763.1:3936194-3936315 GCF_016893685.1 Citrobacter cronae
GCTGTTACCGTAGTACGGTTCGTTCAACGCAAAGGGTGACGTTTTAACAAAAGTAGATATGAAGCGGCAATACTGATGCTCTCCACGTAACTTTTCTGCTGCGCGCGACGCATAACTGCAG
>NZ_CP069763.1:3936550-3936794 GCF_016893685.1 Citrobacter cronae
GCCCTACTCCCCAGACCTCATCAACCGGCAGTGCAGCCATCAGTTTGCGCTGGCGATCCTGGTTAGATAAGTCCACCACCCCACCCGTTTGTCTCTGCCATTTTTTGGCTGCATGATTCGCCAGTTTCGCCAGCGTCTTTGTCTGGGCAATACCAACGCCAACCGCCAGACCTGTATTTTGATAAACGGCATCTTTTAATTCCTGCCCAAACTCCTGCAGAACCCGACAGTTTCTTACACCAGT
>NZ_CP069763.1:3936859-3937863 GCF_016893685.1 Citrobacter cronae
ACATTACTCTGCTGGACATATCTGCATAAAGCTCGTAATTGCTGCTGAAACAAACAACGCCATATCGACGGAATAAGTCCTTCTGCTTGAAATACGGATCCCCCATTTTCACACCAGCTCTTTTGGCTTCAGCGTTACGGGCGATAACGCAGCCATCGTTATTTGACAGAACAACTACCGGCCTGCCTTTCAGATCTGGCCGGAATGCAGTCTCGCAACTCGCATAAAACGAATTAACATCAACCAGAGCAAACATATCAGCTTGCCGCTTTCACGATAAACGTCACCACCCCAAAGATATCCAGCGTATCTTCGCTGTTTATCGTAATGGGTGCATAAGCGTTGTTTTCAGGAACAAGCATAAGTATTGGATGTAACTGAAGACGTTTAACCGTGAATTCGCCATCGATGGCAGCGATAACAATATCTCCATGTGAAGGCTTTCTGGAGCGGTCGACGACAAGCAAATCGCCATTCCCGATCCCCGCTCCAGTCATAGAATCACCGGACGACTTCACGAAATATGTTGCACATGGGTGCTGAACTAATAGTTCATTGAGATCAATGCGTTGTTCAACGTAATCATGCGCCGGGGAGGGAAATCCGCATGGAACAAGATCACTAAATAAGGGAAGCGCAACTATCTGGCGCAACTCAGCTGGTGAATAAAACTTCATAATAAACTCACTCGCATTTATACTGTTTATACATACAGTATATACTGGCATTAAGCACAGTAAAGAGGAGTTAAAGCATGTTCGTGGAACTCGTTTATGACAAAAGGAATTTTGATGGGCTGCCCGGTGCAAAAGATATCATTCTGGGCGAATTGACCAGGAGGGTTCACCGGATCTTCCCCGATGCTGATGTTCGGATTAAACCGATGATGACACTGCCGATGATCAACACTGACTCCTGCAAGCAGGAGAAGGAGCAGATAAGCCGTACTGTTCAGGAAATGTTTGAAGAAGCTGATATGTGGCTGGTTTCAGATTAAACGCCTT
>NZ_CP069763.1:3955032-3955188 GCF_016893685.1 Citrobacter cronae
GAGGTCTGCATCCATCTCATTAGCCAGCGCACGAAAAGCCTGCTTAAACTGATCGGCAAGTATGGTGTTGTATGTCCCTGCGGGCCCCAACGCCAGTTGTTCCTCACCGTTCCATTTGACCGGGGCCATTTTGGATTTGGTGATTTTGACATCCAC
>NZ_CP069763.1:3955890-3955973 GCF_016893685.1 Citrobacter cronae
GCCTTTACCTGGTCAACAGCGCCAGCATCGATCAGTTTTTTCTGGTCGATTTTGGTCATCATCTCGATTGCTTCGAGCGCCTT
>NZ_CP069763.1:3961604-3962834 GCF_016893685.1 Citrobacter cronae
GAATCGCCACGGGTTTAACAGACACCTCAGAGTCATTTAAGATGACTTAAAGAGAGGTGCCCATGAGCGGTAAACGTTATCCCGAAGAGTTTAAAATTGAAGCAGTCAAACAGGTTGTTGATCGCGGTCATTCTGTTGCCAGCGTTGCAACACGTCTCGATATCACCACCCACAGCCTTTACGCCTGGATAAAGAAGTACGGTCCAGATTCTTCCACTAATAAAGAAGAGTCAGATGCTCAGGCCGAGATCCGCCGTCTCCAGAAAGAGCTGAAGCGGGTTACTGACGAACGGGACATATTAAAAAAAGCCGCGGCGTACTTCGCAAAGCTGTCCGACTGAGGTACGCCTTTATTCGTGACAACTCCCGTTGCTGGCCTGTTCGTCTGCTCTGTCGGGTGCTGGATGTTCATCCCAGTGGTTTTTACGCCTGGCTTCAGCAGCCGCATTCACAACGCCATCAGGCAGACCTGAGGCTGACAGGGCAGATTAAACAGTTCTGGCTGGAATCGGGATGCGTCTATGGTTATCGCAAGATCCATCTGGACTTGCGGGATAGCGGTCAACAGTGCGGAGTGAACAGAGTCTGGCGACTGATGAATCGTGCCGGGATAAAGGCTCAGGTCGGGTACCGGAGCCCGCGGGCACGCAAAGGCGAGGCCAGTATCGTATCGCCCAACAGGCTCCAGCGACAGTTCAATCCGGATGCTCCGGATAAGCGTTGGGTAACGGACATAACCTACATCAGGACCCACGAAGGCTGGCTGTATCTTGCTGTGGTTGTTGATCTGTTCTCACGCAAAATTATCGGCTGGTCAATGCAATCCCGGATGACAAAGGACATTGTCCTGAACGCACTGCTGATGGCTGTATGGCGGCGTAATCCCCAAAAACAGGTGCTGGTTCATTCGGATCAGGGCAGTCAGTACACAAGCCATGAGTGGCAGTCGTTCCTGAAATCACACGGCCTGGAGGGCAGCATGAGCCGTCGCGGTAACTGCCATGATAATGCGGTTGCAGAAAGCTTTTTCCAGTTGTTGAAACGTGAACGGATAAAGAAAAAAATCTACGGAACGCGGGAAGAAGCCCGCAGCGATATTTTTGATTACATCGAAATGTTTTATAACAGTAAGCGTCGGCATGGTTCGAGCAATCAGATGTCACCGACAGAATATGAAAACCAGTATTATCAACGGCTCGGAAGTGTCTAGATTATCCGTGGCGATTCACA
>NZ_CP069763.1:3964190-3964408 GCF_016893685.1 Citrobacter cronae
GCAGACAACTTCATGCCCTGTACTACCGGCTTACCATCAACCATTGTGGCGCCACGGCAAATGGTCCAGAGTCCGCCGCCGTCGCGATACGCCTGCTCGCTGTTACCCTCTTTCTCATCCAGAAACTGATCGAGAATAAGAGGTGCTGACGCACCGGCAAGAATCAAACTAACTACCGCTGTGCTCAGTTTATTCCTCAGCTTTTGTGGCATAGCCAT
>NZ_CP069763.1:3964439-3964694 GCF_016893685.1 Citrobacter cronae
ATACCAGTTCACTGCACAGGTGATAACAGTGCATGCGATACCGACAATAATTGCCCAGTCGCTCAGGCTTAACCCTGCAATTCTGTCGGCCAACATCCAGGACACCTCTTTTGCTGTTTTAGCTGTTTCGGCATATGCCTTCGCTGATACACCGCAGCCGGCAAGCGTGGTTCCTGATCCATATGAAAGTCTGCTGTAAATGGTGCTCATTCTAGTCATAGCCTCACCTCCGATAGTTCGGATGGCGCTGTGTGT
>NZ_CP069763.1:3965274-3965353 GCF_016893685.1 Citrobacter cronae
CTTTCACATCCTGTGCCGCCAGCCAGATGAGCTGCCGTAAACGGTCGATGGTCTTCTTCGCCACCCTCTTTCCGTCCAG
>NZ_CP069763.1:3965376-3965544 GCF_016893685.1 Citrobacter cronae
CCCACTGAGTAATCAGCACCTGATTATCCCAGCGCACGTTCTCGCTATAGTTCCACAGCAACCAAGCCTTCTGGTGCTCTTCGAGTGACATCAGAGCACGGCGCCACGATGCTGTGGAGTACTCTACCGGCTGCACCAGAGGAATATGTGAACCATTAGCATGCGACT
>NZ_CP069763.1:3965622-3965854 GCF_016893685.1 Citrobacter cronae
TAAACGTTCCCGTATCGAACTTCGCGTTCTCAAGCCAGGCCATCAACTGCCCTTTCGTCGCACCACTTAAATCGGCGGTGGCCACCATCAACTGCTGGCGCACGTATTCGAGAAATTGAGTGTTCATATAGAACCGCCTATGGTTTTGATGTAGTTCTTCAGTATTCGGTAGTCCGTCAGCACCGAGCCGGGGAAATGGTATAAGCGCAATCGCTGCCAGCGAAAGCGGAGG
>NZ_CP069763.1:3966453-3966919 GCF_016893685.1 Citrobacter cronae
GCACACTTGCGGCGAGGTAACTTTTTCAGAATGGCAGGCATTGTTGTCCACCTCCCTGAATGGCGTTTAACTCTCTGCGATGCGCGTTTAGATAGCTATTCCAGTGGGCTTGCCGGATGATGGCGGCTTGCTCTTCCAGCAGAACTGGCTCGCGAATGGCTTTGTATTTCCGGTTTTTGTCTTCCCGAATAACATCGCCATTAACATGCAGCGCCTGACACAGCGGACAATAATCACGGGTCTCCATGCCACCCGATCTATCTGAGAAAAAGATATTGCCGTGCCATGTTC
Source organism: Citrobacter cronae (assembly GCF_016893685.1). NCBI lineage: Bacteria > Pseudomonadati > Pseudomonadota > Gammaproteobacteria > Enterobacterales > Enterobacteriaceae > Citrobacter > Citrobacter cronae. The sequence goes on from NZ_CP069763.1 coordinate 3,966,745, forward strand.
CGCACTCAGCACACATCGGCGCGTCGCACGTAAAAATTCCCCGCGCATTGCCGAGGTGGTGGTTTTCGTCTTCATCAGCATCCCAGCCGATGATCCCATCACATAGCAGGGTTGCAGGTTTACCGCAGAACAGGCATTTCGCTGATTTAGCCATAATCACCCCCAGACCTTTTGG
>NZ_CP069763.1:3967151-3967312 GCF_016893685.1 Citrobacter cronae
TGCTGGTCCTTGAATGACCGGGACAATACCCAGCGCCACAAAACATCGAGCGCGGCTTTGTACAGTTGCTGGAACTCTGTTTCATCCATGTTGGCGAAGGCAATACTGCGGGGATGTTTGCGAAGAGTGCCGTCGGGCAGCTGTATGGCGTCGTAGTGACC
>NZ_CP069763.1:3967454-3968046 GCF_016893685.1 Citrobacter cronae
AATTTAGCGTACCCGGTCACCAATTTTCGTTCATTGGAGGAGATCGCCCCTCCAGTAGGTTCCCAGTATTCAAACCCGAGATTCAGGAGCGCAAAGAAACGGCGATGGAAAGCGGGATTCCTCACCTGACGAAATTCGGCTACCAGTACGGCACCGAGTTTGATTTTTGATTGCAGAATATCGCTGGTCTCGGGAGTGGCCGGGATCAGGATTCCTGAGGATTGCTTGATTAGTTGTAGTTCGTGCGCCATGGTTTCTCTCCGTGGCGCAGTAGGTTACGGTTGTTCAGACCGTTGATTTCATATTATCAGAAGGTGGAGTTACCCGGTAGCCGAGACGGCGGATAAATTGCACAAAACCATTGGGAGTAAAGACTTCTTCATCATCGAGCAAAGGTCGCATTGATACCATTCCATTAACGCGATAAATCAGATGCCTGCCAGATGAAGGAAAGCTAAACACCACGCAGCCGTCAGACCTTCTTACAATGTCATACCAGTTGTCTTCTGACGTTTGCAAAGCTGAATCACTCACATTTATGTTCTCCCTTCGAGCGACATACAGACGCGATTAAAGAATGTCGGCAGCAGCA
>NZ_CP069763.1:3969652-3969783 GCF_016893685.1 Citrobacter cronae
TAATCACCTTCACTGCATCAGCCATTGCGTAGCCGAGATTACCGCCGTCTCTTTGTGCCGCGGCTGTGTTGAGTATTTCGCTTATCTGGTTCAGGCGATCGAGTGTTACAGGACCGTTCGCCGGGTGGTTA
>NZ_CP069763.1:3971423-3971552 GCF_016893685.1 Citrobacter cronae
TTCATACTGATGTTCTCCCGTAAAACGCCAGTACACGCTGCATAGCCGGACTTGTGCGGCATACTGATGCGACCATGTTTTTTCGCACGCTCGATTTAATCTGCTTGATATTCAGTTCCCCGCCGGGCT
>NZ_CP069763.1:3971578-3972474 GCF_016893685.1 Citrobacter cronae
TCGCCAGCGCGAATAACTACTGCCCTACGTACCAGGTGAAGCATCAGGTTGTGTGCCTTCTTGCTGTCGCATCCCAGAAGGTTCTGAACCTGACGCGGCGTTATGCTCTGGTTAACCCGAAGAAAATCGACAATTGCCCACAGTGATTTGCTTGCCATAGTGATTTGTCCTTGAAGTTATTTAACGATCCGGAGATGGCTAACGTTCTTGCGGTAGCTTCCCCAGTCAAAGTTCACCCACATCCCGCCATCCATCTGGAGACGGTCGATAACTCGCGCACCCAACGCCCCGAGAAGCTCGTCGTGGTTCAGGTTTGTCAGGATCCCTACCGGACGCATCGACGACAGGCGACGGTCGATAACCTGATTCAGAATGACTTTCTCGCCGTTGCTTCCGCGCTGAATACCGACTTCATCCAGTACCAGCAGATCGACTTTGCAGAGGTCATCCAGAAGCGAAGCCTCTGACTGGCCACCGTCGTAGCACTCGCGAACGCGTAGCATCAGGTCAGGGATAGTGACGACCAGCACGCTATGCCCGCCAGAAAGCAAATGATTTCCGATTGCTGCAGCGAGATGGTTTTTCCCGGTACCAGGGCCACCGCTAAACACGAAGCTCGCGAACCCAGCACCGAAATTCTGTGCGTAGCTCTTTGCCATCGTGAAGGCTTTGCGCTGCCCTTCCCCAGATACCTGGTAATTCGCGAACGTGCAGCTGCGATGTAGACTTTGGATTCCTGAGCGACCGAAGATTTTCTCTGTCCGGGCTTTCTGGTTCAGCCTGTCCAGTTCTTCACACCGCTTCAGGCCCTCTTCCCGCTGCCACGCCAGCAACTCTGCAGCACTTGTGAACTTCGGCTGAACGCCTGGTGGAATGAGTTTTTTCAGGCGATCAAG
>NZ_CP069763.1:3973621-3974190 GCF_016893685.1 Citrobacter cronae
TCATATAGCCCCCAGCATCATCTGCACCATCTCCATCAGTGGTCCGGTTAAGCCAGGGTCAACGCGGAACATCTCGACAATCCCCTCGCTCAACTCCTTAAGCTTCTGATGACGTGGTGCATCCATTGCGACTGCAATTTTTGCTTCGCTGGTTTCTTTCTCCAGTCGAGCCAGACGGGCCATAATGTTGTCTTCTGGTAGCAGGCGGCTGCGGAACTCGAGCGGCAAAACAGCAAGAATTGCCGGAGTCAGCTGGCGAACATTCTCGCGGTAACGTTCGCTGTTGAAATGGTTATCGAGGAAGCGGAAAAGCTTCTGACGCTGTCGGCTGAGGTCGTCAGGGAAAGTAATCTCGTCACCACCCTGCGCCCGATACTCTTCGATAATCAGAGCAGAGACGACATCCTGACCATCTGCGCCCGCCCACGCACGAACGGCATCGCGGATCTGGTCATGTTTATCTACCGAGACAGGTTGATTGCGATTTATCATCGCCGCCGATTGATATCCGCTATTTTGATGAAGTGACAGTGACTGCATGGTTATGCCCTCGTTTCTTGAACTGGTAA
>NZ_CP069763.1:3974640-3974880 GCF_016893685.1 Citrobacter cronae
TATCAGCAAAAGTTCTGCATTAGCGGTTGCTGATGCTGCTGGGGTATCCGTCCCCTGGCTACTTGGTGAGGATGTTGGAGAGAAGGATGGCCTTAAGCCTGATGAACAGCGCCTGCTAGAGCTCTACCGCCAACTGCCAGAAGAAGAACAACAGAACATGTTGCGGATCGTATCTCTTCGATTGAAAGAACTCGACGAACTGTACGCCAAGTACATGGGACGGCGGATTAAGGGTGATAC
>NZ_CP069763.1:3976998-3977130 GCF_016893685.1 Citrobacter cronae
ACATCAACACAACCACCGAGGCAGGACGCCCACGAAGTAGCCGTCCGGGGCATACGAAGACCGGAATGAGGTGGTGAGATTAACGCGCAGTAGGTTTTAAACGTTCCGCCAGCCTGGCGACAAGGGCAAACA
>NZ_CP069763.1:3977467-3977618 GCF_016893685.1 Citrobacter cronae
AAATGCGGATATTGCGGCAAGCCGGTTAAAACGGAAGAAGTAATCAAAAGCACCCTTCTCTATCGCAACGGCTCACAGCTGGCACGCAAAGAGAAAGAGTATTGTTCCAAGCGCTGCGCTTCTTACGACCAGATGGCGCACGAAGGCTAAC
>NZ_CP069763.1:3979113-3979332 GCF_016893685.1 Citrobacter cronae
AAAGCAGTCTGGAAACTGGTGAAGAGTCACATACCGGCCAGCAAGCCGATGTGAACCAGAATGCGGATTCTGTCGCCCAAAACAGCGATTCTGTAAACCAAACCGAACCAGTTGCAGCACAAACCGAGCCAGAAGCGCAATCTGACGAACCAGCTGTTGTTTACCCCGCTTACTTCGAGCCAGGTCGTTATGAAGGTCTACCGAACGAGGTCTATCACG
>NZ_CP069763.1:3979541-3979642 GCF_016893685.1 Citrobacter cronae
ACGGCAACGATCCGCGCGTTTATTGATGAGCACAACGCCAGCCTGCCGGCGCTGCTGTCTGCCGACGACATCAAAGCGCTGCTGGAAGAATACAACGCCAC
>NZ_CP069763.1:3979892-3980077 GCF_016893685.1 Citrobacter cronae
CCACTGAAAGTGTCCGGTACCAAAGCAGATCTGATTCAGGCCGTGAAGTCTGTTAATCCGGAAGCCGTCTTCGCCGACGAGTTGTTGGATGCGTGGCGCGAGAATCCACATGGGAAAGTGCTGGTCACCCGCCAGCAACTGAGCACTGCACTGAGCATTCAGAAAGCCCTGCTCGAGCACCCAAC
>NZ_CP069763.1:3980181-3980556 GCF_016893685.1 Citrobacter cronae
TCGACCTGGACGGCGTGCGCATCGGTGCCGACCTGAAAACCATCAGCATGTGGAACATTAAACAGGAAGGCTTGCGCGCCAAACTGCACCGGGAAATCATCGACCGTGACTACCACCTGAGCGCGGCTATGTATTGCGAGACCGCCGCACTGGACCAGTTCTTCTGGATTTTCGTCAACAAAGACGAGAACTACCACTGGATCGCCATCATCGAGGCATCCCCCGAATTGCTGGAACTGGGCATGCTCGAGTACCGCAAGGCGATGCGCGCTATCGCTACCGGCTTTGACACTGGCGAGTGGCCAGCACCGATCACCGCTGATTACACCGACGAACTGAACGACTTCGACCTGCGCCGCCTTGAATCGCTGCGTC
>NZ_CP069763.1:3981203-3981619 GCF_016893685.1 Citrobacter cronae
ACGTTAACCTGTCTGATATTTCAGGTGACACCGTCACAACCACGCAGGGCGCGCAGGAATCGTCAATAAATATCGACTCACTGGCTGATGATTTCCGCGAGCGTATAGATGCCGCACAGGATGTTGATAGCGCCAAAGCACTACGCGCTGATATCGAAAGTGCGAAGGCCACACTGGGTTCAGCCCTGTTCACCGAACTGAAGAACAAAGCAGTGAAACGCTATTACCTGGTTGATTCACGTAACAAGGTTGAGGCCGCGATCAACTCCCTGCCGTCTCCGGGCGAACCGGATGCAGCAGCGCGTTTCGGGGAAGTCGAGCGAGTGCTGGCAGCGGCAAAACGTCACCTGGGCGACGAGCTGCACGACCAGTTCAGCATCACCCTGGCAGATATGAAACCGGAATACGTGGGCTAA
>NZ_CP069763.1:3981662-3981901 GCF_016893685.1 Citrobacter cronae
ACTAATTAACCGAGGCAATCAGCAATCCCCGTTAGCGCGTCAGGCGTGCGATATCGCGCTGGCCACTCATCACGAACGTTACGGCGACTACGGGCGCAGCAAGATGAAGGAGACATACACGGTGAGAGTTGAAGGTGTGAAGGTCTGGGTGGAGGTAGTGAACCGTAAGGCTAGCTACGTGGCCACGGCGATGACAGGTATGCGCCGGTTGCGCGCGCTACCTGGCCAGGTGAGTTGAT
>NZ_CP069763.1:3983517-4004358 GCF_016893685.1 Citrobacter cronae
ATACAAGAAAGTATTTTAAAAACAGAACGAAAGCAGACATTGGGCACCACCAGCGGTGCCCTTTTGAGATCAGATACTGTGGATTGCAAACAGCAACGAGTTACGTTGATGATTCAGAATACACTTTCTGATGCTATGGATACGCATGTTACGACGCGATTGTCCTTCAAGCCAACGTGCTTTACGGCGGCTAGCCTGACGCTGCATCCGCCAGCGTCCCACTTCCGTTCTACTACGCTTCATGTTAACTACTCTTCCAGTCACTGAGCGGCCATTATAACGCCACACCGAATGCAGGCCAGTGGTTTTCCCGTGTTTTTATTTGCCAGATTTATCCTGATGCGTAAACTCTTAACAATACGCTTTCAAAAGGATTTTTAAATTTATGACAACCTTCTACACCGTGGTGAGTTGGCTGGTCATTCTGGGTTACTGGGTACTCATTGCTGGCGTCACATTACGCATTCTAATGAAGCGACGCGCAGTGCCCTCCGCAATGGCATGGCTGTTGATCATCTATATACTGCCATTGGTAGGGATCATAGCTTATCTGTCCTTCGGTGAACTCCACCTGGGTAAACGCCGCGCCGAACGCGCCCGGGCAATGTGGCCTTCCACGGCCAAATGGCTGAACGACCTCAAAGCCTGTGAACATATTTTCGCACAGGAAAACAGCAGCGTTGCTTCTTCATTATTTAAGCTGTGCGAGCGTCGTCAGGGAATCGCCGGCGTTAAGGGGAATCAACTGCAACTGCTCACCAGTTCCGATGACGTGATGCAGGCGCTGATCCGTGATATTCAACTGGCGCGTCATAATATCGAGATGGTGTTCTACATCTGGCAACCGGGAGGTATGGCCGATCAGGTTGCCGAGTCGTTAATGGCGGCCGCCAGAAGAGGCGTTCACTGCCGCCTGATGCTGGACTCTGCGGGCAGCGTGGCATTCTTCCGCAGCCCGTGGGCGGCGATGATGCGTAACGCGGGTATTGAAGTCGTCGAAGCCCTCAAGGTTAACCTGATGCGTGTGTTTTTGCGCCGGATGGACCTGCGCCAACACCGTAAGATGGTGATGATCGACAACTATATTGCTTATACCGGCAGCATGAACATGGTCGACCCGCGCTTCTTTAAGCAGGATGCGGGCGTGGGTCAATGGGTCGATTTAATGGCGAGAATGGAAGGACCTGTTGCCACCGCGATGGGCATCGTCTATTCCTGCGACTGGGAAATTGAAACCGGGAAACGCATTTTACCCCCGCCGCCGGATGTCAATATCATGCCGTTTGAGCAGGCCAGCGGTCACACCATTCACACTATCGCGTCGGGACCAGGTTTCCCTGAAGATTTGATCCATCAGGCGCTATTAACTGCTGCTTATTCGGCGCGTGAATATTTAATTATGACCACGCCCTATTTCGTCCCCAGCGATGATTTACTGCATGCGATCTGTACGGCCGCACAGCGTGGGGTCGACGTCAGTATCATTCTTCCGCGTAAGAATGATTCTCTGCTGGTTGGCTGGGCAAGCCGGGCATTTTTCACCGAACTGCTGGCTGCGGGCGTCAAAATATATCAGTTCGAAGGCGGCTTGCTGCACACCAAGAGCGTACTGGTTGATGGCGAACTGAGCCTGGTCGGTACCGTTAACCTGGATATGCGCAGTTTGTGGCTGAATTTTGAAATCACGCTGGTTATTGATGACGCAGGATTCGGGGGCGACCTCGCCGCAGTGCAGGATGATTATATTTCTCGTTCACGCCTTCTTGACGCTCGTTTGTGGGTAAAACGACCACTCTGGCAGCGGATTGCCGAGCGACTGTTTTACTTCTTTAGCCCGTTGCTGTAAAACGTGCCAAACAGACAGTAAACAGGTAGTCATTATGGATATGGATTTGAACAACCGCCTGACCGAAGACGAAACGCTTGAGCAGGCTTACGATATTTTTCTCGAACTGGCTGCGGACAACCTCGATCCGGCAGATATCATTCTGTTCAATTTGCAGTTTGAAGAGCGCGGCGGTGCAGAATTATTTGACCCGGCAGAGGACTGGCAGGAACACGTCGATTTTGACCTGAATCCTGACTTCTTTGCCGAAGTGGTGATTGGTCTGGCAGATACAGAAGACAGCGAGATTAACGACATTTTTGCCCGCGTTCTGTTGTGTCGCGAAAAAGATCACAAGCTCTGCCACATTCTCTGGCGCGAATAATTAAAAAAAGCTGCTCTCGCAGCTTTTTTTCTTTTAGCCCGGTAATTTGCTTCCGCACCGGTTACAAAACTGCGCGCTGTGCTCATGCTGACTTTGCTGACACTGCGGACATTTACGCTGATTCTGCCGATGCTGGAACGCACTGCTCATATGCGTCGTTATCAAACCTGTCGGGATCGCAATCACGGAATAACCGATCAAAATCAGCACTGACGCTACCATGCGCCCGAGCGGCGTGTGGGGCGTGATATCGCCATAGCCGACGGTGGTTACCGTGACGATGGCCCAATACACTGATGCATTCAGCGTACTAAAACCATATTTGGGTCCTTCAATCAGATACATTAGCGCGCCGAATACAATCATCAGAATGGCAATAAATGAATAGAACAAGATTAGCTGATGACGCGCGCTTTTTATTGCGCTCCAAAATATACGCAGAGAAGGCATAAAGCGCAGCAGTTTGAGAATTCGCAGTACACGCAGGACACGCATCGCCCGCCAGGCGAAAACATAACTCAGACTGATTTCCGGCCATAACCACATCACATACAGTGGCAGAATGGTGGCAAGATCAATAATCCCCCAGAAGCTAAATACATATTTAGCGGGATTAGCCCAGCAGCATAATCGCAACAGATATTCGAGAGTAAAGACCAGAGTGATAAAGACTTCCAGCCAGACAAATACGCGCCACTCCTCAAAGGTCAAATGGTATTGCGTCCCGACCCCGGACTCAACGAAGATAACAATCACGCTGAGCAGCGCGAACAGTGCGCACATACCTTCAAAACGGCGCCCCGAGCGTGTGTCTAAATCAAATAATGTACGATAAAGCGTACGGCGAACAGAAGAAACTAAGCCAGACACAAATACCTCACCAAAAAGAAGGGCTGACCTTTGTCAGCCCTCACGATTATAGCGGGTCTACTTTCAGGCAGGAAACGGCGTGTCGAAAACTGCCTTCTAGAACCGGGCGTGTTTTTGCACACTCTGGTCCGGCAATCGGGCAGCGCGTACGGAACACACAGCCCGAAGGAGGATTAATCGGCGACGGCAACTCGCCTTCCAGCAACTGGATAACTTTGTTCCTTTCCATATCCGGATCGGGGATCGGCACAGCAGACATTAGCGCTTTGGTATAGGGGTGCAGCGGATTATGGTACACCTCGTCATAGGTGCCTAATTCCACTGCGTGTCCGAGATACATCACCAGTACGCGATCGGAGATATGCTTAACCACCGCCAGGTCGTGGGCAATGAAAATTAATGACAGCCCCATTTCACGCTGTAGCTGCTGCAGGAGGTTGACGACCTGGGCCTGAATGGATACGTCCAGCGCAGAAACCGGTTCATCACAGATAATCAGTTTCGGTTCGAGAATCAGCGCGCGGGCAATACCGATACGCTGACATTGGCCGCCGGAAAACTCATGCGGGTAACGGTTAATCAGGTTTGGCAGCAACCCAACCTTCATCATCATTGCCTTCACGCGGTCACGGACTTCCTGCCCCGGCAGTTTCGGATGATAAGTCCGCAGCGGCTCGGCAATAATTTCACCAATGGTCATACGCGGGTTTAATGACGCCAGCGGATCCTGGAAAATCATCTGGATATCACTGCGCACCTCCCGCCATTCATCAGGTTTCATACCCAACAAATCTTTCCCCAGCCAGGCGACCTTTCCATCAGTGGCTTTCACCAGACCGATAATCGCCCGGGCAAAGGTCGATTTTCCGCAGCCGGATTCCCCCACCACGCCAAGGGTTTCACCTTCATACAATCGCAGGGTGACGCCATCAACCGCTTTCAGGGATTTCGACGGTTGCCAGAACCACTGCTTACCATCCTTAATGTCGAAATGGACTTTGAGATCGGCAATTTCAAGGAGTACTTTTCGTTGTTCGGTGACCGTATTCATACCAGTTCCTCCACCGGTTTAAAGCAGGCGCGCAGACGGCCCGGACTAAATTCCTCCAGTGGTGGGGCACTGCTACAGATTTCCATCGCATGCGGGCAGCGCGGCTGGAACGGACAGCCTTTTGGCAGACGCAGCAGGTTCGGCGGGTTGCCCGGGATAGTCAACATCTCTTCCCCTTCGGCGTCCAGACGCGGTACGGCATTCAGCAAACCAATTGAATACGGATGAACGGGCTTATAAAAGACATCCCGTGCACTGCCATATTCCATGGTTCGTCCGGCGTACATCACCAGCACTTTGTCACAAATACCGGCGACAACCCCCAGATCGTGGGTGATCATGATAATTGCGGTGTTAAATTCACTTTTCAGTTCATTCAGCAGCGTCATAATTTGCGCCTGTACCGTAACATCGAGCGCGGTAGTCGGCTCATCGGCGATCAATAATTTTGGTCTGCACAGCAGCGCCATGGCGATCATTACGCGCTGACGCATTCCGCCAGAGAATTCATGCGGATACATTTTCATGCGCTTGCGCGCTTCCGGCATTTTCACCGCATCCAGCATTTTTACTGACTCTTCAAACGCTTCTGCTTTACTCATGCCTTTGTGCAGCATGAGAACTTCCATCAGTTGCTCTCCGACCCGCATGTACGGATTCAGAGAGGTCATCGGATCCTGAAAAATCATTGAGATTTGCTCGGCGCGCAGTTTGTTCAGCTCGTGCTCCGGTAAATTCAATATTTCACGCCCGTTAAACGTAGCGGAACCTCCGATACGGCCATTCGCCGCCAGCAGCCCCATCAGGGCAAACGCGGTTTGCGATTTGCCCGAACCGGACTCACCCACAATACCCAACGTTTCTCCGGCTCGCAGGGAAAAGTTTAAATCGTTTACTGCAGTAACATCGCCATCGGGGGTGGCAAACGTCACGCGCAAATCCTTAACGTTCAGCAGTGCGTTAGCCTGTTGTTGCGCGAGCGGCGCGGTTGCGGTCTCAATTACGCTCATGGCGGCGCTCCTTAACGGTCTTTCGGGTCGAGGGCATCACGCAGGCCATCGCCAATAAAGTTAAAACAGAACAAAGTAACCACCAGGAAACCGGCCGGGAACAGCAACAGCCATGGCGATACTTCCATTGAGTTGGCGCCATCACTCAGCAATGCGCCCCAGCTACTTAACGGCTCCTGCGTCCCTAATCCCAGAAAACTCAGGAAAGACTCAAACAGGATCATGCTGGGTACCAGCAACGAGGCGTAGACCACCACAACCCCCAATACGTTTGGCACAATATGACGGATAACGATGCGCACGGTAGACACCCCGCCGACTTGCGCCGCCTCAATAAACTCTTTGCGCTTCAGACTCAGCGTTTGTCCACGCACGATACGCGCCATATCCAGCCAGGAAACCATTCCGATAGCGACAAAAATCAGCAGGATGTTTTGTCCAAAGAAGGTCACCAGCAGGATCACGAAGAACATGAACGGGAAGGAGTTGAGGATTTCCAGCAGGCGCATCATTACCGAGTCGATTTTACCGCCGAGATAACCCGACAAAGAACCATACAGCGTGCCAACCACGACCGCCACCAACGCGGCGGCAATGCCAACCATCAGCGAGATGCGCCCGCCAATCGCCACACGCACCAGCAGATCGCGACCCGATGAGTCGGTGCCGAAGTAGTGCCCGGACTCCATATCCGGCGCGCTGGACATCATTCCCCAGTCGGTATCAAAGTAGGTAAACTGCGACAGCATTGGCGCCAGCGTCACAAACAGCGCAATAATCACCAGCACCACCAGGCTTGCCACCGCCGCGCGGTTATGCATAAATCGGCGACGCGCGTCCTGCCACAGGCTGCGACCTTCGACCTCCAGCTTTTCACTGAAATTCTCCAGCGCCTCGCTGTTTTTCTTACTTAACATCATAGCGAGCTCCAGTATCAGTAACGAATCTTCGGATCGATAACGGCATACAGCACATCGACAATCGCGTTAAACACGATAGTCAGCGTACCGACCAGAATGGTCAGACTCAGGACCAGCGAATAATCGCGATTTAAGGCGCCATTGACGAACAGTTGCCCAATGCCCGGCAAACCATAGATGGTTTCAATGACCATTGAACCAGTGATTATGCCGACAAATGCCGGTCCCATATAAGACAGCACGGGTAGCAGCGCAGGTTTTAACGCATGGCGGAAAATAATCCGCCGCATCGGCAGCCCTTTGGCGCGCGCGGTACGAATAAAGTTTGAGTGCAGCACTTCAATCATTGAGCCGCGGGTAATACGGGCAATACTGGCGATATAGGCGAGCGATAACGCCACCATCGGCAGGATCATAAATTTCAACGCCCCGCCGTTCCAGCCACCGCCGGGCAGCCATTTCAACGTTATGGCGAATATCATGACCAATAAGGGAGCAACGACGAAACTGGGGATAACCACCCCGGTCATCGCGACCCCCATTACCGTGTAGTCCCAGCGCGTATTTTGCTTCAGCGCGGCGATCACCCCTGCGCTAACGCCGACGAGCACCGCCAGAATAAAGGCCGCTGCGCCAAGCTTCGCTGACACCGGAAAACTTGAAGCGACAAGGTCGTTAACCGTGTAATCTTTATATTTAAAGGATGGCCCAAAATCGCCATGCGCCAGTTGTTTCAGGTAGCTGAAATACTGTGTGGAGATGGGATCGTTGAGATGATATTTCGCTTCTATATTAGCCAGCACTTCTGGCGGCAATGCGCGTTCCCCGGTGAATGGGCTTCCCGGTGCAAGGCGCATCATAAAGAATGAAATCGTAATAAGAATAAACAGCGTCGGAATCGCTTCCAGACAGCGACGTAATATAAATTTCAACATAACCCGTACCTTCCGGCGTGTGCCTTTATACCCGTCATTCTTCCAGTCGCAGGTGCGTTGGCTTTCTCACTCACCCCGGTCACTTACTACTCGTAAGCTTCCGGGGATTCGTTGCGTCGCCGCCTTCCTGCAGCTCGAATTATTTAGGGTATCCCCCTTTTCATTCGAAGAGGTGTGAATAGTGCGATGAAAAAAGACACTGTGGGGCAAAATTGATTGCCCCACGTCTTGCCATTAATGCTTGATAATATACAAGTCTTTCACATGGATATTATCCATCGGGTCTTTACCGGAGTATCCGCCAACCCATGGTTTCACCAGGCGGGCGTTAACATAGTAATAAACCGGTACAATCGCAGAATCTTTATCCAGTTGCTGCTCCGCTTTCGAATACAACTCACTGCGCTGCGCTTCATCTGTCACTTTCAGTGTATCTGCAATCAGCTTGTCAAATGCAGGGCTCTTATAGTGAACCGTGTTGTTGGAGCTGTCGGACAGCACCATATTCAGGAAGGAAGTTGGTTCGTTGTAATCCGCGCACCAGCCCGCACGTGAAACATCATAGTTGCCCTGATGACGCGTATCGAGGAATGTTTTCCACTCCTGGTTTTCCAGCTTGACGTTAGCGCCCAGATTTTTCTTCCAGATAGATGCCGCGGCGATAGCCAGTTTCTTGTGCAGGTCTGAGGTGTTATACAGCAGATCAAAGGTCAACGGTTTTTCAGCGGTATAACCGGCTTCAGCCAGCAGTTTCTTCGCTTCTTCATTACGTTTTTCCTGTGACCATTTGAACCACTCTGGCTCGACCAGTTTCGCGCCATCGGTGTAAGGAGGGGTAAAGCTATAGGCAGGCAGGTCGCCCTGGTTTTTCACTTTGTTGACGATGATGTCACGATCCATCGCCAGCTTCAGAGCGGTACGAACACGAACATCGTTGAACGGTGCTTTCTGGTTGTTGATTTCGTAATAATAGGTGCACAGATACGGGTCAACGTGAACTTCGTTCGGGATCTCTTTTTTCAGTTTCTGGAATAACTCGATCGGCATGTTGTTATAGGTCATGTCGATTTCACCGCTGCGATAGCGGTTAACGTCAGTTACTTCAGAAGAAATTGGCAGGTAGGTCACCTGGTTAATAACGGTTTTGGCGTTGTCCCAGTAGTTGGTATTACGCTCAAGCACAATGCGCTCGTTAACCACCCAGTCCTTCAGTTTATACGCACCGTTAGTGACAATGTTGGCGGGCTGAGTCCACTTATCGCCGTATTTTTCAACGGCGGCTTTAGGAACCGGTGAAACGGAAGAGTGCACGAGCAGTTTGTAGAAATAAGGAACAGGTTCGCTCAGGGTTACTTCAAAAGTATGATCATCAATCGCTTTCACACCGAGATCGGTGACTGGCTTTTTACCGGCGATGATGTCATCAATATTGACGATATGACCGTACTGCAAATAACTGGCGTACGGTGAGGCAGTATTTGGGTTAGCCAAACGTTGCCAGCTGTACACAAAATCTTGCGCGGTAACAGGTGTACCGTCAGACCATTTAGCATCTTTACGCAGATGGAACGTCCAGACTTTAAAATCTTTATTGTCCCATTTCTCAGCCACGCCCGGCGATGGTTTGCCATCGACATCGCTGATTAATAAACCTTCAAACAGGTCCCGGTTAATGTTGGATTCCGGCACCCCTTCGATTTTATGTGGATCGAGAGACTGAACTTCCGAACCGTTATTACGCACCAGAGTCTGCTTTTCAGCAAGCTGCACACCCGCTGGCACAACTGCCGCCGTGGCCACATTTCCAGCGATTAGCGCAGTGAGGATCCCCGCAGCTACTAAACTTTTTTTAGTGATGTTCGTCATTGTGTTTGTACTCCCTCATTATTATGGCTGGTTTTTTAACCAGACTGTTAATCCTGTCAGGATCCCTGTACGGCACCGGAGATTTTCTGCCGTCAGGTGGTTTATTGTTTTACTGCTTGCTATCACCGACTTTATTTATTCTGGCGATTCGTACGACCGCCTTGCGTCGATTATCTACGTGTCTCCCCTGCCGGAAACACGCTATTACCCTGTTGAGAGAAACCAAGTGAAAATCATTCTCATCAACGTCAATTCTTCTGCAAAATACCTGGCCGGAAAGTACCAAATGCGTTTCTTCATCGCCAATACATTTTACAAATTTGTTAACCAATTCTCTTTTATTAGAAATAAATCTCACTGGCAAAGGCTTGCGAATGAAAATTCATGGCAATAAAACATTAACAATCAATGAATTGCCTGATGGGCATAGTTGACGCCCCTGTCCGGTATCAACACCATGCCAAAATGCACATAAATTTAACAATTGATTATTAATTAGCACATTCATCTAAAAAAAACGCTGAAATAACTAATAACATTTCGATAATCCCACAGCAAGCCCCAGAGTATGATGTTAATAAAATAACAGCAATATCGTGCTTCCTCTGACGCAGCGCTGAGGGTTATATCCATAAAATCAATGAATAACTGAATCGTTAACCATCAGCATTTTTCATTATTGTTATGCTGATTATCAACTTTAGTGAGAAGTTTTACTGATAATGAAAGGAAACGGAGCCAACAGCGGCTCCGTTTATAGTGAAGAAGGAATATCAGGCAAGCAAACCGGGGAAAATGGATTTGATACCAGTAACAATGAATTCAATCCCTAAAGCCATGAGTAACAGCCCCATAATACGCGTAATGACGTTGATTCCCGTTTGCCCCAGCAAGCGCACTAACCACGGCGCCATGCGAAACAGCCCCCAACAACACAAGGCAAACAACGCAATCGCGATAAAAAAGCCAAACAGATTAATCGCACTGTGGTAACGCGTCCCCCAAACGATGGTCGAGCTAATTGCCCCCGGTCCCGCCATCAGGGGCAATGCCAACGGCACCACGCCAATGCTTTCACGAATGGCGGTTTCTGATTTTTCCTGTTTGTTCTGCTTATCTTCGCCAAGTTTGCCACTAATCATCGACATCGCGATAGTCACAACCAGAATACCGCCGGCAATCCTGAACGAATCTATAGAGATACCGAAAAGTTGCAGGATACCGTCGCCCAGGAACAGCGAAGTCCACAGGATGATAGCGACCGACAGGTTTGCCGTGAGATTGGTTTTGTTTCGCGCAGCCGCAGTTTGGTAGCTGGTCATACTGATAAAGACCGGGATGATCCCTACCGGGTTAACCAGGGCAAATAACCCAATAAAAAATTTAAAATAAACAGGAAAATCAAATAGCGTTTGGATCACGGTTAGCTCCGAAGCGTTAGCCGGATAAAATGAGTCATAAAAATTGGAAAAATCCGCGCTGAAGATACGCCTTTTGTCAGCATACTTCACCTTCTATCTGCGTATATCTACGTAAATACGCTACTAATACTTAGTGTTATTAATATGTATTAAATATGCTAATGTGATTAGCATTCATCACTTCAATTTTTTAACACTTACCGAGAAACGCTAAAATGGCCTGCTGAAAGGTGTCAGCTTTGCGAAATTTTGATCCAGATCACGCAATTACTACTCAGAAGTGAGTAACCTTGCTTACGTCCCCTGGAGGTAAAGCGTAAAAGTTATCTGGCGCTTGCGTATAAGCTCTTTTAGTAAATCAAGGTAAAGTGGACGTTAATTAACCGTTTGATTTTCAAACCGTTACACAAATTTTCGTCGGTCTGTCTATACTCTCGTATCGAGCAGATGATTTACTAAAAAAGTTTAACATTATCAGGAGAGCATTATGGCTGTTACTAATGTCGCTGAACTTAACGCACTTGTAGAGCGCGTAAAAAAAGCCCAGCGTGAATATGCCAGTTTCACTCAAGAACAGGTTGACAAAATCTTCCGCGCCGCCGCTCTGGCTGCCGCAGACGCTCGAATCCCTCTCGCGAAAATGGCCGTTGCCGAATCTGGCATGGGCATTGTCGAAGATAAAGTGATTAAAAACCACTTTGCTTCTGAATACATTTACAACGCTTACAAAGATGAAAAAACCTGTGGAGTGCTGTCTGAAGACGACACTTTCGGTACCATTACTATTGCTGAACCGATTGGTATCATCTGCGGTATCGTTCCAACCACTAACCCGACTTCTACTGCTATCTTCAAATCTCTGATCAGCCTGAAGACCCGTAACGCCATCATCTTCTCTCCGCATCCGCGTGCTAAAGATGCCACTAACAAAGCTGCTGACATCGTTCTGCAGGCGGCAATCGCTGCTGGCGCGCCGAAAGACTTGATCGGCTGGATCGATCAACCTTCCGTAGAACTGTCTAACGCGCTGATGCACCACCCGGACATCAACCTGATCCTTGCGACCGGTGGTCCAGGCATGGTTAAAGCGGCATACAGCTCCGGTAAACCGGCAATCGGCGTAGGCGCAGGTAACACCCCTGTTGTTATCGACGAAACCGCTGATATCAAACGTGCTGTTGCATCTGTTCTGATGTCTAAAACCTTCGATAACGGCGTAATCTGTGCTTCTGAACAGTCTGTTGTCGTGGTTGACTCTGTATACGACGCAGTACGTGAGCGTTTCGCCACTCACGGCGGCTACCTGCTGCAGGGCAAAGAGCTGAAAGCTGTTCAGGACGTTATCCTGAAAAATGGCGCGCTGAACGCCGCTATCGTTGGTCAGCCAGCCTACAAAATTGCTGAACTGGCAGGCTTCTCCGTACCAGAAACCACTAAGATTCTGATTGGTGAAGTTAAGGTTGTTGACGAAAGCGAACCGTTTGCTCACGAAAAACTGTCTCCGACGCTGGCTATGTATCGTGCGAAAGACTTCGAAGACGCAGTGGACAAAGCTGAAAAACTGGTTGCGATGGGCGGTATCGGTCATACCTCTTGCCTGTACACCGACCAGGATAACCAGCCAGAACGCGTTGCTTACTTCGGTCAGATGATGAAAACCGCGCGTATCCTGATCAACACCCCTGCTTCTCAGGGTGGTATCGGTGACCTGTACAACTTCAAACTCGCACCTTCCCTGACTCTGGGTTGTGGTTCCTGGGGTGGTAACTCCATCTCTGAAAACGTTGGTCCTAAGCACCTGATCAACAAGAAAACCGTTGCTAAGCGAGCTGAAAACATGTTGTGGCACAAACTTCCGAAATCTATCTACTTCCGTCGTGGCTCTCTGCCTATCGCGCTGGATGAAGTGATTACTGATGGTCACAAACGTGCGCTGATCGTGACCGACCGCTTCCTGTTTAACAATGGCTATGCTGACCAGATCACCTCTGTTCTGAAAGCGGCTGGCGTTGAAACCGAAGTGTTCTTTGAAGTTGAAGCTGACCCGACTCTGACCGTTGTTCGTAAAGGCGCTGAGCTGGCTAACTCCTTCAAACCAGACGTGATTATCGCGCTGGGTGGTGGTTCCCCGATGGACGCCGCAAAAATTATGTGGGTTATGTACGAACACCCGGAAACCCACTTTGAAGAACTGGCGCTGCGCTTTATGGATATCCGTAAACGTATCTACAAGTTCCCGAAAATGGGCGTGAAAGCGAAAATGATCGCCGTCACCACCACTTCCGGTACCGGTTCTGAAGTAACACCGTTTGCGGTTGTGACCGACGATGCAACCGGTCAGAAATATCCGCTGGCTGACTACGCCCTGACCCCGGATATGGCGATTGTCGATGCCAACCTGGTGATGGATATGCCGAAGTCCCTGTGTGCGTTCGGTGGTCTGGATGCCGTTACTCACGCTCTGGAAGCTTACGTTTCCGTACTGGCTTCTGAGTTCTCTGACGGTCAGGCTCTGCAGGCGCTGAAACTGCTGAAAGAAAACCTGCCAGCGTCCTACCACGAAGGTTCCAAGAACCCGGTAGCCCGTGAGCGTGTACACAGTGCAGCGACCATCGCCGGTATCGCGTTTGCGAACGCCTTCCTGGGTGTATGTCACTCCATGGCGCACAAGCTGGGTTCTCAGTTCCACATTCCTCACGGTTTGGCGAACGCCCTGCTGATCAGCAACGTTATTCGTTACAACGCGAACGACAACCCGACCAAACAGACAGCATTCAGCCAGTACGACCGTCCGCAGGCGCGTCGTCGCTATGCTGAAATCGCCGACCACCTGGGTCTGAGCGCACCGGGCGACCGTACTGCCGCGAAAATCCAGAAACTGCTGGGCTGGCTGGACGAAATCAAAGCTGAACTGGGTATTCCTAAGTCTATCCGTGAAGCTGGCGTGCAGGAAGCTGACTTCCTGGCACACGTTGACAAACTGTCTGAAGATGCGTTTGACGACCAGTGTACTGGTGCTAACCCGCGTTATCCGCTGATTGCTGAGCTGAAGCAGATTCTGCTGGATACCTACTACGGCCGTGAGTACAGCGAAGGTGAAACCACCGCTAAGGCTGAAGCAGTAGCTGCACCGAAAGCTGAGAAAAAAGCGAAGAAATCCGCTTAATTCCTTCAGAAAAGTTTAAGTCTGACTATAAACGGTCCCTTTTCGGGACCGTTTTTTTTGCACCTTACACGACCAAAATCAGGTAATCCCTGACTCAACCACTTGTGAGATATGGCCTGGTGAAGATTACTTGCAGGGAGGAAGCCAGGATGGCGTCAGAAGAGCGTGTGACAGGGTAGAGACACGCATGAATGGTTGTGGCCTACCCTGTGTTTATAAGCGCCCAGAAGCGCATAGGGTTAATCGTGGCTGTGTCGTTCTTGTATTGCCGTCAGAGAGCCTTCAGACTGCGCTTGCTTATAATGCTTACGGCATACCGACACATAGCGCTCGTTTCCGCCTATAACCACCTGCTCGCCTTCGTTAAAAGGTCTTCCGGCCTGATCAAGACGTAGCACCATGCTGGCCTTACGGCCACAGAAGCAAATAGTTTTTAATTCAACCAGCTTATCTGACCACGCAAGCAGGTATTCACTGCCGCAGAATAGCTCACCACGAAAATCGGTGCGTAAACCGTAACACAACACGGGAATATCCAGCCGATCGACAACTTCAGATAATTCATAAACCTGTTGTCGCGTCAGAAACTGAGACTCATCAACCAGTACACAGTGAATTCTTTGCTGCGCATTGTCGGCGCGAATCTCTTCGAACAATGATGAATTTTGGTTAAACAATTTTGCAGGTGACGACAGACCTATACGTGAACTTACTTTTCCAGTGCCAAAACGGTCATCAATTTCCGCTGTATATACTACAGCGCGCATTCCACGTTCCTGATAATTGTACGAAGATTGCAGCAATGCAGTCGACTTACCGGCATTCATTGCAGAATAGTAAAAATATAGCTGTGCCATTGACCGTAGGCCCTCATCTGGGGAAATAAATATGGGCGGGATTGTAGCATATTTCACGAACATGTCGGTGCAGCGTTGTCCCGAAAGACGTATAAAGAAGCGTACCGACTCGCTCAGCGCCGCCTTAATAACCAGAGAATGCAGGTGCTCTTTATGGCTGGGAGTATGATAGCGCGACGTCTTAACCCAAACAGGCTGGGGCTGAACCGTATATACACATTCTTTCACAAATAGTGCTCATGAAATTGATCGGCCTCGCTTATCAAGGGTCGACAATTAAGAAACCGTTCCCTTATTGTTATTGAATCGCCCCACCGCCGCCATGTAATAGCGAATTCACGTAAGCAAAACTAATACAAAAGGTTGAAATCACTGCAAAGTGATACTATTTGAACACGATAAAATGTGACCTGAATCTTGAATTTTTACTCTCAACCGTTGAGAAGCCCCCCCGCCAATAAGCCTTTTTTATGCCCAACATCACGGAGAATTTAAGACAGAGGAATTAATTCTGATACTAAATAAAGCGCAATTTTGAATTCCTTACATTCCTGGCTATTGCACAACTGAAATTATCGCTCTATTATTAGCTCAACAAACCACCCCCAATATAAGTTTGAGATTACTACAATGAGCGAAGCACTTAAAATTCTGAACAACATCCGTACTCTTCGTGCGCAGGCAAGAGAATGTACTCTGGAAACGCTTGAAGAAATGCTGGAAAAATTAGAAGTTGTAGTTAGCGAGCGTCGTGAAGAAGAAAGCGCTGCCGCTGCTGAAGTTGAAGAACGTACTCGTAAACTGCAACAATATCGTGAAATGCTGATTGCTGACGGTATTGATCCGAACGAGCTGCTGAATAGCATGGCTGCTGTTAAATCTGGCACCAAAGCTAAACGCGCTGCGCGTCCGGCTAAATATAGCTATGTTGACGAAAACGGTGAAACTAAAACCTGGACTGGCCAGGGTCGTACACCGGCTGTGATCAAAAAAGCGATGGAAGAACAAGGTAAACAACTGGACGATTTCCTGATCAAGGAATAATTCAGAAATGGTTTGCTTAAAATCCCGCCACTGGCGGGATTTTTTTTACCTGTACTTCGCATGGCCCCTACCCGGATTAGGTATAAAAAAAACGGCGCTGGATTAACAGCGCCGCTCTGACCTGATAATTACTGGCGGTTACTTCTTAATACCCATCTCTTCTTCCAGCCAGGCTTTAAATTCAGCGCCGAGGGTATTATGGCGAATACCATATTCAACGAACGCCTGCATATAGCCCAGCTTATTACCACAGTCATGGCTTTTGCCCTTCATGTGATAGGCTTCAACCGTTTCTTTTTCAATCAGCATATCGATAGCGTCAGTGAGCTGAATTTCGTCACCCGCTCCCGGAGGCGTTTTTGCCAGCAGAGGCCAGATATCCGCACTGAGAACATAGCGGCCCACGACCGCCAAATTAGATGGCGCAACATTCGCTTTCGGCTTTTCAACAACGCCAACCATCGGCACGCTTTCGCCCGGCGCTAATTCAACGCCTTTACAATCCACTACGCCATAAGCGGTGACATCTTCTACGGGCTCGACCATAATCTGGCTGCTGCCGGTTTCATCAAAACGATGAATCATTTCGGCGAGGTTTTCACGGGATAAATCTGATTCATATTCATCCAGAATTACGTCTGGCAGAATAACCGCAACCGGTTCATCGCCAACAACCGGGTGCGCGCACAATACTGCGTGACCCAGACCTTTAGCCAGCCCCTGACGTACCTGCATAATAGTGACATGCGGCGGACAAATAGATTGCACTTCTTCCAGCAGCTGACGTTTTACACGTTTTTCCAGCATAGCTTCTAACTCAAAGCTGGTATCGAAGTGGTTTTCAATGGAATTTTTAGACGAGTGAGTTACAAGTACAATTTCAGTGATACCCGCAGCAATACATTCGTTTACCACGTACTGAATTAATGGCTTATCAACCAACGGTAGCATCTCTTTCGGGATTGCCTTCGTAGCCGGTAACATCCTGGTTCCTAATCCCGCAACCGGGATAACGGCCTTTTTGACTTTTGAATTAATAGCAGCCATTTAAAACTCTCCTGGACTGTTCATGTATTGAACGTGTTCATCAATCTGTATCGCATCCAAGTATATCAGTACAGCGGTAAGCCTCTGGTCTGAAAAGGACGCACGTCGGTATAATTAAGACAAATACGAATAAATCTGGCGCTGATAGTAGCACTCGCAGCATGAGGGAGGTGAAGCAATTTCATTCCTCCCTCGCTCAATTGTTCATTCCGCAGACAACATCAGGCGCAGGCGACCACCCGCCCCCCAAATTTGGCACTGCCATGACTCACAGCGCTGGCTCAACTGATTAAGATAGGTATTGCCAAGCGTTCCCAGCGGTACGCCATTGCTGATTTGTACCTGATGGGAACCGGTATTTAATGTCGCATTCAGTCCTGCTGATACCAGAATCAGGTTTTTTAACCCGCTGTGGTAATACCCTACCAGCAAGGGAAACTGGCCGGGTAAATTAGCCTGACGCAGCAAATGGTTCACCTGTTTCAATAATGCCCCTAACTCTGGCAGCCGCTGATTTTGTTGCGTCAGTTGCTCCTGCAGCAAACCGTTAAATAGGGCTCGCAGTAATAATGCGGCCAGCACGCCATTATCCCCTGCCCGCGTGACATCCAGACAATAAAAAGCAAGGTCGTGATCCGACAGCGGCGCAATATCCAGCACCAGTCCCGGTTGATCGGCGGCAACCAATTGCCGATAGTTTATGCGACATTGTGAAATCACTTGCGATACAGGAGGCTGTAGCTCCTGCAACAGCTTTGCTGCAGCGGCAGGATCGTCCACCATGGCATCCCAGTCGCGAAACAGCCGCTCTTCTTCTTCAACCCGCGAATTGAACATATTGGGATACAGGCACGCAAAAACCGTTTCTCGCAGACGATTAAGATCCTTCACCGGTTTCAGAAGAACGTCGTCCACACCGAGTCGCAGCGCTTTGGCTATATCAGACATGTTTTCCGTCGCTGAAATCACCAGTATTGGCGTTTGATCGCCCCGATTGCGTAAATACTCAACCAGTTTAAGACCGTTCATTCGTGGCATTGCCAGGTCGCAGATCATCAAGTCAGGCGTAAAATGGCCAAGTAAATCCAGTGCTTCAAGCCCATCGCCGGCCACCGCCGTTGTCGCTCCCAAAGAGGAAAACCATGAGTCCATGAGTGAGCGGAATACCGGCTCATCCTCAACGATAAGAATCTGTTTTCCGACCAATGGCTGCGTCATATTCTCCCCCCTGACTGGCTTTAATAAATAGTGGCATGCTATTGCTACTCACGCCTGTCAGATTTAACTTAAGTATTGATAAAAAATGCCTAGACGTTGGTCTTCACCAGAGGTAGAAGCTCATCCATTTTCTTCTCAACCGCCAACTGCCCGGCAGCAATTGCTGCACTGGCGCGGTGGAAATCCAGCGTGGATATTTGCGGACAAAACGGCTGAATCAGGATATCAGGCGGGTCACCAGCCATACGGTTACGTTTCAGACGATTTTCCAGAACCTGAATAGAGGTTGTCATGATCTCCATCGCCGTCGGCGCGGTCACTGTCCGCCTCGCCGTAATGTTGCTCAGACGCTCTTTCAGACGGCCATGCCATGAGAGTTCGTCAGCGCCATCGCCTGATTCAGCATCGCTACTGACGTTGAAGGAGAGTAAATCTTGCTGCATGAGGTGCGCATCGTGTTGCAGGTCGACCGCAATAACGATATCGGCGCCCAGCGCACGCGTCAGGGAAACGGGGACGGGATTCACCACCGCGCCATCGACCAACCAGTAGCCATTATGCGCTACAGGGGACATCAGACCAGGAATACTGCAGGATGCCCGGACAGCCAGGTGCAAATCACCTTCGGTGAACCAGAGTTCCCGACCCGTACTTAAATTGGTTGCAACAGTTGCGAAACGGCGTGTGCATTGTTCAATCGCTTCTACCGGCATGACATTACGGTACTGGTTGAACACACGTTCTCCGCGCAGTAGTCCTCCCCTGCGCCAGGAGAGATCCATCAGGCGTAAGACGTCCCAATAACTGAATGAACAAACCCACTGTTCGAGTGCAGGCAACTTATTGCAGGCGTAGGCAGCGCCAACCAGCGAACCAATGGAGCACCCTGCCACAATATCAACATCAATCCCCATATGCTTAAGGGCTTTAATCACGCCGATATGCGACCAGCCGCGCGCCGCGCCGGAACCTAGCGCCAGCCCAATTTTAATTTTTCTCATTGTACGTACAAACTTCCCCTGGCTTGCAGACGTAGCAACATCGCTACCGCTCAGTTAACATAGTGCCACCCTGGCGTTTTTACGCCGTTTTTTTATTCCAGGGAGTACTTTGTGTCTCAGCTTTGTCCCTGTGGTAGCGCTGTCGAGTATAGCCTATGTTGCTACCGTTATGTGTCCGGCGCGCAAGTAGCACCTACGCCGTCACACCTCATGCGTTCTCGTTACTGCGCTTTTGTGATGAAAGACGCAGATTACCTTATCAAGACCTGGCATCCGGACTGCCATGCCGCTGCGTTTCGTGACGACATTATCGCAGGATTTACGCATACCGAATGGCTGGGACTGACCGTTTTTGAGCAACACACGGCAGATTCAGAAAATATTGGCTACGTCAGTTTTGTCGCGCGGTTTTCTGAACAGGGAAAAACTGGCGCAATTATCGAACGCTCTCGTTTTTTAAAAGAAAACGGTCAGTGGTACTATATAGACGGTACACGCCCTCAAATTGGACGAAACGACACCTGCCCTTGTGGCTCAGGTAAAAAATTTAAGAAGTGCTGCGGCTAATCAACGCCCGACAGTATCAATTTTGCAAACATTCTCAATAGGATCACCGCTGCAAATGCATTCATTACAACGAAAAGTGCTGCGTACTATTTGCCCGGACCAAAAAGGTCTGATCGCGCGCATTACAAATATCTGTTACAAGCATGAACTGAATATCGTGCAGAATAATGAGTTCGTGGACCACCGTACCGGGCGCTTTTTTATGCGTACCGAGCTGGAGGGCATTTTTAATGATGTCACGCTGCTTGCCGATCTTGATAGCGCCTTACCAGATGGTTCCATCCGTGAATTAACGCCGGCAGGACGCCGCCGTATCGTTATTTTGGTCACCAAGGAAGCGCATTGTCTGGGCGATCTGTTAATGAAGGCCAATTATGGCGGGCTGGATGTTGAAATCGCTGCGGTGATCGGCAACCACGAGACGCTGCGTCCTTTGGTTGAGCGCTTTGATATTCCGTTTGAACTGGTCAGTCACGAAGGTTTAACCCGTGACGAACACGACCAGAAAATGGCCGATGCTATCGACGCGCACCAACCTGATTATGTCGTGCTGGCAAAATACATGCGCGTACTGACGCCGACCTTTGTTTCACGCTTCCCGAATAAGATTATCAATATTCACCATTCATTCCTGCCGGCATTTATTGGCGCTCGCCCATACCACCAGGCTTACGAGCGCGGGGTGAAGATCATTGGCGCAACGGCCCACTATGTGAATGATAACCTCGATGAAGGCCCTATCATTATGCAGGACGTAATTCATGTTGATCACACCTACACCGCGGAAGACATGATGCGTGCCGGCCGTGACGTTGAAAAAAATGTATTAAGTCGCGCGCTGTATCAGGTTCTGGCTCAACGCGTATTTGTTTACGGTAACCGAACGATCATTCTGTAATCGATTGATAATTTAATTGGTTACCTTTACATCTTTACGCGTAAAAATCAGGCAACCAGTTCTTTTTTATCAACGGAATACTTTACAGGGGCGCATCATCTGTTATGATGCGCCCCGCTTCCAACAGAAGCAGGCCAGTAATAAGCATTACCCCGTGGTGGGGTTCCCGAGCGATCATAAGGGAGCTGACTGCAAATCTGCCGTCATCGACTTCAAGGTTCGACTCGAGCGATAGTGAGAGAACGTTGCCGCAGGCAACGGCCCGAAGGGTGAGGAGCTTTAGCTCCGAATAATCCTTCCCGCTATAGAATGCGAGCAGCATAATGAATATACCCTGTGGTGGGGTTCCCGAGCGGCCAAAGGGAGCAGACTGTAAATCTGCCGTCATCGACTTCGAAGGTTCGAATCCTTCCCCCACCACCATTCATTCCTGTARATTCWCAAAAATTAGTATACCCCTGGTGGGGTTCCCGAGCGGCCAAAGGGAGCAGACTGTAAATCTGCCGTCATCGACTTCGAAGGTTCGAATCCTTCCCCCACCACCATCATTTCCCTGTCGCACTTCAGCAAAATCAAACCTTATTGCACTATATTCTGCCCATGCGGGAAGGATGAGAAGCTTCGATTAAGGTTCGATTCGAGCGTCAGCGAGAAAGCGTTGCCGCAGGCAACGACCCGAAGGGCGAAGCGCGCAGCGCGGAGTCATCCTTCCCCCACCACCATCATTTCATAAAGCATCGACACCCAATCCAACTGCAGT
>NZ_CP069763.1:4004398-4078375 GCF_016893685.1 Citrobacter cronae
ACTAAGGTTCGATTCGAGCGTCAGCGAGAAAGCGTTGCCGCAGGCAACGACCCGAAGGGCGAAGCGCGCAGCGCGGAGTCATCCTTCCCCCACCACCATCATTTCATAAAGCATCGACACCCAATCCAACTGCAATGCCCTATCGTGCCCGCAATATGCCTGATGCGCTGCGCTTATCAGGCCTACAGAGAGTTGACGTCTGCGTAGGCCGGATAAGGCGGTTACGCCGCCATCCGGCAAACAGGCATAAAAAAACCCCGCCGGAGCAGGGTCTTATCTTACACAGATAACCGATTAGTGACGCGCGCGTACAATCTGGTATTTACGGGTCAGATACTCGACCGGAACGCTCCAGATGTGCACCAGGCGCGAGAACGGGAACAGCAGGAACAGCGTCATACCCAGCACCAGATGCATACGGAAGATAAACGCCACGCCATCCAGATATTCAGACGCGCCGCCGTGGAAGGTCACCACCGTTTGCGCCCAGTTCACCAGTTTCATCATCTCGCTACCGTCCATATGCTGAGCGGAGAACGGAATGGTCAGCAGGCCAAGGGCACACTGGATAACCAGAATGGACAGCACCAGAATATCCGCACCAGTGGTGGTGGCCCGCACGCGTGGGCTGAACAGACGACGTTTCAGCAGCAGCACGCCGCCGACCAGACACATCACGCCTGAGGCGCCGCCCGCAAACATAGCCATCTTTTGTTTCACTTCCAGCGGTAGCCACGCTTCGTACATCCAGTGCGGCGTCAACATGCCCAGAAAGTGCCCGGCAAAAATGCCCAGGATCCCGATATGAAACAGGTTTGACGCCAGGTTCATCCCTTTGCGATCCAGCATCTGGCTGGACGCCGCGCGCCAGGTATATTGTCCATAGTCATAACGCAGCCAGCTGCCGATCAGAAAGACAGAACCCGCGATGTACGGATAGATGTCAAAGAAGAACGTATTCAGGAAGTGCATTATTGCTGTCCTCCGGTGGTGATATTCAGATACTGCGGCGCAACGGCCCCGGCAAAACGACGCTGGTGAGCGGAGATTTCCGACTCACCACACCCCTGATCGGCGAAGAATTTCACCTGCTCTTCTTCCCAGACCGCATCAAGCGCTTGTGGTGTATCATCACGCGCTTCATCCGCAATTTTTTCAGCCACTTTGTCGCTGTCGATAACGGTATTCGCCAGTTTTAGCAGCAGATCAAACAGCACCGCATAACGGCTGTCACGCTGTTGCAAGCGAGCGCTGAGCAAAGCCAGAATCGGCGCGATATCCTGTAAACCACCTAACGCTTCGCTTTTCGGCAACTGCGCAAGGTATTCCAGATACAGCGGCAGATGATCGGGAAGTTCACGGCTGTCGAGCTGCAAACCGTGCTGCTCATACTGTGCCATCAGGTCAACCATCGCCTGACCGCGATCGCGAGACTCCCCGTGAACATGTTCAAACAGCAGCAGCGATGTGGCGCGGCCCCGGTCAAACAGTTCGCTGTAGGCGGCCTGTACATCCAGCATGTCCTGCGCGGTTAAATCGCGCAGGAAAACGCCCAGGGTCTGGGCATCCTCTTTATCCAGGTTCTCAGATGACGCGAGTGCATCGAAAAGCTCCTGCTGATGCTGCCATAAGGCAGCATCCGGGTACTCGAGCAGACGCGAAACAATGACGAGTTCAATCATTGGTGCGGCTCCGTTTTGCTGGTCACATCAACAGCGTCGATGCGGCGGCTGTTGAACAGATTGAATTTGGTATCAGAACCGTGGCAACCATCGCCGAAGGTAAAGCCACAACCGCTTTTCTCCGGGAATGCCTCACGCGCCAATTCACGATGGCTGCTTGGCACCACGAAACGATCTTCATAATTAGCAATCGCCAGGTAACGATACATTTCCTGTGCCTGCGCTTCGCTTAATCCCACCTCTTCCAGCGCACGGGTATCAACTTTTCCGTCAACAGTTTCCGCACGTTTGTAGTGACGCATTGCCAGCATACGTTTCAGCGCCAACAGTACCGGCTGAGTGTCGCCAGCGGTCAACAGGTTCGCCAGGTACTGAACCGGGATACGCAGACTGTCTACATCAGGCAGAATGCCGTTGCTGCCAAGCTCGCCCGCATCGGCGGCAGATTGAATCGGTGACAAAGGCGGCACGTACCAGACCATCGGCAGCGTGCGGTATTCCGGATGCAGCGGCAGCGCCAGCTTCCAGTCCATCGCCATTTTGTAAACCGGAGACTGTTGTGCAGCATCGATGACGCTCAGTGGAATACCATCTTTTAGCGCCTGTTCAATGACAGCCGGATCGTTCGGATCGAGGAACACGTCCAGTTGACGCTGGTACAGATCTTTTTCGTGCTCAGTGCTGGCCGCGCTTTCGATCGCATCTGCGTCATACAGCAGTACGCCGAGATAACGGATACGGCCAACACAGGTTTCGGAGCAAACGGTCGGTTGACCCGCTTCGATACGCGGGTAGCAGAAAATGCACTTCTCGGACTTCCCGCTCTTCCAGTTGAAGTAAATCTTCTTGTACGGGCAGCCGGTGATGCACATACGCCAGCCGCGGCACTTGTCCTGGTCGATCAGCACGATGCCATCTTCTTCACGCTTGTAGATAGCACCACTCGGGCAGGTCGCCACACACGCCGGGTTAAGGCAGTGCTCGCACAGGCGCGGCAGGTACATCATGAAGGTGTTTTCGAACTGGCCGTACATCGCCTTCTGCATGTTTTCGAAGTTCTGGTCCTTGGCGCGTTTTTCGAATTCGCCGCCCAGAATTTCTTCCCAGTTCGGACCGCTGGTGATTTTGTCCATCCGCTGACCGGTAATCAACGAGCGCGGACGGGCAATCGGCTGCGCTTTGCTGCCTTCCGGCGCGGTGTGCAGATTCTGATAGTCGAAATCAAACGGCTCGTAGTAGTCATCCATACCCGGTAGATGCGGGTTAGCAAAGATTTTACCCAGCAGCAGCGCACGGTTACCCATGCGCGGTTGCAGTTTACCGTTGATTTTACGGATCCAGCCGCCCTTCCATTTTTCCTGATTTTCCCAGTCATTGGGGAAACCGACGCCAGGCTTACTTTCCACGTTATTGAACCAGGCGTACTCCATACCTTCACGGCTGGTCCAGACGTTTTTACAGGTCACTGAACAGGTGTGGCAGCCGATGCACTTATCAAGATTCAGCACCATGCCGACTTGTGAACGAATTTTCATTTTACGCTCTCCTGTACCTGGTCATTGCCTTCGCCATCCAACCAGTTAATGTTCTTCATCTTACGTACAACGACGAACTCATCGCGGTTTGAACCGACGGTGCCGTAGTAGTTAAAGCCGTAGGCCAACTGTGCATAGCCGCCGATCATATGGGTCGGTTTCGGCGTAATACGGGTCACCGAGTTGTGGATCCCGCCGCGCTGCTGGGTGATTTCTGAACCCGGCAGGTTAACAATACGTTCCTGCGCGTGGTACATCATGGTCATCCCGGCCGGCACACGCTGGCTGACAACAGCGCGGGCAGTTAATGCACCGTTGCTGTTGAAGACCTCGATCCAGTCGTTATCTTCGATACCCAGGTCTTTCGCATCCGTTTCACTCATCCAGACGATCGGACCACCGCGTGACAATGTCAGCATCAGCAGATTGTCGCTGTAGGTGGAGTGGATACCCCATTTCTGGTGCGGCGTCAGGAAGTTGAGCGCTTTTTCCGGGTTACCGTTAGACTTCTCGCCGATCACCGCTTTCACTGAACGGGTATCGATTGGCGGACGATAAACCAGCAGGCTTTCACCGAAATCACGCATCCACTGGTGATCCTGATACAACTGCTGGCGACCAGACAGTGTACGCCATGGGATCAGCTCATGAACGTTGGTATAACCGGCGTTATAAGACACATGTTCATCTTCCAGGCCTGACCATGTCGGGCTGGAGATAATTTTGCGCGGCTGCGCCTGTATATCGCGGAAACGAATTTTTTCGTCTTCTTTATTTAGCGCCAGATGCGTATGGTCACGACCGGTAAATTCACTCAGCGCAGCCCAGGCTTTAACGGCTACCTGACCGTTAGTTTCCGGCGCCAGGGTGAGGATCATCTCGGCGGCATCAATGGCGGTATTAAGCCAGGGCTGGCCTTTCGCCGGGCCTTCAGCCTTGGTGTAGTTGAGCTTACGCAGCAGATCCATTTCGCTCTGGGTATTCCAGGCAATCCCTTTCCCGCCGTTACCGATTTTTTCCATCAGCGGGCCGATGGAGGTAAAGCGTTCATAGGTTGCCGGATAATCACGCTCTACGGTCATGATGTGCGGCGCGGTAACGCCAGGAATCAGGTCGCACTCACCTTTTTTCCAGTCCTTCACGTCCAGCGGCTGCGCCAGCTCAGCGGCGGAATCGTGCTGAATCGGCAGCGTAACAACGTCGGTTTCTTTACCGAGGTGGCCCACGCACACTTCAGAGAATTTCTTCGCGATGGCTTTATAGATTTCCCAGTCGCTCTTCGATTCCCAGGCCGGGTCAACGGCGGCAGACAACGGATGAATAAACGGATGCATATCCGAGGTATTCATATCGTCTTTTTCATACCAGGTTGCGGTCGGCAGCACGATATCGGAATACAGACAGGTACTCGACAGACGGAAGTCCAGCGTCACCACCAGATCCAGCTTGCCGTCCAGTCCGTTGTCCTGCCATTCCACTTCTTCTGGCTTCACGCCGCTCTGCTGGCCGAGATCTTTCCCCTGAATACCGTGTTCAGTACCCAGCAGGTACTTCAGCATGTACTCGTGGCCCTTACCGGAAGATCCGAGCAGGTTGGAACGCCAGATAAACAGGTTACGCGGATGGTTTTTGCCGTTTTCCGGCTGTTCCGCCGCAAAGCGAAGAGAACCGTCTTTCAGGGCGTTAACGGTGTAATCCACCGGCGTCATGCCGGCTTTCTGCGCTTCTTCAGCGATACGCAGCGGGTTAGTCCCTAACTGCGGTGCAGACGGTAACCACCCCATTCGTTCAGCGCGAACGTTGAAGTCAATCAAATGACCGCTATAACGGGATTTGTCTGCCATCGGGGACAGCAATTCCTGTGCGGTAACCGTCTCATAGCGCCATTGGCTGGAGTGGTTATAGAAGTAAGAGGTGCTGTTCATATGACGAGGCGGACGCTGCCAGTCCAGCGCAAACGCCAGCGGCTGCCAGCCGGTTTGCGGGCGCAGTTTTTCCTGCCCGACATAGTGGGCCCAACCGCCGCCGCTCTGGCCGATACAGCCGCAGAACACCAGCATATTGATCAGGCCGCGATAGTTCATATCGAGGTGGTACCAGTGGTTCAGACCTGCACCGACGATAATCATCGAACGACCGTGCGTTTTATCGGCGTTATCCGCAAATTCGCGGGCGATGCGCACGATTTGAGCGCGCGATACACCGGTAATTTTCTCTGCCCATGCCGGCGTATACGCTTTCAGGTCATCGTAGCTGGTTGCACAGTTTTCATCGTTCAGACCGCGTTCCAGACCGTAGTTGGCCATGGTCAGATCGTAAACGGTCGTCACCAGCGCGGTAGAACCGTCAGCCAGTTGCAGACGTTTAACCGGCAATTTGTGCAGCAGAATGTTTTCCAGTTCAACTTTATTGAAGTGTTCGGTACCTTCGCCGCCAAAATAGGGGAAGCCGACTTCAGCGATGTCATCCTGGCTACCGAGCAGACTGAGTTGCAGTTCGGTTTCATCGCCCGATGTACCGTCGCGCTGCTCGAGGTTCCATTTACCCTTTTCGCCCCAACGGAAACCAATTGAACCGTTTGGCGCAACCATTTCACCGTTGCTGTTGATAGCGACGGTTTTCCATTCCGGGTTATTTTCCTGGCCCAGAGAGTCAACCAGATCCGCTGCACGCAGCATACGACCAGCAGCATAATAGCCGTCGCGCTCTTCGAGCATCACCAGCATTGGCATGTCAGTATAACGACGAACGTAGTCGGTGAAGTACTGGCTCGGGTTATCGAGGTGGAACTCGCGCAACATGACGTGGCCCATCGCCATTGCCATCGCCGCATCGGTCCCCTGCTTCGGCGCCAGCCACAGGTCGCACAGTTTGGCGATTTCTGCGTAGTCCGGCGTAATCGCTACCGTTTTGGTGCCTTTATAGCGAACTTCAGTAAAGAAGTGCGCATCCGGAGTACGGGTCTGCGGGACGTTAGAACCCCATGCAAGAATGTAGCTGGAGTTGTACCAGTCAGCGGATTCAGGGACGTCGGTCTGTTCGCCCCAGGTTTGCGGAGAAGCCGGCGGCAGGTCGCAGTACCAGTCATAGAAGCTCAGGCAGGTACCGCCAATCAGCGACATATAGCGTGCGCCGGATGCGTAAGAAACCATCGACATCGCCGGGATCGGCGAGAAGCCTGCGACGCGGTCAGGACCATAGGTTTTGATGGTGTACACGTTAGAAGCGGCAATCAGTTCATTGACTTCCTGCCAGGAGGAGCGAACGAAGCCGCCACGACCACGCGCTTGTTTGAAGCTTTTTGCTTTGTCGGCGTCTTCGATAATGGATGCCCAGGCATCTACCGGATCGCTGTGCAGTTTTTTGGCTTCACGCCACATCTTCATCAGACGTTTGCGCATCAGCGGGTATTTCAGACGGTTAGCGCTGTAGAGATACCAGGAATAGCTCGCACCACGCGGGCAGCCGCGAGGCTCGTGGTTTGGCATATCTGGACGGGTGCGTGGGTAGTCAGTTTGCTGGGTTTCCCAGGTCACCAGACCATTTTTCACATAGATTTTCCAGCTGCATGAACCGGTGCAGTTTACGCCGTGGGTTGAACGCACGACTTTGTCATGCTGCCAACGCTGGCGATATCCGTCCTCCCAGTCCCTGTTGGTATTGAGAAGCTGGCCGTGCCCATCGGCAAAGGTTTCGCCCTTCTGCTTGAAGTAGCGAAACCGGTCCAGGAATTTACTCATCGGTTTTCTCCTGTAGGAGCCTGACGGCTCTCTGATAAATCGACATTGCTTATTTGCCAGCGAAGGTAACGCTCTGAAAGGGCGTGAGAATTGATAACGATCAAGGCAGACAGGGATGAAAAATGAGGGGCGTTTTTCACATACCCCCTAAGTGGGATATCACTGAATTAATTAAATCATTGAATTTAAATAACTTTTTAAAATCCACTTATCATGTAAATGTTAAATTCTTTATAAGTGGGTATTAAGGGGTATCCCCCTGCCAGGCATATTGCGAGCACCGTTCTCATAGGATGTTGTCATGTCACAACACAAGAGTATGTTGTAACTAATGGCAGGCAAAAAAAAGCGCGGTCTAACGCCGCGCAATGGATAATCAACCTACACTTCATCCTTCAAACTGCCTCTGCGTTGGCTGCGCTCGTTCTCCCCAGTCACTTACTACAGTAAGCTCCTGGGGATTTCTCACTTGCCGCCTTGACGCAATTCGAATGATTTTGTGTATACCACTTTTTTACTTTTTAGAATGACGTCCGTACACCGCCCAGGTGATAACCACGCAGGCGACATAGAAGATCACAAAGACTTTCATCGCATCAACAGGTGAGCCCGTTAACGCCAGGGAAGTACCAAATGCTTTGGGGATAAAGAAGCCGCCAATCGCGCCAATGGCAGAGATAAAACCGAGCGCAGCCGCAGTGTCGGTTGCCGCTTCACGCATCGCCTTCTCTTCTGACCCGCCTTCCGCTTTCACTCTGTCCATCGTCAGTTTGCGGAAGATAACGGAGATCATCTGGAAGGTTGAACCACTGCCCAGACCGGCCGTCAGGAACAGCGCCA
Organism: Citrobacter cronae; assembly: GCF_016893685.1. NCBI lineage: Bacteria > Pseudomonadati > Pseudomonadota > Gammaproteobacteria > Enterobacterales > Enterobacteriaceae > Citrobacter > Citrobacter cronae. Next base: position 4,012,196 of record NZ_CP069763.1, read on the forward strand.
GGAACACCGCGAAGAAAGCGGTAAAGTTGCCCCCTACGCCATTGGTTGGCAGCGTCAGGAACAGCAAGGCACTGAAGAGAGCCATCAGCACGAAGTTCACCAGCGTCACGCGAGTTCCGCCCAGACGGTCAGAAATTGCACCGCCAGCTGAGCGCGCCAGCGCGCCAATCAGCGGGCCAAAGAAGGCGTAATGCAGGATCTGTACCTCAGGAAACTGCGTTTTTGACAGCATCGCGAAACCGGCTGAGAAGCCGATAAATGACCCGAAGGTTGCCAGATACAACAGGCTCATGATCCACAGGTGCCCGCGCTTTAGCACCGGCAATTGCGCTTTCAATGACGCTTTTGAGGTTGCCAGTTCGTTCATACCAAACCATGCAGCCAGCGTCAGCACAGCGAGGAACGGAACCCAAATCCATGCGGCGTTTGCCAGATACAATTGCGTGCCATCCGGTTGCTCAACGCCCTGGCTACCAAATGCAGCGAAGATTGACAGTGAGACCACCAGCGGAGCAACCAACTGCATTACGCTGACGCCCATGTTGCCCAGACCACCGTTCAGACCCAGCGCACCGCCTTGCTTTTGTTTTGGAAAGAAGAAGCTGATATTCGCCATGCTTGATGCAAAGTTCGCACCGGCAAAACCGCACAGTAAGGAGATAATAATAAAGGTACTAAATGGCGTGGTGGTATCCTGCACCGCAAAACCTAACCATACGCATGGGACGATCAGGATACCGGTGCTGAATGCCGTCCAGCGGCGTCCGCCAAACAGGGGAACCATAAAGGAGTACGGCACACGCAGCAGCGCGCCGGAAACCGATGGCAACGCCGTCAACATGAACAATTGCTCCGTGGTGAAATTAAAGCCGACTTTCGGTAAGTTCACCGCTACGGCGCTAAATAACATCCACACGCAAAACGCCAGCAGTAAGCAAGGGACGGAAATCCACAGGTTACGGCTGGCGATTCGTTGACCACGCTGTTGCCAGAAGACAGGATCTTCCGGCCGCCATTCTGTAATTACAGCTCCAGATGCCCTTTCCGGGGCAGATGAGTGACTCATAGACACCTCTGATACTTGTTTCGATGCCTGCAACCTTAGGGTTTACAGCTGGAGGTAAGTTGATATAAATCAAAGGAAAAGGTGTCATTATTCATGCCTAAAATTTATTATCACCCTAAATGAGTACATTACTTCGGTAAAAAAGATGTGGTTTTTCACGCTTCTGTCGTCTTCTACTCCCCCCGACCCATGACCTCCCCCTTGGCTGGCAATTAAGAGGTAGCCCGTTTGAGGTATGGGTATACTCCAGTGTATCGCCGAGAATAACGCCACTGCCTGCAGCAGAACCGTTATTCAAAAGGGTTTCTGTTCTACGAAGACCCGAAGGAACAAGTCACCATGTTTAAACGTTGTCTCTCCCCGCTTACGCTGGTCAACCAGGTGGCGCTGATTGTTTTATTGTCTACTGCCATCGGCGTGGCAGGTATGGCTGTCTCCGGTTGGCTGGTTCAGGGCGTTCAGGGTAGCGCCCATGCAATTAACAAAGCCGGCTCGCTGCGTATGCAGAGTTATCGTCTGCTGGCGGCGGTACCCCTGGAAGCCGACGATCAACAGCTACTGGATGAAATGGAGAAAACGGCGTTTAGTCCAGAGTTAACGCGAGCCGCACAGCGCGATGGACAACAGGCGCAGTTAAAAGCATTACAGGATTACTGGCACACTGAGCTGGCGCCAGGGCTTGCCCACGCGCAAACGCCTGATGCGGTAGCGCAAGATGTAACGCGCTTTGTCGTTGGGCTGGATAAGCTGGTTACCGCCTTCGACCATACCACCGAATTACGCATTGAACGCGTCGTCCTGCTACATCGCCTGATGGCAGCATTTATGGCCTTACTGCTGGTCTTCACCATTATCTGGCTACGCGTACGTCTGCTGGAACCATGGAAACAGCTATTGGCGATGGCGCGAGCCGTCAGCCAACGTGATTTTACCCAACGTGCGCATATCAGCGGGCGTAATGAGATGGCGGCTCTGGGCTCGGCGCTGAATAATATGTCGGAAGAGCTGGCTGAAAGTTATGCGGTACTGGAACAGCGGGTGCAAGAGAAAACGGCCGGGCTGGAGCATAAAAATCAGATCCTCTCTTTTCTGTGGCAAGCCAACCGCCGCCTGCATTCTCAGGTGCCGTTGTGTGAACGACTCTCTCCGGTGCTGAACGGCCTGCAGAATTTGACCCTGCTACATGATATTGAGCTGCGGGTTTATGATCTGGAGGATGAAGATAATCATCAGGAATTTACCTGTCAGTCCAATGTCAGTTGCGATGAGAAAGGATGTCATCTGTGCCCACGCGGTACGTTGCCCGCGATAGACGGTGGTATCACGCTGAAATGGCGGCTGACCGACGCGCATACCCAGTATGGTATCCTGCTCGCTACGTTGCCGAACGGACGCCATCTCAGCCACGATCAGCAACAACTGGTCGATACCCTGGTTGAGCAACTGACCGCGACGCTGGCGCTCGACAGACATCAGGAGCGCCAGCAGCAGTTGATCGTGATGGAAGAGCGTGCCACCATTGCGCGCGAACTCCATGATTCTATTGCACAATCGCTTTCATGTATGAAGATGCAGGTTAGCTGTTTGCAGATGCAGGGCGATGCGCTGCCCGAGAATAGCCGCGAACTGCTTAGCCAGATTCGTAATGAACTGAACGCCTCGTGGGCGCAACTGCGTGAGCTGTTAACGACCTTCCGTTTACAGCTCACCGAACCCGGATTGCGACCCGCGCTGGAAGCCAGCTGTCAGGAATACAGCGCCCGCTTTGGTTTTGCGGTTAAGCTGGACTATCAGTTGCCGCCGCGCCTGGTCCCTTCGCATCAGGCGATTCACTTATTACAAATTGCTCGTGAAGCCCTGAGCAACGCCCTGAAGCATTCCCATGCCGATGAAGTCGTCGTGACGGTGGTGCAAAATGGCAAACAGATCAAACTCACAGTACAAGATAACGGCTGCGGCGTACCGGAAAACGCCGAACGCAGTAACCACTACGGCATGATAATAATGCGCGACCGTGCGCAGAGCTTGCGCGGCGATTGCCGAGTACGCCGTCGTGAGACAGGCGGTACTGAAGTTACTGTCACTTTTATTCCCGAAACAAACTTCACAGAAGTCCAAGGAGATACCCATGAGTAATCTGGAACCGGCAACCATCCTGTTGATCGACGATCATCCGATGCTGCGAACCGGTGTAAAACAGCTTGTCAGCATGGCGCAGGATATCACCGTTGTCGGTGAAGCCAGCAATGGCGAACAGGGTATCGAGCTGGCTGAATCTCTTGATCCCGATCTGATCCTGCTTGATCTCAACATGCCCGGCATGAACGGTCTGGAAACCCTCGACAAGCTGCGTGAAAAGTCCCTGTCTGGCCGCATCGTGGTGTTTAGCGTATCCAATCATGAAGAAGATGTCGTTACCGCACTGAAACGCGGCGCGGATGGTTACCTGCTGAAAGATATGGAGCCGGAAGATTTACTGAAAGCATTACAGCAGGCCGCCGCCGGTGAAATGGTACTGAGCGAAGCCTTAACGCCGGTTCTGGCCGCCAGCCTGCGCGCCAACCGCGCAACGTCTGACCGTGATGTCACCCAGTTGACGCCGCGCGAGCGCGATATTCTCAAACTTATTGCCCAGGGCCTGCCCAACAAGATGATTGCCCGCCGTCTGGACATCACCGAAAGCACGGTTAAAGTTCATGTGAAGCATATGCTGAAGAAAATGAAGCTCAAATCACGCGTAGAAGCGGCGGTTTGGGTGCATCAGGAACGCATTTTCTGATAACGAAGTCGTGCATCATGGTTAACGAGGATCATTTGCCGAAACGCTGATAAACGGTTCGGTCAGTGATAGCGTGATCTCATTGGAAGAGACACGCTGGCCCAGTTCATCCTCTACCACTACCGACAGCCGCCAGCGGTTTGTCGCCCCTTCTCTACTGTCCCACTTCGGCATAATAATCGTCCAGCCCTGTGCGCTTCGTGTACTGCTGCCAGCGGTTAAGCTCAGCGCCTGAGTATCGCCCTGCCATGCAAGGTGGCGAATCCCATGCAGGCTGCGCACTTGTACCTTCAGCGCCACCGTGTCTCCCGGCTTGAGATCCCAGGGCGGCGTGGCCAAAAATACCGACAGGGTTTTACGCTGGCGATACTCCAGCGTCGGCAAACTATTCCGCTGCGGATCGTCATAACGACTGCCGCGCAGCGAGCGGCTGTTCGCCACTTCGCTAACCATCAGCTGTTTTTTTAACGGAACGCCGAAACGATAATTCAGCGTTAATCCGAGGTTATTCTGACTGACGCCATTTTCACCCTGCTTATGCTGCGCAGTCATCGTAATCAGCGGCACCGGCGTATAGCTCAACCCGAGGTTCACCGCCACCGGATTGTGATACCCGGTTCCTGAATGAAACAGATCCACCCGGTCGCCAAAATACTGTTCAACACTGACGCTGGTATTGAGATGTTGATAGAACGGCATCCGCATTTGCGCGGTCAGGTCGTAGCCGCGGGCCATCCGTTGTTCCTGTGTGGTGGAACGATTCTGCCAGGAGGAAAACGGCTGGTAGTAGTTAGCAGATAAACGTAAATACTCGCCCCACGCTTCTGCACCTAAGCCGCCCCGGGGCAGATTTTCATCCAACAGATTGTCATAAAACGTGTTGTAACCCAGTAGCCAGCCGTCATGTACCCAGCGCTGCCCAATTCCCGCATTGCTGACTAAGCCCTCATCCTGTTGCGTTAAGCCTAACTGGCTCCAGGTAAGATAGCGCTGATTGTCCTGCCACGGAATAAACCAACTTCCCCGGCTGCCGGTAAAGCTGCCCTCTTTATCAACCTGCAACCCGACGCTGGCATTTCCCCAGGGAGAGAGCCAGGATTCCAGTTGTTGATTCACCTGTTCGCTGACCGTGTCACGTACCTGACCAAACGCGAACTGCTTCGCCTGCTCGCCGGTATCAAGGCCGTTATCGGTCATACTGGCTTCACCGAATGCTTTCACCATTTCGGCGAAATGCTTTTCGCCTGCCCGCGATTCCGGCGCCATACCGAGATCGGACAAGCCATCGCTATTGTTATCGAATGGGTTTTCAGCCTGGTGAATAAAAGAGGATTGTGCGCTGGCAGTACCCCCTGCCAGTGGCAAGAGTGCAAATACGGCGAGAGGGAAATAAATAATACGGCTCAAATCGTTAGTTATTTCTTAAATCAATTAATCAGGCACACTTAACCTAAACCATAACGTCTTCAGCAATTAATTGCAGCCTTTATCCCCGTTTTCGGGATTTTCTGACCCGAATAATCAGGGGTAGCCACATGCTTTCTTTTCGATATCTGGTACAGGGAGTACCATACACGCCAGGAATTATCCCTCCCATCCGACAACAGGAGTCAAAATGCAAAAGATAGTGATCGTCGCGAACGGTGCGGCCTATGGAAGCGAATCGTTATTTAACAGCCTGCGTCTGGCCATCGCCTTGCGTGAACAAGAAGCCTGTCTCGATCTGCGTCTGTTTTTAATGTCGGATGCGGTTACGGCGGGATTACGCGGTCAGAAACCGGCGGAAGGATACAATATTCAGCAAATGCTGGAGATCCTGACAGCGCAAAACGTTCCGGTAAAACTGTGCAAAACCTGCACTGATGGCCGTGGGATCACCGACCTGCCTTTAATTGATGGCGTCGCCGTGGGCACGCTGCCAGAACTGGCGCAATGGACGCTGGATGCAGATAAAGTATTGACCTTCTGACAGCGCCTTACAGGCACGCGCACTGAAAGTGCCGGAAATTTCCGGATTTTATCTTAGATGGGCGCGGTTTCGTTGAACGTTAGCACGCCCTTTCAACCGTCTTGAGGAATTTTGTCACTTTTGTTTAATCGTTATGCCATTTTTTGATCAAAATCAGCATCCTGTTGCTCCCCCTTTGGTGTTATGCAATGAGTGAAATGTGAACAACATCACGCAGCACTTTCGACAGAAAGTACGTTGTTTTCAAGAACGGGGTGAAAAATGGCATTAGTGAAGGCGAGTTTAAAGTTATTTGGTGGCGATACGGTGGTTGTGCGCTGTTCCGAGCGCTGTCACATCCATCTGATGAGCGAGAAAAATCACGTCAAAGACACGCAGTCCGACATCTTAAGCGTGCAGGACCGTGATAACGCATGGTTGACCGTACCTTATACCGGCGTCTGGAACGTGCTGATCGACAGCCACAGTCAGTCGCTTGAGCATTCGATAAGTTTTATTGCAGCGTAATCGTGAAATGCCCGATAAGCACCAACTGTCGGGCACACAACACTCCGCCGACGCTATGCAAAACCTGGTCGTATAATCCCTTCCGGCAGGTTCTCTCCCAACAATCGTTTGACCGTAATCACCAGATCGTTAAGACAATCATCCTGCATTCCCAGCTTCACCAGTTCTTGTTCCAGCGAGAACAGATACTGGGCATTAGTGCCTAAAGGTCCGCTGGCCGCAGCGATAAGCGGCGCGATCACCTGCGCGCGTGTATCCGACTCAAACAGCGGATGGCGCGGATCCATAATAAAGACCAGCGCGTTTACCGTCCGTCCGTCATCCAGCGCCAACTGACACCAGGTCGGCAGGTAGCAACCGGTGATCATTTCACGCTTCCACAGCAGAGAAAGCTCTTGCTCCAGCGATGCGTCTGGTAAGCGATAAGCCACACCGGTAGTGCGTCCACCCTCTTTCAGGGCCAGCATCCGTCCCGGTTGACAGGCCGTTCCTCGCCCCGCCGTCAGACGCAGGCAAAATGCACGGTGCCAACCGACCAATGTTCCGGTACAGGACTCTTCAAATTCTAAGGCCGGGTTCCACATCAACGATCCATAACCGAAGATCCACACCGGTCCATCATCTGGTCGGCAAGCAAGCGTGGCGGCCAGTGAGGCTGCCCGTTGTTCCGCTGACCAGAGTAGTGATTCTTCAATAGCGCCAAACGCCGTCTTACAGTCGGCATTCAATAAAAAATCACGCGTTAACACCTTACACCTCCGCCACTGCAGCTTCCCTGCGACAACTTTTTTGACGCCTTCCGGGCATTTTTACTGCTCATTTTGAAACCAATAGCTGGACAATAGGCAATTCACCGCTCGCTTGCAAGCCAGTAACGGCGCGGCGTAGCACGATTCGCTAACGGATGACTCAGGCTAGTTTATAAAGGCATTATAATTGATACCGTTACGTCTTTTTATGCCATTTATCATCATCACCTTTTTGATAATCATTTTTCACCGCCGCCCACGCCACCTTGTGCGCTGTCTCTTCGCGAGTGGCATCATCGCGACGGTCAGATTTATCTTTATACTGTTCCCAGGCGCTGTTAAAGGCTTCTTTATAGATGTCCTGAGCATGGGATGGCAGAACATGCTGTACGCTGTCAGGCAGATCGCTTTTAGATTTATAGGGCATTGTGAACTCCTCTTTTTGGGCTAAACCTTAAGTGTGGTTAACAATGCTGCGATGCGCCAATAATGAACATTTTTAAATTACTTCTTCATCTAACCTTCTGTTAATTAAATACTCTATAAACAAGACGTTTGTTTTTGGCCACTTAGAGATGGAAAATAAGCGATGCGGTAAAATTTCGTAAAATGTCACCTACAAAACCGCTTTTTCTGTTATTTTTTACATTCTTTAATACTTTTATAATTATAAATACCTGCAGAGATGGAGAATTAACTTAATGACACAACTACATGAGGCGGTAAAAACCCGCCACAAGGAGACCTCTCTCGTCTTCCCGATTTTGGCGCTGGTAGTACTGTTCTTATGGGGGAGCAGTCAGTCACTACCAGTGGTCATCGGCATTAATGCGCTTGCCCTTATTGGTATATTAAGCAGCGCATTCAGCGTTGTCCGTCATGCGGACGTATTAGCACATCGACTTGGCGAACCCTACGGCTCGCTGATTCTCAGTCTGTCAGTTGTTATTCTTGAAGTCAGTTTAATTTCCGCATTAATGGCGACCGGCGATGCCGCGCCTACGCTAATGCGCGACACGCTGTATTCGATCATTATGATCGTCACCGGCGGTTTAGTCGGTTTTTCATTACTGCTGGGCGGCCGCAAATTTGCCACTCAGTATATGAACCTGTTTGGTATTAAGCAGTATTTAATCGCCCTGTTTCCACTGGCCATTATTGTGCTGGTGTTTCCAATGGCGTTACCGGGAGCCAATTTTACTACTGCGCAGGCGCTACTGGTGGCGCTCATTTCTGCGGCAATGTACGGCGTCTTCTTGTTGATTCAAACAAAAACGCACCAGAGCCTGTTCATTTACGAGCATGAAGATGAGGGTGACGACGACGATCCGCATCACGGTAAGCCGTCAGCGCACAGCAATATATGGCACGCCGCCTGGCTCATCATTCACCTGATGGCTGTTATCGCCGTCACCAAGATGAACGCCAGTCCACTGGAAACCTTGCTGACTGAACTCAATGCGCCCGTGGCATTTACCGGTTTCCTGGTGGCGCTGTTGATCCTCTCGCCTGAAGGGCTGGGGGCGCTGAAAGCGGTGCTGAACAATCAGGTACAGCGGGCGATGAATTTGTTCTTCGGTTCAGTATTAGCCACTATTTCACTCACCGTACCGGTAGTGACGCTGATAGCGTGGGCAACAGGAAATGATTTGGTGTTTGCTTTGGGCGCGCCAGAGATGATTGTCATGGTCTCGTCGCTGGTACTGTGCCACATCTCTTTCTCCACCGGACGAACCAATGTGCTTAACGGCGCCGCGCATCTGGCGCTATTTGTCGCCTATCTGATGACGATATTTGCCTGATAACTTGTTTGGCGGGATCCACGGCCCTTTGCAGGGCCGTTTTCTTTTAGCGCGTTTATTGCTCCGGATAAACCTGTTGGCCATCGACAAACGTTAATAACGATTCCGTTTGATGCAGCTTGTCTGGCGCAATAGCCATAATATCTTGATTCAGCACCGCAAAATCGGCGAGCTTACCTGCTTGCAAACTTCCTCTTTGCTGCTCAGCAAAAGCCAGCCAGGCGGCATTTCGGGTATACATTTTTAACGCATCTTCCCGACTTAACTGGCGGGTGTTATGGCGTACTGAGCCGTCGAGCGCTTTACCTGTGACATGATATTCAATGGCATGCCACACTCCCGCAACGCCAATCCGCGTCGCATCTGTACCGCCGGCAACGATTACCCCCTGCTCTAACGCGGGTTGCACTGGCGATGATAGCGCCGCCACCGTTTTACCATTTGCGCGTTCAATGGCAGGAGATTCAAAATATGGCCCCATCTGAACAGAGTAGGCTAAACCGAGTTTCTTCATGCGGGCAATCGTTTCGGGCGTACCGGTATTAAGATGCGCAATCGACCAGCGCAACGGCGCAATATCATGCGATTTAGCCACCTCGCTAATGACATCTAAAATCGCATCCGCACTGTCATCGGTATAAGCATGTATTTCAACGGCAACACCTTCTTTGGCGGCAAGCTGAAGCACCTTTAATTGTTCTTGTTGGGACTCTGCTGGGGATGTGAACCCAGATGACATCCGCACGCCATCATTCATTGCCATCACCAGGCTTTCACCGAAGCCCAGAAAGGCTATTCTGCCGTCATCATGCATTGCCGGGCGAAACGCCAGGCGTTGTTTAAACCATTCCGTTTCATTACCAGGCGGTGCGGATAAACGATATCCAACGCGTATCCTGAGAGGTTGCTGCTGCTGAAGTTTAAAGAAATCACGATAAGCTTGCTCATGCCCGGCAGAAGGATCGATAAACCCGACCACGCCGCGTTTATTTAAATAACGTACAAAGGCGTTAAGGTTCTTTTCCACATCGCCAGTCTGGCTAATCTGGGCGAAAAGCTGGTTAAAACTGCCAATGGTCCCGCGCAATTTCCCCGTTGCCAGCCCTTTATCATCGCGTTCTATCACGATCCCTGCCGGAACATCCGGCTGTGGACTATTAAGTTTTAGGGTCTCGATAGCCTTTTGATTTAACAGCGCATAGTCATAAAGGCTTTGTATATATGCAGGATGATGGGGCAGCGCCTGATTCAGTTCCTGAACCGTCGGATCCCGCTTTTCAGCAAATTGTTCAGGTATCCATGAACCCACCACCGCCACCCATTGCTCAGCGTCTTTCTTTGCCGCAGATTGCGACAGTTTATTTAACGCATCGGGTAAATTTTTAGTATCAAACCAGTAGGTTTCAAATAAAAATGTCCTTCCCCCCCGAATGCCATGCAGATGCGCATCAATTAACCCCGGAATAACAGTTTGCCCCGTAAGATTAATTTCCTTCGTGTTCGGTCCGGACCATTTTTTCACCGTTTCATTATTACCCACCGCAATAATATGCCGCCCTTTTACCGCCAGCGCCTGCGCATTGGGTTGTTGTTCATCCATGGTAATCAACTTGCCGTTATACAAAATAACGTCGGCCTTGTCCTGAGAATGCGCCAGAAATGAAATTCCTATCAGAATTGCGGCCAACGCTACGTTGCGCATAGCCGGAGGGGGAGTATTAAAGCAAAGTCCCAGTTTACCCATCATATTTATCTACCTTTTCATGTGATGAAAATCAGGAAAGCTGATGCAACACCGCCTGGCTGGCGATGTGTGCGCTGGATAGCAAACGTTCGAGCGTATGCCCACAACGGGCTTTTCCCGACAGACCAAGCATCGTGGTACTGATGTAATCGGTCAGGCTATCAGCCACTTCGGGATGGCGCTGTGCAATAAAGTCATGAATTTTATGTTCTGCAACCGAGTAGAAAGCCCGGGCCACCTGCCGCGCCTGCGGATCGTTGCTATGCGTGCCCTCCAGAACCAAACAACCAGGCGCATGCGGATCCGCGGCATAGCGTCGCGCCGCCTCTTCAAGCAACGCAGCAAGGCTTTCGGCAACCGGTCTGTCAGAACGCAAAATGTCATCAAACGGGATCGCATCAGTTTGTACATAGCGACCAAGCACACGTTCATAAAGACCGATTTTGTTCCCAAAAGCGGCATAAAAACTGGGGGGTTTGATGTTCAGGGCCTGCGTAACATCCGCTACGCTCACAGCGTCGTATCCATGTGCGTGAAATAAGGGCTGTACTTTGGCAACAGCCAGTTCCGGATCAAAATTACGTGGTCGGCCTGGGGCGCGCGAACATTTTGTAGTGCTCATTACAAATCCATTGACAGAAAACCATGCACCCATTATATATCGATCACTACATAATTGTTCAAGGAGTATCTCATGTCCCCATTTAACGGCAAATCAGTTCTGGTTCTTGGCGGAAGTCGGGGGATTGGCGCGGCTATTGTGCGCCGTTTCGCCGCAGATGGCGCAGCGGTTACCTTTACCTATTCAGGCTCCGCAGACGCTGCAAAAGCGCTTGCGGATGAAACAGGTTCCCACATGACGCAAACCGATAGCGCCGATCGCGATGCCGTCATTAACCGGGTACGGGAAAGCGGCCCGCTGGATGTGTTAGTGGTGAATGCAGGAATTGTGCTGTTCGGCGACCCGCTGGAGCAGGATCCCGATGACGTTGAGCGCCTGTTCCGCATTAATATCCACGCGCCCTGGTACGCGGCAGTAGAAGCGGCACGACAAATGCCTGACGGCGGGCGGATTATCATTATTGGTTCAGTGAACGGCGATCGTATGCCAATTGCCGGTATGGCTTCCTACGCGTTAAGCAAATCTGCTCTGCAAGGCCTGGCAAGAGGGCTGGCCCGTGATTTCGGCGCGCGTGGCATTACGGTCAACGTAGTGCAACCGGGGCCCATTGATACTGACGCTAATCCAGCAGAAGGTCCATTGAAAGAGCTGATGCACAGCTTTATGGCGCTAAAACGCCACGGTCGACCAGAAGAAGTGGCCGGAATGGTTGCCTGGCTGGCTGGTCCGGAGGCCGGGTTTGTGACGGGAGCTATGCATACAATTGATGGGGCGTTTGGCGCCTGACAGTAATAACAGGCCGGAGACAAGTGCCCCGGCCTGTTCAGCTGTCTTAGTTCTCAGTATCGAGCTCGTCGAAGCTTTTCACCAGGTCATCAATCGCTTTGATCTGCGTGAGGAACTGTTCCAGTTTCGCCAGCGGCAGTGCGGATGGACCATCGCATTTCGCATTGGCTGGATCCGGATGCGCTTCAATAAACAGGCCTGCCAGACCTACCGCCATGCCCGCGCGCGCCAGTTCAGTCACCTGACCACGACGGCCGCCGCTTGCGGCGCCAAACGGGTCGCGGCACTGCAGCGCATGGGTGACGTCGAAAATCACCGGCGAATTGCCAGAGACCTTTTTCATCACGCTAAAGCCCAGCATATCCACAACCAGGTTGTCATAACCGAAGTTCGCGCCACGGTCACACAGGATAACCTTATCGTTACCGCCTTCATGGAATTTATCCACGATATTACCCATCTGACCCGGACTAACGAACTGCGGTTTTTTCACGTTGATAACGGCACCGGTTTTCGCCATCGCTTCCACCAGATCGGTCTGGCGAGCGAGGAATGCCGGCAGTTGAATCACATCCACCACGTCAGCAACAGGCTGTGCCTGGCTGGCTTCGTGAACGTCGGTGATCACTTTTACGCCAAAAGTTTGCTTCAGCTCCTGGAAGATTTTCATCCCTTCTTCAAGGCCCGGTCCACGGTAAGAGTGGATGGAAGAACGGTTGGCTTTATCAAAGGAGGCTTTGAACACGTAAGGGATACCCAGTTTTTGAGTAACGGTTACGTAGTGCTCACAAATGCGCATCGCCAGATCGCGGGATTCCAGCACGTTCATTCCGCCAAACAGCACGAACGGCAGGTCATTTGCCACGTTGATGTCGCCAATGCTAACCACTTTTTGTTTCATAGGATCGCCTTAAACGGTAGGTAAAGTGTCATTAATCAATGCAATACAATTTGTTTGTGCGAAATGGTATTAATCTGCGCACGAATCATTTCGCTGATCGGGTCTTCCGGACACTGCTCAACGAAATAACTTAAATCTGTCAGCGCAACATGTTCACACTCCAGTTGCGCATATATCAATCCCCGATCGCGTATTTCATACGGGTCTTCAGGATTAAACTGTAATAATGCTTCACTGGCTCGCAGCGCCAGTTCCATTTGCCGCTCTTCCATCAGCGATGATTTCAGCGTGTCGAGCAGTTTGCGGATCACTTCTGCGTTATCCGCTTCATCCAGATCTTCATTAAACAGTTCCGCGACCGGGCTGATGTTCCCCTTCAGCCACACTTCCAGCGTGTGTTCATTTAACGTTTCGCCATTGAACGGATTAATTAGCCACATTTCGCCATCAAGCGATTCAATGCGCAGGATGAGTTGTGTCGGGAAAATCACCGGTACCAGCGGCAGATCCAGTCGGTTGGCAATCCATAATAAGATCGCGCCCAACGACACCGCACTGCCCTGACGATTTTTCAGAACCTGGTCGAGCCATAGTGCATCAGAAAGACGATAGACGCCGTGGGTATCCGTAAACCCCCATTCGCCGTAAAAAAGTGCCAGCAGTTTTTCCAGTTGCTCATCCTGAGACAGGAGCTGGCTAATTTCTTCTTGCGCCAGACTGACCAGACGTTCCAGTTCGTCATAGACAGTTTGTGTTGGAAAATCCAGACGGATAGACTCCGACGCCAGGATCATCCCATCACACAATGGCGCTTTATTAAATTCGAAATCAGCTAACGACCTCATGACTTACCCCAGTAACGGTATTTTTGTGGTGGCGAGTTTAATGATGATGTACAGCACCACCAACGCCAGCGGAAATGCGACTAATCGCGCCTGCTGGCTGCGCGCCCGACGGTAATCGAGTGCAATAAAACCCAAAACGATGTAAATGATAACCCCAAACAGCTTTTCAGTCAGCCATGTCCCTTGTTCGGTGAATGGCAGGATGTGCGTTTTAACCATTAACGCCACGCCGCTGACTAATAAAACGGTATCCACCACCGGCGGCACAATGCGCGTCCAGCGGGCACGGGCTAGACGCGCGTCGGTGTAACGCCACCAAAAACGCAGCGTCAGCAGACTAACGGAAAGCGCAATGCTGATGAGATGAACGTTGAGTAACACACTGATGGTACTCATGATGGGATGCGTCCAAGCGTAATTCGCTCGTTGCCGCCATAATCACGGCAGGTTTCAACCGCCAGATAACCGGCGCGCGTAAAGGCATCGCGCACGGCCTCACCCTGCTGCCAGCCATGTTCCAGCAACAGATAGCCGCCGGGCGTTAACACGTGCTGAGACCGATCGATAATATGTACGATATCCGCCAGCCCCCGATCGCCCGCCACCAGCGCCGACAGCGGCTCAAAGCGCACATCGCCCTGCGCCAGATGCGGATCCTGTTCGTCGATGTACGGCGGATTGCTGACAATCATGTCAAACTGCTGCCCCTGTAAAGCGCTAAACCAGTCGCTTTGCAGCACGCGAACATTGTCGATAGCCAGGTGCTGCGTATTGCGCATAGCCAGCGCCACGGCATCCGGCATCCGATCAACCGCCGTCACCGCGCAATCCGGACGCTCGGTTGCCAGCGCCAGGGCAATCGCGCCCGTACCGGTCCCCAGATCGAGAATGCGACATGCACAGGCTGGCAAGCGAGCCAGCGCCTGCTCCACCAGACACTCGGTATCCGGACGCGGAATCAGCGTGGCCGGTGATACAAACAGCGGCAGCGACCAAAATTCGCGAACGCCGGTTAAGTGCGCCACGGGTTCGCCCCGCTGACGCCGCTCCAGTAACGTGTCGAGCTGCTGACGCTGCGCCTCGGTTAACAGCGTTTCGCCAAAAGCCAGAATAAAGGTGCGCCCCTTACCGGTAACGAACTCAAGTAAAATCTCGGCGTCACGGCGCGGGCTTTCGCTTACCGGTAATTGGCTTATCGCTTCACGCAGCCAGTGCTGATAGTCCATTAATCCTGCTCGGACAATGCCGCCAGTTGGTCGGCCTGGTATTCCTGGACAATTGGCTCAATGAGCATATCCAGTTTGCCTTCCATCGCTTCATCCAGACGGTAGAGCGTCAGGTTAATGCGGTGATCGGTCACGCGCCCCTGCGGGAAGTTATAGGTGCGGTTGCGATCGCTGCGATCGCCGCTGCCCAGCAGGTTGCGACGTTCAGAGGCTTCCGCCTGTTGACGCCTTGCCACTTCGGCCGCACGAATGCGCGCCCCCAGCACCGACATCGCTTTCGCTTTGTTTTTATGCTGTGAACGTTCGTCCTGACATTCCACCACGATGCCGGTTGGCAAGTGGGTAATACGGATTGCGGAGTCGGTGGTGTTAACGTGCTGGCCCCCTGCGCCTGATGAGCGGAAGGTATCAATACGCAGATCGGCCGGGTTGATGTCCGGCAGTTCAGCATCCGGCAGTTCCGGCATGACCGCGACCGTACAGGCAGAGGTGTGAATTCGTCCCTGTGATTCCGTCGCCGGTACGCGCTGCACGCGATGACCGCCGGACTCAAATTTCAGTCGGCCATAAACGCCTTCGCCGCTAATCTTGGCAATGACTTCTTTAAATCCGCCATGCTCGCCTTCGCTGGCGCTCATGATCTCAACCCGCCAGCGACGCGCTTCAGCGTAACGGCTGTACATGCGGAACAGATCGCCGGCAAACAGCGCCGCTTCATCACCACCGGTTCCCGCGCGCACTTCAAGGAAGGCGTTACGTTCGTCATCAGGATCTTTCGGTAACAGCAGAACCTGCAGGTGTTGTTCCAGTTGTTCACATTTCTCTTTTGCTTCGCGCAGTTCATCCTGCGCCATTTCACGCATTTCAGGATCGTCGAGCATCATCTGAGCCGTCTCGATATCTTCCTGAACCTGTTGCCAGTCCGTAAAACAGCGCGATACATCGCTTAATTGGGCATATTCGCGCGACAGTGCACGAAAACGTTCCTGGTCTGCGATAGTACCCGCATCGCCGAGCAGCGCCTGAACTTCTTCATGGCGTTCATGCAGGGCTTCCAGTTTGGCAACGATAGAAGGCTTCATAGGCGTAAATGCACCCTGTAAAAATAAGATTGGTGTGCTGCTACTCCAGCCCGAGGCTGTCGCGCAGAATATTCAGGCGTTCACTATCCCCGTCACGGGCGGCCTGTTGAAGTGATTTGGTTGGTGCATGGATCAGGCGGTTAGTCAGTTTCCAGGCAAGATCCTGCATAATGGCTTGCGCATCACCGCCCTGTTGAAGGGCGGCCAACGCTTTGGCGGTCAGTTCATCACGGATCTGTTCTGACTGACTGCGATACTCGCGGATAGTGTCGCTTGCGCCCTGGGCACGCAGCCAGGCCATAAACTCACTGGTTTCCTGCGCTACAATCGTTTCGGCTTCCACAGCAGCCGCTTTGCGCTGCGCCAGGTTATGCGAAATGATGCTTTGCAGATCGTCAACGCTGTACAAGTAGGCGTTGGACAATTTGCCCACTTCCGGCTCGACATCGCGCGGTACGGCGATATCCACCAGCAACATAGGCTGGTTGCGACGGTTTTTAAGCGCACGCTCTACCATTCCTTTACCGATAATCGGCAGCGGACTGGCGGTTGAACTGATAATAATATCGGCATCCTGCAAGCGGGCGTCGATATCGCTCAATGAAATCACTTCGGCGCCGACTTCATTCGCCAGCACCTGCGCGCGTTCACGCGTACGGTTGGCGATGATCATATTCTTCACTTTGTGTTCGCGCAAATGACGCGCGACCAGCTCGATGGTCTCGCCTGCGCCGACTAACAGCACGGTTACCGTGGAGAGCGATTCAAAGATCTGCCGCGCCAGCGTACAGGCGGCAAAAGCCACGGAAACAGCGCTGGCGCCGATATCGGTTTCGGTACGGACACGTTTAGCGACAGAGAACGATTTCTGGAACATGCGCTCCAGCGCACTGGCGTTCTGGTGGCCTTTCTGCGAATCCGCAAAGGCTTTTTTCACCTGTCCCAAAATCTGCGGCTCGCCGAGCACCAGCGAATCCAGACCACTGGCAACGCGCATCAGATGGCTGACGGCGTCATTGTCCTGGTGCCAGTAGAGGCTATTGCGCAAATCTTCTTCATTAAGGTTATGGTATTCGCACAACCAGCGAATCAGCGCTTCTTGCAGGTTATCCTGCTCTTCCACGCTGAGGTAAATCTCTGTGCGGTTACATGTCGACAGCACTACCCCGCCCTGCACCATTGGCAGCGCTTGCAGGCTGTCCAGTGCCTGATCGAGCGTATCCGGCGAAAACGTTACGCGTTCTCGCAGCGATACAGGTGCCGTTTTATGGTTAATACCAAGCGCTAAAAGGGTCATGTGAGCGGGAATAGTACCAGCGTTGATAAGGTTAGACTGGGTGCATCATACAGGATGCGTGCGGTCAATAAAAGAGACAGCCCCCTTTTGGAGTAATAGCTTAGCGCACAAATTTAAGCGATTTAAGATAACTTGAACGTAGACGATGTCAGATGGTGGCGCTAGCATTGAGAGTTATAACTGCAACGTATCTCAAGGATTTGTCATCATTATGACCCTGCCTGATTTTCGCCTGATTCGCCTGCTGCCCCTTGCAGCCCTGGTTCTTAGTGCCTGTACCCTCAACGCGCCGAAAGGTCCCGGCAAAAGCCCCGATTCCCCACAGTGGCGCCAGCACCAGCAGGAAGTACGCGCCCTGAACCAATATCAGACGCGCGGTGCGTTCGCTTATATCTCCGATCAACAGAAAGTGTATGCCCGCTTTTTCTGGCAGCAAACCGGACAGGATCGCTATCGTCTGCTGCTGACCAACCCGCTGGGCAGCACGGAACTGGAACTCAATGCGCAGCCGGGCAACGTTGAACTTGTCGATAACAAAGGTAAGCACTACACCGCCGACGACGCCGAAGAGATGATTGGTAAACTGACCGGCATGCCTATTCCGTTGAATAGCCTGCGCCAGTGGATCCTTGGCCTGCCGGGTGACGCTACCGATTACAAGCTCGACGACCAATATCGTCTGAGTGAAGTGAACTACAGCAAAGACGGTAAAAGCTGGAAAGTGGTCTATAGCGCCTACGACAGCAAAACGCAGCCTGCGATGCCGGCCAATATGGAGCTGTCCGACGGCTCCCAGCGTATTAAGCTGAAAATGGATAACTGGATTGTGAAATGATGAGCCATTGGCCCTCTCCGGCGAAACTGAATCTGTTTTTATACATTACCGGGCAGCGTGCGGACGGTTACCACACGCTGCAGACGTTATTCCAGTTTCTCAATTATGGCGACGAGATTGGCATCAATCTGCGCCACGACGGTGAAATTCATCTCTTAACACCGGTGGAAGGCGTTGCGCATGAAGATAACCTGATCGTGCGCGCGGCGCGTTTGCTGATGAAGACGGCGTCTGCGACCGCTCGCCTGCCCGCAGGAAGCGGCGCGGACATCAGTATCGAAAAACGCCTGCCGATGGGTGGCGGCCTGGGCGGCGGTTCGTCAAATGCGGCCACCGTTCTGGTGGCGCTGAATCATCTCTGGCAGTGCGGGCTTTCGGTTGATGAACTGGCGGCAATCGGCTTGACGCTGGGGGCGGATGTTCCCGTGTTCGTGCGCGGCCACGCGGCTTTTGCCGAAGGCGTGGGAGAAATTCTGACGCCGGTCAATCCCCAGGAAAAATGGTATCTGGTCGCTCATCCGGGAGTCAGTATTCCAACGCCGCTCATTTTTAACGATCCTGACCTCCCGCGTAACACGCCAAAAAGGTCAATAAAAACGTTACTAAAATGTGAATTCGGCAATGATTGCGAGGTTATCGCAAGAAAACGTTTTCGCGAGGTTGATGCGGCGCTTTCCTGGCTGTTAGAATACGCGCCGTCGCGCCTGACTGGTACAGGGGCCTGTGTCTTTGCTGAATTTGATACAGAGTCTCGTGCTCGCCAGGTGCTTGAGCAAGCCCCGGAATGGCTCAAAGGCTTTGTGGCGAAAGGCGTCAACCTCTCCCCTTTGCATAGAGCGTTACTCTAAATCATTCGGGTTTCAGGAAGATGGCGAGATGACGGAGCGCCTGGCGCATACAACAGTATGTACTGGTGTGAGGAATTAACGCCAACGCACATGAAACGCGAAGGATGAAGGGTAAACCGGGCAAGCTGAGTTGCGGTGACAACGTCACCCTGTTCCAGACGTTGCATCGCGCTCTTTAATACACCGCATGGAGAGGATACTGCCTGGCCCGCACAGTTTTCGGCAGATTCTTTCCACCAATGGACGCATGCCTGAGGTTCTTCTCGTGCCTGATATGAAGCTTTTTGCTGGTAACGCCACCCCGGAACTAGCACAACGTATTGCCAACCGCCTGTACACTTCACTCGGCGACGCCGCTGTAGGTCGCTTTAGCGACGGCGAAGTCAGCGTACAAATTAATGAAAATGTACGCGGTGGTGATATTTTCATCATCCAGTCCACTTGTGCCCCTACTAACGACAACCTGATGGAATTGGTCGTTATGGTTGATGCGCTGCGCCGTGCTTCCGCAGGCCGTATCACCGCCGTTATTCCTTACTTCGGCTATGCACGTCAGGATCGTCGCGTACGTTCCGCTCGTGTACCGATTACCGCTAAAGTCGTCGCTGATTTCCTGTCCAGCGTTGGCGTTGACCGCGTCCTCACCGTTGACCTGCATGCTGAACAGATCCAGGGCTTCTTTGACGTACCGGTTGATAACGTATTCGGTAGCCCGATCCTGTTAGAAGACATGCTGCAACTGAACCTGGACAACCCGATCGTGGTTTCTCCGGACATCGGTGGCGTCGTGCGTGCCCGTGCTATTGCTAAACTGCTGAACGATACCGATATGGCTATCATCGACAAACGTCGTCCGCGTGCGAACGTTTCTCAGGTGATGCACATCATTGGTGACGTTGCAGGTCGTGACTGCGTACTGGTTGATGACATGATCGATACCGGCGGTACGCTGTGTAAAGCAGCAGAAGCACTGAAAGAACGTGGTGCAAAACGCGTATTTGCTTACGCAACCCACCCGATCTTCTCAGGTAATGCGGCAAACAACCTGCGCAACTCAGTGATTGATGAAGTCGTTGTCTGTGACACTATTCCACTGACTGACGAAATCAAAGCACTGCCAAACGTGCGTACATTGACCCTGTCGGGTATGCTGGCCGAAGCGATTCGTCGTATCAGCAACGAAGAATCCATCTCTGCCATGTTCGAGCATTAATCGAGCCCGGCTCAAAAACCCGCTGCGGCGGGTTTTTTTATCTGTAATACTTATTTGTATGACTTTTGCCTCCTTCACCTGCCATTTAGTTGACAGATGATGCGCTCATGGATGAAACATTATTGTGAACAGATTATTTTCCTCACATGTGATGCCTTTCCGCGCCCTCATCGACGCTTGTTGGAAAGAAAAATATACCGCTTCTCGCTTTACCCGTGACCTGATCGCCGGGATAACCGTGGGGATCATTGCCATTCCTCTGGCAATGGCCCTGGCAATAGGCAGTGGCGTTGCGCCGCAGTACGGTCTGTATACCTCCGCCGTCGCTGGGATTGTTATCGCTCTCACCGGGGGGTCGCGTTTTAGCGTCTCTGGCCCAACCGCCGCCTTCGTGGTGATCCTGTATCCGGTGTCGCAACAGTTTGGGCTGGCAGGCCTGCTGGTTGCCACGCTCATGTCCGGGATATTTCTGATCCTTTTCGGCATCGCCCGCTTTGGTCGCCTGATCGAATATATTCCCGTGTCGGTTACGTTAGGCTTTACGTCGGGTATTGGTATCACCATCGGTACCATGCAGATTAAAGATTTTCTTGGCCTGCAAATGGCCCATGTACCGGAGCACTACCTGCAAAAAGTTGGTGCGCTGTTTATGGCCTTGCCGACCATCAACTTCGGCGATGCCGCCATTGGCGTTGTAACGCTGGGGATCCTGATTTTCTGGCCTCGTTTGGGGATCCGACTACCGGGCCACCTTCCTGCACTGCTGGCAGGCTGTGCGGTAATGGGAATTGTGAACCTGACCGGTGGTCACGTTGCGACCATCGGTTCCCAGTTCCACTACATTCTGGCTGACGGCTCACAGGGTAACGGTATCCCGCAGTTGCTGCCGCAACTGGTATTACCGTGGAATATGCCGGAGTCAAACTTTACCCTGAGCTGGAGTTCGTTACAGGCGCTGTTACCGGCAGCCTTCTCGATGGCGATGCTGGGGGCGATTGAATCTCTGCTGTGCGCCGTCGTCCTCGACGGGATGACCGGCACCAAGCATAAAGCCAACAGCGAGCTGATTGGTCAGGGGCTGGGTAACATCGTCGCGCCGTTCTTTGGCGGTATCACCGCCACGGCGGCAATTGCCCGTTCTGCGGCCAACGTCCGCGCCGGGGCAACCTCACCCATTTCTGCGGTCATCCACGCGATTCTGGTGATCCTAGCGCTATTGGTTTTAGCGCCGCTGCTTTCCTGGCTACCGCTTTCCGCCATGGCCGCACTGCTGCTGATGGTGGCATGGAACATGAGTGAAGCCCACAAAGTGGTGGATCTGCTGCGCCATGCGCCAAAAGACGACATCATCGTCATGCTGATGTGTATGTCGCTGACGGTGCTGTTCGACATGGTTATCGCCATCAGCGTCGGGATCGTTCTCGCCTCTCTGCTGTTTATGCGCCGTATTGCGCGTATGACGCGTCTGGCGCCGGTCAACGTTGATGTACCAGGCGATGTTCTGGTGCTACGCGTCATCGGCCCGCTGTTCTTTGCCGCAGCGGAGGGATTATTTACCGATCTCGAGTCGCGTATTGCGGGTAAACGCATTGTGGTATTGAAGTGGGACGCAGTCCCGGTGCTGGATGCCGGTGGTCTGGACGCCTTCCAGCGCTTTGTGAAAAAACTGCCTGACGGCTGCGAACTGCGCGTCTCAAACCTCGAGTTCCAGCCGCTGCGTACGATGGCGCGTGCCGGGATCCAGCCGATTCCAGGACGTCTGGCCTTCTTCCCAAATAAAGATGCTGCACTCGCAGACATCATCTAACCCGTCGCGGGTTGTTCCTGCACTACAGGTAAAAAAAATGGCTCCCGCGGGAGCCATTTTTATTGCAACGTAATGACTTAGGCTTTCAGCAGTTGCTCAGCCGTTGCCTTCACGCTCGCCAGCAGGACTTTCACATCCTCCAGGCACACGGTCGGGTTCAGCAGCGTCAGCTTCAGGCAGGTGATGCCATCGGCTTCGGTGACGCCGACGTTGGCGCTACCGGAAGCCAGCAGCACGTCGCCGATGCGCTGGTTGAGCAGCGCAACAAACGCCATATCGTCGCTTGCCGGACGGAAGCGGAACAGCACGCTTGCCAGCTGCGGCTCCATCACCAGCTCCAGATGCGGCTGGGTTTTCACAAACTCAGCAACATCACGGGCCAGCGTGACGCCGTTATCGATAATTTCGGCATACTGCTTTTTACCCAGCGCTTCGAGGCCCATCCACAGCTTCAGCGCGTCAAAACGGCGCGTGGTCTGCAGCGACTTCGACACCAGGTTCGGTACGCCGTGCTCTTCATCGAAATCAGAGTTCAGGTATGCGGCCTGGTAACGCATCAGCTCATAGTGACGCGCGTCTTTTAACAGGAACGCGCCGCAGCTGATGGTCTGGAAGAACTGCTTGTGGAAGTCCAGCGTCACGGAGTCTGCCAGCTCAAGGCCGTTCAGGAAGTGACGATACTGCTCAGACAGCAGTAACGCCCCGCCCCATGCCGCATCGACGTGCATCCAGATCTGGTGCTCTGCCGCCAGCGCCGCGATATCCACCAGCGGGTCGATAGCGCCCGCATCGGTCGTCCCGGCCGTGGCCACAATCGCCATCACCTGTTCGCCGTTGGCTTTTGCCTGGGCCAGCTTGTTTTTCAGGTCAGCCAGGTCCATGCGTGAGAACGCATCGGTCTTCACCTGAGTAACGGAACGGTAGCCCAGCCCCATCAGCGCCATGTTTTTCTGCACGGAGAAGTGCGCGCTTTCAGAGCAAAACACTTTGATTTTGCTCAGGTCGCCGGTCAGGCCATTCTGCTGAATGGAGTGCCCCTGGCGAGCAAAGAACGCGTCGCGCGCCAGCATCAGGCCCATCAGATTGCTCTGGGTACCGCCGCTGGTGAACACGCCCGCATCACCTGCCGCATAGCCTACCTGCTCGCGCAGCCATTCGATCAGTTTGATCTCAATGATCGTGGCCGACGGGCTTTGGTCCCAGGAGTCCATGCTCTGGTTAGTGGCGTTGATCAGCACTTCCGCCGCCTGGCTAATCACCAGGCTTGGGCAGTGCAGGTGCGCCACGCACTGCGCATGGTGCACCAACAGGCTGTCTTTGAGAAAGTATTCAACCGCACGCTCAATAGCGGCCTGGTTGCCCAGGCCCTGAGACGTAAAATTCAGGTTGATACGTTCGCGCAGCTGTTCAACGGTTTTGCCCTGATACATCTCAGGCTGCTTCAACCATTCAACGACCGCTTGCGTACTCTGCTCGATAGCGTCCTGGTAGGCAGCAATGCTCTGCGCCGAGCCGGACAGAATCGGGTTTACGTCTGACATTCGATCCAACTCCGTTTAAACCGGCTTTACGCCAGCGCCCAGCAGGGCGTTTTCGAATTTATCGAGGAACACTTCCAGCTCAGCGTTAGTGATCAGCAGAGATGGCAGCAGGCGCAGTACGCAACCGTTACGGCCGCCACGCTCCAGAATCAGCCCGTTTTCGAAGCATTTTTTCTGCAGCAGCGCAGACAGCTCGCCATCGGCCGGGTAGCAGCCCATGTGATCCTGCGCTTCGTTCGGCTTAACGATTTCCAGACCGATCATCAGACCCAGACCGCGCACCTGGCCAATCACCGGGTAGCGTTTCTGCAGGTCAGCCAGTTTGCCTTTCAGCCACTCGCCCTGGGCGGCAACTTTGTCGGCAATCTTGTCGTCTTTAAGGATCTTCAGCGTTGTCAGGCCAGTCGCCATCGCAAGCTGGTTGCCACGGAAGGTACCGGTATGGTGGCCCGGAGCCCACGCATCGAACTGCTTCTTAATCCCCAGAACCGCCAGTGGCAGACCGCCGCCCACCGCTTTGGACATGACGATGATGTCTGGCTCGATACCCGCATGTTCGAAGGCGAACAGCTTACCGGTACGCGCGAAGCCTGCCTGGACTTCATCGATGATCAGCAGAATGCCGTGTTCCTGAGTGACTTTACGGATGCGCTGTAACCACTCGACCGGCGCCGGGTTCACGCCGCCTTCGCCCTGCACGGCTTCAAGGATCACCGCAGCCGGTTTACGCACGCCGCTTTCAACGTCGTTGATCAGGTTTTCGAAGTAGTAAGTTAATGCTTTCACGCCAGCCTCACCGCCGATACCCAGCGGGCAGCGGTACTGATGTGGATACGGCATAAACTGCACTTCCGCCATCATGTTGCTGACGGCTTCTTTCGGCGACAGGTTGCCGGTTACGGACAGCGCGCCGTGGGTCATCCCGTGGTAGCCGCCGGAGAAGCTGATAATGCTGGAACGGCCGGTTACTTTCTTCGCCAGCTTCAGCGCCGCTTCAACGGCATCGGCGCCGGACGGCCCGGTGAACTGCAGGCAATACTCTTTGCCCTGGCCCGGTAATAAAGACAGTAAATAAGATGAAAATTCATCTTTTAACGGCGTGGTAAGATCAAGCGTATGTAACGGTAAGCCGCTTGTGATGACACTTTGAATGCTCTGCAGCACTTCAGGATGATTGTGACCGAGCGCCAGGGTACCGGCACCTGCAAGACAATCAAGATATTGATTATTTTCTACGTCAGTAATCCAGACGCCCTGCGCTTTCGCAATCGCTAATGGCAGTTTACGTGGATAGCTGCGGACATTAGATTCAAACTCAGCCTGTCTTGCTAAAAAGGTATCATTGCTCTGCGGTAATGAATTAGCACTAAAAGTATCAATACGGACTTTATCCGTCATCATATCACTCCTACAACCAGGTGTAGATTAACGCCTGATTGAATAAATGGTTATAAGGATTACCTGTAAAAAAGCGCGGCTAATATATGTTGTTTTAGCACAGGACTCAATCATTTATTTTCCAACGTCTTAAATGAGCATTTTTACCTTAAAATTCAAAGCATAAAGTACATCTGACATTAGGAAATCATAAACAAATATAGCTATTTATTTTACAAAATTGTTGCCAGTCGCAACGTATACGATGTTATAAAAACCATGAGGTTTTCATGTTTTTATTATTTTTTTACATGTTTTTACCATTAATAATGTACGCGTTTATTCACTACGACATGATTTTTCACTTATTTTTCGATAAATCGAATAAAAAAGTCGATCCCTAAATATAAATCACTTAGTATGGCGCGCTTATTTACAGGCTCTGTAAATAAAGAACTAATGCGCAGCACCCGGTAACGCGTACAGGCGACACGCGTTATCGACAACAGGTATTCCCTGGGTTGTCAGCAGAAATGTTCGCGGGCGGACATTTCGTAAGGAGAACGTACGTTCCCTTATGCCGAGAATGAAAATTTTCTAGCCATACTTTTATGGCGCCCTGATATGAGATTGTTATGACTCGCATTTATCCACCATCCGTCGTTGCCAAATTTGGCGGCACCAGCGTCGCTGATTTTGATGCGATGAACCGCAGCGCCAGCATTGTTCTTGCTGATCAAGATGTCCGTTTAGTCGTTTTGTCTGCTTCCGCAGGCGTAACAAACTTACTGGTCGAGCTTTCTGAAGGTCTGGAAACACATCAACAATTAGATAAGCTTGAGACGTTACGCGCCATCCAATACAACATTATTTCCCGCCTGAAGCAGCCGTCCGTTATCAGCACGGAAATCGATAATCTTCTCAACAACATACGCCGCCTTGCAGAAGCGGCGACGGTTTCACCGTCCGATGCGCTAAGCGATGAGTTAGTCAGCCACGGCGAACTGATGTCCTCTTTGCTGTTTACTGAAGTATTACGTGAACGGCACGCCGAAGCCGGGTGGTTTGACGCCCGCAGCGTAATGCGTACCAACTCGAACTACGGCTGCGCTGAACCGGATCTCAGCACCCTGCACTACCAGGTGGAGACTCATCTGCGCCCGCGTCTTGAACAGGCTATTATGGTTACCCAGGGATTTATTGGTCGCGACGCAGGCGGGCATACCACAACGCTGGGACGCGGCGGGAGTGATTACACCGCCACGCTACTTGGTGAGGCGCTGCACGCCGCACGTGTGGACATCTGGACTGACGTTGCCGGGATCTACACCACCGATCCGCGCATTGCACCACGGGCCAAACGGATCGACCATATCTCATTTTCCGAGGCCAGCGATATGGCCGCCTACGGTGCAAAGGTTCTTCACCCGGCGACGCTGCTGCCTGCCATGCGGAAAAAAATTCCGGTCTTTGTTGGCTCAAGTAAAGATACTTCTGCCGGTGGTACGCTGGTGCACAACACCACCGATAATCCACCGCGTTATCGGGCACTCGCCGTGCGCCGTAAACAGACGTTATTACGATTACACAGTCTGCACACACAACCGCCCTGTGCTTTTCTGGCGCAGGTATTTGCCATTTTATCCCACCACGCGGTGGCAGTGGATTTGGTCACAACATCAGAAAATTGTATTGCGCTGGCGCTGGACGCCACTCATGCGACATCGGGTGAGGACCATATTCTGAGCACGGCATTGTTTACCGCATTGTCCTCCCACTGTCGGGTGGAAGTGGAAACCGGACTGGCATTAGTCACTTTGGTGGGCAATAAACTGACCCAGGCTGCGGGGGTTTGCAAAGACGTTTTTGCCTGGCTCGAAGAGCATACGGTACGCATGATTTGCCACGGCGCATCAAACGATAACCTGTGCATTTTGTTACCGGCCGACGCGGCGGATAGCGCGGTTAAGACGTTACATTATCGATTATTCGAATAACATCTCTGCAAATGCGCAGCGAAGATAAGCGCATTTATCCAGGACGACATGAACAAGCAGAGGACTGGTTTTCAACCAGGACTCTGCCCGCAAACAGTGGCTCTCGCAGCGGAGAGGCTATTTAGTTGTGACGATGATTGGTATCACCGCGACGGCAGCGTTTGTCATAATGACGTACCCACCAGTAACGGTCACTGATTTGTTCGTGCCCGCCGACTCTGGCCCCCGCTAACCAGAGAACTCCGCCGACAAAAATACTGAGCACGGCACCATGTGCGAAAAACTGTGGCAGATTAAATTGCGGCAGTTGGTTTAAAATAGAGTAACCAACGCCACCCACCATCACCACCAACCCTAAAGCCATGAGCACGTTACCGAGTAACGAAGCGTTTTTGCGTTTCATGTGTCACCTCCGGAACTTTGGGTTGTTACAGGGAATACCCCTAATCCTTATGTGTAAAGTATAGACAACACTGCCGTTCGCAAGTGCGGGAGCGATCACAATTACAAACACCCGCGCAACAAAACTTTACAAATAAGCTACTGAACACACTCAATTTCTAATAGTCCAGTTTCGCAATTATTCAGTTTTCGAGGATAAGCACGCAGTTTTTTGTCAAGCGCAGCGCCAGACAGTAAACTACACGTCGTTTATAGATACATTCAGGACAAAACACGTGACGATTAAATTGATTGTCGGTCTGGCAAACCCCGGCGCAGAATATGCGGCAACGCGGCATAACGCCGGTGCTTGGTATGTTGATCTACTGGCAGAGAGACTACGCGCTCCCCTGCGCGATGAGCCGAAATTCTTCGGCTACACCTCCAGGGTTACGCTCGAAGGCGAAGATGTCCGCCTGCTGGTGCCGACCACATTTATGAATCTGAGCGGCAAGGCGGTCGGCGCGATGGCCAGTTTTTATCGCATCAACCCCGATGAAATTTTGGTTGCGCATGACGAACTAGACCTGCCGCCAGGGGTGGCGAAATTTAAGCTTGGCGGTGGTCATGGCGGACATAATGGCCTGAAGGACATCATCAGCAAGTTAGGCAATAACCCTAACTTTCATCGTTTACGCGTTGGAATTGGCCATCCGGGCGATAAAAACAAAGTTGTCGGGTTTGTTTTAGGCAAACCACCTGTTTCTGAACAGAAGTTAATTGATGAAGCGATTGACGAAGCGGTCCGTTGTACCGAGATTTTGTTCAAAGATGGCCTGACTAAAGCAACGAGCCGGTTACATACCTTTAAAGCGCAATAAGCAGCGATGTGCGGCATTTTGCTCGCGTGCTGTGTATAATAGGCGAAGTTATTTACTTTTCTACAATCTGTTTTCCATAACAGATTGAATATCAAAAGATTAAGGTGATTTAAACATGGGATTCAAATGCGGTATCGTCGGTTTGCCAAACGTAGGCAAATCCACCCTGTTCAACGCGCTCACAAAAGCGGGTATTGAAGCGGCAAACTTCCCGTTCTGTACTATCGAGCCGAACACGGGTGTTGTCCCGATGCCCGATCCGCGTCTGGATCAGCTGGCTGAAATCGTCAAACCGCAGCGCATCCTGCCAACCACGATGGAATTCGTTGATATCGCGGGCCTTGTAAAAGGCGCCTCCAAAGGAGAAGGTCTGGGTAACCAGTTCCTGACTAACATCCGCGAAACCGAAGCTATCGGCCACGTGGTGCGCTGCTTTGAGAACGACAACATCATCCACGTTAATAACAAAGTGGATCCGGCTGACGATATTGATGTTATCAATACCGAACTGGCGCTGTCCGATCTGGATACCTGTGAACGCGCTATTCATCGCGTACAGAAAAAAGCCAAAGGCGGCGACAAAGACGCCAAAGCTGAACTGGCTGCCCTGGAAAAATGCCTGCCGCAGTTGGAAAACGCTGGCATGCTGCGCGCGCTGAAAAATCTGACTGACGAAGATAAAGCGGCCATCAAATACCTGAGCTTCCTGACGCTGAAGCCGACCATGTATATCGCCAACGTCAACGAAGACGGTTTTGAAAACAACCCGTACCTCGACAAGGTGCGCGAAATCGCCGCTGCTGAAGGTTCCGTGGTGGTAGCTGTTTGCGCCGCCGTTGAAGCCGACATCGCAGAGCTGGACGACGCCGACCGTGAAGAGTTTATGGCCGAGATGGGTCTGGAAGAACCGGGGTTGAACCGCGTGATCCGCGCAGGCTATGAGCTGCTGAATCTGCAGACCTATTTCACCGCGGGCGTGAAAGAAGTACGTGCATGGACCATCCCTGTCGGCGCTACCGCTCCGCAGGCGGCCGGTAAAATCCACACCGACTTCGAGAAAGGATTCATCCGTGCACAGACTATCGCGTTTGAAGACTTCATCACCTACAAAGGTGAGCAAGGCGCGAAAGAAGCCGGTAAGATGCGTGCAGAAGGGAAAGATTACATCGTGAAAGATGGCGATGTGATGAACTTCCTGTTCAACGTCTAGACGCGTTTAACAATGAGATTTCAAAATCCACGCCACGGCGTGGATTTTTCATTTTAGCCTTTTTTAAATCCACACCTGTAATTTACTCAGGCATGTTCCAGCCAGTGCCTGAATATTGGGGTTTGCAGTATTCCTTGAAAATCAATCAACCCCGAACAACCAAGTTTCTTGATCAGATTTTGCCTACTCAGGTAAATCGTTTTTAAGTGCAGGTTCAGCAAGCCAGAAATTTCAGAAATAGTCCGCCCTTCCCCTAATTGCGTTAAGATGTATTTATCCCGTTCAGTCAGGACGATATTTATTTCAGCTTGCTGGTCGTGTTCAGTATCAATGCTGATAATTTCAGCGATAAATTTTTTGATTGAGGCTACGCCACTGTCTACAGGAAGCCTGTAGAATGAAAGTTCATTGAGGTACTGATACAGATGACCATCAATCAGAAGCACCAGCCGATGCGTCCTGAGATCATAGTTTTGTTTTTTTACAGTGTTGAAGTAGTTGATCGTAAAGAAAACAAGACGCACATTCTTATCTTTATACTCTATATCAGCGAGAATATTCTCCAGACCTTGCCTGATAAAAACATCATCAATCCACAAGTGTGCTTGTCTGGTGTGTTCCTGAACTGTATTCATCATTGATGACCTCTAAAAAATCACAATTAACCTGACGGGGTTCAGAACGAATAGCTGGTTGAAAGTGACTCATAATCTGCATATAAAGATCGGTTAATATAGCATTCTTCTCATTCTTCAGCTGTGCATTGAGCGCCTGAACAAGAACGTCATCACTGACATAACCCATTTTTAACATCACATTACGCTCTAAATTCTTGTATAAAGCGCACTGGAAAATATAATTCTCCGGAATTGAATTAATCATATCAAGCCCATAATAATGTAGTCTAAGAATGAGAAGATGCTATGTGTAGTCTTAATTCAAAGTATACAAATACTCAGCACATACTATGGATGCTGGAGCTTCATGATTATATAATAATTTTATTAGACGTCGTCAGCTGTATAGCGCAACACTATTTCCAGTGTTTTTCTGATGATATCAGCCTGAACAACATCTGTTGTCGATTCCAGTGAAGCTATTAGGCTTAAAATGATGTTTTTATTATTAACATTATCGCCAGCTAAAATCACATTTGTTACTGCCTGCCCCAATACAACGGATTCATCTGCTAATAGCTCACCGGCATTACGGAAGTAACTCGACAAAGCCTTATCTGCAATTGCTCTGTGAACATTCATTTCCTGAAGCATAGTCACCTCGCTTGTATAGTATGGAAAATGGTCTCTAATGTAATTTAGGCTTTTTACTGCCACTGAATACACTCTCATCAACAGTTCTTTCCGGTTTGGGGTTCATCCTTGCCGGATTAGAATCTGTGAAATCATGAATTATGCTGTCAATAAGATGTCTACGCCCGGCATCCACTTCACTCGCCTTCATAAGACGTAATTGCTTAATCAATGCGGGTAATGATATTACCGTGTTCATGCGCAAAATCTGTATAACAGCTAAACCTGTAATTTCGTGTTTCAAGCGTTCATGGTCAGTTTTCTTCATAACTACTTCACTACTTTCCCCATTTATATGTTTTAGGGTGTCCCTTTATTCGAAGAGCAGGCCGATTAGGGCATTGTAATGCTTCTGTTCGTCCTCACCAGATGCTTTTTCAAGACGGTTCAAAAGCTTGGCACAGAGTGACTTTCGGCTCAGGTTGCGTCCATCTTTTAGTATCTCAGTGACGATTTCTCCCAATGTTTCCTGCTGTGTAGGAAGATGCGCTTTTGCAAAGTAACGAGAAATTGCGTTTGCGGAATCAGTGAGAACTCTGTGCTGCTGCATATGTTGCTCCTGTAACAAAATGCTGATGAGTATTAAGTTTTATAACAGTAGCAAAGTTGTACCAAAAATGTGTACACGAAGATAAAGCAAATTTTAACATAAAGTGCTATATGATATTTTTCAATGAATTAGAGTGAAACTAAAAAGTACAACACCTCCAGGTACTGTACAGCCTTTGTTTCCCGGGAGCGGTTAAGGCGTCTGTATAGCCTTACACGTGTAAATTTATGGTTAAAATAATGTATTGAAAATCAGGACATAACCGCGTTTGTCTGATACTGTCCTTACCTCATCTCACCCCTTAATCCCGGACTGTCCATGCTCACGACCATTATTTACCGTAGCCATCTACGTGATGACGCCCCCCTCTGTGCGATTGAGGATATGGTGATGGCCGCAAATCTGAAAAACAGGCGCTCTGATGTTACAGGGATCTTGCTCTTTAACGGTCAGCATTTTTTCCAGCTGCTCGAAGGCCCAGAGGAGCAAGTGAAGGAGATTTATCGTTGTATCTGTAACGACTCACGGCACTACAATATTGTCGAGCTGATGTGCGATTATGCTCCTGCTCGCCGGTTCGGGAAGGTCGGGATGGAGTTATTTGATTTACAAAAACATGAACGGGCTGAGGTCTTACAAGCTGTACTGAATCAGGGGACGTCAAAATTCCAGCTCACCTATGATGACCGGGCATTGCAGTTTTTCCGGACATTCGTACTGGCAACGGAAAAATCGACTTATTTTGAAATCCCTGCTGCCGATTTCTGGGATTTTATCACCGATAAAAGTTGTACAACCCTTAATGAAGCAGAGCTCGCGTCAAATACCGACTACACCTTTGCCTTTCAACCAATTATCGACCCTATGTCACAACGCGTTATCGCTCTGGAAGCGCTTATTCGTGGTAAAGATGGGGAAACTCCGGCAGCGTACTTTGACAAATTAAGCACGGAAGAGATGTACACCGCGGATCTGGAAAGTAAAAAGACGGCATTTGCCATGGCCAGCGCTCTGAATCTTGGTGAAAAAATGTTGTCAGTCAATCTGTTACCCATGACGATGGTGAACAGACCCGACGCTGTTAACTTTCTGATTCATGAAATAGCCGCAAATGGTCTGGTCCCTGAACAAATCATCGTGGAATTTACCGAGAGCGAAGTCATCTCCCGCTTTGATGCTTTTGCACAGGCGGTAAAATCACTTAAAGCGGCAGGGATTTGTGTGGCAGTTGATCATTTTGGCGCGGGTTATGCTGGGCTTTTACTTCTGTCTCGTTTCCAGCCGGACAGAATAAAGATAAGCCGTGAACTCATTGCTGATGTCCATAAAAGTGGCCCAAGACAGGCTATCATTCAGGCGATCATTAAATGCTGTACTTCACTTGAGATTCAGCTTTCAGCCGTTGGCATTGAAAAACCCGAAGAATGGATGTGGCTTGAATCCGCTGGGATCGAGCTTTTCCAGGGTAACTTATTTGCAGCAGCCTTGCTGAACGGTACCCCTTCTGTGGCATGGCCTGAGAGAAAATAAATAGCCACACAATAAATCATTGATATTCAATGGATTATGAAAGTCATTTGTTACCTCCCCCCTTTTCTAAGGTTAAAGCCAGCAATATTCTCACGCGTGATAGTAAAGTAAATCTTAATTTTGCTAGAATGCTCTGTATGTTTTGTACAATTAGATGCATGTTGTACAAAGTGACAGGAACCGCATATCGGTGACGGAGAATCAGGAGTGTTTGGGGGAACTATGGCTTATTACAGCATCGGCGACGTCGCAGAACGTTGCGGGATAAATCCTGTAACCCTTCGGGCATGGCAACGACGCTACGGTTTACTCAAACCTCAACGAAGCGAAGGCGGACACCGACTCTTTGATGAAGAGGATATTCAACGTATTGAAGAAATCAAACGTTGGATTAGCAATGGTACGCCTGTCGGGAAAGTGAAAGCATTACTGGAAACCAGTACCCGCGAAACTGATGATGACTGGAATCAATTGCAGGAAGAGATGATGAGCATTCTGCGGATGGCCAATCCGCCGAAGCTGCGGGCCAAAATGCTCTCTCTTGGCCGCGCGTATCCGGTCGATGCGTTGATTGACCGAGTCTATCTTCCTGTACGCCAGCGACTCATACTTGATCATAATACCTCTCGCATAATGAACAGCATGCTTGACGGCGCGCTGATCGAATATGTTGCGGTACTTCTGTCAGAAACGCGTCGCAAGTCAGGGAAAGATGCCATTCTGATGGCCTGGGATGTTGAAGACAGAACCCGTTTATGGCTTGAGGCCTGGCGCTTATCGCAATCCGGGTGGCATATCGCCATTCTTGCAGAGCCTATTGAAACACCACGTCCTGAGCTATTCCCCGGGCAAACGCTTTTCGTCTGGACCGGTACGGCGCCAACCAGACGACAAAATGAACTGCTGCAACACTGGAATGAGCAGGGATACAAAGTTATTTTCCACGGGCCTTAAGCTGACGGACGCCGTAAAGACAGAATGCGTTGATACGTCCATTCAAAGCTTTCTTCTCCCCCCCTTCTGACCGCTGTACGCATGATGATCTTATCTGCCAGGAGCCTGCGGCACAGGTAGCAGAAAAAAAAACATACTCACTCATTGGTATTATTTTTTTGTAGGTGGCATCACCTTTTTCCTAAGTAAAATTTATTAGATCAACTGGCGGACGACTAATACTTATCCTAGGGTTAAATCATATCTTCTTGTGCCACATTATTGTTTTTCTACAGTAATAAATGTGGTTATTTGAAAAAGGTTAAAGATATGGCTCTGGTCCTGGACAAACGCTTGATTCTTTTATGCTGCACCTTTTCCATTATTTCAGTGGCAAATGCAGCGACGACCAGTGGTACGTTTCAGGTATTGATGACGATTCAGAAGGCATGCACCGTTACCGCCGGTTCAGCTTCAAACATCACTCTTTTGCCTGTCAATTCTACAGCAACAAATACCAGTGCAAGTAATACCATTTCCATTAATTGTTCAAAGACTACCCCCTATTTTATTGGTCTGGCACCTTCAGCCGCCAATGGCGGAACGACGACAGGTTCTGGGGCAATGTCCTCCGTGGCTAACGCCGCCACCAATACGGATAAAGTGCCCTATCAACTGAACCGAACATCAGCAACAGGTCCGGTGTGGGGAAATACCGCCACTGACACCACGCAAGGAAACGGCGTGGCGGCGACGGGCACCGGCCAGGCGCAGACGTTTACTGTTTATGCCACCGCTCCGAGCGCCAACTTCACTCCTGACGACTATGCCGATACGGTAACAGTTAACGTTAATTACTAGCCTCAGGTAACCACATGAGAATAAAACTGCCTGTTCAGCAGTGTGCCTGCGCATGCCTGCTAGGGATGGTTGTGAGTGTAAAATTTGCTGCCGCCAGCGGGCTGCAAATAGCCCCCGTTACGTTAACCTTGCAAGCGACGCAAAACGCCGATGGTATCTGGCTTAGCAACGCAGGGGAAAATATGCTTAATGCCCAGGTTCGGGTTTTTCACTGGACTCAGAATGCGTATAGCGACAGACTCTCACCCTCTCAAGGACTGGTCATTAGCCCACCGATGTTGGCATTAGCCCCCGGAGAACGCCAGTTGATTCGCGTTATTCGCACAGGTCCGCCATCGACACATACTGAAGATGCCTATCGGTTATCAATTGATGAGTTGCCGCCAGCAAAAGTACAAAAAAATAAACTTCAGTTTGTACTGCATTATTCCGTGCCCGTTTTCATCCAACCGGTCTCAACAGCACCAGCAGAAGCAAAACTACAATGGAAATTGCAACAACTCGATGGCAAAAAATTTATTGAAGTCAGTAATAAGGGAAATGGGCATGCACAATTATCTGCTGCAACCTATATAACCCCTAACGGCACTAAGAAAGTTATTACGCCGGGACTGTTAGGTTATGTTCTTCCAGGTTCCACAATGCGCTGGGTAGTCTCTCCGTCGTCCAGTGATACACATTACGGCGGGAAAGTTGAAGTAACAATCAATGGCCAAAAAACAGTACAAGATCTGTAAGAGATCCTGGTTTCTGGTGAGGTTTTGCTTTCTCAATGGAGTATTAATATCGGGAATGGTTTGTGCACAAACGCTGAATAATAATCTGAATGAAAAGAATGTTATTAATGACGCACGCCGACTCGCGGGTATCGATCTCTATCTCGATGTCACCCTGAACGGAAATCCCGTCGGGCTGGTACATTTTGGCTATGACAGTGGAAAGCTCTATGCAGGCACAGACACTCTGCGACAAATGGGTTTCCGCTTTGCGCCAGACGCCATTGACCCTGTCTGCCTGAACGATATCCCCCAGCTAACCGTTGACTACAACGTTCAGTTGCAAACGCTCTCGCTCACCGCGCCATTAAGTTCACTCGACCTTGCTATCACTCAGCTTAACTCGCCTGTAACGCCTGCCCCGTCGGTGACAACATCACGCGGGGCGCTGCTTAATTACGATATATACGCCCAGCAGGGAGATGAAAGCGCAGTGAATACCTTTAGCGAACTACGCGCTTTTAATGCTTCAGGTGTGCTAAGTACAACCCAGTTGACGCAATACTCCAACGAGGAATATGCAGATAACAGCTTTGCGCGTCTTGATACCAGTTGGCGATCGTCATTTCCCGAAACCATGTTAGCAGTGACCATTGGCGATACCCTGACAAGTTCACTCATCTGGTCACGACCAACCCGCATCGGCGGTATTCAGATAGGAAGCGATTTTGGATTGCAGCCTTATATGCCAACTACCCCGCTCCCCGCATACCTGGGCTCAGCGACGCTACCCTCAAACGTGGAACTGTATGTCGACGGCGTCAGGTACTACAACGGAGAAGTCCCTGCAGGGAGTTTCCAGATCAACACCATGCCCAATATCAGCGGCGCGGGGACGGGCCAGGTGATGATGACGGATGCGCTGGGCAGAACGAGTGTGCAAAACTTTTCGTTCTACAATGACCAACAGCTTTTACGGGAAGGATTAACGGCCTGGTCAGCAGAGTTAGGCACGGTACGCAAAAATTATGGTTACTCCTCATTTGAGTATGCCAGCGCGCCAGTGTTAAGTGGGACATGGCGTCGCGGATTCAGCAACACGTTCACGGCAGGTACTCATGCTGAAGCCAGCGATGGACTTATCAATACGGGATTCGGTAACGACTGGATCCCAGGGACCCGTAGCGGGACATTTTCTACCGCCCTGGCCGCAAGTACCGACTCAGGAACAAGCGGATTTCTGTACAGTTTTGGTTATCGTTGGTCCGGCGAACGCTTTAATTTCAGTACCAGTACCACCGCAACATCGGGCGATTATCGTGACGTTGCCACTCATTATGGCGAGCCGCCGCCCACGCTCAGCAGCAACACGGTAATTGGCTATTCGCTGGAAACAGCCGGTAACGTTAGCCTGAGCTACCTGCAGTTTCGTTATCCGCACGAAAACGCGGTGCGTTATGCCAACGCCAGTTGGTTTAAAACCATCACGGATAACATTTCACTCAATGCCGGGTTCAACCAGAATATTGATGATAACCGCGATCGCAGCCTCTATCTGATGGTGACGATAACGACTGAAAATAACCTAAGCGCCAGTAGCACCATACAACGCACCAACGATGAAACCGGCTACCAGTTCAATGCCAGCCGGACGCCACCTGCTGACGGCGGCTGGGGGTGGAATCTGGCAGCCAGTCAGCAGAGTTCCCGGCAAAGTGGTCAGGGTGAAGTAGGATACCTGGGGCGTTACGGCAAAGCCTATGTGGGACTCAGCCGTTTACCGGATAACCATTACGGCTATGCGGGTGCCACCGGATCGCTGGTGACCATGGGAGGCGGCGTGTTTGCAGCGCGAGAAATCAATAATGGTTTTGCCGTGGTATCAACTGACGGTGTGCCCGATGTGCCGATCAAATTGCAAAATAACCTGATCGGTCGTAGCGACGACCAGGGTCTGCTGCTGGTCACCCCACTGAACAGTTATCAAAACAATTTGATCAGTATTGACCCGATGGATCTCCCCGCCAACATGCGGATCGCCCGCGTTGAAACAAATGCAACGCCTGCGGACCGTTCCGGTACGCTGGTTAGCTTCGGCATCACTCCCATACGCGCCGCGCAGGTTATCCTCGTGGACGACCAGGGGAAACCAATCCCGGAGGGGAGTATGGCGTACGCCACCAGCGGAGCAGGACAATCGTCAGTCGTTGGCTTTGACGGCATGACCTGGTTCGACACTCTGGAGCACCACAATACGCTCCGCGTCGATACGGAGATGGGGAGATGTCGCGTGCAATTTGACTATCCCGCCTCAGCGAAAGGGATTGTACAAATAGGCCCGTTGGTTTGCCGGCCACAATAACAGGAGTACGCTCATGAGGTTAAGACAGCTATTACTCATCGCTGCCGTGCTCTTTTATCCGGCGATTAGCCCTGCGGTGACCTGTTCGGTGAGCAATGTCCAACCCATCAATTTTGGCCCGGTAAATCCGCTGTCAGCCACCGGGACTACGTCAACAATGACGTTCAGCTACACCTGTACCAAAGAGCTTGGTGACACGCTGGCGGGGATCAATCTGTGTTTTAATATTGGCGCCTCGGCCGTCAGTGGTCAGGTGACACCCCGAAATATGTCGTTAAGCGGCGACCCGGCCAGAACGTTGACCTATCAACTGTATCAGGGTGCCAATGGCACGAATGTCTGGAGTAGCCAATACCAGACGGGGACCACGTTTCCGATGGTGCAACTTAACTTGCTCAATCTCACGCCTGTCACTGGTTCACTAACGGTCTCTGCCCAGATCGTCACCCCGCAAACCGCAGCTGTCCCAGGAAACTATCAGGATAGCTATACGACGGCGACAGCGTTTGTCACGCTCAATCCCGGCCTGCTTTTCCCGCCCACCACCTGTGGCGATACCGTTGCCGCCAGGTTTCCTTTCACCGTATCAGCGGCTGTCAGCAAACAATGCAACATCACCTCGGCGACTAATATCAGCTTTACGCCAACCAAGGCCACCGGGCGTAATCTGACGGCTTCAAATACCGTGGGCGTCGCATGCTCTAATAACACCCCTTACACCATCGGCTTGCAACCCTCCAATGGGAATACGGCGGGTAGCGGTCAAATGACCGGGACGGGGACGAATGCCGATAAAGTCCCCTACCAGCTTAGCTCAACGCCAGGACCTTCCGGTACGGTCTGGGGCAATACAGCGCTCAATACCGTCGCGGGTAACGGCACGGGTACAACCACGGCGTACCCGGTTTACGCCACCGTTCCCAGCGCGAACTACACACCCGACAACTATGCCGATACCGTTACCGTCGTCGTTACCTATTGACGCCCCGCTAAAAAGCAATAAGGAAAACACATTTTATTATCATATTGTTTACTTTTAGAGGTGCGTCATAAATCTGACAAATTATGAATTTCACAACCAATGCATATTAACCCACTTAAAAAGCAAATATTTTCAATAAACACCACATTGAAAGGATAACTATTCACAGAATATCTAAAGCCCACACTAATAATACAGATAAACCGAGCAGGGCAAGCAGGCCGTCCTTTGAAAAAAATGTTAAATTTAGGTGTATATGGTGAGATTCACTGTATACCACGGCCAAATTAAGAACATATTACTTTTATAACTAAGGTTTATCATGGATAAGTTATCTTACGCTTCAGATAGCAGCACATCTGCCTGGAATACCTACCTGCAACAAATCGAGCGTGTGGCCCCTTACCTGGGCGAACTTTCCCATTGGGTGGATACCCTGCGTCACCCAAAACGCGCGTTGATTGTCGATATCCCGGTACAAATGGATGACGGGACTATCCGTCATTTTGAAGGGTATCGCGTGCAACATAACCTTTCCCGCGGTCCGGGCAAAGGCGGTGTGCGTTTTCATCCTGATGTTGATCTTAATGAAGTGATGGCCCTGTCCGCATGGATGACCATCAAATGCGCAGCATTGAATCTGCCGTACGGCGGTGCCAAAGGTGGTGTGCGCGTCGATCCGTTCTCACTGTCTGAAGGCGAACTGGAGCGTTTGACCCGTCGTTATACCAGCGAAATCGGCATTATTATTGGACCACAGAAAGACATCCCTGCGCCGGATGTGGGTACAAACGGTAAAGTGATGGCCTGGATGATGGATACCTATTCCATGAACCACGGCACCACCGTGACCAGCGTGGTCACCGGTAAACCTATTCACCTCGGCGGCTCGTTAGGCCGCGATAAAGCCACCGGTCGCGGCGTTTTTGTCAGCGGTCTGGAAGTGGCTCGTCGTGCCAATATCGACGTTGAAGGCGCTCGCGTCGCGGTGCAAGGTTTTGGTAACGTCGGCAGTGAAGCCGCCCGTCTTTTCGCGGCAGCTGGCGCACGCGTAGTCGCTATTCAGGATCACACCGCGACGCTGTTTAACGCTACCGGCATCGACATGTCCGCGCTGTCAGCCTGGCAACTGGAGCACAAACAGATTGCTGGTTTCCCGGGGGCTGAAACCATCGCCAGCGAGGCTTTCTGGAGCCTGGAGATGGACATTCTGATCCCTGCCGCGCTCGAAGGTCAGATCACCCGTCACCGCGCTGAAACGCTGACCTGTAAACTGATACTCGAAGGCGCCAACGGTCCAACCTATCCGGATGCCGACGACGTTCTGGCAAGCCGCGGTATTGTGGTTGTTCCTGACGTAGTTTGTAACGCCGGCGGCGTTACCGTCAGCTACTTCGAATGGGTTCAGGACATGGCAAGCTTCTTCTGGAGCGAAGAAGAGATCAACCAACGCATGGATAAAATCATGACCGATGCGATGGTACACGTGTG
This sequence comes from Citrobacter cronae, assembly GCF_016893685.1. Classification (NCBI taxonomy): domain Bacteria; kingdom Pseudomonadati; phylum Pseudomonadota; class Gammaproteobacteria; order Enterobacterales; family Enterobacteriaceae; genus Citrobacter; species Citrobacter cronae. The sequence goes on from NZ_CP069763.1 coordinate 4,052,396, forward strand.
GGAAAAGGCCGCTGAGAAATCCTGCTCTCTGCGTACCGCCGCCTATATTGTCGCCTGTGAGCGTATTTTGCTGGCACGTAAAGATCGCGGAATTTATCCGGGCTAAGCCCCCTAAGTAACCTTGAGCATAAGCCACTTGCGAAGCAGGTGGCTTTCTATCTGCAGCTCACCGGGATCATGTACAATTCTGCACCAGGTGCAACTGGCCGAGCTATTGTTTCTTCACTCGCTGCGGGTTTCTCTGCGCTGAAAACCCTCTTTTCCTGTGCAGCGATGAGGAATTGTAATAATTCGCAATCCGACCTCAACCTAAATTTGTTCATTAAGGCTCGACGGTGTGCCAGCACCGTTTTCTGACAAATATGCATATGCAAACCAATTTGCTTTGACGTGAGCCCTGACAATAATAAACGAATTAACTGATGCTGCTGCGCTGTGAATGTTTTATGTGGGCAACCTAAGCAAGAGCGCCCCTTATTGGTTAAATTTGCATTTTTCGCTAAGGACCAGTGATGTTTAATCACCGTCCCCATTTGACTGGTCGGAGTATCGTGAGGAATAAAAACAATATGGTTGATACATGAAGGCACTTCGCCACGCGCAGGAATATGCTCCCTGTCAATTAAACCCACAATAAGCCCTGGAGATCGGGTAAAGAATTCTGAATGGCAAAGATAATGTTCACCGGGGCTGAGCATTAAAATCATCACATCATCAGTTGCCCTATTTTTAGATTCAAAATTCTGAATGCTCAGAGTTTGCTGGGCCATTTCCAGTGAAAATATTTTTCTTAGTAATGCGATCAATCCCAATTTATACATATTGTCATCACAGCGGATGCTGATGTTCATTAAGGCGCCTGCTTTAGTTTATTGGTAGGTCATAGAAATAGTAATCGCAGAATTGATGGTTCCAGGCGTTACCAGCCCTTGCTCACTATAGATTCTGGCGCGCAAACGCCATGTATAGCGCTGATTGGAAATATTTGCGGTTAATGATTTTCCGTTGCCAAGGGGCACACCATCGCTCGCCTGTACCTGGATTGCTACGGGTGAGGCGGTACCGATATTCCGGTACATATCATTGGGATGGTCGCTATCGGCATTACCGTTAAATAATACCGTTACACGGCTTGTCCCGGCAGGACACTGTTCAACACTTAATTCAAAAGCGACCCACGGCGTGGTCGAACCCGCGGTGTATAACGATGAAGCGGTGACAGATTGCCCGGGCGTTAAATCAACAGTTTTGGTCACACTGTCGCTGCTCACCTGACAGGGCGCGGTTTTGACATTGCCGTTGATGTTGAGCGTCACAGGATCACCCATCCCCCATACAGGTGATGCGAGTATCATCACTATGGCCGTCCTTTTTCCAGGTAACATTATTTATTCCCTGTTATTGGTAAGTAATATTCAACGTCGCGGTTGCATTGGCGCTTCCCGGTCTGACGACCGGCTTAGTCTGGTAGTAACGCGCTATCAGCGGCAACGTTTCCTGCCCGCCAGTTGAACGCTTCAATACAATGCGATTATTCAGTTGCAACGGAACGTTGTTATAAAGCATTTGTATTCCTACCCCGTCTGCAGTTCCCTGCGTTCCCTGACCGTTCAGCGCCAACACGCTCGTATCGCCTGTCACATCGGGGTTCTGCGTACCCATGAGTTCCACGTTAATGTTGGCGGACGCATCGCAGTTAAGTCCAAGGTTCTGGCTATCGCTACGCGGCGGGTTAAACCCCGATTGGTTAGAGAATTCACTGGCATTAATGTCGCCAAGGTTAAAATTCAGCGTCTGGCTGGAAACAGAGCATGCTAATACCGTTACCTGCGTATTTGCATCCAGGGAAATTTGTGTAAAATAATTATCTGGTGTGACGAACCATCCCTGCATTATTACTCCCGGCGTTAAATACCCAGGGGTTATTTTCCCGGTTTTAATTAACATTACATCGTAAAAACCGAGATTATAAATGTAAGCCATACCGTTGGATGGCAGCACAAAACTACCAGGTAAAACTGATACACGAATTCCAACACCATCGAGGTTAGTGTTAAATACATTATTTATTGGCGAGTTCGTTGCCGATAAGTAATTGAACGTATAACCGCCACTGCATGACGTTGGCCTGTCAGGAGCATCTACTTCAAGCTTTGCATACCCGGAAAGTCTGGCACGCGCAATTTCGCTACCTACCGGCGCATCGCGTTGCACAATAATATTCCCCATGGTAACTGTACCAAATAGCGTCGCATTGACGGAACAATCATCGGCATAGCTCAAACCGGGGAGAAATAATAAAATACAGAGAACGTAAATTCGGTTCATCTTAATAGACTCAATAAATAAAGTGAGTTACCGACACAGACTGTCAGTCACGGTAATACCACGATAATCTTCTTCGCTGTTCAGAGTATATTTAGCCGTACAGTGTTGTTGGTTGTCATTGCCCCAGACAACGTCCAGTACGTTTTGTGACTGCATGCCGCTTAAATAAACCTGGCCATCATCCCCTACAATGAAGCTTTGCCCCTGAACACCTCTGACCGTCACCATCGCACCAAATGGGACAGGCTTTCCGTTATCACGGCGTAACGTGAGCAATGCGCGCAATCCTACGTTGGCCACAAAATCTGTGCGAACCACCGCGCCACGGGTCGGCACCACGATTTTATTGGTCAGTTCCAGCTCAACGTCATCCGCTATAGTTGTCGTCTCCAGTCCGATATCATTTTTGCGATAGGGAGAGACGTTACTGACAACGGTGTATCCACGAAAATCAGTGCGTACGCCACTTTGGTTTTTTATACCGACATTCGCAGCGCCCGGCGCTTTAATCAAGACGTTGGTTTCACCCAATGGCTGTGAAAATGTGACACCATCGGCGTGGGCGAGCACGCCCCCCGCTAGCGAATAATTCACCCGTTGCAGATTGCTATCGTAACTGTAACCCCCGCTGACTTCCGCGTACCCGCCTTTATAATCAGCGTTCAGGCTGCCGGTATAACCCGCATCCTCGGAACCATAACCCTGCCGAATACTCCAGTTCAGAGCATTTCCCTCCAGCGCCATCCCGCTCAAGCCGACGCTGTGCGTTGTCCCACTGTTACGGCTGGTATTCATGCTATAGCTGGCCCAGGAGTTGGTCGAAAAGCGTTCCAGTGGAAGGCTAATGTTCAGTGCCAGCAAACTCTCGCTGTCGTAGCGAGCATTACTGCCCGAATAACCATTTTTACTCTGCATCCAGCTAATCCCATAGCTTATTCCGTGCCAGGTGTTGTTATAACTCAGGCTCCATGACTGCAATGGTTTTGCGTAATGCCAGTAATCTTCCCGCACCGCGCTGAGCGAAAGGGAGCCACCTGACGCCCCCAGAGACTGGTTGATGGTCGCCTCCATGCGATTACGGCGTTTCTCTATCGATGAACTGCCGGCCCTATAAGAATCAAACGTGTCTTGCATCCCGGAATAGCCAGCCGTTGAATAACGATATCCGGCAATCGAAAAGTTTGTCCCGGTTACCACGCTGTTTTTGTTGTAACGAATGCGCCAGGATTGTCCCTGCAGTTGTCCTGTATTCTGTGGCTGGGACCAGGACTGGGTAACATCAGCCGACACCGCCCCCACCACGCCAAGATTTTTACCGATTCCTGTTGCAACAGAACGATAATTATCCGCCCCCTGGACGCCGCCATAAGCCGTGAATCCTGTCGGCAACCCATAAATGAGTGTTCCCTGGACAAAGGATGTCTGCTCAATCCGACTGTCATATGAGCGATAACGTCCGGCGGTCAAGGCATATTTGAGACGCCCTTCTCGTTGCAGCACGGGCAATGAAGCAAACGGAACGGTAAAATGTTGTTCACTACCGTCTGCTTCTTTGATACTCACGTCAAGATCGCCCGCGCCTCCGGTCGGGTACATGTCGGTTATTTCAAACGCCCCCGGAGAGACGTAGTTTTGGTAAATTTGATAACCATTTTGTCGAATGATCACCTGCGCGTTTGTTCGGGCGATTCCTCGCACCACCGGTGCATAGCCTTTCAGCGAATCCGGGATCATCTCATCATCAGAGGCAAGCTGGCCACCGCGAAAAGGAATGCTGTCAAAAACATCGGCTGGCGAAGAGCTGTCGCCCAGTACCAGTTGCGCTTTCAGCGGAATAATATTGCGCTGCACGTAGCTATAGACGGTGTCCCAGTGCGCATTTCCCTGGCTGTCTTTATTCCAGGTGCTGTAGTTACGTAACCGCCATGGGCCAAAGTTAATTCCCGGACGCAGGTTAACGTACTGACTGTTGCTGTTGTTTCCTGTGTCCTTTGTCCGGCTGTTATCCCCACTGAGACTGTAATTGAGCATCATGGCTGTAATACCTTCATCCCACTGTTCTGGCGCAACATAACCGCGCGCCGGTGAAGAAAGCGCGGCCTGCGGAATACTCAATAACAACTTCTGGGAAGAAAATAACAGTTCGCTGGAAGCCTGAGGAATAGCGGACAGATCAGCGCAATTCTCGTTCCCGACAAGCCCTGGATATAGCGCTGTCTTCACACCGTAGCCCACCAACAACTCTGTTGAAAGGCACGGTTCCAGCATTCCCCCTTCCCGTCTGGTAAACACTACATCGTGGGTATCAACATTCTCTCCATTGAGAAGAATATCAACATGATATGTTCCTTCCGCCTGTTGTCCTGTCTCAAAGCCGGAAAGATCAACATCGCCATTTGTGGATCCTGTACGCTCCAGTAACGCAGGGTTAAAGTAATCACGACCTTTTACTTCATTCAGTACATTGGCGACGGTTAATAAAATAAACAGCAGCAATCGGACCGGAGGCGGATTAGTTATCATTTTGGCTATCATCATTGACATAATCTTCCCGTCCGGACTGCGTTTTAGAGTGAGGCGTGATACGCCTCACTTATCCCGCCGTAATCATTAATAATTCTGTAGGTTATTGCTCCACCGGTAATACCTGTCGGTAGTGCGAAACTCGCGCTGCGTCCGGGCGCGACAAACGTGACGTCTTCGATTCTTTTACCTGCCACGGTAATTTCATTAAAATTAATAAAGTATGAGGATGAGTTCGTCACCTGAATAAATTTACCGTCCGATTTCCAGCGTAGTTTTTCTACCTGCGCATCTGGTGTTGACTGGCTTAATCCGACCGGCCTGTAGATCAGTTTTATTCGCGTTTTGATAGCTATTTGTAATGTATTATCTTTACGCTCTGCCGACGGTATCGATTTAATATTGAGCCAGAACAGAGATTCTTTATCTTCTGGCAAATTACCTGCGCGAATAATGCGCATTACGTTTCGCTGCCCTTTATCCAAACGATAAAGCGGTGGAGTAATGATAAACGGTGCTTTCGCCCCGTCATTGCTTCGCGTTTCAATCCAAGATTGAATTAAGTAAGGAACCGCATCAGGATTATTAACGCTCAGCGAAGCCTCTTTCTTTCCGCCATCGTAAATGACTCGGGTACCACCAATTGAGACACCCGCATGCGCAGTAGTAATACCGATCGCCACAGCAACCAGGGGCAACATGCAAAAACGTAATACTCTCATCATAAACCTCTGAAAGGGCCGTTTGCCGGCCCTTAAAACTGCACAGGTAAATCAGTTGTAGTTAACAGTGAAATTAGCCACCGCGTTAGCCGCGCCAGGAAGAACAGGCACAGCGGTTGCCACATAGGCGGCATAGAAATCCAGATTATTATCCGCGGTACTGGATAACATGTAGGTATAACCGTTGTCCTGATTAAGTCCTAAGTTCACACTGTCTGCCGTCTTAAGACGTATTGCCACACCGCCTGCCGACCCGGAACCTTGTGTGATGGCCAACAAGCTACTGTCATTACCGTCATGCGCACCGTCAAATTTCACCTTTGCTGCGGCCACGCTGGCCGGGCAATCTTTCAGCCGTAGCGTAAATTTTGTGGTGGATGCTTCATCGCCAGTACTGACGAATGCTGTTTTAGCGACACGTCCCAGATCGACCATCAACGTATTACTACCACCAATATCAACGGTACAGGCCGAATCGAGGATTTCACCATTAAAAATAACCGTACCATCATAGGCCATTGCGTTTGAGGCCATGAGAATGGCCGCAGCAGACAACGTCTTCGCTATCACATTCTTTTTCATAATTGCTTTCCTTAACTTTTATTTATAGTGCTGCATCGTTATTTACCCTGATGCAAATAACGCCTCATAACTTTATTATTGCCATCACTTTGAAAGTATTGCGAGAAATAACAATCAGCGCAAATTAGCAAGGATGGAATTAGGCTCCATGTAAGTAAAACCGATCCTTATTAGATGCTATTGCTCTTCTGCTTATGGACAATTTTGATATAGATACACATATTTGCTCAAGTTATTTTTCGGTGTAATTTTACACCGTGCGATGGATTCCATTATCTTCCTCTCATTACCATAATTATTAAAACCAACAACATCTTATGTTGTTTTTAGCAGCATATTTATTGAGGAGGGCGACTCATGCCTGAAACAAAAATAATCATTGAATCAAGTATGTATCAAGCCTTACCGATAAAGCCGGTGGAACACATAATAAATATTATTGAAAAGCTAAAGCCAAGCACCAACATTTATGAAACAAAATACAGACAAATAATTAACTACAAGAGCAATAATTCTCATCAATGTTATTTGCTATTGAATGGCACGATTGCCATCTTCAGGCAACGCGACGGCTTTATGCTCAATTCTGAAGTCGCGCCATTTATCTTCGGACTAAGCAATCAGCTTGCAGAATCGGAATATCTCTTTATGCGGTGTGAGGAGTGCTCAACCGTTGCAGCCATTCCTCTGGAAACAGCTAATGAGATTATTGCCGATGAGGATCTGTGGGAGAGCCTGTCCATGTTACTCATTTATACGGCCGGGCGTGTTTATGACCATTGCACTCGCATTTCCGCCCCAACATCTTACGATGTTATTCGCTCACAACTTTATGAGTTGATGCGCGAATCTGACGAGTTTCGGCAGCACATTACCGCCGCAAACTATATTCAGAGCCGCACGTTTCTGTCACGGAGCAGTATCATGAAAATTCTGGCCGAATTAAAAAAAGGCGGCTATATCGTTACCGAGCGCGGCGTATTGAAACAAATACAGCAAAATATTCCCCTGAAGTATTAACCGTACGCTATGCTGCACAACGTAAACGAATGAAAATCTATGCGGGATAACCCCATTATGCCTCATGAATCGCCGATAAACCTGCTCAAACAACCCTCGCCTTATGCTCCGGAGTTGCTGCGACAATTGGCAGAAGAATGCGAGTTCAGGCGCTACCCCAAAGGTAGCCGCTTCGTATTTATCCATTCTGGAGAACATCTGTGTCAGTTTATCCGCCAAGGTACGGTAAGTATTGAAAACCTGGAGAATAATCTGGCTTTAGGCATCGCCTCTGCGCCGGTGTCTCTCGGCTTCACCAGCGCATTATCAGAGAAACTATTGCTCCGCGCCCTTGAGGAATGCGAAGTTGCGACTGTCCCACTGGAAACCGTTATGGCACGCATTGAAGCAAAACAGCTTTGGGAGATCATGGCCCGGCATATGATCATCGTGACAAATAAACTGTTTATTCAAAATGAGATGGTCGCGGCCCCCACCACTTATGATGTGCTGTGCTATCAACTACAGGCTCTGGCCAAAGAATCAGACAACATTCGCCAGCAGATTGCCGCCTACCAGTACATTCTGGACAGGACGCACCTTTCACGCAGTAGCGTGATGAAAATGCTCGCGGCCTTAAAAAAAGGGGGATATATCGAACTTGAGCAAGGAAAACTGGTGGCGATCAACCACCTGCCTGCACGATTTTAGCCTTCTTAATCTGCCTCCTGTTCGTTCACGCCCTTCACCTTGATGAAACTGCCTGCCCCCCTTGCCAACCGTAAAACAAAAGGATGCCCAACGTCGCAGTTTAGGCGAATTTGACGCCATCTTGTTTCAAGATGGAACATATTGAGATAGCAATGTTCCTTATTGAAACACCACCAACAGCAATTTTCTTTTGCATACCCGTGTGCAAAATTACTTTATCGGCAGCGAGCGGTCGCCGTAGCGTTGTACAAACCGATACCCTACATCAGATGGCTGCTGAATTTTGGCAGCATCCAGGACTGTCTGCGGAGCATAAATAATGAAAAAATTGATCAACCGTGTTGAAGACGTACTGAATGAACAACTCGCCGGACTGGCGAAGGCTTACCCCTCCCTGTCGCTGCATCAGGACCCGGTGTACGTCACTCGCGCAGATGCGCCGGTGATGGGCAAAGTGGCGCTCCTCTCCGGCGGCGGCAGCGGACATGAGCCAATGCACTGCGGTTATATTGGGCAGGGCATGCTCGCCGGGGCCTGCCCGGGTGAGATTTTTACCTCACCTACGCCGGATAAAATGTTCGAATGCGCCATGCAAATTGACGGCGGTGAAGGCGTCCTGCTGATCATCAAGAATTACACCGGCGACATTCTTAACTTCGAAACCGCCGCCGAGTTGCTGCACGAAAGCGGTATTAAAGTCACGACCATGGTGGTGGATGACGACGTCGCGGTGAAAGATAGTCTGTATACCGCCGGTCGTCGTGGCGTGGCGAATACCGTATTGATAGAAAAACTGGTCGGCGCGGCAGCCGAACGCGGTGACTCGCTGGAAGCCTGCGCGGCACTCGGGCGTCAACTGAATAACCAGGGACACTCCATTGGGATCGCCATTGGCGCCTGTACCGTTCCGGCCGCCGGGCAACCATCGTTCACGCTGCAGGATAACGAAATGGAGTTTGGCGTGGGTATCCACGGGGAGCCGGGCATTGACCGCAGAGCCTTCACGTCTCTCGACCAAACCGTAGATGAAATGTTCGACACGCTGCTGGAAAACGGCAACTACAGCCGCACGCTGCGTCATTGGGACAACGTCCAGGGCGCGTGGCAGGAAGGCAAAGAAAGCAAGCGGGCGTTGCAAAGCGGCGATCGCGTCATCGCGCTGGTCAATAATCTCGGTGCGACGCCGTTGTCAGAACTCTTCGGCGTGTATAACCGCCTCGAAAGCCGTTGCCAGGATGCGGGGATCGTCATTGAGCGCAACCTGATCGGCTCTTACTGTACCTCTCTGGATATGACCGGTTTCTCAATCACCCTGTTACAGGTGGATGACGAAACGCTGAATTTATGGGATGCACCGGTTCACACCCCTGCTCTCAACTGGGGTAAATAAGGAGATTCATGATGTCCCTCACCAGAACGCAAATTGTTAACTGGCTCTATCGCTGCGGCGAAATATTCACTACCGAAAGTGATTTTCTCACCGGGCTGGACCGGGAAATCGGCGATGCAGACCACGGTCTGAACATGCATCGTGGCTTTAGTAAAGTGGTCGAAAAACTGCCGTCTATCGCCGATAAAGACATCGGCTTTATTTTAAAAAATACCGGCATGGTATTGCTCTCCAGCGTTGGCGGAGCCAGCGGCCCGCTGTTCGGTACCTTTTTCATCCGCGCCGCCCAGGTCACGCAAGCCCACCAGAGCCTGACGCTGGACGAGTTGTATCAAATGATTCGCGATGGCGCAGAAGGCGTCATTAGCCGTGGTAAAGCTGAGCCTGGCGACAAAACCATGTGCGACGTTTGGTTGCCGGTGGTGGAATCTTTACGTCAGTCCTGCGAGCAAAAGCTAAGCGTACAGGCGGCGCTGGAAGCCGCAAGCCAACAAGCGGAAGCCGCGGCACAAAGCACCATCACCATGCAGGCACGCAAAGGCCGCGCCAGCTACCTTGGTGAACGCAGCATTGGCCATCAGGATCCTGGCGCAACGTCCGTCATGTTTATGATGCAAATGCTGGCTCAGGCGTCCAGAGAGTAAGGATAAAGCGATGGTAAACCTGGTTATTGTGTCTCACAGCGCCCAACTGGGCGAAGGCGTCGGCGCGTTAGCCCGACAAATGTTAATGGGCGATGGCTGTAAACTCGCTATTGCCGCAGGCATTGACGATCCTGAGAATCCCATTGGCACCGATCCGATTAAGGTGATGGAAGCCATCGAGTCCGTGGCCGATACGGATCACGTGTTAGTGATGATGGATATCGGCAGTGCGTTGCTGAGTGCGGAAACCGCCCTTGAACTGCTCGACCCTGACATCGCCGCGAAAGTCCGTCTGTGCGCCGCCCCGCTGGTTGAAGGCACGCTGGCCGCGACGGTTAGCGCTGCTGCGGGTGCTGATATCGATCAGGTCATCCGTGATGCCATGCACGCCCTCGACGCCAAATGTGAGCAACTGGGTTTACCTTCGCCCTCGGCAGCAAAGTCCGCTTCTGCCGAACCATCCCCCGACACAGATGCCCGTTCGATTGCCATTGTGGTGAAAAACCCCAACGGTATCCACGTTCGCCCGGCCTCACGGCTGGTATCTACGCTGTCTGGCTTTAACGCCGACATGTGGCTGGAAAAAAACGGCAAGTGCGTCGTTCCTGATAGTCTCAATCAGATAGCCTTGCTGCAGGTGCGTTGTAACGACACGCTGCGCCTGATTGCCAAAGGCGAACAGGCAGAAGATGCCCTGGCCGCGTTCAAACAGTTGGCGGCAGAGAATTTTGGCGAATCGCTCGCACCAACGCAGGCGAAAAACGTGGCGACTCAGGTCCCATCACGGGTAACGGGGACGGTATTTTGTTACACGCCATTCTCACCCGAGATAAGCCCGCAGCCCGCAGCGTCATTGCAGGCTGAGCAGCAGCGATTACAGGCCGCCATCCAGAGCACGCTGAACGATTTAAGCGAGCTAACCGCGCTCGCTGAAGAGAAGTATTCCGCCGATATCGCCGCGATCTTCTCCGGTCACCACACGCTGTTGGACGATCCCGAGCTGTTCGATATGGCGTGCGACGTAATGCGTGAAAAGCAGTGTAGCGCCGCCTGCGCCTGGCAGCAGGTGCTGAGCGAACTCAGCCAGCAGTATTTACAGCTCGACGATCCCTACTTACAGGCGCGATATATCGACATTGAAGATTTACTGTCTCGTTCGCTGCAGCATTTAACAGGAGCGACGGCGCAAATCCCGACGTTCAGCCGCCCGACAATCCTGGTCGCGGACGTCATTTACCCGTCTACGGTGTTGCAACTCGACCCGCTGACCATCAAAGGGATCTGTCTGCGTGCCGGGAGCGAGGCTTCTCACCCCGCGATTATCGCCCGTGAAATGGGACTTTGTTGGATGTGTCAGCTTGGGGAGACCCTCGATAGTATAAAGACGGGAGATACGGTCACTATTGACTGCGTGGCGCATCGGATAACCCATACAGGTTAATGGCATCAGCACACCCTTTCTCAACAGGGTGTGCATCTTCCTGGCGCGTCGGGAAATGTCTGTTTATTCGCAAAATGGGGAGTCGATCACGCGCAACGGTCGATCCTGAACTAAGGTTTTCTCATGGTAAATGCCGCTGCTTCGGCACACCGCTAAGGAGATTAACCGATGATAACACCAGCAATTCGCCATTCCGGGCTGCTTTCTGTTGCGATAAAACTGACGTTTGCCAGTACCCTTTTTGCCTTTACCTCTTTTACCGTCAATGCGGAGGACGCGCCAGCAACGACACCGCAACCACCTGATATTCTGCTCGGCCCTCTGTTTAACGATGTACAAACGGCCAAATTGTTCCCTGACCAGAAAACCTTTGCTGACGCGGTTCCCAATAGCGATCCGTTAATGATCCTCGCCGATTACCGAATGCAAAAGAATCAATCTGGATTCGATTTACGTCATTTTGTCGGAGTGAACTTTACCTTACCAAAAGAGGGTGAGAAATACGTCCCCCCTGCCGGGCAATCGCTGCGCGAGCATATTGATGGTCTGTGGCCGGTGCTAACCCGCTCAACAACAGACGTTGAAAAATGGGACTCGCTGCTGCCGCTCCCGGAGCCATATGTGGTGCCAGGCGGGCGTTTTCGCGAAATATATTATTGGGACAGCTATTTCACCATGCTGGGGCTTGCCGAAAGTAATCACTGGGACAAGGTCTCCGACATGGTGGCAAATTTCGCTTACGAGATTGATGCCTGGGGACACATTCCTAACGGCAACCGTACCTATTATCTGAGCCGTTCTCAACCGCCGTTCTTTGCCTTTATGGTTGAACTGCTGGCGCAGCACGAAGGGGATGATGCGCTGAAAAAATACTTCCCGCAGATGCTCAAAGAGTACACCTACTGGATGGAGGGCGTCGAAACGCTCCAGCCCGGTCAGCAAAATAAGCGCGTGGTTAAGCTGGATGACGGCACCATTTTGAACCGCTACTGGGATGACCGCGATACGCCGCGGCCAGAGTCATGGGTGGAGGATATCGCCACCGCTAAAAGTAACCCGAACCGCCCGGCCACCGAAATCTACCGCGACCTGCGCTCCGCCGCCGCGTCCGGCTGGGACTTTAGTTCCCGCTGGATGGATAACCCCAACCAGCTAGGTACCCTGCGTACCACCAGCATTGTGCCGGTCGATCTCAATGCGCTGATGTACAAAATGGAAAAAATGATCGCCCTCGCCAGTAAAGCCGCTGGTGATGATGCCAAAGCTGCTCAATATGACGGTTTTGCCAATGCCCGACAAAAAGGGATCGAAAAGCACCTGTGGAACGACAAAGAAGGCTGGTATGCCGACTACGATCTAAAGAGCCACAAAGTACGTAACCAACTCACTGCCGCCGCCCTGTTCCCGCTGTATGTTAATGCAGCGGCAAAAGATCGCGCCAGTAAGGTCGCCGCGGCAACCCAGGCGCATTTGCTGCAGCCCGGCGGTCTTGCTACCACCTCGGTGAAAAGCGGCCAGCAATGGGATGCGCCAAACGGCTGGGCCCCTCTCCAGTGGGTCGCGGCAGCCGGGTTACAGAATTACGGTCAGGATAACGTCGCCATGGACGTAACCTGGCGATTCCTCACCAACGTGCAGCACACTTACGATCGCGAGAAAAAGCTGGTTGAAAAGTATGACGTGAGTACCACTGGCACCGGCGGCGGTGGCGGTGAATATCCGTTGCAGGATGGGTTCGGCTGGACTAACGGCGTAACGCTAAAAATGCTCGACCTGATTTGCGCCAAAGAAAAACCGTGTGACAGCGTCCCCGCATCGCGTCCAGCCCCGGCTGGGACGGCATCAACTGAGCCTCAAAAGCAGACGCAACCGACGCCATAACGAACTTTCTATTCCAAAGAAACGGCCCCCAGAGGGGGCCGCTCACTCAATCTCGTCGCACAAGCCGGAAAACACCCAGCACAACAATCGCGCCGACTACGGCCACCAGGAAGCTGTGGAGATTAAATCCGCTGACATCACCACCGATACCAAACATTGTTGCCAGCCATCCGCCGACCACAGCGCCGACAATACCGAGAATACAGGTCAGGATAAATCCACCGCCATCGCGCCCCGGCATAATCAGTTTGGCGATAACACCTGCAATCAGACCAAAAACAATCCAGGCAATAATTCCCATTTTCAGGCCCTCTTTCCAGTGAATGTGCGCTCGTTATTCCCGCGCCAGTGCATTAAGTATAGGCAAGCTGTTGGATGACGTTTTTCCACACAGACTTAATTCATTGGCTTTGGCAAAAAATTTCATTCATTTGTCTTAAGTTCCGTCGTTTGATGCCGATAATCCAACGATAAACCAGGCATCCAGGAGTCATTAGGTGTGAGCAACTACAATGAGCAGTTCCTGAAGCAAAATCCGTTAGCGGTGTTAGGCGTTCTCAGGGACTTAAATTCGCAGCAGGTTCCACTGCGTATCTCCTGGTCAGGTGGCCAGTTCATTAGCAAAATACTGGCGGTCACCCCGGACGAACTGATCATGGACTTTGGCAGTCAGGAATATGAAAACCAGGCCGTGCAGCGGGCCAGCCAGATCTCAATTATCGCCGAAACGCAGGGCGCCAAAGTGGAGTTCACGCTGCCGCAGCTTAAAAAAGGCGAGTATCAGCGACTACCGGCATTTATCTCAACGCTGCCGCCTTCCCTGTGGTTCATACAGCGTCGGGAGTATTTCCGTATCGGCGCGCCGCTGCATCCTCCCTATCGCTGCGCGGCAAAGATGCCGGACAACAGCATTCTGCATTTTCGCCTGTTCGATTTGTCTCTCGGCGGCATGGGTGGACTGTTAGAAACGGCAAAGCCAGAGGGACTGGTAGAAGGCATGCGCTTCTCACAAGTTGAACTGAACATGGCGCAATGGGGTGTGTATCACGTTGACGCCCAGCTGATTTCCATCAGCGAGCGCGTGGTTATCGACAGCAAAAACGAAACCATTACCACTCCCCGCCTGAGCTTTCGTTTTCTCAACGTCGGCCCGGCGGTGGAGCGGAACTTACAGCGGATTATTTTTTCCCTTGAGCGCGAAGCCCGGGAAAAAGCAAATAAGGTGCGCGGGTAGCATTACATGAACTACATGACATCCAGCGCTTGCTGGAGCTTCCAGATATAGCGCGGAGCCTGCGGCGCCGGATGATTATCAGCCACATGTTCAATAAATTCATCCGGGCTGAGATCGTTGATCTTATTAATGGCTTTTTTTCTGTCGGAGGAGAATGTTCGCAGCAGTGCGCCCGCCCCGTTAGCGTACGACACCACCAGCGCATATTGCATCACCTGAGGATCTTCAATTCCGGCCAGCGGCCCGGTCTCAAGAATACTCAGGTAGGCGGCTCCCATCGAAATATTACGCTCAGGATTTTTCAGCTCGCTGGTCGACGGCTCTCCGCTCCATCCCATACGACGGTAAACATCGCGTCCTGACGTGGACGCTTTTAACTGCATCAGACCAATCGCATTCGATTTACTGACCGCATTCGGGTTTCCGCCAGATTCAATGGCGATGATAGCGGTAATCAATTGTGGGCTGACACCCCAGGCCGCACCGGCTTTTTCACTGATCGGCATCCATTGCATTGCGCGTTTGACCGGAACTTCAGCATTCCATGGCGGATTTTTGTAATCCTGTTTTGAACTACAGCCCGCAAGTAATACAACCAAAAAAGCAAACCATCTCAATTTCACGTCATCTATCCTTATAGCCGGAACCTGTCGCTGAGGTGACAACGACATACCTACGCGGCATGATATACATTTGGTTTTAGTTGTAGCAAGGAAATGCCATGTCCCGGTTTCACTTAATTGCCCCTTCGGGCTACTGTATCAACCAGCAGGCTGCATTACGTGGGCTTGCGCGGCTTACTGAGGCCGGTCACCAGGTCGATAATTCAGCGGTCATTGCGCGCCGATGCCAGCGTTTTGCGGGCACAGAAGCAGAACGTCTGGCAGATGTGAACTCGCTCGTTAATCTGCACACGCCTGATACTATTGTGATGGCGGTACGCGGCGGCTATGGCGCGAGCCGTTTACTGGAAGGGATCGACTGGCAGGGACTGGCTGCTCGTCAGCAACAAAACCCGCTACTGCTGTGCGGGCACAGCGATTTTACGGCGATTCAGTGCGGTTTGCTGGCGCAGGGCAATGTGATTACCTTCAGCGGCCCAATGCTGGCGGCTAACTTCGGGGCCGAGGAGATGAACGCGTTTACCGAGCACCATTTCTGGCAGGCTTTGCGTCATCCCCAATTTACCCTTGAATGGCAGAGTAACGGCCCGGCGTGTGCGACCGAAGGTACGCTATGGGGCGGAAATCTGGCGATGATCATTTCGCTGATGGGCACACCGTGGATGCCCGCTATCGAAAACGGTGTGTTGGTGCTGGAAGACATTAATGAGCACCCATTCCGTATTGAACGCATGCTGCTGCAGCTATACCATGCGGGAATACTGGCCCGGCAGAACGCCATTATTCTTGGCAGTTTTAGCGGCAGTGCGCCCAATGACTATGACGCCGGTTACAGCCTTGATTCGGTTTGCGCTTTTCTACGCGACAGATTGTCAGTTCCGTTAATCAGCGGTCTTGATTTTGGTCATGAACAACGTACCGTCACCCTGCCTTTGGGGGCCAATGCGGTGCTGAAAAACGATAAAAATGGCGCTCAGCTCACCATAAATGGTCATCCGGTACTTAAATCGTAAAAAAAGCTGCCAACAGGGCTAAGTAAAACGCTGTTTCTGTCGTTATTATGTTAGGGTTTGTTAATACGAAACAGCGTAATTCAGGAGTAAACGAACGTTGGATGCCGCAGCAGTTATTAGCCTTTTTATTTTGGGTTCCGTTCTCGTCACCTGCAGTATCTTACTCAGTTCATTCTCATCACGTCTTGGCATCCCTATTCTGGTGATATTTCTCGCTATCGGGATGTTAGCGGGGGTGGATGGTGTAGGCGGTATTCCTTTTGACAACTACCCTTTTGCCTACATGGTGAGCAACCTGGCGCTGGCGGTTATCCTGCTCGACGGCGGCATGCGCACCCAGGCCAGCTCTTTTCGCGTCGCGCTGGGTCCGGCGCTATCGCTGGCGACCGTCGGGGTACTGATTACCTCCGGACTTACCGGCATGATGGCCGCATGGTTGTTTAATCTGGATCTCATTGAGGGGCTATTGATTGGCGCGATAGTCGGTTCCACCGATGCGGCGGCGGTCTTTTCCTTGCTTGGTGGTAAGGGGCTTAACGAACGTGTTGGCTCCACGCTGGAAATTGAATCCGGGAGTAATGACCCGATGGCGGTATTTTTGACTATCACGCTTATCGCCATGATCCAAAACCACGAGACCGGTTTAAGCTGGATGTTCGCGGTGCATATACTCCAGCAGTTTGGTTTAGGGATTGTGCTGGGTCTGGGCGGCGGCTATCTGCTGCAGCAAATGATTAACCGCATTTCGTTGCCTGCCGGGCTGTATCCGTTACTGGCTTTAAGCGGCGGGATCCTCATTTTTGCCCTGACTACCGCACTGGAAGGCAGCGGTATTCTGGCGGTTTATCTGTGCGGTTTCCTGCTGGGTAATCGCCCGATTCGCAACCGATTTGGTATTCTGCAAAACTTCGATGGCCTGGCCTGGCTGGCGCAAATCGCCATGTTCCTGGTGCTGGGGCTACTGGTCACGCCTTCCGACCTGCTGCCTATCGCGATTCCAGCGCTGATTTTGTCCGCATGGATGATTTTCGTGGCTCGTCCGCTGTCGGTCTTCGCCGGACTGCTGCCGTTCCGTGGCTTCAATCTGCGCGAGCGTATTTTTATCAGTTGGGTGGGCTTGCGCGGCGCGGTGCCGATCATCCTTGCCGTCTTCCCGATGATGGCCGGCCTGGAAAATGCGCGTCTGTTCTTTAATGTGGCGTTCTTCGTGGTTCTGATCTCCCTGCTGTTTCAGGGAACGTCGCTTTCCTGGGCGGCTAAAAAGGCCAAAGTGGTGGTTCCGCCGGTCGGCTGGCCCGTTTCGCGTATTGGTCTGGATATTCACCCGGATAACCCCTGGGAGCAGTTTGTTTATCAGCTCAGCGCGGATAAGTGGTGTGTGGGAGCCGCATTGCGCGACCTGCATATGCCGGAAGAAACGCGAATTGCCGCCCTGTTTCGTGACAATGTATTGTTTCATCCGTCGGGCAGCACGCGCCTGCGTGAAGGTGACGTGTTGTGCGTCATTGGTCGCGAGCGCGATCTCCCCGCTCTCGGCAAGCTATTCAGCCAGTCGCCGCCGGTATCGTTAGACCAGCGCTTCTTTGGGGATTTTATTCTCGAAGCCAGCGCAAAATATGCCGACGTGGCGCTGATATATGGCCTCGACGATGGCACAGAGTATCGCGATAAACAGCAAACGCTGGGTGAAATCGTTCAGCACCTGTTAGGCGCCGCGCCGGTCGTCGGTGACCAGGTTGAATTTGCTGGCATGATCTGGACGGTGGCCGAGAAAGAAGATAATGCGGTGCTGAAGGTTGGTGTTCGCGTTGCTGAAGATGAGGATGAGTGACGGATGTTTTTGCCGGGTGGGAGCTGCGCCTACCCGGCATACAAAAGTTACACCGTCACAACCGGTACGCGCAGCGCCAGCGAACACATCAGTTCGTAGCCCACCGTACCCGCAGCAGCGGCCACATCGTCAATTTTAATCTCTTTGCCCCACAGCTCTACCGGCGTGCCGATCCCCGCCTGAGGACATGGCGTCAGGTCAACCGCCAACATATCCATTGAGACCGTTCCGACCGTTTTGGTGCGTACACCATCTACCAGCACTGGCGTGCCGCTCGGCGCATGGCGCGGATAACCATCTGCATACCCGGTCGCCACAATGCCGATGCGTTGCTCCCCGCTGGCGGTGTAACGCCCGCCGTAACCGACCCGATCGCCGGCTTTCAGCGTTTGTATGCCGATAATTTCGCTGCTTAACGTCATCACAGGTTTCAGGCCCGTATTGGCGATGTCTCGCCACTGTCCAGACGGCGATGCTCCGTACAAAATGATGCCCGGACGAACCCAATCATAATGCGCTTCAGGATGCCACAGCGTCGCAGCCGAATTGGACAGTGACCGTCTGCACTCCAGCCCTTCTGTCGCCTGCGCAATACGTGTCATCGCTTCCTGAATGCCATCCGGGTGTTCTGCATCAGCGAAGTGCGACATCAGCGTCATTTCACCGACATTGGGCATGGCCCGCAGCTGTTGCCAGACCGTGGAAACTCTGTCTGGTAAGAAACCCAGCCGGTTCATGCCGCTGTTCACCTTCAGATAAACATCGAGCGGTGCGTTCAGGCGCGCATTCTGCAATGCTTTTAGCTGCCAGTTACTGTGCACACACGTTGTTAGACGATATTTGTCATATATCGTCAGGTCGTCGGCGTGGAAAAAACCCTCCAGCATTAATATCGGGCCTTTCCATCCCCGCTCGCGCAAGGTTATCGCCTCTTCAAGATTAAGCATGGCAAAACCGTCGGTTGTGCCCAGCGCATTCCATACTCGTTCAATGCCATGTCCGTAAGCATTGGCTTTCACTACCGACCAGACGCGGGCGTCCGGTGCGGCCTGGCGAGTAATGGCCAGATTTTGTTTTAACGCCTGCAGGTCAATGCTGGCCAGTATCGGGCGGGTCATCTCTCATCCTTATCAGTTATGTGCGCCGTGTAAATGCCGTGGCCGAGAGGGGGTAAACCCCGGGCTGTAACGCGCCACGCTCAAATCGTCGTAAGGAATGGCTGGGGTACGACCAGATAAAATATCGCTCAGCAGCTGGCCGGATCCACAGGCCATGGTCCAGCCCAGTGTGCCATGACCCGTATTAAGCAGCAGATTTTTAAAGCGGGTTCGTCCCACGACCGGCGTACCGTCCGGGGTCATCGGACGCAGTCCGGTCCAGAATGTAGCCTGCTCCACATGACCGCCGCGCGGGAAAAGATCGCGTACAACCATCTCCAGCGTTTCGCGGCGAGGCTGCAGCAATTCGGTATTGAAGCCAACAATCTCCGCCATGCCGCCAACGCGAATACGGTTATCAAAGCGGGTTATGGCGATCTTGTAGGTTTCATCAAGGATAGTAGAAACCGGGGCCCCATCATCCTGCGCCACCGGAATGGTCAAGGAATAACCTTTAAGCGGATAGACCGGAATATCAACAATACCTTTGAGCATCGCCGTGGAGTAAGAGCCAAACGCCATCACATAAGCATCGGCTTTAATGATTTCATCCCCACACTGAACGCCATATATTTGCTCCCCCTCGCTGAGTAGCTTATCGACCGGGGTGTTAAAGCGGAACGTGACGCCCGCTTGCTCGGCCATCTGCGCCAGGCGCTGGGTAAACAGCTGGCAATCACCGGTTTCGTCATTTGGTAAACGCAAGCCGCCGGTCAGCTTATGCGCCACTTCCGCCAGCGCGGGTTCGACTTCCGCCAGTCGCTTTGCTTCAAGCAACTGATATGGCACGCCCGCATCTTCGAGCACGGCGATATCGCGGGTGGCGTTCTCATACTGTTGAGCAGTACGGAACAGCTGTAACGTTCCGCCCTGACGTCCTTCATACTCAATGCCGGTAGAGGCGCGCAGCGCTTTCAGGCAATCACGGCTGTATTCCGCCAGCCGTACCATGCGTCCTTTGTTTTCCATGTAGTGACTGGTGTCGCAGTTACGCAGCATTTGCCACATCCATTTTAACTGGAACTGAGTCCCGTCGAGACGGACGGCCAGCGGGGCGTGGCGCTGAAACATCCATTTAATTGCTTTAAGCGGTACGCCGGGCGCCGCCCATGGTGCTGCATACCCTGGAGAGATTTGTCCGGCGTTTGCCGCACTGGTTTCCAGTGCCGGACCGGGCTCACGATCAATGACGGTGACATCATGTCCAGCCTGACTTAAGTACCAGGCGCTGGTCACGCCAACGACACCACTTCCCAGTATGACAACTCGCATAGCCACTCCGTTAACAGTAAAAGAACAATCATCTAATTACATCTTGATAACTCAGCTGAAAATATTATTCAACATATGGCTTTTTTATGGTGACTTATCTCACATATAGCGGTGATTGCTGGGAACTCCCGGCTTTGGAATCTCATGCTGTGCGTTATTTTTATCCAGCATAAAATTTTGCGGATATGCCTTTTTTCTACGCTTCGCTAACGTGAAATCGCAAAGAAAAAATTTCTGCCGCAGCACGTTTTTTAACACCATGATCTATGCTTGAAATGAGGTACTCCACACAGAGAGTGCCGCCAACAATGAGGGTGCGCGAATGGCTACGATTGATTCCATGAACAAGGACAGCACACGGTTAAGCGATGGACCCGACTGGACGTTTGATCTGCTGGATGTCTATCTGGCGGAAATAGACCGCGTGGCGAAACTCTACAGACTGGATACCTACCCGCACCAAATCGAGGTGATCACCTCCGAACAGATGATGGATGCCTACTCCAGCGTCGGGATGCCAATCAACTATCCGCACTGGTCGTTTGGTAAGAAGTTTATTGAAACCGAGCGCTTGTATAAGCATGGTCAGCAGGGGCTGGCCTATGAAATCGTCATTAACTCCAATCCGTGTATCGCATATCTGATGGAAGAGAACACCATCACCATGCAGGCGCTGGTGATGGCGCATGCCTGCTACGGACATAACTCTTTCTTCAAAAATAACTACCTGTTCCGTAGCTGGACGGATGCCAGCTCCATTGTCGACTATCTGATCTTCGCGCGAAACTACATTACCCAGTGTGAAGAGCGTTACGGTGTGGATGAAGTCGAAAAGCTCCTCGACTCCTGCCATGCGCTGATGAACTACGGCGTGGACCGTTACAAACGACCGCAAAAAATCTCGCTACAGGAAGAGAAAGCCCGGCAGAAAAGCCGTGAAGAGTATCTACAAAGCCAGGTGAATATGCTGTGGCGCACGCTGCCGAAGAAAGAGGAAGAGAAAACCATTTCCGAAGCGCGGCGATATCCTTCCGAGCCGCAAGAAAACCTGCTCTATTTTATGGAAAAAAACGCGCCGCTACTGGAGTCCTGGCAGCGTGAGGTCTTACGCATCGTGCGCAAGGTCAGCCAGTATTTTTATCCGCAGAAACAGACGCAGGTGATGAATGAAGGCTGGGCCACCTTCTGGCATTACACCATCCTTAACCACCTTTATGATGAAGGTAAAGTTACCGAGCGTTTTATGCTGGAGTTTCTGCATAGCCATACCAACGTGGTTTTCCAGCCGCCGTACAATAGTCCGTGGTATAGCGGGATAAACCCTTACGCGCTGGGCTTTGCGATGTTCCAGGATATCAAGCGTATCTGTCAGTCCCCCACCGAGGAAGACAGGTACTGGTTCCCGGATATTGCCGGTTCCGACTGGTTGGAAACGCTGCATTTTGCGATGCGCGATTTTAAAGATGAGAGTTTTATCAGTCAGTTCCTGTCACCAAAAGTGATGCGCGATTTCCGCCTGTTCACCGTGCTGGATGACGATCGCCACAATTACCTGGAGATTTCCGCTATCCATAATGAGGAAGGATATCGTGAAATTCGTAGCCGACTGTCGTCGCAATATAACCTCAGCAACCTGGAGCCGAATATTCAAGTCTGGAATGTCGATCTGCGCGGCGACCGTTCGCTCACCTTGCGTTATATTCCGCATAACCGTGCCCCGCTGGATAAGGGACGCAAAGAGGTCCTGAAACATGTGCACCGGTTATGGGGTTTTGACGTGATGCTGGAGCAGCAGAATGAAGATGGCAGCGTGGAGCTGCTGGAGCGTTGCCCGCCGAGGATGAACGGTCTGTAAATTTTATTGCCGGAGGCGGTGTAAACACCTTATCCGGCCTGCGCATTCGAGGCCGGATAACACGCTTTAGCGTCGCCATCCGGCATTGCGTAATTAGCGTCCCTGAATAGCTAAATCGCCCGGCAGGTTTTTCTGCATACGATGCCAAATCTCGCCGCTGTCGTGACCATAGCGGCGCACCGTTTCATAAACCTGCTCATGAGCGCCCTGCTCGCACAGTTCTGACAGCTTACGATAGAAGCTCAGCGCCAGACCACGCGCTTCTGGATTAGCAAAATAATGACGACCAATACGGGTATATAACCCTTTCATTCCGTTGAGGATCAGACCGTATATGGGGTTACCGGACGCAAATGCCAGACCGCGAAAAATGTTGTAGTCCAGATCGGCGAACGCATCAGCGTGGTCAGCTACCTGATTTGCTGTCGCCAACACCTCCTGCGCTTTGTCAGGATGCTGGCGAAACGCGGTACGGATAAAGATGGTTGAAATGTTGGTGCGCACAGACAGCAGATTATCGATCAACTGCGGTACGCTCTCGTGATCGAGGCGCGCCAGCGTTTCAAGAATATTCAACCCGGAGGTTTCCCAGAAGTTATTCACCTTCGTCGGTTTGCCGTGTTGAATGGTCAACCAGCCGTCCCGCGCCAGACGCTGTAATACTTCGCGCAACGTAGTACGTGTCACTCCGATCAGTTCAGAGAGTTCACGTTCAGCGGGCAAAATAGTGCCAGGTGGGAAGCGGTTATTCCAGATACTCTCAATGATGTACTCTTCCGCGAACCCCGCCGGGCTTTGCGCCTTAATGACCATAGTAATAATTCCATTACACAGCAAAACATAGTTACAGTTATCATACCAGACGGGTTTCATAGCTGATAGCTGACGAAATGAAGAAAAAGTGGATCAAGGCTTCATTTTCCAGATAACGCTGATACTCACTCCCCCCTTGCCATTCACGTGAAGAGCTTGCCTGCGCCCCCTCCTCCCGCTAAGCTTTGCGGTCAAACATAAAAACATCATTTCATTTTTAAAGGTAGGGAAATCACCATGGAGCTATCATGGAGCCGCGCGATGTGGCGGAATTTTTTAGGTCAGTCGCCAGACTGGTATAAACTTGCACTGCTCATCTTCTTAGTCGCTAACCCGATTATTTTTTTCATCAATCCCTTTATTGCAGGCTGGTTGTTGGTGGCCGAGTTCATTTTTACGCTGGCAATGGCGCTAAAATGTTATCCACTGCTGCCGGGCGGGCTGTTGGCAATTGAAGCTGTCATCATTGGCATGACCAGCGCCGCGCATGTGCGTGAAGAAGTTGCCGCCAACCTTGAGGTGTTACTGCTGCTGATGTTTATGGTGGCAGGCATCTACTTTATGAAGCAACTGCTGTTGTTTATTTTCACCCGTCTTCTGCTCAGCATTCGTTCCAAGTCACTGCTGTCGCTCTCCTTTTGCATTGCTGCCGCCTTCCTGTCCGCGTTTCTTGACGCGTTGACCGTCGTTGCCGTGGTAATAAGCGTAGCGGTCGGTTTTTATGGCATCTACCATCGCGTGGCCTCTTCCCGTGGGGAAGATAACAATATGCTCGATGACAGCCATATCGATCAGCACAACAAGGTCGTTCTGGAGCAGTTCCGTGGTTTTCTGCGTAGCCTGATGATGCACGCAGGCGTCGGTACGGCGTTAGGCGGCGTAATGACCATGGTTGGTGAACCGCAAAACCTGATTATCGCCAAAGCTGCTGGCTGGCACTTTGGCGACTTCTTCCTGCGCATGTCACCAGTCACCGTTCCGGTGCTGATTTGCGGTCTGCTAACCTGCGTGCTGGTCGAGAAATTACGTTGGTTCGGCTATGGCGAAACGCTGCCGGAGACCGTCCGCGATGTCCTGCAAAAATTTGACGATCAGAGCCGTCAGCAGCGAACCCGCCAGGACAAGATCAAACTGATTATCCAAGCGATTATCGGCGTCTGGCTGGTGGTCGCCCTGGCACTGCATCTGGCGGAAGTGGGATTAATTGGTCTGTCAGTGATTATTCTGGCAACGTCGTTAACCGGCGTTACCGACGAACATGCTATAGGCAAAGCCTTTACCGAGTCGCTGCCCTTCACCGCCCTGCTGACCGTGTTCTTCTCTGTTGTTGCGGTGATCATCGATCAGCAGCTCTTTTCGCCGATTATTCAGTTCGTTTTACAAGCCTCTGAACACGCGCAATTAACGCTGTTCTATCTGTTTAATGGTCTGCTGTCGTCTATCTCTGATAACGTCTTTGTCGGCACTATCTACATCAACGAAGCCAAAGCGGCCCTGGAACAGGGGACTATCAGCCTTAATCAGTATGAACTGTTAGCGGTGGCGATTAACACCGGGACCAACTTGCCTTCCGTGGCCACACCAAACGGGCAGGCGGCGTTCCTGTTTCTGCTGACTTCCGCCCTGGCACCATTGATTCGCCTCTCTTATGGTCGCATGGTATGGATGGCTCTGCCTTATACCCTTGTCCTGACGCTCGTCGGGTTGCTTTGCGTGGAGTTCACACTTGTTCCAATGACCGAATGGATGACCCAGTCGGGCTGGTTAGCTACACTTTCATAACAATTAGCCGGGCAAATCACTGCCCGGTTTGACTTTTTGCATGATAATTATCCGATTACGCAAATTTTCAATTCCCGCTAGTGGCGCATAAAGTGAATTGGTTTAAACTGCGGTCTCTACGCATGTTGCAGGGAAATTATTATGTTGCGATTTTTAAACCAGTGTTCCCGTGGTCGTGGAGCGTGGTTATTGTTGGCGTTTACCGCCTTTGCGCTGGAACTCGTTGCGTTGTGGTTCCAGCACGTCATGCTGCTAAAACCTTGCGTGTTGTGTATTTATGAACGTAGCGCATTATTTGGCGTGATGGGTGCGGGACTGGTGGGGGCTATCGCGCCAAAAACACCGCTGCGCTATGTGGCAATGGTTATCTGGATTTACAGTGCCTGGCGCGGTCTTCAGTTAGCGTATGAACACACCATGATTCAGCTTCATCCGTCACCATTTATGACCTGTGATTTTGCCGCGCGCTTTCCGAGCTGGTTACCGCTGGATAAATGGCTGCCGCAGGTGTTTGTGGCATCGGGCGACTGCGCTGAGCGTCAGTGGTCGTTTTTAACCCTCGAAATGCCGCAGTGGCTGCTCGGCATCTTCGCCGCATATCTTGTTGTGGCGATACTGGTCGTCATAGCACAACCGTTTAAACCGAAAAAACGTGACCTTTTCGGTCGCTAACAGAGACGCTCCTTCGGGAGCGTTTTTTTTGGCTTAAATTCATTGCCTGCTGGCATCTATAAGATGTATATTAAATACATCTTATAGATGCCACACGAAGGAGATGTCTTATGTCCCATTTACGCATCCCGGCAAACTGGAAAGTTAAACGCTCTACTCCCTTCTTTACGAAAGACAATGTTCCTGCGGCACTGCTCTCCCACCACAACACCGCTGCGGGGGTGTTTGGACAGCTCTGCGTGATGGAAGGCACAGTAACGTATTATGGCTTTGCCAATGAAGACGCAAAAGAACCCGAAGTGAAAGTAGTGATTAATGCCGGCCAGTTCGCGACCAGCCCACCACAATACTGGCATCGCGTTGAATTAAGTGACGATGCGCAATTCAACATCAATTTCTGGGTTGAAGACGACAACCATGGAGATGAGATGTATCAGGCGAAAAAATCTTAACCCTTAACGCCTGCTAATCGATGGGCGGCTCAGTCCGCCCATGAAGGTTTGTTCA
>NZ_CP069763.1:4081934-4088705 GCF_016893685.1 Citrobacter cronae
TACCAGATATGTGGTGCACACCAGAAAAACAGGTCAGTGAAGAAAGGAAGGACTGTCAGGACGGTTAACGTCTATGTTACCTGCATGAAGAGAATGTTTGATTTTGCGGTGTTGAATGGGTACATAAGCAAATCACCATTTGCTGCAGTTACTCCACTAAAAAAATCGAAGTCAGATCCATCACCACTTACTCGTGATGAATACCATCGCTTTCTTGAGAAATGCCCATGCGACCAGATACGTAATCTGTGGAAGCTTGCGTTTAATACAGGCATGCGACACGGTGAGGTATGTGCACTGGCATGGGAGGACATAGACACCAAGAACTGGACTATTCGGTTCAGCAGGAACCTTACCATTTCAGACCACTTCACACCGCCAAAAACGGAAAATGGGAACCGGACAATCAACCTCACAACTCCGGCTATCGAGGCACTGAAAAGCCAGATGGCTTATACCAGGATGGGTAAACAACATCAGATAGACGTTCACCTCAGAGAGTTTGGCAGAACTCGCCAGGATAAATGCACATTTGTTTTTGTTCCCAGGCTAACAGCAAGGAATGGTAAAGGAGGTGAATGGTACTCACCCGGGTCATTCTCAGGAACGTGGAACAACATATTAAGAAGGAGCGGAATTCCCCACCGCAAGTCATATGAGTCTCGACACACATGCTTGCTGGGCATTAAGCGCTGGAGCCAACCCAAACTTCATTGCGGCTCAAATGGGGCACACGTCCGCACAGTTGGTTTACAGCGTTTACGGTAAATGGATGTCCGACAACAATGACAACCAACTGGCAATATTGAACGCTAATTTTGGAGGTAATGTCCCACAGATGCCCCATGCCCAAAACGAGTAAACACAAAATCCTTTAACCTCATGACGTTAATCCGCCCATGAAGGTTTGTTCAGGATATGATCCTGCCAGTCGCGCACTTCTGATTCTTTTACCGCAATATGACGTACCGAAATACGTTCGCCATGCATTGCCGCTTTCGACCCGGTCAGCAACGGATGCCATTCTGGCAACCCTTTTCCTTCCGCCAGCAGACGATAGGCGCAGGTCATCGGCAACCATTCAAAGGTAGGCAGATTATCACGCGTGAGTTTGATGCAGTCCGGCTCGTATTCGAATCGACGTTCGTAGTTACGGCACTGGCAGGTTTTAATATTGAGCTGCTTACAGGCGACGTTGGTAAAATAGATTTCGTCAGTGTCTTCATCCATCAGCTTATGCAGGCAGCATTGACCACACCCATCACATAATGACTCCCACTCGGCATCGGTCATTTCATCAAGGGTTTTACTTTGCCAGAAAGGTATGTCGCTCATCAGGGTATCCGCTATCGTAATAAAGCTGCACCTTATAACCAGTCTGGCACGCTGATGCAAGTTTTGCCGCCCGAAAAGGCGGCAAGCAGAGATTACAGCACTCGGGTGGTCAGAGTTTGTCCGTGGAAACTGATAGCCAGTTCATCACCACTACTTAACGGTCCAACCCCTGCTGGCGTACCCGTCAGCACCACATCGCCCGCTTTGAGCGTAAAGAAACGGCTCATGTAGGCAATCAAAGGAACAATGGGATGGATCATATCTGCCGTCGAACCGTGCTGACGCGTTTCGCCGTTTACCGTCAAGCCGAGCATTGTATCCTGCGGATCACCATCAAATTCCGCCACCGGGATAAATCCTGAGAGCGGGCATGAGTTATCAAAGCCCTTGGCTTTTTCCCACGGCTGACCGGCTTTCTTCATTTTGCCCTGAATATCGCGCAGGGTTAGATCCAGCGCTACGCCATAGCCAGCGATGGCTTTACGCACATGTTCTTCTGTCGCCTGGCGTAAGGTTGCGCCAATCAGTACCGCCAGCTCAATCTCATGGTGAACCGACCCCATATCGGATGGGATCGCCAGCGGCTGGCGCAAATCACACAGCGCAGTTTCCGGTTTGATAAACAGTACCGGCTCTTCCGGAGTGGTTCCCCCCATCTCTTTTATATGGTTGGCATAGTTACTGCCTACGCAAACCACCTTACTCACCGGATAATCCAGCAGAGCACCATGCCAGTTGTGATGTTGATACATTACTTTCCCCTAACGTAGTCATAGATTTCAGGTACTGCATCGATGGAACGTGCTGCTGCCGGATGCAGTTTAACGTTTAGCGTCTGATGTATTTTGTTTGGCCGCTGCCAGATGCTGTTTGAGCAAATCTTCTGGCGGTGGCGGTATTTGTAAATAATAGCCCTGCTCGATTAGCGCCTGTTTTACTTTTTCAAGATCGGCATTAACCAGTTTTTTTCGACCATCAAGCGGTAACATCATTGCCAGCGTTGGCTGACCAAATCCTTTCATCAGTTCTTCAGGAACTCGCGAGAAATCGTCTTTTTTTTCGACATATAAATAAGTCTGGTCACGTTTGCTGCTTCGGTAGATCACACAAAACATATCTTTTACTCTGAATTCACGGAATGGTGGCTTGCCTCAATATAATACTGACTATAACATGCCTTATAGTCTTCGGAATATCACCCCGCGCTGGGGATGATAAATAGCAAATTGAGTAAGGCCAGGATGTCAAACACGCCAATCGAGCTTAAAGGCAGTAGCTTCACCTTATCAGTGGTTCATTTACATGAAGCAGAACCCGAGGTTATTCGTCAGGCGTTGGAAGACAAAATCGCGCAGGCCCCTGCATTTTTAAAACATGCGCCCGTAGTGGTTAACGTGAGTGGTCTTGAAAGCCCGGTAAACTGGTCGGCGCTGCAGGAAGTTGTCGCGTCTACTGGCTTGCGCATTATCGGCGTTAGCGGATGCAAAGACGCCCGATTAAAGGCTGAAATTGACGAAATGGGACTTCCTTTACTGACTGAAGGTAAAGAAAAAGCGCTTCGTCCCGCGCCTGTTGAGGCTCCAGTTCCCGTCCCGCCGCTGCAAAACGTTACTCCCATCACAAAAACACGATTAATAAATGTACCGGTTCGTTCCGGTCAGCGCATTTATGCTCCACAATGTGATCTGATTGTTACAAGCCACGTCAGTGCGGGCGCAGAGCTTATCGCTGATGGCAATATTCATGTTTATGGGATGATGAGAGGTCGAGCGCTGGCAGGCGCAAGCGGTGACCGGGAAGCGCAAATTTTTTGTACCCATCTGACGGCAGAACTGGTGTCTATCGCAGGTGTTTATTGGCTGAGTGATAAAATCCCAGCAGAATTTTATGGCAAAGCGGCACGTCTGCAATTAGCAGAGAACGCTTTGACAGTTCAACCGTTGAATTGATCCCTTTTTAACAAGGAATTTCTATGGCACGCATTATTGTTGTTACTTCGGGTAAAGGGGGCGTTGGCAAAACCACCTCCAGCGCGGCCATCGCTACAGGTTTGGCCCAGAAGGGAAAGAAAACTGTCGTTATTGATTTTGATATCGGCCTGCGTAATCTTGATCTGATTATGGGTTGTGAACGCCGCGTCGTTTACGACTTCGTCAACGTTATTCAGGGCGATGCGTCGTTAAATCAGGCGTTAATCAAAGATAAGCGTACCGAGAATCTCTTTATTCTTCCGGCCTCACAGACCCGCGATAAAGACGCGCTGACGCGTGAAGGCGTCGCAAAAGTTCTGGACGATCTGAAAGCAATGGACTTTGACTTCATCGTCTGCGATTCCCCGGCGGGTATCGAAACCGGCGCGCTGATGGCCCTGTATTTTGCTGATGAAGCCATTATCACCACAAACCCGGAAGTCTCTTCTGTACGCGACTCAGACCGTATTCTGGGTATTCTGGCGTCGAAATCCCGCCGCGCAGAAAACGGTGAAGAGCCGATTAAAGAGCATCTGTTGCTTACGCGCTACAACCCTGGCCGCGTAAATAAAGGTGACATGCTGAGCATGGAAGACGTACTGGAAATTCTGCGAATCAAGCTGGTTGGCGTGATTCCTGAAGATCAGTCAGTCCTGCGCGCGTCTAACCAGGGTGAGCCGGTTATTCTCGACATCAATGCTGATGCCGGTAAAGCCTATGCTGATACCGTAGACCGTCTGTTGGGAGAAGAACGTCCTTTCCGCTTCATTGAAGAAGAGAAGAAAGGTTTCCTCAAACGCCTGTTCGGAGGATAAGTTATGGCATTACTGGATTTTTTTCTCTCGCGGAAAAAGAGCACAGCGAACATCGCTAAAGAGCGACTGCAGATTATTGTTGCGGAACGTCGTCGTAGTGACGCCGAGCCACATTATTTACCGCAGCTAAGGAAGGATATTCTCGACGTTATCTGTAAGTATGTACAAATTGATCCAGAAATGGTCACCGTACAGCTTGAACAAAAAGACGGCGATATTTCGATCCTCGAGCTGAACGTAACATTACCTGAAGCAGAAGAGTCTAAATAACCTTTTGTGTAAATGCGTCATGGTTGCAAAAAAGGCAGATTATTCTGCCTTTTTTAATTTTCGTCCTTTGCCAATCTGCAACACCTTTATTCCAACGTAAACTTCGGGTAGTTTTCGGCAAAATAGCGGCGCAAATACTCAACGGTAATACGGATTTTTGCCGACGTCGCCAGGCGTGAAACATAAACCGCCCAAATATTTGCTGGTTGATAATACTCAGGCAATATGTGTATCAGATGTCCGCTGGCAATGTTGCCACAGACATCCCACCACGAACGCAGAGCAATTCCCTGGCCGTCAAGACACCATTGATGCACCACTTCGCCATGATTAGATGACAGAGGCCCGGTCACTTTAATTGAGTGAGTCCCCTCTTTATTGCGCATTTGCCAGATACCAAACGGATGGTCACGCTCTTTAATGACCAGACAGGGAAAAGTAGAGAGATCGTTCAGTTGCTTCGGCATTCCATGCTGCGCCACAAACTCCGGCGAGGCGCAAAGAATGCGATAGTTAGTCGCCAGTTTACGGGCAATCAGATTAGGTGCGATATCATCCCCGATACGAATATCGAGATCGACGCCCTCATTCACCAGGTCCACCAGACGGTCTTCAACATCGAATCTCAGCTCCAGCTGTGGGTACTCTTTCGCCAGCGCAGACAACGCAGGAGCCACCACCCGGCGGCCAAAACCAAAACTGCTGATAATACGTAACATCCCTTGCGGGATCTGCCTGACATCGGACAGCTCGTCCATCATCTGATCGACATCATGCAGGATCCGCTGCGCCCATTCGTATATCCGCTCCCCCTCTTCCGTTATGGTCACCCGCCGTGTTGTCCGGTGTAATAGCACCACGTTCAGCGTCTGCTCCAGGAGGGCTACACGCTTACTGATATAAGCCGGTGATACGCCCAACTCTTCGGCAACGGCGGCAAAACCCGCGCGGCGCGCAACCAGCATAAAGACGCGCAAATCATTTAACAGCGGCAGATTATTCATGATCTGTGTTTTATGTTTCACCAGTTAGGGGGATTAACTATCGTTCAGTCAATTATAGGATGAGGGGAAAGTCAATTTTGATGGCGTACAAGTGAGAGCTGCTATGAAGAAAACCTATCGTATTGCCGCTATCCCCGGAGATGGCATTGGTAAAGAAGTCCTGCCTGAAGGCATTCATGTGTTACAGGCAGCCGCCGAACGCTGGGGCCTGTCGCTTAGCTTTGAACAAATAGAGTGGGCCAGTTGCGAATACTACGCCCAACACGGCAAGATGATGCCGGATGACTGGCGTGAACAGCTGCAATCCTTCGATGCGATCTATTTTGGTGCCGTGGGCTGGCCGGACACCGTCCCGGACCACATCTCACTCTGGGGTTCGCTGCTTAAGTTTCGCCGCGAATTCGATCAGTACGTTAACCTGCGCCCGGTGCGGCTGTTTCCCGGTGTCCCTTGTCCGCTGGCGGGCAAACAGCCGGGTGACATTGATTTCTACGTCGTGCGTGAGAACACCGAGGGGGAGTACTCTTCCCTCGGCGGACGTGTGAGCGAAGGTACCGAACACGAGATGGTGATCCAGGAGTCGGTTTTCACCCGTCGTGGTGTCGACCGTATATTGCGTTACGCCTTTGAACTGGCGCAAAGCCGCCCGCGCAAAACGCTAACCTCAGCGACTAAATCAAACGGTCTTGCCATCAGCATGCCCTACTGGGACGAGCGTGTCGAAGCGATGGCGGTCAACTATCCCGGGATCCGCTGGGATAAACAGCATATTGATATTCTCTGTGCTCGTTTTGTGATGCAGCCGGAACGTTTTGACGTCGTGGTTGCTTCCAATCTGTTTGGCGATATTCTCTCCGATCTCGGTCCGGCCTGTACCGGTACAATTGGCATTGCGCCATCAGCCAACTTAAACCCGGAACGCACCTTCCCGTCCCTGTTCGAGCCGGTACACGGTTCAGCCCCTGATATCTACGGTAAAAATATCGCTAACCCAATCGCGACAATCTGGGCTGGCGCGATGATGCTCGACTTCCTTGGTCACGGTGATGCCAACTATAAGGCCGCCCACGACGGCATTCTGGCGGCAATTGAGCAAGTTATTGCCAGCGGCCCGAAAACGCCAGATATGAAAGGTAACGCCACCACACAGCAGGTTGGTGAGGCCATTAGTCGGGCATTGCGCCTTTAAGCTTCGTGCCATTAAAAACGGGAGCACCCGGCTCTAATACCGATCAGTTAAGCATGTATGGAGAACATGTGATTCTTACTCAGGATTCCGTTCACCTCAGCGCTGTCATTTCTTGAAACGCAGTTACCCGTGAACGGGCAAGGGAGGCTCACCGCCTCCTCCCTTGCAACCCAGGCTCCCGGCGGGAA
>NZ_CP069763.1:4088801-4128561 GCF_016893685.1 Citrobacter cronae
TCGTCTTATGCCGTCTGCCTGTCGGGTCGGGGCCGAGCCTGCGTCCATGCAGGCCGTCCCCTCTGTCCGCATCCCTGCGGACAGCCCCGGTCAGCCGTCAACGACTCATCGATTTTCAGCCGGACATGGGTCATCGCTTCAACGCTCTGACTTCCAGTTAAATCTGTTTTGCTGTTCAGATATTTTCAAATAAAAATACAGGTGGTCAGGTGTGGCTGGTCCGGCTGAAAATTGCCGRCGTGTTTCCGTAAGGCCGGGAGAGCCAGCATGGATGCTGGCTCAGGGCGCGCTTTGCAGGGACGCTACCTCGCGCCCGGMCCGGTAGCCTGAAGGAATAAGCAGAGGGAACCGCGGAGCGGCAATTTTCCCGCCGGGAGTCGGGATTGTAAAGGGCGTGGCGGAGAACGCCCTTTAYACGYTCACAGGAATCRGTGTYTCAGAGAAACGATGAACATGAGGTGAACGGAACCCTTTCTCTGATATTGCATGTTCATTACTTCCGCTAATACTGGTTGATGCTTTCTGATACTGAGACGCTAACTGACTAGCATTAAAGCACCCGGCTCCCTTTTTAGCTTGCTTACTGCGGATACTCCAACAGCAGCGCGTTAAGACGCTCAGCCATCAGTTCGCCACGCCAGCCGGAAATCAGCTCAGGCAGGGATTGCTGCGGCTTTAATTTCCAGTGCCAGTTGAGCAATTGGTTGATCTGGCGGCGTGAAGCCAGCAGCTCGACGCTGAGATTTTGCTCCGCACTGACTTCGGCAACCAGCGCCTTAATGGCTTTGAACGCCTTGCGGTAGCCTGGCATATCCATCAAATTCAGTAGCGGTTGCGGCAGCGACGACTCCGGTAAAGCCTGCGCTTTCTCGACAAGGGAAATCAGCGTCTTGCCGTGGAAGCGAATTTCGCTGCCGGAAAGCCCCAGGCTGTCCAGTTCGCCCAGACTACCCGGCATATAACGCGCCACCGCCCATAAGTGTTCCTCACGCACCACGAAGTTTACCGCCAGATCGCGCTCGCGCGCTTTACGCAGTCGCCAGTCGGCAAGCAGTTGCAGACAGGCCAACTGACGGGTACGCAGTTGCCAGGCATTGGTGATCTCGCGCCAGGCATCCTCGGGCGCCAGAATCTCCTGGCGACGCTGCTGCATTAAGCGACATTCGTCCAGCGCGGCGGGCAGCCAGCCGCTGGCTTCGGTTTCAGCCATCAGCGTTGTGGTGATCGGTAACAAATACCAGACGTCAGCCGCCGCGTATTCACACTGACGCTCGGTCAGCGGCCTGGCCAGCCAGTCGGTACGGGATTCGCTTTTGTCCAGGGCTATGCCAGTAAACTCTTCCACCATCGCGGCAAACCCCCACGACAGCGGGCGACCGCAAAAAGCGGCCAGGATTTGTGTGTCAATCAACGGCTGAGGGAGTTCACCAAAGGCATTGAGAAACACCTCCAGATCTTCACTACCGGCATGCAGAAACTTGGTTATCGCCGTATCACGTAAAATATCGCGTAGTGGCGACCAGTCAGTGATCCCCTGTGGGTCAATCAGAGCAACGTGTTTGCCATCAAACAGCTGGATCAACCCCAACTGCGGATAATAGGTACGCGTGCGAACAAATTCGGTATCCAGGGCTATCGCCGGAAATTCACGGACGGCTTCGCACAGCGTGGCCAACGCGTCGTCCGTAGTGATCATTTGATAATTCAAATCGTGCTCTCTTAGGTTTACGCCAAAAAAAACGCCGGATTACCCGGCGTTTTCTGCTGGCTGACTTAACGCTCAGCCTTTATTGTCCACTTTGGCACGTGCTTCGTCACGTAATTCTCGTCGCAAAATCTTTCCAACGTTAGATTTTGGCAACTCATCACGAAACTCCACCAGCTTCGGTACTTTATAGCCCGTCAGATGGCGACGACAAAAAGTGACCAGCGCCTCTTCGGTTAACGAGGCATCTTTCTTCACCACGAAGATTTTCACTGCCTCACCGCTGCTGCCCGATGGAACGCCAACCGCAGCGACTTCCTGTACGCCAGAATGTTGCATCACCACGTCTTCAATTTCATTCGGATAAACGTTAAAGCCGGACACCAAGATCATATCTTTCTTACGATCGACAATCCGCAGGAAGCCTTCATCATCCATCACCGCAATATCGCCAGTGTGCAACCAGCCGTCTTTGACGATTTCATCAGTCGCATCCGGTCGCTGCCAGTAACCCAGCATCACCTGCGGACCTTTCACGCACAGTTCGCCCGGCTCTCCCGGCGGCACTTCGTTATCGTCGTCATCCACCAGCTTGACCTCGGTGGAAGGAACCGGTAAACCGATACTGCCGCTGTGGTAGTCGATATCGTGAGGGTTGACGCTCACCAGCGGAGCGCACTCCGTCAGGCCATAGCCTTCCAGCAGATACTGACCCGTCAGCTTCACCCAACGCTCGGCCACCGCCTGTTGAACCGGCATGCCGCCGCCTGCCGAAAGATGCAGTGAGGAGAAATCCAGTTGCTGGAACTCTTTGTTATTCAGCAGCGCGTTAAACAGCGTGTTGACGCCAGTCATTGCGGTGAAGGGGTATTTCGCCAGCTCTTTGACCAGTCCCGGAATATCGCGCGGATTCGTAATCAGCAGGTTTTGACCGCCCAGCTCAATAAACAGCAGGCAGTTCATTGTCAGCGCGAAAATGTGATACAGCGGTAAGGCCGTTACCACCAGCTCTTTACCCGGATGCAGCAACGGTCCGTAGGTGGCGTTAACCTGCTCAAGGTTAGCCAGCATGTTGCGGTGCGTGAGCATCGCGCCTTTCGCCACACCGGTTGTCCCACCGGTATATTGCAGAAACGCCAAATCTTCCGACACCACTTCAGGCTTCACATACTGCATGCGATAACCGTTTTGCAGCGCACTGCGAAACGAGATGGCATCCGGCAGGTGATATTTTGGCACCAGGCGCTTAATGTACTTCACGACAAAGTTAACCAGCGTCCCTTTGGCGGTAGAAAGTTGATCGCCCATACGCGTCAGGATCACGTGTTGCACCGACGTTTTATCGACCACCTTCTCCAGCGTGTGAGCAAAGTTAGACACGATGACAATCGCCGACGCGCCGCAGTCATTGAGCTGGTGTTCCAGCTCGCGAGGCGTGTACAGGGGGTTCACGTTCACGACGATCATGCCAGCACGTAAAATCCCAAACAGGGCGACCGGATATTGCAGCAGGTTCGGCATCATCAGCGCGACGCGATCGCCCTTTTTCAGCCCGAGCCCTTGTTGCAAATAGGCCGCAAACGCCCGGCTGCGCTCTTCAAGCTTGCGGAAGGTCATCACCTCCCCCATGTTTACAAACGCGGGCTGATCGGCATAGCGCCTTACTGAGTGTTCAAAGAGTTCCACCAGGGATTGATAACGGTCAGGATTGATCTCCGCAGGGACACCAGCGGGATAACGGTTAAGCCAAACCTTTTTCAATACATCACCTCTAAAATGCATATTCGTCGTCATCACAACCCCAGGCAATAAACAAACTGTTAACATAATATTAACTCAGCGTACCAGTTTGTTTATTACACAACGACAAGGTTGCGAAGCACGTCACTATTTATTTTTCTTATATCCACATTAATGCAGAAACAGCGGACGAGCCGCTGTTTCTTTTACTAATAAAACAAAGAGTTACTCAGTTACTATGGTCTGAACCTGTGCCGGACCGGGATTGTACCATCCCCATCCGCCGTAGCCACCGTAAGGCCAGCCACGCGCGCCGTAGAACCAGGGGTCGATCGGCTGAGGCGGCATAACAATCTGCTGAGTAATATGCCAGCGTTTATAACCGGTTACCTGCATCAGCATGAATTTATACGGCGTACTGCCAATTTTTCCGTCCACTGTTCCGCTAATCGGACCGACGACGGTAACCAGTTGACCACGAAAATCCACCGGGTCGAGAAAGCCGTTTACATCGGCAAAAATTCGTCCGCGAGAGGCTTCGCCCAGCACGGGGCGCGCCCCGCTATCGAGAGGAACCGTGGCAATTTCCAGACGGGATTTCCCCTGCTGGTTCTGAATATCCACCACTTTGCCGCCGAAACGCGCTTCCTGTCCGACATAAAGCTGCGGCGCATTCATCACCCGCACCAGATCCTGCTGTGGCGTAGGGCTTGAGCCTTTAATCGCATCCGGGATGGTAACG
The DNA here is from genome assembly GCF_016893685.1 of Citrobacter cronae. NCBI lineage: Bacteria > Pseudomonadati > Pseudomonadota > Gammaproteobacteria > Enterobacterales > Enterobacteriaceae > Citrobacter > Citrobacter cronae. The sequence goes on from NZ_CP069763.1 coordinate 4,092,989, forward strand.
CAGCCGCTTAGCATTAACGCCAATACGCCCGCCAACACACCTTTCACTACCTGCTTTTGCACCGCCATATTGCGACTCCCTCTTCTTAGCGCCTGCCCCGGAAAATTCACCGATGCGGTTCACTGACGACTGCGCGAATTAACCGGGGATGTACTACTAAGATTCATTCTTTACCGGGAAGTTTCTTCCACGCCACGGTGTTACGTAAATAAACCGGTTCAGCATGTTCAACGGCCACAGTCTTACCGGCAGCCAGCAATTGCGTGGCGACAGGCAGCATGTCTTCAGCCGCCGGCAGCAGAACAGCGCCATCGCTCAGCATCAGGCCGCTGTCTTTACCCAGTTCAGGCCAGGCAGGCCACCCAGTTCCGACAGTGACCCATTCGCCAGACAGTTGCAGCAAGCGTTCATGTACTTGTTCAGGCGTTAACACGGCTTCGGTTTCTTCACCGCGCCAGATGCCATTTTCATCACGCTGGTATTCGGCCCAGTAAACCTCGCCCATTCGCGCATCAATCGCCGCCAGCACGCGGGTGGCGCCAGACTTACGCCAGGCCCCCTGCGCCATGGTCGCCAGGGTAGAGACGCCGATCATCGGTAAATTCGCGCCTAACGCCAACCCCTGAGCAATGCCAATCCCGATACGTACGCCGGTGAAACTGCCTGGGCCGCGACCAAACGCCAGGGCGTCGATATCGGATAAGGCTAATTCGCCAGCGGCCAGGATCTCCTGGACCATCGGTAAAATTCGTTGGGTATGTTCTCGTGGGCAAAGCTCGAAATGAGCTTTGATAGTACCGTCATTCCACAGGGCAACAGAGCACGCCTCTGTGGCGGTATCGATAGCCAGAATTCGCATGGGTGTTTGTGATCAGATCAATAAATTTGGCGCGCATCTTACCACACTCCGTAACAAATTACTCAGTCGATGGTATGGCAAGAAAACGGACAGCACGCGCAATGTCACGCGTGCGCGGCGCAGGCGGAAGACTCGCCAGGAAGGTAGCGCCGTAGGGTCGCATCACCAGGCGGTTGTCGCAAATTACCAGCACGCCGCGATCGTCTGCGTCACGAATCAGTCGTCCTACGCCCTGTTTCAGGGTGATTACCGCATCCGGGAGTTGAACCTCGTCGAAGGGATCGCCGCCGCGCAGGCGACAGTCTTCCATCCGGGCTTTTAACAGCGGGTCATCCGGCGAAGTGAACGGCAGTTTATCGATAATGACCAGCGACAGCGTATCGCCACGCACGTCTACCCCTTCCCAGAAGCTGCTGGTAGCAACCAGTAACGCATTACCTGCGCTGACAAACTGCTGTAACAGTTGCCCTTTACTGGTTTCGCCCTGCAACAGGACCGGCAGCGTCATGGTGGCGCGGAATTGTTCTGCCAGATCGCGCATCATCGCGTGTGAGGTACACAGCATAAAGCAGCGACCGTTGTTTGCTTCAATAATGGGACGCAGCATTGACGCTAACTGGCGCGCGGCTCCCGGCTGGTTGGTTTGCGGGAGATTACGCGGCACGCAGAGCAGCGCCTGACGCGTGTAATCAAAAGGACTCGGCAACAGCATCGACTCGGCATCATCTATGCCCAGCCGCGCGGTGAAATGATGAAGGTCATCGTTTACCGACAGCGTCGCGGAGGTAAAAATCCAACAGCCCGGCTTTTGTTCCATCACTTCTTTGAATTTATCCGCCACGGTGAGCGGCGTCAGCGCAAGAGTGAAATGGCGGGAGGTGCATTCATACCAATAGCTGAAGCCTGGCTGGTTAATCTCTTTCAGGCGCTTCAAACGGGCGCGATAAAGCGTGGCACGCTCAAACGCAGCATCCAACAACGCCGAACGTCCAAGAGACAGTTTCGCCACGTCGTAACACAGCTCCAGCGTGTCATCGAGCAACAAAAACGCGCGCTGCACACGCTGGTCAGCCAGCAGTTCGCGCAGATTGCCGCGATAGCCCGGCTCGCCAAGTTGCAGGCGGAAGTCCTGCGCGCTTTGCGCCAGGCGATCGGCGCACTTCTGCAACTGCTGAGTGTCTTTCAGCTCGGTGCGATAGGCAATGGTGATGTCTTTCGCCAGGTCTAACAACTGACGACTGGAGAGCGATTGACCAAAGTACTGGCTGGCGATATCCGGTAACTGATGCGCTTCATCGAAGATCATCACTTCAGCTTCGGGGATCAGTTCGCCAAACCCGCTCTCTTTCACCACCATATCAGCGAGAAACAGATGGTGGTTGACCACAACCACATCTGCCTCCATCGCTTTTTTACGCGCTTTAACGACAAAACACTCTTTGTACAGCGGGCAGTCGCTGCCCAGACAATTGTCGTTGGTGCTGGTGACCAGCGGCCAGGCCTGAGAATCTTCCGCCACGCTGACGCAGGTACTGATGTCGCCATCAAGGGTTTGATTTGACCAGGAGCGCAGCAGAATGACGTCGCTTAAGGTTTGTACCGGCAGGTCGCCGCCCGCCAGCGCCTGCTGTTCAAGGCGTTCCAGACACAGATAGTTGGAGCGCCCTTTCAGCAGCGCCAGTTTGCCGGTGAATTCCAGCGCCTTTGCGACTGTCGGGAGATCGCGGCTATAAAGCTGATCCTGCAACGCTTTCGAACCGGTAGAGACGATGACTTTTTTACCCGCACGCAACGCAGGTGCCAGATAAGCGTAGGTTTTACCCGTTCCGGTTCCGGCTTCTACAACAAGCGGCTGTGATTTTTCAATGGCATGGCTAACGGCGAAGGCCATCTGCCGCTGTGGTTCACGCGGTTTAAAACCCGGTATCGCTTTAGCCAACTGACCGTCTGCTGCAAAATCGTCCGTCACACTGCCCCCTGTTCATTTGAACAGGGATTATGTCAGGCCAGCGGGTCTTTCGCCAGTTGAAGAGGTGACGTAGGCACAACATTATGGCAGTCTTGGCGCAACCTGAAGCCATTATGAAAAACGTAAATGAGGAATGATTTATGACAATTGTGCGCATTGATGCCGAAGCGCGTTGGTCCGACGTGGTTATCCATAACAACACGTTGTATTACACCGGTGTACCGGAAAACCTGGATGCAGACGCCTTTGAACAAACGGCGAATACGCTGGCGCAAATTGACGCAGTTCTGGAAAAACAGGGCAGCAACAAGTCACGTATTCTTGATGCCACCCTTTTTCTGGCAGATAAAAGTGACTTTGCCGCGATGAACAAAGCCTGGGACGCGTGGGTCGTCGCCGGTCACGCGCCGGTACGTTGTACGGTCCAGGCCGGGTTGATGAACCCGAAATACAAAGTAGAGATCAAGATTATCGCTGCGGTGTAAGCGACGTTACTCGTCTTCATCTTCGAAACGCGCCACGATCCGCTCGCCGGTATGGCTGGCGCGTAACTCTTCAGCAACCAGAGCAATCGCTTGTCCGCTGCTCATCCCTTGCGACATCAGTTCCTGAATACGCTCGACCGCTTTTTGCTGCTGCTCATGACTGAGTGAAGGTAAACCTGCAAACATTGTTAACTCCTGCTAAATTGTCTGCGCTAATTATTTCATGCTACCGGGCGGTTAGCCAGTAGAGTAGCAACGAGTCAGGACAGATGAAGACGTTATCTCCCGCAGTAATCACATTACCCTGGCGTCAGGACGCAGCTGAACGCTATTTTTCGACCTTAAGCCATCTCCCCTGGGCGATGCTGTTGCATTCGGGTCATGCTGACCATCCACATAACCGTTTTGATATTCTGGTGGCGGATCCTGTCGCCACGCTGGTTACGCGCGCAGAAGAAACCGTTGTCTATGACGGACACGCAACTGTACGCACGCTTGATGACCCAATGACGGTTTTACATTCAGCGCTCAGCGCACGGGGGATTCACCCGAGCTATCACCCCAATCTGCCGTTTCAGGGCGGCGCGTTAGGTCTGTTTGGCTACGATCTTGGCAGAAGATTTGAATCGCTGCCCACGATTGCCACGCGCGATATTGCCCTGCCGGATATGGCCGTCGGCATTTACGACTGGGCGCTGATTGTCGATCATCAGCTGCAGACCGTATCCCTGCTCAGCCATACCGATGTCGAAGCGCGGCTGCAATGGCTCAACGCGCAACAATCATCAAAACGTGAGCCATTTACATTAACCTCGGCGTGGCAGTCCAATATGAGCCGTGCCCAGTACGGCGAAAAATTTCGCCAGGTCCAGAGTTATCTGCACAGCGGCGACTGTTATCAGGTCAACCTTGCTCAACGTTTTCAGGCGCATTATCAGGGCGATGAGTGGCAGGCATTTGTACGACTCAATCACGCTAATCGTGCGCCGTTTAGCGCGTTCATTCGTCTTGAGGAAGGCGCAATCCTCAGCCTTTCACCCGAACGGTTTATTCTGTTGGAAAACCAGCACATCCAGACGCGTCCTATTAAAGGGACGTTGCCAAGACGTGAAGAGGCTGATGCCGATCGTGAGCAGGCCCAACTGCTGGCTAACTCACCGAAGGATCGTGCGGAAAACCTGATGATCGTCGATTTAATGCGCAATGACATCGGTCGCGTTGCCGTGCCGGGTTCGGTACAGGTTCCGGAGCTGTTTGTAGTCGAGCCGTTCCCTGCCGTTCATCATTTAGTCAGCACCATTACCGCACGTTTGCCGGAATCTTTGCACGCTACCGACCTGCTGCGCGCCGCCTTCCCCGGCGGCTCCATTACCGGCGCGCCGAAAGTGCGGGCGATGGAAATTATAGATGAGCTGGAGCCGCACCGACGTAATGCCTGGTGTGGCAGCATTGGTTACCTGAGCTTTTGCGGCAATATGGACACCAGCATCACCATTCGCACACTGACGACGACGGGCGGACAGATTTACTGTTCAGCCGGTGGTGGCATTGTGGCGGACAGTCAGGAAGACGCGGAGTATCAGGAAACATTTGATAAAGTGAATCGTATTTTGCACCAACTGGAGAACTGACACGTGGAATACAGCAGCCTGACGCTTGATGATTTTTTATCGCGCTTCCAACTCCTGCGCCCGCAGGTCAATCATGCCGCGTTAAACCAGCGTCAGGCAGCCGTACTGATCCCCGTCGTCCGCCGGCCACAGCCGGGTCTGCTGCTAACCCAGCGATCCGTTCATCTACGCAAACATGCCGGCCAGGTCGCCTTTCCCGGCGGCGCGGTGGACAGCACCGATGCCTCGTTGATCGCCGCAGCCCTTCGCGAGGCGCATGAAGAAGTGGCCATTCCGCCGTCATGCGTTGAAGTGATCGGGGTCCTGCCGCCGGTCGACAGCGTCACCGGTTTTCAGGTTACCCCGGTCGTCGGCATTATCCCGCCTAATCTGCCGTATCGCGCCAGTGAAGATGAGGTTTCCGCGGTGTTTGAAATGCCGCTGGCGCAGGCGTTACATTTGGGGCGTTACCATCCGCTCGATATTTATCGTCGCGGTGATTCTCATCGCGTGTGGCTTTCGTGGTATGAGCAATATTTCGTCTGGGGAATGACCGCCGGGATAATTCGTGAGCTGGCTCTGCAAATTGGCGTCAAGCCCTGACTATACTTATCTTTACGCACGCCATAGACAACTTGAAATTCAGGTCACAACATTAGTAAAACCGCGGTTATCTATTAGTTTAATTCATGTGAATAGTTAAGCCGATCGCCGCGTTCCCTCTTACACTATGCGCAGTTATAACATCGTTACTGGAAAGCCCAGTCGCCCTGTAGGAGTATTATCGTGATTAGTCTATTCGACATGTTTAAGGTGGGGATTGGTCCCTCATCTTCCCATACCGTAGGGCCTATGAAGGCGGGTAAACAGTTCGTCGATGACCTGGTCGAAAAAGGATTACTGGACAGCGTTACTCGTGTTGCCGTCGACGTGTATGGTTCACTGTCGCTCACGGGTAAAGGTCACCACACCGATATCGCCATTATTATGGGTCTGGCGGGCAACGAGCCTGCTACCGTAAACATTGACAGCATTCCCGGATTTATCCGCGATGTAGAAGCGCGTGGACGCCTGCTGCTTGCGCAGGGTCAGCACGAAGTGGATTTCCCGCAGAATGATGGCATGCGTTTTCATAACGGCAACCTGCCGCTGCATGAAAACGGCATGCAGATCCATGCGTATAATGGCGAAACCGTCATTTACAGCAAAACGTACTACTCAATCGGCGGTGGATTCATCGTTGATGAAGAACATTTTGGTCAGGATACCGCCAATGAGGTCAGCGTACCTTATCCGTTCAAATCCGCCACTGAAATGCTGGAATACTGCAACAGCACCGGCCTGTCCCTCTCTGGCATGGTGATGCAGAACGAACTTGCTCTGCACAGCAAAAAAGAGATTGAAGAGTACTTTGGCAACGTCTGGCAAACCATGCAGGCCTGTATCGATCGTGGGATGAACACCGAAGGCGTTCTGCCTGGGCCGCTGCGCGTTCCGCGTCGCGCCTCTGCCCTGCGTCGTATGTTGGTCTCCAGCGACAAGCTCTCCAACGATCCGATGAACGTGATCGACTGGGTGAACATGTTTGCGCTGGCCGTTAACGAAGAAAACGCCGCGGGTGGTCGCGTTGTCACAGCGCCAACTAACGGTGCCTGCGGTATCGTGCCTGCGGTCCTGGCCTATTACGATCATTTCATTGAGTCCGTCAGCCCGGATATCTACACCCGCTATTTCCTGGCGGCCGGCGCGATTGGCGCGCTGTACAAAATGAACGCATCTATCTCCGGTGCTGAAGTCGGCTGTCAGGGTGAAGTTGGCGTGGCTTGTTCTATGGCGGCTGCCGGTCTGGCTGAGCTACTGGGTGCAAGTCCTGAACAGGTGTGTGTTGCGGCAGAAATCGGTATGGAGCATAACCTCGGTTTAACCTGTGACCCGGTTGCCGGTCAGGTACAGGTTCCGTGCATCGAACGTAACGCCATTGCTTCCGTAAAAGCTATCAATGCCGCACGCATGGCAATGCGCCGAACCAGTGCGCCACGCGTTTCACTGGATAAAGTCATTGAGACCATGTACGAAACGGGTAAAGACATGAACGCCAAATACCGCGAAACGTCCCGTGGTGGTCTGGCAATCAAAGTTCAGTGTGACTAATACTTAATTTTCGCCCATCTGCGACGGATGGGCGAATTTATCTCCCCTTCCTCGTCTACTGTAATTTTCCCCACTACACTTGCTCTGTTGCTTTTGGCTTTTGTGACCAACGGCTTATCGGGCGGCCCGCATGCATACAGCACAACGGATCATTAAAAACTATCGCCGGAATCGCTTATTTGTTTGCACCCTATGTGCCCTGGTAACGCTTATTCTCACGTTAACGGTCCGATTTATTTCGGAGCGTAATTTAAATCATCGAAATACCGTAACCTTTGCCAACCACGCGGTTGAAGAGTTGGATCACGTGCTTTTGCCCCTTCAGACCGGACGAGATGTGCTGTTGCCGTTGATTGGTCTCCCCTGTTCAGTCGCGCGTTTACCGTTGAGCAAGCATGCTGCCAGGCTGCAAACGGTACGCTCTGTCAACCTGGTTAAAGATGGGATTCTGTATTGCTCCAGCATTTTTGGTTATCGCAATGAGCCTGTTCGTCAACTGGAGCCTGAATTACCAAGCCAGGAGTCGCTACTGCTGTTATCAACCGACCATTCGATAATTAAAGGCAGTCCGATTCTGACACAATGGTATCCATCCTCTGCCGATGGTGAAGATGGCGTGCTGGAAATCGTCAACATTGAGTTATTATCATCCATGTTGCTTGAGCCACAACTGCCGCAGATCACCCATGCCAGCTTAAGCGTCGGCAATCGCCATCTGCTCTACGGACAAGGTGTTGTCGATACGCTACCTGAACTAAAGAATGAAAAACGCTACCAACTCTCATCACAGCATTTCCCGTTTACTATCAGCGTTACCGGTCCGGGTGCCAGTGAACTGGCGATTAAACATCTGCCAACACAACTGCCGCTGGCGGTGATCCTCAGTCTGTTAGTGGGGTACCTGGCGTGGCTGGCAACCGCCAATAGAATGAGTTTCTCCTGGGAGATAAATCTGGCCCTTGCCGCCCGGGAATTCGAGCTGTTCTGCCAGCCGCTGCTCAATGCGCAAACGCAGCAATGCATGGGGGTGGAAATCCTGTTACGCTGGAATAATCCGCGTCAGGGTTGGATCTCTCCCGAAGTGTTTATTCCCATCGCCGAGGAGCACAACTTGATCGTGCCCCTGACGCGTCACGTCATCGCAGAAACCATTCAGCAACGACACGTCTTCCCCATGAGCAGTCAGTTTCATATCGGGATCAATGTCGCCGCCAGCCATTTTCGCCACGGCACGCTGTTAAAAGATCTCAACCAGTACTGGTTTAGCCAGCATCCCATTCAGCAGTTAGTCATCGAACTTACCGAACGTGATGCGTTACTGGATGTGGATTATCGGGTTGTACGCGAGCTAAATCGCCTTGGCGTAAAACTGGCGATTGACGATTTTGGCACTGGCAACAGCTCGCTCTCCTGGCTGGAAAAACTCCGCCCGGATGTACTGAAAATTGATAAATCATTTACTTCTGCGATCGGTACCGATGCCGTGAACTCAACCGTTACAGACATCATCATCGCGCTGGGAAAAAGACTGAATATCGAACTGGTGGCGGAAGGGGTTGAAACGCAGGCACAGGCACAGCATTTGCGCCGGCACGGTGTACATTTATTGCAAGGTTTTCTGTATGCAAAGCCAATGCCGCTACGCGATTTTCCAAAATGGCTGGCGGGCAGCACGCCGCCGCCCACCCGGCATAACGGGCGACATAGTATGCCCGTTATGCCATTTCGCTAAACCCGATTACTCGTCTTCATCGTGAGCAGATTGTTCTTTAACAATGCGAACTAAATCCACACGATAGTCATTCGCTTCGACAATCGTAATACTCAGCGGCGCAACCTCGATAACATCGCCGACGCGTGGAATATGACCGTTAGCCGCGATGACTAAACCTGCAACCGTCGCGATATCTTCGTCTTCATCCACCAGCGTATCCACGTCCAGCGCCTGCTGCAATGCATGCAGGTCGGTTCCGCCTTTCACCAACCAGCCGCCCGCATCAGCAATAATTTCAGGCGTTTCATCGGCATCGGGGAACTCACCGGCGATAGCTTCTAATACGTCCAGCGGTGTAACCAGCCCCTGCACGACACCAAATTCGTTAGTAACGATCACGAAACTGCCGCGGGCACGACGCAGAACGCCCAACAGATTGATCGGGTCCAGCGTTTCCGGCACCACAATAGCCGGAGAGGCTGAGGCAATCGCCGCCACATCCACACCCTCTTCCAGCGCCACCAGCAGTTCTTTGGCACGGACGATACCGATAATTTCGTCCAGCTCACCGCGACATACCGGGAACAGGCTGTGCGGTGACGAAAGCAATTGCTCGCGAATTTCCGCTACGCTCAGGTCCGCATCAACCCAGCTAATCTCGCCACGAGGCGTCATAATGCCACGTAATGAACGCGAGGCCAGGGAGAGTACGCCGTTGATCATATAGCGTTCTTCTTCCACAAAGGCGCCTTCCGGAACGGGCACAGGTACCGGATTGTCGGATTCCATCTGCGCGCTGGCCTGACGTTTACCGCCCATCAGACGCAGGATTGCATCCGCAGTCCGCGCACGCAGCGGCAGGGTCGACTGGTGGCGAATAAAGTTACGACGGGCAATCTGGTTAAACAACTCGATAATGATCGAGAAGCCAATCGCCGCATACAGATAACCTTTCGGAATGTGGAAGCCAAACCCTTCGGCAACCAGACTCAGACCAATCATCAACAGGAAGCTCAGACACAGCACCACCACCGTCGGATGTTGGTTCACAAATCGCGTCAACGGCTTGGAAGCCAGCAGCATCACGGCCATAGCTATCACGACCGCCGCCATCATGACCGGCAGATGGTTGACCATACCGACCGCAGTAATCACCGCATCCAGCGAGAACACCGCATCAAGGATGACAATTTGCGTCACCACAACCCAAAAGCTCGCATACCCTTTCGTCTGCCCGGTATCATGTTCACGGTTTTCCAGCCGCTCATGCAGCTCTGTCGTAGCCTTGAACAAGAGGAAGATACCGCCCAGCAGCATAATCAGATCGCGCCCCGAGAACGCATAGTCCATTACCGTAAACAGCGGCTTTGTCAGCGTCACCATCCACGAAATCACGGACAACAAGCCCAGACGCATAATCAGTGCCAGTGATAAACCGATTAAACGCGCTTTATCTCGCTGTTTCGGCGGCAGCTTATCAGCCAGGATCGCAATGAAGACCAGGTTATCAATACCCAGAACAATTTCGAGAACGACAAGCGTGAGCAAACCCACCCAAATCTGCGGATCCATTAATAATTCCATGACAAGCTCCTGCTTAAGGAATGACCAAACTGCGCGCTGAGGATCTCAGGCGTTAAAGCATTATGCAGAGAAAATTTGTGGCAAAAAGTGCCAATCTGACAGGCGCAAAGCGGCCTGAGGGTGAAATGACGTCGGTGACGATCCATATGGTGGGCTACTGCCCTATACTCCTGAGTAATTAAACAGATGCTAAACATAACAGAGACAACCGGTTTTTAGCAAAGATTTACCTTCCTTTGCAATAAGTTGTTTCGGAGATATTTTACCCTTCGAAATTTCTTTTCATCGGAAGTTAAATTACGGATCTTCATCACATAAAATATTTTTTTCGATATCTAAAATAATTCACGAAAATCATAGGTTTTTCTTTGTAACCCTTATCTGAATCGATTCGATTGCGGACGACGATTCAAATACATCTTTACGTTGATGTGTTAACGATAATAAAGGAGGTAGCAAGTGACCATTGCTATTTTAATAGGCACACATGGTTGGGCTGCAGAGCAGTTACTTAAGACAGCAGAGATGCTGTTAGGCGAGCAGGAAAACGTCGGCTGGATCGATTTCGTTCCAGGCGAAAATGCCGAAACGCTGATCGAAAAGTACAACGCTCAGTTGGCAAAACTCGATACCAGTAAAGGCGTGCTGTTTCTCGTTGACACATGGGGAGGCAGCCCGTTTAACGCTGCGAGCCGCATTGTCGTCGATAAAGAGCATTACGAAGTTATCGCCGGTGTGAACATTCCCATGCTGGTTGAAACCTTCATGGCGCGTGATGACAACCCGAGCTTTGATGAATTAGTGGCACTGGCCGTTGAAACCGGTAGCGAAGGCGTGAAAGCGTTGAAAGCGAAACCGGTGGAAAAGGCCGCTCCTGCCCCCGTTGCGGCACCAAAAGCAGCAGCACCGGCGAAACCGATGGGCCCGAACGATTATATGCAGATCGGTCTGGCGCGTATCGATGACCGTTTAATTCATGGTCAGGTAGCCACTCGCTGGACCAAAGAAACCAACGTAACGCGCATTATTGTCGTCAGCGATGAAGTTGCCGCCGATACCGTGCGTAAAACGCTGCTGACTCAGGTAGCACCTCCGGGTGTGACGGCGCATGTGGTTGATGTCGCGAAAATGATCCGCGTCTACAACAACCCGAAATATGCAGGCGAGCGTGTGATGCTGTTGTTCACCAACCCGACCGATGTGGAACGTATCGTTGAAGGTGGTGTGAAAATTACCTCTGTAAACATTGGCGGTATGGCTTTCCGTCAGGGTAAAACACAGGTAAACAACGCAATTTCTGTTGATGAAAAAGACATCGAAGCCTTCAAAAAACTCAACGAACGCGGTATTGAGCTCGAAGCGCGTAAAGTTTCGACCGATCAGAAACTGAAAATGATGGATTTGATTGCCAAGGCGAAATAATTCCCTGGCATTTACTTAGTTTTCACACTTAAGTCTGTATAGCAATAGGAGAAGTACAATGGAGATTACCACTCTTCAGATTGTGCTGGTGTTCATCGTCGCATGTATCGCGGGTATGGAGTCGGTACTCGATGAATTTCAGTTCCACCGTCCGTTGGTGGCCTGTACGCTTATTGGCGCCGTTCTCGGGGATATGAAAACCGGTATTATCATCGGTGGTACCCTGGAAATGATCGCCCTGGGCTGGATGAACATCGGTGCTGCGGTTGCACCAGATGCCGCACTGGCGTCAATTATCTCTACCGTTCTGGTTATCGCGGGTCACCAAAGTATTGGTGCCGGTATCGCGCTGGCTATCCCGCTCGCAGCAGCAGGCCAGGTTCTGACCATCATCGTTCGTACTATCACCGTAGCATTCCAGCACGCAGCGGATAAGGCGGCCGAAAACGGCAACCTGACGGCGCTCTCCTGGCTGCACGTGTCCTCACTGTTCCTGCAGGCTATGCGTATCGCTATCCCGGCGGTAATCGTGGCGATTTCTGTAGGTACCAGTGAAGTTCAGAGCATGCTCAACGCCATTCCGGAAGTCGTCACCGGCGGCCTGAATATCGCAGGCGGTATGATCGTGGTGGTTGGTTATGCGATGGTCATCAATATGATGCGCGCGGGCTACCTGATGCCGTTCTTCTACCTCGGCTTCGTCACCGCGGCATTTACTAACTTCAACCTGGTTGCTCTGGGTGTGATTGGCGCAGTGATGGCAATCCTCTACATTCAGCTGAGCCCGAAATATAACCGCGTCGCCGGTGCGCCAGTTCAGGCAGCTGGTAACAACGATCTTGATAACGAACTGGACTAGCAGGTGAGCGAAATGGTTGATATGACTAAAACTACCACCGAGAAAAAACTCACTCCGAGTGACATTCGTGGCGTGTTCATTCGTTCTAACCTGTTTCAGGGTTCATGGAACTTCGAACGTATGCAGGCGCTGGGTTTTTGTTTCTCCATGGTACCGGCTATCCGCCGTTTGTACCCGGAAAACAACGACGCACGTAAGCAGGCTATTAAGCGTCACCTGGAATTCTTTAACACCCATCCGTACGTAGCCGCACCTGTGCTGGGCGTTACGCTGGCGATGGAAGAGCAGCGTGCCAACGGCGCAGAGATTGACGATGGTGCTATCAACGGTATCAAAGTTGGTCTGATGGGACCGCTGGCAGGCGTCGGCGACCCAATCTTCTGGGGTACGGTACGTCCGGTATTTGCTGCGCTTGGCGCTGGTATCGCGATGAGCGGCAGCCTGCTTGGACCACTGTTGTTCTTCATCCTGTTTAACCTGGTGCGTCTGGCAACCCGTTACTACGGTGTGGCATACGGCTACCGTAAAGGGGTCGATATCGTTAAGGATATGGGCGGTGGCTTCCTGCAGAAACTGACTGAGGGGGCGTCAATCCTCGGCCTGTTTGTCATGGGGGCATTGGTTAACAAGTGGACGCACGTGAATATCCCGTTGGTGGTCTCCACTATCACCGGTCAGGATGGTCAGACTCGCGTCACCACCGTGCAGACTATCCTTGACCAGCTGATGCCGGGCTTGGTTCCTCTGCTGCTGACTTTCGCTTGTATGTGGCTGCTGCGTAAGAAAGTGAACCCGCTGTGGATTATCGTTGGCTTCTTCATCATCGGTATCGCGGGCTACGCTGTCGGCCTGCTTGGCCTGTAAGACTGTTGTACACCACCGGGGGCTTGCCCCCGGTTTTTCTATTCAGAGGATTGAGGATTCATGACTATCACGGACCTGGTGCTGGTTCTTTTTATCTTTTCGCTGCTGGCGTATGCCATTTACGATCAGTTCATCATGCCCCGCCGTAATGGCCTTACTCTGCTGACGGTCGCCCTGCTTCCTCGCAGCCGTGTTGACAGTGTTATCTTCATTGGCCTGGTAGCTATTCTTATTTACAACAACGTCACCAGCCACGGGGCGCAATTCACCACGTGGTTATTATGCGCACTGATATTGATGGGGTTGTATCTGTTCTGGATCCGTACGCCGAAAATCATCTTCAAGCAAAAAGGTTTTTTCTTTGCCAACGTCTGGATTGAATATAACCGCATTAAAGAGATGAATTTATCAGAGGACGGCGTGCTGGTGATGCAATTAGAACAGCGGAGATTGCTGGTTCGCGTACGAAATATAGACGATCTTGAAAAAATATATAAACTTCTCATTTCAAATCAGTAAATTAGAAAGATAGCCTGAATTATGTTTTTTATATATTTTTGAAAACAAAACATAGCTAAGGCTATATTACAACGTCCGTAATGTTATTTATTTTAACGTTCTGTTTATAAATAAATCTAAATGAAAATCGTTTTCAATTAGAAGTCAAATATTATTTCCCTGTTTCTTGTTTTATATTCTCAATATATGTTAAGGTTGCGCCCGTCGTTGGGGAGTAGCCGATTTCCAGACTCCGGAAATGTACGTGTCAACATACTCGTTGAAAAACGTGGCGCGTACGGACTGAACATACAGCTTCAGTCAGGCGAGACCATAGGCACATCAACTGCAATGCATACCTGAATGGCACGATATATTTCGTGATTTTAATCTGTGTGCATGGTTACTGGGGGCAGTGATGTGTTTTATGGATACCCCGGTCAGGACGCTGTTATGAATCTCACCGCTACTGTACTTCTCGCTTTCGGCATGTCGATGGATGCTTTCGCTGCATCAATTGGCAAAGGCGCCACCCTGCATAAACCCAAATTTTCTGAAGCTCTGCGCACCGGTCTCATTTTCGGCGCAGTTGAAACCCTGACGCCGCTGATTGGCTGGGGTATGGGCATGCTGGCAAGCAAATTCGTGCTGGAGTGGAACCACTGGATCGCTTTCATTTTGCTGATTTTCTTAGGTGGGCGAATGATAATCGAAGGTTTTCGCGACAACGGTGATGAAGATGAAGAACCGCCGCGCCGCCACGGATTCTGGCTGCTGGTCACCACCGCTATCGCCACCAGTCTCGACGCGATGGCCGTCGGGGTGGGTCTGGCGTTCCTGCAGGTTAACATCATTGCGACTGCGCTGGCCATCGGCTGCGCCACGTTGATGATGTCCACGCTCGGAATGATGATCGGTCGTTTTATTGGTCCGATGCTGGGCAAACGAGCTGAAATCCTGGGCGGGGTGGTACTGATTGGTATCGGCGCCCAGATCCTCTGGGCGCACTTCCACGGTTAATTCTGGCGCTGCCAGATGTGAATACTAAAATCTGTCTGGCAGTCAAACGTCGTTTTTCCTGCCAGCGTTTCCCACACTTCCGGTTTTGCCCGCCAGGCGAATGGCGTCATTTGCAGTAATGCAACGGCCTCGCTGCCCTTGAGCTGCATCTGATAGCCCAGCGCAATACTTTGCTGCAGAACAAAACCTTCCAGTTGTTCGGTATGTGGCGCATGCAAACGCACCTCATCATAAATCAGCCCTTTCAGCTCCATTAAATGACGCGGCCCAGGCGTAGCGGTGATTACCCATCCTCCCGGTTTCACCACGCGAGCCAGCTCTTGCGCTTTACAGGGCGCGTAGATCCTGATGATGGCATCCATGGACGCATCGGCAAACGGCAGACGATGGCTGGAAGCCACGCAAAAGGTGACCTGCGGATAACGGCGGGCTGCGGCCTTAATCGCCACTTTAGAGACGTCGAGGCCAACGGTCTTGCCGCCAGTCAGCGTATCGGCAAAGGCATGGGTGTAATACCCTTCTCCACAGCCGATATCCAGAATCGCCGCGTTCTCTGAACTCAGCGTCTGCGCAAGCACATTCACAACCGCGTCACGCAGCGGTTGATAGTGTCCGGCATCAAGAAACGCCCGGCGCGCCTGCATCATCTCAGCGCTGTCACCCGGATCGCGCGACCGCTTATGCTGAACCGGCAGTAAGTTGACATACCCTTCTTTCGCCACATCAAACTGGTGCCGCTCAGGGCAAATAAAACTGTTTTTCGTTTGAGTAAGAGGCTGGTGGCAAAGAGGACAGGAAAACGACATGACAACTCCGGCAGGTGATTTGAGGGCGCAAGTGTAACGCGAATTGCGCCCCGGGAAAATAACTTACAGCGTCGGCGAGGATACGCTGTCACCATGCATCACCAGCAGGTGATCGGAGTCGGCAGGCATGCCGTCTGGTTTAACATTTTCCAGGCGTAAAACATCTCCCATAATCTGGCTGAATACCGGCGCGGAGACGGCGCCCCCATAGTAAGCACCGTTTTGTGGATTATTAATAACCACGACTAAGGCGAATTTCGGGTCGCTCGCTGGCGCAACGCCTGCCGTATAAGCCACGTATTTATCAACATATTTACCATCATCGCCAATTTTTTTCGCCGTCCCGGTCTTCACCGCAACCCGATAATCCCTGACCGCGGCCTTGGTTCCCCCACCGCCGGGTAACGCGACGCTTTCCATCATATGTTCAACCTGATGAACCAGCGCCTCCGGCATCACCCGCGTCCCTATTACCGGCGGATCAATACGCGTGATAGAAAGGGGGCGATAGATGCCAAAACTACCGATGGTGGCATAGACATGCGCCAACTGGAGCGGCGTCACCATGAGCCCATAACCGAATGCAAAGGTGGCGCGATCCAAATCGCTCCAGTAGCGGCGTTGAGGCATTAAACCACTGCTTTCGCCGGTTAATCCCAACCCGGTTGGGTCGCCAAAGCCAAAACGTTTATAGGTATCCAGCAATTTCTGCACCGGCATAGCTAACGACAAGTGCGAAACGCCCGTGTCGCTCGATTTCTGCAAAATGCCGGTCAGCGACAGCTCCGGGTAAAATCCGACGTCGCGAATACGATGCCCGTCGACATTAAAAGGATGGGTATCAATTACGCTGTCCGGTTGCACAATCCCCTGCTGAAGCGCGGTCATGATCACCAGTGGCTTAACGGTTGAACCGGGTTCAAAGGTGTCGCTAATGGCACGGTTACGAAAATCATCCAGTACCGCGCCGTCTCGATTGTTGGGGTTAAAGTCGGGGAAGCTTGCCATGGAGAGAATTTCGCCGGTCTCAATATTAACCAGTACCGCGGCCCCGGATTCCGCTTTATTCCATGTAACGGCATTGTCCAGCGCGTCTTCGGTGACCGTCTGCAAACGCTCATCAATACTGAGTTGTAACTCATGTGCAGGCACCGGCATCACTTCGGTGATATTTTCGATGACATGGCCAAATTTGTCTTTACGGACCAGGCGGGAGCCGGGTTTGCCCATCAACTGGCTATTGAAGCTTTTCTCCAGGCCTTCAATACCCTGGCCATCAATATTGGTGAAACCAATGAGATTAGCCGCAACATGTCCGGCGGGATAAAAGCGGCGTGATTCTTCACGCAGATTGATTCCCGGAAGATTAAGGTTATCGATCCATTCAGCCTGCTGAGGAGAGATCTGGCGCGCCAGATAAATAAAGCGTCCCGCAGGATTACTGTTAACACGCTCAGCCAGAGAACTGAGCGAAATGTTCAGAGTCTTTGCTAACGCCTGCCAACGTTCGTTGTAGCCCACGCCTCCCTTGCTGATAATGGTTTTAGGGTCTGCCCAGACGGCATTCACCGGGACACTTACCGCCAGCGGTCGCCCTTCTCTGTCGGTAATCATTCCGCGTGGCGAGGCAATGGTAACCTCGCGTAACGAACGCATATCTTCCTGTTTTACCAAAGTTGTCGGCGTGACAATTTGTAGCCACGCCACACGACCCAGCAGCAATCCCAGGCTTAATAATATCGCCACACAAAGCAGGGCAAAACGTACGGGAGTAAAATTGCGCGCATCTATGTCGTTTTTCTTTTTCACCTGGACTCCCGCATGATAGTTTTTCAGGTGTCTGATTTAACGAGAAATGCCGCGAGAATGCGGGGAAAACTATGCTACGAACATCACGCCTTTGCAACAAAGCGCTAATGGATGGGCTTTCAGAAATATTTTGACGTAATTTGAATTAAAAAGCCCCGCATAAGCGAGGCTTTATATCTGAGATGGTTGCGCAAGAGCGCATCAAATCAGTGGTGTCGATCAGATAGCTGTTACGTTTACAGCAGCCGGACCTTTCTGGCCGTCCTGAATTTCGAACTCAACGTTCTGGCCTTCAGCCAGAGTTTTGAAGCCGTTACCCTGGATAGCGGAGAAGTGTACGAACACGTCTTTGCTGCCATCAGCCGGAGTAATGAAGCCAAAACCTTTAGACTCGTTGAACCACTTAACTTGACCTTTAATCTTTGCCATTTGCAAAATTCCTTAGAGTATTTTCTTCGCCCGCGGGCATAACATAGATAAAACTGAGACATTACTGCTTGAGGCACTAATATAAGGTTCGGCAGAGAAGCGGTATTCAACGTCAACGTGTTTACTCAGGACTTCTTTACTGAAAATGCCACACATAAACAGAACTGTACCTCGTTTAACCCAAAACGTGTTATCACATACAACGTAAATAATGGCAAGCCATTTTTAAACGTGTCTCGATCGGTCGCACAAATCCTGTCGTTCATCAAACAACCACTGCACAGTTATGCGCCAGACCGAGCAGAGTTATATTCTCACTTCTCTCCCCTTGCCCCGTCAGGCTTGCACCGTCACAGGGACATTTCTACCATAGCTCAATAGCTTCGGTTGTTCCAGGTTATCTGTCACAGGGGCTGGTGGATATCATTTTTTATGCTTAGTAATGCATAAAATGTCACAAGCGTAAAAATGAGATCCGCCTTCTGCTTTTGCACTAAAATAATGAAAGAATGATGACAATGCACAAAAAAGTAAGAGAAACGTTTCGCTGTGAATAAGACGATCGCTATCACAAAAATGACATAATCATATTTTTAACGTATGGGAAAATATATTTAGATCAGACCGTACGTAAGATATTAATTGGTTAGAGTATCTGAAAATACTCAGGTGACAGGCGACGCCGAACGCTAATTACGCGGCGAGAGCAGAAGAAAATGATCTGACATGTTGACGACAGGATGAGGTATCTGCGAACCGCATCAGCAGACCTTCACCCTGCCATACTGTTTTTAGCGCTCAGCTACCAGGCGGATGATGTCTTCATCTTCATCCTTCGCAGCAACCGCTGCAGGTTCTGCCGTTTTTTCTGGTTCGTTAGCTTCACAAAGGCGACGGAGCAATGCGTTCTGTCTTTTTTGCTGGTCTAACAATGCTTCAAGCAGTTCTATCTGCTCGTTAGTACGCGAACTTGCCCGATTGACGAAAAACCACAACACAAGCCCAACAACCAAAACCACCACCGATACCGCTAAAGACGCAAAACTTAACGCGCCAGAATTCAAAACTTCGTTCATTTCACCACCTCAATGTAGACAGCGTAGTTTACCACTGCCGCACAAGAAGGTAATCAACTGTTGTAAAAATGCGCTTACCAGGGAATAAATTTATTGATGGCACAAATACCGCTGAAAAATTGTACGTCCTGATCGCACATGATGTTAAACACCTGCGCCCACATCAATATGCATACCAGCACGATAACAATCAGTACCACCCAGCGTATTTTTTTCACTCCAGCTCCACTCTTCAACTCTACATCTTATGACTATAAATTATCATGCGTTACCTAAACCCAGCGTTAACTGTAACGGCATTCCATCTTTTTAGGAATGATTGACTTGTTTCATCCCGTGTACAGGCTAATCTACTAATAACGAGAAAAGATAAGAGGTTGTAATGCGTCTGATTATCCGCGCTATTGTGTTGTTAGCTCTGGTTTGGATCGGTTTATTACTCAGCGGCTATGGCATTTTGATTGGGAGTAAAGAGAATGCGGCCGGTCTGGGTCTGCAATGCCAATATCTGACCGCTCGCGGGACCAGCACCGCACAATATGTCCACTCAAACAGCGGCCTTATTGGCCTTTCAGATTGCCCTGTATTGCGGAAAAGTACTGTCGTTATCGATAACGGTTAAGATAGAAGCAATACATTCTCAATGCTATTTGCGCAAAACAGCGTTAATTTTATTCATTAAAAAACCCCAGGTACGCAATACCTGGGGTTTTACACTTAGCGCTATTGCTGCGGATTAGAACGGATAGTCGTTATAGCCCATTTGTTCAGAAATCTTACGCGCTGCCGTATGCAGCATCGCCACATATTCGTGTAAACGCTCTTCGGAAAAGCGCAGCGTCGGGAATGAGATACTCAAACCCGCAATCACCACGCCAAAACGGTCAAACACTGGAACACCGATGCAGCGCAGGCCTTCTTCCTGCTCTTCGTTATCTTCGCCGTATCCCTGTTCACGTACTTTATCTAACAATACCAGCAATTCATCAGTATTTGTGATAGTACGGTCGGTGCTGCGTTTATACTCGATGCCGTCAAGAATTTCCTTCACTTCATCGCGGTCACGCCATGCCAGAAGAACTTTACCGATAGCCGTGCTGTACAATGGGTTACGACGACCGACGCGGGAATACATACGCAGATTGTACATGGAGTCGATTTTATGAATGTAGACGATGCTGTCTTCATCCAGCGCACCAAGGTGTACGGTCTCTTTGGTCAAACGTGAAAGTTCACGCATCTGGATGTCAGCACTACGGATCAGATCAACGTTTTGTAACGCGCGCGCGCCCAGTTCGAATAATTTCAGGGTCAGGGAGTATTTCTCTGACTCCCCTTCTTGTGCCACATAACCCAGCGTTTTCATGGTCTGCAAAAAGCGATAAACGGTGCTTTTCGACATCATGACGCGTTGCGACAGCTCGGTAATACCAATTTCGCGCTCTTCACCCAGCGCCTGCAGGATGCCAAAAACTTTCAGCACGGAAGATACAGAATCAGGTTGTTTATCCAGATCTGCGATTGCCATTTATCACCTCATTACGAGTGTTTTATAAAAATCAGAACCGGTTTTTATTATAATTTCGCGGACCTGCCCTCGCAATCGCTCTTTGCTTACTTAGTTACAAATCTGCGACCTAACGCCTGTATATCAATGCTAAGATTATTATTCTCATCATAATTCCCGATAAAATGACCCCTTATGGAAAAAATTCAGGCTGATGGCCTGCCATTGCCCCAGCGATATGGTGCAATTTTAACCATTGTTATTGGCATCTCTATGGCAGTACTCGACGGCGCAATAGCTAACGTGGCACTTCCGACGATTGCTACCGACCTTCAGGCGTCACCCGCCAGTTCAATCTGGATCGTTAACGCCTATCAAATCGCCATTGTCGTTTCACTGCTGTCACTCTCATTTTTGGGTGATATGTTTGGCTATCGACGCATTTATAAATGTGGTCTCGTCGTATTCCTGCTTGCCTCGCTGTTCTGTGCTTTATCAGACTCGCTACAAATGTTAACTCTGGCCCGCGTGGCTCAGGGGTTTGGCGGCGCGGCGCTGATGAGTGTAAATACAGCATTAATTAGACTTATTTATCCCCAGCGTCAGCTTGGTCGGGGGATGGGAATTAACTCCTTCATCGTGGCGGTATCCTCAGCGGCAGGCCCCACCATTGCCGCGGCGATCCTCTCTATCTCGTCATGGAAATGGCTGTTTCTGATTAACGTCCCGCTGGGAATAATTGCCCTGCTGCTGGCTATGCGCTTTTTGCCACCTAATTCGTCCCGCAGCAATAAACCACGCTTTGACCTGCCAAGTGCGGTAATGAATGCCTTAACGTTTGGCTTGTTAATTACCGCGCTCAGTGGATTTGCGCAAGGGCAGTCGCTAAAATTGATTGGCACCGAGCTTGTGGCGCTTATCGTGGTCGGTTTTTTCTTTATCCGCCGCCAGTTGGCGTTGCCGGTACCGTTATTACCGGTTGACCTGCTGCGTATTCCGCTGTTTTCACTCTCGATTTGCACGTCAATCTGTTCATTTAGCGCGCAAATGCTGGCGATGGTTTCTCTGCCCTTCTTTCTTCAAACCGTGCTCGGTCGTAGCGAAGTCGAAACGGGCCTGCTATTGACCCCATGGCCGCTGGCAACCATGGTGATGGCGCCGCTGGCCGGATATCTTATCGAACGCGTCCACGCGGGGCTATTGGGTGCACTGGGTATGGCCGTGATGGCAAGCGGATTATTTGCCCTGGTGTTACTTCCCTCTGCGCCCTCCGATATTAATATCATCTGGCCGATGATATTGTGCGGCGCGGGTTTTGGTCTATTTCAGTCACCGAATAACCACACCATCATCACCTCCGCACCGCGTGAACGCAGCGGCGGGGCGAGCGGGATGCTGGGGACTGCGCGCTTGTTAGGGCAAAGTACCGGCGCGGCACTGGTGGCGTTAATGCTCAATCAGTTTGGTGACAGCGGGACACATATA
The DNA here is from genome assembly GCF_016893685.1 of Citrobacter cronae. Lineage (NCBI taxonomy): Bacteria > Pseudomonadati > Pseudomonadota > Gammaproteobacteria > Enterobacterales > Enterobacteriaceae > Citrobacter > Citrobacter cronae. The sequence continues at coordinate 4,115,136 of NZ_CP069763.1, forward strand.
TCGCTGATAACCGCGGGTATACTGGCAACGGCTGCCGCCATTGTGAGCGGCTTACGTATCACGCAGCCGCGCGTTCAGGCATAAAAAAAGCGCGTCGGACGACGCGCTTTTTTTTCCAGACTTCTTAGGGTTACTTCAGGTATTCCCCACTACGCAGTGCTTCAATACGCTTATCCAACGGCGGGTGAGTCATAAACAACTCACTCAACGATTTGGATTTACCGTTGATACAGAACGCCATCATGCTGGTGGCTTCCTGCGGTTCATAGCTGGTTTTCAGACGCTGCAACGCGGCGATCATCTTCTCACGGCCGACCAGTTTGGCAGAACCGGCATCCGCATGGAATTCACGGTGGCGTGAGAACCACATGGTAATAATGCTGGCCAGAATACCAAACACCAGTTCCAGCACCGTCGCCACCGCAAAGTAGATTAATGGGTTACCGTTGCTGCCCTCGCCCTCATCGCGGTTACCGCCCATAAATCCGGCGGCAATTTGCGCCAGAATACGGGAGATAAAGATAACGAAGGTGTTGACCACCCCCTGAATGAGGGTCATGGTCACCATATCGCCATTGGCAATGTGGCTGATCTCGTGCGCGATAACTGCTTCGGCTTCGTCCGGGCTCATGTTTTGCAACAGGCCAGTACTCACAGCAACCAGCGAAGCATCCCGGCGCGCACCGGTAGCAAAGGCGTTAATATCTGGCGCATGGTAGATTGCAACCTGCGGCATAGCGATACCCGCCTGACGGGCCTGATTCGCTACCGTATTCATCAGCCAGCGTTCTCTTTCATTACGGGGCTGTTCAATCACTTCCCCGCCAACGGACTTTAACGCCATCCATTTGGACATCAGCAGCGAAATGAAGGAACCACCAAAACCAAACAGCAGTGCCATGATCAACAAGCCTTGAACGCTGCTTGACTGAATCCCTGTCAGGCTCAATACCAGCCCGAAAACGACCATCACAGCCAGGTTCGTCAGCAGGAAGAGCGCGATTCGCATCATAATTTTCTTTTAACCTCAATTTAACAAAACGCACTATGCGATTACCCATATCGTATGGGTCTTATGGCTATTTTCAAGCATCCATAGGTGCTAAGTCACCAGAAAGACACAACTTTACATTTTATCGTATCAGACTGACGTCTTCATGCGGTTGTTAAAAAAACAGGCACAATTTCTTGTGCCTGTTGGAGGTTATTGACTGGTTGCGGGCTGTTCCGCTGGCTTCTCTTTTTCAAGATGCGCCAGGTCGAGCGCGATTTTTACCGTTTCATCCAGATACGGATCCGGCTCCTGGTAATCTTTCGGCAGATCGTCCAGTTTCTTCAACAACGGTTTGCCTTCACGCTTAAACCGGTCGTTGATGCGCGCCAGACGCAGTGCATCATCTTCGTTATTCTCTTTCTCACGCTGAGCGTAATTCAGAGAAGCAATGCTGCGCTTATCCTTCATCGCATTAAATCGCGCAATGTCCTTCATGATGTACTGGAACTCAGGATCGTTCGCAATACGTGCATTGTGCTCTTTTAGCAATTCAGGTCCAAATGGCGTCAGGTTATCAGACTTTGTATAGGTTGCCGCGTCAATGCTATCCCACGGCAGCGCGTTATCTTCAAACTTCTCACCGGTTTCAGTTTCTTCATTACCTGTCGGCATGATGATATCCGGCGTAACGCCCTTACGCTGCGTACTGCCACCATTTACACGGTAGAATTTCTGGATCGTGTACTGAACGGAACCCAGTGCTGGCCATTCCGGACGCAGCATCTGATCGTAAATACGGTTCAGAGAACGATACTGCTGTACGGTGCCCTTCCCAAAGGTCGGTTCACCGACGATCAGCGCACGGCCATAATCCTGCATTGCCGCGGCAAAAATTTCCGATGCCGAGGCACTGAAGCGATCGACTAACACCACCAGCGGACCTTTGTAATACACAACACCGTCGGTATCGCTGTCTTCACGCACTTTGCCGTTATTGTCACGAACCTGAACCACCGGGCCGGAAGGAATGAACAGACCAGAAAGCGAGACCGCTTCGGTCAGTGCGCCACCACCGTTAGTACGCAGATCGATAATCACGCTGCTGACATTCTGTTTTTCCAGTTTCTGCAGCTGAACTTTTACGTCATCCGTCAGGCCAACATAGAAACCAGGAATATCCAGTACGCCGACCTTTTCTTTGCCAACGGTTTTCACAGACATTTTAACAGCGCGGTCTTCGAGACGAATGCGTTCACGCGTTAGCGTGACAATGCGCGTCTTGGTGCCTTTACCAGCAGGCAGGATTTCGAGGCGAACTTTGCTGCCTTTAGGTCCTTTGATCAGCGCCACAACATCATCCAGACGCCAGCCAATCACATCGACCATGCCTTTTCCGGTCTGGCCCACGCCGACAATACGGTCGCCAACGCTTATCGCTTTGCTCTTGGCTGCCGGGCCGCCTGCCACCATGGAGTTAATGACGGTGTAGTCATCATCCATTTGCAGAACTGCGCCAATACCTTCCAGAGACAAGCTCATTTCAGTATTAAACTGTTCTGTGTTGCGCGGAGAAAGATAGTTAGTATGCGGGTCTATTTCACGAGCAAAAGCCGTCATCGCCAGTGAGAACACATCTTCACTGTTCGTCTGCGCCAGGCGGCGAATGGCAAATTTATAGCGACGTGTCAGCGTTTCGCGAATTTCCGCATCGGTTTTACCGGTCAGCTTCAGGCTGAGTTCGTCAAATTTTACTTTGCCGTCCCACAGCGCATTGAGCTCTGCTTCGCTCTTCGGCCACGGAGCTTTGCTCCGGTCGAGGTTAAAGGTGTCAGTCCCGGTAAAATCCATTGGACGCGCCAGCACGCTTAGCGCGTACTGATATCGTTCAAATCGGCGTTTTTGCGCCAGATTATAAAGATCGTAAAAGACATCCAGCTTGCCCGTGCGCAGTTCATCGCCGAGGACAGTTTTCTTTTTTGCATACTGTTCGATATCGCTCGCCAACAGCACGTTATGGCTGTAGTCGAGCAGATTCAGATAGCGGTCAAAAATTTTTGCCGAAAACGCCTGATCCAGATCGAACTGGCGATAGTGTGAACGTGTAAAACGTGAAGTTACACGTTCACTCACCGTCGCATGCTGGGTTTCTTCCTTTAAAACGGGGATTTGATCGGCACGCGTGATGTCTTCTACAGCAAGTGCCTGGCCTGCTAATGCAAGCAGACCAGCTAACGCAGTAAGCCTAAAAAAAGTGTTCATGCCAGGCCTGGCCTCCGTTTCAGAACACCAGGTGTTCTGCGCGTACAATCAAAGACATACCCGAATTCAGCTGTACACGGACGCCATCTTTGGTGATTTCTAATACGGTGGCATCCATCGCATTATTACCTGCTTTCACCTTCAAGGACTGCCCTACCGTCAGCACTGAAATATCAGATACCGGGGTATGCTGTTCTTCACGAGGAGCACGCGGTGCTTTTGCTGCTGGTTTTTCAGCGCGAGGTTTACGTTCAGCCCCTTCTTTACGACGCGGAGCAGGACGCGGCTTACGCTCGCGACGCGGTGCGTCTTCTTTTTCGCCGGCAGCAGCGGCCGCTTCGCGTTTTTTCGCCTGTTGCTCTGCACGTTGCGCCTGAACGCGAGCTTTAGCTTCTTCCAGCTGTTTGCGAGCATGTTCAACATGTTGCTCATCCAACTCACCACATGGGTTGCCGTCGAGATCAACACGCGTTGCGCCCAATTTAACGCCATACAGATAGCGCCAGCTTGAAGTATAGAGACGTAAGGCAGAACGGAGCTGTGTCTTGCTGAGGTTCATTTCGCCCTCAACACGCTCTACCAAATCCTGAAAAATGCCAATTTTCAGTGGGCGCGCTTCGCCTTCAGCACTAAAACACTGCGGGAAGCGTTCGGCCAGAAACGCGATGACTTCTTTACTGCTATTCAACTTAGGTTGATTTTCCATGAAATTTCCTGATTACAACGGACGTAGCCAACAAGCGCAGGCATGAACAGGCGACATTATAATGACGTCATCAGTAATTGCTACGTTATCCGTTGATTATCCTGCGACGCTCGCAAAGAATTTTTTGTAATCCGTCGTTGCAAGCACGGTTTCAAGCTGTGCCACAAGCGTACGCAGCCCCTGTTCGTCTTCTTCAGTGAAGCGACCAAACGCAGTGCTATCAATATCCAGCACGCCGATTATCTGATTTTCAACGGTGACAGGCAGAACGATTTCCGCGTTGCTGGCGGCATCGCATGCGATGTGCCCGTCAAACGCGTGCACGTCTTCGATACGCTGCACCTGATTGCGCGCCACCGCGGTACCGCATACACCACGCCCTACCGGGATCCGCACACAGGCAATTTTGCCCTGGAAAGGGCCAAGTACCAGAGTCTCGCCCTCAAGCAGGTAAAAACCGGCCCAGTTTACTTGTGCCAGACGCTCGTACAACAATGCGCTGGTATTTGCCAGCGTTGCCAGAAAACTGGTTTCACCTGCCATTAATGCCTGAAAATCACGGTTCAGATCCGTGTATAGCTCTGATTTGTTCATTATGTAATCACTTAGTTGTCTTACTTAAAACTGCAGCCTACTAAAATAAACATTAAATGCGTTAATGCTCAAGATCATTCCCGTCATGAGTTAAGATAACATTACTTCAACATTTTGATACGCGATACATGGCCCTTACGACATCACGCATCACGCCAACTAAAAAAATAGCCATCAGGTCTATCGGCGAGGCACTACCGCGTGCACATTATCATCGTTGTCCTGAATGCGACCTGATATTCAGCTTGCCTAAAATGCGCTCGCACCAAAGCGCATTCTGCCCACGCTGTCAGGCAAAAATCCGTGACGGACGCGACTGGTCCTTAACGCGGCTGGCAGCAATGGCTGTCACCATGTTGCTGCTGATGCCCTTCGCCTGGGGAGAGCCGCTGTTACATATTTTTTTGCTCGGTGTACGCATTGACGCCAATGTGATGCAGGGTATCTGGCAAATGACCCGCCAGGGCGACCCACTCACCGCATCTTTCGTGCTATTTTGCGTTGCGGGCGCGCCGATTATTCTCGTTACCTCAATCGCTTATCTGTGGTTTGGTAATATTCTCGGGATGAACCTGCGTCCGGTGCTACTGATGCTGGAAAGGCTCAAAGAGTGGGTGATGCTCGATATCTATCTTGTGGGTATCGGCGTCGCGTCAATTAAAGTTCAGGACTATGCTTATTTGCAACCTGGGGTGGGACTGTTTGCTTTTATTGCGCTGGTGATCCTCAGTATTTTGACGTTATCGCACCTCAACGTAGAACAGCTTTGGGACCGTTTTTACCCACAAAGGCCTGCTCGTCGGCCCGATGAAAAGCTTCGCGTTTGCCTTGGTTGCCACTTTACAGGGTATCCGGACGCCCGCGGTCGCTGCCCTCGTTGCCACATACCGTTGCGCTGGCGCAGAAATCAAAGTATTCAAAAATGTTGGGCTGCTCTGCTGGCCTCAATTGTCCTGCTGCTGCCTGCGAACCTCCTGCCTATCTCGATTATTTATGTCAATGGCTCCCGGCAGGAAGACACGATCATGTCAGGCATACTGTCTCTGGCGAACAGTAATATCGGCGTGGCGGCGATCGTGTTTATTGCCAGTATTCTGGTGCCATTCACCAAAGTGATTGTGATGTTTACGTTGCTCATCAGCATTCATTTTAAATGTGAGCAAGGATTGCGTACCCGCATCAAACTACTGCGCATAGTGACCTGGATTGGTCGCTGGTCAATGCTGGATCTTTTTGTTATCGCTTTAACCATGTCGCTGATTAATCGCGATCAGATACTTGCTTTTACTATGGGACCGGCTGCGTTTTATTTCGGCGCAGCGGTAATATTGACTATTCTTGCAGTGGAATGGCTGGACAGCCGCTTACTTTGGGATGCACATGAGTCAGGAAACGCCCGCTTCGCAGACTGAAGCGCAGATTAAAACAAAACGTCGTCTCTCCCCGTTCTGGCTGCTGCCGTTCATCGCATTGATGATTGCAGGATGGCTTATCTGGGGAAGCTATGAAGATCGCGGTAATACCGTAACCATTGACTTTATGTCGGCGGACGGCATTGTGCCTGGCCGTACCCCTGTTCGCTATCAGGGCGTCGAAGTGGGCACGGTGCAGGACATCAACCTCAGCAAAGACCTGCGTAAAATTGAAGTCCGCGTCAGCATCAAATCAAATATGAAAGATGCACTGCGCAAAGATACCCAGTTCTGGCTGGTCACGCCGAAAGCGTCACTGGCGGGGGTTTCCGGCCTGGATGCGTTAGTTGGCGGCAACTATATCGGCATGATGCCCGGAACCGGCGAGCCAGAGGATCATTTCGTCGCGCTCGATACGCAGCCGAAATACCGTCTGAACAACGGCGATTTGATGCTGCACCTGCGGGCCCCCGACCTCGGTTCGCTTAATAGCGGCTCGCTGGTTTATTTCCGCAAAATCCCGGTAGGTCGGGTCTATGACTACACCATTAATCCAAATAATCAGGGCGTAACCATCGACGTGCTGATTGAACGTCGCTTTACCAATCTGGTGAAAAAAGGCAGTCGTTTCTGGAACGTATCAGGGGTAGACGCGGATGTCAGCCTCAGCGGCGCCAAAGTGAAACTGGAGAGTCTGGCTGCGCTGGTAAATGGCGCCATTGCCTTTGACTCACCGGAAGATTCGCAACCCGCCGTTGCCGACGACACGTTTGGTTTGTATCAGGATCTCGCGCACAGCCAGCGCGGCGTGATCGTTAAGCTCGACTTACCCAGCGGCGACGGACTGAAAGCAGGCTCAACTTCGCTGATGTATCAAGGATTAGAAGTCGGTCAACTGACCAAACTGGATTTAAATCCGGGCGGGAAAGTCACCGGCGAGATGACGGTCGATCCCAGCGTCGTCACGCTATTGCGCGACAACACGCGTATTGAATTACACAGCCCTAAATTATCATTAAGCGATGCGAATCTCAGTTCGCTGCTGACGGGCAAAACATTCGAACTGATACCTGGCGAGGGCGAGCCGCGTAACCAGTTTGCGGTGATTCCTGCAGAGCAATCATTGTTACACGATCCGGGCGTCATGACGCTGACGCTGACCGCGCCGGAAAGTTACGGTATTGATGCCGGCCAACCGCTGATTCTTCACGGCGTACAGGTCGGTCAGGTGATTGAGCGCACGCTGTCCAGCAAAGGCGTTTCGTTTACCGTCGCCATCGAACCGCAGCATCGCGCGCTGGTGCAAGGTGACAGTAAGTTTGTGGTCAACAGTCGGGTCGATGTCAAAGTTGGGCTTGATGGCGTGGAGTTTCTTGGCGCCAGCGCCAGTGAGTGGATCAGCGGCGGCATTCGTATTTTGCCTGGTACAAAAGGTGAAATGAAAAAAAGCTACCCGCTGTATGCCAACCTGGAAAAAGCGATTGAGAACAGCCTGAGCGATCTGCCAACCACCACGGTCAGCCTGAGTGCCGAGACGCTGCCCGATGTGCAGGCCGGTTCGGTGGTTTTATATCGTAAATTCGAAGTCGGTGAAGTGATTAGCGTTCGTCCACGCGCCGATGCGTTTGATATCGATCTGCATATCAAACCGGAATATCGCAACCTGCTGACCAGTAACAGTGTGTTCTGGGCCGAGGGCGGCGCCAAGGTTCAGCTTAACGGCAGCGGTTTAACCGTTCAGGCTTCTCCCCTGTCGCGAGCGATTAAAGGCGCAATAAGCTTCGATAACCTGAGCGGCGCCAGCGCCAGCCAACGCAAAGGCGACAAGCGGATTCTGTATGCGTCAGAAACCGCTGCCCGTGCGGTGGGCGGCCAGATAACCCTGCACGCCTTCGATGCCGGTAAACTGGCGGCCGGGATGCCGATTCGCTACCTGGGAATCGATATTGGCCAGATCCAGACGCTTGAGCTGATCACTGCCCGTAACGAAGTTCAGGCCAAAGCGGTACTGTATCCGGAGTACGTACAGACCTTTGCGCGGAGCGGCACACGCTTCTCCGTGATTACCCCGCAAATCTCAGCAGCCGGCGTGGAGCATTTAGATACCATCTTACAGCCGTATATCAACGTTGAACCTGGCCGCGGTAACCCGCGCCGTGATTTTGAGCTGCAGGAAGCTACTATCACCGACTCTCGTTACCTCGATGGTCTGAGTATTGTGGTGGAAGCACCGGAAGCGGGTTCATTGAACATCGGTACGCCAGTTCTGTTCAGAGGTATTGAAGTCGGGACCGTCACCGGGTTGACGCTCGGCTCCCTTTCCGATCGCGTGATGATCGCTATGCGCATCAGCCAGCGCTATCAGCATCTGGTGCGTAACAACTCTGTATTCTGGCTGGCATCCGGCTACAGTCTCGACTTCGGCCTGACCGGCGGCGTCGTGAAGACCGGTACCTTTAATCAGTTCATTCGCGGTGGGATCGCCTTTGCAACCCCGCCGGGTACGCCACTGGCCCCGAAAGCACAGGCTGGTAAACACTTCCTGTTGCAGGAAAGCGAACCGAAAGAGTGGCGTGAATGGGGAACCGCCCTGCCACGATAACCTCTCCCTTTGCTCCGGCGTACTCGCGCCGGAGCACTTATGCTACACTGCGCTCCTGTTTTTTTGCCGGTGGTACCAAGTGGCTTATTTTCCCGACGCCTTTCTGACACAAATGCGTGAAGCAATGCCTTCCACGCTCTCATTCGATGATTTTCTCGCTGCCTGCCAGCGTCCGCTGCGCCGTAGCATCCGCGTCAATACGCTGAAAATCTCTGTTGCCGATTTCCTCACTCTGACAGCGCCATATAACTGGTCGCTCACCCCTGTTCCATGGTGTGCTGAAGGCTTCTGGATTGAACGCGATGATGAAACGTCACTGCCGCTCGGCAGCACCGCAGAACATTTAAGCGGCCTGTTTTATATTCAGGAAGCCAGCTCAATGTTGCCAGTCGCCGCGCTGTTTGCCGATGGCAATACCCCGGAACGCGTAATGGATGTCGCGGCAGCTCCCGGCTCCAAAACCACGCAAATTGCCGCCAAAATGAATAATCAGGGCGCGATTCTGGCAAATGAGTTTTCCGCCAGTCGCGTCAAAGTCCTGCATGCCAATATCAGCCGTTGCGGTATCAACAATGTCGCCCTGACCCATTTTGACGGGCGGGTATTCGGCGCGGCATTACCAGAAACATTCGATGCCATATTGCTGGATGCTCCATGTTCCGGCGAAGGCGTGGTACGTAAAGATCCCGATGCGCTGAAAAACTGGTCCATAGAAAGTAATCTGGAAATTGCCGCAACCCAGCGCGAGCTCCTCGACAGCGCATTTCACGCTCTGCGTCCCGGCGGCACATTGGTTTATTCAACCTGTACGCTGAACCGTGACGAAAACGAAGCCATTATGCAGTGGTTGATTGAAACCTACCCGGATGCCGTTGAATTTTTACCGTTGGGCGATTTATTCCCGGAGGCTGAACGCGCCCTGACGCCGGAAGGATTCCTGCATGTGTTCCCGCAGATCTACGATTGTGAAGGTTTCTTCGTCGCGCGTTTGCGCAAAACGGCCGCCATTCCTGCGCTACCCTCACCGAAATATAAAGTGGGCAACTTCCCGTTCAGCCCGCTGAAAGGACGTGAATCCGCGCTTGTTGCTCAGGCCGCTAACGCCTGCGGATTACAATGGGCAGACAATTTACGCCTGTGGCAGCGCGATAAAGAGATCTGGTTATTTCCGACAGAGATTGAACCCCTGATTGGCAAAGTTCGTTTTTCCCGCCTCGGGGTTAAACTGGCTGAAACCCACAACAAAGGGTATCGTTGGCAGCATGAAGCCGTCATCGCCCTCGCCGATCCAGGCCACAGCCATGCGTTCGAACTGAGCCTTTCCGAAGCGGAAGAGTGGTATCGCGGTAGAGATGTTTACCCGCAAACTTCACCCGCAACTGACGACGTGTTAGTTACGTTCCAGCATCAGCCGATCGGCCTGGCAAAACGTATTGGATCGCGATTGAAAAATAGCTATCCACGCGAGCTTGTCCGGGATGGCAAACTCTTTACAGGATAACGCACGTTTTGACTGGCGCTTTTGCTAACGTTGACTACGCTGAAAAATGGACGACCTAACTGGTCGTACCACAATCAGCAGATAAACGGAGAGCACGATGATGAAAACCAGTGTGCGCATTGGCGCTTTTGAAATCGACGACGCCGAGTTGCATGGCGAATCGCCGGGGGACCGAACGTTAACCATTCCATGTAAATCCGATCCGGATTTATGTATGCAACTGGACGCCTGGGATGCCGACACCAGCGTCCCGGCCCTTCTGAATGGAGAGCATTCTGTTCTGTTTCGCGAGCACTACGATCGTAAGTCAGATGCCTGGATCATGCGCCTTGCCTGATTCAAAAAGAACCCGTCGCCAGACGGGTTATTTCCTGGCTAATTTCCCTCATCTATCAACATCTTCTACACTAGAGGTATGGCTTTACCATTAGAGGATGGAATGTTCACGCTGGTTCTTTTTGTGTGCTACCTTGACGGCGGTTGTGAAGATATCGTGGTTGATGTCTACAAAACTGAGCAGCAATGCCTTGTATCGATGGACGATCAGCGCATCCGTAACGGCGGATGTTTGCCTGCGGACGATTATATCGACAGCTTCTGGCGTCCGGCCCAGGAATACAGTGATTTCTGATTATTGCAATTGCACCAGCGTTAATTCGCCATCAAATACCGCACCGGTATCAATATAGTGCAGATTGTCGCGATCCAACCGATGCCGCAGCGGCGTATGGCCAAACCAAAAGTGATCCGCGCCGCGTATGCCGTTACCATTGTTCATCAACCGCGCACGATCCCACAGTACCCGCTGTAAATCGACCTCTTTTTGCCACTGGTATTCATCATCCGGGTAATCAGCATGAGCAACAACGTGTATACCACTCCGGCAGCGTAGTTCCAGAATCCAGGGTAACTTTCGGCACGCTTCCAGTGCTAACCTCGCCGCGGGCTGATCCGCGTGAGCAAACCACGCGCCGCCGTTCATAAACCACGACAGTTGCTCCCCCGTCGCCAGTGCATCCAACGCCATCTGCTCATGATTGCCCCTGACTGCCACAATCCAGCGTTTACGCATCAGGCGCAGGCAACGGAGACTGTCAGGGCCACGGTCGATAACATCGCCCACTGAAACCAACAGATCCTGCCAGGGATCAAAATGGCACTGGCGCAGTTTAGCCATCAATAAAGAGAAGCAACCGTGGAGATCCCCAACGACCCAGACGTGTCGCCAGTTTGTTGCTGCGATCCGCTGGTAGATATTGTCAGGCTGTCCCATTTGACCTCCTGCATACAAATATTACCCTTCACTTAATTAAACCATAGCAGCAAAATTCCGAACGATGCTTGTGTCACGACCCTATGTGATCAGCCCGCCTAACAGGCACCTGGGCAACAGCTTCCAGCTCTTCTTCCAGTTCTGTAACAATAGATTGCAGGTCATAAGTGGGTGCATTTCGCGTGCTGGCTCTTTCTTCTCTTTTATGTTTTCTAGTTATTTTTATATAAAAATCAATAACCTCAGGTATGTCTGCTGTGATTTTTTTCACGTCATTATCATGGTAAAAGAGCAGTGGCGGCCCCCCCTGGGTATTAAATGCAACGGCCTTTAATGGTGTCAGCTCCATAGCTTCAATAAATCCTTTATCACAGCTTAAAATTCCAGGGAAAAAATACCGTTGATCATTTCCGGTATTGAAGGTAATAGCTTGTTCTAAATATCTGCAATGAGTAAGGTCCCATGCCATCCCATGTAAAGCTGGCCACATATTTTTTGATTTTTTATGTATCTTGTTAAAAAATCTAAATTGAGTTCCTCTTTTAAAGAACTCACTTGCAAGAATCAGCTCTCTTGTGGCCAGAAAACCGACTTTGTTGTGTGCAAAAATTAACAGATCGATAAGTTTATTCTTTAGCGACCTGGCGGGTGATTTGATTTGGATGATACTCATCATTAGAAGGTAAGCATATATACTATCATGTCGATCTCGTAGCGCACGCCTGAACTCAGAATCCTTGTGTTTAGCAAGCATAGAATTAAAATGTCTGTCAGTTTTAAGTAAAAGCTCACTTTGTGATATTTTTGATGTCAATTTCCCGGTATTTCCCGTTTTGATGAAATCTACATCCTTTATAAACTCGTAACCTAACAATTTATCAAATATTTTATGATGGTTTTCTTTTACATCTAAATTGTTAAGATTCTCCAGTTCATACAGTACAGAATCTACCTGAGTATTTTTATGGGAAATAAAATTGAATATTTCTTCAATGTCATCATCTAAACCTGAGACCTTTCCGTTAATATAAGGCCGCAAATAACTTAATGCCTGGCTATCAAGGGATATTGAGTAGTCTATTTTAAAAGTAGAGCAGCGTTTATCACTAAACATTTCTTCTATCGTTTGAGGATCCATGACGAACACATTTTCATCATTGAATAAAGAACGAATAGATGCTCCGTTTTCGAACTTTTTGTTAGTTTGAAAGCCCGGATATGGACCTTTAGGAGACGAAAATACAAATTTATATTCAGGTATTAACTGATAGACATTAGTGTAGAGATTTAATGAGGAAGAGAGATCGTCTGCATTACCAATTTCCATCACCAGCCATTCTTTAAACTTATCCATTTCTTCTGTCTCTTTACTGTGAGTCTAAGTCCCGAGTCAGTGGTGAGAACTTCACCTATTGATGAAGAAGTATACCGCTATCGGTACAAGCGAGTCCAAACGTCTGAGGGAACAAGAACCCACTGAAAACACTGACACATACGTCATGCACACTCTAGGATACGAGGAAAAACAGCGCCCATCCCTGTTCTTTTTCTCTGCAAATACACTGTGAATGTTAAAAACTGTGTGGTATAACGAAGCAATCCCAAATACTGATATGTGGACAAATTTCGGAAATTTTTGGACATGACGTTCTAACTTATTGAAATGAAATCCGCATAAAAAGAGACCGAATACGATTCCTGTTTACAAATCAAAACGTAATAACCTATAAACTTCAATAGTTTAACACCAAAAACCCACTAAAAAACACCTCCTGATACTTACTAATGCACCCATTCAAGATCAATCAGTTGCTATTGGTTTCGTGGCGTCGTCGGGAAAAATTCGGGATCGCATTGTTCCAGCATCTACATATTTTTAAGAATTCATCAATTCACAAAATCATCATTCCAATTTACCTTACAAGCTCCTTTTTAAATCATTACCGGTGCGCACCACTTTTTCTTCCTGCCCTATACTTTCAGTCTGACATATGGCTGGAGGTTTCTATGTGTGGACGTTTCTCACAGTCGATGACGCGTGAAGACTATCTAGCTCTGCTCGCTGAAGAAGCAGAACGCGACATT
>NZ_CP069763.1:4131314-4131638 GCF_016893685.1 Citrobacter cronae
TTGGGTTAAACCAATGATGACACTGCCGGCGATCAACACTGACGCCAGCATGCATGAGAAGGAACTGATAAGCCGCACTGTTCAGGAAATGTTTGAAGAGGCTGATATGTGGCTGGTTCAGGACTGAAGCACTAGTGCCCACGTACGTGGGCTTTGAGGAAAACAAGTAACTCCGCTACCAAGACTTCAAATCAGGTTAGATATTCCATAGATGGTTGTATTAAGAGGTTAGCGGTTATAAGCATTTAGATGTATTAGCTCAGAGTTGTTCTGACGGTTTTCACCTGCAGCACACAATCAAATCTGACAGTCTTCTTTGAGCGA
>NZ_CP069763.1:4134895-4135126 GCF_016893685.1 Citrobacter cronae
TTTTCGAGTCGATTTCATTTCTTTCGCAGTAGAGTGTGGTTTGCACTTACCATAAACGACGGARGAGTAACAGCGACCAGTATCATCAATTATCCGACAACAGCACTGAAAAGGCTCACCTGATGTTGAGCATTCATGCAACTGCTCGTGTTTAGCATTTACGTTAAAGTCGATCGTAATGCGAGCCTCACTTAACCAAGTATCAGGAATTTGCTGCTTTGTTAACAAGTG
>NZ_CP069763.1:4137143-4137801 GCF_016893685.1 Citrobacter cronae
CGTCAGCGCATCATCTCTGGCCTGTTCTGCGCGGTTGGCACTCTCAGCGGCTGCATTTTTCTGGTTCTCAGCCGTTTCGGCTGACTGCAGAGCTGATGCTTCACTTGAAGATGCCGATTCTGCACTGGCTGATGCAGCAGTCTCTGATTTAGCAGCCTTGTTGCTGGACTCTCTGGCATGCTGCTCACTTAGTGCTGCAGCTGCCGCGCTGTTATTCCCCTGTTCTGCAGCCTGCGTGGCCGTGATGGCGCTTTCACGCGCGGCATTTTCAGATGAGGCTGCATTACCAGCATGCTCCCCCGCTGTTTGTGCTGATGAAGCGGCACTTTCGGCACTTCCAGTTGCAGACTGTGCCGAAGCACCTGCCTCCTGCTGCGCTTTCTGTGCCGTATCTGCGGCAGTTTTTGCCACTCCGGCCTGTTCCGTCGCTGCCTGTGCAGACTTTGCCGCACTGTCCGCATCTGCACCACTGGCCAGAACGTCCTGTGCTGTCTGTCGGGCATTATCTGCGGCAGATCGGGCAGACACATCAGCCGCATCGGCAGAGTTCGCCGCCTGGCGCTGTGACTCCGCCGCAGCCGTTGCAGACAATGCTGCCGCATCATTGCTCTGCGCTGCTGACTGTGCGGCCTGTTCAGCGAGTTTCCGATCCTTCTCT
>NZ_CP069763.1:4137824-4138027 GCF_016893685.1 Citrobacter cronae
GCGGTTTACCATTTCCTCAAAGCGTTTCATCACCTCCGGACGCAGGTCCGCATCCTTTGGCGCATCGAGAAACGCATTCAGGGTATCCGGCGCATCGGTCGGGGCCACGTAAATGTCGCCAGCAAGTACGGGAGGAAAACCTTCCCGCAGCAGTGACACACTGTAATAACCCGGTTCAGCCTCAATGCTGTAGTGGCCGTCCG
>NZ_CP069763.1:4138157-4141648 GCF_016893685.1 Citrobacter cronae
CATACTACCTCCATAAAAAAACCGCCCGGAGGCGGTTTCTGTCATTAACTTATTGTTATCCCGGCTGATGACTTTTTCGTTACAATAACCAGCAGGTCACTGATTCGGGAAAATGGATAGCCGCTGCTGTTACCGTGTGTACTGACGCTGAAACTCAGCGTCATCCGTCCGCTCCCGGCAGGCATATCCAGTGTTCGCGTAAAAACGGCCGGTACACCTCTGCTTGTCTGCTTGTATATCTCCACCCCGTTTTTCCTGACAGTCAGCGTACAGTCATCCCATACGTCATTACTGGTCTGGCTGTCATACGCTGCCCCCTGAAAGGTAATCCCAGGAATGGAAACCTGTCGGTCAAAAGACTGGTCATCTTCAATCACGACTGTCAGTGTCCCGTTGGCGTACCGTTTTTCACCGTTACTGGTTATGAAGTAAGGAAACTCCCTGCCCGCTGCCTTAACAATATCCCCAAGAATACGCTCGGCCCGGAGCGTACCCTTTATTGTGCAATTTTCCTCAATCGTCACATTGTTGAGAGCACCAGAGTTCGCACTGATATGGCCGCTGATATCCGCATTACGGGCGGTCAGTTTGCCGTCAGGCATCAGCGTAAAGGTCGGCGGGTTCCCGCCGCTGGTGATGCTCGGGGCCGTCAGATATTTGAGGAACACCTCGTTCATAAATATCTGGTCACCCTGCATCATGAAGGCAGGTGTTTCATTGCCGTTCGCCGGGTTGATAAACGCGATACGGTCAGCCGCCACCAGGAACTGGCTTACCTTCCCTTCTTCCGTGTCTTCCATGCTCAGGCCCAGACCAGCCACATAGTGCTTCCCGTCTTTGGTCTGCTCTATCTTCACACCCCACATGGCATTCCATTTGCCGTTCGCGTCCTGCCATTCTTCCGAAAACTGATCCAGCCTGCTGGCGTTGTCTTCCGTCAGCTCCACCTTCTCCAGCAACTCTTTCCCCAGGTGGCTTTCGGTGATTTTCCCTTTGAAGAAATCCAGGTAGCCCGCCGCATCGTTGCTGGCCTGCCCTTTAGCCTCCACGAACGCCGATTTCCCGACCTGGTTCACGGCCCGAATATAAAAGTAATAATCCCTGCCGGGTTTGATACTGCTGCTGGCCGCAATCCAGTACAGCGCAGTACCGAGATAACGCGCATCGGTTTCCACCTGGCGGATATCGGCAATCTGCGTATCTGTAAACCAGAATTCATACTGCACCGTGGGGTCATATACCGCCTGGCGCGGGGTGGCGGTTATCTGGAAATAGCCGGGAGCCAGCTCAACATAAGACGGTACTGCGGGCGCGGCGATGCTGAAATCAGTGCTGGCAGGCTCACCCTGCTGGCCCTGGCTGTTCACCGCCCGTACCGTCAGGGTGTAACGTCCCGGCGTCAGGTTACGGAAGGTGTGCTCCATTTCGGCCAGTGTCAGGCTGCTGGCCAGGCGGTCGCTGTTATCTTCCGCTTTCACCGTCAGGCGCAGGGAAAAGTTCACCCCCTTCACCACACGCGGCGTATCCCAACGCGCCCGCGCCTGATACTGACCATCCTTGCCAGAATCTCTGTGGTCAGGTGCTGCACGGCAGGCGGCGTGTTCGTGATACCTGTATCCGGCAACGGATCAAACGTCGCCCCGTTGTCCACGATGCTCTCTTTCTCCGGAACATGCTGTACGGCGGTAATGGCATACGTGCCGTCATCGTTTTCCCGTATGGCCACACAGCGAAACAGCCGCTGGCGCAGGTCCGGCAGTTTCAGCCCCCACACACTGTACTCCGCCACGCCATCGGGTAACTGGCTGACGGTCACGCGGTCCGGGGCGGGGTGCGCGGTGACCGCGACGGTAACAGGCTGGCCATTGCTGCCCACCAGGTTCAGCACCACATTGCCGCCTGCCGGTATCTCCACCTCACGGTCCAGCGTGAGCGTGCGCGTCAGGCTGTCGACCGACAGAATGCGTCCGCCCACGGTCACGCCAGCATAATCACTGTCGCAGACCTCAATGATATCGCCGGGAACATGTCGCAGCCCCTCAGCCCCTACGGAAAAATCCACCGTCTGCGTTTCCAGCAATTCGGTGGTGATGGCCCACAGTCCGGCGCGGTGCGCCTGCCCACGGCTGGTACAGGCGAACGCATCCATCTTCAGAACGTTGCGACCGTAGCGACGGATGGCAGCGTCGTTTTCCACCAGTTCGGTGGATGTTTCCCAGCCGTTGTTCGGGTCGGTGTAACGGACCTCGGCGGCATTGTGGCGCTCTTTCAGTGCGCTGAAGCTGTAGATGAACGGCGCACCATCAGCGGGCATCACCACATTACTCTGCGTATAGGTCCAGACTTTATCGGCGGGCCGGTCCTGCACAAACGTCAGGGTGCTGCCGTTCCAGACCGGCATACAGCGCATCAGGGAACAGAAGTCCCCCAGCACGTCCCACGCTTTGCGCTGGTCCGTCAGATACGCATTGCAGGTGATACGCGACTCCGTCCCGCCAAAACCGTCAGGAACAGGCTGATCGCAGTACTGTGCAATGGCATACAGCGCCCACTTGTCCACATCGGCAACACCAATGCGGCTTCCCATGCCATAGCGCGGGTGAGTCAGCATATCCAGCACACACCAGGCCGGATTATCTGTCCAGGCGGGTTTAAACGTCCCGTCCCATATTCCCGTACAGGTCCGTTTTAACGGATCGTAATTCGACGGCACCGGCACAATACGCCCGCGCAGGTGATAGTTTCGCGTGACCTGCTGGCTGCCAAACTGCTCCGCATCCACTTTTACCCCGATAACGGCGGTGTTCGGGTAGCACTGTTTCACATCGATGATTTCGGTATAGCCCGACCACACCGTTTTGTTCTGCAGCAGGTCTGTCGTGCTGTCATCAGTGAGGCGCAGCATGCGGACTTCAAACGGCCGGGGCGGTAAATCATCAATCACCACGGATGCCAGAAACTGCGTGGTCGTTTTCCCCGTAATGGTGATATCCCGTTCCGTTCGCCACAACCCATCACGGCGAAACTGGATCAGCATCTGTACGCTGGTCGGGTTGCGGTCGCCTTTGGTACTGGTACTGACCAGCGACTGCACACCAAAGGTAAAGCGCAGACGGTCCAGCGTTTTGGTGGTAATGGTGCGGGTCACTGGCTCTGACTTCTCCACTTCCACACCCAGCAGGGTTTCAGCGCCGGAGTCTTCGAACCCCTCCATCGCGGTCTGTTCATCCTCCCCCACGCGATAAACCACAGTGACACCGTGAACCATCGCGTTACCGTCGCTGTCAAGGACCGGCGTTTTGTTAATTCTGACACTTTTCAGCCCGTCCACAGGACCTTCAATCGGCCCCTCGCAGATGGCATCAACAACCGTCAGCATCTGGCTGGATTTCAGGTCGTCAGGAGCCTCATGCGGCGTTTTACTGCTGCCACCACCTTTACCCATAATCTGTTCCCTCTGAAACGACAAAACCGCCCGGAGGCGGTTCTGT
>NZ_CP069763.1:4141673-4151914 GCF_016893685.1 Citrobacter cronae
TCAGCGACCAATGACCACYAYCTGTCCACCACCACCTTCATCCCGCGTGCTGATTTCCTGGGAGATCGTGCGGGAGCCGACCAGCATTTCACCGTATAACACCGGCAGGGCATTACCCTGCGCCACCATGTTGTCCAGTGACGAAAAATAGGTGTTCTGTCTGCCGTTATCGGTCTGCCGGGATGAGGGGATTTTTGCCTGGGGTGTCAGCATCTGCGCCACACCGCCCAGCATCATGGCCACCCCCATAGAAAACAAGACTGAGGATGCTGAAATAGCACCGGCAGATAATGCGCTCCCCCAAAGAGCAAGAGTTGCCCCGCCAGTTAAAATTGATGCGCCGATTGCCACGGCACCCAGCACAACCTGGAACAGACCACCTTTTCCAGCCCCTGCCATACGCGGCACAATATGAATAATGGCCCCGTCCGGCAGTGACTCATGCAGACGGGCTGACACGCTGGCTTCATCCACATCCTGACCGGCGATGCGTATCTGATACCAGCCATCATTCATTTTCTGCCGGAAGCCCGGTATCTGCATGGCCAGCGCGTAAATGGCCTCGGCCCCCGTTTTTATACTGAGGCTGAAGCGGCGGCCAAATCGTTGTAAATCCCCGTGAAGGCAGATTCGTGCCATGCCTGGTGTCGCCAGATTGAGTGTGTGCGGCGTTGCCATTTGTCGGTATACCTCTCGCGTTTACTGAGCTGATCAGGAATATGGTGCAACAGTTCGCCGTCGCCGCAGTAAATCGCGGCATGGTTGGCAACCGATGAACCAAAACAACAAATCAGAATGTCTCCGGGCTGTGCCTCTGCGGCATTCACGCGGTAAAAACCGGTCGCCTCCAGATTATCCAGATAGAGATTATCTCCCTGCTTCCACCAGTCCTCCCCCCGCGCAAAATCCGGCATCTCAATACCCGCCAGATGGTACGCATCGCGGAACAGGGTGTAACAGTCCGTCACGCCATGCTCAAATGCCCGCCCGGTGAGAAAAGGCATGCAGCGAAATTTGTATATCCGGTCATCGCAGACCAGCCACCACGGCAGGCCACTTTGCACCTGCAGGCGGCGATCAACATCGCTGAGGAACGGCAGGCCATCGGGATGGCTGTGTACCAGGGCCACCACATCGCCCGCCGCCTGCGCCTGGAGGTAATCTGCCGGATCCATACGGAAATACAGGGTCGGTTCAGCGGAAAGATTCTGGCAGGGAAAATACCGCTCCCCGGCAGTCGTGTTCACCACCCAGCCGCACGATTCAGCAGGCGCACACGCAGCAGCATGCGCCAGGATAGTTTTTTTCATGGGTATATCCATCAGGAAAGACGGTTAATGGAGAGGAAACAGCCAATGCGCGGCAGGTTATTACGCAACTCGCAGCCAGTACGGCATTTACTGCAGGCATCTTTTGCCGGGTCTGCCGTGGGCTTGTCAAACTCATCCGCCACAGGCGGACCGGCATAGCCACACTCATCAGAACGGTAGGTCCAGCTGCAGACATCAGCCAGCATGATCCGCGCCGGAAACACGCTGCCGTCCGTTTCGGTCGGTGTGGCCAGCACAAAAGTCGCCGTGGTGGCTTTCAGTTCGGATAACTGTTCTACCTTCCAGCGACTGACCACTTCCTGTTCCGGATCGGCCTCCGGGTTGCCGCCTGTAAAGTTCACCGCATCGAGAAAACGGGCGTATACAACATGCCTTACCACCGTGGCACCGACGAGGCTCTGCATATCTGCCGCAAGTCCCGTAACCATGCCAAACAGGTTCGACACTGCCAGCGTCGGGCGGGCGGAAGTTCCTTTCCCCACCAGGTCGAATCCTGTTCCCTGTATCGGGTAAACATCATACTTCCGGCCCTGCCAGGTGACCGGCTCGCCCTTCTCGTTCGCTTCATTTGAAAAATAGTAACGCTGGCCACCAAAGGCCGTCAGGTCGATTTCCCACAAATCAATGCGGGCCGACTGCTCGGTTTTCGTGGTTTCGTTGAGGGTGTTCTGAGGTATATCCTGCATAAGGATCCTTAAGCAATAACCTGCTCAAATTTACAGCTGAAATCAGAATACGTGACGTTGTCCGTAACAGACCATTCCCGGCAGACAACTTTAATCGTGCGGTTGTATTTTGGCGGTCGCCACAAAAAGGCTTTATATCCTCCGTGCTCGACCAGAAACGCTTCAAGTGCGGTGCGGGAATTGTCCGACGTGATACGGAAAACAGGCTGGAAGTTAATTAACTGATGGTTAAGTCCGGTCGGGCGACGTTGCTCATAGCCATCCCCAAATTTAATGGTTGTCACCGAAGGGGAAAGAGAAGACGGCATCCCCTCCCTGGGTACCCAATGAAAAGTTTTCACTTATCCTCCCGCCAGCATGCCGCCATCACGGCCCTGAGTTCTCAGGATACTCATGACACGCGTGTCGACCATTTTGACCAGCATCTGCGATGCCTGCGGCCCTATCTGCCCGTTTTGCCCGTCATTCTGAATAATAATGTGATACTCAGGTGAATAAACAATCCCCCCATTCATACCACCACCAGAGGAACCCGGCTCACCCAGCGCCCTGACACCCAGCGTACCGTCAGTTGTTTTTGCCAGAGGCATAATGGCTTCCGGACCTGCTTCACCAAACACGCCTGCCCCCTTTGCAAAAGCAAATAGGGTCGGGCTGTCATAGATGCCGTTACTGTAGGCACTTAATGAAGGTGAGTCATAAACACCGCCCTTCTCATTAAAACTAAAACTGCTGCCAAAACTGCTGATGGCCGTGCCGGTACTCGCGGTTGCTGCACCGCCAAAAAGACTGCCGCCGATGCCCATAATGGATTTCAGGATGGTGTTGGTAATCAGCGCCTGCGTTGCCATATCGACAAGGTTTTTAATCACCGACTGAGTCAGGGAGGCAAACAATCCAATCATACCGTCCCGAAGTGATTGGGTGTTTACCAGCATGCCTGTCAGCATGTTGGTGGAACGCTCCTGGGTGGTCTCTAACATGCCAACAGCGAGGCTGTTCAGGTTTCCCTGCGATTTATACAGTTCAATCGCTGTCTGGTACTGCGCATCCGCAGAATCCTTGTCAGCCTTTTGCTTCAGCAGCTCGTACTGCTCTTTATTGATCGCATCGTTCTGGTAAAAAGCCTGCAGTAGTGACTGACGCTCGGTCAGTTGATTGCGCAGTTTTGCCAGCGGATCAACCGTCCCGGCAATATCAATCAGAGGGGCAGACATTGCCGCTGCCTGTGCCTGTAACAGTTCGCGGGCCGTACTTTGTGCCAGCGTGATTCTGGCCGTCTGGTATTCCTTTTCATCCAGAAGACGGGCATCCAGGAGCGACTTCAGCTCCTGGCTCGCTTCGCGCTCTTTCGTAAGAGTTGCTCTGGCTGGCGCATACTGTTCTGCCAGTTCGAGGCGCTGTTTCTGATAGTTTTCAGCATTCAGCAGCAGCGTCTTCTGAATATCGGCCTCGCTGGCTCCGTCAGCGCGGGCGGCTTCAAGGAGTTTTCTGGCGCTTTCCTGCTCCTGCAGGTTGATACGTCCGAGACTCGAGGCATGTGCCGCTTCGATTTCACGCCGCAGTTGCTCATACTGGTTAACCTTTGCCTTTTGCCCCTTACCCGTATCACCGCCTTCCCCGGTCCAGGGGGTATCAGGTTTATCGCTCCCTGTTTCATTCCCTGGTTTATCAGGCTTCGGCGTGGGATCGGTTTTCCCTGATTTAGCCTGTTCTATGGCCTCTTTGACAATTTTTTGCCGTTCCTTGAGGAGTTTTAACCCCTGCTCAACGGCATCCAGATCCCCTTTGTAGCGGGTTTTATCATTCTGTACGCCTTTAAGTTGTCCGAACGGATCGAAGCCACTCAACCCATCAATACGGCTTTCCGCATCCTGAATTTCTTTAATCAGTTTGTTCCGCTGAATAACCTGATTCTCAAACTGTTCATCAATGTCCAGTTGCTTCACATTGAGCTGGTTAAGCGACAGTTTTTTTAGTTCTTCATTCGTTTCAACGACAGCATTTTTCAGGTCAATCGCTGACTGACGGGCGTTCTTCGCCTGATTATGGAAATATAGCAACGCCGAACCGGCAAGCATCGCTGCCCCCACCGGACCGCCCACCAGTGCCAGCGCCCCTCTGGCCATACCTACTGCTGCAGAGACTGCGCGGGCTGAAACGGAAAGCTGTTTATTGGCTGCATTCAGCTGGTTCTTTGCCTGGGTGGAAAGCAGTGTCTGCTCAGTTTCCTGGCGGATTAAGCGGTTAAACTCGCTCTGGTAACTCACGTTAAGGCCAAATTGCCTGGCGCTTTTCTCCATTTCCCGATAACGCCCGAATTCTGCGTTATTCTGTGCCAGCGTGGCGGCGGTACTTTCCAGCGTTTTTCGCGCCATATCGGCCTGCGCCATCGCGCTGGCCCTGACCGCCTGCTGCTGCTCAACCCAGGCACCGATGTTCCCCCTGATACCTGCCGTCAGTTTTGTCGCCAGAACAGGAATCAGCGTATACAGCGCAACGCTGGCGACCGTATTAAAATTATCCGTCAGGCCATTAATGGCATCGGTAACGGTCTGAACACCACTGCGCAGCGGACCGTTTCCGCTCTGTCCTACCTTAATAATCAGACCTTCAAAAGCCGAAGTCAGGCTGAGAAGATCGCCGTTCAGGTTATTTACCCTGATTTCGGCCTGCTCATGCGCGGTCTGCGTACCGGTCAGGGCGGCAGTCAGCGACTCCACCTTCTCGCGGTTCTGCACCAGGATGGATGCCGCGCTGAGATTTTCCACCCCAAACAGCTTTACGGCCTGCCTGGTTGACAGGTTTTTTCCCGCCAGGTTCTCCAGCGCCTGGCTCAGCCCAACAACAGAAGGCTTCAGGGTTTTATCGGTTCCCTTCTCCAGATTCAGGATCACGTTACGCAGCGCGGTCCCGGCCTCGCCGCCTTTAACCTCGCGCTCTGCCAGTACCTGTATGGCAGCATTGAGGGTTTCAAAACCCACGCCAGCCTGTGCCGCTGCCATCCCACCATTTTTAATCGCGGCAGCAGTATCGGTTATCTCCGACGAACCAAATTTCGCGCCAGCAGCCAGCACGTTGATATACCGGTCGGCTTCACTGGCTCCCGCCCCGAACTGGTTTAATGACAGGGCCAGCGTTCGGGTGGCATCCGGAAGCGTGGTCCCTGCAGCCTGAGCCAGCGTTAACGCGCTTTTGGTCGCCGCTGTCAGCCCCGCAGAGGTACTCAGCAGTTCAGGCTTTGCCGAAGCCATCAGTTTAATGGCCTCGGCGGCCTGTGATGCGCTGTATTCCGTTGTGCGGCCCATTTCCTGCGCCGCCTGATCGTACAGTTTCATCTGCACACTGGTGGCACCGGTGATAGCCTGCAAATCCGACAACGACTGGCTGTACTGCCGCGTGGTGCTGATAATGGTGCCCAGCGATAACCCCGCCCCGGCAAAACCTGCCAGCCTGCCAGCCAGCCCTGATACCGAAGCAGAAACCCGCTTATAGGCATCCTCCGTCTTTTTCGCATCAGCCCGGGCATTGCGGTTAAACTGGCGTGACTGACTCTCAGCGCTGCCGTAGGCGCTCATCAGCTGCGATTTAAAGTTCGCTGCATTCAGATGCAGCCCAACGGCAAGAGAGGCAACGTCACCCATTACATTAATACCTTCATGACTACCGCACACTGCGCATCCAGACTCTGGTTCGCTGCTGCGGTGGTGGATTTAACAGGGGGCGGGTTATTGTCAGAACCTTCTGGCGAAGGCTTTTTGAAAATGCCCTGTTTTAGGAAGAAAGCACGCCAGTGGAAAAGCGTGTCAGCCGGAAGCGCCGCAATTTTTGACGGGTCAGGCTCGCCCCAGCGGTCGGCCAGCCAGAAAATCAGCTCCAGCCAGGGCGAGTCACTCAGTTTTTTTCGGCGGTTTCCAGCTTACCGATGGCGTGCTTTTTCACTTTGTCGATGGCATCCAGAAGCACAACGTTATCGTGTGCCGCCAGCAGCTCCTTCGCTGTGGGTTTGTCTTTGGCTTTAATCGGCGAGCCGTCAGGTTGAACCAGGCTGTCGATAACAATCTGTACGCTCAGCTCAGACGCCATGCGGGCATTGCCAGAGGTCTGCGCCTCGATGAGTGCATCTTCATGATCAATAAGCTCAGCCGCCGTCAGCCGACGCAGGTAAACCTTTGTGCCTAAAATTTCAGTTTCAGTAGGCGTGGATTTCGTTTTGAGCAGTGCATTTTTCAGTGCGGAGAGGCTAAATTCAGACATGGTGTATCCTGTTTTTCAGACGAAAAAAAACGCCCGGAGGCGGTGTGTAACGGGAAACGGATTACGCTCCGGCATCTGGCGCCGGGGCGGCGATCCCCCATTTAATGTTGTTTTGCTTACCCTGCACCGTAATCTGGATAACTTCACTGGCAGGGGCGGTGATTTCGTTCATCTGCCAGCCTGAAAGCGCAAGGATCATTGAGGCCGTTCGTTTGTTCGGCAGCTCAATATAAAACTGAACGGTCTTACGCTGTTCCGCTGCATTGAGGAATGCGGTGAAATCTTCGTTTTCCGGGTCGTCAATGAAGCCCAGCGATTTCTCCGGCCCTTCCGGCAGGTCTGACACCGACTGCTTACTCTTGTCCAGCAGGGTGGTACAGTCGACAAATCCTCCCGTCTGACCTGTCGCGCCCAGCGCCTTGCAGTTAATCAGCGGTTTCAATGCCGCTACAGCGGCTCCTACCTCCCCAAACTTCACCACCGTCCCGGCAGGAAGCATTGCGTACTCAGGGGATGATTTTGGCGTGTTATTTTCATCAGCCATAATGATTCTCTCTTAAATAGTGGGCAGCGGTTGCTACCTGTTCTGAATGCCATTGCGGATTTCTACGGTCAGAATGCGCAGAACCTTCTGGACGTTGTAATCCAGTGCCGGACGGATGAACGGATCGGCAACTTGTTTAACCGTCCCGAACTCCTGGGCCAGCGCTTTCATGTAATGCTTTTTGCTGGGGCCAACCCGAAGGTTTACCACCGTATTTCCGCGACCTTTCCGGGTGGAAGAGCGAATTTTGATGGAATCACGCATATGCTCTGCAGAGGACGCATCGTCGAAGCCGGCATGTTGTTTCATGTCTTCTTCCACCACTTTCAGCGCCTCACGCCCTGCATCACGTAACACCTTCGTGYCGACCTTTTCACCGARCGCRRTAAGCTGCCRCTCCARCTCGTCCAGCCCTTTTACGTCCATAGTGATCATGGTGAGGCGTCCCGGTAGTGAAAGGTAAAATCCCGCACGAGCCGGTACTGAATATTGCCGCTGGTCAGTACCGTTTTACTCTGCTGTATTCCACCACGGACCACATTCTGCACGGGAAAACCCTCCAGCTGGCCATGCACGATAGCGGTCCATTCCGCGCTGATTTTCTTATCCAGCTGTAACAGGCGGGTGTAGTCATTAAGCAGATGAATCGCTATCTGGAAGCTGCCCGCAATCAGACCTGTGCGCAACAGTCCGGCGTACAACTCCGGATCGGAAATACACTGGTAAGTAATCCCCTCCTGCAGCTCATCAGGCAGGAGCAGAGGATAAACATCCAGCCCGGTCAGGCGTTCAAGTGCTGTCTTTAATGCCAGCTCGATCATGACGTGCGTCTGCCTCCCCTGTGATGATGATGCGGTCCGCAAGACGTTCGACGTTACGAACGGTATAAACCCGGTCAGACGTCGTTATTTTCCAGTCGATATCAATATTCAGGTTCGGATGAGTGGTAAAAAGACACGTTTCAACAACCTGCTGTTGATCCAGTGTGCGGACCTTTCTGCCCGATACCAGCTCGCGCTTCGCCCAGGCTTTCCCGGTCGCGACCAGTTGTTCCGGCAGATGTTCACCCAGCGGCCCCCGGCCGGATTGCATATACCCAATCGAAAGACGGCAGGTCATTTCTTCCGGCTTCAGGCTCATACCGTGTTCTCCTGCAACGGGAAAAGAAGGTGCCGGACCGCAGCCGTCTCCAGCCACTGACCAGTGAAACCATTCAGATACGCATCCCCGACCAGATACTGCATGGCAAGCTGGATATCTTCATCCGCCACAAAACCGCGTACCCCTTCCGGCAGCGCCTGCAGTTCGTCATCGCTTCCCACCAGTTTGCAGTAGTAGTCACGCTCAATACTCTTCTGCGCTGCCGCCACCATTTTAGTGAGCATGTCGTCATGCTCCGTGAAATCCGGCTCCAGACGGAGCTGGGTTTTCACATCATCCAATGTCAGTATCATGGTCATCGGCTCCCTTGCGGGGACTCAGCGCCTTTTCCGCATCTTCTGGCCATACCGCAATATGGCGTTCAACCAGTTTCTCTGCGTACTCAGCATCAAAACAGGCCGTATCACCGCGTGAATAACGATGATAGGGTCCCAGGAAAAAAACCGCTTTCCGCGCCACTTCTGCTCCCGTCAGGCCCGTGGCCCCGTTTGTTTCACTTCCGGTCAGATCAACACCTGTATCACCTGAACCCGCTGCAGTATTCTGACCGCCATCCCCGTCCACTGTATTTTCCGGCGTCAGTTCATCCGGCTTTTTCACATCACCGGCTGCAGCCGCCGCTGCCGCTGCTTTTGCCGCTTTCGTCGTCATCGTTTTGCTCCTGAAATGAAAAAACCCGCTGCTGCGGGCCTGGGGAATTACGTGCTTTTACGCTGTGCGACCGTGGTCGCACAGCGTGCAGGACAGCACTTTTGTCCCGAGAACAAGACCTTCCGGATGACGGAAGCCGATATCGTGCTCCGTCACCACGCGGATCAACGACTGGTTACGGGAGAACGCGGAAACCAGATTGCCATCCCCGTCCTGGTAGGAGGCTTCCTGCGAGAACGACACCTTCATGTTGCCGTCTTCACCGATAACCACATCATTAAAGTCAGCGAAGTAAATTTCCGACTCTTTACCTGCGTCACCGAGGTTTGCCGGGATAGCGCTGGTACGCTGAATCTGAAATCCCTTCAGGATCCCCTGCGCCATTTCCGGGTAGACCTTGTTACCGTTACCTTCGCGCAGACCGAACAGTTTCATGTAGGTACGGTTCGACATACCCCAGCCGCAGCTGATCATGTTACTGTTGCCGTCCATAGCCATCAGGATGATGCTGTCGAGATAGGTATCAATCGTCTGCAGATTAACCTCTGCAGCAGCTTCCCACGGCAGCAGGCGGTTCCACTCAGTTGCCCGCGCTTTCATACCGACAGGCGTATCACCGGTACCGTCATCGCGCATAAAGGCTTTATCTTCACGAACAGAAATCGCGGTCAGAATATCCTGCAGGACCAGCTGCTCTACGTTGTAGCCAGCACGACCAATCAGCTGGTTGGAGATTGGCACCATCGCAATCATAGTTTTCGCAGTGAGTTTCACATCATCAAAGCGGGCTACTGATACTTTCGCATCCTTGCCTTCCCCGGTGTAGCTCGCCGTCGCACCACCAGCCAGACGCGGCAGCGCCATATTGCCGTTCGGCAGCGGAATGGAGCGCGCGCCCAGCTTACGAACGATAGTGCGATCGCGCAGCAGTTCGATCACCTCGCTGTGCAGGTTTTGCGGAATAAGAACGCCACCTGACGCGGCGGCAGTGTTGATGGCCATCGAGACAGACTGGTCATTCAGTTCTTCAGCTGCAAATTTTGCAGCGTCCTGGACATTACCCTGTGCTGCCGCAATCGACATCACCAGACGGGTCATGCCTGCGCCGGTATATTGCTTTGGCTCTGCCTTAATGCTGATACCAGGAGCCTGCTGTGTGGCTTTAACCGGTTTGGCGACAAGCGCTGCAGCACGTTCAGCCGCTTCCAGACGCTCAATCTTGGCGCTGATATCCGTGAACTGCTGCTGCAGGCTGGCAAATTCGGTTAACTGCTCCGCTGTCAGCGTACCGCCACCAGTTTCTACTGCCGCCAGTACCTGAACCTTCTGATTAATACCCGCACGTTCACGACGCAATTCTTCAATATGATCCATGTTTTTTCTCTCTTTTTGGCATAAAAAAAGCAGCCTGTTGGCTGCTTTCTGGTAATGACGCGTTAGCGCCGGGTTACATTCTGGTTTGCAGGTCCATCGCGGCTGCCTGCAACTTTATGGAAGTGGTTTGTTGAGGTTGTTTGTACTTTGCCGCAATGGCATTAATTGCGGACTGAGGATCCGAAACTTCATCGGCAAGACCAGCAGAAATGGCATCAGCGCCGAAATAGAGTCCCG
>NZ_CP069763.1:4152588-4156422 GCF_016893685.1 Citrobacter cronae
TCCATTGTCTGTCGTGTCACGTAATGTGGAACACCAAAGACCATAGCCGCCAGATGCGGCAGATTAATTAAATTTTTTGTCATGAGAATTTACCAGGTCAGCCCGCACTGCGGGTGATATTCAGTTTCTGGACAGAATAGAGTTGATTTCTGCCAGTTGTTTTGCTGTTGGCGTGTTATCGCCAGGTAAGATTTGTTTACTGTCGACCATATTCAGAGGCTTCAGGTATTTATCCCCTCCGGCGATGGGTGGAAGGTTCTCCATGCGGCGAATGTCGTTAACCGATAACCAGCCCCACTGGCGACCTAAGGCATAAGATTCATAGCGTGACTTCTGATCCCCGCGCAGCAGGCCAGAAACATTGAATTCAATGTACAGATCACCGCGCTCGCTGGGTAAAAGCAGATCGCGCATTAATGCGCCTTCATGACGCTTCAGCCAGGCCAACAGCGTGTACATCACAAACTGCAGCCCCTGATGCTCAATGTTGTTATTTGTGGCTTTCGCCAGCATCTGCACCATATGAGGCGGGATTTTATAGAGCCGGCACACTTCCTCCACGCCCCATTGACGGGACTGTAACAACTGCGCTTTCTCATTATCCTGAGATAGCTGTTTGTAGCTCATCCCTTCCTGAAGCAATGCAACAGAGAATGCGTTCCTGACGCCGGAATACCTGTCCGTCCACTTTGCCAGCAGTCTGTCTATTGCATCCTGGTTTTTGATTGTCGCAGCTTCTTTTGGACGCTCAATAACACCGCTCATCGTCGTACCTCGACGAAAAACCTGAGCAGCATGTTCCTCCACAGCCAGGTTTAACCCAAGTACATCCGCATTTGTCTGGATTGGAGAACTGCCGATATAACCGTCGAGCGAAAATACTTTCACATGATGAATCATGCGCATTGGCAACGTTTCGCCAATTTCGGGGAGTTCATAATAGGGCATCCCGTCTGGCCCTTTCAGGACGATGACTTTTTTGGGATTAACCGGGATTAATTCCCTCGGGAAACCTTTCCCGTCCCTGTCGATAATCGAGTAACAATTGCCCTCCAGCCCTAACAAGCCCTGTTGTTGCTCAAAATACTCGAAAGAGGTGTCCTTTTTATTAGGCTGGGAATGTACAAGATCATAAACGGGGTGGTCAGTAGCTCGCTTACGGGCTCCGTTAGCACCTCGTCTGTAAAGCTCACACGGCAGTTGCGCTACAGATTCAGCCAGAAGAGTTACACATGCCCGAACAGCTGATAATGCCATCGCAGTTTCAGGAGTTATGATTATCCCAGCCTTACTCTGACTCGAACTCACTCCTCCCAGCATGGTTTCCCAGAATCCACTTCCTGATCGCGATTTACCCCGAAACATCTGGGGGATAAACATTACTCACCCCCTGGTTTGTGAAATCCTGTAGATAAGGATCTCGCAATTAAAAACGACCACAGCAGACAAATCAAACCGCCAGTAATAAATCCGACGGAGGGTGAAATAAGCCAGGCACCGGTCGACAATAAGCCGACTCCAACGAGGCCGAGAATAAAACTCAGGACTGTGATTAACATGTAATATCTTCCTCATCATAAGCCGATTTACTTACTGTACTGTTCAGCATGGCCCGTCCGACCCCCATAAGTAATCCTACAGCACCATCAATTTTATTTTGCTTCCCCTCCTTGCCGGGGCGGACAATATCATCGCTTCCAGGCAAATAACGCCCAATAACATTCTGGATGCACCAGTTCATGATAGGGTTGCCGTCATGATGAAAACGTCCTGATGCCAGCGCGGCCTCAATTTCACGCATAGGGTCACTCATGTTGGTGAAGTTTTGCCTGATCTCAACTGGCTCCAGCCCCTCCTCTTCAAGCATGTGTCGTAATGATGTTGCACCGTAAGGATCAATAGGACACTGAACGATTTTTACACGCTGACGTAATTGAAGGATTGACTCAAAAATAAGCCGATAGTCCACTTCCGCACCTTCTGTCGGAATCAGAACCTCTTGTTTAACAAATGACTGATAGCGGTCAGAAGTGGTTTTCAATGTGGGATCTGGTGAGTAAACCGTATCTTCAGGCACCCAGAACATCGGACTGACACAGTAGAAATGCGTAATACCATCCACTTCCCGTCTGAATACTGGTACGACCGCATTCAGGTCAACCTTGGACGCAAGGTCTATCCCCAACCAGCAATCTTCATCGGCGAAATCAGACAACTTGAGACTATTGTCCGCTGCAGCCATCCATTTTTGCAGATCATAGAAAACCGTCTTGGCACTTACCCACCGGTTAAAATGCTTGGTAAGAATTTTGTTCGTCTGGCTGGGGTTAGATATTCCAAGCAATTGCTTTGCGCGCAGGAAGTGTTCTTTTACGGAAATGCCAAAGTTTGGATTTGCTTTGATTAATGCTTCAGGTTTTGTCCAGTCGTCATCATCATCAAGACCGTAAATAATACCGAAAATCGTTTCGTTTTCTTCTCCCACCCGATTCCGGCGTAGAATTTCCACCACCTGAGCACGTTTCTCATAACACGGAGAAGTAATGTCATAACCCGCAGTTGTAATGATCAGAGTGATAGGTTGTTCCCTTGCCCCCATTCCTGTTGTCATAGTCGTATAAAGAGCATCTGTTTGGTGCTCGTGATATTCATCAATAATTGCACATGAAGGGGAATCGCCGTCACCAGGATCGCCGATGACTGGCGCAAAAACAGAGCCATCCGGACGGGTCATTTTCTTTGCCCAGGGTTTGACTGAGTATTTTTGTCGCAATGCAGGGAGTTTTTTTACCATTTGTAGAGCGGGAGAGAAGACTTTCCAGGCCTGTTTTTCTGTAGTGGCGCCACAGTACACTTCTGCACCATGTTCTCCATCAGCGCAAAACATATAATTACCAACGGCAGCTGCAATTGCAGACTTCCCATTTTTCCTGGGAACCTCAATATATATTTCAGAAAAACGGCGGAATCCGGACTTCTTATTAACCCAACCAAATGGCACACCAAGAGCAAACTTTTGCCAGGGCTCAAATTCTATGCGTAGTTTCTTCCTGGCCCATTCACCAGCCGTATGAGGCATCTTCTGAGCAAAGCGCAAAAATCGCTCGGCCTTGTTTTTATCAAACCGGTAAGGCCAGGCAGGATCCTTCGCACGTTCCAAATCATCAAGGTGTCGTTGACAGGCAAGCACAGTTAACTGACAAGCAAGGATCTTCCCGCCAACAACATCTCTTGCATACTGGTTCGCTGCATTGACGTTCGGATATGTAGCCATCAGTCAAACTCATCAAATTCATTCCCGTCATCGTCAGGAGCATTTCTGCCACTGGTCATTCTGATACGGCTGAGCGGATCTAACCCCAGAAGTGAGCCCAGACGGGCAATCTGGGAAACTGAATCATTTCGGACGTTAACTGCAGGATGTTTTTTTAATCCTCCCATTTCACTTTCAGTTGTCAGCCCTGAAGCCAGTAATTTTTCAGCTTCAAGCATAAGATGGAAGGCATTGCAGTAGGCTAAAAGTAAGGGGGCATCTTCAAGTTCAAATACGCCTCTTTCGATCAGGATTTTGCTCTGGGTCTTCCACATTCTTATAGCAGCCTCCCCCATTAACTCTGCAGGAGGTGCAATTCGGGTTAATTTACTTTTTTGCCCGGCGGGTAAGATGGGTTTTCTCCCCCCTCCAGACGATCGAATTCCACCAGCCATAACTCCTCTTTTAATAGGTGAAACCTACCGGAAAAAAGATCCTTATTTATGACGTGCAAAAATGGCCTTCAGGCGGCAGTCCTGAAGCGCGAAAGGGGTCAGGGATTTGATCCCCCCTCCCCCTTG
>NZ_CP069763.1:4157174-4157574 GCF_016893685.1 Citrobacter cronae
TATTATCATCGGATACGCTCTCTTGCCGTCTTCGCTCTGTGGCATTCCCAACACAACGACTCAAGATTGGAATCGTCATCAGTACCGCCATGAGCTTTTGGGATGATGTGGTCAACGCTGGTCGCTTTCTTCGCTATCCTCTGTCGGCGATGGTTCTGACACAGGTATTTATCACGCTGAAGGATACGGGCTCGTTTAATTTCCCAGAGTCGCCCGTATCCACGTTCTTGCCTGCTCTTTCCTGACTGATAATTCCGCCAGCCGTCACCAGCATGCTGCTGTCGGTGTTGGTCACAATATCCGCTGACATCGTTGGTGATTGCCGCACACCCTTTGTGTCGGCATGGGCGTTTAGCACGTGCTGGCATCGGCATAGTCCTGTTTGTTGGATACAAATTTT
>NZ_CP069763.1:4157671-4158124 GCF_016893685.1 Citrobacter cronae
AGGAGGCCCCGTTAAAAGGTAAGCAGAAAATCTATGGTTAGAAGTGAAGGCTTTGACAACGTTCTAAATTTTATGACAGAAATAAAAAAGCATTACCTTTCAAGATAATGCTTTTTCACTCAAACTGAGTCTTATAACAATTAGATTAATGTGATTTTAATATCATAGCTTTCAAGCCCAGTCATTTTTTCACGAGCATTAAACTGGATATCGGAAACTTCTTTTCCTGTCTTTTTTTTGAGTTCAATAATTTTTTTTGTGATGAATTCAGAAATATCCGCTTCAGTTTTTCTTTTTAAATCTTCGACGTTCATTGTTTACCTCTCTTGATCTCTAACGTATCAACGCCAAGCATGTTACATTCCCCGTAGAGCACTTGTATAAGCGCTGATATGTTTAAAAGATAGAATAGAAAGACTCAATTATCAATAGTTTGCAGTACAATCTTCATAC
>NZ_CP069763.1:4158139-4159243 GCF_016893685.1 Citrobacter cronae
ACCACACAAACCACTGTACTAAAATCCGGGTCGGTCACGAAACAACCAGCTCTCATTTCAAAAGCTTCGAGGCTGCCTCGAGGATCTCTTCTGAACTGACATCACGATCAGAGGCTACATAAACTATTTTATGGTCTCCTGTCAGAGATGGGAATCCCGCTGACATCACGGGTAGGTGTGCTTTTTCCCCATTGGGAAACTCACGCATTATCGTAGTAATACCTTTCATTACGGTTACAACAACTGCTGGTTCTGCATTAAAAAAAACGATGACTTTTTTCATAATTTTACCGTGATGTCTCTTACAGAGATTGTCGGTTCAGCATACAAAAAAGGCTCCATAAGGAGCCTGAAATTTATTTTCTGAAATCTAACGAAGACTGAGCAGAACGAATGTACAGTGCAATATTATCAAATGTAATCATTGTTGATTTGCAAAAAATACATTTTGCTCCGAAAGGATTTTTTTCAGTAACATCAAAGTTTGACGTTCGGTACTGAGATCCGTGGCAACACGGACATCTGAAGTGAATATTATTAGTAATAACAGTTACCTTATACAGCCACGACATTAACTGCCGTGGGGCCTTTAGGTCCCTGTTCAACACTAAATTCAACTTCCTGATTCTCATTCAGCGTCTTGAAATCATTACTCTGGATCGCAGAGAAGTGAACAAACACATCTTTACTACCATCTTTTGGAGTGATAAAACCAAAACCTTTATCAGGATTAAACCATTTAACTAAACCAGTCATTTTATTAGACATAAACATTACCTTTATTGAGTAAGCCCTTGGGCAGAATGGTCCGAAAAAAAATTATCAGAGAGAAAAGCTAACAAGGAAATCTCAACAGGAACAAGGAATAAAATTATTACAGCGACTGCTTCAGATAAATTCGTCACAAACCAGACATTCATTAACGCATGATTAACCAAACATAGCAAGGTTTAGTTTTGTAAGTAAATCTCAGCGGGTTTTGTCCAAAAAAATTAATTTAAATAGCTTAAATCGAAAATTATGTCATGCTGCGTAAGACCTTTATCTATCACCCTAAGTTGTCAGGGATTTTTGACTCAAGGAAGAGTCGTATTTCCTTCATTG
>NZ_CP069763.1:4159392-4159557 GCF_016893685.1 Citrobacter cronae
TCTCAGCATAATATCGAGCTTCTTCTGCAAGGCGTCCGAGCATGTCGGCAAGCATTGCGGCGTCAGCTCCGGCTGTTTTGCTTCTGACGGTAGTGGCAAGATCTTCGGTGTGCTTTGCGGCATCCAGGTGAGTGGCAAGTTTTGTTGTTTCGGTGCGCAGCTGGC
>NZ_CP069763.1:4159885-4160650 GCF_016893685.1 Citrobacter cronae
CCTTTTGTCAGACGACAATCGCGGCCACCGTCTTTAATCCACCAGCGGATCGCCTCACATGCCCCTTTTGTATCTCCGGCGTTGATACGCTGGTAGAACGTTGACGGGAAGCATTTGCCTGGACCAATGTTATAAGGGCAGAAAGAAGCGATACCTGCCTTCTGCGGCTCACTCAACGGAACTTTTATAGTTCGTTCAACCCATGCTAGCGCCTTGTCGCGTTCAATGGCGTTTACCTGGGCGCATTTCTCAGCAGACACCTTCATACCCTGCTCTACTGGCTTACCATCAACCATTGTGGCGCCACGGCAAATGGTCCAGATTCCGCCGCCGTCGCGATATGCTGTCAGGCTGTTACCCTCTTTCTCATCCAGAAACTGATCGAGAATAAGAGGTGCTGACGCACCGGCAAGAATCAAACTAACTACCGCTGTGCTCAGTTTATTCTTCAGCTTTGGTGACATTGCCATTAAGCCGGTCCTCCCTTTCCTTTTTCCTGTAATACCAGTTCACTGCACAGGTGATAACAGTGCATGCGATACCGACAATAATTGCCCAGTCGCTCAGGCTTAACCCTGCAATTCTGTCGGCCAACATCCAGGACACCTCTTTTGCTGTTTTAGCTGTTTCGGCATATGCCTTCGCTGATACACCGCAGCCGGTCAGCGTGGTNNNNGTTCCATATGAAAGTCTGCTGTAAATGGTGCTCATTCTGGTCATAGCCTCACCTCCGATTTTTCGGATGGCGCTTTGTGTGATTAAAGG
>NZ_CP069763.1:4162841-4175155 GCF_016893685.1 Citrobacter cronae
CTTCTCCTTACGCCAGAACACCGAGCCCGTAAGCCCGGTCCAGCACTCTGATTATCATTACCGGCTGAGGTACATGCTTTCGCTCAAACTTCACCGGGTCGTTATGTAGTTCTGTATGGCACTGACGACACAAAGGGATCGCGAAAATATCATGCGCCTTCGTTGCCATCCCTCCCTGCCCCCAGCCGTTTAAATGGTGTGGGTCATCTGATGGTTTGCCGCAGCATTCACAGGGCTGAGTTTTAATCCACGTCAGATATCTGGGGTCCGTCCAGCGGAGCCGCTTTGGACGTTTCATAAAGGTTTGCGGGGACTCAGGATCGACCAGAACACCAACTACCGGCTTAACCGCAGGCAACTGCATTGGCGGCATGTTCACGGTTACTGTGCTGGCTTTGGCTGTAATGATGCTGGTGGAGGTAACACCCGGTTCGATGTCGCATTCATGCATGACTGACTGATGCTCTTCCGGAAGAATACGAAGCGCCCGACTGGCTACTGATGCGGGAATTGCGTCGGTAACACCCATACGTACCGCCCACCAGCATAGCTCCGCCAGCGACAGTTCTCTGGAAGGATCCTGATTCAGCGCCACCATGATGCTATTGATAATCCAGCTAATAACATTACGTCTCGCCAGTTCTGCAAGTTGTTCACTGTAGTGGTCACGCAAATGGTTATCACAATGCCCACACAGAAGAACAGATCCGGGTTCATGACGCAGAGTGGTTAACTCGTGATAATGGTAATCGCTGTGTGGCCATTGGCAGCAATTATCGCCATAGCACATAAGCCAGTAATCAAGACCACTAAAACCACCAGCAGCCTTTATAACTTTTTCATCCAGGAAGAATGGCCACAGGGACTCGTCACTGGCCAGCGGCTGGCGAACGTCAGGAACACGGCCTGCAGGCAACCTTTCCATGCCTGCAGGCTGGCTTTCCACCAGCACACGTTCACAACTGAATAATGACATCAGCTCGCTGCCCGGCTTGAGCAGCTCAATTCCAAGCTCACGTGCAACCACGGGTTTAAGCAGCGCCCTCATTCTGCTATCTCCCCGATAATTATTTGTCCCTTCTCTCCCCATATTTTTGTGATGCGTGAATCCCAGATGTGAGCGTCATCTTCGTAAATAGCATCCATCAGGGCTTTCATCATGTTGTCGAAATCGGGTTTAGCCTGGTGTGGTTTACCGTTGAGTTCAGCCCGTTTCTTTTTGCTCCAGCTCGCTGGCATCGGAAGCATGAAGGTGACATGCGAACCGCTTTCCGGCAGCTCAACACCCTGCAGACGAACTTCATCACAGAAAGCCCGGTAACGCAGAACTTCAGGACGCTTTTTCCATTTGTCAGCGCGCGTCATTCGGGGCTTGCCCATTGGGGTGATATCGTAGACTTTCACATTCACCTCCAGATCCGTTGTTGCCAGGTTCTGTCCTGGCGAGGAGGCTTAGATGCTTCCGGCAAGAACGCGCTGATCGTCCAGTGAATAAAGTCATTATCCAGACTACGCTCGGTCTTAATCTGCTTTGCTTTATAGTTGGCTTCCAGTTCGTCAGCCTGCTCAGTGGTGAGATGTGTATGTTGAAACCAGCTTTTCTTCATAACGCACCTCTGGATGCGGCAAAAAGAAAATCGCTGGCGTTGGTTAACGTCAGTATGAGGGATTGCTTGAATTGATCTTGCGCCATGGGGCTTTTCTCCTGTGGCGCAGCAGGTATAGGTTGTTCAGGCCTATGACGGGAGTGTAACAGATTTTTGGGTAACGCGATAACCAGCCCTTTCCAGCATCTGGGTAAACAACGTAGGTGTACCAATAATTTCATTATCCTGAAGAGGCATGAAAGACACCATGCTACCGCGACGGTACATCAGGGCGCGCTCACACTCAGGAAATGATTGCAGCCTGGCAACGATGACTCCATCGTGACATCTGATGACTGCGTAGCCTTTTTTGGGCAATCCTAATTTTTCTTTCACTTAAACTCCCCCATGCAAACGGGATAAAAGTAACACCCAAAATAATTAATAAAACCAGTCGTCAGCACTTTCCCAGGTTTCCTGGAGGATAGTCTCAATTTTCTTTTTATCTTCCTTGTCACCACCAAACACACTTAAACCATCGGAGCCTGCACGTCGTATGCTCAAGCTGCAATTCTCATAGTGGTTTCCCAACCTTTTAAGCAATTCTTTCTCCAGCGCCGGAACTGCTCCCTTTGGAAGTTCTTTAGTACGATCAATGGTTAGTTCAACTTTCATATTAGCCTCCACTGCATATACTGTATATTTGTACAGTACACCGATACATTGAAATGATCAATGACTTAAGAGCACAAATTGTTAACCTTAGCCTATAAATGAGATGCAAAAAAAACCCGCCGAAGCGGGTTCAATCCAATGAGGACTTGTTGTTTTGACACCATTGTAAGTATTGAGATATCAACGTCCTTAAATTTGGATAACTGCTTTGATTGGGATTGATTGCGCAACTTTCATATGCTCGTCTCCCCCTGCAACTTTTTCAGGTTCTGTCTAACATACCCAATCAAAATAACAACTGTGTCAGGTATCCCATAATAATCGCCATGCCCAAAATAACGGTCAGAAATGCAGCAATCAAGGGTGTTTTGAACATTGATTTAAGCAGTATTACTTCCGTCAGACTAGCTCCTGCGCTACCAATAATCAGAGCCATTACTGCTCCCGTTCCCATGCCTTTATCCATCAAGACTGATGCCAACGGAATTACTGCCTCAGCACGTATATACAACGGTATTCCAATAATTGCACTTAGTGGAATCGCAAACGGATTATCATTCCCAGCATGAGCAGCAATCCACTCTGCAGGTATAAAACCGTAGATAAACGACCCTATAACAATACCTAACATCAGATAAGGTAATACATCTTTAAATTGAGTCCAGGCATCCTGAAATGCCAGTCGTATCGCACCAGGCTCTCTTACTACACTTTTCGGGAAGAATTGTTTATTTGTTTGGCCCGTCTCGCAGCTCAATTCACAATTTGTGCCCCGAAATGCTGAGAAACTCTTAAACGTTTCTTGTGGTTTAGAACAACTATTAGCCCCTATGTCCTGTTGATTTGATACAGAGCAGCAAGCTGAAACACTCTGTAGTTTAGTTTCAGGAGTTTTTCCACTGCTAACACCACAACAGCTAGCCAGCGGTTTTGATGTTTCGACAATATGTCGGTCAAAACCAAGCACATCTAACAAAATACTTGCCAGTACGGAAACTGTTGCAGCTATAACAGCGTATAGCAGGGTAACTTTCCAACCAAAAGTAACCCACATCAGACCAATGATTATCGGGTTAAGCAGAGGTGAAACAAACAAGAATGTAAGTGTTGGACCGAAGCCTGCTTTTGCTGATAACAGTCCGCGTAACATGGGAATTGTAGAGCAGCTGCAAAACGGTGTTACAGCTCCTAACAGCGATGCAAGTATGTAACCTCTCCCCTTTCTCGCCCCTAACATTCTTTGAATCTTTTGGTCCGGAATTTTTTGCCTGATAAGGCTAACACCCGCACTAATCAGAAAAAAAAGCGCAGACAACTCGACAGCAAGAAACAAGAACATCTCTGCCGCGTTAGTAAACATAGAAATCCAGCTATTCATGAACCCCCCTATAAACCATATTTCTAGAATAATCGAATTATTGAGGTTAGATCAACATATTTCTGGTATTATCGAAATATCAATAGATGAGGAAGGTACCATGCAACTAGAAGAAGTAGCTAAAGCTATGAAAGAATTAGGACATCCAACACGTTTGTTTATTTTCAAACACCTTGTTAAAGCCGGTGAACAAGGTTTACCTGTAGGTGATCTACAAAAACAACTTGCGATTCCATCTTCAACACTGAGTCATCATATATCCGCTCTTGTTTCCGTAGGTCTGGTCAAACAAAATCGCGAAAGCCGCTCCTTAATCTGCGTTTCTCAATATGACAAGTTAGAGTCGATTATTGATTTTCTACGCGAAGAATGTTGCATCAACAGTCCAAAGATTTAAATCGAGGCAATCCATTGTTTTTATTTGATAAAGGAGCCGCCTAAATAACAGGCGGCTCTCCTGTCGCTTATTTCAATTTTTTGCCTGCATCATCAACGACTTTCTCGCCATCTTCCTTGGCGAAAGCCCCTTTCTGAGCATCAGGAAGGATATCCAGAACAACTTCAGAAGGACGGCACAGTTTGGTTCCCAGCGGTGTTACCACGATGGGGCGATTAATCAGGATCGGATGCTGCAACATAAAGTTAATTAACTGGTCGTCAGTAAATTTATCTTCGGCAAGACCCAGTTCCTCATATGGCTCGACGTTCTTACGTAGTAACGCCCGGACGGAAATGCCCATATCAGCAATGAGTTTGACCAGCTCATCGCGTGAAGGTGGAGTCTCAAGGTAAAGAATAACGGTCGGCTCATTACCGCTGTTGCGGATCATCTCAAGCGTGTTACGCGACGTGCCGCAGGCAGGATTGTGATAAATGGTGATGTTGCTCATATCAGTATCTCATTACAAAGTGAAAGAGAGACGTAGCGCCAGCGCTGCCAGCGTTACAAACAGCACAGGCAGAGTCATGATAATCCCGGTGCGGAAATAGTATCCCCACGTGATGGTCATATTCTTCTGTGAAAGTACATGTAGCCAGAGCAGCGTTGCCAGGCTACCAATAGGTGTGATTTTCGGCCCCAGATCGCAGCCAATCACGTTGGCATAAATCATCGCCTCTTTGATGACGCCGGTTGCGGTACTGCCATCAATAGAAAGAGCGCCAACCAGCACGGTAGGCATGTTGTTCATGATGGAAGACAGGAAAGCCGTCAGGAAGCCAGTACCCAGCGTCGCGGCCCAGAGTCCTTTATCAGCCAGCACGTTCAGAACACCTGAAAGATATTCGGTTAGCCCTGCGTTGCGCAGACCGTAAACTACCAGGTACATCCCCAATGAGAAGATGACGATCTGCCAGGGTGCACCATGTAGCACTTTACCAGTGTTAATGGCATGGCCTCGTTTCGCCACTGCAAACAGAATTATCGCCCCAACCGCTGCAATCGCACTAACGGGAATACCGAGCGGCTCGAGGACGAAGAAACCAACAAGCAGGAGAATCAGAACTATCCAGCCAGTGCGGAATGTAGCCGTATCTTTTATTGCCTCTGTTGGTTTCTTTAGGAGGGCCAGATCGTAAGTTGGCGGGATGTCCTTGCGGAAAAACAGATGCAGCATAATTAGTGTGGCAATAATGGCGGCGATATCGACCGGTACCATCACCGATGCATATTCGGTGAATCCCAGACCAAAGAAGTCCGCCGAAACAATATTCACCAGGTTCGACACGATAAGCGGCAGGCTGGCAGTATCGGCAATAAACCCGGCTGCCATGACGAATGCCAGCGTGGTACCTTTGCTGAATCCTAATGCCAGCAGCATAGCAATAACGATTGGTGTCAAAATAAGTGCCGCACCATCGTTGGCAAACAGTGCCGCCACCGCTGCGCCGAGCAGGACGATATAGGTAAAGAGCAAACGGCCACGACCGTTACCCCAGCGTGAAACATGCAATGCCGCCCATTCGAAAAAGCCTGATTCATCGAGCAGCAGGCTGATGATAATCACCGCAATAAAGGTCGCTGTCGCGTTCCAGACGATATTCCACACCACCGGAATATCGCCTATATGCACAACGCCAGAAATCAAAGCCAGGCCCGCGCCCAGCGTTGCACTCCAGCCGATCCCTAATCCTTTCGGTTGACAGATAACCAAGACAATGGTCAGGACAAAAATAGCGCCTGCCAGTAACATACACCCTCCTGACAGGGCGGATCTGCCGCCCTGTATAAACAAAAAATTAACTCGCCAACTCTCTGAGTTTTTCAATACCTGTTGGCTCAGAAGCCAGTACCGGAACGAGCGCTATATGGTCAGCGTGCTGATTCTTAACAGCCTCAATCTGAGGCTGTTCCTGCTGAGCGCGCTGGCAAAGCAACGGAGAACGCGTATCCGCGATGGAAAGGCTGTTATTGATAATCCAGCCCCATGGATGAATCCCCGCTCTTTCAAGGTCAGCCTGTAGGCTTGCCGCTTCCAGTACCGGTGTGGTTTCAGGCAGAGTGACCAGCAGAACTTTGGTTCGTTCCGGGTCCTGAAGCTGCATCATTGGGGTAGTAAAATGACCTTTCTCCCCCATTTTTTTGGCAATCTCTCGGTGGTAAGCCCCGGTAGCATCCAGCAACAACAGCGTGTGCCCAGTGGGAGCTGTATCCATGACAACAAACCGCTTACCTGCTTCACGAATCACTCGGGAAAAAGCCTGGAACACGGCAATTTCTTCAGTACAGGGAGAACGTAAATCTTCTTCCAATAGCCGTTTCCCTGCTTCGTCCAGATCTTTTCCCTTCGTCTCAAGAACATGCTGGCGATAGCGTTCGGTTTCATCGTGAGGGTTGATGCGGCTGACCTGCAGGTTTTTGAGGCTGCCGTTCAGCGTTGTACTCAGGTGCGCAGCGGGATCAGAGGTGGTGAGATGCACGTCATATCCCATGTCTGCCAGCCTTACGGCGATGGCAGCAGCCATCGTGGTTTTCCCTACACCACCTTTGCCCATCAACATAATCAGGCCATGTTCACTGCGGGCGATATCATCGACCAGGTCAGAGAGCGATAAGTTTTCAGGCGTGTACAGGACGTTCGGTACCGGGAGCGGTAATGCATCAAAACGGGTATCCAGCAACCCCTTCAACGCAGACACACCAACCATATTTACTGGCTGGAGTAATAAGGTATCTCTCGGTAGCTCAGATAAACCAGCAGGAAGATTTGCCAGTGCTTCCTGCTCCCGTTGCCATATCGCAGCAGCCAGCGCGTCATGTTCAGCTTCGGCTTTAGGCAGCACACCATTAATAACCAGGTACTGGTTTTTCAGGCCAATTGCGGCCAGTTCTTCATGGG
This sequence comes from Citrobacter cronae, assembly GCF_016893685.1. Classification (NCBI taxonomy): domain Bacteria; kingdom Pseudomonadati; phylum Pseudomonadota; class Gammaproteobacteria; order Enterobacterales; family Enterobacteriaceae; genus Citrobacter; species Citrobacter cronae. Next base: position 4,169,819 of record NZ_CP069763.1, read on the forward strand.
TGCGGGCTACTTCCTGCAGCGTAGATTTTTGCAGTCGTGCAACCAGAACCAGGCGAGTACGTTCAGGATCGGACAACGCCTCTACCGCATGAGCATACTGCTCACGCTGCTTTTCCAGCCCGGCCATTGGGCCAAGACAGGAAGCACCATCCGGATTACTTTCAATGAAACTACTCCAGGCACCGGGAAGCTGGAGAAGGCGAATCGTGTGGCCCGTCGGCGCTGTATCAAAAATGATGTGATCGAAGCGGGTCAGCAGGGAAGCGTCTGTCAATAAGCCGGTGAACTCATCAAACGCCGCAATCTCAGTCGTACAGGCTCCTGAAAGCTGCTCGCTGATACTGTTAACAACGTCTTCAGGCAGAAGACCTTTGATAGGATCAACGATTCTGGAGCGGTATTGTTGGGCAGCTTCCTGAGGGTCAATCTCCAGAGCGGAAAGTCCAGTAACTGCTGTCACAGAGCGAATGGTGTTACCGATAGCCTGGTCGAATACCTGACCGACATTGGAGGCTGGATCTGTACTGACCAGCAAAACCCGCTTACCTTGTTCGGCAAGGCGGATAGCCGTCGCGCAGGAAATGGACGTTTTTCCTACGCCACCCTTGCCAGTAAAAAACAGGTAAGGCGGGATATTCTCTAAGAATTTCATATGTCCTCCTGACATATTCAGCAACAGGAAGTATTACCACCACAGCAGCTGGTGGGAGCTAACCCTACCTTCTCCAGCGGAATACCRAACCAGCGAGCCAGCTCAGYGCKTTTTGGGTATCGCCCAGCCATCACCGTTTCACCGTCCAACAGCAGTAGCGGAAGCCCTTCTGCTCCAGATGCTTCGAGGAATACTTTCGCTTTCTCATTATGAACAAAGCTCATGGGCTGCTGCGCCAGGTTATAACGTTCAACCTGTACGCCACGTCCTTTCAGCCACTGCACATCAGCAGAGAAATCAACCAGAACCTGATCGACATCTGAGCCACATACGCCGGTACTGCAGCACATTGCCGGGTCAAACACCGTTAACGTCTTCATTCTGAATACCTCACATTCGAAAAATCATATATGTTCAGGCAAATTTTTTAGATGCAAACAGCCTTACCGCTACCAAAGCAGTTTGCCGATGCCAGCTTACGGGCGATGGCCTGTACGTCGTCCTGTTGGCTTAACCAAGCCTGCTCAATTACCTGAGCAGCCCATGACGGAATATGCGGAGATAAGCGGTAGTGAACCCACTTGCCCTGCTTGCGATCCAGTAATAATCCACTTTCCCGGAGCATTGCCAGATGACGGGAGATCTTGGGCTGCGACTGATCCAGCGCCGTACAGAGATCGCACACGCATAGCTCTCCCATTACTCTAAGCAGCAACACGATGCCCAGCCGAGTTTCATCGGAAAGGTTTTTGAAGAGTTGTAGAGAAGTTAGTTCAGCCATTTTAGTCTCCTGAATTCTCTCCGTAGTTTCCTGCAATAGTTGAGTGTCGTCAACCATCACATTCGAAAATTCGAATACGATGGCTATGTGGTTTTAATATCAGATTTACTGATTGTTCATTATTCAATTTGTTAATCCTGCCGCTTTTCGACGCCTGTATTCATCTATCAGTAATTGTGCTGGCGTTGGTCCTGCCGGATGGCGCGGCGCTTCCAGTTGACGTCGAATTGGTGGGACACTTAGTCCATTACCAACATGCTTCGACCACTTCGTGAGTAACTTTTCTGCCAGTCGTTTCAGCTCCCCCTCTGTCATTTGTCGTTCTACGCCCGTTCTGCGCATTTCAATGCAGATGTGATACAGCACGGGCTGAGGCCATGGATATTTATCGCTTCCTGAATACCGATATGACTCATTGCGCCAGCGCCGGTATTCCGTCATAACCTGCTCCGATTTCAGTCCGAATGGATTCGCCCCACTCTCTGAAACCAGAGAAACAAACTCAGCCAGGTCAGGCGGCCATGTATTTCCCATCGCGCAGCGCTCCATGCATTGCTGACAGACCAGCCGAATTTGAGGTTCAGTCATCGAACCTATCTGGGCTATCCAGATAGGCGAAGGCTCCGCCCCGTTCTTCTGGGTCCATCGGTTCGAATACACCTCCCCCATGACCTGCCACAGTCGCCAGGCTGTTTCCGTCGCCATCAAGTCCATTCCTGCGGCGCCACTCTGCGTGTGCTGACTGAATTTGCTGAACTGCCCGGGATGCTGTTGGTTCTGATCCTGCTCCCACATGACTGTTACCTCCGGTTTCTGGTTTTACCTGCGTTCTCACCCGGGCTACATGTCGGGCAAATTTTTGTTCCCACTGGATTTGAGTAAAAACTTTCCCTTCCGACTCCCAATACGCGGTGAATTCTGCGAGTTCAGTCAGAAGGTAATCTGGTTCAGGCAGGGGGATACCCCACGATGCAGCGCGCTGTCGGAAGTCTCTGGAGGGAAGCCAGCTATCTGTCATGCTGAATTTCCCGATCGGTTCATCAACACCGTCCAGGTATCGGGGCATGACCGGGGATGGCGGTTCATCCCCATTCGGATTTTTCATCGCGCCCGCGTTAAGAGAGGGGTTTAAGATCTGTTTACTGCTAACTGCTTTCTGGATACCTGATGGCAAAGGTTTAGCCAAAGACTTAGCCTTATCCTTAGGCAAAGCGAAAGCCTTATCAAAAGCCGTCCCCATAGCGTCAGAAACCCCGTAGCAGGCGGCTTTGAGAGCTTCATATGCTTTATCTTTCAGTGAACATTCAGGCAGTAATTCAAACGATCTTGCCCATGATTTGATCACGTTCACTGATGCTGGAGGGTTATGTTTCACCGCGTTAGGCAACCAAAAAACTCTGGCTTTAAGGTCGGCTTCCACCATACCTAACGCTATGGCTTCGCCTAAGGCTAAGTCGAAGGCTTCGACATCCCAGTTTAATTCTTCGGCCATAGCCGCCCTTCCCGCCTTATACAGCCCGGGTATAATCCCCGTGAATGGGCCTGTAAGCAGGTAAATAAACAGACTCTGCCCACTTGGCGGGAGTGGTGATAAGGCTCGAAATTTAGGATCATCCCACATGGTGATCTTCACCTTACGGTAAGGCTCGTTACTAGCCTTACTCTTAGGCATGGCCTTAGCCAAAGGATTAGGCATACTTCACCCCGCGAGTTGCAGTAATAATGGTCATTGGTCAAAACTCGATTAAAACAATTGCGGCGCTACGGCGCTTATACTCGCCAGTAGTGGTCCCGCCGCGTCAGCAGGTAACATGTTGAACAATGCGATTGCCGCCTCACGAATTTCCTTCTCGAGCTTTTGTAATGGCGCGCCGATTAATTTCGCATGGTGTGCCTCACTGCACTCTTTGATTGCGTTCGCCACCAGCTCTGCTTCTGTGCTCGCATTACTTAACCCGTGCTTTCTGGCGATCTGAACTGGCATAGCAGCAATAATTGAACCTGACAGCTGCATAACGTAAGCCGTGTACTTTTCCGAACCGCCCTCGTTTTTCAGGTATCGGAATAAATTCTGTTTATTAACAGCAATTCCCCGTCCATCTGCTTTGGCCCACTCTTCAGCCACCAGCTGAGTGATCCGTTCCTGTGCCTGTCCTGGTAATGTCGATTCCCATTCACGAACGGCGGCCAATATGGCACGGTGCTGAATGCCGTCACGGCGCTGGGGTTTAAATTGATTTTGCGATTTCACCGGAGCGGCTACTCGTGGTTTATTATGGGTATAAGCTACTGATTGCATCATTCAGACCTCGCTTTGTGGCGGAAATACACTATCAAGAGAGCAGGTGCGCCCTAACTCGTTAAGCTTCTCCACAATCAATCTGCATTCCGGTAGGCCTGGTTGGCGTGTTCCGTTCTCATAATTTGAGAGCCTTGACTGACGCCACCCGAATAATTTGGCTAATTGCTCTTGAGTTAAACCGAGCGCTTGCCGTTCTTTGGCGATGTTGTTCATCTTGTCCTCACATATAGTGTTTAGCTGAATTAAACACACAATGTGTTAGATAGTCAAGACGAAACGTTCTTTGAGCGTTAACACGTAACGTGGTAAAAATCAGTAATGAATATAAACACTGCAATTGCCGCCAGACTGAAGCAACTACGCGAACAGAAAAATATGTCGCAATCTAAACTCGCAGAGTTATGTGGGTGGGCTCAGTCACGCATCGGGAACTATGAAGCAGGTCGCCGCAATGTTGGCGTTGACGACGCTATAACGATATCTAAAGCTCTCGGCATTAGCCCGGCTGAGCTAATGTTTGGTGATGATCACGCCGAATCATGGTTAACGCCAAAACATCGTAAGTTGATTACTCTTTTTGACCAGTTGCCGGAGTCTGAACAAGACAGAATGATCGATACCTTTCAATTACGGCTGAAAGAAATTGATGAGTATGTTGAGAAATACCTTCGGGGACGATTAAAGCCAACTGACGACTAAGCTACAATTTTCAGCACTCTAACCAGCCTCCTTGGCTGGTTTTTTTATGCCTTTCCCACTCCCTTTTCCCATATCGTTATCATCAACACCACCTTAAACACATGCTGTGTTGACTTTTAAACACATTTAGAGTTTAAATATAAACACATTTTGAAAAACGTCATCGAGGCAGGACGCCCACGAAGTAGTTGCCGGCGGCATACGAATCACCGGATGAGATGGCGAACATTAATGCGCAGCAGTCAGTACCGTTCCGCTTGCCAGCGATAAGGCTAAATGAAGAACCCCCTGTATCACTGTTACTGGACACAGGGACAGAATGTTGAGGGAAACATTATGAGGATCGAAATAACTAAAGTTGGAGGCAAGGTTTGCTTAGTCATATCCCCTATCAAGTTCTCTGTCGCGGATCGCATAGCTACTGCCATGGAAAACAGCGAAATCGTTGCAGCTCTTGGTGCTTATTTCACAGCCATTGGAGAGGCACCAAACGGAGAACTCGTTGGGCTCTATCTCTATTTTAATAACTTGGATACCGCTACGTTCGTAACGCTCAATCATTTGATTGAAACGGATGAGCCAGTCCCGATAGTCATCAGGTAATACCCACGAATCGGTCAGAACTTCTTTACAGGAATCATACTGTGCGCGGTTCTTGAACCAAAAAACACTTATTGGTCGAGCGGCCATTTTTATGTCCTTGCTGGCTAGATGGGAAATACCAGCTTACCACCGAGCCTGAAATGGAGAAATGACCGGTAAAACAAGGAAACCAAAATGATTGATTTTGCGCGTAAACCAGTGCGGTGTCTGAATCGCCACGGATAATCTAGACACTTCCGAGCCGTTGATAATACTGGTTTTCATATTCTGTCGGTGACATCTGTTCGCTAGAACCATGCC
>NZ_CP069763.1:4175164-4178689 GCF_016893685.1 Citrobacter cronae
TGTTATAAAACATTTCGATGTAATCAAAAATATCGCTGCGGGCTTCTTCCCGCGTTCCGTAGATCTTTTTCTTTATCCGTTCGCGTTTCAGCAACTGGAAAAAGCTTTCTGCAACCGCATTATCGTGACAGTTACCGCGACGGCTCATGCTCCCCTCCAGGCCGTGTGATTTCAGGAACGACTGCCACTCATGGCTTGTGTACTGACTGCCCTGGTCCGAATGAACCAGCACCTGTTTTTGGGGATTACGCCGCCATACAGCCATCAGCAGTGCGTTCAGGACAATGTCCTTTGTCATCCGGGATTGTATGGACCAGCCGATAATTTTGCGTGAGAACAGATCAACAACCACGGCAAGATACAGCCAGCCTTCGTGGGTCCTGATGTAGGTTATGTCCGTTACCCAACTCTCATCCGGAGCATCCGGATTGAACTGTCGCTGGAGCCTGTTGGGCGACACGATACTGGCCTCGCCTTTACGTGCCCGCGGGCTCCGGTATCCGACCTGAGCCTTTATCCCGACACGTTTCATCAGTCGCCAGACTCTGTTCACTCCGCACTGTTGCCCGCTGTCCCGCAGATCCAGATGGATCTTGCGATAACCATAAACGCAACCGGACTCCAGCCAGAACTGTTTGATCTGTCCCGTCAGTCTCAGATCTACCTGGTGGCGCTGAGAATACGGTTGCTTAAACCAGGCGTAAAAGCCACTGGGATGAACATCCAGCACCCGACAGAGCAGGCGAACAGGCCAGCAACAGGTGTTGTCACGGATAAAGGCGTACCTCAGTCGGACAGCTTTGCGAAGTACGCCGCGGCTTTTTTTAATATGTCCCGTTCGTCGGTAACCCGCTTCAGCTCTTTCTGGAGACGGCGGATCTCGGCCTGAGCATCTGACTCTTCTTTATTAGTGGAAGAATCTGGACCGTACTTCTTTATCCAGGCGTAAAGGCTGTGGGTGGTGATATCGAGACGTGTTGCAACGCTGGCAACAGAATAACCGCGATCAACAACCTGTTTGACTGCTTCAATTTTAAACTCTTCGGGATAACGCTTACCGCTCATGGGCACCTCTCTTTAAGCCATCTTAAATGACTCTGAGGTGTCTGTTAAACCCGTGGCGATTCAGTCAGGCCGTACATCTAAATCGCATTGAAGTAATCATTCGACTGATTTGCTACATGCTCGCCCAGAAGGGCGACCCGTCTGCCGACCAACAGACTGCAGTTCGTTCATAACGAGTTTGACCAATGGCTGTTGCCAGCATCAGTAAGGAAGTGACTATGGAATTTGGAATGAAACGTGTGGTGGCATCTGTTCAGGTGGTTGCCATCCTCAACAGGATTTACAACGGCAGCCCTGTTTCCGTCGCATCTATCAGTAAAGAATCAAAGCTGTCTGTGTCTTACCTCGAGCAGATTTTCTCGAAGCTGCGCAGAAGTGAAATCGTCACCAGCCAGCGTGGCGCTGGTGGCGGGTACCACCTTAGCAAAGCAAACCCCAGCGTGGCTGACGTCGTTCGCGCCGTTACTCACACGCCTGATTCATTTGAGCCCGTGCTGAATGCTCTGGAGTGGGTCCCCGTCGCACAGCTGGCGCAGGGAAAATCCCCTACCCCATAAAGCACAAAACCCGCGCAAGGCGGGTTAAGTACCCGGTCAGCCGACCAAAGCTTTCCGGAACGAGTTTTGACCAATAACCACTACCTTAGGCGGCGATCATCAGCTGCCGGGTATCTTACAATCCTATGGAGCCCGAACGCAATGTTAACGTATGCGTATCTTATTAAAGCCAAAGCGAAAGCAACTGAGGCAAAAAACCTGTTTTGCTGGTTCTCTGCGAAATCAGATTCCCGTGCAGAACGCGAAATACTCAATATTCTCGAAGACAACGATATTGCCGTCGGTCGTGGCGCCGACTATCAATTACCTGTCCGCACCAACTGGTTTGTTGTTGACGATCTTCCTGAGGAAAGCACACTTGATGACACATGGTGCGATCGTTACGAACTGGCAGAAGACCAGCAAACGTGGCAACTGAAACAGAAGCCGGATAATGAAAATCTGGAGGCTTCCAGCCAGCAAAAACCTGAAACCTCCAGTGCCAATGTACCCACCAGCGATGCGCCAGCATTGCTCCGCCCCATATCTCGCCTGCGCCTGTCTCAGCGGCTGATTGCGCACCTGTTAAATGACGGTGAAGAGAAGGAAATCAGTGAAGCACGGCACGTCCAGATCGGGCAAATGGTACTGGACGAAAATGATCTCTATGTACAAAACCTGTTACTGGCCATTGCGAATGTGCGGTCGGTGAAAGAACTTTCTGCTCATGTTGAGTGGAAGCTGGCAAATGCAATAAAAGAAGTCTTTGACCGTGAGCAGGTCTATACCGTTGCTTCATTTGAGCAATTTATTTCCGAATGGATTGAAGAACCAGAAAAGCGGGCTCTTACCGTTCAGGAGTGGGTTAATGATAAGAAAGCACGAGTTGCGGGTGATGAACATGCCACTCCACCTGTAACGCCAGAGCTTATTACCGTTGCGACTCTGCCGCTACGCCAGCGCCTCTTAGCTCAGTTTATTTCTGAAGAATATGCTTACCATATTGATACTGAGCAGAAGAAAACCATTCAGGAACTCGAGCTGGATGTAGATAACAGCTATGTGCAGAACCTGCTGCTTGCCGCCGAGAATGTAGAACCATTCAGGAAAGCGCCAGAGATCGATATCTGGAAGATCGTCAGCGCGCTGAAAACCGTTTTTCCGGTTGATGGAAAACGAGTTGATCTGGTCACCGTTATTCAGTTCTTTAAGGCCTGGTTCAACACTGAACACATTGACCGTGGGCTGCTGGTTAAAGAGTGGTGTAAAGGCAATCGCGTGTCGCAGATTCAGCGCACTGACTCCGGAACCAACGCTGGCGGCAGCAATGGGACCGATCGCAACCCGGAACTTGTCCACACGCTGGACACTCTGGACATTGATATTGCGCTGGCCACACTTCCAATGGATTTCAACATCTACGATATTCCTGGTGGCGTTTTCCGTCGTGCAAAAGAGATCATTTCTAAAAACGAAAGCCCGTTCAAAGAGTGGTCCGCCGCCCTGCGCAAACGCGCTGGCATTCTGGATTATTCCCGCGCCGCTATTTTCGCGCTTATTCGTAGTGCAGAAGAAAACACTCACCATTTCCCGGAACTGCTGAGCCGTTACATCAACAAAAACCTGACTGAAACCGACCACCAGCACCCAACTGAAGAAACCCTGGCGGCAGCCGGTCACGTACCAGAAAAAAGCTGGGAAAACGAGATTAAAGAGAAGTCCACAGCTGAACAGAAGGCAATAACCGAGCAACCAGAAATCGCCAACATGGGCAACGGTGTTTTCTCCATTGATGGCCTGATGGGTAACCAGCCGGCGCCAGCGCTTTCTGTCGTAGACCAGGTACGCCAGCGCGCCGTCGAAGAAAAATTACATCAAGCCAATACCGAGGAAACCACCAGCGATGTGCAGATGGAAAAAACTG
>NZ_CP069763.1:4178725-4179211 GCF_016893685.1 Citrobacter cronae
CAGGCGAAAGCAGTGTGGAAACTGGTGAAGAGTCAGATACCAGCCAGCAAGCCGATGTAAACCAGAATGCGGATTCTGTCGCCCAAAACAGCGATTCTGTAAACCAAACCGAACCAGTTGCAGCACAAACCGAGCCAGAAGCGCAATCTGACGAACCAGCTGTTGTTTACCCCGCTTACTTCGAGCCAGGTCGCTATGAAGGTCTACCGAACGAGGTCTATCACGCAGCGAACGGAATCAGCTCTACCCAGGTGAAAGACGCACGTGTTTCGCTGATGTACTTCAATGCGCGTCACGTAGAGAAAACCATCATCAAAGAACGCTCTCCGGTTCTGGACATGGGTAACCTGGTACATGCGCTGGCGTTGCAGCCAGAGCAACTCGATGAAGAATTCAGCGTTGAACCCGTAATTCCGGAAGGCGCATTTACCACCACGGCAACGATCCGCGCGTTTATTGATGAGTACAACGCCAGCCTGCCAGCGA
>NZ_CP069763.1:4179285-4181281 GCF_016893685.1 Citrobacter cronae
GGTTCGCTGGAAGAAACAGGCCAGAGCTATATGTCGCTACCCGAAGAGTACCAGCGTATCGAAAACGGCCAGAAGCAGACCGCAGCGGCGATGAAATCCTGCATCAAGGAATACAACGCCACTTTGCCTGCACAGGTGAAAACCAGTGGTAGCCGTGATGCGTTACTCGAGCAGTTGGCAATCATCAATCCTGACCAGGTTGCACAGGAAGCACAGAAACTGGCGCCGCTGAAAGTGTCCGGTACCAAAGCAGATCTGATTCAGGCCGTGAAGTCTGTTAATCCGGAAGCCGTCTTCGCCGACGAGTTGTTGGATGCGTGGCGCGAGAATCCACATGGGAAAGTGCTGGTCACCCGCCAGCAACTGAGCACTGCACTGAGCATTCAGAAAGCCCTGCTCGAGCACCCGACCGCGGGCAAGTTGCTGACACACCCGAGCCGCGCCGTTGAGGTGAGCTACTTTGGATTTGACGATGAAACCGGACTCGAAGTTCGTGTGCGCCCGGATCTGGAAATCGACCTGGACGGCGTGCGCATCGGTGCCGACCTGAAAACCATCAGCATGTGGAACGTTAAGCAGGAAGGCCTGCGCGCCAAACTGCACCGGGAAATCATCGACCGTGACTACCACCTGAGCGCGGCTATGTATTGCGAGACCGCCGCACTGGACCAGTTCTTCTGGATTTTCGTCAACAAAGACGAGAACTACCACTGGATCGCCATCATCGAGGCATCAGCCGAACTGCTGGAACTGGGTATGCTCGAGTACCGCAAGACGATGCGCGCTATCGCTACCGGCTTTGACACTGGCGAGTGGCCAGCACCGATCACCGCTGATTACACCGACGAACTGAACGACTTCGACCTGCGCCGCCTTGAATCGCTGCGTACTCAGGCATAAGGGGAATGAAGATGCAAAACACTAATGTAACTATAGCTGACCAGAACGCCGTAATTAACTCCAACGTGGCCCTGTTTGATTCCCAGTATCTGAACGCCATCAGCGCATTTGCTCAAATTATGGCGCAGGGTGCCGCGACAGTCCCCAGACACCTGCAGGGAAATCAGGCTGACTGCATGGCAGTAGCGATGCAGGCGGCACAATGGCAGATGAATCCCTTTGCCGTAGCACAGAAAACGCACCTGATTAACGGCGTTCTCGGATACGAGGCGCAACTGGTAAATGCCGTTATTTCACGCAGCGGCGTGCTGGCAAACCGCTTTGAATACGAGTGGTACGGACCATGGGAAAAAGTAGTCGGGAAATTCCAGATTCGTAAAGGCGACAAAGGAGAATACCGTGTTCCTGGCTGGACCCTTGCTGACGAAACGGGCATTGGCATCATCATCCGCGCAACGCTGAAAGGTGAAGATCAACCGAGGGAACTTGACCTGCTACTGGCACAGGCCAGGACTCGTAATTCAACGCTTTGGGCTGACGACCCTCGCCAGCAGCTCGCTTATCTCGCCGTGAAACGCTGGGCAAGACTGTTCTGCCCGGATGTAATTCTCGGCGTGTATACCCCCGATGAACTGGATGATCGCCGTGAAGAGCGAGAAGTTAACCTTACTCCAGTGCAACACGTTAGTCTGTCTGATATTTCAGGTGACACCGTCACAACCACGCAGGGCGCGCAGGAATCGTCAATAAATATCGACTCACTGGCTGATGATTTCCGCGAGCGTATAGATGCCGCACAGGATGTTGATAGCGCCAAAGCACTACGCGCTGATATCGAAAGTGCGAAGGCCACGCTGGGTTCAGCCCTGTTCACCGAACTGAAGAACAAAGCAGTGAAACGCTATTACCTGGTTGATTCACGTAACAAGGTTGAGGCCGCAATCAACTCCCTGCCGTCTCCGGGCGAACCGGATGCAGCAGCGCGTTTCGGGGAAGTCGAGCGAGTGCTGGCAGCGGCAAAACGTCACCTGGGCGACGAGCTGCACGACCAGTTCAGCATCACCCTGGCAGATATGAAACCGGAATACGTGGGCTA
>NZ_CP069763.1:4181326-4182412 GCF_016893685.1 Citrobacter cronae
ACTGATTAACCGAGGCAATCAGCAATCCCCGTTAGCGCGTCAGGCGTGCGATATCGCGCTGGCCACTCATCACGAACGTTACGGCGACTACGGGCGCAGCAAGATGAAGGAGACATACACGGTGAGAGTTGAAGGTGTGAAGGTCTGGGTGGAGGTAGTGAACCGTAAGGCTAGCTACGTGGCCACGGCGATGACAGGTATGCGCCGGTTGCGCGCGCTACCTGGCCAGGTGAGTTGATAACGATATTTCATTAACAATTTTCCGGCAGCTCTATAATAAGTTGCCGGAAGCCGGAGGTAGTATGGCCAAGCTTCTTAATCTGCTGGAATGGGCGAATTCAACTTATTCAACCCCACCGTCTCTTTCAACACTTCGCCGCTGGGCACGGGAGGGGCGTATTTACCCAGCCCCGGAACTTCACGGCAAAGAATATAAGGTTCAGCCTGACGCCATCTATGTGGATCCGAGCAAAAAGAACCTTCGTCCCAAAGCAAAACGCATACCGCTGCCAACTGGTGGCACTCTACTGGAGAGACTGACTCATGGCGAAAAGGCCAGTACGTTACGACGCTAACCTGCCCCGTAACCTGACCTATCGTAAAAGAGACCGGCTTTACAGCTGGCGAAACCCGATTACCGGTCAAGAATTATCTCTTGGCCGGATCGACAGAAAGGACGCCATTTCTCAGGCCATCGAGGCCAACAACTACATCGACCAGAATTACCTTCCGTCAGCGCTGCTGGACCGTATAAAGGAAACACCAACATTTACGGTGAAAGCGTGGCTCGAGCGCTACGAAGTAATTCTTGAGCGAAGAGAATTGAAGCCCAACACTATGAAGGTCAGGCACAATCAGATCGCCACTATCAGTGATGAATTCGGACGTATGCCGCTATCGTCGGTCAGCACGAAGGATGTATCTACTTTCCTGGAGAGTTACATACTCTGCGATAAGAAGAGCATGGCCTCAGGCCTGCGTTCGGTATTGTTGGATATTTTCAGAGAGGCGATCGTCGAGGGACATATTGAAAGGAATCCGGCAGAGCCGACAAGAACGCCGACACCCAAAGTAAAGCGCGAGCGT
>NZ_CP069763.1:4182885-4212979 GCF_016893685.1 Citrobacter cronae
CGGGCATAAAAATTTAACAATGACCAAAAAATACCTGGACGCACGCGGTGCAGAATATGTTATGGTTTAGACAGGATATGGAAATTTCGAGTAATTTTCGTGGGATTTCGTGATAAAACAGAAAAAACACAATGAAAACAAAGACATAAAAAGAGACCGAATACGATTCCTGTATTCGGTCCAGGGAAATGGCTCTTGGGAGAGAGCCGTGCGCTAAAAGTTGGCATTAATGCAGGCTAAGTTACCCTGCCATTTAAGAATAGATGACAGCGCCAGGTTTTCCAGTCCGCGACTAAAGTGACCGGAAAAAAAGGCAGTCTGTTACACGACCAAATGTAAAAACCGCAAGTTCTCCTGTGAGATCCTGCGGTTTTTTTATTGGAAATCAGAACGCTACATCTGACAATTAACAGAGTTTTTCTGCACGCTCAACAAACGGCGCCAGGCTCATTTTTTCACCCGGTTTCGTCGGGTCATCAATCTGGATAATCTCAATCGGCTTCGCCGTGGTTTTACCGCTCGCAACCTGTTCTCTGGCAACATCATTCAATGGATATTGCACCAGCGTGCTGGGATTGATGACATACAGCGCGTGACCTGCACGGCAGGTCAGCATCACCTCTTCCCGATTAAACGCCCACTTATCTTTGCCAACCTCAAAACGGCTGACGGTGATGACCTGTGGCGCTGCCAGCGCGGCCCCTGAACTTGCCAGTAGTAGTAAAGAGAGAATGATTTTTTTCATGCGTTTTGCCAGTCCATCAATCAAAAAGGTTCGAGGGTTGCAAACAGGCTGACAATCGCCAGCACAACGGCCCCTATTCCCCATTCCAGTTTTGTCATCCAAATGAAATAGAGCGTCACACAGCCATTATCCTGCTGCATGCGTGGTACCAGAACATACCGATTCGCCAGGGCAATCGCTACCATTAGCATGACAAGGGCACCTTTTAACAAAAGCAGTTGCCCATAAGCCATGTGCCAGGAGCCGGAAACACCGACAATAAACAGGGCATTCATAATCCCGGTAAGTAAAACCCCGGCAACGAAGAGATGCCCATAGCGGGAGAAACGCATCATGGTTCCGATCGCTTGTTCCCGCCAGCGGCCCTGCGCCATTCTCATACAGTAAAGTACGGGCAGCAAGCCGCCAAACCAGGCGGCGGCACATATCAGATGTAAGGCATAGTTAACCTGTTGGATAGCCCCAGCGACGCCAGTATGCAGCGTTGCATGTCCAACGCCTGCCAGCAAAATAAACTGAGCAATCGTCAGCATCAAGAGCAGTCGCGACATGCTGCGCGGCACAACGATGGTCACCACCAACGTGACCATCGCGAGGATAATCTGCCATAGCCAGACGCCGCCAAATTGCGTCTGCAGAACGGCGCCCCAAACGTCTGTAGAGACGACATCCCGCCATCCTGAGCCCATTAAGCCCCCCTGGATCGCCAGCATTAGCGTCGCGCTGATAAAACTCCACGTCGCGGCATGGCGTTGCAGACGTAAAAAACGACGCATCATTAAACGGCGAACCGAAACGGGAGCCAGCCATGCGCCGTAAAGCGCACAACCAAACACCAGCATCAACGCGGTAAAATGAATAAATCGCAGGGCAACCCAGGTAAATGCCAGCATCGGTTATTTCACGCTAAAGGTATATTGTCCCTTTGTCTTGTGACCATCCACGGATACAACGTGCCAGTCCACCGTATATTTTCCGGCCTTCAGCGTTTGAGCGAGCGGAATAATCAGTTGCGTTTTGTCCTGATCGCTGCGGGTCGCTTTGCCCGTCTTGATTGATTCCTTTTGTGGACCTGTCAGCGTTGCGCCGCTGAACGCAGGTTCGACGCCTTCAGAAAAATTCAGCGTCAGCGCCTGGGGAGAAGCGGTGACTTCCGCATTCGCCGCCGGACTTTGTTTTGTCAGGTGAGCATGCGCCAATGCAGCGGGTGTTGCGAGGAGGCTGGCGAGTACGATGAGAGTATTACGTAGCGAAGATGCAGATGAAGCCATTTCAACTATTCCTTTTTGTTATGTCTAATCTATAGAGAATAACCTTCTACAATGATCGAGTCGAGAATCATCAATTCTGTCTTGCCATTAATGCGCACTCTTAGTAACTTTGCGCGCCGGAAGACAGAGAAAAGGAGCAGCCTATGAACATCAATCTGGCCAAACTTGAGCAAGCCGAAATGGATAAGGTCAATGTTGACCTGGCCGCGGCGGGTGTCGCATTTAAAGAACGCTACAATATGCCGATCGTTGCCGAAGTGGTTGAACGTGAACAGCCCGAACATTTACGCGACTGGTTTCGTGAAAGACTCATCGCGCATCGCCTGGCATCCGTCTCCCTTTCACGTTTACCGTACGAGCCGAAAGTTAAATAAAACTTATATTACGTTACGATTCCTTACATGATGCCTGCTACAGTATAAGTATATTCTTAATCTATACTTTAAAGATGGTTGTAGACACTATGAAAAGGAAATCATTATGTCACACTGGAAAATCGCAGCAGCACAATACGAACCCCTTCACACATCAGTGACCGAAAACGTTGCCCATCACCTGCAATTCATTCAGGCAGCCGCACAATGCCAATGTGAATTGCTGGTCTTCCCCGCCCTCTCCTTGTTGGGCTGCGTTGATGAGAATGACTCCCTCCCAGCGCCACCTGATGAAGCGTTGCTGGAACCGCTGGCGCATGCCGCAGCGACTTACCGCATGACAATTATCGCGGGATTGCCGGTAGAGCATAACAATCGTTTTGTGAAAGGCATTGCGCTTTTCTCTCCCTGGATGACATCACCATTAACGTTTCATCAGAGCCACGGGGCCTGTATTGCCAGACAGCGCAATGCCATCAGCGTTGTGGATAGTCAGCCAGAAGGTATTGATATCGATCCTGCTTTTTCGTTATTCACCAGTAGCCAGTCCGTCAGCGAGCCAGAACTCCTCTCATCCGCATCTCAGCTACAAAGTTTCTCGCATAAATTTGCCATCGCGGTATTAATGGCCAATGCACGCGGGAGCAGCGCGTTATGGGACGAGCGAGGTCGATTGATTGTACGCGCCGACAGCGGTTCTTTGCTCTTAACCGGTCAACGCACGCCACGGGGTTGGCAAGGTGATATCATTCCTTTACGCTAGTCGTTTTGGTCGGGAGCATGGCATGTTGCGCATAATAGATACAGAAACCTGTGGTCTGCAGGGAGGCATTGTTGAGATTGCTTCTGTCGATGTGGTTGATGGAAAGATAGTTAACCCAATGAGCCACCTGGTGCGCCCTGACCGCCCCATTAGCCCCCAGGCGATGGCTATTCATCGCATTACTGAAGCGATGGTAGCCGATAAGCCATGGATTGAAGATATCATTCCGCACTATTACGGTAGTGAGTGGTATGTGGCGCACAACGCAAGTTTCGACCGCCGCGTATTGCCAGAGATGCCCGGAGAGTGGATCTGCACCATGAAGCTCTCCCGTCGATTGTGGCCAGGAATCAAATACAGCAATATGGCGCTGTACAAATCACGTAAGCTGAACGTTCAGACGCCTGCAGGCCTGCATCACCACCGCGCTCTGTACGATTGCTACATCACTGCGGCTTTGCTGATCGACATCATGCAGACTTCAGGCTGGACCGCAGAGCAGATGGTCGACATTACCGGCCGCCCTGCATTACTCACTACTTTCACATTTGGTAAGTACCGTGGAAAACCGGTATCAGAGGTGGCAGAACGCGATCCGGGCTATCTGCGTTGGTTATTTAATAACCTCGACAGTATGAGCCCGGAGCTGCGATTAACGCTGAAGCACTATCTGGATAACATCTGATCTGAAGCTTGCCCAGACAGCGTTCCCTGTGCCAGCCCAATCAAAAACGCGTACTCCAGGGCCACGCCTTCGTAAGATTTAAAACGCCCGGACTTACCGCCGTGCCCGGAATCCATATCCGTGCACAGTAACAGCAAGCGATCGTCCGTTTTCAGCTCACGCAATTTTGCCACCCACTTTGCCGGTTCCCAGTATTGCACCTGGGAGTCGTGTAATCCCGTCGTGACCAGCAAATGCGGATAATCCTGCGCGGTGACGTTGTCATAGGGGCTGTAGCTTTTCATATACGCATAGTACTGCGGATCCTGCGGATTACCCCATTCCTCAAATTCACCGGTGGTGAGTGGAATTGACTCATCCAGCATCGTGGTCACCACGTCGACAAACGGCACCTGGGCGATCACGCCATGGAACAAGTCCGGGCGTTCATTAATGGCGACGCCCATTAACATTCCTCCGGCGCTTCCCCCCATGCCGTAGCATAACGATGGCGCACCATAACCCATTCTTAGCAGCGCATCGCAGACATCGAGGTAATCATTGAAGGTATTTTTCTTGTGCAGAAACTTACCGTCTTCGTACCATTGCTGACCCAATTCACCGCCGCCACGCACATGGGCAATGGCGTAAACAAAGCCGCGATCCAATAAGCTTAAACGGCTGCTACTGAAATCAGCATCCATGCTGGCACCATACGAGCCATAGCCGTAAACCAGTAGTGGATTTTTCCCTTTCAGGAAATACTTTTGATGATAAACCAGCGAGACCGGAACCTCAGTACCATCACGGGCGGTGATCCAGACATGTTCGCTGCGGTAATTCGCCGCATCAAATCCGGGAACCTCCGTCTGCTTAAGCACGCGACGCTCCCCGGTGTCCATATCGAGTTCAAACAACGTGTCCGGCGTGGTCATGGAGGAATAGCCATAGCGCAGGCGCGATGTCTCCGGTTCCGGGTTATAGGCAAGCCAGGTCACATACGCCGGATCGTCAAAGGCGATACCGATCACTTCGCGCGTTTTGCGATTGATCTGACGCAGACTGGTTAAACCCTGCTGGCGTTCTTCCACCACCAGCCAGTCGGTAAACAGGGTAAACCCCTCCAGCATGACGTTCTCGCGCGGCGGGATCAGCACCTCCCACGCTTGTTCATTGCGTACGCGCGTGCGGTACAGACCAAAGTTTTTACCTTCACGATTAGAACGCAGATAAAACTTGTGCTGATAGTGATCGAGGCTGTACTCATGGTCTTTACGCCGCGCTAAAAAAAGCAAAGGTTCGGCGTCGGCCAGTTCTGCATCCAACAGCAGAACCTCACTGGTCGTCGCGCTGGCGATATGGATCACCACATAATGTAACGAGGTGGTTTTATGCAGACTGACATAAAACATGTCATCGGCTTCTTCGTACACCAATTCGTCCAGTGACGAGGGAGATCCAACGGTATGCCGCCAGACCTGGTACGGCAGTAACGTCGTGGCGTGTTTGCGAACGTAATAGAAGGTCTGGGAATCATTCGCCCAGACCAGATCCGCTTCAACGTTATCCAGTACTTCCGGATACCAGTTGCCGCTTTCCAGGTTGCGAAAGCGAACGCCATATTGCCGACGAGAGAGGTAATCTTCGGCCAGCGCCATAATGCTATTATCGGGTGATATCGCCAGCCCTCCCAGCGTATAAAATTCACTGTGGGCTGCACGCTGGTTGCCGTCCAGCAGAGTATTCCATTCATCCCACTCTTCGCTGAGAACCG
This sequence comes from Citrobacter cronae, assembly GCF_016893685.1. Lineage (NCBI taxonomy): Bacteria > Pseudomonadati > Pseudomonadota > Gammaproteobacteria > Enterobacterales > Enterobacteriaceae > Citrobacter > Citrobacter cronae. The sequence continues at coordinate 4,188,477 of NZ_CP069763.1, forward strand.
ACTGGCGCTGATAAATGGCATATTCACATCCCGGTTCATAAATATGGCGGTAACGATAACCATTTTTCACATAGGGAGCGGATGCATCCTGTGGGGGAATACGGTCGATAATTTCTTTCAGAACACGCTCCTGCAAAGCCTGCTGCGAAGCCATAACCTGATGGCCATACGCATTTTCCTGTTGCAGGTATTCGAGCACGTCCGGCTGCGAGCGGGTGTCGTCTCGCAACCAGTAATAATTATCAACACGTGTATCGCCATGCTGCGTCATGGCGTGAGGAATACGAGAAGCTTTTGGTAGCATGTCATTGTTCTTTTGCTTAAACATCCTATAAGGGTGGCAAAAGACAGCGATGATGCAAGCGAAACATGCGCCTTAGCGATAAGTAATTAACCCGGTAAAGCCTGTTTTTGCGCCTTGAGATCCTGTTCAATGCCGTCACGAACATCCTGTGGGATCTTCAACGCGTCACCCAGCGCATTCAGATAGCTGCGCTCCATAAAGTGGTCGATATCAATCGCCGCACAGCTCAGGAAGTAAATTTCCAGCGCCTCTTCTTCGTTGCGGATCCCTTGCGCCAGGCGCTGAGGATCCAGCGGTTGTTCGATAGCCCGCTCAATCAGAACGCGGCCTTGCTCCTCAACACCCGCGTCACGAAGCTGCTGTTCAATGGCGGTACGCTCTTTGGCATCAATATGACCATCGCTTTTAGCCGCAAAAACCAGCGCCAGGATCAGGCGTTCAGTTCGCTCATCCAGCGGCGAGCTTTGTACGCCGAACTGCGGCTCATCCTGATGCGCGGCGCGAACTTTATCTTTGTATTTGTTCCACAGCACGGTTCCGGCAACCGCACCACCACCCACCAGAAGCGCGCTGGTGCCATATTTACTCAGTAACTTACGTGAGGATTTGTTGGCAACCAGTAATCCCGCCAGACCGCCTAACGCGCCAGGGACCAGAAGTTTACTCAGCCCTTGCTCGCCGGAAGATGATGCGGAGGATCCTTTTTGCCCAAGAAGAGATTGTAGTTGGTTCAGCCAGTTAGCCATTTTGCCCCTCAAGTACAGACGAATAATCGTCAAAGCGTACCCGAGGGGATGTCAGGAAGTGTTCAGCTCATCAAAAGATGTGCAAATACGCTCATTACTGCGGTTGATACTCCGCCGTTCCGGCCTGGCAGTCGACTTTTACCTGATAGTGAATATCCGCGCTTTTTCCGCGAACCGTCAGCGGGACCGACCATTTGCCATCTTTGCCCGTAATATCGGGGGTATTAACCCAGGCGACAGGATCGGCTTGCCCAACACGCTTTTGATCGTCAGCCCAGCGCGCGATGCGATTTTGTTGATAATCACGTTTCACGCTCGCCGCAATACCATCAGCATTCAGCCCTTCGCATTTTGGAAACTGAACATTTTTGCTTTCCATGTTTGCCGCAAAAACAGATACGCTGGCAGATAACAACAGCAGGCTTAATAACGCTCTTTTTTTATACATTTTTTTCTCCTTTATCTCCCCTTCGTCTTTCCGGTCGCATGTAGCAACGCGAAAAGACGTCAGGGATTGCACAATGATTCAGGAAAAAGCATGGTACAAAACGTCAGGAGCGCAAGTCGTTTCAGGCAGCCTGGGTATCATCCTCAGCGTGCGCGTCATCTTTAACGGCCTGCGGAGACGGCAGCTTGCCGTTTTTCAGGATGGCGCTCAGCACATCTTTTTGCTCAGCCAGCCACAGGGAAAGCGCTTCACGCTGCTCGTCTTCAAGCGCTACCGGTGACTGCTCCAGCCATGTGTCGAGCAAATCCGCTGTATCAAGCATTTTGTCATACGCATCGGCTTCCTTTTTGCTGGTAAACGACATTTTTTCCTCACCTTCCCGAATGACTACGTATTTAACTTCAACCGCCATTTTTGCAGCCTCTTAAATTACCTGTATTTATGTACAGTATATTCTTTTTGCGCCCTGAAATCAACCTGGTAATAAAGACAGACGCAAACGTTTTCGTATATACTGCGCCCAGATAAAACAGGGGATTAATTTATGACGTTATTAGGCACAGCGCTGCGTCCCGCAGCAACGCGAGTGATGTTATTAGGTTCAGGTGAACTGGGTAAAGAAGTGGCGATCGAATGCCAACGCCTGGGTGTGGAAGTCATTGCCGTGGATCGTTACCCCGACGCGCCAGCCATGCACGTTGCCCATCGCTCATACGTAATCAATATGCTCGATGGCGAAGCGTTACGCGAGGTTGTCGCGCGTGAAAAACCACATTATATCGTGCCGGAAATAGAGGCAATTGCCACGGATATGCTGGTAAAGCTGGAACAGGAAGGGCAACACGTTGTGCCGTGCGCACGAGCGACCCAACTGACCATGAACCGCGAAGGGATCCGTCGCCTCGCCGCAGAGGAGCTGTCTTTACCAACCTCTTCTTTTCGCTTTGCAGACAGCGAAACTCGCTTTCGCGAGGCCGTCTCCGAAATTGGCTTTCCTTGCATCGTGAAGCCAGTAATGAGTTCCTCAGGTAAGGGGCAAAGCTTTATTCGTTCAGCCGATCGGCTCACCGAAGCCTGGAACTATGCTCAACAGGGAGGCCGGGCAGGCGCCGGGCGCGTTATCGTCGAAGGCGTGGTAGATTTTGATTTTGAAATTACCCTGCTTACCGTTAGCGCCGTTGATGGCGTACACTTTTGCGCGCCGGTAGGGCATCGTCAGGAAGATGGCGATTATCGTGAATCCTGGCAGCCTCAGCAGATGAGCGACCTGGCGCTGGCGCGCGCGCAGGAGATTGCCCGTAAAGTCGTGCTGGCGTTAGGCGGCTACGGTCTGTTTGGCGTGGAGCTGTTTGTCTGCGGTGATGAGGTCATTTTTAGCGAAGTCTCCCCTCGCCCGCACGACACCGGAATGGTGACCTTAATTTCGCAGGACCTGTCTGAGTTTGCCCTGCACGTCCGCGCATTTCTCGGTCTGCCCGTTGGCGCAATCCGTCAGTACGGGCCTTCCGCTTCCGCCGTTATTCTGCCGCAACTTAGCAGCCAGAATGTGACGTTTGATAACGTACAGGCCGCCGTGGGCGCTGGCCTGCAAGTACGATTCTTTGGTAAGCCGGAGATCGACGGGAGCCGTCGTTTAGGCGTGGTACTGGCTACAGCGCAAACCATTGAAGACGCGGTTGAACGCGCGAAACACGCCGCCGCACAGGTGAAAGTTACAGGATAAAAAACCAGCCCCGTAGGCCGGATAAGGCGTTGATGCCGCATCCGGCCTACGGTTTACACATTAACGGCTTACTGCTTCGCGCCTTCTACTGCTTCACGAGCCAGTTTGGTAATGCGTTCGTAATCGCCAGCTTCCAGCGCATCTGCCGGAACCAGCCAGGAACCACCGATGCACAGCACGCTTTTCAGCGCGAGGTAGTCACGGTAATTCGCCGGAGAGATACCACCGGTCGGGCAGAAACGTACCTGAGAGAACGGGCCCGCAATCGCCTGCAGCGCTTTAGTACCGCCGTTCGCTTCCGCCGGGAAGAATTTGAACTCTTTCAATCCGTAGTCCATACCCAGCATCAGTTCAGAAACCGTGCTGATGCCAGGGATCAGCGGAATAGTCCCTTCCGTTGCGGCTTTTAACAGCGGCTCGGTCAGACCCGGGCTGATAGCAAACTGCGCACCGGCTTCGGTGACTTCAGCCAGTTGTTGCGGATTCAGTACAGTACCTGCGCCGACGATGGCGTCCGGAACTTCTTTCGCGATCACGCGAATGGCATCCATCGCACATGCGGTACGTAAGGTCACTTCCAGAACGCGCACGCCACCTGCAACCAGCGCTTTTGCCATCGGCACCGCATGTTCCAGTTTATTAACCACAATAACCGGTACAACCGGGCCAGTGGTCAGGATTGCTTCTGCACTTGTCTTCCAGTTTTTCATCAGAGTTTTCTCTCGCCTGATTACAAAATAAGTCTTAAAAAGTGATACAGGTTGCGCCCTGCTCCGCTCCGGACAGCTTCTCACGCAACGCGCTGAACATTTCACGTCCGGTCCCCACGCGCGATGCGCTGAGGTCTGGAATGTGAGGCTGACGTGAAGCAAGTTCTTCTTCGTCAACCAGCAGCGTCAATTCACCTGTCTGTCCATTCACACGAATGATGTCGCCATCACGTACTTTTGCCAGCAGACCGCCATCATAGGCTTCTGGGGTTACATGGATTGCTGAAGGCACTTTACCTGAAGCACCTGAAAGTCGTCCATCGGTAACTAACGCAATTTTGAAACAACGGTCCAATAATACACCAAGTGGCGGCATGAGTTTATGTAATTCTGGCATTCCGTTCGCTTTTGGTCCCTGATGACGCACAACAACTACGCAATCGCGGTCAAGCAGACCGGCATCGAACGCCGGTAGCACATCGTGCTGACTTTCAAAAACGACTGCCGGCGCTTCAATAACCTGATTTTCAACCGGTACCGCCGACGTTTTCATCACTGCGCGCCCGAGGTTACCGCTCAGCACTTTAGTGCCGCCGTGGTGAGAGAAAGGTTGGTCAAAGGTGGCAATCACGTTGCTGTCCAGTGATTTCGCCGCCCCTTCGCGCCAGTCCAGTTCACCGTTGTTAAGCCACGGCTCCATGGTGTAACGCGATAAACCGAATCCGGCAACGGTATTCACATCTTCATGCAGCAGACCCGCGTTCAGCAGCTCACGCATTAGCACCGGTACGCCGCCCGCCGCCTGGAAATGGTTAATATCCGCCGGACCGTTCGGGTACAAGCGCGCCATCAGCGGCACGATATCGGACAGATCGGAGAAGTCATCCCAGTTAATCAGAATCCCGGCCGCGCGCGCCATGGCCACCAGATGCATCGTGTGGTTAGTTGAGCCCCCGGTCGCCAGCAGCGCCACAATTCCGTTCACCACCACTTTTTCATCGATCATTTTACCGATCGGCATCCATTCATTGCCGTTCCCGGTAAGACGCGTAACCTGACGGGCGGCAGCAGCGGTCAACGCTTCACGCAGCGGCGCATCCGGATGGACGAATGAGGAGCCTGGCAGTTGCATCCCCATGAACTCAACGACCATCTGGTTGGTATTCGCCGTACCGTAGAACGTACAGGTACCCGGTGCGTGATAAGACGCCGCCTCGGACTCGAGCAGCGCCATGCGATCAACTTTGCCTTCCGCATAGAGTTGACGAATACGCACTTTTTCTTTATTCGCCAGGCCGCTCGCCATCGGCCCGGAAGGAATGAAGATAGACGGCAGATGACCGAATGACAGCGCCGCCATCACCAGGCCAGGGACAATTTTATCGCACACGCCGAGGAACAACGCGCCATCGAACATATTGTGAGAGAGACCTACAGCCGCTGACATCGCAATCACTTCACGACTCAGCAGCGAAAGCTCCATCCCATCCTGTCCCTGGGTAACACCGTCACACATGGCCGGCACACCACCGGCAACCTGACCTACCGCATTGGCTTCATGCAGCGCCTGGCGAATGATAGCCGGATAATGTTCATATGGCTGATGCGCAGAAAGCATGTCGTTGTAGGAGGTAATGATCGCGATATTGTTACGCAGCATGCTTTTCAGCGATGCTTTGTCGTCCGGTTGACACGCGGCAAAGCCATGCGCCAGGTTACCGCATGCCAGTTGCGAACGATGAACGGTGGTCGATTTAGCTTGTTCAATACGGGCGAGGTAGGCAGAACGTGTATGGCGAGAACGTTCGACGATACGTTGTGTTACGCGTAACAAATTCGGATTCATAGAGGCTCCTAAAATTTATCTGTCAGAGCGGTAGGGTTAACAATGCTTATCAGTCGTGTTAAAAAGTGCTGAATCGCTTGTTTGCCGTAGCTCAGGGGCAAAATCGTTTCAGGCAGTGTAATAAAAAAAGCCCCGCGGGTGAATCCACGCGAGGCTTAAAAGTGCAAAAATTATTCTGCAATCTGTGTTAGATCATGTTACCGGTAAAATAACCCCTATGGGTAAGGCGATCTTTTACTCGAATTCGTTCCAGGAACGACCATCTCGGGTGATCATTGCCACAGAGGCAACCGGTCCCCAGGTCCCTGCCTGATACGGTTTCGGCGCATCGTTGTCCATCGCCCATGCTTCGGTAATTGAGTCGACCCACTTCCAGGCTTCTTCAACTTCATCACGACGCACAAACAGCGCCTGAATACCGCGCATCGTTTCAAGCAGCAGTCGCTCATAGGCGTCGGCCAGATGCGTCTGGTTAAAGGTTTCGGAATAGCTCAGATCAAGCTTGGTGATTTGCAGGTTATGCTTGTGGTCCAGACCCGGCACTTTGTTCAGCACCTGGATATCAACACCTTCATCAGGCTGCAAACGAATAGTCAGCTTGTTCTGCGGCAGATCCTGCCAGGATTCCCGGAACAGATTCAGCTCAGGCGTTTTGAAATAGACGACGACTTCAGAGCACTTCGTCGGTAAACGCTTGCCGGTACGCAGATAGAACGGAACGCCCGCCCAACGCCAGTTATCAATATCCACACGGATCGCCACAAACGTTTCCGTATTGCTGCTTTTGTTCGCGCCCTCTTCTTCCAGATATCCCGGAACTTTTTTGCCCTGGGCAAAACCCGCGGTGTACTGACCGCGAACCGTCTTTTCACGCACGTTTGAGCGGTCGATACGGCGTAGTGATTTCAGTACCTTCACTTTTTCATCACGAATGCTGTCAGCGCTCAGGTCCGACGGCGGAGACATCGCGATCATGCACAAGATCTGCAGCAGGTGGTTTTGGATCATGTCGCGCATTTGACCGGCCTGGTCAAAATACCCCCAGCGACCTTCAATACCCACTTCTTCCGCGACGGTAATTTCAACGTGATCGATCGTGCGGTTATCCCAGTTGTTTACAAACAGGGAGTTGGCAAAACGCAGTGCCAGCAGGTTCAGCACCGTCTCTTTACCGAGATAGTGGTCGATACGATAAACCTGACACTCTTCGAAATATTCACCGACCTGATCATTGATCTCGCGCGATGTTGCCAGTGACGTTCCCAACGGTTTTTCCATCACAACGCGGGCAGGTTTAGCATTCAGCTTTGCTTCACCCAAACCTTTGCAGATCGCGCCAAAGGTGCTTGGCGGCATCGCGAAATAGTTAATCGTAGTCCGTGATTTCTGATCCAGCATTTCACCCAGACGGCTAAATGCGGCGGTATCATTGACATCCAGATTACAAAACTCCAGACGGCCGCTGAGGGTCTCCCACAAACCTTCATCAATTTTTTCTTTCATGAAGGTTTCGAGCGCTTCGCGCACAACCTTGGTATAGGCTGCTTTGTCCCAGTCGGCACGCCCTACCCCGATGATACGGGTTTCCGGGTTAATCTGGCCGGCCTTTTCCAGTTGATACAGGGAAGGCAGCAATTTCCGCCGCGCCAGGTCGCCCTTCGCGCCGAAAATGACCAGGTCACATGCCTGGGCTGTTTGCGTTACCGCCATGTCATTCTCCTCAATTAAGTGTCTGGTGCTTTTGCCAGAAACTGGTTGTAATTTTATTACAGTGCACTGTACTGCTTTTACGTGAATCCGGAAACCGTAAACGCTTATCCAGCCGTGCTGTTACCGCAAACAGGCGTTTGATTGGCGTTTACCTCTGCAAAATGGATAAAAAAGTCGCTTTTTTTCGTAGCCATGAAGAAGTAACAAAACCAGACTTCGATCATGTAATGAAAAAAAACAACAACTATTCTGTCCATTTTGCCCCGTTCCTTCCGTGGCAGGGGTAATATCTAGCAAATGTATCCCCCGATTTCCCCGTATCGCTGAAATCGTTTTTTCCCATGAGCCATGAGTCGACCTACATCATGAATATGCTGGAAAAAATCCAGTTAAAACTGGAACAGTTGAGCAAATCAGAGCGTAAAGTCGCTGACATTATTCTTGCCTCACCCGACCGGGCAATCCATTCAAGCATCGCTGCGCTTGCGCTGGAAGCCAACGTCAGCGAGCCGACGGTGAACCGCTTCTGTCGCAGTATGGATACGCGCGGCTTTCCTGATTTTAAACTTCATCTGGCGCAAAGTCTGGCAAATGGCACCCCTTATGTTAATCGTAATGTGGATGAGGATGACAGCGTAGAATCTTACACGGGAAAAATCTTCGAGTCGGCGATGGCAAGTCTTGACCACGTTCGCCAGTCTCTGGATAACACCGCGGTAAACAGGGCGGTGGATTTGTTAACCCAGGCGAAGAAAATTGCCTTTTTTGGCCTTGGGTCTTCCGCCGCGGTAGCGCACGACGCGATGAACAAATTTTTTCGTTTTAACGTACCGGTGATCTATTCCGACGATATTGTACTGCAACGTATGAGTTGCATGAATTGTAGCGACGACGACGTTATTGTGCTGATTTCGCATACCGGAAGAACCAAAACTCTGGTTGAACTGGCGCAGTTGGCGAGGGAAAACGACGCGATGGTTATCGCCTTGACCTCTCCCGGCACGCCGCTGGCGCGCGAATCCACGCTGGCCATTACCCTCGACGTACCGGAAGATACTGACATTTATATGCCCATGGTCTCTCGACTTGCTCAACTGACCGTGATAGATGTGCTGGCTACAGGATTTACTTTGCGCCGCGGGGCAAAATTTAGAGATAACTTGAAGCGTGTCAAGGAAGCACTCAAGGAATCGCGTTTTGATAAAGAATTACTCATCAAGAGTGATGATCGCTAAAAGCAATAACAATGTTCTACCCTTTTATCATCCGGGTCGTTCATTTACCGTCAATGTTTGAGAACGACCGGATTAATGTTCACGCAACACCTAGTTGTTTCAGTCAACGGAGTATTACATGTCCAGAAGGCTTCGCAGAACCAAAATCGTTACCACGTTAGGCCCAGCAACTGATCGCGATAACAACCTCGAAAAAATTATCGCTGCGGGTGCGAACGTCGTACGTATGAACTTTTCGCACGGCTCTCCAGAAGATCACAAAATGCGGGCGGATAAGGTCCGTGAAATTGCCGCAAAACTGGGACGCCATGTAGCTATTTTGGGTGACCTGCAGGGACCTAAAATCCGCGTATCAACCTTTAAAGAAGGTAAAGTTTTTCTTAATGTTGGCGACAAGTTCCTGTTAGACGCCAACCTTGGCAAAGGCGAAGGCGACAAAGAAAAAGTCGGGATCGATTATAAAGGTCTGCCTGCTGACGTCGTGCCAGGCGATATCCTGCTACTTGATGACGGTCGCGTACAGCTTAAGGTGCTGGAAGTCCAGGGAATGAAAGTCTTCACCGAAGTCACCGTCGGCGGCCCGCTGTCCAATAATAAGGGCATCAACAAACTGGGCGGCGGTCTTTCTGCTGAAGCCCTGACCGAAAAAGATAAAGCTGACATCGTCACTGCAGCGCAAATCAGCGTTGATTATCTGGCCGTCTCCTTCCCGCGCTGCGGCGAAGACCTGAACTATGCCCGTCGTCTGGCGCGCGACGCAGGTTGCGATGCGAAAATCGTCGCCAAGGTAGAACGTGCGGAAGCTGTCTGCGACCAGAATGCGATGGATGACATCATTCTGGCTTCCGACGTGGTGATGGTCGCGCGTGGCGACCTGGGCGTTGAAATCGGCGATCCTGAGCTGGTAGGTATTCAAAAAGCGTTGATTCGTCGCGCACGTCAGCTGAACCGTGCGGTCATTACCGCCACACAGATGATGGAGTCGATGATTACCAACCCAATGCCGACCCGTGCGGAAGTGATGGACGTGGCTAACGCCGTTCTGGACGGTACCGATGCCGTTATGCTCTCTGCAGAAACGGCAGCAGGCCAGTACCCGGCAGAAACCGTCGCGGCAATGGCTCGCGTATGCCTGGGTGCCGAGAAGATCCCGAGCATCAATGTCTCCAAACACCGTCTTGACGTGCAGTTTGACAACGTCGAAGAAGCAATTGCTATGTCAGCGATGTATGCCGCTAACCACCTGAAAGGGGTAACCGCTATCATCGCGATGACTGAGTCTGGTCGTACCGCGCTGATGACCTCTCGTATCAGTTCTGGCCTGCCGATTTTCGCGATGTCTCGTCATGAACGTACGCTGAATCTGACCTCTCTGTATCGCGGCGTCACCCCGGTTCACTTTGACAGCGAAACTGATGGCGTGGTTGCCGCCAATGAAGCGGTGAACCTCCTGCGCGATAAAGGTTATCTGGTTTCCGGCGACCTGGTGATTGTGACCCAGGGCGATGTCATGAGCACCATTGGCTCAACCAATACCACGCGTATTCTGACCGTCGAGTAACTACCGTCTGATGTAAAAAGGCCTCTCACATGAGAGGCCTTTTTTTATTTCTTCGGATAGAGATCTTTGCGTTTATAAGGCTCAATTTCACCCGGTTTACGCGTCTTAAGCAGTTTTAAAATCCAGGTGTATTGCTCAAGGTGTGGGGCAACAAAAATTTCCACCTCTTCGTTCATTCGTCTGGCAATTGTGTGATCATCCGCCGTCAGGATGTCATCCATCGGAGGACGTACCTGGATCGTCAGGCGGTGCGTTTTACCATCATATACCGGGAACAGAGGCACCACGCGCGCATGGCACACCTTCATCAGACGGCCAATCGCCGGTAACGTTGCTTTATAGGTCGCAAAAAAGTCCACAAACTCGCTGTGTTCAGGACCATGGTCCTGATCCGGCAAATAGTATCCCCAATATCCCTGACGTACAGACTGAATAAACGGTTTGATACCATCGTTACGCGCATGCAGGCGGCCACCGAAACGACGGCGCACCGTGTTCCAGACGTAATCGAATACCGGGTTTCCCTGGTTGTGGAACATCGCCGCCATTTTCTGCCCCTGGGAAGCCATCAACATCGCCGGGATGTCCACCCCCCAGCCATGAGGAACGAGAAAAATCACCTTTTCATCGTTGCGACGCATCTCTTCGATGATATCCAGCCCTTGCCAGTCAACCCGACTCTGAATTTTCTCTGGGCCGCGTATCGCCAGTTCCGCCATCATGACCATCGCCTGAGGCGCGGTCGCGAACATTTCATCGACAATGGCCTCGCGCTCAGCTTCACTACGCTCAGGAAAGCAGAGAGACAAATTGATCAATGCTCTGCGACGCGAGCTTTTTCCCAGTCTTCCGGCGAGCCGTCCGAGCTTTGCCAAAATAGGATCGCGGAATGATGCTGGCGTTAACGCAATCCCGGCTATCGCCGCCACGCCAAGCCAGGCGCCCCAGTAGCGCGGATGGCGAAATGATTTGTGAAACTCAGGGATATACTCAATATTCTTTTTTTTCGTTTCCATGCTCTTCCAGTGTCTGGTATCGCGAAAAGTAAATCTGCTGATAGTGTAGCGGCGCACCGTGTGCCGTACAAAATAAAAAAGCCGGCACGCATCGCGTACCGGCTCTGTCAGTGTGCTAATTAATCAAAACGCAGCTGAGGAACAACTTCTTTCACCTGTGCCAGGTAATCAGTGCGATCTGAACCGGTCAACCCTTCTGTACGCGGCAGTTTCGCCGTCAGCGGGTTAACAGCCTGCTGGTTGATCCAAACTTCGTAATGCAGGTGCGGGCCCGTTGAACGTCCGGTATTGCCTGACAGCGCGATACGGTCGCCACGTTTCACTTTTTGTCCTGGCTTAACCAATAGCTTACGCAGGTGCATATAACGCGTAGTGTAGGTGCGACCATGACGTACCGCAACATAGTACCCAGCGGCGCCGCTGCGCTTCGCGACAACCACTTCACCATCACCCACCGATAGCACTGGCGTCCCCTGCGGCATCGCAAAGTCGACACCTTTATGCGGCGCTACGCGTCCCGTCACCGGGTTCAGGCGACGTGGGTTAAAGTTCGAGGAGATGCGGAACTGTTTCGCCGTTGGGAAACGCATAAAGCCTTTCGCCAGTCCGGTACCATTTCGGTCATAGAACTTACCGTCTTCAGCGCGGATGGCGTAATAATCTTTGCCTTCAGAACGCAAACGCACGCCCAGCAGTTGGCTTTGCTCACGTTTGCCGTCGAGCATTTCGCGAGACATCAGCACCGAGAACTCATCGCCTTTTTTCAGTTTGCGGAAATCCATCTGCCACTGCATGGCCTTGATCACCGCACTGATTTCAGAGCTGGTCAGCCCGGCATCTTTAGCACTGGCAACGAAGCTCCCGCCGACTGTGCCTTTGATACGGCTGTTGACCCAATCGCCCTGCTGCATTTCGCTACTCATTTTGAAACCCGTCGCAGTGCGATCGTAAGTACGAGTTTCGCGACGAGAAACTTCCCAGGTCAGGCGTTGCAGGTCACCTTCCGCGCTTAGCGTCCAGGAAAGTTGCTGGCCAATTTTCAGGTTACGCAACTCTTTATCGGAAGCAGCAAGCTGGCTGATGTCACCCATATCGATGCCGTACTGATTCAGAATACTGCTCAGCGTATCGCCCGTAGAGACGACATACTCATGCACACCGGCCTCACCAGACGTTTTGTCATCCAGTTCATCCTGGGGGATAGCTTCATCTTCCTGAGCGGCCTGATCGATAGGTTCGCTGGCCTCAGGCAACAGAGAACGAATCTCGCTTTTTTCCAGCTCGATAGTTTTGACGATGGGTGCAGAATCGGGGTGGTAAACATAGGGCCGCCAGACAGCGACGGCCAATGTCAGTACGGTAAGCGACCCCAGCATAACGCGATGGGGTCGCGGCAGATTATTAAATGCCAGAGCGACAGAGCGGGCTATCTGTTGCACGTATTCACTTCCTCATTAATCTCCTTTCAGGCAGCTCGCATACTGGTTGGCTAATTGGTTCAAAAACGCTGAATAGCTTGTTTTACCCAGTTTGATATTCGTTCCGAGTGGATCCAACGTTCCCATTCGAACGGTTGTCCCTCTCGCGACGGCTTCAACGACCGCTGGCCTGAACTGTGGCTCAGCAAAAACGCAGGTTGCTTTTTGCTCAACCAACTGTGTTCTTATTTCATGTAAACGCTGCGCACCAGGTTGAATCTCAGGGTTCACGGTAAAGTGACCAAGCGGTGTTAGTCCGTAGTGTTTCTCGTAGTAGCCATAGGCGTCATGAAAAACGAAATAACCTTTGCCCTTGAGCGGCGCGAGCTCGTTACCTACCTGCTTATCGGTTGCGGCTAATTGTGCCTCAAAATCCTTCAGGTTGGCGTCAAGTTTGGCTCGACTTTGCGGCATAAGTTCCACTAATTTTTCATGGATTGCAACCGCTGAGGCCCGCGCTATCTCTGGGGAGAGCCAAAGATGCATGTTGTAATCGCCGTGATGGTGATGCTCGTCACTTTTTTCACCACCCGCATCGCTGTGTCCATGATCTTCATCGTCGTCGTCAGCACCTTTCATGAGTAACGGTTTCACGTCATTAAGCTGCGCAATCGTTACCTGTTTCGCGTTAGGAATATTCTTGACTGACTTTTCCATAAACGCTTCCATCTCAGGTCCAATCCACACGACTAAGTCCGCGCCCTGTAAGCGTTTTACGTCTGAAGGACGCAGTGAGTAATCGTGTTCGGAAGCCCCGTCAGGCAGCAGAACCTGGGTATCAGTTACCCCATCAGCAATGGCTGAAGCGATAAATCCCAGCGGCTTAAGAGACGCCACAACGGCAGCATTTGCCGCCTGTGTTGCACTACCCCAAAGAGCAGCGGATAATGCTGCGAAAAGAAGCGTATTTTTATGTAACATAATGCGACCAATCATCGTAACGAATGTAAGAAATGTGATATTATAACATTCTATAACTTCTGCAAGACTAAAATTGATATGACGACTTTGGTTTCACTGGAAAATGTCTCGGTCTCTTATGGTCAACGCCGCGTCCTTTCTGACGTATCGCTTGAACTTCGACCCGGTAAAATTTTGACGCTTCTCGGCCCAAATGGTGCCGGGAAGTCAACCCTGGTGCGCGTTGTTTTGGGGCTGGTAGCGGCTGACGAGGGAGTTATCAAGCGTAATGGTCAATTGCGGATTGGCTATGTGCCGCAAAAGCTGTACCTCGATACCACGCTTCCGCTGACGGTCAGTCGTTTTCTGCGCTTACGTCCCGGCACCAAAAAAGAGGATATTCTTCCGGCGCTGAAGCGCGTTCAGGCCGGGCATCTGATGAATGCGCCGATGCAAAAACTCTCTGGCGGGGAAACGCAACGCGTCCTGTTGGCCCGTGCTTTATTGAATAAGCCTCAGCTACTGGTTCTTGATGAACCGACCCAGGGTGTGGATGTCAATGGTCAGGTCGCACTGTACGATCTTATCGACCAGTTACGACGTGAACTGGATTGCGCCGTACTGATGGTTTCCCATGACCTGCATCTGGTGATGGCTAAAACCGATGAAGTGCTGTGCCTCAACCACCATATTTGCTGTTCCGGCGCGCCGGAAGTGGTTTCCATGCACCCGGAATTCATCTCAATGTTCGGGCAACGCGGCGCCGAACAACTCGGAATTTACCGTCATAATCATAATCATCGCCACGATTTACAGGGTCGTATCGTCTTACGCCGGGGAAATGGTCACTCATGATTGAATTGTTATTACCCGGTTGGTTAGCCGGGATCATGCTGGCCTGTGCCGCCGGCCCACTCGGCTCGTTCGTCGTCTGGCGTCGTATGTCTTATTTTGGTGATACGCTGGCCCACGCTTCACTGCTGGGCGTCGCTTTTGGTCTGCTGCTGAATGTAAATCCTTTCTATGCCGTCATTGCCGTGACCCTGATGCTGGCGGCCGGTCTGGTATGGCTGGAGAAGCGCCCTCACCTCGCGATCGATACCTTGCTTGGTATTATGGCGCACAGCGCGTTGTCATTGGGGCTGGTTGTCGTCAGCTTGATGTCAAACATCCGCGTGGATCTGATGGCCTACCTGTTTGGTGATTTACTCGCCGTGACGCCAGAAGATCTCATCTCCATCGCCATTGGCGTGATTATCGTTCTGGCGATTCTGTTCTGGCAGTGGCGCAACCTGCTGTCGATGACCATCAGTCCGGATCTGGCGTTTGTTGATGGCGTGAAGCTGCAACGCGTTAAGCTGTTGCTGATGCTGGTTACAGCTTTAACTATCGGTGTGGCGATGAAGTTTGTCGGGGCGCTGATTATCACCTCTCTGCTGATCATCCCTGCGGCAACCGCCCGTCGTTTCGCCCGCACACCGGAACAGATGGCAGGCGTCGCCGTTGGTGTGGGTATGATAGCGGTTACAGGGGGGCTGACCTTCTCAGCCTTTTATGATACCCCAGCAGGGCCATCCGTGGTGCTGTGTGCCGCGCTGCTGTTTATCTTCAGCATGATGAAAAAGCAGGCAAGCTAAGCGAGTGTTGCCCGGTGGCGCTGCGCTTACCGGGCCTACAAAATCGCCCTGGCCTGGTGAGCGTAGCGACTTCAGCCGCTAAGGCATCTCTGGCGGCGTGATCCCGAAATGGTTCCAGGCGCGCACCGTTGCCATTCTTCCGCGCGGCGTACGCTGCAGAAAACCTTGCTGAATCAGATACGGCTCCAGCACATCCTCAATGGTTTCACGTTCTTCCCCGATCGCCGCCGCCAGGTTATCCAGGCCGACCGGTCCACCGAAGAATTTATCGATCACCGCCAGCAGCAGCTTGCGGTCCATATAATCGAAGCCTTCCGCGTCGACGTTGAGCATATCCAGCGCCTGAGCGGCGATATCCGCCGAAATGGTGCCGTCATGCTTCACCTCGGCAAAATCACGTACCCGGCGTAATAAACGGTTGGCGATACGCGGCGTACCACGGGCGCGACGCGCCACTTCCAACGCCCCTTCATCGCTCATTTCCAGTCCCATGAAGCGGGCGCTACGTCCGACAATGTGCTGCAGATCGGCAACCTGATAGAACTCCAGTCGCTGCACAATACCAAAGCGATCACGCAGCGGGGACGTTAACGACCCGGCGCGCGTCGTCGCCCCAATCAGGGTAAACGGCGGCAGATCGATCTTAATTGAACGTGCAGCAGGCCCTTCGCCAATCATGATATCCAGTTGATAATCTTCCATCGCCGGATACAGCACCTCTTCCACCACCGGCGACAGGCGATGGATTTCATCGATAAAGAGAACATCGTGGGGTTCAAGGTTAGTGAGCATCGCCGCCAGATCTCCCGCTTTCTCCAGCACAGGTCCGGATGTGGTGCGCAGGTTGACGCCCATTTCATTGGCCACAATATTGGCAAGCGTGGTTTTACCGAGGCCAGGAGGACCAAAAATCAGCAGGTGATCGAGGGCATCACCGCGCAGCTTTGCCGCCTGAATAAAAATCTCCATTTGCGAGCGTACCTGAGGCTGGCCAATATACTCTTCCAGCAATTTAGGGCGGATCGCACGATCCACCAGGTCTTCAGGTGTCGTGCTGACAGCCGAAATCAGGCGATCTGCTTCAATCATCCTTTACCTCACAATGCCGCGCGAAGCGCTTCACGAATCAGGGTTTCACTGCTGGCATCAGGGCGGGCAATTTTGCTCACCATGCGGCTGGCTTCCTGTGGTTTATAGCCTAACGCCACCAGCGCAGCAACCGCTTCCTGCTCGGCGTCCTCCGTTGCCGGACTTGCCGGAGAGGTCAGGACCAGATCCGCCGCCGGGGTAAAGAGATCGCCATGCAGACCTTTAAAGCGGTCCTTCATTTCTACAATCAAACGCTCGGCAGTTTTCTTTCCAATGCCGGGTAACTTCACCAACGCGCCAAGTTCTTCACGTTCAACGGCATTCACGAACTGCTGGGCAGACATACCGGAGAGGATCGCCAGCGCCAGCTTCGGGCCTACGCCGTTGGTTTTAATTAACTCTTTAAATAGCGTGCGTTCTTGCTTGTTGTTGAAGCCATACAGCAACTGCGCGTCTTCACGCACCACAAAATGGGTGAAGATAATCGCTTCCTGTCCGGCTTCCGGCAGCTCGTAGAAACAGGTCATGGGCATATGCACTTCATAGCCTACCCCACCGGTTTCCAGAAGGACCAGCGGGGGTTGTTTTTCAAGAATGATGCCTCTGAGTCTGCCTATCACATGACGCTCCTGCGTTAAGGGCTAAAAGGTAATGCGCTATCATAAAAAAAGGCTGGATAGATATCCAGCCTCATTTGTCACTAACGTAACCGACCTCGCGCCAGATTCAGCCTCGACTCGCTCATTTGCATGGCATTCTGACTGACATGGCAGTGGGTAATGGCAATCGCCAACGCATCCGCGGCGTCCGCCTGCGGGTTGGCGGGCAGCTTCAGTAGCGTACGCACCATATGCTGCACTTGGCTTTTTTCCGCACTACCGATACCAACCACGGTCTGTTTTACCTGGCGGGCCGCGTATTCAAAGACCGGAAGGTCCTGATTGGTCGCCGCAACGATTGCCACGCCGCGCGCCTGCCCCAGCTTTAGCGCCGAGTCGGCATTCTTCGCCATAAAAACCTGCTCAATGGCAAAATAGTCCGGCTGGAACTGGGTGATTATCTCCGTCACGCCCGCATAAATCAGCTTCAGACGTGATGGAAGATCGTCAACTTTGGTGCGAATACAGCCGCTGCCGAGGTAGGTCAGTTGCCTGCCGACCTGACGGATTACGCCATAACCGGTAATGCGTGACCCCGGGTCAATGCCGAGAATAATAGACATCACGCATCTCCTGTTATTGTATGGCTTAACCACATCATTCTAAGGTCGCAGCAACCTCATCGGAGATTTCACCGTTGTGGTAAACTTCCTGTACGTCGTCGCAGTCTTCCAGCATATCGATCAGACGCATCAGTTTCGGTGCCGTTTCTGCATCCATGTCTGCTTTAGTGGACGGAATCATCGTCACTTCAGCGCTGTCTGCTTTCAGGCCAGCCGCTTCCAGCGCGTCACGCACTTTGCCCATCTCTTCCCACGCGGTGTAAACATCAATTGCGCCATCGTCGTAGGTCACTACATCTTCTGCACCGGCTTCCAGCGCCGCTTCCATGATGGTGTCTTCGTCGCCTTTCTCAAAAGAGATCACGCCTTTTTTGCTGAACAGGTAAGCCACAGAGCCGTCGGTGCCCAGGTTACCGCCGGTTTTGCTGAACGCATGACGCACTTCAGCCACGGTACGGTTACGGTTGTCAGACAGGCATTCAATCATCACCGCGGTGCCGCCAGGGCCGTAACCTTCATAGATGATGGTCTCCATATTCGAGTCTTCATCACCGCCCACGCCACGCGCGATGGCACGGTTCAGGGTGTCACGGGTCATGTTGTTGGACAGCGCTTTATCCACCGCCGCGCGCAGACGCGGGTTAGCATCCGGATCGCCCCCGCCCAGTTTAGCCGCCGTCACCAGCTCACGAATGATTTTGGTAAAAATTTTACCGCGCTTGGCATCCTGCGCGGCTTTACGATGTCTGGTATTGGCCCATTTACTATGACCTGCCATAAATAATATCTCCAAAAAGCGCGCCTTCTCAGGCGACGTTAATCACAAATTCTTCAATCGCCTGCCGATTACTCCACGACTTGGTTAACTGGGCGGCTTCAACCGCATTAACCCAACGATAGGTCAGATGTTCGGTGAACACGATCTCTCGTTCTGAGGGAAGTGCCAGGCAAAACCAGGATTCAGTATTACGTTCAATTCCCGGCGCATAGCGATGACGTAAATGGCTAAAAATCTCAAACTCTACCGTGCGCTGACAGTCAATTAAGGTCAGTTGCTCAGTCGCAACATCAATGGCGACCTCTTCCTTTACTTCGCGCATGGCGGCCTGCGACGCGGTTTCACCCTCTTCCAGGCTGCCGGTGACCGACTGCCAGAAGTCAGGATCGTCGCGTCGCTGTAACATCAGCACTCTCCCGGTGTCCTTTGCATAAATCACGACCAACACCGAGACAGGCTGTTTGTACTTCATATCAGTTATTCTCGGCCTTCTTCACAACCTGAATGCTCAGTTCCGCCAGCGCAGCTTCGTTAGCGAAGCTTGGCGCTTCAGTCATCAGACACGCGGCTGCCGTCGTTTTCGGGAAGGCAATAACGTCGCGAATGTTATCAGTACCCGTCAGCAACATGGTCAGACGATCCAGACCAAACGCCAGGCCCGCATGTGGCGGAGTACCATATTTTAGCGCATCCAGCAGGAAGCCGAATTTCTCGCGCTGCTCTTGCTCGTTAATGCCCAGAATACCGAATACGGTCTGCTGCATGTCACCGTTGTGAATACGTACGGAACCACCACCTACTTCATAGCCGTTGATAACCATATCGTAAGCGTTGGCAACCGCATCTTCCGGCGCAGCTTTCAGCTCAGCAGCGGTCATGTCTTTCGGCGAGGTGAACGGGTGGTGCATCGCGGTCAGACCGCCTTCACCATCGTCTTCAAACATCGGGAAGTCGATGACCCACAGCGGCGCCCATTTCGACTCGTCGGTAATGCTCAGATCTTTACCCAGTTTCAGACGCAGCGCGCCCATCGCGTCGGCAACCACTTTCTTGTTGTCGGCACCGAAGAAAATCATGTCGCCGTCTTGCGCTCCGGTACGCGTCAGAATCGCTTCCACGATTTCTGCGTTCAGGAACTTAGCCACCGGGCTGGTGATACCTTCCAGACCTTTCGCACGCTCGGTGACTTTGATGTAAGCCAGACCTTTCGCGCCGTAGATCTTAATAAAGTTACCGTAATCATCGATCTGCTTACGGCTTAAGCTCGCACCGCCCGGTACGCGCAGAGCGGCTACACGGCCTTTCGGATCGTTCGCCGGACCAGAGAACACCGCGAACTCAACGTCTTTCACCAGATCAGCGACGTCAACCAGTTCCATTGGGTTACGCAGGTCTGGTTTATCGGAGCCGTAACGGCGCTCAGCCTCGGCAAAGGTCATGATCGGGAAATCACCGAGATCCACACCTTTCACTTCCAGCCACAGATTCCGTACTAACGCTTCCATTACTTCACGCACCTGCGGCGCAGTCATGAAAGACGTCTCGACGTCGATCTGGGTAAATTCAGGCTGACGGTCAGCACGTAAGTCTTCATCGCGGAAGCACTTTACGATCTGATAGTAACGGTCAAAGCCAGACATCATCAGCAGCTGCTTGAACAGCTGAGGAGACTGCGGCAGCGCGTAAAACTTGCCTTTATGAACGCGGGAAGGCACCAGATAGTCGCGCGCGCCTTCCGGCGTCGCTTTGGTCAACATCGGGGTTTCAATGTCGAGGAAGCCGTGATCGTCCATAAAACGACGCACCAGGCTGGTAATTTTGGCGCGTGTTTTCAGGCGCTGCGCCATTTCAGGACGACGCAGATCCAGATAACGATACTTCAGACGCGCTTCTTCGGTATTGACGTGGTTAGAGTCCAGCGGCAGTGAGTCTGAGCGGTTGATGATGGTCAGATCGGACGCCAGTACTTCAATTTCGCCAGTCGCCATATCGGCATTGACGTTTTTCGCATCACGCGCACGCACGGTGCCCGTAACCTGGATGCAGAACTCATTACGCAGTTCGGAGGCCAGCTTTAACGCGTCCGCACGGTCCGGATCGAAAAATACCTGCACGATACCTTCGCGGTCGCGCATATCGATAAAGATCAGGCTACCAAGGTCACGACGACGGTTGACCCAACCACACAGAGTCACCTGCTGCCCCTCGTGGGACAGACGTAGCTGCCCGCAATATTCTGTACGCATGAGATATCCCTTAACTTTGCCGCAGGCGGATTGTCATCTGTCTCGCAGATGACGAAGTCGCAGCTTTAGCTGAATGTCACAACTGAATGAAAAAAGGCGGCTATTATACTGGAAATTCTGCCGCACGATAAGTCCGGTACTGACTGTACGCCTGTTTCCTCGACGGGCATTGCGTAATCTCACAAAAAATAACAAAAATTGTCGCCCCTTTCACACTGATTCGCGATTAAGGTGTAACGGATTTCTTATTTTTTACTGGAGTGACCATGCTGGAACTGAACGCAACAACAACCGCCCTTGTCGTCATTGACTTACAGGAAGGGATCCTGCCTTTCGCTGGCGGACCACATACGGCACACGATGTGGTTATCCGCGCCGCACGGTTGGCGGAAAAATTTCGTGCTAAGGGTTCTCCAGTAGTGATGGTACGCGTTGGCTGGTCTGATGATTATGCTGAAGCGCTGAAACAGCCGGTTGATGCCCAGGCCCCCGCCAAAGCGTTACCCGACAACTGGTGGGATTATCCGCAAGCCTTGGGCAAATGCGCCAGCGATCTGGAAGTCACCAAACGTCAGTGGGGCGCGTTCTACGGTACCGATCTCGAGCTACAGTTGCGCCGCCGGGGTATCGATACCATCGTCCTGTGTGGCATTTCCACGAACATTGGCGTGGAATCCACCGCGCGAAACGCGTGGGAGCTAGGATTCAATCTGATTGTTGCGGAAGATGCCTGTAGCGCCGCCAGTGCTGACCAGCATCAAGGCAGCATGACTCACATTTTCCCACGCATTGCGCGCGTGCGCAGCGTGGACGAGATCCTGCACGCGTTATGATCTATATCGGCTTACCCCAGTGGTCGCACCCGAGATGGGTGCGACTTGGGATCACCAGCCTGGAAGAGTATGCCCGGCACTTTAACTGCGTGGAGGGCAACACCACGCTGTATGCGTTGCCAAAAGCCGAGATTGTCACCCGCTGGCATGCACAAACCACCGATGCGTTTCGATTTTGTTTTAAGTTTCCGGCCACCATTTCACATCAGGCCGCGTTGCGTAACTGTGATGATTTGGTACAGGAATTTTTCACGCGCATGTCACCGCTGGAAGCGCGCATCGGGCAATACTGGTTACAATTACCCGCAACCTTTGCCCCACGCGATCTGTCCGCTCTGTGGCCGTTTCTCGACGCGCTCCCCAAATCCTTTACCTACGGTGTCGAAGTTCGCCATCCGGACTTCTTTGCCAAAGGCGAAGCCGAGCAGCAACTGAATCGCGGCCTGCATGAGCGAGGTGTAAACCGGGTGATTTTAGACAGTCGCCCGGTGCATGCCGCCATCCCGCATACTGAAGCGGTACGAGAAGCTCAGCGTAAGAAACCAAAGGTTCCGGTTCATGCAGTGGTAACAGCCAATCATCCGATGGTGCGTTTTATCGGTAGCGATGATATGGCACAAAACCGGCAGTTATTTGCAGTTTGGTTAACCAAGCTGTCGCAGTGGCAACAATCCACGACGCCGTATCTTTTTTTACATACGCCGGATATCGCGCAGGCTCCGGAGCTGGTAGACACGTTATGGGCGGATTTACGTAGCGCCCTGCCAGAGATCGGATCAGCACCGTCTATTCCACAGCAATCTTCTCTTTTCTGAAATTGCCACCTATCATAGACAGTGCCATCAGCNNNTTTAAAGGGAGTTTGTATGGTCAGCGCGCTTTATGCCGTATTAGGTGCGTTATTGTTAATAAAGTTCTCATTTGACGTCGTGCGCCTGCGTATGCTGTACCGCGTTGCCTATGGTGACGGTGGTTTTAGCGAACTGCAAAGCGCTATCCGTATTCATGGTAATGCGGTGGAATATATTCCTGTCGCGTTAGTGCTGCTGTTATTTATGGAAATGAACGGCGCAGAAACGTGGATGGTGCATATTTGCGGACTGATGTTGATTGCCGGACGACTGATGCATTATTACGGATTCCACCACCGGCTTTTCCGCTGGCGGCGTTCAGGCATGAGCGCGACCTGGTGTTCGCTGTTGCTAATGGTGCTGGCGAATCTTTGGTATATGCCCTGGGAGTTGGTTTTCTCCCTGCATTAGCGCACAATACGCCACTTTATTTTTCCCGGATTTTTACGTTATGTCTCACCGCGACACGCTTTTTTCTGCGCCTATCGCCAGTCTGGGTGACTGGACCTTTGATGAACGGGTAGCTGAAGTCTTCCCGGATATGATCCAGCGTTCCGTTCCCGGCTACTCCAATATCATTTCGATGATTGGCATGCTGGCCGAACGTTTCGTACAACCCAACACACAGGTCTACGATCTCGGCTGCTCTTTGGGCGCGGCGACGCTCTCGGTGCGTCGCAATATTCATCACGAGAATTGCAAAATTATTGCCATTGATAATTCCCCGGCGATGGTTGAGCGCTGCCGTCGTCATATTGACGCTTATAAGGCACCAACCCCGGTTGACGTCATCGAAGGCGATATTCGCGACATTACTATCGAAAACGCCTCGATGGTGGTGCTGAATTTTACCCTGCAGTTCCTTGAGCCACCTGAGCGCCAGGCATTGTTGGATAAGATTTATCAGGGACTGAATCCCGGCGGTGCGCTGGTGCTGTCGGAGAAATTCAGTTTCGAAGACGCTCAAGTTGGCGAGCTGCTGTTCAACATGCACCATGACTTCAAACGCGCAAATGGCTATAGCGAACTGGAAATCAGCCAGAAGCGCAGCATGCTGGAGAACGTGATGCTGACCGACTCCGTAGAAACACACAAAGCGCGCCTGCATCAGGCAGGCTTTGAGCACAGCGAATTGTGGTTCCAGTGCTTCAACTTTGGTTCCCTGGTGGCGTTGAAAGCTGAGGTTTGCGCATGATCGATTTTGGTAACTTTTATCAGTTGATTGCCAAAAATCACCTTTCCCACTGGCTGGAAACACTCCCGGCGCAAATCGCTGCCTGGCAGCGCGATCAGCATGGCTTATTTAAGCAGTGGTCGAATGCGGTGGAGTTTTTGCCAGAGTTAACGCCGTATCGTCTGGACTTACTGCATAGCGTCACCGCAGAAAGCGAGCAACCACTTAGTGACGGTCAGCTCAAACGCATCGACACCCTGATGCGGAACCTGATGCCATGGCGTAAAGGGCCATACTCGCTCTACGGCGTCAATATTGATACCGAATGGCGCTCAGACTGGAAATGGGATCGCGTCCTGCCGCATTTATCGGATCTTACCGGCCGTACCATTCTCGATGTCGGCTGCGGCAGCGGATATCACATGTGGCGTATGATTGGCGCGGGGGCGCACCTGGCGGTGGGCATCGATCCTACGCAATTGTTTCTGTGCCAGTTTGAAGCGGTGCGTAAACTGCTGGGCAACGATCAGCGCGCACATTTGCTGCCGCTGGGTATTGAACAGCTTCCGGCGCTCAACACCTTTGATACCGTGTTTTCCATGGGCGTGCTGTATCATCGACGTTCACCGCTGGAACACCTGTGGCAGTTGAAAGATCAGTTGGTTAAAGAGGGTGAACTGGTACTGGAAACGTTGGTTGTCGAGGGTGATGAAAATACCGTACTGGTGCCGGGTGACCGCTACGCGCAGATGCGTAACGTCTATTTTATCCCCTCTGCGTTGGCGCTAAAAAACTGGCTGGAAAAATGCGGATTTGTTGATGTGCGCATCGCCGATGTCTGCGTCACCACCACCGAAGAGCAGCGCCGCACCGAGTGGATGATAACCGAATCGCTGGCCGATTTTCTCGACCCGAACGACCACAGTAAAACGGTTGAAGGCTACCCCGCCCCATTACGCGCAGTATTGATTGCGCGTAAGCCGTAATAGATTGCCG
>NZ_CP069763.1:4213119-4275133 GCF_016893685.1 Citrobacter cronae
AAGGATAAAAAAAGGCCCCTGTTGAAATTGCAGGGGCCTGGTACGAGCAAGCATCATATTGGGCGACATGATGCAACGGTAAAAATCAGCTGGCCTGATGGCGTGCCATGATTGCTTTCATTTCAGCAACCGCCGCTCCGTCTACCGCATAGCGAGAATACTCATCCGCCTGCGTATCCGAAGACATCGACAACCCCGAATGGCGATAACGCATTGGGGAAGCCAGCCATACTCCGGCAGAACTATGGACTTCCTGCACTCCAGCATCCAGGAACAGGGACAAATTCGAGGCGCGAACCCCCGCTCCGGCCATAATGATTGGAGCACCCGCCTGCGCAATAAGTTCCATTATTTTTGTTAAACCTTGCACTGCATCTGATTTTTGCCCGGAAGTCAGTACCCTGGCGATGCCCAATTGAGAGAGTTTTTGTAGCGCATTGAGTGGGTTAGCGCACATATCAAACGCCCGATGAAAAGTGACATTCAGCGGACCGGCAGCCGCCATTATTTTTTCCATGCGCGGCATATCGACATTGCCATCCACATCTAAAATACCGGTCACCAGCCCTGGAAATCCCAGTTCTCTGACTATCGCAATATCATCCAGCATTGCCGCGAATTCACCGTCGGTATAACAAAAATCCCCTCCACGCGGGCGGATAATCGGGTTGACGGGAATAGCAACATGCTGACGAACCGAACGCAATACGCCCAGTGACGGCGTTAAGCCCCCTTCTTTGGGCGCCGAGCAAAGCTCAATGCGATCCGCGCCGTTTTGCTGCGCCGTAAGCGCGCATTCCATGCTGTAACAGCAAACTTCCAGTAAGGCCATGTTTACTCCTGTCGCTCACTTGCCACAATGGTTTCAATCGACCACGGGTGAAACTTTATCGTCACACTGCCATCGCTGACTGCCAGCGTAGGATTGGGTAATCGCTCACGCTCTCCTTTCGGTGAGCTGGTTTTCACGAAAATGCCCGGCTGACTCAAGCCTTGATCGGAAAGCAGCGCCAACGCTCGCGCATTCAGCGTTTGTGCATCACCCGGCAGGACAATCTCAATATGCTCCCAACCTTCATGTGGATAACGCTTTTCTCCCGGCCACGGTAGCTCTACGATGGAAAATGTCCAGTGCAGTACGCAAACCGGCTCATGAAGTTTGAACAGGCAAATGGGTCTGCCATTGATGATATTCTCTGACAATAGTTCACCGCACTGCTCAAACCCACGACGCCAGCGCTCTGCGGTAGTATTTTGATGGCAACGCAAAGAAATGTGATCGGCTTCAAGCGGTGTGACATCCAGACCAAGACGGGTGGAAAGTTCTGTTAACGCCTGCGTGAAATGCGGTAAATCTGCGGAAATATCATGCAGTTCTGCAACTGTTTGCCAGTTCGCCATAATAAAAGCTCATATCCATGTTCAAAGCCGCTAATTTACTCTGTTGCACTGCGCCATCCAACCGCTGTTTTTTTCAAACGCGATATGCATAATTATACGTTATTGCGTTGCTTTCATTTCCGACAGCGCACTGTACTCGCAATGCTGACGGCAACGAGCATTTGCAGTATACTCCCGCCCTAAATTCTTAAACTGGCGCGGTGAATTTTATCCCGCTTCATAAATGTAAGGTATTCCGGTGAATATTCAGGCTCTTCTCTCAGAAAAAGTCAGTCAGGCCATGATTGCTGCAGGCGCGCCTGCAGATTGCGAACCGCAGGTTCGTCAGTCAGCAAAAATACAGTTCGGTGACTATCAGGCCAACGGCATGATGGCTGTCGCTAAAAAACTGGGTATGGCGCCGCGACAACTGGCTGAGCAGGTGCTGACTCATCTGGATCTCAACGGGATTGCCAGCAAGGTTGAAATTGCTGGCCCGGGCTTTATCAATATTTTTCTCGATCCGGCATTTCTGGCGCAGCATGTTCAGCAGGCGCTGGCCTCCGATCGTCTGGGCGTAACCCAACCGGCTAAACAAACCGTTGTTGTCGACTACTCCGCGCCTAACGTAGCGAAAGAGATGCACGTGGGTCACCTGCGTTCCACCATCATCGGTGACGCTGCGGTGCGTACGCTGGAGTTCCTCGGCCACAATGTTATTCGTGCTAACCACGTCGGCGACTGGGGTACTCAGTTCGGTATGCTGATCGCATGGCTGGAAAAACAGCAGCAGGAAAACGCCGGAGAGATGGCGCTGGCTGACCTGGAAGGTTTCTACCGTGACGCGAAAAAACATTACGACGAAGATGAAGCCTTCGCAGAACGCGCCCGTAGCTATGTTGTTAAACTGCAAGGCGGCGACGAGTACTTCCGTGAGATGTGGCGCAAACTTGTCGACATTACCATGTCGCAGAACCAGTTAACTTACGACCGCCTGAACGTCACGCTGACCCGTGACGACGTCATGGGGGAAAGCCTGTACAACCCGATGCTGCCTGGTATCGTGGCCGATCTGAAGGCGAAAGGTCTGGCTGTTGAGAGCGAAGGCGCTACCGTCGTATTCCTTGATGAGTATAAGAACAAGGAAGGCGAACCGATGGGCGTTATCATTCAGAAGAAAGATGGCGGCTATCTCTACACCACCACCGACATCGCCTGCGCCAAGTATCGTTACGAAACGCTGCATGCCGACCGCGTTCTCTATTACATCGATTCCCGTCAGCATCAGCACTTGATGCAGGCCTGGACCATCGTCCGTAAAGCCGGCTATGTGCCGGATTCCGTGCCGCTGGAACACCACATGTTCGGTATGATGCTGGGCAAAGACGGTAAACCGTTCAAAACCCGTGCGGGCGGTACGGTTAAACTGGCCGATCTGCTGGATGAAGCGCTGGAACGCGCGCGTCGTCTGGTGGCTGAGAAGAACCCGGATATGCCTGCCGATGAGCTGGAAAAGCTGGCGAATGCGGTCGGTATCGGCGCAGTGAAATATGCGGATTTGTCCAAAAACCGTACCACTGACTACATCTTCGACTGGGACAATATGCTGGCGTTCGAAGGCAACACCGCGCCGTACATGCAGTATGCCTACACCCGCGTACTGTCCGTGTTCCGTAAAGCGGAAATCGACGAGAGCACGCTGGCAAATGCGCAGGTCATTATCAATGAAGATCGCGAGGCCCAGTTGGCTGCGCGTCTGCTGCAGTTTGAAGAAACGCTCACCGTCGTGGCCCGTGAAGGTACGCCGCACGTGATGTGTGCCTACCTGTACGACGTAGCGGGTCTGTTCTCCGGCTTCTACGAACATTGCCCTATCCTCAGCGCGGAGAACGAAGAGATTCGTAACAGCCGTCTGAAGCTGGCGCAACTGACGGCGAAAACCCTGAAGCTGGGTCTGGATACGCTGGGTATCGAAACCGTAGAACGTATGTAAGTACGCAATGATTGAGGCCTGAGTCTGTAACGCGGACTCAGGCCTTTTTTATTTCCGTAACAGGCTATCTGTAACAACTCACAAGGAATGACACATTTCCGTAGAGATATGGAACATTTTTTGCCTGTCATCCCGTTTGAGCCTCCGTATCATTAGGCGGCGAATTAATCGGGTACGGGTCAATGACATTCAGAGATTTTGAGGCGGAAGAAAAACTCTTCCAGCGGCGTGTGATAGTGGCCTTTGGCCTTGTGGTTATCTGTTTTGGCATCCTGATTTACAATCTCTACAATTTACAAATCTGTCAGCACCAGTATTACACCACCCGCTCGAATGCAAACGACATCAAAATGCTGCCCGTCGCCCCAACGCGAGGCATGATTTACGATCGCAACGGCATCCCGCTGGTGCGCAACGTAACCTGGTACGACATTTCCGTTACGCCTTATAAAATCAGCGATATGGATACCCTAATCAGGCAGCTAACGCCGATCGTTGACCTCACCCCGGATGACATTGACCAGTTCCGCCATGAGTTAAAATCCAGCAGCCGTTATCGCCCGGTAGTGCTAAAAAATGCGCTGACCGATGTAGAAATCGCTCGCTTCTCGGTTAACCAGTTTCGTTTCAGTGGCGTCAATATCAATAGCTATGAAGACCGCCAGTACCCCTATGGGGCCGCACTGGCGCATGTCCTTGGCTATGTTTCAAAAATCAACGACAACGATCTGAAAGCACTGGATAAAAAAGGTCTGGCAGAAAACTACGCCGCCGATCACAACATCGGCAAGCAGGGTATTGAGCACTATTACGAAAACGAACTGCATGGAAAAACCGGTTATCAGGAGGTGGAAGTCGATAACCACGGACGCATCGTCCGCTTGATCAAGGATGTGCCGCCCGTTGCCGGGAAAGATATCCATCTGACGCTGGACTTACATTTACAGCAATACATTGAGAGTCTGTTGGCGGGCCAGCGTGCGGCAGTACTGGTGGAAGATCCGCACGACGGTTCCGTGCTGGCGATGGTCTCCAATCCCAGCTATGACCCCAATCCGTTTGTCAAAGGCATCAGCTATCAGGACTATAACAAGCTGTTGCAGGATAAAGACCTGCCTTTAATCAACCGCGTCACGCAGGGGTTATACCCTCCTGCCTCCACGGTCAAACCCTACATGGCGATGTCAGCGTTACTGAACGGCGTCATCACCCCGCAGACCAGTTTCTTCGGCGCGCCCACCTGGACGCTACCCGGCACCGAGCGACATTATCGTGACTGGAAAAAAACCGGTCACGGTATGCTGGACGTCACCAAAGCGATTGAAGAATCCGCCGATACCTTCTTTTATCAGGTGGCGTATATGATGGGGATCGACCGGATTAACAGCATGCTCAGCCAGTTTGGTTACGGTAAACCGACCGGTATCGATCTTGATGAGGAGTATAACGGCCTGCTCCCGAGCCGCGAATGGAAGCAGAAAGTACATAAAAAAGCATGGTATCAAGGGGATACCATTTCTGTCGGTATCGGCCAGGGCTACTGGATTGCCACGCCGATCCAGATGGTAAAGGCTATGGTAGCGCTGATTAACAACGGCAAAGTCATCGCTCCTCACCTGCTACTCGATGAAGAAAGCGGCAAAACCCTCACGCCATACCAGGCTCCTGAACCGCCGTCGCAAATCGCCTCTGCGTCGTCACCCTACTGGGGGCTGGTGCGTCAGGCGATGTTCGGCATGGCAAATGAACCAAACGGTACCGGGTATAAGTTCTTTCACACCGCACCTTACGGCATTGCGGCGAAAAGTGGCACATCGCAGGTCTTCAGCCTGAAAGAAAATCAGACCTACAATGCGAAAATGATTCCTGTCCGTTTGCGCGACCATGTGTTTTATACCGCTTTTGCGCCCTATAAGAACCCGAAAGTCGCCGTGGCGTTAATCCTCGAAAACGGCGGCAGCGACGGTGTTACCGCCGCACCGGTCATGCGGCAAATCATGGATCATCTGTTTGCGCCGCAGGATAATGCCGCGCAAACAGAGGTGAATCAACAATCAGGTCCGTTAGCGGCAGCCCCCTCTGCCAACGAGATCAAAAATACTTACGCAAGTATTCGGTAAGGCACAGTATCGCCATGGCCTGTCCATATGGCATGGAGGTCCGCGGGATATTGCGGTAAAAATCGAGATTGTGCCCCATTCCGGTGCCAAACGAGGTGTGCATCAATTCACCTTCTGGTGAGATATGTTGCACAATGCCTCTGATGGCTTTTTCGGCCACCGCGGCATAATCTTGACCGACATAGCGTTTACGTACCGCTTTGAGGATCCCATACGCAAATCCGGCGGTAGCTGACGCTTCCAGATACGACTGCGGATCGTCCAGCAGCGTGTGCCACAATCCACTTTCATCCTGGCACCTTGCCAGCGCCGCGATTTGCGCGTGCAGGACCTGCACCAGATAGCGGCGAACGGCACTGTTTTCTGGTAAATCGAGCAGTTCGAGGAAGTCCGGGATCACGATAGTTAACCAGCTGTTACCACGCGCCCAGCGGGCGTTGGCAAAATTATGCCGCCCTTCATAGCTCCAGCCGTGGAACCACAGCCCCGTTTCTTTATCCATCAGGTTCTGCACATGCAGCAGGAACTGATAGGTTGCCTCTTCAATATATTCTGGACGGTTGAGCAACTTGCCGATTTTCGCCAGTGGCAAAACCGTCATCATCAAGGTGTCATCCCACATTTGCTGATGATTCTCTTCCGCCAGCGTAATGTGCTGCATACCGCCGAATTCAGTACGCGGCATATCATGCATGGCCCACTCAGCCCAGCTGTCGAGCCACGGCAGATACGCGGGGTTACGCGTCTCTTCATAGCGATACGCCAGCGTTAAAAACGGCGCCATAGTGTTGACGTTTTTGGTGGTCGCACCTTCAGCAAAGCGATCGGCAAACCAGCTATCGATGATATCGCGCATCGTTTCATCGCCGGTTTGCTGATAATACTGATACATCCCGTACAGGCCGACGCCGTGCGTCCACTCCCATCCCGCCCAGCCTTTGGTATCAATAACGCGGCCGTCGTCCAGACGCAGCAGGAATTCGCCTGTCTCATCATGAATATTGACCAGGTTATGCGTCACTTTTTTGATCAACGTTTTTAATTCATCCCTGGCAATAAAATGGTCTGGTTGACGCAATAACGGGCTGTGTTTAACCGGGTAAACAATCATTTACTTCACCTCTGTCAATGTCGAATTCAATGCGGCACCCTTTTCCAGTTTCGGTGCTGCTGGCTTATTACGATTCAGGTAACCAATATTGTTGTTGCCCCAAAGTGATTCATATGGCATGCCCGACAGCATCTCTACGGTCGCGCGGCCTTTGGCGGAGAGCCCTTCCGGCACGGGGCGTCCCGATGCCCGCATTTTTGCGGTCTCTTCACGCAGGGTACTGTGGGTTTGCAGGTTCAGTTTGAAACGTAAGGAAACCAGGAAACCCAGCGCCAGAACAATTAGCGTACCGCAGCTCAGAATTAACAAAATGGTATGGCTGACCGCCGCAGGTTGTACGCTGTGACCGGAGACAAAACCGGACATCTGCATGACAATCCCAACCAGCATCACCGCTCCCGCTTGTGACGCCTTACGCGTTAAGGTCATAATGCCGGCGAAGATCCCTTCCCGGCGCTGGCCGGTAATCACTTCGTCAACGTCAGCAATATAGGTGTAGGTATTCCAGGGAACATAATTGATACCGCCGCGTCCCAGACCCGCAATGGCAGAGACCAGCAGCAACAGAGAATAAACATCGCTTAACCCGGCATAGTAAAGCAGCGCATAAGAGAGAGAGCTCGCGCCAAACAGGACAACCACCATCCGGTATGATGGCGCGGGTCCAAAGCGGATACACAATGGGATCATGGCGATAACGGCAATGAACTGGAAGATAGCCATCGTTCCCAGCAGGTTTGACGCCATCGAGGCTTCCTGCATCAGCACAAACACCACATAGTAAGTAAAGACGGCGTTAAAAACGTCCTGCGCTATATAGCCGCCGAGATACATTCCTAAATGCTGGCGGAAGATTCGGATGCGCAATGTTGAACTCAGTTCAACAAACAGACGGATCATGCTTTGGCTAAAGGTCAGCTTTTTCTTCTCTTCTTCGGCTCGCAGCGCGGCTTCAGTCCACTCAGCACGTGGGCGCTCCCAGGTAAAGAACCAGACGAAAATCAGCATCAGCGCGCACAGCACAGAGAACACCAGGCTGGCGTAGAAAAAAGACACCGGGTTATCTTTGCCAAACAGCGTCAGCAGAACGCCGGGTAAGAACGAGGCCAGAATAGCTGACATTTGCGCCATCGAAATACGCGCGCCGGAAAACTTGGTTTTCTGTTTGAAGTCATCGGTCATTTCGGGCACCAGCGTTTCATAAGGCACCAGAATCATGGTGTAGACCACGTCAAAAATCAGATAGGTCAGCAGGTAGTACCAGAAACCCATGTCACCCACCCACATCAGCGAGTAGCTAAAGACGCAGGGGATCCCCAACAGAATAAAAAACTTACGGCGCCCGAAGCGTTTACCGAGCCAGGTGGAACCAAAGTTATCGGTTAAAAAACCCATTAACGGGCTAACCACGGCATCCAGCACCCTGGCGGTGGCAAAAATGAAGGTCGCCTCGATAGGCGTCAGGCCACAAAACGTAGTGTAAAAATAGAGCAGCCAGGCGGCGGTTAATGCCGTGGTGCCTGCGCCCAAAAAATCCCCCGAACCGTAGGCAAAATAGTTAACCAGTCCGATTTTACGTGTCTTCATTGCCGTTACCCCTGCACATTATTGGGAGGCCCCGCAATCCTCGCGTTGATATTGGGCGTCCTTACAGGGTCACAGTAAAAGCTAACAGGAAGTGAAACCTTTCTGTTTCTGCCAGGGATGTTCGCGAAATGGCAACAGCACAAAGAGTCCGGCAACGTATGTCACCAATTTTATAAAACAGCGTTTCTTTTTAATCAAAGCGGCGGGCTAAAATTGCGAAGCAGCCAGCAGTTTCTGCTGCTGGCCTAATGAAGGAAGGCGTTAACGATAGTTTACTATTACCTGATTGCTCTGTACTTGTAAGGCGGGGATCAGACGACCGCCGCCGGGAACTTCCCAGACAAAATACATCGGTTCGATGGCGGGAACATTATTAAACCCGTTAGTGGTGCCACTTTGCCCGTCCAGCTCGACACAGCGGGACTGAGAACATAAACGCACACGTAACCCCGCAGGGGTTGGTCCATTAAGCGCATAGCGCCACGCCACCAGGGTCATCAAACCCGAGACGGGCTGACTGGGAACCAGAGGTGCGGACGAGGCTGATTGACCACGATGGTTTAAGGTGATGCCCATTCCGCTCGCCTGCCATGCCCCTTCTCCGGCCGCCTGCGCCACCAAAGGAAAAAGCAACAGCCACAGTAAGTTACGCATTATTTACCTCCAATGGTCGCCGTCATACGAATATGGCGGTTATCGGAAAGCTCCATGTTCGATAACACCACCAGTTGCGGTATGCTGCGGCGTAAAAAGCGTGCCAGTAACGGGCGCAACGCGTGATTAACCAGCAATACCGGCGGCGCACCCAACATTTCCTGGCGGGAGAGCGCTTCCTGAGTTTGGGCCAGCAGCCGGTCTGCCAGACCAGGCTCCAGACCGCCGCCGCCCTGTAATGCTTGCAGCAGCAAACGTTCAAGCGGGGTGTCCAGACCAATAACCTGAACCTCTTCATTACCCGGGAACCATTGCTGGGTGATGGCGCGCCCCAGCGCAACGCGGACTACCGCAGTAAGCTCATGCGGATCGTTTTGCAGCGGCGCATGTTCAGCCAGCGTTTCGAGAATGGTGCGCATATCGCGAATCGGTACTTTTTCGTCCAGTAAGTTCTGCAACACTTTGTGCAGTGTGGTCAGCGTCACAACCCCAGGGACCAGATCTTCTGTCAGTTTTGGCATCTCCTGTGAGACGCGGTCCAGTAGCTGTTGCGCTTCCTGACGCCCGAACAGCTCAGCGGCAAACTGACCAATCAGGTGATTCAGATGCGTAGCGACAACGGTACTGGCTTCAACCACCGTAAAGCCCTGAATCTGCGCCTGTTCCTTCAATGCGCTCTCAATCCAGATAGCGTCCAGACCGAAAGCCGGATCGACCGTTTTCTCTCCCGGCAACGAACCTGCCGCCGTCCCCGGGTTAATAGCCAGCCAACGTCCGGGATAGGCGTCCCCGCTGCCGATTTCCACCCCTTTCATCAGAATGCGATAGCGGGCGGGTTGCAGATCCATATTGTCACGAATGTGGACCACCGGCGGCAGGAAGCCCATATCCTGGGCAAATTTCTTACGAATACTGCGAATTCGCCCCAGTAGCTCGCCATCCTGCTGAAAATCCACCATTGGGATCAGGCGATAACCCACCTCCATTCCCAGTGAATCCTCCAGTTGCACATCGTTCCAGGTGGCTTCCACCACAGAGTTATTTTCCGGCATTTTTACCGGCTGAGGTTCAGCAGGCGCTTTGAGTTCGCGACCACGCATCCACCAGGCCAGGCCGAGTAATGCGGCGGTAAACATCAAAAATACCAGGTTTGGCATACCAGGTACCAGGCCCAGCAAACCCAGCACCGCTGCACTAAGCAGCATAACGCTTGGATTACTGAACAGTTGGGTCACCATCTGTTCGCCTACATCCTGGTCGGTACTCACGCGGGTCACGATAACACCCGCCGCCGTTGAGATAACCAGCGCGGGGATCTGCGCGACCAGGCCGTCACCGATAGTCAGCAAGGTATAACTTTCCGCGGCGCTGCCCATGCTCATACCATGCTGTAGCACCCCGACCAACAGGCCGCCAACCACGTTGATAACCATGATCAAAATACCGGCGATGGCATCTCCGCGTACGAATTTACTCGCACCATCCATCGAACCGTAGAAGTCCGCTTCCTGCGTCACTTCCGAACGGCGTTTTTTGGCTTCATCTTCGCCAATCAGTCCGGCATTTAAGTCGGCATCAATCGCCATCTGCTTGCCGGGCATACCATCCAGCACGAAGCGTGCGCCAACTTCAGCGATACGACCGGCGCCTTTGGTAATAACCATAAAGTTAATGATGACGAGAATAACGAAAACCACGATCCCGATGGCAAAGTTACCGCCCACCAGGAAGTGGCCAAAGGCTTCAACCACCTTCCCCGCCGCGGCCGCACCGGTATGTCCTTCCATCAAAATGATACGCGTCGACGCGACGTTCAGGGCCAGGCGCAATAATGTGGTGAACAGCAAAATCGTCGGGAATGCAGCAAACTCAAGCGTGCGCTGTGTAAACATCGCCACCAACAGCACCATGATCGACAGCGCAATATTAAACGTGAACAGCAGATCGAGGATGAAAGCCGGCAGCGGCAGCACCATCATCGACAGGATCAGCAGAATGAGGATCGGCCCGGCAAGGATTTGCCATTGCGTGGATTTGAGGTTGCCGGGCAGGCGCAGCATCGCGACCAGATTAGCCATCAGTATTCTTCTCGTTCAGGAAATCCAGTGCGTCAGGCACCGGAAGGTTTTCAGGTTGTGGTGGCGGATTGCCGCCTGCCAGACGCCAGCGTTTTAACTGCCATACCCATGCCAGCACTTCGGCGACGGCGGCATATAATTGCCCCGGTATTTGCTGACCAATCTCTGCATGACGATATAACGCACGCGCCAGTGGTGGTGCTTCTAGCGTGGGGACACGATGCTCGGCGCCAATCTCACGAATGCGTAACGCCACCAGCCCCGCGCCTTTGGCAACAACTTTCGGCGCGCTCATTTTGTTCTCGTCATACTGCAACGCCACCGAGTAGTGCGTGGGGTTGGTCACAATGACGTCCGCTTTCGGTACATCCGCCATCATGCGACGCTGTGCCGCCGCGCGCTGCATTTGGCGTATTTTGCCCTTAACGTGCGGGTCACCTTCGCTTTGCTTAAATTCGTCACGGATATCCTGACGCGACATGCGCAGCTTTTTCAGATGGCTATAAATCTGGAAAAAAACGTCGAACCCGACCATGGGAATGACGCCCAGCACCACCAACAGTGCGCACATACCGACTAAATCCAGGGCATTGCCCATCGCCGTAATCGGTGATTCCGCCATCAGCCGCATCATCGCCGGCCAGTTATGCCAGAGATAAAATCCGGCCACGCTTCCCACTAACGTGGACTTCAGTATCGCTTTGAGTAGTTCGGCACCGGTTTGCGCGGAAAACATGCGTTTAATGCCTGGCAGCGGATTCAACTTAGAGAACTTGGGTTGCAGAGATTTACCACTGAAGATCAAGCCACCAAGCATCACGGGTGAGATCAATGCCACCAGAACGACGCCAGTAATCAACGGCAACAGCGCAATCATCGCGTCTTTAATCAGCAGGATGATTTGGCTGAGGATCAGATTGGGGTCATTGACCATACTGTGGTCAAACCGTAGCCCAGCCGACAGCATGCCAGCCAGTCTGCGGGCCAGCGACTCCCCACCAATCCAGATAATGCACACTCCCACCAGCAAAATAAGCAGTGAAGTCAGCTCTTTGGATCGGGGGATCTGCCCTTCCTCCCGTGCTTTTTCAAGTCGGTGGGGTGTGGGGGCTTCTGTTTTGTCGTCGTCGCTTTCTTCTGCCACAGTACGTGCTCGTTACCCATTACGTCTGACTTATCATGCCAGCATGGTCCGTAAGCAATGGCGAGAAAAAACCGCGCAATCATGCTCTTTTCGGGGTTTACCCGGCGGATAGATCCTGCGCAATACCGTCTCATCGCGGCTAAAATCGCCATCACAGCATAATATTTATTAATTTGTGAATTAAGAAACATTAAAAAAAGACGAACATAACTCTGTTAACAGAACAAAATCGAATAAAAAAATAGCAATTCCGCCTAAGTTTTAGAAGAAAGCAATATAAGAAATACTTAACATAATCACATTATATATCATTCCCTTCAGACTCAATAATAAAATAAAAAATCATAAGCTTTAATTATAACCCACTTAACCCCGCCCTACTCCACAACGATTAAACCTCATGTATACTGGCGGCCGAATAATATTACCGTTGAGCTACGCCCATATTTTTATGGAATAAAATATTAACACTTACAGGGATTATCAAATCATGAAGATGAAGAAAAGCGCTGTATTTTTTGCTCTGCTGTCAGCATATTCATTTAATGTATTAGCCGCAGAAATGAATGCAGGGACGATTCATTTTACCGGAGAAATTATTGAACCAAGTTGTGTCATTGATGGAGATGATGGTACGGACAGTACTATACCGCTGGGTACGTGGCCGACATCATTATTTACCACTGTAGGTACAGAAACAGATCTTGTCGATGTCGATATAAAACTGACTGACTGTCCGGTGACGACTGAAGGTCTGACTTCCGTGCAGTTAACCTTTAATGGCCCTACCGCATTAACCAAGTCCAATACGCTTCTTGACGTCAGTCAGATCACGACCGCAGGAGAGACGGCAGCTACCGGAGTGGGTATTGCACTTAGCCCGATCAACTCACCAACAACATTGTTGGCCTTCGATGGTTCAGAGGGGCAAGTTTATATTCCGCTATCAACAGAGTCCACCGATACCATTCAGGCTCACCTTCAGGCTCGCTATAAATCGTTCGCAAAAGAAGTCACCGCTGGCCCGGCTGATGCGGATATGACAATTAATATTTTATATCGCTAACACTTTCTATTTTTACGCCTGGAATACTTCCAGGCGCTTAATACCATCGATAATATTTAACCTATTACGGGTCCATTTTATGCGCATCCTTATTATGGTGGCATTATTCCCTCCTCTCTTTTACTCGTGTTTTTGTCCGGCGAGTGGAATTCAGGTTGGCCGCACACGGATTATTTTTGACGCTAACAAAAAAGAGGTCGCGCTGGCGCTGACTAATACTGACACGCAACTGCCATGGTTAATTCAGTCGTGGACCGATACGGGGGATGAGAAGACGCGCGGACCTTTTATCGTTACCCCGCCGCTTTTTCGCCTCAACGCGCAAAAAGAGCAGAGCCTGCGTATCACCTGGAACGGCACGCCACTGCCAGAGAATAAAGAATCGCTGTTTTATATGAACGTGCGCACTATTCCGGCTACCGCCAAAGAAAATGAAAGTAAAAATATTCTTCGGCTAATCTATAAAACCCGTCTCAAACTGCTCTGGCGCCCTAAAAATATTACGGGTTCACCGGCACAAAGCTGCGAGAAGTTACAGTTTGTGCGTTCAGGTAACCAGTTACAGGTAACGAATAATAACGCCTTCTATACGGTTTTCGATAGCTTACACTTGGGCGCAGTTTCACTTCCGAAGGCGGATATGGTGGCACCTTTCAGCACCGCCACTTTCCCGCTGCCCGTGCAAGCTAACGGTGATCAGGTTACCTGGCATTGCATTACCGACTACGGAAATGCCTCGCAACAATACTCGGCCCCGTTGAGCAAGGGGGGTTAATGTTGCGACGTTCTACGTTTGCTCCTTCGAGGCTGTCGCTGCTAATCCGCGGTCTTCTCAGCATTGCATTTGTCGTTTCAGGCCATGCTTTCGCACGGGAATATTCCTTTTCCTCTTCATCACTGGAGGGCAACGAACTCTCGCAACAGGATATCGATTTGTCGCTTTTCTCCCGCGAAAATGCGCAACTGCCCGGTACCTGGCCTTCGCGGCTACAGCTCAATAAGACGTTGCTGGGTGAAGAACCGGTTACCTATACAAGTGCCACAGATGGTACGCTTCAGGCACAGTTCACGCCGGAAATGCTGCGCCACTGGGGCGTTAGAATTGAGAACTATCCAGCACTTGCGGATGCGCCAGCGAATGTACCTCTCCCACACCCTCTGGGGTATTACATCCCGCAAGCCTCATCATCGCTCGACTTTTCCACGATGACGCTCAATATCAGCATGCCGCAGGCCGCCATTGCGAATCCGGCCAGGGATGGTATTGACCCGTCACTGTGGGATGACGGCGTACCGGTTCTGTTTACGGATTACAGTTATTCAGGTTCACAGACCCGTGACGGTAACCATAATACCTCTGACAGCCAGTACCTCAATCTGCGTAGTGGTCTTAACCTGGGCGGGTGGCGGGTACGCAACTATTCTACCTGGAGCAAATCTGAAAGCATCAATGCCTGGGATGCCATTAATACCTATCTGCAGCATGATATTGATGTGCTACGCAGCCAGTTTACCGCGGGTGAAAACAGCACCCGTGGCGATGTCTTCGACAGTATTCAGTACACAGGTGTAAATCTGGCCTCCGATGACGAAATGTTACCGTTTAGCCAGCGTGGCTACGCGCCCGTTGTACGCGGGATCGCCAGTTCAAATGCGGAAGTCTCCATCCGGCAAAATGGCTATTTGATCTACCAGCAAAACGTTGCCCCGGGGGCTTTTGAGATTTCCGATCTCTACTCGACAACCAACAGCGGCGATCTGGATATCACGGTAAAAGAAGCCGACGGCACAGAGCATCATTTTACCCAACCTTACTCCAGCACCGCCGTGATGTTACGTCCCGGCAGGATAAAATACGAAGTCACCGCGGCCCGTTACCGGGCTGCCAGCAGCAGCGACGAGAAAGAACCCGAATTCGCCCAGGCCAGTTTTATCTACGGTTTGAACAATGCCGCAACGCTGTTCGGCGGAGTCACCTCTTCTGGTGATTATCAGGCTGCGAACGCCGGGATCGGTATAGCACTGGGCGAGTTGGGCGCCCTTTCGGCTGACGTCACGGCCGCCAGAGCCACGCTGGATAATGATCAAACAAGTTCCGGGCAGTCGTATCGCCTGCTTTACTCGGGCAAGATCGAGCGTACCGCCACCAACTTCACGCTCGCCAGCTATCGCTATTCTACGCAGGGCTATTACAGCTTCAGTGATGCCAATAAGAAATACAGCGGTAATGAAGATGACCTGATGTTCAGCTATAACAAACGCAACCGAATTCAGGCCAGCATCAGCCAAACATTGCTGGGCAGCAGCA
Organism: Citrobacter cronae; assembly: GCF_016893685.1. Taxonomy (NCBI): domain Bacteria; kingdom Pseudomonadati; phylum Pseudomonadota; class Gammaproteobacteria; order Enterobacterales; family Enterobacteriaceae; genus Citrobacter; species Citrobacter cronae. The sequence continues at coordinate 4,228,561 of NZ_CP069763.1, forward strand.
TCTACCTGAACGGTTATCAGCAGGACTACTGGGGAACCTCAGAAACTGAACGCAGCCTGTCTGCCGGAGTAAATACGACAATAAATGGGATTAGCTATCATCTGACTTATACCTACAGTAAAACCAGCGATCGACAAGACGATCAGATGCTCGCCTTTGGACTCAGCGTGCCTCTCAGCCGCTGGTTGCCCAACGCATGGTCGACCTATAACGTCAGCAGCAGCAAACATGGCTATACCCGCCATAATATCGGCTTGAACGGCACGCTACTTGACGATCAGCGTCTGAGCTATTCCCTGCAGCAAAGCCACAGCAATCACGACGGCGAAGATACCAGCAGTCTGTACAGCAGCTACCGCTCGCAATACGCCAGTTTGAACGCCGGCTATTACACTTCATCGGACCGCTCGCAACAGTTGAATCTGGGTGCCAGCGGCGCGATTGTCGCCCATCCTCACGGCATCACCTTTTCTCAACCATTGGGCGATCAGTTTGCCATAGTCTCTGCTCAAGGGGCAAAAGGCATCCGCTTTCAGAATCAGCGCGGTGTCCGCACCGACTGGCAGGGTAATGCTGTCATCCCCTCCCTGACGCCGTATCAGAAAAACAGCATCCGAATTGATACCACCAGTCTGCCGGATGATGTTGATACCGATGCAACTGCCACAACTGTCATTCCAAGCCGTAGCGCAGCGGTGGCGGCAAACTTTGTCGCGCACATCGGTTATCGGGCGCTTCTCCATCTCACCAATGCCAGGGGACAAGTGATTCCTTTCGGTGCAATGGTCTCCGTCGATAATGCCTCAATTCTCGGCATCGTTGATGATACCGGCACCGTCTACCTCGCAGGGGTTCCGGCGACCTTTCCGATAACCATTCAATGGGGTAAGGCTCGTGAACAACAATGCCATGCCAGCGTGGTCCTCCCTGAGCCCGAACACGCTGCGAATCTCGCAGGGATTCTCTCTACTCAGGCCATTTGCAAACAGGAATAATATATGCGCCACATTTTTGCGGTCGTATTGACCTCGGTTCTCTTTATATTGCCAGCCTCAGTCCAGGCTGCGATAACGCTATTATCAAATTGCTTTGGAGCATCTGCTGACTATTCAGTGTCATATGAGCATGAACTCAGCAGCACAGAAAATAACACAAATTATTCATACTTAACGGGGAGCTACATGCCAGGTACCGGGCCTGAGATCGAAGCCAATTGCACATGTCCCGCCAATACCACATCAGCATCGATGATTTATGAATACAACTTCGCCGGTAGTCCGCTGACGGCAGGCGTCAGTGGATACGGAGTCTTAACAGAGAACCTGGATATCAAGGTTTCGGGATTTAACGACGCTATCGACAATCCCGATGGCATGGGGTTAAGTGAGATCAAAATCACCGAGTACCCGACCCCAATCGGCAATATGGGCAGTCAAAAGGCAGACCAAAAACTTTCGGAAGGGACGGCAGATGTCTGTAACAACGAAACGCGACCGACCGGTGGCGCAACGGTCAAACGAAAGTTCAAGCTCAGCGTGATTCGCTTTTATCTGTACATTAAAAAACCGATATTGGGTGAAGAGATCATCGACCCCACGCTGGTTGTGCAAAGCTATGCCTGTCTGTATACAGGAAATGGTTCATGCCGCAACACCGATGCTCAACTGGTGTCCAATATCTGGCTGAGCGGTAAGCTTACCGCCCCTCTCAGTTGTACGATTAATGCTGGAAGCACCATTGAGGTTGATATGGGGAGTATTATCAGCAGTCAGTTTGTTAACCAGGGTCAACCGCCAAAAGGCTATACGCTGAAAGATGTCGATATCGCCTACCATTGTGACGGCCCCGCCATCAGCAACAGCGACAAGATTAAGCTGACGTTGACCGCCGATCAGGGCGTGGTAGAGGGTAGTCAGTCCTACATCGCCAAACTGATTGGCAGAAACGATCTCGGTATCAGAATGTTTGATGCAAATAATCAGAACGTAGTACTGGATGGTTCTGTGGACTTTCCGGTTACGCTGGATGAACAGGGAAATGGCATAATTAACATGACGGCCGCGCCGGTCTCTACCACCGCCAGCCGCCCGGAACCAGGAAGCTTTGAAGGCAACATGACCGTTAAAATGGATTTACGCTGAGAACTTTCCCCTCAGACCTACTCTGCGGCCTGAGGGGACTCGCGCAACAATCAGAACCCGAGACTATCCAGCAGGTCGTCAACCTGATCCTGACTTGCCACCACGCCGGCTTTTGAGGTGTCAACCTGTGGGCCGTTCAGCAAGCTTTCGTTTTCACGTTTTGGACGAGCGCCCTGCTCCGGAATGTTTTCCAGCAGAACCATCAGCAGCTGACGTTCAATCTCCTGGATAACATCCATCATACGCTTGATGACCTGACCGGTGAGGTCCTGGAAATCCTGCGCCATCATGATGTCTAACAACTGGGCATTGGTGAAGCTGGTATGTCCGGGCACGTCACCAAGAAACTGACGGGTGTCGGTGACCAGCTCCCGGGCGTCAGACAGCTCGATCGGATTGTCGAACCATTCATCCCAGCGTTTTGTCAGCTCTTTGGCCCCTTTTTCCATCGCGTCCTGGTGCGGTTGCGAAGCTTCCACGCTGTTCAGCGCGCGCTCTGCCGCCTGTGCAGTCATTTGCACAACGTAATCGAGACGATCGCGGGCATCGGGAATCGCTTCCGCCGCTTCGGCAATAGCCTGATCCAGCCCCAGTTCGCGCAGGCTGTCGCGCAGCATTCGGGTCAAACTGCCGATGCGCGCGATGATGTCCCCTGCTGAGTGTTCGTCAGCAGGTTTAATTTGTGGTTGCATCATCATTATCACACCCTCACATGCCCAGTTTCTCAAAGATCTTATTGAGTTTTTCTTCCAGCGTCGCCGCCGTAAACGGTTTAACGACATAACCACTGGCGCCTGCCTGTGCTGCCGCAATAATGTTTTCTTTCTTCGCTTCTGCCGTGACCATCAGCACTGGCAGGGAAGACATTCCGCCATCTGCACGAATGGTTTTCAGCAGTTCCAGGCCGTCCATATTCGGCATGTTCCAGTCGGAAATGACAAAACCGAATCCCCCAGTCTGCAGCTTATTCAGCGCATCCACGCCGTCTTCCGCCTCTTCAACATTGTTGAACCCCAGCTCTTTGAGCAGGTTACGCACGATGCGACGCATGGTGGAAAAGTCATCCACAACCAAAAACTTAAGCTCTTTATCCGCCATAAAAAATAGACTCCTGATTCAAATACGTATTGCCTGTCCGGCACTGATTTTCGCCAGCATTTGCTGGCTTACCTGGCTAAGATCGACCACTTCGCTTACGCCACCCATATTGATGGCCTCGCGCGGCATGCCGAACACCACACAACTTGCTTCATTTTGCGCAATGGTCCAGGCGCCAGCCTGGTTCATCGCTAACATTCCGGCGGCGCCGTCGTTACCCATGCCGGTCAGGATCACTCCCACCGCATTACGCCCCGCATGTTTTGCCACCGAATGGAACAGCACATCCACTGAAGGCCGGTGCCGGTTAACCGGCGGGCCGTCATGAATTTTGATTTGGTAGTTCGCGCCGCTACGCGCCAGCTCCATATGTTTGTCACCGGGCGCAATATACGCATGCCCCGGGAGAACGCGTTCCCCGTCTTCGGCTTCTTTCACCGTGATCTGACACAGTTTGTTCAGACGTTCGGCGAACGAGCGGGTAAATCCTGGCGGCATATGCTGGGTGATAAGAATACCTGGACTTGAAAGCGGCAATGGCTGGAGTACATGGCGAATTGCCTCTGTTCCTCCGGTTGAGGCGCCAATCACCAGCAATTTTTCCGAACTGAGTAATGGCCCTGCTTTCAAGGTCGTTGGTGCTGCCATGGGTTTATGAGCCGCCAGTTTTGCCCGCGACGCAGTGCGGATCTTCTCCGCGATCATTTCGCTGTAGGCCAGCATCCCTTCACGGATCCCCAACTGCGGTTTAGTGACAAAATCAATCGCCCCCAACTCCAGCGCCCGCAACGTGACCTCTGAACCTTTACCGGTCAGAGAAGAGACCATGACGACCGGCATCGGACGCAGACGCATCAACTTCTCAAGAAAGTCGAGACCGTCCATGCGCGGCATCTCCACATCCAGCGTCAGTACGTCGGGATTGTATTTTTTGATTAAATCCCGGGCGACCAACGGATCTGGCGCCGTCGCCACCATTTCCATATCACTGTGGCTGTTAATAATTTCGGTCATGATTTGACGCATCAATGCAGAATCATCAACCGACAACACCCTGATTTTACTCATGCTTTATCCTTACCTGGCGCATGCGCATACACGGTCTGTCCACGCAGGCTAAACTCGCGCACGAGGTTGCTAAAGTTTTCTGAATGACCTGCAAACAGCAGCCCATCTGGTTTAAGAAGTGGAACAAAACGGTGCAAAATGTCCTGTTGCGTCGTTTTATCGAAGTAGATCATTACGTTACGGCAAAATATGGCATCGAAGGGCCCAGGCACGTTGTACTGCTTATCCAGTAAATTCACGCTGGAAAATTCAACATGCCCCGCCAGTTCCTGCCGGACGCGTACCAGCCCTTCATGCGGTCCGGTGCCGCGCATGAAATAACGCTGCAACTGCTGGGGTGACAGCGTCTTTAGCTCATCAAGGCGGTAAATACCGCTTCTCGCCTTTTCCAGCACTTCGGTATCAATGTCGCTGGCAAAAACACGCCAGCGGCCCGGCGCCATACCTAAGGTATCGGCGAGCGTAATGGCGATGCTGTACGGCTCTTCTCCGGTTGACGCCGCCGCGCTCCAGACGCGGTATTCACCGCTACGCCGACGAGCATGATCCGACAGCACCGGAAAATGATGCCCTTCGCGAAAAAACGCGGTCAGGTTGGTGGTCAGAGAATTAATAAAAGCCTGCCACTCAGCACTGTTCTGGTTAGCTTCCAGCATGCTGAGATAGCGACCAAAGTCATCCAGACCCAGGGTTCGCAGGCGGCGGACCAGGCGGTTATAAACCATGTCCCGCTTATGGTCGGCCAGTACGATCCCCGCACGCTGGTAGATTAATTGACATATCCGACGAAAATGCGCGTCAGACAGCGCGAGGCGCTGTGTCATCTGTAACAATAATGACGTTTGCCCGGAGGGCAGAGATGATGTCATAGCGCCTTCTCAATCACATTCAGGATACAACGGGCACAACCTGCGGTTGCGCCAACTCTTGTTTTGCTACGTTTTGCTCTTCAAGCTTAAAAAATGCGACACAGGCAGAAAGATGATCGGCCTGCGTGGCGAGTTGTCCGGTGGCGGATGCGGCTTCTTCCACCAGCCCGGCGTTTTGCTGCGTCACGGAGTCCATCTGGCTGACGGCCTGCGCCACCTGTTCAATACCTCTGCGCTGTTCATCAGACGCCGAGGCAATCTCCCCCATGATGTCGTTCACCCGGGTCACAGAGCTGACAATTTCTGTCATCGTGCGCGCCGCCATATCGACCAACTGCGATCCCTGATGAACCCGGGTGACAGATTCCTCAATCAGTCCCTTAATTTCCTTTGCTGCCTGTGCGCTCCGGCTGGCCAGATTGCGCACTTCTCCAGCAACAACGGCAAAACCGCGCCCCTGTTCCCCCGCTCGGGCAGCCTCTACAGCGGCATTCAGCGCCAGGATATTGGTCTGAAAGGCAATGCTGTCAATCACCCCGATAATGTCGCCAATTTTCTGCGAGCTGGCGGAAATCTCATGCATAGTACTGGCGACCCGCGACGTCTGTTCGCCACCTTTATGGGCTGTGTCTGCCGCACTTTTAGCAATTCCTGAAGCCTGGCGCGCGTTATCCGCATTCTGCCCAACGGTGGCAGTGAGTTGTTCCATACTGGCGGCCGTTTGCGCCAGTGCAGCCGCCTGCTGTTCAGTTCGTGAAGACAAATCGTTATTGCCCATCGCGATCTCTGAAATGCCGCTGTGCATGGCTGAGCTACCCTGGCGAACTTCACTCACCGTTTCACGCAGCGCCTGCTGCATCTTCTTCAGGCTGGCAAAAATGGCCGAGATCTCATTGCGACCATAAACTGCTACCGGCCGTGCCAGGTTACCCGCGGCAATGCTGTCGAAATGGCTACCGATAATCGCCAGCGGCTGGACAATCATCTTGCGCGACCAGTACAACGCCGCACTGGTTAACAGCACCGCCAGTACCACCATGACGGCGAAAATCACCCCCGACATATGATAATTTCGCTGGTTGAGATCCCCTGCTGTTTGCAACACGCGGTCGATGTTGCTCTGCCACGCGTTAACATTCGCATCAAAAGCAGCCTGCGAAGCCTGCACCGGCGCGGTCAGAAAATCTGACAATTGGTTGTTCTCAAGCCAGGTTGCCTGATGAACCAGATCGCTGTGCCATTGGCTAAAGCTTTTCTCCGTCGCGCCAATCAGCGCCTTCTCTTCTTCTGTGGTATCCGACGTCGCCATAAAGCGTTTAAACATTGACTCGGACTGCGCCAGGCTATCGCGCGCAAGCGTCATCAAGGCTTTGATATCCTCTGGCGGATAGCTCAGTGCAGTCAGCGTTCCTGCCTTATTAAGGGCCGTACTGGCCTGTAATAACACAGCGCGGGTTTGGGCCAGCGCAGCGCGTTGTTGGTTACTCCGTTCGACCTGATTCAGGTTTTGAAAACCGTCCCGAAATGCCCAGAAGGACAAGCCATTACTGCCAATCTGCAAAACACCGCAGAGGATTAAAATCAAAAACAGCGTGGTCGAAATTCGAATACGATTAAACATCAACGCTCCCATCGGGCGGCGCAGGCCGCGGTTTAACTACCAGTCAAAATGTTTCCCAATTCGTATCTTGTTCACTATTCTGGCGCGGAGATGATGCAGTCGCATTCGCCGCCGCAGGTAACCGTGTGTCACGGGGTTTAGCCGACGTCGGACGTGACGCGAGACGGAAAATCGACACCGACTGGGTTAAGCGACTGGCCTGTTCTTCGAGCGCTGCCGCTGCGGCGGCCGATTCCTGAACCAGCGAGGCGTTCTGTTGCGTCACACGATCCATTTCAGATACTGCGAGCGCAACCTGATCTATCCCGCGGCTCTGTTCGTCTGAAGCGGAGGCGATTTCCCCCATAATGTCGGTCACCCGCGTCACCGCATTGACGATGTCATTCATGGTTTCCCCGGCGCTCTCTACCAGGACAGAACCGGTATCCACTCGGGAAACAGAGTCTTCAATCAATGCTTTGATCTCTTTCGCCGCCTGCGCACTACGGCTCGCCAGATTACGCACTTCGCCTGCGACCACGGCAAAACCGCGCCCTTGCTCACCGGCACGCGCCGCTTCAACCGCCGCATTCAGTGCGAGAATATTGGTCTGGAAAGCAATGCCATCGATGACGCTGATGATGTCGGCAATTTTCTTCGAGCTATCGGCAATTTCATGCATGGTGTTCACCACGCGATCAACCACTTTGCCGCCATGTTGTGCGGTATCAGAGGCGCTTTTCGCCAATTGAGAAGCCTGACGCGCGTTATCCGCGTTTTGCTTCACGGTTGCGGTCAGTTGTTCCATGCTGGCGGCGGTCTCTTCCAGCGCAGATGCCTGTTGTTCTGTACGGGATGAAAGATCGGTGTTACCACTGGCAATTTCGCTGGTACCGGAATAAATCGCATCAGAACCTTCACGTACCAGGGTGACGGTTTCCGTCAGCGAACGCTGCATATGGTCAACCGTACTGGCCAGCTCACCAATTTCGTTACGTCCGTGGACCGTCAACGTCGCGGTTAAATTACCGCTGGCGATCTCACGGATATGAGCAATAACGCGCGCCAGAGGGTTGAGCAAGGTATGACGGATGCCGTACCACACCACCACCAGAATCAGCACCAGCACCACGGCCAGAATGCCGAGCTGCCATTGGGCGAAGTGGTAATCACGCGCGCTTTGATCGAACGCCTGAACGTAAAGCTTCTCGCTAACGCTGGCATACTTGCCCAACGCCTCGCCGAGCGCGTTTTGCATTCCCTGAGTAGGTTGCGCGAAATAGGCGTCCATATTGCCGTTTTCCAGAAACTGGACCAGTTCTGATAAGGCCGCATGGTACTGCTGATACTTCTCATCAACGTTGCCGCTGGCTTCTGCCATCTCCGGCAACGGCGTGATGTTTTTAAATTTTGCGTAATGCGTTTCTGCCTGCGCCAGCGATGCTTTCGCATTCTTTAGCAGATCGTTTTTCGCGCTGCTTTGCTGATTGGACGCATCCATCATCATACGCGCGGAAGAACGGCTTAAATTAATTCGTGTTTGCAGCATCAGATCCCATGTCGAGGTGAGTTCGCTTTGCTGCTGTCGAAGATCGTTAGAAATAACAAAACTTTGCTGATTCTGCTGCAATGAAGAAAACAACAGACCACCGGAAACAAGCTGTAGCAGTGCGAAAACCCCCAGCACCATCATCAGCATTGTGACAACGCGGATACGGTTAAACATAAGGCACCTTCCTGAAAACGAGTTATCAACGTTATCGGCACTCGCTGAGATAACTTTACGTTTGCGCAAGGGAAATACGGGAGGGAAATACAGTCAGGCAGAACCACTGAGCAGCAGTTGAACAGCCACCACAAGTCATTCACATAAAAACATCATAATTATCATGTAAATAACATTCATATTTGCCTGTTTTTAAGGTCAGATGAGAACAATCATGCACTTTTTCGTGATTCAGATCACATATCCTCTTCCTAAATACCACAACAAAATGAATAAAAAATTAAAAAAAGTTGTATCCGATTACGCTTTAATCCAATTTATATGATGAATATTTTGTTACCACTTAATAAGTATAAAAAATGAGTAACCGAACAATAAATGTTAAATCCTTACTGAGGGCTTTTTAGTGGCAAATGCAAACAAACTCACGTTGTTTATTGTGATCTTCATGCTGGCGGGGATCCTGTCGGGTGCAGGGATCCACTCTTATGCCTCGCCCGGCGTTGTTACCGCCTGGGCCGATAATATTACGCTTCTCACCGACATCTTTTTGCGCCTGATTAAGATGGTGATTGCGCCTTTAGTCTTCAGCACCCTGACCGTGGGTATTATGCGCCTGGGCGAAACCTCAACCATCGGGCGCGTGGGTGGCAAAGCGATGATCTGGTTTATCAGCTCTTCTATTCTGTCTATTCTGGTCGGTCTGTTTGTGGTCTCCCTCGAACAACCCGGCAGCGGCCTGAACCTGGCGATCCCGCTGGAAGCCACCGATACCGGCCTGGCCGTAGGCGGTATGAGCCTGAAAGGTTTTCTGACACATACCATTCCCACCAGCATCGCTGAGGCGATGGCCAACAATGAGATTCTGCAAATCGTCGTGTTCTCGATGTTCTTCGGCATCGGTGGAGCTTCGCTCGGCGAAAAATTTAACGCCCCGCTGGTTGCCGCGCTGGATGTCGTCTCCCACATTATGCTGAAGGTGACCGGTTACGTGATGTATGTTGCGCCGCTGGCTATTTTTGCCGCAATATCTTCCGTTATCTCCACCCAGGGCCTGGGGATCCTGCTCAACTACGCGTCGTTCATTGGCGGTTATTATGTGGCCATTTTGCTGACCTGTCTGGTCCTGCTGGCCGTGGGTTATGTGATGCTGAAAAAAGAGGTGTTCCGTCTGGTCAGCATGCTGAAAGACCCGGTGCTGGTCGCCTTCACCACCAGCAGTTCCGAAGCCGCTTATCCGAAAACGCTGGAGCAATTAACCAAATTTGGCTGCTCGCCTAATATCGTGTCATTTGTACTGCCTATCGGTTATTCGTTTAACCTGGTGGGTTCTATGGTCTACTGCTCATTTGCATCTATGTTTATCGCACAGGCCTACAATATCCATCTCTCCTTTGCAGAAATCACCGTCCTGATGTTGACCCTGATGCTGGCGTCCAAAGGGATTGCCGGTGTGCCGCGTTCTGCGCTGGTGGTGCTGGCGGCAACCATCCCAAGCTTTAATATTCCGGTTGCAGGAATTTTGTTACTGATGGGTATCGATCATTTCCTCGATATGGGGCGCTCAGCGATCAACGTATTGGGTAACGGGATTGCAACGGCGATGCTGGCACAGGATGAAGGTTTACTGGAAGAAGAACCGGAACTGGTTGAACGAGAAGCGTAAGAAGGAAAGGTGTCGGATGCGCTACGCTTATCCGGCCTACAATAGCAATTATTGTAGGCTGGATAATATGTTTACTTATTTACGCCATATGAGCAGCGGCAATATCTAACAACGCCATCTCTTCGCTGTTCAGCAGTTTCTCAATGTTGACCAGAATCAGCATCCTCTCTCCCAGCGCGCCCAGTCCCGTCAGATATTCCGTTGACAGCGTAACCGCGAATTCCGGTGCCGGTCGGATTTGATCGGTTGTCAGCGACAGCACGTCAGATACGCCGTCAACCACAATCCCAACCACCCGTTGCCCCAGATTCAGTACAATCACCACAGTGTTTTCGTTGTAATCCACATCGCTCTGGCTAAACTTCACGCGCAGATCAACAATCGGCACAATCACACCGCGCAGGTTTGTAACGCCTTTGATAAACGCTGGCGTGTTAGCAATGCGGGTTACCTGATCGTAACCACGAATTTCCTGCACTTTCAGGATATCGATACCGTACTCTTCATCCCCCAGCGTAAACACGAGGAATTCCTGACCTGACGGTTCGCCGGCCAGTTTAGTTACATTACTCATACCGGTCATATTATTCCCTTTCTTACTCAATCAGGCGGCTGTGATCGCCACACGTTGTTCGCGGTTTAACCCCTGCAATGCAGACACATCAACAATCAACGCGACGCTACCGTCGCCGAGAATCGTTGCAGCAGAAATACCTGGCACTTTGCGGTAGTTGCTTTCCAGGTTTTTGACCACCACCTGGTGTTGGCCAATTAACTGATCGACAAGCAGCGCATAGCGACGACCTGCGCTTTGTAAAATCACCACGATGCCCTGCGTTGCTTCGGTTTTTGCGCCTTCAACTTCGAAGACTTTCCACAATTCAACCAGCGGCAAATATTCGCCACGCACTTCCAGAACGCGCTCTCCTCCGGCCAGCGGATGGAGATCTTCTTCGCGCGGTTGCAGTGACTCCATCACGGCATTCAGCGGCAGAATAAAGACTTCGTCCGCCACGCGTACGGACATCCCGTCAAGGATCGCCAAGGTCAGCGGCAGCAAAATTCGGATGGTCGTCCCCTGTCCTTGCTTCGATTGGATCTCAACATGGCCGCCCATCTCCTGGATATTTCGCTTCACCACGTCCATCCCCACACCGCGACCAGAGACATCCGTCACCTGTTCAGCCGTCGAGAAGCCCGGGGCGAAAATCAGCATACCGACTTCGTCATCGCTCATGTTTTCGTGGATCGGCATCCCCTGGGAGATGGCTTTGGCGAGGATTCGTTCGCGGTTCAGACCAGCGCCATCATCGGTCACTTCAATACAAATATTCCCGCCCTGGTGTTCGGCGGAAAGCGTCAGATTGCCGATGGGGCTTTTCCCGGCTTCGAGACGTTTTTCCGGCAGTTCAATACCGTGGTCCAGACTGTTACGCACCAGGTGCGTCAATGGATCGATGATGCGTTCAATCAGGCTTTTATCGAGTTCTGTTGAACTCCCCACCTGCGTCAGCTCAACCTGTTTACCCAATTTACCCGCCAGGTCGCGGACCAGGCGTGGGAAGCGGCTGAACACGTACTCCATCGGCATCATACGAATCGACATCACCGACTCTTGCAAATCACGGGCGTTACGTTGTAACTGCCCCATACTGGTGATGAGATCGCCGTGATTGACCGGATCCAGTTCATTAGAACGCTGGGCCAGCATTGACTGGGTGATAACCAGTTCACCGACTAGGTTAATGAGCTGATCAACCTTCTCAACCGCTACGCGGATGCTGGTTGATTCACTGGCGCGGGCAGGCTTATCACGTTCCGCGCGGGCGTGTGGCGCTTCACTGGCGGCGGTTTTGACCGCAGGCGCGACGGCAACCGGCTGCGGCGTCGCGACTACGGCTACCGCTTCAGTTTCCGCTTTCGCATCAACCGCCACGGGCGCTGCGCTGACGGTTTCGAATTCAATCTGATCCGCTTCAATTACGAAGCAAAGCACCGCAATAATGTCATCTTCCGCAAGGTTGCCATCCAGCGTTGCAGACAGCGTATCGCTTCCTTTTACCACGTCGGTTAAGGTCGCCAGATTCCCCAGCTCCTCTTCCAGCAGATCGACTTCACTGGATTTCAGGCGCGAGAGAATAATCCGTTTCTTGACCTCTTTACTGGCCGGAGCGGGATTGGCAACGGTTTCTTCCTGCATCGCCGCCCCGTCAACAACGCTCAGCTTTGCGGTATTGACGAGCGCGGCTGAGGTTTCACCTTTTGCTTCAAGCGCTAACTGTCGTAACGCATTACAAATGTACTCAAAGCTGGCGGCATCCGGCTCTTCTGAGTTTTTATAGGCGTCGAGCTGTTCCTGCATAATATCTTTCGTTTCCAAAAACAGGTTGATAATGTCGGCATTAAGCTGCATCTCGCCACGCCGTGCTTCATCCAGCAGGTTTTCCATCAGATGGGTCGTTTCCTGCAAAATGGTAAAGCCGAAGGTGCCCGCCCCGCCTTTTATCGAGTGCGCGGCACGAAAAATGGCATTCAGCTGTTCGGAATCCGGGGCTTCAGGAACCAAATCGAGCAGGTGTTGCTCCATGTCGGCCAACAGTTCGTCGGCTTCATCAAAAAAAGTCTGATAAAAATCGCTAATATCCATGCTCACGCTATCACCTCGGATTGGCTGGTGGCGATGTGGGAACGCTTGCCGGCGGAAGTTCCGCTGGCTGTTGTAAGACACTTACCGGCTCATTCTGGCTTTCAGCGTTTTCATGCAAAATGGCCTCTTCTGCCTGCTTATTGAGAACCAGCAGGCTAATACGGCGGTTGATGGCGTCCTCAGGACCGCGATCGCTCAGACGCATCGTGGCGGCCATGCCTACCACCCGTAATACTTTTCCATCATCCAGACCGCCGCTAACCAGCTCGCGGCGCGACGCATTAGCGCGATCGGCAGACAGTTCCCAGTTGCTGTACCCTTTCTCACCGTTGGCGTAAGGGTAATCGTCTGTATGTCCGGAAAGACTGATTCGGTTAGGGATGCCGTTGAGCACTGGCGCAATAGCCCGCAGGATATCGCGCATATACGGCTCAACTTCAGCACTGCCGGTCTTAAACATTGGTCGGTTCTGACTGTCGATAATCTGAATACGCAGCCCTTCCTGAACTAAATCAATTTTCAAATGCGGGCGCAGCGCACGCAGTTTAGGGTCCGATTCAATCAATTGATCGAGATCGCCGCGAAGTTTGCTTAAACGGCTTTGCTCCATGCGTTTTCTCAAATCATCAATATTCGGCTGCTTGTGCACTTCTCCCTGCTGCTGGGTGTAATCATCCCCTCCACCAGGGATGGGGCTTTGGCTATTCGAAATACGATTGCCGCCTGTCACCGCGGTAGCCAGTGGAGTACGGAAATATTCGGCAATCTGGATCAATTCTTTAGGGCTGGAGATGGAAATGAGCCACATCACCAGAAAGAAGGCCATCATGGCGGTCATAAAATCGGCGTAGGCGATTTTCCACGAACCATGCGCCCCACCACCGTGACCTTTATGTTTGCGTCGCTTTACGACGATAATGGGATGGGCCTGATTTTTCATGCGTCCTCGGTCGTTTGCTGCGCAGCTGGATTTCTCACCGCACGAACATGCTCTTCCAGTTCGATAAACGAAGGACGTTCGCTGGAATACAATGTCTTACGACCAAATTCGACGGCAATCGGCGGGGCGTAACCATTCAGGTTGGAGAGCAGCGTTATCTTCACGCACTGCATCATCTTGGTGGTTTCAGCGCTTTTCTGACGCAGGACACTGGCAAGTGGAGAAATAAAGCCATAGGCCAGTAAAATACCGAGGAATGTCCCCACCATCGCATGCGCAATCAGCGAACCCAGTTCAGCCGCCGGGCGATCGGCGGAAGCCAGCGCATGGACAACGCCCATGACCGCCGCCACAATCCCGAATGCCGGTAGCGAGTCGCCAACCATCGCCAGGCTATTAGCCGGAACTTCGGCTTCGCTCTCATGAGTCTCAATTTCTTCGTCCATCAGCGCTTCAATCTCAAACGTATTCATGTTGCCGCTGATGATCAGTCGCAGATAATCGACAATAAAATCAAGCATCACGGCATCTGCAAGAATGCGTGGATAGCTGGCGAAGATTTCACTCTCTTTAGGGTTTTCGATGTCACGTTCGAGCGAGAACATGCCCTGCTGACGTGACTTGGCCATCAGGCGATATAGCAGCGCCAGCAGATCCATATACATCGCTTTGGTGTATTTCGAACGACGGAAAAGCATCGGGATCGCTTTCATCGTTCCCTTAATGGCTTTCCCGTTATTGCCGACGATGAATGCCCCAATACCTGCGCCACCGATAATCACCAGCTCAGCCGGTTGATAGAGTGCCCCAAGGTGTCCGCCGGTCATCATGTAACCGCCGAAAACTGTACCAATAACAACCAGGTAACCTAATAAGATAAGCACGACATCATCCTTTCGCAATTGACTATGACAGGATGCGCAGTCGGGAAGTTAACTTGAGGTCAGGACAAAAAAAAGCAGCGGTAATCGCTTACCGCTGCTGGAGTGTTTATCCACACCGTATCAGTTAAACAGCCTGTTCGATCTGTTCATCCAGCAGTTGTGGAATAATATCGGCAGCATTCTGGGAAAGTTTACGTCTTTTTACGGCCCGTGATGGCGGCTGGCATAAACTGCAGGCAAAGCTGCCTGCGGGTTGGTGTGCGTGGGTGATAAAGTTCCCGCCGCAGCAGTTGCATGTGGACAATTCCAGCAATCCGCTGTCGACAAAACGTACCAGCGTCCATGCGCGAGTTAACGCCAGCAGTGGACCATCTTCCTGCTGCGGACACTGCTCAAGATATAAACGATACGCTTTAATTACGGCATCCACACCGCTACACAACCCTGTTTTGAGCAGGAATTGCCATGCATTGCAAAACATCGAGGCATGGATATTTTGTTCCCACGTCATAAACCAATCGGTGGAGAAAGGAAGCATCCCTTTTGGCGGAGGACTGCCGCGTAATTCTTTGTACAGCTTGATAAGACGACCACGACTTAATTGCGTTTCGCTTTCCAGCATTTGCAAACGGGCGCCCAATGTGATTAATTCCATTGCCAACTGGATATCACGCGCTTCCTGAACAATGCTTTTTTCGCTCATCATCAAGCCCTTTTCTTGCGCGCGGCATCATCGATGTCGCTTAACAGTCGCGTAGAAAGCATGATGCCGGTATGAATTTGCTGGAGATCGTCAACGCGGGAGTCTTGCGTCAGGCGAGTAACAGTCTGGTGATCGTCGAAACGGAAGTGACACACCAGTTGGTTTGTTTCAGCCAGTTTGACCATTTGAGGAAGAGTTAATGTTGCCAACGTGTCCGCCATCTCTTCGCTGATACCAAGGCGAAACATCGCAGATGCTTTGTCCTGAACGATCAAACGTTGTGCAAGCAATAAATATGACAAATTGATGTCATAAATGTGTTTCAGCAACTCGGATGTATGCATTATTTGCATCCATAATAACCAACATTATTTTCATGCGGTGAAACCGCACCCCGTGATGTCGCCGGGAAGTCCCGGTAAAAAAAAGCAAAAGGTCAAATACATAGCAGCGTGACGACACATACACGTTGTGTAAATCAGCCCTTTTGAAGAATGCGCACTTCTTACAAGCTCACATCAATTCTTACAATTGTCTAAGATTTTTCCTAATTCGACGCAACTCTACCCGCCGCCAGTTACACATACAACGGAACCGTGCTGCGAATTTAAAGAATATGTGACGCAGATCACATAAATCAACTAAACACTTAACATAAATCCATCAGCGCAGCTTTTACTTTGCCTATTTTTTAAACCGACATTCATCTTTTCGATTCCTGGCGTACGAATATTCTTGCAATAAAAGCGAATAGTATTTTGTTCACAAACGTTAATATCACACTATGAAATAGCGAGCTGGATCACATATTTTATGTAAAACGACTTTTCAATTAAATTGTTTATAAACAATAACTTAAATATTAAGGGTGATTAATTAATACCGCGCAGTGATAACCCGTCAAATGTTAATATTTGTTTATTTTTTATTAACACATTGTTTTCATTGGCGGTGAGTTTTACTTAAGTGACCAGAACCTATTTGCAATTTATATGAAGCGATTATTCTATTTATAAGAATAATTAATGAATAATAATGATGGGATTCACACTATCCTGGGGAGAAACGTTGCAGTATGGAGTAAGCTGAGTAAAGCAGAAAAGTTCTCTCATAATTCTTGAAAAAAAGGAGCGAGTTATGAGCTATGCGCACATTCTGGTGGCGGTTGCCGCCACCCCTGAAAGCCAGCAATTGTTAGCCAAGGCAGTTTCTATCGCTCGCCCTGTCAACGCCCGTATTAGCCTGATCACATTGGTCTCAGACCCTGAAATGTATAACCAGTTTGCCGCCCCCATGCTGGAAGACCTGCGTGAACTCATGCAAGAGGAGACCCAGGATTTTATCGATAAACTCAGCAAAGAAGCCCAGTACCCCATCGAGCATACTTTTATTACCTATGGGGCACTGAATGAACATATTCTCGACGTTTGCCGTAAACACGCAGTCGATCTGGTCATTTACGGCAACCATAACCAGAGCTTCTTTTCGCGCGCTTCGTGCTCAGCAAAAAGCGTGGTCGGCGCCAGCCAGGTGGATGTTCTGCTGGTTCCTCTGGCTGGAGATTAATACCGTCTTCAGGTCGTTACGCCAGTTTCGAACAGGAAGGCACACTGTCTGACAACTGGCGCTTACTCTGACGCGACGTAACTTTTCTTAGATCGCATATAAATCTCGCCTGCCAGTTGTCGATATCGTTTTTAATGATAGTCTCAAGCATTTCAGCATGACGAGAGATACGTTCAGCAAGCGACATTGTCAGCGCCTGGTTAAGTGCGCCAGCCACTTCATCCCGGTCATAAGGATTCACAATAAGCGCAGAAGTTAACTCATTCGCCGCCCCGGCAAATTGCGATAACACCAGAACGCCGGGGTTGGCCGGATCCTGTGCAGCCACATACTCTTTCGCCACCAGGTTCATACCATCGCGCAATGGCGTCACTAACCCTACGTCAGAATAGCGGAATATTTTCATCAGCAATTTGCGGTCAAAATACTGGTTCAGATAGTAAAGCGGCGTCCAGCCCAACTGCCCATATTTACCGTTAATCCGCCCGGCCTCTGTCTCCAGTTGATGGCGAATGTCCTGGTAGGCCTGCACCTCTCCGCGCGAGGTTGGCGCTATCTGCGTATAGCGAATTTTGCCATGGTGCTGCGGGTAATGCTCCAGCAGCGCCTCATAGGCCTGGAAACGCTCTGGCAAGCCTTTGGAGTAATCCAGACGCTCAACGGAGAATATATTCTTCACATTCTTAAGCTCTGCCTTTAACTGCGCCATTTTTGGCGGCAGAGGACCTGAGGCCTGGCGTGCGATTTCCTCCGGCTCGATGCCAATTGGATACACTTCTGTGCGAAACGCTTTATCCCATGCTTTGTGGCGCTTATCGCTGTGGGTAGTTACCTGAGTCTGGACAGCCAGACAGTCCAGAAAAGCCTGGCGATCGTTTTCGGTCTGGAAACCCAGTAAATCAAAATCACACATCTGCTCAAGCAGAGCCTGGTGTGGAGGGAGCGCGTTAAAAATTTCCGGCGTCGGAAAAGGGATATGCAGGAAAAAACCGATGCGATTATTCACGCCGCGTTTACGCAACTCGTAGGCAAACGGTAACAGGTGGTAATCATGAACCCAAATAATGTCATCTTCGCTCAGCAGCGGCAGCAGTTTATCTACCAGCAAGGCATTAACCCGCTGATACCCCTCCCAGGCCGGGCGCTGAAACTGAACTAAATCCAACCGGTAGTGGAATGCAGGCCATAAAACGGCATTCGAAAACTGACAGTAATACTCTTCATAATCCTGCTCGCTCAAATTAAACGAGGCCCAGGTAATATTGCCACGAGTGACCTTTTTTAACGGTTTATCCTCATTACCGATATCGCCACTCCAGCCAAACCACAATCCACCAGCAGTTTTTAACGCGCCCAACACACCGACCGCGAGCCCACCTGCGCTCCCTTTGTCATCTGGCGAGGCGATACGATTAGATACTACGACTAAACGACCCATAGTCACCTCTTCTGTTGTTTGTTGTATTCGATTGTTGCTGCGAAGAGTTAATTTGCTCCAGCCAACGCCAGACATCGCTGACGCCATCCAGACGCCATGTCGCCAGCGTCGCCCCGCTCCCCACCTTCACTGAAATACCGCCTGCGCGGTTAACTACCTCAAAGCCAGTTTCATCCGTTAGATCATCACCGAAAAATACGGGGATCCGTCCGGCAAAAGGCGCTTCCTGCATAAATGCAGCAATCGCATCACCTTTATTCGTACCTTTCGGTTTTATTTCAACGACACATTTTCCATGCTGCAATGCAAGCTGCGGCCATGTATGCGTGATGCATTCCGCCAGCGTTACCAGCGCTGCTTCATGCTCTGGCGCCTGACGATAGTGCAGCGCGAAAGCCATACCTTTTGCTTCCAGCGTCGTGCCAGGCAGTTTCGACAACGCCGTCTGTAACAGCGCGCCGGCTTCACGTTCAATACCCGCGGGCAGGCGCACTATATGGGTTTGACCATTGATGTCACGGCGTTCTGCCCCATGCACTCCGGCAAGCGGAAAACGAAAGGGAGTGGTGAGGCCGTCAAGCTCAGCCATCGAGCGCCCTGAAATCAATGCCAGCGCACCCGCGTTATGCGTCGCCAACTGATGTAGTAATTGCAGGATTGTCTTAGGGACAACGACCTGGTCAGGATAGGGCTTGATCTCAGCCAGTGTCCCATCGAGATCAAAAAAATAAGCACAGTTTGCAGATTGTTCAGGGGGTAATGTCAGTGATGCTGTCACCCGGTTATCCTCCTCATCATGGTTTGTACGCCGCGCGGATCGCGCCGTATAGATGATGTATGACGGATATAAGTATAGACAGTGTGACCATGCTCGCCATTTGGAAAAACAATCGCCAGCCGGGTAGCGGCTGGCGATTAGCTGAGGCTAGACTAAAAAGTTAGGGCTTAAATCATTAAATGGTACGCTTCGCTTTTTGCTTGTAACGGTCGAAGATTACCGCCGCCAGCAGGATGAGACCACGTACGACGTACTGTGCAAAAGGAGAGATATTCAGCAGGTTCATCGCGTTCTCAACCGTCCCCAGAATCAATACCCCGGCAACCACATATGAGATTTTTCCGATGCCGCCTTTCAGCGAAACGCCCCCTAATACACATGCAGAAATCACGATCAGCTCATAACCGATTGAGGTCATTGGCTGACCGCTGGTCATGCGCGATGCGAGGATAATGCCGGCAATTGCGGATACCAGACCGGAAAGAATAAAGATAATAATCTTGGTGCGAACAACCGGAACCCCGGCCAGGCGCGCAGCCTCTTCATTCCCTCCAATAGCCAGCGTGTTACGACCAAACGTGGTTTTATTCAACAGTAAGCCAAATACGATGAAACAAACGATCGTTATCCAGATAGGTGCCGGCAGCCCGAACCAGTTAGCATAGCCAAGGGTGAAGAAACGCTCGTCTTCAATCCCGACCGCCTTACCGTCAGAGATAATGTAGGCCAGACCGCGGACAATCTGCATCGTCGCCAGAGTGGTGATCAGGGCATTGATTTTTAACCGTGCAATCACAAACCCATTCACCAGACCGCATAAAATCCCCAGCAACAGCCCGGCAGCGACGCCAATCCACAGGCTCTCGGTCATGTTGATGACCACGGCAGTAGTGACCCCCGCACAGGCAATGACGGATGCAACGGACAGGTCGAAGTCACCGGATGCCAGGCAAAAGAGCATCCCACATGCGACCATACCCGACATCGATACCGCCAGTCCCAGCCCCTTCATGTTGATGAAGGTGGCAAAGTTTGGCACGAAGATGGCACAAACCAGGAACAATGCCGCGAACACCACCAGCATCCCGTATTGATCCCAAATGCGGCCAAGATTTAGCGCCGATTTCGCAGCACCTGAACCCGATGTAGAAACGGAAGACATCATACTCTCCTTATTCAGGCCACAGCCTGGCTGACTTTAGGCATTGCAAGGCTCAACGCCTGGCGTTCATCCGCCTGTTCATGAAGTAACTCCCCGGCAATCTCGCCTTCTCTCATCACCACGATACGATCGGCGACACCGAGAACTTCTGGCAGGTCACTGGATGCAAACAGCACGGCCACGCCGCGCGCCGCAAGGGCATAAATCACGTTATAAATTTCATGCTTGGCGCCCACATCAATGCCGCGGGTAGGTTCATCCAGCAAAATCACTTTCATCTCTTCCGATAACCACCTGCCAAGAATAGCCTTCTGTTGATTACCGCCAGAGAGGTTCATGATCAGTTGCTCCGCCCCCGGTGTTTTGATGTTGAGCGAACGAATATGGTGATCGGCATTGGTTTCTTCCCAGCCGTTATTGATCACGCATCCCCCCAATACATGTTTACGACGCGCGCTAATGTTGATGTTGTTACGCACCGAATGAACCGGAATAATCCCTTCAGCTTTGCGATCCTCCGGGCACAGCATCATCCCCGCTTCAATGGCGTGGCTCGGTTTGCGAATATCAATTGGCTGTTCATCAATAAACACCTGGCCTGCGGTGATACGCGTGCCGCCAAACAATCCTTTCATTAATTCGCTACGTCCAGCGCCCACCAGCCCAAACAGTCCGACGATTTCACCGCTACGCACCGATAAACTGATCGGCGTGCGCACGCCTGGGGCTTTGACCTCATGCAAACGCAGGCGCTCTGCGCCATAAGGCCTGGATTTCCAACCATAAATATCACCAAGGTCACGCCCTACCATCGCTTGCACCAGCGCATCGTGATCGACCTGCTGCATGTCCGTAAACGTTTTAACGTAGTGCCCATCTTTAAATACGGTAATGGCATCGCTAAGGGCAAAAATCTCCTCCATACGGTGCGAGACATACAGAATGATGCGCCCTTCGTTGCGCAGCTCACGGATAACGCGAAACAAATTCTCAATCTCGCGTGCCGACAGGGAACTGGTCGGTTCATCAAAGGCGATAATTTTGGCGTTACGCGCCAACGCTTTTGCAATCTCTACCATCTGCCATTGACCAATGGAGAGGTATTTCAGTGGCGTGTCGGGATCGATATCCATGCCCAGATGCTTAAGCTGTAGCCCCGCTTCATAGTTCAGCAGCGACCGATTCACAATGCCGCCTTTATGCGGCAGTTGCCCTAAATAGATATTTTCGGCAACGGTCATTTCCGGGACGAGATGCAGTTCCTGGTAAATAATGGCGACACCAGCGTTCAACGCGGCTGTGGTATCCGCAAACGAAACTTCTTGTCCGCGGATCGCCAGGGATCCCGTCGTTGGCGCATAGTTACCACTGAGAATTTTTAAGAGTGTTGATTTTCCGGCGCCATTTTCGCCCATCAGCGCATGCACCTGACCGGCATAGCAATCGAAACTGATATCCGTAAGCGCTTTAACGCCGGGGAACGTTTTGCCAATGCCGCGAAATGAGAGATACGGGGTAGACTGTTGCATAACGTCTCCGTGATTCAGATCTTTATACCGGATGGCGGCTTTGCCTTATCCGGCCTACTGAGTGCGTAATTCGTAGGCCGGATCAGACGCTTTGGCGACGCATCCGGCATTTATGTTACTTACCGCCTAAACCTTTCTTCGCCAGTTCTTCTTTGAAGTTATCGCGGGTAATCAGCACCACATCCGTCACTTCAGTAAACATCGGTGGCTCTGCACCTTTCGTTACCCAGTTGTAGAGCATTTGGCTTGATTTATAGCCGTGAACGTCCGGGCTTGGCAGTAATGAACCGTAGAACCCGGTCGCTTCGCCCTTAGAGAGTTCACTCACCGCGTCAACGCCGTTAATACCGATACCGATCACGTTCGGCGCTTTAAAGCCTTGCCCTTCGGTCGCACGTACGCCGCCCAGCACGGTGTTGTCGTTCATCCCCACGATCAGCCAATGTTTGACTTCAGGATGCTGAACAAGCATGGAGTTGGCGGCGTCGAATGCGCCAGGGATATCATTCGATTTGGTTGGAACCTGGTAGATCTGTTTTTCCGGGAAGCCCGCAGCTTTAAGCGCTTCCATTGAGCCTGAAGTGCGGCGGCGCGCGGTATCCAGTTCGTTCGCGGTAATGGCCATTACCGCGGTGGATTTCACATCCCACCCGCGCTTTTGCATCTCCTTGTACAGCTCCTGACCCTGGCGTTCACCAATTTTTGTTGCCGCCATCATGACCAGCGGCACGGTGTCCATCGGTTTCCCTTTCGCGTTGGCAAACTGGTCATCGACAGCAATGACTTTCATATCGTAGCCGCGCGCCTTCGCCATAATGGCAGGCCCGAGTTTGGGATCCGGCGTACAAATAACAAACCCTTTCGCACCGCTTGCAGCCAGGCTGTCAATCGCGTTAAGGGTTTTCTCACCATCCGGGACGGCGATTTTTATCACCTCAAAACCAAGGTCTTTACCGGCCTTATCGGCAAATTTCCATTCAGTCTGGAACCACGGTTCTTCCGGTTGTTTGACCAGGAAACCGAGCTTCATGGACTCAGCGATAGCGGATTGTGACATAATGGCAGCCAGGCCGATGGCCGCCAGCGCTTTAGTGAATTTGTGCATGGTCAACTCCAGCTTTAACGTTCTTTTATGTAGGGTAAAATCAGACGATTTTTTGTAATTCGGACGTAAAACAAGGCATTACCTTTTATTGATAAGATCAATGCCAGTGCTGAGAGTATTTTTAGCGGGAAATTGATTCTCCATAAGAGAGCGGCATCACACCACAGAATTACAGTAATTGCGTACATAAATTCAGCGATAAATGACATAAAAAAACGCGATTTTGACGACGAAGAAAAAGAGGAATAGCAGATTAGTCCATAACATCAGTCAGCAAATCCTTGTCCCCGAATGCTGAAGCATTCGGGAAAACAATGTTTACCATGGGTAGTAAATGTGGTCGGCGTGATCGCGAACCGGAATATCATCTCCCAACAGACGCGCCGAAAGCGTAAACGCAAAATCAAAAATATGCCCTAATCCTTTGCCGCTAATAAGATTGCCATCCTCAACAACGGGCGCATCGATATATTCGCCATCCGTGACGTTTTGCCATAAATCTCCCGAGCACACGTAGCGACGCCCCTTTAGCAGACCGTTGCCGCCCAGTACGCGCGCGGCCGTAGAGCACACAGGACAAATCAGTTTTCCCGCCTCATCATGGCGGGTGACAAACTGGATGACTGCCTCGCTGGCGGCAAGATTAACGCTACCTTGCGGCCCCCCAGGCAACACGACGGCATCGTAGAGATGGGCCTGACGCGCAGTCAACGTACTGTCGGTCACCATCGGTACGTCATGATAGCTCACTACCGCACGCGACTCCGCGCAGGCCAGCGTTTCGACTTCAATATTCAGGCGACGCAGAATATCAATGGTAACAATCGCTTCCGCCTCTTCAAAACCAGGCGCCAGCAGCACCGCAACCTTTTTCATAGGTAACTCCTCGATTTCCCCACATTCACCAAACAATAAATGCCGAATCGTACAGGTCGTTAAATTTATTAATTTCAGCAAAAATGATCTGGCGCAAAATATTAACTACCAGATAGTTTTCATTTACCTTACCCAATCGTGAAATCGCTACCAGCCGGGACTTCATAATCAGCGAGGTCAAGACAATAGCGTATTGTTAAATTTAATTTTGTGATATGAAACAACATTTCATTACCAGAATATTGCTTTAAATACTTAAATATCAATCAATTACATTCACGCATCTTATATGACGAAATGCAGGCATTAAGAATATTGCTATGACAATATGTAAAAAAACATAAATATGCAGATTTAAGGATTTTCTTATGTCAGATCACGCGCTATGCTGAATCTCGATCGGAAGCGGATATAATCCGTGATCACTAAAGGACCGGCGGAACGGATTTATTCTGCTAACAGTTTTAATTGTACGTAGATGTGAAGTGCGGCGACAGCCCGTTGCACTGACGTGAGTAACGTACATTCTCCTTTCTGGAAATAAGGATATTGATATGGCTGCAGTTGGAATTGTTCATAAACTCAACACGCAAATGAATCTTGAGTTCTACGCATCGAATCTTTACCTGCACCTTAGCGAATGGTGCTACGAACATAGCCTGACAGGTACCGCAACGTTTCTACGCACGCAGGCGCAGGGTAACGTAACTCAAATGATGCGTATGTTTAATTTTATGAAAAGCGCCGGGGCTAACCCCATCGTCAAGGCCATCGATGTTCCGGGTGATGAACTGACTTCCCTTGAAGAACTGTTTCAGAAAACACTGGATGAGTACCAACAGCGTTCGAGTAAGCTTTCACGCTTAACCAATGAAGCTGAAGCATTGAACGATGAGCCAACCGTTGATTTTCTCCACGATCTGGAAAAAGAGCAGCAGCAGGATGGCGTACTGTTACAAACCATTCTTGATGAAGTCCGCAGCGCGAAACGCGCGGGACTGTGCATGGCGCAAACCGATAAACATCTGCTGAACGTCGTAAACTACCAACATCACTAATCTTCAATTTTCATAACGCTAGCCGGATAGTCATGCCACGCATCTTATCCGGCTAGCGCTCAATGATCGCTACGCTCGCGCCTCTCATTCTCAAAGGCACAAAAAACCTTTCTAAAACCTGAAACAACGGTTTATTTTAGTGAGACTCATTCTGCGGCGTGAATTTCAACTCGATCAAGGCAACTGCTTTTTGTATTGCGCGCATAGTAACCGGATCGGCACCTGCAGGGTGACTTGAAAAGTCGATGCTTTTCAGTTGGCTGGACATTTTCTCCCGGACTTCTACCGGGGCGATAACATCAATGACATCCAGAATTTGTTTGATAACCAGCTGACAGGCAACAACGTCCGAGAGCAGTTCCTGATCGGCATTCAGTGTTTGGGACATAATGAGCTCCTTATAGAAAGGTCGTCATAGTACCCATTCAGCGATCGAAACGGTAGCGGCGTACGCATAACGGATACGCTGAAAATAAAAAACAGACCCGGTCAGTTTCTTTTGAGATGGCAAGCACAACATGAGTGAACATTTAGCAGTTGAGAATAAACGCGGTCTCTCCCCGGCGGCATTACTTGTAGCCGGCGCTTTCTTTATGGAGTTTATTGACGGTACGGTGATCGCTACCGCCCTGCCCGACATGGCCAAAAGCTTTGGCGTACAGGCGGTTGACCTGAATATTGGTATTAGCGCCTACCTGATCACCCTCGCCGTACTTATCCCCGCCAGCGGCTGGATTGCGGACCGCTTTGGCGCCAGAAAAGTGTTTACCCTCGCACTGGCGATATTTACCCTCGCCTCGGTCTTATGCGGTTTGTCCACCAGTCTTGAAAGCTTTGTCGCCATGCGAATCTTACAGGGCGTGGGCGGCGCATTAATGGTTCCTGTTGGCCGCCTTGCGGTATTACGCACCACGCCTAAACATCAGTTAATCACCGCCATTGCGACTCTGACCTGGCCCGCGTTAGTCGCGCCCATCATCGGTCCTCCGCTTGGCGGATTCATCACCAGCTATGCCAACTGGCGGTGGATCTTCTTCATTAACGTCCCATTGGGAATACTGGCGATAGCGCTGGCGCTACGTTTTATTCCGGATATTCATGACGACGAGCACCGTCCGTTTGATATAGCGGGGTTTGTCGCGACCTCTGTTGCCATGGTAAGTCTGGTGTATGCCATGGAGTTGCTGGGAACCCAGCAGCCGCAGGGTTGGCTAACTGCCGGACTTCTCACGCTGGGAATAGCGACTTTCCTGTTTGCCCTACGCCATTTTCGCCGCGCCGCCTGGCCGATGATTCGTCTTGATGCCATGAGCGTCCCGACTTTTCGCGTCACGATGTATGGCGGATCGCTGTTTCGCGCCTCTATCAGCGCCGTACCATTTCTGCTGCCGTTAATGTTCCAGGTAGGTTTTGGCATGAACGCTTTTCACGCAGGTTCGCTGGTGCTGGCGGTGTTTGTAGGCAATCTGACGATAAAACCTGCCACCACGCCGTTGATACGCTGGCTGGGCTTTAAGAAATTGCTGTTGATCAACGGGGCCCTTAACGTCCTGGCGCTGCTGGCCTGTGCATTGATAACGCCGCAAACGCCCGTATGGGTTATTTTGCTGGTGCTGTATCTGGGCGGTGTGTTCCGTTCAATCCAGTTTACCGGCGTCAGTACGCTTGCGTTTGCGGACGTCCCCGCGTCGCAAATGAGCTACGCCAATACCCTGTTCAGTACGGCAACACAGTTAGCAGTGGGACTGGGAATTTCATTAGCCGCTATTGGGATCCGCATCGGCGCTGAAGTCAGTGAATGGCTGGCGCTGGGCAATATTCCGGGGATCAGCTTCCGCCTGGCCTTTGTGGCTATCGCCATAATTTGTCTGGTCGGTATGGTGGATACGCTGCGGCTTACCCATGATGCCGGAAGTGCGGTGTCAGATAAGAACAGATAGCCCGGCGGGAGAACACCGCCGGGCCAGCAGGATTTAGCCAATAATCTCGCGCACAAACGCTTCGATTGACTTGTCCTGGCAGTTTTCAAAGAAGCACTGCTGGAAGCGTGGACCCGAGACGGCGGTTTTCACCAGTTCAGGATCGATAGCGCGCAGCGTATCCAGATAATTCTCTTTTACCACTGCCGCTTTCACCTGATTCAGAATACCGGCGTTACGCACCTGCGGCTCTTTACGTTCCGGTGGATAACCTTCCCCGGTACGTCCAGTAAACGCTTTTTCAAACATATAGCGCACATTCAGCTCGGCGCCCCAGCCAAAGCCTTTGGCAAAGGCCAGAGAAAGCGCATTCCCATTGTTGATCTGAGAAAACAAGAATGCGTCCGCCGGATCGAGGCAGTAACCGCATACGACTCCCGGATGGATATTCAGTGACATCATTGCGCCCTGACCCGTACCACAGCCGGTGACCACAAAATCCACGGCTTTGGAATTCAGCAGGATGCTGGCCATAATCCCTAAATGAATGTAGGTCAGATGATGGTCATTTTCATTGCTCATGCCGACGTTATAAACGGGAAAACCTTTCTCATCCGCAACGGCTTTAAGCTCGTTATGAATGATGGCGTTTTTGCTTGCCTGGCTGTTTTCCATCATCAATGCAATTTTCATTCTGTCATCTCCTGAATGCGTAGCTTGGACTGCTGAAAGTCATAACATTCAGGCCACATTACTATTTTGCAAACCCACTTTCAAATTTAATGAAATTTTGTTTTATAAAGTAATGAAGGGCTCACATTTTTCCCTCAGCAGCTCAGAATGGCCTCAAGAAAGTAACGTCGTTGCGATTAATCGCAGGTGATCTTCAGGCTATTCAAGCCATTGATACGTCGAAAGGCATGCCATGATAGACTATCTCCGAACTTTCAGAGCGATCTCATGAAGACCTTTATCATTGCCCTTTTGCCGCTCGTGCTGACAGGATGCACTATTACTAAACAGGCGCAGGTGAGCGAAGCCAGCGCCATCACCGGCGTGGTTCGCCTGACTTACAACCAGGCCATGTTGCAAACGGCACGAACCGATGACTACGTAACCCAGGGAACCGCCACCAAAGAGTGCCAGCGTATGGGTTATGCCAGCGCCGTTGCGTTTGGGCAGCCAGTGTCAACCTGTAGCGTATATGCCGGTTCTTTGTGTTTGAACACCAAAATTACGCTCGCCTGGCAGTGTCACGGCGTCGCGGTATCTCCAGCGTCCTCATTCAATTACTAATATTTTCGACCAGCATTTTTTTGCTGGTCATTTGTTACTTCGGTATTTATATCCTCCGCTCAATAGCGTTAATGCGTTTTATTCCCATTCGTATTTTTAATAAATAAATTTATTATTTTACCTTTTGCAAATAATTAAATAACAAATTATAGTGGCGCCACGTAATATATAATAACGTTTGTGGAGCAGAACCATGCTGAAAACAGAAATGATCGACCAACTGAATGAGCAAATGAATCTTGAATTATATTCATCTCTGCTCTACCAACAGATGAGCGCGTGGTGCAGCTATCACAGCTTCGAAGGTGCTGCCGCGTTTCTGCGCCGTCACGCCCAGGAAGAGATGACGCATATGCAGCGTCTGTTCGACTACCTGACTGACACCGGTAGCTTACCGCGTATTAATACCGTCTCTTCCCCCTTCGCTGAATATGCTTCTCTGGACGAACTGTTCCGTGTCACTTACGAACACGAACAGCTGATCACCCGGAAAATTAATGAACTGGCTCACGCGGCAATGACCCACCAGGATTATCCGACGTTTAATTTCCTGCAGTGGTATGTTGCCGAGCAGCATGAAGAAGAGAAATTATTTAAATCTGTTATTGATAAGCTATCGCTGGCAGGAAAAAGCGGTGAAGGTCTTTATTTCATCGACAAAGAGCTGGCTACGCTCGATACGCAGAATTAATTCTGTTGGATAACGGTGGTGAGATGCCACCGTTATTCGATAATCTTAATGGCGGCAGATCTTGCTTTCGTGCGTAGAGAAGCCGTCTTCTTTTGCAATAAACTTCCCCTTCGCCGCTAAAAATGCCACCAGCTCAGCCGCCGTCATTCCTTGCGCAGAACAGGTGTGAAAACGTGCCCGCTCGCCAAAACGAGCCGTAATCGCCGCTTCAAGACTGGCATTTGAATACTGCTCGCCAGATTCAATCATCATGTTGAGCACTTCATGCCCGTGAATAGATTCCATACTACCTCCTCAATAAAGGGCATAGCCTAATGTGAAGCGCAGGGCGCTGCTTTGCGCTAACACAGGTTTACCAGCAGATAAATGTCATTTCCCATACATCTTAAAATCACCCAATAATCGTAAAGATTAATGTACATGCATTGTAACGGTGATTTGACGAAAATAATGTTTTGCCTTAACCTGCGCCGCAGATATAACCGTTGATTATCTCTGGGACAGAGGAAAGCGTGAAAAACAGAACCCTGGGTAGTATTTTTATCGTGGCGGGAACCACGATTGGTGCCGGTATGTTGGCAATGCCGCTGGCTGCGGCAGGCGTGGGGTTTAGCGTCACGCTGGTATTGTTAGTCAGTCTGTGGGCGTTAATGTGCTACACCGCGCTGTTGCTGCTTGAAGTGTATCAACACGTACCGGCTGACACCGGGCTGGGTACCCTGGCGAAACGTTATCTTGGCCGTTACGGACAATGGGTAACGGGTTTTAGCATGATGTTTTTAATGTACGCGCTGACGGCGGCGTATATCAGTGGCGCAGGTGAACTGCTGGCCTCCAGCATCAGCGACTGGACCGGGACAGCTATCTCGCCATCAACAGGTGTACTGCTGTTCACCTTTGTTGCCGGTGGTGTGGTTTGCGTTGGGACGTCGCTGGTCGATCTGTTCAACCGTCTGTTGTTCAGTGCCAAGATAATTTTCCTGGTGGCGATGCTGGCCCTGTTAATGCCGCATATCCATAAAGTGAATCTGCTTACGCTGCCGCTTCAGCAAGGGCTGGCGCTGTCCGCGATCCCGGTTATCTTCACGTCGTTCGGTTTTCACGGCAGCGTTCCGAGTATCGTCAGCTATATGAACGGTAACATCCGTAAACTGCGCTGGGTATTTATTACCGGTAGCGCCATTCCTCTGATCGCCTATATTTTCTGGCAACTGGCAACGCTGGGCAGCATTAACTCGTCCACGTTCATGGGGCTGTTAGCCAACCACGCTGGTTTAAACGGATTGCTACAGGCATTACGTGAAGTCGTGGCATCGCCGCACGTTGAACTGGCGGTACATTTGTTTGCCGATCTCGCACTGGCGACCTCTTTCCTCGGTGTCGCGCTGGGGCTGTTTGACTATCTGGCAGACCTTTTCCAGCGCCGAAATACCGTAGCAGGAAGGATGCAAACCGGCGTGGTGACGTTCATGCCGCCGCTGGCATTCGCGCTGTTCTATCCACGTGGTTTCGTGATGGCGCTGGGATATGCGGGCGTTGCCCTCGCGGTACTGGCGCTACTGATCCCCGCCATGCTGGCATGGCAAAGCAGAAAACATAACCCGCAGGCTAACTACCGCGTGGCGGGTGGCGCACCGGCGCTGGCGTTGGTGTTTATGTGCGGCATTGTGGTGATAGCGGTACAGTTTTCCATTGCAGCAGGGTTACTGCCTGAAGTGGGTTAAACAAAAGGGGCTTTACGCCCCTTTCTGTTAATGCAGACAGCACTGCTTGTATTTTTTCCCACTGCCGCACGGGCACGGGTCGTTACGTCCTACCTTGGCATCCACTTTTACCGGCACCTTCACCGGCGTTTCCTGCGGATGCGCCATCCACCAGGCATGCAGATCCAACGCCGCCAGACGGATAGCGTCCACGCTTTCCTCAAACTCTTCTGGCGTCAGTTTCTCAACCACCGCGAAGTTTTCTTCTGTACCGTGCAGCGCAATAGCCTCGAGCGCCGGTTTCAACGTATCCGGTAATGTGGACCAGTCCGACAACGCGACGCCGCGCATATAACCAAAGCACCACTCTTCTACGATGGTCAGTTCATGCTCGTCAATTTCACGCAGACCAAACAGCGGCTCAAACTGCTCAGGGTATTCATCCAGACGATCGGCCGTATCCGCCATGTGCTGAAACGCCAGGTTCATGAAGCGCGTCATTTCTTTTTCGGAGGACCAGCGAGGGACATACTGCGCACCACCCCAAATTGCGACCAGCCACTGCTCCGGTTCAATTTCATACGGTGAACTGAGCACCGCCGTCAGCAAACCATCCAGTTCTGACACATCCAGAATAGCCTTGTCCGTATTGTACTTAGTCAGTACATCATCCAGCCATTCCAGTTCGCTCTCGTTTAATGGTCCCGTTTTCATAACGCTTTTCCTTAGTCAAAAATTCTCGCCTGTAATCATCCTACATGGCTGGAGGGATAACAGATACAAATGGGCGTGTGCGGCTTACAACTGCCGCCAGTTCAGGTTAACAGGAAACGAGGGGAATTCCGGTAGTTAACGCACAAAAGAGAACACCAGGCCGCCGGGCATCATACCGGGAAAACAGAACAAAACCACCCGTAGGTGGTTATTGTTGCTCAATACGGTTAAGCGTCGCGCTATACCCGGTTTTTGCTACCGCTTTAAGCAAAGTCTCGGTAGGAAAACCTTCAGGCACGATCGCTTCTGCCTGCCTTGTCTTGAGTGAGGATTTGGCCTTAATGACGCCATCGGTTTCGCGTAATGCCTGATTGACCGAAATTACGCATAACGAGCAGGTCATATTTTGTATATCCAGCACCACTTTTTGATTGGCCGCCTGAACCCACAACGGCAATAATAAGCCTGCAACTAACGTGAAAATCTTCATTCAAACACCTCATAAAACCAGGCAACCAGCGTTGGGTAAAATAACACCGGCAAAATCAACGCCAGCGCACACCAGTAGAGAACGCGCGCTTGTTTCAGGGTTAGCCAGCCAGAACACCACAACCGTTTGGAAAAATAGAGTCGCCAGAAAACACGCAGTAATAATCCCAATGACAGCAGCATCAAAGGAATTCGTAAAAACTCAAACCGGGTTAAAACAGCAAAGCTCGCCGCTGAAATACCAAATAACAGATATAACAGCGGCCCAACGCAGCATAAGCCGGCAGTGACGGCAGCCGCCGCGGCCGTCAGCAGGGTCAGTCCCGCGCCTTTAGCGTTGTTCTGTCGCGACATAGCGGTAGGAGAACACTTTAGGATCGTAGAAATTGATCGGGTCGCCATCGACTTCTGCGTAAGGATAACCAAAGTTGTTCATGGCGCCCTGCTCTGTCGCCGGATACAACTCGAAATCACGTCCGTAGTTGAATCCTACCCAGTTCATTTCCCAGTTACCAAACAGGTAAGCGTTGACGGCCTGGACATCGGCGTCCTGATGCGATTTTTTCTCAGTCAGACGCATTTTGGTCACGTCAGCGGGATCGCACGGTAACCAACCGTAACCTGCCAGATAGAATTCGGCGCGACAGTGCTGTCCACCGCTGACATCGGCAACGCCTGCGCTATCGGCCTTGCCAAAGGCGCTTGTCGAGTAGCGCTCGAGCTTATTGGCTTTGCCCAGACGGATGCCAAACAGTTCACGCGCCGGAATACCGCTGGCCCTTGCCAAAGCAACAAAAACGGAGCTCATATCGGTACATTTTCCCTTGAGCTTGCCGCTTTTTAAGATCTCCGCCACATCACCGGTACCGCAGCCAATAACGTCATTATCTCGTTCCATATGGCTACTCACCCAGTCGTAAATGAGACGCGCTTTTTTCAGCGGATCTTGCTCATTACCGGTAATTTTGCGCGCGGTTTCCAGAACCAGCCCATCAACAGGCGTATGTGCCGTCGGTAACAAGTAGGGTTTTACATCCAGCGGATAAATAATCTGCTCCGGTACTTGCCAGGTTTTTAGCGCATCCTGCTTCAACGGCTCCCAGTCGGCGGTTTCAATGTCGATATCAACGTTAATCAACAATTCGCTCTGGGAGTCTGGCCAGGTGGCGAACAGCGTCTTCGCGCCATAGGCATTGTTGGTGGTGACATACGCCTGATGATAGTTACCGCTAAAGGCAAGGGCTGTCATTTGTTGAAACGCGGTATCTACAGGTAGCGGGATCCAGAGTTTCACCACACCGCGCGATCCCTCAGGAGGGTTGAGTTTATACGTTTGTGATAAGACAAAGCGTCGACGCGCGACAGGCGCGACTGTTGGCTCCGCGGCATGTACCGTCTGGCTAAGAACCGTAGGCCCGACTAAACCGGCGGCGGAAAGGAGAACGCTATTTTTGAGAAATTGTCGACGTTGCATTGCTGTCTGTCCATGTTGTAAGAGTTGAGCTACGGCCCGTTGGGAAACCGGCGATCATCACAGCAGACAGACGCTGACTTAAAAAGGCGAGTCGATGGAGATTATTCATCAATAACAGACCTGTTAACTGTGAATGAAATGAGAGACTACAAGGTCGCTATTAAGCCATTTACAGGCAAAAAAGTACAGTAGCAAGCGGATATCAATCTGCCAGATCACCCTGTCGCATGAAGCAAACGCAGCAGAAATCCGGCCTATATTTAAATGCATGCAATAGTAGAAATAACCCAATCCATAATCCCGTTTCATATTCTGGGAGGAAGTAAAAATGGCAATGAGAATACTGTCTATTGATGGCGGCGGGATCAGAGGCATCCTGCCGGGTATGCTACTTGTGGCACTGGAGAAGAAATTGCAGGATATATCAGAAAATCCTGCCGCCAGAATTGCGGATTACTTCGATCTGGTTGCCGGTACCAGTACCGGGGCCATTCTGTGTTCTGCTTATGTTTGCCCTGACACAAAAGGAAAACCAAAGTTCTCCGCTCAGGAAGCCGTCAATTTCTACCTTCAGGATGGGGATGAAATTTTTGATGTCGGTGTCTGGAAAACAATCAGTTCACTGGGTGGCGCTACCGATGAGAAATATTCTGCAAAGGAGCTGGAGCGAGTATTAAAAATGGCATTCGGTGAAACAAAACTCAGTGAATTATTAAGACCAACCTGCTTTGTTTCTTATGACGTGAGCAGTCGTCTTCCTGTCATTTTCAAACAACATTCAGCCCTCGCCAAAAATCGGGACTTCCTGGTCAGGGACGCTTTACGGGGTACCTCTGCGGCTCCCACCTATTTCGAAGCAGCGCGTATTTATTCATTGCCCCCTGTTCCCGAAAAATTTGTCCTGGTTGATGGCGGTGTGGTAGCAAACGACCCCGCGCTCTGTGCCTATTCCGAAGCGATTAAATTCAGTAATGTCGCTGGCATTAAGGATATGATTATTGTCTCACTGGGAACCGGCAAGAAATTGCAGGGGTATTCCTATTCCGAAGTTAAGGACTGGGGCCCCTTTGGCTGGGCAAAACCGGCTATTGATATCGCGCTTGAGGGGGGGCCGCAGATGACCGCGTATTATCTGCAACAAATTGCCTCAACGGTAAAAAATTCTAAATACTACAGAATACAGCCTGAACTATACGGCGCCGATCCAACGCTGGATAACGCATCGCGTGAAAACTTAGAACTTCTGCGCCAGGCAGGTCTACAAAATGCCGCCGTGTATGATAAGACATTGACTGAGATCGCTAAGTTATTAATCAATAGTGGAGGCAATTTTAAATATCAGGACGCTCATTAATCCCCAACGCTGACTGAACTCAAAATATATGCACCTTCGTTGCCAGTTTACGGGCTAACCCTCTTGCCCCCTCACGCATGACCGTATTGTGATTCCAGCGAAATACGGGTGCCGCCAGCGGGGCAAGATAATTCATCCAACGGATAGTGGTTCGGACATTCCAGTCATATTTGACAATAGTCTCTTTGCCACTCGCAGTAAAAGACCACACACCTCGCCCTTCTACCGCCCCGCTGGCTTGTCCTTCAAGCATAGAGCAAGGGAGAATATTCAATACGTTGATATCAAAGGTTAAACGATAAGGAAGCGCCCCTTTCCAGGTATAACGATGTAGCGCGCCAATGCCCTGTAAATCCCCCTTCTTGATCTCCACAATTCTTTCCAGACTTCCCCACCATTCCGGCCACTGGTCCGGATGGGAAAAAATATCCCATACCTCCTGGATTGAAGCCTCAACCCGCCAGATCGTGGAAAACTGATACTCAGCCATAGTACGGGCTCCCTCAAGGCGTGAAGAAATTAGCGGGAAAACGGATGTTGATAACCATAGCTTCCAGAAGAACGGTTTCTAATCGCCGCCCATCTGGGGCATAGCCGATCACTTTGGCAGGGAATCCGTGATAATTATCCAGCCAGACGTCGTAGCGGTGAACGCCATCCACTGTCATTATTCCTGGCCCAACCACAGACACATGCGTCGTCTCCCGCCCCGCTAGACGCTCCTGAGCAACAACCGTCGTTGTTCCCTCGCGCTGCAGATGGCGAATATTGCCTAACAACACGCCGATATCAGAACGATCCACCCGATGACCGCGCTCATCCTGGATCAATGAATTGGTCGGCGACAGGTGCAAAATGGGCAACGACCCCACACCAAATGGCCATAATGTCACTTTACCGGTGACGGGATTAAAGATGAGCACCGCGCCTGAATGCGGCTGGGTAAAATCCATTCGTACGTAGCCGGGTTTCTGATAGCTGTAGCGAATGATTTTATTCTCATCCTGCGCAGATGAAGATCGCAGCATGACCTGATAAGAGCTCATGTTGTTAAATGACTGCAGCGAAAATGCAACAGGATCCGTGGCTCTGGCTCGCGGTGATAATCCCCCTCTTTCTTCCACCGACCATACTGAGCAACTAAAGACAAGCAATGCGGTGAACGTAACTAGCGGAAAAAATGAGACGCTCATGGCCGCCCCCTGTATCTGTACTATCTGCCAACAGGAGTCATCGCCTGTCGACTGTTATTATAGTTCTTAACCGCGTGGCGCTACTCTCCCGGCTTCTCAGACGCAGTAGGAACAGTTGGTTAAATTGTTGGTTTTCTTTTCAGTTGAGATGACAACATCAAGCTATACTTTAATAGCCACACTCTTAACAGGTATTAATCATGAAACTGCCATCGGTATTTTCATGCGCCGTTCTCATCTTATTGCTGCTGGCGTCATCATCTGCCGCAGCCAGCGCGTTACAAAACCAGGCCGCGAGTGAGCAAGCGTTAAGCGCGGCACTCCGTGCCGGTAATGGCATCATCATCATTGGTGGTACAGATGATTTCGCTTTCACGTTCAGGGCACCAAACCGAATCCACAGACATTTAGCGATTCAGGATAGCTTTGGCGATCCCACCATGATAAATGGTTTCCAGGACCTCAACGATAATCCTGCCCGAAATGGGTTTATCAACAACCCTGCCCGAGGACGATTTATGCTTAACGCACCGATTCGTCGATAGAGTGATTATCTATTGCAAATGTTTGAAGGGCATTTTACGTATCAGGCAGGATAAAACGACGAATTACAGGCACAAAAAAACCACCCGTAGGTGGTTTCACGACACTGCTTATTGCTTTGATTATTCTRTTCTTTCCCATGGTACCCGGAGTGGGACTTGAACCCACACAGCGCGAACGCCGAGGGATTTTAAATCCCTTGTGTCTACCGATTCCACCATCCGGGCTCGGGAAGAAATTGGAGGCGCGTTCCGGAGTCGAACCGGACTAGACGGATTTGCAATCCGCTACATAACCGCTTTGCTAACGCGCCGAAATCTTCTGGCTTTTCAGCCGACATCCGCTATTGCCGATGCCTTTAATTTGGAGCGGGAAACGAGACTCGAACTCGCGACCCCGACCTTGGCAAGGTCGTGCTCTACCAACTGAGCTATTCCCGCATCACCAAGTAACTTTGTTAATCACTTGATTTTGTTATCGTCTGGCAATCAGTGCTGCCGTTCGATGCGTTGCATTCTACTTACCTGACGCAATGAGTCAACGATATTTTTCACCACTGACGATCGTTTGCTGAAATTTGCGCCGAAACGATCACTGTTCAAGCAAATCTCCCCATGCAGCGCTCAAATACTGGAACATTGACCACAAAGTCAGTACCGCAGCGACGAAGAAAAGTGCGATCCCGGCATACTCTACCCAAATATTTGGACGCCACAGCAACCACGCCAATGCGGCCATCTGCGAAGTGGTTTTCACTTTACCGATCCAGGACACTGCCACACTGCTGCGTTTACCCAGTTCTGCCATCCATTCACGTAGCGCAGAGATGATAATTTCACGCGCGATCATCGTGGCGGCAGGAAGCGTCACCCACCAGCTGTGATAGTGCTCCGTCACCAGCACCATCGCGATAGCAACCAGCACTTTATCGGCAACGGGGTCGAGGAAGGCGCCAAAACGCGTGCTTTGGTTCCAGCGACGCGCCAGATAGCCATCAAACCAGTCGGTGACCGCCGCAATACAGAAGATCAGCGCACAAACAAAGGGAGCCCAGGTGAATGGCAGATAAAACGCCAATACAAAGAATGGGATCAGGATGACGCGAAACAGCGTGAGCAACGTAGGGATATTAAATTGCATATGACGGATAACTATCTGTTGTCAGTGAAATTACCCCTATGTTGCTACAGAGGGCCTAATGTTTCAACGAGTAGAAGATCTTTTCTGCCAGAGCTTGCGAAATACCCGGCACTTTTGCAATTTCTTCAATACTTGCGTTACGAAGACCTTGCAAACCGCCCATATATTTCAACAACATCTGCCGACGCTTAGGCCCAACGCCTTCAATGGTCTCAAGCGTGCTGGTACTTTTCACCTTCGCGCGTTTTTTCCGGTGTCCGCTGATCGCATGATCGTGAGATTCATCGCGGATATGCTGTATCACATGCAATGCGGGCGAATCCGGCGGCAGGCTAAAGCCCTCTCCTTCCGGCTCAAAGAATAGCGTTTCCAGACCCGCTTTACGATCGGCCCCTTTCGCCACCCCCAGCAAAAGTGGGTGCTGTTTATCCCAGGGAACATCCAGCTCAGCAAAAACGGCTTTCGCCTGTCCCAACTGACCTTTACCGCCATCGATCAATATGACGTCCGGAACCTTACTTTCTTCTATCGCCTTACCGTAACGCCGACGCAGAACCTGATTCATCGCCGCATAATCGTCGCCCGGCGTAATGCCGGTGATGTTATAACGACGATACTCTGCGCGCAGTGGGCCATTGGCATCAAAAACCACGCAGGAGGCGACCGTCTGCTCGCCCATCGTATGGCTGATGTCAAAACATTCCATGCGTTTTACAGCGGGTAACTTCAATACCGATGCCAGCGCCGTCAGTCGCTGAGTAATGGTCGACTGCTGAGAAAGCCTGGTGGTTAACGCTACTGCCGCGTTGGTACGCGCCAGCTTCAGATAACGCGCACGATCTCCGCGCGGTTTCGTCTGAACATTAATCTTCCGCCCGGCCAGGTCAGACAATGAATCCGCCAGCAGAGTTTTATCGCTAAGATTAAAATCGAGCAGGATCTCGCCGGGTAAGGTACGCATCTGACTTCCCTGCAAATAAAACTGCCCGACAAAGGTTTCCACCACCTCGCCGAGTTCTGTTCCATTCGGTACTTTCGGGAAATAGCTGCGACTGCCCAACACTTTACCCTGACGAATGAACAGTACGTGCACACAAGCCATGCCAGCGTCAAACGCCACCCCGATAACGTCCAGATCGTCTCCGGAATTCGAGACAAAC
Organism: Citrobacter cronae; assembly: GCF_016893685.1. NCBI lineage: Bacteria > Pseudomonadati > Pseudomonadota > Gammaproteobacteria > Enterobacterales > Enterobacteriaceae > Citrobacter > Citrobacter cronae. Next base: position 4,267,091 of record NZ_CP069763.1, read on the forward strand.
TGTTTTTCGGTGACGCGACGTACAGCCTGAATTTGGTCACGAATACGCGCGGCCTCTTCAAATTCGAGATTTTGGCTGGCCTTTTCCATCCGGGCGATCAGTTGGGTTAATACCTGATCGTCTTTCCCGGACAAGAATAAACGGACGTACTCGACCTGCTGTGCATACTCTTCCTCACTCACCAGGCCCGCCACACAGGGACCGAGGCAACGGCCAATCTGATATTGCAGGCAAGGTCGCGAGCGATTGCGATACACGCTGTTTTCGCACTGGCGGATGGGAAAAATTTTCTGCAGCAGCGCCAGCGTTTCTCGTACGGCATAGCCGTTGGGGAACGGTCCAAAGTACTCGCCTTTGGCATGCTTGGCCCCACGATGCATCGCCAGGCGTGGATGAGTATCGCCGCTGAGGAAAATAAAAGGATACGATTTATCATCGCGCAGCAATACGTTATAGCGCGGCTGATACAGCTTGATGTAGTTGTGTTCAAGCAATAACGCTTCGGTTTCGGTGTGTGTCACCGTGACATCAATCTGCTGGATTTGCGCGACCAACGCTTCGGTCTTACGCGACGCGAGATTATTACGGAAGTAACTGGAAAGCCTTTTTTTCAGGTCTTTCGCTTTCCCGACATAGATAACCGTCCCGGCGGTATCATACATACGATAAACACCGGGCTGACTGGTTACGCTCTTCAGGAACGCTTTGGCATCAAACTGATCGGTCACTGGCTTGTTAATGTCTCCGCATTACACAGGCCATGGCGAATTGCCAGGTGAGTCAACTCGACATCGCCGTGAATGTTTAATTTACTGAACATTCGATAGCGATAGCTGTTCACCGTTTTAGGACTAAGATTCAGTTGTTCTGAAATCTCATTGACCTTCTGACCTTTGGTGATCATCAGCATAATCTGCAACTCGCGTTCAGACAAACTGGCAAACGGGGTTTCCGTTTTCTCAGGTTCAATCTGGCTGAGCGCCATCTGCTGAGCGATATCGGAGGCAATATAACGTTGCCCGGAATAAACCGAACGAATGGCACTCACAACTTCCTGGGGGGCGGCTCCTTTGCTGAGATACCCCGCGGCACCTGCCTGCATGACCTTTGCAGGTAACGGGTTCTCGGTATGTACCGTCAGCATAATCACTTTAATGTCTGCCGTTGAACGCGCAATTTTGCGGGTTGCTTCGAGACCGCCAATACCGGGCATATTCATATCCATCAGCACAACGTCCACGGTATTTGAGCGGCACCATTTCACCGCATCTTCACCGCAGCACGCTTCGCCGACAACTTTTATGCCTTTTATATCTTCCAGAATGCGTCGTATCCCTGCGCGCACCAGTTCGTGGTCATCAACAAGAAAAACGTTGATCAAAGGAATATCTCCAGAATAGGGATAACGCTACCGATAGTTAATCGGTCCTATGTTAACGGGTTTTATCTCAACTTTGAAATGTAAAAAACGTCCGACTTTCGATTTTGCTCTCGTTTTTGGAAATTAGATTGTACGGCGGGTGGAAAATTTCAGGCCTCATAGCCTGCTGCCACGGTTATATCTGCATAGCTGTTTCAGAATAGTGACAAAAAATTCATATTCCTGCGCTGAATGCAAAACAGGCAGCCAAAGTTGTAACAATAATTAACGAGTAAAATACTCGAAATAAACAACAAGTGGAGAAAATATATGCACTGCAACATGTTGTTTATTTTAATGTCCATCCCTTTAGCTTGCACAAAAAACAACCACTGATATTTTTAGCCTCGCTTATGGTATACTCCGCCGCCTTAAGATCTGACATCGCACTTTTTCATTGAAACATAACGAGGAAAATAAATGAGTACGCCTGACTTTTCCACTGCTGAGAATAACCAGGAACTGGCCAATGAAGTCACCTGTCTGAAAGCCCTGTTAACACTGATGCTGCAGGCAATGGGTCAAGCCGATGCTGGACGCGTGATTCTTAAAATGGAAAAACAGATCGCGCTGATTGAAGATCAATCACAGGCTGCGGTATTTTCCAGCACTGTTAAGCAAATTAAACAGGCCTACCGCCAGTAACAAGAAACCGGCTGACAGCATTGCTATCAGCCGGTTTTGCGTCTGACACTCAGAACGATAATTTATTCAGATAAGCCCGGTCGCAGCGGCGTAACACGCTATCTGCGTTTTGTTTGGCGCATTGAATTTCTTTTGCATATTCTTCTGGTGAAAGTTGACGGTATTTTCAGAAATCGACAGTATTATCGCTATCTCCGAAGACGTTTTCCCCTCTGCGGTCCACTTCAATATTTCTTTTTCCCGCTTGCTAAAACGCATCTCTGGCACCATGACCATGTCATCTTCCAGCCGCGTCAGCACCGACAGGCTTTCCCGCACCAGAAGCTGCATTCTGAGTTCCACTTCATCATTCGCAAAACGACTATTTTGGACACTTGCTCGCGATACCGATAAAAATCCCAACGCCCGATTCGGCAACATTAAACATTGCGTCATCCCTTTGCGTAAACCGTGATTGCGTGCGGCGTCCCACAGGGGTTGCGCATCACGAAACAAGCTATCGTCCCAAGGTAAATGCCCCTGGCTGAAGTTTTCAGGCTTCAGCACCGGATCAATCGCGAAATAATTCTCGGACTGATAATGTGCCACCCACGCTTTGGGATAGGTCGTATGAAGTGACGTTTTAGGACGGGTAAAGGGTACGGGATGACGAACACAGAGTGCGTAGAAATCGAACTCTAAATGCTGCGTCTGTTGTTGTAACTCATTATAGACATCCTCTGCCGTCGCCATTTCCTGAAAGCGTAACAGCATGCTCCGTCGCCAGGTAAAGAAATCATGATCCTGCATACTAAGTGGTAATGCCCCTGCGATTGATAATCATCCAAACATATGAAACAAGCTAACACATAAATGTATTTTATATATGCAAATTATCGGACAAATGAAAAATTACTTGAGCGTGACTCAATCGCCAGAGTAAGCAACAGAATCAAGCATTAATAATAAAGCAATATTTATAAATAGTTATGCGCACAGCACTCACCATAAAACAATGCCGGTGAGTGCTGCTTGTACTATTTATTGCATGAGGAATTTTTCGAGAAACTGACGGGTTCGCGGCTGTTGCGGATGCGTAAATAAAGATTTAGCGGGTCCCTGCTCCACTATCCGTCCTTGATCCATAAATATCGCCCGGTCAGCCACATCACGCGCAAAGCTCATTTCATGCGTCACAATCACCATGGTGCGTTTTTCCTGCGCCAACTGGCGAATGGTATTAAGCACCTCGCCAACCAGTTCAGGGTCAAGCGCTGAGGTGGGTTCATCGAATAAAATAACCTCTGGTCGCATCGCCAGCGCCCGGGCAATCGCCACGCGCTGCTGCTGCCCACCGGACAGGCGGCGCGGATAGCTGGTTTCTTTTCCCGCCAGCCCGACTTTTGCCAGCAGTTCGCGCGCACGGACTGTCGCTTCGGCTTTAGGTTCGCCTTTGACAATCACCGGACCTTCAATAATGTTTTCCAGCACCGTTCGATGGGGAAACAAATTAAAGTTCTGGAACACAAAGCCTACGTGCTGGCGCAACTGGCGAATCAGTCCTTTCTGCTGAGTTAACGACCGCGCGGTATCAATGGTTATCTCACCCACTTTAATGGTGCCCGCCTCCGGTTGCTCCAGCAAATTAATGCTCCTCAGCAGCGTGGTTTTGCCCGAACCGCTCGGTCCGATAATCGCCACAACTTCACCGGGTTTGACGTCGAGATCGATCCCATGCAGCACCGTTTGCCCATGGAATTTTTTGACCAGGTTTCTGACTTCAATAGCACTCATTTCGGCTCTTTCTCCTGGCGGTTCAGTTGTTCTTCAAAATAGTTCTGCAGCGCAGAAAGCACTGTCGCCATTACCCAATAAATCAAGGAGGCCGCCAGATACATAGTGAACACTTCCAGCGTACGCGAGGTAATCAGCTGCGCCTGACGGAACAGTTCAGGAACCTGAATAGTCGCGGCCAGCGAAGTGTCCTTCACCAGGCTGATAAAGCTGTTGCTCAGCGGCGGCAGCGCAACGCGTGCCGCCTGCGGCAGGATCGCCCGGCGCATGGTCTGCCAGCGCGTCATGCCAATACTGGCCCCCGCCTCCCACTGCCCTTTGTCGATGGAAGAGATTGCCGCCCGCAGCGTTTCCGCCGCGTAGGCCGCCGTATTCAGCGACAAACCAATCATCGCCGCCGGGATGGGATCCAGCTCAATACCAAACTGCGGCAGACCGTAATAGATCATAAAAAGTTGGGCGATCAACGGCGTTCCGCGAAAGACAGAGATATAAAAGCGCGCCAGCCAACGTACAGGTAATAGCGGCGACAGACGCATTAGCGCCAGGATAAACCCCAGCACGAGGCCAAAGAACATCCCGCCGATACTCAGTTGCAGCGTAAAAACCGCGCCTTTAAGCAGATACGGTAGGGAATCGATCACCAGTTGGATACTTTCTTGCATTACGTTTTTCTACCTGATTGTTACACGTGAGGATGGTAGGCAAACAATGCAGGCGCCCCACCGGTATGGATAAAGAGAATTGGCCCTTCATCTTTAAAGCGTTTCTGGCTGATGCCGTCAATCAGACCCGCCATCGCCTTGCCGGTATAGACCGGATCCAACAAGATGCCTTCCAGCCGCGCCAGCAGTTTTACCGCTTCCATGCCCTCTTCGTTTGGCGTACCGTAGCCCGGCGCATAATAATCATCCCATAGCAGGATATCCGCTGAGGCCGTCAGTTCCAGTTCACGGGCAATGTCCTGCTGTAGCGTAACAACTTTGGGCTTTTGATCGGCCACGCTGCGCGAAACGGTCACGCCAATCAGCTCAACGTGTGGCATCAACTGTTCCAGCCCAACGGCCAGTCCGGCATGCGTACCCGCGCTGCCCGACGCCACGACCACGGAAGACAGCTCTACGGCCCCTTCACACTGTTGCGCAATTTCCAGCGCGCTTTCCACATAGCCCAGCGCGCCCAGAGCATTGGAACCCCCAACCGGGATCACGTACGGACGGAAACCTTGCGCTTCAATCCGCGTCGCCAGTTCCTGAAGTTGCGCATTCGGATCGGTCAACGCATCGCACATTTCAATCTGGGTATTAAACAGGTCCAGCAGCAGACGGTTGCCGTTGCTGAGATAGTTTTCCGCCGTGGTGCCAATCGGGTTTTCCAGCAGCGCCACGCAGTGCAGGCCAAGTTTAGCCGCTACCGCCGCCGTCTGGCGCACATGGTTAGACTGGATAGCGCCCGCGGTTATCAACGTATCGGCCCCTTCACGCAGCGCATCCGCCGCCAGAAACTCCAGCTTACGCAGTTTATTGCCGCCCATGGCCATCGGCGTAACGTCATCGCGTTTGATGAAAATATCGCGCCCAAGATAGTCGGAGAAGCGTGGAAGATATTCGAGCGGTGTTGGCGCGCCAATAAATTCCAGACGTGGAAAGCGCGTTAAGTTATGCAGCGGCATACAGCCTCCGGTATTTGTTGTTGTGATGTTCTTTTTATTATGCACGTTCAGGCGCAATGAAATAAAAAAAGGCGCTGTTAAAGGCGCCTTTTTTCATCGGATGACGATTATTTCGTCACATCCGCTCCAAACCATTTTTCAGACAGCGCTTTCAGCGTACCGTCTTTTTGCATTTCGGCAATGGCGGCATCAACCGCTTTCAGCAGATCTTCATTGCCCTTGCGCAGCGCCACACCAGATTCCTGGCGGGAGAAAGCCTCACCGGTGACGGCCAGCGTATCTTTGGTTTTCTTCACCAGATCCAGCGCTGCCAGACGGTCAACCAGAATCGCGTCGATACGGCCTACACGCAGATCCTGATATTTGGTCGGGTCATCATCATAGGTACGAATATCCACGCCCTGCACGTTCTGGCGCAGCCACTCTTCATAGTTGGTGCCCAGACCCACGCCGACTTTTTTACCTTTCAGATCGGCAGCGGTCTTGATAACGCCTTCATTGCCTTTCTTCACCAGCGCCTGGATACCAGAGACCGTATACGGGGTAGAGAAATCGTATTTTTTCTTCCGTTCGTCAGAGATGGTCACCTGGTTGATAACCACGTCAATGCGTTTGGAATCAAGCGAGGCCAGCATGCCGTCCCACTTGGTCGGCTTCAACGTGGCTTTCACCCCCAGGTGCGTTGCCAGTGCTTCGGCGAACTCCACTTCGAAACCCGTCAGCTTGCCGTCATCGCCCTGAAAACTAAATGGGGGATAGGTCCCTTCCAGGCCCACCAGCAGCGTACCGCGCTCTTTAACTTTATTTAACAGACCTTCATCTGCATAAGTCTTTACGCTCATTCCGGCGACAAGTGCAACAGCCATTACACCCATCAGAGCCTGACGTCCCAGAAGTGCTAATTTCATAGTTACCCCGAATATTGTCATTAGTGACTGCTATTTATACACAAAATCATTCGAGTTGCATCAAGGCGGCAAGCGAGTAAGTCCCCAGGAGCTTACTAAAGTAAGTGACTGGGGCGAGGGAGTGCAGCCAACGCAGAGACAGCTTGAAGGATGACGTGTATATGACCGTAGTGTAGAGCGTTTGTCGTGATTCACAAACACCACTCCGTTACACCTTATTCGTTTTTAATATATATCAGAACTGGCTGTCCAGGAGGATTTCTGCATATGCCCCATATGCGTATGGGCTTTAAACTGCTCGTACTTACGCAATGCGATGCGATAATTGTTGGTGCTGGTTTCCGGCAGCCACGGGGCAAGGTTTTCGTCGAGAAACCCTTCCTGCAGCAATTCGTGAGAGATATTTTGTTCGGTCAGATGATTGCCAAGGCGGCGCAGGCGGACAACGTATTCACGTACCGTGCCGTGGCTCATTTCGGTCTGCTCAAATAAAAATTGTTTAAATCCGATGATGTCAAAAAAGTCGCTCTGCTCTTTGCAATGCAAATCACCGCAAAAACGACACAGCGCCACCCACTCTTTTTTCTCCTGTTCCCACTCAGCTTCATCCAGCAACGTGTCCAGGCGGGCGATGGCGATTTTATTAACAATTTGTCCACGGCGAACCAGCGTGATCCTGTCGAGTAACTTCAGGCAATGGGCGCAATGCGTCTGGCTGTGTTTGAAATCTTTGAGGTAGCGGCTTAGAGGCCGTCTTTTTGATTGCTGCACCGTCATGAGAACTCCTGGTAGTCAATTCGTAATGCGGCATTGTTCAGGGGTAATGATTACCCCTATAGCTTACCCAGCTTGGTGCGTAGACGTTTGATAGCCTGGCTGTGCAACTGGCTGACCCGCGACTCCCCGACTTCCAGTACCGCGCCGATCTCTTTCAGATTCAGCTCTTCCTGGTAGTACAGCGTTAACACCAGCTTTTCGCGCTCCGGCAACGCCTCGATCGCCTCCATCACGCGCTGGCGGAGGTTACCCTCAAGTAGCTGTTGTAACGGGTTTTCCTGCTGATGTTCTTCCGTCACCAGCTCAATACTATCGCCATGCTCTTCCCGCCACTCGTCATAGGAGAAGAGTTGGCTGTTATTGGTATCAAGCAACATCTGACGATACTCTTGCACAGGAATAGCCAGACGCTCCGCCACTTCGGTTTCCGTCGCGTTACGCCCTAACTCCTGCTCCAGTTGTCCCATCGCCTGTGCCACTTCGCGAGCATTGCGCCGAACGCTACGCGGCACCCAATCCCGGCTACGTAGTTCGTCCAGCATCGCTCCACGAATACGCTGCACTGCGTAAGTGGTAAATGCCGTTCCTTGCAAAGCGTCATATCGGTCAACTGCATTCAATAACCCGATGCCGCCCGCTTGTAGCAGGTCATCCAGTTCTACGCTCGCCGGCAAACGCACCTGAAGGCGCAATGCTTCGTGACGCACCAACGGTACATAACGCTGCCACAGCGAGTGTTTATCCATTACACCTTCAGCGGTATACAGTGAATTCACGATAAACAGCCCTGCGTTAAATGAGTTATCGGCATGATTATCCGTTTCTGCAGGGGGTTCTATCGGGGGAAT
>NZ_CP069763.1:4275221-4275397 GCF_016893685.1 Citrobacter cronae
AATTAACGCAGTAAAGAGAGGACGTTTTGCGTGGTCTGGTTAGCCTGTGCCAGAACGGAAGTACCCGCCTGCTGCAGGATCTGTGCACGAGACATGTTAGATACTTCAGTCGCGTAGTCGGAGTCTTCAATACGGCTACGGGCAGAAGACAGGTTGTTGACTGTGTTACCCAGGTT
>NZ_CP069763.1:4276445-4277041 GCF_016893685.1 Citrobacter cronae
GCCAGTTCACGAACACGCTGCAGGTTGTTGTTGATTTCAGAGAGCGCGCCTTCTGTAGTCTGTGCAACGGAGATACCGTCGTTGGCGTTACGGGAAGCCTGAGTCAGTCCTTTGATGTTAGAGGTGAAACGGTTAGCAATCGCCTGACCAGCAGCATCGTCTTTCGCACTGTTGATACGCAGACCAGAGGACAGACGCTCGATAGCAGAGCCCAGAGCGGACTGAGATTTGTTCAGGTTGTTTTGGGTCAACAGCGACAGGCTGTTTGTATTGATGACTTGTGCCATGATCTTTTCCTTATCAATTACAACTCGATGTTATTGGGCTGTTGCCCACGGTTTCTCACCGTAACCCATGTATCGGCACCTTAAATTCGAACTTTAGAAAATTTTTACTTTCCGCTCTCTTTTTTCTTAGCCCGTGAAATACCCTCTATATGCACCACTATTCCGCGCATTATTTTGACAAAACTATCATTAAACTTTGCGCGCAGATTGCCGATAACCCGCTTAACAATTGTTTGCAATCACAAGGAATCGGGCATGGCTTCATTTACATCATTAGGCGTAGGCTCAGGCTTACCACTGGACACGTTG
>NZ_CP069763.1:4278114-4278227 GCF_016893685.1 Citrobacter cronae
GCTGGTTGGCGACGGTAAAGAAACCGGGATCACCACTAAAATTGCCGCTGAAGTGAAAAGTTATCTGGCTGATGACGGCATTATCGATAATGCGCAAGACACCATTAACGCCA
>NZ_CP069763.1:4278343-4282891 GCF_016893685.1 Citrobacter cronae
ACCAGTACCTACCTGGGCCAACAATTTACAGCGATGAATAAATCCTGATAACACGAGGTAAGCATGTATACCGCGAGCGGTACCAAAGCCTATGCACAGGTCAGTGTGGAAAGCGCCGTAATGAGCGCCAGCCCGCATCAGCTGATCGAAATGTTGTTTGATGGCGCGAACAGCGCCCTGGTGCGCGCTCGCCTGTTTATGCAACAGGGTGATATCGTCGCCAAAGGCGAGGCGTTAAGTAAAGCCATTAATATTATCGACAATGGTCTGAAAGCAGGTCTGGATCAGGAAAATGGCGGTGAAATCGCCACCAACCTGTCTGCGCTGTATGACTATATGATTCGTCGTTTACTGCAAGCCAACTTGCGTAATGATTGTCAGGCTATTGAAGAAGTCGAAGGGTTGCTCGGCAACATTGCGGAAGCCTGGAAACAGATCTCACCGAAAGCGTCGTCCCAGGAGTCTCGTTAATGACCTCAGCCGTGGAGTTTATCAACCGTTGGCAGCGCATCGCGCTACTCAGTCACTCGCTGCTGGAACTGGCGCAGCGGGGTGAATGGGACCTTTTACTGGAACAGGAAGTTACCTATCTGCAAAGTATTGAAGTGGTCATGGAAGAGCAAACTCCACCTGGCATTACACGAAGTATTCAGGACTTAGTGGCCGGGTATATTAAACAGACGCTGGATAACGAACAGTTACTCAAAACACTGTTACAACAGCGGCTGGATGAACTCAGCAATCTTATCGGCCAGTCGACGCGCCAGAAGACGCTCAATAACGCCTATGGCCGTCTTTCCGGCATGCTGTTAGTACCCGACGCCCCCACCGCCCCGCAATAATTTTCTGTTAAATCTGAATAATCTTCCATACTCCAGAGGTCGGCCAAACGACTTCTGGAGCACGGAAGATGAAAAATCCCACGTTATTGCAGTATTTTCACTGGTATTACCCCGATGGGGGTCAACTCTGGCCCGAGCTTGCCGAACGCGCAGGCGGACTCAATGATATCGGCATCAATATGGTATGGCTGCCCCCCGCCTATAAAGGCGCATCAGGTGGTTATTCCGTTGGCTACGACTCGTACGATCTGTTTGACCTGGGCGAGTTTGACCAGAGGGGAACCATCCCCACCAAATATGGCGATAAAAACCAGCTGCTGGCGGCAATTGACGCGCTGAAACACAACGACATCGCCGTACTGCTCGACGTGGTGGTTAACCACAAAATGGGCGCGGATGAAAAAGAGAGTATTCGTGTCCAGCGGGTTAACGCCGACGATCGCACGCAAATAGACGATGAAATCATCGAATGTGAGGCCTGGACGCGCTATACCTTCCCCGCCCGCGCAGGCCAGTATTCACAATTCATTTGGGACTATAAATGCTTCAGCGGCATTGACCATATCGAGAACCCCACCGAAGACGGCATTTTCAAAATCGTTAACGATTACACCGGTGAAGGCTGGAACGATCAGGTGGATGATGAACTGGGTAATTTTGATTATCTGATGGGCGAGAACATCGATTTTCGAAATCACGCCGTGACCGAGGAGATAAAATACTGGGCGCGCTGGGTGATGGAGCAAACCCAGTGTGACGGTTTTCGTTTAGATGCGGTGAAACATATTCCGGCATGGTTTTATAAAGAGTGGATTGAACACGTACAGGAGGTCGCGCCCAAGCCATTGTTTATTGTCGCGGAATACTGGTCCCACGAGGTCGACAAACTGCAAACCTATATTAACCAGGTGGAGGGGAAAACCATGCTGTTCGACGCCCCTTTGCAGATGAAATTCCACGAAGCCTCCCGTCAGGGCCGCGATTACGACATGAGCCAAATCTTCACGGACACGTTAGTCGAGGCCGATCCGTTTCATGCCGTCACGTTGGTTGCCAATCACGATACTCAGCCGTTGCAGGCGCTGGAAGCCCCTGTCGAGTCATGGTTTAAGCCGCTGGCCTATGCGCTGATCCTGCTACGGGAAAACGGCGTACCGTCGGTGTTTTATCCTGACCTCTACGGGGCGCATTACGAAGACACCGGCGGCGATGGCGAAACCTATTCTATCGACATGCCGATCATCGAACAGCTTCCCGAACTGATCCTCGCGCGCCAGCGCTTCGCCCACGGCGTACAGACGCTCTTTTTTGATCACCCTAACTGTATCGCCTTTAGCCGCAGCGGAACGGACGAAGATCCCGGCTGCGTGGTGGTGCTGTCTAACGGTGACGATGGGGAAAAGTCCATCAATCTCGGCGCGAATTACGGTAATAAAACCTGGCGTGATTATCTGGGAAATCGCGAAGAAAGCGTGGTCACCGATGAAAACGGGGAAGCGACGTTTTTCTGCAACGGCGGTAGCGTCAGCGTGTGGGTGATTGAAGACGTGTTGTAATACTCAACCCCGGTGGCCGCTGGCTACCGGGGCGTGCTGTTTATGGCAGCGGTGTGGGCAGCGGCGTTTTCGTTAACGCGTCAGCGCACTCCTGCGTCGGGCGATCCACCCGTTGTAGCGTCATGCCATCATACTCCAGCGTATTGCCTTCGCGCTCAATCTCATACAGCTCGCGTTTCACGGTCACGTTGGTGAGATCGCCGGAAATCATCGTCAGTTTCCCCGGCAGGGCAATGACCCGCTGCCACTGGCGACAATCCAGCGTATCGCCTTCTTTCGTCACCACCAGGCTGGCAATGGCTTCCGGGCTGACCAGGCTGCGTTGCGGACCTTTTGACTGCCAGTAGCCTTCCAGACCGGCTGGCGCGGGCGTTTTCACCACGTCGTTATAATTCTCTACTTCGGCGCATCCGCTCAGCGCCAGAAATACCCCAACGATTGCTAATTTTTTCATCATTCATCCTGCATGCGAAGAAAATGGGATTGTGGCATTAAAGGTCTGATGCCGCCAGCCTTTCGGTAGCATTGAGAAATATTGATCCAGACAGTGTTACCTCTTATTACTCATAGTCAAAAATTCTGATCGGTGTAGTATCCACACTTCTTGTTACATACCTTCTGAGTTCAGAGGCAAAACGCATGTCATGGCAACACTTCAAACAGGCCTGGTTAATTAAATTTTGGGCCCCTGCCCCTGCGGTCATCGCAGCGGGTATTCTCTCTACTTACTACTTCGGCATCACCGGAACCTTCTGGGCCGTTACCGGCGAATTCACCCGTTGGGGCGGTCAAATCCTGCAATTATTTGGCGTTCACGCCGAAGAGTGGGGATACTACAAGCTGATCCATCTTGAAGGCTCTCCCCTGACCCGTATCGACGGAATGATGATACTCGGTATGTTCGGCGGCTGTTTTGCTGCCGCACTCTGGGCCAACAACGTCAAACTCCGCATGCCGCGCAGTCGGATACGCATTATGCAGGCGATAGTCGGCGGGATGATTGCCGGATTCGGCGCCCGTCTGGCGATGGGGTGTAACCTGGCCGCGTTCTTTACCGGTATTCCGCAGTTCTCACTACACGCCTGGTTTTTTGCGCTGGCAACAGCCATTGGTTCATGGTTTGGCGCACGCTTTACCCTGCTGCCGATGTTCCGTATTCCGGTCAAAATGCAGAAAGTCTCCGCCGCTTCCCCGCTGACGCAAAAACCGGATCAGGCGCGTCGTCGTTTTCGCCTCGGGATGCTGGTGTTTATCGGCATGATCGGCTGGGCGTTACTCACTGCGATGGATAAACCTAAGCTCGGCCTGGCGATGCTGTTCGGCGTCGGGTTCGGTCTGCTGATTGAACGGGCGCAGATCTGCTTCACTTCAGCCTTCCGCGACCTGTGGATTTCTGGTCGCACCCATATGGCAAAAGCGATCATCTTCGGGATGGCGGTCAGCGCCATCGGTATCTTTAGCTACGTGCAACTGGGCGTCGAGCCGAAGATTATGTGGGCGGGTCCGAATGCAGTGATTGGCGGCTTGCTGTTCGGCTTCGGTATTGTTTTAGCGGGCGGGTGTGAAACCGGCTGGATGTACCGCGCGGTTGAAGGCCAGGTGCATTACTGGTGGGTTGGTCTGGGCAACGTTATTGGCTCAACCATTCTGGCTTACTACTGGGATGATTTTGCGCCTGCTCTGGCCACCAACTGGGATAAGGTGAATCTGCTCAACACCTTTGGTCCGCTGGGTGGCCTGCTGGTGACCTATCTGCTGTTATTTACCGCGCTGATGCTCATCATCGGCTGGGAAAAGCGTTTCTTCCGCCGTGCCGGGCTGACGCCAGCCAAGGAGTCTGTATGAAAAATATCGTGCCTGATTATCGCCTCGATATGGTCGGCGAGCCGTGTCCGTATCCGGCAGTTGCCACGCTGGAGGCGATGCCGCAATTGAAGAAAGGTGAAATTCTGGAAGTGGTGAGCGACTGCCCGCAGTCAATCAATAATATTCCACTGGATGCGCGCAATCACGGCTATACGGTGCTGGATATTCAGCAGGATGGCCCAACGATTCGCTATTTGATTCAAAAGTAAGTGTTTGCCGGATGGCGCTGCGCTCATCCGGCCTACATTATCTGCACGTTGTCCCTACACCTGCATCGACATCAT
>NZ_CP069763.1:4285445-4305875 GCF_016893685.1 Citrobacter cronae
CTACCTACACCTGCATCGACATCACTTCCTGATACGCCGATACCAGTTTATTACGAACCTGAATCCCCATCTGCATCGACACCGACGCTTTTTGCATATCGGTCATCACATCATTCAGCGCAATACCCGGTTCACCGAGGGTAAATTTCTCAGCCTGGACACGGGACGCGGTCTGCACATCGCTGATTCTGTCTAACGCCGCATGTAGCTGACCGGCAAAACTCACGGTCGGTTGTGGCTGCATATCCTGCATTTTTGCTGACATCGCCGTGGTTTGTAACTGGCTGATGACCGCTTCAATCCCCTGTATTGCCGACATTCTGATCCCCTGGATGAATTTTCACATAGCTGAGATTACCAGTTAGTCAATAAGATAAAGGCGTTAAATAACGATAAAAAACCACGGTTTTTAACCCATAGAAAAATTCGAAACCGCAAATAATGAGACCGTCAATTTTTCGAGTTTGCTGACCCGGGAGTGAGTCTTGTTCCACTTTGCAAAAAACGCCGTCCACGATAAGCCACGAGGTGCGAGATGAGTGCGACAGCATCGACTGCAACCCAGCTTAAACCTCTCGAGTGGTTAAACCGCCTGCGCGCGAATCCCAGAATTCCTCTGATTGTGGCAGGAGCCGCTGCCGTCGCTATCGTTGTGGCGATGGTTCTGTGGGCCAAAGCGCCCGACTACCGCACCTTGTTCAGCAATCTTTCCGATCAGGATGGCGGCGCGATTGTCACCCAACTGACGCAGATGAACGTTCCCTATCGTTTTACTGAGGGAAGCGGCGCTATTGAAGTTCCTGCCGATAAAGTCCACGAGCTGCGCTTGCGTCTGGCGCAGCAAGGCCTGCCGAAAGGTGGCGCCGTTGGCTTTGAACTGCTGGATCAGGAAAAGTTTGGTATCAGCCAGTTTAGCGAGCAGGTTAACTACCAGCGCGCGCTGGAAGGTGAGTTAGCCCGTACCATTGAAACCCTGGGCCCGGTAAAACGCGCCCGCGTGCATCTGGCGATGCCTAAACCATCGCTGTTTGTACGTGAGCAAAAAGCACCTTCGGCCTCCGTCACTGTTAATCTGGAACCGGGGCGTGCGCTGGATGAAGGTCAAATCAGCGCGGTCACGCATTTGGTCTCCAGCGCTGTTGCAGGCTTACCGCCGGGCAACGTAACGCTGGTCGACCAGGCGGGTCATCTGTTAACCCAGTCGAACACCAGCAGCCGCGATCTCAACGATGCGCAACTGAAATACGCCAGCGATGTCGAGGCCCGCGTGCAACGCCGGATCGAATCGATCCTGTCGCCGATTGTCGGCAACGGCAACGTACACGCGCAGGTCACCGCACAGCTGGATTTTGCCAACAAAGAGCAAACCGAAGAGCAATACCGTCCAAACGGCGATGAGTCCCAGGCCGTGCTGCGCTCACGCCAGTTAAACGTCAGTGAGCAAATTGGTAGCGGAGCGCCTGGCGGCGTCCCGGGCGCATTGTCTAATCAGCCAGCCCCGGCTAATACCGCGCCAATCGCCAACCCACCGGCTAATCAGCAAAATGCGCAAACCACGCAGACAACGAATAACAGTAACAATGCAGGTCCGCGCAGTACGCAGCGCAATGAAACCAGTAACTATGAAGTCGACCGTACCATTCGCCACACCAAAATGAACGTTGGCGATGTGCAGCGTCTCTCGGTGGCCGTCGTGGTCAACTATAAAACGTTACCGGATGGCAAACCGCTGCCGTTAACTGCCGAACAGATGAAACAGATTGAGGATCTGACCCGCGAAGCGATGGGGTTCTCCGACAAACGTGGCGACACCCTGAACGTGGTGAACTCTCCGTTCACAGCGACCGACGATTCCATGGGTGAGCTTCCGTTCTGGAAACAGCCGTTCTTTATTGATCAGTTAATGTCCGCAAGTCGTTGGTTGTTGGTTCTGCTGGTCGCCTGGCTCCTGTGGCGGAAAGCCGTTCGCCCGCAGTTGCTCCGTCGCAGCGAAGAAGCGAAAGCCGCGCAAGAACAAACACGTATCCGTCAGGAAACCGAAGAAGCGGTAGAAGTTCGCCTCAGCAAAGACGAACAGACCCAGCAACGTCGCACGAATCAGCGTCTGGGCGCAGAAGTCATGAGCCAGCGTATTCGTGAAATGTCAGATAACGATCCGCGCGTCGTGGCGCTGGTCATTCGTCAGTGGATGAGTAACGATCATGAGTAATGCCCTTACCGGTACCGATAAAAGCGTCATCCTGCTGATGACCATTGGCGAAGATCGCGCGGCGGAGGTGTTTAAGCACCTTTCCACGCGCGAAGTTCAGGCGCTCAGTACGGCGATGGCCAACGTACGCCAGATCTCCAATAAACAGTTGACGGAAGTGCTGGCGGAGTTTGAACATGAAGCCGAACAATTTGCCGCGCTCAACATTAACGCCAACGAATATCTGCGCTCGGTGCTGGTGAAAGCGCTGGGTGAAGAACGCGCGTCCAGCCTGCTGGAAGATATTCTGGAAACCCGCGATACCACCAGCGGCATTGAAACGCTCAACTTTATGGAGCCGCAAAGCGCCGCCGACCTTATCCGCGACGAGCATCCACAGATTATCGCTACCATTCTGGTGCACCTCAAACGGGGCCAGGCGGCCGATATTCTGGCGCTGTTCGACGAACGTTTACGTCACGACGTCATGCTGCGTATCGCCACTTTCGGCGGCGTACAGCCTGCCGCGCTGGCGGAATTGACCGAAGTATTGAATGGTCTGCTCGACGGCCAGAACCTCAAGCGCAGCAAAATGGGCGGCGTGAGAACGGCAGCGGAAATCATCAACCTGATGAAAACCCAGCAGGAAGAAGCCGTTATTACCGCCGTGCGCGAATTCGACGGCGAACTGGCGCAGAAAATTATCGACGAGATGTTCCTGTTCGAAAACCTGGTGGACGTCGACGATCGCAGTATCCAGCGCCTGCTGCAGGAAGTGGATTCCGAATCGCTGCTGATTGCCCTGAAAGGCGCCGAACAGCCGCTACGCGAGAAGTTCCTGCGCAATATGTCGCAACGTGCTGCCGATATTCTGCGCGACGACCTTGCCAACCGCGGTCCGGTACGTTTGTCGCAAGTGGAAAACGAACAGAAAGCGATTCTGCTTATTGTGCGTCGTCTGGCGGAAACCGGCGAGATGGTGATCGGCAGCGGCGAGGATACTTATGTCTAACGAACTGCCGTGGAAAGTCTGGACCCCGGACGATCTCGCCCCACCGGTGGCGGAGTTCGTCCTGGCCGACCACAGTGAAACACCGTTGTCAGAAGAGACCGACGAGCCGGAACTCTCAGCAGAGCAACAGCTTGAGCAGCAGCTCGCGCAGTTGCAAATGCAGGCCCACGAGCAAGGTTATAACGCTGGTCTGGCGGAAGGTCGACAAAAGGGCCACGAACAAGGCTATCAGGACGGGCTGAATCAGGGCCTGGAGCAAGGCCAAAACCAGGCGCGCGCGCAGCATGCGCCAATCACTGCCCGTATGCAGCAATTGGTGAGCGAATTTCAGAATACGCTGGACGCTCTGGACAGCGTGATTGCCTCGCGCCTGATGCAAATGGCGCTGGAGGCGGCGCGTCAGGTGATAGGTCAGACGCCTGTCGTGGATAACGCCGCGCTGATTAAACAAATCCAACAGCTGTTGCAGCAGGAACCGCTGTTTAGCGGTAAACCGCAGTTGCGCGTACATCCGGACGATCTCCAGCGGGTGGAAGAGATGCTCGGTGCCACCCTCAGTCTGCACGGCTGGCGGCTGCGCGGCGATCCCACGTTGCATCACGGCGGCTGTAAAGTCTCTGCCGACGAAGGCGATCTGGATGCCAGCGTCGCCACGCGCTGGCAAGAGCTCTGCCGTCTGGCCGCGCCAGGAGTCGTGTAATGACCACTCGTCTGACTCGCTGGCTCAATACGCTGGACAACTTCGAAGAGAAAATGTCGCTGCTGCCTGCGGTGCGTCGTTACGGGCGTCTGACCCGCGCCACCGGGCTGGTGCTGGAAGCCACCGGATTACAGCTACCGCTGGGCGCCACCTGCGTCATTGAACGGCAGGATGGCAACGAAACCCAGGAAGTTGAAAGTGAAGTCGTGGGCTTTAACGGTCAGCGACTGTTTCTGATGCCGCTCGAAGAGGTCGAAGGCGTTCTGCCCGGCGCGCGCGTGTACGCGAAGAATATTGCCGGAGAAGGTCTGCAAAGCGGGAAACAATTACCGCTGGGTCCTGCTCTGCTGGGCCGGGTGCTCGACGGCAGCGGCAAACCGCTCGACGGTCTGCCCGCGCCGGACACCACCGAAACCGGGGCGCTGATGACGCCGCCGTTTAACCCGCTGCAGCGCACACCTATTGAACATGTGCTGGATACCGGCGTGCGCCCCATTAACGCGTTGTTAACCGTCGGGCGCGGTCAGCGTATGGGACTTTTCGCAGGTTCGGGCGTCGGTAAAAGCGTCCTGCTTGGCATGATGGCGCGTTATACCCAGGCCGATGTCATCGTCGTCGGGCTGATTGGCGAACGTGGCCGCGAAGTTAAAGATTTTATTGAAAATATTCTCGGCGCTGACGGTCGCGCACGCTCGGTGGTGATTGCCGCTCCGGCGGACGTTTCGCCGCTGTTGCGTATGCAGGGCGCGGCCTACGCCACGCGCATCGCCGAAGATTTCCGCGATCGTGGACAGCACGTATTGCTGATTATGGATTCCCTCACCCGCTATGCGATGGCGCAACGTGAGATCGCGCTGGCGATCGGCGAGCCGCCAGCAACCAAAGGTTATCCGCCGTCAGTATTCGCCAAATTACCGGCGCTGGTGGAACGTGCCGGGAACGGTATTCACGGCGGCGGGTCAGTTACCGCGTTTTACACCGTCCTGACCGAGGGTGACGATCAACAGGACCCGATTGCCGACTCCGCACGCGCGATTCTGGACGGTCACATTGTGCTGTCCCGCCATCTGGCCGAGGCAGGTCATTACCCGGCCATCGATATAGAAGCCTCGATCAGCCGCGCCATGACCGCGCTCATTAGTGAACAGCACTATGCGCGGGTGCGTAATTTTAAACAGTTGCTATCCAGCTTCCAGCGTAACCGCGATCTGGTCAGCGTCGGGGCGTATGCCAAAGGCAGCGATCCGATGTTGGATAAAGCCATCGCCTTATGGCCACAACTGGAAGCATTTTTACAGCAAGGCATCTATGAACGGGCTGACTGGGAAGATTCCCTGCACGCTTTAGAACTGATTTTCCCTGGTGTGTGATTGAGCAGGAGAGCATAGGTCATGGCACAACATGGTGCATTAGCAACGCTGAAAGACCTGGCTGAAAAAGAGGTAGATGACGCTGCTGTCTTATTGGGAGAGATGCGTCGTGGCTGTCAGCAGGCGGAAGAACAGTTGAAAATGCTGATCGATTATCAGCATGAGTACCGTAACAATCTGAATAACGATATGGGTCAGGGTATTACCAGTAATCGCTGGATTAACTATCAGCAGTTTATTCAGACCCTGGAAAAAGCGATTGAGCAACATCGCCAGCAGCTCAATCAATGGACACAGAAAGTGGACCAGGCGCTGAACAGTTGGCGCGATAAAAAACAACGGTTGCAGGCGTGGCAGACTCTGCAGGACAGACAAACCTCGGCGGCGTTACTGGCCGAAAACCGTCTGGATCAGAAAAAAATGGATGAATTTGCTCAGCGTGCAGCTATGAGGAAACCCGAATGATTACTTTACCCCAACTGATTACCACCGACACCGACGTAGCCGCAGGTCTTCAGTCAGGCAAAGCGGTAGATTCACCCGAGGATTTTTTAGCGCTGCTGGCTGGCGCATTAGGTGCGGACGACGCGCAGGGTAAAGGCGCGCCATTGACGCTTGCCGATTTACAGGCGGCGGGCAGTAAACTGCAAAAAGGGTTGCTGCAAAAAAATGGCGATGTCACCCAGGGGGTCAAGTTAACCGATCTGCTGGCGCAAAAAGAGATGCAAACCGATGCTTCTCTTGCCGACATGACTGATGCTCAGCAACTGTTGTCAGCGCTGACGCCGTCGCTGAAAGTGAATGCCCTGACGACGCTGGGCAAAACTGTTCAGCAGGATGAAAAAAACACCACGCTCAGCGATGACGATCTCGCCAACCTGAGCGCGCTGTTCGCCATGCTACCGGGACAACCGTTGGCGACACCTGCCGTCGACAACACCCCTGCCCCCGTTGATGCCTCGCTTTCGGCGTTGTCACGAGGCACGGCACATGGCGCTATCACCGATAACGCAGGCGAACTGCTGCCCGGTGACGCCAAAAAAAGCAAAGCGGATATTGCCTCACCTGGCGGCAGCCTGGATCAGACAAACAATCCGACGCTAACCCCACTGACGGTAGCGGCGGCGACCAGAGCGGAAATTGATAGCGCCCCTTCGCCGACCAGCATTGGCGTGACGGCGGCTCCGTTAAGTGGCCCACAGACACATGCTCAGCCGTTACCTACCGCCGCGCCGGTGCTAAGCGCTCCGTTGGGTAGTCAGGAATGGCAGCAATCACTGAGTCAGCACGTCACACTATTCACGCGTCAGGGCCAGCAGAGCGCAGAGCTGCGCCTGCATCCGCAGGATCTGGGTCAGGTGCACATTTCCATTAAGCTGGATGACAACCTCGCACAGTTGCAAATGGTATCACCACACAGTCACGTGCGCGCCGCGCTGGAAGCCGCGTTACCGATGCTGCGTACGCAGTTGGCTGACAGTGGGATCCAGTTGGGACAAAGCAACATTAGCAGTGAGAGCTTTGCCGGACAGCAGCAGTCTTCCGGACAGCAACAACAGGCTGGTCGCGCTCAGGGACAAGATATTTTTGCCGCTGAAGATGACGCCATCCTGGCAACGCCAGCCTCGCTGCAAGCCGCTGCCCGCGGTGATGGAGCAGTAGACATCTTCGCCTAACGCCAGAGGTAGCATGATTATCCGCGTCTTTTCCACGCTTTGTCGTGGACAGGACACGGGATAATCAGCCCATAAGCTGTACCGAAACAGGAAGCCCGTATCTGATGACTGACTCCGCGATTAACAAAAAAAGTAAACGCGCTATTTGGATCCCTCTGCTGGTATTAATTACCCTCGCCGCCTGCGCAACTGCGGGGTATAGCTACTGGCGCATGCAGCAGCAGCCGTCCGCCAGCGTCAAAGCGGAACCGGCTCCACCGCCTGCGCCGGTGTTCTTTGCGCTGGATACCTTTACCGTCAATCTGGGTGATGCGGACCGTGTGCTGTATATCGGTATCACGTTGCGCATGAAAGACGAAGCGACACGTGCGCGTCTGAATGAATATTTGCCGGAAGTACGCAGCCGCTTGCTGCTGCTGTTTTCTCGTCAAAATGCGGCTACGCTCGCCACCGAGGAAGGTAAACAACAGCTGATTACCGCCATCAAAGAGACGCTCGCGACTCCGCTCGTTGTCGGGCAGCCAAAACAGGTTGTCACCGACGTTCTTTATACAGCTTTTATTCTGCGGTAAAGACATGGGCGACAGTATTCTTTCTCAGGCTGAAATCGACGCATTGCTGAATGGCGATAGCGAAACCAAAGACGAACCCATTACCGGTATCGCAAAAGAGAGCGATATTCGACCTTATGATCCCAACACCCAACGCCGCGTGGTGCGTGAGCGTTTACAGGCGCTGGAGATCATTAACGAACGCTTCGCGCGCCAGTTCCGTATGGGATTATTTAACCTGTTGCGCCGTAGCCCGGATATTACCGTGGGGGCGATTCGTATCCAGCCGTATCACGAATTTGCGCGTAACTTACCGGTGCCGACCAACCTGAACTTAATCCACCTCAAGCCGCTGCGCGGTACGGGTCTGGTGGTGTTCTCACCAAGTCTGGTATTTATCGCCGTTGATAACCTGTTCGGCGGCGATGGACGCTTTCCGACGAAAGTGGAAGGTCGCGAATTTACGCATACTGAACAGCGCGTTATCAACCGCATGCTGAAGCTGGCGCTGGAAAGCTACAGCGACGCGTGGAAGGCCATCAATCCGCTGGAAGTGGAATACGTTCGTTCCGAGATGCAGGTGAAATTTACCAATATCACCACCTCGCCTAACGACATCGTGGTGAACACCCCGTTCCACGTTGAAATTGGCAATCTGACCGGTGAATTTAACATCTGTCTGCCATTCAGCATGATTGAACCATTGCGCGAGCTGCTGGTGAATCCACCGCTGGAAAACTCACGTAATGAAGATCAGAACTGGCGCAATAATCTGGTGCGTCAGGTTCAGCATTCTGAGCTGGAGCTGGTGGCAAACTTTGCCGACATTCCGCTGCGGCTGTCCCAGATTTTAAAGCTGAAACCCGGCGATGTACTGCCGATTGAAAAACCCGACCGCATTATTGCTCATGTGGACGGCGTGCCTGTACTGACCAGCCAGTATGGCACCGTGAACGGTCAGTATGCGTTACGCGTAGAACATCTGATAAACCCGATTTTGAATTCGCTGAATGAGGAACAGCCCAAATGAGTGATATGAATAATCCGTCCGATGAGAACACTGGCGCATTGGACGATCTGTGGGCTGACGCGTTAAACGAGCAAAAAACCACGACCACCAAAAGCGCGGCCGATGCGGTATTCCAGCAGTTAGGCGGCGGCGACGTTAGCGGCGCTTTGCAGGACATCGACCTGATCATGGACATTCCGGTCAAACTGACCGTTGAACTGGGCCGTACGCGCATGACCATCAAAGAGCTGCTGCGTCTGACGCAAGGTTCCGTTGTCGCGCTGGATGGTCTGGCGGGCGAACCGCTGGATATCCTGATCAACGGTTATCTGATCGCCCAGGGTGAAGTGGTGGTGGTCGCGGATAAATACGGCGTGCGTATCACCGACATTATCACCCCATCAGAACGCATGCGCCGTCTGAGCCGTTGATCATGAACACCCAGGCGACAGTTTCTCAGCCAGCCGCCGTCCCCGGCTCACCGCTGGTACAGGTAAGCGGCGCGCTGCTTGGGATCATTGTGTTGATCCTGGCGGCAGCCTGGGTCATTAAACGGCTGGGCTTTGCCCCCAAAAGCACCGGTACACGAGGGCTGAAGGTTGCGGCAAGTACCTCACTGGGCCCACGTGAGCGCGTGGTGGTTGTTGAGGTGGAAGATGCGCGCCTGGTGCTGGGCGTCACGGCCTCGCAAATTAACCTATTGCACACCCTGCCCCCGGCACCTGCCGATGCAGAAGAAAAACCGGCCTCCCCTGCGGATTTCCAGGCCATGATGAAAAGTTTGCTCAAGCGTCCCGGGAGATCCTGATGCGCCGTTTGTTTTCCATCACGCTGGCAGGCTTATGGCTTTTCAGTCCAGTAGCCCTCGCCCAGCTCCCGGGCCTGGTGAGTCAACCGCTGCCAGGCGGCGGACAAAGCTGGTCATTGCCTGTACAGACGCTGGTGTTTATCACCTCGCTGACCTTCCTGCCTGCCATTTTATTGATGATGACCAGCTTCACCCGCATCATCATCGTTTTCGGTTTGTTGCGAAATGCATTGGGAACGCCGTCTGCGCCCCCTAATCAGGTACTGCTGGGGCTGGCGCTATTTTTAACCTTTTTCATCATGTCGCCAGTGATCGATAAAATCTACGTTGACGCCTATCAGCCGTTCAGCGAAGAGAAGATCTCCATGCAGGAAGCCATGGAGAAAGGCGCCCAACCGTTACGCGAGTTTATGCTGCGCCAAACCCGTGAAGCCGATCTGGCGCTGTTTGCCCGTCTGGCAAACAGCGGTCCCTTACAGGGACCAGAAGCCGTACCGATGCGAATTTTGCTTCCGGCTTATGTCACCAGTGAGCTGAAAACCGCATTCCAGATAGGGTTTACCATTTTTATCCCCTTTCTGATTATCGATCTGGTCATCGCCAGCGTGCTGATGGCGCTCGGGATGATGATGGTGCCGCCCGCCACGATCGCGTTACCGTTTAAGCTGATGCTGTTTGTGTTGGTGGACGGTTGGCAGTTGCTTGTCGGCTCGCTGGCACAAAGCTTTTACAGTTAGAGGCGCGAAATGACACCTGAATCGGTCATGATGATGGGGACAGAAGCGATGAAAGTCGCTCTGGCCCTTGCCGCGCCTTTGCTGTTGGTGGCCCTCGTCACAGGTCTTATCATCAGCATTTTGCAGGCGGCGACCCAGATTAACGAAATGACGCTGTCCTTCATTCCCAAAATTGTTGCGGTTTTTATTGCCATCATTGTTGCCGGCCCGTGGATGCTTAACCTGTTGCTCGACTACGTGCGTACGCTGTTCAGCAATTTACCGTATATCATCGGGTAGACAACGTTATGTTGCAGGTGAGCAGCGTTGAGTGGATGCAGTGGCTGAATCTTTACTTCTGGCCGTTGCTGCGCATCCTGGCGCTCATCTCCACAGCGCCCATTCTCAGCGAACGCGCCATCCCCAAGCGGGTAAAGCTGGGGCTGGGATTGATGATAACCATTGTTATCGCCCCATCTATTCCCCCAGCAGACGTCCCCATCTTTTCCATCGGCGCGTTGTGGCAGGCCATGCAACAAATTCTGATCGGTATCGCCTTAGGCTTCACCATGCAGTTTGCGTTTGCCGCCGTTCGTACCGCCGGGGAACTGATTGGCCTGCAAATGGGGCTTTCCTTTGCGACATTCTTTGACCCCGGTAGCCGCCTGAATATGCCAGTCCTGGCACGACTGATCGACATGCTCGCCATGCTGTTATTCCTCACCTTTAATGGCCATCTGTGGCTGATTTCGCTGTTGGTGGATACGTTTCATACTTTGCCCATTGGCGGCAATCCGGTTAACAGTAATGCATTTCTCGCACTGGCGCGGGCGGGAAGCCTGATTTTCCTCAACGGGCTGATGCTGGCCCTACCGGTTATGACGCTGCTGCTGACGCTGAACCTTGCGCTTGGCTTGTTAAATCGCATGGCGCCACAGCTGTCGATTTTTGTCATTGGCTTTCCTCTCACCCTGACCGTGGGTATTTCATTAATGGCGGCGCTGATGCCATTAATTGCGCCATTCTGCGAGCGCTTGTTCAGCGAAATTTTTAATTTGTTGGCCGATATCGTCAGCGAAATGCCCGGAAAATAATAACCCTTAATTTTTATCCTGTTTTACTAAGGATTGTCCTAAATTTAAAAACCGACAACATCCACCAGGATATCGCTGTCGCGGTTTATTTGTTTTTGCCTCACTCACATAACGCAACATTTACTTTACTTTAAGATGTTTCCTGGCAAATTATACGCAACTTTACGGGATAGTAAATTCGCCTGAAAACAGCGAAAGCGTCATCTTGGGTCGTTATTATTCCGTTTAGTTGTGATGCAATAATCAGGTAAGGGGAATTATCGTTACGCATTGAGTGAGGGTATGCCATGTCAACGATTATTATGGATTTATGCAGTTACACCCGGCTAGGGTTGACCGGATATCTGGTCAGTCGGGGGGTGAAAAAAAGGGAAATCAACAATATTTCCAGCGTTGGTGAACTCAGTCTCGCCTGTGTTTCTCTGCAACCCGCTGTGGTGTTTATTAATGAGGACTGTTTTATCCACGATCCTGCTGACAGTCAGCAAATCAAGCAAATCATTAATCAGCATCCCAGTACATTATTTATTGTATTTATGGCGATTGCCAATGTGCATTTTGATGAGTATCTTTTAGTCAGAAAAAATTTATTGATCAGTTCTAAATCAATTAAGCCTGATTCACTGGACGAACTTCTTGGCGATATTCTGAAAAAGGAAGTCAATATTGCTATCGATGTTAATCTGCCGACATTATCATTAAGCCGTACCGAATCCAGCATGCTACGCATGTGGATGGAGGGACAGGGAACAATACAGATATCAGATCAAATGAATATCAAGGCCAAGACCGTCTCATCCCATAAGGGAAATATAAAACGAAAGATTAAGACGCATAATAAGCAAGTTATCTATCACGTGGTTCGACTCACGGATAACGTCACCAATGGTATCTTTGTGAATATGCGCTAAAACGTTCTGACTGGTGGCGGAACCACCAGTCAGAATCATGCAGAAGAACTTACCTCACTCTATTTTTTCCACAAAGATACCGTCCTGATGACCTGATTCATTAAAGAACCAGATACCGAGCGGGTAGTCTTCCAGCGAAACCAGGTACATGGTGCCTTCACTAAACTCTTCGATTGCCAGTACCACGCCCGGCCGACGTGGACCGCCGTCCGTTTTGACTGTGACCCGATCATTCACCTTCATCGTTTTCCTCCTGTGGCTTTGTGCCAGTGTAGAACAAATTCCTTTTTGTGGCAGCGTCCGGCGCATGCGATTGCGGGTTTTCTCGACGGTCTATACTTAAGTAGTGCGCATCTGAGGTTTTGATGCGCTCCCCCGGTATCCTTAACGGTTGAGAGGTATGAGGATGAAAACCGCGAAAGAGTACAGCGATACGGCCAAACGTGAAGTCAGCGTCGATGTAGACGCGCTGCTGAAGGCAATCAACGAAATCTGCGAGAGTGAAATTCATCGCAGTCAGGACGATCCTGAACGCGTCAGCATCGACGGGCGTGATTACCATACATGGCATGAACTGGCCGATGCGTTCGAGCTTGATATCCATGATTTTAGCGTGTCGGAAATCAATCGCTGACTGAGGGTGAAAAAAATCCCGGCCCTCATCGGGCCGGGATCAAGCTTGCTTATGCAAGAAGCACTTGAAAATTCGTTACACCAGGAAATCTGATGTAAAACAAACCTTATCTGCAATTTTTTTGCCTGACAAGAAAATAATTCTCACCAAAATGATAAATATAACTAATGGTTGAGAGTTAGCCGGGTTACGGCCAGGCCCAATATCAGGTGTCCTGGCAGAGCGATCTTTGCTCGCCGGGCACCAGTTCATCTTCACGGAATGCTTCCCGTTTAACGCCAAAGCCGTCGTACCAGCGACACTCCACCATTCCGCTGGCATACCCGGTAACGATCATGCGTGGGCCACCCTCTTTCGAAGTGACTTCCTCACTGACAGAAAAGACCATACCTGCCTCCTGTATCAAGAGAAACCTTTACACCTTAGACGACAAAAAGGCTTTTTGCGTAATTAATCCGGCGACAATTAGTGCGAAACTCCGCGCAGTCTGGCAACGGTTTTCACCAGCAGAACGACTATTCCACCAATGATAAAGCCGAGCACCAGATTAAGCAGGGTCGGAAGCATAAGCCCAATCAATGCGCTTTGCTGCTGGGCAAAATGTTCTATCGCATGATGCAGCGGTGATATTCCATGTACAACAATCCCACCCCCTACTAAAAACATCGCCAACGTGCCCACCACTGAAAGTGTTTTCATCAGCCAGGGGGCAACAACCAGTAGTCCTTTCCCCAGCGATTGGGCAAGCAGGCTGCGCTTTTCTGCCAGCCAGTAGCCGATATCATCCAGCTTAACGATAATCCCTACCAGGCCATACACGCCCACGGTCACCACTAAGGCGATACCTGATAACACCAGCACCTGATTCAACAACGGCGCATCCGCCACAATACCGAGGGTGATGGCGACAATCTCAGCGGATAAAATGAAATCGGTACGTATCGCACCTTTGATTTTATCTTTCTCGAAGGTCAGTGGGTCCTGCGCCGCCAGAGATGCCAGACGCTGCTGGCGCTCTTCCGGGGTCTCTTTGTGTTTACGAGCTTCCAGGGTGTGAAGCACTTTTTCCACCCCTTCAAAACAGAGAAATGCCCCGCCTACCATTAATAAGGGGGTGATCGCCCAGGGTATAAAGGCGCTAATCAATAGCGCCAGCGGTACAAGAATAACTTTGTTAACAAACGACCCTTTAGCCACGCTCCAGACCACCGGGAGTTCGCGGTTCGCCCGCACGCCCGACACCTGTTGAGCATTGAGCGATAAGTCATCTCCCAAGACACCCGCGGTTTTTTTCGCGGCCAGTTTTCCCATGACCGAGATATCGTCGAGTAAGGTAGCGATATCATCGAGTAAGGTCAGTAAGCTACTTCCTGCCAAAATGTTAACCCTCAATATTATTTTTTTGCCGTATTAAGTATGAAGTAAAACACGCCATGCGGAAACTGGCCTTTCTGGTCAACAAATATTTAACAATGGCATGCAATTATAAATCTCGCCAGCACGATAGTTTTGACGTTTACTATGTTGCACCTTTTTATTTCCACCGTGAGGGATTATGCGTTTCAGGCAATTGCTACCGCTTTTCAGTGCGCTCTTCGCGCTGTATATCATTTGGGGTTCCACCTACTTCGTTATTCGCATTGGCGTGGAAAGCTGGCCGCCGTTGATGATGGCTGGCGTGCGTTTTCTCTCTGCGGGCATTTTGTTAACCGCATTCTTACTGATTCGCGGGCATAAGCTGCCGCCTCTGCGCCAGCTCCTGAACGCCGCGTTAATTGGCGTCCTGCTGCTGGCTGTGGGTAATGGGCTGGTCACCGTCGCAGAACATCAAAATGTGCCTTCCGGTATCGCCGCGGTGGTGGTTGCTACCGTTCCGCTGTTTACGCTGTGCTTTAGCCACTTTTTTGGTATCAAAACGCGCAAACTGGAATGGGTGGGAATCGCCATTGGGCTGGCAGGAATCATCATGCTGAATAGCGGCGGTAATTTAAGCGGTAATCCTTGGGGTGCTGTATTAATCCTGATCGGTTCGATAAGTTGGGCGTTTGGCTCGGTGTACGGTTCACGCATAACGTTACCCGTTGGCATGATGGCTGGGGCCATTGAAATGTTAGCCGCCGGGGTTGTGCTGATGTGCGCCTCGTTGCTCTCCGGGGAAAAACTGACCACTATGCCGACATTTTCAGGCTTTATGGCGGTGGCGTACCTGGCCCTGTTTGGCTCTATTATTGCCATTAACGCGTATATGTATCTGATTCGCAACGTCAGTCCGGCGTTAGCCACCAGCTATGCCTACGTTAATCCGGTTGTCGCCGTACTGCTAGGTACCGGTCTGGGAGGAGAAAGTCTGGCGCTCATCGAATGGCTGGCGCTCGGCGTGATCGTATTTGCGGTGGTATTGGTCACCCTCGGTAAATACTTATTCCCTATGAAAGCGGATGCCGTTGCTACCCCGTCGGAAAAGACACTACAGTAAGTGAATACCCTGAGTGTCGATCTGCGCGGTGGCACCGCCGCCGCAGATCCACTCGATGACACGTTCAGATAACGCCTCATCGCCGAGTTTTTCGCGCCCGCGCAGGGCGCACTCCCAGACAATCAGTACACGCCAGCCCAGAGTCTGCAATTTTTCACAATCCCGCGCGTCACGCTGGACATTTTTCCCTATTTTTTCCAGCCAGAATTCCGTTCGCGTGGCAGGGACTTTAAACAAGTAGCAGTTGTGATGATGCCAGAAACAGCCATGGGTAAAGATCACACAACGGTAATCATCCACTACAAAATCGGGGCGACCAGGTAATGTCGCATCCTGCACGCGAAACGTTACGCCCTGCTCTGTCAGTACGCTGGCAAGGCGTTTTTCAATGGCGGTATCACGGGTGGCGATCGCCCGCATATTTTTACTGCGCGTTGCTTTATCGTGAACGTCTGCCATGCAGGTTCTCTTTTTCGCGAATAGCAACCGCCTGTTTGATTTTCGGCTCCAGCAGTCTGGCAACCGCCGCGAATGCCGGAACGACCACCGAATTACCAAACTGGCGATAAGCCTGAGTATCCGACACCGGGATCCTGAACTGATAGCCCTGCGGTGATTCAAACCCCATCAGGCGCGCGCACTCCCGTGGTGTAAGCCGGCGCGGACGGTGCTGCTGGTTCAATGGATCGTCAAAATCCTTTTCCCCCAGCGCCATATCCCAGCCGCGATCGACAAGGATCTCGGCGCCGTCTTTATAATAGCGTGCGGATAATGTGCGCGTTACGCTATCGGGATTACCAGGATACACCATGCCATAACCAAAACCATTCCCCCGCGCCTGGTGCTTTTTCGCATAGCGGTATAAATATTTCCACAACACCGGCGTCAGCACATATTTCGCATCGACGGTCGGCTCAAGCAGCTCCGCCAGCGTAGTACGTCGCGGCGGATAGCGAGTGACAATATTGCGCAGCGTGAAGTCTGATTTCAGATTCAGATCGCGTCGAAATCCGACGAGCACAATACGTTCACGATGCTGAGGTAAAAAATGTTGTCCATCGATTATTTTCGGATCGTCAGGTCCATTATCCGCCGCATCCGCGACGTCATAACCCAGCTCATCCAGCGTCTGCATAATAATGCGAAATGTTTTACCCTGGTCGTGACTTTTCAGATTTTTAACGTTTTCGAGCACAAATATTGCTGGTCGACGCGCATCGATAATGCGCACCACATCAAAAAAGAGTGTGCCTTGTGTATCACAGGCAAAGCCGTGGGCCCGCCCTAACGCATTTTTCTTTGATACCCCAGCCAGGGAGAAAGGCTGACAAGGAAATCCTGCCAGCAGTACGTCATGTTCAGGAATATGTTGGCGAATATGTTCCGCCGCCTGCTGGTCGCTTACTCCATCATGATGACTCAGCGTGACATCGCGAATATCTTCATTAAAGTGATGCTGGAGCGGATCGCAATAATTATTCGCTTTGTAGGTGCGCACCGCATGCTTGTTCCATTCGCTGGTAAACACGCACTGCCCGCCAATCGCCTCAAAGCCGCGACGAATTCCGCCGATGCCGGCAAACAGATCGATAAATCGAAAGGCATAATGCGGATGATGCGCAGGTGGCGTCGGCAGCAAGGAATTCAGATGAGCAAGCTCATTGTCGCTGAGGCGATACCATGTTTCGTTCGCCACTACTCGCTTAAAGATGGCCGGACTCCAGCGGTTCTCACCAACACCATTCAGATGAGCAACCAGGGTTTTCACGTCATAAATTTCAAGCAACTTAGCCAAAATTACCTGTGCGGCGGCCTTGTTATCATCTGTCATTGGGTTCATGGAGCCTGCTACTGAAAAATTATCCTGCATACATTTAACCGGCCGAAATGGATAACCGACAGATTAACATAAAATAGCGCGGTTGACGTTGCGGCTGTACTGGCGACTAACGTGCTTTAAAGGGTTGAATCGCGTCGAGATCCAGCATTGCATACTCTCCTTTTAACTCCGCACTCAGCTTCGCCATATACGTCAGTAAAAAGTCAGCATTATGCTGCGCTAAATGTCGGCCTTGTTCAGTTTGCATTGTCAGCGGCAGCGTCAATAATTTGGTCTGAAAGTGATCGAGCGCGTACTGTTTATCGTCAAGGCAACGCTTCCGCGCGAATGGATCTTCCGCGTCAAACAGCGCCACGCCTAACGCACCAGACACGGCAAATACGCGCGCTAAACCGATAGCTCCCAGCGCCTCAAGCCTGTCGGCATCCTGCACAATTTTAGCTTCAATAGTTTCCGGTGCTATCTTCGCGCTGAAACTGTGCGCCTCAATGGCATGACATACGGCAGGTATACAGTGTTGCGGAAAATCAGGGAAATCGCGCCTCAGAATGCGGCGTGTTTCCTGCGCCGCCAATACCGACGAGCGATGACGATCCGGATGATTCTTCGGCAAGCTGACAAGATCATGGAAGTAGCACGCTGTAAGAACCACCAGCCAATTTACGGTCGCATCCGTGCTTAGCTTTTGCGAGGTCTTCCACACGCGACGAAAATGAGAGATATCATGGGCAGCATCCTGCCCGGAATGGTTATCCTGTAGCCAGGCTTCAAATTTTGACTGCCAATCTTGTCGTTCCATGCGGTCTCTCTTTGCAGAAAGAAAACCACCTTAACAACAATTTTCATTGCAGACCACTGCCAGCGCTTCAATTTATATAAATATATTATCACTCTCAATTTTATATAATCACAGAAATTTATTATTTCCTGATCACCATAGCAACAGATAATCATATGTAATCAAACAACAAATCACCCCCAAAAATAAAATACACAAAAACAATGAACACAAGAAATACATAACTCGCTGATAAAAATAAATTTATCATGTAAATAACATTATTAAACACATATACATTAATTTATAAAAAGACACCATAGAAACATTATGAAATATCTTAAATACATTTGTTACATGTTATATTTTAAATAAAATGAACTTCATAGATAGTATCCAAATGTAGTCTTTCGGATAGTACTACATATTCATATTAATTATTATCATAAGGGAATACATAATGAAAAGAAAAGTACTGGCACTTCTCCTCCCTGCTTTATTAGCTGCAGGCGCAGCGAATGCCGCTGAAATTTATAATAAGAACGGCAATAAACTGGATCTGTACGGCAAAGTCGATGGTCTGCATTATTTCTCTGACGATGCGGGTAGCGACGGCGATCAGACCTATGTACGTGTGGGCTTTAAAGGCGAAACCCAGATCAACGACATGCTGACTGGTTATGGGCAGTGGGAATATAACGTCCAGGCCAACGGCACAGAAGGTGAAGGTGCAGATTCATGGACCCGTCTGGCTTTCGCTGGCTTAGGTTTTGGTCAGAACGGTACCTTTGACTACGGTCGTAACTATGGCGTTGTCTACGACGTAGAAGCCTGGACCGATATGCTGCCGGAATTCGGCGGCGATACCTACACCCAGACCGACGTGTATATGACCGGTCGTACCAACGGCGTTGCCACCTACCGTAATAAAGGTTTCTTCGGTGAGGTTGATGGTCTGAACTTCGCTCTGCAGTACCAGGGCAATAATGAAGATGGTGGTTCAGGCGAAGGTACTGGTAATGGTGATGGACGTAGACTGTCTCGTGAAAATGGCGACGGTTTCGGTATGTCTACCTCCTATGACTTCGACTTCGGTTTAAGCCTCGGTGCGGCATACTCCAGCTCTGACCGTACTAATAATCAGGTTGCTGCTGGACGTGGCGACAGTAGCCATGCCAACCGCTATGCTGGTGGTGACACAGCTGATGCCTGGACCGTGGGTGCCAAATATGATGCGAACAACGTGTACCTGGCTGCCATGTATGCTGAAACACGCAATATGACCGCATACGGTAAAGGGGATGGAGTTGAAGGCGGTATTGCTAACAAAACGCAAAACTTCGAAGTTGTTGCACAATACCAGTTTGACTTTGGTTTGCGCCCGTCCGTTGCATTCCTGCAGTCTAAAGGCGTTGATTTAGGCGGCTGGGATCACCATAGCAATGGCACCCCACGCTACACCGATAAAGATCTGGTCAAATATGTTGATGTAGGTATGACTTACTACTTCAACAAAAACATGTCCACCTACGTTGATTACAAAATCAACCTGCTGGATGAAGACGATAGCTTCTATGAAAGCAATGGTATCGCGACTGACGACATCGTTGCCGTTGGTTTAGTCTACCAGTTCTGATTGAGATACAAACAGCAAGCCCGCTTCATATGAAGCGGGCTTTTTTCACCGCACAGGGATAAGCTCTGCTAATAGCGCCAGATATGCGACACGCTTTCAATAGAATTAATGCGGGGAAGATTTGGAAAAAATATTAATAACCAGAACCCCTGCACAAATAAGGAACATGCCTGCGATCGCCGGAAAATCAAGCTTCTGCCCACTTACCAACCAGCCCAAAAGGCTGATTAATACGATTCCAGCACCTGACCAAATTGCGTACGCAATACCCGTTGGAATGGTCGACAGCGTCTGAGCGAGAAGATAAAAAGCAGTGCAGTAGCATACAATGGTTGCTACAGATGGCCATAGACGTGTAAATCCGTCAGAGAACTTCATCAGGGTTGTACCTATTACTTCAGCTACAATGGCCCCGGCAAGGAAAATGTATGAATTCAAAATCTGGCCCCATGTGACAATCTAAAACAATTATCGTATCACAAAGGGTCAGGTGAGTTTGAACACAGCCAAAACTCCTTCAGCTTAGTACAAAAAGACCGTCTGAAGCGCCGCGAGGTCTGCTATGCGCGGACGTTGGGGTTGATGTTAAAGTCACCACAGAGCTGACATCGGTCTGTGGACTGCCAGATTCGAATACCCAGTTTTCCATTTCCCGGGTAAGTTTTTGCTTAGTATCAGCATCAACGACGCCATCAGGAAATCTGATATTTATAACTTTTCCTTTATCATCAATATCATATACTACTTTGAATTCGTTATTTTCATCCACCAACGTCCTTACCCAAGTTTTGCTTATTGTTTCACTTGCATGAGAACTAAAAGCTAAACCTGCCGACAAAACAATAATAATGGCCACACCCAACAGCTTGTTATTCATAGTGTTATCCACTCGCAAATAAATAATGATAAATAGAAATAATTATCATTTCCACTATTTGTTTTTACAGCTACGCTGGGTGTGGCAATATTGAGGGACCTGAACTGGTGCTCTCACGGCGCAGAACCAAACCTAATCTGACGGTCCACTCTGT
>NZ_CP069763.1:4306439-4306526 GCF_016893685.1 Citrobacter cronae
TATCAGATTACGAAGTCTCGAGTAAGGACAAACAACTCTTCTCAGGTCACAAAACTGAAAGCCAAGTTGTGGTTTATGACAGAAAAA
>NZ_CP069763.1:4308554-4373276 GCF_016893685.1 Citrobacter cronae
AGTATACCGACACTATACCAAGTGTGACATGAGTCGTTGAAAGGAATTGAGCTAAGTGTTTGAATAGTGGCGGAGAGAGGGGGATTTGAACCCCCGGTAGAGTTGCCCCTACTCCGGTTTTCGAGACCGGTCCATTCAGCCGCTCTGGCATCTCTCCGTTTTGGTGGTTGCCATGATGCCAGGTAATTTGGCATTTTAACAGACCCAGTTCCGTCAATTTCGTTCAAGTGACGAGTTTGCGAGCAAAACGATGATTAAGTGGCCCTGGAAAGAGCAAGAAACAGCCCGAAATGACGACTGGCCCTGGGATAACGCCCTGGCTATTCCGCTTCTGGTGAATCTCACCGAGCAAGAACAAGCCAGACTAATCGCCCTGGCCGAGCGTTTTTTACAGCAAAAAAGATTGGTAGCACTTCAGGGGTTTGAGCTGGACCCGCTAAAAAGTGCGCGCATTGCTCTGCTCTTCTGTTTACCTGTTCTGGAATTGGGGATCGAGTGGCTCGATGGGTTTCATGAAGTTCTCATCTACCCTGCCCCATTTGTTGTCGACGACGAATGGGAAGACGAAATTGGTCTGGTACACAATCAACGTGTCGTTCAGTCCGGGCAGAGCTGGCAGCAAGGTCCGATAATTCTCAACTGGCTTGATATTCAGGATTCCTTTGATGCCTCAGGCTTTAATCTGATCATTCATGAAGTCGCGCATAAGCTGGATATGCGTAATGGCGATCGCGCCAGCGGAATTCCGGCGATTCCTCTGCGAGACATTGCCGGCTGGGAGCACGACCTGCATGCCGCAATGAACAATATTCAGGATGAAATCGATCTGGTAGGGGAAACCGCATGCAGTATAGATGCCTACGCTGCAACCGATCCGGCCGAATGCTTTGCCGTATTATCCGAGTATTTTTTCAGCGCACCTGAATTATTTGCTCCACGATTCCCGGCTTTATGGCAGCGTTTCATCCTGTTTTACCGCCAAAACCCAATGCAACGGTTACGTGATAACCCCGAAGATGACCATTATCGCTCATCAAATGTGCATTAACACTGAATTTGAAGATTAATTAACCAATTGAAATGACGCGCTAATTTTACTGTTGACACCTCAGGGTGAGGTCAGTAATATGCGCCTCGTTCACACGATTCCTCTGTAGTTCAGTCGGTAGAACGGCGGACTGTTAATCCGTATGTCACTGGTTCGAGTCCAGTCAGAGGAGCCAAATTTAAGAAGCCTGCTTAAGGAAACTTGAGCGGGCTTTTTGCTTTTCAGGCTTACGTAAAAGCATCCTGCATAAGCGTTCTGCCTGTTGTACCGCCCCTATTCCATGTCGCATCACACCATTGATTAAAGTTATGTAAATGTAAATCGTTTAAACTTTGCAATTATTGTAACTGCTAGTGATTATCATTTATTGTACGCGAGCCAAAAGAACGAGCCCTGCTCGGTTCACTGTACGTTCCAATTACTCTGGGATATAAACGATGAATGCTCTGCCTCGCACCGGACTGCGCCGTATCACGCTTGCCTCTGCCCTGGTCTTCGCTGTTAGCCTGCCGGCTTTCGCCCAGGAAACATTAACGCTTTACACCACCCGTGAACCAGGTCTGATTCAGCCGTTACTTGATAGCTGGACAAAAACCAGCGGCATCAAAGTCAGTACGGTTTATATCAAGGATGGCATGCTTGAGCGCGTTAAAGCGGAAGGCAAAAACTCCCCTGCCGACCTGCTGATGACCGTTGATGCAGGCAATCTCCTCGATCTCGTGGAAGCCGGAGTGACCCAGCCGGTAGAGTCAGAAGCATTGAAAACCGCGATTCCAGCCAACCTGCGTGGCGCGGATAACCAGTGGTTTGCACTTTCTATGCGCGCTCGTGTGCTGTATGCCGAAAAATCAATGCCCATTGATAACTGGCATTACGAACAACTCGCCAGCCCGGAGTATAAAGGTAAAGTCTGTATCCGCTCCGGGCAGCATCCGTATAACACGGCGCTGATCGCTGCGATGATTGCCCATCACGGTGAAGCTAAAACCGAAGACTGGCTGCGCGGCGTGAAGGCTAACCTGGCCCGTAAAGCCACCGGCGGCGACCGCGACGTTGCCCGCGATATCCTCGGTGGAATTTGTGATATCGGTCTGGCTAACTCCTATTACGTCGGCCATATGAAAAATGCCAAAGAAGGCAGCGATGCTCGCCAATGGGGCGATGCCATCAAAGTCGTAAAACCAACCTTTGAGAATGGCGGTACGCACGTCAATATCAGCGGCGCTGCCGTTGCCCACTATGCGCCAAATAAAGCCGATGCCGTTAAGCTGATGGAGTATCTGGTTTCCGCGCCTGCCCAGCAGCAGTATGCGAAAGCGAACTTTGAATATCCGGTATTGAAAGGCGTAACGCTTGATCCGGTTATCAGCGCCACCATCGGTGAAATTGATGTCGATAAGACACCGTTAACTGAAATCGTGAAGTATCGTAAACAAGCTAGCCTGCTGGTAGATAAAGTTGGATTCGATCAATAAACCTTTGCAGTTTCCAGCGTTACGCGGCCTGGTTTCCGGGCCGCAGTCATTATTAACGCCGTTGCATCTTGGCGCGCTGTGCGTGGCGCTTGGCGTCCTGACCCCCGTCATTGCGCTGATCTGGCAGGCTACCCAGGCCGATTTATCTCACTGGGATAATCTCCTGACGTGGGTGTTGCCTGCCGCGTTAAAAAATACCGTACTGTTGTTAGCGGGTGTCGCCGTGATGGTCGGCGTCATTGGCGTAGGTAGCGCATGGGCGGTGACGGCATGGGATTTTCCTGGACGCAAAATTCTCAGTTGGGCGCTACTGTTGCCGCTGGCGATGCCGACCTACATCGTCGCCTTTGCCTGGCTCGATCTGCTGCATCCGATTGGTCCCCTGCAAACCTTTATTCGTTTCTTACTGGGCTTTGACAGCCCACGACAGTTCCGCCTACCAGATTTACGCTCTCTTTCCGGTGCAATAATTCTGCTCGGCTTAGTACTTTATCCTTACGTGTACCTGACCACCCGCGCCATGTTTATCAGCCAGCCGGCTCATTTACTGGAAGCCGCACGTACGCTGGGATGCAGCGCGACCGGAACTTTTTTTCGCGTTGCCCTCCCCATGGCACGTCCGGCCCTGGCCGTTGGCATCAGTCTGGCATTGCTGGAAACGCTTAACGACATCGGCGCGTCGGAATTCCTTGGGGTACAGACGTTAACTGTTACCGTGTACACCACGTGGATCTCGCGCTCCGATTTATCTTCAGCGGCGCAAATCGCCTGCATGATGCTGATGTTTATCTTCTTTATTCTGACGCTGGAATTTTATGGCCGCAGAAAACAGGGGTTCAGCAGCCGCAGTCTACGGGAAATTCAACCCACGCGCGTGCAGGGTTGGCGCGGCTGGCTGCTTGGTGCCGTTATTTCGCTGCCGGTTGTGCTGGGTTTTCTGGCCCCGGTGCTGTTTTTAATGTGGGAAAGCGCCAAACGTATCGGCAATGACAACCTCCTTTCCCCCTCGTTACTGTCAGCATTACAAAATACGCTCTTGCTCGCGGCGGGAACCACGCTGGTGGTGGTTTGCGTCAGTCTGTTGGTAGCCTGGAGCGCACGCCATAGCGCTGCAGACAACGCGATGCCGGGGTTTCGCCGTGGCGTGATGCGTCTGGCCTCTTTAGGCTACGCGGTTCCCGGCACAATCCTGGCGATTGGTTTTTTAACGCCCGCCATGGCGGTTGACCGTTGGCTGGCTGACTTGCTGGATGTGCGTGGCCTGCCGCTGATGTCAGCCGGGATCCTGCTGGTCATTTGTTGCGCCATGCGTTTCCAGGCGATTGCCATCGGCGCGCTGGATTCCGGTCTGGGACGCATTCCACCTTCGCTGGAGCAGGCTTCCCGGCTGTTGGGCGAGAATGGCGCGGGCACGTTTGCACGGGTTCATTTCCCTCTACTGCGCCCGGCGCTGGTAAGCAGCGCCCTGCTGGTTTTTGCCGACGCGATGAAAGAGCTACCCACAACATTACTTTTGCGTCCGGTTAACTTCGAAACGCTGGCAACATTGCTGTATGCGGAAGCCGCTCGTGGAACTTATGAAGAAGGTGCAATCGCCGCGCTAATGATTGTTTTAGCTGGCACGCTACCGGTTATTTTATTGGTGCGTCACCAAATGACTCGCCGGGGTTAAGAGAGTAACAATGTCAGAAATTGCATTACGCCTCCAGGATGTGCACGTTGCCTATGGCAACAGCCAGCAATCGGTACTGAATGGATTTTCAATGTCGGTACGCAAAGGGGAAATCGCCTGTCTGTTAGGGGCTTCAGGCTGCGGGAAAACCACGGTTCTACGCGCCGTTGCGGGGTTTGAACGACTGCGAAGCGGAGAGATCTATGTGTCTCAGCATCGTGTTGCCGCTCCCGGTGTTCATCTCCCGCCTGAAAAGCGTCATGTCGGCATGGTTTTTCAGGAATATGCGTTATTTCCGCATCTGACCGCGCAACAAAATGTCGCCTTTGGATTACGCCGTATGCCGCGTGAAGAACAGCAGGCCAGGGTGGCGGAGCTGTTAAAAATGGTGGAATTACATAGCCATGCCAACCGCTATCCCCATGAACTTTCCGGCGGTCAACAGCAACGCATCGCGCTCGCGCGTGCGCTGGCACCGCATCCGGAAATTCTGTTGCTGGATGAACCCTTTTCCAGCCTTGATAAGCGCACGCGCGAGCGTCTTGGCAACGAGGTACGGGATATTTTGCGCGCTGCCGGGCAAACGGCACTGCTGGTTACCCATAGCGAACACGAAGCGCAGCTAATGGCAGACCATATCGGCGTGGTAAAAATGGGGCAGTATCAAATTAAAAAAGCGCCCCACCTTATCTGACGATAAACCTGGGCCGCTTTAATATTAAAAATGCTGCTGAACCTGGCTGATGTTCACCGGCATACCGGAGCGTCTTTCCAGGGCCTGATTCCCGCGGCTCACATCCACGCCACTCCCGCTGATAAATGTGCGCAAAGCGGGAGTGATCGGCAAGGGAACCTTTCTGTCAGACTCGTACTCAGAACGATTTCGTGACAGCGGCTCATGCACTTCTACCCAGCGGCTGCCGTCTGGTTCCTCGCTGTATTTCACCGGGCGGTCAATCAGTTGCACACGCGTCCCAACCGGCACCGTGTCAAATAAGTACTTAATATCGTCATTACGCAAACGGATGCAGCCTTGGCTCACCCGCAGACCAATACCAAAGTTAGCGTTAGTGCCGTGAATGGCATAAAGCCTGCCGATATAAATCGCATACAGGCCCATCGGGTTATCTGGTCCGGCAGGCACAAACGCCGGTAAGGTTTCCCCGCGAGCAGCATATTCCCGTCGGGTATTCGGCGTCGGCGTCCAGCTCGGCGCTTCCTGCTTACGCTCGACCGCCGTCACCCAATTACGCGGCGTTTCTCTCCCCGCCTGTCCTATGCCAATCGGCAAAACTTCAACCGTGTTTGTGCCCGGAGGATAGTAATAAAGACGCATTTCGGCGACGTTGATAACAATGCCTTCACGCACGGTATCCGGCAAGATCAGTTGCTGCGGCACCACCAGCGTTGAGCCAGACTTAGGCAGAAAAACGTCTACGCCGGGATTAGCCTCGAGCATATTGCTCAACCCCTGCCCGTACTGCGCGGCAAAGGCCTCCAGCGGCTGGGTGTTTCCGGGCGGGACCGTAATCGTCAGCGGGCTACCTACCAGACGACTACCTTCTGGCGGCAGCGGATAACTCACCGCGAGTGCTACCTGACTCGCAAGCAGCATGATGAGTGAACAAAGCAGTTTTACACGACGCATCTTTTTCCTTTCCGTTGCCGCAGCAGATATCCGGTAATTATAGCTTTTATTATCTGTTTTAGTGGGTTACGAATTCAATGCGCAAAAATAAACCTCGCCATGCGGCGAGGTTCAGGGGGCACATAACTATGCTTCTTTACCATCCGGTAGCACAATGTTGCTGGCGGCTAACTGCCCCATGTTGTGGTACATCGCGCAGGCTGCCTCAATAATTGGCATCGCCAGCGCGGCCCCGCTGCCTTCACCTAAACGCATCCCCATATTCAGATACGGATCCAGCTCCAGATGCGCCAACGCGGTGCGTGCCCCCTTCTCAGCAGAGAAATGTGACGGGATCAGATAGGGTTTAATCTGCGGTGCGATCTGGCAGGCCGCCAGCGCAGCAGAGTATGAAAGAAAACCATCCAGCACGACCGGCAGCCCACAGGAGGCCGCGCCCAGCATCACACCCGCCATGCCAACCAGATCAAATCCGCCCACTTTTGCCAGTACATCGATACCGTCATTGCGATCCGGTTGATTGACGGCAATGGCTCGCCGCACAACCTCTACTTTATTACCTACTCTGGAAAGCGGCAGGTTAGCGCCGATGCCCACCACATCTTCGGCATCGCTGCCGGTCAGCACGCTGACGATAGCCGCCGCGGGCGTGGTATTTGCCATACCGAGTTCACCCACGCCAAACAGCGTTACGCCCTCTTTCGCCAGTTCATGGGTATAGCGGATAACTTCCAGCAGCAGTTCCTCTGCCTGCGAACGGCTCATTGCCGGGCCCTGGGCAATATTGCCGCAGCCGCGCGCGACGCGCATATTCACCACGCCGGGGATAAGCTCCGCGTCAATTCCCACGTCAATGACATGCACCTTTGCCCCAGCCTGAGCGGCCAGAACGCAAACGCCGGTCGTCCCACGCGTCATATTGGCGGCCTGAATAGCCGTGACCACTTTAGGCGAAACGGCAACCCCTTCATCCCAGACGCCATGATCGGCGCACATCACCAGCATCGCTTTGTCCTTCACATGCGGCACACCTTTCAGGCCAGGCATACCAGCCAGTTGCACGGCAAGAGATTCGAGCCGACCAAGACTTCCCGGCGGCTTTAGTAAGCCATCAATATGCTGCTGAGCACGCAGCATCGCGGCACTGTCAGGTGAAGGGATCGTGTGGAGTAAAGAGGTTAAAGTCTGCATAAGGGTTCCAGTATGTTGGCTGACTCAAAGCAGAGCCAGCAAGAATATCAACTCGCCAAGTTCAATGGCTGCGCCCAACGTATCGCCGGTTTGCCCACCCAACGTACGTTTTAATAACTGCCCAAGAATGAAAATCGCCACCATCGTGACAGCCATCGCTGCTATGCCGCGCATGCCCGGAAGCAGCACAGCGGCCAGGATTGCCGCCAACCCCAGTGTGACGCAGGTTTGACGCCCGGTAACTTTGCCGATAAAGACATTGCCCAGCCCTTCTTCGCGGGCGTAGCGATGTCGATACATCAGCAAAACAGCGCTACCCCGCCCGGCGACACATGCCGCAGCCAGCGCCGCCAGCATTGGCGTGCCACGTAAAGCCAGTTCGCTCACCACCAGCACTTTGGCCAGCAAAACGAAAATTAACGCCAGCCCGCCATGGGTTCCCAGGCGACTGTCGCGCATGATTTCCAGCATCCGTTCGCGTCGACGGGCAGAAAAAATACCGTCACAGGTATCCGCCAGACCGTCCAGATGAAAACCGCCGGTCAACAACGCCAGCGTCAATACGGCAAATAAGGCTGCCAGTGGAGTACCACACCAGGGCTGCAGCGCCATAAAGACCAGCCCCGTCAGCCCGCCCAGCACCACGCCTATCAGGGGAAACATCACGATACCGCGCGAATAGTGCTCGAAATCCAGTCCTTGCGACCAGCGAGCAGGAACGGGCAAGCGGCTGATAAAAGAAAGCATTGCCCAGAACAACTTACTCATTTAATTTTGACTCCAATTCCTGATACCACCAGCCACACCTCATCAGCTGCCGTCGCCAGTCGCTGGTTCACGCGTCCGGCAATATCGCGAAAATGCCGGGCCAGACGGTTCTCCGGAACAATCCCCATTCCGACTTCGTTAGTCACCAGGACCACCGTTGCCGGGCAACGGTGACAGGCAGCAATCAGCAAACGGATCTCATCCTCGATGGACTGCTCCATCGCCGCGTAATCCCAGCTATCCGGGTCGCTGTCACCGCCCAGAGCGAACAGCAGATTGGTCACCAT
Source organism: Citrobacter cronae (assembly GCF_016893685.1). Lineage (NCBI taxonomy): Bacteria > Pseudomonadati > Pseudomonadota > Gammaproteobacteria > Enterobacterales > Enterobacteriaceae > Citrobacter > Citrobacter cronae. Next base: position 4,316,644 of record NZ_CP069763.1, read on the forward strand.
GGTGGTGATGCACTCCAGCAAAATGGCTTCCTGAGGATCGTTTGTTGCCGTAATCAGTTCATCGAGATGTTGCCAGCGCTCGGCAGTACGCCAGTGCGCAGGGCGTCCATCGCGATGGTGCTGAATTCGCGCCGCCATCTCCTCATCAAAAATCTGCGAAGTCGCGATATACAGAACGTTTGGGGAATCAGCGATTAGCGCTTCCGCATGCCGACTCTTGCCGCTTCGTGCGCCGCCCGTAACCAGAATCATCATACGGGCTCCCGGTGTTGCTTCATGATGGTATAAATTTTCTCAATATCGATGTGTTGCCGCATCGCATCCGCCAGCAGATCAAACTGCTGCGATTTATATTGCGCGTAATGGAAGGTGGAATCCAGCGGTGCTAATCCTTTGCGTACGCGCAGGCCATTCACCAATGCACGGGTAAATTCATCGCTGTCGAACAGACCGTGAAGATAGGTGCCGAACGCCAGGCCATCCGGTGTTACCGCGCCGTCAGCCACATGTCTGCCTTCTTTGCGCAGCGTCATCACCGACTGGCATGCTTCGGATAATGCCGTTTCGCCCATATGGATTTCATAACCGCGAACGGATAAGTCTGCCGCGCCCGCCAGCCAGTCGGGCAGCGAAGAAGACATTTTCCCCTCAACCAGGGTCGTGGTTTTATGCTGGGCAAAATGGGTCACCGTATTAAGCAAGCCCAGACCCGGCAGCATACCGAGCCCTGATTCCACCTCATCAATGATGGTGTCGCCGAGCATTTGGTAGCCACCGCAAATCCCCACCACCGGAACGTTATTACGATGCAATTGCACGACGCCATGCGCCATTCCGCTTTCACGCAGCCACACCAGATCGCCCAGCGTGTTTTTGCTGCCTGGCAGAATCACCAGATCGGCTCCTGCCAGTTCTTCAGGCTGGCGAACATAGCGCACGCGCACATCCGGTTGTGCCGCAAGCGCATTGAAATCAGTAAAATTAGAAATGTGCGGAAGTTGAACAACGGCAATGTCGATGTCGCGTTTGTCAGTACGCAGATACTTGCCCTTTTGCAGCGCCACACCATCTTCATCTTCCAGATCAACATCCAGCCATGGCATGACGCCCAGCACCGGAACGCCGGTCAGCGCTTCAATTTGCTCGATACCGGAGTACAGCAACGCCACATCACCGCGAAACTTATTGATGATCACCCCTTTTACCCTGGCGCGTTCATGGTCATGCAGTAGCGCCAGCGTGCCGTAAATAGAGGCAAACACGCCGCCGCGATCGATATCAGCCACCAGAACGACCGGGCATTGCGCCATCTCAGCCATGCCCATATTGACGATATCGCGATCGCGCAGGTTAATCTCAGCGGGGCTTCCCGCGCCTTCCAGCACCAGCACATCGAACTCCTGCGCCAGACTGTTATACACTGACAGGATCTGCTCCCGCAGGCGCGGCTTATACTCGTGGTAACTCACCGCATCCATATCGGTCGCCACTTTGCCCATCAGCACAACCTGCGCTTTACGATCGCTGGTCGGCTTAAGCAGCACCGGATTCATACGCACATCCGGCGTAATGCCGGCCGCCTCAGCCTGAAAAATTTGCGCGCGGCCCATCTCTTTACCCTCTGGCGTAATGCCCGAGTTCAGCGCCATATTCTGCGATTTGAACGGCGCGGTACGCAGTCCGTCCTGGTAAAAAATTCGACACAGCCCGGCGACCAACACGCTTTTACCCACATCAGATGCCGTTCCCTGCAACATTATTGCCTGCGTCATGACGCCTCCTTCAGTGCGTTCTCTCGCATACGACTAAAAAATTCAGCCTCTGTTTTACACAGCGGGAAACCCAGCTCAGTATGCAGCTTCACCAGCCAGGGCTGAGTCAATCCAGCTTGTTCAATAAGATCCGTCCGGGCGAAAACCTCACCCGGCGTGCCGTGCGTCAGCACTTCGCCCCGGCGTAAAACGTAAACTGCATCGCTGACCTCATAGATAAGATCGATATCATGGCTGGAGATAACCACGTGGTTTCCTTGCGCTACGATGCGTTTGATTATCTCAATCATCTGCGTGCGGCCTGATGGGTCAAGGCCTGCAGTAGGTTCATCCAGTAGCAGATATTGCGCCTGCAACACCAGCGCACCGGCAATCGCCACGCGTTTTTTTTGCCCGTGGCTTAAACACTGAATAGGCTGATGGCGAAAATGCTGGGCATCAACCAGCGTGAGCGCATCTTCCACCCGACGTGAGATTTCAGCTTCATCCACCCCGAGGTTGCGCAGACTGAACGCAATATCGCTGTCGATATCGGTATAAAAGATTTGCTGATCGGGATCCTGAAATACGGTTGCCACCTGCTGGCGCAGCGCCAGCAGGCCGCGCTTGCTGTAATCCAGCGGTTTGCCCTGCCACATCACCGCGCCTTGCTGCGGTCGCAATAACCCGCTCAGATTCATAAACAGCGTGGATTTCCCGCAGCCATTGGCCCCTACCAGCCCGGTGACGGCATGCGTAGAAAAGTCCAGCGTTAGCCCTTTGAGGATCGGGTCATCCTGATAGCGAAACCAAAGCGCTGAAGTGGCAAGCATACTTTTCCTTACAGGTGAAAATCACCTTGATACAGTTTGATATCCAGTGTGGTGGTCATTTGCTGGTAGCGGATCAACACACGGGTAAATAAAAATCCCACCAGCATCGCCAGCGAGCGGTAGCCCAACGGCAAGCTACGATAACCAAAACGCAGCGTTTGCGCGCGATGAATAGCCAGCGCCTCGTCTAACAGGATAAAAATAAACCGCCAGGTCAGCAGGATCTGTTCAGTCAGCAGGCGAGGAACGTGTGCGCGTTTGAGTAAAATAATCAACTGCGGAAACGGCAGATTCAGCACTAACCAGAAGGTTGCCGCCAGCGCCGCAAGGCTGCGCCAGAAGGTTTCATTGGCAGTGACCAGGCCTGGCGCGCTCACGCCTAACCAATAGCTTCCTACGGGGATACTGGCCAGCAGGGTTTGCGGATCGCGGCTAAAACTAAACAGGATGGTCACAACACCAACCGTCAGAAAACCAAACGGCAATGCCATCCAGCGGCACCAGCGCCAGAAGGAAATGCGCAGCAGCCAGCAGCTCAGCGCGGCAATCAGTAACAGCTCGATACCCTGCCCCAACGGGGGCAGGGTAAACGCCAGAATCATCATCATCAGCCAAAGCAAAAATTTCCGCACCGGCGAGACATGAAACCAGCGGCTTTGATAGCTAAGCCTGTCAAGCCCGGTCATCACGGCGTTGTCTGCCCTTGGTGTAACCCAGAATGTAGAAAATTACGGCTGCGCCCAGCGACCCCTGGAGCGTAAACAGCAGGCTTTCAATTTCGCCACTTGCCGGTTCGTACAACGGCTGGAACCACGGCTCATAATGCGGGGCGATAGCCTGAATCTGGCTTTCCGCCTCACCGTCTGAACCGCCGTACTCTCCACCGTGGTTGATAAAGAACGGCAGGATCACCAGCGCCACCACCATGCATAACAAAATCAGCGTCTTTTTCATCGTTAATGTCCTTGTGCGGTTATCAACTGGCGTTTGGTTAGCTGGTCATAAATCATTACGGTGAGCAGACCTTCCGCAATCGCGATGGGGATCTGCGTCAGGCAGAAAATGCCCATGAATTTCACAATCGACCCCATTGCGCCTGCGGACGGATCCGGGAACGCAACGCCCAGTTGCACCGAGGTAACAAAATAGGTGACGAGATCCGCCAGCATGGCGCACAGGAAGACGCAGACATCCCGGCGTAGCCCCGCGCGGCAGGCCATTTTCCACACCATGTAACCTACTACCGGGCCAATCACCGCCATCGACATACCGTTGGCGCCGAGCGTCGTTAAACCACCGTGCGCCAGCAGCAAGGCCTGGAACAGCAGGACGATTGCACCGAGAATAGCGACCACACCCGGTCCGAACAGGATAACCGCCAGCCCGACACCAGTCGGATGCGAGCAGCTTCCGGTAACGGAAGGAATTTTCAGCGCCGACAGCACAAAAATAAACGCGCCGCAGAGGGCCAGTAACACTTTTTGGTGGCTGTCTTCCTGGACGATTTGACGCAAGCGCACTAATCCGTACCACAGGCAAGGTAAAAACAGCAGCCACCAGGCCAGCGCCCACATTGGCGGCAAGAAGCCTTCCATAATGTGCATGGCGAACGCTTGCTCAGGGACAATCATCAGTAATAGCGCCGCAGCCAACCCGCTGAAAGACAGCTGTTTTAGCTGTTGTTCAAGCTTCATTGTGCATACTCCCACTGTTTATTAACCAGAATGGTCGAGAAATAAGGCAGCGGCTGGTCGTCGCTGACTTCGTTGAGATGACGCCAGCACTGCTCACCCGGCAGCGTGGCTTCAGACATCATCAATGCGCAATTCAACAAACCCTCTTGTTGCAGCAACGCTTTGATGCGCGCAAAACGACCGTACACTTTCATCAGCACCAGGCTGTCATGCTGCTTTAACGCCTGCTGGATTTCCGCTTCCGGCGCGGTACAGGAGACCACCGCCAGCGACTGTTGCTCCATGGCGAGCGGCGTTTTCGAACGCGCGGCAATCGCGGCAAAAGAGGTCACGCCCGGAACGATTTCCAACCAGTCAGGACAGCCAATACGCTGGAGTAAAAAGACCCAAGTACTAAACAGCATGGCATCACCAAGGGTAATAAAACCAACCTGTTTACCGGCCTCCACTTCCTGAACCAGCGCGGCGGCAACCTCATCCCAGACAGCCTCTTTTTCAGCGCTGTCGGCACTCATTGGAAAATGGCAGCAGCGGACTTCGGTCTGCTCGCCGATATACTCCCGCACGATTGACAGCGCCAGGCTGTCGCCGCCTTTACGCCCGGCAGGCGCATAGAGAATATCGAGCTGACCCAGCGTGCGTGCGGCGCGCACGGTGATGAGATCGGAAGCGCCTGGCCCGGTGCTTAACGCGTACAGTTTTCCGCTCATGCCGCTTCCTCCAGCGCCACATTCAGCGCCTGCTGCAAATGCGCCACAAACATGGCGCGCACCGCCGGATTCTCACCCAACCCACTGAGCCACGGCGTAGCCCGTATCCCGGCCGCATTAAACAATGTCTTCCACGAATCGTCTTCGTCGGAGGCCATATCATTGATGGCATGGTCGCCAGCAACTAACATCAGCGGCATCAGATGCACCGCCGTCACCCCTTCCTGAGACAAACTATCAATTAACACATCCACTTCCGGGTAGCTTTCCACCGCCCCGACCCGCGCCGGGTAGCGCTGCGCCGTCATCATATGATCGAGACAGGCATAAGCGGCAAAGGCATGATGGCTGGCTCCGTGCCCCATAAAGACCACTTTTTCCTTTTCGCCAAGCGGCGGCATCTGCTGTTGCAGCGCCAGCATCAGCTGCGCGTAATCTTCATGGCTGCTCAGCAGCGGTACGCCGAGCGTCAGGCGAGAAAACAGCGGACGCATACTTTGTACTTCGCGGACAATTTTTTCGTATTCGTCGCCGTTGATGATGTGCAGCGACTGAATAGCCACATCCTGATACCCCTGCTCTGCCAGCTTTTGCAGCGCCTGCAACGGCGTGTCGATATCAATGCCGTCACGCTGCTTGAGCTTGCGGATAATCATCCCGGAGGTAAACGCACGGAACAGGTCACGATCCGGGCAACTGGCCGCGAGATCGCGCTCGCAGGCCACAATATTTTTCTCACAGGTGTCGTGATAGCTGGTGCCAAAGCTGACCACCAGAAGCGCCTTTTTCATCTCTAACTCCTTAAGCAGCGGCCAGCCAGCGCGTTAAACGCGCCCCAAATGCGGCCTGACTTTCCAGTAACTCTTCTCCCGTCACCAACGGTGCCGGACGTGTAATCACGATGCAGGGGATACCGGCATCCAGACAGGGTTGAACTTTTTCCTGATAACCACCTTCCGCACCAGATGCTTTGGTGATCACCACATCAGCCTGACACTGACGGTAAAACGCGGCGTTGAACTCGGCGCTAAACGGCCCGCACAACGCAAAAATCTCACCGACGCCAAAGCCCAGATCCGCGCATTGCTGAATGACCTCAGGTACAGGCAGAACACGCGCCAGCAGCGTTTTTTCCGCTAATCTTTCACGCCAGATGGCTAAATCTTTACTGCCGGTGGTGAGCAACACGCGTTTACCGAAGCGTCGCGCCACCTCGCAGGCTTGCTGAATACTCTGTACGGTAAACAGATGCGGGTGGGTTAAACCACTCAACTGCTCAGGACGTTGGTAGCGGCTCAGCAGCACGCCCGCCGCTTCGCAAGCGCTCACGATATTGCGGCTCACCACCTCGGCATACGGATGCGAGGCATCAATCACCCAGCGCGTCCGATTTTCCTGCAGCCAGGCAATCATTTGCTCACGCTCCAGACGTCCGCAACGCACCTGGCCTTTGATGTCTCCCGCCAGCTGCTTCCCCGTTGGGGTCGCCACTGACAGGGTGTAGGCCACGTTTGCCGCATCCAGTTGCTGGCACAGCATGCGCGCATCGCTGGTACCGCCCATGACCAACACGTCACCGTAATTCACAGCACATAACCTCGTGGCGTGATCATCAGGCCGTCCTGCACGTAGGTTGTTTTGTTGCCAACGATCACCAGACTGGTCATATCAACCGGTTCAAAGTCCATTTCACCGAGAGTGGTCAGCCATTTTTCCTGCTTTTTACGTCCGGCTGACTTCACGATACCGACCGGCGTTTGTGCGCTCTTGCTGGCTGAAAGCAGCTCAAATGCGCGCGCCAGATGTCCTTCACGACCCCGACTGCGCGGGTTGTAGAAACAGATGACAAAGTCGGCTTCGCCAGCGGCAACGATGCGTTTTTCGATAACCGGCCATGGCGTCAGCAGATCGCTTAAGCTGATGTGGCAGAAGTCGTGCATCAACGGCGCGCCCAGTAAGGAGGCGGCAGCGATGCTGGCAGTCATGCCTGGGATCAGTCTGACCTCAACATCCAGCTTTTGCTTACTAACCAGCTCCAGCACCAGCCCGGCCATCCCGTAAATCCCCGCATCACCGCTGCTGATGAGTGCCACATTGTGACCCGCCTGCGCCAGTTCGATCGCCGCCTGACAGCGTTCAATCTCCTTACACATCCCGGTTTTGATCACCTGTTTGTCGCCAGTAAAGGCCTTAACCAGATGGGTGTAGGTTTTATAGCCAACGATGATTTCCGCTGCCTGCAGTGCTTCAACGGCTTCCATGGTCATCATTGCCTGCGAGCCAGGGCCAATTCCAATTACGCTTAACATCAGTGTGAAACTCCCAAAGTGATAGTGACGCCCTGTTCGCGCAGGGTCTCGCCTAACAGTTGTCCGTGGCTCAGCAGCCAGGCTGCAGGACCAGAAACGCTTCCTGTACCCACCGTTTTACGAACAAACGATGAGGCCGGAAAACGGTGTTCATGCTCACGCAGCGCGTCAGCGGAAAAGGTTTCGAAAGGCACGCGGCAGCACGAAGCCAACTGGATGAGCCCCTGTTCATCTTTTTTCAGCGTGATACTGCCAATGGCTTTGAGCGCCAGCGGGTCGAGTTGCTGGGCTTCAAGTTGACGGGCAAGCAGCGCAGCCAGCAGTGGAAACGGTGTGTCGCGGCGACAACCAATTCCGGCCACGACCCGCTGCGGCACCAGCTTCCAGTGCGGAACAGGCAGTTCGGGTAAGTTGGTGCGTAAGGTGATACACACCAGCGCATCCAGTTCGGGAAGCTGATTGAGATCGGTTACCGTAATAAAACCACGGCGATCGCAATGGCTGATATCCTGGGTCAGTTCGTCATCCCACCACAGGCCAACCCGCTTATTGCTGACCAGCATCTGATTCACGATCTTCACCGCCGAACGGAAATCGCTCATCCGGGCATTCAACTGGAATGCCAGCGTATCCAGGGCCGCCATATCGTTGACATCCGTCGCCGTGGTGATAACCGGGTCGGCGCCCAACATGCCTGCCAGGTAACGCGCCAGCGCATTCGCCCCCCCTGCGTGGCCGGAGAGCAGGCTGATGACATGCTGGGCACGTTCATCAATGACCACCACCGCCGGATCGTAAAATTTATCGTTGACCAGAGGGGCCAACACTCGCACCGCAATGCCGGTCGCCCCGATAAAAATCAGCGCCGAATAATTCATAAACGCATCACGGGCGGTATTGGCAAAACCGTTTTCAAAGGGAATAAACCCCTCCTCCAGCAACTTTTCACTGGTAAAACAGGTGACCGGCAGCATAGCCGCCAGACGTTTCGCCAGCACAACGCCGCCTGGCGTCAGGCAAAAAAGCGCAATTGACTCAGGCTTTACGGTATTCATGGCTAAAGTCCGCCGCATAGAGTTTGGAGTAGTGATACTCCGAGCCCAGGAAATCACCGACCAGAATCAGGGCCGTTTTGCGGATGCCCGCGTCGCGAACCTTGTCGCCAATATCCGCCAGGGTACCGCGCACGGTCTGGCTTTCCGGCCAGGTCGCCTTGTAGATCACCGCCACTGGCGTGGTCGCCGGATAACCGCCTTCAATCAAACGCTCGGCCACCCGATGAATACGCTGTACGGACAGATAAATCGCCATAGATGTCTGGTGACTGGCAAACGACTCCAGTTGTTCGCGCTCGGGGACCGGCGTGCGCCCTTCCAGACGGGTAATGATCAGGCTTTGGGAGACTTCAGGCACGGTGTACTCCACGCCGAGTTCCGCTGCCGCACCGAGGAATGCGCTGACGCCGGGCACCACCTGCCAGTCGATCCCGCGTTTGGTCAGTTCCTCGCCCTGCTCGCGGACGGAACCGTACAGTGAGACATCGCCAGTTTGCAGACGCACCACGGTCTTGCCAGCCTTCACGCCAGCTTCCATCAGATCGAGGATCTGCTCCAGATGCAGTTCAGCGCTGTCGTGGCATTCAGCACCGGCGGGGCAATATTCCAGCAGTTCGGTGTTAATCAGCGATCCAGCGTAGATAACCACCTGCGCCTGCTGTAGCAAACGGTAACCTTTGAGGGTAATCAGCTCGCGATCGCCAGGACCTGCGCCAACGAACCACACGCTACGGGGATCAAAAATCTCAGACATGGTTTCCTTCCTTCTGACAGGCGATAACAAATACGGGGTTATTCGGTTTGAAATAATGACCACTGCCAAGCGTGGTAAGCGAGGAAACCTGTAGCTGCAGGCAATCCACTCCCTGTACGCCAAGATGGTCCAGATGAGCCAGCGCGGTATTGAGGTTTTCCTGGAGGATAAACGTCATTACCAGCCGCCCGGCGGGATGCAGTTGACGCATCGACCAGTCAATGAGATCGGTCAGATGCCCACCGCTGCCGCCCATAAAAATGGCATCGGCTTTTTCGGCGATGGTCATTGGCGCAACGCCGGGAAAAATGTCGATATTTGCGCAGGCAAAATGCTGGCGATTTTCATCCAGCAACCTGAGCGCCGCCGGGTTACGTTCGATTGCCGTCACGCGCAATCCAGGATATTGCAGCGCCGCTTCTATCGACACGCTGCCTGTTCCCGCACCAATATCAATCAGGTGACTGGCGCGGTGTAATTCAAGTTTTGAGAGGGCAAGTGCGCGTACCGCTTCTTTGGTCATCGGCACCTTCTCTCCACGCAGAAACAGCTCATCTTTCATCAAGGATCACCACTGCATTCATGTCATAGTCGGCATTAATTTCACTCACAGGCAGGACATGGATCCGCTCGTTTTCCATCGCCAGGTTTTCGCCAATAACCATCCAGCGATGTCCCTTGCCTCGAGTGATTAGCTGCTGCGCGATTTCACGTGGGCCGCACAACGCATCTGTAACCATCCCCACCTTGTTATGTCGGGCCAGTTCATCGAAACAGACGCTGCGCCCGTGGCTACTGGTCAGCCACATATCGTTCATATCGATACCGGACTGCGCGCACAGATACTGCACCGCGCTAATACCGGGAATAATGCGTACCTGCCCGATGCCAAAATGCGCCACCATGCGCGTCCCAATGCCGTAGAACAGCGGATCGCCAGACGCCAGCACGACGACATGCTTATCCTTGTGCGCAGTTACCCAGTTCAGGAGCTCCGCGATATTGGCGCCAAGAGCAAACCGTTCACCGGTGAAATCCGGGAATTGCTGCAAATGCCGCTTTCCGCCGACCAGCACGTCAGCCGTTGCGACCGCTTCACGCGCCGCAGGCGTCATCAAATGCAAACCCGCGGGACCCATTCCCACAACGGTTAACATTGCATCTCCTCAGCAATTTCTGCGATCGGGCGATTACTGCCAAGCACCTGATTGTCAAACGAGAACATGATGGCGTCGCAGGTCGGGGGATTTTTGGTAAAGCGCAACGTTTGCAGAACGCGCATACAGATACGCTCCGCCAGATGGTTATAAATATGCTGAAAGCCGTACGCGTCGATGTGTTCCATCGCCGCTTCAGTAGTATCGCAGTCGCTGACCAGCCTCAGCAGTTCCAGCGGCGCGCCAAGCAACGCGAGATGGGCCACCAGCGTTTCCATGCGCGCATCGGCAATATGGCTGTGGGTATGGAAGATCCCCGCCGCGATTTTGATAAGTTTCCCGGGATGTCCCACCAGCACGATTTGCCGAAATCCCAGACGGACGGCTTCTTCAATCATGTAGCCGACAAAGTTGCTCATGGTGACCACAACCTGGGTGTCGATGCCCATCTGTTCACGCACAAAACGTTCACCGTGGTTTCCCGGCACCAGAACCACGCGATCCAGACCCGCCGCGCGTTTAATTTCCAGCTCCAGCGACAGCGAACGCTTCCAGCTCTCTTCCGACATTGGCGTGACGATACCCGTGGTGCCAATAATCGAAATACCGCCCAGAATGCCAAGCCGCGAGTTGTAAGTTTTTTGCGCCCGCTCTTCGCCTTCCGGCGCGAAGATTTCAATCTGCGCCCCACGATTTGGACCAATCGCTTCACGTACCGCCGACTCAATGGTCTGGCGAGGTGTGCGGTTAATCGCCGAACTCCCCACCGGTAGACCGATCCCTTTGCGGGTAACCGTACCGACCCCTTCACCGCCCTGTAAGGCGATCACGCCACTATCATCTAACGTCACGCGGGCAAAAATCAGCATGCCATGCGTGGCATCGACATCATCGCCACCGTCTTTACGGATCGCGGCTATCGCCTGCTGCCCTTCGATATGCGGCGATTCGACGTTCAGGCACAGCGTCACCCCGGAAGGCGTCACGATGGAAACCTGATGGATCAGGTGCTGGCGCAATACCATCAGCGCCGCCACTTTTGCAGCCGCCGTCGCGCACGATCCCGTGGTATATCCTTTACGCAGCGCTTTGCCGTTGTGCCACACCGGCGTATCGAAGGCCTCGCTCATCGCGCCCCCTGCATGTGATAAAGCATGGCATTGACGATAGCAGCGGCGACGTTACTCCCCCCTTTACGTCCTAACGCAGCAATGGCCGGCAGGTTGCTTTGGGTCAGGGCATCTTTCGACTCTTCAGCACCAACGAACCCGACCGGTACACCAACCACACCGCTAACCGCAACATCATGCTCAAGCAGGCGGAACAGCGCTGTCGGCGCGTTGCCAAAAACAAACAGCTTTTCCCCCTCTTCTTTCACCGCAATATCGACAGCCGCCATTGAGCGGGTGATCCCCTGCTCTTTTGCCGTACGTACGACTCGTGGATCGCTGATATAGCAGCGGCACTCGCCGCCAAATTTTGCCAGCAGCGTTTTATTGATCCCGGAAAGGGCCATGGTGGTATCGGTATAAATCACGCTCGAACGGCTAAGCGCCGAGCAGAACTGCTCCAGCACATCACTGGAAAACCACAGAATGTCCAGCCAGTCGAAATCCGCCGTGGTGTGAATGACCCGCTTGATAATGGCTTCATGCAACGGACTGGCAAACTGATAGTCCGGACGGGTTTCACGGATAATCTCGCCTATAATGTCGAAACTTTTGGCCTCAATAGCCTGGGGTTGCTGGATATATTGCATAGTGTTGTCCTCAGGCTACACCGACCAGCAGCCACCGCAGCGCGATAAACAGCGCCAGTGCCAGCGTCGATGCCACCCACATCAATCGAATCGTATGGGAAATGTCGTCTACCGAAATGTCGCGTTGTGCATCACCAATCCACGGTTTCTCAACACGCTCGCCAAAGTAGTCATTAGGGCCACCCAGACGAATACCTAATGCCCCGGCAACGGAGGCCTCCGACCACGCGCAGTTTGGGCTACTGTGGTTGTAGCGATCGCGCCAGCCGATCTGCAAAGCACGCGAGCCGTCCTGACGGCATAAAAATGCAGCCACGCCCAGCAGCAGCCAGCTCAGTCTCGCAGGAATATAATTTGCGACATCATCCAGGCGCGCGCTGACCATACCGATAGCGCGGTATTTTTCATGTTTGTAACCCACCATGGAGTCAAGGGTATTTACCGCTTTGTAGGCCATCGCCAAAGGCGCGCCGCCGAGAAGAAGGAAAAACAGCGGCGCGATGATGCCATCAACGGTGTTTTCGGCCACGGTTTCCACCACGGCACGATTGATCTGCTGAGGTTGTAATTGCGAGGTATCGCGACCCACGATCCAAGATAACTTTTCCCGACTTGCGGCAAGGTTACCGGCACGCAACGGACGTTCGACATCCTGCGCGGCGTTCGCCAGACAGCGCCCAGCAAGCACGGTAAAGATCATCCAAACCTCCACCATCCATCCAAGCCAGGGATGAATAGAGTGCGCCAGCGCCAGTACGCCCCAGGAGACAGTCCAGGTCAGGCCAACCACCACTACCCACATCACCGCGCCACCAATGCGCAACGCACGATCGCTATGGCAGTAGCGCCGTACGACTCGCTGCATGGCAGAAATCAGATTGCCAATCCAGCGCACCGGATGCGGCCAGTTCTGCGGATCGCCGATAATAAAATCAAGCAGCCAGGCAACACACCACGCAAGGATCGTCATAGCGCGCTCCTCGCGGCTGCCAACCAATGGTTAAGCATCTGCGGACGTTGAGCAAAATGAACGTGTAGATAGCTGGCGAAAGTGTTACCCACCTGCCAGCCGCCGGACCAGGTCTGCAACGTTTTGCCATCGCGCACTTTGCGACAGTGCATCACCGCGGGAGTTTCAGGAATAAAATCTGAGTAGTGAAATTCATGCCCGCGCAGCACTTCGCCTTCTGCAGCTAACAAGGTTTGCTGCGCGGCCTGCGCCTCGCAGTAGCCAAATCGGGTCAGACGTTTCCCCATTTTGCTGTGACCGGGAATGATATCCGCCATCAACCAGCTATCACCGTGGCTGTCCTCCAGCGAACTGCCGAGATACATCAGCCCACCGCACTCGGCGTAAATCGCCACGCCGCGGTGATGTGCGGCTCGCAATTGCTTAAGCATCGGGACATTGCGGGCCAGAGCCGCAGCATGTAACTCAGGGTATCCGCCACCCAGCCAGATCATCTGACAATCAGGTAAACAGGTGTCGTGCAACGGGCTAAAACGCACAATCTTCAGCCCCGTGCGTTCAAGCAAAGTAATATTGTCCGGGTAATAAAAGTTGAACGCTTCGTCATCAGCGATAGCAAGCGTTAGCCCTTCTCCGGCATCAGTATCGGGAAGCGTAGGCCATTCACCCGCAGGGAGGGTGTTTAGCTGGCTTAATTTCAGTAGAGCATCGATATCCAGCGTCTGCTCCAGCGTCGCGGCAAAGGCCTGCCACGGCTGCTGATTGATAACAGACTCACGCGCAGTAACCAGCCCCAGATGACGCTCCGGAAGCGCAACGCCTTCCATACGGGGAACGTAGCCTAATACAGGAACGGAACAGTAACGCTCAATCGCCACCTTCAGCAACTGATAATGCGTTTCGCTGTTGACCCGATTAACGATCACCCCGGCGATGTTCAGCGTGGGATCAAAATGCTGAAACCCCATTACCGTTGCGGCTATCGAGGTGGAAACAGCTTTACCATCAACCAGTAAGATGACCGGGCAACCTAACTGTTTGGCCATCGCGGCGGTACTGCAGTAGTTCGGGTCGGTACCATAACCGTCATACAACCCCATCACGCCTTCAATCACGGCGATATCGGCATGTTGCATCTGCTCGCGGAATAAAGCATTCAGAGTGGAAGCGGGAAGCATGAAGCTATCAAGATTGCGGGAAGCGGTACCGCATACCGCTGTATGCCAGCCGGTATCAAGGTAATCAGGCCCCACTTTGCAAGGCTGGACGCGTAAACCGCGTTTTTTCAACAAGCTCAACAAGCCCAGCGTCACCGTGGTTTTACCACAGCCGCTTCCGGTACCTGCAAGAACAAATGCGTGAAAATTGGCCGCCATACCCTGATCCTGTTCAGGGTGGTAGGGGTGTAGAGATACCCAGTCTCTCGACTGTATGCATCTGAACCACCCACTTCCCACCGAAGTTGTTGGTAGTCACTGACAGGCAGGTCTTCTGGCTTAGCGTCATCCTCACCCGTCCTTCCCAATCTTGCGATCAGTGGTCCATACGGGGTCGTCAGCATCACAGCAGCGGGGGCTGCGGGGGATTCTCACCCCCTTCCCTACCACAAATGTGGCAAACCTGTCAGTTCAGGAGCCTTAATTAAGCTCCCTGTTATGAGGTAAATTCACGACCTCATGACAATAATTCAATTTAATATCTTTCCGGATTCATTCAGCCAATTATCTGGCATAAACCCACTTATTCACATGTTCACATTTTGAATGAAAGTGTCAGCAAAGAATAAAGAAAGTCAGGCATACAGACACTGTATCTCATCACAAAAATAAAAACTGGTGCAGTTTATCCCTCTAATACTATTATTTTGTTGCGCTATGACAATTTATTGACTGCTGTTGTTACTTTTCATTTTATAATTACTGACATAGCGCCCGATATCAAAAATCGGCAATAGCAAAATATTGCTATTTAAGCGGACTCACCGCGTGAAATGACATTTATTTGCTGGCGAAATGCCTGCGGCGTAACCTGATACGTCTGGCGGAATACTTTGCAGAAATAACTGGTTTGTGAAAAGCCTAAATTACGCGCAATGCTGGCTATGCTCCAGTCACTATGACAGAGTAACTCTTTGGCACTCGCCATTCGCTGTTGATTTACCCAGGCGTTAAACCCGATACCCTGATATTTTTTGAACAATTTACTGAAATAGTAAGGGCTAAGGTAAACATGAGACGCAACATCTTCCAGGCGTAACT
This sequence comes from Citrobacter cronae, assembly GCF_016893685.1. Classification (NCBI taxonomy): domain Bacteria; kingdom Pseudomonadati; phylum Pseudomonadota; class Gammaproteobacteria; order Enterobacterales; family Enterobacteriaceae; genus Citrobacter; species Citrobacter cronae. The sequence goes on from NZ_CP069763.1 coordinate 4,331,894, forward strand.
CATCTGACAAATGCGCATCAATATAGCGCAGCGCTTTTTTCATTTTGCTGTCGTGAGGATTCGGCGTTCGGTTGGCGCGTACTGGCTCTGCCTGCTGCGGGTTGTCTTTGATAACCACAAAATTTAGTTGTTTTTTAAGGCAATTTTCCACGATGAGCTTTAGCAGATCCGCCGAGGCGATAACGCGCGAATAGTCCATCTCCGGCACATTACGAAATTCACTGAGCAGTTCGGGATCGGCTTGCCAGCGGTCATCGACGTTCAGGATATCCACCAGGCCGACATCGTTACTTAAACGCACCTGACCACACAATACGAACCCAACCAGGTGACCCGCAATTACCAGCGGAATTGAGAAGTCGGTAAGCCCCGCGTGGCAGCGATAGATGCAGGGTTGATCGGATTTTGAAGCTTCCAGCCCGCCACAGCGATCGCTCATACGACAACGGGTACTGTGCTGAGGATGCTGGCGCATCAACTGACAAAAAGGGGTGAAATTAAAAAGCTCAGAAATTTCATCACCGTGAATATTGACAACCACAACAGCCAGACTGGTGGCCTGCGCAAAATCCTGTGCGATTTTATTAATGAGTTCTGAGTTCAGGGCACTCGCAGAAATCATGATAAAACCTCTCAGTTAATTTATTGTTATAAATAAAACATACTATTTACACATCCAGTTTCATCTCGCTTTCCTGGGCGCTGATGAAAGTCATCATCGAACATAACAAAAGTCTCCCATTGTGGGGAGACTTTTTCAGCGGTTCAGGAAACCGGATCACGAAAACAGTTTTTACGCTTTAAAAATAAACATCTTCCGTGAAGCTAGCTCTCATTTTCCTCCAGTTTACACGTATTACACGGTAAATTTTTGCCAATAAAATAACGATAAATTGCTGCGCCCGCGCACGCACCGATGATGGGGGCCACAATCGGTACGATGAAATAAGGGATATCACGCCCGCCAGTCATCGCCACATCTCCCCACCCGGCCATCCATGCAAATAATTTTGGACCGAAATCACGTGCCGGGTTCATCGCAAATCCGGTGAGCGGCCCGGTAGATGCACCGAGAACAGCCACCAGAATGCCAATCAATAAAGGCGCCAATGGCCCTCTGGGGACGCCATTACCGTCATCGGTAAGTGCCATGATCATGCCCATCAGAATGGAAGTGATCACTACTTCAACCAGCGCAGCCTGCCAGACGCTGAGCGCCGCCGCTGGATAAGTACTAAAAATACTGGCCAATTGCAGGCTTTCAAGGCTGCCGCGTACCATTTGATGGGCAGACTCATATTCGGTAAATAGACTTCCGTACAGCAGATAGGCTAGCAACGCGCCGCCAAAGGCACCCGCAACCTGCGCTACGGTGTATGGCACAACTTTGCGCCCCGGAAAACAGGCAAATAACCACAGGGCGATGGTGATTGCGGGATTGAGATGCGCGCCAGAAATCCCCGCTGTCAGGTAAACGGCAAGCGAGATCCCCAACCCCCATATGATGCAGATCTCCCATAATCCCAAACTGGCGCCCGCGACTTTAAGTGCGCTCAGGCATCCGATGCCAAAAAACAAAAACAGCCCGGTACCCAAAAACTCAGCAATGCATTGCGCTTTTAGTGAATCGTTCATTGTGACACCTTCTAAGCAGAGTTCGTGTCTTTACCAGCGGACTCCTTGCTGGTACGTAGAATACTTCAAGGCTTACTATAAAAAGCCGTATCGGCAAAATGTTGGCAATCTGAAGGCGGCATGCCCCTCAAAATCGTGCTGAGATAGCAAATTCTTGCTATCACTTTTATTAAAACAGGTGAGAACACAGGGAAATCCACTATTAGTGGTACATTTGTGAAACGATAAAATATTGCTATTGGCAGAATTATGTTTTCAGACAATCATCACATTTTCATTTTTCCGCATAGCAAATGCCATTTTTAATGTCACTAACAAAAGTGTAAATATGGAATTAACATAACTAAATATTCATATTATGAAAATAAAAAATAACCATTAAAAACAAAAAGATAAAATAAAACACAGCAATTTTATATCACCATAACCTCACTATTTTTTCATTCATACTTTCAACTCAGCCATTCTTTTTCCTCGCTTCTTTTTATAGTCATGAATATCGGGACAACCCAGGCGAGGTCTTTATGCAACAAGAAGCGTTAGGAATGGTAGAAACCAAAGGCTTAACTGCAGCCATAGAGGCCGCAGATGCAATGGTGAAATCAGCCAATGTAATGCTGGTCGGCTACGAAAAAATTGGTTCGGGGCTGGTAACCGTTATTGTCCGCGGCGATGTCGGCGCAGTCAAAGCAGCAACAGATGCCGGCGCCGCCGCAGCCCGTAATGTGGGAGAAGTGAAAGCCGTACACGTTATCCCGCGCCCTCACACCGATGTAGAAAAAATCTTACCGAAGGGAATTAGCTAATGAGCAGCAATGAGCTGGTTGAACAGATCATGGCGCAGGTGATTGCTCGCGTGGCAACCCCAGAACAGCAGGCTATCCCTGAAAATAATCACCCAACACGAGAAACGGCTATGGCAGAGAAAAGCTGCAGTTTAACGGAGTTTGTCGGTACCGCGATTGGCGACACCGTCGGTCTGGTAATCGCCAACGTAGACAGCGCCTTACTGGACGCGATGAAACTTGAAAAACGTTATCGCTCCATTGGCATCCTTGGCGCCCGTACTGGCGCGGGTCCGCACATTATGGCCGCCGATGAAGCGGTAAAAGCAACAAATACGGAAGTCGTCAGTATTGAATTACCACGAGATACCAAAGGCGGCGCGGGCCACGGCTCGCTGATTATCCTCGGCGGCAACGATGTTTCCGACGTGAAACGCGGAATTGAGGTTGCGCTGAAAGAGCTGGATCGCACCTTTGGCGATGTTTATGCCAACGAAGCCGGTCACATCGAGATGCAATACACCGCCCGCGCCAGCTACGCGCTGGAAAAAGCCTTTGGCGCGCCGATTGGCCGTGCCTGTGGCGTGATTGTCGGCGCGCCAGCCTCCGTGGGTGTCCTGATGGCTGATACTGCGCTGAAATCCGCCAATGTAGAAGTTGTAGCCTACAGCTCCCCGGCCCATGGCACCAGCTTCAGCAACGAAGCCATTCTGGTCATCTCTGGTGATTCCGGCGCCGTTCGTCAGGCTGTTATCTCCGCCCGTGAAATCGGTAAAACCGTACTCGGGACCCTCGGCTCAGAGCCGAAAAACGATCGTCCGTCCTATATCTGATATCAGTGAGGCTGATTCATGAGATCGAAAAGATTTGAAGCACTAGCGAAACGCCCTGTGAATCAGGATGGTTTCGTTAAGGAGTGGATCGAAGAAGGCTTCATTGCGATGGAAAGCCCGAACGACCCTAAACCATCGATTAAAATCGTCAACGGTACTGTGACTGAACTGGACGGCAAATCCGCCAGTGAATTTGACTTAATTGACCATTTCATTGCCCGCTACGGCATTAACCTGGCGCGCGCTGAAGAAGTCATGGCAATGGACTCGGTTAAACTGGCCAATATGCTTTGCGACCCTAACGTGAAACGCAAAGACATCGTGCCGCTGACCACCGCCATGACACCAGCAAAAATTGTCGAAGTGGTGTCCCATATGAACGTCGTCGAGATGATGATGGCCATGCAGAAAATGCGCGCTCGTCGAACTCCGTCTCAACAGGCGCACGTCACTAACGTCAAAGATAACCCGGTACAGATTGCCGCTGACGCTGCAGAAGGCGCATGGCGCGGATTTGACGAACAGGAAACGACCGTTGCCGTCGCACGCTACGCGCCATTTAACGCCATTGCCTTGTTAGTCGGTTCACAGGTTGGACGCCCTGGCGTGTTAACTCAGTGCTCTCTGGAAGAAGCAACCGAACTTAAGCTCGGCATGCTGGGCCACACATGCTACGCGGAAACTATCTCCGTCTATGGTACAGAACCCGTCTTTACCGACGGCGACGACACACCATGGTCGAAAGGCTTCCTTGCCTCTTCCTACGCCTCTCGCGGCCTGAAAATGCGCTTTACTTCCGGCTCTGGCTCTGAAGTACAGATGGGTTATGCCGAAGGTAAATCGATGCTTTATCTGGAAGCCCGCTGCATTTACATCACCAAAGCCGCTGGCGTGCAGGGTTTACAAAACGGCTCAGTAAGCTGCATCGGCGTACCTTCTGCCGTGCCGTCCGGTATTCGTGCGGTTCTGGCCGAAAACCTGATCTGTTCTTCTCTGGATCTGGAATGCGCCTCCAGCAACGACCAGACCTTTACCCACTCGGATATGCGTCGTACCGCGCGTCTGCTGATGCAGTTCCTGCCAGGTACTGACTTCATCTCTTCCGGTTATTCCGCGGTGCCGAACTACGACAACATGTTCGCCGGTTCCAACGAAGATGCTGAAGACTTTGACGACTACAACGTTATCCAGCGCGACCTGAAAGTGGACGGCGGCCTGCGTCCGGTTCGAGAAGAAGATGTTATCGCCATTCGTAACAAAGCGGCCCGCGCGCTGCAGGCTGTGTTTGCCGGGATGGGATTACCGCCAATCACTGATGAAGAAGTGGAAGCTGCGACTTACGCTCACGGATCGAAAGATATGCCAGAGCGCAACATCGTTGAAGACATCAAATTTGCACAAGAGATCATCAGTAAAAATCGCAACGGTCTTGAAGTGGTAAAAGCGCTTGCTCAGGGCGGGTTTACCGATGTTGCGCAGGACATGCTCAACATCCAGAAAGCCAAGTTAACCGGGGATTATCTGCATACCTCCGCCATTATCGTTGGCGACGGACAGGTGCTATCCGCAGTAAATGACGTCAATGACTATGCCGGTCCGGCAACAGGTTATCGCCTGCAAGGCGAACGCTGGGAAGAGATTAAAAACATCCCTGGCGCACTTGATCCCAACGAACTTGGCTAAGGGGTGAAAAATGGAAATTAATGAAAAGCTGCTGCGCCAGATAATTGAAGACGTGCTGTCTGAAATGCAGACCAGCGACAAACCCGTCTCATTCCACGCATCGACAGCGGCAAGCGCGCCGCAGGCCGCAGCGGTACAGAGCGACAGTTTTCTGACCGAGATTGGCGAAGCTAAACAAGGTCAGCAGCAAGACGAAGTGATTATTGCCGTAGGTCCAGCGTTCGGGCTCTCACAAACCGTCAATATCGTCGGGATCCCGCATAAGAATATCTTGCGCGAAGTGATTGCCGGGATTGAAGAGGAAGGCATTAAAGCACGCGTTATCCGCTGCTTTAAATCCTCTGATGTCGCGTTTGTCGCCGTGGAAGGCAACCGTCTGAGCGGTTCCGGGATCTCTATCGGCATCCAGTCAAAAGGCACCACGGTTATCCACCAGCAGGGATTACCGCCGCTTTCTAATCTGGAACTGTTCCCTCAGGCGCCGCTTCTGACGCTGGAAACCTATCGTCAGATCGGTAAAAACGCCGCGCGTTATGCCAAGCGTGAATCTCCGCAACCGGTCCCTACTCTGAATGACCAGATGGCTCGACCTAAGTACCAGGCGAAATCGGCCATTCTGCACATTAAAGAGACCAAATATGTCGTGACGGGCAAAAACCCGCAGGAACTGCGCGTGGCGCTTTGATAAAGGATAACTCCATGAATACCGACGCAATTGAATCGATGGTTCGGGATGTGCTGAGCCGGATGAACAGCCTGCAAGGCGAGTCCGCTACTCCGGTTGCGGCAAGTTCATCAGCACATACCGCGAAAGTCACGGATTACCCTCTCGCGAATAAACATCCTGAGTGGGTAAAAACCGCGACCAATAAAACCCTGGATGACTTCACGCTCGAAAATGTTCTGAGCAACAAGGTGACGGCACAGGACATGCGCATCACGCCTGAAACGCTGCGCCTGCAGGCGGAAATCGCCAAAGATGCCGGGCGTGACAGACTGGCGATGAACTTTGAGCGCGCCGCAGAGCTAACCGCTGTACCTGACGATCGCATCCTGGAGATCTATAACGCGCTACGCCCGTATCGCTCGACTAAAGATGAGCTGATGGCTATCGCTGACGATCTCGAAAATCGTTATCAGGCAAAGATCTGTGCGGCTTTCGTTCGTGAAGCGGCAGCGCTGTATGTTGAGCGTAAAAAACTCAAAGGCGACGACTAACTCAGGGACAGGATCATGCGATATCTAGCTGGCATTGACATAGGTAACTCATCAACGGAAGTCGCTCTGGCTACCCTGGATGAGTCTGGCGCGCTGTGTATTACCAACAGCGCCCTGGCAGAAACCACCGGGATAAAAGGCACATTGCGTAATGTGTTTGGCATTCAGGAGGCACTTACGCTGGCAGCAAAAAACGCCGGCATCAATGTCAGCGATATTTCGCTCATCCGTATTAACGAAGCCACTCCGGTCATTGGCGACGTGGCGATGGAAACAATCACCGAAACCATCATCACTGAATCCACCATGATCGGCCATAACCCTAAAACGCCGGGCGGTGTCGGGCTGGGTGTTGGCATTACTATTACGCCGGAAGAGCTGCTCAGCCGTCCGGCGGATACACCTTATATTCTGGTGGTGTCATCGGCATTTGATTTCGCCGATGTCGCCACGATGATTAATGCCTCGGTACGCGCCGGATACCAGTTAACTGGCGTAATTTTGCAGCAAGACGATGGCGTGTTAGTCAGCAATCGTCTGACTCACCCCCTGCCCATCGTGGATGAAGTGCTTCATATCGACCGTATCCCATTGGGTATGTTAGCTGCTATTGAGGTCGCGGTTCCCGGAAAGGTCATTGAAACGCTTTCTAACCCCTACGGGATTGCAACTGTCTTTGGTCTCAATGCCGACGAGACTAAAAACATTGTCCCGATGGCGCGCGCGCTGATCGGCAACCGCTCTGCCGTGGTGGTGAAAACGCCGTCAGGCGATGTGAAAGCACGAGCCATTCCCGCCGGGAATCTGGAGCTACAGTCACAAGGGCGTACCGTACGCGTCGACGTTGCAGCAGGCGCTGACGCGATTATGAAAGCCGTTGGCGAGTGCCCGAAACTGGATAACGTTACCGGCGAAGCGGGGACCAATATTGGCGGCATGCTGGAACATGTACGCCAGACAATGGCTGAATTAACCAACAAACCCAGTCAGGAAATCTTTATTCAGGATCTACTGGCGGTTGATACCTCGGTTCCCGTCAGCGTGACCGGTGGACTTGCCGGTGAGTTTTCGCTGGAACAGGCTGTCGGTATTGCCTCAATGGTGAAATCAGATCGCCTGCAAATGGCAATGATTGCCCAGGAGATCACGCAAAAGCTCAACATTGATGTCCAGGTTGGCGGGGCTGAAGCCGAAGCGGCCATTCTCGGGGCCTTAACCACTCCGGGTACGACGCGACCACTGGCTATTCTGGATCTCGGTGCGGGATCGACCGACGCCTCCATCATCAACCCGAAAGGCGAAATTATTGCCACACACCTGGCGGGCGCGGGCGATATGGTCACGATGATTATTGCCCGTGAACTGGGGCTGGATGACCGTTATCTGGCCGAAGAGATCAAAAAGTACCCGCTGGCGAAAGTTGAGAGCTTGTTCCATCTTCGCCACGAAGATGGCAGCGTTCAGTTCTTCCCTGAGCCTCTTCCGCCAACGGTTTTTGCCCGCGTGTGCGTAGTAAAACCTGATGAGCTGGTGCCCCTGCCAGGCGAACTGGCGCTGGAGAAAGTACGGGCCATTCGCCGCAGCGCCAAGGAGCGCGTTTTTGTCACCAACGCGCTCAGAGCGTTACGTCAGGTGAGTCCGACCGGGAACATTCGGGATATTCCCTTTGTGGTGCTGGTTGGCGGCTCGTCCCTGGATTTCGAAGTACCGCAACTTGTAACCGATGCGCTGGCGCATTATCGCCTGGTTGCCGGGCGCGGCAACATTCGTGGCACCGAGGGTCCGCGCAATGCGGTCGCGACCGGGCTGATTCTCTCCTGGCACAAGGCGTTCGCTCATGGAAAGTAATCTCAACACGCCCGCTATCGTTATCTTCACCACCGGTGACTGTGCTGACACCTGGAACGACGTGCTGCTGGGTATTGAAGAAGAAGGGATCCCGTTTGTGATTCAGGAGAACCATTCAGCCGACGTTATCCACAACGCATGGCTCGCGGCATGCCAGTCGCCGCTGCTGGTTGGCATTGGCTGCAGTCGCGAAAAACTGGTCGTGCACTACAAAAATCTACCCGCGTCAGCGCCGCTTTTTACGCTGATGTATCAACAAGATAACCACGCTCGTCGCAGCATCGGTAATAACGCTGCGCGGCTGGTTAAAGGCATTCCATTCCGGGAATGTCACTCATAACCCACAGGAGACAAGCAGTATGAATAACGCACTGGGACTGGTTGAAACAAAAGGGCTTGTCGGCGCTATTGAAGCCGCTGATGCCATGGTGAAATCCGCAAACGTGCAGTTGGTCGGTTACGAAAAAATCGGCTCAGGCCTGATCACCGTTATGGTCCGTGGTGATGTCGGTGCGGTGAAAGCCGCAGTAGATGCAGGAAGCGCAGCTGCAAGCGCCGTTGGCGAGGTGAAATCCTGCCACGTTATCCCGCGTCCGCACAGCGACGTTGAAGCCATTTTACCTAAATCCGCATAAGTCGTTGCAACCAAGGAGCACAGCGTGAAGCAATCACTGGGATTACTCGAAGTTAGTGGTCTGGCATTAGCCATCAGTTGCGCGGACGTCATGGCGAAAGCCGCCTCCATCACGCTGGTGGGCCTCGAAAAAACCAACGGTTCAGGCTGGACGGTGATCAAGATAATCGGGGATGTGGCCTCCGTGCAGGCGGCCATTTCTACCGGTGTCAGTTTCGCGGACCAACGCGATGGGCTGGTGGCTCACAAAGTCATTTCCAGACCAGGGGACGGAATCCTGTCACATAGCGTGACACCGGACCCCGAGCCAACACCCGCCCCCATCCAGGTCGAGCCGCAAGAAGAGATGTTGGTGGACAGCACTGCGTCCGAAGCGCCGCAAAATGCGGAGTTGATTAGCTGCAATCTGTGCCTTGACCCAGCCTGTACCCGCCAGAAAGGTGAGCCTCGATCTCTTTGTCTGCACTCTGGCAAACGAGGTAAAGCGTGATGGATAAACAGCAACTCAAGTCAACGGTCGCCAAAGTTCTGGATGAAATGCGCGAGCGCCCTATTCCGCTGGGGATCTCTAATCGTCATATTCATCTTTGTACTGAAGATTACGTCCGTTTGTTTCCCAATCAGCCTATCAGCAAGAAAAAAGGGCTATTGCAGCCCGGACAATACGCTGCAGAGCAGACCGTCACGCTGGTTGGACCTAAAGGACAGTTAAAAAATGTGCGTTTACTCGGCCCGCTACGAAGCGCCAGTCAGGTTGAAATTTCACGTACCGATGCCCGTACGCTAGGTATTGCTGCCCCGCTGCGTATGTCGGGCAATATCCAGGGCACGCCGGGTATTCGCCTTGTCAGTCCATTTGCTGAACTGGACTTAACATCCGGCGTTATCGTTGCTCAACGGCATATCCATATGTCGCCGCTCGATGCCCTGATTCTGCGGGTTTCCCATGGTGACAAAGTCTCGGTCGCCATTAATGGCGATGAACGCCGGCTGATTTTCGATAACGTCGCCGTACGCGTTTCGCCGGATATGCGCCTTGAGATGCATATTGATACCGACGAAGCCAATGCCGCAGGGGCGGATAATCCGCAGGCATTCGCCACACTGGTGACTTCACAATGAACAACGAACTGCTGCAACGCATTATCGAGGAGGTTGTTTCCCGATTAAAAAAACGCGCGGCAAGCACGATCTCCCTCAGCGTCGCGCAGTTACGGGAAGTAGACCCACGGATACTATGCTGCCAATACTCGTCACTGCACATTTTGCAGGCTGACCTGCTCCTGCTGGAGCAAATTGTCGAAAGCAGCCCTGCCAATATGTCGGTAGTCACGATCCACGAAGCGCTGGCATGCGGAGTCCGCGTGAAAATTTCTCTACATCACCAATTGTTACCCGCAGTACCCGTGAAAAAACTCGCGCGTCTGCCGCTGGAGTTTGGTGACGAACTGGGGCGAGCGATCGTTCTGCATCCTGAAAAACTTCTCAGTTACGCCGACGTCGCCCAATTGCACGATGCGGTTCTAGTGCTACGCCGTCGATGTGTCGTCACTGCGCTGGCTCAGGAAACTGTCAGTACGCGAAATGTCCAATTAATTAAGCAGGAGTGAGCTATGCATCTGGCACGGGTTACAGGCGTTGTTGTCTCCACGCAAAAGTCCCCTTCACTGGTGGGGAAAAAGCTGTTGCTGGTACGTCGGGTGAGTGTTGACGGAGAGCTGCCAGCCTCCCCGACGACCGGGGACGAAGTCGCCGTTGATTCTGTCGGCGCAGGAACCGGAGAACTGGTTTTACTCAGCAGCGGCTCCAGTGCCCGGCACGTTTTCTCCGGCCCAAATGAGGCCATCGATCTGGCTATTGTCGGCATTGTCGACACGCTTTCTCGTTAGGAGGAACTATGGCGATTTATACCCGCACTGGCGATGCCGGCACAACGGCCCTCTTTACCGGGCAACGCGTAAGCAAAACGCATCCGCGCGTCGAGGCTTACGGGACGCTGGACGAACTCAATGCGGCGCTTAGCCTGTGCGTTTGCGCGGCGAAAAGCCCACAGCACCGCCAGTTACTTGAAAACATTCAACTGCAGCTTTTTTGGTTCAGCGCCGAACTCGCCAGCGAGAGCGAACAACCAAACCCAGAGCAGCGCTACATCAGTTCAGAAGAAATTGCAGCGCTGGAAACCGCCATCGATACCGCGATGGGGAGAGTACCGTCGCTGCGCAGCTTTATTTTACCGGGCCGCAGCGAAGCGGCCAGCCGTCTGCATTTTGCCCGTACGCTGGCTCGCCGCGCAGAGAGGCGACTGGTGGAGCTTTCTGCCGATATCGCCGTCAGACATGTGCTGATGCGTTACATCAATCGTCTGTCCGACTGCTTATATGCGCTCGCACGGGCAGAAGATCATGACGCCCATCAAAACGACATTATTCAGAAAGTGGCTGAGCGTTATCTCGCCGCCATCCGTACATCAGCCACAAAGGAGCCGACTATGTCTCTGTCTTTTCAGGAGCTCCACCAACTGACTCGCGCTGCGGTGACGAGAGCAGAAGAACTTCAGGTTCCGGTCGTCATCAGCATTGTTGATGCGAACGGGACCCAAACGGTGACCTGGCGTATGCCTGACGCATTGCTCGTCAGTAGCGAACTGGCACCCAAAAAAGCCTGGACCGCCGTGGCGATGAAAACCGCCACGCATGAATTAACGTCAGCGGTGCAACCAGGCGCGGCGCTTTACGGTCTGGAAAGCCATATGCAGGGAAAAGTCGTCACTTTTGGTGGCGGATACGCATTATGGCGAGAGGGTCTACTCCTTGGGGGTCTTGGCATCAGCGGGGGAAGCGTTGACCAGGATATGGACATTGCAGAAACGGCCATTGCAGCGATTAACGTGAGAACACATCAATGAATACTTCAGAACTTGAAACCCTCATCCGTAACATTTTGAGTGAACAACTCGCCCCGGCAAAAACAGAAACCAAAGGAAACGGAATTTTTCCGTCCGTGGGTGAAGCTATCGAAGCCGCGCATCAGGCTTTTTTACGTTACCAGCAATCGCCATTAAAAACCCGCAGCGCCATCATTCACGCCCTGCGAGAAGAACTGACCCCTCATCTTGCTTCCCTGGCCGCTGAGAGCGCAGCTGAAACAGGAATGGGCAACAAAGAGGATAAATTCCTCAAGAATAAAGCTGCGCTGGACAATACTCCAGGGATCGAAGATCTCACCACCACGGCACTGACCGGTGATGGCGGCATGGTGTTATTCGAGTATTCACCGTTTGGCGTGATTGGCTCCGTCGCCCCCAGTACCAACCCGACGGAAACCATAATTAACAACAGCATCAGTATGCTGGCTGCGGGGAACAGCGTTTATTTTAGCCCGCATCCGGGCGCTAAAGTGGTCTCACTGAAACTGATTGCCATGATTGAGGATATTGTTTTCCGCTGCTGCGGGATCCGTAATCTTGTCGTCACGGTCACAGAACCCACTTTTGAGGCTACCCAGCAGATGATGGCACACCCTAAAATCGCAGTTCTGGCGATTACCGGTGGCCCAGGCATTGTTGCTATGGGTATGAAAAGCGGGAAAAAAGTCATTGGCGCAGGCGCAGGCAACCCTCCCTGTATTGTCGATGAAACAGCCGATCTGGTTAAGGCGGCGGAAGATATCATCAACGGCGCATCTTTTGATTACAACCTCCCCTGCATTGCTGAGAAGAGCCTGATTGTTGTTAGTGCCGTTGCCGAACGCCTGGTTCAACAAATGCAGTCTTTTGGCGCACTGCTTCTCACGAGCGAAGAGGTAGACAAACTGCGGGCAGTCTGTTTGCCCGAAGGCATGGCCAATAAAAAACTGGTAGGAAAAAGCCCGGCCACCTTACTGGAAGCCGCAGGAATACCTGTTCCGGCAAAAGCGCCTCGATTACTGATAGGTATCGTCAAGGCTGACGACCCGTGGGTTACCAGCGAGCAGTTGATGCCAATGCTCCCCGTCGTCACGGTGAGCGATTTTGACAGTGCGTTAACGTTGGCTCTGAAAGTTGAAGAGGGATTGCATCACACCGCCATTATGCATTCACAGAATGTGTCGCGTTTGAATCTTGCCGCACGCACGCTTCAGACCTCCATTTTTGTGAAAAATGGCCCCTCTTACGCCGGGATTGGCGTGGGTGGTGAAGGCTTTACCACTTTCACAATTGCGACGCCGACCGGTGAAGGAACAACATCGGCACGTACTTTCGCACGTTCTCGTCGTTGCGTGCTGACAAACGGTTTTTCTATTCGCTAATGGGGCCGTTATGAAAAGCTTTTCACTGCAAACTCGATTATTCAGCGGTCAGGGAAGCCTGGATGTGCTCAAGCGTTTCACGAATAAGCATATCTGGATTATCTGCGATGGTTTTCTGGCGCGTTCTCCTGTGATTGAAAAGCTGCGCAACACGCTTCCTGCGGATAATCGCATCAGCATTTTCAGCGATATTACCCCCGACCCAACCATTAGCACGGTGGTGCAAGGGATTGCGCAAATGCAGTCCCTGCGACCGGATGTTGTCATTGGTTTTGGCGGAGGCTCAGCGCTGGATGCCGCGAAAGCCATCGTTTGGTTCAGCCGACAGTTCGGTATTGAAATCGAAACCTGTGTTGCTATTCCCACCACCAGCGGCACAGGCTCGGAAGTGACCAGCGCCTGCGTGATTAGCGATCCGGATAAAGGCATTAAATATCCCTTGTTTGATAATGCGCTTTACCCGGATATGGCCATCCTCGATCCAACGCTGGTTGTCAGCGTACCTCCTGCCATCACCGCGAATACCGGCATGGACGTCCTGACGCATGCGCTGGAGGCTTACGTGTCCACGAAGGCCAGCGACTTTACCGACGCGCTGGCGGAAAAAGCGGCACAAATCGTCTTCCAGTACCTTCCCGTCGCCGTCAGCAAAGGCGAGTGTCTGGCAACCAGGGGGAAAATGCACAACGCGTCAACGCTCGCAGGAATGGCATTTAGCCAGGCGGGGTTGGGTATAAACCATGCGATTGCCCATCAGTTGGGCGGCCAGTTTCATCTGCCCCACGGACTTGCCAATGCACTGCTGCTGACCCCTGTTATTCATTTTAATGCCCGCGATCCCAGGGCCGCGAAGCGCTATGCCCGTTTCGCTAAAGCCTGCCATTTATGCCCGGATAACGCGAACGATACGGCTGCGCTGAATGCGCTCATTCATCACATTGAGCTTCTCAAAAAACAGTGTGCGTTACCTTCTTTCGTTGACGCACTCAAAGACGGAAAGCAAAACTGGTCACAGCGTATACCGTCGATGGTTCAGGCCGCGCTGGCTGATGTCACGCTGCAAACCAATCCTCGTGTTGCCGACGCCAGTGCCATGCAGGAACTGCTTGAGGAATTATTATGAATACAGCCATGACGGCAGAGTCCACGCTTTATGATGCGCAGACGATACGCGAACGCGTTCGGGCTGCTGGCGTTGTTGGAGCCGGCGGTGCAGGCTTTCCTGCGCACGTAAAATTACAGGCGCAGGTCGATACATTTCTGGTGAATGCCGCCGAATGTGAACCGATGTTAAAAGTTGACCAGCAATTGATGAGCGTCCAGGCAGGTCGACTTATTCGCGGCGTTAAATATGCCATGACGGCTACCGGAGCCAGTGCCGGTATTATTGCGCTCAAAGAAAAATACCAGAAGGCTATCAATGCGTTAGCTCCTCTGCTACCTGCCGATATCCGGTTACACATTTTACCTGATGTCTACCCGGCCGGTGACGAGGTGCTGACCATCTGGATGGCAACAGGCCGGAGGGTCCCACCTGCCGCACTGCCGGTCAGCGTCGGCGTGGTGGTTAATAACGTCCAGACCGTGCTCAACATCGCCAGAGCGGTTGAACAGCAATATCCCGTTACCCGTCGTACGTTGACCGTCAACGGCGCAGTAGCCAAACCCATCACACTCACTGTCCCTATCGGGATGTCACTTCGCGAGGTGCTGGCGCTGGCGGGAGGCGCAACCGTTGACGATCCAGGATTTATTAATGGCGGCCCGATGATGGGCGGTCTTATTACCTCCCTGGATACCCCCGTCAGCAAGACCACCGGTGGGTTGCTGGTTTTACCAAAATCTCATGCGCTGATTCAGCGGCGAATGCAGGATGAACGCACCGTGCTTTCCGTCGCAAAAACCGTATGCGAGCAGTGCCGTTTGTGTACGGATTTGTGCCCAAGGCACTTAATCGGCCATGAATTATCACCACATCTGCTGGTTCGCGCGGTTAATTATCAGCAGGCGGCCACACCACAGCTGCTGCTCACGGCCCTGACCTGTTCAGAATGCAATGTCTGTGAAAGCGCTGCCTGTCCGGTTGGAATATCGCCGATGCGAATCAACCGCATGCTTAAACGCGAACTACGGGCGCTCAACCATCGTTATGAAGGGCCGCTAAATCCTGAGGATGAAATGGCGAAGTACCGGTTGATCCCGGTTAAGCGCCTTATTACCAAACTGGGTCTTAGCGACTGGTATCACGATGCGCCACTGGCTGAGACTGATTTTTCCACCGATGAAACGACGCTGTTGCTACGCCAGCATATTGGCGCCAGCGCCATCCCATGTGTGCAGCAAGGCGATCGCGTTGTTCGCGGTCAATGCGTTGCCGATGTGCCGACGGGCGCATTAGGTGCGACTGTCCACGCCAGTATTGACGGTATTGTCAGCGAAATCACTGAGCAATCCATCACGGTAATAAGAGGTTAATCATGTCTCAGGCTATAGGGATCTTAGAACTCACCAGCATTGCCAAAGGAATGGAAGCTGGCGATGCCATGTTAAAAAGCGCGAATGTGAATTTACTGGTCAGCAAGACCATCTGCCCGGGAAAATTCCTGCTCATGCTCGGTGGTGACGTAGGCGCAGTACAACAGGCGATAGCCACTGGTACATCTCTTGCTGGCGATATGCTCGTCGACAGTCTGGTACTGCCTAATATTCATGCCAGCGTACTCCCGGCAATCAGCGGGTTAAATAGCGTGGATAAGCGTCAGGCCGTCGGGATTGTTGAAACATGGAGCGTGGCGGCTTGTATCTGTGCTGCGGATCGCGCTGTTAAAGCTTCCAACGTCACACTGGTACGCGTGCACATGGCATTTGGTATTGGCGGCAAGTGCTACATGGTTGTCGCTGGCGATGTATCCGATGTGAATAACGCAGTAACGGTTGCCAGTGAAAGCGCGGGTGAAAAAGGCCTGTTGGTTTATCGCTCCGTTATACCTCGCCCGCATGAAAGCATGTGGCGGCAGATGGTGGAGGGATAATGGAAAGACAGCCCACCACGGATCGTATGATCCAGGAATATGTTCCTGGCAAGCAGGTCACACTGGCGCATCTTATCGCCAATCCCGGAAAAGATTTGTTCAAGAAACTGGGATTACAGGATTCAGTATCCGCAATCGGGATTTTGACGATTACCCCCAGCGAAGCCTCAATTATCGCCTGCGATATCGCCACGAAATCCGGAGCGGTAGAGATTGGTTTTCTCGACCGATTTACCGGCGCAGTGGTACTGACGGGCGACGTCTCCGCCGTTGAGTACGCGCTGAAACAGGTAACCCGAACGCTGGGCGAAATGATGCGTTTTACCGCTTGCCCCATCACCCGGACGTAATCTCATGAAACGCATCATGCTAATCGGACCCAGCCAGTGCGGAAAAACGTCGCTCACACAATGCATGCGGGGAGAAGCGCTTCACTATCAGAAGACCCAGGCCATAGTCTGGTCGCCCACAGCGATAGATACACCGGGCGAATATCTTGAAAACCGCTGTCTGTATAGTGCGCTGCTGGCCAGCTCCTGTGAAGCAGACATCATCGCGCTGGTCCTCAATGCTGACGCGCCGTGGTCGCCATTTTCTCCCGGTTTCACCGGCCCAATGAACCGACCCGTCATTGGCCTCGTCACTAAAGCCGATTTAGCCAATCCGCAGCGCATTTCCCTCGTTGAGAGCTGGTTAGTCGAGGCTGGCGCGCAAAAAGTGTTTGTCACCAGTGCGCTGGAGAATACAGGTGTCGATGAGATGTTCATTTTTCTGAATGCAAAGGAACTTTCATGTCTCACAAAATAATGGCCATTAATGCGGGGAGTTCCTCGCTCAAGTTTCAGCTTCTGGCGATGCCACAAGGTGAAATGATTTGTCAGGGGTTGATCGAGCGTATTGGTATGTCTGATGCGCAGGTCACCCTTAAAACGCCTGCGCAAAAATGGCAGGAAACATTGCCCGTAGCCGATCATCGTGAAGCAGTGACGCTGCTCCTGGAAAAACTGCTCAACCACAATATTATCAGCAGTCTGCAGGAGATCGACGGCGTGGGGCATCGCGTCGCACACGGCGGGGAATCTTTTAAAGATTCCGCACTGGTAACCGATGAAACGCTGGCGGAAATTGATCGCCTTGCGGAACTGGCCCCGCTACATAACCCGGTAAATGCGTTGGGAATTGCAGTATTTCGCCAGCTATTACCCGAAACGCCGGCCGTGGCGGTTTTTGACACCGCTTTTCATCAGACGCTTGACGAGCCTTCTTTCATTTATCCCCTGCCCTGGCGTTACTATTCAGAGCTGGGTATTCGTCGTTACGGATTTCATGGCACCAGCCACAAATATGTCAGCGCCCAGCTTGCTGAAAAGTTAGGGGTGCCCCTCAGCGCCCTGCGCGTCGTTTGTTGTCATCTTGGCAACGGCAGCAGCATCTGCGCCATCAAAGGTGGTCAATCAGTTAATACCTCTATGGGGTTTACGCCACAGTCTGGCGTGATGATGGGCACGCGAAGTGGCGATATTGATCCGTCTATTTTGCCGTGGATTGCCCTGCGCGAAGGCAAGACACCGCAGCAGCTCAACCAATTGCTCAATAATGAATCCGGCTTACTCGGCGTTTCTGGGATCTCACCTGACTATCGCGACGTTGAACATGCCGCAGATACGGGCAATCATCAGGCTGCGCTGGCGTTAACGCTTTTTGCCGAGCGAATTCGCGCCACCATTGGTAGCTATATTATGCAGATGGGCGGTCTGGATGCGCTGGTGTTTACCGGAGGCATAGGAGAAAACTCAGCGCGGGCGCGAGCGGCGATTTGTCACAATCTGAATTTCCTGGGACTGGCCGTCGATGAAGAAAAAAATCAGCGAAACGCCACCTTTATTCAGACAGAAAATTCGCTGGTCAAAGTGGCGGTGATCAATACCAACGAAGAGCTGATGATAGCGCAGGACGTTATGCGTTTAGCGATAGCGGAAACTGTGACGTTGGGCATTCCAGCTTAATCCTGCCGCACTGCAAATTGCGGCAAATCATGGTAATAGCGCGATCGCCATGACACTATGCGCCGAGGATTGCTGATCACAAAGGTGAATACGTGGCTATTGCGCAATGTCCCGCATCATGCGGAGAACTTATCCAGGGCTGGATTCTGGGCAGTGAGAAATTAGTCTCCTGCCCGGTCGAATGGTATAGCACCGTTGAGGTCACTTCAGGCTCACCGCTGGCAGAGGAACGTCCACTTTCACGGGCGATGGTTAATCGGCTATTGCAGCACTGGCAATACCCGCCGCAGATGAGTGAGGATATCCGAATTGATGTCCAGTCAACTATTCCTATCGCTAAAGGAATGGCCAGCAGCACTGCAGATATTGCCGCCACTGCTGTCGCCACGGCACATCACCTGGGCCATCACCTGGATGAATCTACGCTGGCGCAACTTTGCGTTTCGCTGGAGCCTACCGACAGCACCGTTTTTCGTAAGCTTACCCTTTTCGATCATAACGACGCCTCCACGCAAATTGCCTGCGAAGCCCAGCCTCAACTCGATCTGCTGGTTCTCGAAAGCCCGGAAACATTGCGCACTGCTGATTATCACCGTATTCCGCGTCATTCCGGGTTACAGGCAGGTGCTCCGGCCCTCAAACGAGCATGGGAAAAGGTACAAGAAGCTTGTATTAGCCAAAATCCTTACCGGATGGGCGAAGCTGCCACGCTAAGCGCAACCGCCAGCCAGTTGCTGTTACCGAAACCAGATTTTGATTCGCTATTAGCGCTGGTAGAGGAATGTGATTTATACGGCGTTAACGTTGCGCACAGCGGCAGCGTTGTCGGCCTGATGCTGGACAGAACGCGTCATGATGTGGATTACATAAAATGGATGCTGACACAGAAAAAACTGACGGTTCACTGGCCGGAACAGCATTTATTGCGAATGGTCGCAGGCGGAGTTGAACTGCAATAAGGGTCGCCGCACAGCAGCGACCCGGACAAGCATAAATCGTTACTCAGCTTTGGCTTCGCCGTTTTTCAGTTCACCCATGGCTTTCAGCTTCTTAGAAATATCGCGGCGCTCTTTTGAGATCTCAGCATTTTTGATGATGTAATCATCAACGCGATCTTCGTAATCGCTTTTCATGCTAGCGATAATGCCCTGAATCGCTTCCACGCTCATGCCTGGCTTGATGTAATCGCTCAGGTTGTCCAACAGCAGGACACGTTTCTGGTTGTCACGGATCTTTTTCTCAACGTCCTGGATTTCACGTTGCAGTTTGTTTTTACGACGGAACAGACGAACAAATTCCAGCACGTCCTGGAAAGAAGGCTTGGTAGTTTCCATTTTTACACCCCTGATAATGTGAGATTCGGATTCGTTTAAACAACGGCTAAAGTGGGTCAACATTACTTTCATGCCCGCCATACTTCAAGTTGCATCTGCATCGACAATGCATGGTTGAAACCTGAATTATCGAGGGTAAAGCCATTGCAGTTACCAATGGTTTTAGCCTTTTTCAGTATCATACCTCTAATCGTTGCTGAATCGAAGCAGCAGTAAAACCAATCCCCTCATCTGCTCTTTATTTGCGCAGCGCGCGACAGATTAAATGAGAAAGTAACTCCAGCTGTCGCGCCATCTCCATATTCAACCAAACGTAGCCGTGAATAGGCGTTTCCGCGACATTATCGCCCTTATGCTCAGCGATAAGCTGACGCAGCTCCACCACGGTATCATTGAGCTTCTCCGTATTGGCAAGTACTGGCTGCGGATTACCTTCATACAATGCATGCGTTATCGTCAGTAGCGCCTGCTGCGTCCTGAGCTGGGTTTCACGCAAAGTATGCGCATTCAACATAACAAAGTGACTGGTACGGCTGGCCCAGAGCGCATTGATTTGCAACTCGAGCATGCAGACGAGGTTACGATTAACCGTCTGAATAGCTTCAAAAATGGATTTTTGAATGTGGGTTTCTTTACTGGCAGGGACGATGAGCCCGCGCATTTTGACAACCTCGCTCAACAGCTGTTGTAAATGCTTCTCCAGTCGCGGTTGTTCAAGCAGATTGGGGGAGAGCGCCGCCTGGTACACCCGATTGTACCCCGTGACGCAATGCGCCAGTTGAATACGCCAGTGTATAAATGCCCGTTGTGGCCACACGCCGGTAAACAGCATCGCCAGCAACGATCCAAGAATAACGTCGCCGCCACGCCATAACGCCGTATTCATATCCCCAGCGGGAGCACCCACTACAACGGCAAGCGTAATACCAATCAACAGCGCCTGATACGGTTTTTTGCCCAATGCCAGCCAACCGCAGAGAAACATCGCCACCGCGCACCATATCAGCATCAGCGGAAGCGAAAAAAGCTCCAGACGCAGGGCCACCAGCCCAAGCACCGATCCCAGGATCGTGCCGCCAATACGTTCAAAAGCTCTGGGAACAACGTTCCCCCAAAAAGAAATAGGCCCCATGATCACCACCAGCGTGATCAGAGGCCATGTACCTTCAGGAATGTTTAACAGGCGTACCAACAGAAAAGTGAGAATAAACGCAAGCGCAATGCGAATACCGTGCACTACACGATAATGACGATACAAACGAATTTCAAAAGGGCTCAGTGACTTATTGGCACGCACTCATGCACTCCGTCAGCGAATAGCAAATAACAGAATTGTACTCGTTTTTTGCCTGAAAATATCATCCTGATTTGCATCAAAAACAGTTACTTCGACTGCACCGGTATGTACATTTCAATGTCCCAGTAGTCATCCTCGATGCCATTGTTCATGTACACTTCAAAGCAGGGTTTAGCAGCTATTTCGAAAGTCGTATCTTGCATCAGGCAGTCAAAAAACTGGTACCACGGCGTCGCAAAGTCATGATTTTCTACACGCGCAACGGCAACAGCATAGTCGCCACCCGCCACTTCGGTCAGGATCACCCCTTCGCTGTTTTCCGGGATCGCAAAATCTTCAGGCACAGATACCACGGTATCGCAACGCAGTTTCTCCGCCGGGACAACGTCAGGATTGTCGTAATAAACGGCTATCCATTCCAGCGGAACAATTTGCTTCCCGTCGACCCACTTCATTAACTGCTCAAAACCTTGCTTTACCGTTTGTTCCCACGGACCAACCATGTGAAAACCGGCAATCCTGCGTTTATCGACCTGTTTAATCTCGTACTCCATATAACCTCCGTGATTACACTGTATGTATATACAGTGTAATTTTTAGGTATTTCGGCCACAAGTAAATAGTGATTATTATGTGAGCAGATTCGCACTCTTGCCAGTCAGGCATTCCAGGAAATAACTACGCCTTGTGGTGGAAATAATCGCTCAGACGCGAGAAAACGCCACCTTCGCTGACGGACTCCAGCGTAACCAGAGGCCAGTGCGCCACCAGCTTATCCCGATCGTAGAGTTCAATTTCACCCACACGCTGATGTGCCGCGATTGGTGCAACCAGTTCTTTCTTATCAAGGACATATTTTGCTTTAATGTTAGCCACTTCCGCTTTAGGCAGGGCCATCCAGAAATCCTGCTCGGTGCCCAGGCTGATTTTTTCTTTGTCGCCATACCAGATCCGTTCAGTACCGACCTGCTTACCGCTACGCAAAACCTGCACCGTATCGAAGTTTTGTTGTCCCCATTGCAGCAGCTTACGCGCCTGGTCTTCGCGCCCTTTCGCACTCTCTGCTCCCATCACAACCGCAATCAGTCGACGCTGTCCATCAACGGCGGAAGCGATCAGATTGAACCCGGCACCGGACGTATGCCCTGTCTTCAGACCATCCACGTTCATGGTTTTATCCCACAACAGGCCATTACGGTTTTGCTGCGTGATTCCGTTCCAGGTAAGGCTTTTCTCACTGTACATATGGTAGAAATCCGGTTCACCATGGATGATAGCTCGCGACAATACGGCCAGATCGTAAGCAGAGCTATGCTGACCAGGCGCATCCAGACCATGGACCGTTTCAAAATGGGTATCCTGCAGGTTCAGCTTTTGCGCATAGTTGTTCATCATCGCGACAAACTGCGGTTGTCCCCCGGCGATGTAATCAGCCAGCGCCACGCAAGCATCATTCCCGGAATCAACAATTAGCCCGCGGCTGAGGTCGCGCACCGAAACGCGATCGCCTTGTTTCAGGAACATCAAGGATGAACCGACGAATACCGGATTGTCTTTCGCCCAGGCATCGCGCCCAACAGTGACAATATCGGTTGGACTAATGCGCTTACTGTCGATTGCGCGGTCAACAACATAGCCGGTCATCAGCTTGGTCAGACTGGCGGGGTTACGTTGCTGGTGTTCATTACCGGCTGTCAGAATTTGGCCCGTGGTGTAATCCATTAATACCCACGCCCCGGCATTTATCGCAGGCGGCTGTGGGGCGAAGCTGGCGGCATCGGTCGCCCAGGCGGACGTAAAACTCATCGTGAATAGTGAAGCGGCAATAAACAAACGGCGTTTCAACAGCATGTCCTCAGAAAAGGGAGAAATAGCCGTTCTTTTTACGGAAGTTCTGTCGAACAAACTTGAATAAATTGCAAGAAAATGTGACATAAGGCACATTTTCTTGCTGTCATACAAGGCTGTCAGCGACAAACCGCGCGCGAAATTATCCTTTGCGTGGCGCAGTCTCTGCGTGATGGCTGCGATGGCGATGGTAGCCGTCGATCATACTGCGGAAAATTTGCCCTGGCGTGTCGCCCAGCGTACACAGGTAAATATGTGCGCAGATAAACAGTAAGCCGACAATCGCTAGCGCCATATGCAGCACCAGCATTATCGGCCCCGCCCCTGACACCTGCGGGTAGAGGCATAACAACCCGGTGATGATCAACAGCGGAACCAGCGCGTACATAATGGCCAGGTAGGCCAGTTGTTGCAGTGGGTTAAATTTATCCTTTGCAGTTGCGGCAAACGGGTGCGGCTCGCCTTTCATGATGCCATACAGATAAAAGCGCGTTTGCAGCAGGCAGCGTGATATCAACCCGTTTAACTTCACGCGATAATGGCAGCCGTTGCCGCTGGTTGCGTTTATTAACACAAAGCCAATCCAGAAGGCCAGCAATGCGAAGCCGCACCAGGTATGTACCTGCACCATCAACGCTACCGGCCCGACAGAGAAGTGGCCAAACAGGCCGCTCAGCAAAAGCAGAATAAAGAGCAGCGCATTTCCCCAGTGCCAACGGCGAACAGCCAGCGAATAGAGGTACTCCCGGTGCTCCTCTCCGGTTACCGTTTTCGGCGCCAGCATCCGACGTAACAGCGCGTGCGTGATCAGCCCTGCAATCATCAGCACAACAATAACGCCCGCATAAATGAGCCACAGCGGCCAGTAGTCCGGCGTATAGTTAAGTTCCGCTCCCCAGATAGAATTCATACTTTACCCTCCTGATGGATCTCTTTACGCCGATAAACACTCACCGGGCCACTACGCGTATCCTGCTGGCGATAAACCTCTTTTTGATTGATCCAGTGCTGGATTTCCGGGTCATCGCGACGACCAAACTTCAACGCATCCGTCGGACAAACGGAAACGCAGGCGGGGGACTGTTCAACATCCAGACGGGTATCCGCGCAGAAATTACATTTGTCTGCGATTCCCGTTTGCGGATTGAGGTAGCGCACATGGAACGGACAAGCAGCGACGCAGTAGTCACAGCCAATACAGCGGGACTTATCCACCTGCACAATGCCGTTTTCATCGCGGAATGATGCACCGGTTGGACAAACGCTGACGCACGGCGCATCTTCACAATGCTGGCAAGAAACACGAACAAACTGGAAATGGGAAAGCGCCTCGGGTTCATGTTCCGGTGAACGGATCTGCACCTGTAAGCGGCTAAAACCTTCAGGCACGTCATTCAGTACTTTGCAGGCAACCGTACACGCCTGACAACCAATGCAGCGTTTTTCGTCATGCAGCATGACATAAGGGTTTGTTGATTGATTCATGATGTACTCCTTTCTCATGCCCGACGAAGCGTAACGCCAGCGGTGTGAACCACCGTACCTGACACCGGACTGGTGACATGCGGAAGCAAATTACCGCAATGAATACCGTGCGTCGTCGCGGCTGTTTTGGCTCCTGCCTTGGCGCCAAATCCCATATAAACGAATAGCGTATCGGGTCGAATACCAGCGGTGACCAGCGCTTTGCCTTTTTCCTTACCGGTTGCATTTTCCAGCCAGATGTCATCGCCGCTTTTGATGCCTTTTTCACGGGCCGTTTGCGGGTGGATCCACACCGCGTTGTCCCACATCAGCTCACTCAGCAGTGGCACATATTGCGTTGCGCCATTGGTATGAACCGCCACTTTGCCCTGAATAAAATAGAGTTCATTGTCGCCTTTGAGCGCAAAATTGCGGGCGCGAGGAACACCGTAGCCTGGCAGGAGTGTTTCCAGCTCGGCAGAGTAGAGTTCGATTTTTCCTGACGGGGATTTAAAACGCAGCTGCTCACCATAAGTGCCGTCGCTATCAACCGCTACCGCGCCCGGATAGCGTGCCACAAACTGACGCACCGCTTCGGGTTCGCGCAGCAATAGCGGAACACCCCACTCGCGATACCCTTTCTGACGCAGCTCAGCAGATAACGCATGATCGCCATTAAGCTGGTACAGCTGGCGCGTTTGCATATCCTGCCATGGGTAGAATTGCCCAAGGCCTAACTGAACAGCCAGTTCTTTCCAGATTTGCCAGCTCGGACGCGCGTCACCGATAGGCTCAACCACCTGCTGACGCAGGGCATAGGCTGGATTCAGGCCCGACATATCAGAAACTTCTTCATCGCGCTCAAGGTAAGTACATTCAGGCAAAAGATAATCGGCATACGCCGCGCTTTCGCTTAAATAGACATCGCAACTGACCACCAGGTCGAGCTGTTCAACGGTCTTGACCAGGTCTGGTCGACAGGTCACGGTCTGGAAAGGGTTGTGTCGGGACATGATCCATCCCTTCACCGGATACGGCGTTTGCTTTAAGACGGCATCAATAATGCTTTGCACTACGCCGCCGCCGGCCGCGATGTACTTGAACTGCGGGGCCACCAGATCGATACGCTGCGCCGTTGGCTTGGGTAATTTGGCATCGGGTTTTGCCAGCACGGGAGCGACTTTCTCTCCGGCCAGCTTATTGTACGTTGCCGCCGCTTTTTTCTGATACAACCCACCCTCACGCTCAATATTTCCAAGTAACACATTGAGGGTGAAAATCATGCGCCGCATATCAATTTCTTCTTGCGAAAACGTCGCACGATGACCCGGACTGACAATGGCGTGAGGCGCTCTGGCTGCCATTTCGCGGGTGACCCGGATAATCACATCGGCAGGCACATCAGCGAGCTTTTGCGCCCATTCCGGCGTGGTCTCCTGGACCGCCTCAGCCAGTTGGTCAAACCCTGTGGTGTAGCGTGCCACAAAGTCTGCGTCATACAGATTTTCTTTGATCATGACATGACACATGGCCATCAGCACCGGTAGGTCACCGCCAGGCTTAAGCGCATGCCATTCATCCGCTTTGCTGGAGAAGACGGACAAACGGGGATCAAAGCTGACCATCTTCGCGCCCTTTTCCTGCGCGGTCATCAGTTCATGGGTGTCGGCGACTTCAATACCTTCATAGAGGTTATGGCCAAAAGAGACCATATAACGGGTATTGACGATATCCATGGCTAAATCGCCACCCATCATAACTTTAGCGGCAATCGCTTTTCCGGCGGGGCATGTCGAGGCGTGAGTAAACGTGTTCGGCGATCCAAAAGCCGTCGCGAGGTGAAATAAATGGCCGGAAAGCGAACCGGACTTGGAAGAGAATACGACCCCCTCAGGACCATGCTGCGCTTTTATTGCCGTCATTTTTTCGGCAATTTCTTTATATGCCTGCTGCCAGCTAATTACCTGCCACTCACCGCTCCCGCGAGGTCCTGTGCGTTTCATCGGTTTAACAATACGATGCGGGTCGTTGACCAGGCTAACACCGCTGCCTCCGCGCGCGCAGACACGCGTCCCCTGCTGAGGCGCATTAGGGTTTCCTTGAATAAAAACCGTCTTATTATTTATTACCTGAGCCTGAATTGGGCAGCGAAAAGAACACATTTCGCACAAACTTGGCGTCAGGGATGTTTTCCCTTTTATGTGCTCGGGAGAATTCCGCGCCAGTGCGCCTGGTGGAAAACTGCCTATCGCACAGGCTGAGCAACCTATACCCACCCCTCGTAAAAAATTACGCCGACTTATGCTCATATAACCTCCTGTTATTAGATATATCCAATTATTATATGGAGTTTATATTATTAATTTTTAACCTCACTCACATTTTATTACAATGCATACAAGCGCATTAATAGAAATATAATATCGTTGTTTTTAAAAGACTTTTAAAGCATCCAGAAAACAGAAGATGAAATAACAATAATGGTTATCAATTAACTTATTTCCCAGGGTGTGATTTTAAGAAAGTTTATTCCAGTAATTTCCTTTAACGGTAAGAAAATAATTAATCATTCGTTCAAAGCCGTGTTCAGCGCAAATTTCTTGCGTAAGCCATTCCGCATCGATAATCCTCTTGCTGATTACCTCGCTATTTTTTGGTATTCTTGGATAAGCGCTAAATTGATCCCGGACATAACTGAACAATGAATGACGGCAAGCAGCAACCTGGTTTTCTCTTCCACGATTACGAGACTTTTGGTACCCATCCGGCGCTGGACAGACCCGCGCAATTTGCGGCTATCCGCACAGATAATGATTTCAACATTATCGGTGAACCTGAAGTCTTTTATTGCAAACCCGCAGATGATTATCTGCCACAGCCCGAGGCGGTGCTGATTACCGGCATCACCCCGCAAGAAGCACGTGAAAAGGGAGAAAATGAAGCTGCTTTTGCTGCGCGTATTCACGCCCTGTTTACCGTACCGAAAACCTGTATTCTGGGCTATAACAACGTGCGCTTCGATGATGAAGTGACGCGAAATATCCTGTATCGCAATTTCTATGATCCCTATGCCTGGAGCTGGCAGAACGATAATTCGCGCTGGGATCTGCTGGATGTAATGCGTGCCTGCTATGCCCTGCGTCCTGAAGGTATTAACTGGCCGGAAAACGACGATGGCTTGCCTAGCTTCCGCCTGGAACATTTGACCAAAGCGAATGGGATTGAGCATGCCAATGCCCACGATGCAATGGCCGATGTGTATGCCACGATTGCGATGGCGCAATTAGTCAAGTCACGCCAGCCACGTCTGTTTGAGTATCTCTATAGCCATCGTAATAAGCACAAACTGGCGGCGCTAATTGATGTGCCGCAGATGAAGCCGCTGGTCCATGTCTCGGGCATGTTCGGCGCATGGCGCGGTAACACCAGTTGGGTGGCGCCACTGGCCTGGCATCCGGAAAATCGCAACGCGGTTATCATGGTCGATCTGGCCGGTGATATTTCACCGCTGCTCGAACTGGACAGCGACGCGCTGCGTGAGCGGCTCTATACCGCTAAGGCAGATCTGGGAGATAACCCCGCAGTGCCGGTTAAACTGGTGCACATCAACAAATGTCCGGTACTGGCACAGGCGAATACCCTGCGCCCGGAAGATGCCGATCGTCTCGGTATTAACCGCCAGCATTGTCTGGATAATCTCAAAATTCTGCGCGAAAACTCACAGGTACGCGACAAGGTCGTGGCTATCTTTGCCGAGGCGGAACCCTTTGCGCCATCGGATAACGTAGATGCCCAGCTGTACAACGGCTTTTTCAGCGATGCCGACCGCGCTGCGATGAAAATCGTTCTGGAAACCGAACCGCGCAATTTACCAGCGCTGGATATCACCTTTGTCGATAAACGCATTGAAAAGCTGCTGTTTAACTACCGCGCGCGTAACTTCCCTGGAACGCTGGATGAAGCCGAACAACAGCGCTGGCTGGACCATCGTCGTCAGGTATTCACGCCGGAGTTTTTGCAAAATTACGCCAATGAATTACAGATGCTGAGTCAGCATTATGCGGATAACAAAGAGAAGCTGACGCTGCTGAAAGCACTCTGGCAATATGCGCAAGAGATTGTCTAAATCCCACGTATAAAAAAACGGAGAACATGTCTCCGTTTTTTTTTCAGCTAAATGCAGTTATTACGCGATATCTTCGTCGTACTGCGGAACCGGGTTGCGGAAGCTTTTGGTCACGCACGCCAGGTAGATCAGACCGATACCCGCCCAGATCAGGCCCAGAACCATTGAGCTTTCTTCCAGGTTCACCCACAGCGCGCCAACGGTCAGCGCACCGCACATTGGCAGGAACAGGTACTGGAAGTGATCTTTCAGCGTCTTGTTACGCTTCTCACGGATCCAGAACTGGGAGATTACCGACAGGTTAACGAAGGTAAACGCCACCAGCGCACCAAAGTTAATCAGCGCCGTCGCCATCACCAGGTCGAAGTTGATTGCCAGCAAAGCAATCGCCCCAACCAGAATGATGTTCATGGACGGAGTACGCCATTTCGGGTGTACATAACCGAAGAAACTTTTCGGGAATACGCCGTCACGACCCATCACGTACATCAGACGCGCAACGCCTGCATGCGCCGCCATACCGGACGCCAGTACGGTAATGGTAGAGAAAATCAGCGCGCCGACCTGGAAGAACTTACCAGCAACATACAGCATGATTTCCGGCTGCGAAGCATCCGGATCCTTAAAGCGCGAGATATCCGGGAAGTACAACTGCAACAGATAGGTGGAGACGATAAAGATCAGGCCACCAATCAGCGCAGTCAGGAAAATCGCACGCGGGATCACGCGTTCAGCGTCTTTGGTTTCTTCTGACAGGTTGCTGATACCGTCAAAACCGGTGAACGAGAAGCACAGGATGGTAGCCCCGGTGATCATCGGGATCACGTGCGCATCACCCGACCAGAACGGACGGCTACTCGCCAGCGTACCGGCGCCTTCCCCTTCGAACACACCATAAACGACCATGCCGAGGATCACTGCAATCAGCACCACCTGCAACAACACGATCACGGTGTTGAAATTAGCGACGGACTTGAGGCTACGCAGGTTGAAGGCGGTCATAAAGGCCACCAGCGCCACCACGAACATCCACGATGGAATCGAAGGCACCAGCGCTTCAAAATAAATTTTCGCCAACAGAATGTTGATCATCGGCGCGAACAGGTAGTCCAGCAGCGATGACCAGCCAACCATAAAACCAACGGTCGGGCTAATGGATTTCTGAGCGTAAGTGTAGGCAGAGCCTGCGGACGGATAGCGGCGTACCAGTTTACCGTAGCTTAGTGCGGTAAAGAGGATGGCGATCAGTGCGAAGGCGTAAGCTGTCGGGACGTGACCATCGGTCATTCCTGAGACGATACCGAATGTATCGAACAGCGTCATCGGCTGCATATAGGCAAGGCCCATCATGACAACCGGAACCAGCGTAAGCGTTTTACGTAATTCCACGCGAGAGGTGTTTGGAGTAGCGTTATGCGACATGGTTATCCTCCATTACGGCGAAAACCGTCGCGTAAGCAAAAAATTGCCCCATTTTTTGTTAATCCTCAGCGACAACAACTGTCGATTTTTAAGTAAGTATCTATCCGGTACGAAGCCCGGCCTCTTTTATGAATGATTGGTTTGATGCAAAAAAATAACCGACGCGTATTAAAACGTCGGTTAATGTCATTTTTTGCAAGCGGCGTATTTTGCACTA
This sequence comes from Citrobacter cronae, assembly GCF_016893685.1. Lineage (NCBI taxonomy): Bacteria > Pseudomonadati > Pseudomonadota > Gammaproteobacteria > Enterobacterales > Enterobacteriaceae > Citrobacter > Citrobacter cronae. Next base: position 4,361,563 of record NZ_CP069763.1, read on the forward strand.
ATTTGGGGAGAAATAACAAGAGATTGAAGCAACTGTAAAAAAATATTTTTTCTCAACTGATTGATTTATCAGCATCCGTTTTAACGTACACCCCGGCAATAGCACTATTTGCTAAAATCTCGTCCCGCCACCAGGCGCTGGCAAGCCCGGCGGTCTGTTCATTCCACCCTATCCACACGGGTTCAAACAGAATTTGTCCAACCACTTTCTTCTCAATCAGCGCGCCGCTGTCCAAAAATCGCTGCGCCAGATAACGGGGAATATATCCGCATCCCAGACCACTGATTTGCAGCTCCAGCTTGGTTTTGAAGTCAAAAACGGTAATCGCTTCCTGATCGTCCAACACCTGAACGCCGGAGATGTTCGCTTGATGCACATTCTCTCCCACCGCGATGGCGCGAAATCGTCGAATAGTACGCCGATGTAACGGTTCCTGTTCCTGCGCCAGCGGATGATGCGGCGCAACCACAAACACCTGTTCCAGCGCGCCCAGCCGCGCAAAACCAAATTCGCTCCCCGCCGGCGGTTCGTGCATAGCGCCGACAATAATATCCGCCCGCCCCTGAGTAAGTGCATCCCAGGAACCACCCAGCACGCCGTTAATAAACTTCAGGCGCGTCACACTGTGATGTTGATAGAAGGATTCGATAAGGGGGGCCAGCAGTGAAAAGGGAAACGTATCATCGACGCCGATGACCAGTTCATTCTCCCAGCCTTCATGAAGTTTAATGGCTTGCTTTTCGAGTTCGCGGACGGAGTGCAATACCTCTCGCCCCTTTTCCAGCAGCATTTGACCGGTGCGGGTAAACTTAGCCCGGTGCCCACTGCGATCTAATAACTGAATATTAAGATCGCTTTCCAGTTTATGGACGGTGTAGCTAAGCGCAGACGGCGTCTTATACAATTTTGCCGACGCCGCCGCGAAACTGCCCTCTTTTTCTAACGCATCGAGGATGATAAGAACGTCCAGCAGTGGTTTCATACTCGCCCCCTGGCGGTATACAGCGACACTCTACTGGCCTGTCACTCCATCGGCATCACCAGCGGATCGGGATACTGGTACTCAAATCCAAGCTCATTACAAATACGGCTGCCATCAATGACTTTACCTTTACCGTTATCCGCACCGCCGCGAAATTCCGGCGGTTCCATCCCCAACTGGCGGGCCATCTGCGGATAGAACACGTTACGCGCCGGATGCATAGGCGCACATATATTATAGATGTGTCCCCCTTTGGGCGCTTGCAGCAGCAACGTGATGGCAGAAACGACATCATCCAGATGCACCAGATTGACGCCATGGTGTCCATCTGGCGCCGTCTTGCCAGCGAAAAAGCGGCCAGGATGTCTTCCCGGGCCAACCAGTCCGGCCAGTCGCAGAATATCTACCGAGGTACCAGGCAGGTTATGCAACCAGTCTTCAAGATCTTTCAGAACACGCCCGCTGGCGGTGACCGGGTTACGCGGCGTTCCCTCTTTCACGATGCCCTGGATATCGCCATAGACCGACGTCGAGCTGGTAAAAATAATCCGCGGGATCCGGTACGCCAGCGCACTGTCAACCAGTTCCTGCATGGCCTGCAGGTAAAATGTCTCCCCCGGCCCGCTACGGCGCGCAGGTAGCGTTATAACCAGTGCATCAGCGTCCATGAGCGCGTCGAGATCGTCAGCCTCACAGACCAGTTCAGGCTCTAGGCGCAGCGAGTAACTCTCGATACCGCTCATACGGGCCGCTTCTACCCCATCCAGTGTGGTTTTGCTGCCGGTAACCTGCCAGCCTCTCGCCGCCAGCGACATGGCTAACGGCATGCCTAACCAACCTAACCCGACAATTGCGACCTTTTTCATGCCTTCTCTCCTGACTTTTGGCCTATAACGCAAGGCTACGCCAGCCCACGGTGGCTGACAATTCATAGTATCAATATGAAATGAATTAATGATCAAAAAAAGCCCTTGCTTTCCGTAGCTAAAGTGGTTTAGGTTAAAAGACATCAAATGAATAAACATTCATCGAGAAAATTTATGACACGCGCTCAATTTAAACACCATCATCACCATCATCCTGACTAGTCTTTCAGGCGATGTGTGCTGGGAGACATTTAAATCTTCCAGCGGTGCATGAGCGTATGAGAAAGCCCCCGGAAGATTTCTTCCGGGGGCTTTTTTTGTGCGTGACCCAAACTGATTCAGACAGGATAACGAGGAACAAACAATGTTAGACAACACCCGTTTACGCATAGCTATGCAGAAATCAGGCCGTTTAAGCGACGATTCACGCGAATTACTGGCCCGTTGCGGCATTAAAATTAATCTTCACACTCAGCGCTTAATTGCGATGGCAGAAAATATGCCGATTGATATCCTACGCGTGCGTGATGACGATATCCCAGGTCTGGTGATGGACGGCGTCGTTGATCTGGGCATTATTGGGGAAAACGTTCTGGAAGAAGAGCTGCTCAACCGTCGGGCACAGGGTGAAGATCCTCGCTATTTTACCCTGCGTCGTCTGGACTTCGGCGGCTGCCGTCTTTCGCTGGCGACGCCGGTTGATGAAGCCTGGGATGGCCCGGCAGAACTGAACGGGAAGCGTATCGCCACCTCTTACCCGCACCTGCTCAAGCGTTACCTCGATCAAAAAGGAGTGTCATTTAAATCCTGTCTGTTAAACGGTTCTGTCGAAGTCGCGCCCCGCGCGGGCCTGGCCGATGCAATCTGCGATCTGGTGTCAACCGGCGCGACGCTTGAAGCTAATGGTCTGCGTGAAGTGGAAGTGATATACCGCTCTAAAGCGTGTCTGATTCAGCGCGATGGCGAAATGGCCGCAGCCAAACAGCAACTGATCGACAAACTACTGACCCGCATCCAGGGGGTTATTCAGGCTCGTGAATCCAAATACATCATGATGCACGCACCGAGCGAGCGTCTGGACGAAGTTATCGCCCTGCTGCCTGGCGCTGAGCGCCCAACCATTCTGCCACTGGCGGGTGATCAGCAGCGCGTGGCCATGCACATGGTCAGCAGCGAAACCCTGTTCTGGGAAACAATGGAAAAACTGAAAGCGCTCGGCGCCAGCTCCATTCTGGTGCTGCCGATTGAGAAGATGATGGAGTAACGACCATGAGCTTCAACACCCTGATTGACTGGAATAGCTGTAGCCCTGAGCAGCAGCGCGAATTACTGATGCGCCCGGCGATTTCCGCCTCTGAAAGCATTAGCCGCACGGTGGCCGAGATCCTTGAAAATGTCAAAAACAACGGCGACCAGGCATTGCGCGAATACAGCGCGAAGTTTGATAAAACCGAGGTCGGCGCGCTGCGCGTCACTGAGGAAGAAATTCAGGAGGCCGGGAATCGTCTGAGCGACGAGCTGAAACAAGCCATGCAGGCGGCAGTACGTAATATTGATACTTTCCACAGCGCGCAGATCCTGCCGCCGGTGGATATCGAAACCCAGCCGGGCGTGCGCTGCCAGCAGGTTACCCGCCCCATCGCTTCCGTGGGCCTGTATATTCCAGGGGGATCGGCACCGCTGTTCTCTACTGTATTAATGCTGGCGACCCCGGCGCGTATCGCGGGCTGTAAAAAAGTGGTGCTGTGCTCGCCGCCGCCGATTGCCGATGAAATCCTCTACGCCGCGCAACTCTGTGGCGTGAAAGAAGTGTTTAACGTGGGCGGCGCACAGGCCATTGCCGCGCTGGCACTGGGCACGGAGTCTATTCCAAAAGTCGATAAAATCTTTGGGCCGGGCAACGCCTATGTGACCGAAGCCAAGCGCCAGGTCAGCCAGCGTCTTGACGGCGCGGCAATCGATATGCCCGCCGGACCGTCCGAAGTATTGGTTATCGCCGACAGCGGCGCAACGCCGGATTTTGTCGCCTCCGACCTGCTCTCTCAGGCCGAGCACGGCCCGGACTCGCAGGTGATCCTGCTAACGCCGGACGCTAAGCTTGCCGAAGGCGTGGCCGAAGCCGTTGAACGCCAGCTCGCCGAGCTGTCCCGCGCCGACACCGCGCGTCAGGCGCTCTCCGCCAGCCGTTTAATCGTGGCGAAAGATCTGGCACAGTGCGTTGAAATCTCCAACGCCTACGGTCCGGAGCACCTGATCATTCAAACCCGCAATGCACGTGAGCTGGTGGAAGGCATAACAAGCGCTGGTTCGGTGTTCCTTGGTGACTGGTCGCCGGAATCCGCAGGCGACTATGCTTCCGGCACTAATCACGTGCTGCCAACTTACGGCTATACCACTACCTGTTCCAGTCTGGGTCTGGCTGATTTCCAGAAACGGATGACCGTACAGGAATTAACACCACAAGGTTTCTCTGCGCTGGCCGCCACCATTGAAACCCTGGCCGCGGCTGAGTTGCTGACCGCCCACAAAAATGCCGTCACCCTGCGCGTTAACGCCCTGAAGGAGCAAGCATGAGCACTGACAACTTTCTCAGCGTCACTGATTTAGCCCGTAAGAATGTCCGCGAGTTAACGCCTTATCAGTCTGCCCGCCGTCTTGGCGGTAACGGCGACGTCTGGCTCAATGCGAATGAATATCCCACCGCCGTTGAGTTTCAGCTAAGTCAGCAAACGCTGAACCGCTATCCGGAGTGCCAGCCGAAAGCCGTGATTGAGAATTACGCGCAGTATGCAGGCGTCAAGCCGGAGCAGGTGCTGGTCAGTCGTGGCGCAGATGAAGGGATCGAGCTGCTGGTGCGCGCTTTTTGCGAGCCGGGTAAAGATGCGATTCTGTACTGTCCGCCGACTTACGGCATGTACAGCGTCAGCGCTGAAACGATTGGCGTTGAATGCCGTACCGTCCCGACACTTGACGACTGGCAACTGGATTTACAAGGTATCGCGGACAAGCTTGATGGTGTGAAGGTGGTCTACGTATGCAGCCCTAATAACCCAACGGGCCAGTTGATTAAGCCGCAGGATCTGCGTTCGCTGCTCGATATGACGCAGGGTAAAGCTATCGTGGTTGCCGATGAAGCGTATATCGAGTTTTGCCCGCAGGCCACGCTGGCGGGCTGGCTGTCTGAATATCCGCACCTGGTAATTTTACGCACACTGTCCAAAGCGTTTGCTCTCGCCGGTTTACGCTGCGGGTTTACGCTGGCAAATGAAGAAATTATCAATCTGCTGTTAAAGGTGATCGCCCCTTACCCGCTCTCTACACCGGTGGCGGATATCGCCGCCCAGGCGCTGACGCCGCAAGGCGTTGCCGCCATGCGCCAACGCGTCCAGCAGATCCTGCAAGAGCGTCAGTACCTGGTGGAGAACCTGAAAACAATTCGCTGTGTAGAACAGGTTTTCGATTCTGAAACCAACTATGTTCTGGCGCGCTTCACCGCATCCAGCAGCGTATTTAAATCTTTGTGGGATCAGGGCATTATCTTACGAGACCAGAACAAACAACCTTCGTTAAGCGGCTGCCTGCGTATTACTGTCGGAACCCGTGAAGAGAGCCAGCGCGTCATTGACGCCTTACGTGCGGAGCAAGTATGAGCCAGAAGTATCTTTTTATTGACCGTGATGGAACCCTGATTTCCGAACCGCCAAGTGACTTTCAGGTCGATCGCTTTGACAAACTGGCTTTTGAGCCGGAAGTCGTTCCCGTTTTACTGAAGCTGCAAAAAACGGGTTTTAAGCTGGTGATGATCACCAACCAGGATGGACTGGGAACCCAGAGCTTTCCACAGGCCGATTTTGACGGTCCGCATAACCTGATGATGCAAATATTCACCTCTCAGGGCGTGAGGTTTGATGACGTGCTGATTTGCCCGCACTTGCCGGCCGATGAGTGTGCTTGCCGTAAGCCAAAAGTGAAGCTGGTTGAGCAGTATCTGGTTGAACAGGCTATGGACACCGAGAACAGCTACGTCATTGGCGATCGTGCCACAGATATTCAACTGGCTGAAAACATGGGGATTAGCGGATTACGCTATCACCGGGACACCCTGAACTGGGCGATGATCGGCGAGCAGTTGACCAAACGTGACCGCTACGCCCACGTTGAGCGCAATACCAAAGAAACGCAGATTGACGTCAAAGTCTGGCTGGACCGCGAAGGCCAAAGCAAAATCAATACTGGCGTTGGCTTCTTTGACCACATGTTGGATCAAATCGCCACCCACGGCGGTTTCCGTATGGAGATAGCCGTCAAAGGCGATCTGTATATTGACGATCACCACACCGTAGAAGATACCGGTCTGGCGCTGGGTGAGGCCTTAAAGCTGGCATTAGGTGATAAACGTGGTATCAACCGTTTTGGTTTTGTCCTGCCGATGGACGAATGTCTGGCACGTTGCGCGCTGGATATCTCCGGACGTCCGCACCTGGAATACCGCGCTGAGTTTACCTACCAGCGCGTTGGCGATCTGAGCACGGAGATGATTGAACACTTCTTCCGCTCACTCTCCTACACCATGGGCGTTACCCTGCACCTGAAAACCAAAGGAAAAAATGACCACCACCGTGTGGAAAGCCTGTTTAAAGCCTTTGGCCGCACGCTGCGTCAGGCGATTCGCGTAGAAGGCGATACGCTACCCTCCTCAAAAGGAGTGCTGTAATGAACGTGGTGATCCTGGATACCGGCTGCGCCAACCTGAATTCGGTGAAATCCGCCGTTGCGCGCCATGGATACGACCCGGTTGTCAGCCGCGATGCGGATGTGGTGCTCCGGGCCGATAAGCTATTTCTACCCGGCGTTGGTACTGCGCAGGCGGCTATGGACCAGTTGCACGAGCGTGAACTTATTGAGCTGATTAAGGCCTGTACACAACCGGTGCTGGGGATCTGCTTAGGTATGCAACTGCTTGGTCGCCGCAGCGAAGAGAGTAACGGTGTCTCCCTGCTGGGCATTATTGAACAGGACGTCCCCAAAATGACCGATTTTGGCCTGCCGCTGCCGCATATGGGCTGGAACCGTGTGTATCCACAAGCAGGCAATCGTCTGTTCCAGGGTATTGACGATGGGGCCTATTTCTACTTTGTCCACAGCTACGCGATGCCAGTGAACCCATGGACCATCGCCCAGTGTCATTACGGTGAACCGTTTACTGCGGCAGTCCAAAAGGACAATTTCTTTGGCGTGCAGTTCCACCCGGAACGTTCGGGTGCGGCTGGGGCGCAGTTGCTGAAAAACTTTCTGGAGATGTAATGATTATTCCGGCATTAGATTTAATCGACGGCACGGTGGTGCGTCTTCATCAGGGTGATTACGCACAGCAACGTGATTACGGCAACGATCCACTGCCCCGCCTGCAGGATTACGCGGCACAAGGCGCACAAGTACTGCACCTGGTCGATCTGACCGGGGCAAAAGATCCGCAGAAACGACAAATACCGCTGATTAAAACGCTGGTCGCGGGCGTCAATGTTCCGGTGCAGGTTGGCGGCGGTGTGCGTACTGAAGCGGACGTTGCGGCGCTGCTTGACGCCGGCGTGGCACGCGTGGTGGTCGGTTCGACGGCGGTAAAATCCCCTGAGGAAGTTAAGAGCTGGTTTACCCGTTTTGGCGCCGACGCGCTGGTGCTGGCGCTGGACGTACGCATTGACGAACACGGTAATAAACAGGTTGCGGTCAGCGGCTGGCAGGAAGATTCCGGGGTTTCACTGGAAGAGCTGGTGGAAACCTATTTACCCGTTGGTCTGAAGCATGTGCTGTGCACTGATATCTCCCGCGACGGTACGCTGGCGGGTTCAAACGTCGCGCTTTATGAAGAAGTGTGCGCTAAATATCCGCAGGTGGCGTTTCAGTCATCTGGCGGTATAGGTGGAATTGAGGACGTAGCCGCCCTGCGCGGGACTGGGGTTGGCGGCGTGATCGTCGGACGAGCCCTGTTGGAAGGTAAGTTCACCGTTGAGGAGGCCATCCAATGCTGGCAAAACGCATAATTCCTTGTCTGGACGTTCGCGATGGACAGGTGGTAAAAGGCGTCCAGTTTCGCAATCACGAGATTATTGGCGACATCGTTCCTCTGGCAAAACGCTATGCCGATGAAGGCGCAGATGAACTTGTCTTCTACGATATCACCGCCTCCAGCGATGGCCGTGTAGTCGATAAAAGCTGGGTATCGCGCGTGGCGGAAGTGATCGACATTCCGTTCTGCGTTGCCGGTGGGATTAAGTCCATTGATGATGCGGCGCGTATTCTCTCCTTCGGGGCGGATAAAATCTCCATCAACTCCCCGGCGCTGGCTGACCCGGAGCTTATCACGCGTCTGGCGGACCGCTTTGGCGTACAGTGCATCGTGGTGGGTATCGATACCTGGTATGACGCCGCAACCGGTAAATATCACGTTAACCAGTATACCGGTGATGAGAGTCGTACCCGCATCACGCAGTGGGAAACGCTGGATTGGGTGCAGGAAGTGCAGAAACGTGGTGCAGGCGAAATCGTGCTGAACATGATGAATCAGGACGGTGTGCGTAACGGCTATGACCTGGAGCAGCTGAGAAAAGTGCGCGACGTTTGCCACGTACCGCTGATTGCCTCCGGTGGCGCAGGCACCATGGAACACTTTCTCGAAGCCTTCCGTGATGCTGACGTTGACGGCGCGCTTGCCGCTTCCGTTTTCCACAAACAAATTATCAATATTGGCGAGTTAAAAACGTACCTGGCAACACAGGGCGTGGAGATCAGGATATGTTAACGAAGCAACAATGTCGCGAACTGGACTGGGAAAAAACCGACGGATTGATGCCGGTCGTGGTGCAGCATGCGGTATCCGGCGAAGTATTGATGCTGGGTTATATGAACCCTGAGGCGCTGGATAAAACGCTTGAAAGCGGTAAGGTAACCTTTTTCTCGCGGACCAAACAACGCCTGTGGACCAAAGGTGAAACCTCTGGCAACTTTCTTAATGTGGTTAACATCGCGCCTGACTGCGACAACGACACCCTGCTGGTGCTGGTTAACCCGATTGGGCCAACCTGCCACAAAGGCACCTCAAGCTGCTTTGCTGACACCAGTCATCAGTGGCTGTTCCTGTATCAACTGGAACAACTTCTGGCTGAGCGTAAAACCGCCGATCCGGCAAGCTCTTACACGGCCAAGCTGTATGCCAGTGGCACCAAACGCATTGCGCAGAAAGTGGGGGAAGAAGGCGTGGAAACCGCACTGGCCGCCACCGTGCACGATCGTTTCGAGCTGACGAATGAAGCCTCTGACCTGATGTACCACCTGCTGGTTCTGCTACAGGATCAGGAGCTTGATCTGACCACCGTGATTGAGAACTTACGTAAGCGTCATCAGTAATCGGCAGACGTAAAAAAAACCGGGCGCTGTGAACTGCCCGGTTTTTTTGTGCTCAGAATAAAACTGCTGTCGGCCTGCTACGCTCTGGCTTTGTAACCACGCAGCGCATTTCGCCCCAGCACGATACCGGCACCAATCATTCCCCCCAGCAAAACGGCCAGTACCAGGGTAATGGCTTTTTTCGGACTGTCACGACGAATCGGTAACGTTGGTTTCATCACGTAGCGATAGGAGTGCAACTCTGCCCCTTCAAGCTTAAGATTTCTGATATCCAGCAGTTTTTGTTTTGTCTGGAAGTAGTTATCAGACAATATCAAAGGACGCGTAGCCTCGTGTTCAACCATAGATTTCAGGGCATCACTACCCAACAGGAACATACTATCCTGTGTAACATCCTGAGTTTGCTGAATTTGCGGCTTAGTCACACCCGCCTGTTCAGCATAACGCAGCGCTTCCTGGATTTGCTTAATTCGCAGATCTTTTTGTTCCTGAGCGACCACTTCCTGAGTCTTCAGAGAATCTTCTAGAGTACTGGTTTGCAGCTTGACGTTATCAGCCAGGTCAAGCTCCAGCTCTTTAGCAACATTTTCATCTGTTTGTTGAATGTATTCAGCCAGCTGACGCTGAGCATCTTCTGGAGAACTCGCCACATAGGAGACCGCTAACGGAAGTGGTTGGCCTTTAACAGACTGCTCAATCGACAGTTTCTGTGGTTCTTCCTGATTAGCAAGCGTTTCTGCCAGGGCAGAGAAAGAGGTACTGAAACGACCAACCACATTTGTCTGAAGTTCAGTCACCTTAGGCGCGTTAGTGCCATACAACACGTTGAGGGCGTTGTTAAAGGTGGCAATTTGTCCAACATCGGGTTGAGTAATAATCGCGGTAGAGGTCCATTTCTCTTTAGCAACCGCCAGATAGCCCACCGCCAGAACTATGGCAACGACAATCGCGACAACGATAGTGACTTTCCCACGCCATAACTGCATCAGCAAATCAATCAGATCAATCTGTTCCGGATCGTTACCGCGCCCGGACATGTTGTTATCACTTACAGACATAGATACCCTAATTAAGGAAGGAAGGACTTAAACTCGAATTAGTTTAGCTAAAAATTGAAGCAATTCCATAGGATTAATGATAAAAAATCAAATTGATTGAGAGATTTTGATTGGTATTTTAGTCTCTTGAGAAAAAAGGAAGGAATTAAAAAAAGTGTCAATACTGAAAGGCCAATCTTTGCAGGAAAAGCGTCAAACCGCGGGTTAAATGTCATCAAGCGTAAATGCCAGACATTCTCGTAAATTAAATTCACGGCATGAATATTTATTAACTTACCACTAAAAATGGCATGCGTAAAAAGGATAATCATTAGCTTTTTTGCCATCTGACGGTATTATTTCACTTTTCGTCGCACCTGATAGTGCCAGGCTGCTTTTTAGCCGAAAAGAGGAACGAACATGAAATACCTGGTTACGGGGGCTGCTGGTTTCATCGGCTTCCATGTTAGCAAACGCCTCCTTGGGGCTGGCCATCAAGTGGTCGGTATCGATAATCTGAACGATTACTACGACGTGAGTCTTAAGCAGGCCCGTCTGGAGCTGCTGGTACATCCCGGCTTCCAGTTTCATAAGATTGATTTAGCCGACCGGGAAAGCATGTCAGCACTCTTCGCATCCGGGCATTTTGATCGTGTGATCCATCTCGCTGCACAGGCTGGCGTACGCTATTCACTCGAAAATCCTCATGCTTACGCAGACTCCAATCTCACTGGCTTTCTGAACATACTGGAAGGTTGTCGGCATAATAAAATTCAGCATTTACTTTATGCCTCTTCCAGCTCGGTATACGGCATGAATCGCAAAATGCCTTTCTCAACGGATGATTCCGTCGATCACCCCGTATCCCTGTATGCTGCAACCAAAAAAGCCAACGAACTGATGGCCCATACGTATTCTCATCTGTACGGATTGCCCACAACCGGCCTGCGTTTCTTTACCGTATACGGTCCGTGGGGTCGCCCGGATATGGCGCTGTTCAAATTCACCAAAGCGATGCTGGAAGGGAAAAGTATTGACGTCTATAACTACGGCAAAATGAAGCGTGACTTTACCTATATTGGTGATATCGCAGAAGCAATTATTCGCTTGCAGGATGTCATTCCTGCGCCCAACGGGGAGTGGACTGTTGAAGGCGGTTCCCCGGCAACCAGCTCCGCGCCGTATTGCGTCTACAATATCGGCAATAGTTCACCGGTTGAACTGATGGATTATATCAAGGCGCTGGAAGAAGCGCTTGGCATCGACGCGACCAAAAATATGCTCCCGCTACAACCCGGTGATGTGCTGGAAACCAGCGCGGACACCAAAGCACTGTATGACGTTATTGGTTTTAAACCGACAACAACGGTTAAAGATGGGGTTAAGAACTTTGTTGACTGGTACCGTGATTTTTATAAAGTTTAA
>NZ_CP069763.1:4373333-4376182 GCF_016893685.1 Citrobacter cronae
GATTAGTCACTACCGAACAAATCACGGGTATAGACTTTTTCTGCAACATCTGCCAATTCAGACGTCATTCGATTAGAAATAATAACATCCGCTTCATTTTTAAACGCGTTTAGATCGCGAACTACCCGAGAGTGGAAAAATTCATCCTCTTCCATGACCGGTTCATAAATAATAACGGGTACGCCCTTGGCTTTAATACGCTTCATGATCCCCTGAATAGAAGATGCACGGAAGTTATCAGAACCACTTTTCATGATCAATCTGTACACGCCAACCACTTTAGGCTTACGCGCCAGAATGGAATCTGCAATAAAGTCTTTGCGCGTACGGTTAGCATCGACGATCGCGCCGATAATGTTATTCGGCACAGACGCGTAGTTCGCCAACAGTTGCTTAGTGTCTTTCGGTAAGCAGTAGCCACCGTAGCCAAAGGACGGATTGTTGTAATGATTACCAATACGCGGATCCAGACATACACCTTCAATAATCTGCCGGGAGTTCAGACCAAGGCTTTCGGCATAGCTATCAAGCTCGTTAAAATAGGCCACGCGTAACGCCAGATAGGTATTAGCGAACAGCTTGATGGCTTCGGCTTCAGTAGAATCAGTAAACAGCGTCGGAATATCTTTCTTCACCGCTCCTTCCTGCAACAGCGCGGCAAACCGTTCTGCACGTTCGGAGCGTTCACCTATGACGATACGCGACGGATGCAAATTGTCGTATAGCGCACGCCCTTCACGCAGGAACTCAGGCGAGAAGAAAATATTATCAATGCCAAACTGTTCTTTAATTGAATTGGTAAAACCAACCGGAATGGTGGATTTGATGACCATCACCGCTTTTGGGTTAATTGCAACCACATCGCGGATAACGGACTCGACGCTGGAGGTGTTGAAGTAGTTGGTCTTCGGATCGTAATCAGTCGGTGTCGCGATGATCACATAATCCGCATCACGATATGCATCATACTTATCAGTCGTTGCACGAAAATTCAGCTGCTTTGTCGCCAGGTACTCTTCGATCTCTTTGTCAACAATCGGCGATTTTTTCTGATTCAGCATCTCGACCTTCGCCGGGACGATATCCAGAGCAACCACTTCATGGTGCTGGGCGATCAGAATACCGTTGGATAAGCCGACATAACCTGTTCCTGAGATAGTTATCTTCATTCGCTCTGTAACTTCTTCCAGTTAAACATTGAGGTTGAGCACACCACCAGCATTGTGGCGGATCGGCTCAGCATTGAATGAGTATATCGTGATTTGCTATAGCACCGCCTATCAGACCTGACCGAATCCCATTTTTTGACAATAAAAAAGCCCGGAGGAACGCTCCGGGCCTGGCTTTAGCAGTTGGCTAAATCAGATTAATCCAGCCATTCGGTGTGGAACACGCCTTCTTTATCGATGCGTTTATAAGTGTGCGCACCGAAGTAATCACGCTGGGCCTGGATCAGGTTCGCCGGCAGTACCGCAGAACGGTAGCTGTCGTAGTAAGCTACAGCAGCGGAGAACGTTGGTACAGGAATACCGTTCTGCACAGCGTAGGCCACGACATCACGCAGCGCCTGCTGGTATTCGTCGGCAATGTTTTTGAAATACGGTGCCAGCAGCAGGTTGGCGATGCCTTTGTTTTCAGCATACGCGTCCGTGATTTTCTGCAGGAACTGCGCACGAATGATGCAGCCCGCGCGGAAAATCTTCGCGATCTCGCCGTAATTCAGATCCCAGTTGTACTCGTCAGACGCAGCACGCAGCTGAGAGAAGCCCTGCGCGTAGGAGACGATTTTGCCCAGATACAGCGCGCGACGCACTTTCTCAATAAACTCAGCTTTATCGCCAACCAGTTTGGCCTGCGGGCCGGACAGCACCTTAGATGCCGCCACGCGCTGATCTTTCAGAGAAGAGATGTAACGCGCGAATACGGACTCGGTGATCAGCGACAGGGGTTCGCCCAGATCCAGAGAGCTCTGGCTGGTCCATTTACCGGTGCCTTTGTTCGCTGCTTCGTCCAGGATCACGTCAACCAGGTATTTACCCTCTTCATCTTTTTTGGTGAAGATATCTTTGGTGATGTCGATCAGGTAGCTGCTCAGCTCACCTTCATTCCACTCGGTGAAGGTGGTTGCCAGTTCTTCATTAGACAGGTTCAGGCCACCTTTCAGCAGAGAATAGGCTTCAGCAATCAGCTGCATGTCGCCGTATTCGATACCGTTGTGAACCATCTTCACGTAATGACCCGCGCCGTCAGCGCCGATATAGGTCACGCACGGTTCACCATCTTCCGCCACAGCAGCGATTTTGGTCAGGATCGGCGCAACCAGTTCGTAGGCTTCCTTCTGACCACCAGGCATGATGGACGGGCCTTTTAGCGCCCCCTCTTCACCGCCGGATACGCCGGTACCGATGAAGTTAAAGCCTTCTGCGGACAGTTCACGGTTACGACGGATAGTGTCCTGGAAGAAAGTGTTACCACCATCAATGATGATGTCGCCTTTATCCAGATACGGCTTCAGGGAGTCGATGGCAGCATCTGTGCCTGCGCCCGCTTTAACCATTAACAGGATACGACGTGGGGTTTCAAGAGACTCGACGAACTCTTTCACCGTGTAATAAGGAACCAGTTTCTTACCCGGATTCTCGGCAACAACTTCTTCAGTTTTTTCGCGGGAGCGGTTGAAGATGGAGACGGTATAACCGCGGCTTTCGATGTTGAGCGCCAGGTTGCGCCCCATCACTGCCATACCGACGACGCCGATCTGTTGCTTAGACATTACATACTCCTGTCAGGTGTGGTCACCGCGCAAGGTATGCGCGGCTTGAATGTGTTCTAGATGTTAACCCAGGTTA
>NZ_CP069763.1:4384070-4384931 GCF_016893685.1 Citrobacter cronae
AACTTAGCCCCTTCCTTCAGATTACGCAAACCATACTTAACGAACGCCTGCATATAACCCATTTTTTTACCGCAGTCGTAACTGTCGCCCGTCATTAACATGGCATCGACAGACTGTTTTTTCGCCAGCTCTGCAATCGCATCTGTTAACTGAATACGTCCCCACGCGCCAGGTTGTGTATGCTCTAATTCAGCCCAAATATCAGCCGAAAGCACATAGCGCCCTACCGCCATCAGATCGGAATCCAGCGTTTGCGGCTGATCTGGTTTCTCAATGAATTCAATGATACGGCTGACTTTACCTTCGTTGTCCAAAGGCTCTTTGGTCTGAATAACGGAATACTCCGACAGATCACCATCCATACGCTTAGCCAGCACCTGACTGCGCCCGGTTTCATTAAAACGAGCAACCATGGCAGCCAGATTGTAGCGCAGAGGGTCCGCACTTGCTGTATCCAGAACGACGTCCGGTAATACAACGACGAACGGGTTGTCCCCGATAATTGGGCGAGCACAAAGAATTGAATGACCAAGACCGAGTAATTGCGCCTGGCGAACGTTCATGATAGTCACGCCTGGAGGACAGATGGACTGCACTTCAGCCAGCAACTGGCGCTTGACGCGCTGCTCAAGCAACGATTCGAGTTCATAAGATGTATCGAAGTGGTTTTCTACTGCATTCTTTGACGCATGCGTTACCAGAACGATTTCTTTAATGCCAGCAGCTACAATCTCGTCGACAATGTATTGAATCATCGGCTTGTCTACGATCGGCAGCATCTCTTTAGGGATTGCCTTCGTGGCAGGCAACATGTGCATCCCGAGGCCCGCTACCGGAATAACTGCTTTCAAATTAGTCATT
>NZ_CP069763.1:4386311-4433374 GCF_016893685.1 Citrobacter cronae
GGTTACCTCCCCTGTCCCGGTAGTCGGAAATTCACCGCTTCAACATTAACCACCTGATGGTTTATACGGTCAATGTCAACTGAACTTTGCCCGGTTTCGTTTACCGCATGGATATTCGCCAGTGATAGCAATGTATCCTGTTTAGCCATAAATTTTCCGCGTACATCCTGGCGAAGATCAAAATGCATCTTTAGCGCAGGTCCCGTCGTGGATTGCTGCATGACCTTGATGTTACGTAAGAAAAGGTGTTGCGGTTGGTTGTGCAACTCCAGCGTGGCGCGCTTCATCGCCACATTAGTGATGGCCACAAATGACGTGGCATTGCCCGAGGATATCTGCATGCCGCGTAATTTGTATTCCAGTTTTGAGTTATCCAGATGAATATTATTTAATTTAAAGTTTTGCGGAATGGATAAATATCGTCCTTTGATGACGCCATAGCCAATGAGCATACCGGCGCTATTCTCCATATTGATATTATCAATAACGAAATTATCACACCCATAAATCGCGACCGTTGCATTATCAATGCCCGCTTTCTTACTGAAATCCGGAGTGATATTTCGCGCGGTAATATTACGAATGACAAAATGTTTGCCGTTCTCCACATGGACTAACTGTCGACAGTCGGAACCGGTGATGTTCGCCACCACAAAGTTTTTTACCGCCAGTTCCTCGGGATAGCTATTGTCATAAGTACTCCCCGCCAGCCCGATACCGATGCCCCAGTTCACATTGCCGTTGGTACAGTTGATACGTTCGATAACATGGTCAGAAATGAGGATATTGCTGTCGTTAATCGCCACATTCCATTCGATAGCGTCCCCTTGTAAATCGCTAAAACGGCTGTTCGTGATCTTTACGCCGTCCATGCGGTTATGAAAGCCCTGACGCAGGATCCCATAGTTAGCGCGCGTGACGGTAATATCATCGATCGTCAGATTGCGCATCAGCCTTGAGGTTTTGCCGCCAATGTAGATTTGCGTCACCGGAGCAAAACCACTCATGGCAATCCCTTTTATCACGCAGTCCGAACCCCGCACATCGAGAGTAACGTTCCTCAGGCTACCGCCCTGCTCGCCCATGACCTTGCATCCATCCTGCAGAACAAAGCGCCCACGCCCGTTGCCGCTTATGCGGCCTTGCACCGATAGCGTTTTGCCTGGCGGAATAACAATCGCGGTATTGATATTTTTACATTCCAGCCCTTCGGGTACGACTACCGTTTGCCCTTCCGTGAATGCCTGCCTGAAAGATGCGACCCAATCCTTTGGGTTGTAATCCTGAATATTGACGCTGCCAGATGATTCAAGCGCCCGGCTAATGGGAGAGTGCAGCACGACAAGCGCAGAGCCTGCCGCCAGAAAACTACGACGTGAGAGTTTTTTCTCTGACATACAACCTCGATTTACATCGTTTGCAGCAGGCTGGCTAACTGTTTATTGATCGCTAACTGATTAAATTCAGCTTCAATTTTTTCTCGAGCGCATTGCACAATCGGCTGCACCTGTTCACTGTCGAGCAGGCTGAATGCCGCTAACCGTTCAGCCAACGCCTGGGCATCGTTTTCCGGTGCCAGCCAGCCAGATTTACCCGACTCCACCAGCTCAGGGATCCCGCTGTGAACCGTCGAAATGACCGGGATCCCCACCGCCATCGCCTCCATCAGCGCTACCGGGATCCCCTCCATATCGCCATCCCTGCCAGTAATCGAAGGCAGCAGAAATACATCTGCTTGCTCAAGCATCTCCTTCACCTGATGACTGGGTTTAAAGCCGGGCATCTCAATCACATCATCGAGTTGGTATTGTTCGATCAGCGTCCGCAGACGACGTTCCCAGGGACCAATGCCAAGAATGCGATAGCGAAATAAGACGCCCTGCTCTTTCAACTGCCGACAGGCTTCGATGGCGACGTGCAGCCCTTTTTTCTCGGTTAAGCGCGCGACAGAAATAATCTCCAACGGCGCGGCTGGCGATTTCAGTTGGCGCGGGGTAAAGCGCGTCATATCGATTCCCATACGCGAGACGGCAATTTTCTGCGGCGGACATCCCATGTTTTTTAAACGTCCGGCCCAGAGATTGCTGATGGGCAGCATCAAGTCACCGCGCTGAAACAGTTGCTGATATTCGGGGGTATAGCGGGCCAATACATCCCGGTGCGAAACATCAACGCCATGAAATACCGTGGCTATTTTACCGCGGATCATTCCAAGCTCACGCAGTTTGGCAGCCGTCACGCCTGCCGGGCCAAAGTGCGCAATAAAGACATCCGCCTGAAATGCCTGCGGATTCCCACCGCAAATAGCCGCCAAAATCAAATTGCGCGCCTCGTCGCCATAGCGAGAGATATTCAGCGCTTTCCAGGTGGCTGCGCGGGTGATGCCCTGCAATGCAGCCGCCGCCCTGAATTTCAGCTTTGCCAGTTTGCCGTCCGGTTCATTCAGCAACCAGCGCGTTTTGTCGCCCAATTGGTAGGTATTAAATGAGGCATGCGTATTTTCAAGATCGCCCTTATGCATCGCGACAATCTCCACCTCATAGCCCATATCGATGAACGCAGTGATCTGATTTAATACGAAGGTCTCTGAGGAGAGTGGAAATTTAAGCAGGAAAAAACCAATCTTCATTTTTCCCCCTCAATGCGCGTTAATACCGACTGCACCATACGCACCCCACGTTCGCGTTCACGCATAACCGCGTCCCCTACCCGTATGTTCAGGTCAGGAAGCTGTCCGAGAATATCGGCGACTTTGCCCTCGAGGCTGCCATCCAGCAAATGGCGAATATCGACGGCCATCTCCGGTAGCCCCAGTTGCTGCATGATCCCTGCCGATTTATGCTCATAGTTAATGGCGATGGCGGGCGTCATAAAATTCATCGAGATGATGGCTGAGTGCAGGCGAGTGCCCACCGTCAGGTCGCATGCCCCGAGAATTTTTCCCATCTCAAGGTCGTTGAGTTCATCCATTACCACATGATAACGGGCCGGGTCGTTAACATGCTGACGCAGGTTCAACGCCACCATACGATCATCTTTGTTGTAACTATCGATACCGGTACAGGTTGACAACGCTATCACCTGGTACCCTTCATCGAGAATGCGGTTCACTACCCCGGCAAAGGCTTGTTCATAAGCCTGTTGCGTCGTTCCCAGACGCTTATCAAAGGGCGCCAGCTCACGCAAAGTAATGGCTACAGTCTTCTGTTTTGCCACCATTTGCAACCAGTGCTGTACGGCATAGCCTGGCTCAAAATCCTCATGATGATTGTCGACCAGCCAGGCGGTATCCACGCCTGCCTCAACCTTTTCCGTGGTTATTGCGCTGCGTTTCATCAGTTCCAGACTGACGGATTCGCGCAAAATCAGCGCGTTACAGTGGCCAAAAACGTAGTTCGCCAGTTGATTAAACTGCTCATCCTGGAATGGCCCCACGCTGTGCCCAATCATGTACAGCGGTTTTTTCGCCATAAATGAACACAGGGCATGTTCGAACTGCGGCACGCCATACAAATCAACAAAAAACGATCCGCCGACCTGGATAATGGCGTCATAGCGCGACAACAGACGGACAAAATCGGTAAATCCCTGGGCGATAGCGATGTTGCGCAGATTACCAGAGTCGGTGACGCGCGAGAGCAGCACCTGGTGCTGATAGCGACGGCGCAAGACCTTCTTCACTCGACCCATCACGCCCGCGGCGTTGTTGTGTTGCTTCATCTGCGAATATAATGGATCGCCCATCACCGGACGATTGAGTAACCATGAGGAGCTTACCGGGTAGCGGCTCATAACATCGACTTCAGTCTCGGGACGCTGCGCGTTAATGGCATCCAGCAAACCGCGCAGAATAGCGCTATCCCCTCGGTTCCCGCAGGTATGGTTGCCCAAAATTAATAGTTTCATTATGACCTCTTAAAGCGTTGTTCTTATCCTGCACGGAGCAAGGTTTTCATTTTTTCACTGCGACAGAGCTGGCGTTTTATTTCCACCACCAGCGGGTGGCGCGACAGCACAAT
This sequence comes from Citrobacter cronae, assembly GCF_016893685.1. Taxonomy (NCBI): domain Bacteria; kingdom Pseudomonadati; phylum Pseudomonadota; class Gammaproteobacteria; order Enterobacterales; family Enterobacteriaceae; genus Citrobacter; species Citrobacter cronae. Next base: position 4,390,331 of record NZ_CP069763.1, read on the forward strand.
CATCACCGCAAACGCCAGCGTTCCCGCCGCGATTTGCAACCCCAGCACCGCGCTTAACGGCAGTTGGTTGCGCAGGGTAAAACCCAGCGCATAGCTCACAACAACGGTTGGCAAGGAGAGATACAACGGTAGCCACAGACTGAGCATATACTGACGGTAGCTGGAACCCAGAACAGGTTTGATCATCACGAAATAACTGAGGATGGTGTTAATCACCTGAACCAGCAAAAAGCCCAGCGTCACGCCTGTCGCCCCCGCCAGATGTCCACCGATGAAAATGGCCGGAATAAACAGAAAGGTTTTGAACACATTGAATTTGAAGCTGATATCAACCCGCGCCTTCGCCATCAGCAGTGAACCGATCGGATTCCCGACAGAGCGCAGTAGCCCGACAATGCACAACAATTGCAGGACGGGGACAATACCGTTCCACTTCTCGCCAAATACCAGCGGCACCAGATTGTTCGATACCACCATTAATCCCAGCAGCGCCGGAAAATTGATGATCCCGACCACCGACAGTAGTTTGTAAAAATTCACCCGCAATTTTTCGCTGTCGTCCTGAATTTTGGCAAACGCCGGAAACAGAACGCGGGTAATGATCGGGTTCAGTTTGATTGGCGGTACAACCGCCACGTTCCAGGCAAGATTGAATCCCCCCGCGACACTTGCCCCCAACGTTCTGGCCAGCACCAGCGTAGAAAGATTGGTATTGATATAATTAATAATGCTATCCGCCGTCAGCCATGCGCCGAAACGTAGGTTTGACGAAACGGAAGCCAGCGAGAAATGCAGCCCCGGACGGTAAATCTGGCGACCAAAATAGCCGAACAGCAGCGTACGTAGCGTACTGTTCACCAGATACCCAAGAATAGCCGTCAGCGCGAGCGGCCAGAAATGGGCGCTCACCACGGTAAAGGTAAAGCCGGCCAGCACCGAACTGGTCTCAATCATGCCGATTTTGTTAAAGGCCAGTTCTTTTTGCATCAGCGCGCGAAACTGCTGGCCGTGCGGTATCACCACAAACGCCAGTGATAACGTTTTGATGAGCGGAGCCAGTTCGGGGTTATTGAGTACGCTGGCAATTGTCTCGCCAAGCAGAAACATCGTCACGCATACCACAATACCGAGTCCGACATTGAGCCAGTACAAGGTGGTCAGTTCAAGGTAGCCAATCTCTTTGCGCTGAATAATGGAGTTGGCAATGCCAAAGTCAGACAACGTGTCGGCCAGGGCAATGATCACCAGCGCCACGGTTAACAACCCGAACTGGTGATTATCAATAATCCGCGCCAGGACGGTCATCTGGATAAGTCCGAGGCCAATAATGATCACCGTGGCAATTGCCGACCACTTCGCGCCATTCAGCGTTTTTTCTCGTAAGCTCATGTTAATACGCCGCTTTGTTCACAAAGCCTTTAAATATCGTCAGAAAAACAATTTTGATATCGAACCATAAGCTCCACTCGCGAATATATTCGAGGTCAAATTCCACACGTTTTTCCATTTTTTCCAGCGTATCGGTTTCCCCCCGCCAGCCGTTGATTTGCGCCCAACCGGTAATGCCCGGCTTCACCTTATGACGTAACATGTAACCCTCAATCAGTTGGCGGTACTGTTCGTTATGCGCCACCGCGTGCGGACGTGGCCCGACGATAGACATCCCTCCCGTCAGCACGTTAATAAACTGCGGTAACTCATCCAGCGACGTCCGGCGCAGAAAATTCCCCACCGGCGTCACGCGTGGGTCGTTTTGCGTCGCCTGCGTCACCACCGCGTCGTTTTCCATCACTTTCATTGAACGAAACTTCCAGACTTTGATCGGCTTCCCATCCATGCCGTAACGGGTCTGGCGGAAAATTACCGGTCCTTTTGAGGTCAGTTTCACCAGTAACGCAATGCCACACAGCACCGGGGAAATCAGCAGCAGGATCATCGAGGCCAGCACGATATCTTCCGCACGCTTCAACAGACGGTTAATGCCCGAGAGCGGCGTGTCATACAGCGGCACCACCGGAACACCGTTCATCTCTTCAATCCGTGAATGCAGGATGTTGAAGGTAAAGACATCGGGGATGAGGATCACTGAGCAGGTCGTGTCGGCCAGATCGCGCACCAGTTTTTTCACACTGGCGCCATCGTTCATCGACATGGCGATATAGACGTTATGAATGCGTGAAGCTTTAGCGTCATCCACCAGTTGTTGCAGATTCCCGGCCCAGTCGCGGGAGTTTTTCCCTGGAACAGGATCGTGATAGACACCGGCTACTTCAAACCCCAGCCACGGTTCATGGCGAAAGCTGTCCAGTAGCATTTGCCCGGCGGGCAGGTTGCCTGCCACCGCAACCCGGCGGGTGTTGTAACCGCGATTACGCAGCCATCCCGCACCGTAGCGAATAAACGAACGGCTCAACACCAGCCCCACGCTTGACAGCAGATACCACGCCAGCCAGACCGCAAGACGGTTATCGAAATCGTTATTAAAGGCAATTAAACCTGCGCTAAAAATCAGGCTCAGTGTCCAGTTTTGCAGCAACAGCACCAGCTCAGTGGATATTTTGACGCCGCGCCATGAGCGATAAAAATCCGTTATCCCGCCGAGCATCTGAAAAACCACCAGCGTGATCAACGCCACCAGCAGGTGCATGTACAGGAAAGGCAAACCGCTTAATTCGCAGATTACCCATAGCCCGCCAAACATGATGGTGATATCCGAAAAACGTTGCACCATCGAAATTAACGACGCATTGGTTTTGGCGCGTTCGCGCTTCTTTAGATGTGTCATCGTGGTTCCTGTTAGTCGCCTTTGGCCCATAACCGGGCAAAGGAAGCACCGGCATTACTGATTCAGCAACGCCAGAAGAGTGCGCGTTCGCGCTTCCATCAACGGAATATCTCCGCGCGATTCCACGTTCAGGCGCACCACCGGTTCGGTATTGGAAGAGCGTAAATTGAAACGCCAGTCGACAAACGACATGCTGATGCCATCCGTTCTGTCCACCGTCAGCGCTTCCCGGGAAAAGTGCTGCTCCACCCGCGCTATCGCTGCCGTCGGCTCCGCCAGCGTGCTGTTTATTTCTCCACTCGCCGGGTATGCCGCCATCCGGTCACGGACCAGTTCGCCCAGCGACTGTCCTTTCAGACACAGCAGCTCCGCCACCAGCAGCCATGGGATCATCCCGCTGTCGCAGTACGCAAAATCGCGGAAATAGTGATGCGCGCTCATCTCGCCGCCGTAAATGGCATCTTCATGGCGCATCCGCTCTTTAATAAACGCGTGTCCGGTTTTTGACATCACCGGTTTACCGCCTGCCGCCGTCACCACATCCACGGTGTTCCAGGACAGGCGCGGGTCGTGGATAATTTTCGCCCCCGGATTCTTCTCCAGAAACGCTTCCGCCAGCAGACCGACAATGTAGTACCCTTCTATAAACTGGCCTTTTTCATCAAACAGGAAGCAGCGGTCAAAATCCCCGTCAAAGGCAATCCCCATATCCGCACCGTGTGCAATCACCGCGTTACGCGTGTCTGCCCGGCACTCCGGCAGCAGAGGGTTGGGAATACCGTTGGGGAAATTGCCATCCGGCGTGTTGTGAATTTTGATGAACTCGACCGGCACGCCCAGCGCCTTAAAACGGGCTTCAATGGCATCCACCACCGGGCCTGCCGCGCCGTTACCGGAATTGAGCACCAGCTTCATCGGTTTCAGGTTGCCGGGATTGATATAACCCAGCAGGTGGTCAATGTAGGCATCGCGAGGATTAATCCGCTGGTAGCGGCCACGTCTGCTCTCATCAACCGCCGGGAAGTCATTCGCTTCCGCCAGACGCTGCACGTCGCGCAGACCGGTATCGCCGCTGATGGGCCGTGCCCCTTCCCGCACCAGCTTCATGCCGTTGTAATCCAGCGGATTATGGCTGGCGGTCACTTCAATGCCGCCATCAACGCCAAGATGGAAAGTGGCGAAATAAATCTCTTCGGTGCCCGACATGCCAATATCCAGCACATCCACCCCTGCATCCTGCAGGCCTTTCGCCAGCGCCAGCTTCAGCGCCTCGCTGGTCAGGCGGACATCGCCGCCGAGGACGATGGTTTTCGGCTGCAGAAACTCGCCGTAAGCGCGGCCAATACGCCACGCAATCTCTTCATTTAACTCTTCGCCCAGTCGGCCGCGGATGTCATACGCTTTAAAACAGGTCAGTTTTGTCATGATTTACCCTTTTTCAGGCAACAGGAGGCCCTGACTCTTAATGAGCCTTTTTAACAAGTGTTAATGCATTGCCCGGTGCGCTTCCCTTACCGAGCCTACGCTGTTGCAGGCCGGATAAGCGCATCCGGCATCAGGCGCGCCCGTATCTGTCCGCAAACCGCACCACATCATCCTCATCGAGGTAAGATCCGGAGCGTACTTCAATCAGATCGAGCGGGATTTTTCCGGGGTTCTCCAGACAGTGGGTCGCTCCCAGCGGAATATAGACAGACTCGTTTTCAGCGAGCAGTTTGATATCATCATTAATTGTCACTTTCGCGGTACCTGCAACCACAACCCAGTGCTCAGCCCGATGATGATGCATCTGCACGGACAATCCCTCGCCAGGCTTGACGGTAATTCGCTTGACCTGGTAACGGTCTCCGGCATCAATGGAGTCATATTTGCCCCACGGACGATAAACTTCGCGGTGAATGTGGTGCTCATGGCGCCCGTCAGCTTTAATTTTCTCCACCACTTTTTTGACATCCTGTACCGCGTTGCGATCGGCAATCAGTACCGCGTCTTTGGTTTGCACCACCACCAGATCTTTCACCCCGACGGTCGTCACCAACCCGGATTCGGCATAGACGTAGCTGTTTTCCGTTTTGTGGCTAATGACATCGCCGTGATGCACATTACCTTCAGCAGTATGGGCGCTGATTTCCCACAATGATGACCAGGAGCCGACATCGCTCCAGCCTGCATTCATAGGCATCACCACCGCATCGGCCGTACGTTCCATTACCGCATAGTCCACAGACTCTTCCGGGCAGGCGAGAAACGCCTGTTCATCAACGCGAATAAAATCGAGATCGGGGTCGACGGTGCTCATGGCGTTTTCGCAGGCCTCAAGAATATCGGGACGATACTTTTTCAATTCTTCCAGGTAACGGCCTGCCCGGAACAGGAACATCCCGCTGTTCCAGTAGTAGTCGCCGCTTGCCACATACGCCTGTGCGGTTTCCAGATTAGGTTTTTCAACAAACTGCGCCACCTCAAAAGCCACCGCGTCAGTATTCGACGGTGAAACCTCGCCTCGACGGATATAGCCGTAGCCAGTCTCCGGTTGGTCCGGGACGATACCAAACGTCACCAGCTTACCCGCACTGGCATACGGCATCGCATTGCGAACCGCTTCGCGAAATGCCTCTTCGTCGGCAATCATGTGATCGGCCGCCAGCACCAGTAGCAGCGGATCGTCACCCGGACACTGACGTTTTGCCGCCAGCGCAGCCAGCGCTATGGCTGGCGCAGTGTTGCGTCCGGCTGGTTCGAGAATAATGTTCTCGGTCAGTTTGTGCAGTTGCCGTAACTGTTCCGCAACGATAAAACGGTGTTGTTCATTACAGATAACAACCGGGCTTTCGCACTCCACACCGTTCAGACGGCAAATCGTCGTCTGCAACATGGTGAGATCGCCTTTCAGACACAGGAACTGCTTTGGATACAGTACGCGGGACAGTGGCCATAAACGGCTACCCGAGCCACCGGCCATGACTACCGGAAAGAGTTTGTTTTGACTCATCATGTACCCCGAATATCAGCAATAAATTGATTCAGCACGTTTTCTTTATCCAACGAGCGTTCGGCATACTCACGTGCCACCGTGTTAACTTTTGGCATGGTTAGCGCCTGTTGAATCCCGCCAACCAGCGCATTGACTGATTCCGGCTCGATACACACCGCGATGCCAGGATGAGCGTCACACAACTGACCCAATTCGGTCTCAGGCTCAGCGGTAATCACCGCGTTACCGCCAACGGCGAGGATATTAGTCAGTTTGGACGGCAGTACTGCATCCGCCGCGCCACGCTTTTGTACGACCAGATGACAGTCCGCGAGCTTGAGCAGCGCAGGCAGCGCTTCATAAGGTTGCAGCGGAAAGAACATTACGTTGCGCAGGTCGCGTTCGCTGACCATGGTCTCCAGTCGCGCTTTGCCCCCGCCCTGCCCGACGATCGCGAACAGCCAGGGTTGCTCACTCAATTGGGCCGCCGCGTCGATGACGCACTCAAGCCCCTGCTTTTCACCGATATTGCCCGAGTAGAGAATGATTTTTTGATCCGCGGGCAATCCCAGTTTCTGGCGCAACGCCAAAGCATCGGCGTCGGTCACGTCACGAAAGCGCGCCACTTCCGACCAGTTAGGAAAGAAAATAACCTTGCGTGGCGCAACGCCTTTTTCCATGGCTTTGCGCATCATGGAACGGGAAATCGTCGAAATATTGTCCACGCTGTGCAAACCACTGCGTTCAAACACGCAGGCCAGTTTCGCCACCATACCGCGCTTGCCTTTGCCTGCCATGCCAAGTCCCAACATGGCATCGACTTCATAATCCTGAATGTGCAGCAGCGTGCGCGCGCCGCTGAGTTTTGCCAGCAAGCGCATCCCCGGCGTACAAAACAGCGTCGGCACCACGCCGATGATGCGATCCGGCTTCCAGCGACGTTGCGCCAGCAGCGGGAAGAAACTGCTCAGGGCGAAACTGCCCAAATGCAGCAGACGCTTGAACGTTGAGGGTTGCTCAGGCACATACAGCGGACAACGCCAGACGGTGGCATCCCCCTCCTCGCGACGATAGCGCCAGGATGAATAGCGACCATTAACTTTCCATTGCGGATAATAAGGCGGCGCAGTGATCACCCGCACGTCATGACCTTGTTGCGCCATCCACTCCACCATTTCACCGGTGTACTTACCGATACCGGTCAGCTCCGGCGAGTAGTTAATGCCATACACCAGGATCCTCATAGCCCAGGTACTCCGCTCTGGCTTACCTGGCAGAAGTAAGCCCGGCTGTTGGCGTGTACGCTGTCACTGGCCTGAATCTCTGTTGCCGCCAGCCAGCGGTAGGCATCATGTTGTGCATCAGGCAGTTGCAGGTCGTTTTCTGATACGCGCAGACGAAATCCCAGCACGATGTAATGCGTTGAGAAATCATCCCCGGAAAAGTTGTCGTCATAGAAGTGCTGCCAGACACCATAAAACTCAGCGGCGGACAGCGGTAGACGCAACCCCAACTCAGCTTCAGTCAGCCGTTCAAAAGCCGCATGTAGCGATTCATCTTTTTGCACACGACCGCCGGGAACAAACCAGTAGCCCTGCGCCGGACGATTGAGACGCTTACCGAGCAGAAACTCTCCCTCGGCGTTTTCCACGATCAAGTCGATAGAAATCAGCGGGGTTGAACGTACGACGGTGGCAAAATCCTCATGACGTAAAAACATGCTTACCCCCGATAACGCTGCTGGTTTTCAAGGAACCACTGCCAGGTGCTGGCAAGCCCTGCCTCAAGTGATATCTCGTGATACCAGCCCAACTGATGCAAACGCGTAACGTCGAGTAATTTGCGCGGCGTCCCGTCCGGTTTGCTGGCGTCAAACACCACGCGCCCCTTGTAACCCACTACCTTGGCAATGGTCTGGGCCAGTTCACGGATGGTGCAGTCCACGCCGGTACCCACATTGATATGCGACAGCATCGGCTGGGTATATTCCTGCCAGACTTCATGAGCCAGCTCCATTACGTGGATGCTGGCCGCCGCCATATCATCCACATGCAGAAACTCGCGCATCGGCGTGCCGCTTCCCCACACCACCACATCCGGCGCATTTTGCTCGCAGGCTTGGTGAAAGCGGCGCAGCAGCGCCGGGATCACATGCGAATTGCTTGGATGAAAGTTGTCATGCGGCCCGTACAAATTCGTCGGCATCACCGAGCGATAATCACGGCCATACTGACGGTTATACGATTCACACAGCTTGATGCCGGCTATTTTGGCAATCGCATACGGCTCGTTGGTCGGCTCCAGTTGCCCCTGCAAGAGTTCGCTTTCTGCTATTGGCTGGCTAGCATGTTTGGGATAAATACAGGATGATCCGAGAAACAGCAGTTTATTCACGTTATGCAGATGCGCCGCATGAATAATGTTGCTCTCAATCATCATATTTTCGTAAATAAAATCAGCTGGATAAGTGTTATTGGCTACAATTCCACCCACTTTTGCCGCCGCCAGGTACACCTGGTCAATACGTTCAGCGGCGAAGAAGTGACGCACCGCGTCTCCATCCAGCAGGTTAAGCTCATCTCGGGTACGCAGCACCAGTTCGACATTATCTCGTTGGGCCAGCTGTCTTACGATGGCGGCCCCCACCATCCCGCGATGGCCCGCCACAAAAATACGTTGTTTCTTCATCCTCAGTACTCCAGCGCGATGGCAACCTCGTAACCGTGCGACTTCAGCAGGGAATGTTTCTTCGCTGCTTCAAGGTCGTTAGCGACCATTTCAGAGATCATCTGGCGCAGCGTAATTTCCGGTTTCCAGCCGAGTTTTTCATGTGCTCTGGCCGGGTCGCCCAATAGCGTTTCTACTTCTGCCGGACGGAAATAGCGCGGATCGACGGCGATTATCACGTCCCCAGGTTTCACGCCTGGCGCATCGTGTCCGGTCACGGAAACCACAATGCCTTTTTCATTCACGCCTTCACCTTCAAAACGCAGTTTGATACCCAGTTGCGCCGCCGCCATTTCTACAAACTGACGCACGGAATATTGCACGCCGGTGGCAATGACGAAATCTTCCGGCTGATCCTGCTGCAGCATCATCCACTGCATCCTGACGTAATCTTTGGCATGCCCCCAGTCACGCAGCGAATCCATGTTGCCCAGGTACAGGCACGACTCCAGACCCTGAGCGATGTTGGCAATGGCGCGGGTGATTTTACGGGTGACGAAAGTTTCACCACGGCGTGGAGATTCGTGGTTAAACAGGATGCCGTTACAGGCATACATACCGTAGGATTCGCGGTAGTTAACGGTAATCCAGTAGGCGTAGAGCTTAGCCACCGCATAGGGCGAACGCGGGTAAAACGGCGTGGTCTCTTTCTGCGGAATTTCCTGTACCAGGCCGTAGAGTTCTGAGGTGGAGGCCTGATAGAAACGGGTCTTCTTTTCCAGACCAAGGAAGCGGATAGCCTCCAGCAAACGCAACGTACCTATTGCATCGACGTCCGCGGTGTATTCCGGTGAGTCAAACGACACCGCGACATGACTCATGGCGCCCAGGTTATAGACCTCATCCGGTTGGACCTCTTTTAAAATACGGGTCAGGTTGGATGAATCCGTTAAATCGCCATAGTGCAGATGGAATTTGGGGTTGCTTGAATGTGGATCCTGGTAGATATGGTCCACACGTTCGGTGTTGAATGATGAAGCGCGACGCTTAATGCCGTGCACTTCATACCCTTTTTCCAGCAGGAATTCTGCCAGGTAAGAACCATCCTGCCCGGTTACGCCAGTGATGAGAGCGACTTTTGACATGTTATTACCTCTTAAATGATCCCCTCAGGGAGTAACTTTCTCGACGCGTTCGCGCGTGACTACTGCGGGGTTTCCCCGACAAACGACATTTGCTGGCAGCGATTTAAATACGCTGCTGCGTGCTCCAACGACGGTGCCATCGCCAATCGTCACGCCAGGCGCGACAAAGACATCTGTCGCCAGCCAGCATTTATCGCCAACCACAATCGGTGTGGCGTTAATATCAAAATGTTGGCTGGCGTAATCATGACTTCCGGTACATAAATAACTTTTTTGCGAAATAACCGCGTGTGCGCCAATCGTAATATTACCCAACGTATATAAAACCGCGTCATCACCCACCCAGGCATAATCTCCCAGGGTTAATTTCCACGGATAAGTAATTTTTACTGAAGGTCGAATAACTACGTTTTTTCCTATTTTCGCACCGAACATGCGTAATAAAAACGCACGCCAGCGATACATTACCTGGGGTGACCAGCGAAACAGTGTCGCCTGTACCGCCCACCATAATTGCACTTTAATGACACCGCTACCGCGAAAACCTTTCGGCACGCTGAAGCCGCTTAAATCCTGCATAATGTGCCCTTACGTTTTGCCATATAAAGTTTTTGTTTTACCGGTTGTACGCAGCCGTAAATATTCAGAAACCCCAGTCAAAAAACCTGGCATATGTAATATCTGCCGCTGAACTTTTTTTGCATCGCGGCATAATTCCAGATTATTCGTCGTTGACACTCCGCCCATCGAAAACTCCGACACCAGCCCGTCCAGTTTTTTGAAAGCGTAACCAGATTTATATAGTCTGGCAGCCAGCGCGTAATCGGACGATATTTTATATTGCAAATCATAGCGCCAGACATTCAGTCCTGAGAGCGGAAAAAAGATGGCCTGATGGCTGGCAGGCAGGCTGTGATAAATATACCAACCCGGCTTTGCCCGGCGCTTAATTTTGTTGCCATTGCCAAAATCCAGCAACGCGTCGCCGATAACCATGGCTTTATCACTCTGCGTTTTTAACTGGCGGATGAACTGAGCCGCATCGGCATGCAGAATATCCCCGGAATTGAGGAACAGCGCAAAGCGCCCGCGCGCCATCGCAATGCCTTTGTTCATCGCATCATAAATGCCGTTATCCGGTTCACTGACAAACCGTAACCGGTGCTCTCCACCGAGACCTTCAAGAAACGCCGACGTACCGTCAGAGGAGCCACCATCAACAACAATCCACTCAAAACTGATATCGCCTGCCTGCGCCAGGTGTGCCAGCGAGGCGTGAGTTTTGACGATCCCTTCCAGATTGCGAAAGGCGACGGTAATAATACTAAGCAGCATGTGATTTACCTCGCGATATTCAGCGCCTTGCGCAAAATAAACGGACACACAATTAAGAAAGCGTATTCCGGACTAAATACTGACCCTGTAAAAAACATCGACAACGGCGTAAAAAGATATAGCTGCACCCGATAATTCTGATTATCGCCAAAAGCAGTGAACATCATCTTCATGACTTTCCCCATATACCACAGGGTTAATATCACGGCGAACCACGAAAAATTAATAATCAGCAGATACAAACCATTGTCTATCGTTTTACCCACATCCGCACCGTTAAAAATTCCGAATGACGCGACATATTCATAAAGCGAACCGAATCTTACGACGCCATCAACATGCATTAACGAATAACCGACCATCACTAGCGGTCCCACGATTCGATAATACGATGACGACCCCTCGGTGCCTAAATCCCCAAGGCGCGTTGCGATGTACGGAAACGCAAATATCACACCGACTAAAAACACGCTTAATGAGATTATCGCCAGCGGCAACTTCTTTTTTATCGCATCCTTATTCAGGTACTGAAACGCCCACTCCAGGAGATAAAACAAAATAAACGTCATCACCCCGGAAAACGACCCTGATAATATTATCCCTGCCAGAATCATAGCATCGGACTTAGGCGTTTTGATACCAAACTGTTTGATACTGAGCCAAATTGAGATTAACGCCAGAGCGAAGAATGCCGGTTCGAAATAAAGCGCAGTGGTGCGTTTTCCGCCAAACTTAATAAAGTTCAGAACATAGCTGTTACTGTAAATAAGATATTTCGAAATAACTTCCATTAAACTGCTGCCGCCGCTGAGAATGATCTGCGCCATTTCAACTGCCGCTAACCCTACCACCAGCCCGACAACCAGCCAGAAAAAGCGCAGGATCTTAATATAGTTATGCGGCGAAATGGTTTTGAAGCGAATACTCCACACCATGCCAATAATCACCACGGTATAGACAAACAGCATCGCGGACGTGACGTACTTACTGGCATTCAGCGATTGACCGAACAGGTAGTTAAACGCCGTCAACCCTCCCCCCACGCCCAGCGCAATCATTAATTTTTTAATATTGATGCGCTCGACAAACAGCAACAGCAGAACGGGCAAGAATGTGACAATCGTTATCGGGAAGCTCTCGCCAAGCTGGGCAAGTTTGACGTTAACCAGCAGATAAAGCAGCGGTAGCAGCAGATAGCTACAGATTCTGATAGAACGAGACATATTCCTCCAGCATCTGTTGTCCACTGTATGCCACCCGGCTGCGCTGGCTGAACGCGGCAAGCGACGTGTCGAATACCGCCTGCGCAATGTCTGATTTTTTCAGTTGTACCAGCCGCAATACATCCGCTTCACTGAACGTTTTACCGCCCGCTTTCGCCAGTACCTCTTGTGCCGCCTCGCTGTGCGTAGCAATCACCGGTACCCCGATGGAAAGCGCTTCGCACAGAATCAGCGGGTAATTATCAACGCGGGAGCTGAACACCAGTCCATCCATCTCGTTAAGCGCGCTCATCAACGTTCGCTTATCGCTTTCGAAGCCATGATTGATGACGTTATCGCCAGCAAAGGGAGAAAATTTGCCGAAGGTATGCAGCTCAATTTTTTCCCCGAGCGCCATCATCTCCTGCACCAGGCGCTGATTGGTTTTACCGTCATAGCGCAGGTCATGAGCCACCACCGCGATTTTCGGTCTGCCGTGTGTTTCATGTCTGGCGGGCAGTTCGGCAAGAATGGCTTCGGTTGCCACATCAATACCGTTGTTAATAATGCGGCAGCGCCCCATGCCATACAGACTGTTGAACGCGTCGGCCACATGCTGGCTGGGAGAGATAAACTGGCAGCCAAGCGCTAACATGTCGCGAAACCTCTGCCGCTTAGCGGGCACCTGCTGATGGGCTTTGTCGATTTTTACCGGCGGATAATTGCTTAACGTCGGGCATTTCTGGCAGCCGGTTTTCCAGCTTTCACACCCGTCTGTGAAAGCGCAACGCCCGGTCACGCTCCAGTGATCGTGCAGCGTCCAGACAAAAGTGATGTCCGGTTTATGCGCCTTCACCTTTTCGCAAAAGGTCACGACCTCTTCCAGGTTCAACCAGTAACTGTGCAGCACATGAAAATGCAGTACCAGCGGGCCGGATGTGCGGGTCACCGTACGATATAAACTGTTAAGATTGCCAAACAGGTCGCGGTTAGCGAAACGAAATAGCGCAATATTCGCCGCCGACGTTCGGCGCGGCGTATGTTTGATAACATGCGGATAATTACCGTGGCTGGCGCTTTTCTTGCCGCCTTTGCCATAGCCGTACACAAAGCGTGACGTCAACCCTTTCGCCAGCGCGCGAAGATGCAGATCTAACGCCACACCTGCCGCTCCACCTTCTGCGAGTCGCACATTAAATTGTAAGATATTCATTTTGTTACCTTCACTCGTGCTTTCTCGCCCACCACCAGCGTGTTGTCAGGGATGCTATCCACTACCACGCTCCCGGCGCCAATGGTCACGTTATCGCCAATAGCGACATCGCCGAGCACAGTGACGTTGGCCCCCAGTTCGACACCGTTACCGATGACCGGACAGGACAAATCTTTGCCGCCAGGATTGCCAATGGTGACACCGTGGCGCAGGGTTAAATCGTCCCCTGCCACCACGTGTTTATTGATCACTACGCCATAACCATGATGGATAGTGAAACGACGACCGATAGATGCAGCGGCCTGAATTTCATAACCAAACAGGCATTCAGTGATCAGGCGATACAACACCAGCACCGGCGCAGCCCACAGGTTGTTCAAGATATTTTTTTTACGCCAGACGGAGCAAAAATGGGCAATCCGATAGGCCACTACCATACAGCAGGGGCGCAGACTCCAGCCGTTCGCACGTAAATCTTCCAGCATACTTAGCGTCCTCGCAGTCCGTCGGCCAGACGCTTACTGTTGCGAATGGAAAGCAACGTCAGCAGCGTGCGCCAGTTCATTCGTTTATTGCGGATCTGATAGAGCGTAAACAGCTGATATTTCTTACTCGCCCGGTCAAATTTACCTTTGTGCTTACGATAGAACTGAAAGTAGCCGGAGAATTTATGCGGTGACGAGGTAATGCGCATCTCACCGTGGTTCACATGCAGGATCTGCGTCGCCTCTTTGACCTTCCACGGTTTGCCGTACGCCACCACCATCCTGAGAAAAATGTCGTAATCCTGCGCGGCTTTCAGTGTGGTATCGAACAGGCATGCTTTAAAACGCCATGCCCACGTAAACACCTGATTACCAATAATATTGCGCTTGTAAAACTTGCGTCGGGAGTAAACTGACTTCGGATAGAGCGGCAGACTGGCCGGTTGCGAATACACTTCGCCTTCACAAACATAATCATTGGCATACAGAAACGCGTGCGTAACCAGTTGATGACGATGCTGCAGAAACACGCTCAGGCGATTCGGCGTCCATTCATCATCATCATCAATACCCGTAATATATTGCCCATTAGCCTGCATGATGGCCTGATTGCGTACCGCGCAGGCCCCAGAGTTCGTCGCGTTATGCGTATAGCACACGCGTGGGTCGTTCAGTTCCTCAACGAACTGCTGTAGTTGCTCATACGAGGAAGAACAGTCATCCACGATGATCATCTCCCAGTGAGGATAGTCCTGGCGCAACACCGATTTAATCGCCCGAATGGCCAGCTGTTGGCGATTCCAGGTTGGCATATAAATTGAAATGAGTGGGTTTTCTGTCGTCATTTTCGTTTCCCAAATAAAGTTGCCTGATGGCGCTACGCTTATCAGGCCTACATTCGATATGCGTTGCTGTTCGTTATCTATTTCGAATCCGACGTGTACTCGTATTCGTAGTAACCGTAATCCTGATAGCCACTGGCACGGCGGAAGATCGAGTTCAGGATCACCCCTTTAACCTGAATACCATTTTGCTCAAACCGACTCAGGCTGGTTTCCACCTCTTTCAGCGTATTGACCGCATAACGCGCCACCATCAGCGTGGTGCCGACATGGCGGCCAACAATTGCCGCATCGGTCACCGCCAGTATTGGCGGGGTATCTATCAGGACCAGGTCATAGTGCTCGCTGGCCCACGTAATCAGTTCGCCAAAGCGTTCACTCATCAGAAGCTCAGATGGATTAGGGGGTATTTGTCCGCGAGGGATCAGATCAAAATTCGCAATGGAGGTCGGTTTCGCGCTGGAGGAGATATCCCCCTTACCGACGAGGATCTCAGACAGACCGTTGACGTTACTGGTACCCAGCAGTTCGTGGGTATAGCCTTTGCGCATGTCACAGTCGATCAACAGCACGCGCTTGTGGGTCTGGCTAATGACCGCCGCCAGGTTAGCGCAGACAAATGTTTTACCTATCGACGGGCTGACGCCGGTCAGCATCAACACGTTGTTGCGCGCCTGCATCATGGCGAAGTGCAGACTGGTACGCAGGCTACGGACCGCTTCTATGGCGAGATCCGTTGGATTCCCCACAGCCAGTAACTGGGTTTGTTTGTAACGCTTCACACCTTTAATGGTCTGAACGTTATCGCGCGCTTTTTGCCATTCTGAAAGCGGGATGCTGGCATAAACGCTGATGCCATGCTCTTCCAGCGCCTGCGGGCTTTCAATGCCGCGATTAAACAGGGAACGCAGCAATACGCCCACCACCGAAAGCATCAAACCAAGAATAATGCTACCGAGAATAATCAACGCCTTTTTCGGCTTCAGCACGCCTGGCTGGGCAATCGCAGGATCGACGATGCGCACATCTCCGACCGTACTCGCCTCGGTGATCTTCAGTTCCTGTTGCTTATTTAACAGCTGCATATAGACCTGCTGACCGGACTCCACATCGCGGGTCAGCCGGACAATTTCCTGCTGCGTTTTCGGCATTGCCGTAACACGCCCGTTCAGCTTGCTTTTCTCATCTTCCAGCGCCTGGCGTTTTTCCAGCAATGTGCGATACGCCGGGTGCGCTTTGGTGAATAACTTGGAGATTTCCGCTTCTTTAAAGGTCAGTTCGTTGAGCTGCGCATCGATATTTACCATGGAATCGAGCACCGCTTTAGCTTCCAGCGGTAAATCCACGGAGTCTTTATCCTGACGGAAGGCATTCAGCTTGTTTTCGGCAACGTCCAGCCGGTTACGCACCTCAGGCAACTGTTTTGCCAGAAACGCCAGACTTTTAGCGGCCTCTTCTGACTTACGCTCTACGTTTTGTTGCAGATAGTTGCGGGTAATACTGTCGAGGATCTGGCGGATTTGTTCGCGGTCTTCGCCGGTAAAAGTCAGGCTCAATACGCCAGTATCTTTGCCGGTTTCTGTCACCATCAGGTTATTTTGCAGGGTGTTAATCATGCCCAATGTGGAAAATTTGCTGACGGTAAATTGGCTCTCAGGGCTGGCATGAATCGCCTCAACCAGCATCGTCACGCCATCGTGATTCAACAGTTGCCCAACCTGACCGCGGGCGCTAAATCCCCCATCACTGACTAATTGATAACTTTTATCGTTCAACACGCTTAGCGTAAAAGTCTGTTCCTTCATCGCCTTTGGCAGCGTAAAGGTGGTGACATTAACGGTTTCATTCTGGCGCCCCATCAACCGATCCCAGCCTGCGCCAAAAATCGGAAATGTATCTTTCGTCACCGCGATATCCAGATTGAGATCGTCTACCGTTTTTCCCAGTACCAGCCGTGACTGAATGAGCTGAATTTCCGCTTCCGAAGCCGGCGGTTTATTCGACAACGCCGAGCCAATATCTTGCACCAGGGAATTCCCGGTATTTTGCTCAATTTGCACCAGCGCATCCGCACTGTAGATCGGCGTGGCAAACAGCGTGTAGACCGCCGCACATAACGCAAACGTCGCCGTAATACCAAGCACCCACCAGCGAGCTTCCACCACCGTTCCTACCAGACGACCAATATCTATTTCATCATTGCCCGTAACCGGCGCGGCAGACTGTTTTACTTTTTCTGTCATTGTTTTCCCTGCTCCGCGTTCAATGCCTGAGCCCACTGGCGGGCAGACCGTTCAAGTAATGCGTACACCGCGTCAAACGCATCCCGACTTTTACGGTATGGGTCGGGAATTTCACGTTCGCTGTCCCAGTGACCAAAAAGCATCACTTTGCCGCGCATCTCCGGCACCATTTCGCACAGGGCTGAAATATGGCGTTTTTCCATAGTCAGGATCAGGTCATACTCCCGGCACATGCGTCCTGAGATCTGGCGGGCACAATGATTTTCCAGTGACAGGTTGTGCGCCTGCGCGACGCTAATAGCACAGGGATCCGCACCTTTACCCACCAGCGCCCCGAGACCTGCAGAAGAGACCGTCAACGCCGGATGAAACTTCCTTAACAAGCGTTCTGCCGTCGGGGAACGGCAAATGTTCCCCACACAGACAACCAATATTTTGTTAAACATGACGATTACCAGTTGTGAAGGTCGCTGGCCGTGTCCGTCATATAGCGAACACCGCTAATGGTCGGCAGCAACTGATTGATCAAACGGTTCCAGCGGGCAACCGGCGCGGTCGTGACATACACCACATCGTAAGGCTGGAGTCGGAATGACGTCGCCATCACCAGCGAAGTCGCATCGGACATATCAAGCTGATAGATATTGGCGATCTTGCCGTTGTGCCCGCTTTCGCCTTTCAACGGACGAATAACGAAAATGCCGCTGGCGTTGGAGGTGGTCAGATCGATACCTTCCGCATTGCCAAGCGCTTCGGTGAGCGTCATACCGCTGAAGTCCATTTTGAGGGTGCTCTGCTTCTTCACTTCCCCCATCACGAAGACTTTCAAATCGTCATTACGCGGAACAAACAGAATGTCGCCAGGATAGAGCAGACGGTTCTGGCTCAGGTCGCCATTTTGCATCAGCGCTTGCAGTGAAATTCGTTGCTCCTGCCCTTTGTGAGTCAGTACAACATTGCGCCAGTCAGCCGCCTCGGTGAGACCACCTGCGGCGTTAATGGCATCAAGAATGGTAAGCGGTACGTTGGTGATGGCCTGCTGGCCAGATTTATTCACCTGCCCGGAGACATAAGCCTTCTGCGAGCGGAAAGCGGCGATATTAACGTCCACCTGCGGGTCAGCAATGTACTTCGCTAAGCGCCCGGTAATATCACTACGAATTTCTGCCAGCGTTTTTCCCACCACGCTGACTTTGCCAATGTAGGGGTAAAACATGGTGCCATCAGGCTGCACCCAGTTGCCGGTATCGCTTGAGCTACGATACTGCCCGGCCGGGGTTGTTAGTTCAGGATGATCCCAGACGGTCACATTCAGGACATCGCCTGGACCGACCCGATACTGATATCCTGCAATCTCCTGCTCCAGCGACATGTTAGGCTGTGCAACATTCGGACGAGGACGTAATTGCTCGACCAGTCGCGGGGTCAGTGGATAAACATTCACCATCCGATTGATATCAAAATCAGCGTCCTGCTGTTTAATCACATCTTTGCCCATCGTAGACATATTGCTGCCCGGAAGCACGGTACAACCGTTTATCAAGATTACCGATACCAGGACTGGTATCAATTTAAGTTTGGAGTTCATCATTGATTATTTATCACTTTGGCAGAGTAATTATCACGTGCGTTCTAAATAGTGGCTTCGCCTGTACACATTTACCTTGCCGTTAATTGAAAAGGAATTTAACTGGCATCAGTCCTAAAAATAATGGATTCATCTGCGGTCTCTTGACAGAATAATTTAGGCTTGTTTTCAGGTGACCAGACACGCTACCGCCCCTGGCTTCATTAGCTACCAATGCACTGATTAATTTAAATTTTTATCTTCTCCTTTATTTTCATCATATTCAGAACAGCAACGCATCGGGAATAACGTCACCGGTTAATGAGGAAATATTATCTTTTGATTATTACCGCAAGAATTGTTGCAGCTAAGTGAATAGCAGGCAAGATAACAAGCCTCCGTTCACTTGCTTTTAAGATTAATATTAAGCGTGGAATTTATATGTTTTTAGGATTTTATCGATATTGACAGCATGACTAAAAAAATACGCCACCTGCGATATTTCCTAAATATAATTGGCTAAAGAAATTTATTTCCTGTAGTTACATTACGGCTATTATCCCGCAGGCATCCTGATATAACCGCCAGAGAAATCCCTTTCCGGCATTGCATTTTCCGCCAGTTTTACCCATGATCGAATTGTGACAATTGTCATACAACTATGGGTATAGCATTTACTATGGAATGGATTGCCGATCCGTCAATCTGGGCCGGACTCGTCACGCTAATCGTGATCGAACTTGTTCTTGGCATTGATAATCTTGTTTTTATTGCCATCCTCGCGGAGAAACTCCCTCCTGCCCAGCGGGATAAGGCGCGTATTACCGGGCTCCTGCTGGCGATGGTCATGCGACTGCTGCTACTGGCATCAATATCCTGGCTGGTGACGCTGACAACGCCACTGTTCAGCATTCGCGGCCTCAGTTTCAGTGCGCGCGATCTGATTATGCTGTTTGGCGGTTTCTTCCTGTTGTTTAAAGCCACAATGGAGCTAAACGAACGGCTGGAAGGCAAAGACAGCGACAATCCCACCCAGCGTAAAGGCGCTAAGTTCTGGGGAGTGGTCGCGCAAATTGTGGTGCTTGACGCCATCTTCTCTCTGGATTCCGTCATTACCGCCGTCGGGATGGTCGATCACCTGGCGGTGATGATGGCGGCGGTGATTATCGCCATCAGCCTGATGATGCTCGCCAGTAAGTCGTTGACTCGCTTTGTCAACAGCCACCCAACCATCGTCATTCTGTGCCTAAGCTTCCTGCTGATGATTGGTTTCAGCCTGGTCGCCGAAGGGTTCGGTTTCCATATCCCGAAAGGTTACCTGTACGCCGCTATCGGCTTCTCGGTTATGATCGAAGCCTTGAACCAGTTGGCAATCTTTAACCGTCGTCGCTTCCTGTCAGCCAACCATACCTTGCGCCAGCGCACTGCCGAGGCGGTGATGAGGCTGCTGAGCGGTCAAAAAGAAGATGCCGAACTGGATGCCGAAACCGCTGCTATGCTGGCGGATCACCAGGAGGGTCAGATTTTTGCGCCCCAGGAACGGCGGATGATTGAGCGCGTACTGAATCTTAATCAGCGTACCGTCAGCAGCATCATGACCTCACGCCACGATATTGAACACGTCGATCTCAACGCACCCGAAGCAGAAATTCGCGCTTTACTGGAAAAAAATCAGCATACGCGCCTGGTTGTTACCGGGGAAGACGAGGAGGAAGAGCTGCTGGGCGTAGTACATGTCATCGATCTGCTGCAGCAGTCCCTGCGCGGCGAGGCGCTCGACTTACGCGTCCTGATTCGTCAGCCGCTGGTGTTCCCGGAAACCCTGCCGCTGCTTCCGGCGCTGGAGCAGTTCCGTAATGCCCGCACGCACTTCGCTTTTATTGCAGATGAATTTGGTTCTGTCGAAGGGATCGTAACGCTCAGTGACGTAATGGAAACCATCGCCGGTAATCTGCCAAATGAGGTAGAGGAGATTGATGCCCGCCATGATATCCAGAAAAATGCCGATGGTTCGTGGACAGCCAACGGTCACATGCCGCTGGAAGATCTGGTGCAGTATGTCCCTATTCCGTTAGATGAAAAACGTGAATATCACACCATTGCCGGGCTTTTGATGGAATATTTACAGCGTATTCCAAAAACCGGAGAGGAAGTTCAGGTTGGCGACTACCGACTAAAAACTCTGCAGGTAGAAAACCATCGCGTGCAAAAAGTCCAGTTGATACCGCTACACGGTGAAGAAGAGATGGATTACGAGGTGTAAATCACCCGCCGGATGGCGCATTAGCTGCCATCCGGCAATGTGAATCAGAGTTTATCCAGCAACTTTTTAACATCTTTACCGTTGCGGGAGTCTTTATTGCGATCGGCCCAATCGTTCAGACGACGTTTCGCTTCATCCTGCAGATGCTTACGCAGCAACTGATCGACCTGCAAGTTATAGTTCAGCGCCTGCCACTGGCCATAAACCCTGAGAGGAACCGGCGTGGCTTTCAGGAACTTAATCAGCTTGCTTTCGCCATCCCAACCGCCCAGCACGCGAATGTTAAACAGCGTGTCGCAATTCTGCTTCACCAGGTCTAACGTCCCCTTGCCAGTCAGCGCAAGCATCGCCGACTCACCGGCCATGTTATCCAGCGTAACCTCGCCGTTATCCAGCGTCATATCGGTGACAAAGCGATCCAGACGGGTGACGTTATCCAGATTTTGCTGTGATTTCACATCACCGCCGCTGCGTTCTACGGCTTGTTGTATCATCTGCTGGAAGTTCATCCCTTCCATTCGCGTATCGCTCATTTCGACATGAGCCTGGCCTTGCCAACTATGGCGAAACGCCTGGGCGTCAATATCCGAGCCGGAAAAATCTCCCGCCAGTGACAGCTTGCCGGTCAGCGCGATGGGGTAATTGAAGGCTTTGAGGATAGCGCCAATTTCTACGCCTTCCAGCCGCGGATGAAAGACTGCGCGCGGCGCATCTTTTCTGGCGTCCAACGTACCGGGAAGCGAAACACGTCCACCGTTACTTTTGCCATCCAACTGGGCGATATTCATTAAGCCGAACTGGTTATTTATTTTCGCCGAGACATTCTCAAACGCCATTTTACGCCACAATACTTTGTCAGCCTGTAACGTGATGTCTGCCGAAAATCCTTTGAGCCCCTGGTAAGAGACGGCATCAACCTGCGAAGCAATGACGGGGCGCGCCAGCGTCGACTGACTCTGCCCTTGCTGAACCTCACCGTTTGTCGCCGCCACGGCATCGCGTTGCACAATCAGATTGTCCAGATTGAGCTGACCAAATTTCAGGTCGACGAGCCATTCTGGTTTATCTAGCAGCGACACCTGGGCTTGCCCGGCGAGAGAGCTGTCGTTAGCGGTTAAATGAATCTGGCTAAACGCGAGCTGTTTTTTCTCTTCCAGCCACTGCGCCTGAAGCTGTCCCGCACCTTTAATGCCCTGCGACGGAAGATCGGCCCCCTGTAGCTGCCAGCTTAACTGCTCAATATTAGCGGACAAATTATGCGGGTAGTCGGAAGCATCGACGGTGCCGTTAAACGATAGCGCAAGGTCACGCTGATCGCGGTTCACACGCCCGGAGAAATCAAACGTACCGCGGTGCTGGCTATCCTGTTCCATCTCCAGACGAATATCGCGAACCGTTACCTGCTCGTCGTCTTCATGCTGGAATACCAGAACGCTGTCGGCGACGCGCAGACGGGCGATATCAAACGACCATCCTTTGTCTTCCGCCAGATCGGGCAACGTATTGTCTTTGGGGGCAACGGGCGCATCTTGTCCACGCACCGCCTCAGTTTGCGGGGTCAGTTGAATCACAGCCCCCTTGAGCATCACCTGCTTCACACTGAGCTGATGACTCAACAACGGCCACAACGCGACGTCGAGGCGCATATTGTCGGCACGAATCAGGGGTTCGCTGGCACCTTCAGCCGTCAACGCCATGCGCCCCGAGAGGATGCTCAACTGAGGCCATACGTGCCAACGTAAAGGACCATCCAACTGCAGCTGATATCCGCTACGCACAGCAACCTGCTTGACCATATACGCGCGGAAATCATTCGGATTCACCAACAGTACTAACGCAGAAAAACCGGCCACCAGCACGACCAGAAGGAT
Organism: Citrobacter cronae; assembly: GCF_016893685.1. Lineage (NCBI taxonomy): Bacteria > Pseudomonadati > Pseudomonadota > Gammaproteobacteria > Enterobacterales > Enterobacteriaceae > Citrobacter > Citrobacter cronae. The sequence continues at coordinate 4,412,923 of NZ_CP069763.1, forward strand.
CATCAGCGTTGTCAGAAATCGTCTCATGCTATCCCCAATGGACTGAAAACATTCAGTCTTTATCGATCCGGCTGGCAACGGCGCCCTGCTGATCGCGATACTTTGCATCCTGACGACGATTGTAAGGTCGCGCAGCCGGACCGGAAAGCGGTTCGAAACTCAACGCGCCAATTGGCATGCCAGGGCGCAGGGCCAGCGGTAATTTTCCGGAGTTGTAAAATTCCAGTACGATGCACCCTGACCAGCCCGGATCGATACGGTGTGCGGTAACGTGTACCATCAGTCCCAGACGCGCTAATGAAGAACGTCCATCTAACCAACCGACGAGATCGGAAGGCAACGTCACGGATTCGAACGTCACCGCCAGCGCAAGCTCCCCCGGATGCAGGAAAAATGCCTCGCCGTCCTTAAGGACGATTTCATCGCTCATCACGCGATCCAGGGCAGCGCTGACTTCATCTTTCGGTCCACTCAAATCGATATACGCCGCCGTATGACCGCGGAACGTACGGAATTTGTTACCAAGACGCACATCTACCGTGGCGCCATTGATTCGCTCGACAGGAGGGCGTGGAGTGATCGACAGGCGACCTTCATCCAACCAGGCTTCAATATCTCGGTCACATAAACGCATGGCACTTTCTCCTTTCGTGCTTCAACCCCTTAATGCCAGGCGCGTTAAGGGTGAGCCAGGTTATTACTGAACGGTACACAATTCGCTGAACTTATTCAAAGAACTGACTGATTTTAGCCTTCAGAATATCGATGGCGATGCGGTTTTTACCCCCGCGCGGCACGATGATGTCGGCGTATTGTTTTGAAGGCTCAATAAATTGCAGGAACATTGGACGTACGGTTTTTTGGTATTGCGCCATCACCGAATCCATGGAACGGCCACGCTCGTTCACGTCCCGTTTAATACGGCGCATCAGGCATATATCCAGCGGCGTATCAACAAAAATAGAGAAGTTCATCTCGTCACGCAAACGCGCGTCTGTCAGCAGCAGAATGCCTTCCAGGATGATCACTTTCTTGGGTTCGATATGAATAGTGTCTTGCGTGCGCGTATGTTCAACATAACTGTAAACGGGTAGTTCAATGGCACTTCCGCGTTTAAGCGTCTGCAGATGTTGAAACAGCAAGCTGTGATCCATCGCGTTCGGATGGTCGTAGTTGGTTTTTACACGTTCTTCCATCGACAGATGGCTTTGATCTTTGTAATAGCTGTCTTCGGGAATAACGCCAATATGTTCGTCACCGACTTGTTCACGTAATTCGCGGTAAAGCGTGCTGGCAATAAGACTCTTGCCGGAAGCCGATGCGCCGGCGATGCCGATAATGACGCACTGATGGGACTGATCAGTCATAAATTTAGCGACCTGATTAACCTGGATGTTAAGGAAGGGCGGCGTCGAAACGCCAAACGCGGCAATTATAGGGATTTCAGCGGCGCGATGCCAGTCCAGCCTGCGCCAATGCTTTCCTTGTCGCAAATTAAAATGATCAGTTTTAAAGCAGGTGCTAAATTTATCTATCAGCCTTAGGAATTAATAGCTTGAGAGTGTTAATTTATGCGCAGCTGGCGTATAAATTGTAAATTATTTGTACTAGCATAATCGCAGATTAAACAAGATGTATTCGGCATATCTCCCGGACGACATCGGCTATTTGGGTAGAGTGGTAATGAGTAAACAATCCCAACATGTTTTAGTTACCTTACCTCATCCTCTACTGCGCATGGCCAGTTTAGGTCTGGTGGCTTTTATTTTTACGCTATTCTCGCTGGAACTGTCACGTTTCGGCGCGCAGCTGGCGCCGCTTTGGTTCCCAACGTCAATCATGATGGTGGCTTTTTACCGTCATGCGGGAAAGATGTGGCCGGGAATTGCGCTGGCTTGTTCATTTGGTAATATCGGCGCGTCCTTACTCTTCTTCCCCGGTGAATCGCTTAGCTTCACCTATACGGCTATCAACATTATTGAGGCTGTCGTTGGCGCAATGCTATTGCGTAAACTGCTGCCCTGGTACAACCCCTTACAAAATCTCAATGACTGGGCGCGCCTGGCTTTTGGCAGCGCCGTGGTTCCTCCCGTGTTGGGCGGCTTGCTACTGTGGTTATTGCTGCCAAAGGAAACCTCGTTAAATACCTTTCTTATTTGGGTGCTGTCAGAATCCATCGGCGCGCTGGCGCTGGTGCCGTTAGGTTTGCTGTTTAAGCCCCATTATCTGCTCCGCCACCGCGACCCACGGTTACTGCTTGAAACCGTCATCACACTTCTGGTGACCTTGACGCTCAGTTGGCTGTCCATGATGTATCTTCCATGGCCTTTTACCTGCGTTATCGTCCTGTTGATGTGGAGCGCTGTTCGTCTGCCGCGAATGGAGGCATTTTTAATTTTCCTCAGCACCGTAATGATGGTCTCGATGATGTTGGCCGCCGACCCTTCGCTGCTCTACATCCCAAAACCCAACTTGACGACCAGCCTGCCTTGGCTGCCGTTTTTGATGATCCTGCTGCCGGCCAATATGATGACGATGGTGATGTACGCGTTTCGGGCCGAACGCAAACATATCTCTGAAAGCGAATCGCGCTTTCGCAATGCCATGGAATATTCCGCGATTGGTATGGCGCTGGTGGGAACCGAGGGGCAATGGCTCCAGGCGAATAAAGCGTTGTGCCAGTTTCTGGGCTACAGCCAGGATGAGCTACGTTCGCTAACCTTCCAGCAATTAACCTGGCCGGAAGATCTGAACAATGATCTCGAACAGTTGGATATGCTGGCACGCGGGGAAATCAACAGCTACTCCATGGAAAAACGCTATTACACGCGCTCCGGTGATGTCGTCTGGGCCTTGCTGGCCGTTTCATTGGTGCGTAATAGCGATAATACCCCACTCTACTTTATTGCGCAGGTTGAGGATATTAACGATCTGAAGCATACCGAGTGGATTAATAAACGGTTGATGGAGCGCATTACCCTCGCCAATGAAGCCGGGGGAATTGGCATCTGGGAATGGGAGCTGCAGCCTGACGTAATCAGTTGGGATAAGCGCATGTTTGATCTCTATGAAGTCCCTGCGCATATCAAACCCAGTTGGCAAGTCTGGTATGACTGCGTTGTGCCCGAAGATCGTGAACATGCTAAAAATGTCATTCGTGATTCGCTGGCCGCACGGGCCCCCTTTAAGCTCGAGTTTCGTATTGCGGTCAAAGATGGCGTGCGGCACATCCGCTCACTGGCAAACCGGGTACTGAATAAAGATGGTGAAGTTGAACGCTTCCTTGGCATCAATATGGATATGACCGAGGTGAAGCAGCTTAACGAAGCGTTGTATCAGGAAAAAGAACGTCTGCACATTACGCTGGATTCGATTGGCGAAGCAGTGATTTGTATTGATGTCGATATGAACGTGACCTTTATGAATCCGGTCGCAGAGAAGATGAGCGGCTGGCAGCAGGAAAGCGCCATCGGTATTCCCCTGCTGACGGTACTCCGTATTACTTTCGGCGACAACGGACCGCTGATGGAGAATATCTACAGCGCTGACATGTCGCGTACGGCCATCGAGCAGGAAGTCGTCCTGCATTGTCGCAACGGCAACAGTTATGACATTCAGTACAGCATCACCCCCCTCAGCACACTCGATGGCGGCAGCATTGGCTCGGTGCTGGTGATTCAGGATGTCACCGAGTCACGTAAAATGCTGCGCCAGCTTAGCTACAGCGCCTCGCATGACGATCTGACGCAGTTGGCAAACCGGGTCAGCTTCGAAAATCATCTAAAACAGTTACTGCATACGGTTCACGACACGCACCAACGTCATGCATTGGTTTTTATCGATCTCGATCGTTTTAAAGCCGTAAACGATAGCGCTGGTCACGCCGCAGGCGATGCCCTGCTACGCGAACTCTCTTCACTGATGCTCAGCATGCTGCGTTCCAGCGATATGCTGGCGCGCCTTGGCGGTGACGAGTTTGGTCTGTTGCTGCCAGATTGTAATATCGAAAGCGCCCGCTTTATCTCAGGTCGCATCATCAGCGCCATCAACGATTACCACTTCATGTGGGATGGACGCTTGCACCGTATTGGCGCCAGTGCGGGAATTACGCTAATTGATGAAAAAAACCATGTCGCGAGCGACGTCATGTCCCAGGCGGATATAGCCTGTTATGCGGCGAAGAACAGTGGACGTGGGCGAGTCTGCGTTTATGAACCCCAGCAAAGCGAGGCCCATGCGGCGCGAAGCCAACTGTCATTGGATGAACAAAGACACACCATTACGCACAATCCAATGTTAATCATCGCCAGGGGCGTGGCCTCCCCGCGTATACCAGAGACGTTTAGCTTCTGGCTGCTCTCACTACGCTTAGGGACAACTGAAGGGGAAATTATTGAAGAGCACGCTTTCCGTGCCGGGTTGGTCGATTCTACATTGAATCAGGCGCTTGACCGCCGGGTATTTACCGAGTTCTTCCAGAGCGCAGCCCCGGCTGTCGCCAGTAAGGGACTCAGCATTGCCCTGCCCCTTTCCGCCGCCGGATTGCTGAATACAGAACTTGTTGACGAACTGCTGGGGCAACTGCAAAGAAGTCCGTTACCACCACGACTGCTGCACCTGACCGTTCCGTCTAACGTGATAAAAACAAACCCAACGCAGGCTATATCCACACTACATCGACTGCGACAGTGCGGATGTCGAATTATTTTAAGTCATGTCGGTCGCGATTTAGATCTTTTTGACAACCTGAAGTATCACATGGTTGATTACCTTCTACTCGACAGCGAGCTAAGCGCCAGTGTCCACGGTAACTTGATTGACGAAATGTGGGTGTCCATTATCCAGGGCCATGCTCAGCGTCTGGACATTAAAACCATCGCTGGCCCGGTGCAGTTGCCGCTAATCATGGATGCGCTTTCTGGCATCGGGATTGATATGATTTATGGCGATATCATCGCCGACGCTCAACCGCTGGATCTGCTACTGAATACCAGTAATTTCGCCATCAACTGACGGCTGCCAGCCATCCGTATACCAGATATGTAATAACGCATAGGAGCGCCAGGGCTTCCAGCGCTCTGCATACCGCCGAATCTGGGCGGGCGTCATGCCGGCAAAACGTTGTTTAATCAGATAGTCATCCGGCAGAAAAACATCTTTCGCCTGCCAGCCGCGCAGCGCAAAGTAGTTGGCGGTCCAGCGCCCTATTCCGGGGAACGTTTGCAGATGTTTGACGCCTTGCTCGATATCGGCAGGCGCTTGTGTCGCAAGCGTTCCATCCAGCGTCGCGCGAGCCAGATAAATTAACGCTTCAGCGCGTTTGAGCGGCATCCCTAACGCTTTCAGGTGTAATGGATCGGCATCAGCGAGCGCTTCAGGGGTGGGAAAACACACATACTCTGGCGCATCCTCCAGCGTGTCCCCATAAGTATGCGCCACTTTCGCCGTCAGTTTCGCCGCCATAGCTACGCTGACTAACTGCCCTAAAATCGCCCGTACTCCTTGTTCAAACGCATCAACACTGCCCGGCAAACGCAGTCCCGGACGCGCTGCCCCAAGGCTTCCCAGCGCGCTGACGATTTGCTGCGGGCAACAGGTAAGATCGAATAAGCGCGTCATTTTAGCCAGACACTCTGCGGCAACCGGCTGTAGCCCCGGACTCAACGTCACGTGTAGTTGATGGGTGTGTAGATCCGGTATCACGCGCACCAGACCACGATGATTCCCGACGGTCAGGCTTCTGGCATAACGCAGATCCCCCACGGTTTCTACCCCTTCCACCGCACGGGCGGCCAGGAACCCCAGCATCCAGGGCCAGTCATAAGGCGGTTGCCAACTCAGCGTGAACATTGCGTTTTCCTTTTCAAGCAAACCTACAGCATAAACGGTATTCAAACGATACGCCTTGCTTTCATATTCCAGTTGTCGGGACGTCGACATTTCGTTAAAGTCACGCCCCTTCTTCACTGGCATGGGGATTTTTACGGTGTTTATTGGTTTTGACTACGGTACGGCAAACTGTTCAGTGGCCGTTATGCAAGACGGGCAGCCACACTTGCTCAAAATGGAAAACAACAGCACGCTTCTGCCCTCAATGCTGTGTGCGCCAACGCGCGAAGCTGTCAGCGAATGGCTGTATCGCCATCACGACGTCCCAACCACGGATGACGAAACGCAGGCGCTGCTGCGTCGTGCGATGCGCTATAACCGCGAAGAAGATATTGAAGTGAATGCCAACAGCGTGCAGTTCGGTCTGGCTTCACTGGGTCACTATATTGACGATCCGGAAGAGGTGTACTTCGTTAAATCACCAAAATCCTTTCTCGGCGCCAGCGGTCTGAAACCGCAGCAGGTTGCGCTGTTTGAGGATCTGGTCTGCGCCATGATGCTGCATATTCGTAATCAGGCACAAAGCCAGTTGCCGGAAGCCATCACCCAGGCCGTTATTGGTCGCCCAATCAACTTCCAGGGATTAGGCGGCGATGACGCCAATGCTCAAGCCCAGGGGATTCTTGAACGTGCGGCAAAACGCGCTGGTTTTCAGGATGTTGTTTTTCAATACGAACCGGTAGCGGCTGGCCTGGATTACGAAGCCACGCTGCAGGAAGAAAAACGCGTATTGGTCGTGGACATTGGCGGGGGGACGACCGACTGTTCATTGTTGCTGATGGGGCCGCAATGGCATCAACGCGGCGATCGCGAAAATAGCCTGCTGGGGCACAGCGGCTGCCGCGTAGGCGGGAACGATCTGGACATTGCGCTGGCATTTAAACACTTGATGCCGCTCCTCGGCATGGGTGGTGAAACGGAAAAAGGCATCGCCTTACCTATTCTGCCCTGGTGGAACGCGGTCGCGATTAACGATGTCCCCGCGCAAAGTGAGTTCTACAGTAGCGCCAACGGACGCTTACTGAACGATCTTGTGCGCGATGCCCGGGAAGCCGATAAAGTCGCCCTGTTGCTCAAAGTCTGGCGCGAGCGTCTGAGCTACCGCCTGGTACGCAGCGCAGAAGAGAGCAAAATCGCACTCTCCGACCAGAACATCGTTACGGCGGCGATACCGTTTATCAGTGAAACGCTGGCCACCGATATCAGCCAACACGGACTGCAAGCCGCGCTCAATCAGCCCCTGGTGCGCATTCTCGAGCAGGTTCAACTGGCGCTGGAAAACGCGCAGGAAAAACCGGACGTGATTTACCTGACCGGCGGCAGCGCGCGTTCGCCGTTGATCAAAAAAGCTCTCGCAGAGCAGCTTCCGGGGATCCCAATTGCCGGTGGCGATGATTTCGGTTCCGTCACCGCCGGACTGGCCCGCTGGGCTGAGGTTGTTTTCCGCTAAGCCGCTCGCATGCTGAAAAGGACGTGTATTGACATCACCTTAGCTGTAGCTTATTTTCAGGAGTGAGGGTTAGGGAAGGTTTCCCCTCCCCCTGGTGTCTTAGTAAGCCGGTAAGCTAATCACTAAGAGTATCACCAGTATGATGACGTACTTCATCATAACCCTTTCCTTATTTTGGCCCCTTCCTCAGGAGGGGCTTTCCCGTTCCAGCGTCCCGCTGAAATCTCTGGCTTACCTCCTTTTTGCCTTGAACGCACTCTAACGCACTATTTCTTGTTCGCCGTTTTTACCGCTTAATGTTGCGTAATACCTCGCAAAGCCGCGTCAGCATTCAGACGAATCCCGACAGTGTTTCATAATTCCTCCATTTTTCTCCCTTGTTCGCTGGCTAAACTAGTATCATTCCGCGAATCGTTTCAGGATGAGAAACTCATAACAATGAAAGGCAGTAACAAATCCCGCCGGGTGATAGCAATTGTGATCGTCGTGGCCGCCATCGCCGCATTCTGGTTCTGGCAAAGCCGCAGTGAACCCCAGGGAACCGCACCAGGCGCGACCAAACCAGCACAGCACTCGCCAGGGGCTGGGCGTCGTGGTATGCGTTCCGGGCCGTTGGCTCCCGTTCAGGCTGCCACCGCCACCGAGGAAGCCGTTCCACGTTATCTGACGGGGCTAGGCACCATTACTGCCGCCAATACCGCTACGGTGCGAAGCCGGGTAGATGGCCAGCTCATCGCGTTACACTTCGAGGAAGGGCAACAGGTAAAAGCTGGCGACCTGCTGGCAGAGATAGACCCCAGCCAGTTTAAAGTTGCACTGGCTCAGGCGCAGGGGCAACTGGCAAAAGATAAAGCCACGCTGGCGAATGCCCGTCGAGACCTTGCGCGTTATCAGCAGTTGGTAAAAACCAATCTGGTCTCCCGCCAGGAGCTGGATGCCCAACAGGCGCTGGTAAATGAGACGTTAGGGACAATCAAAGCGGATGAAGCCAGCGTCGCCAGCGCCCAATTGCAGCTCGACTGGAGCCGTATAACTGCCCCTGTCGATGGTCGGGTCGGTTTGAAGCAGGTGGATGTTGGCAACCAGATTTCCAGCAGCGATACCACCGGTATCGTCGTCATTACACAAACCCACCCTATCGACCTGATATTTACCTTACCTGAAAACGACATCGCCACCGTGTTACGGGCGCAAAAATCGGGAAACCCGCTGAAAGTCGAAGCCTGGGACCGTACTAATTCGCAAAAACTGAGCGAAGGCGTCCTGCTGAGTCTCGACAATCAGATCGACACGAGCACCGGAACCATCAAAGTTAAGGCCCGGTTTAACAATCAGGATGATGCCTTATTCCCGAACCAGTTCGTTAACGCCCGCATGCTGGTCGATACGGAACAAAATGCCGTAGTCATCCCTACGGCCGCCCTGCAAATGGGTAATGAAGGTCACTTTGTCTGGGTGCTGAACAGCGACAATAAGGTGAGTAAACACCTGGTGAAACCGGGTATCCAGGATAGCCAGAAAGTGGTGATTACCGCCGGGCTGTCCGCAGGAGATCGCGTGGTGACCGACGGTATTGACCGCCTGACGGAAGGGGCAAAAGTTGAAGTCGTGGAGGGGCAAGACGCCTCAGTGACTGACGAGAAAACTGCGCCGCGCGGCTACGGCAAAAAAGGAGCTAACTCCTGATGCAGGTGTTACCACCCGGCAACTCAGGCGGCCCATCGCGCCTGTTTATTCTGCGCCCCGTCGCCACCACGCTGCTGATGGTCGCCATTTTGTTGGCCGGTATTATCGGTTATCGTTTCTTGCCGATCGCCGCCTTACCGGAAGTGGATTACCCCACGATTCAGGTCGTAACGCTCTACCCCGGCGCCAGCCCGGACGTCATGACCTCGGCAGTGACCGCGCCGCTTGAACGTCAGTTTGGACAGATGTCCGGCTTAAAACAGATGTCATCGCAAAGTTCCGGCGGCGCCTCGGTCGTGACATTGCAGTTTCAACTGACGCTTCCGCTGGATGTCGCCGAGCAGGAAGTACAGGCCGCAATTAACGCCGCGACCAATTTATTACCAGGCGATCTGCCCAACCCGCCGGTTTACAGCAAGGTAAACCCGGCGGATCCACCAATCATGACGCTGGCTGTCACCTCCAGCGCCATGCCGATGACGCAGGTGGAAGATATGGTCGAAACCCGCGTCGCACAGAAAATCTCTCAGGTTTCCGGCGTGGGTCTGGTAACGCTTTCCGGTGGGCAACGTCCGGCCGTCCGCGTCAAGCTTAATGCGCAGGCCATTGCCGCGCTCGGTCTGACCAGCGAAACCATCCGTACGGCAATTACCGGCGCTAACGTCAACTCGGCCAAAGGCAGTCTTGATGGTCCAACGCGCGCCGTCACCCTCTCAGCTAACGACCAGATGCAGTCTGCAGATGAATATCGTCAGTTGATTATTGCCTATAAAAACGGTGCCCCGGTACGTCTGGGCGATGTCGCGACCGTGGAGCAAGGGGCAGAAAATAGCTGGCTGGGCGCATGGGCCAATAAGCAACAAGCCATTGTGATGAATGTTCAGCGCCAGCCTGGGGCAAACATCATTTCCACTGCTGACAGCATCCGCCAAATGCTGCCGCAGCTCACTGAAAGCCTGCCTAAATCAGTAAAAGTCAGCGTGCTTTCGGATCGTACAACCAATATTCGTGCATCCGTAGCTGATACCCAGTTTGAGCTGATGCTGGCGATTGCGCTGGTTGTTATGATTATCTACCTGTTTCTGCGCAATATCCCGGCGACGATTATACCCGCGGTCGCCGTTCCGCTGTCGCTAATCGGCACCTTTGCGGTCATGGTATTTCTTGATTTCTCTATCAATAACCTGACCTTAATGGCGCTAACCATCGCCACCGGTTTTGTGGTGGATGACGCCATCGTGGTGATTGAGAACATTTCACGTTATATCGAAAAAGGCGAAAAACCGCTGACCGCCGCCCTGAAAGGTGCGGGCGAGATTGGTTTTACCATCATCTCTCTGACATTTTCGCTGATCGCCGTGCTGATCCCACTGTTGTTTATGGGCGATATTGTCGGGCGATTGTTCCGCGAGTTTGCCGTAACGCTGGCCGTGGCGATCCTGATTTCTGCGGTGGTGTCGCTCACCCTTACGCCGATGATGTGCGCCCGCATGCTCAGCCAGGCATCGTTACGTAAACAGAACCGCTTCTCTCGCGCTTCGGAACGGATGTTTGATCGCGTCATCGCCGGGTACGGCCACTGGCTGGCAAAGGTGCTCAACCATCCGTGGCTGACGCTCAGCGTGGCGCTTGGCACGCTGGCGCTGAGCGTCATGCTGTGGATCTTTATTCCAAAAGGATTCTTCCCGATACAGGATAACGGCATCATTCAGGGCACGTTGCAGGCGCCGCAGTCCAGTTCGTTTGCCAGCATGGCCCAGCGTCAGCGTCAGGTTTCAGATGTCATCCTGCAAGATCCGGCGGTTGAGAGCCTGACCGCTTTTGTTGGCGTGGACGGCACCAATCCAGCATTAAACAGCGCACGTATGCAAATCAACCTTAAGCCACTGGATGAACGCGACGATCGCGTGCAGAAAGTGATCGCGCGGTTACAAGAGGCAGTAAACAACGTTCCCGGCGTCGACCTCTATCTTCAGCCTACGCAGGACCTGACGATTGATACTCAGGTCAGCCGGACGCAATATCAATTCACGCTGCAAGCAACCTCCCTGGATGCGCTCAGCACCTGGGTTCCCCAACTGTTGGAAAAGCTACAACAGCTACCGCAGGTGTCTGATGTCAGCAGTGACTGGCAGGACAAAGGGCTGGTAGCCTATGTGAACGTCAATCGCGACAGCGCCAGCCGTTTAGGTATCAGCATGGCGGATGTCGATAACGCCCTGTACAACGCCTTCGGCCAGCGTCTGATTTCAACCATCTATACGCAGGCAAACCAGTATCGCGTCGTGTTAGAACATGACACCAACACGACGCCAGGGCTTGCGGCCATGGACACTGTTCGTCTGACCAGTAGCGACGGCGGCGTGGTGCCGCTCAGCGCTATCGCCAGCATTGAACAGCGTTTTGCCCCACTGTCGATTAACCATCTCGATCAGTTCCCGGTGACAACCATCTCGTTCAATGTGCCAGACGACTATTCATTGGGCGATGCGGTACAGGCGATTCTGGATGCCGAAAAAACGCTTAACCTGCCAGCGAACATTACCACCCAGTTCCAGGGCAGTACGTTGGCCTTCCAGGCCGCGTTGGGCAACACTATCTGGCTAATTGTGGCAGCGGTTGTCGCGATGTATATCGTACTCGGCGTGCTGTATGAAAGCTTTATTCACCCGATTACCATTCTCTCCACGCTGCCCACGGCAGGCGTTGGCGCACTGCTGGCGTTAATGATTGCCGGCAGCGAACTGGACGTCATTGCGATTATCGGCATTATTTTGCTCATCGGTATCGTCAAGAAAAACGCCATCATGATGATCGACTTTGCCCTGGCCGCAGAGCGCGAACAGGGTATGGCGCCGCGTGAAGCTATTTTCCAGGCCTGCCTGCTGCGTTTTCGCCCAATCCTGATGACCACGCTGGCGGCGCTGCTGGGCGCGTTGCCCCTGATGTTAAGTACCGGTGTGGGTGCTGAATTACGCCGTCCATTAGGGATTGGTATGGTCGGTGGTCTGCTGTTAAGCCAGGTATTAACGCTGTTCACCACCCCGGTGATTTATCTGCTGTTTGATCGTTTGTCGCTGTATGTGAAAAGCCGTTTCCCACGTCAGGAAGAGGAAGCGTAAATGAAATTTTTCGCGCTTTTCATTCATCGTCCGGTGGCGACTATTCTCATTTCTGTGGCCATCACTCTGTGCGGCATACTGGGCTTTCGTCTGCTGCCGGTGGCCCCGCTGCCGCAGGTGGATTTCCCGGTGATTATGGTTAGCGCCTCATTACCCGGCGCATCTCCTGAAACGATGGCCTCCTCCGTCGCCACCCCGCTGGAGCGCTCTCTGGGCCGCATCGCGGGCGTGAATGAAATGACCTCAAGCAGTTCGCTTGGCAGCACACGCATTATTCTCGAATTTAATTTCGACCGTGACATCAACGGCGCTGCGCGAGACGTTCAGGCCGCGATTAACGCCGCACAAAGCCTGCTACCAAGCGGAATGCCCAGTCGCCCAACGTACCGCAAAGCCAACCCTTCCGACGCGCCGATTATGATCCTGACGCTCACTTCTGATACGTATTCTCAGGGTGAGTTGTACGATTTCGCCTCGACCCAACTGGCGCAAACCATCGCGCAAATCGACGGCGTCGGTGACGTGGATGTGGGAGGCAGTTCTCTGCCCGCCGTGCGTGTAGGACTCAACCCGCAAGCGTTGTTTAACCAGGGAGTCTCACTCGACGACGTGCGTAGCGCAATTGATAACGCCAACGTACGTAAGCCGCAGGGAGCTATCGAGAGTGAAACCCATCGTTGGCAGGTACAAACCAACGATGAGCTAAAAACGGCAGCCGAATACCAACCCATTATCATCCACTACAATAACGGCGCTGCGGTGAGGTTAGGTGACGTTGCGTCGGTGAGCGACTCGGTGCAGGACGTGCGCAATGCGGGGATGACCAATGCCAAACCGGCCATCCTGCTGATGATCCGCAAACTACCGGAAGCCAATATCATTCAGACGGTAGACAGCATCCGGGCCAAACTACCGGAGTTACAAGCCCTGGTCCCGGCCGCCATCGACCTGCAAATTGCCCAGGACCGCTCTCCGACCATTCGCGCCTCGCTGGAGGAAGTTGAACAGACGCTGATTATCTCTGTGGCGCTGGTCATCCTGGTGGTCTTTGTCTTTCTGCGTTCCGGACGCGCAACACTTATCCCCGCCGTCGCGGTTCCGGTCTCGCTAATCGGCACATTTGCCGCCATGTATTTGTGCGGATTCAGCCTGAACAACCTGTCGTTAATGGCGCTAACCATTGCCACGGGTTTTGTCGTCGATGACGCCATCGTGGTACTGGAAAATATTGCCCGCCATCTGGAAGCCGGAATGAAACCACTTCAGGCAGCGTTACAAGGCACGCGCGAAGTCGGTTTTACGGTGCTCTCCATGAGCCTGTCACTGGTGGCAGTGTTTCTGCCGCTGCTGCTGATGGGCGGCCTGCCGGGGCGGCTGTTACGCGAATTTGCCGTCACGCTGTCGGTTGCCATCGGCATTTCCCTGCTGGTGTCGCTGACATTAACGCCAATGATGTGCGGCTGGATGCTTAAATCCAGCGCCCCGCGCGCGCAGACGCGTAAGCGGGGATTTGGTCGCGTGTTGGTAGCGCTGCAACAGAGTTACGGCACATCGCTTAAATGGGTACTGCGCCATACGCGCCTGGTGGGCGTGGTATTACTCGGTACCATTGCGCTGAATATTTGGCTCTACATCTCCATCCCGAAAACCTTCTTCCCTGAGCAGGATACAGGCGTATTGATGGGTGGGATCCAGGCTGACCAAAGCATCTCTTTCCAGGCGATGCGCGGCAAACTGCAGGACTTTATGCAGATCATCCGCGACGATCCGGCGGTGAATAACGTCACTGGCTTCACCGGCGGTTCCCGGGTCAATAGCGGGATGATGTTTATTACCCTCAAGCCACGCGATGAACGCCGTGAAAGCGCGCAACAGGTGATCGACCGCCTGCGCGTCGCGCTGGCAAAAGAGCCGGGCGCGAATCTGTTTCTGATGGCAGTGCAGGATATTCGCGTCGGCGGACGACAGGCCAACGCCAGCTATCAGTACACATTGCTGTCCGACGACCTGGCGGCGCTGCGTGAATGGGAACCTAAAATTCGTAAGGCGTTAGCCGCCCTGCCCCAACTGGCGGACGTCAATTCCGATCAGCAGGACAATGGCGCGGAGATGAATCTGATTTACGATCGCGACACCATGTCCCGTCTGGGAATCGATGTTGCCGCCGCCAACAGCCTATTGAATAACGCTTTCGGACAACGACAGATTTCGACAATTTATCAACCGATGAACCAGTACAAAGTCGTGATGGAGGTCGATCGACGTTACACCCAGGATATTAGCGCGCTGGACAAAATGTTCGTCATCAACAATGACGGTAAGGCGATCCCGTTATCGTACTTTGCCAAATGGCAACCGGCGAATGCCCCGCTGTCGGTGAATCATCAGGGCTTGTCCGCCGCGTCAACGGTGTCGTTTAACCTGCCGACGGGCTCTTCACTTTCTGAAGCGACAGAGGCCATCAACAGGACGATGACCCAGCTTGGCGTGCCCTCAACGGTTCGCGGTAGTTTTGCTGGTACCGCGCAGGTCTTTCAGGACACCATGAACTCGCAGGTGATCCTGATTATCGCGGCCATCGCAACGGTCTACATCGTGTTAGGTATGCTGTATGAAAGTTATGTTCACCCTCTGACTATTCTTTCCACACTGCCTTCAGCGGGCGTCGGGGCGTTACTGGCACTGGAGCTATTCAATGCCCCGTTCAGCCTAATCGCCCTGATAGGGATCATGCTATTAATTGGTATTGTGAAGAAAAACGCCATCATGATGGTCGATTTTGCGTTGGAAGCGCAGAGAAACGGTAAGTTGCAACCGGAGGAAGCCATTTTCCAGGCTTGCCTGTTACGCTTTCGCCCAATAATGATGACCACGCTGGCTGCGCTGTTTGGCGCGCTGCCGCTGGTGTTATCCGCAGGTGATGGCTCCGAACTGCGCCAGCCATTAGGGATCACCATCGTCGGCGGGCTGGTAGTGAGTCAACTCCTGACGCTGTACACCACGCCCGTGGTGTATCTCTTTTTCGACCGTCTGCGTCTGCGTTTTTCGCGTAAAAATAGCAAACCGGTAGCCGAGTTATGACAGAACTTCCCGACAGCACCCGCTGGCAACTTTGGATTGTGGCATTTGGCTTTTTTATGCAGTCGCTGGATACCACCATCGTCAATACCGCGCTTCCTTCGATGGCCGCCAGCCTCGGAGAAAGCCCGTTACATATGCATATGGTCATTGTGTCGTATGTATTAACCGTTGCCGTAATGCTGCCTGCCAGCGGATGGCTGGCCGATAAAGTTGGCGTGCGCAATATCTTCTTCACCGCCATCATCCTGTTTACGCTTGGCTCGCTGTTTTGCGCCTGGTCCGGCACGCTCAATGAGCTGGTGATGGCGCGCGTCTTACAAGGCGTTGGCGGCGCGATGATGGTGCCGGTTGGCAGGCTAACGGTGATGAAAATCGTCCCGCGTGAGCAATATATGGCGGCGATGACGTTTGTCACGTTACCCGGTCAGATTGGCCCATTGCTGGGTCCGGCGTTAGGCGGCGTTCTGGTTGAGTATGCTTCCTGGCACTGGATATTTTTGCTGAACATTCCGGTTGGTATTGTCGGCGCGATAGCAACGTTAATGCTGATGCCCAACTACACGATGCAAACGCGACGCTTTGATCTTTCGGGATTCGCGATGCTGGCGGTCGGCATGGCGGTGCTAACGGTGGCGCTCGATGGCAGTAAAGGAACCGGCATCTCCGGTATTACGCTGGCAGCGCTGGTTATCTGCGGGGTGTTGGCTATTGCGCTGTATCTGAAACACGCCCATCGTAATCCACGCGCGCTGTTTAGTTTGAATCTGTTTCACACACCAACCTTCTCGTTAGGTCTGCTCGGCAGTTTTGCCGGACGCATCGGCAGCGGTATGCTGCCGTTTATGACGCCGGTGTTTTTACAGATTGGCCTCGGTTTTTCACCTTTTCATGCCGGGCTGATGATGGTCCCGATGGTCCTCGGCAGTATGAGCATGAAGCGCATTGTGGTACAGGTCGTTAACCGCTTTGGCTACCGTCGCGTACTGATCGCCACAACGCTTGGCCTGTCGCTGGTCAGCCTGTTGCTGATGACCACCGCGTTGCTCGGCTGGTATTACGCCCTGCCCTTGGTGCTGTTCTTACAGGGAATGGTCAACTCAACGCGTTTTTCGTCCATGAATACCCTTACGCTTAAAGACCTGCCAGACGATCTCGCCAGCAGCGGCAACAGCCTGCTGTCGATGATCATGCAATTGTCGATGAGTATCGGGGTGACTATCGCTGGCCTGTTGCTAGGTATGTTTGGCCAGCAGCATATCGACAGCGGCAGTACGCATACCGTCTTTATGTATACCTGGCTGTGCATTGCATTCATTATTGCGCTGCCCGCCATTATTTTTGCCCGCGTGCCGAACGACACGCAAACTAACGCGGTGATCTCACGGCGCAGAAGGAGCACCTGATGAAGTTCTGGCGGCCCGGTATTACCGGCAAACTGTTTCTGGCGATTTTCGCCACCTGCATCGTGTTGCTGATCAGTATGCACTGGGCCGTACGCATTAGCTTCGAACGGGGTTTTATTGACTATATCAAACACGGTAACGAGCAGCGTCTGCAAATGCTCAGCGACGCGTTGAGCGAGCAGTATGAACAGCATGGCAACTGGCGGTTCTTACGCAATAACGATCGTTTTGTTTTTCAGATCCTGCGCTCATTTGAACACGACAACGACGATGATAAACCTGGTCCCGGCATGCCGCCGCACGGCTGGCGTACCCAGTTTTGGGTTGTTGATCAAAACGCTCGCGTGTTGGTCGGCCCGCGCGCTCCGGTCCCTCACGACGGTATGCGCCATCCTATCCGCGTCAACGGTCGCGAAGTGGGCGCCGTGATTGCCTCTCCCGTAGAGCGCTTAACGCGAAATACGGATATCAATTTCGACATGCAGCAAAGACGCTCCAGCTGGCTTATCGTCGCGCTCTCCACAATTCTGGCGGCGCTGGCAACGTTTACGCTGGCGCGCAGCCTGTTGGCCCCGGTCAAGCGACTGGTGGAAGGCACGCATAAACTGGCGGCAGGCGATTTCACCACCCGCGTTGCGCCGACCAGTACCGATGAGCTGGGCAAACTGGCGCAAGACTTCAACCAGCTTGCCAGTACGCTGGAAAAAAACCAGCAGATGCGGCGTGACTTTATGGCCGATATTTCTCACGAACTGCGTACGCCGTTGGCGGTGCTACGCGGCGAGCTGGAAGCCATTCAGGATGGCGTACGCCAGTTTACCCCTGACTCCATTACCTCTTTACAGGCAGAAGTCGCAACGCTCACCAAACTGGTGGACGATCTTCATCAACTCTCCATGTCCGATGAAGGCGCGCTGGCCTATCAGAAAACATCGCTGGATCTTATTCCCCTGCTGGAAGTGGCAAGCGGTGCATTTCGTGAACGCTTTGCCAGTCGTGGATTGACGATACAACTTTCTCTCCCGGACAGCATGACGGTATTTGGCGACAGAGATCGTCTGATGCAATTATTCAACAATCTGCTGGAAAACAGCCTGCGCTATACCGACAGCGGCGGCGGGCTGCATATCAGCGCCGAACAACGTGAACGCATGGTGTTATTAACCTTCGCGGATTCCGCTCCCGGCGTGAGTGAAGAACAATTGCAGAAGCTGTTTGAACGGTTTTATCGCACCGAAGGCTCGCGTAACCGCGCCAGCGGAGGTTCCGGCTTGGGGCTGGCGATTTGCGTCAATATCGTCCAGGCGCATAATGGTCTGATCCGCGCCGCCCATTCGCCTTTTGGCGGGGTTAGCATTACAGTAGAGCTACCGCTCGAACGCGATTTACAGAGAGATGTATGACAGAGTTACCCATTGATGAAAACACGCCGCGTATTCTGATCGTGGAAGACGAACCCAAGCTGGGACAACTGCTTATCGACTATCTGCGGGCGGCAAGCTACGCGCCTACGCTCATCAGCCATGGCGATCTGGTTCTGCCTTACGTACGTCAAACGCCGCCCGATCTGATCTTATTGGATCTGATGCTGCCCGGCACCGATGGCCTGACCCTGTGTCGGGAAATTCGCCGTTTCTCTGAAGTTCCCATCATGATGGTAACCGCAAAAATCGAAGAGATTGATCGCCTGCTGGGACTGGAGATTGGTGCGGATGATTATATTTGTAAACCCTACAGTCCGCGCGAAGTCGTCGCTCGCGTGAAGACGATCCTGCGTCGTTGTAAACCTCAGCGCGAACTGCAACAAATGGATGCAGACAGCCCGCTGATTGTCGACGAAAGTCGTTTTCAGGCGTCATGGCGGGGGAAAATGCTCGACTTAACGCCCGCGGAATTCCGCTTACTCAAAACGCTGTCACATGAGCCGGGAAAAGTGTTCTCCCGCGAGCAGTTGCTCAACCATCTGTATGACGATTACCGCGTCGTTACCGATCGAACCATCGACAGCCATATTAAGAACCTGCGACGCAAGCTGGAATCGCTGGATGCGGAGCAGTCATTTATCCGCGCGGTGTATGGCGTAGGGTATCGCTGGGAAGCCGATGCGTGCCGAATTGCGTAATCAGCGATAGTCCAAATGATATCGGGTAAGGCGAAGCGACCACCAGCACAATGACTTTACCTGCCCGCCCCTCAGCGCTACAATGCCCGCCCTTAATATGGGGGCACTCCCCTAACCGCCTCATTAAGTGAGGCGAGTCTGACCTGTCATCAGAACGAGATAATTATGTTTAAACCGGAACTCCTTTCCCCGGCGGGAACGCTGAAAAATATGCGTTACGCTTTCGCCTATGGCGCAGATGCTGTCTATGCGGGCCAACCGCGTTATTCACTGCGCGTACGCAACAACGAATTCAACCACGAAAACCTGCAGCTCGGCATTAATGAAGCCCATGAACTGGGTAAAAAATTCTATGTGGTGGTTAACATCGCGCCGCACAATGCCAAGCTGAAAACCTTCATTCGTGATTTGAAACCGGTGGTGGAAATGGGGCCGGATGCGCTGATCATGTCGGACCCGGGTCTGATTATGCTGGTGCGCGAGAACTTCCCTGACATGGATATTCACCTGTCGGTGCAGGCTAACGCCGTTAACTGGGCGACGGTCAAATTCTGGAAGCAGATGGGGCTGACCCGCGTGATCCTCTCTCGTGAACTGTCGCTGGAAGAAATTGAAGAGATCCGTACCCAGGTGCCCGATATGGAGATTGAGATCTTCGTTCACGGCGCATTGTGCATGGCCTATTCCGGGCGCTGCCTGCTCTCTGGTTACATCAACAAGCGCGATCCTAACCAGGGCACCTGTACCAATGCCTGCCGCTGGGAATACAACGTGCAGGAAGGAAAAGAAGACGTGGTGGGCAATATCGTCCATAAGTACGAGCCGATCCCGGTACAAAACGTCGAACCCACGCTGGGGATTGGCGCGCCGACAGATAAAGTCTTTATGATTGAAGAAGCCCAGCGACCGGGTGAGTACATGACCGCGTTCGAAGACGAGCACGGCACTTACATCATGAACTCGAAGGATTTGCGTGCCATTGCCCACGTTGAGCGTCTGACGCAGATGGGCGTGCATTCGCTGAAGATCGAAGGCCGTACCAAGTCATACTATTACTGCGCACGTACCGCGCAGGTTTATCGCAAAGCGATTGATGATGCCGCTGCCGGCAAACCGTTCGATCCGCAACTGCTGGAGACGCTGGAAGGTCTTGCGCATCGCGGTTACACCGAAGGATTCCTGCGCCGCCATACGCATGACGACTATCAGAACTACGAATACGGTTTCTCTGTGTCGGAGCGTCAGCAGTTTGTTGGCGAATTTACCGGCGAACGTAAAGGCGAACTTGCAGCCGTACTGGTGAAAAACAAATTCACCGTCGGCGACAGCCTGGAGTTGATGACCCCACAGGGCAATATCAACTTTACCCTTGAGCAGATGGAAAACGCGAAAGGCGAAGCCATGCCGGTTGCTCCGGGCGATGGTTACACCGTGTGGATGCCGGTACCTGAGGATATCGATCTGAATTATGCCTTGTTAATGCGTAATTTTGCCGGTGAGTCCACGCGCAACCCGCATGCTAAGTAGTTAATTACGGTTATTTTTCAGCGATCGGAAGATTCTTAGAAATCGATCACATACCGTTTCGTTCATTAAGGGTATTATCCCACCCGCTGAAAAACATAACCCATAAATGCTAGCTGTACCAGGAACCACCTCCTTAGCCTGCGTAATCTCCCTTACGCAGGCTTATTTTTTT
>NZ_CP069763.1:4437045-4458200 GCF_016893685.1 Citrobacter cronae
CTTCAGGCGAAAAAAAACCGGGCATTACGCCCGGCTCATTAGTGATTAGAACTTAATGTGCGGCTTCTGGCTTGTGCTTTTGCGCACTCTGGAAACCATAGGTCAGCTCATTTTTCTCTTTATCCAACTCAACGGTTACCTGACCACCGTCCACCAGCGAACCAAACAGCAGTTCGTTGGCCAATGGTTTTTTCAGGTTGTCCTGAACAACACGCGTCATTGGACGTGCGCCCATCGCGCGGTCATAGCCTTTCTCAGCCAGCCAGTTACGTGCTTCCTGGCTTACTTCCAGCGAGACGCCTTTCTGATCCAGTTGTACCTGCAGCTCGACGATAAACTTATCAACAACCTGATGAATCACCTCGGTAGAGAGATGGTCGAACCAGATAATATTGTCGAGACGGTTACGGAATTCCGGCGTAAACACTTTTTTGATTTCGCCCATCGCATCAGTGCTGTTGTCCTGATGAATAAGCCCAATCGATTTACGCTCGGTCTCACGTACCCCGGCGTTGGTGGTCATGACCAGCACCACATTACGGAAGTCCGCCTTACGGCCATTATTGTCGGTCAGCGTACCGTTATCCATTACCTGCAGCAGCAGGTTAAAGACATCCGGGTGCGCTTTTTCGATTTCATCCAACAGCAGGACCGCATGCGGGTGTTTAATGACCGCGTCGGTCAGCAAACCGCCCTGGTCATAACCGACATATCCCGGAGGCGCGCCAATCAGACGACTGACGGTGTGACGTTCCATATACTCGGACATATCAAAACGCAGCAGCTCAATGCCGAGCGCTTTGGACAGCTGCACCGTGACTTCGGTCTTACCAACGCCAGTCGGTCCGGCAAACAGGAATGAACCGACAGGTTTATGCTCATGGCCGAGACCGGCACGGCTCATTTTGATCGCTTCAGTCAGCGCCTCAATGGCTTTATCTTGTCCGAATACCAGCATTTTCAGACGGTTACCCAGATTTTTCAGCGTATCACGATCGCTCTGCGACACGCTCTTCTCCGGGATACGCGCGATGCGGGCCACCACGGACTCAATATCGGCAACGTTAACGGTTTTCTTGCGTTTGCTGACCGGTAACAGACGCGCACGTGCCCCCGCTTCATCGATCACATCAATGGCTTTATCCGGCAGATGACGATCGTTGATGTATTTCACCGCCAGTTCGACCGCGGCACGCACTGCTTTCGCGGTGTAACGAACGTCATGGTGCGCTTCGTATTTCGGTTTCAGACCGTTGATAATCTGCACGGTCTCTTCTACCGACGGCTCAGTGATATCAATTTTCTGGAAACGGCGCGCTAACGCCCGGTCCTTCTCAAAAATATTGCTGAATTCCTGATAGGTCGTGGAGCCTATCACACGGATTTTACCGCTGGAGAGCAGAGGCTTGATTAAGTTCGCCGCATCCACCTGGCCACCCGATGCCGCACCCGCACCGATAATGGTGTGGATCTCATCAATAAACAGGATGCTGTTGGTATCCTGTTCCAGCTGTTTCAGCAGCGCCTTAAAGCGTTTTTCAAAATCGCCGCGGTATTTGGTGCCCGCCAGCAGCGACCCGATATCCAGAGAGTAAAGGGTGCAGTCCGCCATAACTTCCGGCACGTCGCCCTGAACAATACGCCAGGCAAGGCCTTCGGCAATCGCGGTTTTACCGACGCCAGATTCACCCACCAACAGCGGGTTGTTTTTTCTACGGCGGCAGAGTACCTGAATGGCGCGCTCCAGCTCTTTTTCCCGGCCAATGAGCGGATCAATTCCACCCACACGGGCAAGCTGGTTAAGGTTAGTCGTGAAGTTCTCCATACGGTCCTCCCCGCCAGCTTGCTCTTCGTTATTTGGCTGATTCCCGGAGTCAGAAGACTGACTTGGTTCGTCTTTGCGCGTGCCATGAGAAATAAAATTCACCACGTCCAGACGACTCACTTCATGCTTACGCAGCAGATAGGCCGCCTGAGATTCCTGCTCGCTAAAGATAGCTACCAGAACATTTGCGCCGGTAACTTCATTGCGCCCGGAGGACTGAACATGAAAGACCGCGCGTTGCAGTACACGCTGAAAACTCAACGTTGGCTGCGTGTCGCGCTCTTCTTCACTGGCAGGCAATACGGGTGTGGTTTGTTCAATGAAGGCTTCGAGTTCCTGACGGAGCGCCACCAAATCCACAGAACACGCTTCCAGCGCTTCGCGGGCCGATGGGTTACTGAGCAACGCCAGTAACAAGTGCTCGACGGTCATAAACTCATGTCGGTGCTCGCGCGCTCTGGCGAAAGCCATGTTTAAACTGAGTTCCAGTTCTTGATTGAGCATAGGCACCTCCCCCAATATTTATGCCTGCATTCAGGCTTTTTCCAGCGTACACAGCAACGGATGCTCGTTCTCCCTTGCATATTTGTTCACCATCGCGACTTTGGTTTCAGCCACTTCGGCAGTGAATACGCCGCAGATAGCTTTACCTTGATAGTGAACTGCAAGCATCAGTTGCGTTGCACGTTCTACATCATAAGAAAAGAATTTTTGTAACACGTCAATAACAAACTCCATCGGAGTGTAATCATCATTGATTAATATCACTTTATACATAGATGGCGGTTTTAGCGCGTCGCGCAATTTGTCTTCCGCCAGCAGATCGAAATCCAGCCAGTCGTTCGTCTTACTCATTGTCAGTCGTCATCTTCAGTTACGGTTTCCGGCAGAAAATGTTGCCGCTGACAAGCAGCCTATGCACACACTCAATCTACCTCAAGTATTAGATAACTATCATCTATTAGTGTCATCCGCGACATCTGTCACAGAACCGACAATAGCGTTAACTGCTTCAAATTTTGATGCATTTTTACCCTATTCCATCCGTCTGACGCTTGACGCCCCGCCTGATTTCTCTAAATTGTAGTTTCGAGAGTTGGCGAGGTTTTGAACAGCCCCCACTCCGCAACCGGTTCATTCCATCTTACTTATATAAGATCTACGAAGGATGTCGAAGTATGGAAACGGGTACTGTTAAGTGGTTCAACAACGCCAAAGGGTTTGGTTTCATCTGCCCCGAAGGCGGCGGCGAAGACATTTTCGCCCATTACTCCACCATTCAGATGGATGGTTACAGAACGCTAAAAGCCGGACAGTCTGTCCAGTTTGATGTCCACCAGGGGCCAAAAGGCAATCATGCCAGTGTCATCGTGCCTGTCATTGAAGCAGAAGCCGTCGCTTAACCCTTCTGTTTCATTGTGTACATCCCGCAGTCAAAATGCCAGCCCTTGCGGCTGGCATTTTTATCTCTGTAACATTATTCCCGCGCCAACGCATCTACCGGATCAAGCCGCGCTGCATTACGCGCCGGTAACCAGCCAAACAAAATTCCGGTAGCGGTTGAGCACAGAAATGCCGTGAGCAGCGCAACGGGTGAGAAGCCAATTTCCCAGCCGGGCAGGAATAACTGTAGCGTAAAGGCGATCAGCATCGACAACGTAATGCCCAACGCGCCGCCAACCAGACATACCAGCACCGCTTCAATGAGGAACTGTTGCAGCACATCACTGGCGCGCGCGCCAACCGCCATACGAATGCCAATCTCGCGCGTTCGTTCGGTTACCGAAACCAGCATAATATTCATCACGCCGATTCCACCTACCACCAGCGAAATGACCGCCACCAGCGTCAGGAAGAGTTGCAATGTACGTGTGGTCTTTTCGGCGGTTTTCAAGACGCCGTCCATATTCCAGGTAAAGAAATCTTTCTTCCCATGGCGTAACGACAACAGACGGGTAAGTTGCTGCTCAGCCTGAGCGCTATCAAAACCGTCCTTCACTCGCACGGTGATTGAGTTCAGCCACGATTGCCCCATAATTCGCCCGGACATGGTGCTGTAAGGCAGCCAGACCCGCAGGATCTTACTACTGCCGAACATCGACTGTTTCTCCTCTGCAACGCCAATCACCGTAGCAGGCATATTTCCCACCAAAATGACCTCGCCCACCACCTTCGCTTTGTTGGGGAACAACTGACGTCGGGTATTACTGTCAAGCACCACCACCTGCGCCCGGCCAGCCAGTTGCTCAGCGTTAAAGGTGGTGCCTTCGCTAAACGTCATGCCATAGACGTTGAAATAGTCGCCGCTAACGCCGTTCGCACTGGCTGCCACGTCAATATTACCGTAGCGTAACCGCAGGTTCTTCGACACCGCAGGCGTCACCGAACTTACCCAGGGCTGTTTCTGCAGCGCGGTTAAATCGTCATATTTCAGCGCCTGTTGATACTGCGGATCGTCATCGCCGAAATCTTTGCCGGGATAGATATCAATGGTATTGGTACCGATAGCGCGAATGTCTGCCAGCACCAGCTGTTTTGCCGCATCCCCCACCACCACAATTGAAACCACCGAAGCAATACCGATGATAATCCCCAGCATGGTCAGCAGCGTACGCATCTTATTCGCAGCCATTGCCAGCCAGGCCATGGTGAGCGCTTCGCGAAAACCGCTGATAAACTGACTCCAGCCGGATACTGTTTTCACTGTTGATTCGGAGATTTCGCGTCCGCCAGAAGATTTGTGCGGCGGCGGATTACGTACGATCTCTCCGTCGCGAATTTCAATGACGCGCTCGGCCTGCGCGGCGACCTGGCTGTCGTGCGTAACGATAATTACCGTATGTCCGCGATCGCGAAGTTGATGCAAAATCGCCATCACCTCTTCGCCAGAATGGCTATCCAACGCGCCGGTGGGTTCGTCGGCAAGAATAACCTGCCCACCGTTCATCAACGCACGCGCAATACTGACCCGCTGCTGCTGACCACCGGAAAGCTGGGAAGGCTGATAGTCAACCCTGTCGCCCAGCCCCAGCCGCTGGAGTAATTCCTGCGCACGAGCCAGACGTTGCTTACGTTCAGTCCCGGCATAGACCGCTGGCACCTCAACGTTTTGCGCGGCGGTTAAATGCGACAGCAAATGATAACGCTGGAAGATAAAACCGAAATGCTCGCGTCGCAGTTGCGCTAACGCATCGCTATCGAGGGTGGAGACATCGCGCCCGGCCACCCGATACGTGCCGCTGGTAGGCTTATCAAGACAACCGAGAATGTTCATCAGCGTCGATTTACCCGAGCCAGACGCGCCGACAATCGCCACCATTTCACCGGCCTGAATGCTCAAGGAAACGTCCTTTAACACCTCGACCTGCCCTTCGCCTGACGGGTAACTGCGGCGGATATTGCTCAGCTCAAGCAATGCCGTCATTTCGCCGCTCCTGGATTGCCCTCGCCGGTAATGACTTCATCTCCCTCTTCCAGCCCCTTCACAATCTCCACATCGGTGTCATTGCGCGCGCCGATCACCACCTCACGCTCGCGGGTTTCGCCGTTACGCAGCAGCCTGACGTTATAGCGATTATTGCCAATAGGATCGCCCAGCGCCGACAGCGGGATAGTCAGGACATTTTTGACATCCGTGAGCTGGATATGGACCTGTGCAGTCATATCCAGACGCAGGATCCCTTTCGGGTTAGGCACTTCAAAGCGGGCATAGTAGAAAATCGCATCATTCACTTTTTCCGGCGTCGGCAGGACATCTTTCAGCGTACCTTCGTAGCGCGTCTGCGGATCGCCCAGGACGGTGAACCAGGCTTTTTGTCCGGGATGCAGGTGAATAACATCCGCCTCGGAAACCTGCGCTTTCACCAGCATGGTACTCATGTCTGCTAACGTCAGAATGTTAGGTGCCTGCTGGGCGGCAATAACGGTTTGTCCTTGCAGGGTGGTTATTTGCGTAACCTCACCCGCCATCGGCGCCACAATGCGGGTGTAATCAAGGTTGGTCTTTGCTGTATCAAGAGAGGCTTGATTACGTTTAATCTGTGCATCAATGGTGCCGATTTGCGCCTGTTTGACCGCCATCTCGGTAGCCGCGGTATCGAGATCCTGTTGTGAAACCGCCTGGGTTTTCGCCAACTGTTGCTGACGGGAAAGCGTCACCCGCGCCAGCTTCCACTCGGCTTCAGCCTGTAAACGCTGAGCGCGTAATTCCATCAGCGTCGCTTCAACCTCTTTGATCTGGTTTTGCGCCTGTTCAGGATCGATAACGCCAAGCAGTTGATCTTTTTTTACTTTATCGCCAATCGCGACCGACAGCGTTTTTAACTGCCCACTGACCTGCGCCCCGACGTCAACTTTACGCAGCGCATCCAGTTTCCCGGTTGCCAGTACGCTTTGCTGAAGATCGCCTGGACGAACAATTAACGTTTGATACTGAGGTAAAGGCGCATTAAGCGTTCGCCATAGTGCAATTATCGCCACAATAAGGATGATAGCGAAGATAAAATAGCGTTTTTTGATTTTTCCCTTGAGCTTCATAAATGTCCCAATTTCCCCCAATACGTCCATCAGAGTGGAGTGTTAAACGTCAACGTTAAATAAATAGCCGTTGAAAAGCGCAAGAATAACAGAGTTATTGATGAATGGTTAAGATCCGCTGTGCTGAAATTAATGCCAGGGTATCAATCGGATTTATATTATGAGTCAACTAACTGAAAGCGCTTTTCTTTCCAGCAAACCCATCACCAGCTTGAGTCTTTTTTACAGCCTGAGCCGCGGTCAATTACGGCCTGCACAGTGTTGGGATAAACGGAGCTTTCGGCGTAAGTTTATCTGGCGTTCATTGCTGATACCTCGCCTTACCCAGGAATGGATGACTGAACTGGCGCAGTGGCCCGAGCTTGAAGACCTGCTCGCCCGTCAACCCCGACTGCCCGTTCGTCTGCATCGTCCTTACCTTGCCGCCAACTTCGATCCCAGAATGCGATTAGATGCGGTGCGTTTTCATTATCATGTTATCCGCCATGCATTTTTACCTGGTGAATTTAACACTTTATTAAGTCATGACGGCTTACAGTTGGCGCAAATTGCAGGCAAAGATAACGAGATATTTACCGTGACCATGATGATGTTTCCGGTACTGGATAAAGAGGGTGAAAGTACCATTCTGGTGCGAAATGGCGATGGTGACGAACTGACTAAAATGACATTTACGTTCTGCGAATATAATGGGAAAAGTACATTATTTATCGGCGGCATGCAGGGCAATTCACAACTTCCGCACGAAGCAACACAAAAAGCGACCAAATCCTGTCACGGAATATTCCCCAAACGCCTTGTTATGGAAGCCATTTGTCGTTTAGCGGAACAATTGAATATCGAAAAGGTAATGGCTGTCAGTAACGAGCAGCATATCTTTCGCAGTCCGCGTTACAACGATAAAAACAAAGTGATTCTTTCCGACTACAACGCATTTTGGGCGTCGCTTGGCGGCGAGTGCGACAGCCGCGGGTACTATCATATTCCGCGTGCGCTGGCACGAAAAAGCGAAGCGGAGATTGCCAGTAAAAAACGCGCAGAATACCGCCGTCGCTATCAGCTACTGGACAGCATCCACGCGCAGCTGTCGTCGATGTTTCGCCACTAATCCGCTCTGCCGCGTGCCAGCCACAGCACGCGGGAAAACATTTTCCGCAACAAAGTGGGAACGGCGTCTACACCACGCCGCCCTGCTTCCATCGCCACCTCGATCGCCAGATCCGGTTTTGACGAACGATGAATCGCCTTGGAGATAATTTTGCGCATATTCATTGGCACGTTTTCCGGGATCTGCGCGACGCGATGAAAGACATCGGCGAACCCCTGACGATACATAAAGTGTTCCATATCCAGCGCGGGGAGCATGGTTAAATGATCGCGCTCCTCCTCTCTGTCGTTATTCAATAAACCGCGCACCGTGGCGGCATACTTTTTCCCCGCTTCATCGCCATCGACCAGCACGTGCCATTCAATTCCCATCCGGCGGGCAAACTTAACCAGTGGTTTAAGGCCTGACTGAGCAAATTCAATGACTTTAATGCCTTCCGCATCAAAGTGGTGTCCGCACTGGCGGGCCAGCTCGTTAATGACCCAGGTTTCCGTTTCGCCTTCCACCAGCAGCCAGCAGCGGGCAAACAGTGAAGATGCGCGATTGAAACGAATATGGAAAGCAATACGCCGACCGTCCTCCGCGCTGATCCCACCCGGCCCCAGTCGCCAGGCGGCGACGCGGGATGACTCACGCACCAGACGGACAACATGTTCCACCGGCGTGAGAGACAGCAACTCACCGGAGTTGGTGGTCGCCACCCGCTGGAGAGGAAGTAGATTCAGCAGGTGCCAGGCAACCGACAACATGATGGGATGTAAACGCGTTTCCGGGTCTTCTATCAGCAATAAAGGCCGGGCATCTTTATCCAGCCTTAACGTGCCTTTGGCCTGCAACAGCGTCGAGAACAGTCCCAACAGGATAACGCGATGCGTTCGTCCGCCAGGTTTATCAATCATGCGGTTAATGATATCCAGATAGCGCCAGCTACGTTGCTCGTTATTGGAGCGGCGGCGCATCAGGCGATAGCGGGACTGACCAGAACCCTGCTCAGAAAAATAGTGCTCTAATAGCTGCACCATAGCCGACAGCCCCTGACGAATCTGCCCATCGGTCAGGTTTTGTGGTCGGGTAGCCAGTTCACGCGCCAGAAAATCCAGCTGGCGAGCGGTCACTTCAACATCCGCCGAATCCGGCACCGTACCGTTACGAATGCGCCGCATAAAACGCGCGTCACGCAGACGCAACACAGGCATCAGACGCACGAGATGCCGCGCCAGATCGTTAATGTCGTCGAGATTTAGCGGATGACCATCACTATCAAGAAAACTACGTAGCGTCAGGACGGTCCCATCATCCGCGCATTCGCCCTCCAGACGATAGAATATACGGTGATAGCTATCGTGGCACGGCGTCCAGCAGGCTTCCAGAGGACGGTAGCGACGAACCCGATGACGACCCGGCTGAGATTCACGAAACGTCAGGATAATGTGCAAATGATGTTCCCGGCCCTGTATATCCCCCGGCGGGAACCAAAAATCATCGCGGTCAAAGTGGTACAAATCAGATTCCGGCGACAGCAGCAAGGTTAAGGCATCCAGCAGACTGGACTTCCCCCACGCGTTCTCCCCAATCAGTACGTTACTCTGCTCAAGCATCAACGACAGGCGGTTAATACCACGAAATCCAACAATCTCAACGCGTTCGAGAATCATATAGCCTCCGGAAATGCTAACTTTTTCCTTCAAGTTATCAGGAGTATAACGTTAACCGAGCGCTCAGGGCACCCGATATCATCAGGAGGTTAATCGCAGAAATCAAAAAAATTAAGAATATTCTTCTTATGTTTTCCTGTGATTATAATTTCTGAGCTCAATCATCATTTTTAGCTAATTGAACTATGCTTCATTCATCCAATATTCAAAAAGGAATCACGACATATTGCCTTAAATCAAATTTTTTCATCAATTTAACTGGCGAAGGGATGATGTTTTTTTCTAAAATACCCGCTCTTTCATCATCGTCCCTTTAAGCGATGAATTACCGGGCAAGGAATACGAACCCGGAACTTTTAATTGAGGTGGTTATGTTCAGGAAATTAGCAGCCGAATTCTTCGGTACGTTTTGGCTCGTCTTTGGTGGGTGCGGTAGCGCAGTACTGGCCGCAGCATTCCCGGAATTGGGAATTGGATTCACCGGTGTCGCATTGGCATTTGGTCTGACCGTATTAACTATGGCCTTTGCCGTGGGCCATATTTCAGGTGGACATTTTAACCCGGCAGTAACCTTCGGTTTATGGGCTGGCGGTCGCTTCCCGGCGAAAGACGTTATTGGATATGTTATTGCGCAGGTTGTGGGCGGTATTGTTGCAGCTGCGGCTCTGTATCTAATTGCCAGCGGTAAAGCAGGTTTTGATGCAACCGCCAGCGGTTTTGCTTCGAACGGCTTTGGTGATCATTCACCTGGCGGTTATTCCATGCTTTCTGCTGTTGTAATTGAAATTATTCTGACCGCTGGTTTCTTATTAGTGATCCACGGCGCGACCGACAAACATGCTCCGGCAGGTTTTGCCCCTATTGCAATCGGTCTGGCGTTAACACTGATCCACTTGATCAGCATTCCAGTCACTAATACCTCCGTAAACCCGGCACGTAGTACCGCAGTTGCCATTTTCCAGGGCGGCTGGGCATTGCAACAATTGTGGTTCTTCTGGGTCATGCCAATTATCGGTGGGGTTCTCGGTGGTCTTATTTACCGCACTCTGCTGGAAAAACGCGATTAATCGATAACAAAAAGGCCTGGCGAAAGTCAGGCCTTTTTTTCCTCGCTATATTTCCTTTTATTTGCAACTTTACTCCCCTCTTTGCATTGAGTAGTGTGTGCTTGCGCATTTCGTCTTACATCTCAGCAAGGATCGGGTTTTCATGTTTTCAGGGCTGTTAATCATTCTGGTTCCCCTTATTGTGGGCTACCTTATTCCACTTCGGCACATGGGCGCACTAAAACTCATCAATCGCCTGTTGAGCTGGATCGTCTACCTTATTCTCTTTTTTATGGGCATCAGCCTGGCGTTTCTGGATAATCTCGCCAGCAACCTGTTAGCCATACTTCATTATTCTGCTGTCAGCGTGACGGTTATTTTGCTGTGTAATATCGCCGCGCTGTTCTGGCTGGAGCGTTCACTGCCCTGGCGGCATAACCATCAGCAAGAGAAACTACCGTCGCGGATCGCGATGGCGTTTGAGTCGCTCCAGCTTTGCGGGGTTGTCGTGGTGGGCTTCCTGCTGGGTCTCACCGGTCTTTCCTTTTTGCAGCACGCCACCGAAGCCAGCGAATATACGTTAATCTTTTTACTGTTCCTGGTGGGGATTCAGCTTCGCAACAGCGGCATGACCCTCAAGCAAATCGTGCTGAATCGCCGGGGCATGATTGTTGCCGCCGTCGTCGTCGCCAGTTCGATGCTGGCGGGGGTTATCAATGCGTTGATCCTCGGCCTGCCGGTCAAAACCGCGATGGCGATGGCGTCAGGTTTTGGCTGGTATTCGCTGTCCGGTATTCTGTTAACCGAATCGTTCGGGCCGGTGATTGGCAGTGCCGCCTTCTTTAATGACCTGGCGCGTGAACTGATTGCCATTATGTTGATTCCCGGCATGGTGGGCCGCAGTCGCTCTACCGCGTTGGGGCTATGCGGGGCCACATCGATGGATTTCACCCTGCCGGTTTTACAACGCAGCGGTGGACTGGAAATGGTTCCGGCAGCCATCGTGCACGGTTTTATCCTGAGTCTGTTAGTCCCTCTGTTAATGGCATTTTTCTCCGCCTGACCCTCAAACAAATACCTCTCTGGCGGTAGTCGGCTACCGCCAAAATTGCGCTAAATCAATCTCCTTGCAAGTTGTAGTAGAAATCCCTTTTATCCCTGCGCGCACAGGCATAACCTTAAACATGTATATCAAATATAACTTTAAAAGGTGTGACCATGTTTTGTGTGCAATGTGAACAAACCATCCGTACTCCGGCAGGGAACGGCTGCTCTTACGCGCAGGGTATGTGCGGTAAAACGGCTGAAACCTCCGATTTGCAGGATCTGCTGATTGCTTCCCTACAAGGTCTGTCTGCATGGGCTGTTAAAGCGCGTGAATACGGCATCATCGACCATGACGTTGATAGCTTCGCACCGCGTGCGTTCTTCTCCACGCTGACCAACGTTAACTTCGACTCCCCGCGTATTGTTGGCTATGCCCGTGAAGCAATTGCCATGCGCGACGCGCTGAAAGCACAATGTCTGAACATCGATGCGAACGCAGCGGTCGACAACCCGATGGCCGACCTGCAACTGGTCAGCGACGATCTGGGCGACCTGCAACGTCAGGCAGCGGAATTTACCCCGAACAAAGACAAAGCGGCCATCGGCGAGAACATTCTCGGCCTGCGCCTGCTGTGCCTGTACGGTCTGAAAGGTGCCGCGGCTTACATGGAGCACGCGCACGTTCTCGGTCAGTACGACAACGACATCTACGCCCAGTACCACAAAATTATGGCGTGGCTGGGGACCTGGCCTGCCGACATGAACGCTTTGCTGGAGTGTTCTATGGAAATCGGCCAGATGAACTTCAAAGTGATGAGCATCCTGGACGCCGGTGAAACCACTAAATACGGTCACCCGACGCCGACTCAGGTCAATGTTAAAGCCACCGTTGGTAAATGCATCCTGATCTCCGGTCACGACCTGAAAGATCTCTACAACCTGCTGGAGCAGACCGAAGGTACCGGTGTTAACGTCTATACCCACGGCGAAATGCTGCCGGCACACGGCTACCCGGAACTGCGCAAGTTCAAACATCTGATTGGTAACTATGGCAGCGGCTGGCAGAACCAGCAGGTTGAGTTCGCTCGCTTCCCTGGGCCAATCGTGATGACCTCTAACTGCATCATCGACCCAACCGTGGGCGCCTACGACGACCGTATCTGGACCCGTAGCATCGTCGGCTGGCCGGGTGTGAGCCACCTCGAAGGCGACAACTTCGGTCCGGTCATCGCTCAGGCACAACAGATGGCTGGCTTCCCGTACAGCGAAATCCCGCACCTGATCACCGTAGGTTTCGGTCGTCAGACGCTGCTGGGCGCTGCGGATACGCTGATCGACCTGGTCAGCCGTGAAAAACTGCGTCATATCTTCCTGGTCGGCGGCTGCGATGGCGCGCGCGGCGAACGTAACTACTTCACCGACTTCGCCACCAGTGTCCCGGACGACTGCCTGATCCTGACCCTGGCGTGCGGTAAATACCGTTTCAACAAACTGGAGTTCGGCGATATCGAAGGCCTGCCGCGTCTGGTCGATGCCGGTCAGTGTAACGATGCTTACTCTGCCATCATCCTGGCGGTCACTCTGGCAGAGAAGCTGGGCTGCGGCGTCAACGACCTGCCGCTGTCTCTGGTGCTCTCCTGGTTTGAACAGAAAGCGATTGTGATTCTGCTGACCCTGCTGTCGCTGGGCGTGAAAAACATCGTCACTGGCCCAACAGCGCCTGGTTTCTTCACGCCGGATCTGCTGGCTGTGCTCAACGAGAAATTCGGCCTGCGTTCCGTCACCACCGTTGAAGAAGACATGAAGCAGTTGCTGAGCGCGTAAGGAGTAAAGAATGACAATGCCAACTCATCAGTGCCCATGGCGGATGCAGGTGCATCACATCCACCAGGAAACGCCGGATGTATGGACGATTTCGTTGCTGTGCCACGACTATTATCCGTACCGCGCCGGGCAGTATGCACTGGTCAGCGTACGTAATTCAGCGGAAACGCTGCGTGCTTACACCATTTCATCTACCCCGGGAGTAAGCGAGTACATTACGCTGACCGTTCGCCGGATTGACGATGGCGCAGGTTCACAGTGGCTGACCCGTGACGTGAAGCGCGGCGACTATATCTGGCTGTCCGATGCCATGGGTGAATTTACCTGTGAAGATAAGGCGGAAGATAAGTTCCTGATGCTGGCTGCCGGTTGCGGCGTGACGCCAATCATGTCAATGCGTCGCTGGTTGGCAAAGTACCGCCCACAGGCCGATGTGCAGGTGATCTTTAACGTTCGTTCACCGCAAGATGTTATTTTTGCCGACGAATGGCGTGACTATCCGGTGACGCTAGTCGCTGAAAACAATGCCACCCACGGTTTTGTTTCTGGCCGACTGACGACCGATCTGCTGAAAAGCGTGCCGGATCTGGTCTCTCGTACCGTGATGAC
Source organism: Citrobacter cronae (assembly GCF_016893685.1). Classification (NCBI taxonomy): domain Bacteria; kingdom Pseudomonadati; phylum Pseudomonadota; class Gammaproteobacteria; order Enterobacterales; family Enterobacteriaceae; genus Citrobacter; species Citrobacter cronae. The sequence continues at coordinate 4,450,696 of NZ_CP069763.1, forward strand.
CTGCGGCCCGGCGCCGTATATGGATCTGGTCGAGAAAGAAGTCAAAGCACTGGGCGTGACGCGCTTCTTTAAAGAGCAGTTCTTCACGCCAGTTGCCGAGGCCGCCACCAGCGGTCTGAAGTTCACCAAGCTGCAACCGGCGAAAGAGTTTTACGCGCCGGTGGGCAGTACGCTGCTGGACGCGCTGGAAAGCAATAAAGTGCCGGTCGTTGCCGCATGTCGTGCGGGCGTTTGCGGCTGCTGCAAAACCAAAGTGGTTGACGGTAACTACACGGTCAGCAGTACCATGACGCTGACGGATGCAGAAATAGCCGAAGGCTATGTACTGGCCTGCTCCTGTCATCCGCAGAGCGATTTAGTACTCGCTTAATCTGTAAAATACTCCTTCGTAGCTGCTCCAGGCCGGATAATGCGTTTACGCCATATCCGGCCTTTTTTACCGCCAGGCCGAATTTCCTGCCACCGAGAAACGCCCCGCCCCTAAAAACGCGACAGCCAATGCCCCGATAAAGAAGTACACCAGACTCTCGATCGCCCATGCGCCGGTTTTGTCCAGTGACCAGGTTTCGCCCATCCCGACCATCAGCCACGCCACCACCATCGTAAACGCCAGCCCCAATGCCGCCGGACGGGTCAGGATCCCCAGAATAATCAGGCAAGGCGCAACGACCTCCCCCAACAGAACGCCGTAAGCAATAAAGCCCGGAAAACCTTTCGCTATCAGCATGCCGCTGATGCCCTCAATACCGGAGAACAATTTATGTAAGCCATGAAACAGCATCAGCCCGCCGACAGCGATGCGTAACAGAAACTTGCCAAAGTCTTCATGAGTCAGCGTTCGGTTAACTGCATTTAATAGTTTAGTAACCATTTGAATTCATTCCTTGTTTCACCATGCCAGATATCAAACTACGCGTTATCTGCTCGAAATGTAAGCTGCCGAAAATAAGGGGGAAATGAGAAGCATAACTATCATCTTCATCTAAACTTGTAACCGGTATCACATTAAAGGAGATGGAAAACCATGAAACAAACGGTTGCCGCTTTTATTGCTAAAACCCTCGAACAAGCTGGCGTTAAACGCATTTGGGGCGTGACGGGCGACTCATTAAATGGTCTTAGTGACAGTCTTAATCGTATGGGAACGATTGACTGGATGCCGACCCGTCATGAAGAAGTTGCCGCCTTCGCCGCTGGCGCAGAGGCGCAGCTAACCGGCGAACTGGCCGTCTGTGCCGGTTCATGTGGACCAGGGAACCTGCACCTGATCAATGGGCTGTTTGATTGTCACCGCAACCATGTTCCGGTCCTGGCGATTGCCGCACATATCCCTTCCAGTGAGATCGGCAGCGGTTATTTTCAGGAGACCCACCCGCAAGAGTTGTTCCGCGAATGTAGCCACTATTGCGAGCTGGTTTCCAGCCCTGAACAGATCCCACAGGTACTCGCCATTGCCATGCGTAAAGCCGTATTAAATCGTGGCGTCTCAGTCGTGGTATTACCCGGCGACGTCGCGCTGAAGCCCGCGCCGGAAAGCGCCAGCACACACTGGTATCATGCACCGTTGCCGGTGGTCACCCCGGCTGAAGAAGAACTCAGAAAACTGGCGCAACTGCTGCGTTATTCCAGCAATATCGCCCTGATGTGCGGCAGCGGCTGTGCCGGCGCGCATCAAGAACTGGTTGAGTTTGCGGCAAAAATCAAAGCGCCGATTGTCCACGCCCTGCGGGGTAAAGAACACGTCGAATACGATAACCCGTATGACGTCGGTATGACCGGGCTGATTGGCTTTTCATCCGGATTCCACACCATGATGAATGCCGACACGCTGATCCTGCTCGGCACCCAGTTCCCCTATCGCCCGTTCTATCCGACCGACGCCAAAATTATTCAGATTGATATCAATCCGGCGAGCATCGGCGCGCATAGTAAAGTTGATATGGCGCTGGTGGGCGATATTAAATCCACTCTCCGCGCCCTGCTGCCGCTGGTGGAGGAAAAAACCGAGCGGAAGTTTTTGGACAAAGCGCTGGAGCACTATCGTGAGGCGCGCAAGGGTCTGGATGATTTAGCCAAACCGAGCGACAAAGCCATTCATCCGCAGTATCTGGCGCAGCAGATCAGCCATTTTGCCGCTGACGACGCGATCTTTACCTGCGATGTTGGTACCCCGACGGTTTGGGCGGCACGCTATCTGAAAATGAACGGCAAACGCCGCCTGCTCGGGTCGTTTAACCACGGGTCGATGGCGAACGCTATGCCACAGGCGCTCGGGGCCCAAGCGACCGAACCGGGACGCCAGGTCATCGCCATGTGCGGTGACGGCGGTTTTAGCATGCTGATGGGCGATTTTCTGTCGGTTGTCCAGATGAAGCTGCCGGTGAAGATTATCGTCTTCAACAACAGCGTGCTGGGATTTGTGGCGATGGAGATGAAGGCTGGCGGTTATCTGACCGACGGCACGGAGCTGCACGACACAAACTTCGCGCGGATTGCCGAAGCCTGCGGCATTACGGGCATTCGTGTGGAGAAATCCTCAGAGGTCGATGAAGCGCTGCAAAGGGCGATGTCGATTGACGGTCCGGTGCTGGTCGACGTGGTGGTGGCGAAAGAAGAGTTAGCCATCCCGCCGCAGATCAAACTCGAACAAGCGAAAGGTTTTAGCCTGTATATGTTGCGCGCAATCATCAGTGGACGCGGTGATGAAGTGATGGAACTGGCGAAAACGAACTGGCTCAGGTAAAACAGAGGGCATTACCTCACTAAAAAAGGAATGCCCGTGATTGATTTACGCAGTGATACCGTAACCCGGCCGAGTCGCGCCATGCTGGAAGAGATGATGGCCGCCCCGGTCGGGGACGACGTATACGGAGATGACCCTACCGTTAACGCTCTCCAGCAATACGCTGCTGAGCTTTCCGGCAAAGAAGCTGCTATTTTCTTACCTACCGGCACTCAGGCGAACCTGGTTGCGCTGCTCAGCCACTGCCAGCGTGGTGAAGAGTATATTGCAGGCCAGGGCGCACATAACTATCTCTACGAAGCGGGCGGCGCTGCGGTGCTCGGCAGCATCCAGCCGCAGCCTATCGATGCCGCGCCGGATGGCACCTTACCGCTGGAGAAAGTGGCGGCAAAAATCAAAGCGGATGATATCCATTTTGCCCGCACACGTCTGCTTAGTCTGGAAAACACCCACAACGGCAAAGTGCTGCCACGCGAGTATCTGAAAGATGCCTGGGAATTCACTCGTGAGCGCAATCTGGCCCTGCACGTTGATGGCGCGCGTATTTTTAACGCCGTCGTCGCTTACGGCTGTGAGCTGAAAGAGATCGCGCAATACTGCGACTCGTTCACCATTTGTCTCTCTAAAGGTCTGGGAACGCCGGTAGGCTCACTGCTGGTCGGTAGTCACGACTACATTAAACGCGCCATCCGCTGGCGTAAAATGACCGGAGGCGGAATGCGTCAGGCCGGGATTCTGGCGGCGGCCGGACTGTATGCGTTGAAAAATAACGTGGCGCGTTTACAGGAAGACCATGACAACGCGGCCTGGATGGCGGAACAACTGCGCGAAGCAGGCGCAGACGTCATGCGTCACGATACCAACATGCTGTTTGTCCGCGTTGGCGAAGAACACGCTGCTGCGCTGGGCGAGTACATGAAGGCGCAAGGGGTACTGATTAACGCCTCCCCGATTGTACGCCTGGTGATGCATCTGGACGTATCGCGTGAACAACTTGCTGAAGTCGCCGCCCACTGGCGCGCTTTTTTAACTCGCTAAGGAGATAGGCGTGCCGCAACGGATTTTGGTTCTTGGCGCCAGTGGCTACATTGGTCAGCATCTGGTACAGGCGCTCAGTCAGCAAGGGCACCAGGTACTGGCTGCGGCACGCCGGATTGAACGGCTGGAAAAACTGCAACTGGCCAACGTCAGTTGCCACAAAGTCGACTTAATCTGGCCTGATAACCTGACGCCGCTGCTGACGGATGTTGATACGGTTTATTACCTGGTCCATGGCATGGGCGAAGGCGGTGATTTTATCGCTCATGAGCGCCAGGTCGCGATGAACGTGCGTGATGCGCTACGTAGCATCCCCGTCAAACAGCTTATTTTCCTGAGCTCATTACAGGCTCCGCGACATGAACAATCCGATCATCTGCGTGCGCGGCAGATAACCGCAGACATCCTGCGCGAAGCAGGCGTGCCGATGACCGAATTACGGGCAGGCATTATCGTCGGGGCGGGTTCCGCCGCTTTTGAAGTGATGCGCGATATGGTCTACAACCTACCGGTACTTACGCCTCCGCGCTGGGTACGTTCGCGTACTACGCCCATCGCGCTGGAAAATTTGATGTACTATCTGGTGGCGCTGTTGGACCATCCCACAAGCCATCACCGCGTACTCGAAGCCGCAGGGCCGCAGATATTAAGCTATCAGGAACAGTTCGAGCATTTCATGGCCGTCAGCGGCAAACACCGCTTGTTGATCCCTATCCCGTTTCCGACCAGTTGGATTTCGGTGTGGTTTTTGAATGTTATTACGTCGGTACCGCCCACTACGGCAAAGGCGCTGATACAAGGCTTAAAGCATGACCTGCTGGCCGATGACGCTGAGCTACGCGCGCTGATCCCGCAAAAGCTGATCGCCTTTGATGACGCAGTGCGCAGCACGCTGAAAGAAGAAGAGAAGCTGGTTAACTCCAGCGACTGGGGGTATGACGCTCAGGCATTCGCCCGTTGGCGTCCCGAATATGGCTATTTTGCCAAACAGGCTGGCTTTAGCGTCGACACCTCCGCCAGTCTGAAAGCGCTGTGGCAGGTGGTGAACCGACTCGGCGGGAGAGAGGGCTATTTCTTTGGCAATTTTTTGTGGAAGACGCGCGCCGCGCTGGATCTGCTGGTCGGCCATAAGCTGGCAAAAGGGCGCCCGGAAAACCCGTTGTTGCAGGTTGGCGATGCCGTGGATAGCTGGAAAGTAATCATCGTTGAGCCAGAAAAACAGCTCACACTGCTGTTTGGCATGAAAGCGCCGGGATTAGGCCGTTTAAGCTTTACACTGGAAGATAAAGGCGATCATCGGCGCATTGATGTACGCGCCTGGTGGCATCCGCACGGCATGCCCGGTCTTTTCTACTGGTTGTTGATGATCCCGGCCCATCTGTTCATTTTCAGAGGGATGGCAAAGCGTATCGCCAAACTTGCAGAACAAATCACAGACTAATGACAAAAAGAGACTGTATTCTTTCACGTTTCCCATTGCATACAGGCGTATTTCACGGAAGAATGCGCACGACGTTTTTTAAACACAGTGGATTGATATGAAGGTACTGGTTACCGGAGCCACCAGCGGCTTGGGCCGAAATGCGGTTGAGTTTCTATGCAGCAAAGGCGTCAGCGTCAGAGCCACCGGTCGCAACGAAGCGATGGGCAAGCTGCTGGAGAAAATGGGCGCAGAATTTGTGCATGCGGATTTGACCGAACTGGTCTCTTCGCAGGCAAAGGTCATGCTCGCAGGTATCGACACGCTGTGGCACTGCTCCAGTTTTACCTCGCCGTGGGGAACGCAGGAAGCCTTCGATCTGGCCAACGTTCGTGCTACCCGCCGTCTGGGCGAATGGGCCGTTGCCTGGGGCGTACGTAACTTTATCCATATCTCCTCTCCGTCACTCTATTTTGACTATCACCATCATCGGGATATCAAAGAGGACTTCCGGCCACATCGCTTCGCCAATGAATTCGCCCGCAGTAAAGCGGCTGGTGAAGATGTGATTGCGCTGCTCGCGCAGGCTAACCCGCAGACCCGCTTCACGGTATTGCGTCCACAAAGTCTGTTCGGACCTCACGATAAAGTTTTTATCCCCCGTCTGGCCCACATGATGTACCACTACGGCAGCATCCTGTTGCCGCACGGTGGAAGTGCGTTGGTGGATATGACCTATTATGAGAACGCGGTACACGCAATGTGGCTGGTAAGCCAGGAAGCTTGCGATAACCTGCCGTCAGGCCGCGCATACAACATTACTAACGGCGAGCATCGAACGCTGCGCAGTATCGTGCAGAAGCTGATCGACGAGTTGAATATTGATTGCCGAATCCGCTCGGTGCCCTACCCGATGCTGGACATGATTGCTCGCAGCATGGAGCGTCTGGGCAATAAATCGGCGAAAGAGCCAAAGCTTACGCACTACGGCGTCTCGAAGCTGAATTTTGACTTTACGCTGGATACCACCCGCGCTCAGGAAGAGTTAGGTTACCAGCCCATCGTCACGCTGGATGAAGGGATTGAGCGTACCGCGGCCTGGCTGCGCGACCACGGTAAGCTGCCGCGTTAACCCTGCCCGTATTTCTCCAGCAAGGCCTCCGCAATCGCCTGCGTTTCTGCATCCGCCACGCCGTTCCACAACGTCGGGCGGAAGTGCATCTGGAATGCCATAATCACTCGCTGCTGTTCACGCGGCGTCATTTCGGGTTTCACCTCATAACCATAGCGCGACAGCAGATCGAGTAACGATGCAGTGTCTACCGGTGTAGACGGCGCTCTCCCGTTGAGATAAAACCCCACGCGCTGAGCATCAGGCCATGCGCCGATTCCCTGTGCAGCCAGCTGTTTCCATGGAAACAATGGGCCAGGATCGTCCTTACGCTGCGGTGCGACGTCCGCATGAGCCACCACGTTTTGCGGCTTGATGTCGTAGCGAGCAATAATGTCCTTCGCCAGTGGGATCAACGCCTGAATCTGCGCTGGCTCAAACGGGGCAAAATATTTCGTTCCCGCCGATTTTTGCCAGCCGCGGTTTTCCAGCTCAATGCCAATCGAGGTATCGTTAATCCGCGTCGCGCCGCGCCAGAAGCTAATCCCGGCATGCCAGGCCAGATCGTTTTCCGGCACCAGTTGCCAGATACGCGGCTTGCCGTGATAAAGCGGCGGCACAGCCGGGATCAGATAGTGCGAACTGACGTTTTTATCGGTCAGCGTAGCCAGAGAAGCGTCAAAATCATCAGCCGTGTAATGGATAACCAGCACTTTGATGCGCGGATAAGCGGCCTGCGCCTGACGGCGGGTATCTAACTGGTATCCGTCTTTATCGACAATCCCTTTTTCGCCAGCACAGCCCGCCAGCAGCAGCGTCAATGCCAGCAGCCACAACAGACGCTTCATCGGCGAGTTTTCACCGCAGTGCCGCTGACGCTCACCATCAACATGCTGCCATCTTTACCCACGGTTTCGTAATCAATGTCGATACCGACGACCGCATCGGCACCCAGCGCTTTCGCCTGCTCACCCAGCTCCTGAAAGGCAATTTCACGCGCTTTACGCAACTCTTTTTCATACGCGCCGGAGCGGCCGCCGACAATATCGCGAATGCCGGCGAAGAAATCGCGGAAGATATTCGCGCCTAAAATCGCTTCGCCCGTCACCACACCGCAGTATTCCACGATGCTCTGCCCTTCAAGCGTTGGGGTAGTTGAAAACTGCATGATTAATCTCCTTTTTGCGCTAACA
>NZ_CP069763.1:4459269-4460028 GCF_016893685.1 Citrobacter cronae
TCATCATAGAACACTAATAGTAGAAAGCTAATAAGGAAATCATTATGCGCTACTCGAAACTCTCACTGCTGGTTCCATGTGCACTACTTCTCAGCGCCTGTACTACCGTGACCCCGGTTTATAAAGATAACGGCTCTCGTAGCGGTGCATGCGTAGAAGGTGGGCCAGACAGCGTGGCTCAACAATTCTATGATTACCGTATTCAGCATCGTGACAACGACATTACCGCCCTTCGCCCGTACCTCAGCGACAATCTGGCGAAACTGCTGACCGATGCCAGCCGCGATAACACGCATCGCGACCTGTTTAACAGCGATCCTTTCTCCAGCCGCGCCACGTTACCGGATAGCGCCAGCGTCGCCAGCGCATCGACCATTCCGAATAGTGATGCACGCAACATTCCGCTGCGCGTAGAGCTGAAACAGGGCGATCAGAGCTGGCGTGACGAAGTGCTGATGATCCGCGAAGGCCAGTGCTGGGTAGTAGACGACGTCCGCTATCTGGGCGGCAGCGTACACGCGCCAGCCGGGACGCTGCGCCAGTCTGTGGAAAACCGCTAGTCCCCCCCATTCACCCGCCCGCATCATAACCCCCATAAATTGTCCGGCATTCTGCATAGAATGCCGACAATTATTCTTGCCCGCTGGTGGCCCCGCTATTTTGTGCTATGTTTAGATAAGAATGCGGTTTGCATTTAACTTTTAACGCATAAATATTGCATAACTATTCTGTCAAAGGTAGTATCTGCGGCTTCAATAT
>NZ_CP069763.1:4460112-4477185 GCF_016893685.1 Citrobacter cronae
ATGCAGCCAACAAAGAGGCAGCTTGAAGGATGCAGTGTATAGCTATCAGACTGCCAGCATACGAGTGTCAATGAGTATTCAATTAAACGGCATTAACTGCTTCTACGGCGCACATCAGGCGCTGTTCGATATCACGCTGGATTGCCCTCAGGGTGAAACACTGGTGTTACTTGGCCCTAGTGGAGCCGGGAAAAGCTCGCTACTGCGCGTACTCAACCTGCTTGAGATGCCGCGCTCGGGCACGCTCTCTATTGCGGGTAACCGTTTCGACTTTACGAAAACGCCGTCAGATAAAGCTATTCGCGATCTGCGCCAGAACGTGGGTATGGTTTTTCAGCAATATAATCTTTGGCCGCATCTCACGGTTGTGCAGAACCTGATTGAAGCGCCCTGCCGTGTGCTCGGTCTGACAAAAGAGCAAGCAATGGCGCGCGCCGAGAAACTGCTCGAACGTCTGCGTCTGAAGCCCTACAGCGATCGTTATCCGTTGCATCTCTCCGGCGGCCAGCAGCAGCGTGTGGCCATTGCCCGCGCATTAATGATGGAACCGCAGGTGCTGCTGTTTGATGAACCGACCGCCGCGCTTGATCCGGAAATTACCGCGCAAATCGTCAGCATCATTCGTGAGCTGGCGGAAACCAACATTACTCAGGTGATCGTCACCCACGAAGTGGAAGTTGCTCGTAAAACGGCCAGTCGTGTGGTGTATATGGAAAACGGTCATATCGTCGAGTTTGGGGATGCGAGCTGCTTTGCTAACCCGCAAACCGAAGCATTTAAAAACTATCTCTCTCACTAAGATTCGGGACAATACAATGAAAAAAGTTCTGATTGCCGCGCTAATCGCAGGTTTTAGCCTTTCCGCTACCGCAGCCCAAACCATTCGTTTCGCCACCGAAGCGTCTTATCCTCCGTTTGAATCTATTGATGCGAATAACAAGATCGTCGGTTTTGACGTTGATCTGGCGAACGCGCTGTGTAAAGAGATTGACGCCACCTGTACCTTCACCAATCAGGCCTTCGACAGCCTGATCCCGAGCCTGAAATTCCGTCGTTTTGACGCGGTGATGGCCGGTATGGACATCACGCCTGAGCGTGAAAAACAGGTCCTGTTTACCACCCCTTACTACGACAACTCTGCGCTGTTTGTTGGCCAGCAGGGTAAATACACCAGCATTGATCAGCTGAAAGGCAAAAAAGTTGGCGTACAAAACGGGACGACGCACCAGAAATTCATCATGGATAAGCATCCGGAAGTGACCACCGTACCGTATGACAGCTACCAGAATGCCAAGCTCGATCTGCAAAACGGTCGCATTGACGGCGTCTTCGGTGATACCGCAGTGGTAACCGAATGGCTGAAAGACAATCCAAAACTGGCCGCTGTTGGCGACAAAGTGACGGATAAAGATTACTTCGGTACAGGTCTGGGCATCGCGGTGCGTCAGGGCAACACTGAGCTGCAGCAGAAATTTAACGCTGCGCTGGAAAAAGTGAAGAAAGATGGGACTTACGAGACCATCTACAACAAATGGTTCCAGAAGTAATATTTGATGAATGAATTTTTTCCGTTAGCAAGCGCCGCCGGGATGACCGTCGGCCTTGCGGTTTGTGCGCTGATCATCGGCCTCGCGCTCGCCATGTTTTTTGCCGTCTGGGAGTCCGTAAAATGGCGTCCAGTGGCATGGGCAGGTTCTGCGCTGGTCACCATTCTGCGCGGGTTACCAGAAATTCTGGTGGTTCTGTTTATCTATTTCGGCTCCTCGCAACTGCTGCTGACGCTGGCCGATGGTTTTACGATTAATCTCGGGTTTGTAGAAATCCCGGTACAGATGCAGATCGAAAACTTCGACGTCAGCCCGTTCCTGTGCGGTGTGATTGCGCTGTCTTTGCTGTACGCCGCCTATGCGTCGCAAACGCTGCGTGGCGCGCTGAAGGCCGTGCCGCTCGGACAATGGGAATCCGGTCAGGCATTGGGTTTGTCTAAAGCCGCGATCTTCTTTCGTCTGGTGATGCCGCAGATGTGGCGTCACGCTCTGCCGGGGCTGGGTAACCAGTGGCTGGTATTGCTGAAAGATACCGCGCTGGTCAGCCTGATCAGCGTGAACGATTTGATGCTGCAAACCAAAAGCATTGCCACGCGTACCCAGGAGCCATTTACCTGGTACATTGTGGCGGCGGCTATTTACCTGGTGATTACGTTGGTGAGTCAGTACATTCTCAAACGCATTGACCTGCGCGCGACACGTTTTGAGCGGAGACCAGGCTGATGCTTGAGTATTTACCTGAATTGTTGAAAGGGCTGCATACCAGCCTGACGCTGACGGTCGCCTCCATCGTGGTTGCTCTGGTGCTGGCGCTGATTTTTACCGTCATCCTGACGCTAAAAACGCCGGTACTGGTCTGGCTGGTCCGCGCCTATATCACGCTGTTTACCGGTACGCCATTGCTGGTGCAAATCTTCCTGATCTACTACGGGCCAGGACAGTTCCCGACGCTGCAGGAATATCCGGTACTGTGGCATCTGCTCTCCGAACCGTGGCTGTGCGCGTTAATTGCGCTGTCGTTAAACAGTGCGGCTTATACCACGCAGCTGTTCTACGGCGCTATCCGCGCCATCCCGGAAGGCCAGTGGCAGTCATGCGGTGCATTAGGGATGAGCAAAAAGGATACGCTGGCGATTCTGTTGCCATACGCCTTTAAACGCGCCCTCTCCTCGTATTCCAACGAAGTGGTGCTGGTGTTTAAAAGTACCTCACTGGCTTACACTATCACGCTGATGGAAGTCATGGGTTATAGCCAACTGCTGTATGGTCGCACTTATGACGTCATGGTCTTCGGCGCGGCGGGCGTTATTTACCTGATCGTCAACGGTTTGCTGACGCTGATGATGCGCTTAATCGAACGTAAAGCGCTGGCGTTTGAACACCGGAATTAAGCCGATAACTGCATAAAGCGAAAAATAAAAGACGGGCAAGTCTAACAACCGCCCGTCTTTTTTTATATCGATAAAATACTTAATCATTTTTATTGCATATAAATTCATTAAATGGCATTGTTAATTCACGCCGCAGACACGGTAAATCATCATAAGATTGACAGACGGGAGTTCCACCATGAAAAAGTTAGTACTGGCCGCATTACTGGCTACTTTCGCCGCTGGCGCCTCAGCCGCTGATAAAATTAGCTTTGGTGTATCAGCGACTTATCCGCCATTTGAATCGCTGGACGCGAGCAACAAAATTGTCGGTTTTGACATTGACCTGGCAACGGCGCTGTGCAAACAAATGCAGGCGGAATGTACTTTTACCAATCATGCTTTCGACAGCCTGATCCCCGCGCTGAAATTCAAAAAATATGATGCAGTGATTTCCGGAATGGATATCACGCCTGAACGTAGCAAACAGGTTGCGTTCACACAGCCTTACTATGCTAACTCCGCGCTGGTTATTGCCAAGAAAGACGCCTATAAAACCTTTGCCGATCTGAAAGGAAAACGCATCGGTATGGAAAACGGCACCACACACCAGAAATACCTGCAGGACAAACATCCTGAAGTGAAAACCGTGGCCTATGACAGCTATCAGAATGCAATTATCGACCTGAAAAATGGCCGTATTGATGGCGTATTTGGCGATACCGCCGTCGTTAACGAGTGGCTGAAAACTAACCCGCAGTTAGGCGTGGCTACCGACAAAGTGACCGACCCACAATACTTCGGTACCGGTCTTGGCATTGCGGTTCGCCCGGATAACAAAGCCCTGCTGGAAAAACTGAATAACGCACTGGCCGCCATCAAAGCGGACGGCACCTACCAAAAAATCAGCGATCAGTGGTTCCCGCAGTAATTTCCGCTCAATCTGAAAAGCCGCAACCGCGGCTTTTTTTATCTCTTCGCCTGCGCTTTCAGTCAGTTCTTACGCCAGAAATGCATTCATGGCATACACTAATTAAAACGATAAAGAATGAGGCATAAGGATGATAGCGTTTCCTGCCAGCTTGCTGATCCTCAATGGAAAAAGTGCTGATAATCTCCCTCTGCGTGAAACTATTGCGCAACTTCGCGATGAGGGCGTGGAAATTCATGTACGCGTCACCTGGGAAAAAGGCGACGCTCAACGTTACGTGGATGAAGCGCGTCGATTAGGCGTTGCAACGGTGATTGCCGGCGGCGGCGATGGCACGATCAACGAAGTCTCGACAGCGCTAATCCAGTCGCAGGGCGGCAATGTTCCCGCCCTGGGTATTTTACCGTTGGGAACGGCGAATGACTTTGCCACCAGCGTGGGTATTCCTGAAGCATTGGATAAAGCGTTAAAACTGGCTATCGCCGGAAATGCGACAGAGATCGATATGGTGCAGGTCAATGATAAAACCTGTTTTATCAACATGGCGACCGGCGGCTTCGGCACTCGTATCACCACCGAAACGCCAGAAAAACTCAAAGCCGCGCTGGGCGGCGTATCGTATTTTATTCACGGTTTAATGCGCATGGATACGCTCAAGCCCGACGTCTGCGACATCCGTGGAGAAGATTTTCACTGGCAGGGCAAAGCGCTGGTGATTGGGATTGGTAATGGCCGCCAGGCCGGTGGTGGACAACAGCTTTGCCCGACGGCGCTGATTAACGACGGATTGCTGCAACTACGCATTTTTACTGGCGAGGAGTTGTTGCCCGGCCTGCTTTCAGCGTTAACGCAATCTGAAGACAACCCTAATATCATTGATGGCGCTTCATCGTGGTTTGATATCCGCGCCCCACACGAAATTACCTTTAATCTTGATGGCGAACCGCTCAGCGGACAGGAGTTTCATATTGAAATCCTGCCCGCGGCGCTACGTTGCAGATTGCCGCCGGGTTGCCCGTTGTTGCGCTAACAAAACGGCACCCCGCCGCAATCAGGCAATGGTGACTTTGCTGTCCAGATAAACATCCTGCACGGCGTTAATCAGCTTAACGCCGTCGGCCATGGTTTTCTTGAATGCTTTGCGTCCAAGGATCAGCCCCATACCGCCAGCGCGTTTATTAATGACTGCCGTACGTACCGCATCGCTCAGATCGGTTTCTCCACCGGCAGCGCCGCCAGAGTTAATTAATCCGGCGCGCCCCATATAGCAGTTCGCCAACTGATAACGTACCAGGTCAATCGGGTTGTCGCTGGTCAGCTTGTTGTAGACGCGATCGTCGGTGTAGCCAAAGTTAACGGCTTTGTATCCGCCGTTATTTTCCGCCATTTTCTGCTTCACAATATCCGCCCCAATAGTGGCAGCCAGATGGTTAGCCTGACCGGTGAGATCGGCGGAGACATGATAATCCACCCCGTCTTTCTTAAACGCGGAGTTACGCAGATAAGCCCACAGTACGGTGACCATACCCAGCTCATGGGCACGCTCAAACGCGGCGGAAATCTCTTCAATCTGACGTCGAGACTCCTCAGAACCGAAATAAATAGTCGCCCCGACCGCCACCGCGCCCATATTGAACGCCTGCTCGACGCTGGCATATAACGTCTGGTCAAACGTATTGGGATAACTGAGCGTTTCGTTGTGGTTAATCTTCACAAGGAACGGAATACGGTGCGCGTAACGGCGGGAAACAGAAGCCAGCACGCCATAGGTCGATGCCACGCAGTTACACCCTGCTTCGATTGCCAGTTCCACGATATTCTTTGGATCAAAGTACAACGGGTTAGCCGCAAACGATGCCCCAGCGGAGTGCTCCACGCCCTGGTCCACCGGAAGAATCGACAGGTACCCTGTTCCAGCCAGGCGCCCCGTGTTATACAGCGTCTGCATATTACGCAGTACGGCTGGGGGACGGTTGTTATCAACCATTACGCGATCAACGTAATCATGTCCTGGCAGGTAAAGTTGGTCAGAAGGAATGGTCATACAACGATGCTGTAAAAGGCTGTCGGCATCTTTGCCAAGCAACTGCGCAATATCAGTCATAGCTATGCTCCCGTAAGTTCCGATTAATAATCGGAATGTGAATTATCCTGACCCGCTTTTTTGCGGGCAGCAATAAGCTTGGTACCGACTGCGCTTTTTTTCCATCTTTAGCGCACTTTTCAGCGATTTCCGCTGGAACGATTCAGGAAGAAATAATGTTAAGGCGGTCAAATTTAGACCGCAAAGGTATTTTAAAGGTATTATCAAGTGGTACTATCAACGCGTACCTTACCTGTCATGAAGGATTTAAAGATGAAAACTACAGTTAAGCTGTCGTTCATGATGTTTGTTGAGTGGTTTATCTGGGGCGCCTGGTTTGTCCCGCTTTGGCTGTGGCTCAGCAAAAGTGGCTTTACCGCGGGTGAAATTGGTTGGTCGTACGCCTGTACCGCCATTGCTGCGATCCTGTCGCCGATTCTGGTCGGCTCTATCACTGACCGTTTCTTCTCGGCGCAAAAAGTCCTCGCCGTATTGATGTTTGTCGGCGCTATCCTGATGTACTTCGCCGCGCAGCAAACCACCTTTAGCGGATTCTTCCCGCTGTTACTGGCCTATTCACTGACCTATATGCCGACAATTGCGTTAACCAACAGTATCGCTTTTGCCAACGTACCGGACGTGGAACGTGATTTCCCACGCATTCGCGTGATGGGCACCATTGGCTGGATTGCGTCTGGTTTGGCCTGCGGCTTCTTGCCGCAAATGCTCGGCTATAGCGATATTTCCCCCACCAATATCCCCCTGCTTGTTACGGCCGGAAGTTCCGCGCTGTTAGGCGTTTTTGCGTTCTTTTTACCGGATACGCCGCCGAAAAGTACCGGCAAGATGGATTTCAAAGTCATGCTGGGGCTGGATGCGCTGATCCTGCTGCGGGATAAGAACTTCCTCGTCTTTTTCTGTTGCTCATTCCTGTTTGCCATGCCGCTGGCATTTTATTACATCTTCGCCAACGGTTATCTGACAGAAGTGGGGATGAAAAATGCGACCGGTTGGATGACGCTGGGCCAGTTCTCTGAAATCTTCTTTATGCTGGCGCTGCCGTTCTTCACCAAACGCTTTGGCATTAAAAAGGTATTACTTCTTGGTCTTATTACTGCGGCTATCCGCTACGGATTCTTCGTTTACGGCGGTGCGGAAGAATATTTCACTTATGCCCTGCTTTTTCTCGGCATTCTGCTACATGGCGTCAGTTACGACTTCTACTACGTTACGGCCTATATCTATGTCGATAAAAAAGCGCCGGTACACATGCGCACCGCAGCGCAAGGCCTTATCACGCTCTGCTGTCAGGGATTCGGCAGCCTGCTGGGTTATCGCCTGGGCGGCGTAATGATGGAAAAAATGTTTGCCTATAAGGAACCGATTAATGGTCTCACCTTCAACTGGGCGGGCATGTGGGGATTTGGCGCGATCATGATCGCCGTCATTGCCGTGCTGTTTATGATTTTCTTTCGCGAATCAGATAAAGAAATTACCGCCATTCAGGTGGACGATCGCGATGAAGCGTTGAAACAAGGGGAAGTGAAATGAAAGCAGAACGTATTCTCGGTGCTCTTTATGGGCAGGCGTTAGGGGATGCGATGGGCATGCCGTCTGAACTGTGGCCAAGAACCCGGGTTAAAGCACACTTCGGTTGGATCGACCGTTTTTTGCCTGGACCTGCGGAGAATAATGCCGCCTGTTATTTTAACCAGGCGGAGTTTACCGATGACACATCCATGGCCCTGTGTCTGGCTGATGCCTTGCTTGAATGTGATGGAAAGATAGTTCCAGACGTTATTGGCCGCAATAGTCTGGCCTGGGCCGAACGTTTCGATGCCTTTAATAAAAACGTGCTTGGTCCAACGTCAAAAATTGCGCTAAATGCCATTCGCAACGGCAAACCTGTTGCCGAACTGGAAAATAATGGCGTCACTAACGGAGCGGCAATGCGCGTTTCGCCGCTGGGATGTCTGCTGCCCGCGCGCGATCTCGATACCTTTATTGATGACGTCGCACTGGCCTCCAGCCCGACGCATAAATCGGATCTGGCTATCGCCGGCGCTGTCGTCATCGCATGGGCGGTGTCGCGTGCTATCGACGGAGGAAAATGGTCGGAGATCGTCGACGCGCTGCCTGCCATTGCCCGATATGCGCAGCAAAAACGGATCACCACCTTTAGCGCCTCGCTCTCTGCCCGTCTTGAACTGGCGCTGAAAATCGTCCGTCATGCCGATGGTATAGAGTCCGCCAGCGAGCAGTTATACCAGGTCGTTGGGGCCGGAACCAGCACCATTGAGTCCGTGCCCTGCGCCATCGCAATGGTCGAACTGGCGCAGACCGATCCTAACCGCTGCGCCATTCTGTGCGCGAATCTTGGGGGCGATACCGACACCATCGGGGCAATGGCGACCGCTATTTGCGGTGCGTTACATGGCGTAAGCGCGATTGACCCGGCATTGAAACAGGAACTGGATGCGGTAAATCAGCTGGACTTTAACCGCTACGCCAATGGATTACTGCGACTGCGCGGACAACGGGAGGCGCTATGAACAGCACCACGCGTCTGCAACAACTTCTCCCGCAGTTAGGTTCACACAGGCCGGTTACGGTGGTGGGGGCAGCGGTCATTGATGTCATTGCCGATGCGTATGCCCTCCCCTGGCGCGGATGTGATATCGAGCTTAAGCAGCAAGGCGTTAACATTGGCGGCTGCGCGCTCAATATTGCCGTTGCGCTCAGGCGTTTAGGTATCAGCGCCAGCAATGCGCTACCGCTGGGTCAGGGGGTATGGGCCGATATTATCCGCAACCGGATGGCAAAAGAGGGATTGCATAGCCTGATCGACAACGCAGAAGGCGATAACGGTTGGTGTCTGGCGCTGGTGGAACCGGATGGCGAACGAACCTTTATGTCTTTTAGCGGCGTCGAAAACCAGTGGAACACCGACTGGTTGGCGCGACTGAACATCCCGCGTAACAGCCTGGTCTATCTGTCAGGCTATCAGTTAGCCTCTCCATGTGGCGAGCTGCTGGTCCAGTGGCTGGAAGGTCTGGAAGACGTGACGCCGTTTATCGATTTTGGTCCGCGAATCGGCGATATTTCAGACGCCTTAATGGCGCGAATCATGGCCTGCCGACCACTGGTATCACTCAATCGACAGGAGGCCGAAATTGCCGCCGAGCGGTTTGCATTAAGCCAGGATGTAGAGGGTTTTGGCGCAGAGTGGGTACGCCGTTTCGCCGCGCCGGTGGTGATACGCCACGATAAAGACGGCGCGTGGTATTTCAGCGCGCAAACATCCGGTTGCGTACCAGCATTTAAGACGACCGTCGTGGATACCATTGGCGCGGGCGACAGCCACGCCGGCGGCATGCTGGCCGGACTGGCGTCAGGCTGGCCGCTGGCTGATGCGGTACTGCTGGGCAATGCGGTGGCTTCCTGGGTAGTCGGGCATCGCGGCGGCGATTGCGCCCCCTCGCGAGAGGCGTTACTCCTCGCACACAAAGACGTATAGATCGCTTCGGCAATAGCTGATGCTGTATTCAATGGGCCGTTGCTGCTGGTCAAGCGCTACCTGCTTGATCACCAGCACCGGCACTTTGCTGTCCATTTGAATGTGTGCCTGGAACTCTGCGTCAGGCATCCGGGCGCTGACGCGTGAGCGCGTGCGCTGCGGGAAGATATGCTGGCTGCGAAAATAGTCGTACAGCGAAACGCCGATGGCATCCACATCATGGATTAGTTGGACCGGCACCCATGACTCTTCAATAGAAACGGCGTCTTCATCGACATAGCGAATACGCTTGAGCAGAAAAACGTCACTCCCGGCGGCAACAGCCAACTGCTGCGCTACCTCTTCCGGACAAGGCACAATGCGCTTGTTGACCCACAGCGTATCTGGTTTTTTACCGCGTAAAACGACCTGCTGCGAAAAACCCCGCGCTTCTTTAAGCGAATACTCGAAGATGTTGTTGATCTGCGTCCCGTAACCGCGGGCGCGTGTCACCACGCCTTCTTCCTCCAGGGCCTGCATCGCCTTGCGTACCGTAATTCGCGACACGCCGGTCAACTGACTGAGATCGCGCTCGCCGGGCAGGATATTGCCATGCTCAAGGATCCCGCTGCGCACAGCGTTTTTCACCGTTTGCGCAAATTTCATATACAGCGGCGTGTTATCTGCCGCTGCAATGCGTTCATTCAGTTGCGCGATAAGCTGGGTATGCGCTTGTTCCATTTATCTTTTTCCAGGCAGACGTTTCTGCTGCCAGTATACTCATTACCACCACGCGTGGAAATGATGCACCGGACCTATTCCCTGCCCGACTTCAAGGGTGTCGGCTTGTGCCAGCGCAGCTGAAAGCCACAGCTTGGCTTCCTGTACCGTATCAGCCCAGTTGTTATGCCGTGGACGCAGCGCCGCCAGCGCTGCGGACAGCGTACAACCGGTACCGTGGGTATTTTTAGTGATAACACGGGGCGCAGTAAAACGCTGTTCGCCGTCACGGGTAAACAGCCAGTCCGGGCTTTGCGCATCCTCCAGATGACCGCCTTTCATCAGCACCGCCTCACAGCCCAGCGCTCGCAGCGCCCTTCCCTGTTCTAACATCTCCTGTTCCGTTTGCGCATGCGATGCGCCGAGCAATGCCGCGGCCTCCGGCAAATTTGGGGTGATAATTGAAACCTGCGGCAGCAAACGGGTACGCAGCGTTTCTACCGCCGCAGGCGACAGTAACGGATCGCCGCTTTTCGCCAGCATTACCGTATCCAGCACCACATTTTGCACCCGATGGCGGTGCAAACGTTCGGCGACCGCTTCAACAATATCCGCTTCCGCCAGCATGCCGATTTTGGTGGTGTCGATACGTACATCGCTGAACACCGAGTCCAGTTGCGCAGCGACAAAGTCAGGTTCAATGCGATACACCGACTGCACCCCCCGCGTATTTTGCGCCACCAACGCCGTGATCACCGAACAGCCGTAAGCGCCAAGCGCGGAGAACGTTTTTAAATCGGCCTGAATACCCGCGCCACCACTGGGATCGGTTCCGGCAATCGTTAATGCGTTAATCCGTTTCATGCTTGCTCCTGCGCGTTCAGGTTATAGAGGGCGTCGAGAAATACCGGGACAAAACTGCCCGGCCCGGTCGATTGTTGCGTGGCGATTTGTCCGGCCTGTTTCATCCAGCTACAGGCGGAGGCGACGTTATCAAGCCGGTCACCGGGCAGTGCGCAACTGGCCGCAACGACCGCAGATAGCGCACATCCGGTGCCGACCACGCGCGTCATCAACGGATCGCCGCCATTCACGCAGACGGTGCGCAGGCCATCGGTAACATAGTCCACTTCGCCGGTCACCACGACGATGGTCTCTACCTGACGGGCCAGCTCCTGGGCCGCGCCGAGCGCAGCGGCTGGCGTATCGGTCGTGTCCACGCCACGCCCCCCGCCGTTCATTCCTGCCAGCGCCAGTATTTCCGAGGCATTACCGCGAATTACGGCTGGCTGTAGCGACAGTAAATCCAGACAGAAGCGGCGGCGAAACTCAAGAGCGCCCACGGCAACGGGATCGAGTGTCCAGGGGGTTTTAGCAAGAAGCGCCTGCTCAACGGCGGCGCGCATCGCCGTGGCCCGCTCCAGGGTAAGCGTGCCGACGTTAACCAGCAATGCGCTGGCGATAGCCGCAAACTGGCTGGCTTCTTCAGGTTCAACCACCATCGCAGGTGATGCGCCTAACGCCAGCAGCGTATTGGCGGTAAAGTTTTGCACGACCTCATTGGTCATACAGTGCGTGAGGGGGGAAAGCGTTCTAAAGTGGTGTAAGGCATGGGCCGCGAGCGCGCGGCTGTGCAGGTCAGGCTGCATGGTTCAGCTCCTGCCCGCGCGAAGAAGGGACACGAGCAGTGTCAGACTTCCCTACGCTGGCATTATCCAGATCAGGTGGTACGGGTATTTCTCAGCCTTCACAAAGAAGGGCACCCCGAGTCGTTTTACATAAAACTCAATAATATTAAAGGATAGCGAGAGAAACTTACATACTCGAGCCCCTGCTATCCATTTACTGAATGGCGGAATGTATCCACACCACATACTTTACCAGTCAGTGAGGGAAGTGAACAGCAGGGGTTGATTCTGGAAAGGATGATCATTGGCGCAGGCGACGTCATCCACTCAGGCATTTCGTATAGCGTCTCAATGCTGGGACACAACGATCATCCCTGCTTAAATTTCCAGGCAGACAGAAACGTTGCCACTGAACATTCAGCCAGTTTCTCAAGTTTATGGGGATCAACTGCTTTTTGCGCAATTATTGCACCAGGAAGGAGATAACCCATAATGGCCCCGAGGAAAGCCGTAGCCTGTAATTCAGGATCATCTAGCGTTACTATTCCTTCATTATTTTTCTGTTCCAGAATTTCCGTCAACGCCTGCAAAACGCGTCCAGAGTTTCTTTGCTCCAGCATGACATGTAAATCGGGCTTTTGAACCAGCACTTGAATCAATAAACGCTGGAAATGGATATTCTCCGGAGTATAGAAATGATTCTGTACAACCCGGGCAAACCCTCTCAGGAGATCGGGAAAATCCAGTTGCTCCTGGAGCAACTGGCGTAAAGGCGGCTGCATTTTGTCATTCAGAAATTCAAACGTCGCCAGCAGGAGAGCATCCTTTCCCCCTGGAAAATGGCTGTAAAGTGTCGGCCGCGTTGTCCCTGCTTCACTGGCAATAGTATCAAGAGACACGTCAATGCCATGCTTGAGAAACAGCTCACATGCCGTTTGTAAAATGCGAGGACGGGACTTCATTGGCCGCCCGCGTTGATTAACCATTATTGCATTCCTTACGTTTGCCTTTTTTCAGTCTCGAGATTCCCTGCTGAATGAGAATAAAAAATATTGGGACAAAGAGCAGCGTCAGTAACGTGCCTGTGAGCATACCGCCGATTACCGAAGTTCCAATCTCTTTTTGGCTGGAGGCCCCTGCGCCAGTAGAGAGTACCAGAGGGATAACACCAACAACAAATGCCAGAGACGTCATGATGACAGGACGTAAGCGTAATCTTGCTCCTTCAAAAGCAGCCTGAATCAAAGGTTTACCCTTGCGGATTTGCGCCAGAGCAAATTCAATAATGAGAATTGCATTTTTTGCTGAGAGCCCCATCGTTGTGAGTATACCCACCTGGAAGTAGACATCATTTTCAAATCCGGCGATCAAGGCTGCGCTCACTGCGCCGAGAACCCCAAGTGGGATAATCAGCAGCACAGCAATGGGCACAGACCAGCTTTCATATAAAGCAGCCAGACATAAAAATACGAACGCAACGGAGGCAAGATATACCCATAGTGTCTGTGCCGATGAAGCCTGTTCCTGCCATGATATCCCGCTCCACTGCAGATCAAATCCTTCAATTGGCGCTATCAGCCGGGCCATTTCAGCCATTGCTGCCCCAGAACTTATTCCCGGAGCTGCGTCTCCTTGAAATTGCACAGCAGGTAATCCATTGAATCGCTGAAGCATTTGTGGACCAGTAGTCCAGCGGAAGGAAGCAAAACTGGCGAATGAGGTCATATTATCGCTACTGTTACGTACAAACCAGGAGGATAAGTTTTCAGGTAGTGAACGCCATGGCGCATCACCTTGTATATAAACCCTTTTTACACGGCCACGGTCAATAAAGTCATTAACGTAAATCCCTCCCCATGCAGCAGAAAGCGTTTCGTTGATATCCGCCTGTTCAAGGCCGTGAGCTTGTGCTTTTTGTCTGTCAATATCTACCTGCAGCAACGCCTTCTCGGCCAGGCTGTTCATTCGCACAGCGCTCAGATTTTGGTTTTCTCTGGCAGCCGTAAGTAACATTGTTTGCGCCTGATTAAGACTGTGGTAACCGCGGTCTGAAATGTCCTGAAGCCATAATTCGAACCCGCTGGATTGTCCTAGCCCCCGAACTGTGGGTGGCGATACAATGCTGACAGAGGCGTTCTGAGACGTTTGATTAAAATATTGATTAGCTCTTGCGATAATAGCCTGAGCGCTGTTAGTTTCCCCCTGACGTTCGTCCCAGTGCTTTAACTCAGCAACGGACATTCCCACATTTTGCCCGCTACCTGCGTTATTTCGTCCAGCGACAGTAAATATAGCGTTAAGATTGGCATTCTCCCGCGTCATGAAATAGCGTGTGATTTCATCTCCAACCCTCTGAGTCATTGACATTGGCGCCCCTGGAGGAAGAGTGAACTGGATTGATATTGCCCCCTGATCCTCCTCCGGAAGAAAACTGGTCGCGAGTTTTTGATATTGCCAAACCATGAACATCGACATCAGAAAAGCGAGAATAATGATTCTCACAGGGCGTGCTGATATTTGCGCGAGCACATTAATATAACGATGCTGGCTTTTTTCGACATACCTGTTGAAATGAGTGAAGAATTTCCCTTTCTTCTCATTTCGGCTTTTAAGCAAATGAGCGCACAATGTAGGGGTTAAAGTCAGTGCAACCAGCACGGAAAGCACCATAGCAGAAACAATGGTGACCGTGAACTGGCGGTAAATAATGCCGACTGAGCCACCAAAAAACGCAACTGGAATAAAAACTGCGGATAAGACCAGCGCGATACCTATTAATGCACCGGTTATTTCCCGCATGGAGTTTAGCGTAGCCTGCAGCGGCTCGAGATGTTCTTCTTCCATTACTCGTTCGACATTCTCAACCACGACAATCGCGTCGTCGACAAGTAACCCAATGGCAAGCACCATGGCAAAAAGTGTTAAGGTATTGATGCTATACCCTAGCAGGCTGAGGATGCCGAATGTGCCCAATAATACGACAGGTACCGTCAATGAGGGAATTAATGTGGCTCTCCAGTTTTGTAAGAACAGATACATTACCACCACAACAAAAACGATCGCTTCAATCAGCGTCTGCACAACATTTGTGATGGACACCGTCACAAACGGAGTACTGTCACGAGGATAGGCAACTACAATGCCTTGCGGAAATCGATCTTTTAATCTGTTAACTTCAGCGCGAACCTTTTCAGCAGTTTCCAGAGCATTAGCTCCGGATGCGAGTTGAATAGATATTCCAGCCGCAGGATGACCATTAAGTGTGGTCAGATTCTGATAGTTTTCAGCCCCGAGTTCGACTCGAGCAACATCTCGCAAATATACAGCTGAGCCATCATTATTTGTCCGAAGAATGATACTTTCAAATTGCGTCGATGTTTCCAGGCGGGACTGGGCGGTCACCGTCGCATTCAGATACTGATCATTGAGAGAAGGAAGAGAGCCAATTTCTCCGCTGGTAACTTGCGAATTTTGTGCCTCGATAGCCGTTTGTACATCAGAGGGCATCAAACCATAATTATTGAGCTGATGTGGGTTGAGCCAAATCCGCATAGCATATTGCGCACCAAAAACTGTTGTTTCTCCCACCCCCTTAACTCTACTTAAGGGCTCCTGCAACGTGTTGATAAGGAAGTCGCTGATATCGACACTGGTTAAACGGTCGTTCTGGTCATATAAGGAGATAACCATCAGGCTATCTCCCTGTGATTTAGTCACAGAAAGTCCCTGTTGTTGCACTTCCTGCGGTAGCCGTGTCATAGCCTGGTTTACAGCATTTTGTACCTGGACCTGGGCTATATCGGGATTGATACCTTGTTCAAAACTAAGGCTAATACGGGACTGGCCAGCTGAACTGCTGGTTGAAGAAAAATAAAGCAGACCATCAATTCCTTTTATTTGCTGTTCAAGTAGCTGCGTTACGCTGTCCTCAACGTTTTGCGCAGAAGCGCCTGGGTAGTTTGCCGTAACGTTCACCCCCGGTGGCGCAATATCCGGATACTGCTCAACAGGCAGTGTTAAAAGAGCCAGGATACCAGCAGAAACGATGCAAATAGCAATGACCGCGGAGAACACAGGACGGAAAATAAAGAAGTGAGCCAGCATCGTGTTTTCCTCCGTTTAGTCAATGGGGTCGCGCAGTGAAAACACGTGCGGAGGCCTGGCTCGTTGAATAAAAGCCATATGCGATGTTTGCCACAAATTAAAAACAGGTTGAGGTATGGGTAATTTGACCGTTGCTGGGCATAGCAGAATATTGATTGCTTTCGCGACAATGTATCTGCTGATTTCGAGGCAAGACATTGTTCGTTGATGTTCACGCCATAAATAGTCATAGGTTTGGATAGTGAAACTATTTTGGAGTAGTAAAAAACGTAAATAGCTGAGTCGTAACTGCATATGCTGATAATTCAAATCGGTACACTGAAAGCAAGCCTGCTCCCGGTCCCGCGTAACAAGACAGCGATCAACCGTCTTTGGCTCAACAGGTCCTCCTCCAGGCAGAGATGCCTTAAGATGACATGACAAAGTCATTAACAATATGAAAATTAATAACTTTCCCCGTTTACTAAAGTTCGTCATAGTAAAGCCTCGCCAATTTATTTACTTTACAGTAAAGTAAATAAATTGATTAAACAAGCATCAACTTTTTTACTCCATTCCTGTAGTGGGTTTTCTTGAAGACAATTGTTCCGGGCCACAGAAACCGGAGCAACTCATGTATGCTGTGGAACAGCGCTACCCTGAGTTGATATGCAAAAACGTGACACCTCATCGCTAAATTGCCACTCGAAATTGTCGCAATGCTGTACATTCATTTACACTTTTTACGAAATAACTGGAGTGATAACAAAAAAGTCCTTGTCAGATGCCCTGTAAGCCAGGAATGATACATGACTGATTTTGATGACCCGAAGAGGTAGAGAAGATGGGTATGAAGAATAAAATGTTGCTGGGTGCACTCCTGCTTGCGAGCAGTGTCGTCTGGGCCGCGCCGGCTGCAACAGCTGCCCCCACCGGTATCGATAAATATGAGCTAAGCAGCTTTATTGCTGACTTCACCCATTTCAAACCCGGTGACAAAGTTCCACCACTGTATCTCACCAGCGAATACACTATTAAGCAGTGGAATCTGCGCAACCTGCCCGCACCGACAGCAGGCACCCACTGGACCTACATGGGCGGCGCGTATGTGCTGGTCAATGATGCCGATGCTAAGATCATTAAAGCCTACGACGGCGAGATTTTTTATCACCGGTGATAAAACACGCACTCACTCTGATGAGGGAGTGCGTAAAT
>NZ_CP069763.1:4478222-4478383 GCF_016893685.1 Citrobacter cronae
ACTCACCGACAAATATAAACTTTACTTTCATCAATCGTTTTACCAAAGGAGATTGAGCATGAAAGTCCCTGTTGTTTATCCACTGCGACTTTAATTTCCGGCGGCACACTGTCGGTACGAATAAAGAGCTGGCTGCCCTGACCGACCAGGCCAATATTCTG
>NZ_CP069763.1:4478846-4478956 GCF_016893685.1 Citrobacter cronae
GCCGTCGTTTCGCTGTCCTGGCGCTGATGGCTCAGGTTAACGCCATAGTTAAACTGGTCGCGATCGCCCATCGTCCCGGAAAGTCCGGTATTGTTTGAGGAAAACCCATC
>NZ_CP069763.1:4479239-4479693 GCF_016893685.1 Citrobacter cronae
GCGGAAAAACTGTTTTTGCGACCAAAATCATACTGGTAATAATCCGCTATGTCATAAACATCATTTTCATCACGATGATAGCTGTCTTTATTATTGGCCCAAACGTGATCGTTAAAAGTCCGATAATCCCGTGATGAGTATCGATAGGCAGCAAGGCCAAAACGCGTGGCGGTTTGTGTCAAATATTTATTATAAGCAATTTGATAGCTTTGCCCATCAAATATATCACCATTATCCTGTTTACTGTGTGAACGCGTCGCATCCACGGAGATTGCGCCAATTCGGGTATTCCAGCCAGTTCCTAACGTGAACGAATTATAGTTATCAGCGAGCATCGTACCGCCATATAACGTTAATAGGTTACTCCACCCATATTGATAGCTCATCTGCGCAAAGTCGGTCTGATTACTTGCCCCTTCGATATGGCTACGTCCGGCGGCAAAATCATATTTGG
>NZ_CP069763.1:4479809-4480050 GCF_016893685.1 Citrobacter cronae
AAATCAGCGATAGAAAACGGACCTGGCGGCACCTCTTTTTGGTACACCACAAAACCGTTCTGCTCAATAGTGACCAGCGCATTGCTCTGCGCAATCCCCTGTACTACCGGGGTAAAGCTTTGTTTTGAGTTGGGTAACATCTGCATATCGCGGTATAAACGCACCCCACGAAAGCGTACCGAGTCAAAAATATCAGATGAGGTGTACATATCCCCGACGCGTAACGTGCCGAGAATTTGCG
>NZ_CP069763.1:4480113-4480213 GCF_016893685.1 Citrobacter cronae
TGTAGCTGGCATCGGAATGTAACTGCCAGCCCAGCAGGTTTAATCCACTGGTAAAGCGCGCATAGGTACTTTTGCTGTTACCAGAATTCTTATAGTCGCT
>NZ_CP069763.1:4480665-4480744 GCF_016893685.1 Citrobacter cronae
TTAATATCGCAGAAGCAAGCGGGGTCATCCTTAACATAATCAGCTCCTGTCATCTCAGGCTGACGTTATCACTTATAAA
>NZ_CP069763.1:4481289-4481445 GCF_016893685.1 Citrobacter cronae
TTATTTCATTTTTTTCTGCAGGGTAAATTACTCTTGTGCCATAAATCACTATCCCTGCCTGAGCCGGTGTCATAAGTGATAATGTAATTACCGCACATAGCATCTTCATTTTTCATTCCTTATTTTATGCCGGCAACCGAGGTTGCCGGCATAACA
>NZ_CP069763.1:4481977-4548124 GCF_016893685.1 Citrobacter cronae
GCAGCAATAATTGAACGTTTCATAGTATCTTCCTTAATCAACATATTTAGATTTGTTACGTGGTGTTATTCCTGTAATTAGAATCTACACACTTAAATCGTTACCGCAATGTAAACGGAATGTTTTTTTGATTTAAGACAAGTTACTCAATGCAATATAATTACAACAAATAGTCAGGAACCAATCTTATTTACACAATTAATAAGTTAACGTAATTTACCATTCATATTTATTTTCAAGATAAATAAAAAAGCCCACATCATTCATGAGAGTGATGTGGGCTATATGAAAGAGAGTATCCTAGTCGTAGCGGTTGAGGATAATTTGACGATTATCGCTGCCCGGAACAGCGACCAGTTCCGTTGTTACTCCCCTCACCACCGATGAAACAGTTTGTTCGGTACTCGAAACGTGGGTGGAGTTGCCGCAGCGCTGTTGAAGCTGAGCATTTACCACTTCGGTACTGCAGGTCGGCGCGACAACGTTGCCGCTAATAGTTAAGGTTGCGGTATCTGTTCCCAACGCGGGAAGATTTAATCCATAAGCCAGAACTATAATTCCCAGCGACAAAGTTTTTTTCATCTAAATGTCATTCCTGTATTAAGCCCGATTTAACATGCAGGGTAGTTATTTAGCGTAATAATAAGTGCGCTACCACGCGAAAACCAATTGAAATACTAAATCAATAGGATAGGCATGATCAATTTAAATGATGAATAAAGGATATAATTCAGAAAAAAACATATTTTATTAAGACAGGGTAAACAATGCTCTATTTTTTCTTCATCTTATATATTCACCGCATCAATATATCATTGATACGGTGAATAATATTTAACGCCAGAAATTACACCGCGCGGAAGGCAATTTCGCCAGGAATAACTTCACCCTGCCAGTACAGCTGCGCTGCCACGCGCCCTGCAAGGTCACGGTAAATGGCGGTAAATTCGCTGTCTGGACGGCTGATAACCGTCGGCGTACCGCGATCGAGGTCTTCACGCAGAGAAATATGCAGCGGCATTTGTCCCAACAGTTGGGTGTGGTACTGCTCGGCCAGTTTCTGTGCGCCGCCGGTGCCAAAGATTGGCTCATGATGCCCGCAGTTGCTGCAAATATGCATACTCATATTCTCAACAATACCCAACACCGGCACTTCGACTTTTTCGAACATCACAATGCCTTTTTTCGCATCGATCAGCGCAATATCCTGCGGCGTGGTCACTACAACCGCCCCAGTTACCGGAATGTTCTGCGCCAGCGTCAGTTGGATGTCACCGGTGCCTGGCGGCATATCCAGTACCAGATAATCAAGATCTGGCCATAAGGTTTCCTGCAGCATCTGCAATAGCGCTTTACTGGCCATCGGCCCGCGCCACACCATAGCGTTATCGTCGGTGACCAGATAGCCAATGGAGTTGGTCGCCAGACCGTGAGACATGATCGGCGCCATATGTGTGCCGTCCGGTGAAGTGGGACGCTGGTTTTCCGCGCCGAGCATCGTCGGGATGGACGGGCCATAAATATCGGCGTCCAGAATGCCCACCTTTGCCCCTTCCGCGGCCAGCGCCAACGCCAGGTTCACCGCAGTGGAAGATTTACCCACCCCGCCTTTGCCGGAACTGACGGCAATGATGCTTTTCACACCATTAATACCCGGCTGATTTTTCACACGTTTCAGGGTGGCGATGTTATGTGACAACTTCCAGTCAATCGCTTTCGCGCCGGTAATACGCAACAGATCGGCACTGCATTGCTCTTTTAATGCTTCAAACGCGCTATGCCAGACGAAGGGCATGACCAGCTCGACGTGCAACGTGTCATCCATCCAGGCGACGTGGTGCAACGCTTTAAGCGTCGTCAGATTATGCTTCAGGGTTGAATGCTGAAAATTCGCCAGCGTCCCGGCGACCATCGCGCGCAGGGTTTCTGGTGATTTGGCCTGGGATTGTGCGTTCATCCCGACTCCTTTTTGTTGTTCTGAAAATACAATAGTCACCAGGTAGTTTACTCCAACCGCAACAATTATTCATTTACGGATAAATGCCCTTATCGCTTGGCGCAGTAATTACCATTTTGGTACTATCAAAGCCCTTTTCACTACAAAAGAAGTAATTGCCCACTATGACTCAAGTCGCGAAGAAAATTCTGGTAACGTGCGCGCTGCCGTACGCCAACGGCTCTATCCACCTCGGCCATATGCTGGAGCACATCCAGGCTGATGTCTGGGTCCGTTACCAGCGAATGCGCGGCCACCAGGTAAACTTCATCTGCGCGGACGACGCCCACGGTACGCCAATCATGCTGAAAGCACAGCAGCTTGGGATCACGCCAGAGCAGATGATCGGTGAAATGAGTCAGGAGCATCAGACTGATTTTGCGGGTTTTGACATCAGCTATGACAACTACCACTCTACGCATAGCGAAGAGAACCGCGAGCTGTCTGAGCTGATTTACACGCGCCTGAAGGAGAACGGTTTTATTAAAAACCGCACTATCTCCCAGCTTTACGATCCGGAAAAAGGCATGTTCCTGCCTGACCGTTTCGTTAAAGGCACCTGCCCGAAATGTAAGTCTGCGGATCAATACGGCGATAACTGTGAAGTCTGTGGCGCAACCTACAGCCCGACCGAACTTATCGAGCCGAAATCCGTCGTTTCCGGCGCAACGCCGGTGATGCGTGACTCAGAACACTTCTTCTTTGACCTGCCGTCATTCAGCGAAATGCTGCAGGCATGGACGCGCAGCGGCGCGTTGCAGGAGCAGGTCGCCAACAAAATGCAGGAATGGTTTGAAGCCGGCCTGCAGCAGTGGGATATTTCCCGCGACTCACCGTACTTCGGTTTTGAAATCCCGAATGCGCCTGGCAAGTACTTCTACGTCTGGCTGGATGCGCCGATTGGCTATATGGGATCGTTCAAAAACCTGTGCGATAAGCGCGGCGACACCACTAGCTTTGACGAATACTGGAAGAAAGACTCTACCGCCGAGCTATATCACTTCATCGGTAAAGATATCGTCTACTTCCATAGCCTGTTCTGGCCTGCCATGCTGGAAGGCAGCAACTTCCGTAAGCCGACCAACCTGTTCGTACACGGTTATGTGACGGTGAACGGCGCGAAGATGTCCAAATCTCGCGGCACCTTTATTAAGGCCAGCACCTGGCTGAAGCACTTTGACGCCGACAGCCTGCGCTACTACTACACCGCGAAGCTCTCTTCACGTATTGATGACATCGACCTGAACCTGGAAGACTTTGTCCAGCGCGTTAACGCCGATATCGTCAACAAGGTGGTTAACCTGGCCTCCCGTAACGCTGGTTTTATCGCCAAGCGTTTTGACGGCGTGCTGGCGGCAGAACTGGCCGATCCGGCACTGTATAAAACCTTTACCGATGCCGCTGCGGTCATTGGCGAAGCGTGGGAAAGCCGTGAATTCGGTAAAGCTATCCGTGAGATCATGGCGCTGGCCGATGTGGCAAACCGCTACGTTGACGAACAGGCTCCGTGGGTTGTGGCTAAACAGGAAGGTCGCGACGCGGACCTGCAGGCAATTTGCTCAATGGGCATCAACCTGTTCCGCGTGCTGATGACTTACCTGAAACCGGTACTGCCGACGCTGGCTGAGCGTGTTGAAGCTTTCCTGAACAGCGAACTAAGCTGGGATGCTATCGAGCAACCGCTGCTCGGCCACAAGGTCAACACCTTTAAAGCGCTCTACAATCGCATCGACATGAAACAAGTTGAAGCGCTGGTTGAAGCGTCTAAAGAAGAGGTGAAAGCCGCAGCCGCACCGGTCACCGGCCCGCTGGCGGACGATCCGATTCAGGAAACCATCACCTTTGACGATTTCGCCAAAGTTGACCTGCGCGTAGCGTTGATTGAAAACGCTGAGTTTGTAGACGGTTCTGACAAGCTGCTGCGTCTGACGCTGGATCTCGGTGGCGAAAAGCGTAACGTCTTCTCCGGTATTCGTTCTGCTTATCCGGATCCGCAGGTTCTGATTGGACGTCAGACCATTATGGTAGCCAACCTGGCTCCGCGTAAAATGCGCTTCGGTATTTCCGAAGGTATGGTGATGGCGGCGGGTCCTGGCGGGAAAGATATCTTCCTGTTAAGTCCGGATGAAGGCGCAAAACCAGGCCAACAGGTGAAGTAAGACCTATCAAGCGCTGCAATGGCAGCGCTTTTTTTTGCAGTAGCTATTCCCCTAATCTCAAACGCGTCACTTCACTCCATTTTCGGACTGCTCAGCCATCGCGATTAGATTTATTCTATACTGCTTTGCTATTAAGGTCGTACGGGCCCATCAAATTCATAGGCTCTATTATTTTGCATCCGATATTCATGAAATGGAGTTTTACATGACAGCGTTTCAAAAATTAGTTTCTCTTGCCGTAGCGTCGGTTGTCATTTTTTCCCTGACGGGGTGTGGTGATACAGAAGAGACAAAAACATTTAATGCCAACCTAAACGGCTCGGATATTACCGTCTCTTACACCTATAAGGGCGATAAGGTTCTGAAACAAATCTCTGAAAGTAAAATCAGCTATGCGTCGGTCGGCGCCAGCAATAAAGAAGAAGCAGCAAAAGTATTTGACGCCTTAAGCGCTAAATATCAAAACATCCCTGGCATAGAAGAAAAGCTCACCTATTCAGACACCTATGCGCAGGAAAACGTCACTATCAATATGGAAAAAGTCGATGTAAAAGCATTGCAGGCAATTTCCGGGATGAAGCTGTCTGAGAATACCGATAAAAACATCAGCATGAAGCAAATGCAAACGGTAATGGAATCGGCGGGTTTTAAAGAAGTGAAGTAAACCGTCGGCGACCCGATTTTAATCGTGGTCGCCCGTTTTTCTCGTTATGCTTTCGTGCTATGTACGCGTGCGGTCAAACCGCGCAGGAAATAACGCAGGAACTGATCGCCGCATTCGCGATAGTTTTTATGATCCGGCGCGCGCATCATGGCGGTAATTTCCGGCATCGACACGCGAAATTTCTGCTCGGTCATAATGGCCAGAATATCATCGGTTTTCAGCGAAAAGGCGATACGCAGCTTTTTCAGCACCGTATTGTTATTAACACGACGCTCAAGCGCCAGCTCCGGCGCTGATTCATCTTTCCCACGCAGATGATAAATCAGACCGTTTAAAAAACCGGAAAGAATGATATCCGGGCAACGCACAAACCCGTCTTCATCTTCTTTTGTCATCCAGGTATCAAAACCCGCGGAGGTGGATTCCATGTCAGCAAGCGCAAGAATACGCACCATGTCGTTATTGTTCGCTTTCAGGGTGTAGCGCAGGCTACGAAGAATATCGTTACTTAGCATAGAGCCTTCAACAGTCGGTGATGCAATGGCGCGCAGTGTATCAGTTTTACAGTCCAATCGCCTCTTTTAGACTTTTAAGATAACGACGACTCACCGGAACGGTCAGCCCGTTACGCAAAATCAGCTCGGCCTGGCCGTTATCTTCCAGTCGGATTTCCTGCAATTGCGCCAGGTTCACCAGATATTGGCGGTGGCAGCGCAGGAGTGGCGTACGGCTTTCCAGCGTTCTGAGCGTTAACTCTGTGAACCCCTCTTTGCCATCGCTACTGGTGACATACACGCCGCTCATACGGCTGCTGATAAACGCCACATCATCCATTTGCAGCAAATAAATACGGCTATGACCGCTGCACGGAATAAACTTCAGCGGCTGCTGATGCTCGGGCAGTAGCGATACATCCTGCTTCGTGCGTTCCTGACGTAAACGGCTCAGCGTTTTTTCCAACCGCGCTTCTTCAATCGGCTTGAGCAGATAATCAAACGCGTGTTCTTCAAAGGCTTTGACCGCATACTCATCAAACGCGGTCAGGAAAACAATGTATGGACGATGTTCGGGATCAAGCATCCCGACCATTTCCAGGCCGCTGATACGCGGCATCTGAATATCGAGAAACAGGACATCCGGGTGCAGTTTATGTACCGCGCCGATGGCTTCCACCGCATTCGAACACTCCCCGATAATCTCGATGTCGCTTTGCTCCTGCAACAGGATCCGCAGATTCTCCCGCGCTAACGGTTCGTCATCGACAATCAGCACTTTGATCATGCCTGTTCCTCCAGAGGAAGTCGTAAAGTAATTCGGGTAAAGCGGTCAGGTTCACACGCTACGCTGATGCCAAAATCATCGCCAAACCGCTCGCGTAGTCGCTTATCGACCAGATTCATACCTAACCCGCTGGCCTCAGACGTTGGCTGATACAGCCCGGCATTATCTTCAATATCCAGCATCAGATACTGCCCTTCGCGACGGGCGGTAATCGACACCTCTCCGGTATCCAGTAGCTGAGAGGTACCGTGCTTAATGGCATTTTCCACGATGGGCTGCAGGGTAAAAGCCGGTAATTGCTGATGCGAAAGTTCATCAGGCACCGTTAAAGTCACCTGTAGCCGTGACTGGAATCGTGCCTTTTCAATTTGCAAATAGGCGTTCACGTGCTCAATTTCATCGGCCAGTGTGACAATCTCCGACGGGCGTTTTAAGTTTTTGCGAAAGAAGGTCGACAGGTACTGCACCAGTTGACTGGCCTGCTCGCTATCGCGGCGGATCACGGCTTTGATGGTATTGAGCGCATTGAACAGAAAATGAGGATTCACCTGGGCATGCAGGAGTTTTATTTCTGACTGCGTAAGCATTGCTTTTTGCCGCTCGTACTGTCCGGCCAGTATTTGCGCCGAAAGTAGCTGAGCGATCCCCTCCCCCAACGTGCGGTTGATCGAGCTAAAGAGGCGGTTTTTAGCCTCATACAGTTTGATGGTCCCCATCACCCGCTGATTTTCACCCCGCAGCGGAATCACCAGCGTCGAGCCTAATTTGCATTGCGGATGCAAAGAGCAACGGTAAGGGACTTCATTCCCGTCGGCATACACCACCTCTCCGGTTTCTATTGCCCGTAGAGTGTACGACGACGAAATCGGTTTACCAGGCAGGTGGTGATCGTCACCAATGCCGGTAAATGCCAGCAGCTTCTCACGATCGGTAATCGCCACCGCGCCGATATCCAGCTCTTCGTACAGCACCTGAGCCACCTTCATGCTGTTAACCTCGTTGAACCCCTGACGCAAAATACCTTCCGTAGAGGCGGCAACTTTGAGCGCAGTAGCGGAAAAAGCGGAGGTGTATTTTTCAAACATCGCCCGTTTATCGAGCAATATACGCATAAACAGGGCTGCGCCCACGGTATTGGTGACCATCATCGGGGCGGCAATATTGCTGACCAACCGAAACGCATCATCAAAGGGACGAGCAATTAATAAGATAATCAGCATCTGCACCAGTTCGGCCACAAAGGTAATCGCGCCCGCCGTCAACGGGCTGAAGACTTTATCGGTACGGCCGCGACGAGTGAGCACGCTGTGCACCAGCCCGCCGAGTAAACCTTCCACAATGGTCGAAATCATGCAGCTTAGCGCCGTCATACCGCCCATTGAATAACGGTGTAAGCCACCGGTCAGACCGACTAAACCACCGACTACGGGACCGCCAAGCAGCCCGCCCATCACCGCGCCGATGGCACGCGTGTTAGCAATAGAGTCATCAATGTGCAGCCCGAAATAGGTGCCCAATATGCAGAAAATGGAAAAGGTGACATAGCAAAGCAGTTTGTGCGGGAGACGGATAGTGACCTGCATCAGCGGGATAAACAAACGCGTTTTGCTCATTAGCCACGCGATAACGAGAAACACGCACATCTGCTGAAGCAGCAGCAACACCAGATTAAACTCGTACATACGCGCCAACCACACATCACTTAAAAGCGCGTAACATACATGGGCTGCGCGTAACTTTCTTTGAAGTGTTGCAAAAAAACAGGAATTTGTGAGAACGATCACTCGAAAGCGCGAGTAGGACGACAAACTCACCCCTTCATTGATCAAAAAACAGACAAAACTACCTGGTTCGTAAAAGAGCGTCTAAAGTAAAACTGGGACCTCGCGAGCAAGAGTGAGACGACGATGGCGCTTTACACAATCGGTGAAGTGGCTTTGCTTTGTGATATCAACCCTGTCACTTTACGCGCGTGGCAGAGGCGTTACGGATTACTCAAACCGCAGAGGACAGACGGCGGTCATCGCCTGTTTAACGACGCGGATATTGACCGGATCCGAGAGATAAAACGCTGGATAAACAACGGCGTTCAGGTCAGTAAGGTGAAAATGTTGCTCAGCAATGAGAACATTGATGTGCATAACGGCTGGCGTGAACAGCAAGAGACGCTACTAAGCTATTTGCAAAGCAATAATTTGCATAGTCTGAGAATGTGGATCAAAGAGCGTGGCCAGGATTATCCCGCGCAAACGCTCAACACCCATTTGTTCACCCCGTTACGCCGCCGTCTGCAATGCCAGCAGCCGATCCTCCAGGCGTTACTCGGGATCCTCGACGGCGTCCTCATCAACTATATCGCGATTTGTCTGGCCTCAGCGCGCAAGAAACAGGGTAAAGATGCGCTGGTTGTCGGCTGGAACATTCACGATACCACCCGTTTGTGGCTGGAGGGTTGGGTTGCCAGTCAGCAGGGATGGCGCGTTGACGTTCTGGCCCACTCACTGAACCAACTACGACCGGAAATGTTTGAGGGTCGAACCTTACTTGTCTGGTGCGGCGAGAACCAAACGCCCGCTCAGCAGCAACAGTTGAGTGAATGGCGCGCGTTGGGTCACGATATTTATCCACTCGGTATTTAATATTCTATTAACAACCGTGTACAATCCTTAGATTCACATAAGGAGTGCACAATGAGCGCAGCTAAAATCGGTGTAATAACCCTCTTCCTGCTGATGGCTATCGGCGGTATCGGCGGCGTCATGCTGGCAGGCTACACCTTCATTTTACGTGCCGGGTAAGGTAGCTCGCTAATCGCTCAAATCCGCGATCGATAATCACTGCCGCCAACGCGACCAGCAACGCCCCCTGAATCACATAGGCGGTATTGAATCCGCTAAGTCCGATAATTATCGGCGTGCCCAGCGTATTCGCCCCGACGGTTGAGGCTATCGTTGCGGTGCCGATATTAATGATCACCGATGTGCGGATCCCCGCCAGAATAACCGGTGCCGCCAGCGGCAACTCCACTTTACGCAGGCGCTGCCAGCGACTCATCCCCATCCCGCTGGCGATATCCATCACGCTGACAGAGATGCCTCCCAGCCCCGCCAGGGTTGCCTGTAGGATCGGTAACACGCCATACAGGATCAGCGCGATAACCGCCGGCTCAAGACCAAATCCCATCACCGGCACGGCAATCGCCAGCACCGCGACCGGGGGAAAAGTCTGCCCCACGGCGGCGATAGTTTCCACCATCGGCCTGAACTCTGCCCCCCAGGGCCGGGTTACCGCAATTCCGGCGCCGGTGCCGATGAGTACAGCGATAAGACTCGATATTCCCACCAGCGCAAAATGACTCAGCGCCAGCGTCGTAAAACTTTCCTGCTGATACACGGGACGCGGCAACTCTGGAAACAACGAACTAAACAGGGCCTGACTGTGCGGTAACCCGACCAACAGGATCAGGAACAGGACAACCAGCCACAGCAGTGGATCAGCAAGACGTTTCACGGGGCGGCATCTCCGAAAGCAGATCGCGAAAGTGAAGCGTACCGCAGGACACGCCCTGCGGCGTCACAACCGGCAGTACATCGCATCCCCGCGCCACAAACATCGACAGCGCATCACGCAGCGTCATTTCAGCCACCAGCGGCTCACCGTCTGAATGTTCGCCGCGACGGATAAAATCCCCCACCGTACGCAGCGACAGTAACCGTACGCCCAGTTCGCTGCGGCCAAAGAACGTTTGTACGAAATCGTTCGCTGGCGCCGTCAGCATCGACAACGGCGTCCCTTGCTGCACGACCTTACCCGCGTCCATCAGGACCAGATGTTCCGCCAGCCTCAGCGCCTCGTCGATATCATGCGTCACCAATACAATGGTACGCCCCAGAAGACGATGAATACGGGTCATCTCCTGCTGCAGCGCACCGCGGGTGACGGGATCCAGCGCGCCAAAAGGCTCATCCATCAGTAACACCTGCGGATCTGCCGCCAGCGCGCGTGCAACCCCGACCCGCTGCTGTTGCCCACCGGAAAGCTGATGCGGATAACGGTGACGCAAACTCGCCTCCAGCCCCAACAGCGCCATAAGTTCATCTGTGCGATCATCAATACGCGAACGCGACCACTTTTGTAATTGCGGCACGGTGGCGATGTTCTGCGCGACGGTCCAGTGCGGGAACAAACCGATAGACTGGATCGCGTACCCCATACGCCGCCTTAACTCCAGTACCGGCAGACTGCGAATCTCCTCGCCCGCAAAAAGAATCTGCCCGCGGTCATGCTCGACCAGTCGGTTGATCATCTTCAGTGTGGTGGATTTCCCGGAACCCGACGTGCCAATCAGCACCGAAAAGCTCCCCTCCGCCAAATGCAGATTAAGGTCGTCGACGGCTTTTTGCTGACCGTAGGTTTTACTGACATGACTAAATTCAATCATTATTCGTTCCCTTCAGCAGCGCTAGCCCTAAATCAAACAGCGCATCAATCAACACTGCCAGCACAACTACCGGGATCACGCCCAGCAGCACTAAATCAACGGCGCTACTGAGCAATCCCTGAAAGACCAGCGCGCCAAAGCCCCCGGCACCGATCAGTGCGGCAATCACCGCCATCCCTACTGTCTGGATCATCACCACCCGCAAACTGCGCAAGAAGACAGGCAGCGCCAGCGGCAACTGCACCGAGATAAACCGTTGACGCGCGCTCATCCCCATCGCCCGGGCGCTTTCCAGTACATCCTGTGGAACCTGATTCAGTCCAGCCACCACGCCACGTACCAACGGTAAGAGCGCGTACAGTACCAACGCAATAAGCGCGGGTGTCATGCCGGTTCCCGCAACGCCGAGTGAGCTTAACCAGGGAAAATGCTTAACCAGCCCAGCGAGCGGCGCAATCAACAGGCCAAACAAGGCCACCGAGGGAATAGTCTGGATAATGTTCAGTACGGCGAAAACGGGTCCCTGACGCGAGTCAGAAAAAGAGCACCAAACGCCCAGCGGCACACCAAGGAATAGCGCGGGTATCACGGTGCCAAACAGAATAGTCAGATGCTGCGCCAGTGCGTCGTTAAAGACATCCTGGCGGTTGGCATACTCTTTCAGCAGGGAAAGATCGTTAAACGTGCCGGACAGTAATAACACTATCGGCATAACAAAAAGTTGCGCATGCAGCACCCATCGCCACAACATCTGACGGGTGATGCGCCGAATGGCGTCACTGGCAGCCAGCAGCATGAATCCGAGACCCAGCCAGAACCCGGAGCCAAGACTGGTTCTGGCCAACGTACTGCCCGTCTGCGCCAGATACGTTGCCGTTGTACCTGCGGTTACCAGCGCCGCAATCACCAACAGCTGGCTGATAACAAGCGTCAATATATTGCCGGGTTTGCCCGACACAAAGCACAGAAGAAACAGTAGCAGACAGGCCACCGCCAGTCCCCACGCCATGTCGGGCCTGATATCCCAGAGTTGACGACCTTCGCCGGAAACCAGGCGATTGGGAGCATAGCTAATGAAAGGAAGCGCAGCTGCTGCGAAGGTAAGAAGAACCAGCAGCAACAGCACCCGATTAACCGAGATATTGGACAAAACACCCACCCGCCGTAAATTCCGTTACTTAACCCATCCTTTTTGCTTCAGATAATCTGCTGCAACTTTTTTTGCATCCAGCCCCTCTACAGCAATACTGGCGTTAAGCTGCTGGAGCGTTTTTTCATCCAGACTGGCAAAAACAGGCTGCAGCCATTCTTCCATTTGCGGATAGGCCTTGAGTACCGACTCACGTACCACTGGCGCAGGCGCATAAATCGGCTGAACGCCTTGCGGATCGCTTAACGTTTGCAGCCCCAGCGCGGCGACCGGACCATCGGTGCCGTAGGCCATCGCGGCATTGACGCCGGAGGTTTGCTGCGCTGCGGCTTTAATCGTCACGGCGGTATCCCCCCCGGCCAGTGATAAAAGCTGATTCTGATTCAGTTTAAAATCATAGGCTTTTTCAAACGCGGGCAGCGCGTCCGCACGTTCGATAAACTCCGCAGAGGCGGCCAGTTTGAAAGTGCCCCCCTCCTTGAGGTAGCGCCCTAAGTCTGCAAGCGAAACCAGTTTATTCTTTTCGGCGACATCCTGGCGGACCGCAATGGTCCAGGTATTGTTGGCGGGCGCAGGCGTTAGCCAGACCAGTTTATTTTTCTCTGCGTCCAGCTTTTTCACTTTGTCGAAACCAGCCTGCGCATTTTTCCACGCCGGATCATTCTCATCTTTAAAGAAGAAGGCGCCATTGCCGGTATATTCCGGGTAGATATCCAGCTCGCCGGATGTAATCGCGCCACGCACCACTGGCGTAGTCCCCAGTTGCACTTTATTGACGGTTTTCACACCATGGCTTTCGAGCACTTGCAAAATAATGTTACCGAGCAGCGCCCCTTCGGTATCAATTTTTGACCCAACCGTAACGGGCGACGCGGCCTGCAAGGGCATACTTATCGCGGCTAACAATGCCAACGACCCTACCCCAAACTTTGAGATTATCATGCTGTGCTCCTCATCCTTTTGCGGCCCTTTTCAGAGACTTGAGGAAAAAGCATAGTCGAAAAATCAGGCCTTAACCTGGCAATTGGGTAGTAACACTGAGAGTAATTAGCAGTAAGGCGATAAAAAAATCCGGCAAACCCAAAGTGAATTTGCCGGATAGCGTTATTTCATAGACCAGATAAGCATTGCGCCATCAGGCATGATGCGTGGCTTTCTTCATCAACTACAGCAGTTCAAATTCCCCCTGCTTCACTCTGGCGGAATCCACGCCGATAAAGACGTTAAATTTACCCGGTTCAGCATCGTATTTCATACGCTGGTTCCAGAATTTCAGCGCTTCGATATCAATCGGGAAGCTGACAGTCTGCGTTTCACCCGGTTTAAGATTCACTTTCTCAAAGCCTTTCAGCTGTTTTACCGGACGGCTCATTGAAGCGGTCACATCCTGCAAATACATCTGAATCACCGTGGCACCTTCGCGCTTGCCGGTGTTGGTCACCTGGACGCTGGCCGTCACAGTCCCGTCACGTTTCATCGTCGGTGCAGAGAGTTTCACATCCGAAACGGTAAAGGTGGTGTAGCTCAGGCCATAGCCAAAGGGATACAACGGACCGTTTGCCTCGTCAAAATAACGCGAGGTGTACTTATTCGGCTTATCGGCGTTATACGGACGACCGGTATTGAGATGGCTGTAATAGACCGGAATCTGTCCGACAGAGCGTGGGAAAGACATCGGCAGCTTGCCTGATGGGTTGTAATCGCCAAACAACACATCGGCGATGGCGTTACCGCCTTCCGTCCCGGCAAACCAGGTTTCGAGGATCGCATCAGCCTGTTGATCTTCCTTAACCAGCGCCAGCGGACGTCCGTTCATCAGCACCAGCACCAGCGGTTTGCCCGTTGCTTTCAGCGCGGCAATCAGGTCACGTTGGCTCTGCGGAATAGTAATGTCCGTACGGCTGGAGGCTTCATGCGCCATTCCCTGTGCCTCACCGACTACCGCAACCACCACATCAGACTGTTTCGCAGCGTTAACGGCTTCATCAATCATCTCCTGCGGCGAGCGCGGGTCAACTTTCACCGCCTCTTCATACAGGTTCAGGAAGTCGACAATGCCTTTATCGTTGGTGATATTCGCCCCTTTGGCGTATACCACTTTACCCTGCTCGCCAATGGCATTTTTAATCCCTGTCAGCACCGTTACCGACTGATCGGCAACACCCGCTGCGGACCAACTGCCCATCACATCACGCTTGCTATCGGCCAGTGGCCCGACAACCGCCACGGTGGCGGATTTTTTCAGCGGCAGCGTGTCGAGGCGGTTTTTCAGCAGCACCAGGCTTTCACGCGCCACTTCACGCGCTTCTTTACGGTGCAGGCGGCTTTCGGCGTTGGTATCCACCGGGTCAGACTCTTTGGCTCCCAGATGGCTGTACGGATCGTTAAACAGCCCCATATCATATTTCACGTTCAGCACGTGACGCGCAGCGTCGTCAAGCTCCGCCATCGTCACTTTGCCTGATTTAATCAGCCCCGGCAGGTATTTGCTGTAATACTCATCGCTCATACTCATGTTGATACCGGACTTGATAGCCACGCGTACCGCATCCTCAGGATCGGACGCCGTGCCGTGCTTAATCAGTTCCTTAATCGCGCCGTGATCGGAAACGGTGATGCCTTTAAAGCCCCACTCATCGCGCAGCACGTCTTTCAGCAGCCATGCATCCGACGTCGCCGGCGTACCGTTGAGTGAATTAAGTCCTACCATCACCGCGCCGCTACCGGCATCCAGCCCGGCTTTGTACGGCGGCATGTAGTCGTTAAACAGACGCTGCGGGCTCATATCGACGGTGTTGTACTCTTTCCCGCCCTCTACCGCACCATAAGCAGCGAAGTGCTTGACGCTGGTCATCACCGAATAGCGATCGGCCGGGCTTTTCCCCTGCATCGCTTCCACCATGGTTTTACCCATTGTGGCGGTCAAATACGTGTCTTCGCCGAACCCTTCCGATGCCCGGCCCCAGCGCGGATCGCGGGAGACATCAACCATCGGCGCCCAGGTCATGTTCAGGCCATCGTCAGCGGCTTCATACGCTGAAACGCGACCGACGGTTCTGACCGCATCGAGATTAAAGGAGGACGCCAGACCGAGGCTTATCGGGAACACGGTACGCTGGCCGTGCAATACGTCGTAGGCAAAAAAGAGAGGAATTTTCAGGCGGCTGAGTTCCATCACCTGATCCTGCATTTTGCGGATATCCTGGCGTGTGACGGTGTTAAAAATAGCCCCAACCTGCCCGTCTTTGATCATCTCGCGGATGGCTTCCTTCGGATTATCAGGCCCGACGCTGATTAAGCGTAATTGACCAATTTTCTCATCCACGGTCATCTGTTTGAGTAAATCGGTAACAAACGCATCCCGCGCTTCTGGCGTCAGCGGATGGTTACCAAACAGAGTGTCCGCCAGCGCGGGTTGCACTGCCAGACTCACCGCAACACCTACAGAACATAGCCATTTCATGTTGATTCTCTCTTTATTTTTTCCTGACGCATCAGCGAAAATATAACAAAAACCGCAATTTGCCGTAAGACTAAACGGGAGCGCTAAAGAAAGCTAAGGTTATTCTCCTAATTTTCAAAACCAGCGTGAATCAATGAAAGACAAGCCAGAGACAATATGAATGAGAAAGCGTATTGTCATACAAAGCGCTATGCTTGTTCCTGATATTGAGTCCCACCACAAGGAGTGGAGAATGTCTTCCATTACAACAGATAATAAAGCTTTCCTGAATGAACTGACCCGCCTGGTGGGTCATTCGCACCTGCTCACTGAACCCGCTAAAACCGCCCGCTATCGCAAGGGATTCCGCTCCGGCCAGGGCGATGCGCTCGCCGTCGTTTTCCCGGGCTCGCTTTTAGAATTGTGGCGCGTCCTGAACGCCTGTGTCGCCGCAGACAAAATCATTCTGATGCAGGCCGCCAATACCGGCCTGACCGAAGGCTCTACGCCAAGCGGCAATGATTACGACCGTGAGATTGTTATTATCAGCACCCTGCGTCTTGATAAGCTGCACGTCATCGGCAAAGGCGAACAGGTGCTGGCCTGGCCTGGAACAACGCTCTATTCGCTGGAAAAAGCGCTCAAACCTTTTGGTCGTGAACCGCATTCAGTGATCGGTTCTTCCTGCATCGGTGCTTCCGTGATTGGCGGCATTTGTAACAACTCCGGCGGCTCGCTGGTGCAACGAGGCCCGGCCTACACGGAGATGTCGCTGTTTGCGCGTATTGATGAACAGGGCAAATTACAGCTGGTTAACCATCTGGGCATCGACCTTGGCCAAACCCCAGAGCAGATCCTTAGCAAACTCGATGACGAGCGCATCAAAGATGACGATGTTCGCCACGACGGACGTCATGCGCACGATCACGACTACGTGACCCGCGTCAGAGATATTGAGGCGGACACGCCCGCACGCTATAACGCCGACCCGGACCGCTTGTTTGAATCTTCCGGTTGTGCCGGAAAGCTCGCGGTTTTCGCCGTGCGTCTGGACACTTTCGAAGCCGAAAAAAATCAGCAGGTCTTTTATATCGGCACCAACCAGCCAGAGGTGTTGACGGAGATCCGCCGTCATATTCTGGCGAAGTTTGAGCATCTGCCGGTTGCCGGTGAATATATGCATCGCGATATTTACGACATTGCAGAGCAGTACGGTAAAGATACGTTCCTGATGATCGACAAACTCGGCACCGACAAAATGCCGTTTTTCTTCACCCTGAAAGGTCGCACCGATGCGATGCTGGAAAAAGTGAAATTTTTCCGTCCGCACTTCACCGACCGGGCGATGCAGAAGTTTGGCCATTTATTCCCCAGCCACTTACCGGCGCGTATGAAAAGCTGGCGCGACAAATACGAGCATCACCTGCTGTTAAAAATGGCCGGTGGCGGCGTGGCCGAAGCGCAAAACTGGCTTAATGAGTTTTTCAAAACGGCCGAGGGCGACTTCTTTGCCTGTACGCCGGAAGAAGGCAGCAAGGCATTCCTGCACCGCTTTGCGGCGGCTGGCGCAGCTATTCGTTATCAGGCCGTTCATGCGGATGAAGTGGAAGATATTCTGGCGCTGGATATCGCGCTGCGTCGTAACGACACCGAATGGTATGAACATCTGCCGCCAGAAATCGACAGCCAACTGGTGCACAAGCTCTATTACGGGCATTTTATGTGCTATGTATTCCATCAGGATTACATCGTCAAAAAAGGCGTGGATGCCCATGCGCTGAAAGAGCAGATGCTAGAGTTACTTCGCGAGCGTGGGGCACAGTATCCGGCGGAGCATAACGTCGGGCATTTGTACCAGGCGCCGGAAACATTAACCCGCTTTTACCGCGAGAATGACCCAACCAACAGTATGAACCCGGGTATTGGGAAAACGAGTAAGCAGAAGTTCTGGAAAGAATCGTAGGCCCGATAAGCATAAGCGCCATCGGGCACGTTGCCGGGGGCGCTTCGCTTGCCCGGCCGACGGTTTAATCGTTCTGCGCGGTTTGCTCACCCGTAGCTGAACCTGCCGCCGCCATCTGCGCCGCTTTTTGCTTTTTGTAGCTCAGCGCCGCCGCCGGAACCGGCATCACCTTGCCGGTTTCAATCCAGGTGCGTAAACGGCTGGCATCGGCAAAGTGGGTATATTTCCCAAAAGCATCCATCACCACCAGCGCCACCGGTTTGTTATTAATCACCGTGCGCATCACCAGACAGTGGCCCGCCGCATTGGTAAACCCGGTTTTAGTTAACTGAATATTCCAGTTATCGCGATACACCAGATGGTTGGTATTACGGAACGGCAATGTATATGCCGGATTGGCAAACGTCGCCATATCTTCACGCGTAGTACTTAGCTGACCAATCAGCGGATACTGTTTGCTGGCAATCAGTAACTTCGTTAAATCACGCGCGGTTGAGACGTTATGAATCGATAACCCGGTCGGCTCCACAAAACGGGTATGGGTCATGCCCAGCGCTTTCGCTTTCGCATTCATCGCCTTGATAAACGCGTTATAGCCGCCAGGGTAATGATGCGCCAGACTGGCTGCCGCGCGGTTTTCAGATGACATCAGCGCCAGTAACAGCATGTCTTTACGGCTGATTACACTGTTCAGCCGTACGCGAGAGTAAATTCCTTTCATCTCAGGCGTCTGACTGATATCAACTTTCAGCTTTTCATCCAGCGGCAGTCGCGCATCAAGCACCACCATCGCCGTCATTAATTTGGTAATCGACGCAATCGGACGCACCAGATCCGGATGATTCGAATAGATAACCTTGTTGGTATTCA
Source organism: Citrobacter cronae (assembly GCF_016893685.1). Lineage (NCBI taxonomy): Bacteria > Pseudomonadati > Pseudomonadota > Gammaproteobacteria > Enterobacterales > Enterobacteriaceae > Citrobacter > Citrobacter cronae. The sequence goes on from NZ_CP069763.1 coordinate 4,499,944, forward strand.
GATCAACAATCATCGCGCTACCGGACGCTATCTCAGGTTGAGAAGCCGCTACGGTAGGTGCCGTTTTCGCCACGGCTTGGGGTGCAAAAGGAACGGCCAGCACCAGGGCAAGGCTTAATAATGAAACTCGGAATTTCAGCATGATGAGATTTCTGATAAGGGTTCACGCACGTCACAACGCACACCGCCCGAGATTAAGTATTTTCTCAGGCTAGCTCAGGCATCATAGCGATCCGGCAGGTTTGCCGCTACAGGATAATCGTCTCGAAATGCTGCGTTGCTGACTTTTACGTCAACAACGCAGCGCAGAGGCGTTTTACAGGTCAGAATAAGCGATAGCCGTAACCCCACAGAATTACCGTAATCGCCAGCAGAACCTCCAGTACCAGCACACCAATAGCCAGCGTGGAACTGGAAAAACTTAACCCTTCCTCACGAGTGATATTCAGAAACGTTGGAATACCGAGATAGAGTAAATAACCGGTGTAAAACAGCGCGATAGTTCCCACCAACGCACACAGCCAGACCAGCGGATAAAGTGCGACCAGACCGCTTAAAAACAGCGGAGTCGCGACATATCCGGCAAAGACCATACAGTGCGCCAGCGATGGACGCTGCGGGTAATTACGCGCCATCCACCAGATAACCCGGCCCATGACAGCCACGCCCGCCAGCATCACGCCGTAAAACAGAATGGCCAGCGCCAGTCCGGTCAACAGGGATAACTGCAGTATGTTGCCGTCACCAAAATTCCAGCCGATTTGTGTGGTACCGATAAACGCGCAAACAACCGGGATTGCCGCCATCAGCAGTACATGATGGGTATAGTGATGCGAAACGCTTTCGTTTTCGCTGTTGATCACGTGCATTTCACGATCGGGATGGGAAAACAGCCCCCAGACATGGTTCATACCGCCCCCTTCTTGTCAGCTCCGGATCTCAACACTTCAAGTATAATTCAGCTTTTGATTATTTTATGTACACAGAGAAAATACCGGATCGCTACGGCGCGGCTTTTCCGGCATCAAGTATTCATAGGGTGTATGCTATAAGCGGTGGAGGTCATACAATCGTATGGATATAAATCATTATGTTGCGCAATACGGCTATGCCGCATTAGTGATTGGCAGTCTGGCTGAAGGGGAAACCATTACCCTGTTAGGCGGCGTCGCGGCCCATCAGGGAGTACTTAAATTTCCGCTGGTGGTGCTCTCCGTCGCGCTGGGCGGGATGATTGGCGATCAGTTGCTCTATTTACTCGGACGTCGTTTTGGCGGCAAAATTCTGCGGCGTTTTTCGCGTCATCAGGCAAAAATTGATTACGCGCAGAAGATGATCCAACGGCGTCCTTATCTGTTCGTGGTCGGCACGCGTTTTATGTACGGTTTTCGCGTCATTGGCCCTTTGCTGATTGGCGCCAGTCACCTGCCACCGAAGATCTTTTTACCGCTCAATATTCTCGGGGCGCTGGTGTGGGCGCTGATATTTACCACTCTGGGTTATGTGGGGGGAGAAGTCATCGCGCCGTGGCTGCACAATCTCGACCAGCACATTAAGCACTGGATATGGCTGGTTCTGGTGATTGTACTGGTGGTAGGCGCGCGCTGGTGGTTGAAAAAACGCAGCAGCAAGAAGACGGCCCGGTAGAGCGGCATCTACCGGGCAGGTGTGTTACGACGCGTGGTAACCGCCGCCCAGCGCGCTGGTCAACTGAATGGAAGCATCCAGCCACTGGCCTTGCAATACCAGACCGTTACACTGCTCACGTAACGCTGGGATCTTTGCTTCGCTGACCCGGGAACCCGCGATAATACCGGCGTTAAATCGCGCCTGCGCAAGTCCCACCACGCGCTGTGCATCATGTTCGATCTGCTGCTGATGCTGATTCTTCTGCGCCAGCGTTTCCACCTGCGATGCGGCACGCGCCACGTCATTCACCGCATCTACCACGGCTTTGTTGTAATTCGCCACCGTCAGGTTGCTTTGCGCTTTGGTGATATCAAGATTGGCATTCAATCTGCCGCTGTCGAAAATAGGCAGCGTGAGTCCGGCAGTGACGCCCATTTGCTGCGCGGAATGGCGGAACAGATCGCTCAGATGTAACGCATCTTGTTGTAAAAACGCCATCAAATTCACGTCCGGATAAAACGCGGCTTTGGCCGCATCAATGCTGCTCAGCGACGACTCAATGTACCAGTGGGCGGCCTGTAAATCCGGTCGACGGGCCAGCAGCGAATAACCTAACTGGGACGGGAGCTGGCTTTCTACGGTAGGTAACTTACTGGTATGCAGTTTCAGAACGGTAGACTGTGAATTAGTCAGGGCGCTCAGCCGCGCCTCAATCACTTTCATTTTGCCGTTAACATCGTTCAGTTGCTGATCCGTTTTACTGGAATCGATATCGGTCTCAACGCCTTCCACTGATGAGGTAATGCCGTTTTGATACAGCTGACGATCGACAGTTATCACGTTCTGTTGCTCATTTTTAATCTGCGTCAGCACGCTTTTCAGTGCCGCCTGCGTCTGCCATTCCCAGTACAGACGCGAAACACCGCTCGCCAGCAGTTGGCGGGTTTGTTCACGCTCAGCTTCACGCGCTTTAACGGCCCCAATACGCGCCGTCACTTCGGCCCGATTTTTCCCCCACAGATCCAGATTCCAGCCGGCGGTTAAACCAAACGTCCCGTTGGTGTACCACGGGCCTGTCGTTCCGGCGGCAGGATCGGTAATGGCAAACGGTCCCATCAGCCCTTCAGCTGACATTCTCTGACGCTCAACGTCCGCAGAAAAATCGATCTCCGGACCATCCTGCGCCTCAACGGCCTTCGCCTGCGCCTCCGCCAGTTGAATGCGCTGTTCCGCCACCTGCATATCAGGAGAGTTTCGCAACGTGCTGTCAATCAGCGCATTAAGCTGAGGATCGTGGTATGCCTTCCACCATTGGCTGTCCGGCCAGCCATTTTTTAACGCCGCAGGTAATGCGGAATCGACATTCGCAGCAGGGGTCTGCTGCGACAGAGACTGACGGTCATCATGCATAGGCGCACAGCCAGCCATGAGAATAAAAAGGGGCAACAATGCCGTCGCGGCAAAAACAGAATTACGATTCATGGAGATATACAGGTAAGAAAAGATGCGCAGAGAGTACGACTTGTCGCTGTTACTTTTTTAGTTACGCGTGGCAATACATCTTTGGCAATAAAAATATATAATCAGAAAAATATACACCACACAAATAATACAGATTAAATAATTTTAATAATTTATAGATGGAAACCTTATGTCACAGAATATTTATGACGACCCGGAATTCTTTGCCGGATATGCCACGCTGGATCGTTCAGTAAAAGGACTTGATGGCGCACCGGAATGGCCAGCAATACAGGCTATGCTCCCCGCTCTGCAGGGTAAAAACATTCTCGATTTGGGCTGCGGATATGGCTGGTTTTGTCGCTACGCGCGCGATAATCATGCCGCCAGCGTCGTGGGGCTGGATATCTCACAAAAGATGTTAACCCAGGCGCATAATATGACTCACGGCAATGGCATCGTCTATCGCCGTGAAGATCTCGAAACGCTTACGCTCTCGCCGGCGTCTTTCGACCTGGCGTATAGCTCCCTTGCCCTGCACTATTTACACGATATTGAACGATTATTCGTAACGATTTACCAGGCATTAACACCGGGAGGCATGTTGGTTTTCTCTGCCGAGCACCCCATTTATACCGCACCGCTTAACCAGGGCTGGATAAAAGACAAAACCGGGCAGCTGTCCTGGCCAGTTAATCATTACCAACAAGAAGGCGAGCGTATCAGTAACTGGTTTGCTGAAGGCGTTAAAAAACAGCACCGCAAGCTGGCGACCTGGATTAACGCGCTCATTGCCGCCGGATTCGACATTGTGTGTGTTGATGAATGGGGACCCTCTGCTCAGCAGATTGCTGAAAACCCGGCGCTGGATGAAGAAAAAGAGCGGCCAATGGTGTTTCTGCTAAGCGCACGTAAACCCGCATAACAGCGCCACCAGGCAGAATAGTTGATACTTTCCTATACTCAATCTGAATTTACCAAAAAAAGGAAAGTTAATGAAAATTCTGCTGTGGATTATTCTAATTATTTTTCTGATTGGACTGTTGGTGGTAACCGGCGTGTTTAAGATGATTTTCTGATGTTGTCTTTTAGCCCAGGCCTGATAGCAGAAATGTCAGGCGATTATTCTCTCTGATGCCGGATGGCGGCGTAAACGCCTTATCCGGCCTACCAGAACTGACGTCAGGCGGTAATCTCGATGGCCTGAATCGCCCGAGCGATATCCGGCGAATTGTTTAACGCGCGAATCTCCTGAAACAACGCCGTGGCTTCTGAATATTCTTTACGCAAATACCCTAACCACTGCTTAATACGCGCCACATGATACAACCCCGTGTCACCCTGCTTTTCGAGACGGGTATATTTTTGCAGCAGCATCACGACGTCAGGCCACGGCATACGCGGCTCGTTGTACTTCACCACACGACTCAGATTCGGGATATTTAACGCACCACGACCGATCATCACCGCATCGCATCCGCTGATGGCCATACAATCCTGGGCGCTCTGCCAGTCCCAGATTTCACCATTTGCGATAACTGGAATGGTAAGTCGCTGGCGAATTTCACCAATCGCCTGCCAGTTAATATGCTCGGCCTTATAGCCCTGCTCTTTGGTACGGCCATGCACCACCAATTCGCTGGCGCCAGCCTGCTGGACGGCATCGGCAATTTCAAACTGCCGGTCGCTGTTGTCCCAGCCCAGACGTACTTTCACCGTCACCGGGAGAGGGTCCGGGACCGCTTCGCGCATGGCTTTTGCGCCGCGGTAGATAAGCTCAGGATCTTTCAATAACGTCGCGCCACCGCCGCTGCCGTTGACCAGCTTCGACGGACAGCCGCAGTTCAGATCGACACCGTACGATCCCAGTTCGACCGCGCGCGCGGCGTTCTCCGCCAGCCACTGCGGGTACTGGCCCAGCAGCTGTATGCGCACCCGCGTGCCGGATGGCGTGCGGCTGTTGTTATGCAGTTCCGGGCAGAGCCGGTGAAATACTTTTGCCGGCAGGAGCTGATCCACCACGCGCACAAACTCCGTGATGCATAGATCGTAATCATTCACTTCAGTCAGCAGCTCGCGCACCAGGGAATCGAGCACGCCTTCCATCGGCGCCAGTAAAACACGCATATCGTCACCCGCAAAAAAAGAGGCGCTATGGTAGCGCCTCCGTTCGGGAGATTAAAGAGGCTCAGCGCGGCAACAGACAGTTATCTTCTTTCCAGCCGTACAGCCACTCCATACCGCGATAAAACTCCGCCTGTGATTTACCTTTCCACAGCAGATTACGCACCTGGCGCTCGACGCCCGCGGCGTGATAAACGCGGCCCATTTCGCGCGTCGACCAGACAATCCGCGCCGTACGCGGAATGCGCACCGACTCATACAGGGCAAAGGCATCAGCCGCATCGCCGTCACACTGCTGTAACGCCTTACCAAGCGTGACGGCATCCTCCAACGCCATACAGGCTCCCTGCGCCATATATTGCGCCACCGGGTGCGCGGCATCACCCACCAGCGTAATGCGGTCGGTACCCCATTTCTCGACCGGCTCGCGGTCAGCGGTGGACCAGCGCCGCCATGATGTCGGTTTATCCAGCATCTGGCGCGGACGTGGATGAATACCGGCAAAATAGGAGAGCACCTCCTCTTTACTGCCATCCTTCACGCCCCACTCTTCCTGCTGACGACTATGAAAGGTCACCACCAGATTGTATTGTTTGCCGCCGCGCAGCGGATAGTGCACCAGGTGACAGTGCGGTCCGGCCCACAGCACCGGCGCGTTAATGCGCAAATCTTCCGGCATATCATCGCAATCAATCACAGCGCGGTAGACCACGTGCCCGGTCACGCGTGGCGCATCGCCAATCAGAGACTGACGGACAACCGACTTCACACCGTCACAGCCGACCAAAATATCTGCCGTCCAGCTGTTGCCATGCTCGTCAAATACCGTCACGTCATTCTCGGTCTGGCGAATATCAACCACGTTAGTTGAAGTGCGATACTCAACGTTGGGATGAACCAGCGCCGCTTCCCACACAGAAGCATGAATATCCACCCGATGGATAACCGCATAAGGACCGCCAAAGTGATCGCGGAACGCCTGTCCGGTTTCAATACGCACGACTTCCTGCGCATTTACCGCATCCATCATGGTGATATGATCGGTAAAAACGGCGCGCTGGCGGGCAACCTCTCCCACGCCAAGGCTGTCGAGAGCAGAGAACGCGTTTGGCCCGAGCTGAATGCCCGCGCCGATTTCGCCAATCTCATGCGCTTTCTCCAGCAACATCACTTTGATTCCCTGACGGGCCAGCGATAACGCGGTCGCCGCGCCGCCAATCCCACCACCCACGATAATTGCGCGTGTCACTTTAGCCATTGTCGTTCTCCTTATCAGGCCGGAATTTTATCTTGTTGATTCTCGGGCGCGGCGGCGATAAACGCCGGAAGCTGGGTACAGGCATCATAGACCGCCTTACAGCGTGGATATGCGCTCAAATCGCAGCCCATACGTAGCGCGTTCGCCCATTGCGGGATCAGGCAGCAATCCGCCAGCGTCGGCGCATCACCCACGCAGAACGCCCCCAAATGACTCTGGCGCAGCATCTGTTCCACTGCGCTTAACCCTTGCTGGATCCAGTGCGCATACCAGCGTTTTTTATCCTCTTCACTGATCTTTAATTCGTCGCTCAGGTAGCGCAGTACCCGCAGATTATTCACGGGGTGGATATCACAAGCGATGGCATAAACAATTTCCAGCACCCGACTGCGCATCGGGAAGTCAGCAGGCAGCAGCGGCGACTGCGGAAAGTGGCTATCCAGCCAGTCGATTATCGCCAGCGATTGTCCAAGCGATTCTCCGTCGTCGGTCACCAGCGTCGGCACCAGCCCCACCGGATTCATCCGCCGGTAGGCCAGCTCGTTCTGCTGGCCGATGCGAATGTTGACGCCCACCGTCTGGTAATCGAGCCCTTTCAGCGCCAGCGCAATACGCACGCGATATGACGCGGAGCTATTAAAGAAACTGTACAACTTCATCATCCACCTCAGACAATCTTCACGGCGATGGGGGTTAAACCGTCTACGTTGCCGGTGATCACATCCCCTTTCACTACCGCCCCCACGCCTTCCGGCGTACCGGTGTAGATCAGATCGCCCGGCTGCAGTTCGAAAAATCCGGACAGATAGCTGATGGTTTCATTCACAGACCAGATAAGGTGGCGAATATCGCTCCGCTGATGATCGTCGCCGTTAACCTGCAGCCAGATAGGCGCATTGTTAACATCAGCGATTTCACTGGCTTTATGCAGCGGCGCGATGGGCGCAGAGAGATCAAACGCTTTGCCGATTTCCCACGGACGCCCCATCTGGCGCATCTCCATCTGCCTGTCACGACGGGTCATATCCAGACCGGTGGCATAGCCCCAGATATATTCGTGCGCTTTTTCCAGCGGTATATCGCTGCCCTTTTTACCAATCGCCACCACCAGCTCTATCTCGTAGTGATAGTTATCGGTCTGCGACGGGTACGGCAGTTCAAGAGTTTGACCAGCCGCCACCGGAACCACCGCGTCGGCCGGTTTACAGAAGAAGAACGGCGGTTCGCGATCCGGGTCAAAGCCCATTTCACGCGCATGTGCAGCATAGTTGCGCCCCACACAGTAAACGCGGCGCACGGGAAATTGTTCATCACTACCAACCACCGGAACGGTAACAGGCGCTTGTGGTTCGAATACGTATTGCGTCATTTTCTCTCTCCCAAATTAATAGCGTGCTTCACGGAACAACCCCAGCGCTTCCTGAACCGGTCTGTCCGAAAAACTGAATAAGACGGCATCTTCGCTGGCCTGGAACGACACACCGTGCCAGGTCGGCACCACGAAGATATCTTTTGGCGAAAAGTTGAAGGTTTCGTTGCCGATGGTGACCCGCCCGCTTCCTTCCACCACATGGTAGATAGTGCTGTCAGTGGTACGCGCCATCCGTGAAGAAAAGCCCTTCGGCAACAATTGCAGGAAGGTCCCCATTGACGGCATGGGATAACCGCCGGTTACCGGGTTCACGTAGCGCATCTTGTAACCATCCCACTCGTCGGCTTCGCCCATGCGGGTCAGGTCATGCAGCGCTTCACGGCTACGATCGTAGCGATAGTTGAAAATGGGCGATGAGTTACCCTTCTGATGACGCAGCGGCAACATGTTGGCCGCATAGCGCGGTAAATAATCCCCTTCCTTGCGCGTGACCGGCTGCTGATCTTCCGGGTAGTCTTCCGCAAAGCCGCAGCCCAGCAGATTCACCAGCGGCAGATCCAGACCGTCCAGCCACACTACCGGTTCGCTGCCTGGGTTGCCGTGATCGTGCCAGCGCCATTGCGGCGTCAGAATAAAATCGCCTTCATGCATCTGGGTGCGCTCGCCATCGACGGCGGTAAATGCCCCTTTCCCTTCGACAATAAAGCGCAGCGCAGACTGATTATGGCGGTGGCTCGGCGCAACCTCGCCCGGCATAATCAACTGTAATCCCGCGTACAGCGTCGGGGTGATGGAAGACTGTCCGCGCAGCATTGGGTTTTCCAGCACCAGCACGCGGCGAATCGCCTCTTTCGCGCCAATCAGATCGCCGCTTTCCAGCAGTAGCGGACGGATCTCCTGATAGTTCCAGTACGCAGGCGCGCAATTCGCGTTCGGCGTTGACGGCACCAGACGGTGCAACGACTCCCACAGCGGGGTCAGATTCTGCCCGGAAATATGCTGGTAAAACTGCTGACGGCTGTTCTTAACATCCTGATTCAGTTCAGACATAGGGATTCTCCTTATTCATTCACGATGCCTGCGCGTGGCAAGGCGTCAGGGACAGAGGCCGACTGGCGAACAACAACCGTCAGCAGCGTAAGCATCACCGCGCTGATGGCCGCCGGAACGGCAATAATGAAAAACAGGTTATCGAATGAGAAATTCATCGCCATCATCACGCCGCCGGAAAGCGAACCGACAATCGCGCCGCAGCGGCCAATGGCATTAGACCAGCTGACGCCCGTCGCCCGGCTTTGCGTCGGATAAAGGGTGGCGGTTAACGCATTGAGACCCACCTGAGAACCGCTAATCCCGATGCCGGTGCCAAAAATCGCCAACGCCATCAGCCACAGGCCGTTTTCGCTCAGGCCAATCATGACGATACATACCGCCCCCAGCGCATAGCTCACCGCCAGCACGCGGAAAGGATTGTATTTATCCATCAGTACGCCCAGCGCCAGCGCGCCTAACGTACCGCCAATCTGGAAGGCCGCAGTCACCCAGGAGGCATGTTGCAGGTCGATTCCTCGATGGTTAAGCAGCGTTGGCATCCAACTGGAGAGCAGATAAATAATCAGCAGACTCATAAAGAACACCACCCATAACATCAGGGTAATGGGCAACTGTCGCCCGACGAACAGCTGGCGGATACTGCCTTTGGCAATCGCTGACCCTTCGTTGAGATAAAAATGGGTATCGTCATAACGTTCCCGGGTAATAGCGCTGACAGTTCTGGCAATCACGTTTTGCGGTAGCTGGCGACGAACCTGCCAGCGCGGGGATTCCGGTAGCGCAAACAGCAGGGCGACAAACAGCATGAGCGGCAAAACGCCTCCCAGCACCAGAATGCCGTGCCAACCAACAGCCGGCACCAGTTGAGCGCTGACGATGCCGCCCATAGCCGATCCGAGAGTGAAGCCGCAGAACATCATGGTGACCAATGCGCCACGCCGACGGGCAGGCAGGTATTCCGACGTCATGGTGATGGTATTAGGCATCGCGCCGCCCAGACCTAACCCGGTAAGGAAACGCAAAATAACCAGCGTTTGCAGATCGGGCGAAAAAGCAGAGATCAGACTCAGCGCGCCAAACAGCGCCACGCAAAGCTCAATCACCCGTTTACGGCCAAAACGATCGGACAGCGGGCCGCAGAGCAACGCGCCAGCAGTTAGCCCCAGCAGTCCTGCGCCAAAAAGCGGCGCCAGATCCCCGGCAGTCAATTGCCAGTGAGTGCGTATATCGGGTGCGATAAAACCAATCGCCGCGGTATCAAAACCGTCGAGCATGACGACCAGAAAACAGCAAATAATCACGCGCCACTGCGTCTTACCGACGGGGGCGGAATCTATTAGTGCTTGTAGATCACGTTGTTGAGTCATAGTGAATGCCTCAGTGCAGGTAGAGTAGATGTCTGTTTTGTTTTAGGTATGTTGCGACTTTGTATGTTTGGAGATGAAATGTACAATGGCTTTTCATGCAGAGGCATAACCTGGAGGTTATAGCAAATGGCTAACTGGGCACAGAAACTGAAGTTGCACCACCTGCAAACGCTGGTCGGCTAGGGGAACAGGGAAATTTGACTCACGTCGCCCGGATGATGAATATCACCCAGCCTGCCTTGTCCAAATGGTTATCACAGCTCGAAGATGAGATTGGCATCACGCTCTTTGAACGACATAGCAAAGGCTTACGCCCCTCCGAAGGCGGCAAGCTGTTGCTGCAACATGCTCAACGCCTGATCAATGATATGGAGCGTTCGCAGTATGAAATTGCCCGTTTCAAGCAAGGCGGTCTGGTGGGAAGTCTGAAGATTGGCTGCTCGCCGGTGGCGACCGACTGCGTTTCACAGGCAATACTGGGCTTGCTTACGGAGCTACCCACTCTGCATCTCAATATTGAAGAGAAAGTGATGACCCCGTTACTGCACGATCTGCTGGCGGGTTCAGTGGATGTCGTCGTCGGTCGCGTTGGCGGCCGGGCGCTTCAGCTGCCGCTTAATTACCAGGTGCTCTATACCGAGCCGGTCTGTTTTGTCGCCCGCCCCGATCATCCGCTGGCAAAATATCCCCTGCTCACCTGGAACGATCTGGCTAACTGGCGTTGGATTGTCTGGCCGACAGGCACCCCCATTCGGATTAGCATTGACAACGCGCTGGTCGATAATGGCGTAATGCTGCCGGAAAACACCATTGAATCAGCGTCGATAAACGTCAGCACTAACCTGCTGCAAAGTAGCGACATGGTTTCTATTCTTTCTCTGCGTCTGGCGCAGCGTTATGCCGCCCAGGGACAACTGGCTATCCTGAATCTGCCGAAGATTGAACAAAAAGGCAGCGTAGGCGTATTCTGGCGCAACAATGAAACGCCTACCACAGCCCTGAGTCGTTTTTTGTATTACCTGGCGCAGGTTTAGCGCGATCATATGCGCAATGTTCCAGACGTCTATTTCCTCTATGCTTAGAATTCATGATGTGATCGGTAGCACGTTTTGAAGTTTAATTGTATGATGAATCAGTCTCGTCAAGGGTTTCAATTATGAGCAAATCACTGAACATTATCTGGCAATATTTGCGCGCATTCGTCCTGATCTATGCCTGCCTCTATGCAGGTATTTTTGTCGCTTCGCTGCTGCCGATCACAATTCCGGGCAGCATCATTGGCATGCTGATTCTGTTTGTCTTACTGGCATTGCAGGTATTACCGGCAAAATGGGTTAATCCCGGCTGTTATGTCCTGATTCGCTATATGGCCCTGTTATTTGTCCCGATTGGCGTGGGGATCATGCAGTACTTTGATTTGCTCCGCGCACAATTTGGCCCGGTGGTGGTGTCATGCACCATCAGTACGCTGGTTGTTTTCCTCGTGGTGAGCTGGAGCTCGCATCTTGTACACGGTGAACGCAAAATTGTTGGCCAAAAAGGTTCGAAAGAATGATGACATATATCTGGTGGTCATTGCCCCTTACTCTCGCGGTGTTCTTTGGCGCACGTAAGCTGGCAGCACGCTTTAAAATGCCGCTGCTGAATCCGCTGCTGGTCGCGATGGTGGTGATTATTCCCATTCTGATGCTGACCGGAATTCCCTACGATCACTATTTCAAAGGCAGCGAGGTGCTGAACGATTTACTGCAACCTGCCGTGGTCGCGCTGGCCTATCCGTTATACGAACAGCTGCACCAAATTCGCGCACGCTGGAAATCGATAATCGCTATCTGTTTTGCGGGGAGCGTCGTGGCGATGGTTACCGGCACAACAATCGCCCTGTTGATGGGCGCCTCACCGGAAATTGCCGCGTCAATCATGCCGAAATCGGTCACCACGCCTATCGCGATGGCGGTGGGAGGAAGTATTGGTGGTATTCCGGCCATCAGCGCGGTGTGCGTCATTTTCGTCGGCATTCTCGGGGCGGTATTTGGTCATACTTTACTGAATGCTATGCGCATTCGCACGAAGGCCGCGCGAGGACTGGCAATGGGTACCGCTTCGCATGCCCTGGGAACCGCGCGTTGCGCAGAACTGGATTATCAGGAAGGCGCGTTTAGCTCTCTGGCGCTGGTCATTTGCGGCATTATCACCTCGTTGGTCGCCCCGTTTCTGTTCCCGGTTATTCTGGCAGTGGTCGGCTAACCTTCACTTTTTGGTTATTTATTTGCGATGCGTTGCACATTTTTCATTTAAGTTTCATAAGTTGCACACACAATGAGATTTGGATCACATATAAAGCCGTAACAGGCCCGTAAACTACGATTCCATTACATTGTTATGAGGCATCGCCATGCATCCACGTTTTCAAACTGCTTTTGCCCAACTCGCGGATAACTTGCAATCAGCCCTGGCCCCTGTTCTGGCGGATACGCATTTCCCCGCCATGCTGACTGCTGAGCAGGTCTCTTTGCTGAAACGCGAATCGGGACTGGACGAAGACGCGCTGGCATTCGCTCTGCTGCCGCTGGCTGCGGCCTGCGCACGTACCCCGCTTTCCAACTTCAACGTGGGCGCGATCTCTCGCGGCATTAGCGGCACCTGGTACTTCGGTGGCAACATGGAGTTCCTGGGCGCAACAATGCAGCAAACCGTTCATGCCGAGCAAAGCGCCATCAGCCACGCCTGGCTGCGCGGTGAAAAAGGCCTCGCCGCCATCACCGTTAACTACACCCCTTGCGGCCACTGCCGCCAGTTTATGAACGAACTGAACAGCGGGTTGGATTTACGCATTCATCTGCCTGGGCGCGAACCACACGCACTGCGCGACTATCTCCCGGACGCGTTCGGGCCAAAAGATCTCGACATCAAAACGCTACTGATGGACGACCAGGATCACGGCTTCGCGCTGCAGGGCGACGCCCTGACCCAGGCGGCAATAACCGCCGCCAACAGATGCCATATGCCATACAGCAAATCGCCAAGCGGCGTGGCGCTCGAGTGTAAAGACGGGCGAATTTTCAGTGGCAGCTATGCTGAAAACGCCGCCTTTAACCCCACTCTCCCACCGCTGCAAGGCGCGTTAAACCTGTTGAGTCTGAACGGTTACGACTATCCGGACATTCAACGCGCGGTGCTGGCAGAAAAAGCCGATGCGCCGTTAATCCAGTGGGATGCGACCTCCGCCACCCTGCACGCGCTGGGCTGCAACAATATTGAGCGCGTGCTGCTCAGTTAACTCATAAAGCCCGGTGGCGCTGCGCTAACCGGGTAACAGTGACTAAAATCCCCTCAATCAGACTGCTGTTTCTTGCGCTACGTCTTCCGGTACAGTAGCCTGATTGAAATTCCACCCAAATAACGAGTTTTCTGCATGTTAAAGCGCGTGTTTTACAGCCTGTTAGTCCTGTCAGGCCTGCTGCTGTTGACTGTGCTTGGACTCGACAGATGGATGAGCTGGAAGACTGCCCCCTATATCTACGACGAATTACAGGATTTACCCTACCGCCAGGTCGGTGTGGTCCTGGGTACGGCAAAATACTATCGAACCGGCGTTATCAACCAGTATTACCGCTACCGTATTCAGGGCGCATTGAACGCCTATAACAGCGGGAAGGTAAACTATCTGTTGCTGAGCGGCGACAACGCGCAGCAAAGCTATAATGAACCCATGACGATGCGTAAGGATCTGATTGCCGCAGGGGTCGATCCGGCTGACATTGTGCTTGATTACGCCGGGTTCCGTACGCTCGACTCCATCGTGCGTACCCGTAAGGTATTCGATACCAACGATTTCATCATTATTACTCAGCGATTCCACTGTGAACGCGCCTTGTTTATTGCGCTGCATATGGGCATTCAGGCCCAGTGCTATGCGGTGCCTTCACCAAAAGATATGCTTACCGTGCGGGTACGCGAATTCGGCGCGCGTTTTGGCGCACTCGCCGATCTCTATATTTTTAAACGTGAACCCCGTTTTTTAGGCCCACTGGTACCCATCCCTACCATGCATCAGGTACCCGACGATGCGCAGGGGTATCCGGCGGTTACGCCTGAACAATTACTCGAATTACAAAAGAAACAAGGAAAATAAGCATGGATGTACAAACCCTCTTCGTCGTGTTGGCCTTTCTGCTCATTCCTGTGTTTTGTTTCCGTGAGGCCTGGAAAGGCTGGCGCACCGGGGCCGTAGATAAAATTAAGAAAAATGCGCGCGAACCGGTATACGCTTATCGCCATCAAGAGCCCCTGCAATTTTGGTCCTATGTGTTGGTTTATGCCGGATGCGGATGTTTATCCTTCGGTATGGTTATTTACTTAATTTTCTATCGATAAAGATATTATTTTTATATTAGCGTTTGAGAATAGCTAATATTATGATAACGGTTACCATTTCAAAGTAAGGGATTAATGCTGCCCGCCAGCATTTCCCGCCAACACTCTTCTATTTGTGAATCCTTTCACAGAATACTCTTCCTGCAGTGCTTAGCCTTAAGAATAGCCTTTCGATTTTTATATTTTATTATTAACGGTTTGCCTTAATTTACTCACGCATTAAGGAAGAAAATATGCCACAACAAAATTATCTGGATGAGCTCACGCCTGCTTTTACGCCATTATTAGCCATAAAAGAGGCTTCCCGCTGTTTATTATGTCACGATGCCCCCTGTAGCCAGGATTGTCCGGCGCAAACTGACCCGGGAAAATTTATTCGCTCCATTTATTTTCGTAATTTTAAGGGTGCAGCCGAAACTATTCGTGAAAATAATGCACTTGGGGCAGTATGCGCCCGGGTATGCCCAACCGAAAAGTTATGCCAACGCGGGTGTACACGCTCAGGCATTGATAAGCCGATTGATATTGCACGTCTGCAACGCTTTATTACCGACTTTGAGCAGCAGACCGCAATGAAAATTTATCAGCCCGCCACAAAAACACGGGGCAAGATCGCCATCATTGGCGCAGGCCCGGCAGGATTACAAGCCAGCGTAACGCTGAGCAATCTGGGCTATGACGTCACTATCTATGAAAAGCAGGCCCAACCTGGCGGCTGGTTACGCTATGGCATTCCAGAGTTTCGTCTGCCGCATGCTGTTTTAGATAACGAAATTGCTCGTATCGTTGAAATGGGCGTAACCATCAAATGCAATTGTGAAGTCGGCAATGCCCTTTCCATTGAGCAACTCAAAACAGAATACCGCGCCGTACTGGTTACCGTAGGGATGTCTTACGGTTCAACGTTACCGCTGTTTGAGAAGGCCAATCACGTTGAAATAGCCGTCGATTTTCTGCAACGAGCCCGGCAAACCAGCGGCGATATTACCGTCGCGCAAAGCGCATTGATCATCGGCGGCGGCGATGTCGCGATGGATGTCGCCAGCACGTTGAAACTGCTGGGCTGTCCGTCAGTTACCTGTGTCGCCCGTGAAGAACTGGCCGATTTCCCAGCCAGCGATAAAGAGTTCAGCAGCACACAAGCGTTAGGGGTATCGATTATTGACGGTTTCACGCCTGTGGCGGTTAGCGGAAATCGGGTTACTTTTAAACACGTACGCCTGCCGGGAGAACTGACGCTTGAAGCCGAACATATTATTCTCGCCGTTGGTCAACATGCTCAACTTGAAAATTTCGCCGCGTTAAAGCCACAGCGCAATCTTATCGATACGGATAATTATCAAACCGCCGATCCCGCTTTGTTTGCCGCGGGCGATATTGTAAAAGGCGATAAAACGGTGGTTTACGCCGTGAAAACCGGAAAAGAAGCCGCTCAGGCCATTCATCACTACTTAGAGGGAGCTTGCTCATGTTAACGAAAGATCTTTCTATTACTTTTTGCGGCGTCAAATTCCCCAACCCGTTCTGCCTCTCTTCTTCTCCGGTGGGCAACTGCTATGACATGTGCGCCAAAGCCTATGACACCGGCTGGGGCGGTATTGTTTTTAAAACCATTGGTTTCTTTATTGCAAATGAAGTCTCTCCACGCTTTGACCATCTGACCAAAGAAGATACCGGCTTTGTTGGCTTCAAAAATATGGAGCAAATTGCCGAGCACCCGCTGGAGGAAAATCTGGCCGCTATTCGCCGGCTGAAACAGGACTACCCGGATAACGTGCTGATTGCATCGATCATGGGGGAAAATGAACAGCAGTGGCAGGAGCTGGCACGGCTGGTCGAAGAGGCGGGTGCAGACATGATCGAATGCAACTTCTCTTGCCCGCAAATGACCTCACATGCCATGGGTAGCGATGTTGGGCAAAGCCCTGAGCTGGTCGAAAAATATTGTCGGGCCGTTAAACGCGGCTCTTCCCTGCCGATGCTGGCTAAAATGACACCGAATATCGGTGATATGTGTGAGGTTGCGCTGGCGGCAAAACGCGGTGGCGCCGACGGTATTGCAACCATCAATACGGTTAAATCCATTACCAATATCGATCTGAACCGGAAAATTGGGATGCCGGTCGTCAACGGTAAATCCAGTATTTCCGGCTACTCCGGCAAGGCCGTTAAACCTATCGCCCTGCGATTTATTCAGCAACTGCGCATGCACCCTGAACTGCGCGATTTCCCGATTAGCGGCATCGGGGGTATAGAAAACTGGGAAGATGCCGCCGAGTTTTTACTGTTAGGCGCGGCCACGCTGCAGGTGACCACCGGGATAATGCAGTATGGTTATCGGATTGTGGAGGACATGACCAGCGGGCTGTCACATTACCTCGCCGATCAAGGATTTGACTCACTGGAGGAGATGGTGGGCCTTGCCAATGCCAATATCATCCCCGCTGAAGATCTTGACCGTAGCTACATCGTCTACCCAAACATCCATCTCGATAAATGCGTGGGCTGTGGTCGCTGCTACATTTCCTGTTATGACGGCGGGCATCAGGCGATGGAATGGAATGAGGAAACCCGAACCCCACACTGCGACACGGAAAAATGTGTGGGATGCTTGCTGTGCGGCCACGTTTGCCCGGTCGCCTGTATCGACCTGGGTGAAGTAAAATTTAAACCCGGAGAGAAAGAGCACGCGTTAACATTATAACGCGGACAAAAAAGGCCGGTGCAGATTGCGCTGCACCGGCCTTTTGGCGTTTTATCGTTACTTCTTACGCGCGTACTTCAGGGAGTCCAGCGCCACCGCGAAGATGATGATGCCGCCCTTAATAATGTACTGCCAGTATGGGTTAACGCCGATGTAAGTCAGCCCGTAGTTGATGACGGTAAAGATAATCACACCGGTCACCACGCCGAAGACGGTCCCTACCCCACCGCTAAACGAGACGCCGCCAACCACGCACGCCGCAATCGCATCCAGCTCATACATAAAACCGAGGTTGTTGGTCGCCGAGCCGATACGTCCTGCTTCCAGCAAACCACCGAAGGCATAGAACACACCAGACAACGCATAGATAATCAGCAGGTTCAGCGCGACGTTCACGCCAGACACTTTCGCCGCCTCTGGGTTACCGCCGATAGCAAAAATGTTTTTACCGAAGCGGGTCTTGTTCCACAGCACCCACACAAAGGCCACGGCAATCAGCGCATAGAAGGTGATATAAGAGAGTCGGAAGCTGCCCAGCGCGATAAAGCCCTGCGCAAAGGTAGAGAATCCGCTGTCAAAGCCAGAAATTGGCGATGCGCCGACAAAATCATAGTACAGGGAGTTGATCCCGTAGACGATGATCATCGTACCCAACGTGGTAATAAACGGCGTCACGTTCAGATACGCGATGATGATACCGTTCACCAGACCGATAATCGCGCCGATGACGCAAACAATCAGTACCACCACGATAATCGGCATCGTCGCCATTTCCGGGAATACCTTGTTGGCGTTCTCCATCGATTGCAATAAGGTTGCCGCCACCACTGCCGCCAGACCAACCTGACGCCCTGCCGACAGGTCTGTCCCTTGCGTCACAATCAGTCCGGCAACACCCAATGCGATAATAATACGCACTGAGGATTGCGTCAGAATATTACTCAGGTTGAGTAAACTTAAGAAAGTGGGATCCTGGAAAATAATAATTGCCAGCAAAACCAAAAGAACAACGTATATTCCGCCTTCTTTCAGATAAGTAAGAAAACTTTTCTTATTTAACGCACTCATGAGGAGCCCCTAATCTTAAAGGTGCAAAGACGCAAGACGGAGGATTTCGTTTTGCGTTGTCGTTTTAGTGTCAACAATTCCGGCAACGAGACCATTGCTCATCACCAGAATACGATCGGTAATACCCAGCAGCTCCGGCATTTCAGAGGAAATAATAATAATCCCCTTATCTTTTTTCGCGAGTTCGGCTATCAACTGATAAATTTCAAATTTTGCGCCGACATCGATACCACGTGTAGGTTCATCCAGCATCAGGATTTCTGGCTGCGTTAATAGCCAGCGGCCAATAACCACCTTTTGCTGATTCCCCCCGGAAAGTGAACCAATTTGTGTACGATGGCCCGGCGTTTTCACCCTCATAGAGTCAATCACCCACTGGGTATCGCTCTTCATGCGGGAATTATCCAGCAGACCGACTTTATTTTTATAGTTTTGGATATTGGAGATTAACGAGTTAAAACCAATGTCCAGATACGCATAAATACCGGTCGAGCGGCGCTCTTCCGTGACCAGTGCAAAGCCATGGTTGATGGCTTCATTCGCGCTGTGGTTATTAATTTTTTTGCCGTGTAACGTAATCGTACCCGATGATTTCTCACGAATACCAAAAAGCGTTTCAACGATATCAGTGCGTTTTGCGCCTACCAGACCGGCAATCCCGAGGATTTCCCCTTTGTGCAAATCAAACGAGACATCACGAATCGACGGCTGACGCAGCGAGGTCAGGTTACGCACTTGCAGAATCACTTCACCAGGTTTGTTTTCTTTATCAGGAAAACGTTGGTTCAGCGAACGTCCAACCATCATGGCGATGATCTTGTCCATATCCAGCCCTTCCAGCGGCTGGGTTGCGATCCACTGCCCGTCGCGCAGCACGGTAATTTCATCACACAGCTGGAAAATTTCTTCCATTTTGTGAGAAATATAAACAATACCGCATCCACGCTCTTTCAGCTTACGAATGATGGTGAACAGATGATTAACTTCTTTCTCGGTTAACGATGACGTCGGCTCATCCATGATGACGATTTTGGCATCGTAGGAGAAAGCTTTGGCAATTTCGATCATCTGCATTTGTGAAACGGATAATGTACCGACGCGCGCCCGCGGATCGATATCAATATCCAGCTCATCAAATATCGCTTTGGTATCACGGTACATTTTTTCCTGATCGACAAACATACCTTTGGTGGGATAGCGCCCCAACCACATGTTGTCCATCACGGAACGTTGTAATACCAGGTTTAATTCCTGGTGGACCATCGAAATACCATTTTCAAGCGCTTCTTTCGCCGAATGAAAATCGATTTCTTTACCCTGAAATAAAATACTACCGGAATCTTTTTGATAGATGCCGAAAAGACATTTCAATAATGTGGATTTCCCCGCGCCGTTCTCGCCCATTAAGGCGTGAATTGAATGCGGGCGGACCTTTAAATTAACGTTATCAAGAGCCTTAACGCCGGGGAAAGACTTGTTAATGCCGGTCATTTCCAACAAGTATTCGCCTGACGACTGAGTATGTGTGCTGACCATAAATATACCTTGTTGGCCTTGCAAAGCGCGTTATTAAGGGCGCAATGACATTGCGCCCATAGACGGAGATTTATTTATTAGTGAACTCAGCCAGATTATCTTTATCGACACCGACGTACGGAACGCGAACAATTTTGTTGTCAATTTTCCAGTTAGTGCCGTCTGCTGCGCCTTTGCCATCAGCCAGGTTTTTCGCCAAATCGAAGGTCGCTTTCGCCTGGTTGTTGGCATCGTTCAGCACGGTACCGGCCATGGCACCGGATTTCACCAGGGCCAGCGCTTCAGGCAGCGCATCCACGCCAAATACCGGTACGCTGGTTTTGTTGTGCGCTTTCAGCGCTTCAACTGCGCCCATCGCCATCGCATCGTTGTTGGCGATAACCACTTCAATTTTGTTAGCGTTCGGACCGGACATCCACGCATCCATCTTATCTTTCGCCTGAGCGGTATCCCACATCGCGGTATCTAACTGCAGTTGCTCAGTTTTAATGCCCTTGTCGTTCAGCTCTTTGATCACGTAAGTGGTACGTGCTTCAGCATCCGGGTGTCCCGGTTCGCCTTTCAGCAGAACAAACTGGATTTTACCGTCTTTATTCAGATCCCAGTTCGGGTTAGCAGCCCAGTGTTTAGCAATCAAGTCACCCTGAATAATGCCAGACTCTTTAGAGTCAGTACCGACGTAATACGCTTTGTCATAGCTGTCCAGCGCTTTACGAGAAGGTTCTTTGTTGAAGAACACGATCGGCACGTTCTGACCGCGTGCTTTTTCAATTACCGTGCCTGCAGCTGCCGGGTCAACCAGGTTAATCGCCAGTGCTTTAACGCCTTTTGCCAACAATACGTCGATCTGGTCGTTTTGTTTGGACTGGTCGTTCTGCGAGTCATTCATCAGCAACTGTACGTCAGGCGCCGCTTTGGCATCTTTTTCAATAGCCTTACGTACCACAGACATAAAGTTATCGTCGTACTTATAAATCGTCACACCAATGCGGGTATCAGCAGCGTGCGCAGCCGCGCCGAATAACATGCTTGCCATTACAGCAGACAGGGTCAACACCTTCTTATTCATGGTATCTCCGGTTTTGTTATGCAGGGTAGTACTTGAGATAAATGCTCGGCAGGCAGAACGTTACTGAAGTGTTACTGAACGCCGAAGCTCACTTTTAAAAATAATTCTTCCGTGCCTGGCAACGCTCCAAAAACTGGCTTTAATTTTTGTTTAAGGCACCAATACCTCGATGAAAGTGATTATTCACCGTTACATAGTAGTTACAGCGCAACAAACAGTGTCATCATAGCTATCGCATTGTTAATATACTGTGAATTTACTCACATATTGAAAGCGGTTACATAGTTCGACTTTATGAGTTAGTGATCAGTGCCGCATTCTGCCGCAATGCCACAGAATGACGACGCACCAGTGTCGGCATAAAGCAATGCGATGCCGCAGGATCTAACGTGCCCGCCGCGCCTTGCAGCGCAAGCTCCGTCGCCATTTTTGCCATTGAGGCGATGGGATAGCGCACGGTTGTCAGTTGCGGATCGGTGTAACGCGCAATGGGAATATCATCAAAGCCAATGATAGAAAGATGTAATGGGATGGCGATGCCGTTGTCTTTTAACGCGGTCAGTGCGCCCGCTGCCATGTTGTCGTTGTAGGCGAAGACCGCCGTCAGTTGCAAATTGCGCCCCAGCAGCTCCACCATGGCAGACTCTCCTCCCTGCATATCGGGCGAACCGGTACCGATCCAGCTTTCCGCCGCATCAATTCCTTGTTCTTTCAGGGCCGATAACCACCCTTCTTTGCGCATCGCATCATCTTCAATACGGTGGCTTGATGCCAGGTAACCAATGCGTTGATGACCATTATTCAGCAGCATGCGGGTCGCCATTTTGGCGCCGCTGATATTATCCAGGCAGACGCAACGGTGGGCGTAACCCGGAACAAGGCGATTGATCAGCACCATGCCAGGGATCTGATCCATAAACTCTGCCAGTTCCCGATCGCTGAGCGCTTTAGAGTGAACAATCAGAGCGTTACAGCGTTGGCGAATCAAAACCTCAATAGCATGACGTTCTTTTTCAGCCTCATGATAGCTATTGCCAATCAGGACATATTTCTGATGCTGCTGGGCAACCATATCGACAGCTTTAACCAGCGCGCCAAAAAATGCATCTGACACATCCATCACCACCACACCAATGGTGTCACTTACCTGTGTCGCCAGCGCCTGCGCATTGGCGTTAGGTCGATAGCCTAACTGAGTGACTGCTTTCATCACCGCTTCACGCGTGTCGGGACTCACCAGCGCACTGTTGTTCAGTACGCGGGAAACGGTCGCTACAGATACGCCAGACTGTCGTGCCACATCACGGATGGTTACCATATTCACTGCCCTGTTTTAGATTGCGGTTAGCCACAGACACCCCAGGCTGGGTATTTTGTCAGCACAATGAAACGGACTGCGTGAGTGATGTCACAGGAATGAAAGCGCTTACATCCATTTTGTTAATGAATGTGATCCAGATCGTTATCTGGATGTACGTGGTAATGATGTCCCTGAAGCACGCAGGGTTAATTGACGCCACAGCCACTCTACCGGGCCCTGCCGGTAAAAACGCAGCCAAATGACGGAGAACAGAAGATTAACGGCCCAGACAGGAATGACGAAACAGAGCAGCTCCAGCCGATCGAATTTCATAAACAAGCCGAATTGATAAAACAGCGTGGTGCAAATTAAGGTTTGCAACAGATAGTTAGTTAACGCCATACGTCCCACGCAGGCGATGGCAATCACCCACTTTAAGCGGCTCAACTGCGGCCAGAAGCCAAACATCAGGGCGGCGTAGCCGATAGTCTGCAACGGCGCGCCCAGCTCGCGCGGAGCTTGTAACAGGAAAGCACACCAGCGGTAGGCCCACTCCAAATGCCACTGAATGATAATAGCAGGCAGGTTAATCGCCATGCCAATAACGACCAACAGTACGCCGGTACGTCGATAATGCTGCAGACTGTACTGCCCTTTCAGCCAGCCGCTGCGCATTAATGCTGCGCCAAGCAGCATCATCCCAGCCAGTTGCCAGCCGTACTGCGCGCCCAGTGCCAGCAAGCTATTGGACATCATATCCACGCGATTGCTGACCGCTTCCAGACCGCCATTCACTTTCCAGTATTTTTCATACAGCAAAGCTGAGGCATCCGGCGTCCAAGCCCGACTGGTTTCCCCGCCGGAGATAACGCCCAGCAGCAGCAGTACGCCAATCCCCACCAGATAAAGCAGGACGCCGGTGTTAAACAGGCTTTTTACCGAAGGGGCATCGCGAATCAACCGCCAGCAAATCAGACCAATTAAGCCATAAGCCAACAGGATATCGCCGTCCCAGAAGAGTAAACCGTGAATAAAACCCAACAGCACCAGTAGCGTAAGCCGCGACTGGATCCAGCGTTTGCCGCGCGGGAGCAGCATTTGCAGCCCTGCCCCAAACAGCAATGCAAACAGCGTGAGAAACTTGACCTGTGCGAAGAGATCAAGCACCGCCCAGCTCCAGGCGTCGGATAAGGTGATATTGCCATACCAGGCGGGATTGAGATATGCCGCCTTTGGCAGGCCAAAGGCGTTAATATTGAGAAGCAGGATGCCAAGAATGGCGACGCCACGAATAAAATCCAGCGTGACATTACGCTCCATGGCCCCTGCCCTAATCAGTTATGATGACGTACTGCGCGCAGGAATTCCTGACGCGTGTTCTGGCTGGACTTAAACAATCCGCCCAGAGAAGTGGTGGTGGTCGCGCTGGTCGCATCGCGAATACCGCGCGCTTTCACGCAGTAATGCACCGCATCAATCGACACCGCAACATTATTCGTCCCAAGCAGCGTTTGCAGCGCGGTGAGAATTTGCTGGGTCAGACGTTCCTGCACCTGCGGACGCTGCGCAAAGAACTGCACAATGCGGTTGATCTTCGACAGGCCAATGACTGAATCTTTCGGGATATACGCCACCGTCGCTTTACCATCGATAGTGACAAAGTGATGCTCGCAGGTGCTGGTCAGCGTGATATCGCGGACCGTAACCATCTCGTCCACCTTCATTTTGTTTTCAATGACGGTGATTTTCGGGAAGTTGGCGTAATCGAGACCGGAGAAAATCTCATCGACATACATTTTCGCAATGCGATGCGGAGTTTCCATCAAACTGTCATCGCTCAAATCGAGATTGAGCAATTGCATAATCTCGGTCATATGGCCTGAGATAAGACGTTTGCGCGTTTCGTTATCCATCTCCTGCACGGGCGGGCGTAGTGGTGTTTCGAGACCACGCGCGACCAGCGCTTCATGAACCAAAGCCGCTTCTTTACTGAGTGATGACATTTCTTTTTCTCCTGCAGGTGTGGCGCCTCTGCCCTGCATGGGGCAAAGTTTTTAGGCTGTGTCACAGCCAGAACATTGTGCGTGAGGCGGCGCACATAATCCAGTATTCACCGCGATAATTATTGAAATTGGCACAGCCTTTCAGCGTATCAAATTCACGTAGCGTTCAGCCCGGCGATGTTGAGTGTTAATGTAAAGTTATATAGATGATGAAGTATGTTTGCCCAATGCGGAAGTGAAAGTTACTCACAGTGCAATGAATAATCTGTATTATGATGAATTCGCAAACATATTCAGGTTCAACACAACAAGGAGCCACGCATGGAAATGCTTGAAGAGCACCGCTGTTTTGAAGGCTGGCAGCAACGCTGGCGTCACGACTCCGCCACGTTAAATTGCGCTATGACTTTCAGCATCTTTCTTCCCCCGCCTCGTGAGAATACCCCGCCTCCGGTGCTGTACTGGTTGTCGGGCCTGACCTGCAATGACGAAAACTTCACCACCAAAGCGGGCGCGCAACGTGTGGCGGCTGAGCTGGGTATTGTGCTGGTGATGCCGGATACCAGTCCACGCGGCGATCAAGTAGCCAACGATGATGGCTACGATTTAGGCCAGGGGGCTGGGTTTTACCTCAATGCCACCCAGCAACCGTGGGCAAGCCATTTTCGCATGTATGACTATCTGCGTGATGAGCTTCCGGCACTGATCCAGTCGCAGTTTAACGTCAGCGATCGTTGCGCCATCAGCGGACATTCCATGGGTGGTCACGGGGCGTTGATTATGGCGCTGAAAAATCCGGGGAAATACACCAGCATCTCCGCTTTTGCCCCCATCGTTAACCCTTGCCGCGTTCCGTGGGGCGAGAAGGCTTTTAGCGCTTATCTGGGTGAAGATAAATCGCTGTGGGCCGAATGGGATAGCTGCGCGTTAATGTTGGCCAGCAGGCCCGAAGATGCGATTCCGACGCTTATCGATCAAGGGGACAACGATCAGTTTCTTGCCGATCAGTTGCAGCCCGCGGTACTGGCCGAAACAGCACGTCAGACCGCATGGCCGATGACGTTACGCATCCAGCCGGGTTACGATCACAGCTATTACTTTATTGCGTCGTTTATTGAGGATCACCTGCGCTTCCATGCGCAATATTTACTGAAGTAACGCCTGAGTGAGGGCGAAAGCCCTCTTCATTTCGCCATCATCCCTTCACTTTTTCTCCATTTTTCTTTTTCACTTATCTTATTGATTTAATAATAATTTCCCCTCAAACCACATCAAACACAAATGATTTCTATTATCATTTGTGTTTACAAAAATTCATACTTTTGTACAATCCATTCGCTTCTTTACTGAAAAGAGTCCTTAAAAGACAAATACATACAATTGTCATGGCCTTTCACATGACGCGCAGTTTGATTCATTTAAATGGAATGATACAAATGACTATACCTCACGTTAAGGCTGTAGCTGCCGCAGTATGCGTCGCCAGTCTCCCATCACTCGGCCATGCCGCTGAACAGGACACCGTCGTCGTCACCGCTACCGGCTTCGAGCAGAAAATTCAGGACGCCCCCGCGTCGATATCTGTTATTACCAAGCAGCAAATTGAAGACAAAGCCTATCGCGATGTCACCGATGCGCTAAAAGATGTCCCTGGCGTCGTCGTCACCGGTGGCGGCAGCAGCAGCGATATCAGTATTCGCGGTATGGCTTCGCAATACACGTTGTTCCTGATCAACGGCAAACGCATCAGCACACGCAGCACACGACCTAACAGCGATAACTCAGGTATTGAACAAGGCTGGTTACCGCCGCTGGAATCCATCGAGCGCATCGAAGTTATCCGTGGACCAATGTCATCGCTTTACGGCTCTGATGCGATGGGTGGCGTTATCAACGTCATCACCAAAAAAGTGTCGAATACCAAAGCCTGGACCGGCTCCTTACATGGCGATGCCACTTTCCAGGAAGACAGGGATTCCGGTGATATTTACCAGACGAATGCCTATGCGTCCGGGCCGCTGATTGACGGGTTACTCGGTGCGAAGGTGACCGGATTATTCTCTCATCGTGCCGAAGATGAAATCCTCAATGGCTACAATGAACAGCGTATGCGTAACGGGGGTTTAACCCTCAACTTCACGCCGGATGATAAAAACGACATCGACTTCGATTACGCACGTGAACTGCAGGATCGTGACAGTACGCCGGGCAAATCCAGGGCTGAAGAAATCTGCCGCAACGGAAGCTGTAAGCCCAACAGTAAAAGCGAAAGCAAGTATGTGCACACCACATATTCACTCACCCATAGCGGCTATTACGACGACTTCAACTCCACCAGCTATATCCAGCAGGAAGAGACCGACAACCCTGGTCGCCAGATGAAGTCCTACAACACCATCTTTAACAATCAGAACCAGATTTTCCTCGGGGCGCACACCCTGACAGTGGGTGGACAGTACCGTTATGAGAAACTGCGCGATAACGGCAATCAGTTGCAAGCTGCCGATGGGCTGAACAAACTGACCCGCTGGAGCTGGGCGCTGTTTGCTGAAGATGAATGGGCTATTACCGATACCTTCGCGCTGACCGGCGGTCTGCGTATGGATAAAGATGAAAACTACGGCGACAACTGGACACCACGCGGTTACGGCGTCTGGCATCTGAGCGATCAATGGACCTTGAAAGGTGGCGTATCTGCAGGCTATCGCGCACCGGATCTGCGTCAGTCTTCTGCCAGTTGGGGACAGGTCACCGGCGGCGGCCGTCTGAACGGGATCATTGTCGGCAACCCGGATCTGAAGCCAGAGAAAAGCCTGAGCGAAGAGATCGGGTTACTGTGGGATAACGGCAACGACCTCAACGCGGGCGTGACGCTGTTCAATACCGACTTCAAAAACAAAATTACCGAAGTGCGTCGCTGTAACAGCAGTTCCGACCCGGCCTGCACCATCGGTGGCACCCATTATGATTTCGTCAGCGATCGTGTGAACGTCGATAAAGCCAATATGCGCGGCGTAGAATCCACCTTCGGCTGGAAAATCACCTCCGACGTCAACTGGACGGCGAACTACACCTATACGGAATCTGAGCAGAAAAGCGGTCAGTTCTCCGGTCAGCCATTAAACAAAATGCCAAAGCATATGTTTAACACCACCCTGGACTGGCAGGCAACGCAGGATCTCGGTTTCTGGAGCCGTCTGAATCTACGCGGTAAAACGTCGGAGTACCTGAGCCGTACCTCCATGGCACAGGGTACGCCATCGTATACGCAGGTCGATGTTGGTTTACGCTACTATGCTACCAAGGATCTGCTGATGACCGCCGGCGTGTATAACGTGCTGGATAAGCAAATCGATTATGACACCTACGACACCGTTCTCGATGGCCGTCGTTACACGGTTGGCCTGACTTACAGCTTCTAAGTCTGGCGCAATAAAAAAACCCCGGCAAGGTGAATGCCTAATGCCTGTTAGTTAAGCATGTATGGAGAACATTTTATTCCGCTACGGGGTTCCGTTCACCTCAGCSGTATCACTTYTCTRAAKCACAGATACCCGTGAACGTGCAAGGGAGGCTCACCGCCGCCTCCCTTGCATCCCAGGCTCCCRGCGGGAAAATCGTCGCTGCGCGATTCATTCGTCTTATGCCGTCTGCCTGTCGGGTCGGGGCCGAGCCTGCGTCCCTGCAGGCCATCCCCTCTGCCCGCATCCCTGCGGGCAGMCCCGGTCAGCCGTCAACGACTCATCGATTTTCAGCCGGACCGGAGTCATCGCTTCAAYGCTCTGACTTCCAGTTAAATCTGTTTTGCTGTTCAGACCAAAAAACGCAGATGGTGARGTGTGGGCTGGTCCGGCTGAAAATTGCCGACGTGTTTCCGTAARGCCGGGAGAGCCAGCATGGATGCTGGCTCAGGGCGCGCTTTGCAGGGACGCTWCMTCGCGCCCGGCCCGGTAGCCTGAAGGAATAAGCRGAGGGTATTGCGCAGCAACAATTTTCCCGCCGGGAGCCGGGATTGTTAAGGGTGCGGCGATAGCACCCTTAACACGTTCACTGGCGTTCAGTGTACAGAGAAGCGATGAACATGAGGTGAACGGAACCCTTTCTCAGAGAGAGCATGTTCATTATCCCGCCAACACATGTTGATGCTTTCTGAAACTGAGATGTTAACTGAACATGGTGAGTGGCGGGGGGGGGTTATTGTCTGCCGGATGGCAGCATGGAGGGCTTACCCGACCTACACTATCTTACGTAGGTCGGATCAGCACGGTGCCAGCAGGTACAAGATTACTTCTTCACGCGTCCAGGGAATTTCATTTCACTGTAGCGAACGAAATGAGTCCCTTTCGTCAGCTTGTAACCAAACCAGATAATCAGGAACAGTGGAATACCGATATAGGTTGCCATCACGCCGCCCCAGTCAATACTGTCCTTCAGGAACGCTTCGTAGTTCTGACCCAGAGTGATGATCAGGCACAGCACAAAGGCAAAGATCGGCCCCAGCGGGAAGAAGCCAGAACGATACGGCAGATCCTGCACATCATGCCCCTGCAGCACATAACCACGACGGAAACGATAATGGCTGATAGCAATCCCTAACCAGGCGATAAAGCCCGTCATCCCGGAAGTATTCAGCAGCCACAGGTATACGGTCTGGTTGCCAAACATTGAGGTCAGGAAGCACAGCCCCGCCACCACCGTAGTTGCATACAGTGCGTTACGCGGCACACCGCCACGAGACAGTTTGGCGAAGATACGCGGCGCTTTACCGTCGCAGGCCAGGGTGTAAAGCATACGCGTTGAGGCATACATCCCGGAGTTACCCGCAGACAGTACCGCCGTCAGGATAACCGCGTTCATTACCGCTGCCGCAGACAGCAGACCCGCATGCTGGAATACCAGCGTGAACGGGCTAACGCTGATGTCTTTCACATCGTTACGCAGCAGGCTTGGATCGGTGTACGGGATAATCAGGCTAATAATCAAAATCGCGAACACATAGAACAGTAGGATTCGCCAGAACACCTGACGCACCGCGCGTGGAATATTCTTCTCAGGATCTTCCGATTCACCTGCCGCGATACCAATAAGCTCAGTTCCCTGGAAGGAGAAGCCGACAATCATCGCCACGCCAATCATAGCGGCAAAACCACCGGCAAACGGCGCATCACCGGTCGTCCAGTTGCTCCAGCCCACCGGCTGAGCGCCTTTGAAGATACCGAAGATCATCATTACGCCAACCACGATAAAGATAATCACGGTGGTCACTTTGATCAGTGAGAACCAGTACTCCGCTTCGCCAAACCCGCGCACGGAAATGTAGTTCAGCAGGAAGATAACGCCGAGGAACAGCGCACTCCAGATCCAGCCTGGCGTGTCCGGGAACCACCAGCTCATTACCAACTGTGCGGCTACCAGGTCAACGGCAATTGTCACCGCCCAGTTGTACCAGTAGTTCCAGCCCAGCGCGAAGCCGAAGCCTTCTTCTACATAGTTCTGACCGTAGGTGGAGAACGAACCGGAAACCGGCATGAAGGCTGCCAGTTCACCGAGACTGGTCATCAGGAAGTACACCATCAGACCAATCAGAATATACGAGAACAACGCGCCGCCAGGACCCGCCGCAGAAATAGTTGCACCAGATGCAACAAAAAGACCTGTACCGATGGAGCCTCCGATGGCAATCATCGTCAGGTGACGCGCCTTCAGTTCACGACGTAGCGTGGGCGCTTCTGTGGTTTTAGTTTCGGAAACCATGTGAAAATGCTATCCATCCAAAAAATGAGGCGCGATTGTAGCAGACGAAAGGGCTTTCTTCCGGCACAAATGCGCTGTTATAAGAGACCTTCATGACTGGCCGCGGATTATAAGTAAAGCAGAAAATGGGCGGAGCATGGCGGTTAAGACGAAACCGCCGTTATGCATAGAGGTGATATTACGCCAGTGAGTGCCTTATTCGCCCTGCGCAACCTGATCGCTGTAATGTAAAAAGCGCGTAATGGCATTAGAGAGATGCTTTTGTCGATGATGAACGCGCCAGAGCGTGCGAACTAAACGCGGCAGCGGCACAGGGACTTCACTCAGCGTACCCGCCTGTAACTGTTCTGCAATGACCCGACGCGACAAACAGCTGATACCGAGCCCATGGCGGACCGCATGCTTAATGGCCTCGGAGTTACCCAACTCCATCGCCATCTGGAATCTCGGCAGATGCGATAACAACAGATAATCTACCAGTTCACGCGTACCGGAGCCTCGCTCACGTAAAATCCACGGCGAAGCAGCCAGTTGATCCAGCGTCACGGGACCTTTTGTCAGCGGCGAAGATGGGGCGGCAAACACCACCAGTTCGTCCTCCAGCCATGGTTCAGAGATAATTTCTGTGCTGTGACACGGTCCTTCGATCAGCCCAATATCTACCCGAAAATCCAGAACAGCATTGATCACATCCTGGCTGTTACCCACGCTTAGCTCCAGCGGTAAATCGGGAAAATCCTGGCGATAGCGGGCGATCATGGCGGGCAAAATGTAATTGCCAATGGTGCTGCTGGCATAGACGCGAATCGCACCATTATCCTCACGAAAAAGCTGTTCGATTTCTATCGTTTGCTCAAGTAACGCCAGCGCGCGCGGGTAGAGCAAGCGCCCGTGCTCATTGACCACCAGCCGCTTGCCAACGCGGTCGAAGAGCTGTACGCCAAGCTGCCCTTCCAGATCGGTAAGCGCCGCACTCACCGCCGACTGCGACAATGCCAGCATGACAGATGCCTGAGTCGTCGAGCCGCTTTTCAGTACCTCAGCAAACACTTCAAGTTGTCGCAGGGTGATATGCATAGTCGTTTTCCACCGGATATCCGTTACTTATACCCTAAATAATTCGAGTTGCAGGAAGGCGGCAAGAGAGAGCATCCCCGGGAGCGTACTTAAGTACGTGACTGGGGTGARCGARCGCAGCCAACGCRCATGCAACTTGAAGTATGACGGGTATACCACTTATATAGATTAATTATAAATATATAATCAATTTTATTTTTAAACCACATCGCCGTACTCTTTTACCCAGATAAAGGAGAAGGATATGACAGAACTCACCTTACAGACTCATCGTCGTACAGCGTGGCATTTTATTCCGGGGCTTACCCTGAGTGCAGTTATCACTGGGGCCGCCTTATGGGGGGGATCCATTCCCGCCGTCGCAGGTGCCGGGTTTAGCGCCCTCACCTTAGCCATCTTGTTTGGGATGGTTATCGGCAACACCGTGTATCCACAAATCTGGAAAAGCTGCGATGGCGGCGTACTGTTTGCTAAACAACATTTATTACGCCTGGGGATAATCCTCTACGGTTTCCGCCTTACCTTCGCGCAAATTGCTGACGTCGGCGTCAGCGGTATCGTAATCGACATATTAACGCTCAGCAGCACCTTCATGATTGCCTGCTTCCTTGGGCAGAAAGTGTTTGGTCTGGACCGTCACACCAGTTGGCTGATTGGCGCGGGGAGCAGCATCTGTGGCGCCGCCGCGGTACTGGCAACAGAGCCTGTCGTTAAAGCCGAAGCCAGTAAGGTGACGGTCGCCGTCGCCACGGTGGTTATCTTCGGTACTATCGCTATCTTCCTGTATCCGGCGATGTATCCGCTGTTAGCGCACTGGTTTACTCCCGAGACTTACGGGATTTACATTGGCTCCACCATGCATGAAGTTGCGCAGGTTGTTGCCGCCGGACACGCCATTAACCCGGATGCTGAAAACGCCGCGGTTATTGCCAAAATGCTGCGCGTCATGATGCTGGCTCCGTTCCTCATCCTGCTGGCCGCACGAGTAAAACAACTGTCTCCGGCAACAGGTGGTGAGAAGAGCAAAATCACCATTCCATGGTTTGCCATCATGTTCATTGTGGTGGCGATTTTTAACTCTTTCCACCTGCTGCCGCAGTCGGTAGTGAGTATGCTGGTGACGCTGGATACCGTGCTGCTGGCAATGGCGATGGCCGCACTGGGGCTAACCACTCACGTGAGCGCCCTGAAAAAAGCTGGTGCTAAACCTTTGCTGATGGCGCTACTGCTGTTTGTCTGGCTGATTGTAGGCGGTGGTGCGATTAACTTCGCTATCCACGCGCTAATGGCATAAACGATCACGACTAACGTTAGTTGACCCGCTATACTCTTCCTTTTTTGAATTTGAGTATGGCGGGTTTAATTCATGAAATACATCGGAGCGCACGTAAGCGCCGCTGGCGGTCTGGCTAACGCCGCTATTCGGGCCGCAGAAATCGAAGCTACCGCATTCGCCCTGTTCACCAAAAATCAGCGTCAGTGGCGCGCCGCGGCGTTGACCACTGAAATCATTGATGATTTCAAATCCGCTTGCGAGAAGTATCACTATACTTCCGCTCAGATCCTGCCTCACGACAGCTACCTGATTAATCTCGGCCACCCGGTCAGCGATGCGCTGGAAAAATCACGCGATGCATTTATCGATGAAATGCAGCGCTGTGAACTGCTCGGTTTATCGCTGCTCAACTTTCATCCGGGCAGCCATTTGATGCAGATCCCGGAAGATGAATGTCTGGCGCGCATTGCTGAATCTATCAACATCGCCCTCGCTCAGACCCAGGGGGTTACGGCAGTTATCGAAAATACCGCCGGACAGGGCAGCAATCTCGGATTTAAGTTTGAGCACCTTGCCGCCATTATTGATGGTGTTGAAGATAAATCCCGTGTTGGCGTCTGTATTGATACCTGCCACGCTTTCGCTGCCGGCTACGATTTGCGTTCTGTCGAGGAATGCGAAAAGACGTTTGCGGAATTTGAACGTATTGTCGGTTTCAGCTATCTACGCGGTATGCACCTGAACGACGCCAAGAGCACGTTTGGCAGTCGCGTCGACCGCCACCACAGCTTAGGTGAAGGGAATATTGGCCACGACGCTTTTCGCTGGATCATGCAGGACAATCGTTTTGATGGCATTCCGCTGGTGCTGGAAACGATTAATCCGGATATCTGGGCAGAAGAGATTGCCTGGCTGAAAGCCCAGCAAACAGAACAAGCGGTGGCGTAATCATGAACGACAGGGAAAAGCAGATCCTTAAGATCCTGCGTCGCAATCCGTTGATTCAGCAGAATGAAATCGCCGATATTCTGCAAATCAGCCGTTCACGCGTCGCTGCGCATATTATGGATTTGATGCGTAAAGGCATGATCAAAGGTAAAGGTTATATCCTTACCGAACAGGATTATTGCGTGGTTGTCGGAGCAATCAACATGGATATTCGTGGTGTTGCAGACATCCATTATCCTCAGGCTGCCTCTAATCCTGGCAGCATTCACTGCTCGGCAGGCGGCGTAGGACGCAACATCGCCCACAACCTGGCGCTGCTGGGCCGTGACGTTCACTTAATTTCCGCTGTTGGCAGTGATTTCTATGGGGAAACATTGCTGGAACAAACGCGTCAGGCCGGCGTTAACGTTGCAAGTTGCATACGCCTGCATGGGCATAACACCTCAACCTACCTGTCGATCGCTAATCAGCAGGAAGAAACCGTACTGGCAATTAACGATACCCATATCCTGCAGCAATTAACGCCGCAGTTGCTGAACGGGTCGCGAGATTTGATCCGCCATTCCGGTGTCGTACTGGCAGATTGCAATCTGACCGCCGAAGCCATTGAGTGGGTCTTTACTATTGCTGATGATATTCCGGTATTCATTGACACCGTTTCAGAGTTCAAAGCGGCAAAAATGAAGACATGGTTTACGCGTATTCATACGCTAAAACCAACGCAGAAAGAGCTGGCGATTTTGTGGGGTCAACCTATCCATTCAGATGCCGATCGCGTACTGGCCGTCAATAGTCTGCATCAGCAAGGGGTAAAACGGATCTTTGTCTGTCTGGAAGATGAATCTGTTTTTTGCAGCGAAAAGGACGGAGAACAGTTTTTACTGACGCCTCCCAATCATACGATCGTAGACAGTTTTGGCGCCGATGACGCTTTTATGGCGGGATTGCTGTACAGCTTTCTGGAAGGTAGCGAGTTCCGTGAAAGCGCTCACTTTGCCATGGCCTGCGCGGCATTATCGCGAGCCAGCGTCAGCATTAACAACCCAACCCTCTCGGCAGATAACGCCTTATATTTGCTGCAAACAGCTTAAATGTAATGCCGGATAGCGCCACGCTTATCCGGCATTATTCTCACTATGCTATACCGATAAAGAAACCCGCTATGGTGGCGCTCATCAGGTTTGACAACGTTGCTGCTGCCAGCGCGCGCATTCCAAGCTGCGCGATTTCCGGGGCTCGCTGTGGCGCTATCGCCGAAAATGCGCCGACGACAACGCCAATCGAACCAAAGTTAGCGAACCCGCACAGCGCAAACGAGATAATCGCAATGGTCTTCACATCCAGTGTTCCGCCGGTTTGCAGATACGGCGAGAAGTTGAGATAGGCGACAAACTCGTTGATTGCCAGCTTCTGTCCAATCAGGCTACCTGCCAGCGTCGCATCGCTCCAGTCCACGCCCATAATCCACGCCAGCGGGGCTAACACATAGCCAAAGATCCCTTCCAGGGTGGCGTGACCAAAACCAAACCAACCACCAATTCCGCCGATAATGCCGTTAATCAGCGCAATAATGGCAACAAATGCCATTACTACCGTCGCCACGCCTGCGGCAATTTTCAGCCCGGTCATCGCCCCGCTCGCCGCTGCTTCGATGATGCTTTTCGGCGGCGTTTCGGTAAATGACAGGTTCTCAAAGGTGACGCGAGATTCTTCAGTTGCCGGACTCAGCATACGCGCGAATAAAATACCACCAGGGATTGCCATCAACGATGCCGCCAGCAGATAGTCAATCGGAACGCCCATTCCAGCGTAACCAATCATCATTGAGCCAGCAATCGAGGCCATCCCGCTACAGATAGCGGTAAATAGCTCATTGCGATTCAGCCGGTCAATAAACGGTTTCACGATTGCCGGGATCTCGTTTTGCCCGAGGAAAATCGTGGTTACTGCGACAAATGACTCGATCTTACTGATGTTCAACGCTTTCTGGAAAATACCGCCAAGGATGCGGATCAACAGCCCCATCACGCCAATGTAGTAGAGTAGACTGATCAGCGCGGTCACAAAAATGATGGCCGGGAGCACCCGAAAGGCGAAGATAAACCCGGCTCCGTCGAACAGCACATCCATTTTTGGCCCGACCAGGGAGCCAAAGATAAATGCACTACCCGCGTCACTGTATGACATCACCTTGTGGACACCGAGCGCGGCCTGTTCAACCAGCCATTTCCCCGGAGGGAAATAGAGCATAATGCCGCCGATTGCAATTTGCAGCACCAGTGCTGCCCCGACCGTACGCAGACTAATACGCTTTTTATTTACTGACAGCAGAAACGCGATAGTCAGTAATACCACCATACCCACAACACTTCTCATTATATCCATAATGAAATTCCCTTCATGCCAGGAAACCCGGCGTTACCGCCAGGTTTTGGTAGGTTTGCTATCCGCGGGCGACCGCATTCTGCCCGGAAAATTTGGTCAGGCGAGGCGTTGATACTCCTTCGCAATTTCACAAGCCAGTACCGCATTGTTGAACACCAACTGAATATTTGATTTCAGGCTGTCACCGCCGGTCAGCTCCGCAACGCGCGCCAGCAGGAACGGCGTACTCTCTTTGCCCACAACCCCCTGCTCTTCCGCTTCTTTTACCGCCCGATCGATTGCCGCATTAATTTTCTCTTCAGCCATCGCAAACTGCTCCGGGATTGGGTTTGCAACAACCAGACCGCCGTCGAGACCTGTCTGCCATTTCACCGCCATGGCACGGGCAATCTCTTTTGCGCTGTCCAGACGGATACTGACCTCAAACGGACTGGTTCGGCAGAAAAATGCCGGCAACGCGTTAGTCTGATATCCAATTAACGGCACGCCAAAGGTTTCTAAATATTCGGTCGTTAAACCGAGATCAAGAATAGATTTCGCCCCGGCACAAATTACCGTGACATTGGTATGCGCCAGTTCTTGCAGATCTGCGGAAATATCAAAGGTATGTTCAGCACCACGGTGAACACCACCAATCCCGCCCGTCGCAAATACTTTAATTCCAGCCAGGGAGGCAATAATCATGGTTGAGGCAACTGTCGTCGCACCATTTTTCCCTGCAGCAACCACAAATGGTAAATCACGACGACTGACTTTAGTAACGCTATGCCCCTCTCTGCCAAGCAACTCAATTTCATCTTTGCTTAAACCAACTTTCATTACCCCGCCAATAATGGCAATGGTCGCAGGAACTGCCCCGTGCTTACGAATAGTTTCTTCTACTTCAATAGCAGTCTGGGCATTCTGCGGAAATGGCATACCATGAGAAATAATGGTTGACTCGAGGGCAACAATCGGTTTTTTACTGTTTAATGCTTCCTGTACTTCTGGAGATATTTTTAATAATTCAGAGGAAAGAGTTAATTCAGACATTCTGTGTTCTCCACGATTGAGATAACATTCGCAACAGACAAATCAGGGTTATTGGTATATTCACAGGCTAATGCCATTGATGAACAACCCTGCGCAAATCGAACCGAATCAATAAAGGGCATGCCGTCTACCCAGCAGGAAGCCAGTCCCGCCATCATCGCATCGCCAGCCCCGGTAACATTAATGACGTGAGTTTTAATCGGCAGCGACCAACCGCAATCCCCCGCAATATCACTGTAATAAACTCCGTCACCGCCCATGCTGAGCACCAGGCGATTTAAGCCGCGATCGTGAAACCAGGCGGCCACTTTGCCAACATCATCACGCCCGGAAAGCGCAATACCGCTCAGCGTTTCGGCTTCAAGCCGGTTAGGTTTGAGGGTGTGAATTTGTCCAAGCCGCTCGCGAATTTTGACGCATTTCCATGCCGATACCGGGTCGACAAACACCGGAACATCTCCGGCATTATCCAGCACCCATGCAAGGGCGTCTTCGCTGATATTGCAATCGGCGACGATAACTTTCGCCTGCCGAATAAAATCATGCTGCTGCGATAAAAAACTCGGTGAAATATGTTCGGTAATGCTCATATCATTAATGGCAACCAGCATTTCACCGGTGTTATCAAGCAGAGATAAATAACTCGATGTATTCTCTCCCGGAACGATAAGACACTTATCAACATGTACTCCGGATAGATTAGTTTGCGCCAATAACGATTGACCATAAAAATCATTACCAACCGCAGTCAGTAACCACGAATTTTTACCCAGTAGCGCGAGATTATGTGCAATGTTGCGTCCAACTCCGCCGGGGGTGAATTTTATCTTTCCTGGATTCGAATCCGCATAATTTAGAGAAGCATGCGAATACCCAGCAACATCCATATTGGCTGAGCCAATAGTTACTATGTATTCCTTTTCACGCATAGCACGTCCCCTGGCAATTATCTTGCCACAAATGAGTTCGTTAAGAATAATTACCGCCATACACAAAACTATTAGAGCACATGTTCAGTATCGAACACGTGTTTATAGTAAGCATGTTTTTGACAAAGTAAATCTATCTGCAAGAACCAAAGTCAATAGATATGAACAGAATCACAATTTTTTATAGATACAGTTTGTAAGGGAGAGAGAAAATGAGAGGTAGTACACAAATTAAGCAGGCTAAAAAGTATAACTCCGGTATAACCGGAAATTTTTCAGATGCGCCAGGCGAGCTGGCGCGTCTCAGGTAAGCGAAACCAGGTCCTCTGGCATATGGTTGTACAAAATACGCCAGAAATGTTCAGCCGTTTTATTCAATCGGGTATCCATCCGGTAAATATAGGCCTGAATAGGTACCATCAGTTCAGGTGTCTCCAGGCGCACCAGACGCTTATCGCGCAGCTCGTTGACGATCGACCACGCTGGTAGCCAGGCGATCCCATGCCCATCCAGCGCCATGTTTTTCAACAACTCACTCATCGAAGACATAAACAACGTTCGTGCTGAAATGCCGCCAACTTCCGCTAACTGACGGTTTACCAATCTTCCCATGTAGGATGTGCTGGTATAGTTCAGAATCGGCGCCTGCGGCTGATAGATATCAAACAACGCGTTCCCCTGTCCATCGGTAGCACAGACAGGATAGAGCTCTGACTCAAAAACCTTCAAGCCACAGAAAGGCGACTGCATTAAATCCTCGTCACGAAACGAGATAATAAAATCACTTTTCCCCTCGCGCAGGGTATTCACCGCTTGCACCACATCAATCGCCTCGACGTGCCAGACAAATTCTTCCCCCCAGGCCGCCATTGAATGCACTAACCGGGGCAACATGGTCAGCGACAAAGAATGCGCTGCCGCGATTTTTATGTTGGGGACCCCAAGCAGATTGTGACCACTGAGTTCGTCCAGATTACATTCCAGCTGTTGTAGCAGGCTACGCGTTTGCGAATGGAATAACTTGCCCTCCTCCGTCAATTGCAGCGGCGTCGTCGTGCGATCAAACAGCTGCACCCCCACGGCTGATTCGAGCGCTTTGATCCTCCGGCTAAATGCCGGCTGAGATATATTGCGCTCCTCCGCAGCCTGGGAAAAATGACGGCATGCCTCCAGCGTCAGGAAATCATATAACCATTTTGTCTCAATATTTTTCATGCCTGTCACGCGGATGTTTAAATATGTTGATGAGCCTAACAACATCATGCCTGAAGAATTCCAGAGATGGTATTGACGATTAGCCCATAATGATTCGTTTTTTGCATCAAGCCTTCGTTTTTGACATTAACATGTCAGCGTCACCATCCAGCCGCAACCCTACTCTGCTTGCAGATCTTCAGGCTCCGCACCCTATCCTGACCTCATAGAACGGCGAAAAAAACTACAGTCATGCGGTTTTTGCATTAAGCAAAACATTATTGCATTTCTCGTCGCGACGCTCTGCTGTTAAACATTAGGGCAAGATAAAACACAGCCTGAATATTATTTAATGGTTAAACGAGGTATATATCGTGAAAGGTTTAATTGGCGTACTTGGTGGTATGGGACCTGCTGCAACCGTCGATCTATTTAATAAATTCGTCACATTTACTGCAGCGCAACGCGATCAGGAACATATTCCATTAATTATTTCATCCATTCCTGATATACCTGACCGTACTGACGCATTAATGCGTCATGGTAATTCCCCCCTTCCGGCCATGCGCGATTATATGCATAAACTCGAAGATGCTGGCGCGGAGTGTATTGTGATCCCGTGTAATACCGCCCACTTTTGGTTTAAAGAGTTAAAAGAATCCTGTCATACGGAGTTGCTGAGTATTGTGGAGACAACCCTGGGTGAGGTCAGAAGCTGCGGAAAATCGCGCATCGGACTGCTGGCTACCAATGCCACGTTGTACATGGGTCTCTATCAAAAAGGGATAGAGTCTCTTGGGTTAACCTGCGTCAGCCCTGATTCTTCCAGCCAGGAAAAAGTCATGGAAAGTATTTATTGCCTGAAAGCAGGAGATGTTAAGCAAGCACAAATATTAATGAATGAACAGGCTGAAGCACTTTTTGCACGCGGCGCGGAAGTCATCGTTCTGGGATGTACTGAAGTCCCCGTTATCCTTGCTGAAGCCGTCAAGAAATCACCAGCAAAATATATTGATTCAACCGGTTCATTGGTTCGTGCCGGAATTAAGTGGTATGAAAAACGCGTTGGAAAAAGCCACCTTCTGGCGCAATAAAAAAACCACAATTTAATCATCACATTTAATAAAAGCCATTCTTATAGCGAATTATTATCTGGCGGAGGCCATTATGCTTTGGTTGGAAATTATCGTAGTATTAGGCGCAATATTTTTCGGCATCCGCCTCGGCGGAATTGGTATCGGTTTATGCGGTGGGCTGGGGTTGGCTATTTTAACCCTGGGATTTGGTCTGAAAATTGGCTCGCCGCCTGTGGACGTCATTCTTATTATTATGACGGTGGTTGTGGCGGCATCAGCGCTACAGGCAGCCGGAGGCATGGATTACCTGGTACGCATTGCCGGTAATTTTATGCGTCGTAATCCTAAATATATCAATGTTATTGCACCGATTATCACCTGGTCGATGACCATAATGGCGGGAACAGGTTTCATTGTCTTTTCCACCCTGCCGGTGATTGCCGAAGTTGCGAAAGAGTCAGGCATCCGCCCTTCTCGTACGCTCGCAGGCTCCGTAGTGGCGTCCCAGGTTGCAATATCCGGCTCGCCGATCAGCGCCGCAATGGCCGCGATGCTGACCATCATGGAAGGCAACGGTATCAGCTTTATCCAGGTTATGGCGGTATGTCTGCCCGCCTCGTTTGTTGCCGCGATGGTTGGGGCATTCATCGCCTCGCGCCAGGGATGTGAACTCCAGGACGATGAGGTCTATCTGGAACGCCTGCAGAAAGGGCTGGTGCGCAAATACGAAGGGCAAAACAGTACCACACCGGGTGCAAAACTTTCCGTCGCCCTGTTTATGCTGGCCACGGTGCTCATCGTTATTCTTGCCGCATTCCCGCAGCTACGCCCTGGATTTGATGTTGGCAGCCCAATGAATACGCGGGATATCATTATCATCTGCATGCTGGCTGCCGCTTGCCTGATGGTGGTGCTGTGCAAAACATCTACAGATGCCATTGTCCTGACGTCAACTTTTCGCGCCGGGATGAGTTCGCTGGCAGTCATTCTCGGCATTGTTACGCTGGGAACCACATTCATTGACGCGCACTTAGCGGAGATTAAGGACATCGCGGGGAATATTTTGCAGGCCTACCCGATGCTGCTGGCTCTGGTATTGTTTGGCACCTGCGCGCTGCTCTATTCGCAGGGGGCCACCACGCCGTTGATTATCCCGCTTGCCGTCGCGCTTGGCGTTCCCACCTGGGCAATTCTGGCTTCCTATGTAGCTGTGACCGGCGTGTTTGTTCTCCCAACGTACCCGACTTCACTGGCGGCGATGGAGTTCGACACCACCGGGACAACGCGCGTAGGTAAGTATGTCTTAAACCATCCGTTTATGTTGCCGGG
Source organism: Citrobacter cronae (assembly GCF_016893685.1). Taxonomy (NCBI): domain Bacteria; kingdom Pseudomonadati; phylum Pseudomonadota; class Gammaproteobacteria; order Enterobacterales; family Enterobacteriaceae; genus Citrobacter; species Citrobacter cronae. Next base: position 4,541,265 of record NZ_CP069763.1, read on the forward strand.
ACTGGGTGGGATCATCGCGGGCGTTGCCTTTGGCTTTATCATCGCCCCAATGATTGCCTGAGCCGTCTTATTCAGGGGCGCGAAAGATTTCGCCCCTGAATGATTCTCTATTCACTTGAACCGGCTCACCACATCAATACCGTCTTACCTTTATCTATTTGCTTCACATCGCTGCTTTTAATCACGCGGTGATAACCATAGGCGTCAGCATATTTTGTCAGTCCTGTCCCGGGGTCTTGCTCAGGCTTGCCTTGCGTCTCTATTGTTGCACCTGACGTTGTTGTCATCACCCAGATGGTTGAACATCCCGTCAGTAGCAGCGTCGCGAGTGACAGAGCAGCAAAAATGGGCGCTTTTTTCATATTCGATTTCCGTGACCAGTTTGATTTAAAGGCACTTTATCGAATTTGCTTAAGGCAGGATGGATTATTGTGGCGATGCTGCAACGGTAAGGGCTAAGGCATAAAAAAGGGCAGAGATTTCTCTGCCCTGGATTTCAGCGCTTAATCAGGCCGCCTTTGCCACAACCTCTGCTTCCGGGCGCTTCAGCACCGCGTAGGAGAGACCGGCTACCAGCGTACCGGCAATAATGGCCAGCAGGTAGCCAACCACCGGTGTAATTGCGCCAGGGATTAACAGCACGAACAGACCGCCGTGGGGCGCCATCAGCTTAGCCCCTACCGCCATGGAGAGAGCGCCGGTAATCGCACCGCCAACGATACAGCAAGGCAGAACGCGCATCGGATCACGCGCGGCGAATGGGATAGCCCCTTCGGTGATAAAGCACAGGCCCAGCACCAGCGCAGCTTTACCGCCCTCCTGCTGGGCTTTGTCGAACTTACGACGCGCAACCAGCGTTGCCAGACCCAGCGCCAGCGGAGGTACCATCCCCGCCGCCATAATGGCAGCCATCGGCGCATAAGTTTGCGTACTCAGCAGGCCCACACCAAAAGCATACGCCGCTTTGTTAACCGGACCGCCCATGTCAGTGCACATCATGCCGCCAAGAATCGCACCGAGCAGCACCGCATTCGCCGTACCCATGGTTTGCAACCAGTGGGTCAGACCTTCCAGAATGCCGGCTACCGGTTTACCGATCAGGTAGATCATGGCCAGACCCACCACCAGACTTGAAAGCAGCGGAATGATCAGAATCGGTTTCAGCGCTTCCATACTCTGTGGGAGTTTCAGCCTGGTGCTAATGAGCTTCGCCACATAACCGGCAAGAAAACCGGCAATAATCCCGCCAATAAAGCCAGAACCGGTGCTCACTGCCAGCATACCGCCGATAAGACCTGGCGTCAGACCCGGACGGTCAGCGATGGAAAACGCGATATACCCCGCCAGAACCGGCACCATCAACGCAAAGGCTGAACCGCCGCCAATCTGCATCAGCGCCGCCGCCAGCGTGCCCTGCTCTTTAAACGCTTCAATACCAAAGGCGAATGAGAGCGCAATACACAGACCGCCAGCAACAACCATCGGCAGCATGTAGGACACGCCCGTCAGCAGGTGGCGATACGCGCCAGCGCTCTCTTTCTTCCCTTCGGTTGCCGCAGACTGCGCCTTGCCGGTTGGCTGATACGGCGTCGCCTCTTCCAGCGCTTTATCCAGCTCCTGTTTGGTTTTCTTCAGCGCCAGGCCAGTAGACGTGCGGTACATTGGTTTTCCGGCAAACTTCGCCAGATCAACTTCAATGTCAGCCGCCACAATCACCAGATCCGCCTGAGCCACCTCTTCCGGGGTAATGGCATTGCCTGCCCCGACCGAGCCACGGGTTTCAACTTTTACCCACCAGCCACGTTTTTTCGCTTCTGTTTCAATAGCTTCGGCAGCCATAAACGTATGGGCAACGCCGGTCGGACAAGCCGTCACCGCCACCACGCGTTTTGGGCCACTGCTGGCAACAGACGTTGTCGCAACCGGGGCGCTGTAAGGTTTTGCATGACCTTTCGCTTCGCTGAGGAAGAGTTCAGGATGCGCAACCGCACGACCGATATCGCCGAGCCAGACTTTTTTGCCGTTCAGCGAACTGTCAGCAGGAAGCGTGTCGCCCAGAACAATCGCCAGTTCTGCATCATTCGGATTATCAATAATTTCCAGATGCGCTTTTTGCGCCGCCGCTCCAAGCAGGGTTTTCGCCATGTAAGCGCGAGCCTGGCCGAGATTGGCGTCAATAATCAGCAGCGTTTTCATTATGCCTCTCCTGCTGTCAGTTAAACGGTTTTAAGTCGACACGCGCCATCATTGCGGCCAACTGAGGACGATCGGTAATGCCCACGTTACTTTGGCTTACCGCCAGAGCGGCAACAGCCGTCGCCAGACGCAGGGTATGTTCGCTGGACTCACGCATCAGCAGGCCATAAATCAGACCGCCAACCATCGAATCACCCGCGCCAACGGTGCTGACCACCTCGACTGACGGCGGTTTTGCGATCCACTCACCCGAAGCGTTGACCCACAGCGCGCCTTCCGCACCGAGGGAAATCACCACATGAGCAATACCCTGCTCGCGCAGCGCATGCGCCGCATCAATCACATCTTTCATTTCAGGCAGTTTACGACCCGCCCAGATTTCCAGTTCACGACGATTTGGCTTCACCAGCCACGGCGCCGCCTTCAGACCTGCCACCAACGCTTCACGACTACTATCAAAGATAATGCACGGACACTGACTGCGCAGACGCGTCATCCAGTCGGTGAAAGCTTCCGGGCTCACGCCGGTCGGCAAACTACCGCTAACGCACACCATGTCGAACTGGCCCAGCCAGCTCAGCGAATCGTTTACAAAGCGTTCCCAGTCAGCGGGGGTGACTTCAAAGCCAGAGAAATTGAAGTCGGTGACTTCACCGTCTTTTTCGGTCAGCTTGACGTTGATACGGGTACGCCCTTGTACAACCTGAAAACGGTTGGCAATGCCCAGCTCGCTGAACAACTGCTGAAAACCATCCTGGTTGTCTTTACCCAGAAAACCGCCCACCGTGACATCGATACCTAAATCTTTCAGGACTTTAGCGACGTTAATCCCTTTTCCCGCCGCATGCAGACCGGTGGTTTTCACCAGGTTCACTTCGCCACGTTCAATTTCCGGGCAGAAACCCACCAGGTCGTAGGCCGGGTTAAGGGTGATAGTAGCAACACGTCTGCTCATTACGCGCCCTCCCCAAGACCTGCAGCGATGGCTTCGCCAATCGCTTTCAGCGCCTGTTCAGCATCCTCGCCCTGGGCGGTAAAGCGCAGGTGATGTCCTTTTTTCACGCCTAATGCCACAACTTTCATCAGACTGCGTCCATTTGCCGGTTTGCCGGTTCCATCAAGATTTGTCACGGTAATTTCACTGTTAAATTGTTTAATCGTATTCACCAGCATGGTGCCCGGACGGGCGTGTAAACCATGCTCATTGCGCACAACAAATTCGGCGCTCAGTACATCATCGGTTAAGGCGTCATCGCTGGTCAGCAGCGCCAGCACCGTTGCCGCATCCGCTTTCAACAAACGGTCAGCTTTATTATTCAGCAGCAGATCGCCAAGGCGCTTCAGCACCGCAACCGGTTGATCGTCATTCATCGCGACGGTTACCAGCAGGGCTGCCGCATCCCCCTGGACATCAAACGCCGTTGCTGCGCGGCTGACCGCAACGGCGCTGCGCACGTTACCTTCAGCACAGTCATTCAGCCAGATCCCCTGACCGAGATTCATCGGCTGCTCATTGATTGCCCTGGCGACAAATGCGGCATCAACCGCACCAATTTCTTTCAGCCGCGCAGCGTTGAGCGCCTGCAGCGTCACTAGCGAGCTGGCAACGACGTCCAGCGACAGCGTTTCGTTATCAAGCTTTAATTGTTCGCTCTGCTTTTCGCCCATCAGCAACGCGCGCAGCTCTTCCGCCGTAGTCGCTGATTTCAGCTGTTCAGCAACGGAGTCATCGCTCAACACATGCGTTAGCTGACGCAGTAAACCGAGGTGCTCATCAGAGCTGGCGGCAATACCGATCGCGACATACGCGACCTGTCCTTCGCCCCAGACCACGCCCTGCGGAAACTGAAACACCTGCACACCGGTTTTCAGCACCCGATCGCGCGTGTCCGTCGTCCCGTGAGGAATAGCAATACCGTTGCCTAGAAACGTGGACGTTTGTTGTTCACGCGCCAGCATGCCATCGACGTAGCCTTCCGCAACGTTACCCGCTTGCACTAAGGCCGCGGCAACCTGGCGAATAGCCTCTTCTTTATTCCCGGCCTGTTCGCCCGGGTGAATATCCTGAACAGATAACTGGAACATGGTTCTCCTCTCCCGCTGAATTGAAACGATTCAGCCAATATGAGAAAAAAGGCGTCACCTGACTCCATCAGTTATGGCAAGATGACGCTGAAACGTTTCAAGAAGTCTTGATCTTTTTTCTTCAGCACACAAGTAAAGTTGACAAATTACTTGCTGAATTTAGAGATAACGCACATTTTCTTCTGGGGAGAGATAAAATTGCTGAAGCAAAAATGGCGTCAGCGTGTCAGATTCAGCAACATCAGCAAACAGCATTCTTTGACTGAAATGCTATTTTGATTTTTGATGCCGATTTTGATTTGGCTACCTGTTTATTTTCTGGCAAGCAGCGTAAACTCCGCGTCTCTTCACATCATTGATATCAAAACATGCATAACACCCCCGTAGCCGCCACACCTAAGGCGTTCGATTTAACGTCTGCGGCGTTCCTGCTTGTCGCGTTTCTGACGGGTATCGCCGGCGCTTTGCAGACACCAACGCTGAGTCTTTTTCTGACCGATGAAGTCCATGCCCGTCCCGGTATGGTCGGGTTCTTTTTTACCGGCAGCGCCGTAATCGGTATCCTGGTGAGTCAGTTTCTGGCCGGGCGCTCGGATAAAAAAGGCGATCGCAAAAACCTGATTGTCTTCTGTTGTGTCCTGGGCATGCTGGCCTGCGTGCTGTTTGCCTGGAACCGTAACTATTTTATTTTGCTGTTTGTCGGCGTCTTCCTCAGCAGCTTTGGTTCAACCGCCAACCCGCAAATGTTTGCTCTCGCTCGCGAGCATGCCGACCGTACAGGCCGGGAAGCGGTCATGTTCAGCTCAATTTTACGTGCGCAGGTATCGCTGGCCTGGGTAATTGGCCCGCCGCTGGCCTACGCACTGGCAATGGGATTTAGCTTCACGGTGATGTACCTCAGCGCGGCGGTTGCTTTTATTGTCTGCGGCGCAATGGTTTGGCTGTTCTTACCGTCAATGAGTAAAAATGTGCCTCTCGCCACTGGCGTGGTGGAGGCGCCACGGCGCAATCGTCGCGACACGCTGCTCCTTTTTGTTATCTGCACATTAATGTGGGGGACCAATAGCCTCTATATCATTAATATGCCGCTGTTTATTATCAATGAACTGCATCTGCCGGAAAAACTGGCGGGTATCATGATGGGAACCGCTGCCGGGCTGGAAATCCCGACCATGTTGATTGCCGGATACTTTGCTAAGCGTCTGGGCAAGCGTCTGTTGATGCGAATTGCCGTCGTGGCCGGCTTTTTCTTTTATGCCGGTATGCTGTTGGCCCACTCTCCGGCGGTATTGCTTGGTTTACAGCTGCTGAACGCGATTTATATCGGCATCCTTGGTGGGATTGGCATGCTCTATTTCCAGGATTTGATGCCAGGACAAGCAGGTTCAGCCACGACCCTTTATACGAATACCATTCGCGTAGGCTGGATTATTGCCGGATCGTTGGCAGGTATTGCCGCTGAAATCTGGAATTATCACGCCGTGTTCTGGTTTGCGCTGGTGATGATCATCGCCACCATCGTGTGCCTGGCGCGCATCAAAGATGTTTAAGGCGCGGTCAGCGCTTCAAGCTCAATAAGATACAGCATGGCCTGGTGCGTCGTCTTCCCACACATTTCCGCACTGGGCTGCAAACCGGCACATACTTTTGGCCGCAGCGGCGAAGCAAAAATTTTGCAGCGCAAGGATTCATCCAACTGAACGCATGGCGTATTAGCGGGCTTGCCATCAGGCATACCAGGGATAGGGCTGGAGATTGAAGGCGCGGTGCAGCATGCACCACAATCCGGACGGCATTCCATACAGTATTCTCTTTATCGTAAACCATCGGATTGTGAGAGAAGCGCACAGTAACACCTTTTTTGCACCAGCAAAAGCATCAATTCCACTTGCCTGAATGCCCCGGCGCGAGTAGTTTTACGCGATATTTTAGACACTCCTCACTACAGGATTTTTTCGATGCCAAGAGCGAACGAAATTAAAAAAGGTATGGTACTGAATTACAACGGCAAGCTGCTGATTGTAAAAGATATTGATATTCAATCACCAACCGCACGTGGCGCCGCCACGCTGTACAAAATGCGTTTTTCTGATGTCCGTACCGGCCTGAAAGTTGAAGAGCGTTTCAAGGGCGATGATATCGTTGATACTGTCACCCTGAGCCGTCGTGGCGTCGACTTTTCCTATGTCGATGGCAACGAATATGTCTTTATGGATAAAGAAGACTATACCCCGTATACCTTCACCAAAGACCAGATTGAAGAAGAACTGCTGTTCATGCCGGAAGGCGGAATGCCGGACATGCAGGTTCTGACCTGGGACGGCCAGCTGCTGGCGCTGGAACTGCCGCAAACGGTAGACCTGGAAATTGTTGAAACAGCGCCCGGCATTAAAGGGGCATCAGCAAGCGCGCGTAACAAACCTGCGACCCTGACTACCGGCCTGGTGATCCTGGTTCCTGAGTATCTGAGTGCGGGAGAAAAAATCCGTATTCATATCGAAGAACGTCGCTATATGGGCCGTGCAGACTAATTTTCTGCTGCCCATTGACGACAAGGGACAGCGCAGGCTGTAAGGCTT
>NZ_CP069763.1:4548194-4548800 GCF_016893685.1 Citrobacter cronae
CCTCTGGTGTATTGTTACGTTCACCYWATGTTWWTCACTTCTCTGAAACGATACTGCCTGTGAACGTGTTAAGGGTACTATCGCCGTACCCTTAACAATCCCGGCTCCCGGCGGGAAAATTGCCACTTCGTGGTTCCCCCCGCTTATTCCTTCAGGCTACCGGGTCGGGCGCGAGGTAGCATCCCTGCAAAACGCGCCCTGAGCCAGCATCCATGCTGGCTCTCCCGGCCTTACGGAAACACGCCGGCAATTTTCAGCCGGACCAGCCTACACCTGACCATTTGCGTTTTTTGTTTAAACAGCAAAACAGATTTAACTGGAAGTCAGAGCGTTGAAGCGATGACTCCGGTCCGGCTGAAAATCGATGAGGCGTTGACGGCTGACCGGGGCTGTCCGCAGGGATGCGGGCAGAGGGGACGGCCTGCATGGACGCAGGCTCGGCCCCGACCCGACAGTCAGATGGCATAAGACGAATAACTCGCGCAGCGACGATTTTCCCGCCGGGAGCCTGGGATGCAAGGGAGGCGGCGGTGAGCCTCCCTTGCACGTTCACGGGTATCTGCGCTTCAGAGAAATGACACCATTGAGGTGAACGGAACCCTGTGC
>NZ_CP069763.1:4548828-4578507 GCF_016893685.1 Citrobacter cronae
ACTGGCTGGCATTACAGCACCAGCTGTCCCTTTGTTATTCTCAACGCTGACTGCTGAGATAAAAATCATCCATTAACAGCGATTCCAGATACTGTTCATCCTCGCGCATAAAACTCACTATCAGATTGACCGCCTGCGGGTAAAACCCCTGTTCATCTCGCGCCAGGCAGGCATCGCGTAGCAATGGCGCCCAGCACATCATATGGTGATGCAAAAAGTAATACTGCGCAGATACCGCCTCCTCTTTAGCAACCATCTTCGCCATCAATGCCAGTTGAATGGCGATATGATCGGATGGCTCATTTTCCCGCGCGGTCAGACCGTGTTCGATCAGCAGCGCATTCATTTGCTGACGTTCTGCTGACGCGGTCGTATGCGGATAGTGCCCTGCATAGGGAGAGACTCCGCCAGGCGGCGCCAGCAGAAACAGCGAGGCAAAATCCGCGGCGAGTTCCAGCTGTCGGGAATCACGGCGTAAAATCCGGGTCAGACTACGCTCAAAATGCTTAACCTTGCCAGACAATCCAGGAATCGCCGCCAGTGAGACAATCCACGCCCGATTATCGTCGTTTTCAAGGCTGGCAAGTTGCTTTTCGTCCAGCTCACGGAACAGCAATTGCGAGAACCACTGGTACATGTCCACCCGCTGCTGATGTATTTGGTTATGCTGCACTTCCCCCCTCCTCTTTTACTGTCTCCGGGCCGCCGAATGCCGTTACCGGTGGCGCTTTTTTCTGCTGATAACGTTCGACCTCCACCAGCACGGTATGCGCTGAAGGGCCTTGCGCCAACTGTGAAGTACCAATATCGGCGCTCAGGACATTCGGGTCGCCATAAGTGCATAACGTCCCGGCTTTTCCACCCTCCTGCGGGGAATACCAGGCCCCTTCATGAATGCGGATTACGCCAGGGGTAAAATCCGGGCTAATCACCACCCCAGCCAGCACCTGACCACGGTCGTTGAAGACGCGAGCGATATCACCTGCTTTCAGACCACGGGCAGTGGCATCCTGCGCGCTGATATAAAGCGGTTCTCTTCCGGCAACCGCATAGGTATTGCGAAACGCCTCGCTCGAGCACAACTGCGAGTGCAGACGTTTATCCGGATGGCAGGATTGCAGATGCAGCGGATATTTATTTTTTTTAGCGGCATGATTACGTTCAAACGGTTCCATCCATACCGGATGACCGGGACAATCCTCGTAAGCAAAGCCAGCAATGGTTTTACTGTAGATTTCAATCAGACCTGACGGCGTTCCCAGGGGATTAAGATCTGGTTGGTCGCGAAACTCACCGTGACGCACCCACGGCTGTCCGGCCGGATATTCAATGTATCCTTCGCCCTGCCAGAACGTAGTAAAGTCCGGTAAGGAGACACCGAGCGACGCGCCCATCTTCACGCCTTCGTCGTAGAGCGCCTGTATCCACTGCATTTCATCACGGTTCTCGCGGTACACCGCCTCTTTATCAAAGCGCTTACATAATCCGGCAAAAACGTCAAAATCATGCCGCGCTTCATATTGCGGTTTAACAATCTGATGCAGGGCCATCAGCCCTTTGTTCGAATGCGTACCAAACTGTTCAATATCGTTACGTTCAAAGCGGGTGGTAACAGGCAGGACGATATCGGCAAATCGACACGACGCGGTCCATTGATGATCCAATACCACCACGGTTTCCAGCTTCTTCCATGCCTTGATCATGCGATTACGATCCTGCTGCGCATGGAATGGATTCGCCGCGCTGTAGATCGCCATTTTAATATCAGGCCAGGTTAACGTTTCGCCGTTAAAGGCAACCTTTTTGCCCGGCTCCAGCAGGCAGTCAACGATGCGTGAGGTGGGGATATGCTCCGATGCGCCGCGAAAATCCGCTTTATACTTCGCCGGTGGAGGATTCGCGATCCCTCCCAGCCCGGAGAGTACAGGTCCGGTGGATGTCACCGTACCACCGCCGTTGTAATGCCAGCCAAACCCTACGCCGCCGCCCGGCAAGCCAATTTGCCCAACCATACTGGCCAGCACCACCAGCATCCAGGGATACTGTTCGCCATGATGCATGCGTTGTACGCACCAACCGCCCATAAATTGGGTCCGGCCTTTGACCAGCAGGCGGGCGAAATCACGGATCTGCTCCGCCGTCAGGCCACAGATTTGCGCTGCCCATTCGGCATTTTTCGGCTGCTTATCACTCTCCCCAAGCAGATAGGGCAAAAACTGCTCAAAACCCACGGTGTAATCGTTAATAAACGCCGTGTCATACAGTTTTTCTTCATACAGCGTATGGGCGAGTGCCAGCATTAACGCGACATCGGTTTGTGGTCGTAGCGCCAGTTGTTCACAGCCAAGGTAGTTTTGCGATTTGCTACGCACTGGATCGACGCTGATAACGCGCATTTTACCCTGCGCAACCGCTTCTTTAATCTGTTGCCAGTAGCCAAACGCATCGTGATCGGGAACCAGGAACTCGATCTGCAAGTTTTTGATCGGATCGCATCCCCACAGCACGATGGTATTACTGTTCTGAATAACCAGCGGCAGTGACGTTTGCTGTTCATAAACTTCCAGCGAACCAATCACATGCGGCAAGATAACCTGCGCAGCTGCTGCAGAGTAGTCGCCAACGGTCGTCACATAGCTACCATGCAGACCAAGCCCTCTGTCCATCGCCCCGCCCGCTTTATGGTATTTCCCTACCATTTGCCAGTCGGCCAGCCCGGTAAATACCCCCGATGAGCCGTAGGTTTTTTGTACCCGTTCCAGCTCTTCGTAAAACAGATCCAGCGCCTGATCCCAACTTACCCGCACAAAACGATTATCTCCGCGCTGGCTGCGATCCGATTTCTCGCGTTTACGTAACCAGTCCAGACGAACCATTGGATAACGTACCCGCGACGGGTTATAGACCACTTCACGCACCGCGTTCAGCATATCGCAAGGGTATTTGTCATGTTTGAAAGGCCGGGTTTCTGTCCACTCGCCGTTGACAACCTTGGCTTCAAAAGCGCCAAAATGCGAACCGGATTGAATCCACTGTGCGGGGTTTTCTCCCGCTGCCCATACTTTTGATATCAGCGGATTCGGCGCCAGCGCACTGGCCGCGCCCACCGCTAGCATACCGCTCAGAAAACGGCGGCGAGACGGGTTAAATTCATGAATATCCATATATTTTCCTTAATTTTTGTTAGGTTCAGACACATCGCTGGCATGGGTCTGGAGGTATTTCAACAACGTACGTTCTTCCACCGGATTCAGTCGGTAATAGGTGGACATCGCTTTCAATCCGGCGATCCAGCCGTTGGCGGTATATCGGGTCGTAGGAGGAGTGCTATGACAGGCGCTACAGGTGGATTGCAGCATTTGATCCGAATATTCCCAGATCGGTGCAATATTGCTGATAAGCCCCTGGGCGGAGGTCCAGGCGGTCACGCTCACCTGCTGCCATTGCTGGTGTGAGTCAGGATCGACCTGGGTTTGTAGTACTTTTACGTTCGCCATCAAGGCGTCATCAAGCACGGCCGAGAACACACGCTTACCCATATACTGGGTTATCACCCGCCCGCGTCCTTTGCTTTCACGCCAGCCCGTCAGTTCAAGCTGCACGTTGCTGCCCTCTTTTTTCAGCACTTTGACCTCGGTGGCAGGAAATAACAGCGCTTTACCTGCGGGGCTTCCGGCCGTTGGCGTCAATGCTTTTTCGCTTAACGAGAACAGCGTGCTCGCATTCGATAAAGACGCTCCCTGCTGCTGCAACTGCTTATAGCGATCGCGGAAACCGCTGCTCATATCGGGTTTGTGATGGGCAATACCTTTATGGCAATCAATACAGTTGCTGTCTTTTGCCGCCGCCGCGGTCATTTGCGCCGCCGCATTCGCAGATTGTTTGCCGTGATCCATCGCCTCATAGCTGTGGCAAGACTTACATGCCGCCGAATGGTTAGCGCTCATTCGCGCCCACTCTCGCTGGGCCAATTCCGCTCGTTTTGCGGCAAATTTTTCAGGGGTATCAATCGAAGGAGAGATAAAGGTGTGGTAGAGGTCGTTTAAGGCTTCCGTTTTACGAACCAACGTCGGGACGATCCCTGGCGGAATATGACAATCCTTACACTCAGCACGCACGCCAGAAGCATTGCGAAAATGCACGCTGGTTTTATATTCCTCTCCTGGTGTGCGCATCGAGTGACACGATAAACAAAATTCGGTGGTACTGGTGTAATGAACGCCTTGCCACGTCCCCCAAATTGCAAGGGCCATTGCTACTGCCCCGACGAATGCGCACCACAGTGCGTTCTTTCTTATCCACGACATGCTTGCCTCCATTTTTTTAATAGCGACACGCTAAGCGATCATAAAAATCAAAAATAGAGACAGCAAAAGCAGCTTATAGGAACAGCATCTACTCTATGAGGTGCATCAAAACGTGAAGAAGAGAAGCTCGTAATATAGTGCGTATATATACATAAGGAATTCCTCATGCTAACACTGACTCTCGATCGAGAAAGCCGTACCCCGCTGCAATTGCAGATATTTCAATTTTATTTCCAGGCCATTCAGCGCGGTGATTTGCTTTGTGGAGATAAACTTCCCTCTATTCGCGAGCAGGCACAGGTATTAAACGTTGCCAAAATAACGGTCGTGATGGCCTATGATAAGCTCATGGCCGCGGGATTAATTAAGAGTCGACAAGGTATCGGCTACGAGGTCATCTTCACCACACCTGTACGCACAACGCCAGCAATCGTGCACGTCGCGCAGGGTTCCCCGCCGATGAAACCTAAAGCGGCTGGGATCCCCACCGATGTTTATGCAGAGCCTGGGCGAGAGTGCTATTGCCAAATGAGCGTTCCCGATCCCAATGCTTTTCCCTGGTCAAGCTGGCGCAAATGGAATAACGCCCCCAGCGTCCTCAAGGAACAATTATTCACCCGATATCATTCACCAAATGGATTATTTTCACTGCGTGAATAATTGGTCAGATACCTTAATTTATCTCGCGGTATTAATACTCGAGCAGAGAACATCATTATTACTAACGGGATTCAGGAAGGACTGTCACTGCTCACTCAACTCTTTATTAACCATCATACTTTCAGTCAGCAAAAAAAGTGCCATATTGTAACCGAGTCCCCTTGTTATTCGGGGGCCTGGCATCTGTTTAATTATTACGGCGCAGACATTACGCCAATTGCTGTCGATAACCACGGACTGCAAACAGATAATTTACCGGAATATGCTACTCAGCTTTGTTATGTTACTCCAGCGCATCAGTATCCGCTGGGTAGCGTCCTGTCACTGGAGCGGCGTCAGGCATTATTAACGTGGGCGCAGCGCGTCGGCGCTTACATTATTGAAGACGATTACGATGCCGTTTTTACCTATGGAGAAAATCCCCTTCCCGCGCTGAAAGCCATGGATTATCACAACCGGGTTATCTATATAGGGACATTTTCCAAAACATTGGGACCAGGAGGACGTCTTGGCTATCTGATTTGCCCTGACGAACTGCTTCCGGCCGTACAGAATATGAAAGCGCTCAACAACAACGGGAGCCAGTGGTTGTTGCAGCAATTTTTGGCCGAATTAATGCAAAATCAGGTGTTTTATACGCATATCAGCAAGCTGGCCTGCAATTATGCGGCACGTCTTACGCTATTACGCGACGGCCTATCCGCACTGTTTCCCGAAGGGAAAATCGCTGGCGCAACGGCAGGTCTGCACCTCTCATTACGCATTGCCTGGTCCCCCGAAATTATCGCCAGGCTACAACAACGCTGCCTGCTCGCCGGGATTCGTTTCGATACGTTGCCAGATATAGAGAATGGCTCAGAAGCCGCATGGCGTGAAGAGAACAGCGACGCAGTTATGTTTTTTGGATTTGGTGGATTGCAGTTACAGCAGATAAAAAGAGTCCTGGCGGTACTGGAGCAGGCGCTATCGCAGCCTTAATGGATTACAGGGATCGAGCCTGCCGCTCAATCCCTGTTGTTCGCCTTACAGCAGATCGCGGAACTGTGTTTGTTTCAGCGCCAGCTCAACGCCACGGACTTCCGCCAGTCCTTTCAGACGACCAATCGCAGAGTAGCCCGGGTTGGTTTTTTTATGCAAATCATCAAGCATCTGGTGCCCGTGATCGGGGCGCATCGGGATTGGACGCAGATCGCCCGCCTTTTTACGGCGCTGCTCTTCGCTCAGAATCGCCGCCACCACCGATACCATATCCACATCGCCCTGCAAATGCGCACCTTCGTGGAAGGTTTTCGGGTTATCTTCACGGCAAGTTGAACGCAGATGCGTGAAGTGAATACGATCGCCAAAGGTTTCAATCATTTTCACCAGATCGTTATCGGCGCGTACGCCGTAGGAGCCGGTGCACATGGTGAAACCGTTATTGATGCTGTCGACGGTGTCTTTCAGCCACTGCATATCTTCGATGGTCGAAACGATGCGCGGCAGGCCAAGGATCGGACGCGGCGGATCGTCCGGGTGTACGGCCAGACGCACGCCGACTTCTTCTGCCACTGGCACTATCGCCCGCAGGAATACCGCCATGTTATTGCGCAAGTCGTCTTTGCTGATGCCGTCATATTCAGCAAGGCGCGCACGGAACTGATCAAGGGTATACCCCTCTTCGGCACCGGGCAGACCTGCGATGATATTGCGCGTCAGTTTTTCAATATCGGCCTCGCTCATGGCATTGAAATAGTCCAGCGCCTGGCGTTGTTCTTCCGGGGTGTAATCCGCTTCAGCCCCTGAACGTTTGAGGATATGCAGCTCAAAGGCAGCAAAAGCGATCTGGTCAAAACGCAGCGCTTTGGAGCCGTCCGGCAACTGATACTCGAGATCAGTACGCGTCCAGTCGAGGATCGGCATGAAGTTATAGCACACGGTATCGATGCCGCAGGTCGCCAGATTACGGATACTCTGCTGATAGTTAGCAATCCACGTTTGATATTGACCAGAGTGCGTTTTGATATCTTCGTGGACGGGGATACTTTCCACCACTGACCAGGTCAGCCCTTTTTCAGCCAGAATAGCCTGCCGCTTTTTAATCTCTTCTACCGGCCAGACTTCACCGTTGGCAATGTGGTGCAAGGCGGTCACAACACCCGTTGCGCCAGCCTGACGCACATCATCAAGCGATACTGGATCGTTAGGTCCGTACCAACGCCAGGTTTGTTCCATGGTTTCACCTCACAAGTTGTTATACCAAATTAGGCTCACTTAATGACGACTACCATACAGGCATCTGGGCGAGGATCAACAAATCCGCAATGATTGGTTGATCCAGCTCACATTACCCGGATAAATGAGGCACACCAATTCAATTTGCTGTCATATAACTTTATACTGCCATTGTTAATTAATGGTTAATCAGGTGTATTGAATGAAAACTATTGCCTCAGTGCCGCTCGCGAAAAATGTCATGATGCCGCAGTACGATCGCCAACAATTAAAAACGCGGATTGTGCATTTTGGTTTCGGTGCTTTTCACCGCGCCCATCAGGCATTACTGACCGATCGGGTACTGAATGCACAGGGTGGGGACTGGGGAATTTGTGAGATAAGTCTGTTCAGCGGCGATCGACTAATGAGTCAGCTTCGCGAGCAGGATCATTTATTTACCGTGTTAGAAAAAGGGGCGAATGGCAACCAACCGATTGTTATCGGCTCCGTCAAAGAATGTCTGAACGCCACGCTGGATTCGCTGGCGGCCATTATCGAAAAATTCTGTGAACCTCAGGTGGCGATTGTCTCGTTAACGATTACGGAAAAAGGCTACTGCATCGATCCGGCAACAGGCTCGCTGGATCTTTCTCATCCACGCATTATTCATGATCTACAGACTCCGGCTGAGCCACATTCCGCACCCGGCATTATTGTTGAAGCGCTGCACCGCCGACGTGAACGCGGGCTGCAGCCTTTTACCGTCCTCTCCTGCGATAATATCCCGGATAATGGCCATGTGGTAAAAAACGCCGTACTGGGAATGGCGGAGAAACGCTCACCTGAGCTGGCCCACTGGATCCAGGAACATGTCAGCTTCCCGGGTACCATGGTGGACAGGATTGTTCCTGCCGCCACCGAAGAGTCACTGGCTGAAATCGCTCGTGAGTTGGGGGTGGCCGATCCCTGTGCAATCAGCTGTGAGCCCTTTATTCAGTGGGTGATTGAAGACAATTTTGTGTGTGGTCGTCCGCAGTGGGAAACCGCCGGCGTACAAATGGTTGAAAACGTTCTGCCGTGGGAACAAATGAAATTGCGGATGCTGAACGGTAGTCATTCGTTTCTCGCGTATCTCGGCTATCTGGCCGGGTTTCAGCACATTAGCGACTGCATGCAGGACAGCGCTTTTCGTGAAGCCGCCTACCGTCTGATGCTCAACGAACAGGCGCCTAGCCTGCAAATCACCGATGTTGATTTAGACCAGTATGCCGCTAGCCTGCTGGAACGCTTTGCCAACCCGGCGTTGAAGCATAAAACCTGGCAAATCGCGATGGATGGTAGCCAAAAATTACCCCAGCGTATGCTGGAAGGGATCCGCGTACATTTAGCACGGCGCAGCGAGTGGCCGCTGCTGGCACTCGGCGTCGCAGGCTGGATGCGTTACGTAAGCGGAGTGGATGATTCCGGTGCGGCCATTGATATTCGTGATCCATTGAGCGAGAAAATCAGCGCGCTTGTGAAGCAGAGTACAGACTCAGAACGCGTCAGCGCCCTGCTTTCTCTGCATGAGATTTTCGCCACCGATCTGGTACAGAATCCGCAGTTTGTTGCGGCTATTCAGCTCGCCTGGCAGCGTATTGCCCAATATGGTGCGCATCAGGCTGTCATTGAAACGTTAAAAAGTTAACGATTTCTGCCATTAATCAGGACGAAGCGCGTCTTCGTCCTCTCACCCCTTCTCTTTTTCCCCGTTTTTCGCCAGGATTGTTAAATGCCATTACGGCAATTTATGATTCTGGAGTAAATGTGACTAAAACCAATCTCATCACCGGTTTTCTCGGCAGTGGCAAAAGCACCTCTATTCTTCATTTATTGGCAAACAAAGATCCCGCAGAGAAGTGGGCCGTACTGGTCAATGAGTTTGGTGAAGTCGGTATTGATGGCGCCCTGTTAGCCGACAGCGGCGCATTGCTAAAAGAGATCCCCGGCGGCTGTATGTGCTGTGTTAACGGTCTGCCAATGCAGGTTGGCCTCAATACATTGTTGCGTCAGGGAAAACCTGACCGACTACTCATTGAACCTACCGGCCTCGGACATCCCAAACAGATTCTGGATTTACTTACCGCTCCGGTTTACGAACCGTGGATCGATTTGCGCGCGACCCTTTGTATTCTTGATCCTCGCCAGCTACTGGATGAAAAAAGCGTCGCCAATGACAATTTCCGCGATCAACTGGCTGCCGCCGATATCATCGTCGCCAACAAAGCCGACCGCGCCACAACGGAAAGCGAAAACGCCCTGCAAACCTGGTGGCAGCACTATGGCGGCAATCGTCAGTTGGTTCATGCCGATCATGGAAATATTGCCGGTCAATTACTGGATTTGCCCCGACTAAACCTGGCGCAGCTTCCCGCAAGCGCTGAGCACGCCCATAGTCATGCTGACAAAAAAGGGCTGGCGGCGTTAAGTTTGCCCGCACAACAGCGTTGGCGTCGCAGCCTGAACAGCGGTCAGGGTCATCAGGCCTGCGGCTGGATCTTTGACGCCGATACGGTGTTCGATACCATCGGCCTGCTGGAATGGTCGCGCCTTGCACCCGTTGGGCGTGTAAAAGGTGTAATGCGTATCAAAGAGGGGCTGGTGCGCATTAACCGTCAGGGAGACGACTGGCATATTGAGACGCAAAACGTCGCTCCGCCGGATAGCCGTATTGAACTCATCTCCGATACCGACACCGACTGGAATACGTTACAGAGCGCATTGTTGAGACTTCGTTTAGACGGTAGCGCGTAAGGTTGCCTTCGTTTTATAGCAATGGTAAACGACGATGAAAACCCGATACCCTCTTATTATACTGCTCAATATTGCAGGTATAGCGCTGTTTCTGTCCTGGTATATTCCCGCCGGGCACGGGTTCTGGTCCTCACTGGATACGGGCGTCTTCCGTTTTTTCAATCAGAAGCTGGTTGAAAGCCCGCTGTTTCTGTGGATTGTTGCGATCACCAATAACCGGGCATTTGATGGCTGCTCGTTGTTGGCTATGGGCGCACTGATGCTGCACTTTTGGCTGAAGGATACGGCGGAAGGTCGCCGGCGTATTGTGGCTATTGGTCTGGTGATGCTGCTCACCGCAGTGGTATTAAATCAGTTGGGCCAGGCGCTTATTCCGGTTAAACGCGCCAGCCCTACTCTGATGCTGGATAATATTTATCGCGTCAGCGAACTGCTGCATATTCCAACCAAAGATGCCTCCAGAGACAGTTTTCCTGGCGATCACGGCATGATGCTGCTTATTTTTTCCGCATTTATGCTGCGTTATTTCGGAAAAGTTGCAGGCATAATCGGCCTTATTATCGCTGTGGTTTTTGCTTTTCCACGCGTAATGATCGGCGCTCACTGGCTCACCGATATCGTGGTCGGCTCCATGACGGTTGTGCTGATTGGCTTACCCTGGTGGCTAATGACGTCATTAAGCGATCGTCTGGTCACGCTGTTTGTGAATTATCTGCCCGGCAAAAACAAACAATTTTCAAACAAATAACGCAAAACAATTAACATCATCAGGGAAACTTCTGATTCCCTGATGATGACGACCGATATTCCATCATTCTGATTGTCATTCTCCTGTCATCTTATTCATGTTTAGAATGAATAGCTTGCATATTTTTTACGCTAATTGTTCTTAATTTAGCCAATGCCGTTTATTCACTTTCTGTATCAATTTTTCTTATAAGAAATCACATAAAATCTCTCGCAATGACTGGGGCGATCGGGTAACCTCGAACTCGTTTTGCCTCGCGGGACAATTATTCCCTTTCTGAATAAATTTGTGCGTTCTGCCACAGATTTGACCTTAAGGAATTGTCTCATCGTGCGATGGTAATTAGTCTCGTCACGTTTGGCATTTTTTATAACGATATTTATCGTTAAGGACTTCAAGGGAAAACAAACAAAATGGTCAAATCTCAACCGATTTTGAGATATATCTTGCGGGGCATACCCGCGATAGCAGTTGCGGTTCTGCTTTCCGCATGTAGTACCACGAACACCGCCAGGAATATGCATTCTGAGACGCATGCTGTGGGCAATGGAGATAACTCTTCACTGCAAGCCTCTCAGGATGAATTTGAAAATATGGTCCGTAATATCGATGTTAAATCACGTATTATGGATCAGTATGCTGACTGGAAAGGCGTGCGTTACCGCCTTGGCGGCAGCACCAAAAAAGGTATTGATTGCTCCAGCTTCGTACAGCGTACGTTCCGTGAGCAGTTTGGTTTAGAGCTTCCGCGCTCAACCTACGAACAACAGGAAACGGGTAAATCCGTTTCGCGTACTAATCTGCGCACAGGCGATCTGGTTCTGTTCCGTGCTGGCTCCACAGGCCGCCACGTCGGTATCTATATCGGCAACAACCAGTTTGTTCATGCCTCGACCAGCAGTGGCGTTATCATTTCCAGCATGAACGAGCCTTACTGGAAAAAACGTTACAACGAAGCTCGCCGGGTTCTGAGCCGCAGTTAATTTCGTTTGGCAGCTATCCCTTGGCTATCCTGATGAGACATATCAAAAGCACTGCTTCGGCGGTGCTTTTTTGTTTCGCCTCTCGACTAAGAAAAATCTCACAGCATGGACCATTTCAGGTTATATTCATACAGAATAAGCGGTTACTACAGGTAAACATAAGGAACTATGTTCAGACGCAGCTCTTCATCCGGTCGGAAAATCCTGCTTTCCTGTATGTTAACGGGGCTTATCGTCGCATTGCTCGTGAGTACCCTGCAATTTTTGGTTACCTGGCATAAGCGAGAGGTTAAGTACGAAACGCTGCTTGCCGATATCCAGAATTATGTCAGTAGTTACTTTGCAGATCTCAAAACCACCACAGATGCGCTTCAACCCCTGCTGGAAAAGAACTGCCAGCAAGTCGCTGCAAAACTTACCTCCAGTGCGGCTTTTAACCTCAACGTTCGCGCTTTTTTGCTGGTAAAAGACGGTATTGCTTTTTGCTCCTCCGCAACAGGTGCAATGAACGCCCCCATTTTGTCGCTGATCCCGAAGCTGAATATCAACAAAGATGTTGATGTGGAAATACTTTCCGGGACGCCCATGATGCCGGATAAGCCAGCGATAATGATTTGGCACCGCAATCCCTCGTTCCATAACAGCGGTGTATTTTCTTCATTGAATATCAACCTGGCGCCCTATCTGCTTTATACCGCCCGCGAGGATAATTTTAATGGTATTGCCGTTATTGCTGGCGACACGGCTATTTCAACATTTTCATCCCGAATTATGGACGTCTCTGCGCTGCCTAACACGCCATGGCGCCAGGCGACGCTTAAAGAGGTACCGCTGAAGATTCGTTTGTATGCGCAAGAGTGGACGTACAACGACATCTGGTACGCGATTATGTTGGGATGTATGGCCGGGATTATCACCGGGGTTCTCCTCTGGTATTACATCTTCACTGTCCGGTTACGCCCTGGTAAAGATATCCTCCACGCCATCAAACATAATCAATTTTATGTGGTGTACCAGCCCGTCGTAGAGATGCAAACGCTGGAGGTAAAAGGTGTTGAGGTGTTATTACGTTGGCATCATCCATCAACGGGTGAGATCCCACCGGATGCCTTCATTCATTATGCAGAATCGCAGAAAATGATTGTCCCGCTGACCCAACACCTCTTTAAGTTAATAGCGCAGGACGCCCCGACGCTGCAAAAAGTGTTTCCTGCTGGCGCCAAACTGGGGATTAACATCGCACCAACGCACCTGCACGGCGAGAGTTTTAAAGATGACATCCGACGTCTGCGCGCCTCGCTTCCCGCGAACCATTTTCAGTTAGTGCTGGAAATCACTGAACGCGATATGCTTAATCAACACGAGGCGACACAGCTATTCGAATGGCTACACTCTGTTGGCTTTGAAATTGCTATTGATGATTTCGGTACCGGTCATAGCGCGCTTATCTATCTGGAACGCTTCACCGTTGACTACCTGAAAATCGATCGCGGGTTTATTAACGCCATCGGCACAGAAACCCTGACCTCTCCGGTTCTGGACGCCGTGTTGACACTCTCTAAGCGTCTTAATATGCTGACGGTTGCTGAAGGGGTAGAAACACCTGAGCAAGCTCGTTGGCTGCGCGATCGTGGAGTACATTTTTTCCAGGGATACTGGATTAGCCGACCGTTAAAGCTTGCTGATTTCGTGCGTTGGATGGCGCAGCCCAATAAGCCAACGTGGTGATCGCAGTTTGCGATTCATATACTCTTACTCGCCGCCACACCCCTTATCTCTCAGGCATGATGCCCGTCGGGTTGTGACAGGAAAAGGAAAGCGCTTTTATATGATCCCTCGCCTACTGCTGCTGTTTATCGCCCTCATCGGGTTTAGCGTTCAGGCGCAATCCATCAAAGAAAGCTATGCGTTTGCCGTACTGGGCGAACCGAAGTACGCGTTTAACTTTAACCACTTTGATTACGTTAACCCAGCCGCGCCCAAAGGCGGGCAAATCACCCTCTCCGCGATTGGTACGTTCGATAACTTCAACCGCTATGCAATGCGTGGCAATCCCGGCGCGCGCACCGAAACGCTGTACGATACGCTTTTTACCACCTCTGACGACGAGCCTGGCAGCTATTACCCGCTCATTGCCGACAGCGCGCGCTATGCTGACGACTATTCCTGGGTAGAAATCGCCATTAATCCACGGGCGCGTTTTCACGATGGCTCCCCCATTACCGCCAGCGATGTCGCCTTCACCTTTCACAAATTTATGACTGAAGGCGTGCCGCAGTTTCGCCTCGTCTACAAAGGCACAACGGTAAAAGCCATTGCACCGTTAACCGTGCGTATTGAATTAGCCAAACCGGGCAAAGAGGATATGCTCAGCCTGTTTTCATTACCCGTGATGCCTGAGAAATACTGGAAGGATCATAAACTCAGCGATCCCTTATCTTCCCCACCGCTTGCCAGCGGCCCGTACCGTATCACCCAGTGGAAAATGGGCCAGTATATTGTCTATTCGCGGGTCAAAGATTATTGGGCCGCGAACCTGCCCGTTAACCGCGGGCGCTGGAACTTTGATACCATCCGCTACGATTACTATCTTGATGACAACGTCGCCTTTGAAGCGTTTAAGGCCGGTGCGTTTGATCTGCGTCTGGAGAACGATGCCAAAAACTGGGCGACACGTTATACCGGCAAAAATTTCGCAAATCATTACATCATCAAAGATGAGCAGAAAAACGAATCCGCACAGGATACGCGTTGGCTGGCCTTTAATATTCAGCGTCCGGTATTCAGCGATCGACGCGTACGTGAAGCCATCACGCTGGCCTTTGATTTTGAATGGATGAATAAAGCCCTGTTCTATAACGCCTGGAGCCGGACAAACAGCTATTTTCAGAATACCGAGTATGCCGCAAAAAATTACCCCGATGCGGATGAACTGGTGATACTCGCGCCATTGAAAAAAGATCTCCCCCCTGAGGTCTTCAGCCAAATTTATCAGCCGCCAAAATCAACAGGTGATGGTTACGATCGTGACAACTTATTGAAAGCCAATACCTTACTGGAACAGGCTGGCTGGATACTAAAGGGACAGCAGCGCGTGAACAGCGCCAGCGGTAAACCCCTGAGCTTCGAACTGTTGCTCCCGGCGGGCAGTAACAGCCAGTGGGTACTGCCGTTCCAGCACAACCTGCAGCGCTTAGGCATCACCATGAACATCCGCCAGGTTGATAATTCGCAAATCACGAACCGCCTGCGCAGTCGCGACTATGACATGATGCCGAGGTTGTATCGCGCGATGCCGTGGCCGAGTTCGGACCTGCAAATTCTGTGGGCCTCTGAATACATTGATTCCAGCTACAATGCGCCCGGCGTGCAAAGCCCGGTGATTGATAAATTGATCAATCAAATCATCGCGGCGCAAGGTGATAAAGCCAAACTGATCCCGCTGGGACGGGCGCTGGACAGGGTATTAACCTGGAACTACTACATGTTGCCGATGTGGTACATGGCCGAGGATCGTATCGCCTGGTGGGACAAATTTTCACATCCTGCTATTCGCCCAATTTACACCATCGGCCTCGACAACTGGTGGTATGACGTCAACAAAGCGGCGAAGCTACCCGCAGCCAGACGACAGGGAGAGTAAATGGGCGCTTATCTGATTCGACGTCTGCTGCTGGTGATCCCGACGCTCTGGGCCATCATCACCATCAACTTTTTTATCGTGCAAATTGCCCCCGGCGGTCCCGTTGAGCAGGCCGTCGCCGCTATTGAGTTCGGGCAAAGTGGCGCCTTACCCGGCGCGGGTAGCGAAGGCGTTCGCGCCAGCCACGCGCAAACCGGCGTGGGTAACATCAGCGACAGCAATTATCGCGGAGGCCGCGGTCTGGATCCGGAAGTAATTGCAGAAATCACCCGCCGCTACGGGTTCGATAAACCCATTCACGAACGTTATTTCAAAATGCTCTGGGACTACATTCGTTTCGATTTCGGCGACAGCCTGTTTCGTAGCGCTTCGGTGCTGACGCTTATCAAAGACAGCCTGCCCGTTTCCGTTACGCTTGGGCTGTGGAGCACACTCATCATTTATCTGGTGTCGATCCCGCTAGGTATCCGTAAAGCGGTGCACAATGGCAGCCGATTTGATGTGTGGAGCAGCGCATTCATTATTATCGGCTATGCCATACCGGCCTTTCTGTTTGCGATTTTGCTGATCGTCTTTTTTGCCGGGGGAAGCTACTACGACCTGTTCCCGCTGCGCGGGCTGGTTTCCGCCAACTTTGACTCTCTGCCCTGGTATCAGAAAGTGACCGACTACCTGTGGCATATTACCCTGCCGGTGCTGGCGACGGTGGTTGGCGGGTTTGCCGCGCTGACCATGCTGACTAAAAACTCATTTCTGGATGAAGTCCGCAAACAGTATGTCGTTACCGCGCGAGCCAAAGGGGTAAGCGAGAAAAATATTCTATGGAAACATGTGTTTCGCAACGCGATGTTACTGGTGATAGCAGGTTTCCCGGCAACGTTTATCAGCATGTTTTTTACCGGCTCGCTGCTGATTGAAGTCATGTTCTCGCTTAACGGACTGGGGTTACTGGGGTATGAATCCACCGTATCACGCGACTACCCGGTGATGTTTGGCACGCTCTATATCTTCACCCTGATCGGACTGCTGCTGAATATTCTCAGTGATATCAGCTATACGCTGGTCGATCCCCGTATTGATTTTGAGGGACGCTAATGTCGCGATTAAGCCCCGTCAATCAGGCCCGCTGGGCGCGTTTTCGTCATAACCGCCGCGGCTACTGGTCGCTGTGGATTTTTCTGGTGTTGTTTGGCCTTAGCCTGTGTTCCGAACTGATTGCCAACGATAAGCCGCTGCTGGTGCGCTATGACAGCAGTTGGTATTTCCCTCTGTTCAAAAACTACAGTGAAAGCGACTTTGGCGGACCACTGGCGACCAAAGCTGATTATCAGGATCCCTGGCTACAGCAGCGCCTGGAGAAGCAGGGCTGGATCCTGTGGGCGCCCGTACGCTTTGGGGCCACCAGCATTAACTTTGCCACTGATAAGCCCTTCCCTTCCCCACCTTCTGCGCAAAACTGGCTGGGGACGGACGCCAACGGCGGCGACGTGCTGGCGCGTATCCTCTACGGCACGCGTATCTCGGTCCTGTTTGGTTTAATGCTGACCCTGTGTTCCAGCGTGATGGGCATCATGGCTGGCGCTATTCAGGGCTATTATGGCGGCAAGGTGGACCTGTGGGGGCAGCGATTCATTGAGGTTTGGTCTGGTATGCCAACGCTGTTTCTGATCATTCTGTTGTCGAGCGTGGTCCAGCCCAACTTCTGGTGGCTGCTGGGCATTACCGTGCTGTTTGGCTGGATGAGTCTGGTTGGCGTGGTGCGTGCGGAATTTTTACGTACCCGGAACTTTGATTACATTCGTGCCGCGCAGGCGCTCGGCGTGAGCGATCGCAGTATTATTCTGCGTCATATGCTACCCAACGCGATGGTCGCCGCCCTGACTTTTTTACCGTTTATATTATGCGCCTCGATAACCACCCTGACCTCGCTGGATTTCCTCGGATTCGGCTTACCGCTTGGCTCGCCATCGTTGGGAGAACTCCTGTTACAAGGTAAAAATAACCTGCAGGCGCCGTGGCTTGGGATCACTGCGTTCATCTCCGTTGCCCTGCTTTTATCGCTACTGATCTTTATTGGTGAAGCGGTACGCGACGCGTTTGATCCCAATAAGGCGATTTAAAATGACACAACCTCTGTTAGCTATTGAGAATTTATCGGTAGGTTTTCGCCACCAGGAGAGTGTGCGCACCGTGGTCAACACTCTCTCATTGCGGGTTGATGCCGGGCAAACGCTGGCGCTGGTGGGCGAATCTGGCTCAGGGAAAAGTGTGACCGCGCTTTCTATTCTGCGCTTATTACCGTCCCCTCCTGCGGTCTATCTTGCCGGTGATATTCGTTTCCATGGTGAATCATTGCTTCACGCCGACGAGCAGACGCTTCGCGGCGTACGAGGGAACAAAATCGCCATGATTTTCCAGGAGCCGATGGTGTCACTGAACCCGCTTCACAACCTGGAAAAACAGCTTTACGAGGTGCTATCGCTGCATCGGGGAATGCGTCGCGAGGCCGCCCGGGCAGAGATTCTGACCTGTCTGGACCGCGTCGGGATCCGTCAGGCGGCCAAACGTCTCGCAGATTACCCGCACCAGTTGTCCGGCGGTGAGCGCCAACGTGTGATGATCGCCATGGCGCTGCTAACGCGGCCAGAACTGCTGATTGCCGATGAACCCACCACCGCGCTGGATGTCTCCGTCCAGGCACAGATCCTGCAATTGTTACGGGAGTTACAGCGAGAGCTGAATATGGGATTACTGTTCATCACCCATAACCTCAGCATTGTGAAAAAGCTGGCCGATACCGTGGCGGTCATGCAAAACGGCCTGTGCGTTGAGCAAAATCGTGCCGCACAACTGCTCTCTGCGCCCTCGCATCCGTACACGCAGAAATTGTTAAACAGCGAACCTTCCGGTGACCCGGTCCCCTTACCTGTAGGGCAAGCTCCCTTGCTGGAAGTGGAAAAACTCCGCGTCGCCTTCCCTGTCCGCAAAGGCATTCTGAAGCGCGTAGTAGACCATAACGTCGTGGTCAACGACGTCAGTTTTTCCCTGCGGCCCGGTGAAACGCTGGGGCTGGTCGGTGAGTCAGGTTCCGGGAAAAGCACCACCGGGCTGGCGCTACTGAGGCTAATCACATCGCAGGGGAGTATTGTGTTCGATGGCCAGGCGTTGCATACCTTAAATCGTCGCCAGCTGTTACCCGTACGTCACCGCATTCAGGTGGTATTTCAGGATCCTAACTCCTCGCTAAACCCACGCTTAAGCGTGCTACAAATTATTGAGGAGGGACTACGCGTTCATCAACCGACACTTACTGCCGAACAACGTGAAGCGCAGGTGAAAGCGGTCATGACGGAAGTGGGGCTGGATAGCGAAACGCGACATCGTTATCCCGCAGAGTTTTCCGGAGGTCAACGTCAACGCATAGCCATTGCCCGGGCGTTGATTCTAAAACCTTCGCTGATCATTCTGGATGAGCCGACATCCTCACTCGACAGGACCGTACAGGCGCAAATCCTGATGTTGTTAAAGTCCTTACAGGAAAAGCATCGTCTGGCCTATATTTTTATCAGCCATGATTTGCATGTCGTACGCGCGTTGTGCCATCAGGTTATTGTGCTAAGGCAGGGAGAAGTTGTGGAACAGGGGCAATGCGAGCACGTATTCAACGCGCCACAACAGGCCTATACGCGTCAGCTGCTCGCGCTAAGCTGACGCTCAAAACGGATTGTTATTTGAAAAAGGTTCTGCGATTGCCACGCCGAAATTTTTCAGTCTGCAGGTCGCAGCAAACTCATCCTGACGATTCACAAACAGGCACGGCTCCCCTTCGCATTCCAGAACGGAACAAGGAACCTCAATGTCACTGAGGGCCTGGCTGAGTTTATGCATGACTGACCACGCGCTATCACCATCCGGGCTGAGCAATTTGAGCGCCACCAGGCTGTTCTCATTGCTCTGGCCGTTTTGCGGAATCGGTTCAACTTTCGAACCTGCGAAACCCACCGACCAACGATAGCACTGCGGCAGACGATGAACGATTGAGAGTTGTAATGTCATCACTTTCTTTCCCTGGAAGCACAATCACTTCACAATTATTTTACATCAATATTAACACATCATTGACAAAACGTCTTTAAACAGTTGGTAAACGTTTACACCCATGTCCATATGCTGCTTTCCGAACCAGGTATTTAAATTTATTCAATGGTTCTGGCAAATTTCCGGGCTATATGTACTCGTTTCTGCGATCTAACTC
Organism: Citrobacter cronae; assembly: GCF_016893685.1. NCBI lineage: Bacteria > Pseudomonadati > Pseudomonadota > Gammaproteobacteria > Enterobacterales > Enterobacteriaceae > Citrobacter > Citrobacter cronae. The sequence continues at coordinate 4,568,414 of NZ_CP069763.1, forward strand.
AACCTTTTTAACTACAATGATGTGACTTTTTACATAAATTGATTTTACATAAAATAAACATAAGCAGGAGAATTGATAGATTTGCGGTTGATATACATCAACTCTGGAGGCCCTATGACCTCCAGGTTGTGTATTAGATCACCGTTTTTTAGCGCGACTGGCGTAGAGATAGAAGAGAATAGAGCTGGTGGCGCAAAACGCTATCGACCAAATCATCGGCCAGGCCGAGTTAAAGGTCGCCAGTGACAACAGTGCCCCAACAATAGCGCCAATGCCAAATCTGAACGTCCCCGCCAAAGATGATGCCGTTCCCGCCATGTGCGGGAATTCATCCAGGATGACCGCCATCGCGTTAGATGACACCATCGACACGCAGCCGACAAATGCCGCCACGCCCACCACCAGCGCCCAAAAACCTACCCCGAACAGCGCACTGAAAACCATCCAGCCCGCCATCACAAACTGGATCCACAGCCCCGCACGGAACATATTCAATGCCCCAACCCGGCGAACAAAGCGGCTGTTGATGATGGTCATCACGAACAGGAAAACAATATTCAGCGCGAAGTAGTAACCGAAATGCTGCGGTGAAACATGGTTAATCTCAATGTAGACAAAAGGCCCGGCGCTAAGGAAAGAAAACATTCCGGCAAAGCTGAACCCGCTGGCCAACATATAGCTCAGTACGCGCTTATGACGAAACAACGAGGCAAAGTTGCCAAGAGTAGTGCGCAAGCGAAACGGCTGGCGACGCTCTACGGGCAATGTTTCTTTGATCAGCGTAAAGATCATCACTGAAGCCAGAATAGCCGCCACGGCGAGGATCCAAAAGATATAGTGCCAGCTCAGCCATACCAGCACCCAGCCGCCCACAATGGGCGCCAGCAATGGCGCTATCGTGGTGACCAACATGACGAATGACATCATGCGCGAGAACTCTTCCTTCGGATAGATATCGCGCATCAGGGCGTTGATAACCACGCTCGCCGCCGCAGCCGCCAGACCATGGAAGAAACGCATTATGATCAGTTGATCGATAGTTTGCGCCAGCGCACAGGCAACTGCCGCCGCCGCAAACACCAGCGTTCCGCCCAGTATTACCGGCTTACGCCCAATGCTGTCTGCCATTGGACCATACAGCAACTGCCCCACCGCAAAACCTAAAATATAGGTACTGAGGGTCATCTGCGCGCTACCGGCAGGCACACCAAACTGTTCAGAGATAACAGGCAGCGCCGGAAGATACATATCAATCGACAACGGCATCAGCATGGCTAACAAGCCAAGGATAAAGACAATGGCAATTGACGAGTTCTGCCGGGTGGTCACATTTAGCTCCTGAGATTAACGCGGGGTTAAGTTAACGCTGGCAATTTCTTCTTCAGTTAATGGACGGTATTCGCCAGGCTCAAGGTCATCATCAAGCTTAATGGCGCCGATCCGTTCACGGTGCAGTTCTACAACGTGGTTCCCCACGGCGGCGAACATGCGTTTCACCTGATGATAGCGCCCTTCGCTGATGGTCAATCGCACCTGAGTTGGCGTAATGACTTCCAGCACGGCCGGCTTTGTCAGGTCTTTTTCGTTATGCAGTTGTACGCCACGGGCAAACTGCTCGGCGGTATCATCCGCCACCGGCGATTCCAGCGTCACCAGATAGGTTTTCTCACAATGGTGACGTGGCGAAGTGATGCGATGCGACCACTGTCCGTCATCGGTCATCAGCACCAGTCCGGTGGTGTCGATATCCAGACGGCCTGCCGCATGTAATTTGTGTGCGACGGGTTCATCGAGGAAATAAAGAACCGTCGGGTGATCCGGATCATCCGTTGAACAAACATAGCCCTGCGGCTTATTCAACATAAAATAGCGCGGGCCATTCTGTTGAATCAGGGAATTGCCGTCATATTCGACGTCATGTTCTGGCAGCAGCTTAAAGGCGCTATTTCTGACGATTTCACCGTCGACGGTAACGCGGTTAGCACGGATCTCACGCCCGGCAATAGCGCGGCTGACGCCGAGTTGCTGAGCGATAAATTTATCAAGTCGCATGAGTGTGATTTTTGCCTGTAAAAATACGAGAATCGGGTTTGCGCCCGAAAAGTGGGACTGTTATCCGCCCAGTATAGCGGCGTTACACCATCCCTCAAGGGAAATGATTCATGGCATACTATTCATTGTTACTGTTTACCTTAGTGAGCCCATGATTTTTACTCTTCGCCCGTACCAAAAAGAAGCCGTGGACGCCACGCTCAACCATTTTCGCCACCACCGCACGCCGGCGGTTATCGTCCTGCCAACCGGCGCGGGCAAAAGCCTGGTGATAGCGGAACTGGCCCGCGTGGCGCGTGGTCGCGTGCTGGTACTGGCGCACGTCAAAGAGCTGGTCGCGCAAAACCACGCCAAATATTGCGCGTTGGGGCTGGAGGCCGATATTTTTGCCGCCGGGCTGAAGCGTAAAGAGAGCCACGGAAAAGTGGTATTTGGCAGCGTACAGTCGGTGGCGCGTAATCTGGATGCCTTTCAGGGAGAGTTTTCCCTGCTGATCGTCGATGAATGTCACCGCATCGGTGATGATGAAGAGAGTCAGTATCAGCAAATCCTCACTCACCTGACCAACGTCAATCCCCACTTACGCCTGCTGGGGCTTACCGCCACGCCTTTTCGTCTGGGTAAAGGCTGGATTTACCACTTTCATTATCACGGAATGGTGCGCGGCGATGAAAAAGCGCTGTTTCGCGACTGCATTTATGAATTACCGCTGCGTTACATGATTAAACACGGCTACCTGACGCCGCCGGAACGCCTCGACATGCCGGTCGTACAGTATGACTTCAGCCGCCTGCAGGCACAAAGTAATGGCCTGTTCAGCGAGGCGGACCTTAATCGGGAATTAAAAAAGCAGCAGCGAATCACGCCGCATATCATCAGCCAGATTATTGAGTTTGCCCAGACGCGCAAAGGGGTGATGATTTTCGCCGCCACCGTTGAACACGCCAAAGAAATTCTGGGCCTGCTGTCTGCTGACGATGCCGCGCTTATTACCGGAGAGACGCCAGGCGCGGAGCGTGACGTACTGATTGAAGAGTTTAAAGCCCAGCGCTTTCGCTTTCTGGTGAATGTGTCGGTCCTGACTACCGGCTTCGATGCCCCACACGTCGACCTTATCGCCATTCTACGCCCGACGGAATCAGTCAGCCTGTACCAACAAATTGTTGGTCGCGGACTGCGCCTGGCCCCAGGTAAAACCGACTGTCTGATCCTCGATTACGCGGGCAATCCCCACGATCTGTACGCCCCGGAAGTGGGTGCGCCGAAGGGAAAAAGCGACAACGTGCCGGTACAGGTGTTCTGCCCTGCCTGCGGATTTGCCAACACCTTCTGGGGTAAAACAACGGCTGACGGCACGCTGATTGAACACTTTGGTCGCCGCTGCCAGGGATGGTTTGAAGATGATGACGGTCATCGCGAACAGTGCGACTTTCGTTTCCGTTTTAAAAATTGCCCGCAGTGCAACGCGGAAAATGACATTGCCGCCCGCCGCTGCCGTGAATGCGATACAGTGCTGGTCGACCCGGATGATATGCTGAAAGCGGCGTTGAGGCTAAAAGATGCGCTGGTCCTGCGCTGTAGCGGTATGGTGTTACAAAATGGCCAGGATGAAAAAGGCGAATGGCTAAAAATCACCTATTACGATGAAGACGGAGCCGACGTCAGCGAACGCTTTCGTCTACACACTCCCGCGCAGCGTACGGCATTCGAACAACTGTTTATTCGCCCGCACACCCGTACCCCCGGTATTCCCTTACGCTGGATAACCGCCGCCGATATCCTCGCCCAGCAGGCACTGTTACGCCATCCTGATTTCGTGGTTGCGCGCATGAAAGGTCAGTACTGGCAGGTGCGTGAAAAGGTCTTCGATTATGAAGGTCGCTTTCGCCGGGCACATGAATTACGCGGTAAATTGTACTTTTGATTGATGTACCAGCCGTTTGAGTATAGAATCTCGCCCGCTTTTGCATACGCAAAGCAGATCACTTACCTGTTGCTGGGTCGCCTGTAGCAGGAATTATTAAAGAGAGATTTAAATGTTTACTATCAACGCTGAAGTACGTAAAGAGCAGGGTAAGGGTGCGAGCCGCCGCCTGCGTGCCGCTAACAAGTTCCCGGCAATCATCTACGGTGGCGCAGAAGCCCCGATTGCTATCGAACTGGATCACGATGCAGTTATGAACATGCAAGCTAAAGCTGAATTCTACAGCGAAGTTCTGACCATCGTTGTTGACGGTAAAGAAGTTAAAGTTAAAGCTCAGGCTGTACAGCGTCACGCTTTCAAGCCGAAGCTGACTCACATCGACTTCGTTCGCGCGTAATCGCCTGGAAGTTGAAGAAAACCCCGCCTCGGCGGGGTTTTTTTATGGAATTTTGTTCGCGATAAAGATGAATCACGCAGGCCGGATAGGGCGTTTGCGACCCATCCGGCAAACGGTTTTACTTCCCGCCCGACGTGCGGCGCTGGAGCTGGTCGCGCAGGTTCGGCGGCGTACCTTTGATGGTCAGGGTATCTGTAGCCGGATCCCAGAAAATACGCTCGCCCAGCAGCATGGCGTCAAAATTAATGGTTAACCCACCGCCGCTGCCGGCAAATTTGGTTAACTGGCGCAACGTACTGCGATCCGCCGGGAAGCTCTCTTCCAGCTCATAGCCTTTATCAGCAGCGAATTCGCTGAAGCTGACTTCACTGACGCCGGAAAGCTCTTTAGACAGCGACTCCAGCTCAATCTCTTCACCGGCCTGTAGCTGCTCGTTGCAGTAGCTGTACACCTGCTGCCGCACGTTCTGGCGCTCGGCTTTATCCAGTTGCGCCTCATTGGTGAAGTCATCGACCGCCTGCAGCAGACCGCGGTTTTGCGCTTTGGCGTTCAGACCTTCGCTGGCGCCGAGAAAGTCCATGAAGAAATCGGCGACTTTGCGCCCTACCCGCCCTTTCAGGAACGTCAGATAGCGTGTGGACTCCGGATTGGTTTCCCACTCGGTTAAATCAATACGCGCCACGATGTCCGCATGATTGATATCCAGATAGTGCGTCGGATTGATATCCAGATTTTCATTGACGCGCATGCTGCTTAAATTGTTCAGTACGGCAACCAGCAGATACTCTACCGCCAGATAGCGGTAATGGCAGAACAAGACAATACCACCATCGGCAAAAGGATATTTCGCCAGCTCGTCCCGCAAACGCCCTGTCGCGGCACGGCTAAAGGCCAGAAAATCCTCTTCACCCTGACGCTGTAAACGCAGCGTTTGCGCCAGCTCGCTCTCTTCGCTGAACAGGCCATAGGCTTTATTCTTGGCGCTATACACCCGATGCAGTTCAGCCATCATATCGACAACGGTCGCTGTCGGTTCCAGTAATGAATCGCGCAAGACCAGCTCAAGGTTTTGCTCATCACGTTTGATAAGCTGGTGCAGGGCAATCTGGTTGATATCCAGACTCATGATAAACTCTCCTTTTAGACCGGGCGGTATTCAACCACCTGCCGGGCAGTGACGCAATAGAAGATAAAAAAGCAGAAAAAAAACTGTCCGTACGGTAATATGTTGCCCTTTCATGAACAGACTGATTTCGATTTATGCCACAAATTTCCCGCTATAGTGACGAACACGTTGAACAACTGCTGAATGAGATGCTCAACGTACTGGAAAAACATAAGGCGCCGACCGATCTTTCCCTGATGGTACTGGGAAACATGGTGACTAACCTTATCAATACAAGCATCGCACCGGCCCAGCGCCAGGCGATTGCCAACTCTTTTGCCCGCGCATTACAGTCTTCGGTAAACGACGACCAAGCGCATTAAGAGCCTGATCCGGGGAAACGAACAACAGTTTATGGTAACTCATCGTCAGCGCTACCGTGAGAAAGTCTCCCAGATGGTTAGCTGGGGGCACTGGTTTGCTTTGTTCAACATTCTGTTGGCCATGGTACTCGGTAGCCGTTACCTGTTTGTCGCCGACTGGCCGACTACGCTTGCAGGGCGCGTTTATTCCTACCTGAGCGTTGTCGGGCATTTTAGCTTCCTGGTGTTTGCCACCTATCTGCTGATCCTGTTTCCCCTGACGTTTATCGTCATGTCCCAGAGGCTGATGCGATTCTTATCAGCTATTCTGGCGACAGCTGGCATGACGTTGTTGTTAATCGACAGCGAAGTTTTTACCCGCTTCCACCTGCACCTCAACCCGATCGTCTGGGAACTGGTCATTAACCCTGACCAGAATGAAGCGGCGCGTGACTGGCAACTGATGTTTATCAGCGTGCCGGTTATTCTGTTAATCGAAATGCTGTTTGCGACCTGGAGCTGGCAAAAACTACGCAGCCTGACGCGTCGTCGCCATTTTGCTAAACCGTTAGCCGCATTCTTCTTCGTTTCCTTTATCGCCTCGCATGTGGTGTACATCTGGGCAGACGCCAATTTCTATCGCCCTATTACCATGCAACGCGCGAACCTGCCGCTCTCCTACCCGATGACGGCACGCAAGTTTCTGGAAAAACATGGTCTGTTGGATGCGCAAGAATATCAACGCCGCCTGATCGAGCAGGGAAACCCGGAAGCGGTTTCCGTGCAGTACCCGCTCAGCGAACTGCGCTACCGCGATATGGGAACCGGACAGAACGTTCTGCTGATCACCGTAGACGGCCTGAACTACTCCCGTTTTGAAAAACAGATGCCAGCGCTGGCTGAATTCGCTGAGCAGAATATCGCCTTTACGCGTCACATGAGCACAGGCAACACCACGGATAACGGGATTTTTGGCCTGTTCTATGGCGTTTCTCCAAGCTATATGGACGGCATTTTGTCGACCCGAACGCCTGCGGCGCTGATCTCTGCGCTGAACCAGCAGGGATATCAGTTGGGGCTATTCTCCTCGGATGGCTTTACCAGCCCACTTTATCGCCAGGCGCTACTGTCAGATTTCTCTATGCCGAGCGTGCAAACGCAGTCTGACGAGCAGACCGCCAGCCAGTGGATCAATTGGCTGGGCCGCTACGCGCAGGAAGATAACCGCTGGTTCTCCTGGGTCTCCTTTAACGGGACGAACCTGAACGACAGCAACCAGAAGAACTTTGCCAAACGCTACGCCAATGCCGCTCAGGATGTGGATGCCAACATTAACCGGATCCTTAGCGCCCTGCGCGACTCCGGTAAACTGAACAACACGGTGGTGATTATTACCGCGGGTCGGGGCGTACCGCTGACTCAGGAAGAGAACAATTTTGCCTGGTCGCGCGGTCATCTGCAGGTTCCTCTGATTATTCACTGGCCGGGAACACCTGCTCAGCGCATCAATAGCCTGACCGATCATACGGACCTGATGACGACGCTCATGCAACGTCTGCTCCACGTCAGCACGCCAGCTAACGAGTACTCGCAGGGCCAGGATTTGTTTAATGCAACCCGCCGCCATTACTGGGTTACCGCCGCCGACGGCAGCACGCTGGCGATTACCACGCCAGAGATGACGCTGGTGCTTAACAACAACGGTAACTATCAGACCTATGATTTACACGGTGAGAAGATAAAAGATCAGAAACCGCAGCTGAGCCTGCTGCTGCAAGTTCTTACGGATGAGAAACGATTTATTGCTAACTGATTAATTATAAATCAGTTAGCAAGCCACCCTCTTGCATTCACGCTGGAAAGCAGTAGTATTGTCAGCCATAGCGTCGGCACGTAGCGCAGCCTGGTAGCGCACCGTCATGGGGTGTCGGGGSYSGGAGGTTMAAATCCTCTCGTGYCRAYCAAAAATCCTCTAAGAACYAGCCTGWTACRGCTGGTTTTTTTATGCCTGTYTTCTGAACAAGGAAGCAATGGGGAATTACTGGGGAATCACCCCGTCAAATGTCCCCCCGGATCGCTAGCACACGATGATTAAGTATCCTTTTCACTTTCGGAATACATCAATTCACATAACCATCATTCCGATTTACCTTACAAGCTCCTTTTAAATCTTTAACGGTGCGCACCACTTTTTCTTACTGCCCTATACTTTCAGTCTGACATATGGCTGGAGGTTTCTATGTGTGGACGCTTTGCACAGTCAATGACGCGTGAAGATTATCTTGCCCTGCTCGCTGATGAATCAGAACGCGATATTCCATACGATCCAGAACCCATCGGAAGATTCAATGTAGCGCCAGGAACAAAAGTTCTGCTTCTGAGCGAACGTGATGAGCAGCTGCATCTTGATCCAGTTATCTGGGGATACGCCCCCGGTTGGTGGGATAAACCGCCGCTCATTAACGCACGGTCTGAAACTGCAGCCACCAGCAGAATGTTTAAACCACTCTGGCAGCATGGCCGCGCAATTTGCTTTGCTGATGGATGGTTTGAGTGGAAAAAGGAAGGCGACAAGAAACAACCTTACTTTATTCACCGGGCAGACGGTCAGCCGATTTTTATGGCTGCGATCGGCAGCACACCATTCGAACGTGGAGATGAAGCAGAAGGTTTCCTGATAGTGACAGCTGCGGCCGACAAAGGGCTGGTAGATATTCACGACAGGCGGCCTCTGGTACTGTCACCAGAAGCCGCTCGCGAATGGATGAGGCAGGATACTGGAGGGAAAGAAGCTGCGGAAATTGCGGCCGACGGTTCCGTGTCGGCTGATAAATTTATATGGCATGCCGTAACGCGTGCTGTCGGGAATGTGAACAATCAGGGAGCAGATTTAATTAAGCCTGTTACTTAACCTGAAGCAGGTCCTCATAGCGGGTCGTGTATCGTGGTGACAGCATCTCTCTCTTCATCGCCCATTGTTGCTGGATCCCCTGTCCGGCGAAATAAAGCGCCCCCTTTCCTTCCTTTGCATTCAGATGATCCAGAACTTCCATCAATTTCTCACTACCCCGGCGCGGCGCATTGTCATCGAACAAATTCAACTGGGCGATGCCCTGACTGAAGAAGTCCCCCAGCATTACCCCGGCTTTCTGATACCTGTGCCCGTCTTTCCATATTGCATCCAGACTCAGCGTCGCTGCTGCAATGATATCCCGGCTGTCCTGTGTCGGGGTGAGCAGCTTCACCGACGCGCTGTTACCGTAGTACGGTTCGTTCAACGCAAAGGGTGACGTTTTAACAAAAGTAGATATGAAGCGGCAATACTGATGCTCTCCACGTAACTTTTCTGCTGCGCGCGACGCATAGCTGCAGATGGCCTGTCGCATAGAGTCATAATCCGTAATACGTTCCCCGAATGATCTGGAACAGACAATTTCCTGCTTTACGGGGGCAAATTCCTCCAGTTCGAGACAGGGTTCGCCGCGCAGTTCGCGCACCGTTCTCTCGAGGACAACATTAAAGTGCTTCCGGATAAAACGAATATCAGTATCAGCCAGATCCAGAACCGTTTTAATCCCCATAGCCTCCAGCTTTTTGCTGATACGGCGCCCTACTCCCCAGACCTCATCAACCGGCAGTGCAGCCATCAGTTTGCGCTGGCGATCCAGGTTAGATAAGTCCACCACCCCACCCGTTTGTCTCTGCCATTTTTTGGCTGCATGATTCGCCAGTTTCGCCAGCGTCTTTGTCTGAGCAATACCAACGCCAACCGCCAGACCTGTATTTTGATAAACGGCATCTTTTAATTCCTGCCCAAATTCCTGCAAAACCCGACAGTTTCTTACACCTGTCAGGTCACAGAAGGCTTCATCAATTGAATATATTTCGCAGCGGGGGGACATTGCCTCCAGCGTGGACATTACTCTGCTGGACATATCTGCATAAAGCTCGTAATTGCTGCTGAAACAAACAACGCCATATCGACGGAATAAGTCCTTCTGCTTGAAATACGGATCCCCCATTTTCACACCAGCTCTTTTGGCTTCAGCGTTACGGGCGATAACGCAGCCATCGTTATTTGACAGAACAACTACCGGCCTGCCTTTCAGATCTGGCCGGAATGCAGTCTCGCAACTGGCATAAAACGAGTTCACATCAACCAGAGCAAACATATCAGCTTGCCGCTTTCACGATAAACGTCACAACCCCAAAGATATCCAGCGTATCTTCGCTGTTTATCATAATGGGTGCATA
>NZ_CP069763.1:4578545-4579167 GCF_016893685.1 Citrobacter cronae
GCTGAAGACGTTTAACCGTGAATTCGCCATCGATGGCAGCGATAACAATATCTCCATGTGAAGGCTTTCTGGAACGGTCGACGACAAGCAAATCGCCATTTCCGATCCCCGCTCCAGTCATAGAATCACCGGATGACTTCACGAAGTATGTTGCACATGGGTGCTGAACTAATAGTTCATTGAGATCAATACGTTGTTCAACGTAATCATGCGCTGGAGAGGGAAATCCGCATGGAACAAGATCACTAAATAAGGGAAGCGCAACTATCTGGCGCAACTCAGCTGGTGAATAAAACTTCATAATAAACTCACTCGCATTTATACTGTTTATACATACAGTATATACTGGCATTAAGCACAGTAAAGAGGAGTTAAAGCATGTTCGTGGAACTCGTTTATGATAAAAGGAATTTTGATGGGCTGCCCGGTGCAAAAGATATCATTCTGGGCGAACTGACCAAGAGGGTTYACCGGATCTTYCCCGATGCTGATGTTCGGGTTMAACCKATGATGACACTGCYGRCGWTCAACACTGACGCCAGCAAGCATKAGAAGGRNCAGATAAGCCGYACTGTTCAGGAAATGTTTGAAGAGGCTGATATGTGGCTGGTTTTAGATTAAA
>NZ_CP069763.1:4616196-4616317 GCF_016893685.1 Citrobacter cronae
TGTCATGGGGTGTCGGGGGTCGGAGGTTCAAATCCTCTCGTGCCGACCAAAAATTCCAATAAAACCAACCCTTGTGGTTGGTTTTTTTATACCTGTTTTCTGAACGGGGAAGTACTGGGGA
>NZ_CP069763.1:4616730-4674771 GCF_016893685.1 Citrobacter cronae
AACTTATTCAGTAAACAGATGATTTATAATAGTTTAATTTTAAAGGATTCAGAATTTATCCCGGAAAGAAACATTCCCAATGCTTTAGGGTAGGAGTACCATTAGCGCATAAAACAATACAAATAATATGGATATACTATGTCCGTAAACGGAACAATAAATCCCACGTCGGGAACTCCTATAGCCCCCGGAGGGGTCAGGCTACTTACAATAGGAGAGATTGCACTAGCCAGGACGCTGTTTGGTGAGAGCATTATCTATAGCAAGGTGTGGGTACACCGTGAAAGCTATCTCCCCTTCAACTTACAACCCGTAGATATTGCCATGACACCAAACGGTGAACTTTGGTTTAGAGAGGGTACGTATTCACCTGATTTTTCATTAGATATACTAGAGAAAAAACACAGATTCATGCATGAGATGGTTCACGCCTGGCAAGCACAGAAAGGTATGTTTGTTAGAACCAGAGGTTTATTCTCTCGTTTCGCTGATTACAGTTACAGTTTAGATAAGGCTGACTTTCTTCATTACGGATTAGAACAGCAAGCATCAATAGCCAGTGATTATTGGTTGATACAAGCATTTGGGCTTAACAGAGATACTTACGCCCTGGTTAAATACCGTAACCTCAATTCTAATGACTCTATTCATTCAATATTATCTATATATAAATCTGTTATGAAAGGATTCCCTGGATGAAAAGATTAATAATAATGCCATTGGTATTAATGCTATCTGGATGCCCCGGAGGTATGCCTGCACCACACCCAAGAGTTACTTTTATAAATGGCAATTATCTTTGTTTTAGCACTGATCAAAAAGATGTATTGAACTACTACCGAATCGAATCGAGTCGGAGCAAGGGATATCACATTGAAAAATCCGAATATGACTTACAACTTTCATATCCGAGTGATTGCATTGATTTTAAATGGAGTTATGGTTATTCCTATACAGTGTCATATGGATTGAATGGCAAGGACTATGTACATAAATTTTTTATTGATAATAATGGACAGCTAACAAATATGGTGTATTAATTATGTCATTACCAGCTTATTTATTTTTATATGATGAAAACGGAATGCAGATTCCGGGAGATTGTTTATCCTTAGGCCGTGAAGGTGCTATTGAAGTCATGAATAGTAGTTACGGTGTGAGACAGCCTGTTGATAGCAACACTGGCAGCATGACAGGCTGTAGGCAGCATAATCCCGTAATTGTGCATAAGCAACTTGATAAAGTCAGCCCTTACCTGGCTGTAGCTGTTTGTGAAGGGAAGAGACTGCAAAAGGCAGTCATTAAATATTATGAGACTATAGAAGCAGGGATCGAAGTAGAGATTTATAATATTACTCTGGAAGATGTCGTTATATCCTCTGTAGATTTTACACATGTCTACTATCCCGGTAGTTCATCTCCTAATATGCATGAGGTAGTAGGTCTTAGATTCCGTGACATTGAATGGAATTATGTTAGAGGGAATATTAAATACAATGATGCCTGGATGAAACCAGCAAAAAAAGAACAGCAACAATAAATAAACGGGCATCACGCGCCCTCTATTTCATCAATCAATTTTAAACTCAACAATATCAGAACGTGGGTAACGTTTTTGTACCTGGGTACCCATTCCTGATGAAGAACGACGGCTGATGCGTAAAGACGTACGGGTCGATCCTCAATGCTCCAGATTGTTACACCATAACCATTTGTGAACGTTGGTTCTCAGTAAGTCGCTGTAACTATACATTACTGACAGAACCGTAACCGTATGCAGGATCGGCCCGATTACAGACACTGAAAAGTTATGCCATAGCCTGATCCCATTTTCCCCCGCCCCCCAGCACCCTCACGGCGTCTTACCGTTCTCGAACCTCACATTGTCCATGTATTCTCCCTCTCTTCAGCACAGGTTTTACTACTTACCCATGCACAAATTGGGGTAAAATTTATCCTCTCATCAGCGCGATGAATCTGGACGATTGATGCGCTGAAAACAATAATGATACTAATAAAACTCAGGAGAATAGTATGCCTGAAGCAACGCCTTTTCGGGTGCTGATTGTCGATGACCACCCACTGATGCGGCGGGGAATTAGTCAATTATTGCAACTGGATCCCGCATTTAACGTAGTAGCTGAAGCAGGTGACGGCGCAAGTGCGATCGATCTGGCAAACCGTCTGGACCTTGACGTGATCCTGTTGGATCTCAATATGAAAGGTATGAGTGGGCTGGATACCCTGAATGCGCTGCGTCGGGACGGTGTGACCGCACAAATTATCATTCTGACCGTTTCGGATGCCGCCAGCGATGTATACGCCCTAATTGACGCGGGTGCGGATGGTTATTTGCTCAAAGACAGCGATCCTGAAGTCCTGCTGGAGGCCATTCGCAGCGGAGCCAAAGGCGGTAAAGCGTTCAGTACACGCGTCAGTGAATATCTGCGCGAACGCGACCTGTTCGGCGCACAAGAAGATCCGTTCAGCATTCTCACCGAACGCGAGCTGGATGTCTTGCATGAACTGGCTCAGGGGCTGTCGAATAAACAGATTGCTTCAGTGCTGAATATTTCCGAACAGACGGTGAAGGTGCATATTCGCAACCTGCTGCGCAAACTCAACGTGCGCTCTCGCGTTGCTGCCACTATTCTGTTTTTGCAAACGCGCGGTATGCAATAACCAGATATTGCCCGATAGCGCTACGCTTATCGGGCCTACACGTCATGTGCATCGCCAGGCCGGATAAGACGCGTTGCGTCGCCATCCGGCATCTTCCACTCTTACTTCTCCTGCGGCGTTAGCTGCTCCATCGCCTGTTTAATACTGCGCTCGATTACCGCCCGACGGGTATCGTTGGCGGGTAATAATTTCAGCATCATCTCCCACGCCGCAACCGCTTCGCCGAAGCGCTGCTGTTCGAAAGCGTTAAACGCGTACATGCTCAATACGCGCACGTTGGCATGTTCGCCGCGTATTAGTTGACGTAACAGCTCCCCGCCCCGACGGTTATCATCAGGATCGGATGAACGGGTCAGCGCTTCCGCATAGCCCAGCGCCGCATCGCTGTTTTTCGGATCCAGCCGATAAGCATTGGCATAGGCTTCAGTAGCCGTGCTGGCGTTGCCGAGCACCATGCCAATGCGTCCAAGCATAATCCAGCCTTCAACGTTTGCGGGATCGGCCTGTAAGCGAGTGCGCAGCCCCAACGCCAGACGCATCATGTCTTCTTCATTCAACGGGTCGGCTTTTGGATCCAATGCCCGCTCCAGCAGCGCTGGGGCCTGAGCGGTGGCCTGCTGCCAGACCTGCACCTGTTTATAGTTCCCGGTTTGATAATAGCTCACCGCGCCGACCACCAGCGCCACCACGATGCCGGGCACAAAGAGTCCGAATCCACCGCGCTTGCCATCCGGGATGATGTCATCAGGAAACTCTTCTTGTTTCACCCGCACGCGTCGGCGAGTACGGGCGAAAATAATCCAGCCCCCGAGACCAATGGCTACCACCGGCATCACCCACAGCAGCACGGTCAGCGGAGTTAACGGCGGATCGTAAGTGACGAAGTTACCGTAGCGCGCCACCATATAGTCAACAATTTCTTTCTGACTTTTGCCTTCCTGCATCAGTTCGTACACTTTCTGCCGCAGGTCGGTGGCAATCATTGAGTTAGAGTCGGCAATGCTGTTGTTCTGACACTTAGGACAACGCAGTTGCTCGGTAAGCTGGCGGAACTGCTGCTCCTGCGCTTCATCCTTAAACTGCATTACGTCGATAGTCGCCAGCGCGGATCCCGAGATAACCAGCATCAGCAGGCCCAATAAAAATCTCATTGCGCAGCCTCCTTACTGTACTTGTCCCACAACGGTTTGATCTCGCTTTCCCACACCCGGGCGTTAAGATCACCGGCATGGCGATAGCGAATAATACCTTTCCCGTCGATCAGGAATGTCTCCGGCGCGCCGTACACGCCAAGATCGAGGCCGAGCATACCGTCGCCGTCAAACAGACTTAATGAGTAAGGATTGCCCAGCTCTTTCAGCCAGACAATGGCTTTCTGACGATCGTCTTTATAGTTCAGACCCACTACCCTTACGCCTTGCGCAGACAGCTGATTCAGATACTGATGCTCGGCGCGACAGGTCGGACACCAGGTCGCCCAGACGTTCAGCAACACTGGCTTGCCCTGCGTCAGCACATCGGCCTGATAATGCTGACCCGGGTTTTCCAGCGATTCCAGGCGGAACGTCGGAACAGGTTTGCCGATCAACGCCGACTCCAGATTGGTAGGGTCGTCTCCCTGCGCGTTACGCGCTAACTGCCACAGCAGCGCCGCCGCAATAATGAGAAAAATAATAAACGGAATTAACAGTGCGTTGCGCTTCATACAGCCTCCGACGCATTTTTTTGCACCGCGGCGCGAGGGCGCGTGCGCTGGCGATAGCGTGGATCAAACAGGCAGAACACCCCGCCCAGCGCCATCAGCAATCCTCCGGCCCAAATCCAGCGAATAAACGGTTTGTAATACAAACGTACAGCCCATGCGCCGTTATCCAGCTCTTCACCCAGCGCAGCATACAGATCGCGCGTGAACCCGCCGTCAATCGCCGCTTCAGTCATCATCGAACTGGTGCTGTTATAGAAACGTTTTTCCGCATGCAGCGTGGCTGCCGGTTTACCATCACGCGTGACGCCAATAATGGCGACCCCGCCCCGGTAGTTTGGTCCGGTAATATCTTTCACTTCACGGAAAGTAAACTGATAGTCATGGATGCTGACGCTATCACCCGCTTTCATACGGACATCGCGTTCCACGCTGTAATTCTGGCTAAAGGCAATACCAACAATGGTAATCGCCAGCCCAACGTGAGCCGATACCATCCCCCAGTAGCTGGGCGTCAGCTTCGTTCCACGAGAAATGCGCAGGTACGCTTCGGACATGGCCAGCACAAAAATCCAGCACGCCATCGCCAGCCCCACCACCGTCATGGCGGCAATACGATCCTCAAACAGCCACGGCAGCAGCAGCGACAGAATAAGCGTGGTGACAAACGCGATAATCAGTAACGTTTTCAGTTTACGCGGTCGGTCACGGCCCCAGCGCACTAATGGCCCAATGCCCAGCAGCAGCGCAAACGGCGCCATCAGCCAGGTAAACATGGTATTGAAGAACGGCTCGCCAATCGAAATGCTGCCCAGCCCAAGCTGTTTGTGCACCAGCGGCAGTAGCGTGCCCAATAACACCACCAGCATAGCGGCGATCAGCAGGACGTTGTTGCCCAACAGCAGCGATTCACGCGACCACAGCGCGTTGTTTACCCGCGAGCGAACCTTATGCCCACGCACTGCAAACAGCAGCAGGGAACCGCCAATCACCAGCACCATGAAGGCCAGTATAAACATCCCTCGCGACGGGTCTGAGGCGAAAGCATGCACCGAAACCAGTACGCCGGAGCGCACCAGGAAAGTCCCCAACAGGCACAGCGAGAAGGCGCTGATTGACAGCAGCAGGGTCCAGGCTTTGAAGCTGGCGCGCTGTTCGGTTACCGACAGCGAGTGCATCAGGGCTGTGCCCACCAGCCATGGCATAAAGGAGGCGTTCTCAACCGGATCCCAGAACCACCAGCCGCCCCAGCCCAGCTCGTAATAGGCCCAGGCCGAACCGAGTACAATCCCCAGCGTCAGAAACACCCACGCCGCCAGCGTCCATGGACGCGAAAAGCGAGCGAAGGTGCTGTCCAGACGCCCGCTCATCAACGCGGCGATCGCAAACGCGAAAGCTACCGAGAAACCGACATACCCCATGTACAGCAACGGCGGATGGAAAATCAGTCCCGGATCCTGCAACAGCGGATTCAGATCTCGCCCTTCAACAGGGAAATTGGGCAACGTGCGGGCAAACGGATTAGAGGTAAACAGGATAAACAGCAGGAAGCCGACGCTGACCATCCCCATCACCGCCAACACGCGGGCGACGATATCCAGCGGCATGCGCTGGCTGAACGCCGCGACGGCGAACGTCCAGCCGCTCATCAGCAGCACCCACAGCAGCAGCGAGCCTTCATGCGCGCCCCATGTCGCTGCCACCCGGTACCAGACAGGAAGCTGGGTATTGGAGTTACTGGCGACGTAGGTCACGGTAAAGTCATTAACCACGAAGGCATTAACCAGAATCAGGAACGCCCCCATCACGCAGATAAACAAGACCCAGGCAAAGGGCCGTGCGGAGGCCATCATCCGCACGTCGCCGCGCGCCACGCCCCACAACGGATAGACCGACAGCAGTAGTGCAACGCCAAGCGCAAGGCACAACAGCGCATTGCCAATTTCCGGCATCATGACGTTTTATCCTTATAAACACTTTCCGGGCGACGGTGGTTTTCCTGCATCGCTTTTTCGACTTCCGGCGGGGTGTAATTTTCATCATGTTTGGCCAGAACCTCTTTAGCCTGCACATGATTTCCCTTGTCCAGCTCGCCCTGAACAACAACCCCCTGCCCTTCGCGGAACAGGTCCGGCAAAATGCCTTCATAGGTCACATCCACCACACCTTCGGCGTCATAGATGCTGAAAGTTACTTTAAGCGATTGCGGGTCGCGCTTCACGCTGCCCGGCATCACCATCCCACCCACGCGCAGACGCTGACCGACTTCAGGCATCTGCTGTGTCTCGCGCTTACCGTAGAGTATCTCTCCCGGGGTGTAGAACAGATCGATATTGGAACGCAGCGCGTAGAGCACCAGCGAAATGGTCAACGCCAGACCTGCCAGTACCGCGCAGGCTATCCATAGCCGATTTTTACGTCGAATATTCACGCCGCCTCCCGTTGTACTTGCGCTGCGCGCATGCGCGCTTCCCTCGCCCGCTGCTGGGCCACGCCGCGTAAGATTGCGCGATGCTGTAATGTTGAATGCAGCACCAACACCAGCAGCGGAATAACGCTCATGGCAACAGCCAGCCAGACATACAAGGCGTAACCGCCCATCGCGAAAAAATCACTCCATGATGCAAATGCAGGGGTCATTGGCGGCCTCTTTTTAAGATCAGTTCACTCACCCACGGGCGGCGTTTTTCCATCATCAAAATCAGGTTACGCATGCGCATTAGCGCCAGCGTGACAAACAGCAACAGGTAACCGACAATCGCCAGACGCAGCGGTGCGCGCATTGCCGGATCGATGCTTTGCTGCATACGGGTTGACCCCTGATGCAGCGTGTTCCACCACTCGACCGAGTAGTGAATAATCGGTAAGTTGACCACACCAATCAACACCAGAATACCGGCGGCACGCCCTGCCAGGCGGCGGTCGTCAAACGCATGCCACAATGCAATGACGCCAACGTAGAGAAACAGCAACACCAGTTCAGAGGTGAGTCGGGCATCCCAGACCCACCAGGTTCCCCACATCGGTTTGCCCCATGCGGACCCCGTCACCAGCGCAATAAAGGTAAACACAGCGCCAATGGGCGCCATCGCAGCCAGCGCCAGATTGGCCATTTTCATCTGCCAGACCAGGCCGATAAACGCCGCAACAGCCATCGAGGCATAAATTCCCATCGACCAGATTGCCGCCGGAACGTGCAGATAAATGATGCGATAGCTCTGTCCCTGCTGATAATCAGCTGGCGCGAAGCCAAAGCCCCACACCCATCCGGTTATCAGTACCACCGCGCTGGCAATCGCCAGCCACGGAATAAACCAGCCGCAGATCTGATAGAGCCGAGGGGGCATCGCCAATTGATGAAGTGTTTTCCACATAGTTCAGTCACCAGACTCCATTAATTAATATCCGTTTTGCCGGAGCGCCTTGCCCGGCCTGCAAATCCTGTCGCATTACTGCACGCTGATCCGTAACGCCGCAGCCGTGGCAAACGGGCTTAACGTGGCGCTGCCTACCAACAACGCCCCCAGAATCGCCATGTATCCTTCAACAGGCAAGTGCATGGAGGCCGCATCCATCGCCGCGGTCGCAAAAATCAGTAGTGGAATAGTAAGCGGGAGAACCAGCACGCTTAACAGCACGCCGCCGCGCTTTAAACCCACCGTCAGACCTACGCCAGGCGCGCCGAGAAAACCCAACGTCGGCGTGCCGAGCAGCAAAGTCAGCGCCATAATTTTCCAGCCGTACATATCCATGCCCAGCAGTAATGCCACCAGCGGAGAGAGGATTAACAGCGGCAAACCGGTTACGACCCAGTGCGCCATCACTTTCGCCAGCACGACCGCCGGAAGCGGCAGCGACAGCAGCATCAACTGCTCAAGGCTGCCGTCCTGTAAGTCATCACGAAACAAGCGCTCCAGCGCCAGCAATGACGCCAGCAGCGCCGCAACCCAGATAATGCCCGGCGCAATACGCGCCAGCAGCTGTGGCTCCGGCCCAATGCTCAGAGGAAACAACGTGATAACAATCAGAAAGAACCATAAAGGATTGGCGATTTCCGCACTATGACGAAACGCAACTCGCAGTTCTAAACGGAAGATTCGCCACATCATTGCGTTGCCCTCTCGCTGGTCAGCGCAATACGTCGCACTTTATTGGTCTCAACATTAAGCGGCTGGTGGGTAGTGAGAATGACAATACCGCCCTGTTCCGTATGCTGTGCCATACGCTGAGTCAGTCGCTCAACGCCGTTTACATCAATGGCGGTAAAGGGTTCATCGAGGATCCACAGCCGGGCGCGGGTCAGCCACAAACGGGCCAGCGCCACGCGCCGCTGTTGTCCGGCGGAAAGTTGATTCACCGGAATATCTTCGTATCCGGCAAGTCCCGCCTGCGCCAGCGCGTCCAGACACTGTGCGATGTCGCCATCGTGATGGAAAAAACGCAGGTTCTCCAACGCCGAAAGCCGGGTTTTTATCCCCGGCTGATGTCCGATCCACAGCAATTGCTGATGGTAGCTGTCCCGCACGTGATGCAGGGGTTGCTCTTGCCAGCAAACCTCCCCTGCGTCGGGACGCGCCAGCCCGGTAAGCAACCGCAGCAAAGTGGTTTTCCCCGCGCCGTTGCTGCCGGTAATTTGTACCCATTCCCCTGCGTTGACGCGAAATGACAGATCGCTGAACAGTATTCTGTCATCCCGCTCGCAAAGTAATTCTCTGGCTTCAAGCATACCTGGTTATCTACATCCTGTTAAAAGCCCGGTTTGACTTCGCGCATATCAGGCAGTTTGTGCGCTATCCCTTTATGACAGTCAATACAGGTTTGCCCGTCTTTCACGGCCTGGTCATGCATTTTGGCCGCAACGCCTTTCTGGGCGGTTAAATCCATAAACTCGAAGTTGTGACAGTTGCGACACTCTTGCGAATTATTATCTTTCATACGCCGCCACTCATTTTGCGCCATCGTCAGACGATGATCTTCAAATTTCTGCGGTGTATCTATTAACCCCAGCGCCTTCGCGTACAGCTCTTTACTGGCCTTGATCTTACGGATCATTTTCGGGCCCCACTCATGTGGGACGTGGCAATCAGGACAAGTCGCACGCACACCGCTGCGGTTGTTGTAGTGTACGGTTTCCATATATTCCTGGTACACCGTATTGCGCATTTCGTGACAGCTAATGCAGAACTCTTCCGTATTGGCCTTTTCCATACCGGTATTAAAGCCGCCCCAGAAAATAATGCCGCCCACAAAGCCGATTAACAACAGCGTGCCGAGCGCCAGACGGCTGGGGCGACGCCACCATTGCCAGACGCGCTTAATCCAGCCTGGTTTACGGTTAGAATTTTCCATAATGACCTCTTATTTCCCGTAACCTTTCGAGGGGGTGAAGGTATTTTCAACAATCGGCGCAGCGTCAGCCTGCGGGACGTGACATTGCAGACAGAAATAACGACGCGGCGCGACTTCAGCCAATACCTTGCCGTCGCTGTCCATAAAGTGCGTCGGACTGATGCGCGGCGCGCCGGTGGTGCGATAGCTTTCCACACCGTGGCACTGCAGGCAGCGGTTAGTATTGGTCGTCACCTGATACCCTTCAACGCTGTGCGGAACCATTGGCGGTTGATTCACATAGTTCAGCGGCATACGCTCCTGCTCTTTCGGCATGCGAATCGCCCCTTCCTGCGTCCCTGAGACTTCCGGTGACTGGCTTAGGTCCACTCCATTTGCAGCCCAAACGGCCCCACTAACGACCAGGGCAAGCAGGGCCGTCCATTGACTCAGCTTTTTAATCAGGTCATGGCTTTTCATGATTTCGCTCCCGAACTCCATCGTGTTGTTATTGTAAAAACATCCTCAGAACAGACATCCACGCAGCGACCGCAGGCCATGCAATCGCGACTGGTTACCTGCACCGGGCTTTGCTCATCCAGCACCGGCGCACGTAGCACATGCGGTTCCGGGCAAACATGAAAACAATCCATACAGCGGTTACATCTGTTACGTTCTTTTGCCGAAACGGTTAATGCGCCTTTACTTCCCACTACGCTATACAGTGCGCCCAGTGGGCAGAGATGCCCGCACCAGCCATGCTCAACGACCAGTAGATCAAATAAAAACAGCGCCAGAATCAGCAGCGCTCCACTGCCAAATCCCATTATCAGACTCCGTCCGAGCAGAGAGACGGGATTTATCCATTCCCACAGCAGCGTACCGGTCAAGGCGGAACCGACCAGGATAACCACCAGCAGGACATACCGTATATAGCGCGGTAGGGTCGCGGACTGATTCAGGTCAAACCTTCTGCGTAACCAACTGGCTAAATCGGTGACCGGGTTCATCGGACAAACCCAGCTGCAAAACAGACGCTTACCCGCAAGGGCATACAGCACCGTGATGACGACCGCCCCCGTTAACGCAACCGTTGCCGGCAGGTGTCCGCTGGCCAGGCTTTGCAACGTAATTAGCGGATCGGTGAATGGGACAGTATCCAACAGCAGGCTGCCACTGTAATTGCCATGCAGGATCCATACGCCAAACCACGGGCCGCTCAGGAACATCGCCAGTATCAGAAACTGACTCAGACGACGCAGCAGCAGCCAGCGATGACTCTTCCACCACCCTTTTTTTGCCTGCGCTTCACGCCCGGCGTCACGTTTACGATTTGCCATTGTTCCCCTCCAGCCAGCCGAAGCGGTAATGGTGTCCTAACTCCCCTTTCGCCAGCGACAGCGGCAGCACTTTTATTGCTGGCTGCTCCAGTACGCAGACTTTTTCGCATTTCCCGCAGCCGGTACAGGCATCGCTATGGACGGTTGGAATAAACCGCGCATGCTTGCCGGTACGCATATTGCGGTCCAGCTCAAGGGTGATAGCCTCATCGATTTTCGGGCACTCGCGATAGCAAACATCGCAGCGTAGCCCTTGATAGTTGAGGCAGTTTTCGTGATCCAGCAGTACCGCCAGCCCCATACGCGAATCGTCAATGGATTCAATTTCCTTGTCCAACGCGCCGCTGGGGCAGACTTTGGCGCACGGAATGTCCTCACACATTTCGCAAGGAATATCGCGGGCGACAAAATACGGTGTACCTGCTGCCAGCCCGGAGGCCAGCGTCGCCAGTTTCAGCGTGTCATACGGGCATGCCTGAACGCACTGACCGCAGCGCACACAGGCGCTGGCGAATGCCTCCTCGCTCAATGCGCCAGGCGGGCGTAACCGCACGCCGGTTGCACGTGCGGTTTGCTGTTGTAACCCCAGCGCCACGCCAACGACGGCCAGCCCGCCCGCCGCGCGAACCATATCGCGCAGAAAGCGGCGGCGGCCATTTTGGGGTTTTGCTGACCGGGACATAACGCGTTACACCTTCGCCAGTTTCACAGCGCACTTCTTGAAATCCGTCTCTTTGGAGAGCGGATCCGTCGCATCCAGCGTCAGATTGTTCACCAGTTGTGCGGCATCGAAGAACGGCATGTATACCAGCCCCTGCGGCGGACGGTTACGCCCGCGCGTTTCAACAATCGAGATAACTTCGCCACGGCGGGAAACCACTTTGACTTTATCGCCACGGCGCAGATCGCGCGCTTTTGCATCCAGCGGGTGGATAAACAGCACCGCTTCCGGGAAGGCGCGGTGCAGTTCAGGCACACGACGCGTCATGCTGCCGGTATGCCAGTGCTCCAGCACACGTCCAGTGGAAAGCCACAGGTCATACTCTTTATCCGGCGCTTCAGCGGCAGGTTCAAATGGCAGCGCGAAGATGACTGCTTTGCCGTCCGGCTTACCATAGAACTTGTAGCTTTCCCCCGCTTTCACGTACGGGTCGTTGCCTTCGCTGTAGCGCCACTGGGTCTCTTTGCCCTCAACGACCGGCCAGCGTAAACCGCGCGCTTTGTGGTAATCGTCGAATGGTGCGAGATCGTGCCCGTGGCCACGGCCAAACCAGGCGTACTCTTCGAACAGCCCTTTTTGCAGATAGAAGCCCAGCTCGCGGGATTCATCGTTGAGCTGATCTTCAGCCAGTTCAGCTACCGGGAATTTGGTCACGGCTGGCGTGGCGAACAGCACGTCATACAGCGTTTTGCCGCGCAGCTCCGGTTTCTGCGCCAGTAGTTCTTCCGGCCATACCTCTTCTGTTTTGAAGCGACGGGAAAACTGCACCAGTTGCCACAGATCCGATTTCGATTCACCCGGCGCTTTAATCTGCTGACGCCAGAACTGAGTGCGGCGTTCCGCGTTACCGTAAGCCCCTTCTTTCTCTACCCACATTGCGGTCGGTAGGATCAGATCGGCTGACAGGGCGCTGACCGTCGGGTACGGATCGGAGACGATGATGAAGTTGCGCGGATCGCGCCAGCCCGGCATACGCTCTTCGTTGATGTTCGGACCGGCCTGCATGTTGTTGGTGCACATCGTCCAGTAGACATTGAGTTTGCCATCTTTCAGCGCACGGTCTTGCGCCACGGCATGCAGCCCGACTTTTGCCGGAATGGTCCCTGATGGGATATTCCAGTGCTTCTCACAGATATCGCGGTGTTTTTCGTTGGTGACCACCATGTCCGCAGGCAGACGATGGGAGAACGTCCCAACTTCACGCGCGGTACCGCAGGCGGAAGGCTGACCGGTCAATGAGAACGGACCACAGCCTGGCTGAGAAATTTTACCGGTCAGCAGGTGCAGGTTATAGACCAGGTTGTTGGCCCACACGCCGCGGGTATGCTGGTTAAAGCCCATCGTCCAGTAGGAGATGACTTTTTTCTTCGGATCGGCATACAACTGCGCCAACTGTTCCAGTTGATCTTTCGGTACGCCGGTCATTTCGGCGGTTTTATCCAGCGTGTACTCAGCAACGAAGGCTTTGTAATCCTCAAAGCTCATCGGTTCAGAGGCATCGGAACCTGGATTCTTCGCCGCTTTTTCCAGCGGATGAGTTGGACGCAGGCCGTAGCCGATGTCCGTCACCCCTTTACGCAGGTTAACGTGCTTGCTAAAGAAATCCTGGTTGATCGCATTGTTTTGAATGATGTAGTTTGCGATGTAGTTGAGGATCACCAGATCGGTTTGCGGCGTGAAGACCATACCGTTATCCGCCAGCTCAAAACTACGATGCTGGAAGGTGGAGAGCACCGCGACGGTAACATTCGGATCGGACAGACGACGGTTGGTGATGCGCGACCACAGAATCGGGTGCATCTCCGCCATATTCGCGCCCCACAAGACGAAAGCATCGGCATGCTCAATATCGTCATAACAGCCCATCGGCTCATCCATACCAAAGGTACGCATAAAACCAACCACCGCTGACGCCATGCAGTGACGCGCGTTCGGGTCGATGTTATTAGAACGGAAGCCGGCTTTAAACAATTTGGCGGCGGCGTAACCTTCCCAAATCGTCCACTGACCCGAGCCGAACATGCCGATAGACTCTGGGCCTTTTTCTTTCATGGACGTTTTGAATTTCTCTTCCATCACGTCAAAGGCCTGCTCCCAGCTAATCGGCGTGAATTCACCTTCTTTGTGATACTTCCCGTCCTTCATGCGCAGCATCGGCTGTGTTAAACGGTCTTTTCCGTACATGATTTTCGGCAGGAAGTAACCTTTGATGCAGTTAAGCCCACGGTTAACCGGCGCATCCGGATCGCCCTGGCATGCCACTACACGCCCTTGCTGCGTCCCGACCAATACGCCACAGCCTGTCCCGCAGAAACGGCACGGGGCTTTGTCCCATTTGATGGCTTCTTGCTGACCGACTACCGCGCGGGCTACGCCCGGCACGCTTAACCCGGCAGCCGCCGCAGCGGCCGCAACGGCGTTAGCTTTCATAAAGCTACGACGACTGAGTTTCATGGTGTTTCCTCACCTTGCTCATCCTGCTGGTGATAAACCAGCGACACCGCCAGCACGCCCGCAACGTTGCGCACTGACTCAATAGTTTTCATTAGCGTTTCACTTTGCTCTGCTTCCACCACCACAATGAGCTGGCCGCTTTCCACATCGCTAAGTGCAACTTCGCAACCCGGAAACGAACGCAACTGCGTGGCGATATCATTGATATGCTGACTTTTGGCCTGAACGACCAGGCTGCAGACCTGCCAGTTACTGTCCATGGTTGTACTCCGCATTAATGGCTGATACCGGGCAAATCGCGACACACGCGCCGCATCCGTTACAGGCCTGATTGTCGAGCTGTGGCTGATAAATACCGGACAGCATGGGGCGAAAGGTTATGGCCATGGGTTCACAGCTATCCTGACAGCGATGACACTCAACTGATTGGTGTGCGAGACAGTTTTCCCCGATCCTAAAATTCAGATCCCATGCCCTGGTGTGGCGCGGAAGAAAAAGTGATTCGGGACAGGCCTCTGCGCAGGCATAACAAAAGCTGCACTCGCCGTGTTTGAAATTTACGCTCGGATAACCACCCTGGCCTCGCTGCAGGATGTCGGTTTCACACGCCTGGATGCAGGCGTCACAACGAAGGCAATGGGCCAGAAAGTGAGAGTCTTCCTTGCTCCACGGCGGACGGATCCCTGCGTTGGCGTTACGCCAACTGCCTGTCAACATGCCTCGACGGGATAAATCAACCATGACATTGTCCTTCCATAATGACGCTCTCCCCCGGCGGGTTGAACGACATAAAAAACTGCACTATTTATGAGTAGTTATTTTTAGTCGTAAGATATTTCAGGATGTGTAAGAGGAGCATACCCCGATCGGGGTAAATGCTGTTGCCGGATCAAAAGAGTGTTGAGTTGACGGGAAAAAATGCGCTTTTGCTCACGTTTCAATGAGTTATATAATAAATTATATAACGAAAACACTATAAAGAGAATAATCTTAAAATTAAGATAAACCTTAGAATATATCACTACACACAACCGACAACACTCAAATACTCACTGAAAATATAAGTAAATAAAGATTAATAGATAATGCAAATATGTTAACCTGCCCCAGACTCGTTCATAAGACAGAAGAAAGGAAACACTGTGAACAATAAGATGAAGACAATTGTCCCTGCCGTGCTTTTCGCCGCCTTTGCCAGCACCTCTGCCTGGGCTGGCAGTAACGATACCGGTGCTCAGCCGCTGGAAAAAGTCGCCCCGTATCCTAAAGCGGAAAAGGGTATGAAGCGCCAGGTAATCCAGCTTCCCCCTGAGAAAGATGAATCTACCCTGAAAGTAGAACTATTGATCGGCCAGACGCTGGAGGTCGACTGCAACCAACATCGCCTGGGCGGAGAACTGGATAGCAAAACGCTGGAAGGTTGGGGATACGACTACTATGTTTTCGACAAAGTCACCTCTCCGGTTTCAACCATGATGGCCTGCCCTGACGGTAAAAAAGAGAAGAAATTTATTACCGCGTATCTGGGTGATGACGGTATGCTGCGCTACAACAGCAAGTTGCCGATTGTGGTCTACACCCCGGAAAACGTGGAAGTGAAATACCGTATCTGGAAAGCGGAAGAGAAGATTCAGGACGCAGTCGCGCGCTAAGTGAGAATGTGCCGGATGGCGGCGTTCCGCCTTATCCGGCCTACAGACGCGTGAACCAGGCCGGATAAGCGCAGCGCTTATCCGGCATTTTATTTACAGCGCAATATCCGCCACAGCTTTCTGCTCAGGCTGCGGTTGAGCCTGAGGTTTCAACTGCGGTTTTGGCGCTTCATCGGCAACCTGCGGCTTGTCGTATTTCAGACCCAGAACTTCGCTGGTGTATTGCAGCTCTTGTTCAGTTGCCTCAACGTTTCCGTTCAGCTTAGTACCATAAGATGGAATAATCGTTTTCAGCTTCGCCTGCCACTCGGGGCTGGCGACTTTATCTTTAAACACTTTTTCCATCAGATGCAGCATGATCGGCGCCGCGGTTGATGCACCAGGCGAAGCGCCCAGCAGTGCAGCAATCGTACCTTCTTTATCGCTGACCACTTCAGTTCCCAGACGTAGCACGCCGCCCTTTTCTGCATCACTTTTAATGATCTGCACACGCTGACCCGCCTGCCATAGACGCCAGTCCTCTTTTTTCGCCTGCGGATAGTATTCTTGCAGTGCGGCAAAACGGTCGTCATCGCTCAGCATCACCTGACTTACCAGATATTTCACCAGATCGAAGTTATCCAGACCTACGTTGACCATCGGCATAAAGTTCGACGTCGTGGTCGAGCTGAGCAGATCCCACAATGAACCGTTTTTCAGGAACTTGGTGGAGAATGTCGCGAATGGCCCAAACAGCACGACACGCTTGCCATCCAGGATACGGGTATCGATGTGCGGTACCGACATCGGCGGCGCGCCCACAGAGGCCTGACCATACACTTTCGCCAGGTGGCGATTCACTACGTCCGGGTTTTCCGCCACCAGGAACTGGCCGCCAACCGGGAATCCGGCATAGCCTTTCGCTTCTGGAATGTCGGTTTCCTGCAACAGCTTCAGCGCCGCGCCACCGGCACCGATAAAGACAAACTTCGCCTTGATATCATGTTCCGCTTCGTTGTTTTTCAGATCGGCGACCGTAACGGTCCAGCTATTGTCTGCATTACGCTTAAAGCCTCGTACTTCGGTGCTCAGTTGCAGCGCAAAGTTGGGCTTCTTCTGCAACGAGGCAATCAGTTGGCGCGTGATTTCACCATAGTTAACGTCAGTACCAATATCGGTGCGCGTTGCCGCGACTTTCTGTTTCGGATCGCGACCTTCCATAACCAGCGGCGCCCACTCTTTAATCTGCGCGTGATCTTCGGAATAACGCATACCACGGAATAAAGTGCTCTGCTGCAGTGCGGTGTAACGGGCGCGCAGGAAATTCACGTTCTCGTCGCCCCAGACAAAACTCATATGCGGGACGGTAGTGATAAATGAGCGTGGTTCATGCATCACGCCATTATTGACCTGATAAGCCCAAAACTGACGGGAAATCTGGAAGGCTTCGTTGATTTCGACTGCCTTTTCAATGCTGATGCTACCGTCGGCCTTTTTAGGCGTGTAGTTCAGCTCCATCAGTGCGGAGTGGCCGGTTCCGGCGTTGTTCCAGCCGTTCGAACTTTCCTGAGCGACGCCATCCAGTCGCTCGACCATGGTCATTGACCATTGTGGCTCCAGCTCTTGTAAATAGGTTCCCAGCGTGGCGCTCATGATACCGCCGCCAATCAACAGTACATCCGTTTCCTGCTCTTCCGCCGCTTTCGCTTTTGCTGCCATTGAGACAACGTTCAGCCCTACAGCCATGGTGAAGAGCATGGCAGTCACTTTTTTCATAATGTTAATGCCTTACTTTTAGTATCGCTTTTTGCTTTTAATGCAGGTGAAAATCGAGCGGCACCAACGGTAACACTTAAGTAAAAATAATTAAATATTGTTTATAAATTATATTTTAATTTTAAAAATGTTATTAATACGTTGATAAGTTATACGGTTATTGACAATCACTTCTGGAAACCTGCCCGTCAGACGCGTACTATGCTGCGCTTTGCTATTCACGCACGGATGCCTGTCGGTCTGCTGTTATCAGGCCCTTTCTGACCTGAGAGTTACTATGTCTGCAACACACTCCTCCCCTGCGGTGACAGAACAGAGCACCCGCGCCGTACTGCGACAACCCCGCCTGTTGGTACGAGAAACGCTGGCGGGGGTGGTAACCGCCCTGGCGCTGATCCCGGAAGTGATCTCTTTTTCCGTTATTGCGGGCGTCGATCCTAAAGTCAGCCTGATAGCTTCCGTCGTGTTGTGCCTGGCAATGTCTTTTTTAGGCGGCCGTCCGGCAATGGTTACCGCCGCGGCAGGGTCGGTTGCGCTGGTGATTGGTCCGATGGTGCATCAACATGGCGTGCAGTACATTCTGCCTGCGGTGGTGCTGGCTGGGATGATTCAGATCCTGTTTGGCGTATCAGGGATGGCGCGTCTGATGCGATTCATTCCTACAGCCGTCATGACCGGCTTTGTCAACGCCCTGGGCATTTTGATTTTCTTTGCCCAGGTCCCGCATTTCTGGGGGAAAAGCCCGCTAATCTGGGGACTGTTTATCCTGACGCTGCTGATTGTGCTGTGGGTTCCGCGATTGATTAAAACAATCCCCGCGCCGCTTATCGCCATCGTGCTGCTGACGATATTTACTGTAAGCAGTGGGCAACTGTTACCAACCGTCGGTGATGGAGGTTCAATGAGCGATAGCCTTCCGGGGTTAACGCAGTTGTTAGTGCCGCTCAACCTGCAAACATTGGCCATTATCTGGCCCTGTGCGCTGAGCATCGCTTTTGTCGGTTTGATGGAGTCGCTGTTAACCGCCCGTCTGGTGGATGATCTGACGGTGACACCGTCGAATAAGAATCGAGAGAGCACTGGACTGGGGATAGCCAATATTCTGGCCGGATTTTATGGCGGCATTGCCGGGTGCGCGATGATTGGTCAAACCATCGTTAACGTCGAGATGGGCAAAGGACGCAGCCGCGTTTCGACGATTGCCGCCGGGCTGGTGTTGCTGCTGCTAGTCACCGCGTTGAGCGAAGTCATGGCGAAAATACCCATGTCGGTGCTGGCGGGAATTATGGTGATTGTGGCGGTGAAAACCTTCAGTTGGCAGAGTATCCAGCCCGCGACACTGACAAAAATCCCCGTTACTGAAACGCTGGTCATGCTGATAACCGTCGGCGCAACGGTCGCTACCGGCAACCTGGCGATTGGCGTGGTTGCCGGGGTGATGACGATGTTCATCCTGCCGCGCATCGTCAGACGTAAACGCGCGGCTACATCAGAAATAGCGTTGCCAGACCGAGAAAAATAAAGAAACCGCCGGTATCGGTGATTGCCGTAATCATGACGCTTGAGCCGACCGCCGGGTCGCGCCCGAGCTTCACCATCGTCATGGGAATAATCACCCCCATCAACGCCGCCATCAGCAGATTAAGCATCATCGCCAGGGTCATCACGCCGCCGAGCGCCATATCATCGTACAGCCACCAGGTAATGCCGCCCATAATCCCACCCCAGACGAGGCCATTTACCAGCGCCACGCCCATCTCGCGCAGGATCAAAAATGTCAGGTTTCCCGGCTGAATATTTTGTAGCGCCAGCGCGCGAACGATCATGGTGATAGTTTGATTTCCGGTATTGCCGCCGATCCCTGCCACAATCGGCATCAGCGAGGCCAGCGCCACCAGTTGCGAGATCGTATGTTCAAAGCCATCAATGACCCGCGAGGCGATAAAGGCGGTACAGAGATTAATGGCCAACCATGCCCAGCGGGTTTTTACCGCTTTGGTAACAGGAGCAAACACATCCTCTTCGGCGCTCAAGCCCCCCATTCGACGCAGATCGGTATCGGTTTCTTCGTATACCACATCAACGATCTCATCAATGGTCAAACGGCCCATCAACTTACCGGCAGGATCAACCACCGCGGCACTGACCAGGTTGTCACGTTCGAATGTACGCGCGGCGTTTTCGGCAATGTCTTCCGGGGAAAAGGTGAGTGGGTCATCTTCCATCACCTCGCTGACTTTACGCTGCACATCATTGAGCAGGATACAGGTTAGCGTCAGTTCGCCGACCAGCACCTTATTGCGATCGGTCACGAAAAGTTTATCGGTGTTCTCCGGCATCCTGCCCAGCCGCCGTAAATAGCGCTGCACCACTTCCAGCGTCACGTCCGGGCGCACGGTGATGACTTCGAACTCCATAATCGCACCGACGCGATTCTTCTCGTAGTGCAGTACCTGGCGCACGCGCGCCCGCTCCTCTGCGGGTAACGTTGCCAGCAGACGGCCTGTGAGATTACGCGGCAGATGCTGGACCAGATAAATCTGTTCATCGATGTCGAGATATTGCAGGGCATCCAGCAGCTCGCGGTCGCTCATCTCATCAATCAGATCGTCCCAGACGTTTTCTGACGCCTCAAGCAGGACGTTACCGCGTTTTTCATTTTGGACCAGCCGCCACAGGGCGTGGCGCTCTTCAGAAGGTAATGCTTCGAGGGTATCGGCCAGATCGGGCGGCGGCAGGTGCGCCACCAGCGCCCCTACCTCAGCAATATCGTCGGCTAAGGTGCCGACGTCATATTGCTCAGCCAGGGTAAGCTTGCCCAACAGCGTGGAAATAATGGCTTTATCAGTGGTCAGCAGCCAGATGAGGCGCGCGCGCTCTTCATCACGCAGTCTGGCGCTGTTTTTGTTGAATGCGGACATTAATCATAAATCCATGATATGAAATATCATTAATCATGATGCCGATTTATGTAAATAACAATAAACGCAACCGCCGGGCGGCTAAAAAACCGGCGGTTGCAGGGATTACGCAGTACGAGCGACGGCATCTCGCGAGGCGGCGTCACGCTCATCGCCCACTAATTCACTTAACTGTCCGTTACGCATCTCCAACAGACGATCGGCGTGAATAAAATAGTGATCGTCATGGCTAATAGCGAAGATGGTTTTACCCATTTCCTGCATCAGCGGCAATAACACCTGATAGAACTCACGGCGAAAGTGCGGGTCCTGATCGGCAGCCCATTCATCCAGCAGAATAATGTCACGCTCCTCCGCCAGCGCCAGCAGCAGCGCTACGCGTTTTTTCTGCCCTTTCGACAGCTTGAGATTGAGAATACGCCCATCGTTCAGCTCAAGCTTGTGCCCCATCTTCAGATGTTCCAGCCACTTCGCCACCAGCGCCGGATCGGCC
This sequence comes from Citrobacter cronae, assembly GCF_016893685.1. Classification (NCBI taxonomy): domain Bacteria; kingdom Pseudomonadati; phylum Pseudomonadota; class Gammaproteobacteria; order Enterobacterales; family Enterobacteriaceae; genus Citrobacter; species Citrobacter cronae. The sequence goes on from NZ_CP069763.1 coordinate 4,637,779, forward strand.
TCTTTACCTTCCGGACCGAGCAGTTTGTCGAACAACCAGACGTCGGTAAACACGGCGGAGAACAGCTTGCGATAGTCCTCTGGTTTTTCGACAGCAACCGCTTTGCCGTCGAGCAGGATCTCGCCTGACTGCGGCTGATACAACCCGGTGAGTAACATAGCCAGTGTGGATTTCCCGCTACCATTGCCGCCAATCAGGAAGATCAGTTCCCCGCGACGAATAGTCAGATTTACCGGTCCGACAGAGAACGCATTATCCTGATAGTGGAATACCACGTTACGCAGCTCCAGCGTTTGCCAGTCCGGGAACGCGGTTGGTCGCGGGAATTCGGCCTTAAAGGGCGCCAGTGAGAACTTATTCAGCTTGTTAAAAGCGACCTGTGCGGTGAGCAGCGTCGGCAATGCGCCAACGGCAGAAAGCAGCGGCGTACGCAGGAATAACAGCGTCAGCGAATAGGTCGCCGCCACGGCGGTATCCGCCCAGCCCAGACTGTTAGCCATCCAGAACACCAGGCCAATGGCGCCCAGCATCATAATGTTCGACCAGTTCACCGCGCTGAGGTGGAAGGTATCGGCACGGATAATATGGTGACGATATTCTTTAGCGTCCGGGACGTATAATTGATTAAAGATATGCTCGGCGCGCTCGCGGTTGAGCGTCAACTCTTTGCGCCCTTCCAGCACCGTCTGGTAATCGTTGTACAATTTGTCTTCTGTTTCGCGCAGGGTCGCCATATGTTTATATACCCGCGCGACCAGCACAAACCCGCCCCAGATGGTGATTGCCATCCAGATTGCCGTCACCAGCAGCATTTTGGTTGATAGCATCGCCAGATACGCCGCCGACCCGATGGTCAGGATAATCCCCTGCACCAGCTCAGGCAGACGAACAAAAGCAATGGTGATGTTGCGGATATCGCTGGTTAAACCGGCCAGCAACGAGGCGCTGCCAAGCTGTTCGATACGCTCGACGTGGGTGTCCAGAATACGCTTGATAAATTCACTACGCAGGCGGTAAACAAAGTGGTGTCCCAGCGTGGTTAACGCCAACTGTGAGCCGAGGGTGACAATCATCAACAATAGCAGCAGGCCAAGAAACTCCGGCAGCACCATCAATGTGGTGTCGACCGTTTCAATCAGGCGCTGGTTAATAAACGCAATCAGCCCAATTCCCAATGCAGCGCTGGCGAGGCTGAGCGCCATGACGCTGATAAATGGCCAGCGATACTGCCGCCAGACAAGAAATAAAAGTTCCATGCAAACAACCCGGACAAGTAATAACAGCCCGCAGTTTAAACATCTCTTTGCCGACAGCAATAATAATTCTTATTTTTATTCTTTTTTACCAGCCTGGCGAAACGTCAGATTGTAACGACAGTCACCGGTTAACGGATGATACCCTGTCTTAAGTGGCTGGATCCCATGATAAAACAACCGTGAGTTCCCACCCCATACCACGACATCGCCATGCTCCAGCAGTAAACGTTTTAAAGGGTCATTACGGCGCAAACCGCCAAACTGAAAGATGGCCGGTAACCCCAGCGAGACAGAAACGATAGGCGCCCGCAGGTCAGGTTCGTCTTTATCCTGATGTAATGACAGTTTCGCCCCTGGCGTGTAGCGGTTAATAAGGCAGGCATCGGGTTGAAAATCGGCATAGCCCGCCGCCGTTGCCGCCTGCTGGCACAGTGCAGCGAAAGCATCCGGCATCGGCGGCCATGGCGCACCGGAAAGCGGGTCAAACGGAGAATAAAGGTAACCATGTTGATCCGTCGTCCAGCCCAAATGACCGCAGTTGGTCATCGCCACCGACATCGTGTAACCGCCGGGCGTCACCATCTGGCGAAACGGCGACTGTCGGGCGACAGCCGCGATCGCCTGCAGCAAAGACGGCGCGGACTCAAAGGCAAAACGCCGCAAAATTACCGCGCCGGATGCCAGCGGTTCCTGCCAGGGTTTCTCATCCGCAAAGAGATCAAGCATTACGTTTCCTCCCCAGTAGTTTCTCGTTGCAGTAACTGCGCCTTGCGCGCAATACCCCAGCGGTAGCCCGAAAGCGCGCCATCATTACGGATCACCCGGTGACACGGGATGACAATCGCCAGTTTGTTGGCTCCGCAGGCGCTGGCCACCGCGCGCACCGCTTTCGGTTTACCGATGGCGCTGGCTAACTGCTGGTAACTAACCGTCTTCCCACATGGGATTGCGCGCAGCGCCTGCCACACCTGCAGTTGGAATGCGGTCCCGCGGACATCCAGCGGCAGCGACAGCGGCGTATTGCGCGTATTAATCACGGCGATGACCTCACGCACATGCTGCTGGAAATCGGCATCGGCTGCTTCATCCTGAGCGGCGGGAAACAGCTCATGCAGTTCCGCGACCAATGTAGCATCATCATCACCCAGCAAGATCGCGCAGATACCGCGTTCGCTTTCCGCCACCAGGCAACGACCCAGGGCGCAATCTGCCAAGGTATAGCGCACAGAAACGTTGTCGCCGCCTTTGCGAAATTGCCTGGCGGTCATCCCTAGTGCCTGATCCGCTTGCCGGTAATAGCTGCTGCTGTCGGGGAATCCGGCGTTCAGAATCGCCTCGGTTACTGGTGCTCCTTTTGCCAGGGCATCGCGCAGACGACGAGCGCGCCAGGACTGCTGCCACGCTTTCGGGGTCATGCCCGTCGTGGCTTTAAACAGACGGTGCAAGTGATACGGGCTCATCGCCACCTGCTGCGCCAGCTCATCCAGCGTGAGGGGCGACTCCTGCTCCAGCAACTGACAGGCGTGGGCTATTTTGTCCAGCCGATGCTGCTGCGCGCTGTCTTTATCCGGCTGGCAGCGTTTACAGGGCCGAAACCCGGCGGCCTGCGCCTGCTGGGCATCAGCAAAGAAACTGACATTTTTGCGCAGCGCATGTTTCGCCCGACAGGACGGACGGCAGAAAATACCGGTGGTGTGAACGGCGAAAACAAACTGACCGTCGGCGTCAGCATCACGATCCACAACAGACTGCCAGCGGTCATCATCAGTTATGTGTAAACGACTTTTCATTATGGACTCCTTTGTTAAGCATAGCGCTTAGCCTCAGTGTGTCCTGATAGCCAGGTATAAAAACCCGCAATCTTGCTTTTTAATTTTTTTCGCTGAGCAGAAAGCTTTTAAACTGCGGCGACATCCAGGTTTTAAACCCTTGCCCCTCTTTCACAATCATATACACCGCCAGCCCTTCACGACGCACCACTTCTTTAGCCTTTTCCGGGCCGAGCACCATCAAACCGGTATCCCAGCCGTCAGCCTCCAGCGCCGTAGGGGCTATCACCGTCACAGACACCAGATTGTGTTCGATCGGACGACCGGTTTGCGGATCGATAACATGCGACAGGCGTTTACCGTCCAGCTCGTAATAGTTACGGTAGCTACCGGAGGTGCTGATGCCGTGCCCGTTAATGTCGACAACCGCTTGCACCGCGTTTTCTCGATCGGTGGGTTTCTGGATCGCCACCCGCCATGGATGGCCTTCCGCATTCATACCACGGCTGTTTAGCGCACCGCCAACGGAAACCAGATAACGGGCGATCCCCTCTTGCTCCATCAGTCGCGCCAGATGATCGGCGGCATAACCTTCACCAACGGTAGACAGATCCACATACAGATCCGGCAAGTCTTTTTGCAGGTAATCCCGATGAGCCTCATTAATCACTTTCAAATGTGAAAGTCCGGTTTGCGCTTTTGCGGCGTCAATTTGCGCCTGAGTGGGAATGTGTACGGGTTGCTGATCCGGACCGAAACCCCACAGGTTGACCAACGGTCCCACGGTGATATCCATCGCCCCATCGGTTTTCGCGCCAATTCGCAGCGCCGACGTGACGATATCCGCCATAGCGTCATTGACCGGCCACGGCGACAGACTTTTCGACAGATTAAAGCGCATCAGGGCAGAATCATTTTTATAGGTTGAAAGAAGCTGATCGTCAGCATCAAGCTGAGTCTGGATCTTCGCCTGCAACTCCCTGGCGCGTTTGGCATCCACGCCCACCGCGCTGACCCGCCAGAAAGTGCCCATCGTTTTACCTTCCAGAACGGTGGCGGATTGTGCGGTCTGAGCCGGTTTCGGGGCCTCATCGCACCCGACAAAAAAGATCGTCACAGCCAGCAGCGCTGCGCGATAAAAATTCATTTCCATACGTAATTATCCTCATGCGAACGGGCGCAAGAGTACACCAAAAATCGTTGTTTGTACGGCGAAAAAAAAGCATTAAAAAAGGCCCCGCAGGGCCTTTTAACAACATGAACGCAGATTAGAACTGGTAAACCAGGCCCAGTGCTACGATGTCATCGGTAGAGATACCGGCACGTTGGGTGAACTGGTTGTCATCCAGCAGGTTGATTTTGTAATCAACATAAGTGGACATGTTTTTGTTGAAGTAGTAGGTTGCGCCAACATCAACATATTTCACGATGTCCTGGTCACCGTAACCATTGTTCAGGTCTTTACCTTTAGACTGCAGGTAAGCCACAGACGGACGCAGACCGAAGTCGAACTGGTACTGCGCAACAGCTTCGAAGTTCTGCGCTTTGTTAGCCCAGCCCAGGTTACCCGCACGCGTTGCGTTGTAGGTCTGGGTGTACTGTGCTGCCAGGTACACGTTGTTCGCGTCGTATTTCAGACCACCAGTGTAAGTTTCAGCACGATCGCCAGTACCGAAATTCAGCTTGTTCTGCTCGTCAGTACGTTTAGAGCTGGTGACTGCAGTACCCAGGGAGAAGCCTTCACCGATATCATAAGTGATAGATCCGCCAACGCCGTCGCCGTTCTGATTCAGTGCATCACGACCGTTGCCGGTCACACCCGTCATGCCTTCGCCTTCCGGGCTACCGTTTTTACCCTGGTACTGAATGGCAAAGTTCAGGCCATCAACCAGACCGAAGAAGTCGGTGTTACGGTAGGTCGCGAAGCCGTTACCACGCTGCTGCATGAAGTTGTCCGCACCATAGGTGTCACCGCCGAATTCCGGCAGAACGTCGGTCCAGGAGGTTACGTCGTAAACCACGCCGTAGTTACGACCGTAGTCGAAAGAACCTGCATCAGCGAACTTCAGACCAGCAAACGCCACACGGGTCCAGGCGTTGTTTTCGTTTTCAGAGGAGTTACCCATGATCTGGTATTCCCACTGGCCGTAACCGGTCAGTTGGTCGTTAACCTGGGTTTCGCCTTTGAAGCCGATACGCATATAGGTCTGATCACCATCTTTAGAAGAGTCATCAGAGAAATAGTGCAGACCATCGACTTTACCGTACAGGTCTAATTTGTTGCCGTCTTTGTTGTAAATTTCAGCCGCATTTGCTGCGCCTGCTACCAGCAGAGCCGGTACCAGGAGGGACAGTACTTTAACTTTCATGTTATTAACCCTCTGTTATATGCCTTTATTGCTTTTTTATGCCACTGCTCACTGGCTAACCCTCATTAACCAGTCGGCAACTTCATTCTCCGCAAAAACACAGAATAATCCAACACGAATATGATACTAATACTTTAAAGATGTTTCATTTATCTATGTAGATGTTTCAAAATATTAACAAAAGGGAACTTTTTTTAATTAAGAAAATGGAGAGAATAAGCACAAATAGTCAAGAATTATTATAAAATATATATAAATCAATAAATTAAACAAAGAGCAACCATAGCACTGAATGATAAAAAAAAATCTTCACTCGCAACTAAAATAGACTCGCTATCATCATTAACTTTATTTATTACCGTCATTCATTCATGAATGTCTGTTTACCCCTATTTCAACCGAATGCTCTGCGTTCGGTTTTTTTTTACTCTTCTTTACACAAAGCTGACTGCTCTGTGCTACCGATGAAAAACTATCACGTCTATTAATCACCCCGTCACGTCGAGATCAGAAATAAACCTTATTATTAATTTCTTGTTATTTAATGCTAAATGTATACATTCACTACAAAATATTTGTACCCGTTATTATCCACTGTACACTTTTGCACCATCGGGGGTTGCAGCAAAATGTGACGTAGACAATGCAAACTCTGTGGCATGGTCCAGGTATGGCAATTCATACATTACCCTTTATACTGCCCCTTCAACTTTCGCGTCGTTTAACAGGTCATAAACACGAATGAGTCAGTCTGACACAACGGCTTCTACCCGATTCTCCCTACTACCGGGAAATATTACCCGTTACTTCTTATTACTGATCGTGGTGCTGTTGGTGATGATGGGCGTCATGGTCCAGAGCGCCGTCAATACCTGGCTAAAGGATAAGAGCTATCAGATTGTCGATATCACCCATGCCATTCATAAAAGGGTCGATACCTGGCGATACGTGACCTGGCAAATTTATGACAATATTGCCGCCACGCCGAGCTCGCCTGGCGCAGAAGGGCTGCAGGAAACTCGCCTGAAACAAGATGTCTACTATCTTGAAAAACCTCGCAGAAAAACCGAGGCGCTGATTTTCGGCTCGCATGACAGCTCTACGCTGGAGATGACCCAACGAATCTCAACCTATCTGGATACGCTGTGGGGCGCGGAAAATATTCCATGGTCAATGTATTACCTTAATGGTCAGGACAATAGCCTGATCCTTATCTCAACATTGCCGCTAAAAGATCTGACTTCCGGCTTTAAGGAATCGACGATCGGTAATATTGTCGACTCCCGGCGCGCTGAAATGTTGCAGCAGGCCAATGCGCTGGATGAGCGCGAAAGCTTCTCGTCGTTGCGCCGTCTGGTCTGGCAAAACGGACATTACTTCACGCTGCGCACGACCTTTAATCAGCCGGGACATCTGGCAACGGTTGTCGCCTTTGACCTGCCGATTAATGACCTGATCCCTGCCGGCATGCCGCTGGACAGTTTCCATCTGGTCCCTGATGCCAGTTCAACGACTGAACACGTCAATGAAAAAGAGTCGCCTGACAGCGTCAGTATTAGCTTCAACAACAGTAAAATTGAGATCTCATCGGCGCTGGACACGACGGATATGCGGCTGGTCTGGCAGGTTCCATTTGGCTCATTGCTACTCGATACGCTGCAAAACATTCTGCTGCCGCTGTTACTGAACATCGCGTTGCTGGCCCTGGCGCTGTTTGGTTATACCACCTTTCGTCACCTCCCTGCCCGTTCAACCGAAGTGGCGCCAAATCATGCGGCAAATAATGAACTGCGGATCCTGCGTGCGATCAATGAAGAGATTGTTTCCCTGCTGCCGCTGGGATTGTTGGTGCACGATCAAGAAGCCAACCGCACGGTAATTAGCAATAAAATTGCCGACCACCTGCTGCCGCATTTAAATCTGCAAAATATTACCAGTATGGCGGAACAACATCAGGGCGTTATTCAGGCCACTATCAATAATGAACTGTATGAAATCAGGCTGTTTCGCAGCCAGATCTCATCGCGAACGCAGATCTTTATCATTCGTGACCAGGACCGTGAAGTACTGGTTAATAAGAAGTTGAAGCAAGCGCAGCGGCTGTATGAGAAAAACCAGCAGGCCCGCGCGGCCTTTATGCAGAATATTGGTAATGCGCTGAAGGACCCGGCTAAAACACTGGCTGCTAATGCCGCCGCGCTCAATACCCCCGACAGCCAAAAACTGGCCAATCAGGCCGACGTTCTGGTTCGCATGGTGGATGAAATCCAGTTGGCTAACTTGCTGGAAAGCGACGCCTGGAAAGGTGAATCGACGCTGTTTTCCGTGCAGGCCTTGATTGACGACGTGGTCCCGGAGGTGTTGCCGGCCATTAAGCGTAAAGGGCTGCAGCTACTGATTAAAAATCACCTTAGCGCTCATGACGAACGCCGTGGCGACCGCGATGCCCTGCGTCGTATTTTGCTGTTGCTGATTCAATATGCGGTAACCACCACGCAGATTGGTAAAATCACACTGGAGGTCGACCAGGATGAATCGGAAGCTGAACGTCTGACTTTCCGCATTCTGGACACCGGGGAAGGCGTCACGTTACAGGAAGTTGATAACCTGCATTTCCCGTTCATTAATGACACACAAGGCGATCGTTATGGCAAAGCCAACCCGTTAACGTTTTGGCTGTGCGATCAGTTAGCCCGTAAGCTGGGTGGACACCTGAACATTAAAGCGCGGGAAGAGCTTGGAACACGTTATATAGTCCATGTTAAAATGCCACTGCACGATCAACATGCTGATAGTGAAGAGCGCCTGTTAGATGACGTCTGCGTGATGGTTGATGTGACCTCTAATGACGTACGGAGCATCGTATTACGTCAACTGGAAAACTGGGGGGCAACCTGCATCACGCCCGACGAACGGTTGAATAGTCAAGAATATGATCTCTTTTTAACAGATAATCCGTCTAATCTTACTGCCTCGGGCTTGCTTTTAAGCGATGATGAGTCTGGCGTACGGAAAATTGGCCCCGGCCAGCTGCGCGTCAACTTTAATATGAGCAATGCTATGCAGGAAGCTGTCCTCGAGCTGATAGAAGAGCAGTTGGCACAAGAAGAGCTCCAGGAGCTCCCCCTCGGCGGAGATGCAAACGCCGAACTTCATGCCAGCGGTTACTATGCACTCTTTGTAGACACAGTACCGGATGATGTTAAGAGGTTGTATACTGAGGCAGCAATCAGTGATTTCGCTGCGTTAGCCCAAACGGCTCATCGCCTGAAAGGCGTGTTTGCCATGCTTAATCTGGTACCCGGCAAGCAGTTATGTGAAGCGCTGGAACATCTTATTCAAGAGAAAGATGCTCCAGGTATAGAAAAATACATCAGCGACATTGACGCATACGTCAAGAGCTTGCTGTAGCAAGGTAGCCCAATACATGAACACTATGAACGTAATTATTGCCGATGACCACCCGATTGTACTGTTCGGTATTCGTAAATCACTTGAACAGATCGAGTGGGTTAATGTTGTCGGCGAATTTGAAGACTCCACAGCACTGATCAACAATTTGCCTAAGTTAGATGCTCATGTGTTGATTACCGACCTCTCCATGCCGGGAGATAAATACGGTGATGGGATCACGTTAATAAAATACATCAAGCGCCATTTCCCGAGCCTGTCGATTATTGTACTGACCATGAACAATAACCCGGCCATCCTGAGCGCGGTGCTGGATCTCGATATTGAAGGGATTGTCCTGAAGCAAGGCGCGCCAACAGACCTGCCGAAAGCGCTGGCCGCGCTGCAAAAGGGGAAGAAATTTACTCCGGAAAGCGTTTCTCGTCTGCTGGAAAAAATCAGCGCCAGTGGCTATGGCGACAAACGCCTGTCACCGAAAGAGAGCGAAGTTCTGCGCCTGTTTGCCGAAGGTTTCCTGGTGACTGAAATTGCCAAAAAGCTCAACCGCAGTATTAAAACCATCAGCAGCCAGAAAAAATCGGCGATGATGAAACTCGGTGTGGAAAACGATATCGCGCTGTTGAATTACCTCTCTTCCGTGACGCTGAGTCCTTCAGATAAAGAGTAATTAACTGCCTGATGGCACTGCGTTTACCAGGCCTACGAACAGTTTGTTCCGTAGGCCTGGTAAGGCAAACCCCGCTATCCGGCATCTTTATCCCCGCGCCTTCCTCACTCTTTCCGCATAGACCGTCAGCGTTTGCTTCAATACATCTAATGTCACTGGCTTGGAAAGACAGCTATCCATACCGGATTCCAGACACCGCTGCTTCTCTTCAGCCAGCGCGTTTGCCGTCACGCCCACAACCGGCAACGTTAAACCTAACTGGCGGATGCGCTGAGTCAGGCGATAACCATCCATGTTTGGCATGTTGACGTCGCTCAGCACGATGTCGATATGGTTTTTACTCAGTACATTGAGGGCATCGACACCGTCATTCGCCGTTTTACACTGATATCCCAACGATCCCAGTTGATCGGCCAGTAAACGCCGGTTGATAGGATGATCGTCGACCACCAGTATCATCATGTCATCGTTGGTAGCGCCGACTTTATCCGGGGCGGGTAGCGCCGTCGAGAGTTCTTCACTCCCCAGATCAACGCTGTAAATATGCGCCAGCAGCGCGGGCAGTTCGTGCGGTGACGCCACGCTGTGCACCCACTCCCCTGGCCCCCTTTCCAACGGAATCCCAATATGGCGACGGCATAAAATCACCGCGGCACGTCCTTGCCACGCCTGTTCCAGCACATCATCGGCAACCAACAAGTCATCAGCATCCGGGCGCTGCCCCTCATAACGCAGCACGGTCACCCCGCTACGCATCAAACTGGATTCGACAAAGCGATACAGCGATGCGTTACGCACCGCCAGCCAGCAACGGGTGCCAGCCAGTCCTTCTACGCCTTTTTTCTGCGGATACTGGGCGCCATAAAGAGGAATACGGAGCGTAAACTGGCTGCCCATTCCCGGTTCTGAATCAACGGAAATGTCGCCATCCATCATGCTGATCAGTTTTTCACAGATAGCCAAACCGAGCCCGGTTCCCTGGAAATTACGCTGTACGCCAGTGCCCACCTGGAAGAAAGGATCGAACAAACGGACCACTTCTTTGGCGGGGATACCCACCCCGGTATCACGCACACGGATACTGAGGTAATCACCGTCACACTGCACATGCAGCACAATGCAGCCGGTATCGGTAAACTTGATCGCGTTACTCAGCAGATTGGAGATCACCTGCTGTAAACGCATAGGATCGCCATTCAACGCGACGGGCACATCCGGGTCGATAAAACAGTACAATCCCAACTGCTTACGCACCACCAGCGGCAGATAGTTTGCCGTAATATGGCTCATCACTTCACGCGGTGAGAACTCGCGCGGTTCAATCTTCAACTGTTCAGATTCAATTTTCGAGAAATCGAGAATATCGCTGATAATTTTCAACAGCAGGCTGGAAGAGTTATTCATCGCCGTCACCAGGCGATCCACCCCGTTGGGTAACTCTTTGGTTTGCAACAAATCGAGGTTACCGATAATGCCATACAGCGGCGTACGCAGCTCATGGCTCACTGTCGCAAGGAACATCGATTTGGACTGACTCGCCTGTTCCGCCGCCTGGGCCATCTCCTGCAACGACTCTTCCATTTTAACGCGCGCACTGACGTCAACCAGGACGCAAATTGCCACGTTTTCATTGCGATAGCGCGAATGCACAAAGCTGATTTGCAGATTGGTATTGTTACTGGTCAGCACATCGACAAAATTAACCTGCTGGCCGCAGATGATCTGCGTTAACCGTTGCCGGTCTTCATGCGTCAGCATGTTCAGATAGGTATGCGCCAGTTCATTACTCAGGATGTTAATGCCATCCAGCGTGCGCAAAATACAAATCCCCACCGGCGCGGAAGCCACGATTTTACGGTTAAATTGCTCGTGTTCCTCCAGGCGCTGAGCATCGCTTTCCGCAGGAATAAAAATACGCCGCTCATACATACGCGTAAGCATAAACAATGCCGCGCCGACCAGCACATTCAGCAGAATAGCGTTCAGGATCATCATGCGGATCCGCTCCAGCACCAGATCAACCGGAACAGAGTACACAATGCTCAGCGATGACGGCGGGAGATTTTTCTTCAGCACCAGATCGCGAAAACCCGGCGTATAACCAAACCAGGAACGCTCCTGCATCCAGCGTGGTTCAGCCTTAATATTCCCCTCAGGGCCGGTGAGCGAAATCAGCGCATGACCATTTTCATCGAGAATGGTCACCCCCATAGGCAAACTGCCCGGCGTGAAGAAGTTCTCCATGCGAATAGGTTGTTCCACGCCCAGCAGCGCCTGCAGACGGTTGGCAAGATAAACCGGCGTCAGCGCATAGAAATAGCCCACTCCAGGACGCGGCCCCTGGCTAATCCAGAACAGGTTATTACCGTTTTCATCCTGCGGCGCATTGCGATACTTAATAATGCGCTCATGCAGCGCTTTCAGGGCCTGGTCACGTTCGACGGGCATCTCACGCAGACCAAAGTTCGCCATACAGAGATTATCGCTGCCGATCAGGAATATGCGATTCAAATCATAGGCAGCAGAAAAATTGTCGCGCCAGTAGCGCATAAACCACGCCAGCGACTCCAGAGAACCTCGCCAGGCGTTGCCCATCACCGAACAGTCGGAGTCGGCAAACAGCGGCTCAAAATTAGGTACGACGGTTTTGTCATCCCGCGCCCGCAGCGACATCACGCCGTTTTCCGCCGTTAAGCGATTCTCGGCAATATATTTCAGCTCTTTAATAACATCCGATGTGCGCTGGATATAACGCTGGGCCTGATCGGAGCTGAGGTTAAGTTCCTGATGGATCTCAGACTCTCTCTGGTGCAGCGCGTTCACAATGTAGAACACGGAGGCAAAAGCGATCAGACACCAGATCAGGAGCGCCAACGCTCTGAACAGGTAGCGTGAGACTTTTAGGGTTGAATGAACGGAAGCAAGGTATTTCAAAGGGGCGAAGCTCCGCCTCAGGGCATTAATAGAGTGTGGTTAAGGTAGCGGTAAATGTCCGGCGTCGCAATGCCCTCTCTTTACGGGAATATGATACACCGCTCTGAAACCGTTGTCTTAACCCGTGATAATCGTCGTTTGCCTGAAACACACAGCACGGATGTCAGAATGCGCGACCTGAGATGGCTGGCTCGTCGGTTATATCCACGACGATTACGCAACCAAATGATCATGATGGCCATTCTGATGGTCATCATTCCGACGATATCCATAGGTTATATCGTAGAAACTGAAGGCCGTTCAGCAGTCTTATCTGAAAAAGAGAAAAAACTGTCATCAGTCATAGCGCTGCTAAATGATGCACTGGGCGACAGCTTTAACGACTACGATAACCTGCCGCGCGAAGAGCGCATTCGGGCGCTTAATCATGAGTTAGCTCCTGTTACCGAGCGAATTACCCGGGCGTTTCCCGGCGTTGGCGCAGGGTATTACCACAAAGCGCTGGATGCCATTATCACCTACGCGCCCTCTGCGCTGTATCAGAGCAATGTAGGTATCACTATCACCGACGATCATCCGGGACGCGAAGTGATGAGTAGCAATGCGCCAGTGGTCTATTCAGGGCGACAGGTGCGTGGCGACATACTCAACTCCATGATCCCAATAGAGCGCCAGGGAGAGGTTATTGGGTATATCTGGGCCAATGAACTAACCCAAGATATTCGCCAGCAGGCCTGGAGAATGGACGTCAGGATAATTGCCGTACTGGTTACCGGGCTCATTTTTAGCCTGCTGCTGATCGTGCATTTTTCACGCCGACTCAGCGCGAATATCGACATTATCACTGATGGACTCTCAACGCTGGCACAAAAAACGCCCGCCCGACTGCCTGAACTCCCCGGCGAGTTGGGACAAATCAGCCGTAGCGTTAATGCGCTGGCGCAAACGCTACGGGACACCAAAACCCTCAACGATCTGATTATTGAAAATGCCGCAGATGGTGTGATCGCCATCGACAGACAAGGCGACGTCACCACCATGAACCCGGCGGCAGAGCAGATAACGGGCTACTCGCTGCATGAGCTGGTGGGTCAATCTTATGCGACGCTGTTTGCCAATACGCAGTTTCATAGCCCGGTACTGGATACTCTCGAGCACGGTACTGAGCACGTGGCTCAGGAGATTAGCTTTCCGGGACGTGAACGCACCATCGAGATAAGTGTTACCACCAGCCGGATCCATAACGCACACGGCGAACTGATTGGCGCGCTGGTTATTTTCTCCGATTTAACTGCCCGGAAAGAGACCCAGCGTCGGTTGGCGCAAACCGAAAGGCTCGCCACTCTGGGTGAACTGATGGCCGGAGTCGCGCATGAAGTGAGAAACCCGCTGACCGCAATCCGTGGCTACGTCCAGATCATCCGCCAGCAAACCTCCCTACCGGAACATCAGGAGTATTTATCTGTTGTGCTTAACGAAATTGATTCCATCAATAAAGTTATTCAACAGCTGTTAGATTTTTCACGTCCGCGACAAAGCCAGTGGCAGCAGATTCAGCTCAATGCGTTGATTGAAGAGACGCTAATCCTGGTGCAAACCGCCGGCCTTCAGGCACGGATTGGTTTTACCACGGAATTAGATCCCAGCCTGCCGCCGATCGTCGCCGATCGCGAACTCCTCAAGCAGGTGATCCTCAACATTTTAATCAATGCAGTACAGGCGATCGCTGCGCGAGGCGAAATTCGCATTCGCACCTGGCAATACTCGGCCTCACAACAGGCCGTGATGATTGAAGATAATGGCAATGGTATCGATCTCGCCATTCAGAAGAAAATATTCGATCCCTTTTTTACGACGAAAGCATCAGGCACTGGTCTTGGACTGGCGCTGAGCCAGCGCATTATCAATGCGCATCAGGGGGATATCCACGTAACCAGCCAGCCTGGCTGTGGGGCGATATTTACCCTGATTTTACCTCTTAACCCGCTGGGAAATCCGTCAGAATGAAAACGACATACCGTATTCTCATCGTTGATGATGAAGAAAATGTTCGCCGTATGCTTGCCACCGCATTTTCCCTGCAAGGACATGAAACGCATTGCGCCAGCGACGGGAAAGCCGCGCTGAGCCTGTTTAGCGAAACGCAGCCAGACGTCGTGCTGATGGATATTCGCATGCCGGAGATGGACGGCATCGACGCGCTGAAAGTGATGCGCGCCCAGCAACCCCGTATCCCTGTCATTCTGATGACCGCGTATGCCGAAGTCGAAACCGCCGTAGAAGCGCTACGTAGCGGCGCATTTGATTACGTGATTAAGCCCTTTGATCTCGACGAGCTAAGCATGGTGATTCAACGCGCATTGCAACTGCAGGAGATGAAACAGGAAATCCGCAATCTACACAAAGCGTTGAGCACCAGCTGGCAGTGGGGGCATATTCTGACCAACAGTCCGCGTATGATGGATATCTGTAAAGACACGGCGAAAATCGCCCTCTCACAGGCCAATGTTCTGATAAGCGGTGAAAGCGGCACAGGAAAAGAGCTGATCGCCCGCGCCATTCACTACAACAGCAAACGCGCCAATGGCCCATTTATCAAAGTTAACTGCGCGGCTCTGCCGGAGTCGCTGCTGGAAAGCGAGCTATTTGGTCACGAAAAAGGCGCTTTCACCGGAGCACAGACGTTGCGTCAGGGGTTATTCGAGCGCGCTCATCAGGGAACGCTGTTGCTTGATGAAATTGGTGAGATGCCGCTGGTGTTGCAGGCCAAACTGCTGCGTATTTTGCAGGAGAGAGAGTTTGAACGCATCGGCGGGCACCAGACCATTCGCGTTGATATTCGTATCGTCGCCGCCACCAACCGCTGCCTGCAAACCATGGTGAAGGAAGGAACGTTTCGCGAAGACCTGTTTTACCGGCTCAACGTTATCCATTTAACTTTGCCTCCCTTACGCGAGCGTCGTGAAGACATTGCCTTACTCGCCAACCACTTTTTACAAAAATTCAGCGCTGAAAATCAGCGCGATATTATCGAGATCGACCCGACGGCAATGTCGATGCTCACCGCCTGGTCCTGGCCGGGTAACATTCGTGAACTGTCAAACGTCATCGAACGTGCCGTCATTATGAATACTGGCGCGATAATTTTTGCCGACGATCTCCCCGACGCTTTCCGCAACCCGGTGAGCGCCACGACAGAGACAAAACCGACTCACTCCGGGGAGCGCAATCTGAAAGAAGAGATTAAGCGTGAGGAAAAACGCATTATCCTCGAAGTCCTCGACAGTCAGGACGGCAACCGCACCCGCACGGCGTTGATGCTGGGGATTAGCCGACGCGCCCTGATGTATAAATTACAAGAGTACGGCATCGACCCTTCGGGTTCCTGATACGCAAATTTGCTATGCAGAATTTTGCACACTGCGCAAAATCCTGCATAGCCCCTCGCTTTACCTCCCCGTTAGAAATATAGAAATACATTAATAAATTCAAACGATTAAAGATTAATACGTCTTTTAAAGCATCCTGGCATTCTGCTTGCACTTCCCTGAGCGTACCCAAAATGGAGTATGCAAAAGGGAAACATAATGAAAACAAAACTGATTACCTTACAAGACGCTGCAGGCTTCTTTCGTGACGGCATGACCATCATGGTCGGTGGTTTTATGGGGGTTGGCACACCGCCTCGCCTGGTTGAAGCCCTACTGGAATCCGGCGTCAGAGATCTGACGCTGATTGCTAACGATACTGCATTTGTCGATACCGGTATCGGGCCACTGATCGTCAATGGGCGGGTGAGCAAAGTCATTGCCTCGCACATTGGCACCAACCCGGAAACCGGTCGTCGCATGATTGCTGGCGAGATGGACGTACAGTTGGTTCCGCAAGGTACCCTGATCGAGCAAATTCGCTGCGGCGGCGCGGGTCTTGGTGGTTTTCTGACGCCTACCGGCGTTGGCACCATCGTGGAAGATGGTAAGCAGACCATCACGCTCGAGGGCAAAACCTGGCTTCTTGAACGCCCATTGCGCGCCGATTTAGCGCTTATTCGCGCCCATCGCTCTGACATGCTTGGCAACCTCACCTACCAGCTCAGCGCCCGAAACTTTAACCCTCTGATTGCTCTCGCCGCTGACATCACGCTGGTTGAACCGGATGAAATGGTTGAAACAGGCGAGCTGCAGCCTGACCAGATTGTTACCCCCGGCGCCGTTATCGACCATATCGTCATTCCACAGGAGAGCTAATCATGGATGCTAAACACCGTATTGCGCGCCGGGTGGCGCAAGAGCTTCGCGATGGCGATATCGTCAACTTAGGTATTGGCCTGCCAACCATGGTAGCCAACTACTTGCCTGCAGATATTCACATTACGCTGCAATCTGAGAATGGTTTTCTGGGACTGGGCCCAGTGACCACCGCGCATCCTGACCTGGTAAACGCGGGCGGCCAACCGTGCGGTATTTTGCCAGGCGCGGCGATGTTTGATAGCGCCATGTCGTTCGCGTTGATTCGCGGCGGTCACGTTGATGCCTGTGTGCTGGGTGGGTTACAGGTCGATGAGCAGGCAAACCTTGCCAACTGGGTGGTTCCCGGCAAGATGGTGCCCGGCATGGGGGGCGCTATGGATCTGGTGACCGGTGCACGGAAAGTCATTATTGCCATGGAGCATTGCGCGAAAGACGGCTCAGCAAAAATCCTGCGGCAATGCACCATGCCACTCACCGCGCAGCATGCTGTGCACATGCTGGTCACTGAACTTGCCGTATTCCGCTTTATTGACGGCAAAATGTGGCTAACTGAAATTGTCGAAGGATGTGATATCGCCACGCTGCGTGAAAAAACCGAAGCGCAGTTTGCTATTGCCGACGATCTGCTCATCCTGCGAGGTGACGCATGATTGGCCGCATCGCTCGCTTTATGACACGGGTGGTCAGCCGCTGGCTGCCCGACCCGCTGATTTTCGCCATGTTGTTAACATTGCTGACCTTCGGCATCGCGCTATGGTTAACGCCACAGACGCCCATCAGCATGGTGAAATTCTGGGGTGACGGTTTCTGGAACCTGCTGGCGTTTGGTATGCAGATGGCGCTAATCATCGTGACCGGCCATGCGTTAGCCAGTTCCGGGCCGGTGAAAAGCCTGCTGCGTACGGCGGCATCCGCTGCCAAAACCCCCGCCCAGGGCGTAATGCTGGTCACTTTTTTTGGTTCGGTTGCCTGCGTTATCAACTGGGGATTCGGTCTGGTGGTCGGGGCGATGTTCGCCCGCGAAGTCGCTCGTCGGGTACCGGGTTCCGATTATCCGTTACTGATTGCCTGCGCCTACATCGGCTTCCTGACCTGGGGCGGTGGTTTTTCCGGCTCAATGCCTTTGTTGGCGGCAACGCCTGGCAACCCGGTCGAGCACATAGCGGGATTAATTCCCGTCGCGGATACCCTGTTCACCGGCTTCAATATCTTCATCACCGTGGCGCTGATTGTGGTAATGCCGTTCATCACGCGCATGATGACGCCAAAACCTACAGATGTGGTGAGCATCGATCCGAAACTATTACTGGAAGAAGCTGATTTTCAGAAGAAGCTGCCGCCAGACGCGCCGCCGTCGGAAAAACTGGAAGAAAGCCGCATTCTGGCACTGATCATCGGTGCATTAGGTATTGCCTATCTGGGCATCTACTTTGCTGAGAAAGGTTTCAACATCACCATCAATACCGTCAACCTGATGTTTATGATTGCCGGTCTGCTGCTGCATAAAACACCGATGGCCTATATGCGCGCCGTCAGCGCTGCCGCACGTAGCACCGCCGGGATTCTGGTGCAATTCCCCTTCTACGCCGGTATTCAGTTGATGATGGAGCACTCCGGTCTCGGCGGGCTTATTACCGAATTTTTCATTAACGTCGCCAACAAAGATACCTTCCCGCTGATGACCTTCTTCAGTTCAGCGCTGATTAACTTTGCCGTGCCGTCCGGCGGCGGCCATTGGGTTATTCAGGGACCGTTCGTCATGCCTGCGGCGCAGGCGCTGGGTGCCGATCTTGGCAAATCAGTGATGGCCATCGCCTACGGGGAGCAGTGGATGAACATGGCACAACCATTCTGGGCGCTACCGGCTCTGGCCATCGCCGGGCTGGGCGTGCGCGACATTATGGGGTACTGCATCACCGCCCTGCTCTTCTCCGGCGTCATTTTTGTTATTGGATTGACCCTGTTCTGACGGCAACAACTTCTTAAAAGGAACTGAAAAATGAAAAACTGTGTCATCGTCAGCGCGGCACGTACCGCAATCGGCAGTTTTAACGGCGCACTGGCAACAACGGGTGCCGTCGAGCTTGGAGCCACCGTCATTAGAGCCGCCCTTGAGCGTGCTCACCTTGACCCTCAACGCGTGGACGAGGTGATTATGGGCAACGTGTTGCAGTCAGGACTCGGACAAAATCCGGCGCGTCAGGCATTGTTAAAAAGCGGCCTGTCCGACACCGTTTGCGGCTTTACCGTCAACAAAGTGTGCGGCTCGGGCCTGAAAAGCGTAGCGCTTGCTGCCCTCGCAATTAAGGCAGGACAAGCTCAGGCGATCGTGGCGGGAGGGATGGAAAACATGAGCCAGGCCCCCTACCTGTTAGACGCAAAGGCCCGCTGGGGATATCGTCTTGGTGATGGGCAATTGTCAGACGTTATTCTGCGCGACGGCCTGATCTGCGCCGAGCATGGGTACCACATGGGGATCACCGCAGAAAATGTCGCCAAAGAGTACGGCATCAGCCGCGAAATGCAGGATGAACTGGCACTGCAGTCACAACGTAAAGCCGTGGCTGCCATCACATCCGGCGCATTCGAGGCTGAAATCGTGCCCGTCAGCGTGTCGTCCCGTAAAAAAACCATCATCTTTGAGCGCGACGAGTTCCCCAAAGCTGACTCAACGGCGGAAGGGCTCGCCGCCTTACGCCCGGCCTTTGATAAAACAGGAACCGTCACCGCAGGCAACGCTTCGGGGATCAACGACGGTGCGGCGGCATTAGTGGTAATGGAAGAGTCTGCGGCACTGGCGGCAGGGCTGAAACCGCTGGCGCGGATCAAAGCCTGGGCCAGCGGCGGCGTGGCACCGGCGATGATGGGGATGGGGCCGGTTCCGGCCACGCAAAAAGCGCTACAGCTGAGCGGGCTGCAGCTGTCCGATATCGATCTTATCGAAGCCAACGAGGCATTTGCCGCGCAGTTTCTTGCCGTCGGCAAAACGCTGGGGTTCGATCCGCAAAAGGTTAACGTCAACGGCGGGGCCATTGCGCTGGGACATCCTATTGGCGCCAGCGGCGCACGAATTCTGGTTACGCTGCTGCATGCGCTACAGGCACGCGATCAAACGCTTGGGCTTGCCACGCTGTGCATTGGCGGCGGTCAGGGAATCGCAATGATTGTGGAACGCATGAATTAAAAAAAGGGCCGGATTTCTCCGGCCCTTTTCATAACATCTCAATTACTCGTCAGCGTCATCCGCTGCATCATCATCGGTTTCTGCTTCAGGCGCGATATCCTCGTCGCCCTCAGCGGCACTTCCGTCGATGGAGTCGAGTTCTTCATCATCAACCGGCTCAGCAACGCGTTGCAGACCCACAACGTTTTCATCTTCCGCAGTACGGATGAGGATCACGCCCTGGGTGTTACGCCCTACTACGCTGATTTCCGACACGCGAGTACGCACCAGCGTACCTGCATCGGTGATCATCATGATCTGGTCGGTATCTTCAACCTGTACCGCGCCAACAACAGAGCCGTTGCGCTCGGTCACTTTGATGGAGATAACGCCCTGAGTCGCACGAGACTTGGTCGGATACTCTTCTGCCGCGGTACGCTTACCGTAGCCGTTTTGCGTCACGGTCAGGATAGCGCCTTCGCCGCGCGGAATAATCAGAGAAACGACTTTGTCTTCGCCTGCCAGCTTGATACCGCGTACGCCGGTCGCGGTACGACCCATCGCACGAACGGCATCTTCTTTAAAGCGCACTACTTTACCCGCGGCAGAGAACAGCATGACTTCGTCACTACCGGACGTCAGGTCAACGCCAATCAGCTCGTCGCCTTCGTTCAGGTTAACCGCAATGATACCGGCGGAACGCGGACGGCTGAACTCGGTCAGCGCGGTTTTCTTCACGGTACCGCTGGCGGTCGCCATAAAGACGTTCACACCTTCTTCGTACTCGCGTACCGGCAGAATAGCGGTGATACGTTCGTTCGCTTCCAATGGCAGCAGGTTGACGATTGGACGTCCACGCGCGCCACGGCTGGCTTCCGGCAACTGATAAACCTTCATCCAGTACAAACGACCACGGCTGGAGAAGCAGAGGATCGTGTCATGGGTGTTGGCCACCAGCAGGCGGTCAATAAAGTCTTCTTCTTTAATACGTGCTGCTGATTTGCCTTTACCGCCACGACGCTGTGCTTCGTAATCGGTTAACGGCTGATATTTCACGTAGCCCTGATGAGACAAGGTCACGACAACATCTTCCTGGCTAATCAGATCTTCGATATTGATGTCAGCGCTGTTGGCGGTGATTTCGGTACGACGTTCGTCGCCGAACTGCTCGCGAATCAGCTCCATCTCTTCACGGATAACTTCCATCAGACGATCTGCGCTGCCCAGAATATGCAGCAGTTCAGCGATCTGCTCCAGCAGCTCTTTGTATTCGTCGAGCAGTTTTTCATGCTCAAGGCCGGTCAGTTTCTGCAAACGCAGATCCAGAATCGCCTGGGCCTGCTGTTCAGTCAGGTAGTACTGACCGTCACGCACGCCAAATTCCGGCTCCAGCCATTCAGGACGCGCGGCGTCATCACCGGCACGTTCCAGCATGGCGGACACGTTACCCAGCTCCCAAGAACGCGCAACCAACGCAGCTTTCGCTTCTGCCGGGGTCGGCGCGCGGCGGATCAGTTCAATGATTGGGTCAATGTTCGCCAGCGCAATCGCCAACGCTTCAAGGATATGCGCACGGTCGCGGGCTTTACGCAGTTCAAAGATAGTACGACGCGTTACGACTTCACGACGGTGGCGTACAAACGCGGCAATAATATCTTTCAGGTTCATGATCTTCGGTTGACCATGGTGCAGCGCAACCATGTTGATACCGAAAGAAACCTGCAGTTGGGTCTGGGAATAAAGGTTGTTCAGAACCACTTCCCCGACCGCATCGCGTTTCACTTCAATCACGATGCGCATACCGTCTTTATCAGACTCGTCACGCAGCGCACTGATGCCTTCAACGCGTTTGTCTTTTACCAGCTCGGCGATTTTCTCGATCAGGCGCGCTTTGTTCACCTGATACGGAATTTCATGGACGATGATGGTTTCACGGCCGGTTTTGGCGTCGGCTTCGACTTCCGCGCGGGCGCGAATGTACACTTTGCCGCGACCGGTACGGTAGGCTTCTTCGATACCACGACGACCGTTAATGATCGCGGCGGTCGGGAAGTCCGGACCCGGAATATGCTCCATCAGCCCTTCAATGCTGATGTCTTCATCGTCAATGTATGCCAGACAGCCGTTGATCACTTCCGTCAGGTTGTGCGGCGGAATGTTGGTTGCCATACCTACCGCGATACCGGACGAACCGTTCACCAGCAGGTTAGGAATTTTGGTCGGCATGACGTCAGGAATTTGTTCGGTGCCGTCGTAGTTATCGACGAAATCAACCGTTTCTTTTTCCAGGTCAGCCATCAGCTCATGGGCGATTTTCGACATACGGATTTCCGTATAACGCATCGCCGCTGCGGAGTCGCCATCGACAGAACCAAAGTTACCCTGACCATCTACCAGCATGTAACGCAAGGAGAATGGCTGCGCCATACGAACAATGGTGTCGTAAACGGCGGTATCACCATGAGGGTGGTATTTACCGATTACGTCACCAACGACACGGGCAGATTTTTTATAGGCTTTATTCCAGTCGTTGCCCAATACGTTCATGGCGTAAAGTACGCGACGGTGAACCGGTTTCAGGCCATCTCGGACGTCTGGCAGCGCACGGCCAACAATGACCGACATCGCATAATCCAGATATGAGCTCTTCAGCTCTTCCTCAATGTTGACCGGTGTAATTTCTCTCGCAAGGTCGCTCATCTAACCGCTATCCCTCTACTGTATCCCGGATTCAAAGGTCGCAAATTATAACACATTCGCACAGATTCAGGTAAATGGATTCCCCCTGACAGAGGCTTTATTCATCCCGTCAGGCTGATATACTCATTTGCATCGCAAATTTAGGAGTAGAAGCCCCAATGAATGCCGAAAAACCCCCGGTAAGTCACAACGTTGACCATGAAGAAATTGCCAAGTTTGAAGCAGTCGCGTCACGCTGGTGGGACCTTGAGGGGGAATTTAAGCCACTGCACCGCATTAACCCGCTGCGTCTGGGCTACATCACGGAGCGCTCAGGCGGCCTGTTTGGTAAAAAGGTACTCGACGTCGGCTGCGGCGGCGGCATTCTGGCGGAAAGTATGGCGCGCGAAGGCGCAACCGTCACGGGCCTGGATATGGGCTTTGAACCGTTACAGGTAGCAAAACTGCATGCGCTGGAGAGCGGTATCCAGGTCGAGTACGTCCAGGAAACCGTCGAAGAGCACGCGGAAAAACATGCGCACCAGTATGACGTGGTGACCTGCATGGAAATGCTGGAGCACGTGCCGGACCCGCAGTCGGTGGTCAGCGCCTGCGCCAGGCTGGTCAAACCGGGCGGCGAAGTGTTTTTCTCCACGCTTAACCGCAACGGCAAATCCTGGCTGATGGCCGTGGTCGGAGCGGAATATATTTTGCGCATGGTGCCGAAAGGCACGCATGATGTGAAAAAATTTATTAAGCCTGCAGAGTTATTACAGTGGGTAGATCAGACCGTGCTGAAAGAGCGTCATATGACCGGCCTGCATTACAACCCGATCACCAACAGCTTTAAACTCGGTCCGGGCGTAGATGTGAACTATATGGTCCATACCACTGCCAGCGTTGATTAACCGCTTCCTGTAGGCCGGATAAGGCGTCCAACGCTGCTATTCGGCATGCTGACAGGAACAGGGCCTGATGGCGCTTCGCTTATCAGGCCTACAATTCCTGTGCCAGATCATAAGAACTTTCTTCGCCTTAGATGAAGAAATCAGCACTCGATCAAATTTTCTATTTTTTTTCTCAATTATTGACATCCCCGCCAGGCCTTATAAGACGCGCACTTAGCGATTCTTACCCTTTTGCAACCTCAATTTAACGTCAAAATCAACTCTTGTGCTGAAAAGAATCCCTACTAGAATACTCACCATATAGCGTCTATTTTATCAAACAACCCCTACATATAGTATTTATCCACAGACTTAGTCACAACATGACTCTGTGGATAATATGGGGGATATTTTTTCTTTCACGGACAGGTAAAAAACCACATGAATCAGAGTCTGCTGGTGACAAAGCGTGATGGTAGTACAGAGCGCATCAATCTCGACAAAATCCACCGAGTTCTGGATTGGGCGGCAGAAGGACTGAATAACGTATCGATTTCTCAGGTCGAGCTGCGCTCTCATATTCAGTTTTATGACGGTATCAAAACGTCCGATATCCATGAGACGATCATCAAAGCAGCCGCCGACCTGATCTCCCGCGAGGCACCGGATTATCAGTACCTGGCTGCCCGCCTGGCCATTTTCCACCTGCGTAAAAAAGCCTACGGCGAGTTTGAACCGCCTGCACTTTACGACCATGTCGTGAAAATGGTTGAAATGGGCAAATACGACAATCATCTGCTGGAAGACTACACGGAAGAAGAGTTCAAGCAGATGGACTCGTTCATCGTACACGACCGTGATATGACCTTCTCCTACGCTGCGGTGAAGCAGTTAGAAGGTAAATATCTGGTGCAAAACCGTGTCACCGGTGAGATTTATGAAAGCGCGCAGTTCCTCTACATTCTGGTAGCGGCCTGCCTGTTCTCTAACTATCCGCGTGAAACGCGTCTGCAATATGTAAAACGTTTCTACGATGCCGTTTCAACGTTCAAAATTTCTCTGCCGACGCCAATTATGTCCGGCGTGCGTACCCCAACCCGTCAGTTCAGCTCCTGCGTACTGATCGAGTGCGGCGACAGCCTGGATTCCATCAACGCCACCTCCAGCGCTATTGTGAAATACGTTTCTCAGCGCGCCGGTATCGGTATCAACGCCGGCCGCATCCGTGCGCTGGGTAGCCCGATTCGTGGCGGTGAAGCGTTCCACACTGGCTGTATTCCGTTCTACAAGCACTTCCAGACCGCGGTGAAATCCTGCTCGCAAGGCGGCGTGCGCGGCGGTGCGGCCACCCTGTTCTACCCGATGTGGCATCTGGAAGTCGAAAGCCTGCTGGTGCTGAAAAACAACCGCGGCGTTGAAGGCAACCGCGTGCGTCATATGGACTACGGCGTGCAGATCAACAAGCTGATGTATACCCGTCTGCTGAAAGGCGGTGACATCACCCTGTTCAGCCCGTCCGACGTCCCGGGCCTGTATGATGCGTTCTTCGCCGACCAGGACGAGTTCGAACGTCTGTACACCCAATATGAAAACGACGACAGCATCCGTAAACAGCGCGTGAAAGCGGTTGAACTTTTCTCCCTAATGATGCAGGAACGTGCCTCTACCGGCCGTATCTACATTCAGAACGTTGACCACTGCAACACCCACAGCCCGTTTGATCCGGTTGTTGCGCCGGTGCGCCAGTCCAACCTGTGTCTGGAAATCGCCCTGCCGACCAAACCACTGACCGACGTGAACGACGAAAACGGCGAAATTGCGCTGTGTACGCTATCCGCATTTAACCTGGGTGCTATCAACAGTCTGGACGAGCTGGAAGAGCTGGCCGTACTGGCGGTACGCGCGCTGGATGCACTGCTGGATTATCAGGATTACCCAATCCCGGCCGCCAAACGCGGCGCAATGGGCCGTCGTACGCTGGGTATTGGCGTCATCAACTACGCCTACTGGCTGGCGAAAAACGGTAAGCGTTATTCTGACGGTAGCGCCAATAACCTGACCCACAAAACCTTCGAAGCCATTCAGTATTACCTGCTGAAAGCTTCTAACGAGCTGGCTATCGAGCAAGGCGCGTGCCCGTGGTTTAACGAAACAACTTACTCCCAGGGTATTTTACCGATCGATACCTATAAAAAAGACCTTGATGCTATCTCTGACGAGCCGCTGCATCTGGACTGGGAAGCGTTKCGCGAGTCCATCAAGACGCACGGCCTGCGTAACTCCACGCTCTCTGCGCTGATGCCGTCGGAAACCTCTTCGCAGATCTCTAATGCGACCAACGGTATTGAACCACCGCGCGGCTACGTGAGCATCAAAGCGTCTAAAGATGGGATTCTGCGTCAGGTCGTGCCGGACTACGAACACTTGCACGACGCCTACGAACTGCTGTGGGAAATGCCGAGCAACGACGGTTATCTGCAACTGGTAGGTATCATGCAGAAGTTTATCGATCAGTCGATTTCCGCCAACACCAACTATGATCCGACGCGTTTCCCATCAGGAAAAGTGCCGATGCAGCAGTTGCTGAAAGACCTGCTCACCGCCTACAAATTTGGCGTCAAAACGCTGTATTATCAGAACACCCGCGATGGCGCGGAAGATACTCAGGACGATCTGGTGCCGTCCATTCAGGACGATGGCTGCGAAAGCGGCGCATGTAAGATCTGATGAATATTGCCGGGTGGCGCTACGCTTACCCGGCCTACGATTGCACGGTTTGTAGGCCGGATAAGGTGTTTGTACCACATCCGGCGCTCATCCCACAAAGGATTCACATTAATGGCATACACCACTTTTTCACAGACGAAAAATGATCAGCTTCTGGAACCGATGTTCTTCGGCCAGCCGGTGAACGTCGCCCGCTACGATCAGCAAAAATATGACATCTTCGAAAAACTGATCGAAAAGCAGCTCTCTTTCTTCTGGCGTCCGGAAGAGGTCGATGTTTCCCGCGATCGCATCGACTTCCAGGCGCTGCCGGAGCATGAAAAGCATATCTTCATCAGCAACCTGAAGTATCAGACGCTGCTGGACTCCATTCAGGGACGTAGCCCGAACGTCGCGCTGCTGCCGTTAATCTCGATTCCTGAACTGGAAACCTGGGTCGAAACGTGGGCGTTTTCTGAAACGATCCACTCGCGTTCTTATACCCATATCATCCGTAACATCGTGAACGATCCGGCGGTGGTGTTTGACGATATCGTCACCAATGAGCAGATCCAGAAGCGCGCGGAAGGCATTTCCAGCTACTATGACGAATTGATCGAGATGACCAGCTATTGGCATCTTCTCGGTGAAGGCACCCATACAGTTAATGGCAAAACGGTTGTCGTGAACCTGCGTGAGCTGAAGAAAAAGCTGTACCTGTGCCTGATGAGCGTGAACGCGCTGGAAGCCATTCGCTTCTACGTCAGCTTCGCCTGCTCCTTCGCCTTCGCCGAACGTGAACTGATGGAAGGTAACGCGAAAATTATTCGTCTGATCGCCCGCGACGAAGCCCTGCATCTGACCGGTACACAGCACATGCTGAACCTGCTGCGCAGCGGTGTAGACGATCCAGAGATGGCGGAAATCGCAGAAGAATGTAAGCAAGAGTGCTACGACCTGTTCGTGCAGGCCGCGCTGCAAGAGAAAGAGTGGGCGGACTATCTGTTCCGTGACGGTTCGATGATCGGCCTGAACAAAGATATTCTGTGCCAGTACGTTGAGTACATCACCAACATTCGTATGCAGGCTGTTGGGCTGGATCTGCCGTTCCAGACGCGTTCTAACCCGATCCCATGGATCAACACCTGGCTGGTGTCCGATAACGTACAGGTTGCGCCGCAGGAAGTGGAAGTCAGCTCCTATCTGGTCGGCCAGATCGACTCCGAGGTTGATACCGACGATCTGAGTAACTTCCAGCTCTGATGGGCCGCGTTACTCTGCGCATCTCTGGCACACAGCTGCTGTGCCAGGATGAACACCCCTCCCTGCTTGCCGCACTCGAATCGCACAATGTTGAAGTCGAATACCAGTGTCGTGAGGGTTACTGTGGTTCCTGCCGTACCCGCCTGGTGGCGGGACAGGTGGACTGGATCGCCGAACCTCTGGCCTTTATTCAGCCGGGCGAAATATTGCCCTGCTGTTGCCGGGCAAAAGGCGATATTGAAATCGAGCTGTAACGGTTAGTGCACTTCGTGTGCGCTAACTAACGGCATCGCCCCGCGGCGCTTCATCTGCGCAATGTACAGCGCCCCGGCTAAAACCACCAGCAGGGCCCCTACCAGATAAATCGCCCGATAGCCCACGCCCTCGACCATCATCCCCATAATGAACGCGCCGATCGCCATTCCCGCATCCATCGCATTGAAGAAAAGCGAATTGGCGATGCCAATTTTATGCGGCTCCACCGAGCTAATAATTTGTGTCTGGAATACCGGCGTGACTGAGCCGTAACCAATGCCGATTAATCCCCCGGCAATAATCATCATGATACTGCCGTTGGTGTAGCCAAGCGCCACCAGTCCGATGGTAAAGGCCAGCAAACACGGATATACCACGTATTTCGGCCCCTTTTTATCACAAATGTTGCCGGTAAAGGTTCGACAGATCATCAGACAAATGGCGTAGCACAACAGGAAATTACTGGCGGCGGCCATCAGATCCAACTCGCGCGCATACAGCGCGAGAAAAGCAGAAACACCCGCATAGGAGAAAGTCATGAAAAACGTCACCATCGCGAAAGGCAGCGCGGCGCGATCAAACATTGCCGCAAATCCCAGCTTCGGTTTTGAGCCGTCGGCATGACGGATGACCGGCGGTACGGCGACGATCAATGACAGGATAATACCCAGTACGGCAACCGCGCTACACAGCCAGAATGCGGTGGTAAAAGCTTCCCAGCGTGCCATATTCAGCCCTACCCACGGCCCCACAACCATTGCCAGTCCCATGGCCAAAGAGAAAAAACTGATGCCCTCCCCACGTCGGGAGGCCGGTATCAGCCGCGCGGAAATCGTTCCTTTTACCGTGGTAATGACGCCAAACGTCACCCCATGAAGCACCCGAATAAACAGCAGCGATTCAATTGAGTGGCAAACAGGATACAGCGCAGTGACAACCAAAAAGGCCAGAGAAGAGAGCACCAGAATCGTTTTATTCGAATATTTCCCCACCCATTGCCCGGCGAACGGACGCACAACAATTGCGGCGCCTAAAAAGAAGGTGACCAATAAGCCGGCTTTATCTGGCGTGGCGTGCAGGCGATCCGAAATATAGATCGGTAATAACGTGAGCAGGACATAAAACACAAAGAATATAATGAAGCTAATTATCGTGATTGCCCAAAAATCTTTCGTCCACAGTTTTTCTTTCATATTCGACAGCCTGTCCAGACGGCGCACGCAGGCAACGCTCAGCTCAACTGAGCAACGGAGAGGTGCGTCAAAATGTGATTTATACGGTAGACCGCAAGTGTAAACAGATTCATCATATTAGAGAAATTAATCGTTTTAATATTGTTAATTAGAAGGAACTAATGACATTAACCCAGATCCACGCCCTGCTTACCGTGCTTGAATGCGGCGGTTTTACCGAAGCCAGTAAGCGGTTGTATATGACCCAATCCGCTGTGAGCCAGGCCATTTCGGCGCTTGAAGAAGAGTTGGGAGTCGAATGTCTTATCCGCGAGCGCCGTAAAGACATTCAGCTCACCCCGGTTGGAAGGCGGATCGTTCCGCACCTGCGCATGATCGTTGCAGAAACCAACGCGGTGAAAGAGATTGCCGAGCAGGAGCGAAAAAACCCAGCCCGAACCCTGCGCATCGGCTGCTTTCCCAGCGCCTGCGCCTGCATTTTACCGGGCATTATCCACCACTTCGAGCAGCATCATCCGCACATCAAAATCATTCCCTTCGAAGAGAACAGCACGGCGATCGTTGATTCCCTGCGCAGTGGGGACATTGATGCCGGATTTGTGCATTTTCCGGTGAGCGGCATGTACTGCGTACCGGTCTATCGCGATAAATTTACCGTTGTGGTTCCCGAAAGCCATCCTCTGGCAGCCAATACCGCGGTTACGGTTGAACAACTGGTGGGAGAACCGCTGATTATCAGTAAAGGTCGCTATGAATTAAGCATCATGACGTTATTTAAAGAGAAGGGTATCGAGCCGGTTATTAAATACGAATTTAACCATCCGGATACCGCGATGAGTTTTATTCGTCAGGGGCTGGGTATTGCGTTATTACCGGAGTTAACGCTGAAAGCCGTTGGCGGGGAGATACGCTCGGTGGCGCTGGAGCCGACGTTCTATCGACAGATATCGTTACTGGCAAAAGAGCCGCCGGTGGACGGCAGCCCTTTATTTCTCCTGCAGGCTTGTATGGAAACGTTGACAGCAGACGGCCTTATCTAACAGTTTATAACGTTATCCAATAAGGCCTGTGACCGGAGGTGCATCACAGGCCTTGTGCCATTACTCTTTATTCAGGAATTTCACTGCTTTGTCGGGGAAGTCGGTGAACAACCCGTCAACGCCCGCCTTGTT
This sequence comes from Citrobacter cronae, assembly GCF_016893685.1. Taxonomy (NCBI): domain Bacteria; kingdom Pseudomonadati; phylum Pseudomonadota; class Gammaproteobacteria; order Enterobacterales; family Enterobacteriaceae; genus Citrobacter; species Citrobacter cronae. The sequence continues at coordinate 4,667,753 of NZ_CP069763.1, forward strand.
ATACAGAATGTCATACAGTTGGTTTACGTCAGTAGTGTAATCCGGTAGCTGATCGGCACGAACAGTATAAGGATGCACCACCATCTTGTTCTGATGCGCGTCCTGAACCATGCCAGTTAACGAGATATTGCCTTTTTTCGACTTCTCATCAACCAGCATGTGGTAGTCCGGCCCAATGCCGTCCGCATACTGCGCCACCTGCTTCATGGCACCCGGTTTAAACATCCAGTCATAGTTGTAATTAACCCAACTACCGTCCGGCTTTTTCTCCTGGGTTTCATTCCAGTCAGTGTACGCAATCAACTGCACCAGATTGAGATCCATCCCCATCTTTGGTTCCAGTTCATTTTTAATGCGCTTTAACTCCGCGACATCAAAACACTGTAGGTAAACCTTGTCGTTTTTGCTGGTATACCCGTACTTTTTCAGCACTTCCAGCGTTTTCGCTGCGATGTCCTTCCCTTCCTGGTGATGGAACCACGGCGCCTTCATTTCCGGGTAAATGCCGATGTTTTTACCGGTTGAATGATTCAGTCCCTGAACGAACTCTATCTCTTCTTCGAAGGTGTGCACGCGGAAATCAGATTTACCCATCGGGAAGCGCCCAGGGTAAGTCTGTACCTTTTTGCCATTCTCGATATCAAAGCCTTCGGTAAATTTCAGCGATTTGATCTCGTCCAGCGTAAAGTCGATGGCGTAATAACGTCCATCTTTACGCGCACGATTTGGAAAACGCTCAGCGACATCGGTGACGCGGTCCAGGTAGTGGTCATGCAGGACGACCAGATGGTCATCCTTGGTCATTACCAAATCCTGCTCCAGATAATCCGCGCCCTGAGCATAGGCCATCGCTTTCGCGGGCAGCGTATGCTCCGGTAAATAACCGCTTGCCCCACGATGCGCAATCACGATTTTATCGGCGGCGACCGCCGCGCTGCTAACGACCATACCAGCCAGCATCAGCGCCACGCTGAGACTTTTCAATGTGGTTTTCATTAATTAGCCCCCGTTACGTTTCAGCTGTACTTCTTCGTGGTGACGTTTTTCACCAATCATGACGACCACCAGCAGAATGACCGCCAGCACGCTACCGCCAATCATCACCATAAAGCCGCCGTCCCAGCCGAAGAAGTCAACGGTGTAGCCGACAATGGCGCTCGCCGCCACAGAACCGCCGAGATAACCGAACAGTCCGGTAAAGCCTGCCGCCGTGCCCGCCGCTTTTTTCGGCGCCAGTTCCAGCGCGTGCAGACCGATCAACATGACCGGGCCGTAGATCAGGAAGCCGATGATAATCATACAAGCCATATCAACGTTCGGGTTACCTGCCGGGTTCATCCAGTAAACGATGGTCGCGATAGTCACCAGCGTCATAAAGAACACGCCGGTCGCGCCACGGTTGCCACGGAAGACTTTATCCGACATCCAACCACACAGCAGCGTGCCTGGAATACCCGCGTATTCATACAGGAAGTAGGCCCAGGATGATTTATCGAGTGCGAAATGCTTCACTTCTTTCAGGTAGGTTGGTGACCAGTCCAGGATGCCGTAGCGCAGCAGATAAACGAACACGTTGGCGATAGCGATGTACCACAACAGTTTGTTTGGCAGTACGTACTGCATGAAGATCTGCTTGGCGGTCAGCTCTTCTTCGGCTTTCTCGTTGTAATCATCCGGGTAGTCGTTCTTATACTCTTCGATAGGCGGCAGACCGCAAGACTGCGGCGTATCGCGCATCATCGCAAAGGCGAACAGCGCAACCACAATCGCACCGAAAGCAGGCATATACAGCGCCGCTTTCCAGTCATTGAACCAGGCCATACCGAGCAGGAACAGCAGAGGAGGCAGACCGCCGCCCACGTTGTGCGCACAGTTCCAGACGGAAACAATGCCGCCACGTTCTTTCTGCGACCACCAGTGCACCATGGTACGGCCACACGGCGGCCACCCCATCCCCTGGAACCATCCGCAGAGGAACAGCAGCACAAACATAATCGCAATGCTCGATGTCGCCCACGGCACAAAGCCCATAAACAACATCACTGCGGCAGCCAGAATCAAACCTGCTGGCAGGAAAACGCGCGGATTCGAGCGATCCGAAACGGACCCCATGATGAATTTCGAAAATCCGTAAGCGATGGAGATACCGGACAAGGCAAAACCCAGATCGCCGCGAGAGAAACCCTGCTCAACCAGATATGGCATCGCCAGGGCAAAGTTCTTACGTACCAGATAGTACGCGGCATAACCAAAGAAAATCCCCAGGAAAATCTGCCAACGCAATCGACGATATGTCGGGTCGATCTCCGTAGCAGGCAAACGCGCCTTATGTGGCGCTGGTTTAAAAATACTCAACATAGCGTAGCCTCCGTGGCCGTCTTTCATTCGAAGTAAACACTGCAGTTCGTCATTACTACCCTACCGCTTCCAGTGTGGCCGCGATGTTAAGGAAAGATACCTAACAAAAATGTGAAACGCAGCACAAATTGTTACAGATTTATGACAAATGTTCATAAAGGCGCACGAAATCACGTTTCATTTTCGAATAATGAGCGATTATGCGCGAAATCAAACAATCCATGTTTTTTATGTGGCTAAATGATAAAAAACGAACTGTGAGGAAAAACAATGAAAACTCGCGACTCGCAAACAAGTGACGTGATTATCATTGGTGGAGGAGCAACAGGTGCAGGGATCGCACGCGACTGTGCGCTGCGCGGGTTGCGCGTCATCTTAGTGGAACGCCACGATATCGCCACGGGCGCGACCGGACGTAACCATGGCCTGCTGCACAGCGGTGCGCGCTACGCCGTCACCGACGCTGAATCTGCCCGTGAGTGCATCAGCGAAAACCAGATTCTGAAACGTATCGCCCGTCATTGCGTTGAGCCGACGGACGGTCTGTTTATTACCCTGCCGGAGGATGAGCTCTCCTTCCAGGCTACCTTCATTCGCGCCTGTGAAGAGGCCGGTATTCGCGCAGAAGCGATTGACCCTCAGCAGGCGCGCATTATCGAACCCTCCGTCAACCCACAGCTGATTGGCGCGGTCAAAGTGCCGGACGGTACGGTCGATCCCTTCCGCTTAACCGCCGCCAACATGCTGGATGCGCGTGAGCATGGCGCGGTTATCTTAACGGCCCATGAAGTGACGGGGCTGATTCGCGAAGGGACAACGGTTTGCGGCGTTAACGTGCGCAATCATCTGACGGGTGAGATGCAGTCCCTGCATGCGCCGGTGGTGGTGAATGCCGCCGGGATCTGGGGCCAGCGCATTGCCGAATATGCCGATCTGAGTATCCGGATGTTCCCGGCCAAAGGATCGCTGCTGATTATGGATCATCGCATAAACCAGCATGTCATTAACCGCTGCCGTAAACCCTCTGACGCCGATATTCTGGTGCCTGGCGATACCATTTCGCTCATTGGTACCACCTCGCAGCACATTGATTACGACGATATCGACAGCAACCGCGTCACCGCAGAAGAGGTCGATATTCTGCTGCGCGAAGGTGAGAAACTGGCGCCGATTATGGCGAAAACACGCATTTTACGCGCCTACTCCGGTGTGCGACCGCTGGTCGCCAGCGACGACGATCCAAGCGGTCGTAACGTCAGCCGCGGTATTGTGCTGTTCGATCACGCTGAACGTGACGGACTGGATGGGTTTATCACCATTACTGGCGGCAAACTGATGACCTACCGTCTGATGGCGGAATGGGCCACCGATGCCGTTTGCCGTAAGCTGGGCAATTCTCAACCTTGCACCACAGCAGACACCGCGCTGCCCGGCTCGCAGGAATCCACCGAGCACACGCTGAAACGCGTAATTTCTTTGCCCGCGCCGTTGCGCGGTTCGGCGGTCTACCGTCACGGCGATCGCACCCCGGCATGGCTTAGCGAAGGTCGTCAGCACCGTAGCCTGGTCTGTGAATGTGAAGCGGTCACTGCGGGCGAAGTGCAATACGCCGTCGAGAATTTAACCGTCAACAGTCTGCTGGATTTACGTCGCCGTACCCGCGTTGGTATGGGGACCTGCCAGGGCGAATTGTGCGCCTGCCGCGCCGCAGGTTTGCTGCAACGTTTTAATGTCACCACCGCTGCGCAATCTATTACCCAGCTTTCCGATTTCCTCAACGAGCGCTGGAAAGGCGTGCAGCCTATCGCCTGGGGCGACGCGCTGCGCGAAAGCGAATTCACGCGCTGGGTCTATCAGGGATTGTGCGGTCTGGAAAAGGAGCACCAGGATGAAATTTGATACCGTCATTATCGGCGGCGGCCTGGCAGGACTGCTGTGCGGCCTGCAACTGCAAAAAAGCGGGTTGCGCTGTACGATTGTCACGCGCGGCCAAAGCGCCTTGCATTTTTCCTCCGGCTCACTGGATTTGCTCAGCAACTTGCCCGATGGTCAACCGGTGATGGAGATAGAAGCCGGTCTGAATGCGCTGCGTACTCAGGCGCCCACGCATCCGTATAGCATCATCGGAACACAGAACGTCCTGGATCTTGCCCAGCAGGCGCAGGATCTGCTGGAAGAATGCGGAACGCATTTGCAGGGCAAAGTACACCAGTCACATCAACGCGTAACCCCGTTGGGAACCCTGCGCTCAACCTGGTTAAGTTCCCCAGAAGTTCCGGTGTGGCCACTGTCCGCACAGCGTATCTGCGTTGTCGGTATCAGCGGTTTACTGGATTTTCAGGCGCATCTCGCCGCGGCCTCGCTGCGCCAGCGCAATCTCAGCGTCGAGACGGCGGAAATCGATCTGCCTGAACTGGATGTCCTACGTGATAATCCAACCGAGTTTCGCGCTGTCAATATTGCGCGCCTGCTGGACAACGAAGATAAATGGTCGCTGCTCTATGATGCTTTACTGCCACTGGCAAAAACCTGCGACATGATTATTATGCCAGCCTGTTTCGGCCTGGCGGATGAGCGCCTTTGGCACTGGCTTAACGAGCGCCTTCCCTGCTCGTTGACGCTGTTACCGACTCTACCGCCTTCGGTACTGGGTATGCGTCTGCACAACAAATTACAGCGCCAGTTTGTACGCCAGGGCGGTGTCTGGATGCCGGGTGATGAAGTGAAGAAAATCACCTGTCAGGATGGCGTCGTCAATGAAGTCTGGACCCGTAACCATGCCGATATCCCGTTGCGTCCACGCTTCGCCGTGCTCGCCAGCGGCAGCTTTTTTAGCAGCGGTCTGGTCGCCACGCGCGAGGCCATTCACGAACCGATCCTCGGACTGGATGTACAGCAAACCGCCACCCGCGCCGAGTGGTATCAGCGTGATGTCTTCGATCCGCAACCGTGGCAACAGTTTGGCGTCACAACCGATGCCACTTTGCGCCCGTCGCTGGCGGGGAAAACGGTAGAGAACATGTATGCCATCGGTTCTGTTCTCGGTGGTTTTGACCCTATTGCCGAGGGTTGCGGAGGCGGCGTATGCGCAGTCAGCGCCTTACACGCCGCACATGACATTGCGAAACGTGCAGGAGGACAGCAATGAGCGACACACGTTTTGAAAGTTGTATCAAGTGCACGGTGTGCACCACCGCCTGCCCGGTAAGCCGCGTCAATCCGGGCTACCCTGGCCCAAAACAGGCCGGACCGGACGGCGAGCGTCTGCGTCTGAAAGATGGCGCGTTATACGACGATGCGCTGAAATACTGCATCAACTGTAAGCGCTGCGAAGTGGCGTGTCCGTCAGATGTGAAAATTGGCGATATCATCCAGCGTGCGCGCGCCAAATATGACACTACGCGTCCATCGCTGCGTAATTTTGTTTTAAGCCATACGGATTTAATGGGAAGTGTATCCACCCCGTTCGCGCCGATAGTGAATACCGCCACCTCGCTGAAACCGGTACGCCAGTTGCTGGACTACGCGCTGAAAATCGACCATCGCCGTACGCTGCCGAAATACTCCTTTGGTACGTTCCGCCGCTGGTATCGCAGCGTTGCCGCACAGCAGGCGCAGTATCCGGAGCAGGTCGCCTTTTTCCACGGCTGTTTTGTTAATTACAACCATCCGCAACTCGGCAAAGACCTGATCAAGGTCCTGAACGCCATGGGAACCGGCGTACAGCTGCTGAGCAAAGAGAAATGCTGCGGCGTACCGCTGATCGCCAACGGCTTTACCGATAAAGCGCGCAAACAGGCGGTCAGCAACGTGGCCTCGCTCAGGGAAGCAATTGACGGGAAAGGTATTCCGGTGATCGCCACCTCATCAACCTGTACCTTTGCACTCCGCGATGAGTACCCGGAAGTGCTGGACGTCGACAACACCGGCCTGCGCGAACATATTGAGCTGGCGACCCGCTGGCTGTGGCGCAAGCTGGATGAAGGCAAAACGTTGCCGCTGAAGACGCTACCGCTGAAAGTGGTCTATCACACGCCTTGCCATATGGAGAAAATGGGCTGGACGCTCTACACGCTGGAGCTGCTGCGCCAAATTCCGGGACTGGAGCTGACGGTGTTAGATTCTCAGTGTTGCGGAATCGCCGGAACATACGGCTTTAAAAAGGAAAACTACCCGACGTCACAATCGATTGGCGCACCGTTATTCCGCCAGATAGAAGAAAGCGGTGCCGATATCGTTGTCACCGACTGTGAAACCTGTAAATGGCAGATAGAGATGTCTACAAGCCTTCGCTGTGAACATCCGATCACCCTGCTTGCCAAAGCATTAGGTTAACTCTGTTGCCCGGTGGCGTTTGTTACCGGGCATTTTTGCGTACTCTGTTCCGCCTATCTGAATACGTTGCAATCGGGCGTATTTATCTCTGATTCACTCACGCAAATAGACAAATCCCCCAATGCAGCTCTGATTAAAAGTGAGTACCGTCATGCCATCTTCTCCTTCAGGTGACGGACTACCATGGATGAATCAACCACCGCTACACCGCATGATGCCGTTTTTAAGAAGATAATGTCTTACCCTGAGATGGCTCGGGATTTTCTGGATATTCACCTTCCTCCAGCATTACGTGAAATGTGCGATTTGCAAACGCTGAAGCTGGA
>NZ_CP069763.1:4675055-4747991 GCF_016893685.1 Citrobacter cronae
GCAGCTGGCACGACAACTGTATTCAGAGGCTTTCCCGCTGGTGGACATCACCGTAATACCGGACGATGAGATTGCGCAGCATCGGCGCGTCGCGTTGCTTGAATTAATGCAAAAACATATTCGCGATCGTGATTTGATGGGGCTGGTGGACCGTCTGGTCTCGCTTTTAGTTACAAGCACCGCTAATGACAGCCAGCTGCAAACGCTATTAAATTACCTGCTACGATACGGCAATGTTTCTCACGTCAGCGCATTTATCCATGAGGTTGCCGAACGTTCCCCCCATCACAAGGAGAGGTTGATGACGATCGCAGAGAGGCTAAGACAAGAAGGCCACCACCATGGCCTACAAGAAGGGATACAGCAAGGATTAGAACAGGGAGTGCAAAAAGGTACGCAAGAAGAAGCCTTACGTATCGCTCGCATGATGCTGGAAAATGGAATTGATCATAATTTGGTTCAGTTAATTACCGGGCTATTGCCTGGCGAAGTTACAGAGTGAGTCAGGTTGGGAAGGTTTGTAGCCTTCCCAATCAATGTTTAAATCGTCAGCGATTCAACCACTTCTATCCAGCCGTGTTCGCTGGCGATATCCTGGCCGTTTAGCCAACGACGCAGCATATTCAGCGCCATCATCGCGCAAACTTCCTGACGAATCGGCAAACTGTAGCGATTAGCGCTAAGCCTTACGCGCAAGGCATGTGTCCCATCCGGGGTTGCCAGCGCAAAGTTAATATGTTCGCTTTCGAATGCCGATACTGCCAGCGCCAGCCCGGCATAATGTTTGGCGCGTCGCTCGGTAATCCAGTGCGCCGTTTGCGCCAGCGTTTCTTCCTGAGGTGGAACCACTTCACTCGCTAGCAGAGGAGCATTAGCGCGAGAGAGCTGGAGTGCAACTAAGCCACCGGTGAACTGTTCGCTCAGCGTCAGACTGTATTGTCGCTCCTGCAATGTGCGGGCGATTTGCGCAGGCAAACCTTCCGTACCTTCGAATATCATATTCTGCCCGGCAACCCGCTTCACTTCAGGCCACAGCGCCAGCATGGCGTCTCGTTGGGAATCAGGCCCGGTCAGCTTCAGCTCAATAATCGGCATCGACGAGCGGTAACCCATTGTCACTCCCGGCGGCAAAGGCAGCGGATCCAGACTCTGCGCCAGATCGCTTTCGGAACGGCCAAAGGTGGTTAATCGCAGGCAGAGAGGTGGTTGAGGCAGAGAAAAACGCTCACGCAAACGCGGCAGAATCTCATGCTCAACCATGACTTTAAATTCCGATGGCACGCCAGGCGTAAAGAACATCAGGCAGCGGTTTAGCTTCACGGCGAATCCACACGCGGTGCCGACAGGATTATTGATAAATTCAGCGCTGGCAGGAAGCTCAGCCTGTTTGCGGTTGCTCGACGCCATCACGCGGCCACGGTCGCGGAAATAACGCTCCATCTCGGCCAGCCAGGCTTCATGCAATACCAGCCCCTCGCCTTTTGCCGTTGCCGCCGCCTGCGCGCTTAAATCATCGCTGGTTGGCCCCAGACCGCCATTAACGATCAACACATCGGCGTGTTCGCTACGCTCACGTAGAATAGCGACCAAATCGTCAAGATTGTCCCCTACCGTATTGCGGCGGGTTAACGGTAATCCCTGATTAAAGAAAAAATCAGCCAGCCAGGCGGCATTGGTGTCGACGATTTGTCCGTGCAACACTTCATCCCCGGTGGATAGCATCTCCACGTTTAACATCGTGTTCTCCTGCTTTTATGATGAAAACACTATAGCGCATGGAGGGGGGAAGGCGCGACTGAACGCCGCGCCAGAAATGTCAGAAGCTGGCGTTAACCCCAACGTACGGACCATCAGCAATCGCGTTATCGCGGTTGCCATCTTTACCCGCCAGGTTCAGGTAGCGATAACCGGCTTCAATGCTCAGCGGGCGCATAATTGTCAGACGCGCACCGGCATTGGCTTCTTCATAGCTGTCGATACCGCTGGAAAGCGAATCAGGAGAGTAATAGTACTCGCCAAACAGGCGGAAACTATCGCCAATCGGCCACTGCAAACCGCCACCAACTGCCGCCGCGTAGCCTTCATCACCATCATTAGGGTTAGTATAAATACCTTTCCCTCCGACGGTTGCCAGCAACGGACCAAGTGGAATATTCAGACCCAGTCCCAGACCGGCTGCATCGCCGTCGTCATCGTTATGCATCCAGTTACCGCTGACCGCCAGTCCGGTAGATTCAGTCCCCATACCAAACCCAAGGTTGGTGTAATCTTCGCCCGCCTGGCCACTAATGCTAATTGCGCTCGCCGACGCGGAAACAAACAGCATTCCGGCAAAACCCAACATTAAACTTTTTTTCATTTTCTATCCTTTCCAGCAAGAATCAAAACATAGCCCCAAAACCGAGGAATTGTACTGCCAGATGACAAGGAATCAATGAGCTAAAAAAGCGATGCAATGGCATATTGTAACCAAATACTACTTACAAGTTTGAGTTAAGGTTAAATTCCAGGGCTATTTGCAGAATCGACATAGCAGGCCCCCGTTTTCAACAAACATCCCCTTCTCCCCTGATAAAGCAGGGTTAAACGTCACGGAAGCGTTTTTTCTGCCGCCAGCAAAAGGTAAGATGGGTACACAATGGAATTCTCAGCATCCCCTACAAGGACCCAACCTATGCGCCAAAGAACGATTGTTTGTCCATTAATTCAAAATAATGGCTGTTATTTACTGTGCAAAATGGCTGATGACCGTGGCGTTTTCCCCGGCCAGTGGGCGCTTTCTGGCGGCGGTGTTGAAGCGGGCGAACGCATTGAAGAGGCTTTGCGTCGGGAAGTAAGGGAAGAACTGGGCGAACAGCTCGTGTTGTCAGAAATTACCCCCTGGACCTTCAGTGATGATATTCGCACCAAAACCTATGCCAATGGCAGCCAGGAAGAGATTTACATGATTTACCTCATCTTTGATTGTGTCGCGGCGAATCGTGAAGTGAACATTAACGAAGAGTTTCAGGCATTCGCCTGGGTTAAACCGGAAGATCTCGGCACGTACGACTTAAATGTCGCTACGCGTAAAACGTTAACCCTGAAAGGATTACTGTAAATTATCATTCTAATAGCGGCATAAAATACCTTCCTGAATTGCGGCATTGCATTGACCTGGCTACAGCAACCAGCAATGCCGTTTACGCCACACCATTTCTGTAAAATTCATTTAATTTCAAAATAATAAATTAAAAACACCGTTATTTTCCTTTATATCTCGAACCTTAAACTCTTAAGGATAAATTAACCTTCAGTCATTAACCTTTGAAGCCTGATAAATAATTAACGACGCGCCTGTTTATCGCGAAAAATAAAACGTCGGTGGCGTTAAATGGCTCGAAGGAATAATGATGTCTGACTTTTTGCCTTTCTCTCGCCCGGCGATGGGAGCTGAAGAGCTTGCCGCAGTGAAGGCGGTTCTGGACTCGGGATGGATAACCACCGGCCCGCAAAATCAGCAGTTGGAACAAGCCTTCTGCCAGCTCACGGGAAATCAGCATGCCGTCGCCGTCTGCTCCGCCACCGCTGGAATGCACATCACGCTAATGGCGCTGGGCATCGGTGCGGGCGATGAGGTCATCACGCCATCGATGACGTGGGTTTCTACCCTCAATATGATTGTCCTGCTGGGTGCGACGCCGGTCATGGTCGACGTTGATCGTGATACGCTCATGGTCACGCCAGAGCAGATTGAAGCGGCCATCACACCACGAACCAAAGCGATTGTTCCGGTACATTACGCAGGCGCCCCGGCCGATCTTGACGCGATTTATGCCATTGGCGAGCGCTATGGCATTCCGATCATCGAAGATGCGGCGCACGCCGTAGGGACGTTATATAAGAATCGTCATGTCGGCGCGCACGGCACCGCTATTTTCTCGTTTCACGCCATCAAAAATATTACCTGTGCGGAAGGTGGGCTGATTGTTACCGACGACGGCCAGCTTGCCCAGCGGCTTCGCAGTCTGAAGTTTCACGGCCTGGGCGTTGATGCTTTTGATCGACAAACCTACGGCCGCGCGCCGCAGGCTGAAGTGTTGGCGCCAGGATACAAATACAACCTCACGGATATCAATGCCGCCATCGCGCTGGTCCAGTTGAATAAACTGGAGCAACTGAACTCACGCCGTGCACAAATTGCCCGGGAGTATCAACAGGCGCTGGCCGATACGCCATTTCAACCGTTGAGCCTGCCCCAGTGGTCTCACGTTCATGCCTGGCATCTGTTTATCATTCGTGTTGACGAAGCGCGCTGTGGCCTGAACAGAGATGCCTTAATGGAAGCGCTGAAGGCCAGAAATATCGGCACCGGTCTGCATTTTCGTGCGGCCCATACGCAAAAATATTATCGCGAACGCTTCACCACGCTTTCGCTGCCCAATACAGAGTGGAATAGCGCACGCATCTGCTCGCTGCCGTTGTTCCCCGATATGACCGCCACTGACACCCAGCGAGTTATTACGGCACTTCGCGAGATTGCAGGACAATAACCATGTTTGAAGCAACACCGATCAAAAAAGTCTCGGTGGTCATTCCCGTTTTTAATGAACAGGAAAGCCTGCCAGAGCTAATCAGACGTACCAGCGCCGCCTGCAAAAAATTGGGCAAAGAGTATGAAATCTTGCTGATCGATGACGGCAGCAGCGACCATTCCGCGCAACTGATGATGGACGCGTCTCAGGCGCCGAACAGCCATATTGTTTCTATTCTGCTGAACCGCAATTACGGCCAGCACTCGGCGATCATGGCCGGTTTCAGCCATGTCAGCGGTGACTTGATCATCACGCTGGATGCCGATTTACAAAACCCGCCGGAGGAGATCCCACGGTTGGTCGCCACCGCAGATGAAGGCTTCGATGTGGTCGGAACGGTACGCCAGAACCGACAGGACAGTGTATTTCGTAAGACCGCTTCGCGCATGATCAACCACCTGATTCAGCGTACTACCGGTAAAGCAATGGGCGACTACGGCTGCATGCTACGCGCCTATCGTCGCCATATTGTCGATGCCATGCTGCATTGTCAGGAGCGCAGCACCTTTATTCCGATTCTGGCCAATATTTTTGCCCGTCGCGCCACGGAGATCCCGGTACACCATGCAGAGCGTGAATTTGGTGATTCTAAATACAGCTTCATGCGTCTGATCAACCTGATGTATGACCTGGTGACCTGTCTGACCACCACGCCGTTACGTATGTTGAGCCTGCTCGGCAGCGTGATTGCCGCCACGGGCTTTACGTTGTCCGTTCTGCTTGTTGTGTTGCGCCTGACGCTCGGCCCGCAGTGGGCCGCGGAAGGGGTATTCATGCTGTTTGCCGTCCTGTTTACCTTTATCGGCGCACAGTTCATTGGCATGGGTTTACTCGGCGAATATATCGGTCGCATCTATAACGATGTCCGCGCCCGCCCCCGCTATTTTGTTCAACACGTTATCCGCCCACAAACCACGCAGTCAACCGAGGAAAACCGCGCATGAAAGCCGTCGTATTTGCCTATCACGATATGGGATGTCAGGGTGTCCAGGCCTTGTTGGATGCAGGTTATGAAATCGCCGCAATTTTTACGCACACCGACAACCCGGGTGAAAAAGCGTTTTTTGGCTCTGTTTCCCGCCTCGCCGCCAGCGCCGGTATTCCGGTTTACGCCCCGGACGAGGTTAATCATCCTTTGTGGATCGAGCGCATTAGCCAACTGGCACCCGATGTTATCTTCTCGTTCTACTATCGCCATTTACTGAGTGAGGAGATCCTCAGACTAGCGCCCAAGGGAGCATTTAATCTGCACGGCTCGCTGCTGCCGAAATATCGCGGCCGCGCGCCGCTGAACTGGGTATTGGTCAATGGCGAAACCGAAACCGGCGTCACGCTTCATCGCATGATCAAACGCGCGGATGCGGGCGCTATTATCGCCCAGCAGTCTGTCGCTATCTCTCCGGATGATGTGGCGTTAACGCTGCACCATAAATTGTGCCAGGCTGCGCGTCACCTGCTGGAACAGGCGCTGCCCGCGATTAAAACGGGGGATTACGCAGAACGCCCTCAACAGGAAGCAGAGGCTACCTGTTTTGGCCGCCGCACACCGGAAGATAGCTTCCTTGACTGGAACAAACCCGCCGCGGAGCTGCATAACCAGGTCCGCGCTGTCAGCGATCCGTGGCCGGGCGCATTTAGCTATGTCGGCACGCAAAAGTTCACCGTCTGGTCATCGCGTGTTTGCACAAATAGCCTTGCAGCCCAACCTGGCACCGTCATCTCCGTGTCGCCTTTGCTGATCGCCTGTGTCGATGGCGCACTGGAGATTATTACCGGGCAAGCTGGCGATGGTATTGCAATGCAGGGCTCACAGCTGGCGCAGGTTCTGGGCCTCGTACCCGGTTCTCGTCTGAACAGCCAGTCAGTTACCACCAGCAAACGTCGTACTCGCGTGCTGATCCTCGGCGTTAACGGCTTCATTGGTAACCATCTGACCGAGCGCCTGCTGCAAGAAGACAATTACGAAGTATATGGACTCGATATTGGTAGCGACGCCATTGGGCGTTTCCTGCAACATCCGCGTTTCCATTTCGTTGAAGGCGACATCAATATTCACTCCGAATGGATTGAATATCATGTGAAAAAATGCGACGTCGTATTGCCGCTGGTCGCGATCGCCACGCCAATCGAATATACCCGTAACCCACTGCGCGTGTTTGAGCTTGATTTTGAAGAGAACCTGAAAATCATTCGCTACTGCGTGAAGTACCGTAAGCGCATCATTTTCCCGTCAACGTCCGAAGTTTACGGCATGTGTACCGATAAAGTCTTCGATGAGGACAGCTCGAATCTGATCGTCGGTCCGGTGAATAAACCGCGTTGGATCTACTCCGTTTCCAAACAGTTGCTGGACCGCGTGATCTGGGCATACGGCGAAAAAGAGGGATTGCGCTTCACCCTGTTCCGTCCGTTTAACTGGATGGGACCGCGTCTGGACAGTCTGAATGCCGCGCGAATCGGCAGCTCACGCGCCATTACCCAATTGATTCTCAATCTGGTGGAAGGCTCACCGATTAAGCTGATTGAAGGCGGCAAGCAAAAACGCTGCTTTACCGACATTCGCGATGGTATCGAAGCCCTGTACCGCATTATTGAAAATGAAGGCGGACGTTGTGACGGCGAGATTATCAACATTGGTAACCCGGAGAACGAAGCGAGTATTCAGGAACTGGCAGAAATGCTGCTTTCCTGCTTTGAAAAACATCCATTACGTCAGCATTTTCCGCCGTTTGCCGGTTTCCGCGACGTCGAAAGCAGCAGCTACTATGGTAAAGGTTATCAGGACGTTGAGCATCGTAAGCCCAATATTCGCAACGCAAAACGTTGCCTGAACTGGGAACCCACCATTGAGATGCAGGAAACGGTAGAAGAGACGCTGGACTTCTTCTTACGCAGTGTGGATATCACGGAACACACATCATGACCAAAGTTGGCTTGCGCATTGATGTCGACACGTTCAGGGGGACGCGCGAAGGCGTGCCCCGCCTGCTGGAGACATTGAACCGACATAACGTTCGGGCAAGTTTTTTCTTTAGCGTGGGACCTGACAACATGGGACGCCATCTCTGGCGTCTTGTGAAGCCACAATTTCTGTGGAAGATGCTGCGCTCAAACGCAGCATCGCTCTACGGATGGGATATTTTGCTGGCGGGTACAGCATGGCCGGGAAAAGAGATCGGCCAGGCCAATGCGGCAATTATTGCGCAAACCGCCCTGCTTCATGAAACCGGTTTGCATGCCTGGGATCACCATGCCTGGCAGGCGCGAAGCGGAAACTGGAATGACAAAGAGCTGATTGACGATATTTCACGTGGCATTACCGCCCTTGAAGCTATCATCAATCAGCCCGTTACCTGCTCCGCCGTTGCGGGATGGCGTGCCGACGACCGCGTCGTCCATGCCAAAGAAACATTCCATCTGCGCTATAACAGCGACTGTCGGGGAACGTCGTTATTCCGTCCTGTGCTGGCGTCCGGGAAAGCAGGTACGCCGCAAATTCCTGTCACATTACCCACATGGGATGAAGTGGTGGGTCAGGAGGTTCAGGCGGTGGACTTTAACGCTTATATTCTCTCCCACATCCGGATGTGCAGAGAGACGCCGGTATACACCATTCATGCAGAAGTGGAAGGTATTGCCTTTCAGCAGAATTTTGACGAGCTGCTCACTCGCGCTGCCGACATGGGAATTACGTTTTGCCCGCTCGGGGATCTGCTACCGGACGATATCAGTACGCTGCCAACAGGGCGGATCGTGCGTGGGAAAATTCCCGGCAGAGAGGGATGGCTCGGCTGTCAGCAACCCGTGGATATGACACAATGAAATCGGTACGTAACGCCCTGGCATTTATCGCTTTTATCGCGCTGTATTTTATTTTACCTATTAATAGTCGTCTGCTGTGGCAGCCTGATGAAACGCGCTATGCCGAAATCAGCCGGGAGATGCTGACCTCTGGCGACTGGATCGTTCCGCACTTTTTAGGGCTGCGTTATTTTGAAAAACCGATTGC
The DNA here is from genome assembly GCF_016893685.1 of Citrobacter cronae. Taxonomy (NCBI): domain Bacteria; kingdom Pseudomonadati; phylum Pseudomonadota; class Gammaproteobacteria; order Enterobacterales; family Enterobacteriaceae; genus Citrobacter; species Citrobacter cronae. The sequence goes on from NZ_CP069763.1 coordinate 4,683,639, forward strand.
CGGATACTGGTTGAACAGCATCGGGCAATGGCTGTTTGGCGCCAATAATTTTGGCGTCAGAGCGGGCGCTATTTTTGCCACCTTGCTGACTGCGCTACTGGTAGCCTGGCTTACTATGCGAATATGGCAGGATAAGCGTACCGCAGTACTCTCTTCAGTCATCTTTTTAACCTTTTTTTCGGTCTATAGCATCGGTACCTACGCGGTACTTGATCCTATGATCGCACTCTGGCTGATGGCGGGCATGTGCTGCTTTTGGGAGGGGATGCAGGCCACGACCAGAACACGCAAAATCATCGCCTTTCTGCTGTTAGGGCTAACCTGCGGCATGGGCGTGATGACCAAGGGTTTCCTGGCGCTTGCCGTTCCTGTGCTCAGCGTACTGCCGTGGGTTTTCGTGCAAAAACGCTGGAAAGACCTGATCATCTACGGCCTGTTGGCAGTCGTCGGCTGCGTCGTGATTGTGCTGCCGTGGGGTGTAGCGATTGCTCAGCGTGAGCCGGACTTCTGGCATTATTTCTTTTGGGTCGAACACATTCAACGCTTCGCCCAGGATGATGCCCAACATAAGGCCCCTGTCTGGTACTACATTCCCGTCCTGGTGGCAGGCGCATTGCCGTGGCTCGGACTGCTTCCCGGCGCGCTACGTACGGGGTGGCGGGAGCGGGATGTTCCGCGCAGCGCGCTATACCTGCTAAGCTGGATTATCATGCCGATCCTGTTTTTCAGCATCGCAAAAGGAAAACTGCCGACCTATATTCTTTCCTGCTTCGCGCCGTTAGCGATATTAACGGCGCGGTTCGGCCTGCAGGCCGCACAAAAAGGTTCAGCCGCGCTGCGTGTGAATGGCTGGATCAACGTTCTGTTTGGTGTGGCGGGCATTATCGCCACGTTTATTGTTTCCACGCTGGGACCGTTGAAAACGCCTGTCTGGTCGCATATCGAAACCTATAAGGTTTTTTGTGCATGGGGTATTTTTCTCACCTGGACGCTCTTTGGCTGGTATACGTTAAATAACCGCGAGAAGAACTGGCAATTTGCCGCGTTTTGCCCATTAGGACTGGCGCTGTTGTTTGGCTTCTCCATTCCCGATCGGGTCATGGAATCTAAACAACCGCAGTTTTTTGTCGAGATGACCAAAGAGTCGCTGGAATCCAGCCGCTATATTCTCACCGACAGCGTTGGCGTCGCTGCGGGGCTGGCCTGGAGCCTGAAGCGTGACGACATCATGCTATACGGACAAACAGGCGAGTTGAAATACGGCCTCAACTATCCGGATGCCCAAGGGCGCTTTGTCAGTCGGACGGACTTTGTCGACTGGTTAGCCCAACACCGTCAGCAAGGAAATATTACCCTCGTGCTCTCGATTGATAAGAATGAAGATATTAATCAACTAGCCATTCCTCCCGCTGATTATATCGATAATCAGGGGCGCCTGGTCCTGATTCAGTATCGACCGAAATGATCTGGATAGTCTTAATTTTCGCCAGCCTGCTCAGCGTATGCGGACAGTTATGCCAGAAGCAGGCAACCCGTCCGGTACCATCAGGCAGGCGAAAACGCCATATTACGCAATGGATTGGGCTGGCCCTGGCAAGCCTCGGCCTGGCTATGCTGCTGTGGCTGGTGGTGTTGCAGAATATCCCTGTTGGCATCGCCTATCCCATGCTGAGCCTGAATTTTGTCTGGGTGACGCTGGCCGCCTGGAAAATCTGGCGCGAACCGGTCGCAACGCGCCACTGGCTGGGTGTGGGGCTGATAATCACTGGCATATTCATACTTGGGAGCGCGGTGTAATGGGTATTTTTTGGGGATTATGTAGCGTGATTATCACCTCGGCCGCCCAACTGAGTCTCGGCTTTGCGATGGATAACCTGCCGCCGATGCTGCAACCGTTGAAATTTCTATCCGCCGTATTCGCCCTCAACGCTGGCGCATTTGCTCTTTTTAGTGGGCTGGCGGGATATTTACTGTCGGTAATTTGCTGGCATAAGGCCCTGCATCAGCTCGCCCTGAGCAAGGCTTATGCCCTGCTCAGCCTCAGCTATGTTCTGGTTTGGATCGCATCCATGATCCTGCCCGGCTGGCAGGGCACATTTTCAGTGAAAGCGCTGGTTGGGGTACTGTGCATAATGGCGGGTTTAATGGCGATTTTTCTGCCTGCTGACCAGCATCGGCGCTGAGCTCATTTATCTGCCGACAGTCGTACCAGGCGCTCCCATTCGTCACAAATGTACTGTCTGGCATCGATTATTTTAATCACACGGGATGCATCACGATTAACACAATACTGGGCGTCTTTCAGCGGCGAAAGGAGATCGCCAGGTTTAACCTGCTCGGAAGATTGCGCCTCAGCAAGCATCTTAAGTGATCCACCGCTATCGCAAAGTACGATATAGAGCCTCCCTGCTTTCTTATGACAGCAAGACTTCTTCACATGCCATTCCATAGCGCACCTTTTGTTAATCAATTTCACATCAGGTTACACTTTAGCTGATAAACAAAACGACAATAGCGACGGAATGGCAAAAATGAGAAATGTAATTAATGTTTTCTTAATGTTAATGATGAAGCACTTACCCAATCCGCCAACGCGCGACGAGAGATTTTAATCCCTCCGGCTTTGAGCTCGGGCGGCAACGTCAGCCAACAAACCGGTTGCTGAAAACGGGCCAGCTTATCCTGAACCCACTCTGCAAGATTGGCGTCACCAGCATCGGTGTCATACTCAACGACCGCCACCGGACGATGACCAAACTCTTTATCTTCTAATGGGACAATAAAGGCCTGCAGAACCTGCGGATGCGCTGCAATCACGCGTTCCACTTCTTCTGGCTGTATGCCTTCCCCGCCGCTAAAAAACAGATTGTCCATGCGACCGATAATGGTTAATTTGCCGTCCTTTAACACCCCACGATCGCGGGTGGCAAACCAGCCTTCCGCGTTAACCAGAGGGGTAAGCTGCCCGTTGCGCCAGTAGCCTTGCGCCATGCTGGCCGCACGCAGCCAGACTTCGTCATCCACGATTCTGACTTCTCTGCCCGCTAAGGCTGAACCGACATCTGCCAGACCATCCGCCTCTTTCGCACAGACGGTGGAAGCGAATTCCGTCAGTCCATAACCGCACCAGCAGCGAATCCCCTGATCGCGCGCCTGCTCCGTCAACTCAACAGGAATAGCCGCGCCGCCCAGCAGCACCGCTTTGAGCGTGATCGGCGTTTTATTGACCAACAAGCGCCACAACTGAGTAGGGACCAACGAGGCATGGGTGCAGCCGACCAGCATTTGTTCCAGCGGCTGCTTGTCGCGCACGGTCATTCGCGCTCCGGCAAACAACCAGCGCCATAAAATACCCTGGCCGGAGACATGAAACAGCGGCAGTGAAAGAAGCCAGTCATCTTCAGCGCCAAACGGCATTAATGACAGCACCCCCTGCGCACTTGCCAGATGCGCCTGACAGGTGTGAACCGCCGCTTTCGGCAATCCGGTGGAACCTGAGGTTAACGTCATTGTGCTCAAGCGCTGAGGCAACCACGCGGCGGCATGTGCGCCAGGTAGCGCCTGCATCTGCAACGGATTCAGCCCCGGGAACGCGGTAGCCGCCTCCAGATCCAACGCAAAACGTAGCGTTAAGTCCGGAACCAGCGCGTCAAGCAACGACTGTGGCAACTGCGGGTTCACAGGTAAAACCCGCGCCCCACATTGCAGCAGCGCGAGCCAGGCCAGTAAGGCTCGCGGATGATTCCATGCGCGGAGCAGGACGCCATCGCCCTCTTCCACGCCCTGAGCGGCAAACCCGCAGGCCAGATGATCGACGCGCGTGCAAAGCTCACTCCAGCTTAATACTTCATCGTTGAGGCGCAGGGCTGACGCCTGCGCACGAACCTGTCGCCAGTCGCGCCAGGGCCAGTCAGTGCCCGCTAAGCTCGCGCTAGCAGGCGTTTCCCATGAGGTCATAGCAGGCGTTCCAGCGCATCAACGGCAATACACGGCAACGCGCTACCCGGCCAGGCGCGTACCTGCTGGCACTGCATCAGACTCAGCGTGTCCAGACCCGGAATGGTCTGCGGCGTCAGCCAGGCGGCAATTCTCGCCAGTTGGGTTAAGCCAAGACTCGACTCAATAGATGAACTGATAACGGCGGTGAGACCAAGCGCATGCGCTGCCGCAACCTGTTCACGCACTTTGTCGAGACTACCGGTCAGCGTCGGTTTGATAACCACAGCCTTGACGCCCTCTTCGGCTTCAAAGGTGAAATCCGCTTCGCGCAGACTTTCGTCCCAGGCGATGGCGATGCCGGTTTCACGCGCGAATGCGCGTGAGTCATCGCGGGTTTTACAAGGCTCTTCAAGGAAGGCGATGCGTCCACGATATTCTGGATTGACGTATTTCGCGAACTGTTGGGCTTTCAACGGCGTCCAGGCACGGTTGGCGTCAAGTCGCAGATGCAGCTCCGGAATCGCCTCCAGCAGCAGATTGGCTACCATCCCGTCGCGAACCGCTTCATACAGCCCAACCTTGATCTTGGCAACTTTTTCGCCCGGCATATCCGCCAGTTGCAGCACCAGATCGTCAGGATCGCCCGTACACAGAGGCGCAGCACGATAGTCTGCAGCCTCCGGCAGAGCGTCTGCCAGTTCGGCCAGCGCACAGCTTGCGCCAAAAGCGACAGAAGGCAGTTGTGGTAAAGAAGCATCCCCTTGCAGCCAGCCTTTCACCCAGGCCAGCAGCTCGGTTTGCGCCTCTTCCCAGCTTTCCTGACTGAAGCCTGGCAGCGGGGAGATCTCTCCCCACCCTTCACGCTCGCCGTCACGCAGACAAACATACAACCCATCACGCGTTTTTAACCGCCTGTCGCGCAGAATCACCCCCGCGTCCATGGGGATCTGCCAGCGGTATACCTGCGCGCTACGCATTACGGATTCCGTTTGAATTTGCTGAAGTCAGGCTGACGTTTCTGGTTAAAGGCGTTACGGCCTTCCTGACCTTCTTCCGTCATGTAGAACAGCATGGTGGCGTTACCGGCCAGCTCTTGCAGGCCTGCCTGCCCATCGCAGTCGGCGTTCAGCGCCGCTTTCAGGCAACGCAGCGCCATCGGGCTGTTTTGCAGCATCTCACGGCACCAGCGTACGGTCTCTTTCTCCAGATCTGCCAGCGGAACCACGGTGTTGACCAGGCCCATATCCAGCGCCTGTTGCGCATCGTACTGACGGCACAGGAACCAGATCTCACGCGCTTTTTTCTGACCAACGATACGGGCCATATAAGAGGCACCCCAACCGCCGTCGAAGGAACCCACTTTCGGGCCGGTCTGACCAAAGATGGCGTTTTCTGCCGCAATGGTCAGGTCACACATCATATGCAGCACATGACCGCCGCCAATGGAGTACCCTGCCACCATCGCCACGACCGGTTTCGGGCAGGTACGAATCTGACGCTGGAAGTCCAGCACGTTCAGGTGATGCACACCGGAGTCATCCTGATATCCGCCGTAGTCGCCACGCACTTTCTGATCGCCACCTGAGCAGAACGCTTTGTCACCCGCACCGGTCAAAATGATCACGCCGATGTTGTCGTCATAGCGGGCATCCGCCAGCGCCTGGATCATCTCTTTTACGGTAACAGGACGGAAAGCATTGCGTACTTGCGGACGATTAATGGTGATTTTGGCGATACCGTCGGTGGATTTCTCGTAGAGAATGTCGGTATAGCCTGCAGAGCAATCGTGCCATTCTACCGGTGCGTAAAGCATTGTTTCATCAGGATAGATCATAAAATGTCCTATAGTCAGCGACGCAGAATCTGAGCCAGACAGTCCACCACGCCAGCGGGGTTGTCCCGATGCGCGTTGTGTCCGGCATTACGAATCACATGGTTTGGTACTGACATTTCCGTCGCCAGCGCGCGGAATTTATCGTCACGTTCACCACATAAATAATAAAACGGAAATGTGCGCGCAGTGAGTCGCGCACGTAAATCAGGTTGTACGGCAAGCGAGGTGGCCTCCAGCATCGCCGCCAGCGTATGCCCATTATTCTGGCTACGCAGATCGACCAGCGTCTCTCTTTGCGCCGCATTCAGCGAGGAAAATACCGGCTGTTGATACCAGTCATTAAATACCTCACGCAGCGGTTCAGCGCGAAAACGCGCGGCCCAGCGGCCATCTGAAAGGCGACGTTGAACGCGCGCCTCCTCGCTTTGCAAACCAGGATGTCCACCTTCAACGACCAGACCGCAAAGTCCGGGCATCTCCTGACAGGCCGCCATCATCGCGACTCTGCCGCCAAGAGAGTAGCCCACCAGCCAGTAGCTAAGTATGTTGTAACTAAGCAAGGTGCTACGCAATAACGCACAAACATCATTGAACCCGCTCACCTTGATGTCGGCGGAACCGCCGTGTCCCGGCAGGTCGATATACAGCCGCGAATAATCCTGAAACGCTTCGCCGACCGTCTGCCATTCCCGACAGTCGCCGGAGAACCCGTGCAGGAAAACCAGCCAGGGTGATCCACTCTGGCTAACGCTCGCCTGGGCGTGCAGGATCATAGATGGCTTACCTGCGCCAGCAGTTGCTGCAGGCTTTGCGCCCCGTCAGTTTCGTTCACCACCAGCTCAATAACCGTTGCCGCAGGAGTACGCCAGGCATTTGTCAACGCGCTCTCCAGTTGCTCCCAGTTTTCTGGGCGCTGATATTTGAGGTTAAACATGGCCGCGGCATGCTCAAAGTGCACGTTCTGCGGCATCAGATAGAACCGTTCACGTTCACTTGCCGGCGTCGGCAGCAGGGAAAATATCTGCCCACCGTTATTATTGACCACTATCAGGACAAACGGCGCGGAAACCTGACGCAATAACGCCAGCGCATTGAGGTCATACAGTGCAGATAAATCACCGACGATAGCCAACGTTGATTTTGCGCTGGCGCGCTGTACGCCCGCCGCCGTTGACAGCAGACCGTCAATGCCGCTCGCGCCGCGGTTGCTATAAACTGGAAAACCAGCCGGAAGCTGCGACAGCGCATCAATCAGGCGCACGACCAGACTGTTACCCACGAACAGTTGCCCTTGTTCGGGCAGATACTCGTGAATACGATGGGCTAATTGCGCTTCACCAAACACGTCGCGACGGGCTTCCACCGCCTGCCATGCCAGTTGCGCCAGGCGCGGGATTTCCACGCACCAGGGTTGGCGTTTTTCCGCCGGGTGTAGATCCAGCCAGTCACCCACCTTCGCCACCAGCCTGCGCCCACGATGATGCGCCGGATCGAGGCGACCTTCGATATTATCGACAATCCAGTATTCCTGCGGATCGCAGCTGGCCTGCCATTGCAGGAGTCGTTTTCCGGTCAGGCTACTGCCAAGCTGCACCACTATCTGCGCCTGCTGTAACTCAGTCACCGCCTTCGCATTCCCCAACCACAGGTCAGCACACGGCAGGGGTTGTCCGGTTTGCGACAAGACATCGCCAATCAGCGGCCAACCGAGCATCTGCGCCCATTGCGCAACTTTCTTGCCCTCTTCCGCGCTCATACGACCCGCGATGACTACGCCGCGCTTTTGTCGCCAGAAAAACCAGTCACGTTGTTTGTCGCTTTCCAGCCGACGCGCTTCACGTAGCCAGGGCTTGTCGTCCTGCCACCAGTCGCCGAGGCGTTGCTGCCAGGCAATACCCGTTTCGTCCATGTCGCCATACAGCGGTTCCGCAAAGGGGCAATTAATATGAACCGCCCCGCTATGCAGCGCGGCCAGGGCATTATCAATGGTGGACACCAGCCAGCTCGCCGGAATGTCCTGCGTCGGGCGTGGTAAAGAGAGCGTTTGCGACGGATGAGAAGCAAACATGCCGGCCTGACGAATCGCCTGATTAGCGCCACAGTCGATAAGTTCCGGCGGTCGGTCAGCCGTGAGTAAAATCAGTTTTTCACCGGTCAGGCCCGCTTCAATCAATGCGGGATACAGGTTCGCCACTGCCGTACCGGACGTGACAATCACGGCGACTGGCTGGCGACTCACTTTTGCCAGACCTAAAGCCAGATGCCCAAGACCACGCTCATCAAAATGGGTATGGTGGATAAAAGCAGGATTTTCCGCTGCTGCCAGCGTCAACGGTGTAGAACGAGAGCCAGGGGCAATGCAGATATGCCTGACGCCGTGGCGAGTGAGTGCTTCCAGTATGACCGCCGCCCAGCGTCGGTTAAATGCGCTTACTGACATGAGATTGTCCGGTATCAATATTGCGACACAGTATAGAGAATCGAATAAATGGATTTTTGATATGAATCGGAAATATACACGAAATCACTATCCTTCCATCTGTAATAAGGTACGTAACCCTGCCGCTTTATTGTCTATTTCTTGCCATTCTTGCTCAGGATCTGAACCACGCACGATCCCCGCGCCGGCATACAGGCGGACCACGTTGGCGTTAATTTTCGCCGAACGTAATGACACGCAGAATTCACTTTGGCGCAGAGAAAGATACCCCGCAGAACCGGCATACCACTCGCGCTCAAAGGGTTCATTTTGCCGGATGAATTCGCGCGCCAGCTCACGCGGAATGCCTGCAACTGCCGCCGTAGGCTGGAGTTGCATCAGGCAGAGCGTATCGTCGGCCTGATTCAGTTCCGTCCAGATACAACGGCGTAGATGCTGCACCTTGCGCAGTCTGAGCACCTGCGGGGGGAGCACATCAAGGGTTTGCGTACAGCCTTGCAGCCGCTGGCAAATATCCTCGACCACCAGCATATTCTCGCGCTGGTTTTTATCATCTTTCATCAACCAGTCGCCTAACTGCCAGGCGCGATGATCCTCGGCGTGATTGGCAACGGTTCCGGCCAGCGCTTCGGTGCGCAGCGCCGTGTCGCGCCGCCGATACAAACGTTCAGGGGAAGAGCCAAGAAAAGCGGAGTCGGCAGAGAATGCCATAAAGAAATGGTAGCAGTTAAGGTTCAGGCGACGGCTGGAAGCCATCACCGCAGCGGCATTCACCGACTGTGAAAACTGTAAATCTGTCGCTCGCGCCAGCACAACTTTGTCGAGTTCGTCCCCATTAATGGTGTGCGTGGCAAGCTTTATCAGATCTATCCAACCGGCTTTATCAGGCCAGTGCTGTTCTCCCGTCAAACTCAAACGCAGCGCGGGCAATGGTTTAACATTGGCCAGCGTGGAAATAAATTCAACCGCGCGTGCGGCGTCTTCACGCAGCGAAACATCACTGTAAAGGTGTAACCGTAAGCTCGCCACTCCGGCGCAGCGTCGCCATTCCAGTCGCGGTAACAACAAATTGCCGTGCCGGGGCTCGAACGCATTGAGACCCCAGATACGCAGGTCAGGTTGATTGTCGTGCTGACGTAAAAACTGCTGAGCGGATGCCAGCGAGGAAAACGTGGCGACAGCCCCCAGCACAGCGGCTTCTTCGTCGCCGTTACGCTGCTGCCAGTAAAACTGGGGCCAGACGGGTTGACTGGCCAGCCATCCTAAAGCGTCAAACGCATCGTTCAGAGGGAAAGGTATGTCGTAAATACGAATTCCAGGTGCTGCCGGTATCTCTTGCGACAAATGACGCATCAGACCTTCCAGCGCAGTAGTGATTGATTGCACGCGGACCTCTCCCTGTTAAAAACCTCTCATTATACGGGGTACTGAACAGAAAAAGCAGTACCCCGAGTTAGGGAGTACGAACAAATGCGATGACGGAGCGGAATTTATCGCCGCGCTAACAATAATCCCATCACTAAACCGACCGTGGCGCCAACGCCAATTCCGCGCCAGGGTTTTTCATGCACATAGTCATCCGCCCGGCAAACGGCCTTTTTCGCGCGGAAATAATAATTGTCAGAAGCATGGCTGACGCGATTTCTCACCTCTTCTAACGCCCGCTCCGCCCGCGCTTTTAACTCAAGATATTTTTGATCGGCCGGATCGCCGGAAGAACGCAACACCTCTTCCAGCGTTTCGCTCAAGAGTTCCAGATCATCATCGATACGTGATTCATAAGATTGAAAAGACATTGTATTCTCCCTTTCTATTGACGTATCCGCTAACTATAGACAACCTGGACCGTTTGCGCCTGTTTAAGCCTGATGTGCTTCTCGCGCCATTCCGATGTGCGGAATCCCGTCTTCGTCATAAATATCCGTCACCGGCATAAAACCAAAGCGCGCATAAAACGGTTGCAGATGCGCCTGCGCGCCCAGATACAGCGCCTTGTGCGGCCAGTGTTGCGCACAGGATGCCAGCGTCTGGGTCATCAACTGTTGTCCCAGTTTTGCGCCGCGTAGCGCTTCGCTGACTATCACCCGGCCAATGACCACCGGCTCCAGATCGTCATCGCTTTTCAGAATCCTCGCATACGCCACCAGCTCATCATTGTGCCAGCCCAGAATGTGCCGATTTTCGCCAACCAGATCGTCGCCATCTACATCCTGATATGGACACTGTTGTTCAACAACAAATACCGCGCAGCGAAGCTGAAGAATGGCATACAGTTCTTGTGTACTCAGCTTTGCATGGTGGAGATCTTGCCAGTGAATCATTGTCTGCCCCTTTGTTGTGATAACCTGAACACCCTGCCTTATTGATGGCGAAAAGTGTAACGCAAAGATGGAATTACTATTTTTAGGCACGTCAGCGGGAGTTCCTACCCGCTCACGCAATGTAACGGCAATTTTACTCAATCTGCAACACCCGACTCAGCCGGGGCTGTGGCTTTTCGATTGTGGCGAAGGAACACAGCATCAAATGCTCGCCACACCGTTCAATCCGGGAAAACTCGACCGTATCTTTATCAGCCACCTGCATGGCGACCACCTGTTTGGTTTACCTGGATTGCTGTGTAGTCGTTCGATGGCCGGGAACGTCAAGCCACTGACGCTTTACGGCCCAAAAGGATTACGGGAATTTACCGAAACCGCTTTGCGTCTGAGCGGTTCATGGACTGACTATCCTCTGGATATTGTGGAAATCACCGCGGGTGAAATCGTCGATGACGGCCTGCGTAAGGTAACGGCATATCCACTGGAACATCCGCTGGAATGCTATGGTTTTCGCATTGAAGAACACGACAAACCAGGTGCGCTAAACGCCAGTGCGCTGAAGGCGGCTGGTGTTAAATCCGGTCCGTGGTTCCAGGAGCTGAAAGCCGGGAAAACCATCGTCCTGGAAGATGGTCGCGTAATTAACGGTGCCGACTTTCTTGCCCCGGCCACCAGGGGAAAATCCGTGGCGATTTTCGGCGATACAGGCCCTTGCGCAAGTGCCTTCGAACTGGCAAATGGCGTGGATGTGATGGTGCATGAAACTACACTGGACTCGTCAATGGAGGAGAAGGCCAATAGCCGTGGACACAGTTCAACCCGACAAGCCGCGCAACTGGCGCTTAAAGCGGGTGCCGGACGCTTGATCATGACCCACGTTAGCTCACGCTACGATGAAAAAGGCTGTCAGCGATTACTCGAAGAGTGCAGAACGCTATTCCCGGCAACAGAACTGGCTCACGATTTCGCCATTTTCACCGTTTAACGCTCTATTTTTTCGCCTCAGTGCCGATAACAGAGAAAAGGCTGGCTTTCACACTGAGGACAGGATGAACAATTTCCAGAAAGATATTGATGACAGGACCAATCTAACCCTGTCTAACCGTTTTGAACTGCTGCTGTTTCGCCTCGGCAAATCCATCGAGGAGCAGAAATCAGAGCTGTTTGGCATCAACGTATTCAAACTGCGTGAAATCGTGCCGATGCCGACGTTTACGCGTCCGGCGGGAATGAAAGCTCCACTGTTAGGTATGGTGAACATTCGCGATCAAGTGATCCCGGTGATTGACCTGCCGGCGGTGGCGGGCTGTAAACCAGAGACCGGGCTCAACATCCTGCTCATTACGGAATACGCCCGCAGCGTACAGGCGTTTGCGGTGGAGTCAGTGGAAAACATTATGCGTCTGGACTGGCAACAGGTACATACCGCCGAGAAAGCCGTCAACGGTCGCTACATCACCAGTATCGCCTGCCTGGATGACGACAAAGAGACCAACAACCTGGCGCTGGTACTCGATGTTGAACAAATTCTTTACGACATCGTACCGTCCAATCACGATTTACGCGCGACAGACCTGAAAACCAGTAAATTCAACATCACGCCGGGGGCGGTGGCGATTGTGGCAGAAGATTCGAAAGTCGCGCGCGCGATGCTGGAGAAAGGGCTTAACGCCATGGAAATCCCGCATCAGATGCATGTGACAGGTAAGGATGCGTGGGAAAAAATCCAGCAACTTTCCGCAGAAGCGCAGGCGGAAGGCAAGCCAATCACTGAGAAGATAGCCCTGGTGCTCACCGACCTGGAAATGCCGGAGATGGACGGTTTTACGCTTACCCGTAAAATCAAGACCGATGAACGCCTGAAGAAAATCCCGGTCGTTATCCACTCCTCGCTTTCCGGTAGCGCCAATGAAGATCACGTTCGCCGGGTTAAAGCTGATGGTTATGTGGCAAAATTTGAGGTCAATGAGCTCTCTTCTGTGATTCAGGAAGTCATGGAGCGCGCAGCGAAAGACATTAGCGGTCCACTGGTGAGCCGTCAGCTTTCGGCCTGACGCCCAACCAGCCCCCTTACTCTGCGGTTCTCCAACGAGTAAGGGAGTCGTTCCCCCACAAAAATAATCTCTTTACCATACCCTCCCTTTAATTATCATTAAAAATTGCCGCTTTTAGATATCAGCCGTTGAGTCAAAAAAATAGCCTCAACAATTATCCTACATGATTTTCACATTTCTAAGCAGGCAGTGACGTGGATAAACACCGTTTCATAAAAAATCTCCAAAAAAATGCAAAATCCCTGGCCAAATACAAACTTAATTTAGACATCGACAATATCAAGAATACTTTAATCGCAGGCCAGCAACATATAGAGGAGAATGAATAATCTGTCACCTTAATCAATAACCTCATACCGCTCACGACAAGAGATATCACTGAAAAAGACGTAGACATTATTCTTCCTATAATTTCAGAATACTGGATGACGCTCCTGCGCTCCGCGCAATATAAGATTTTCTTTTATGGCACCCATAGTCATTATCTCAGTTTTAGTACCATTATCGCGGATTGTTTTCAGTCACAACTTGTACATCTGGACATCACCGCAGACGTTGAACACTGTATCCAGGCCATTAATCATCCGTCACCCGATAATGCAACTAAAATTCTCATCTATGATGATGAAGGAAGCCATATTTTAAGAAGAAAATTCGACTGCGCGAATGTCTTCTCTTACATCTACTATAGTCCTCTACGTGTGACTTGTGGGACTAACAAAAAATATGCCATGTATCTGGAACATGAATACAAAAAATATAATACACAGATTATTGATAATGTCGTTACCGGGTCGTCATATGCCTGGTGGGGTGTACCAACGCAATTGGCTACCTGTACAGCCAATATGTCCGTTAAAAGTGGTGATACTGCCTTTGCCCTGGCTATCACTGAACATCTGTCTCAGAGTGGCAAGTTAAAAAACCATATTCATATCACGAGTTTTTTTGATTTACACCATGAATTGGCCAGAAGTAAAGGCACCTTTAACAGTGGCGTATTTAAGGAGCTTAAATTTTTCGCCAAAAAAAATAATATCCCATACATTCAATATGATGAAGAAATTTTCACCAGCAATCATGATGAGATATATCAACCAGCGTCAATTAGCAGTAGCATTGAAAAAAACCTGTTAAGTTTATTTATATCCGAAGCAAAGTTGATAGCTGCAATAACAGACATTGTTAACAATAAATATCTCAGCTTTGACTTTCATATGTTAATTGATGAGCAAAGAAATGAAAGTTCAATGTGCGAAGAAGAAATGGACAAACTCAGCATACAGCGCGGCAGCAATCACTCCAAACTTTTTCGTCATAAGGAATCATTGAGTTCGAATTCTCGTAATGTTGAGAAAATGGTCCACAATGCTGAGAAGAATAAATACGCTATGTATATAGTATTCCCCCCTCAGCCACAGAAATATATAGAAAACATTGATAAAGAAATGTTCAATTAGGCTTTTTCATTTTACCAAAAAATCACATTAAATAAGGAAAATATTGTACTTATCGATATGAGTGGTGACCCGGACTTTACTCGTCACGACTTTCAGGATGGCGACCACTTAAACTTTAAGGGTGCGATTAAATTTATACAGAAACTTCAGACCTATGGCATCACAATATAGATAAAAAAAAAGAGTCTGGACATTGCCCAGACTCTTTTTTGTTTACAGCATGATGTATTACATCAGCGGTGCCGCTAACTGCACAATGCTGATCAGCGGTTGCGGCCAGATACCCAGCACCAGCACCAACAGAGCCGAAATCAGCACCACAATCCCGCCCGCGCTATACTGCCAGTTAGACGGCGCATCGCGGTTCAGCTGTTGCGGCGCGCTCAGGTACAGGCTCACGGCAACACGCAGGTAGTAGTACAGACCAATCGCGGAACCGACCACCACGGCAGCAACCAGCCACCACAGGTTAGCCTGCACACCGACCGCCAACACGTAGAACTTACCGATAAAGCCCAGCGTCATCGGGATACCCGCCAGAGACAGCATCATTACCGTCATCACTGCTGCGAGGATCGGGCGATGCCAGAACAGACCACGGTAGGAGAACAGAGAATCGGCATCCGGGCCACGGTACGGGCTGGACATCAGGCTGACCACACCGAACGCGCCGAGGCTGCTGAACAGGTAACCGGCCAGGTAAACGCCAACCGCTTCCATCGACATCTCGCCGCTCTGCAGGGCAATCAACGCCACCAGCAGATAGCCGAGGTGAGAGATGGAGGAGTAACCGAGCAGACGCTTGATGTTGGTCTGGCTCAGCGCCATCAGGTTACCGAAGATGATGGAAGCAAAGGCGATCACGCCCAGCACGGTACGTACCGCTTCGCTGTCGCCAACCGGCGCATACAGGAAAAGACGCATCACTACGCCGAAGATAGCGATTTTGCTCGCCGTCGCCAGGAAGGTGGAAACCGGAGCCGGAGCGCCCTGATATACGTCTGGCGTCCACAGGTGGAACGGAACCAGCGAGAGTTTAAAGCCGAGGCCAACAATCATCAGACCGAAGCCCGCCAGCAGCAGCGGTTCGTGCAGCATGCCGTCGCCAAGGCTCTTACCGAGCGCAACAAACGACAGGTTGCCAGACTGCGCGTACACCAGCGCCATACCGAACAGCAGGAAGGAAGACGCTGCGGCAGACAGAATGGTGTATTTGATACTGGCTTCCAGCGAACGTTTCTGACGGAACGCATAGCCAACCAGACCAAACAGCGGCAGAGAAATCAGTTCGATACCGAGGAACAGCGCCGCCAGATGGTTAGCATTTGCCAGCAGAATACCGCCGAGGGCAGCAATCAGCACCAGCAGGTAGAACTCTTCCCGGTTGTCGTCGTAACCTTCCAGCCACGGGTAAGCAAAGGTACAGGTGGCAAGACTCGCCAGCAGCACCAGCCCGGTATAGAGCATGGCGAAACCGTCAACCCGCATCAGCGGGGTGACGTCCATGGCGCCCGCCTGGCCAACAAACCAGAGCGAAACCAACGCGGCGTTAAGCCCAATGACCGACAGCGTGGCATTGAGGAAGTGATTGCGTCGCCACGCAATGGAGAGCATCACAACCACCACCGTCAAGCCGACGATCAGCAGCGGTAGCAGCGCAATCAGGTGTTGTGGAGTTATTGTCATGGCGATTTACGGCCTTGTAGTAGTAACGGAATTAACAAACCACTGCTGGATGTTGCTCATCGCAGAATGCGAGGTATCCAGAATCGGCTGCGGATAGAAGCCAAGCAGTACCAGAAGCACGACCAGCAACAGGATGATAAACAGCTCACGCAGCGACATCCCTGGCAGTTCTACACTGGCAATCTGGCTCTTCGCCTTACCAAAGTAAGCGCGATGCAGCATCGCCAGCGAGTATACAGAGGCAAACACCAGACCAAAGGTCGAGATCACGGTAATAACCGGAACCACCTGGTAGCTGCCGAACAGAATCATAAATTCGCCAACGAAGTTACCTGTACCCGGCATACCCAGCGTACAGACTGCGAAGAACATGGACAGCGCAGGCAACCATTTCATTTTGCCCCACAGACCACCCATCATGCGCATGTCACGCGTGTGCAGACGTTCGTACAGCTGACCACACAGGATGAACAGACCGGCTGCGGACAGACCGTGCGCAATCATCTGAATTACCGCGCCCTGGTAGGCCAGTTGGCTGCCGGTGTAGATAGCAATCAGCACGAAGCCCATGTGGGATACGGAGGTATAGGCAATCAGGCGTTTGATGTCGTACTGATTAAAGGCCATCCACGCGCCGTAGAAGATACCAATTACGCCAAGCCACATGGCGATAGGCGCAAACTCCGCCGACGCGTTCGGGAACAGCGGCAGAGAGAAACGCAGCAGACCGTAGGCTGCGGTTTTCAGCAAGATCCCCGCCAGGTCAACGGAACCTGCGGTCGGAGCCTGGGAGTGCGCGTCCGGCAACCAGCCATGCAGCGGAACCACTGGCATTTTCACCGCAAAGGCGATGAAGAAGCCCAGCATCAGCAGGTATTCCACGCCATGAGACATCGGGGTATTCAGCAGCTCTTCATAGTTGAAGGTCCACACGCCGGTCGCTTTGTAGTGCACAAACACCAGCGCCAGGATGGCAATCAACATCACCAGACCACTCGCCTGGGTATAAATGAAGAACTTGGTCGCCGCCGTGATACGCGTTTTCCCGTCAGAGGCTTTATGCCCCCACAGCGCGATCAGGAAGTACATCGGCACCAGCATCATTTCCCAGAAGAAGAAGAACAGGAACATGTCGATGGCCAGGAACACGCCGATCACGCCGCCTAAGATCCACATCAGGTTCAGGTGGAAGAAGCCCTGGTATTTTTCGATTTCATTCCAGGAGCAAAGGACCGCCAGAACGCCGAGCAGACCGGTCAGCACTACCATCAGCAGCGACAAGCCGTCGATTGCTAAATGGATAGAGATGCCAAAACGTGGGATCCACGGCAGGACAAACTCAGACTGCCACTGCGGAATACCCGCAGATTGCGTCAGTGAATAGCCGCCCTGCAACCACAGTTGCAGGCCAAGCGCCAGCGTCAGTCCCATGGTAATCAGCGCGATCCAGCGCGGCACCTTCACGCCAAAGCGTTCGGTCTGCCAGCACAGGAAGCCACCGATGAAAGGGATTAATATCAACCAAGGTAATAACATGGTGATCTTTGTTCCTTGTTTAAGTCCCGTTCAGGCTATCTCACTCGTCATAGCGAACCCCGGCTGTGCTCGCAACCCTCACGTACTTCAGTACGCTCCGGTTGCTGTGCGCAGGCGGTGTCCACTCTGACTTCGCCGATAACGCCTGTCCTTTTGGACCTGATTTTCAACGAATTTTAAAAATTCTCTTTGGGTTTGTTGTGTCGGGCACAATACCAACCCTCAAACTCAACGCAGTACCATCAACAGTGCCAGCACAACGACGGCGCCAATGCTCATCGATGCCACATACCAGCGCAGATAACCGTTCTCGCTTAACAGCAGGCCTTTGCCTGCAAAGCGGGAAAGGACAGCCGGAATGTTCATCATTGAGTTCAGCGGGTCGCGTTTCAGCAGCCAGGCAATGCCCAGGAACGGCTTCACGAATACTTTGTCGTACAACCAGTCAAAGCCCCAGGCGTTATACCACCAGGTACCCAGCAGACGGCCCGGCGCACTATTGGCAATCGACGTCACAAGCGTACGTTTACCCAGCCACAACCATGCTGCGATCAGGATGCCCGCAATCGCGACGATACCAGAGGTAATTTCCAGCGTCATGACGCGACCATGCTCAAGTTCGGTCGTTGCAGGCAGCACTCCCTGCAGCGGCGGTACGATCAGCGCGCCAACAAAGGTGGACAGGATCATCAGCACAATCAGCGGCAGATGATGGGTAATCCCCTTCCCGGCGTGAGCGTGAATTTGTTCTTTACCGTGGAATACGATGAAAATCATTCGGAAGGTGTACAGCGAGGTCATAAACGCACCGACCAGTCCTGCAACCATCAGATTGATATGACCGTTCGCCATCGCACCGGCCAGAATCTCATCCTTACTGAAGAAGCCTGCGGTAATCAGCGGCAGAGCCGACAGCGCCGCGCCACCAATCAGGAAGCAGAGATACACCAGCGGAATAGATTTACGCAGGCCGCCCATCTTGAAGATGTTCTGTTCGTGATGGCAGGCCAGAATAACCGAGCCGGACGCCAGGAACAGCAGCGCTTTAAAGAAGGCGTGAGTCATCAAGTGGAAAATCGCCGCATCCCATGCCTGAACGCCGAGCGCCAGGAACATGTAGCCAATCTGGCTCATGGTGGAGTAAGCGAGAACGCGTTTGATGTCGGTCTGTACCAGCGCGGCAAAACCTGCCAGCACCAGCGTGATCGCACCGATAATCCCCACCAGATGCAGGATTTCCGGGGTCATCAGGAACAGACCATGGGTACGTGCAATCAGGTAGACACCAGCGGTAACCATCGTCGCGGCGTGGATCAGCGCGGAGACAGGCGTCGGGCCGGCCATCGCGTCAGCAAGCCAGGTCTGCAACGGCAGCTGTGCGGATTTACCTACCGCACCACCCAGCAGCATCAGGGTCGCCCACATCAGCATGTTGTTGCCGTCGGCAAAGTGCGCAGGCGCCAGTTCAACCATTTCGCGGAAGTTCAGCGTGCCCAGCTCGTTGTAGAGGATGAACAGCGCGAAGGCGAGGAACACGTCACCGACACGGGTCACCACGAAGGCTTTCATTGCCGCAGCGCCATTCTTCGGATCGCTGTAGTAGAAACCGATCAGCAGATAGGAACACAGGCCCACGCCTTCCCAACCGAGATACATCAGCAGCAGGTTATCCGCCAGTACCAGAACCACCATGCTGGCGATAAACAGGTTGGTGTAAGCGAAGAAACGAGAGTAGCCCTCTTCTCCACGCATATACCAGGAGGCGAACATGTGGATCAGGAAACCGACGCCGGTCACCACGCTGAGCATAGTCAGCGACAGACCATCCAGCACCAGGTTAAAGCCGATGTTGAAGTCACCGACAGACATCCACGTCCACAGCGGCTGACTGTAGGCTTGTTGACCATTAGCAAAGAAGTCAACGCCAACAAACGCCGTCACCAGCGCAGCCAGGCCAATAGAGCCAACGCCCACGGTAGCGGACAGATTTTCTGACCAACGACCGCGAGAGAATGCCAGTAATACGAAGCCAATAAATGGCAGAATAATGGTTAAGGCAAGCATGTTCATCCACGCATCTCACTTACTGAATCGATGTTCAGGTTCTGGCGACGGCGATGAAGTTGCAGCAACAGCGCAAGTCCAATGCTCGCTTCCGCAGCCGCGAGGCTGATGGCGAGAATGTACATCACCTGACCATCGGTCTGGCCCCAGTAGCTTCCGGCGACCACAAAGGCCAGCGCGGAGGCGTTAATCATGATCTCCAGCCCAATCAGCATAAACAGCAGATTGCGGCGGATAACCAGACCGGTTAAGCCCAGCACGAATAAGACAGCCGCGAGGATCAGTCCATGTTGTAAGGGGATCATGCGTGCTCCTCCGTTTTTCTTTTCGCACGGTCATCGGTGCGATTGCTCAGTACTTCACCTGAACGCTCTTCGCGACCCACGTGGAAGGCCACAACCAGGCCCGCCAGCAGCAGCATCGAAGCCAGTTCGACCGCCAGTACATACGGTCCGAACAGGGAAATACCGACCGCTTTCGCACTAATTGGCGTACCGTCGATGCCCTGATCGTTAACGCCCAGAATGGCGTACACAATCACCACCAGCATGATGGCCGACAGAATCGCCGGACCAATCCACACCTGCGGTTTCAGCCATTGGCGTTCCTGTTCAATTTCAGAACCACCGAGGTTGAGCATCATTACCACGAACACGAACAGCACCATGATGGCGCCCGCGTAGACGATAATTTCCAGCGCACCGGCGAAGTAAGCGCCTAACGAGAAGAACACCCCGGAAATCGCCAGCAGCGAAATAATCAGATACAGCAGTGCGTGTACCGGATTGGTATGGGTGATCACCCGCAAGGTTGCGAGAATGGCTATCAGGCCACAGATATAAAAAGCGAACTCCATTGCCCCTCTCCTTACGGTAACAGGCTCTTGACGTCGATAGGCTTGGCTTCGTTCTCTGCTTCGCCCTTATCTTTGCCGTCGATTGCCATACCTGCCATCCGGTAGAAGTTATATTCCGGGTATTTGCCCGGACCGGAGATCAGCAGATCCTCTTTCTCGTAAACCAGGTCCTGGCGCTTGTACTCACCCAGCTCGAAATCTGGAGTCAGCTGAATAGCCGTTGTCGGACAGGCTTCTTCACACAGGCCGCAGAAAATGCAGCGTGAGAAGTTAATGCGGAAAAACTCCGGATACCAGCGGCCGTCTTTGGTCTCTGCTTTTTGCAGAGAGATACAGCCTACCGGACATGCTACCGCGCACAGGTTACAGGCAACGCAGCGCTCTTCACCGTCCGGGTCGCGGGTCAAAACGATACGACCACGAAAACGGGGCGGGAGATAGACCGGCTCTTCCGGGTACATCTGCGTTTCGCGTTTCGCGAACGCATGCAGGCCGATCATCCAGATACTGCGTACCTGGGTGCCGAAACCTACGAACAATTCTTTTAAGGTCATGGTCTTTGTGTCCCTTATTGCGCCTGCCACAGAATGACAGCCGCCGTTACCAACAAGTTGACGAGCGTCAGCGGCAGACAGACTTTCCAGCCGAAGGACATTACCTGGTCATAACGAGGACGCGGTAACGACGCACGAATCAAAATGAACATCATCATGAAGAACGCGGTTTTCAGCGCGAACCAGACGAATGGCGGTAAGAACGGGCCATGCCAGCCACCGAAGAACAGGGTAACCATCAGTGCAGAAATGGTGACGATACCGATGTACTCGCCCACGAAGAACAGACCGAATTTCATACCGGAATATTCAATGTGGTAACCGTCGGCCAGTTCCTGTTCGGCTTCTGGCTGGTCAAACGGGTGACGGTGACATACCGCCACGCCCGCGATGGCAAAGGTGACAAAACCAAAGAACTGCGGAATAACGTTCCAGATATCAGCCTGGTTATTGACGATGTCGGTCATGTTGAATGAACCGGCTTGCGCCACCACGCCCATCAGGGACAGTCCGAGGAACACTTCGTAGCTCAGCGTCTGCGCAGAAGCACGCATCGCCCCCAGCAGCGAGTATTTGTTGTTGCTCGACCAACCAGCGAACAGTACCGCGTATACCGCGAGACCTGCCATCATCAGGAAGAACAGGATGCCGATGTTCAGGTCAGCAACGACCCAGTTTGGGCTCACCGGCACGATGGCGAAAGCCAGCAGCAGCGAGGTAAAGGCGATCATCGGCGCCAGGGTAAAGATGACGCGATCCGAAAATTTCGGGATCCAGTCTTCTTTAAAGAACATCTTGATCATGTCCGCAACCAGCTGGAGCGAACCGCCCCAGCCAACACGGTTCGGCCCGTAACGGTTCTGGAACAGACCCAGCAGACGACGTTCGCCAAAGCTCATGAATGCCCCGCAGGTGACCACCACCAGCAGAATCACCACCGCTTTGAGAATGCTCAGCAGGATCTCAATCAGATCGGGTGTAATCCAACTCATTGCTGTGCCTCCTGCAGATCCTCAAGACGCGCGCCTGCCAGAACCGGCGCGATGCCAGGCATACCCATCGGTAAACCAACCTGCCCTGCCGTTAATCCTTCAGCGATTTCAACCGGCAGCGTGACCGTATTGCCATCGTAGCTGAAAGAAACACGGGTACCAGCATTAACACCCAACTTCGCGGCGTCTGCCGGGTTAAGTTTGATGTACGGCTGCGGCATACGGGTCTGGAAGACCGGCGCACGCTGGGACAATTCGTCGCTACCAAACAGATGGTAGTACGGCGCGATACGCCACTGACCATCCTGAGCTTCGAAGCTCGCCGGAACGGTAGTGAAGTAATCCATACCGCCCGCAGAGGCTTCAATCAGACGCACGCCCGGATCGCCATGACGCAGTTTACCGCCCACTTCATCCTGGAACTTGTTCCACGCCTGTGGGGAGTTCCAGCCCGGAGCCCAGGCAAACGGAATTTGTGAACGCGGCGCAGACGGCTGGTTGTTCCCTTCCATCGAGAAGGCGAACATGGTGTCTTTATCCTGCGGCTGACGAGGTTCATGGACGCTGATGTTAGCCCGCATCGCGGTACGACCGCTGTAGCGGTGCGGCTCACGCGCCAGTTTCTGTCCACGGATACGGAAGCTTGCATCCGGCGCGGCATCTTTGATCCCAGCCAATTGCGGCAGCTTCTCAACAACCGCGTCGATAACATGGTCGAGCTGCGTCCAGTCCACTTCACGGCTCTGCACGGTGCTGTGCAGCGAGTGCAGCCAGCGCCAGCTTTCCAGCATCACGGTGTTGCTGTCGTAGTATGACGGATCATAGACCTGGAAGAAGCGCTGCGCGCGGCCTTCGTTGTTAATCACCGTCCCATCGCTTTCGGCAAAGCTCGCGGCGGAAAGCACCAGATGGGCGTTTTCCATAATTGCTGTACGCTGATGGTCAACAACCAGTACCAGCGGCGCTTTCGCCAGCGCGGCATTAACACGCGTTGCTGAAGCATGGCGATGCAGGTCATTTTCCAGCACCACAACGGCGTCAGCACGACCTGTTTCCAGCTCGGTCAGCGCATCGTCAAGAGAACCACCGCCAATCATACCCAGACCCATGCTGTTAACAGAGCGCGCAATCATGGTAATGCCGACGTCAGCGCCACGACCTTTCAGCGCCTTCGCCACGTTGGCAGCAGCCTGAATTACTTCGGCGCTACCGGCGTTGGTGCCGGAAATAATCAGTGGTTTCTTCGCTCCGGCTAATGCCTGAACGATCACGTCAATTTTGTTCTGCAGGTCACGATCGATACCGTCAACCGCCGGGGCGTTGTTATCCAGCGCGTGGGCGATAGCGAAACCTAAACGC
Source organism: Citrobacter cronae (assembly GCF_016893685.1). Classification (NCBI taxonomy): domain Bacteria; kingdom Pseudomonadati; phylum Pseudomonadota; class Gammaproteobacteria; order Enterobacterales; family Enterobacteriaceae; genus Citrobacter; species Citrobacter cronae. The sequence goes on from NZ_CP069763.1 coordinate 4,706,734, forward strand.
GCCTGATCTTCAACCGGCGCACGGTAGGTCCATGCAGCGATATCATCCAGACGGGTATTATCGACGTTAGTCACAAACAGCGGGTGCTTAGCGCGCTGACCGATGTTAAGGATTGCCGCAATCTGCCAGTCGGCCACTTTCTGCGCCGCCGCCATTTCGCGTGCTTTACCTTTCACCGCCTGACGCACCGCCAGAGCAACGCGCGCGCCGGTCTGGGTGACGTCTTCGCCCAGCACCAGAACCGCATCGTAAGACTCGATTTCACGCAGTGCCGGGGTATGAATACCGCCGTCACGCAGCACGCTCAGCGCCAGTTGCAGACGTTCCTGCTCACCCTGGGCGATACCGGTATAGAAGTTATCCGCGCCGACCAGTTCACGCAGCGCGAAGTTGCTTTCAACGCTGGCACGCGGGGAGCCGATACCAATCACTTTCTTCGACTGGCGCAGAATATCTGCCGCGCCCTGCATCGCCTGTTCGGCGTTGAGCGTGATCAGATCATCGCCACGACGCTGTACCGGCTGACGCGGACGGTCTTTCAGGTTCACGTAACCATAGCCAAAACGACCACGGTCGCAGAGGAAGTAGTGGTTAACGGTACCGTTGTAACGGTTTTCGATACGACGCAGTTCACCATAGCGCTCGCCCGGGCTGGTGTTACAGCCAATGGAACACTGCTGGCAGATGCTCGGCGCAAACTGCATGTCCCACTTACGGTTGTAGCGCTCGGAGTGCGTTTTATCGGTGAACACGCCGGTCGGGCAAATCTCGACCAGGTTACCGGAGAATTCGCTTTCCAGCGTACCGTCTTCCGGGCGACCGAAGTAGACGTTGTCATGCGCGCCATACACGCCCAGATCCGCGCCATCGGCGTAATCTTTGTAGTAACGTACGCAGCGATAGCAGGCGATACAGCGGTTCATTTCGTGAGAGATGAACGGCCCCAGGTCCTGGTTGCGGTGCGTACGCTTCGTGAAGCGATAGCGACGGAAGCTATGACCGGTCATGACGGTCATATCCTGCAGGTGGCAGTTACCGCCCTCTTCGCAGACCGGACAGTCGTGCGGGTGGTTGGTCATCAACCACTCCACAACGCTTTCACGGAACTGTTTCGCTTCTTCGTCATCAATAGAAATAAAGGTGCCTTCGGTGGCTGGTGTCATACAAGACATCACCAGGCGACCACGCGTATCTTCCGCGTTTTGATATTGCTTCACCGCACACTGGCGGCAAGCACCGACGCTGCCCAGCGCCGGGTGCCAGCAAAAGTACGGAATATCAAGGCCGAGAGACAGACAAGCTTCCAGCAGGTTGTCCGCTCCGTTGACCTCATATTCTTTGCCGTCTACATGAATCGTAGCCATAGTCAGCATGCTTCCAGTTGGCTTAGTCAGGGACTAAGCGTTAATCGAATTACTTATCGCGATGCAGGGGGTAACCTGCAATTACCAGCGCTCTTTCAGCAGGTTCGGCTGAATACCACCAATAGCGTGGGTATTGCTGAAGGTCTGCTTGATGCCAGCTTCGAATTCTTCGCGGAAATATTTAATGGCGCTCTGCAGCGGCTCCACCGCACCCGGTGCGTGTGCACAGAAGGTTTTACCCGGGCCGAGGAAACGACACAGTTGCTCAAGTGTCTCGATATCCCCAGGCTGGCCTTCGCCACGCTCCAGCGCACGCAGAATTTTCACGCTCCACGGCAGACCGTCACGGCACGGCGTACACCAGCCGCAGGACTCGCGGGCGAAGAACTCTTCGAGGTTACGCACCAGCGGTACCATGCCAATCTCGTGGTCAACGGCCATTGCCAGCGCAGTACCCAGACGGCTGCCTGCTTTACCGATGCTTTCGAACTCCATCGGCAGGTCAAGATGCGCCTCGGTCAGGAAGTCGGTTCCCGCGCCGCCCGGCTGCCAGGCCTTGAATTTCAGGCCATCACGCATACCGCCCGCGTAGTCTTCGAGGATCTCACGCGCAGTGGTGCCAAACGGCAGTTCCCACAGGCCAGGGTTCTTCACACGACCGGAGAAGCCCATCAGCTTGGTGCCCGCATCTTTGCTCTTCGAGATGTTCTGATACCACTCCACGCCGTTGGCGAGGATGGCCGGTACGTTACACAGGGTTTCGACGTTGTTAACGCAGGTCGGCTTACCCCATGCGCCAGAGCTTGCCGGGAACGGCGGCTTGGAACGCGGGTTAGCGCGACGACCTTCGAGGGAGTTGATCAGCGCGGTTTCTTCACCGCAGATGTAACGCCCTGCCCCGGTATGGACAAACAGTTCGAAGTCGAAACCGGTGCCCATGATGTTTTTGCCAAGCAGACCGGCTTCGGTTGCTTCGGCAATCGCGCGGCGCAGATGCACAGCCGCCTCGATATATTCACCGCGCAGGAAGATGTAACCACGGTACGCTTTCAGCGCAAACGCGGAAATCAGCATGCCTTCCACCAGCAGGTGCGGCAGTTGTTCCATCAGCAGGCGGTCTTTATAGGTGCCCGGTTCCATTTCATCGGCGTTACACAGCAGGTAACGGATGTTCATGGATTCGTCTTTCGGCATCAGGCTCCACTTCAGACCGGTGGAAAAGCCCGCGCCGCCGCGCCCTTTCAGGCCAGCGTCTTTTACCTGATTGACGATTTCGTCCGGTGACAGGCCGGTCAGGGCCTTACGCGCACCTTCGTAACCGTTTTTGCTACGGTATTCGTCCAGCCAGACTGGCTGTTTGTCATCACGCAGACGCCAGGTCAGCGGATGTGTTTCGGGAGTACGGATAATATCTTTCATTTATACCGCTCCAGCAGTTCAGGAATGCCTTCCGGGGTCAGGTGAGCATGAGTGTCGTCATCGATCATCATGTTCGGCCCTTTATCACAGTTCCCCAGGCAGCAGGTCGGCAGCAGCGTAAAGCGACCATCAAAGGTCGTCTGCCCCGGCTTGATGTTGAGTTTTTTCTCAAGCGCAGCCTGGATCCCCTGATAACCATTGATATGGCACACCACGCTATCGCAATAGCGGATCACGTGGCGACCTACCGGCTGGCGGAAGATCTGGCTATAGAACGTGGCAACACCTTCTACGTCGCTTGCCGGGATACCCAGCACATCCGCGATCGCATAGATCGCCCCGTCCGGCACCCAGCCACGCTGCTTCTGAACGATTTTCAGCGCTTCAATGGACGCCGCACGCGGGTCTTCGTAGTGGTGCTTCTCGTGCTCAATCGCTTCACGCTCAGCCGCACTCAGCTCAAAAGCCTCGGTTTGTGGTTGTTGATTCTCGTGCATAATTAGCGGTCCACATCTGACATAACAAAATCAATACTACCCAGATGGACGATAAGGTCAGACACCAGGCTGCCGCGTACCGCTACCGGGATCTGCTGCAGGTGCGCATAGCTCGGGGTACGGATACGAGTACGGTAACTCATGGTGCTGCCATCGCTGGTCAGGTAGTAACTGTTGATACCCTTGGTCGCTTCCACCATCTGGAAGGACTCGTTTGCCGGCATAACCGGTCCCCACGAAACCTGCAGGAAGTGGGTGATCAGGGTTTCGATATGTTGCAGCGTGCGCTCTTTCGGCGGCGGCGTAGTCAGCGGGTGATCCGCTTTGAACGGGCCTTCCGGCATGTTGTTGAGGCACTGCTCAAGGATGCGCAGACTCTGGCGCAGCTCTTCAACTTTCAGCATTACGCGGGTATAGCAGTCAGACACGCCGCCGCCAACCGGAACTTCAAAGTCAAAGTTTTCGTAGCCAGAGTATGGACGGGCTTTACGCACGTCGAAATCAATACCGGTCGCACGCAGCGCAGCACCGGTACAACCCCAGTCCAGCGCTTCTTTCTTGCCATAGGCGGCAACGCCCTGGGAACGACCTTTCAGGATGGTGTTACGTAGTGCAGCTTTCTCGTAGGAATCCAGACGTTTTGGCATCCAGTCGAGGAAGTCACGCAGCAGCTTGTCCCAACCGCGCGGCAGATCGTGTGCGACACCGCCGATACGGAACCAGGCCGGGTGCATACGGTAACCGGTGATCGCTTCCACCACGTCATAAATTTTCTGACGATCGGTAAAGGCGAAGAAAACCGGCGTCATCGCGCCGACGTCCTGAATGAACGTGGAGATGTACAGCAGGTGGCTGTTGATACGGAACAGTTCAGACAACATAACGCGAATCACGTTGACGCGATCCGGCGTGGTGATGCCCGCCAGTTTCTCAACCGCCAGTACGTAAGGCATTTCGTTGACGCAGCCGCCGAGGTATTCGATACGGTCGGTGTACGGAATGTAGCTGTGCCAGGACTGACGTTCACCCATCTTTTCAGCGCCACGGTGGTGGTAGCCGATGTCAGGCACGCAGTCGACGATTTCTTCGCCATCAAGCTGCAGCACAATACGGAACGCGCCGTGAGAAGACGGGTGGTTAGGGCCGAGGTTGAGGAACATGAAGTCCTCGTTTTCGGTACCACGCTTCATGCCCCAGTCTTCGGGTTTGAAGGTTAGCGCTTCCATTTCCAGATCCTGTTTGGCTTTGGTCAGCTCAAACGGATCGAATTCGGTCGCACGCGCCGGGTAATCTTTACGCAGCGGGTGGCCTTGCCAGGTATGCGGCATCAGCAGACGCGTCAGATGCGGGTGGCCTTCGATATCGATACCAAACATTTCCCAGGTTTCACGCTCATACCAGTTGGCGTTGGGGAACAGTTTGGTAAAAGTCGGTACACGCAGATCGTTTTCAGACAACGCCACCTTGAGCATGATATCGCGATTGCGTTCAATAGAAATCAGGTGATAGAAAACGGAAAAATCCGCGGCAGGTAACCCTTCGCGGTGCGTACGCAGACGTTCGTCCATGCCATGTAAGTCAAACAGCATGACGTAAGGTTTCGGCAGTCTCTTTAAGAAATCGCCAACTTCCAGTAATTGTTCACGCTTGACCCAAACAACGGGTACCCCGGTGCGAGTCGCCTGAACGGTAAAGGCATCCGGCCCAAAACGGTTGCGCAGTTCGCCAATGACCGGGTCATCAAGGTGATCCCGTGTTTGCCATACAGCATCTTGCGCGGTTAAGTCGGTCATATTGTTCACCATTGTAAATGGTCCGTGGTAGTCGGCAGTGCTTCGCGCTATTTATGTAGTGATAAGCGAAGGAAGTGCGGCTGCCGACAGGCGCAAATTAAATCTCGTCTGGTGTACGAAGATTCGTTACAGCAATACGTTCACCGCGTTTACGCTCGCGTTCTGACTGCATATTGGCGCGATAAACGCCCTGATCGCCAACCACCCAGGAGAGCGGACGGCGTTCTTTGCCAATGGAATCCTGCAGCAGCATCAGAGCCTGCATATACGCTTCTGGACGCGGCGGGCATCCCGGGATGTACACATCGACCGGAATAAATTTATCAACGCCCTGCACCACAGAATAGATGTCGTACATACCGCCGGAGTTGGCGCATGCGCCCATGGAAATAACCCATTTTGGTTCCAGCATCTGATCGTAGAGGCGCTGAATAACCGGTGCCATTTTGGTAAAGCAGGTTCCAGCCACGACCATCAGGTCAGCCTGACGCGGCGATGCACGCAGTACTTCCGCACCAAAACGGGCCACATCATGCACAGCGGTAAACGAGGTCACCATCTCAACGTAGCAGCAGGAAAGGCCAAAGTTATATGGCCAAATTGAGTTTTTACGGCCCCAGTTAACCATGTCATGGAGCTTGCCCATGAACACGTTTTTATTAACTTCTTGCTCCAGGGGGTCGGTTACGATCTCCTGTTTTTGCAGGGGGTAACGGTCGTTCTCACCGTTAGGATCTATGCGGGTGAGCGTATAATCCATCTTAATGCCTCGCGGTTAGCGTTGACGATTAGCGATACTGTTCGTTTCCGGGTTCATACGCTCGCGGCGTGAACGCGCGGGCGTCCAGTCCAGCGCGCCAATACGCACCAGATAAACCAGACCAGCCAGTAACACAAAAATAAAAATTGCAGCTTCCACAAAGCCAATCCAACCGCTTTCACGGATAGATGTTGACCATGCGAACAGATACAGCGCTTCAACGTCGAAGATAACGAAGAACATGGCTACCAGATAAAACTTGGCAGACAGGCGCAAGCGGGCGGTGCCGACCGAGTCGATACCTGATTCAAACGGCACGTTTTTAGATCTCGCGCGCGCGCGACCACCTAAAAACCAGCCGCCGACGAGCATCAGGCAGCACAGGCCAATGGCGACAATAAGAAAGATAGCGAATGCCCAGTGATGAGCGATGATTTCAGTGGATGTTGACATACTCATTGCTTACTCATCAAAAGTAGCGCCAAATTCTCTGCTCTTTTCGGCAGATGAACGCCACATCGATTCATGGGGAGGAATAAAAAAAACCTTACAATCACTGTAGAAAACCATTTTATACAGCCAATTGATGGGGTTTTTTACTCCTTTCTATAACCTTTTGTCAACTTTAACAAAAGTTTCCTCACATTATTTTACACTACTCCAACCTCATTAACATAAAGTGCTGTTTACACCCATTTCGGTTGCATCATCGGTCTTTTTTAATGTTGTTGAATCGTGTCCGTAGTGAAGTAAAAAAGATAATACTCGTCTATTTTGACAGGAATTCACACTAATGCCTCCCCCTAAATGGGAGTATTTTCTTGATCTGTGACACGCTTTTGTTAATTCACCATAAAAAACAGCAACAATTTCTCTAGTTTTTTAACATGGAAACAATTAACACTTCTGCTGATTATTTTTCACCCTATTTGCTGGCTGTTTTTTTACCCGCTGATTTTGTTAAGTTTTAGTATAGCAAATGACATAAACCAATGTTGTTTGCATAAAAAAAGAGCCGCTGGATGTTTTTTCATCATTAGCGGCTCTTTTTTTACACTTACATTTTAAAACGTTTTTTGTGACGCGTTACTCGAAGTCGCCTTCAATAAGGAGCGAATCATCTCCCCCTTCGGGGGTAAACTGATTGTATTGCCAAGGGTTTTGATATGTCTGCATCGAGTTAAAGATCACCTGAGCTAAATCATTTTGCGTAGCCGGATCGCAGCACAACAGATACTCGGTATCAGGCAATGGCGGTAATCCGTCCGCCGCGCCCAGTACGCGTAAATCAGGGCTCATCATTTCAACGGGACGCGCAGTAACGCCCAGACCGGCTTTGACCGCAGCACGAACCGCAGGCAATGTTGAAGCAACATACGCTAAGCGCCACGGGATCTGCGCAGCATTCAGCGTTGCCAACACCATATCGCGGAACGGGCTCGGATCGTCCAACAGCACCAACGGGACCGGCTCACCTTTTTGCAGGATATATTCGGCCGCACAATACCAGTGCGTCGGCGAAGTGCGCAGATTCAGGCATTCAAAATCGCCCGGACGGTTAGTCGTTACCACCAAATCCACTTCTTGCGACTTCAGCATATCCACCATATAGGCGTTGCGCTTGACCCTTACATCCAATGCAAGCTTCGGATAAACCGAGCTTATACGGTTGAGCAGGAAAGGCAGTATCGTATCGGCGGATTCATCAGAAGCGCCAATAGTTAACACTCCCTGAAGATTGTTAAACATTAATGATGAGCATGCCTCATCATTAAAACGCAATATTTTTCTGGCGTAACCCAACAGCTGTATACCATGTTCGGTCAGCAGTTTGTTGCGTCCATGACGCGCGAACAACTCTTTCCCCACGAGTTGCTCAAGACGCTGCATTTGCTGACTCACCGCAGACTGAGTGCGACATACCGCAGCTGCCGCAGCCGCGAAGGTATTCAGGTCGGCAACAGCAACGAAGGTTCTCAGCAGATCGAGGTCGAGGTTAATTATCGGACGATTTGCATTTATCATAGTTTTTCACTTACTCGCGGGTCATACCGGGTTAATGCTGTGCATTCAGAATCAAACCACTCCATTTGTTATCTGCCTTCCTTGCAGTTTCGCTTAGTGTAACCAAGTGAAAATAAGGATGTATTTGGTTTAACAAACGAAACAATTCTCTTTCTACGCTATATAATAACCGTGACACTCATCGGAATATAGCAACGAGAAAGGGCCATATTTTTAGCTGCTGGATGATTCTGACTAATGGAAAACATGTAAATTTTGTAAATTTAAAAAAAACTTAACGAACAATAATTTACACATTAAAAACTAACTTTTCAGTACGTTAGGAACAACCAACAAACATTTGAATTATCGTAAAATTCGTACTACGCACCATTTCATGAGACTTATCTTAACCTAAAACCACTATATTTATAAGTGTTATCGCGAATAATTCGAGTCTACCTGAGGTTATGTCTGACCTGCGGTTTTCGTATTATTAGGCCATTCAATTTAATGCGATTTAAATATTAAATAATAATTAATTAAGAATCCTTCAATTCATTAATTATACTTAACAATGAATTCACACCGTACCACGCACGGATCAGGCCGATAACAGCCCTCGCAGATAAAACCTCAGTATTTTCGAATGACGTCATACCGCTTATGTGTCGGCGATCTTTTGCTTTACAGAGTTAAGTTTTTTTGACCAGACAAACCACCACACCTAAACCAACACCGCAAAACATATCACCAATACAATACAATTTCCCAGATTATTATTTCATGATAATTGCGTTATTTAGTTATTAACAGTTAATTATAACTTCATGGATTTTCAAAATCTTCTACTAAAGACCCTTCAAAACTTACCGTCGTGGGAGTACATTGTGCTGGGCTGACTTCCACGGCAGGGAGTGGCATTCACAGCTAAAAAGGTCAACGTTCATGTCCCCCATTGAAAAATCCAGCAAATTAGAAAACGTCTGTTATGACATTCGCGGCCCGGTTCTGAAGGAAGCAAAGCGCCTGGAAGAAGAAGGCAATAAAGTTCTGAAACTTAACATCGGCAACCCGGCGCCATTCGGGTTTGAAGCGCCAGACGAAATTCTGGTTGATGTGATCCGCAATTTGCCAACAGCGCAAGGATATTGCGACTCCAAAGGTCTTTATTCAGCCCGTAAAGCGATCATGCAGCATTACCAGGCCCGCGGGATGCGCGATGTGACCGTGGAAGATATCTATATCGGTAACGGCGTTTCCGAATTGATTGTGCAGGCCATGCAGGCATTGCTGAACAGTGGGGACGAAATGCTCGTTCCGGCACCTGATTATCCACTGTGGACGGCAGCGGTATCGCTCTCCGGCGGTAACGCCGTGCATTATCTGTGTGACGAATCATCTGACTGGTTCCCGGACCTTGACGACATTCGCGCCAAAATTACCCCGCGTACGCGTGGGATCGTCATCATTAACCCCAACAACCCAACCGGCGCTGTGTATTCCAAAGAGCTGCTGATGGAGATTGTTGAAATTGCTCGCCAGAACAACCTCATCATTTTTGCGGATGAGATTTACGACAAAATTCTCTACGATGATGCTGAACACCACTCGATCGCCGCGATGGCGCCGGACCTGCTGACTATTACCTTCAACGGCCTGTCAAAAACCTATCGCGTTGCCGGTTTCCGTCAGGGCTGGATGGTGCTGAACGGGCCGAAGAAACATGCCAAGGGGTACATCGAAGGTCTTGAGATGCTGGCCTCTATGCGCTTATGTGCTAACGTTCCGGCGCAACATGCGATTCAGACCGCGCTGGGCGGATACCAGAGCATCAGTGAATTTATCATGCCTGGCGGGCGCCTGTATGAACAACGCAACCGCGCCTGGGAGTTACTCAATGATATTCCCGGCGTCTCCTGCGTGAAACCGCGCGGCGCGCTGTATATGTTCCCGAAAATCGACGCTAAACGCTTCAACATTCATGACGACCAGAAAATGGTGCTCGACTTCCTGTTGCAGGAAAAAGTGCTGCTGGTTCAGGGAACGGCGTTCAACTGGCCGTGGCCGGATCATTTCCGCATCGTCACGCTCCCGCGCATTGACGATATCGAAATGTCGCTGAGTAAATTTGAGCGCTTCCTGTCAGGGTATCACCAGCTGTAATAAAACACGGGCTGTTGGATCAGTATGACGAGTATTTGCATCTGACAGCCTTCTCTGCGCACAATGACTCTTAGGTTGCCATCATATAAGGGTCGTTATGAAGCAGAGCCATTTTTTTGCCCACCTCTCCCGTCTGAAGCTCATTAACCGCTGGCCGCTGATGCGCAACGTGCGCACCGAAAATGTGTCCGAGCATAGTTTGCAAGTCGCCATGGTCGCTCATGCGTTGGCGGCGATCAAAAACCGTAAATTTGGTGGTCAGCTTAATGCAGAGCGCATTGCCCTGTTGGCAATGTACCATGACGCTTCAGAGGTGCTGACCGGTGACCTCCCTACCCCGGTAAAATACTTCAACTCACAAATCGCCCAGGAATATAAAGCGATAGAGAAAATTGCCCAGCAAAAGCTGGTCGATATGGTGCCCGACGAGCTACGCGATATTTTTGCTCCGCTGATTGATGAACATGCTTACAGCGAAGAAGAGAAATCTATTGTCAAACAGGCCGATGCGCTGTGCGCTTATCTGAAGTGTCTGGAAGAGCTTTCGGCGGGCAATAATGAGTTCTTGTTGGCGAAAACGCGGCTGGAAAAAACGCTGGAGTCGCGGCGCAGCGAAGAGATGGACTATTTTATGGAGGTGTTTGTCCCGAGCTTTCACCTCTCATTAGATGAGATCAGCCAGGATTCACCGCTTTAAACGATGTTGCCGGATGGCGACGTCAACGTCTTATCCGGCACATAAAAATCAAAACGGGAACAGCATCGGGATCATCACCACGCACACCGCCATCACGATCACCGTAAACGGCACGCCAATTTTCACGAAATCGCTAAAGCTGTAGTTACCCGGCCCCAGCACCAGCGTGTTCACCGGCGAAGAGACCGGTGTCATAAAGGCTGCGGATGCTGCCATTGCAATCACCATTGCAAAAGGATACGGCGAAACCCCCATCGACTTTGCCGCTGCCAGAGCAATTGGCGCCATGAGTACCGCCGTCGCAGTATTTGAGATAAATAACCCGATGCTCGCGCACAGGACGAACAGGCAACCCAACATCATGTACGGGCCATACCCGCCGCCGACGTCCATCAGTCCTTTTACCACCAGATCGACACCGCCAGTTTTTTGTAGCGCCAGTGCAAAGGGCATCATCCCGACGATCAAAATAATGCTCGGCCAGTGAATCGCTTTATAGGCGCTTTCGGCATCGATACAGCGGAATTTTCCCATCAGCAGGCAGGCGATAATTGCGGCAACCGTATTAGGAATTTCATCGGTAAGCATCAGGGCCACCATCAGCACCAGGCAGAATATGGCATGCGGCGCCTGACTGTGCGCCGGGGAGGCTTCACTGACCTCAGCCGGCATGTTCAACACCACGAAGTCGCGCCCTTTTTGTCCCAGCAGTGTGATGAGCTTCCAGTTACCCACCACCAGAATGATATCCCCCATCAGCAACGGTTCATCCACCACCGCGCCTGCCAGCGCCGTACCATCGCGTTTCAGGCCGACCACATTCAGACCGTAACGCGTACGAAAGGCTATCTCCCGTACCGTTTTGCCAATCAGTTCCGATTCAGGGATCAGTGAGATCTCGGCCATGCCCACATCAAGCGCCTGCTCGGAGAAGTATTCCCCGCGCAGCACCATTGGCTCCAGCAGTTGCTCACTGCAAAATTCTCGCAGATCGACATCCGCTGCAGACATATCAATCAGCAGCACGTCACGGGCGCGAAACTCAGAAACACCGTTAACATCAACAATCACGCGACGAAAGCGCCGCCAGCGCTCCACGCCAATCACGTTTGCTCCGTAACGCTCACGCAGTTTCAGGTCGTCCAGACGCTGGCCAATCATCGGTGAACCAGGGCGAATCGCCAGACGGCGGGCACGCCCCGTGAGGCGATACTCTTTGATTAAATCGCGAAAAGTCCGGCGTTTCCAACCGTCTCCCGGCTGCCCGGAGTCTTCACCCTTCAGCATAAAGCGCATCAGCAGCATATAAATTATGCCAAGCACCAGAACCACCAGCCCCAGCGGAGTGACGCTAAAAAAGCTGAAGCCGTTAAGTCCTTCGCGTAACAATTCACTGTTGACGACCAGGTTTGGCGGTGTCGCCACCAGCGTCATCATACCGCTTATCAATCCGGCAAAGCTCAGCGGCATCATCAGGCGCGAGGGAGAAATTTGCATGCGCATGGAAACGCTTAAGACAACCGGTATAAAGATAGCAACCACGCCGGTCGAACTCATAAACGCACCGAGCCCGGCCACGGTTATCATCAGCAACACCAGCATTTTGACTTCACTGCTGCCGGCGACCTTCACCAGCCAGGCCCCCATCACCGTCGCCACCCCGGTACGCACCAGACCGTCGCCGATAATAAATAAAGCCGCGATCAAAATAACGTTAGGATCGCTGAACCCGGAAAAAGCTTCTGTGATGCTCAATGTTCCACTCAGAACAAAGGCAATAATGACCAGCAAAGCGATCGCGTCCATACGCACTCTGCCAGTTGCAAACAAGACGACGGCAATCGCCAGCAATGAGAGAACCCATATCAATTCACCGTTCACAACATATCCTTGTTAAATGAGAGGGATGGAGCGATTCTGCCATAAAAAAGCCCCAACAATCTGGGGCTAAATCATGATCAGGTATTTCTTACAACGACCACATTTCCGTTGGGCTGCTTGGTCACAGAAATATGTTCCAGACTGGTCAGCGAAAAATCGACCTCATCCAGACGCGGCGTGTCCGCTGGCGCATTTACCGCTATTACATGGCACCCTGCAGCCAGTCCCGAGAGCACCCCTGCGGGCGCATCCTCGACTACCGCGCATTCCTGTGGCGCCAGGCCCAGTAGCTGAGCGCCTAACAGATAGGCGTCTGGCTCTGGCTTACCTCTTTTTACCCGTTCGGCAGTGACAAACACTTCAGGAGCAGGAAGTCCTGCGACACGATGACGCGCCCGTGCGACCGGCATTGAACCGGAAGTCACAATCGCCCATGGAATGCCCGCTTTGTTGAGATGGTTGAGCAAGTCAACCGCCCCTGGCAGCGCGGTGATCCCCGCGGTTTCCGTCGCTTCGATCTGCTCCAGGCGGGTGAACTCCGCAGCGATCTCCGCCTCGGACTTGCCCACCATAAAGTGTCGCAGGGAGGTAATGGCCTGCTTACCATGAATAAAGCCGAGCACCTCGGCGTGATCGAGGCCAAAACGATCGGCCCAGTTGCACCACGCGCGCTCTACTGCGGGTAAGGAATCGACCAGCGTTCCATCCAGATCAAACAGAAAACCTTTGCACTGCACGCTCGCCCCCTCAGGCATTAATGATTTGGTTAATTTCATTCGCGCTCAGGTGATACTGGCGCGGGCAAGAGTGCCAGACATTCAGCATACGTTGATATTTTTCCCACATCGGGGTCTGGGCGTTGAAGCCATGCGTACCCGCATCAAAGTGGGTATAACGCCCTTCCACATTGACCATAAACCGTACATACCCGAGGAAACGGGCTTCCGTTGCAGCATCAAAGCCGAGGAAGGTCACGCGGCGCTCATCAATAGACTGCGCGTCTTTTAGATTAGTCCAGGACACATGTAATGCGTGATACATCTCCATAATATCGATAACCGTACGACAGGTTTCTTCCGTCAGCTCACCAAACTCACGATCCAGCTCGCGCATCTGCAAGCCGTAACCGCGTTCAATAATCGTCTGCAAACGACGATAACGCTCGGCGTTAGTGGGATCGAGCATAGTCATCATTTTGTACTGGTTAGACAAAATCAGACGTTGAGCGTTGGTCATTTCCATTTGGGACTCCTGTATCACTACTACTACGATGAAAAAAAAGAAGGCATCTTGATGCCTTCTTTTATATGCGTAATCAGGGGTCAATTACAAATCATCAAGGAAAGTTTTATCCAGTTGTTTGAAGGCGCGCTTAAGCGTGTCAGCCAGCGCCTGATAATCAGGCTTTCCTTCTACCGGAGCGAGCGCCTGCCCGGCCTCTTGCAATTTACCCCGAACTTCGTAGAACCAGTTGAGTATTGAAGGCGGCAGCGGCGTGACAGAACGCTTACCCAGCCACCACATGCCCTGCATCGGCAGACTGAGCGCAAACAGCGCCGTCGCCACGGCGGGTCCCAACTGCCCGCCTAAAGCAATTTGCCAGCATAAGGTGAAAACAGCGATGGGCGGCATAAAACGGATTGCGTAACGCGTCATACGGATGACGCGGTTCTCAACAAATACGGGCGCGAGGCGCTTTTCCATTGGCCACGTCTTCGCATAGTGCTGCCCCCGGCGAAACAAACTAAAAAAATTGACGGAACGATTATCCGGTGTCGACATGGCGGTTACCTCAACTTCACATATAAAAATTAAAAAATTTGTGCAAAACAACAACTATAAAGGACATCGTTCAAAACATTTTGTCTTTGATACCCACATTCAGGTATCCTGTGCCGGCCTGTAAGGCCTTTAGTCCAAAATCATTGAGTCGTCAAATTGGCATACAGTATGCCACTGGCTGAAAAATACGCAAAATGACATAGACTCAAAGGTATTTATTCCATCGTGCCCAAAAAGACTCTGGCGCATGATGTTAATCATAAACGTCGGTGTCATCATGCGCTACGCTCTATGACTCCCTGACGTTTTTTTAGCCACGTATCATAAATAGGTACTTCCATGTCGAGTAAGTTAGTACTGGTTCTGAACTGCGGTAGCTCCTCACTGAAATTTGCCATCATCGATGCAGTAAACGGTGAAGAATACCTCTCTGGTTTAGCCGAATGTTTCCATCTCCCAGAAGCACGCATCAAGTGGAAAATGGACGGCGGTAAACAAGAAGCGGCTTTAGGTGCAGGCGCCGCTCACAGTGAAGCGCTGAACTTTATCGTTAACACTATTCTGGCACAAAAACCAGAATTGTCTGCGCAATTGACCGCTATCGGTCACCGTATCGTACACGGCGGCGAGAAGTATACCAGCTCTGTGGTTATCGATGATTCCGTTATCCAGGGCATCAAAGATTCTGCCTCTTTCGCACCGCTGCATAACCCGGCTCACCTGATCGGTATCGCAGAAGCGCTGAAATCCTTCCCAAGCCTGAAAGACAAAAACGTGGCTGTATTCGACACCGCGTTCCATCAGACTATGCCGGAAGAGTCTTACCTCTATGCTCTGCCGTACAGCCTGTACAAAGAACACGGCGTTCGTCGTTACGGCGCGCACGGCACCAGCCACTTCTTTGTTACTCAGGAAGCGGCAAAAATGCTGAACAAACCGGTTGATGAACTGAACATCATCACTTGCCACCTGGGCAACGGCGGTTCTGTATCTGCTATCCGTAACGGTAAATGTGTTGATACCTCCATGGGTCTGACCCCGCTGGAAGGTCTGGTGATGGGTACACGTTCCGGTGACATCGACCCGGCGATCATCTTCCATCTGCACGACACCCTGGGCATGAGCGTTGACCAGATCAACAAAATGCTGACCAAAGAATCCGGTCTGCTGGGTCTGACCGAAGTCACCAGCGACTGCCGTTATGTTGAAGATAACTACACAACCAAAGAAGACGCTAAACGTGCAATGGACGTTTACTGCCACCGTCTGGCGAAGTACATCGGTTCTTACACTGCGCTGATGGATGGTCGTCTGGATGCGGTTGTCTTCACTGGTGGTATTGGTGAAAACGCAGCGATGGTTCGTGAACTGTCTCTGGGCAAACTGGGCGTTCTGGGCTTTGAAGTTGACCACGAGCGTAACCTGGCCGCACGTTTCGGCAAATCTGGTTTCATCAACAAAGAAGGTACCCGTCCTGCGGTGGTTATCCCAACCAACGAAGAACTGGTTATCGCGCAAGACGCGAGCCGTCTGACTGCCTGATTTCACACCGCCAGCCTAGCTGGCGGTGCTGTTTTGTAACCCGCCTGAAATGGGCGGTAACGAAAGAGGATAAACCGTGTCCCGTATTATTATGCTGATCCCTACCGGAACCAGCGTCGGCCTGACCAGCGTCAGCCTCGGCGTGATCCGTGCTATGGAACGCAAAGGCGTTCGTCTGAGCGTCTTTAAACCCATCGCTCAGCCTCGTGCCGGTGGCGATGCGCCAGACCAGACTACCACTATCGTTCGTGCGAACTCTAACCTGCCAGCTGCTGAGCCGCTGAAGATGAGCCACGTTGAATCTCTGCTGTCCAGCAATCAGAAAGATGTGCTGATGGAAGAGATCATCGCGAATTACCACGCGAACACCAAAGATGCTGAAGTTGTACTGGTTGAAGGCCTGGTCCCAACACGTAAGCATCAGTTCGCGCAGTCTCTGAACTACGAAATCGCGAAAACGCTGAATGCGGAAATCGTCTTCGTGATGTCTCAGGGTACCGATACCCCGGAACAGCTGAACGAGCGTATTGAACTGACTCGCAGCAGCTTCGGCGGCGCGAAAAACACCAACATCACTGGCGTTATCGTTAACAAACTGAACGCGCCGGTTGATGACCAGGGCCGTACTCGCCCGGATCTGTCCGAGATTTTCGACGACTCTTCCAAAGCGCAGGTGATCAAAGTTGATCCGGCTAAACTGCAAGAATCCAGCCCGCTGCCGGTTCTGGGCGCGGTGCCATGGAGCTTCGATCTGATCGCTACCCGTGCAATCGATATGGCGCGTCACCTGAACGCTACCATCGTTAACGAAGGCGATATCAACACCCGTCGCGTGAAGTCTGTGACTTTCTGCGCACGCAGCATTCCGCACATGCTGGAGCACTTCCGCGCAGGTTCTCTGCTGGTGACGTCTGCCGACCGTCCTGACGTGCTGGTTGCAGCATGTCTGGCTGCTATGAACGGCGTAGAAATCGGTGCTCTGCTGCTGACTGGCGGCTACGAAATGGACGCGCGCATCAACAAACTGTGCGAACGTGCATTCGCTACCGGTCTGCCGGTATTCATGGTGAACACCAATACCTGGCAGACCTCTCTGAGCCTGCAGAGCTTCAACCTGGAAGTTCCGGTTGACGATCACGAGCGCATCGAAAAAGTTCAGGAATACGTTGCTAACTACATCAATGCTGACTGGATTGAATCTCTGACCGCGACTTCTGAGCGCAGCCGTCGTCTGTCTCCACCGGCGTTCCGTTATCAGCTGACCGAGCTGGCGCGTAAAGCGGGCAAACGTGTTGTTCTGCCGGAAGGCGACGAACCGCGTACCGTTAAAGCGGCTGCTATCTGTGCTGAACGCGGTATTGCTACCTGCGTTCTGTTGGGTAACCCGGATGAGATCACCCGCGTTGCGGCCTCTCAGGGCGTTGAGCTGGGCGCTGGCGTAGAAATCGTTGATCCCGATGTGGTTCGCGAAAGCTACGTTGCTCGCCTGGTTGAGCTGCGTAAGAACAAAGGCATGACCGAAACCGTTGCCCGCGAACAGCTGGAAGACAACGTGGTTCTCGGTACCCTGATGCTGGAGCAGGACGACGTTGACGGTCTGGTTTCTGGTGCCGTTCACACGACCGCAAACACCATTCGTCCACCGCTGCAGTTGATCAAAACTGCGCCGGGTAGCTCGCTGGTGTCTTCCGTGTTCTTCATGCTGCTGCCGGAACAGGTTTACGTTTACGGTGACTGCGCGATCAACCCGGATCCGACTGCTGAACAACTGGCAGAAATCGCCATTCAGTCCGCTGAATCCGCCATCGCCTTCGGTATCGAACCGCGCGTTGCGATGCTTTCCTACTCCACCGGTACCTCTGGTGCAGGTAGCGATGTAGAGAAAGTTCGCGAAGCGACTCGTCTGGCGCAGGAAAAACGTCCTGACCTGATGATCGACGGTCCGCTGCAGTACGACGCCGCGGTTATGGCTGACGTAGCGAAATCCAAAGCGCCGAACTCGCCGGTTGCCGGTCGCGCTACCGTGTTCATCTTCCCGGATCTGAACACCGGTAACACCACCTACAAAGCGGTACAGCGTTCTGCCGACCTGATCTCCATCGGGCCAATGCTGCAGGGTATGCGCAAGCCGGTGAACGACCTGTCCCGTGGTGCGCTGGTAGACGATATCGTCTATACCATCGCCCTGACCGCGATCCAGTCTTCCCAGCAGCAGAAGTAATTTGCTGCGGTGTGCCGGATCTCTTATCCGGCAACACCTCTGCTTATCAAACCGGAAATAGCTGATATTTCCGGTTTTTTTATATCTGTTTTTTCTTTGGTACATTCTGAAATATTTGCCAGGATGCGCTGCATCAATGAATAACTATTCTTCTGTTTGCATACTTACTCTCTTTTGCATTGCAACAGGGATAGTCTTTCATGTCAGCAGTCACAGAATCACAGCCAGCCAAAAAATGGGCGATGCCCGATACGCTGGTGATTATTTTTTTCGTCGCCATTTTAACCAGCCTGGCGACATGGGTTGTTCCGGTCGGGATGTTCGACAGCCAGGAAGTGCAGTATCAGGTTGATGGGCAAACCAAAACCCGTAAAGTTGTCGACCCCCACTCTTTTCGTATTCTGACCAACGATGCGGGTGAAGAGCAGTATCACCGGGTGCAGTTTTTCACCACCGGAGATGAACGCCCTGGCCTGATGAATTTTCCGTTTGAAGGATTAACCTCCGGCTCTAAATTCGGCACCGCCGTCGGCATTATTATGTTTATGCTGGTGATTGGCGGCGCATTCGGCATCGTTATGCGTACCGGAACCATTGATAACGGTATCCTGGCGCTCATTCGCCATACGCGAGGTAACGAGGTCCTGTTTATCCCGGTGCTGTTTGTTCTCTTCTCATTAGGCGGCGCGGTGTTTGGCATGGGCGAAGAGGCAGTCGCCTTTGCCATTATTATCGCGCCTTTGATGGTACGCTTAGGTTACGACAGTATCACCACCGTTCTGGTCACTTATATCGCTACCCAGATTGGTTTTGCCAGTTCGTGGATGAACCCGTTCTGCGTGGTGGTTGCACAGGGTATTGCAGGTGTCCCGGTGCTCTCTGGTTCCGGTCTGCGTATCGTCGTGTGGGTCGTTGCGACCCTGATAGGGCTGACCTTCACCCTGGCCTACGCAGCGCGCATCAAAAAAAATCCGCTTCTCTCCCGGGTACATGAGTCAGACCGTTTTTTTCGCGAGCAGCAGGACGAGGTTGTAGAACGCCGCTTCACGCTGGGCGACTGGTTGGTGCTGCTGGTACTGACGGCGGTGATGATTTGGGTCGTCTGGGGCGTTATCGTCAACGCGTGGTTTATTCCTGAGATCGCCAGCCAGTTCTTCACGATGGGACTGGTGATTGGCATCATCGGCGTCGTGTTCCGTCTCAACGGTATGACGGTCAACGTTATGGCATCTTCATTCACTGAAGGCGCGCGAATGATGATTGCTCCCGCTCTGCTGGTCGGTTTCGCCAAGGGCATATTATTGCTGGTCGGTAACGGAGAGGCGGGCGAAGCCAGCGTATTAAATACCCTGCTGCACAGCATTGCCAACGGTATCAGCGGGCTGGATAACGCTATCGCTGCATGGTTTATGCTGCTGTTCCAGGCGGTATTTAATTTCTTCGTCACGTCCGGTTCTGGCCAGGCTGCATTGACCATGCCGCTATTAGCGCCGCTGGGCGATCTGGTTGGCGTAAACCGTCAGGTCACCGTACTGGCCTTCCAGTTTGGCGACGGATTCAGTCACATTATCTATCCGACGTCGGCATCATTGATGGCAACGTTAGGCGTTTGTCGGGTGGATTTTCGTAACTGGCTGAAAGTAGGCGCCACGCTGTTGGGCCTGCTGTTTATTATGTCCAGCGTGGTGGTGATTGGGGCGCAGATAATGGGTTACCATTAAAAAATGATTGCCCGGCCTACATGATTTCTCGACGCTGTAGGCCGGATGAGCAGACGTTACTCGGCTTCTTCCTGCTTTTCGGCTTTCGCCCCTTCATTCTTGGCGTTGCGGGTCATCCACAGCGCCAGCGCTTTCAGTGAGTCCGGCGTAAATTCGTCGCAGCGTGCGGTGATTTCTTCCGGCGTCAGCCAGCAAACTTCACTGACCTCTTCTTCCTGAAGCGCAAACGGCCCGTGGGAAACGCAGCTAAACAGCCCGCCCCAGACGCGACAGTTCTGGTCTTCAAAATAAAACTGACCGTGCTCGGCAAACGGCACGCCCGCAATCCCCAACTCCTCTTCCGCTTCACGGCGCGCTGAGTCCAGTAGCTGCTCGTCAGCCTGAACAACACCGCCAGCGGTGGCATCCAGCATGCCGGGCAAAAAATCTTTTGTCTCAGTCCTACGCTGAACCAGAATTTTGCCCATACCATCGTGCACCACGATATACGTCGCACGATGGCGTAAGCGCTGCGCCCGCATTTGTTCCCGGCTGGACTGTGCGATGACTTCGTTGTCTTCATTCACAATATCCACCCATTCCGTACTTGCCAAACGACGCTGTTCCACCATCAGGAAACCTTCTTTTTTCTGGCGCTCTTACGGCGCGTTTATGTTTGTGGGGTAAATTACGGATTAATCTCGATCTGCGCAATAACACTTTGATCATTGAGTGCCATTACGCTGAGAACATTATCATCCAGAATCCCGTAGCTTGCCGCAAAGCCTCCTTTCGGGATGCTTACCGAGCCAGGGTTAAAGTGATAGACATCCCCTTGCAACTCGGCAACCGGCAGATGAGTATGGCCATAAACCAGTACATCTCCCGCGCTGAGCGCTGGCATATTTTGCGGGCCAAAAAGATGCCCGTGCGTCAAAAAGAGTCGCTGGTTTTCTGTCAGAATTTGCTGCCACGGCGCGGTTATCGGAAAATGCAGGAGCATCTGATCCACTTCGCTGTCGCAATTGCCACGCACCGCAATAATCCGCGCTGCCAGTTCATTCAACCGCTCTGCAACCTGCGCGGGCGCATAGCCTTCCGGCAACGCATTACGCGGTCCGTGATTTAAAACATCACCCAATATCACCAGCCATTGCGCACCGCTTGTGCTAAACAGTTCGAGTACGCGTTCCGTGGCTGGCAACGAACCATGAATGTCCGATGCGAACATCAGTTTCATCACTCACTCCTCGTTGAAAATTACCTTGTAATGATACTGGATTACGCTCCGATGGTCAGCAGGAACGCTTCGCTGAAAGCGCGATAAAACGCTGAACTGAAGCGCGCTGCCACTGGAAGGTGGCGTATTCCGCAAGCGCTTCTGGCACCTCATCGCCGTTAAGGACCAGACGATTAAGCATTAGCGCTAAATCGCAATCAGCGATACACCATTCGCCAAATAAATTCTGTTTACCATGGCTCAATAAACTGCTCGCAGTGGCGAACAGTTTTTCCGCACTGGCTTTTCCGGCGTCGCTCAGCGGCGCTTTTTTCACGCCAGCAAAAACCACATCCGTTGAGCGCTCTTCACGAATAGGCATCAGATCGCTGCGGATCCACGCCTGCACCTGGCGAGCCCGCGCGCGCTTTTGCACATCATGTGGGTAGATGCGCTCCCACTGCGGCGGGGCAAAGCTCTCTTCCAGAAACTCAGTAATTGCTGATGATTCGCTCAGCTCGAAATCGTCAATCTCCAGGACCGGCACGCGGCGCGTCAACGCATAACCTTGCCATGAAGGTTGCAAGTGTTCACCGCTGTTGAGATCAACAGTTTTCAGCGTAAAAGGTAGCCCTTTCTCTTGCAGAGCGACATAAACAGACAGCACGTAAGGGGAGAAAAAATTGGCATCTGACCACAGCGTAATTGCAGGTTTGCTCATAACGTCCTCTGAAGTGTATTGGCTTGCCTTCAAAATATAGAGTCTTTCTCTCGCTGTCACTTGATGAAAACTCACGCACGCCAACAGGCTCTATACTTGTAATGACCCGGTTCATGACAAAACGGACGCTGAAAATGATCGATCTCTATTACACGCCATCGCCAAACGGTCACAAAATCACGCTGTTTCTTGAAGAAGCGCAGCTGCAATACCGTCTGATTCATGTCGATATCAGCAAAGGTAGCCAGTTTCGTCCTGATTTTCTGCAGATCTCGCCGAACAATAAAATCCCGGCCATTATCGACAATGCGCCGCAGGATGGTGGAAGCCCGATCAGCCTGTTTGAGTCCGGAGAAATTTTACTCTATCTGGCGGAAAAGAGCGGCAAGCTGCTGAGCGGTGAGTTGCGTGAGCGCCACACCACGCTGCAATGGCTGTTCTGGCAGGTCAGCGGCCTGGGCCCCATGCTCGGTCAGAATCACCATTTCAGTCATTACGCCCCGCAGACTATTCCCTACGCCATTGAAAGATACCAGGTTGAAACCCAGCGCCTGTACAACGTGATGAATAAACGTCTGGAAACCTCCCCCTGGCTGGGGGGCGATCACTACAGCATTGCGGACATAGCCTGCTGGCCATGGATTCATGCCCACCAGCGTCAGCGTATCGACCTCGACAATTACCCGGCGGTTAATAACTGGCATGAGCGCATCCGTACGCGGCCCGCTACAGAACGCGCCATGCAGCAAGCGCAGAGTGAGAAGCGGTAACACGGTTCGATTCTCGTGTATCATGAATAGGTTCATACATGGAGGAAACCTGCAATGTCACAACCTGACGCGATTATTCGTATAAAAAACCTTCGTCTGCGCACCTTTATCGGCATCAAAGAAGAGGAGATCCTTAACCGCCAGGATATCGTCATCAACATTGCCATTCATTATCCGGCAGACAAAGCCCGTATCAGCGAAGATATCAACGACGCGCTGAATTATCGCACTATCACCAAAAGCATCATTGCGCACGTGGAGAGTAACCGCTTCTCACTATTAGAAAAATTAACTCAAGATGTGCTCGATATCGCACGCGAACATCACTGGGTCACTTATGCTGAAGTGGAGATCGATAAACTTCACGCATTGCGTTACGCCGACTCAGTATCCATGACGCTGAGCTGGCAGCGCTAAACGTAACCCGGGAGGCGACATGCAGATTCTGATTACCGGCGGTACTGGCCTGATTGGACGTCATCTGATCCCCCGCCTGCTCGAACTGGGGCATCAGATAACCGTAGTGACACGTACCCCTGATAAGGCGCGTCAGATTCTCGACTCTCGGGTCACGTTATGGAAGGGGCTGGCAGAGCAGCAAAATCTCGATGACATTGATGCCGTGATTAACCTTGCCGGAGAGCCTATTGCAGATAAGCGCTGGAGCGCTGAGCAAAAAGAGCGCCTGTGCCAGAGTCGTTGGGGCATCACGCAGAAACTGGTCGATTTAATCAACGCCAGCGAGACGCCGCCCGCGGTGTTAATATCCGGTTCCGCTACCGGTTACTACGGCGATCTGGGCGAAGTTGTCGTCACGGAAGAAGAGCCGCCGCATAACGAATTTACCCATAAGCTGTGCGCCCGCTGGGAGCAAATTGCCAGCACCGCGCAAAGTGACAAAACCCGCGTGTGTATGTTGCGTACCGGCGTGGTATTGGCCTCTGCTGGCGGGATTCTGGGGAAAATGGTCCCGCCATTCCGTCTTGGTTTAGGCGGCCCGATTGGTAACGGACGCCAGTATCTGGCCTGGATCCATATTGATGATATGGTCAACGGCATTATCTGGCTGCTGGATAACGATCTGCGTGGCCCCTTCAATATGGTTTCACCGTACCCGGTACACAATGAGCAGTTTGCCCACGCACTGGGTCATGCATTAAACCGCCCAGCCATACTGCGCGTTCCCGCCAGCGTAATACGTCTACTGATGGGCGAGTCTTCCGTGCTGGTTCTCGGCGGACAGCGGGCGTTACCCAAACGCCTGGAAGCGTCCGGTTTTGCGTTTCGTTGGTACGATTTAGAAGAGGCGCTAGCGGATGTTATCCGATAGTTGCTAAGCGCTATTCACATTCGCCGTTGCGATGGTAAGGTTATAGATCTGACTTCCGCAATGGCGACGTTATGGCAAAAATATCGACTCCCCGTCTTACCCTCTCTTTGTTTCAATTTTCTGACTGGTCATTTTTCCAGAGACTGCGTGAAAGCCCTGAAGTCATGCGCTATATGGGCGACATCGCCCCAGCAAAGGATACGCGTCTGTTATTCGCCAGACGCCTTGCCGCACAGCACACATTTGTTATTCGCGAGCATAACAACCCGACGCCGCTCGGCGATATTGGTCTGCAAATCAGTCATCTTTATCCGCATGAGGCCGACCTCGGTTACGCCCTCATGCCGCATGCGCAGGGGAAAGGTATTGCCAGCGAAGCCGTGCGCGCGGTGTGTCAGTATGCCCTGGAGCAGGCTGGCGTCACGGCGATAAATGCTTACGTGCTGGCAGAGAATAAGGGGTCGATACGTGTTCTGGAAAAGACGGGCTTTGTACGAACGCAGGTGCTGGAAAAAGCGTATGAAATTAATGGGGTAGCGCACGACGACTGGGTTTATCGCCTGGAGTGCGATGCGTTAAAGCGGTAGGCCCGGAAAGCATAGCGCCTCCGGGCAACTGAATTACTTCAGCGATCCTTTGAGGAACTGCTGCAAGCGTGGGCTTTGCGGGTTGCCGAATACCTGCTCCGGGTCGCCCTCTTCTTCAATTTTCCCCTGATGCAGAAAGATCACATGCGTGGAGACATTTCGGGCAAACCCCATTTCATGGGTCACGACCACCATGGTTTTCCCCTCTTCGGCCAGTTGCTGCATAATGCGCAGCACTTCGCCGACCAGCTCTGGGTCAAGCGCCGAGGTGGGTTCATCAAACAGCAAAACCTCCGGTTCCATCGCCAGCGCTCGCGCAATAGAAACGCGCTGCTGCTGACCACCAGACAAATGCACCGGATATTTACCCTGCGCTCGCTCATCAATGCCCACTTTAGCCAGATACTTCACCGCACGAGCGCGGGCTTCCTGCTTGCTCAATCCTAATACCTGAATCGGCGCTTCCATGACGTTTTCCAGCACCGTCATGTGGCTCCACAGATTAAAGTGCTGAAAGACCATGGTTAGTCTTGTGCGCAGCAAACGCAGTTGATTTTTGTCCGCAACCTTGAGCTGGCCGTCTTTGTCACGCACCAGTCCAATGTTCTGCCCACTGACGACAATAGAACCAGCGCTCGGTTTTTCAAGAAAGTTAATGCAGCGCAGAAAGGTACTTTTACCGGAACCAGACGAACCAATAATACTGATAACATCACCCGCATTAGCTTGCAGCGATACCCCTTTCAGCACTTCATGTTCGCCGTAGTGCTTATGTAAATCGATAACGTTTAATTTATTCTCAGGCATCGTGTTACTCGAATTATTTAGAGGATACATGCTGCAACCAGCGTTTTTCCGCTTTACGGAACAGACTGATCAGGACATACGAAATAATCAAATACAGCACCGCGGCAATACCAAAAGCGGTAAACGGTTGATACGTTGCCGAGTTGATATCGCGGGCGATTTTCAACAAATCAGGCACCGTGGCGGTAAACGCCAGCGCCGTGGAGTGCAGCATTAAAATCACTTCATTGCTGTATGCCGGCAGCGCAATACGCAGCGCGGAAGGCAAAATTATGCAGCGATACAGTTTGAATGACGAGAAACCGTAAGCGCGCGCGGCTTCAATCTCACCATGTGGCACAGAACGAATCGCCCCGGCGAAAATCTCCGTCGTATAGGCACAGGTATTCAGCGTCAACGCCAGTACGGTGCAATTCAATCCGCTGCGGAAAAACGCGTTGAGGAAGTCCGTTCCTTTGACTATCTCCAGCGTATACATCCCGGAATAAAACACCAGCAGCTGTACATACAGCGGCGTGCCACGAAAAACATAGGTAAATAACCAGATCGGGAACTGGATAAATTTATTGCTGGAAACGCGACCAATCGCCAAAAACAGCGCCAGTATGCCGCCCATCACCACCGACGAGATCAACAACCACAAAGTAATTGCCACACCGGTAAAGCGGTAACCGTCCGTCCACAGCAAGGATTTCCAGTACTCCTGAATTATCTCAATCACAGGTCAGCCCTCTTCACACCCACGGAGTAACGGCGCTCAAGGTACAGCAGCACACCATTAGAAACTGTGGTAAACACCAGATAGATGACCCCGCACACCACGGCAAAATAGAACGGCTCCCAGGTGCTCTTCCCGGCAAGCTGAGTGGCTTTCACCACATCTTCCAGACCGAGCAGCGATACCAACGCCGTGGCTTTGAGAATAACCTGCCAGTTATTACCAATTCCCGGTAAGGCATAGCGCATCATCGCCGGGAACATAATGCGGCGAAATATTTGTGAACTGGTAAAGCCGAATGCCGTCGCAGCTTCAATATGGCCTTTGGGCACAGCCATAAACGCGCCGCGGAACGTTTCGGTAAAGTAAGCCCCGTAGATAAATCCGAGCGTGATTATCCCTGCTACCATCGGATCGATATCAATCTGGCTGACCCCCATTGCATCGGTAATGGTATTCAGCGCGATTTGTAATCCATAGAAGATGAGCAACATTAAGACCAGATCGGGCACGCCGCGGATAAGCGTGGTGTACGCTTCGAAAATAAGCCCCAACGCCCGGCTTTGCGACAGTTTTGCTGCCGCGCCGACAAGGCCTATCAGAACCGCCAGCACCACTGAGCTGAGAGCCAGCTCAAGCGTAACAATTGCGCCCTGTAAAATAACACCTGAAAAGCCATACAACATGCTGCCTGTCCTGTCGTGTGTGGTGGAGTAATAAGCCTCTTTTGATTTCAGACTCACCGTTAAATGCCGGATGGCGGCGTTGCCTTATCCGGCCTACAAAATCAACGTAGGCCGGATGAGCACAGCGCCATCAGACATAAATTCAACGCGTCAAAAATCTACGGGCTTTATCAGCACCTGCGGTGATTAACCGCCATAAACATCAAAATCGAAGTACTTTTTAGCCAGCTTCTCGTAAGTGCCGTCAGCGCGCATCTCCGCAAAGGCTTTATTCAGTGCTTCGCGCAGCTCGTTATCATCTTTACGCAGCCCCATACCGGTACCCACGCCAAACAATTTCTCGTCTTTCACAGACGGGCCGCCGAATTTGTAATCTTTACCAACTGGCTGTTTCAGGAAGCCTTCGCTGGCAGCGACTTCATCCTGGAATGCGGCGTCAATACGCCCGGCAGTCAGGTCAGAATAGATGTTGTCTTGTCCCTGATAGGAGACAATTTCAATACCTTTTGGCGCCCAGTGTTCGTTGCCGAACGTTTCCTGAGTGGTGCCCTGCAGCACGCCGACACGTTTGCCTTTCAGCGACTCAATGGTCGGCTGAATAGCAGAATCCTTAGCAACAACCAGACGCGAGTCGGCTGCATAAAGTTTGTCGGTAAACGCGATTTCTTGCTGACGTTTTTCAGTAATGGAAAGCGAAGACATAATCGCATCGATTTTCTTCGCTTTTAGCGAAGGGATCAGCGCGTCCAGCGGGTTTTCCACGAAGGTACATTGTGTATTAATACGTTTGCATAGCTCTTTAGCCAGATCGATATCAAAACCGACTAATTCACCCTGCGCATTTTTCGATTCGAACGGCGCATAAGTAGGATCGGTGCCGATACGAATTTTTTGCGGAATGGCTGCAAATGCTGCGGTAGCACTGGAGAAAGCCAGGACCAGAGAAAGAGACAACACCAGTTTTTTCATAACTATCCTCAACAGACTGTCTTTTATAGGGGATCTTTACAGGACCAGGTGCAGTTATCGTGCCATTAATCAGGCCGACAAGGCAAAGCATTCTACCTTGTCGGCGGTATTTATTTGCATGAAAAGCGCTTAAGTATGCACTCATGCTTATTAAGTCAGCGATAAAGGCACCAAAACAGTGCACTGAATATATGATGCACCATAATGGTTACCCGCCATGGTGCAGCCAACTCCCCACGTCGATGAATTAATCGCCGTAGACATTAAAGTTAAAATACTTACTCGCCATCTTGTCGTAGGTGCCGTCTTTGCGCAGTTCGCCCAGCGCTTTATCGAAAGCCGCTTTCAGCTCCGCATCATCTTTGCGCAAGCCAATCCCGGTTCCGTCGCCAAAGTATTTTTTATCTTTAACTGAAGGACCGGCAAAAGCGTAGTCTTTGCCTGCCGGCTGTTTAAGGAAACCTTCACTGGCCGCGACTTCATCCTGCAATGCCGCATCCAGACGGCCCGCCGTCAGGTCAGAATAGATCAGGTCCTGGTTCGCATAGGCCACCACATCCACGCCTTTGCTGCGCCAGTTATCATTGGCATAGGCTTCCTGAGTTGAGCCTTGTAGTACGCCTACATGTTTACCTTTGAGGGAGTCCAGAGTCGGTTGAATCGGAGAACCTTTCGCAGCGATCAAACGAGAATCTGCGGCGTAAAGTTTGTCTGAGAAGGCAATCTCTTGCTGACGCTTCTCGGTGATAGAAAGCGAGGAGATGATGGCATCAATTTTTTTCGCTTTCAGCGACGGGATCAGCGCATCAAAGTCGCTGGCAACCCAGGTGCATTTGATCTGCATGCGTTTACACATCTCATTTCCTAAATCGATATCAAAGCCGACAAAGTCGCCCTTGGCATCTTTAGAGGAAAAAGGCGCGTAGGTGGTATCTGTACCAATACGAACTGTCTGCGGAAGTGCTGCGTAACTGGCCGCGGTTGCGGAAAGTCCTACCAGCAAAGACAAAGCAAGAACCGTCTTCTTCATACATAACCCTCAAGTGGCGTAATTTTATTATGTTTTACGTTGTGTTGTGTTTGCAGACTTTTTCATGCAGGTCTTATGCCATTTTCGCGTCGTTGAGGATATTCGACGTTAAATATGTTAATAAAACGTTGCAATATTGTCCTGATTTTGAAGATAGCAGGTCTGACGGTTGAAACGCAGCGTTTCGTTGAGTTTTGACGAATTAAATGTTGAGGATATGATCGCGGTTACAAAATTGCCCTGAAACAGGGCAACAGATGTTTCTTTGCACGCTGATGGAACGGCTTACGCCCCTTGCCAGCGGGTGAAGAGGTCCTGAGGAAGGGAAATATCAAACTGGTCAAGGACACGATTAACCGTTTGATTAATCACATCATCTAACGTTTGCGGGCGATGATAAAACGCCGGGACAGGCGGCATAATCACCGCCCCAATTTCCGCCGCCTGCGTCATCAGCCGCAAATGCCCCAGATGCAATGGCGTTTCACGCACGCACAGCACCAGCGGGCGACGTTCTTTCAATACCACGTCAGCCGCACGGGTGAGCAGCCCATCGGTATAGCTATGCACGATGCCAGAAAGGGTTTTAATTGAACAGGGCAGGATAACCATCCCGGCGGTCTGAAAAGAGCCAGACGAAATGCTGGCGGCGATATCGCGCGTATCGTGAGTCACATTCGCCAGAGCCTGCACGTCGCGCACAGAGAGATCCGTTTCCAGCGCCAGCGTCTGCCGGGCAGCGGCGCTCATCACCAGATGGGTTTCCACATCAGTAACGTCACGCAAAACCTGCAGCAGGCGCACGCCGTAAATCGCTCCACTTGCGCCAGAAATACCAATGATGAGTCGTTTCATGTTTAATCGCCCTTGCTTGCTTCAGGGCCGACTTTGCAGGAATTTACGGGGAGTTGCAAGCAAGGGTGCGGGTTGCGCCCTTGCTTGCGAGCAAACATTAACCTTCGTTGTGCATCTCAAGGTTTTCCGCTTCATTCTGACGCAATATCGCTTTGGCATCGTCATTACGCAGGGAGTCAAGGAAATCGAGATACTGCTGGTCAACGTCTTTGGTGACATAGACGCCATTAAACACTGAACATTCAAACTGCTGAATATCCGGGTTCTCAGCGCGGACCGCTTCAATCAGATCGTTGAGATCCTGGAAGATAAGCCCGTCTGCGCCGATTATCTGGCGAATTTCGTCCACTTCGCGACCATGAGCAATCAGCTCCGTCGCGGTAGGCATATCGATGCCATAAACGTTCGGGAAGCGGATTTCCGGTGCGGCAGAGGCCAGATACACTTTCTTCGCTCCGGCTTCACGCGCCATCTCGATAATCTGTTCTGAGGTGGTGCCACGTACGATAGAGTCATCCACCAGCAGCACGTTCTTATCACGGAACTCCGCACGGTTGGCATTCAGTTTACGGCGCACGGATTTACGACGCAGCTGCTGGCCCGGCATGATAAAGGTACGCCCTACGTAGCGGTTTTTCACAAACCCCTGACGATACGGCTTGCCGAGAATACGGGCGATTTCCAGCGCGATATCGCAGGAGGTTTCCGGAATCGGGATCACCACGTCGATATCCAGATCTTCCCACTCGCGGGCAATTTTTTCGCCGAGCTTAGTTCCCATATTCACACGGGCGCTGTAGACGGAAATCTTGTCGATAAAGGAGTCAGGACGCGCAAAGTAAACGTATTCGAACAGGCACGGATTGCTGACCGGGTTATCGGCGCACTGGCGGGTAAACAGTTGGCCTTTTTCGGTGATGTATACCGCTTCGCCAGGCGCAACGTCGCGCAGGAATTCAAAGCCCAGCGTATCCAGCGCCACGCTCTCGGAGGCGACCATATACTCGGTGCGACCATCGCCGATATCACGTTTACCCAGCACCAGCGGGCGAATGCCGTTAGGATCGCGGAAGGCGACCATACCGTGGCCGATAATCATCGCCACGCAGGCATAGGCCCCGCGGATCTGGCGGTTGGTTGCCGCAATGGCAGCAAAAATATTGTCTGCTTCCAGTGGATAATGGCGGAAGTTATCCAGCTCGCTGGCGAAAATATTCAGCAGGATTTCAGAATCTGAAGTGGTATTGATGTGGCGGCGCTTTTCTTCAAACAGCTTTTTCCGCAGCTCATGCGCATTGGTCAGGTTGCCATTGTGGGCAAGCGTGATGCCATACGGTGAGTTGACGTAAAAAGGTTGAGCTTCGGAGGCGCTGGAGCTGCCAGCCGTTGGGTAACGCACATGACCGATGCCCATATTGCCCTGCAAACGCTGCATATGGCGCGCTTCAAAAATATCGCTCACCATTCCGTTTGCTTTACGCAAGCGGAAGCAGTTGTTGGCATCAATAGTGATGATGCCCGCAGCATCCTGACCACGATGCTGGAGCACCGTTAACGCGTCATAAATCGACTGGTTTACCGGCATAACACCGGCGATACCGACAATACCGCACATACGTCTTTTCCTCGTTCAGCAACGACCCAAAGTTTATACTTTGGGCAAGAAACTTGACGAGCTTTGCAGATAGTCAAAGAACCATCTGATGATGAAACTGAACTGCGGGATCAGCTGCGACTTACTCCAGTCTTCACTTTTCGACAGACCGGTAAACGTATCGAGAAAGAACAGTATGGCGGCGACGATCAGCGCTCCTCGCAGAGCACCGAAGCAAATCCCCAACACCCTGTCGGTACCCGACAGACCTGTTTTCTCTACCAGTTGGCCTATCACAAAGTTAACGATAGCGCCGACGATAAGTGTCGCGATAAACAGTATCGCGATAGCAATCCCATTTCGAACCAGTTCGTCTTCAAAGCCCGTAAACCAGACAGACAGGTAAGTGTAGTAATGGCTGGCGACAAAGAAAGCACAACCCCAAGTCACCAACGATAATGCTTCACGAACAAAGCCACGGATCAGGCTAACCAGACAGGAAAAACCAATCACCGCGATAATGGCGTAATCAATCCAGACCATAAGTGTCCCACGATTTTACGCCCTGTCGTCCTGTTCGGGGCGCATTCTAACAGAAAAAGAAAACGTTTGCGTAGGGATTTCCTTTCCACGCGTAAATAAAAATGGCGCTGAAAAAATCTTCAACGCCATACGGTTTTATGCCTCTTCGGGCACTGGCCGGAGACGGTGAAAACACCGTCTCCGGCCTGCATGAAACAGCCCCTTAATTAGGGGTATATCCCATCACAACCCCACTCAGACCGGAGATCTTCTGTAGCTCGCCCAGCGAATTCTTCAGCTTATCTCTGGAGGCGTCAGGGCCGACGAGAATGCGGGTTATTTTACCCTGTACCGGCGTTGACGGGGAAGTATATACCCGGAAGCCCGCGCCACGAAGTTTACCCACGATCTCATTGACCTTATCCGCATTTTTCAGCGCGCCGAGCTGCACAACATACGCTTTGCCGGTCGGGGCTGGCGCTTCTTCAGCGACCGGTTTCGGCGCTGGAGCTGGCGCAGGCGTTGGCGCCGGTGTGGCGACAACGGGTTGCGGCTTCGGTTTAGGTTTCGGCGGTTCAACAGGTACGGGGACAGGATCTAACTCCGCGCTACTTGCCGTTGTCATACGCGACGGATCCAACGATGGCGCGGCGGCATCGCCCGCGCGCACCTCTTCTGCCGCCCCTTCAGGCGGTTGCGTTGGCAGCGCCTGCGTTGCCGCAGGCATCATGTCCGGCTCGTCGCGATCGCCCGGTTTGGGCACCAGAGGGATCGCAGCAAACTCATCCTGATAATGTTTTTTTTGCCCGTCAAGCAGCCCGGGGAGCACAATCACCCCAAGCGCGACCAGCACAATTGTGCCAACTAATCGATTCTGAAACTTACTCGCCACCGCTTCTCCCCACGTCTATCACTTCCATGACATGTGCGACAGTGTGAAACGATCCACACACCAACACGGTATCTTCTGGCTTCGCCTCGGCCAGTGCCGCAGACCATGCCTGCGCCACGCTGTCATAGGCTTCACCTTTGCCCAGATGTTCTAACAGCTGTTCTGCCGTTGCGCCACGCGGCCCTTCCAGTGGCGCGCAGTACCAGGCATCGACCACGCTTTTTAACCAGGCCAACGTACCGGCAATATCTTTATCATGTAGCATACCGATAACTGCAAGTACACGCCCGCTTTTCACTAACTTTTTCAGACGTCCGGTCAGATATTCCGCCGCATGCGGGTTATGGGCAACATCAAAAATCACCCGCGGCGACTCGCTCACAATCTGGAAGCGCCCCGGTAAAATCGCCTGTTTGATTCCGTCACGAATTGCCTGCTCGCTGACGTCAAGACCACTGGCACGCAGCGCAGCCAGTGCGGTCGCGGCGTTCGGTTGTGGAACCTGTGGCAATGGCAGATGCGCCAACGTGCCGTGAGTGTCCGTAAAGGACCAGTCGTTATCCGTTACCGTATAGCGCCAGTCCACACCACAGCGTTGCAAAATCGCCCCGCACTCTTGCGCCACATCCGCAATAGTGTATGGCATTTCAGGTTCACCAACGATGGCCGGTTTCTCTGCGCGGAAAATCCCCGCTTTCTCACGACCAATGCTCTCGCGATCCGGGCCCAGCCAGTCGGTATGATCAAGCGCAATACTGGTGACGACCGCAACATCGGCATCGACGATATTCGTCGCGTCAAGGCGACCGCCTAACCCCACTTCCAGAATGACTACGTCCAACTGAGCCTGTTTAAACAACCAGAGCGCCGATAGCGTACCGTATTCAAAATAGGTCAATGAAATATCGCCACGTGCGTCTTCAATCTCAGCAAACGAGGCAGTATGCGCGGATTCCGGCAGTTCCCCCCCCTGCACGCGCACGCGTTCCGTGTAACGCACCAGATGCGGCGAACTGTATACTCCGACTTTATAACCTGCTGCGGTCAGCACCGATTCCAGCGTACGGCAGGTCGTGCCTTTTCCGTTGGTGCCCGCCACCGTAAAGACAAATGGCGCGGGTTTCAACACGCCCAATTTACGCGCCACCTGGCTGACGCGCTCAAGGCCCAGATCGATGGTTTTACTGTGCAGGTTTTCCAGATAAGAAAGCCACGACGCCAGAGGCGACGCGGCTTGAGGAATACGTTTATTGTCCATGATGCCTGTAGATTCTTTACGTTGAGAAAAGCAAAAGGCAGCGCCAACTGGCCCTGCCCTTTTGTACTCGTCGTCTTTCAAGCTGCAGGCTTGTTGGCTGCGGATTACTCGGCCCATCCCTGGGCCTCCCCCTTCGGGGCCGCCGCATGCGGCGTTCAAATCTGCTCCCGGCAGATTTGTCGTTCACCCGAATCACTTGCCTGTGCAAGCTCATCGGGATGAACTCTCTTGCCGCCTACCTGCAACTCGAAATCCATAGAGTATATTATCAGGACTCTGATTCCTGATCGGGTACCGGAGGTACCACTTCGCCTTCACGCGGCTCATCCGGATTCGGCGCCGGAAGATTCATCAGCTTCGCCAGAATGCTTGCCAGTTTCAGGCGCATTTCCGGACGGCGGACGATCATATCGATAGCGCCTTTTTCAATCAGGAACTCGCTGCGCTGGAATCCCGGCGGCAGTTTCTCACGTACGGTTTGCTCAATAACACGCGGACCCGCAAAGCCAATCAGCGCTTTCGGTTCGGCAATGTTGAGATCGCCCAGCATCGCGAAGCTTGCGGAAACACCGCCCATCGTTGGGTCGGTCAGTACAGAAATGTACGGTAAACCGCGTTCCTGCATTTTCGCCAGCGCAGCAGACGTTTTTGCCATTTGCATCAGAGACATCAGCGCTTCCTGCATACGCGCCCCGCCAGAAGCGGAGAAGCAGATCAGCGGGCAGTTGTCTTCCAGCGCCTGCTCAACGGCACGGACGAAACGCGCACCGACGACAGAACCCATGGAGCCGCCCATAAACGCGAACTCGAATGCAGCCGCAACGACCGGCATGCCATGAAGCGTGCCTTTCATCACCACCAGCGCATCTTTCTCGCCGGTTTCTTTCTGTGCTGAGGCCAGTCTGTCTTTGTACTTTTTGGAGTCACGAAACTTCAGCACGTCTTTCGGCTCAAGTTCGCTACCCAGTTCCACAAGAGTACCTTCATCTAACAGGCTATGCAGGCGATTGCGCGCCGACATGCGCATATGATGGTCACACTTCGGACAGACCTCAAGATTACGTTCCAGCTCAGCACGGTATAAAACCTGACCGCAGCTATCACACTTGGTCCACACCCCTTCAGGAATGCTTGCCTTGCGGGTGGGAGTAATGTTGCTTTTAATTCGTTCAATCCAGCTCATTGGTGACCTTTCTGCCTGAACCCTAGTCAGCTTTGTTATAAGGGGCGCATAATGCCATTTTTGCCCCTAACAGACCATGAATGTTGCACATTAAAACATAACAGCCCGAAACTTTGGATAAAAAAGTGGTCGAACCGCTGAGTTACTTTCTATTTTGCAGCCCGTGACGCAGCCCGTTTATGACGAATCACTTCTATCACGCCCGGCAATACGGAAAGGACGATAATCGCCACAATCAATAATTTCAGGTTTTCCTGAACTATTGGCAGATCGCCAAACAGATAGCCTGCATAGGTGAACAGCAATACCCACAGCAGCGCGCCTACAACGTTATACATCGCAAAGTGGCGGTAGGACATGTGTCCCATACCGGCAACAAATGGCGCAAATGTACGCACGATAGGCACGAAACGCGCCAGGATAATCGTTTTCCCGCCATGACGCTCGTAGAACGCATGGGTTTTATCCAGGTAGCTGCGACGAAAAATTTTGGAGTTCGGGTTACTAAAGAGTTTCTCACCGAACAACCGGCCAATCGTGTAGTTCACCGCATCGCCGACAATCGCAGCCACAATCATCAACGCCACCATCAGATGAACATTGAGATCGTTAGTTGGCAGCGCAGAAAGCGCGCCGGCAACAAACAGCAGCGAGTCTCCCGGCAGGAACGGCGTCACTACCAGCCCGGTTTCACAAAACAGGATCAGAAACAGAATCGCGTATACCCAGATACCGTATTCCGCGACCAGCTCCGCCAGGTGCACATCAATGTGCAGAATAAAATCGATAAGAAAGTAAATCAGATCCATAGTTTTGCCTTTATACGACTCAAATTAGTCCGCCAGAAATAGCGGGCCCATTGGCGGTTTTGGCAGGTCGAACCGGTCAGGGTAATCTACCGCGACCAAATACAGTCCTTCCGCTTTCGCCGTTGCCGCTGCCAGCGTTCTGTCCTTCGCCGCTAACAGTTCTGCTATCCAGCTCTCCGGCTGGTTGTTGGCGCCTACTTCCATCAGGCTACCGACAATATTCCTGACCATATGATGTACAAAGGCATTCGCTTTAATATCCACCACCACATATGCGCCAAAACGTTCAACGTTTATGTGCATCACGTTACGCCACGGCGTGCGCGACTGGCATTGCACCGCACGAAACGAGGTAAAATCATTTTCGCCGATCAGACATTGGGCTGCACGATGCATACGTTCAGCATCCAGCGGCTCATAGTAATGGGTTACCCCTTTGCCCAAAACCGCAGGGCGCAACCGATGATTGTAGATGATGTAGCGATAACGGCGAGCCGTGGCGCTGAATCGGGCATGAAAATCATCAGGTACAGCTTTCACCCAGCGCACGGCGATGTCACCAGGTAAATTCGCATTTACGCCCAACGTCCAGGCGGCATCTTTACGCACAGCGTGCGTTTCAAAATGTACGACCTGGCCTGTGCCATGAACGCCCGCATCCGTGCGCCCCGCACAAAAGACATTGATACGCTCATTCGCGACCTGAGAAAGCGCTTTTTCCAGCTTTTCCTGAACGCTACGCACTTCGTTCTGGCGCTGCCAGCCATAATATTTGCTGCCGTCATACTCAATGCCCAGCGCAATCTTATGGGGTAGCGGCTGTTGCAGGTCCGACATTAGTACAGATACTCCTGCACCAGTTTTTCCGCAATTTTCACCGCCATCAACGCGCCGCCAAAGCGTACGTTGTCTGCCACGGACCAGAACTGAACCTGCTCCGGCATACCGTAATCGTTATGTACACAGCCGATGGAAAGATGTGGGGTACCAGACGCATCGCCAACCTGAGTCGGGAAATCGGTCTCTTCCGACAACACCACGTCTTCAGCGCGAGAAAACGCATCGCGCGCTTCTTCCGCCGCCAACGGACGCAGGGCTTCAAAATTCACCATCTGCGCGTGACCGTAGAATACCGGTGACTGTACGATGCTAGCGGAGATAAGCAGACCGTCATCCTGCATAATTTTGCGCACTTCATCGACGATACGACGCTCTTCGCGCACGCTACCTTCGCGATCTGGCAGCAGCGGCAGCATATTGAATGCCAACTGGCGACCAAAGAAATCGTCTTCGTCAATCGGGATACCATTGAGCAGTTTCGCACTTTGCCCTGCCAACGCATCCACCGCTTTTTTACCGTGCGCGGAGGCCGACAGAATATTGGTCACCGTAATACGTGAAAGACCACCGTCATCAATCAGCGGTTTCAACGCAGACAACAGTTGACTGGTCAGGCTAGTAGGGACTGCAATCACATTGCGGTTGCGATAATCTGCCAACACGAACGGGTTAACGTCCGGAACCACCAGCGGAACGTCAGGCTCAAGTGCGAACAGACCACTGCTGTCGATAACCAGGCAACCGGCATTGGTTGCTTCTTCCACCCATGCAGCGGTGGCCTCAGCGCCAGCGACAAAAAATGCCAGTTGTGCCTGCGTCCAGTCAAAGTCTGCAACATCCTGAACAATGACCGATTTACCGTTAAAACGCAGGTGCTCGCCAGCGCTTTCGTTACGCGCCAGCGCATAAATTTCACCGACCGGGAACTGGCGTTCAGCCAGCGTATCGAGCAGGGCTTCGCCTACGGCGCCCGTTGCGCCCAGAATGGCAATGTTCCAGCCTTCAGACATGGTGATTTACTCCAGAAATACATAAGCGTCCCTGTCGCATTATTCGACAGGGAGCATTAAGAAGACATTAATGTGCCGGGTGATGAACCGCGTTAAAACCCAGCTTACACAGCAAGGCGGCAGCCGTTGCGTCGTCACACATCACGTATAAAGACGACCATTCACGGCGCTCAAGATAATTTTTACGCAGTTTATCAAACTCACCCGGAATTCCAGCGACTTTACGCAGCGGCGCATCATCGCGGCGCACATCATACACTAAATGCGCCAGCCTTTTCAGCGTTGGCTGATCTAACGGGCCATGCAACGTGATACGCCCAAATTCCGGCGCAGGTAACAGGGTGTTCAGCGCAACGTGCTGTTCGCGACCAATAAACTTACTATAGGCCTCAAAGACCTGCGTGGTCCCACGCGCTTTTCCTTCCAGGGTATACCCGGCAATGTGCGCCGTGCCGATATCGGCTTTCTCCAGCAACGCCACATTGAGATCCGGCTCGCCTTCCCAGACATCCAACACCACGCTCAGCGTCTGCCCGGCGTTAAGCCGATTCAGTAATGCCGTATTGTCGATAACCGGCCCCCGGCAGGCGTTGATCAGAATGGTGCCCGGCTTCAGCCGACTCATCATCGCGTCATCCGCAAGGTGCAGCGTTTTGTACGGACCGTCTTTAAATAACGGCGTATGGAAAGTCAACACATCGGCCTGCTGTACCAGTTCGTCCAGCGAGCGGAAATCGCCCTCATCACCGCGATCGGCCCGCGGCGGATCGCACAGCAAGGTACGGATCCCCAGCGCTTCCAGTCGCGCCTGCAAACGTCCGCCCACGTTACCAACACCGACGATGCCCACGGTACGATCGCGTAACGCAAAACCGTCGCGCTCCGCCAGCATCAGCAACGCTGAAAAAACATATTCTACGACCGCAATCGCATTACATCCGGGCGCTGCGGAAAAACCGATTCCCGACTGCGCAAGCCAGGCTTCATCCACATGGTCCGTGCCTGCGGTTGCCGTACCGACAAATTTAACCGGTTTTCCGCTGAGCAGTGATTCATTGACTTTCGTCACCGAGCGCACCATTAAGGCATCCGCATCATCCAGTTCGGCAACGGGAATCGGACGACCAGGAACCGCTTTGACCTCCCCCAAACGACTGAACAGTTCGCGGGCATAGGGCATATTTTCATCAACGAGGATTTTCACGTCTTTCGCACCTGTTTGAGAACGAGAGTTAACCGGGCAAGTGTGCCATAATCTCGCCGCCAGGCATACTGCGAGACCTGGTCAGCACAGATTTAAGGAACAGAGACGATGCAGCCCATTTCAGGTACGCCCGCTCGCCCTCCCGGCGAAGGCCAAAATGCCCCCTCCGTTGCAGGTGAGCAACCGTTATCCACGATACAACGTACCGTGCTGGAACGACTGATTACCCGTTTGATTTCGCTCACTCAGCAGCAAAGCGCTGAGGTGTGGGCCGGAATGAAACACGATCTGGGCGTCAAAAGTGATACACCGTTGCAGTCACGTCACTTTCCCGCCGCCGAACAAAATTTGAACCAGCGGCTGGAAGTCGCACAACAGAACCATGCTAATCGTCAGGTGCTGTCGCAGCTCACGGAGCTATTGAGTCAGGGAAATAACCGTCAGGCGGTGAGTGATTTTATCCGCCAGCAGTACGGGCAGACGGCGCTTAGCCAACTCACGCCCGAGCAATTGAAGAACGTGCTGACCCTGTTACAACAAGGTCAGCTTTCGATACCGCAGCCGCAGCAGCGTCCGGCTACCGATCGTCCGTTACTCCCCGCAGAGCACAATACGCTGAACCAGTTGGTGACCAAACTGGCGGCGGCCACGGGCGAATCCGGTAAGATGATCTGGCAGTCTATGCTGGAGCTGTCTGGGGTAAAAAGCGGAGAGTTAATCCCCGCCAAACAATTTTCGCATCTGGTCACCTGGCTGCAGGCGCGCCAGACGCTCAGTCTGCAAACTGCCCCGACCTTACAAACGCTGCAGGCGGCGCTGAAGTTGCCGTTAGAGCCGAATGAGCTGACGGCAATCAAAGAGTACGCGCAGCAGACGTATCAGATCCAGCCACAATCGATTCTGACCACGGTTCAGGTGCTGGACTTGCTGAACCAAATCTTCCTGCGCCGCGTGGAACGTGACCGGGAGCAGGAATTAAACGATCCGCGCCATCCTCAGCCCATTTACAGCCCGTTCGCGCCGATGATTGAAACGGTTAAATCACTGTCGACACGACCGGGACTGATATTTATTGCCTTGATGATTGCGTTAGCCATTTTCTGGCTGGTCGCTTAGCCTTTTCGCAAAGTCAGCAACGTCACAACAATTCCCACCACGGCGGATATCGCCCCGGCAAGGAATACCGAGGGATAGCCGTACGCGGTGGCCAGCACCCCGGCGACAGGACCGCTTACGCCGTAGGAGATATCCTGAAATGCGGCGTAACCGCCCAGCGCCGTACCGCGAACCTGCGCGGGCACTCGCTTCACAACCTCAACGCCCAATGCCGGGAAGATAAGCGAACATCCGGCCCCGGTTAATGCCGCCCCGAGCAGAGCAACCCAGGCAGAGGGAGCCTGCCACAGCAGGATCAGACCCGCAGTTTCAACCAGCAATGAAACAACGGCGACCTGCACGCCGCCGAACCGGTCCGGCATCCAGCCAAACAGAATGCGCATCAGCACAAATGCCCCGCCAAACGCGGTCAGGGTGAATCCCGCCATCGTCCAGCCATTGCTGACAAAATAAAGCGAAATAAACGTACCGATGACGGCAAAACCCACGCCCTGCAATGCCAGACCCAGGCCCGGTTTCCAGATAAGCCCGACCACGCTCCACAGTGAAGGTCGCTCCCCGGCATGCGCAGGCACTTTACGAACGGTGCCGTTGAATGCCCAGGCCAGCAGCGGTAATACCATCGTGGTTCCCGCCAGCGCCGCGAAGCCGAAGTGGCTATGGATCAGCAAGCCCAACGGCGCACCGGCAGCCAGCGCACCGTAAATCGCCATCCCGTTCCACGACATCACCTTACCGGAACGCGTTGGGCCAACCAGCCCCAGCCCCCAGGTCAGCGTTCCGGTGAGCAGTTGGCTTTCGCCAAAGCCGAGGATCAGACGTCCGACAATCAACAACGCAAATTTCACCGGGACAGAGACAGGTAATAGCGCGGCTAAAAGCCACGCCGCGCCCGCCAGCGCACAGGCAAACATCCCCTGTAGCGCCGAACGTTTAGCGCCATATTGATCGGCTAAGCGTCCGGCATAACCTCGCGTTAAGACCGTTGCCAGAAACTGTACGCCTACGGCGATACCGACCATGGTATTGCCATAGCCCAGCTCGTGGTGCACAAACAGAGGAATGACGGGTAAAGGCAGACCGACCGTCATGTAGGTCAGGAAAACCGCAAAAGCGATACGAAACAGCGAAAAGTTCGCCGACGGTGTTTTTTTTTGTTGGGTTACTGCTGTCATGCGTTACTCCAAAATGCAGAGTAAGGCGAGGAATGCCCACGCCCCCTCTACCTGACTTTCAGGATTAAGGTGCGTTGGATAACGTTAAACGCTTACGCATTATCAAGAGGATAATGTTGAAGCTGGAGTCTGCCTGT
>NZ_CP069763.1:4748713-4810572 GCF_016893685.1 Citrobacter cronae
CGCTTACAGCTTACGCATGACCAGCGTCGCGTTAGTGCCGCCAAAGCCGAAGCTGTTGGACATCACGGTGGTCAGCGCCTGCTCGGTCGGTTTGGTCACGATGTTCAGACCTTCCGCCTGCTCGTCCAGCTCTTCAATGTTGATGCTCGGCGCGATAAAGCCGTGTTCCAGCATCAGCAGAGAGTAGATAGCTTCCTGTACGCCAGCCGCGCCCAGAGAGTGACCGGTCATGGCTTTGGTTGCCGAGATTGCCGGGCTCTTATCGCCAAACACTTCACGGATTGCGCCCAGCTCTTTCACGTCGCCTACCGGAGTAGAAGTACCGTGGGAGTTCAGGTAGTCGATAGGCGTGTCTACGCCGTGCATCGCCATCTGCATGCAACGTACTGCGCCTTCACCTGACGGTGCAACCATGTCTGCGCCATCAGAGGTTGCGCCGTAACCGACGATTTCCGCGTAGATGTGCGCGCCACGAGCCAGAGCATGTTCCAGCTCTTCAACCACCACCATACCGCCGCCGCCCGCGATAACAAAACCGTCGCGGTTTGCATCATAGGTACGGGAAGCTTTCGACGGGTCGTCGTTATATTTGGTAGACAGCGCGCCCATTGCGTCGAATTCACACGCCATTTCCCAGCACAACTCTTCGCCGCCACCAGCAAACACGATGTCTTGTTTGCCCAGCTGAATTTGTTCTACTGCGTTGCCGATGCAGTGCGCAGATGTCGCACAGGCAGAGCTGATGGAGTAGTTTACGCCGTGAATTTTGAACGGCGTTGCGAGGCAGGCAGAAACACCGGACGCCATCGCTTTGGTGACCACATACGGGCCAACCGCTTTCAGACCTCGCGGGCTACGCATTGCGTCAGCGCCGAACACCTGAAAACGCGGGGAGCCGCCGCCGGAACCTGCAATCAGGCCAACGCGCGGGTTATTCTGGTAATCTTCTGCAGCAAGACCGGCATCCGCCACAGCCTGCTCCATGGAAAGGAATGCATAGATGGATGCGTCGCTCATGAAGCGCACTACTTTGCGGTCAATGAGGCCAGTGGTATCCAGTTTTACGTTGCCCCATACGTGGCTACGCATGCCGGAGTCCTTCAGCTCCTGAGAGAAAGTGATCCCTGAACGTCCTTCACGCAGAGATGCCAGGACTTCCTGCTGGTTATTACCGATGCTGGAAACGATGCCCAAGCCAGTAATCACTGCACGTTTCATTCAATACCTCTGTAAGTCGCACTATTTTAAAGTTTCGAGTGGCACAATAGCGTACACTTGTACGCCGAACAAGTCCGATCAGCCATTTAATGTGGAAATTTGCGCAGCCAGGCACTCATCGCTAAGATCGGGGCACAGCCTGCCAGACGAGTAACTTACGTGAAACAATACGCTATACAACCTGCCAACCTTGAATTCAACGCTGAGGGTACACCTGTTTCCCGAGATTTTGATGATGTCTATTTTTCCAATGATAACGGGCTGGAAGAGACACGTTACGTCTTCCTCGGCGGGAATCATCTCGCACAGCGATTTCCTGCGCATTCACGTCCCCTTTTCGTGGTGGCTGAAAGCGGGTTTGGCACCGGGCTTAACTTCCTGACGCTCTGGCAGGCATTTGCCGATTTTCGCGATACCCACCCTGACGCTACCCTGGAAAGATTACATTTCATCAGTTTCGAAAAATATCCGCTGACGCGTGAAGATCTGACCCTGGCCCATCAGCACTGGCCGGAGCTTGCTCCATGGGCCACGGCACTGCAAGAGCAGTGGCCGCTGCCGCTGGCGGGATGCCATCGTCTGCTTCTTGATAATGGGCGCGTCACGCTGGATCTGTGGTTTGGCGATATTAATGAACTGACCAGTAAACTGGATGACTCTTTGAATCAAAAAGTGGACGCCTGGTTCCTGGACGGTTTCGCACCGGCGAAAAATCCGGACATGTGGACGCCAACGCTGTTTAACGCGATGGCCCGACTGGCTCGCCCCGGCGGCACGCTGGCCACCTTCACATCGGCAGGCTTTGTGCGACGGGGGTTGCAGGAAGCCGGGTTTACAATGCAAAAACGCAAAGGCTTTGGCCGCAAACGCGAAATGCTTTGTGGCGTCATGGAACAAACTCTGGCGCTCCCTTCATCGGCTCCGTGGTTCACGCGCACGGGCACAGATAAGCGCGAAGCCGCTATCATTGGCGGTGGCATCGCCAGCGCATTGCTGTCGCTGGCGCTACTGCGCCGCGGCTGGCAGGTCACGCTCTATTGCGCGGACGCAAAACCTGCCGCAGGCGCATCAGGTAATCGTCAGGGCGCGCTCTATCCGTTACTCAGCAAGCATGATGCGGCCATTAATCTCTTTTTCCCCACCGCGTTTACCTTCGCCCGCCGACTGTATGACGCCCTTCCGGTTGAGTTCGCACATGACTGGTGCGGCGTGACGCAGCTCGCCTGGGATGAAAAAAGCCAGCAGAAAATCACTCAAATGCTGTCTCTTGAACTGCCAGATGCGCTCGCCGTCGGCGTAGACGCACAGCAGGTGTTGCAAACGACAGGCGTGGAAACCGGATGCGGCGGGATTCAGTATCCAGCAGGTGGATGGTTGTGCCCGGCGCAGTTAACCACCGCCGTACTGGACTATGCCACAACGCTGGGATTACGTACCCGCTACCAACACACGTTGGTCTCACTGACGCGCCAGACAGCAA
This sequence comes from Citrobacter cronae, assembly GCF_016893685.1. Taxonomy (NCBI): domain Bacteria; kingdom Pseudomonadati; phylum Pseudomonadota; class Gammaproteobacteria; order Enterobacterales; family Enterobacteriaceae; genus Citrobacter; species Citrobacter cronae. The sequence continues at coordinate 4,751,412 of NZ_CP069763.1, forward strand.
GCTGGCAATTGCAGTTTGCCTGTGGAGAAACCGCCACTCACGAAGCGGTGGTTCTGGCTAACGGCCATCGCATTAACCGCTTTGAGCAGACGCAGTCGTTACCGGTCTATTCCGTTGGCGGTCAGGTGAGTCATATCCCCACCACGCCTACGCTGTCAGCGCTGCGCCAGGTGTTGTGCTACGACGGTTACCTCACGCCGTATGACCCGCAAAACCAGCAACACTGCATTGGCGCCAGCTATCATCGTGGGTGTGAGGAGACTGAGTATCGCGAGGACGACCAGCAGCAAAATCGTCAGCGTTTAATCGACTGCTTCCCGCACGCCGCATGGGCAAAAGAGGTGGACGTCAGTGCGCATGCCGCCCGCTGCGGGGTCCGCTGCGCTACGCGCGATCACATCCCGATGGTGGGCAATATCGCGGACTATGACGCCACGCTCAGCCAGTACGCCACGCTTGCCGAAGACAAAGCGCACGCGGTAAGCGCCCCGGTGTATGTCGATCTATTTATGCTGGGCGCGCTGGGGTCACGCGGGTTGTGCTCAGCCCCGCTGTGTGCAGAAATTCTGGCAGCGCAAATGAGCGATGAACCTATTCCTATGGATGCCAGTACGCTGGCGGCACTGAACCCGAATCGGTTGTGGGTCAGGAAGTTATTGAAGGGTAAAGCGGTGAAATAAAATACTCTCTCATCATTGCCTGATGCGCTGCGCTTATCAGGCCTACAAACTGAACCCGAATCGTCAGTCCACGTAGGCCGGATAAGACGCCTTAGCGTCGCCATCCGGCACAATCCACTGCAATTATTATTGCGTTGCCTTTTGAAATAAAGCGTCCCACATCTCTTTCACTAACGCCTGATCACGCGGCGAAAGTTCGCCTGCGCTAATCGCTTTTTCCAGGCTGCTGGTCACATTGGTGTACAATGCCTCAGCGGAATGGTCCTCGCCAGCGTCCAGCTCTGCTACGGCCAGCGTCAGGTGCCCACGCAAATAGCCACTGGCAAACAACTCATCATCGCTGGCGTGCTCTACCATATCGTCGATTAATGCCAGAATGCGTGATTCAAACTCCGCGATCATCTTCTTTCCTCATTGTAAACGTGGCGGCGGCTTCAGTTGAGCGCTTTGGGCCACGGGAATTGTTCCGCCTTAAGTTCAGGCGTGTGATAATAATTCTGTAACGCGTTAATAAAGCGCGCTGGCCGCTCCGGGATCCCCTTTTCCAGATATTCCATCACCTGGGCATGAACACGACGTTGGAATACCACGCGATCCGGTTCAAAGTCGCCGTTCAGATTGTCGCAACTGACGTTAAACGGATAACCCGCCGCCATGCAGAACAGCCAGTCAAACGCCTGCGGCTTCACTTCCACATCTTCAAACTGGCATTGCGTGTTCGCGTCGCGTCCGTCCGGGCAGTACCAGTAACCAAAGTCAACCAGTTCACGACGCGCTTTACCCGCAATACACCAGTGCGAAATTTCATGTAACGCGCTGGCGTAATAACCATGCGCAAAAACGATACGGTGATACGGTACTTCCGCATCAGCAGGAAGATAGATCGGTTCGTCATCGCCTTTAATCAGACGGGTATTAAATTCATCGGCAAAGCAGCCGTTAAAAATCTCAATTAACTGTTCGTAGTGATGGGTGTTATTCATTAGTTCATCCCCAGCCAGTGGAGAATCTCCTGTCCATGATTATCGTAAAGTAGCTTGGCGCTCATCACGGCGGAGACAATGACGATCATTGGCCGAATGAGTTTTTGTCCTTTGCTGAGCACCAGTCGCGATCCCATCCGTGCGCCAATGAACTGGCCAATGAGCATCACAAACCCGGTCGCCCAAATCACTTTGCCGCCGAGGGCAAACAGCAACAGTCCACCGATATTCGAGGTGGCATTTAATACTTTGGCGTGGGCCGTCGATTTTGCCAGGTTATAGCCGCACAGCATGACAAAAGCCAGCGCGTAGAACGAACCCGCCGCCGGGCCAAAAAAGCCATCGTAAAACCCAACACAGCCCCCGGCCACCAGCGCGAAAGGCAAACCGTGCAGCCGACGCTGCCGGTCTTCTTCGCCCACTCTGGGCATCAACAGAAAGTAGAGGCCAATACAGATAACCAGCACCGGCAGGATCTGGCGTAATATGTCGGACTGCACATGCTGGACCAACAACGCGCCGCTCATGGAACCGACAAAAGTCATGAAGATGTTGAGCTTCTGATCCGCCAGATTCACCACGCCCCGGCGAATAAAATAGATCGAGGAAGAGATGGATCCCCCGCAGGCCTGTAGCTTATTGGTGGCCAACGCTTGCGCGGGCGGCATTCCGGCCGCCATCAATGCCGGGATGGTGAGTAAACCGCCGCCTCCGGCCAGAGAGTCAATAAAACCTGCCAGCATTGCCACAAAAAAAAGCACACCTAACAGCAGTGGCGACACCATAAACAGAGAGACAAAATGATCCATTAGAGTACATGCTCATCCAGTAGCGCCTGGCAGGAAGGCGGCAACGGCGGCGGTGTCTTCTTCTCAGGCTTGGTGGTTCCAGGTTTAGGAGGTTCGAACCAGCTTTGCAGCTCTGCGCCACAGCCATCGCCTGGAGGAGGCAACGGTTGATCTTCGCACTCAAGGCTGTCAGCAGGACAACGTAATCGTACGTGCATATGCGCACGATGCTGGAACCACGGTCGCACTTTACGCAACCAGTCCCTGTCAGTCCCTGCATCCAGACACAGCTGCTGCTTAATCGCCGGATTCACAAAAATGCGCGTGACTTCATTATCTTTTGCCGCCAGCCTAATCAGGCTGAAAATCTCCGGCTTCCACAGCGACGGCACGACATGTTTGCCATCCCGTGAGACCAGATCTAACGCCTGAGGACGCAGCAGTTGCGACTGGGTCCAGCGCGTTTTCGGCAACTGCAGGAAAATATCGACATCCAGTCCCGTCTGGTGGCTGGCGTGACCGCCATTGAACCGCCCACCGGCCGGCATACCCATATCGCCGATTAACACCGTGCCCAGCCCCAGATTATTCGCCTGATTACTCAGACGCTGGATAAACATCACCAGATCCGGATGACCAAAATAACGTCGCTGATCGGTGCGCATCACCTGATAGTGTTCAGACTGTACAGGCAGCGTCTCGGCGCCAACAATACAGCCATTGGCGAATGCGCCGATAGACTGCGGGCTGCCCGCCACCGGATGGGTAATTTTCTGCCAGGGCGTCGCCGCCAGGCAGGCGGTGCTGGCAAAAAGAGCCAGCGCCGCAAGTGCCGTTTTTTTCATGTCTTACCAGCGTGGAATGTCAGTCTTCACGTCCGCGTTTTGCGCCCGCTGACGCAGCAGGTGATCCATTAATACGATCGCCAGCATAGCCTCTGCGATCGGCACGGCGCGGATCCCAACGCACGGATCGTGGCGTCCTTTGGTGATCATATCGACTTCTTCGCCAAAGCGGTTAATCGTGCGTCCAGGAACGGTAATACTGGACGTCGGTTTCAGCGCCATATGTGCAACAATTTGCTGCCCGCTGCTGATCCCGCCCAGAATGCCGCCCGCATGGTTACTCTGGAAACCGTCTTTGGTGATTTCATCACGGTTTTGGCTGCCGCGCAGCGCGACAACGTCAAACCCGTCGCCAATCTCTACGCCCTTAACGGCGTTAATGCTCATCAGCGCATGGGCAATGTCGGCATCCAGGCGGTCAAATACAGGTTCACCGAGACCCGCAGGTACGCCGCTTGCCACCACGCTGACCTTTGCTCCGATGGAGTCGCCCTCTTTTTTCAGGCCGCGCATCAGTTCATCGAGCGCCTCGATTTTATCCGGGTCCGGGCAAAAGAACGGGTTAAGCTCTACCTGAGACCAGTCTTTAATCTCCAGCGGGATATCGCCCATCTGCGTCAGACAGCCGCGAATTTCAACGCCGAATTTTTCCGCCAGATATTTTTTGGCAATCGCCCCGGCCGCCACGCGCATTGCTGTTTCACGTGCGGATGAGCGTCCACCGCCACGATAGTCGCGCAGACCGTATTTTTGCTCATAGGTATAGTCGGCGTGGCCAGGACGAAAAACATCCTTAATCGCGCTGTAATCCTGTGAACGCTGATCGGTATTTTCGATCAGCAGACCAATGCTGGTACCGGTGGTCACGCCTTCGAACACACCAGAGAGGATTTTCACCTGATCCGGTTCACGGCGCTGCGTAGTGTAACGCGACGTACCTGGGCGACGTCTGTCGAGATCGTGCTGCAGGTCAGCTTCTGTCAGAGAAATGCCCGGCGGAACACCATCGACAATACAACCGAGCGCCAGCCCGTGTGATTCGCCGAATGTGGTTACGCGAAAGAGTTGCCCAATTGTGTTTCCTGCCATCACGGCTCCGTTATGAGTGTTGTGTTTGTGCGCGTGTATTTAGTCTTTATAAATGCTGAAGTGCTCGCGAGCAGCAACTAACTGTTCTTTGGTCAGCATGAATACACCGTCACCGCCGTTGTCAAACTCCAGCCAGGTAAACGGTACATCCGGGTATTGCTCTATCAGATGTACCATGCTGTTTCCGACTTCACAAATCAGAATACCGTTATCTGCCAGGTAATCTGGAGCGTTCCCCAGAATGCGGCGAGTCAGTTTCAGCCCATCGCTACCGGACGCCAGACCCAGCTCAGGTTCATGACGATATTCGTTTGGCAGATCGGACATATCTTCCGCATCGACATACGGCGGGTTGGTCACAATCAGGTCATACTGCACTTTCAGCAGATCGCGGAACAGATCGGAGCGGATCGGCGTCACGTGATGGATCAGACCATGTTCTTCAATATTGTGCTCAGTCACCGCCAGCGCGTCAGTGGAAATATCCACCGCATCCACTTCGGCTTCCGGGAAAGCATACGCGCAGGCAATAGCGATGCAGCCGCTGCCGGTACACATATCGAGGATATGCTGCGGCTGCTCATTGATGAGGCCCGCAAAACGATTATTGATCAGTTCGCCAATCGGTGAGCGTGGAACCAGCACGCGTTCATCAACATAAAACTCATGCCCGCAGAACCAGGCTTTATTGGTCAGATAAGCAACCGGGATACGCTCGTTGACGCGGCGAATCACGCGTTCAACAATACGATGGCGCTCGCTGGAGGTCAGACGCGCGGTGCGCATATCTTCAGGTATATCCAGCGGCAAATAGAGCGACGGCAGCACCAGTTGTACGGCCTCGTCCCATGGGTTATCCGTGCCATGGCCATACCAGATATTCGCCGCGCTAAAACGGCTGACCGCCCAACGCAACATGTCCTGAATGGTATGCAGTTCACTCACTGCTTCATCGACGAAAATTTTATCCACGTATTCCTCCAGGGCATGCTCGTATTAATTTCGGCGGCTAGTTTGCCACGAAGACGGCGATAAATCAGCATCCACACCGGGCCTGAACGCGAAAATTGCGTTTTAAGCGATCGGATGCCCATCGAGTCGGGTTAAACTAACGGAAAATAAAAGATGAGACTCTCGAATGAAAAAGAAAACATCGCTCAGCGAGGAGGATCAGACGCTGTTTCGCCAGCTGATGACCGGCACGCGTAAAATTAAGCAAGACACTATTGTTCACCGACCGCTACGTAAAAAAATCACCGAGGTCCCGGTTAAAAGGCTGTTGCAGGAACAGGCTGATGCCAGCCACTATTTTTCTGACGAATTTCAGCCGTTGCTGAACACAGACGGCCCGGTAAGATATCTACGTGCCGACGTCAGCCATTTCGAACTCAAGAAAATGCGCCGTGGCGACTACTCCCCGGAGCTGTTTCTTGATTTGCATGGACTGACCCAGCAACAGGCCAAACAGGAATTAGGCGCGCTGATCGCCGCCTGTCGTCGTGAGCATGTGTTTTGCGCCTGCGTTATGCATGGCCACGGAAAGCATATTCTTAAACAGCAAACGCCTCTCTGGCTGGCACAGCATCCGCACGTGATGGCCTTTCATCAGGCACCAAAAGAGTATGGTGGCGACGCCGCACTGCTGGTGCTGATTGAAGTGGAAGAGTGGCTGCCGCCAGAACTTCCCTGATGCAGAAAAACAGAAAGAGCCGCGTTTGCGGCTCTTTTATTTTCCGGATGGCGGTTGTGCCTTATCCGGCCTACTTATATCGCTTTCGCCATTTTGAGATTACACGGGCTCATCTGCCAGTTGAAAACCCCTTTTCCGCTTTCATCAAGCGTAACGCTGGCAATCGCTGACGTGGTAAACATCGGCGGAGTTTCGCCTGGGCAAAGCTCAGACACCAGATACCCCACTAAAGGTAAGTGAGAAATCACCAGCGCCGTGGTGATACCTTCATTGGCCAGAGCCTGTAAATAGGCGCTGACCAGACCAACATCGCCGCAGGGAGTCAGCTCCGGCAAAACATCCACGCCGCTTGGCAGGTTCATGCATTCCCCCACCACATCCAGCGTTTGTTCGGCTCGCAGGAACGGGCTCACCAGAACACGTTCGATATCCACTTTTTGACCTTTCAGCCAGTTCGCCATCAGGCGAGATTCGTCACAACCACAAGAGGTTAAAGGACGAACCGAATCACTGGCGGCATCGAGGGCCGCGTCGCCGTGACGCATGATAAAAACTTGCATATTGCACCGCTTTTGTTAACCAGAATCACCAACACCAGTTAATCACGGCCCCTATTGACCGTGGTAACGATATGGTGGCCGGCATTGTGCCTTATCCATTCACCGAATGAAACGCTGTTTTTTACCTCAACGGCGTAAGTATAGTCAATCTCTGTTTACATTTTGAGCATGAGCCATACATTCAGTGCGGATTCATCCTACCTTTGACCTCATGAATTCAGGTCAGTTTCCCTACTATTCCAGAATCTTTCACCGCGTTCCGCCATCAGCAATAACTGCTCACACGGCGTAAACCGCGAGCCATATTGTGTTGATAGCCGTTGCAGAACCGCAACTACTTCACCCGCGCCGAGGGAATCCATATACCGGAACGGGCCGCCGAGGAATGGCGGAAAACCAATACCAAATACAGCGCCGATATCGCCATCACGGGCGCTGCGGACGACCTTCTCGTCGAAACAGCGAGCTGCTTCATTGAGCATTAACATGACACACCGCTCAGCAATTTGCGTGGCGGTGAGTCGAGCCTGGCCCTGAGCGCTAATAAGCGTATAAATTGCAGGGTCGACCTGTTTTTTGCTTTTACGCCCTTTCGCCCCATAAAGATAGAAACCACGACCATTTTTTCTACCTTTGCGATCGTCATTCAAAATTGAAGCAACAACATTTGCAGGCGCGCTAAAACGTTCTCCATACGCCGCTTCAAGCACAGGTATAATTTTAGTGCCCGTATCAATTCCGACCTCATCCAAAAGTTGGATTGGCCCAACCGGAAAACCAAACTTAACCAGCGCGGCGTCAATGGCTTCAACCCGCTCGCCTTCGGTTAACAGGCGTATAGCTTCATTGATGTAAGGCGCTAAAATGCGGTTAACGTAAAATCCGGCCTTATCTCTGACGACTATCGGTGTTTTACCCTGTTTTTTCGCCAACTTGACGGTTGTTGCAATAGTTTGCTCAGAGGTCGTTGCATGCGGAATGACCTCAACCAGCGGCATTTTTTCCACCGGGCTAAAAAAGTGCAAACCAATCACTTGTTCAGGTCTGGCAGCCTTAGCCGCAATATCACTAATTGGTAAAGATGAGGTGTTGGAAGCAAAAATAGTGTGAGGTGCGCAATTTTGTTCAACTTCTGCCACCATCTGTTGTTTTAACGCCAGATCTTCGAACACGGCTTCAATAACCAGATCGCGATGCGCAAAACCGCGATAATCGGTAGATCCAGAAATTAACGCCAGCTGTTTATCGCGCTCGCTGGCTTTGATATGACGGCGACGAACTTTCGTTTCAAGCTGATCCCAACTGTACTTCAGCGCGTGGTTGATTCCCTTAGCAGTAATATCCTTGATACGTACTGGCAAGCCACCTTTACAGGACGTCACATAGGCGATACCTCCGCCCATCAGACCGCCACCCAGAATGCCGACACTGTTTAGCGGACCGGGCTTTGCATCACTACCAGGATCCTTTTTCACGTCGGTATTGGCAAAAAAGATGTGTCGCAGCGCCTGAGACTGGGGTGTCATCGCCAATTCCCCAAATGCGCGGGCTTCTGCGTCATAACCGCTACTGCTTCCCTGGGCAAGGCCGGTTTCAATGACCTCAAGGATACGTTCCGTCGCGGGATAATTTCCCTGCGTTTTTTGCGCCGTCTTTTTACTGGCCATACGGAATAGCAGCGCTCGCCCCAGCGGCCCCGCTAATACCCGCTCACGTACGGGCAGACTCCGATGTGAGGAATTGTCTTTTTTAGCCAGTTCAACGGCAGCTTCCAGCAATATGGACTGCGGCACGACTTCATCCACCAGCCCCACTTTAAGCGCCTGTTTTGCGCGCAATTGTTTCCCTGTGAGGATCATATCCAGCGCAGTACTGACGCCAATAAGGCGTGGCAAGCGTTGCGTGCCGCCGGAGCCGGGCAACAGACCAAGCTGGACTTCCGGCAAACCCAGTACGGTTTTAGCATCATCGGTACAAATACGGTTATGGCAGGCCAGCGCCATCTCCAGGCCACCACCCAGACATGCGCCATGAATCGCGGCGATAACCGGGATCGGCAACGCATGGATTTCCGCCATAATCTGCTGCCCCTGGCGGGCCAGCGTTTCGGCTTCCTGCGCGCTGCGGCAGCTACCAATCATGTTGATATCTGCTCCGGCGATAAAATTATCGGGTTTCGCTGAAATGAACACCACACCGCGCAGCGCTTTGTTGTCGCGAATTTGTTTCAGGATGGCCCGAACCTGAGAAGCAAACTCCGCTTTCAGGGTATTCATTTTCTCTCCGGGCACATCAATAGTGACAACAGCAATGTTATCCAGACGCACGTTTAGCGTAAAAGCCGATGTCATTTCCATTATTCCGCCTCCAGAACCATTGCCGCCCCCAAACCACCTGCCGCACAGGCGGTGACTAAACCAAAGCCGCCGCCACGCCGGCGTAATTCATTGAGGGTTTGCGTGATCATTCGCGCACCGGTAGCAGCGAAAGGATGTCCATAGGCAATAGACCCACCCAGCACGTTAAATTTACTGTCATCAACCTCGCCAGTGGCATGTGCCCTACCCAACACTTCGCGGGCAAAACGTTCGCTGCCCAGCAACTGAAGATTCGCCAGCGTTTGTGCGGCAAAGGCTTCATGCATATCGATCAAGGTTAAATCCGTCATCGTCAGTCCAGCTCGCTCCAGCGCAAGCGGTGTTGACCACGCCGGTCCCAGCAGCATGTCCTGCCAGACATCAATTGCGGTGAAAGCATAGCTGCGTAAATACCCCAGCGGCACCAGTCCCAGCTCTTTCGCACGCGACTCCGTCATCAATATCACGGCGGCTGCGCCGTCCGTCAGCGGGGTACTGTTCGCCGCAGTAACGGTGCCGTGCTTTCGGTCAAACGCCGGACGCAGTTTGGCGTAATCGGCCAGCGTAGAGTTGCCGCGAATATTGTTATCTTCGGAAAGAGGATCTTTAAACGGTGGCGCGTAGGTGGTCATCACCTCATCGGCGAGCTTTCCTTCAGCCCATGCCTGAGCGGCACGTTGGTGAGAACGATGCGCCAGGGCGTCCTGCTGCTCGCGCGTAATGCCATAGGTTTTCGCCATTTGCTCGGCCGTATCCCCCATGCGCAAGCCGGTGGAATATTCAGCGACAGCGGGGGGTACAGGCATCAGGTCACGTAAACGCAGCCGGGAAAACAGTTTCAGGCGTTGCCCTGTTGTGCGGGCTTTATTGACATCCACCAGCACGCGCGCCAGCTTTTTGCTGACGCCAATCGGCAGGACAGACGACGAGTCCGCCCCGCCGGCAATTCCGGCGCGAATTGTCCCCGCCATCAGGCTTTCCGCGACATTCACTACTGCCTGGAAACTGGTAGCGCAGGCTCGGCTTACGCTGTAGGCATCCGTGTGCACATTCATACCGGTTCCCAGTACGATTTCACGAGCAATATTGGGGGCTTCAGGCATTTGTACCACCTGGCCAAAGACCAGTTGCTCGATCACATCAGCGGGTATTTCGCTACGCGCCAGCAGTTCACCAACAACCATTTTCCCCAAATCTACGGCGGGAATGCCATGAAATGCGGTTGCCTGACGGGCAAATGGCGTACGCAATCCGCTTACAATGGCGATGCGATCGCCCTGGCGGGTAACCAGCGGTAAAGCCTGACTCATAACACTCCCCTGTAAAAAATAAAAATAAGTGGTCTGACCTGATCACAGTCTTAACCAATTTTTTACATTTAGCCAAGCGGAGAGAAAAGAAAGTGGGAGCTAAGACACAGTGAATAATCACTGACTGTTACGAAAATACCCTTGCTACCAGGCAGCAAGGGTATAAAGAGAAGGGATTAACGCAGGCCCAACTGGAAAATCAGCGTTTCAGCTTCACAAGCAAAAACAAAGTCAATATCCAGACGCACACCATCTGATTCTTCGGTAAAGGTAGAGGTGATTTGGCAAGGCTCAGATTCCACGCCACGCGCCTTTTCAGTCAGAGCGGCCAGCGTTTCTTCTGCCTCTGCGCGATTCGCGAACACACGGCTGTATGACGCGGTGCAATCGGAGTTGTCCATGATGGTGCCAACATCCATACAGCAGCAAACCGGGGTTTCATCAGCACTGCATTTACTCATTGTAGATTTCCTCTGTATTCGCACCTGAGGTGCCAGATAAACGATAGGGATATTTTACGCTCCCCTCTTTCGCCTCTCCAGTCGTTAATTGTATGAAATGCGATAAGTGACCGAAATCACACTTAAAAATGATCTAAAACAAAAATCACCCAAACAGGTGAGTGCGCATACCCGCAATTTTGCCAGCTGGATCGCGTTTCCGAGATCAGAATTGAAAATATTTATAAACATACTTGCAACATTTCAGCTGGTCAGACCTATACTCTCGGCACTGGTCTGATTTCTATGTCGTACCTCAGACCCTACACTTCGCGCTCCTGTTACGGTATGTAACATTGTTTGTATAAAAATAAATCTATGAGGTTATGGTCATGAGCCAGAAAACCCTGTTTACAAAGTCTGCTCTCGCAGTCGCAGTGGCAATTATCTCCACACAGGCCTGGTCTGCAGGCTTTCAGTTAAACGAATTTTCTTCCTCTGGCCTTGGCCGGGCATATTCGGGTGAAGGCGCTATTGCAGATGATGCAGGTAACGCCAGTCGTAACCCGGCACTGATTATGATGTTCGATCGCCCCACTTTTTCTGCGGGCGCGGTGTATATCGATCCAGACGTTAATATTTCCGGTAAATCGCCATTCACCGGACGTAGCACCGACGCAGATAACATCGCCCCTACAGCGTGGGTTCCCAACGCTCACTTCGTGATGCCTATCAACGAGCAGTTTGGTTGGGGCGCTTCTGTCACCTCAAACTATGGTCTGGCAACCGAGTTTAATGACAGCTATATCGTCGGTGAGTACGGCGGGAAGACTGATCTTAAAACGGTCAACCTTAACCTGAGCGGTGCCTACCGTCTGAATGACAGCTGGAGCTTTGGTGTTGGTTTTAATGCCGTTTACGCCGATGCTAAAATTGAGCGTTATTCCGGTGAGCAGACCGCCGCACTGCCGAAAGTAAGCCAGAAGATCGCCAGCCTGAAGGGTGACGAATGGGGCTACGGCTGGAACGCCGGTATTTTGTACGAGCTGGATAAAAATAACCGTTACGGCTTGACCTACCGCTCTGAAGTTAAAATCGACTTCGATGGTGATTACAAAAGCGGTATTCGTTCCCAGGCCAATGCGTTACCTGGCGCAGGCACCGCGTTCCCATGGGGAACAACCAATGCCACCGTCCCGGGTTCTTTGACGCTGAACCTGCCGGAAATGTGGGAACTGTCGGGCTATAACCGCATCGCTCCGCAATGGGCTATTCACTACAGCATGGCTTATACCAGTTGGAGCCAGTTCCAGGAGCTGAAAGCAACCGGCACCAACGGCCAGACACTGTTCTATAAAGAAGAAGGCTTTAAGGATTCTTACCGCATCGCGCTGGGCACGACCTACTATATGGATAAAAGCTGGACCTTCCGTACCGGTATCGCCTATGACGACAGCCCGGTTCCTGCAAGCAAGCGTTCCATCTCCATTCCAGACCAGGACCGCCTGTGGCTGAGCGCGGGTACGACTTACGCATTCAATGATGACGCATCTATTGATGTTGGTGTTTCTTATATGCACGGTCAGAAAGTGACCGTCAAAGAAGGCCCGTATACTTTCGATTCTGAAGGTAAAGCCTGGCTGTTCGGTACCAACTTCAACTACGCATTCTGATTTTCTGCAGACATTAAAAAAGGTGAGCTTTTTTAGCTCACCTTTTTATTTGCCTCAATTCCTTACTCGGAATCAATATCTTTTAAATCATCCTGAATGGCTTTCGCGTTCGGGTTTTCTTCTGGTTTAAGTTTCCCGCCGTTCGCGATGAAGTCATGACGCTGGAAGTAGGCTTCACGTACCATGATGTAAGGATCGGAAGACTGACGCAGCAGACCGTCGGAATCAAGCAGCTGTGCGCGAGTTTCAATCCCTTCGACTGTCCATTTACCTATCGACAACGGCCAGGTCAGCCAGGACAGTACCGGATACAGCGTATCCACCATATCGCCACCATCATCGCGCAGCGTGAAGCTACCGTAGAACGGAAGCTGCATATACGGTCCGTAACCCACGTCATAGTGGCCTAACGTACTGCCAAAGCGGTGTGGTTCAACGCGCTGTAGCTTCGGATTCGCCATACCCGCCACATCGATAAAGCCGCCCATACCCAACAAGGTGTTCAGGAAGAAACGGGTAAAATGCACCATCCCCTGATAAGGATCGCCTTGCAGGAAATAGTTGACCATGACGGCCGGCTCTTCAAGGTTGCCCGTAAAGTTGCTCAAACCATTACGCGCCGGCTGCGGGACATAATCACGCCAGGCTACTGCTACCGGTCGAACAACATAGGGATCTAACACATTAAAGTTAAAGTTGTACATTGTGCGGTTGAACCCTTCAAATGGATCCGAACGCCCCTGCTGTTCAGTACCGGAGCTCGCACACCCCACCAAAAGTGTGGTTCCCAGCGCAAGCGCCGACAGGCGAAGCTTCATAAGTGTCTCCCTGTGTAATATGGCTATCGCTGATTGCCATCCATGACGGAACGATGACGTATCCGCCTGTTAAGATGTGAGCGATTGTAACAGCACGTCAAACGATGTCTATATACCCGGTCTTACTGATTTGATCATAGCCTGGTTATGCACACTACGCGGCGGTTCTATTTTAGCTAACCCGATAAAAACAAACGTTACCATTTTTGCTATCTCAGACTTTCTCCCGCTGATTTTCGGATAAAAACCGCTACGCTTTAGCAATACGTGCTTATGCAGGATTCGGCTATGAATGATATTGAGAAAGAAAAAATTGATCGGCACAGCGACGAAATCCAGGTCGAAAGTGATGAAAAGTTAGAAGGTAAAAAGATAGAGGTCGATGAGGACAGACTCCCCTCGCGCGCCATGGCGATTCATGAACATATCCGCCAGGATGGGGAGAAAGAGATGGAACGCGATGCGATGGCGCTGCTGTGGTCGGCCATCGCTGCCGGGCTGTCGATGGGCGCTTCGTTACTGGCAAAAGGGATTTTTCACGTGCAATTAGAAGGCGTGCCAGGTGGATTTCTACTCGAGAACCTTGGTTATACCTTCGGGTTTATCATCGTCATCATGGCCCGCCAACAGCTTTTTACCGAAAATACCGTCACTGCCGTACTACCGGTTATGCAAAACCCTACCCTCGGCAATTTTGGTCTGCTAATGCGCCTGTGGGGTGTAGTTTTACTGGGTAATATTATCGGTACCGGCATTGCGGCGTGGGCCTTTGAATATATGCCGATTTTTGATGAAGAGACCCGCGACGCCTTTGTCAAAATCGGTATGGACGTGATGAAAAACAGCCCAACAGAGATGTTTTCTAACGCGATTATTTCTGGCTGGCTGATTGCTACAATGGTCTGGATGTTCCCTGCGGCCGGTGCGGCGAAGATTGTGGTCATTATTCTGATGACCTGGTTGATTGCGCTGGGCGATACCACACATATCGTCGTCGGCTCGGTGGAAATTCTCTATCTGGTCTTTAATGGTACGCTGCACTGGAGTGATTTCTTCTTGCCCTTTGCGTTACCGACACTCGCCGGAAATATCTGCGGCGGTACGTTTATCTTTGCGCTGATGAGCCACGCGCAGATCCGCAATGATATGAGCAACAAACGCAAGGAAGAAGCCAGGCAGCAAGCAAAACGCGAAGAATCGAAACAGAAAAACCAGAAAAAACAGGCTTGAATGGTGACTGTTTGAGCAGTCAGGCGGCTTGAGACTTACCGTTGAGGGTAAAAAACGCTATACTCGTGCCGCTTCGTCCCCTTAGTTAAATGGATATAACGAGCCCCTCCTAAGGGCTAGTTGCAGGTTCGATTCCTGCAGGGGACAATCTGAGCGCTTATGTCCCCTGCTAAATAATCCTACGAACCCCGTACCACGCAAGGCTTAGAGCCGAAATCAGTATCCAACCATTTCCAGCCGATAGCTTTCGCAGCCACGAACAAAAGTATCTCTTTTCGTTACTCTGACACAGTCAGAACGTCGGGAGAGATATCTATGGCCTTAACTAATATTCAGATTAAAAATGCAGCTCCCGACGAGAAGGACTACACCCTTTCAGATGGGTCAGGATTATTCATTATCATAAAACCTCAAGGTTCCAGGCTCTGACGCTTTCGTTACCGACAGGATCAACTGTTCTTTTTTGCTGACGATATAGCTCGGTAACTCCCCATGAAAACTGCTGGTAAGCAGTTCATAAAGAGAAGGTGAATTTCTGCGCGTGTAGACTTCGTTTTTCTGTTATGGATATGATAAATTCATTTCATCCCATCAGCCGCAGAAGTAATGTGCACCTCCTGTTCAAGACTTGCGATTAAAGAGGCCCATATTGCTGTAATATATTCATTTAGCATCGCATCACTTAATGGCTCTTCCGCACACTGGTTCTGAGCACAGAGATTCTCAATATAAAAGTCCAGTGAACGATAAAAATCTCCGACATTATATTCCAACGCAAATGCCAACAGGTAACAGGCGCTAATCATTGCATATTGAGCAAATGTTCCTTCTTTAGCAGGGAAAGTGTCCGTATCAGGAACTCTCCTTATACAGGCATCCCGTAAATGGCATAAGGATGAAGCAGGCAATCCAGAAGCCGAAGCTAATTTCAACGCATTAATCATATTTTCATAAAACGGGAGAAGCTTCTCATCATAAATACCATCAAAGTGCGCGACACAATTACTTAGATCACGCAAAACTAAAACACCCAGCATTAACTTTCGGTGAAAATCGAGTTTCTCGATATCTTCAGCATACTTACCAAAATAGTGATTGCTATACATTTCAACTTCCTGACTATGTGATGATTCGTTAAGAGTAAGTTACCGTGTCGGCTTACAATAATAGCACTGAGAGACATTGCCTCTTTCTATTCTGGTAACGGGCGCCCTGTCGCGTTCCATGCACTGATAAAATCGTTAATATTAAAATCGATTTCTTCCTCTTCCAGCACATCCAGTATGTCATGGTAAGAATGTTGACTCATACCGGGTTCCTGAAGCCAGCGAAGTAATCCTTGCTGATTAAGGCCCTCCGATGCTACGCGAATTTCACTTCGCAATGAAGACTGCATGTGCGCACGCGTGGTGTGACTGAGCCCCTGCCGCAAAGCTGCTCGTTTACCTGAGGTCGTAGGCATGGCGTAGTCAGTATTCTTTTGTTTAGACTCTTTTATCCACTGACTTATCTTGGTTTTTGAAGTTTTGAGCTTGTTTGCAATTTCATTCTGGCTAATCCCCTCCAGGGACATTGCTAATGCCTTAGCTTTCCTTGGATCACCTGCTTTACGTTTTTTCTGTTTCTCCACCCAGATTTTATGTTCTGGCCATGAAACCATAGTACTTTTATTAACTCCGGTCTGCCTCCCAATATCGGTGAGAGATAAATCACCTTCGACTAAAAGGCGTCTTGCTTTGGCTACATTATTTGCTTTTATCGAAGATTCTGCCTTCATGGTTTTAGCGAACTGGCGTTCTTCCTCGGTATAAGACTTTCCGGTGCGTTGGCCTTTGCTAAGTTTATGTGAAAAAGGCCGACTGGTGGTGACATGATGCTTCAGCATCTTATGCTCGCATTCAAGACAAACATCCCGGGAGGGTTCAATGTGTTTTATTTTGCTGACCTTATTAACCAAAACGGCCTCGGCATGCCCGGCATCTTCCACCACAGTGATACGATGACTACGTGCCCAGATTTTTAATTTCTGACAAACAGGATAGCTACTTGATGAAAGGTAATATTGATTGTTGTTATCCACCCCAATTGCTGTTGTTGTGCAGTCCCGAACAAAGGGATCCAATTCGTCAATAGCTGAACTCAATAAGGCTTTCATTTTTATCTGAACAGATTGAACAGCATTACACTCCTTGCCGATCACCTGTTTTATTGTCGCAATTTGCTTCATCAGTACATTTTCTCTTTCAGAGACTGAGGCAGCAACATCATTTGTTTTTAAATTCTTAAGATCATGCTTCCAGTTATGCAATGTTCTTTCGGCAACCTGAGTCTCTTTTGCAATGGCTCTCACCGACCGCTTTTCAAGCAAGAGTTTCTTCGCTTTTTCTTTATCCTGTATCCTGGTTTCTTTTTGTTTCTCAGGCCTCCGGGCGCGATATTCGTCCATACGCCGCAAAGTGCCCGTTGGAATACCGGTTTTCCTTGATATCACGATAAGATCTTTATGGGTAACGATATCTTTATCACACATAAGTTGAGCGGCTTGTTGTCTCCCCTGGGTTTTCTCTGCTTTGGCCTGATTTTGTTCTTCTATAATTTTTCGGTAGATGGGCCATTTAGCGATACGGGAGCGAGGAATCCCGGTTTTCTGCTCAATAAGTCGGGCAGCTACGTTTAGTTTCACCAGACGTTCAGCCCACTGAGTATCGGTTTCTCCTGGTTTGCGTAATAACATGTCGCTGCTGATTTTTTCGTCCGATACTGCTGCTGGCAACGCTACTGGATGTTGCTCCAGAGTCGCGCTGCCAGCCGCCATCGTTTTTTTTACCTTACGCTGATAGGTTGCAGTCGTACCGTATTCAACCTTTCCAGCA
Source organism: Citrobacter cronae (assembly GCF_016893685.1). NCBI lineage: Bacteria > Pseudomonadati > Pseudomonadota > Gammaproteobacteria > Enterobacterales > Enterobacteriaceae > Citrobacter > Citrobacter cronae. The sequence goes on from NZ_CP069763.1 coordinate 4,768,748, forward strand.
TCAAGCCGCAGGTAGCTGCCGCCGCCAATTAATGTAATTCGCTTCTTCCCGGTAATCGAAATATCACTTGCCGAACCCAGAGTCAGCTTCTTCTCTGCAAACAAGCTCATGCTGGCATTTTGCGCCTGTACTTCTACTGGCCCCTCGCCGGATTTCAGGCTCAGTTGTCCGCTCCGGGTAAACACCCCCAGCTTATCCTTGGCAAGCGCTGTCATATTGCCCATCGCTCCGACACTGATATCACCTCCTGCGTTGACAGCAACATTCTTCGCGGCTGTCATTTGCAGATGCTCCCCGCTGGTCAGAGTCACTCCTTCAGGCGCCGAGAAAAGCACGGCTTCATTGAGCGGTTTCAGTCGTTGCTCAAACATCTGTATCTGGTTGTCGATATCCGCCTTCAGGGACTGCGCCTGCTCTGCCGCCATTCCCAGCTGTTGCAAATGCTGATTAAGCTGACCGATTTCCTTCAGCGCGGCGTCCCTGTCCAGCGCGTCACCCTGCGCCTTTGCCTGTGCATCCGCACTGACAAACAGCCCCTTCCCGGCGCGTATCGTTCCCCACTCATCGGTACGCAGCTCAGCTCCTGTGCCGCGAAGTTGCCGCTGGCTGTCCACCAGGTGCCCGCTGTTGAGCTGCGTCCTGCCATACTCCGTGGCGAGCTTGATGTGCTCCTCACCGCGCTTGTCTTCCATGCGTAATTTTGAGTTGGCCGGTGTCCGGAGGATGTTCCGGGTGTGATTGTCCCGGTTCACGAGGTCGGGATGTTCGGAGTCGTGCAGCGCATATGCTATGTACGGCAGGTCAATATCACCGTTGCTGTACGCTATCGCCACTTCAGTCCCGTCAGTGAGCGGCGTATGCCAGCCCAGCGTTTCACCGGCAGTCGGCTTCGCCATTCGCAGCCACAAATAGCCGTAACCTGGCTCCGTATTTTCACGGTCGAAGTCCAGCTTCACCCGATAGCGCCCCTGATCATCCATATGGGCGTAAATGTCATTTTTTTCCCGGCTTTCAATCCGGGCCGGAAGCGTGCCGTGAATTTCCGGACGCGGGATTTCCGCCGGGCGGAAACAGTAACGCTCAGTGTAAGGCATTCCCCAGACAGACACGTGCAGACGGGAATCACGAGCCCCCTCGAAGGTCACCAGGGTGAGGATCATGCCTTCTTTCAGGTCGGCTATCACATTCCCCTGCGGCTCGAGTACCTGCCCGGGGGTGAGTTGGGCAGCGTTGCTGTACAGGTGTCGAAATTGCTCTTCGAAATGTTTACCTTTTCGCGTTCAGACAACGGACGATTTTCCCGGCCATGACAGAAGCCCCTAACTGTCAGCAGTTTCAGCGGCAGCTCGGTTTTTTTCTGGGCCCCACCGGTGTGCAGGGCTAAATATAAGTTAATACGAGCTTTGGGTATTTCTTCCTGGTACGAACCGGACATGCAATGTTCCTTCATTTGACGTGTCTACGACAGCAGAAGAAGTGAAAGCCAAAGGGGCTTTCCACAGAACGACTCCACCGCCCTGACAGCGATAAATAATGATGAATAAAACAGAGGGTTACGATGAAAATCGTACGCCGGTTGATGGCGTTAACAAGTCTGCACGCCCAATGCAAATGTAAATAATAATTTCACTTAAAGTCCGTCACTGCTATTTTCCATTTCAGAAAATGAACAAATATTTCTTTCCGGATCCATTGCCCATAAAGGATTTAAGCGTATACAACCTGCCATCGCGCCACTTAATTCCCGTTATTAATTATTTCGGTTAAGTAACAATTTAGCGCCCAGCTCCGATTAAGTTTTGCCAATCTGATGATTATTCAATCCGCAAACTTCACCCCATAAATACAAACAACATAAACAATATCTTTTGACAATTATTAATTACCACCATGTACATCAAGCAGAGAATTCAGAGTGGGTTTTATGTATATTTTAAATGTTAAACCATTTTCCAGAAAATAAAATTATTTATTCCAGGAACTTATTCTCCATTGAAAAATAATTCTTCACAACAATAATCATGAATGCGTCAAAGTATTTATAAAATAGATATATATTCCAGCAATCATTGATTAATCGCCGAAAAAGATCGAATTTTAAAAATTGAAGTGTGAAAATGGTCTGGCTTTTCAAAATACCTCTGCCAGCATATGCCATAAATTCCCATTAAGCCGAGAACGGTTATTAATGAATCCAACTTTTACGCTGCCGGCCAAACTGTCGCCCCTGGCTTGTCGTCAGGTTGCCAATCAGGCCTGGTGCCCTGTCACAACCGGCGAGCCATTGCTGAATTCTGCCCGTGATATTGCCGAAAGCTAGCTGAATGCTGTCATATCTGCTGCAACGATGCCATGATTCAGTCCCACATCGTCCGGGCGCTGTCTCCCCAGGATGCGATTAACTATCTCATTGAACGTTGCAGGAAAATATCTTTTTAGCTCAACCCTGAGCCAGGCGATAAAACGGTACAGGCCTCATTGTTGCAGTGAGATTATCAGACACCAATATCTGGCCCGTCGCTACCCGCATCCCTGATTTTCTCAACCTCAGTACGTCAGCGGCTATACGCTGGCTGCCAAACCAGAAAAGCCCGTCCAACGCCGTGACATCAAGTCCTGATTCGAGCGCCATCTTCAGGCGTTCCCGTGGAGATTTCACCGCTTTTGCGATCTGCTGGTAAGGGGCTTCGGTCAACCCTTCTGGATCTATGCGCCGGATACGATGCGACAGGCGATACTGAAATTCATCCGGTATACCGTCAAGGCTCGCTTTCAGGGTATATACACACCCAAAGCGTTTACCATTAAAGATGACGTTTTTCTGGCTAAGCTGTAGCGCGTCACGCACGCTGGCAATCAATTGCGGGGTGCGAAGTAATAACAACCGAAAAGGCAGCTCAAAGCTGGTCACATAGTCCACGTTCAGTAAGGCAATACGCAGACGCTCTTCCGGTCCAGCCTTCATTTCCCGACATTCAGCAATGACGTCAGCCCATTGGCCGGTAAGACGAGAACTTTCAGCAGCCTCTGTAAAGCTGTACTTTTCAGTCTGATAATCAATACGTCCGCTCAAACGGCATTCCCTTCTGGCCACATTTCGTGTATTTGCTGCTCACTTTACCAGCGACAAACGACTACCGAAAGCCCGGCAACCTAACAAATATTGATTCAACTCATATACTTAATTGTTATCACACTGATAATCTCATGGAATTCATTGGCTGGCGGACAGGGTCACCGTGTTAGAAATCTTTTCTTAACCCACTGAAAAATATCTAACAAATATTTTTCTCATATAAAAACGATGGTTCGTTCAATACGGATCCGAATTTATTTGGGTTAAAAAAGGTACGGTATGAAAGTCACATGGACTGTCACTCCTGCCGGGTACCAGCGTATTACCAAACGCTGTCCCGCATGTAATGTAAAACGCGAGTTTGCACCTTCCGGGTCCTTCAGGGTCAATTCACAAAAAAAAGTGCTCGATATCTGGAGCATTTATAAATGTACGCATTGTGAATATACGTGGAATATCTCGCTGTTCTCACGGCTTCACATCAGCAAAATTAACCGAGAGCTGTACCAGCGGTTTATCACTAATGATGCCAGTACGGTTCACTATTATTCTCATGATAAAGCCACTCTGAGCCGAAACAACGCTGAGCTTGCGGGTAAGCCTGATTTTCGTGTTCAGGAACAATGGCAGGCCAGCATCAACATTGACCAGCACTTCACCGTCAGCATCAGGCTTACCTGTGCTTTTCAGATCAGTGTGCTATCGATATTGAAGCGCCAGCTTTTACTCAGCACGGCGGAGATTAAGAGCCTGATAGATGAAGGTCATATTCGCGGTATCACCATGAAAGAACTCAAATCCCGAAAGTTACGGACAGCAAATGTCGATTTTCACTTGTCTGCGGTAACGTTGTATGCCCGGCGAAGGGTGGTTCTGGCGCCACGTTAATAGAATAAGGCTCATCCTGAGGTAATGAGCCCTCCCGATCCGACACCTTTGCCGGATCGGGATAGCGGTGTCATGTCAGACAACAAAACGATTAACCAGATCCCTCATGGTTACTGAGAGATTATCCAGCCGCTGGCTGTCATTCGTGGCCTGAGAAACCAATGCCGCGTTTTGCTGTGTAACCTGCTCCATGGGTCTCAGCGCCAGGTTTATCTGGGAAACACCCTGCGATTGTTCCGTCGCTACCCGGGCGATATCGCCGATATATTGCTTCATACTGGTGGTATTATCCGCCGCCGCTTTTAGCGCGGTAGCTGATGCGGTAACCCGCTCAACGCCCTCGCTGATTTTTACCATATTCTGCGCCACCAGCTCACGGATCTGATTCGCTTCTTTAGCACAACGCTGTGAAAGGTTACGCACTTCACTGGCTACTACCGCAAACCCCCTTCCCATCTCTCCGGCGCGAGCCGCTTCAACAGCCGCATTCAGCGCCAGCAAATTCGTCTGAAAAGAAATATCATCAATTGAGGTAACGATAGTTGAGATTTTCTCACTGGAGGAGCGAATATCCCCCATGCTCTGATTTGCCGCGCTGGCGACGTTACTGGCCTGGCGAACCTCTTTTTCCAATCTTATTGTCAGGAGCTCCGCTTCGCGGGCATTGTCCGCCGTTTGCGTAATCGTCGTTGAGAGCTGTTCCATACTGGCCACGGCTTCTACAATCGATGCGGCCTGTTCATCGGTGCGCTGGGCCAGATCCTGATTTCCCGCCGTAATACTACTGCTGGCATCGTACAGCACCAGAGAGCCTTGTTTAATCTCCTGCACGATGTGCTGAATATTTTCCAGCATCGTGTTATAGGCGCGATTGAGCGAAGAAAGCTCGTCTTTACCTGGTGTCGCCAGACGTTGAGTCAGATCGCCGTTCATACCCGCAATCTTGTTTAGCGTGTCGCTGAACTGACGGTGCATATTGAGTGCGATGGCCCCGGCGAACGCCAATGATGCCAGTAGCGCCAGCAGGCTCACGGCCATATATATCTGCCAGTTCTTACGCGCATCCTGCGCGAGTTTTATCGCACTTTCCCACAGAAGATTCGCTGCCACATTTTCAATCTGTCGCATCACTTCAATACGCTGGGTTTGTACTTTAAACCAGACGGTAGGATCGACGTCAAATCCACCATTCGCCGCATGACTAAACGCAGCTTCGCGTAATGAAAGCGCTTGGGTAGCATCGGTGGATTGTAAGCGACTGTTGAGCATGGCGGCCTGTTCAGGTGGACTCAGGCGCAAAGATTGCGCCAGCCAGACATTCTGTTTACTGACCACATCGCTAAGCTGATGTAATTGTCCGTCGGCGAAATGACCAGAGGAAAAGATATTTGCCAGCAGCGCCCGCTCAATACCCGCTTGTTCCTTCAAATTCAGCAGGTTGTAGTAGGCTGCGAATGAATTCGCCATATCGCCGGAATCCGTCAACGTCCCTAACCGGCCAACAAAATTCAGTACATCAGCGATAACGTTGGTATAAAACTTAACCACCTCAGAGGCTGGCAGACCCAATTGCGTCACCTTTTCCCGGAGTGTCGCCAGTGACAGAATATTTTTCTTAAACGCGGCGACCGAGGTAGTGACATCGCCTGCCTGTAAGGCGGTATCGGACAGCGAATCCACAAATACCTCGATCTCGCGATCGGTTAAGGCCCGTTGTGCGTTTAGTTCATCTTTGAACGTCTTCCCTTCGGCCCCAAGAAACCCGACACTCATTCCACGCTCTTTTTGCAGTTCATGCACCACATTTCCGGCACTGCGCGCGAGGGCTGTCAGTTGGGCAATATTCTCCATCTGTCGCTCTGTTTCGATGCGCGTCCATATTCCTGAACCAGCAAACCAACATAACGCCAATAATAGTGGTTGCAGCGCGATTATTAACTTCATTTTCATCGGCATTCGATAAACCCACCACATGCCACTTACCTCCCTTATCCATATTTTCGTCATGGTTATCGGCGTGGTGTTGCTGCACTTTACATCTTTTCAAGAGATACATGGCTATTTATTTGGTTTAATATTGTTCAATACACCTCTATATAATTAGAACAAACAGGATAAACATCCATTTATATTACATTCCCAAATCTATATTTTATTATTTGAGAATATATAGCATGTTATATCTTATTCTAAGGAGGGTAATGATTAACTTGATGCTCAACGGCAGAAAGACACAAGATCGCTCCCACCGCGAGTGGCGCCCAAAGAGCTACCTGCAGAGCGCGCCTCATCTGGCTTCCCACCGAACCTTAAGGTTATAATCCTTACAACGATTTTATTGGATTAGAAGCGACGATGACAAAACTTACCCTACAGGAACAGATGCTTAAGGCCGGTCTGGTCAGCAGCAAAAAAATGGCAAAAGTGCAGAGAACGGCGAAAAAATCGCGCATTCAGGCTCGTGAAGCCAGAGAAGCGGTGGAAGAGAATAAAAAAGCACAGGCCGAGCGTGATAAACAGCTCAGCGAGCAGCAAAAGCAGGCTGCGCTGTCTAAAGAGTATAAAGCGCAGATCAAACAACTTATTGAAATGAATAAAATCACCATTTCTCGTGGCGATATTGGTTACAACTTCACTGATAATAACCTAATCAAAAAAGTCTATGTTGATAAAGTGACCCAGTCGCAGTTAATCAAGGGCCGTCTGGCCATTGCGCGTCTGACGGCTGAAAGCAGCAGCGATAGCGAATATGCCATCATTCCGGCTGTCGTCGCCGATAAAATCGCCCAGCGCGATGCAAGCTATATTGTATTAAATTGCGAGCTTAGCCAGGAAGCGAAGGGCGAAGACGATCCGTATGCTGATTTTGTCGTCCCTGATGATTTGATGTGGTAAGAAAAACAAACAGATAATTCAGACTTCCGTCGCGTATTTCGGTGAGCGCTCGCGCCGCCACCGAAATACTGTCAACGTCTCTTCTTCTGGAACCTCGCCACTAAAACTTATAGTGTTCTTTGCTCAGCCCGTATTTTCTCATGCGTAAATACAGTTTTTTACGCGGGATTTGTAAATACTCCGCCACTTCATTAATGCGTCCCTGATGAATATTTAACGCCTCGGTAATAATCTGTCGCTCGTACTCCTCCACCCGGCGATCGAGCGGCGTCGGTTCAGGCATATGCAGCTGCGGATTTGCGGTTTCAGCCAGCGGAAGCAGCCCAACGGCAAAAAGCTCAGCGGCGTTCGCCAGCTCCCGAACATTACTTAACCACACGCGGCGCCGCATGCCTTTCAGGAGTTCCCCGTCAACGTCAGGTACCGGATGATTCAGGCGCAGACAGGCTTTCTGCAGATAATGGCGAAACAGGGGCTCAATATCATCGGGACGCTGTGATAACGGCTGACAGGCGATTTGCGTCATCGCGAAACAGTAATAGAGTTCGGCCACAATCTGGTTAGTTGCCGCCAGTTCCACCAGCGATGTGGCGCCAATGCCGATTAAGCGAAAAGGACGCCGCTCCTGGCTTTGCAGGTGCACCAGTTGGTGCTGCTGTTCACGCGTCAGGCATTCAATATGGCTCAGGACCAGCGTACCGCCTTGCGCCAGGGCAATAAGGTCATTGAGTTGTCCCGCATTGCCTGGCGTCAATTCACCGCGGATAAACGGTTCCTCGGTGCTGCGCCCAAGCTGATGCAAATAACGGGCTCCCGTCATACGCCCCGTTCCCGCCTCGCCATAAAACCAGACGGCAATATCCGTTTCCGCCAACTGCTGCAGACGCTGGCGGTACTGATTGACCCATTCGCTGTAACCGATCAGCTCAACCTGCAGCTTTTGCTGACAATAGTGGCGACGCGCAATCACCGATTTTCGCTGACGCAGCGCATCTTCTACCAACAACAGCAGTTTGCCGGGGTCGACCGGTTTTTGCAGAAAATCCCATGCCCCTTTTTTCACCGCTTCCACGGCCATCGGGACGTCGCCATGGCCGGTGATCAACAGGATCGGCAGCTGATTATCATCCTGATGAAACAACGTCATGAGATCGATTCCATTGCAGCCAGGCATACACACGTCGCTCAGGACAATCCCCGGCCAGTCGGCCTGTAGCCAATTTCGGGCGTCAAAAGGGTTACTGCATGCGTATACACGATAACCCTCCTGTTCAAGCAACAGCGTGTAAGCGTCGAGAACATCGGCATCGTCATCAATCAGCAAAACAGCATATTCATCACACAACATCGTTTACATCCGTCAGATTAAATTGCAGCACGACGCAGGCATTGCGCCCCGGCGTCGAGGCCAGGCGCAGCTCGCCGTTCATTTGCGTCATTAACGATACACAAATCGATAAACCAATACCGAGACCCACATCCTTACTGGTGGTAAACGGCTTTAATAGTGATGGCAACAACGCGCCTGGCCAGCCGGGGCCGTTATCACAGACTAAGACACACAATCGGTGGCCTTCAGCCTGCCAGTGAACCTCTATTTCCGCGGCAGCCGGACAGGCATCCAGCGCATTTGCCAGTATGTTTACCAGTACCTGCTGAATACGCACTTCATCACCTGCCACCCACACACTGTGAGCAGGAAGCGTCAGCGTGCCCTGCTGCTTATGGCGCATAGCCAGCAGTTCCCAGGCAGCAGTAAACGTTTGTCGTAGATCGACCGGATGTAAAGGCGCGCCCGGCTCAGCCCGGCGCGCAAACTGACGCAGCGAACGGATAATGGCATCGATGCGGGTAATCAGCCCCTCCGCTTTGGTTAACGTGCTTCTGGCCTGAGCGGATTGCCCCTGCTCAATTGCCCTTCCCGCCGTAAACAGGTACATCGACAGCGCATTCAGCGGTTGATTAATTTCGTGTGCCAGAGTGGTCATGGTCTGGCCGACCACCGCCAGTTTAGCCGTCTGGATCAGCTCATCCTGCGTCGCCCGGAGATCGGACTCAATCTCCTTACGCTCCGCCACTTCCTGCTCAAGCTGATTTTTTTGCGCATTCAACTGGCCCAGGGTATGGCGCAGCAGACCCGCGATACGCCCCAATTCATCGCGCCCGTAAACCGGGATAGTGGCGTCCGTTCGCCCCAGACCGATTTGCACCACAGCCTGGTTGAGCGCGGTAAAACGCTTCACCAGCCGGGAACGAATGAAGTAGTGGTTAAGTCCCCAGGCGAGAAGGAGCGCCAGCAGCGTCGCCAACAGAATAAGTCCGCCGCTGACGCGAACAATTTGTTCCAGCCGCTGGTTAAACATCTGCATTTGCTGATGGCTACTTCCCAATTGCGCTTCAAGCAGTGTTCGAAAGCGCCCGAGCGTTGCCTCTCTGGCATGGTTGGCATCAATGAGCGCCTTTTGCGCAGCGACATAATCGCGCATCGTATCGGGCATTTTATTTTTCATCATCCCGATTTCCAGCAGTTCATCAATGGTTTGCCGCAGGGTGATGGTACTGGGCCAGTCATCGAGGGTACGGATGTTTTCATCGGCGGTTTTCTTCAGATTCTCCAGGTAGCGGATATGGTTCTCCACCAGCATCCCGTCGTCGCTGCCCGATTTCAGTTCATTAAGCCTGTCGCGTAAATCATCGACGATCTGATTTTCAATTCTTGCCAGGGTGTAAACCTGCTGCTGCTCGTTTTGCACCTCTCTGGCACGTTTGAGATACAGCGCCGCATCGCCACTTTTTGCCTCGATTTGATCCAACAACGTCCCCTGTTGCCAGGTAAAATCCTGCACCAGTGAATTCAGCTCGGTGTTAAAATCATCGTGTAGCCAGTCGATGCGTGCGGAGAGTTCACTCACTTTTTCACGCACGAGGAACATGTTGTAGAGCACCCGGTCCAGTTCCGCCATCAGCGCCCGGCTGTCCTGCAAAATCACCGCCAGCTGCTGTTGTTCTGCGGGTTGTAGCCCCCGGCTCAGTGTCTCGATTTTATCCAGATGCGAAATTATCTGATTGCGCAGTTGCAGCCTCACCGTCGTGTTGGGGGCCAGCAGGAATTCATTAAGCTGATCCACAACCAGGTTAAGATTCCCTTCAATCAAAAAAGCGGAATGCACGCGCGGGAAGTAATCATCAAGCGAATAGCGTATCTGCGAGCTCTGCTCATGCCATGAGTACAAACTGACGCAGCTTACGCTCAATGTCAGTAGTGCGCCCGTCAGAAAGGCTCCCCGCAGGCTGCTGCTGATGTTGAGCTGCCGCAGGCGTTGCATTATCGATCCACCTTTCATTTTAATTCTTCCAGTTTTGCTATCGCCTGACGTTGATTTTTAAGAAACCACAGTTGCCATTCCATCATCTGCTGTTCGGCAAAGCTTTTGTTATCGAACTGAGCAAGCCAGGCCTCATCTTCACTACGCCTGGCATCTATCGGGACGCTGGTCAGTAAGGCTCTGATTTCGGGTAACGGGCGTTTCAGGCGCGCTTCCGCACTGTATAGCGCTCGCCAGGCATCTTTCAGTTGTGCGAGACGAAAACTGATGGCGGTATCAAACATCCGTTGCACCAGCCGCTGCCGCTTAAGGATCAGCCGATAATTAAGCGCAGGCTGATTCATCAACATAGCCTGTTGAGCGGCCCGTGGGTTATCTGGCGCGAGCTGGGTAACCGGATATTTTCCCGTATTCGCATCCGCAAGGATCCGCTGTCCTTCCGGACTTAATAAGTAGCGGATAAAACGACGCGCTTCACTGGCGTGCTGGCTGTTCTTGAGAACGGCGACATAGGTTGGCGACACTGCGGAGCGAGGAAAATAGGTAAAGGCCAGATGCGGATCGTTGAGCAACAGGTTGGCATAGTTATCAATGACCGGCCCGGCAACGCCAAGACCGCTCTTAATTTTGTCGGCGACGCCAAAACTGCGTGATGAAATCGTCACCAGATTACCCGCGCTCGCTAACAGCGTCGCCCAGCCCTCTTCCCACCCTTTTTGCTGCAACAGCGACTCAACCATCAGATGATTGGTATCGGAACGTGACGGACTGCTCATCAACAACGCATTCTGATATTTAGGCTGCGTTAAATCCGCCCAGTCAGCAGGAGGAGAAAGGTGTCGCGCCGCCAGCGCGGAACGGTTAATTAGCAGGCCAAAACCGGATATCGCCACCGCCACAGAGGTAGAACGAATAGACTCAGGCACCAGCCTCTGGCTTTCCGGCAGCGCATTATCAAAGGGCGCCAGCTTCTGATGCTCCTGAAGATGCTGTAACAGCATGGGCGATGAGGTCAAAATGAGATCGACGTTTTCCGCATTCGCGGTATCAAGCAGTTGTTCCAGCGAGCTGCTGGTCCGGTTTAACGTGCGAATCATCACCGATCCCGGCTGCGTCTGCCAGCGCTGGATAATCCAGGCCGTGGCACCGGGAGAAAAGGTTGTGGCCATCACCAGCTCTTTACTCAACGCCTGGCGACTCGCCAACAGCGACATGAAACAGAGCGAGATTGCCCAAAAACGCCGCCAACAGAAAAGTCTGTTTGTGATCCCGTTCATAAATACCAACATGTGCAAAAAATAATATTGAGACAAAACTTACCCGTTTATCACTACAGCAGAGAGGAATAAGGTTATTCGCAAGTTTACCAAACGGAAAGTGACTACATCAGCAAAGAATACCCGAAAATACAGTATGAATTTGTTAATATCCGCACATGCCAGCAATAAAAGTCCGCGCAAAAGAACAGAAATAAAATATCATTATTTAAAAAGAGTCAAAATCCGCCGCACTACCCGCAAAATGGGTCAATAATGACACATTTCATCGACTTGAGTTTCTCTCCTGCCTATTTCACTCTTCACCACGAAAACTCCTGATATTCACATCAATATAAATTTAGGTGATGATATGTTATCAATATTTAAGGCAGGGCCTGCGGCAAATAAAGTCCCGGCGGAGAAAGTCCAGGAAACTTATGGCCGCTATCGCATTCAGGCATTACTCAGCGTATTCCTGGGCTATCTTGCGTACTATATTGTGCGTAATAACTTCACGCTCTCAACGCCTTATCTGAAGGAGCATCTGGATCTCAGCGCCACGCAGATCGGTTTACTCAGCAGTTGTATGCTTATCGCCTATGGGATCAGTAAAGGCATTATGAGCAGCCTGGCAGACAAAGCCAGCCCCAAAGTCTTTATGGCATGCGGTTTGATTCTGTGCGCCATCGTCAACGTAGGTTTAGGGTTCAGTACCGGATTCTGGATTTTTGCCGCGCTGGTTGTCTTCAACGGCTTGTTCCAGGGGATGGGCGTCGGCCCTTCATTTATTACTATCGCCAACTGGTTTCCGCGTAAAGAACGTGGACGCGTTGGCGCATTCTGGAATATCTCACACAATGTCGGTGGTGGTATTGTTGCCCCGATCGTTGGTGCCGCCTTTGCCATTTTGGGAAGTGAACACTGGCAAAGCGCCAGCTATATTGTTCCGGCCGGCGTTGCCGTCCTGTTTGCATTTATCGTGCTGATGCTGGGGAAAGGTTCACCACGCCAGGAAGGTTTACCGGCTCTGGAACAAATGATGCCGGAAGAAAAAGTTGTATTAAATGCCCGACACGCTGTCCAGGCGCCAGAAAATATGAGCGCCTTCCAGATCTTCTGCACTTATGTCCTGCGTAATAAAAATGCCTGGTATGTTTCACTGGTAGATGTTTTTGTCTATATGGTACGTTTTGGCATGATTAGCTGGTTGCCAATTTATCTGTTAACCGAAAAACATTTCTCGAAAGAGGAAATGAGCGTCGCTTTTTTATTTTTCGAATGGGCGGCAATCCCTTCCACATTACTGGCGGGTTGGCTTACCGATAAACTGTTTAAAGGCCGTCGCATGCCATTGGCCATGATTTGTATGGCACTGATTTTCGTCTGTCTGATCGGCTACTGGAAAAGCGAATCGCTGTTGATGGTGACTATTTTTGCCGCCATCGTTGGCTGCCTGATTTATGTTCCTCAGTTCCTGGCCTCCGTTCAGACCATGGAAATCGTACCCAGCTTCGCAGTGGGTTCCGCAGTAGGATTGCGCGGATTTATGAGCTACATTTTTGGCGCGTCATTGGGCACCAGCCTGTTTGGCGTAATGGTCGACAAAATGGGATGGCATGGCGGTTTCTATCTGCTGATGGGGGGAATTGTCTGTTGCATCCTGTTCTGCTACCTCTCTCATCGCGGGGCGCTGGAACTTGAGCAACAGCGGAAAAATGCTCAGCAAGAAGAAGCATCACTCCAGTTGGCTGACGCCCGTTAATCGATTTCAGTCTCGCAAAAAGTGCCAGCGCAGCTGGCACTTCCCTACTCTCAGCTAAATAAAAAACAGCTAAACGTGAAAATTCATTTCCAATCGTAACACGCCGGATTATTGCCTACCGTCCCCCACCATAAAGCGAATGATCAAACCGCATGTTGGGGCAAGAAAAAGGAATAATCCGGTTACCATTTCGTTACCATTAGTCAACCGCATAGTAAAAACGTAAATTAAGGCGGTGAGTATGACCATGCCGATAAAAGCGCTTATTGACGCCGCAGCGCCCATTACCTGCCAGATGTAGCAACTGACGCTCAGAATACTCAATGCGAGAAAGGTCCAAAAATAGAGCATAGCGATACCTCCTGTTTGCCATAAAACTTTACGTAAGTCCTTACACTCCCTTGTTTTTATATTCTAAGATAATTTCCATCAGTTCGCAATTTAAGCAACATTTACGTTACAAAAATCACTCATCTGCTTACTATTTAGATATACACTTGGAGTTTATTTATTCATCATAAAAACAATGAATTATAAATAGTCTTTTTTTTGTTCTTAATCGCCCCCAAAATATTTACGAAACTTGAGTAATTATTTCTGGCTGACATTAATCTTCGGGTGTACATTGTGCGTCCGATCATTCATGCCCCTCGTGGTTTTGTCCTGACTCAGTTTTACACTCTTTGCAGGAACCAATGTCGTTTATGGCGGCCTAACGATCTGTGCAGAGTGTAACGCGCCAGACCCAGCGTCTTCGCGATACATCTATTTCGTATCAACAACAGGTGCTTATGTTTCCCCAATGTAAATTTTCACGCGCGTTTTTACATCCGCGCTATTGGCTCACGTGGTTTGGCGTCGGTGTGCTCTGGTTACTGGTACAACTTCCCTATCCCGTATTATGTTTTCTTGGTACCCGTACAGGAACACTGGCTCGTCCATTTTTAAAGCGCCGTGAATCTATTGCACGTAAAAACCTCGAACTCTGTTTCCCCAATCTGTCGCAGGAAGAGAGAGACAAACTGGTCGATGAGAACTTCCGTTCACTCGGCATGGGACTGCTTGAAACAGGTATGGCCTGGTTCTGGCCGGATCACCGCGTTCGCAAATGGTTTGATGTAGAAGGGTTGGACAACCTGAAACGCGCCCAGATGGAAGACCGTGGCGTGATGGTCGTAGGCGTACACTTTATGTCGCTCGAATTAGGTGGCCGCGTAATGGGGCTGTGCCAGCCGATGATGGCAACCTATCGCCCGCACAACAATAAGTTGATGGAGTGGATCCAAACCCGCGGTCGTATGCGTTCCAACAAAGCCATGATCGGCAGAAATAATCTGCGTGGCATTGTCGGCGCCCTGAAAAAAGGGGAAGCGGTATGGTTTGCTCCCGATCAGGACTACGGCCGTAAAGGAAGCTCGTTCGCGCCTTTCTTCGCCGTTAAAAACGTGGCAACCACCAATGGTACTTACGTGCTGTCACGCCTGTCGGGCGCAGCGATGCTGACCGTAACCATGGTGAGAAAAGCAGATAACTCAGGTTACCGCCTGTTTATCACACCACAAATGGAAGGTTACCCGGCAGATGAAAGCCAGGCTGCGGCTTATATGAATAAAATTATCGAAAAAGAGATCATGCGCGCGCCCGAGCAGTATCTCTGGATCCACCGTCGCTTCAAAACCCGCCCCATGGGTGAAGCCTCGTTATATATCTAACAAGAAAGGCCTTACGGCCTTTCTTTTTGTCTGTGGCTGAATTACTTAACGCCCCACTCGTTCTGTAGTTCAGTCATGCGCTCATTGTAGTTACGAGCAATACAGGCTGGTTTATCCTGCTCTTTCCAGCACTCGTTTCGTCCTTTAACCCAGCCGCGCTGCTCCGCTTTCAGCGTTGGGTTATTTTTCGATTTAACCAACGCCTGTTTGTAGACCCCGTTCAACTTAACATCCAGCGCGGAGAGTGATGGGCTCTGGCAAATAACCTCTTCAATACTTCCCTTTGCCACCGCTGAGCAGGAGAAAGAAGGACCGCTGTGGGGCGATTTTTCCACCGGGGCGTAGTCAATATTGTCTTCAGGCTGACAAATTCCGTGCTTACGATTTGGCCCTGACCATGAAACTTCCGGGTTGCCGTCATCTTTACGGGAGATGGAAAGCGTGTTTTTGCCGCTTTTGGCTTCCCAGTAGTTTTCATTGAAGCTCTTTACGGTCGCCTTGGCACCGTCAATCCAAACGTTACCTTTACCATCACTATTCACACCACCAATACTTGCGCAGCTGAAATTAAACGCCAACGGTGAGGCCGCCATCGACGTCACTGGCGTAAGAACGAGTGCTAACATCATTAATCTGGTCATTTTTAACCTTTTCATTATTGAATTCCGCGAAAAATTAACCGCATTCATACTATGGTGATATGAGAATTCTCCGACTAATCATTACGTCGCTCAATAGCAATTTATTACCGGCAGAAATTAAACTGTCGCCGAATCACGACACTTGTAAGTTATTAAAATTAAATAGAAAAATGCCTCTTGTCTCACCTCATTTTTAGGCGTACATTAGCGCCGTCTGGAGCACTAAAGCTCAGAATTCTGAGGTGATGCCGCCAGGCAAACGAGGGATATTCTCCATTTCGTTTGCGCGTGCATCAGCTCTCTGTCAGGTAAGCATATGTTCATTCAGACGTACCCAGGTACGCGGAGAGATGAAAAGTGAAATATTTCTTTATGGGCATTTCTTTTATGGTCATCGTTTGGGCCGGTACGTTCGCCCTGATGATCTAAATAAAAGACGCAGCAAAAAAACAGGAGCCATCAGGCTCCTGTTTGCTTTTGGAGATCTCACGATCGGTTAGTCGGTACTTTCAATAGCCGATTTCGCACTGGCAGGCAGTAAGCCATCTGCGCGGAACATCGCTTTGATGCCGCGGATCGCCTGGCGGGTACGGTCACGGTTTTCAATTAAGGCAAAACGCACGTGCGTATCGCCATAATCACCAAAGCCAATCCCCGGCGAAACGCATACTTTCGCTTCGTTCAGCAGTTTCTTGGCAAACTCAAGTGACCCCATCGCGGCATATTGCTCAGGAATTTTCGCCCAAACGTACATTGAGGCCTTTGGCATCTCAACCATCCAACCGGCCTCATGCAGTCCTTTAACCAGCACATCGCGACGGCGTTTATACTGCTCGGCAATATCCCGTACGCATTGCTGATCGCCTTCCAGCGCCGCGATTGCCGCAACCTGCAACGGTGTAAACGTCCCGTAATCGTGATAACTCTTGATGCGTGCCAGCGCGTTGACCAGCGTTTTATTGCCAACCATAAAACCGATACGCCAGCCCGCCATGTTGTAGCTTTTCGACAGGGTGAAAAATTCAACCGCGACATCACGAGCGCCAGGTACTTGCATAATCGATGGCGCTTTCCAGCCATCGTAAACGATATCGGCATAGGCGAGATCGTGAACCACCAGCACGTCATAGCGTTTAGCCAGCGCGACGACTTTTTCGAAAAATTCCAGCTCGACGCACTGTGCTGTCGGGTTGGACGGGAAACCTAAGATCATCATCTTCGGTTTCGGGTAGCTTTCACGGATCGCGCGCTCCAGCTCATTAAAGAAATCGACACCTTCAACCAGCGGCACTGACCGTACCTGCGCCCCGGCAATCACCGCGCCATAAATATGGATCGGATAGCTCGGGTTGGGTACGAGAACCGTATCACCATGATCGAGCGTTGCCAGCATCAGGTGCGCCAGTCCCTCTTTGGAACCAATAGTCACAATCGCTTCGGATTCGGGATCAATTTCAACGTCATAGCGTTCCTGATACCAGCGGGAAATCGCCCGACGCAGACGCGGAATGCCGCGAGACGTGGAATAGCCATGCGTGTCCGGGCGCTGCGCCACGGTACACAGTTTTTCAACAATGTGAGGAGGCGTGGCCCCATCCGGGTTCCCCATACTGAAATCGATAATATCTTCGCCGCGCCGACGCGCAGCCATCTTCAGTTCAGCGGTAATGTTAAAAACGTAAGGGGGAAGGCGATCAATACGCGTAAAGCGACGTTCAGGGCGGGAGTCAGCCATAATATCCTCAGATTAACGTTAGCGCCCGGACCGTCCGAGCGACGCTGCCACGATGGTGGCACGTTTAGAAAATAGCCTGAATAATTTCCTTCTGTCGAGAGGCAAAACAAAATATTTTTTTCGACACAAATGAGGAACAGGCAAAAAAAATGAGGAAATATTCATTTTCACACACCGCTAAAAATTACCATCATTTAACATTTTGTTGTTGAAAACATTACCTTGATCTTTGCGCTTAGAAGACAGGTATTGTAAATACAACAACAATGCAACAATCCCCTTTTAATATTAAGGTTTTTCCTCATTAGCCGCAGGCTGCGCGGGCGCTGGTCATCCAGACTCAGGTTGCCTATCATAGAGGTTTAACCCCTGCGCAAGAGTCACCCGTGCACGAAATATTTAATATGCTGCTGGCGGTATTTGACCGGGCAGCGCTGATGCTGTTTTGTCTGTTTTTCCTGATTCGTATCCGCCTGTTTCGCGAACTGTTGCACAAGTCAGCTCACTCCCCGAAAGAGTTGCTCGCCGTCACCGCGATTTTCTCGATGTTTGCCCTGTTCAGTACCTGGTCCGGCGTACCGGTTGAAGGCTCACTGGTAAACGTACGTATTATCGCGGTCATGTCAGGGGGAATTTTGTTCGGTCCGTGGGTCGGCATCATTACGGGACTCATCGCCGGCACCCACCGCTACCTGATTGATATTGGCGGCGTAACCGCCCTACCCTGCTTTATTACCAGTATTCTGGCAGGCTGCATTGCCGGGTGGATCAACCGTAAGATCCCCAAAGCGCAACACTGGCGCGCAGGTATTTTAGGCGGAATGCTGTGCGAATCCCTGACCATGATCCTCGTCGTTGCCTGGGCACCTACGACCGCGCTGGGGCTGGATATCGTCTCGAAAATCGGTATCCCGATGATCCTGGGCAGCGTCTGTATTGGTTTTATCGTCATGCTGGTTCAAAGCGTGGAGGGCGAGAAAGAAGCCAGCGCCGCGAAACAGGCCAAGCTGGCACTGGATATCGCCAACAAAACTCTGCCGCTTTTCCGTCACGTCAACAGCGAGTCGCTCCGCCAGGTGTGTGAAATTATTCGCCATGACATCCATGCAGACGCCGTCGCGATTACCAATACCCAGCACGTTCTGGCCTACGTTGGCGTGGGTGAACTGAATTACCGCGATAACGATGACTTCGTCAGCCCGACCACGCGACAGGCGATCAATTACGGAAAAATCATCATAAAAAACAATGATGAAGCACATCGGACACCGGAAATACACTCCATGCTGGTGATCCCGCTTTGGGAGAAAGGCGTTGTCACCGGCACGCTGAAGATCTACTACTGTCACGCTCACCAGATCACCTCCTCGCTACAGGAAATGGCCATCGGCCTGTCGCAAATTATCTCGACTCAGCTTGAGGTTTCTCGGGCGGAACAGCTACGCGAAATGGCAAATAAGGCAGAACTGCGGGCACTGCAGAGTAAAATAAATCCTCATTTCCTGTTTAACGCCCTGAACGCTATTTCGTCGTCGGTGCGACTTAACCCGGATACCGCGCGCCAGCTCATTTTTAATTTGTCGCGTTATCTTCGCTATAATATTGAATTAAAAGATGATGAGCAGATCGACATCAAGAAAGAGCTGTACCAAATCAAGGATTACATCGCCATCGAACAGGCCCGTTTTGGCGACAAGCTGACGGTTATTTATGATATTGATGAAGAGGTAAGCTGTTATATTCCCAGCCTGCTGATTCAGCCGCTTGTCGAGAACGCCATTGTTCATGGTATTCAACCCTGCAAAGGGAAAGGCGTGGTGACCATCAGCGTTGCAGAGTGCGGAAATCGGGTACGAATTGCCGTGCGGGACACCGGTCATGGGATCGATCCGAAAGTGATTGAGCGGGTCGAATCCAATGAAATGCCGGGTAATAAAATTGGCCTGTTGAATGTCCATCATCGCGTTAAGCTGCTCTATGGCGAAGGATTACTGATCCGCCGTCTGGAGCCGGGCACAGAGATTGCCTTTTATGTGCCTAATCAGCACTCGCCCGCAGCCGCACCGGCCACATTATTGCTTTAACCGGGAGTGAAGTCGTGAAAGTCATCATTGTCGAAGATGAATTCCTGGCCCAACAGGAACTAAGCTGGCTGATAAAAGAGCACAGCCAGATGGAGATTGTCGGCACATTTGACGACGGTCTTGACGTGCTGAAATATCTCCAGCACAACCGCGTTGACGCTATTTTTCTGGATATCAATATTCCCTCGCTGGATGGTGTACTGTTGGCGCAAAACATCAGCCAGTTCGCGCATAAGCCCTTTATTGTGTTTATTACCGCGTGGAAAGAGCACGCTGTTGAAGCTTTCGAACTGGAAGCTTTTGACTATATTCTGAAACCGTATCAGGAATCGCGCATTGTCGGCATGCTGCAAAAGCTGGAGGCCGCCTGGCAACAGCAGCAAGCGGGAACCTCGCCAGCCAGCCCGGTGATCCGTGAAAACGATACGATCAACCTGATTAAAGATGAGCGGATCATCGTAACCCCGATCAACGACATCTACTACGCTGAAGCCCATGAAAAGATGACCTTCGTCTATACCCGGCGCGAGTCGTATGTGATGCCAATGAACATCACCGAATTTTGCAGCAAACTGCCTGCTTCACATTTCTTCCGCTGCCACCGCTCATTCTGTGTGAATTTGAATAAAATTCGCGAGATCGAACCCTGGTTTAACAACACCTACATTCTGCGCTTAAAAGACCTGGAATTTGAAATCCCGGTGAGTCGGAGTAAAGTGAAAGAGTTCAGACAGTTAATGCACTTATAGCGCAGAGAAAGAGCAATGAAAGAGCCAGGCCTGCCCGCCGACCAACAGTTTTTTGCCGATCTGTTCAGCGGCCTGGTGTTAAATCCGCAGCGTCTGGGGCGCGTATGGTTCGCTACGCCGCGAACCACATTACCGACCGGCAGTTTATGTATTGACCTGCCCCGCCTGGATATCGTGCTGCGCGGAGAGTACAGCAACCAACTGGAAAAGCAGCAGCACAGCCTGGCGGAAGGCGACATGTTGTTCATCCCGGCGAAAGCGGCGAATTTACCAGGCAACGATAAACCGGTGATGCTCTTGAGCCTGGTATTTTCTCCGGCCTGGTTGGGCCTCTCTTTTTACGACAACCGAACCGCATCGCTGTTACGTCCCGTACGTCGCATTGAGTTACCACATCCGCAACGCGGTGAAGGCGAGGCGATGCTTACCGCATTGACCCATTTAAGCCGCTCACCTCAGGCCCAGGATATTATTCAACCGCTGGTGCTGAGTCTGCTGCACCTGTGCCGCAGCGTGGTCAACACCCGGCCTGATATAGCGCGCCCGCGCTCTGAATTTCTCTATCACAGCATATGTAATTGGGTCCAGGACAACTATGCCCAATCGCTGAGCCGGGAAAACGTAGCGCAGTTTTTTAATATCACGCCGAATCACTTATCAAAAATATTTACCCAGCATGGCACCATGGGATTTGTCGAGTACGTGCGGTGGGTGAGAATGGCGAAGGCGCGCATCATCTTACAGAAATATCATCTGTCGATTAGCGAAGTCGCACAGCGTTGCGGGTATCAGGACAGTGATTATTTTTGCCGCCTGTTCCGCCGTCAGTTTGGCCTGACGCCGGGCGAGTACGGCGCGCGTTTTCAGTCAGCACGTTGATTGAGACAACACCAACGCGTTAGTCATATCCACTTATATCGTTGTAAAATAATGCCCCTTCGCACATAACGTGCAGACTGACTCAACAAAGTGAATATTCGATGAAAAACAGACGTGCACTTTCCCTGATGTGTCTTCAGATGCTGGAATCAGGTGCGGATCGTCGGACCGTGAAAAGAGCGCTCACCGCCCGACGCGTAAAAGGTCGTCAGGCGGTAGTACTGCTCTGCAAACAAGAGATGACGTTATTAAGGGCCGGGAAACTGCCGATTCAACACACCATAAATTAATAATTTCTCTATCAGAAGCGTTTACGCAGCCTGCAAGCGCCTCGCTGCAGGCTGGAAAGCGTTCCTCTCTGTAGAATTTAAAACGTCAGTTCCGCCTCCAGCAGCGCCAGAATGCTTTCGGCATCGGTAGCGGCAAACAACGACTGGCGGAACTGCTTGTTCACCAGCTTACGCGCCAGCTGCGAGAAGACCTTCACGTGGTTAATGCCTTCATCGGCGCCTAGCGTCAGCATGATCACCAGTTCAACGTCGCCCATCTCGGACTGCCAGTCTATCGGCTGAGCAAGCCGGGCAATACTGATACTGGAATGGCTGATCCACTGGGATTTAGTATGTGGGATAGCAACCCCGAAACCTACGGAGGTAGTGACTATCTCTTCACGCTGCCAGACATCTTCCTCCAGCTCAAACGGATGTTCGGTGCGTCCATTTACCCCAAGATTGCCACATAAGAACTGGATCGCCTGCTCTTTGTTGGTAAGGGGCTCACCAACAAAAATATTCTCCAGCGCCAGTAGCGGCCGCACCTCTTTCTGTGGCGCAAACTGGTTCAGCAGATCTTCAATCTCCTGAGCGCTGCGACACTCGCAGGCCTGCATAGCGAGTTCGCGACACGCCTGGCAGTCCAGTTGACGAAGCTGGCTTTTCACTGCCGGAATCCGTGGGCTGCTCATACTTAGTTCGTCAAGCCCTAAGCCCAACAGCAGCGGCAAGTAACGTCCTTCGCCGCCCAGTTCTCCGCAAATGCCCACCCATTTACCACGTTCGTGCGCCACGCGAACAATCTGCTGCAACATCCGCAAGAACGAGGGCGTAATCGGGTTGTACAGTGGCGACACGCGAGGATTATTGCGATCGACAGCGTACAGATACTGGGTCATGTCATTGGAACCAATGCTGAAGAAATCCACCTCATCGCAGAAGTGGTCGATGATGTAACACACCGAAGGTACTTCAACCATAATGCCCAATGAAATTGTCGGAGCATGACGTAAACCCTCTGCTTTCAGCTCCACCAGCGCTTTTTGCAATTCGCTTTTTACCCATAAAATCTGGTCGAGGCTATGCACCATTGGGATCATCAACTGCGCATTACCGAAGGTCGCCGCGCGTAAAATGGCGCGCAACTGCGTGCGAAACAGTCCGGCAAACTCAGGATAAATCCGCACCGCACGATAGCCCAGGAATGGGTTCTCTTCTTGCGGAATATTGAGATAGCGGATGTTCTTATCGCCACCAATATCCATCGTGCGAAAGATAACTGGCTTGTCGCCTGCGGCCAACAACACCTGCTGGTAGGCCTCAAACTGTTCCTGCTCGTCAGGAGCGCTGTCGCGATCCATAAACAGCATTTCTGTGCGAAACAACCCGATCCCTTCCGCGCCATTGGCAAACGCTCCCGGCGCTTCCAGCGCGGTGCCAATATTCGCTGCGACGTCAATTCGTTGATTGTCTTTGGTTAACGCGGGCTGGGCGGCGTCAAGCGCTTGCCGACGCTGGCATTCGTCAGCCAGCTTCTGCGCAATCGCATAGTAGCCGCGAACCGCCTCGTCTGGATTAATGGCCAGGACCCCACATCGGGCATCCAGGACTGCGGGTTGCCCGGCATAGCGGCTAATCGCTGCCAGCGGCAAGCCGCTAAGCACCGGAATCGCCGACGCCCGAGCGAGGATCAGCGTATGCGAGGTGCGCCCTGTTTTCTCAAGGATCATGCCTGACAGATGCTGCAAATCGAGACTCAAAAACTGACTGGGCGTCAGATCTTCAGCCACCAGAATCGTTGGTTTTTCCAGCACCAGCGCATGGCGCGGCCGCTTTTCAGGCCACGTAATATGTAGCAATTGTTCGCTGATATCACGGATGTCGCTGACGCGTTCACGCAGGTAATCGCTGCCGGAAGCCGACAGCTTGTCGCATACTTGCTCCATATTGGTAATAATCGCCTCCCCCAGCCCCAGATGCTGCTCCAGCATTAAGCGGCGAATATTCCCGGCAAACTCGTCGTCCTGAATCAGAGACAGATGCGCGCTGAGAATGGTTTTACTCTCACCATCGCGCTCACGCAGTTGCTGATTGAGCAGCTCCGCCAGCGTCGCCAGACTGTGCTCCAGCCTGGCGTTGTCTTCCGCACTCGCCGCAATCGCGCGATAGCTCTCCAGATTATCACTCTGCCACAGCGTGAGCTGACCTGCCCCCACGCCGCCTGCCAACACAGTGCCATACAGCAAATCCGGGTTGAGCCGAATCAGCGAACGCGGCAACGGATGCGCCGCCAGTTCCGCCGCCCCTGGCTGAACGCTGTCGCTGTCGATAAACCGCTGCTGAATGTACTCCTCCAGAACCCGCCTGGCCTGCTCTTCATCCTGACCGGTGATGGTTAAGCTACAGCTGTCATTAAACAGCGTCCCGGTGCCAATCAGCGCCAGCGAGCTTTTCGCATCCGCTTTGGCGTTTTGACGATGGTTGAAAAACATCACCTCACTTTGCCACTGGCTGCACTGCTCTTTCAGCTCCCATGCTGGACGCGCATGCAGTCCATTGGGTAACGGGCAAAGAAATTGAATCGTTAGCATAACAACTCCTGATTAGCGCGAAATCAGCACCTGAAGTCCGTCAGATGAGCCACGGTTTCGCACGTAAGATGTGAAATAAGCGCCGACAGCAACTGCTGCGTCTGGATGATGTCACGACAGTCGGCAATTGATGCCGCACAGTGCCCATACCGCGTAGCTGGCCCCATAACAACCGTCGGGATCCCCGTTCCGCTGACGTGTACGGCCCCGCCGTCTGTGCCGCCATTACTGAACATATCGAGCTGTAACGGGATGCCCGCATCAGTGGCTACACTTTCAATCCATGCCGTCAGCTTTGGCGGCGCAATCAGCGATTTATCGCTCAGCACCAGCATCGGGCCTTTGCCGAGCTGTCGGTGGTTGGCCGCGCCATAATCAAAATTTTTCGCCCAGCAGGCTGTATCCAGCACGATCGCCACATCGGGCGCAACCGCACGCGCTGCCGTTTGCCCTCCGCGCAGTCCCACTTCTTCACTGGAACTGGCCACCAGCCACACCTCGCAAGGAAGGATGGCGTTATGCCATTCGCGCAGCAGCGCGATCAGCAAATAACATCCAAGTCGGTCATCAAAGGCTTTGCCCATGACGCGTTGGTGCGGCAAAACCTGAAAAGTCGTGTCAAAGGTGACGCGATCGCCTGGACACACGCCGGCCTGAAGTACTTCGTCATAAGACCGCGCGCCAATATCCACCCGCAGCGCATTCACCTCATTGCCACTGCGATCTCCGTCGAGCAGCCCCGGGATTTTGCTCTCTTCGCGGGTGGTAATCCGCACTGGCTGCAACTGTCTGGCCGCCATACGCACATTTCCCACCGGCAAGACATCGATCGCCCCTTCCCTGGAAATACTGCGCACAATAAATCCCACTTCATCCATATGCGCGCAGATCATTACCTTCGGACCGGTTGATTCATTCAGGCGGATCAACACCGATCCCAACCCATCGAAGCGCACTTCTTTGTGCAGACGATCTGCTTCTTCGAGCAAGATCTGTCGCACCTCCTGTTCTGAGGAGGCGATCGCATCAGCCTCGCTCAGCGCCTTCAGTAGCGATAAGTCCATCACGCCTCTCCCGTGTGTAACAATGTTTTCGCCATGGTGTAGAGCACCTCGCCGCCGTCTGGCGTAACCAGCACCACGTCCTCGATACGCACTCCGCCCTGCCCCGGCAGATAAATACCTGGTTCAACGGTGAGCAGCATTCCCGCCGCCAGAGGCGTCTCATCGGTAGGGGAAAAACGTGGGTTCTCATGGACTTCAATGCCGATAGCGTGTCCGGTATTGTGACCAAACGCATTACCATAGCCCGCCTGTGTAATAACTTGCCTGGCTGCGGCGTCCACCTCATTGCAACGCGCGCCAGGTCGAATTGCCGCTACCGCCGCCAGTTGCGCTTCCAGGACAACCTGATAAATCGAAAATAGCGCACTGTCTTCTGCTGGTTGCCTGGCGTCAGGTATGCGAAACGTTCGCGTCATATCCGAACAATACCCTTGATACTGTGCGCCAAAATCCAGCGTAATGAATTCACCTGCTGCAACCCGTTTATCGCTGGCTTTGCCATGCGGCAGCGCCCCGCGCCAGCCGCTGGCGACAATGGTGTCAAAAGAAGCTTTGTCTGCGCCAAGCGTGCGCATAAACCACTCCAGTTCGGCGGCAATCTCGCGCTCACTCAGACCGGGTTGAATAAAACGCCGTATATGTTCAGCGCTGAGGTCGGCAATCCGACAGGCTTCACGGATACAGGCTATTTCCTGGGCCGTTTTCACCTGCCGAAGCACGTCCGGCACGGCGCTGACCAGCCGTCCATGCAGTTTGCCTGCCCAGGCCTGTGCCGTTTCCCAGCTTACCTGCTCGCCTTCGAACCCCACCATCTGCAGCTTTTCGTCAGCAATGATGTGATTCACCCGCGAATACAGCGTCTGTGTGCCATCGAGGAGATGGATCTGGTAGCCCTGGGGACGCGTAGCGACATCAGTGTAATAACGGGCATCGACCAGGATATGCGCGCTTTCATGGCTGATAAACACATACCCTGAACTGCTGGAGATCCCCATATGTGGCTGTTTATTCTGCCGCGATGACAGCAGCATCGCATCGAGATGTTGCGCCGTTAACCAGTTACGCAGCGAGGCAAGTAAGCTCATGGTTACAATCCTTTTGATCAGAGGCTTTCAATCAGCAATTTGCCTTTGCGGTACATCAGATGGCGCAGGAACACCACCATCAGCGCCGTAATCACCGCACCTAACAGGATCCCTGCCATATAGACACCGAGATTGGTCACCAGCGGCCATGCCCAGATAGCCGACTCAGGGAACCATTGCACCGCACCCAGCCAGACGGCAGCCGTCGATCCGACAATGGCGCCAACCATGTAAGAGGGAATTGCCGTGATGGGGCTTTCCAGCGCAAACGGGATAGCCCCTTCGCTGATGCCCATAAATGCGAGGAACATTGCCGTTTTTCCCTGCGGGTAGAGCTGGGCGCTGAACAGACGTTTCCCCGTTAAGCGGCGGTCAAGCAGCGTTGCCAGCCCGAGACCAATCGGCGGAATCACAATCGCAATAGAGCGCGCGGTGACCGGCAGAACGTGATCGGTGGTAAAGCTGAAGGCGACAAATCCAGCGGCTTTATTAATCGGCCCCCCGAGGTCGATGGCCGTTGCCGCGGAAATCCCCATCGCATACATCAGCGTCCCTTTCTCTCCTGCTGCGGTCAGCAGAGTACGAATTCCACCGTTGATCCAGCCGCCAAACGGCGTGATTACGTAATACATCGCCAGCATGACGAAAATGGCGGAAAGAATGGGTAGCAAAAAGGTGGTTTTGAACGCCAGCAGGAAATCAGGGAGCTGAATTTTTTGGTTCATCCACTTCACCAGATATCCGGCAACGATCGAGATAATGAGCGCGCCAATAAAGGTGGAAGGCACGGGAGCACTGGTTACCCATTGCAGCGTCGATGGGTCAAAATTCAGCATCTGGGTAGGCTGAGTAGACATCAGCCCACCGATGAACCCCGCCGGAAACGCCAGTTTGCCGCCAATCGAATTGGCAACGAACGCGGCAAACATCGGAATAGCAAAACCAAACAGCACGCCGCCAAAAGATTGCGACAACCAGGCAAACTTCAGTAATGAGAGATTAAAACCGGTAAATTTTCCGCTGTTCAACGCATCCATGATGCCCGTGTCAGCAGGAATATCGAGCCAGCTATAAGCGATCAGTTGCGAGAAGGCGAGAATTACCCCGCCCATAATCAATGTCGGCACCATGCGTGAAATACCCGACATCACATGTTGCGGAAGTTCGCCCCAGAAGCTGTTGCGGGAGGCCGGTGGATTTTTTATTGCCGCTGTCGCACCAGATGCGCCTGGCACAACGGTTGCACTGCGTTTTTTAATGGCCATACGTAGTTCCCTGTCGATGATTATTGTTGTTCAGCGGCAACCATCTCTTCGATCTCTTTAATGATCCCGGCCGCATTTTTTATCGCGTCCTGTAGCGTAATTTCGTAGACGTCACGCGACTCGAAACGCTCGTTATCTTCCGGGGTAACGGCAACTGAATGGATGATTAACGTCGCCTCAGCGATATCCTGCGCCGTCAGTCGATTTTGAATTCCGTCAGCGCCCTGAGTTTCGATTTTCACTTCATAACCGGCTTCAACCGCCGCTTCTTCCAGCGCCTGCGCCGCCATAAAGGTGTGAGCCAGCCCCATTGGGCACGCACAAACAGCAATCAATTTTTTGCTCATATTCATTTCCTCGTAATAGTTAACGAGAGAAATTATGGTCCGAGGCAAGTAGCGACCGTTATCAGACAAATAATGCTTTTACTGGACATATAATCCAGTAATCAGGAAGTGTGACGAAGGTCGGAAAGCTGGGCGGCAGGCATAAAAAAACCGCGTCAGAAGCGTAATGCTTGTCAGTTAATCATTATGGAGAACATGTGATTGCGACTCAGGGTTCCGTTCACTTCAGCTTTTCACTTTTCTGAAGCACAGGTACCCGTGAACGTGCAAGGGAGGCTCACCGCCGCCTCCCTTGCAACCCAGGCTCCCGGCGGGAAAATCGTCGCTGCGCGAGTTATTCGTCTTATGCCGTCTGCCTGTCGGGTCGGGGCCGAGCCTGCGTCCCTGCAGGCCATCCCCTCTGCCCGCATCCCTGCGGRCAGMCCCGRTCAGCCGTCAACGACTCATCGATTTTCAGCCGGACCKGAGTCATCGCTTCAACGCTCTGACTTCCAGTTAAATCTGTTTTGCTGTTTAAACAAAAAACGCAAATGGTCAGGTGTGGGCTGGTCCGGCTGAAAATTGCCGACGTGTTTCCGTAAGGCCGGGAGAGCCAGCATGGATGCTGGCTCAGGGCGCGCTTTGCAAGGACGCTACCTCGCGCCCGGCCCGGTAGCCTGGAGGAATAAGCGGAGGGAACCACGAAGTGGCAATTTTCCCGCCGGGAGCCGGGATTGTTAAGGGTACGGCGATAGTACCCTTAACACGTTCACTGGGAGTAATCGTTTCAGAGAAGTGAAAAACATAAGGTGAACGTAACAAATACCGGGGGCAACAAATTCATTACCTCCGGATATGCCGCTCTTAGCTATAGTTACGACGATTGCTCGTCGTTAACTGATCGTCATTACGTCAGAAGCGCGGTTTAGTGGGAATACAGGCCGGATGATTGCTAAATACCATCCGACATTGGCCTTACAAAATATGCCCCAGCGTCTGACGCAGATGTGCGCCAGAACCAAGCAGGCCCGGATTATCATGCACAATCAGATACACCGGAATATCCTGAACGTAGGCTTTAAAACGTCCTTTATCTTCAAACCCACCGCGGAAACCGGAAGCTTTAAAGAATTCAAGGAAGCGCGGCACGATCCCGCCAGCGATGTACACGCCGCCAAATGTGCCCAGCGTTAACGCCAGATCGCCGCCAAAGCGGCCCATGATCACACAGAACAGCGACAGCGCGCGGCGGCAGTCGATACAGGAATCTTCCAGCGCACGGGCGGTGATATCCTTCGGCTGCAGATTTTCCGGCAGGCGGCCGTCTGATTTGACGATGGCGCGATACAGGTTCACCAGTCCGGGTCCTGAGAGCACACGCTCAGCAGAAACATGACCGATTTCCGCACGCAGAACCTCAAGGATAATCCCCTCTTCTTCGCTGTTAGGCGCAAAATCCACATGCCCGCCTTCACCCGGCAGACTTACCCAGCGTTTATCAACGTGCACCAGATGCGCCACGCCGAGGCCAGTTCCCGCGCCATACACCGCAATCGGTTTACCTTCGACAGGTTCCGCGCCGCCAAACTGGATCAAATGATCTTTTTTCAGCATAGGGATTGCCATCGACACGGCGGTGAAATCATTAATGATTTCCAGATGGCTAAAGCCCAGATTTTTTTTCATCTCAGCAATAGAGAATGCCCAGGTATGGTTGGTCATTGCCACCCAGTCGCCGGTGATCGGACAGGCAATGGCAATGCAACCATCTTCGACGCTGACGCTATGCTCATCCAGGTACACGCGCACCACAGCCTCCAGACTGGGGTAATCCAGCCCGGAATAGGTTTTTGCCTGCGATATCTCGCCACTGGCAATGTCGCACAGAGCAAGACGTGCGTTGGTGCCGCCAACATCACCTACTAAAGCATATTTTGTCATTCTTCCACTGCTCCGCTAAAGTCAGAATAAATCTTTGCCACACTGTAAATTCATGGGGGCATAACAACAACGGCCTGAAGGCTGATGCCCGTAGAAAATCGATCCAGATCACACAATTACTTTATCGTTTCAGCACCATTTGCAGCGATGCGGTCGCGCAGGCTGTGCAAACTATATCTATGACTCTGTTTGAAGGAATTGAAAATGCTCCATCCGCGAGCCAGAACGATGCTCTTGCTATCAACTCCCGCGATAATCATTGGCATAGCGTCCAGCCTGGTGTTGATCGTTGTGATGAAAGTCGCTTCCGTTTTACAGCAATTTTTATGGGAGCGTCTGCCGATTAGCATCGGAATTGCCCAAGACTCTCCGCTGTGGATCATCGGTATGCTCACGTTAACCGGACTGATGGTCGGGCTTGTCATCCGCTACAGCCGGGGCCACGCTGGTCCGGATCCGGCTTGTGAACCGTTAATCGGAATGCCGGTGGCCGTTTCGGCGCTGCCAGGCCTGCTGGCGGCGCTAATCCTCGGTCTGGCGGGCGGCGTCAGTTTAGGGCCGGAACATCCCATCATGACCGTGAATATCGCCCTCGCAGTGGCGCTTGGCAGCCGCCTCTTTCCGCGCATTGCTAAGCTGGACTGGACCATTCTCGCCTCTGCCGGCACCATCGGGGCGTTATTTGGTACTCCCGTGGCCGCCGCGTTGGTGTTTTCGCAAACGCTGAATAGCTCGAACGATGTTCCTTTATGGGATCGCCTGTTTGCGCCGTTAATGGCCGCCGCCGCAGGTTCACTGACCACCAGCCTGTTCTTTCATCCCCATTTTTCATTGCCCATCGCGCACTATACGCAAATGCATCTGATCGATATCCTCAGCGGTGCGGTCGTTGCTGCTATCGCCATTGCCGCGGGCATGGTGGCCGTCTGGTGTCTACCGCGCTTGCATCATTTAATGCATCGGCTTAAACACCCGGTACTGATCCTTGGGGTTGGTGGTTTTATTCTCGGTATTTTGGGTGTAATTGGCGGACCGCTTACCTTATTTAAGGGACTGGATGAAATGCAGCAAATGGCGTTTAGCCAGACGCTGGGGACAACGGATTATTTGCTGCTTGCCGTGATCAAACTGGCGGCATTGGTGGTCGCCGCAGCGAGCGGTTTTCGCGGCGGGCGAATTTTTCCGGCGGTCTTCGTGGGTGTCGCGCTGGGTCTGATGCTGCACGCCCATGTTGAAGCCGTTCCGGCAGCCATCACGGTCTCCTGCGCGATTCTCGGGCTGGTGCTGGTCGTTACCCGCGACGCGTGGCTGAGCCTGTTTATGGCGGCAGTCGTGGTGCCAGACACCACTCTGCTGCCGCTGCTTTGCGTCGTTATGCTCCCTGCCTGGCTTTTATTGGCCGGAAAACCAATGATGATCGCCAGCCGTCCCGAGGAGTAGCTATCCTCCGTTGCGAGATTCCAGCGCACGGGTCACCGTGCGCAATAACTCAGGAAGATCGGCTTTCGGTAGCACCACTTCAATTAATGACAACCGTTGTGGACGGGACAGCCGGGCCAGCACTTCCTCCAGTTGGACCGCCTGCTTCACTCGCCAGCATTCCGCCTGACATTCATGACTTAACGCCTGCGGCACCAGCGTCCAGTTCCATCCGGCGATGTCGTTATAACGCTGATTTGCCCCGTGAATGGCCCTCTCCACGGTATAGCCGTCATTGTTAAGCAGTAAAATCACCGGTGATTGCCCGTCCCTGAGCATAGAGCCCAGTTCCTGGATAGTGAGTTGCGCTGCACCATCGCCAATAATCAGGATCACCCGGCGGTCCGGGCAGGCCGTTTGCGCGCCAAATGCCGCCGGGAGCGCGTAGCCGATGGAACCCCACAGCGGTTGGACCAGGACTTCCGCACCGCTGGGTAGCGAGAGCGCTGCCGCACCAAATGCCGCCGTTCCCTGGTCGACGAGGATGATGTCATCCGGCGCCAGATAGTGTTGCACCGTTTGCCAGAAATTTTCCTGGGTCAGCAGCCCCTTCTCAACCTGGATACGCCCAACTGGCGGGCGTTCGGGCGGCAGTGAAAACGACATCTCCAGACACAACTCGCGTAACGTAGTGACGGCCTGTTCCATCGGAACGTTAAACCATTGGGTACCAACACGTGACGCATGGGGCTGAACGTCAATCGTGCGCTCCGGTGGTAACCGTTGCGTAAACCCAGCGGTCAGGGTGTCGACAAATTGTGTACCGACGCAAATAATCGTATCGGCATCTTCAATGGCCTGGCGCACATAGTCGCTACTGGCTCCGGCGCTGTACGTACCGACAAACGCCGGGTGACGCTCATCAAATAACCCTTTCCCCATCAACAGCGTGGCGTGAGCCATCGGCGTTTCCGCCATCCAACGCTGCAATACAGGCTGTAAGCCAAAACGCTGCGCGAGAAAGTCGCCCAGCAGCGCTACGCGCGGACTGTCCAATAGCCGCTCGCGGGCATAATAGCGAAACGCTTCCGCCACGCTGCTTTCCGGTTCGCTCAGAGGAATAATCAGGGCGTCATTCGGCGGCGTGGCGGGCTGTTTTGCCACATCAGCAGGCAACATCAGATAGCCCGGCCTGCGCTCAGTTAACATCGCCCGTAGCACGCGATCAATTTCATAGCAGGCGTTTTGTTCATCCAGCACTGCGCTGGCCGTCGTTACAGCCTGCTGCATACGGTAAAAATGCTGAAAGTCACCGTCGCCAAGGGTGTGATGCATCAGTTCCCCACGACGCTGCGCACCGCGACAGGGCGCGCCGACAATATGCAGAACGGGAACATATTCCGCATAGCTTCCCGCGATACCGTTGATCGCACTTAACTCTCCCACGCCAAACGTGGTGAGCAAAGCTCCCGCCCCTGCCACCCGGGCATAGCCATCCGCAGCATAAGCCGCATTTAATTCGTTCGCACACCCGACCCAACGTACGCTGGGATGTTCAATCACGTGGTCAAGAAACTGCAAATTATAATCGCCAGGCACACCAAAGAGGTGGCCGACGCCACAGCCTGCCAGCCTGTCCAGCAGATAATCAGCAACGGAATATTGGGTTTGCATGACAGCTATCCTTCTGACGGTAACCTCAATGTTGAGTATCGAAGAACTGTGATGACTGTCCAGGAGAGTTGTTGTGRAGGGGGTGGAAAGCAAGATGTACAGTTTTGACGATTAAAAATTCATTACAGTCTGCTTTGTGTAAACGTATACACTCAATGACACACGTTATCCAACAGGAGGCTACATGGTTTATCAGGCTGATGAAAATCGCTATCAAACAATGGAGTATCGCCGCTGCGGCCAGAGCGGCCTCAGGTTGCCGATTGTCTCTTTGGGTTTGTGGCATAATTTTGGTGATGCCACGCAGGTAGAGAACAGTCGGGCGCTGTTACAGCGCGCATTCGATCTGGGAATTACTCATTTTGACCTGGCGAATAACTATGGCCCGCCGCCGGGCTCAGCGGAGCGAAATTTTGGCCGCATTCTGCAGGAAGATTTTTTACCGTGGCGGGATGAGCTGATCATCTCCACCAAAGCGGGCTACACCATGTGGGAAGGGCCCTACGGCGACTGGGGATCGCGCAAGTACCTGATTGCCAGCCTCGATCAAAGCCTCAAACGCCTGGGGCTGGAGTATGTTGATATCTTCTATCATCACCGGCCCGATCCTGAAACGCCGCTCAGAGAAACCATGCGCGCGCTGGATCATATTGTCCGTCAGGGGAAAGCGCTGTACGTCGGGCTGTCTAACTATCCGGCTGAGCTTGCCAGGCAGGCGATTGAAATACTCGACGATTTAGGCACCCCCTGCCTTATCCACCAGCCTAAATATTCCCTGTTTGAACGTTGGGTCGAAAGTGGCCTGCTGTCGCTGTTACAGGAAAAGGGTGTTGGCAGTATCGCCTTCTCACCGCTGGCGGGTGGGCAATTAACCGACCGCTACCTGAACGGTATTCCTGCGGACTCGCGCGCGGCAAGCTCCAGCCGTTTTCTTAACCCGGACCAGTTAACGCCACAAAAACTGGAAAAGGT
Organism: Citrobacter cronae; assembly: GCF_016893685.1. NCBI lineage: Bacteria > Pseudomonadati > Pseudomonadota > Gammaproteobacteria > Enterobacterales > Enterobacteriaceae > Citrobacter > Citrobacter cronae. The sequence continues at coordinate 4,802,363 of NZ_CP069763.1, forward strand.
CCGTGCGCTGAACGCGCTCGCAGAGCGCCGGGGACAAAAACTTTCTCAAATGGCGCTCGCGTGGGTATTACGGGAAGACAAGGTCACCTCCGTGCTGATAGGCGCCAGTAAACCCGCGCAAATTGAAGACGCCGTTGGCATGCTGGCAAACCGGCATTTCTCTGCCGAAGAGTGCGCTGAGATTGATGCCATTCTGAGCTGATTGAAATAAAGACACATTTATTAACAAAAAGTGCTCTCGCTCGCGATTTAAGAGTTAAGGCGATGAAACGGGGCTTTACTGCCCCGTAATATTACGTTAACAGGCCGGCTACGGCTCGATCGTGAAGGAGAGTAAACATGTTCAGGTCACTGATTCTGGCGGCAGTCTTATTGGCTTTTACCCCGCTGGCCGCGAACGCTGGCGAAATCACCCTGCTGCCATCAATAAAATTGCAAATTGGCGATCGCGATAATTACGGTAACTACTGGGATGGCGGCCGCTGGCGCGACCGGGATTACTGGCATCATAACTATGAGTGGCGCAAAAATCGTTGGTGGCGTCATGACAACGGCTATCATCGTGGCTGGGATAAACGTAAAGCTTATGAGCGCGGCTATCGCGAAGGCTGGAATGACCGTGACGACCATCGCGGTCGCGGGCGCGGTCACAAACATCATCATTAATGTAACAAAAGAGCCTGCGGGCTCTTTTGTTTTTACAAACCCAGCGCGGTTCCCACCAGTAGCCAGATATTGAGCGCGACCACTAACACCACAATCATCCAGCCAATGTATTTGACCCAGGCGGTGTTAACCAAATCCCCCATCAATGTGCCGTTGCTGGTAAAGATCAGTAGCGGCACCAGCGCAAGGGCAATCCCGAAACTGAGCAACACCTGGCTCATCACCAGAATACGGGTCGGATCCAGCCCCATCAGAATCACAATAAATGATGGCATCATGGTGACAGTACGGCGTACCCATAATGGGATATGAAAGCGGATGAATCCCTGCATCACCACCTGCCCCGCCAGCGTGCCGACCACAGTAGAAGACAGTCCCGCAGCCACCAGGCTTAAACCAAACACCGTCGCCGCCGCATGGCTCAACAGCGGTTCAAGGGTCAGGTACGCTTGATCGAGATCGGCGATACCGGTATGCCCGCTAAAATGAAATGCGGCGGCAGCTGTCGCCATCATCGCCAGGTTTACAAATCCGGCAATCGTCATGGCGATAGCCACATCCCATTTGGTGGCCGTATAGCGCTGTTGGCGCGTTCCGCCGTGCAGATGCTGGGTTAAGGAAGAGTGCAGATAAATGACGTGCGGCATGATGGTCGCGCCAAGTACGCCTGCGGCCAGGAACACAGCCTCCGAATTGGGCAGACTGGGAATAATCATCCCCTTGCTAAGCTGCGCGAAGTTCGGTTGGGAAAAGATCAGTTCCACAATGTAAGCCGCGGCCACAAACAGCAGCAGGCCGCCAATGACTTTTTCCAGCGGCTTTTGCCCGCGGCGCTGCAGCATCAAAATTAAGAATGTCGCGATGCCGGTAAGCACGGCCCCCTGCAATAACGAAACGCCCAGGATCAGTTTGAAACCAATCGCAGCGCCAATAAACTCAGCAAGGTCGGTCGCCATGGCGATAATTTCAGCCTGCACCCAGTAAAACCACACCACCGGGCGAGGATAATGATCGCGAATTTGCTCTGCCAGGTTTTTACCGGTGGCAATACCCAGTTTTGCCGACAGCACCTGAATCAGCATCGCCATCAGGTTTGCCCAGACCACCACCCACAGCAATTTATAACCAAAGCTGGCCCCTGCCTGGATATTGGTGGCAAAGTTACCTGGATCGATATAACCGATCGCCGCGATGAACGCAGGTCCCATTAATGCGAGCTTCAACTTGCGCGCTGCCCGTCCACTGCTACTCTCAACGCGATCGTTCGTCATTTTAGTGCCCCAGAAACATAGCCTTTGCTATATTTCAAGCTACGCCCATTGAGAATGATTATCAAATTCATTTTAATGGGTGAAGTTGATTTCTCTGATAGCGATTGTCTATGGATCGATAAAGATTCTGGAAATACCGGTGAGATGTTTAATTATTGTTATTAGATTAGCACAATGACATAACTTTTCACTTCCCTACTCAACATAACAGAAGTGTATCGCCGATCACTAATTTTGAATCTCGTCACAGGTCCTTATTATAGTGTGTGTTTGATCTCGTTTTCTTTATGGTTGTTACATAGAATGTGCACGAAAACTAAACCTGCCTCATATTTGGAGCAAATATGGACCGCGTTCTTCATTTTGTCCTGGCCCTTGCCGTGGTTGCGGTACTCGCACTGCTGGTAAGCAGTGACCGTAAAAAAATCCGCATTCGTTATGTTATTCAACTGCTTGTTATTGAAGTGTTACTGGCATGGTTCTTCCTGAACTCTGATGTCGGTCTGGGCTTCGTGAGAGGCTTCTCCGAGATGTTTGAGAAACTGCTCGGATTCGCTAATGAAGGGACAAACTTTGTCTTCGGCAGCATGAACGACAAAGGCCTGGCATTCTTCTTCCTGAAAGTGCTTTGCCCGATCGTCTTCATTTCCGCGCTGATTGGTATTTTGCAGCATATCCGCGTTCTGCCAATTGTCATCCGCGCGATTGGTTTCCTGTTATCTAAAGTCAACGGTATGGGTAAGCTGGAATCCTTTAACGCCGTCAGCTCCCTGATCCTGGGTCAGTCCGAGAACTTTATCGCCTATAAAGATATTCTCGGCAAAATGTCCCGCAACCGTATGTACACCATGGCTGCAACAGCGATGTCGACGGTTTCCATGTCTATCGTCGGCGCGTATATGACCATGCTGGAGCCGAAATACGTGGTTGCTGCGCTGGTTCTGAACATGTTCAGCACCTTTATCGTCTTGTCGCTGATCAACCCCTACACCGTTGATGCCAGCGAAGAAAACATTCAGATGTCTAACCTGCACGAAGGCCAGAGCTTCTTCGAAATGCTGGGTGAATACATCCTGGCAGGTTTCAAAGTGGCAATTATCGTTGCAGCCATGCTGATTGGTTTCATCGCGCTGATCGCCGCCCTGAACGCCCTGTTCGCTACCGTGACCGGTTGGTTTGGCTACAGCATCTCCTTCCAGGGCATCCTGGGCTACATCTTCTACCCGGTTGCATGGGTAATGGGTGTACCGTCCAGCGAAGCGTTGCAGGTGGGCAGTATCATGGCAACCAAACTGGTTTCTAACGAATTCGTCGCGATGATGGATCTGCAGAAAATCGCCTCTACGCTCTCTCCACGCGCTGAAGGCATCATCTCTGTGTTCCTGGTCTCCTTCGCTAACTTCTCTTCCATCGGGATTATCGCCGGCGCGATTAAAGGCCTGAACGAAGAACAAGGTAACGTGGTTTCCCGCTTTGGTCTGAAGCTGGTGTACGGCTCTACGCTGGTGAGCGTACTGTCTGCATCCATCGCAGCACTGGTACTGTAAGCCTAAGACAACATTGTCGTGTTAAGACCGGGGAGGTTTTTCTCCCCGGTTTTTTTATGCGTGTTATTCAGCAAACCAAAGAAATATAAGGTGAGAACTGGCAGGATGTAAAAACAAAAAACCCCCGCTTTTCAGCGAGGGTTTAAATTTTGGTGGAGCTAAGCGGGATCGAACCGCTGACCTCTTGCATGCCATGCAAGCGCTCTCCCAGCTGAGCTATAGCCCCACGATGCTTTTACGTACAGACCAAATTTATTGGGATTAAATTTGGTGGAGCTAAGCGGGATCGAACCGCTGACCTCTTGCATGCCATGCAAGCGCTCTCCCAGCTGAGCTATAGCCCCGTCACGTAAAGCTTGTCGAGTTGACGGGCGGCATCATATGAATTCCCTTCGCGTGTGTCAACGGCAAAATTAACTCATAGAATTCAATCGCTGAAAAAGCAGTCAAATGAAGAACATTGCGTAACAACTCGCATTCAGTAGTTAAACGCGTCACGGTTTCTACTAAAATGGTGCTATAAAATGAGCCACTAATTAACCCCACGACTACTCAGGGAATCGTTATGTTCAAGGAACGGATGACGCCAGAAGAGCTTGCTAATCTGACCGGATACAGCCGACAGACCATCAATAAATGGGTGCGCAAGGAAGGTTGGGCTACATCACCAAAACCAGGCGTTCAGGGCGGTAAAGCCCGTCTGGTTCACGTCACCGAACAAGTTCGTGAATACATTCGCAGCGCTGAACGTTCAGCCGAAGGTTTATCAGATAACTTATCGTTATCCGGTGATACTTCGATTGAGGCGCTGCTGATTAGACTCGCCAAAGAGATGACGCCGTCAGAACAGAAAATGTTTACGTCATTGATCCTGCGTGAAGGCATTACGGGTTTATTACAACGCTTAGGGATCCGCGAAAACAAATAATATGAAAAAATTACGCAGCAAAATGACGACCGAAGAGCTGGCGGAATGTCTCGGGGTAGCCAAACAAACCGTCAATCGTTGGATCAGAGAGCAAAACTGGACCACCGAAAAATTTCCCGGCGTTAAAGGTGGTCGTGCGAGACTTATTCATATTGACTCCGGTGTCCGCACGTTTCTGCTCAACGTTCCCGCTTTTCGCAAAGCTCCTGAGTTTTATCAGGCTGAAGAACCGCTGGCAGAATACACCCATGTAGTGCGCAGCCATGCCTGTCGCCAGATAATCAGCGCACTGGACAATATGTCGCCAACGGAACAAGAAAAGCTGGCGATGTATATCTCGCGCGAAGGGATTCGTAATTTCCTTATCCGTCTGGGCATTGATGAGTCTGAATAACAGGTAAAAAAACGGCAGGAGCGCATCCTGCCGTTGTGTCAACAATTAGCCAGAATTACTGCTGACTTTCACGCTCTGCAATAAACGCCAGTGCTTTGTTAATACGCTCAACGCTGCGGGATTTACCAATCGCATGCACCGTGACGTCTAACGCCGGGGACTGACCCGCGCCGGTTACCGCGACGCGCAGCGGCATCCCAACTTTACCCATACCCACTTCCAGCTCATCAGCGGTTGCCTGAATCGCGTGGTGGACGTTTTCTGCCGTCCATTCAGTAATGGCGGCCAGTTTGTCGCGAACCACTTCCAGCGGCTGACGCGCAACCGGACGCAGGTGTTTCTTCGCCGCGTCAGCGTCGAACTCAGCAAAGTCTTCATAGAAGTAGCGACAGCTCTGCGCCATTTCTTTCAGCGTCTTGCAACGCTCGCCCAGCAGTTTCACCAGCTCAGACAGTTGAGGCCCAACGCGAGTATCGATATTTTCCTGCTCAATGTGCCACTGCAGATGCGTTGCCACATATTCCGGTGCCAGCGCATTAATGTAGTGATGGTTCAGCCACTGCAATTTTTCAGTGTTGAACGCGCTCGCAGACTTGCTCACCGCACCGAGGGAGAACAGTTTAATCATCTCTTCACGGGTGAAGATTTCCTGATCGCCGCTGGACCAGCCCAGGCGCACCAGATAGTTCAGCAGCGCTTCCGGCAGATAGCCGTCATCGCGGTATTGCATCACGCTGACCGCACCGTGACGTTTAGAGAGTTTTTTACCGTCGTCGCCGTTGATCATCGACACGTGCGCGTAAACCGGCACCGGCGCATTCAGCGCTTTCAGGATATTGATCTGACGCGGGGTGTTGTTGATATGGTCTTCGCCACGAATAACGTGAGTGATTTCCATATCCCAGTCATCGACAACCACGCAGAAGTTGTAGGTTGGGGAGCCGTCGGTACGGCGGATGATCAGATCGTCCAGCTCCTGGTTGCTGAATTCGATCGGCCCACGGATCTGATCGTCAAAAATAACGGAACCGTCCTGCGGGTTGGCAAAACGCACCACGCACGGTTCATCGGCGGCATGGTGCTCATGACCGTGGCGGCAGCGGCCGTCGTAACGCGGCTTCTCACCGTTCGCCATCTGCTCTTCGCGCAGCGCATCCAGACGCTCTTTGGAGCAGTAGCACTTATATGCGGTGCCTGCTTCCAGCATTTCATCAATAACAGCGTTGTAGCGATCAAAACGTTTGGTCTGGAAGTACGGGCCTTCATCCCATTCCAGATTCAGCCAGTTCATACCATCCATAATGGCTTCAATAGCTTCCGGCGTGGAGCGTTCGAGATCGGTGTCTTCAATACGCAGCACAAACTCACCGCCATGGTTACGTGCAAAAAGCCAGGAATAAAGAGCAGTGCGCGCACCGCCGACGTGCAGGTAACCTGTCGGGCTTGGCGCGAAGCGAGTTTTGATTTTCATGAAATGGCCTTACGTTTATAAAGATGCCGACAACCGGCAAATCCAGGGAAGATTATCAGGCTCGTATTCTATCACTGTGGTCTGATTCCTCAATGTTGATCGGGTTGGAACATCACGCTTTGCCATTTTCGTATACAAATCATGCTGCATGGATTGTTTTGCGATCGTTTTGTTTAAATTTACGACGAACGAACAATTTCTTTAGAAAATGCGTTGACTCATTTTCAACTCTCCCTATAATGCGACTCCACACAGCGGGGGTGATTAGCTCAGCTGGGAGAGCACCTCCCTTACAAGGAGGGGGTCGGCGGTTCGAACCCGTCATCACCCACCAACTACTTTATGTAGTCTCCGCCGTGTAAAACAAGAAATTGAGAAGTGGGTGATTAGCTCAGCTGGGAGAGCACCTCCCTTACAAGGAGGGGGTCGGCGGTTCGATCCCGTCATCACCCACCACTTTCTCGCCAGCTGGATTTCTTGTTAAAATATGAAGTACCGAAGTGGGTGATTAGCTCAGCTGGGAGAGCACCTCCCTTACAAGGAGGGGGTCGGCGGTTCGATCCCGTCATCACCCACCACTTCGGGTCGTTAGCTCAGTTGGTAGAGCAGTTGACTTTTAATCAATTGGTCGCAGGTTCGAATCCTGCACGACCCACCAATGTAAAAAGGCGCCCTAAAGGCGCCTTTTTGCTATGCGCAAAATTCAACGATTCGAACCTGCAGCAGGTTCGGGTCGAACGTAGTGAGACAACGGAGCCGTTTACGGCGACGGCCCGAAGGGCGAGCGAAGCAAGTCATCCAGCACGACCCACCAATGTAAAAAGGGCGCTGGCGGCGCCTTTTTGCTATCTGCGATATGAAAAATTCGAATCTGCTTACCTGATGCGCTGCGCTTATCAGGCCTACAGGCAATACCGCACGCGTAGGCCGGATAAGACGTTAGTCGCCATCCGGCGCAAACATCATACCATCAACGCCGCCACCAGTTTCTCCAGCGCGGGCGTTGCCTGCTGCTGGTCATACACAATATACAAATCCGCCGGAATACGCTCCTCTAACGGACGGAACACCACACCCGGCCAGCTCATTTGCGCATAACTGTCTGCAATCAACGTAATTCCAACCCCCATACTGATCATCGCCAACACCGTTTGCGGCTCCTTCAGCTCGCGAATAATCATTGGTGAAAATCCGGCGCTTTGGCAAACGCGCTGTAAAAATGCCCAGTCGGTATGAATGGAGGGCATTGTGACAAAATATTCGTTCCGCAACGCTTCCAATGGTATCGCGGCAAGTTCTGCCAGGGGATGCTCTTCTGGCATCGCCACCAGAAAAGAGGATTCGTGCAAACGTAGGCTGGTGAATCCAGACGAAGGTTCTGTCGCCATCCGCCAAATTCCCGCATCCAACTCACGTCGCTCCAGCATCGTCATCTGCATAGCAGGCATATTCTCGCGAAACAGCACCTCAACGTTAGGGTTATCTTTTAAGAAACGCCGCATCACTGGACGCATTTTTCCCCACATCGCCGTACCGATAACACCGAGCTCAATCCGCCCTGCGTCGCCGCGACCAATTTGCTCTACCCTCGCCAGCGCCTGATTCGCACTGGATAGCAATCGGCGCGACTCTTCCATCAAAATTTTTCCGGCATGTGTTAAGGCTACACTGCGGGAATGTCGGATAAACAGCAAAGTACCGAGTTGTTGTTCCAGCTCTTTAATATGCGTACTGAGCGGCGGTTGCGACATATTCAGGCGAGCAGCAGCGCGTCCAAAATGCAGTTCTTCTGCGACAGCAAGAAAATAACGCAGTAACTTCAGATCGATACGGTGCGTGCGTTCCATGGATAATGCGCTCCTGAGGACAAAGGATAATGCGCAAAGTTACCACATTGCATCGCGGAAAATGAAACGGCGGGTATCAGTCCCCG
>NZ_CP069763.1:4810609-4842848 GCF_016893685.1 Citrobacter cronae
GGGTCATGCTTGTATTTAAAGAACAATGCAAAGATAACCGCCAATGCCAGCGCATACGCGGCAAAGACTAACCAGATAGTCTGCCAGTCCTTAACGCCATCGACAGAGAAGTAATCTACCGCCATCCCGCTCAGGATTGAGCCAACCCAAGCGCCCACGCCATTGACCATCGTCATAAACAGCCCCTGCGCACTGGCGCGAATGTTAGAACTCACTTCCTGCTCTACAAACACCGATCCTGAAATATTGAAGAAATCAAACGCGCAACCATAGACAATCATCGACATCAGCAGCATCACAAAGCCGACCGGGGACGGATCGCCAAAAGCAAAAAAACCAAAGCGCAGCGTCCACGCCAGCATGCTCATCAGCATTACCGTTTTAATACCAAAGCGTTTGAGGAAGAACGGGATAGTCAGGATAAAGCCCACTTCCGCCATCTGTGAAACTGAAAGCAAGATAGAGGGATACTTCACCACAAAACTGTCGGCAAACTCAGGATTACGAGCAAAATCATGCAGGAACGGATTGCCAAAGACATTAGTAATTTGCAGTACCGCCCCCAACATCATCGCAAACAAAAAGAAGATTGCCATACGTGGATTTTTAAACAAGACAAAAGCATCCAGCCCAAGCTTGCTGGCAAGCGTTGTGTTCGCTTTCTTCTCGGCAACCGGAATTTTCGGCAACGTCAGCGCATACAGAGCCAGCAGCAACGATGCGCCAGAAGCGATATACAGTTGCGCACTGCTCAGTTCCAGTCCCATCAGACTCACCGTCCACATGGCCACGATAAAGCCGATAGTGCCAAACACGCGAATGGGTGGGAAAGCGGTGACCGGGTCCTGACCCGATTGCGCCAGACACGAGTAGGAAACACTGTTCGATAACGCAATCGTCGGCATATATGCCATCGCGTTAACCAACATCACCCAGAACATGGTCTGCGGATCGGTAACGGTAGTGGCATATAGCAACACACCCGCGCAGACAAGATGGCAAAGCATGTAGGCGCGTTCGGCGCGTAGCCATTTATCGGCAATGATCCCCATTATGCCCGGCATGATAATCGCTGCCAGCCCTTTCGAACTGTAGACCATACCCACATTCGCGCCGGTAAAATCCAGGGTATTAATCATGTAAGAACCCAGGGTAACCAGCCAGCTCCCCCAGATGAAATATTGCAAAAACGACATGAGCTTTAAGCGAGATGCGATACCCATTTTTCCGTTCCTTGCCAAAAAAGTAAGACCCCGCAAGCGGGGTCAATTTTTAATTATTCAGGCCAGTTTGCGCAAAAAGCCGCAGATCAGATTGATAAAGTTCTGCCGGGAGAGTTCCGCTGCCGCCAGCGTCTGCGCGTGAGATAATTTCACATCGCCCAAACCTTCCGCCAGGTTAGTGATCGCTGCGACCGCAACCACTTTCAGACCGCAATGGCGGGCAGAGATAACTTCAGGCACCACCGACATCCCCACGACATCGCCACCAATGATTTGCATCATGCGAATTTCTGCCGCGGTTTCAAAGTTTGGTCCCGGATAAGAGACAAACACGCCTTCGCTCAGCGGGAAACCTTCTTCTGCGGCAACGGTTTGCAGGATTGCACGATAGTCAGCATCATAGGCATTCGCCAGCGAAAAGAATCGCTCGCCAAAACGATCATCGTTAAGTCCCACCATCGGTGTACCAGGCATCGTATTGATGTGATCGCTAAGCGCAACCAGACTACCTGGCCCAACTTCAGGGCGGAGGGAGCCTGCGGCATTAGTACAAAATAACAGTTCACAGCCCAGCAGCTTCAGTGTGCGAATGGCATCGGTCATCACCGTCATACCGCGCCCTTCATAAAAATGCCCGCGACCTTTCATACAGGCCACCGGTACGCCCGCCAGATTTCCCAGCACCAGTTCACCGGCATGACCGTGAACGGTGCTCACCGGGAATCCGGGAAGTTTCTCGTAAGAAATGGCCACCGCATCCTCAATTTGATCCGCCAACGCGCCCAGGCCTGAGCCAAGAATAAAAGCGACGCGTGGAGTGAAATCCGGCTTGTAGCCACGAATAATATCGGCGCTGTACCAGGGATTTTGCGAGAAAAGAGAGTGGCTCATGAGATATCCTTAATACTGAGTAATCGAAAATAACGTCGCGTACCACACTGTTATAGCGGGACTACGCAATCGATTACCAATACCGTTTATCCCGACAAGCGATAGTAAATCGGTATCGATGAGGTACGCTAAACTGGTTTGAATTCACATTATTTTTCTGCCAGAAATGGCATGGGGCGGTTTATATCTTATACAGCGGATCGCTTGCGCGACCAGCAGTTAACTCACTGGCCTGCATGCGCACCACGTCCCACAACGCCTGAGCCGCGGTAGATAAAGAACGGTTTTTACGTCGCGCCAGCATCAATTGTCGTTCAACCACCGGCGTCAGACGCTTAACCTGTAAATGGCTACCCTGCGGTAAGGGGAGCGCCAGCGCGGGCAGTACGCTGATACCAATGCCCGCCTCTACCATCGGAAACAACGTGGCCGGGTGACCAATCTCCTGAACAATATTGGCATCAATCGAAAAGTGGGCCAGCGCCGCATCGATCAGCGGTCGACTGCCGGAAGCGTAATCCTGTAGCACCAGACGCTCATGATAGAGATCCTGCCAGTTGACCCATTCCCGCTGGGCTAACGGATGATCCTGCCGACACAGTAACAGGAAAGGTTCGGACAGTACGGCTTCACACTGCAGATCGGTCACAGCACCAGGATCAATCACAATGCCAAAATCGACTTCTCCCTGGCGAATGCTTTCCAGCACCCACTGCTGTGGCCTGTCGTGCAGCACAAAATCGATCGCAGGATAAAGCTGATTACTCTGGGCAATACACTGTGGAATCAGGTGTGCGGAGATCGTCTGGCTGGCGGCAACGCGCACCGTTCCGGTTAACTGCGTCCCCACCTGGCCTGCTTCACGCAGGGTGCTGTGCAGTTCATCCAGAATACGCTCCAGTCGTGCCGCCAACTGATGCCCGGCTTCTGTCAGTACCACTTCTCGTGTTGTTCTATCTAATAATCGGACGCCCGTCTGCCCTTCCAGCTCTTTAACGCTATGGCTGACCGCCGACTGGCTTAAGCCAATGATATCCCCCGCCCGGCTAAAACTTTTAGCCTGAGCGACGGTAACAAAGATACGGAGCTGACGCAGAGAGTAATTCATCTATTCGATTCATATATGGATGCAATAAATCAATTTTATTTCTCAAACGGAAAAACGCAAAATGTTCCTACCGAATTTCAGGAGCTTTTATGAAACTATTTCGTATTCTTGATCCGTTCACGATAACGCTAATTACCGTCGTTTTACTGGCTTCCTTTTTCCCGGCCGAGGGCGGTTTTGTCCCTTTTTTTGAAGGATTAACCACCGCCGCCATTGCCCTGCTGTTTTTTATGCACGGGGCAAAGCTGTCGCGTGAGGCCATTATTGCCGGCGGTAGCCATTGGCGTTTGCATCTGTGGGTCATGTGCAGCACTTTCGTCGTCTTCCCGGTATTGGGTGTTCTGTTCGCATGGTGGGCACCGGTTAATGTTGACCCGATGCTGTATACCGGTTTCCTGTATCTGTGTATTTTGCCGGCCACGGTGCAGTCGGCCATCGCCTTTACATCGCTGGCGGGAGGTAACGTCGCCGCCGCCGTGTGCTCCGCTTCGGCCTCCAGCCTGCTGGGTATTTTCTTTTCACCGCTGCTGGTAGGCCTGGTGATGAATATGCACGGCGCGGAAGGCAGCCTGGAGCAGGTGGGGAAAATTATGCTGCAACTGCTGCTGCCGTTCGTGTTGGGACATCTTTCACGTCCATGGATTGGTAACTGGGTATCACGACATAAAAAGTGGATCGCCAAAACGGACCAATCCTCCATTTTACTGGTGGTGTACTCTGCCTTTAGCGAAGCCGTGGTTAACGGGATCTGGCACAAAGTGGGAATCGGCTCACTGCTGTTTATCTGCGTGGTCAGCATCGTTCTGCTGGCCATTGTGATTGGCATAAACGTCTTTGTTGCCCGGAAATGCGGCTTCAATAAAGCCGATGAAATCACCATTGTCTTCTGCGGTTCGAAAAAGAGCCTGGCGAATGGGATCCCAATGGCAAATATTCTGTTTCCGACTTCGGTGATTGGCATGATGGTGCTGCCTTTGATGATCTTCCATCAAATTCAGCTGATGGTCTGCGCCGTGCTGGCCCGTCGCTACAAGCAACAGACGGACGCAATGCAGGCGCAGCAGAAAAGCCGCGCCGCAAAGGCTTAAAGCGGGCGTTTCAGGGGCTGCACCAGTTGCGTCAGCCCCTCAGTTTTAATCAGCAGCGTGATTTGCATCAGCTCGCCAAGTTTACCCGGCGGGAATTCATCCTTACGGGCAAACCACAGCAGATACTCTTCCGGGACATCAATCAGCCGACGCCCCTTATATTTGCCAAAGGGCATCACGGTGTTGGCGATTTCAACCAACTGCTCTTTTTCCATCTCAGGCACCCAGTAAGCGGATCATTTCAGCTTCATCAATCACGGTAATACCCAGTTCCTGCGCTTTTGCCAGTTTCGAACCCGCCGCTTCGCCGGCAATCACCAGATCGGTTTTCTTCGACACGCTACCGGCCACTTTGGCGCCCAGTTCGGTTAATCGTGCTTTGGCGTCATCACGCGACATCAGGCTCAGGCTTCCGGTCAGCACCACCGTTTTGCCCGCGAACGGGCTGTCGATTTCCTCAGCGTTGATAACCACCGGCGCGGGCCAGCGAATGCCCTGCGCCAGCAACTGGCCTATCACCTCGCGGTTGCTCTCTTCGGCAAAGAAATTAAACACGTGCGTCGCCACCACAATGCCAACATCCGGCACTTTTTGCAGCTCTTCAACAGAGGCCGCTTCCAGCGCATCCAGAGTGCCGAAATACGCCGCCAGACCTGCGGCAGTGGCCTCGCCGACTTCACGAATGCCCAGCGCGTAGAGGAAACGGGCAAACGTCGTTTCTTTCGCTTTTTCCAGCGCATTCACCACGTTTTGCGCCGACTTTGGCCCCATCCGATCGAGTCCGGTGAGCTTGCCTGCCGTCAGGGTGAAGAGATCTGCTGGCGTATGGACATACTCTTTCTCCACCAGTTGATCGATAATTTTGTCGCCCATACCGTCAACATCGAGCGCGCGGCGGGAAACAAAGTGTTTCAACGATTCCTTACGCTGGGCGCCGCAAATCAGACCGCCGGTACAGCGAGCGACCGCTTCGCCTTCCACACGTTCAACATCAGACCCACACACCGGACAGTGCTGTGGAAACACGATTTCACGCGTCTCTTCCGGGCGCTCGGAAAGCACCACGTTGACCACCTGCGGGATTACATCGCCCGCCCGGCGAATAACGACTTTATCGCCAATACGCAACCCCAGACGATCGATTTCATCGGCATTATGCAGAGTGGCGTTACTGACCAGAACCCCGGCAACCTGAACCGGCTCAAGGCGAGCAACGGGCGTAATCGCCCCGGTACGTCCGACCTGAAACTCAACATCGCGAACAAAGGTCATCTGCTCCTGCGCCGGAAACTTAAAGGCCACCGCCCAGCGCGGCGCGCGAGCGACAAAGCCCAGTTGCTCCTGCAACGCCATGGAGTTGACTTTAATCACCACGCCGTCGATATCGAAGCCCAACGTCGGTCGGTCTTCTTCAACCTTATGGTAGTAAGCGAGTACTTCCTCCGGCGAGTCACACAGCGCTACCCTGTCGCTTACCGGCAGTCCCCACTCTTTAAATTGCAGCAGACGGCCGAGGTGAGTATCAGGCAGCGCGCCGCCTTCCAGCACACCAACGCCATAGCAGAAGAAAGTAAGCGGTCGCTTCGCCGTGATACGGGGATCAAGCTGGCGTAATGACCCGGCGGCCGCGTTGCGCGGATTAGCAAACACTTTATTGCCGGTGCGGCGGGCTTCTTCATTAATTTTTTCAAATCCGGCCTGTGGCAGGAACACTTCCCCGCGCACTTCCAGACGCGTGGGAATATTATCGCCACGCAGTTTTAACGGGATCGCGCGGATAGTGCGCACGTTAGAGGTAATATCCTCCCCCGTGGTGCCATCACCGCGCGTTGCGGCGCTGACCAGCACGCCGTTTTCATACAGGATACTGACCGCCAGGCCGTCCAGTTTCAGTTCACAGCACCAGGTCAGCTTATCGGTGCTCTTCAGTCGGTCCTGCACGCGCTTGTTGAAGGCGAGAAAACTCTCCTCATCAAACACGTTATCCAGCGACAGCATCGGCACTTCATGGCGAATCTGGCTGAACGCCGACAAAGGCGCGGCGCCAACGCGTTGGGTTGGCGAGTCGGGGGTAACAAGGTCCGGATGCTGCGCTTCCAGCTCGCGCAGTTCACGCATCAGGCGATCATATTCCGCATCGGGAATTTCCGGCGCGTCCATCACATGGTAGAGATACTCATGATGGCGAAGCGTGGTTCGCAGTTCTGTCAGTTGTTGTTCGATTGATTCCATATCGCACCATCAATGATAAAAAACCCCCGACAGGCGGGGGTTTAGCAAGGAAATGTCACGCCAGAAGAAAATCAGGCGTGAGATTCTTTAACTTCGCGGATGCGGTCCTGATATTCCCGCAGTTTCTGCGGCGTCATCATACGACGTTGATCGTCGAGCACCACACCGCCAACTTCATCAGCAATGTGCTGCGCGGACTGCAGCATCAGCTTAAAGTTTTGCAGCTCGTCCCCATAGGACGGAACCTGCATAAAAATAGTCACGCCAGGCGTGCTGAAGTCGCCCGTCATCTCCGGGTCAAAGGTACCAGGATTAACCATGTTGGCAAGACTGAACAGCGACGGACCGCTGCCATCCGGGCTCAGATGACGATGGAAAATATTCATATCGCCAAATTTAAAACCGGCTTGCTGAATGCTGTTGAGCAGCACATCACCGTTGAGCTCGCTGCCATGGTGAGCCGCGACGTTCATAATAATGACCGCTTCTTTACGCTGCGGTTTTTCGGCAACAGGCGCTTCTTCAACGACCGGCTCAGGCTGCGGTTGGTGTTCAACGACAGGCTCTGCTGGCTGGAAGGTCTGCGGCGCAGGCTGCGGAGCCTGCTGCACGGGCTGCTGAACCTGCGGAGCAACGGGCTGATGCTGTACCGGCTGTTGCACCGGTTGCGGCTGAACAGGCTGATGTTGCACAGGCTGCTGCGGTTGAACAGGCTGAGGCGGCTGCTGAACATGCGGCGGCGGTACCGGCGCTTGTGCAGGCTGCTGCGCGGTTTGACGCGGCTGAGCAGACGCATAAGGCGGCTGGTACTGGTGTTGCGGCGACTGAGGAGGAACACCATGTTCCTGCGCGTTACCGGGAGCATGATTCACACGATGAACGCGAACTTCGCCCACGCCTTCGTCTTCCTCGACGTTGTCGTCGAACGAATCCTCGTCTTCACGTTTAGACTTCATGCGTTTCAGTGGGCGATCGCGGAATATAGAAGACCGCTCTTTACGGCTAGTCCAAAAACCATGTACCAGTAAAGCGATTATGGCGATCGCGCCAACAATGATTAATATCAGACGCAAATCCTGCATCATTATATTCTCTGTTGTTCTAACACCTTGCCACCACGGCAAACATTTACTCACTAAGAGTATTTGTCGATTACGCCAAGTGCAAGTGCACTCTTGGCTTTCACGGCATAAAGATGAACAAAATTGTGCTTTTTGCTGTTTTTTCGAACATTTCCGAACAGCTTAACGCTCAACAACCCGGTAAGATACGCCAGGTTTACCAGAGCTTATATAACAAGGAGTATGTCCTGACCATGGTTTCATCATCTGCAGTTGTACCTCGCAGCGGCCTTTATTACTTTTCTCAGGGATGGAAGCTCATCTCCCAACCGGGCATTCGTCGTTTTGTTATTCTGCCTTTACTGGTGAATATCCTGTTGATGGGCGGCGCATTCTGGTGGTTATTTAGCCAACTCGATAGCTGGATCCCTGCGCTAATGAGCCACGTACCTGACTGGCTTCAATGGCTCAGCTATTTGCTGTGGCCGATCGTTACCATTTCCGTACTGTTAGTGTTCGGCTACCTGTTCTCCACCGTCGCCAACTGGATTGCCGCACCGTTTAACGGCTTGTTGGCGGAGCAACTTGAAGCGCGCTTAACGGGCGCAACGCCACCCGACACTGGCGTTCTCGGCATCATGAAAGACGTTCCTCGCATTATGAAACGTGAATGGCAAAAGCTGGCGTGGTATCTCCCGCGCGCCTTCGTTTTGCTGATCCTCTATTTTATTCCGGGCATTGGACAGACCGTCGCCCCGGTGCTGTGGTTCCTGTTCAGCGCGTGGATGTTGGCCATCCAGTACTGTGATTATCCGTTTGATAACCACAAGGTGCCTTTTAAGGAGATGCGCGTCGCGCTGCGCACGCGTAAGGTGACCAATATGCAGTTTGGCGCGTTGACCAGTCTGTTCACCATGATCCCGGTACTCAATCTGTTCATTATGCCGGTTGCGGTTTGTGGCGCCACGGCGATGTGGGTAGACTGCTATCGTGCTAAGCATGCGTTATGGAAGTAATGCAAAAATGTGTAAAAGCGGGCTGGCTTATGTCCGCTCTTATTCCATACTGCAAGGCATTATTTCCCATCAGCATATAGATATGCGATTTCCTTACTTCCCCATACTTTCTCAACAGGTATGCTGAAGCGGTATCCCAATTTCATACAGTTAAGGACAGGCCATGAGTAAGATTTTTGAAGACAACTCGCTGACTATCGGTCATACGCCGCTGGTTCGACTGAACCGTATCGGTAACGGACGCATTCTGGCGAAGGTGGAATCACGTAACCCGAGCTTTAGCGTTAAATGCCGTATCGGTGCCAATATGATTTGGGATGCCGAAAAACGTGGGGTACTGAAACCGGGCGTTGAACTGGTAGAACCGACCAGCGGCAATACCGGCATCGCGCTGGCCTACGTAGCCGCCGCTCGTGGTTACAAACTGACGTTAACCATGCCGGAAACCATGAGCATTGAGCGCCGCAAGCTGTTAAAAGCGCTGGGCGCGAATCTGGTGCTGACCGAAGGCGCAAAAGGGATGAAAGGCGCGATCCAAAAAGCGGAAGAAATTGTGGCCAGCGATCCGGAAAAATTCCTGCTGCTGCAGCAGTTCAGCAACCCGGCCAACCCGGAAATCCACGAAAAAACCACCGGGCCGGAAATCTGGGAAGATACCGATGGCCAGGTTGATGTCTTTATTTCCGGCGTCGGCACCGGCGGTACGCTGACTGGCGTAACCCGTTACATTAAAGGCACCAAAGGTAAAACGGACCTGATCACCGTCGCGGTAGAACCGACCGACTCCCCTGTCATCACCCAGGCCCTGGCGGGTGAAGAACTCAAACCCGGTCCGCATAAAATTCAGGGTATCGGCGCAGGCTTCATTCCAGGAAACCTTGATCTGAAGCTTATCGATAAAGTCGTTACCATCACCAATGATGAAGCTATCTCTACCGCACGTCGCCTGATGGAAGAAGAAGGTATTCTGGCGGGTATCTCTTCCGGTGCTGCGGTTGCTGCCGCGCTCAAGCTCCAGGAAGATGAAACCTTTACCAATAAGAATATAGTGGTTATTCTACCGTCATCGGGTGAGCGTTATCTGAGCACTGCACTGTTTGCCGATCTCTTCACTGAGAAAGAACTGCAACAGTAATGCCAGCATGTTAAAAACGCGTAAAAAAGCACCCTTTTGGGTGCTTTTTTGTGGCCTGCTTCAAAGTTTCAACTCTCCTGGCATTGATTCAACCCGCCGGAACTGGTATTTAACCAAGCTAATTATTTTGATGCGCGAAATTAATCGTTACAGGAAAAGCGCTAGCTGAATCGATTTTATGATTTGGTTCAACTCTTCCTTTCGCTGCATAATGTTTAATGACGAACGAAACGTCAGCGGCAAGAAGTTGCCAACAACGGATTGTACCGAACTCCTTTTGTGTCGCGTCCAGTTTACGCCGATGCTAACAATACAGGCTAAAGTTGAACCGCCAGGCTAGACTTTAGTTCCACAACACTAAACCTATAAGTTGGGGAAATATAATGTTCCAGCAAGAAGTTACCATTACCGCTCCGAACGGTCTGCATACTCGCCCTGCTGCTCAGTTTGTTAAAGAAGCAAAAGGTTTTACTTCTGAAATTACTGTGACTTCCAACGGCAAAAGCGCTAGCGCCAAAAGCCTGTTTAAACTGCAGACTCTGGGCCTGACTCAGGGTACCGTTGTCACCCTGTCCGCAGAAGGTGAAGACGAGCAGAAAGCAGTTGAGCATCTGGTAAAACTGATGGCTGAACTCGAGTAAGTTCAACGAGTTCTTTTAAATATCAGTCACAAGTAAGGTAGGGTTATGATTTCAGGCATTTTAGCATCCCCGGGTATCGCTTTCGGCAAAGCATTGCTGCTGAAAGAAGACGAAATCGTCATTGACCGGAAAAAAATTTCTGCCGACAAGGTTGATCAGGAAGTTGAACGTTTTCTGAGCGGTCGTGCCAAGGCATCTGCGCAACTGGAAGCGATCAAAACCAAAGCTGGTGAAACGTTCGGTGAAGAAAAAGAAGCCATCTTTGAAGGGCATATCATGCTGCTCGAAGATGAGGAGCTGGAGCAGGAAATCATAGCCCTGATTAAAGATAAGCACATGACGGCTGATGCAGCTGCGCATGAAGTTATCGAAGGTCAGGCCACAGCCCTGGAAGAGCTGGATGATGAATACCTGAAAGAACGTGCGGCTGACGTACGTGACATCGGTAAACGCCTGCTGCGTAACATTCTGGGTCTGGCGATCATCGACCTGAGCGCGATTCAGGAAGAAGTTATCCTGGTTGCCGCAGACCTGACCCCGTCAGAAACCGCACAGCTGAACCTGAACAAGGTGCTGGGTTTCATCACTGACGCGGGTGGACGTACTTCCCACACCTCCATCATGGCGCGCTCTCTGGAACTGCCTGCCATCGTCGGTACGGGTAGCGTCACCTCTCAGGTGAAAAACGACGATTATCTGATTCTGGATGCCGTAAATAACCAGGTTTACGTCAATCCGACCAACGACGTTATCGAGCAACTGCGTGCCGTTCAGGAGCAGGTAGCGACCGAGAAAGCGGAACTCGCAAAACTGAAAGATCTGCCGGCGATCACGCTGGACGGACATCAGGTTGAAGTTTGCGCCAACATCGGTACCGTGCGTGACGTTGAAGGCGCTGAGCGTAACGGCGCTGAAGGTGTTGGTCTGTACCGCACCGAATTCCTGTTCATGGACCGTGAATCGCTGCCGACTGAAGAAGAACAGTTCGCTGCGTATAAAGCCGTGGCTGAAGCCTGTGGCTCTCAGGCGGTCATCGTCCGTACCATGGACATCGGCGGCGATAAAGAGCTGCCGTACATGAACTTCCCGAAAGAAGAGAACCCGTTCCTGGGCTGGCGCGCCGTACGTATCGCCATGGATCGTAAAGAGATCCTGCGTGACCAGGTTCGCGCTATCCTGCGTGCCTCTGCTTTCGGTAAACTGCGCATCATGTTCCCGATGATCATCTCTGTTGAAGAAGTGCGTGCACTGCGCAAAGAGATCGAAATCTACAAACAGGAACTGCGCGACGAAGGTAAAGCTTTTGACGAAAGCATTGAGATTGGCGTGATGGTGGAAACACCGGCTGCGGCAACAATTGCGCGTCATTTAGCCAAAGAAGTTGATTTCTTTAGTATCGGCACCAATGATTTAACGCAGTACACCCTGGCAGTTGACCGTGGTAATGATATGATTTCACACCTTTACCAACCGATGTCGCCATCTGTGCTGACGCTGATCAAGCAAGTTATTGATGCTTCTCATGCTGAAGGCAAATGGACTGGCATGTGTGGTGAGCTTGCAGGCGACGAACGTGCTACACTTCTGTTGCTGGGGATGGGTCTGGACGAATTCTCTATGAGCGCCATTTCTATCCCGCGCATTAAGAAGATTATCCGTAACACGAACTTCGAAGATGCGAAGGTGTTAGCAGAGCAGGCTCTTGCTCAACCGACAACGGACGAGTTAATGACGCTGGTTAACAAGTTCATTGAAGAAAAAACAATCTGCTAATCCACGAGATGCGGCCCAATTTACTGCTTAGGAGAAGATCATGGGTTTGTTCGATAAACTGAAATCTCTGGTTTCTGATGATAAGAAAGACACCGGAACTATTGAGATTGTTGCTCCGCTCTCTGGCGAGATCGTCAACATCGAAGACGTGCCGGATGTAGTTTTTGCTGAAAAAATCGTTGGTGATGGCATCGCTATCAAACCAACCGGTAATAAAATGGTCGCCCCTGTTGATGGCACCATCGGCAAAATCTTTGAAACCAACCACGCTTTCTCTATCGAATCCGACAGCGGCATTGAGCTGTTTGTTCACTTCGGTATTGATACCGTTGAACTGAAAGGCGAAGGCTTCAAGCGTATCGCTGAAGAAGGTCAGCGCGTTAAAGTGGGCGACCCGGTTATTGAATTCGATCTGCCGCTGCTGGAAGAAAAAGCCAAGTCGACCCTGACTCCGGTTGTTATCTCCAACATGGACGAAATCAAAGAGCTGATCAAACTGTCCGGTAGCGTGACCGTGGGTGAAACTCCGGTTATCCGCATCAAGAAGTAATTCTTGCCGCAGAGAAGAATGGCGCCAGATGGCGCCATTTTTTTATCTAACGGATGGCGGCGTTAAATTTGTGAGGTCATCGGCCGGTAACACGCCTCGCGCATCAGGATTTTCATCCCTTCCGGTCCGCTTTCCAGCATCCGCCTTTCGGAATCAGACACCAGCAGTTCACAATCATACCCACCCGCAATACCAAACATCGCCCGCGCTACACAAATGTCTTCCAGCGCCTCTGTGCCGCTGGTATCAAAATGTCCGACTAAACGTCCATGCTGACGAACCACCAGCCGATAACTTTTCATCTCGCCTCCCCTGCCGGTGGCAGAATTAATTCATCACAACCGCACTGATGCGTCCAGCTCATGACGTCCAGCACGCGCTGCGCGGCATCGTATGCCGCCGTAGTCAGCGCTTTCCCCAGCACAATGCCGCTCACCAGTTCAGCACAGAACAGATCGCCGGTGCCTTTTAAATCCGTCTTCACCCGCGGGTGAGCGAACACCTCAACCGTTTCAGCCGTCACTACCGCCACATTAATATTCTCTTCGCTATCGCCCGGCGCGCTGGTGATCACCACCCATTTCAACGTGTCGCTAAGCAGAGATTTAGCCGCTGCGATTGCTTCATCAAGCGTACGACACGGCTTTCCGCTCAGCATTTGCAGCTCGAATACGTTCGGCGTCAGCCCCTGCGCCAGCGGCAGCAGGTGCTGACGATAAGCCTCCGGGATTTCGGCTTTAACATACATACCGCTATCCGTATCGCCAATCACGGGGTCAACCAAAATGCACAGGTCCGGATGTGAGGCCCGAACGGTTTCCAGCCATTGTGCCAGCAAGGCGATTTGCTCCGCGCTGCCCATGTATCCTGTCGTCACCGCCTTTAGCTCGCGTAAGGCATCACGTTCGCTTAAGGCGCGCAGATAGCCGCTAAACCAGTCGGGCGGAATAACGCCGCCGTAAAAAGTTTCATAATGCGGGGTGTTACTGAACAGTACCGTGGGTACTGCCGTCACGCGTAATCCCTGCGCTTTAATGGCCGGCACAGCGATGCTGTTGCCTACGCTGCCATATACCACCTGTGACTGGACGGCGACGATATCGGTCTGTAATGCCCGATGTTTGTCGTCGAAGAGCACTGACTGAATATCACTCTCCTGCTCCATTAATTTCTCCTCTCGCTGGACAGCGCGCTTACGCCTCACTATTATCGTCATATGCTAAAATTCATTTTGTCATAGGTCAATAATGATCGACGGAAAAACCGCTAACGAAATTTTTGACAGTATCCGTCAACATGTCGCTACAGGCACGCTGGTAGCGGGAGAAACGTTGCCGCCAGTGCGGGAACTGGCAACAGAATTAAACGTGAACCGCAATACTGTCGCGGCGGCTTACAAACGCCTGGTCACCTCCGGGTTGGCACAGAGTCTGGGACGCAACGGCACGGTGATTAAGGGGATTACTGCCCCCGTTGCGCTGGAAGGTGGTAACCCAGATACTCCACTCATCGATCTTTCCGGCGGTAATCCAGCGCCCTCACGGCTTCCTGACCTGAGTAGTTATTTCGCGAAGATAAATAAGAATCCGCGCTTGTACGGCGATGCCGCTGTATCACCTGGACTTAAGGTATGGGCATCACAATGGATGCAAAATGCCATGCCCGGCGAAGGTGAAATTGATATCACCAGCGGCGCCATTGACGCTATCGAGCGGCTGCTGTGCGCCCATTTGCTGCCCGGCGATAGCGTGGTTGTAGAAGACCCGTGCTTTTTAAGCAGCATCAACATGCTGCGTTATGCCGGATTCTCCGCCAGTCCAGCCAACGTTGATCGCGAAGGCATGCTGCCGGACCAACTGGAACTCGCACTACAGAAAGGCGCGCGGGCGGTGATTCTGACGCCGCGCGCGCATAACCCCACAGGATGCAGTCTGAGCGCATCCCGCGCGGCGCAATTGCAGGAAGTCCTGGCCCGCTATCCGCAGACGCTGGTGATTGTCGACGACCACTTTGCGCTGCTGTCCGCTTGCCCCTGGTATCCGGTGATTGCGCAGGAAACCACGCACTGGGCGATAGTCCGTTCGATGTCGAAAACTTTAGGCCCGGATTTACGCCTGGCTATCGTCGCCAGCGATCCCGTCACTTCCGGGAAACTGCGTTTACGGCTCAACTCCGGCAGTCAGTGGGTCAGCCATCTGCTGCAGGATTTAGCCTGCGCCTGCCTGAGTGACGAGACATATCAACACACGCTGGCGCAAACGCAGCAGTTTTACGCCATCCAGCAGCAAAAGCTGAATTCAGCTCTGCGCCAATATGGTATTGAACTGCCCGTCGGGGATGGTCTGAATCTGTGGTTACCGCTGGCAGATCACAGTCAGGCGATCGCTTTTGCGCTGGCAAAGTCCGGCTGGCTGGTACGCGAAGGCGAAGTGTTCGGCGTCAATACGCCTGCACATGGTTTACGCATTACGCTGTCAACATTAGAAGACAGCGACATTGATAAGCTGGCGGCTGATATTCATCAGGCGCTCAAGCGCTAACAGGAGAGAAAAAGTGCGAGTTCATTTTGTTATTCATGAGTCTTTTGAATCTGCTGGTGCGTACCTGCCATGGGCCGAATCGCACGGCTATACCATCACCTGGTCACGCGTATACGCTGGAGAAACGGTTCCCGCCAATACCGATGGTTTCGATATGCTCGTCGTCTTTGGCGGCCCGCAGTCGCCCCGCACCACGCAGGCAGAGTGCCCATACTTTGACGCTCAGGCCGAGCAGCATCTGATCAACCAGGCGATTACGGCACGAAAAATCGTGGTGGGGATCTGTTTGGGCTCGCAGTTAATTGGCGAAGCGCTGGGCGCGAAGGTGTGTCAAAGCCCGGAAAAAGAGATTGGCCACTATCCAATCACCCTTACCGAATCAGGCCAACAGCACCCGTTATTCAGCCATTTCGGCTCACCGCTTATCGTCGGTCACTGGCACAACGACATGCCAGGGTTAACCGACCAGGCGATAATTCTGGCCGCAAGCGAGGGCTGCCCGCGACAAATCGTGCAATACGGTAATTTCGTTTATGGTTTCCAGTGCCATATGGAGTTCACAGCTGACGCGATTGAAGGATTAATTCAGCACTCAGAGCAAGAGCTGGCCGAAGCTGAAGGGAAACGCTTCATCCGACCGGTTGAAGAGATGCGCGCCTGGGACTACCAGCAGATGAATGAGAAGCTGTGGCAATTCCTGGATAAGCTGGTGCAAAAACGTAACGAGTAATCATCCCTGGCCGGATAAAACATTATCCGGCCATTGTGCCTGGCGGTTGCCTGATGGCGCTACGCTTATCAGGCCAACAAGTTAAATTCCCAGCCCCTGATTAAAGTGCTCTTCACCAAAGACGCCGGTCGAAAGGTAGCGATCGCCGCGATCGCAGATGATCGCCACAACTACCGCGCCGGGCGTGGCACGTGCGACGCGTAACGCGCCCGCTACCGCGCCGCCAGAGCTGACACCGCAGAAAATTCCTTCACGCACGGCCAGTTCACGCATGGTGTTTTCGGCATCATTCTGATGAATATCCAGCACCTCATCCACCAGCGAGGCGTTAAAAATGCCCGGCATATATTCCGCAGGCCAGCGGCGAATTCCCGGAATACTGCTGCCCTCTTCCGGCTGCAGGCCAACGATAGTGACCGCTTTTTCCTGCTCACGTAAAAAACGCGACACGCCGGTAATGGTACCGGTCGTCCCCATACTGGAGACAAAATGGGTGATGCGACCTGACGTCTGCTGCCAGATTTCGGGTCCGGTGGTGGTGTAGTGCGCATACGGGTTATCGGGATTATTAAACTGATCGAGCAGTTTACCTTCTCCGCGCTCAGACATAGCGAGGGCTAAATCGCGCGCCCCTTCCATCCCCTGTTCTTTAGTGACCAGAATCAGCTCCGCGCCATAGGCACGCATTGCCGCCCGCCGTTCCTGGCTCATGTTGTCCGGCATCAGCAGCTTCATGCGGTAGCCCTTCAGCGCGGCGATCATCGCCAGCGCGATGCCAGTATTGCCGCTGGTGGCCTCAATCAATACGTCACCCGGCTTAATTTCCCCACGCTTTTCCGCTTCAACAATCATCGACAGCGCCGCCCGGTCTTTCACCGAACCCGCAGGATTATTCCCTTCCAGCTTGACCCAAATTTCGCTGCCGTTATCCGGCGCCAGGCGTTGTAATTTCACCAGAGGCGTATTGCCAATTGTTTGTTCTAATGTGTTCACGTTTTCAGCTCGTAAAAAAGCCCGGTAAGCGTAGCGCCACCGGGCGATAACTATGCAAATTAACCTATCAGGCTGATTGCGCCAGGGCAAGTTCCTCTTCACGCGTTTCAATACGCTGGTCGCCGTTATACAAACGTGCATTTTGCAGTCCAACAAACAGCCGTTCACCGCGGCTCGGGGAATCATCGCCCTGCATGATGACCGTCAGCGGTTCGTTGTACCACCCGAGGGGTTGTACAACTAATTGGGTGTAGTGCCCTTTCGGACTGGCTTCCAGCACCTGAACCGGCAGCGGCGAATCCAGGCTGGTACGGCGGCTCACATCCACTTCCCATGGACGCAGGAACAGATCGACCGGTCCCTGATAGCCAGGCGTATAGCCCAACGGCCAACGGTGTGCGCCCACGTGGAATTGCCCACCGCGAATCGTCCCCTGCAGGCGGTTAACCTCGCCCATAAACTCCAACACAAAACGGGTAGCCGGTTCTCGCCAGACCTGATCCGGCGCGTCGGCCTGTTCGATATGACCCTGGCTCATCACCACCACCCGGTCTGCAACTTCCGTCGCTTCTTCCTGATCGTGGGTAACAAACACGCTGGTAAACTTCAGCTCCTCATGCAGTTGACGCAGCCAACGGCGCAGTTCTTTACGCACCTGAGCATCGAGCGCGCCAAACGGCTCGTCGAGTAGCAGGATCTGCGGTTCTACCGCCAGGGCACGCGCTAATGCCACACGCTGCTTTTGCCCACCGGAAAGCTGTGCCGGGAAACGATCCGCCAGATGAGCCAATTGCACCATCTCCAGCAGTTTGGTCACTTTGGCTTTGATCGCCGCCGCATTAGGACGCTCACGCCGTGGTAGAACTGTCAGACCAAAGGCGATATTGTCGAATACCGTCATATGACGAAATAGCGCATAGTGCTGGAACACAAACCCCACTTTGCGATCGCGCGCATGCAGACGGCTGACGTCGGTGCCGTGAAAACGAATATGCCCGCTGGACTGATGCTCCAGCCCGGCAATGATACGCAGCAGCGTAGTTTTTCCCGAACCGGATGGCCCCAGCAGAGCCACCATTTGACCTGAAGGAATATCCAGCGAGATATCGTTCAGCACCTGGGTGCGACCAAAAGACTTCTTAATATTGGCAATCTCAATGCTCATGATTTTCCTCCTGCTGCGCGCGTTTCTCCTGGTTCTCCAGACGCCATTGCAACATGCTCTTCAAAAACAGGGTAATAATCGCCATCAGCGTCAACAGCGCGGCGGCGGTAAAGGAGCCGACGGCGTTATAGTCCTGCTCCAGTAATTCAATCTGTAGTGGTAAAGATAAGGTTTCGCCGCGAATCGAGCCGGAAACCACCGACACCGCGCCGAATTCGCCTATCGCACGGGCATTAGTCAGCACCACGCCATACAGCAACGCCCAACGGATATTCGGCAGCGTGACGCGGCGGAACATCTGCCAGCCGGAGGCACCAAGCAAAATCGCCGCTTCGTCTTCATTGCTGCCCTGACTTAGCATCACCGGTACCAGCTCGCGCACCACAAACGGACAGGTCACGAACACCGTCACCAGCACCATCCCCGGCCAGGAGAACATAATTTGCAGGTTGTGCTCATCCAGCCAACCACCCAGCGGGCCGTTAGAACCGTAAAACAACAGATAGATCAGACCAGCGACCACTGGCGAGACGGCAAAGGGAATATCCAACAGCGTCAGCAACAGCTGGCGTCCAGGGAAGTTGAAGCGAGTCACCAGCCAGGCCAGCAATACGCCGAACACCAGATTCACCGGCACCGCAATCAGCGCAATTAACACCGTCAGCCAAATGGCATGCAGCATATCCGGGTCAGCCAGGTTCTGTAGCACCGGCATTAATCCCTTGCTGAACGCCTGCACGAAGATATAAATCATCGGCACCAGCAAAATAAAGGCCGATACCAACATGCCCGTACCGATCAGAAACCATTTACCCCAGTTAATGCGGGGTGCGTCATAGCGTTTCAATTGGGTAATGTCTGCCATTAGTGACCTACCACGCGTCGACCAAAGCGACTTTGCAGGGTGTTAATTGAAAACAGTAGCAGCAACGACGCCCCGAGGATCACAGAAGCAATCGCGCTGGCAGCCGGGTAGTCAAACTCCTGCAAGCGAACAAAAATCATTAGCGAGGTCACTTCTGTTTTCCATGCGATGTTCCCGGCGATAAAAATAACCGCGCCAAACTCACCGAGGCTTCGGGTAAACGAGAGCGCTACGCCCGCCACCAGCGCAGGAGACAGCTCTGGCAACACCACTTTACGAAAACTCTGCCAGCGCGTGGCGCCAAGCGTTTCCGCCGCTTCTTCATACTCCGGGCCTAACTCTTCCAGCACCGGCTGTACGGTGCGCACGACAAACGGAATACTGGTAAAGGCCATCGCCACCGCGATGCCCAGCCAGGTGTAGGTCACCTTAATATCCAGCTTCGCCAGCCATTCGCCGTAGAAGCCATTGACTGAAAACAGCGACGCCAGCGTCAGGCCAGCTACCGCCGTAGGCAACGCAAACGGCAGGTCCATCAGCGCATCCAACAGCGTACGGCCCGGAAAGCGATAGCGGGTTAAGATCCACGCCATCAGCAGACCGAACACGCCGTTAAAAATCGATGCCACAAACGCCGACAGCAGCGTCACTTTATAAGCCGCTACCACCTGCGGATTGGTAATCACTTCCCAATACTGCGCCCAGCTCATTTGCGCCAGTTGCATGACCAGCGCGCTAAGCGGCAGCAGCAATATCAGGCAAACGAACAGTAAGCTGGTGCCCAGGCTTAAGGTAAAGCCGGGCAGCACGCGTCGGGAGGAAACAGCAAACATTTACTTACGCCCCGCCGCCAACAGTTTGTCCAGCTCGCCGCCGCTGACAAAGTGCGTTTTCATCACCTCAGGCCACGTGCCAAACTTGTCTTCCACGCGGAACAGTTCGGTTTGCGGGAATTTATCTTTCAGCTTGTCCATCACCTGCGGGTTGTTCACGCGGTAGTAGAAATCGGTAATGATGGTTTGCGCCTGTGGGCTGTACAGCCAGTTCAGGTACGCTTTCGCCGCTTTTTCAGTACCGTTGGCCTGCACATTTTTATCGACCCAGGCTACCGGGAATTCCGCCAGAATGTTGACCTTCGGCACCACGACTTCGAAGCCCTGATCTTCATACTGTTTACGGATGTTGTTCACTTCTGATTCAAATGTGATCAGCACATCACCCAGACCGCGTTCAACAAAGGTGGTCGTTGCACCGCGACCGCCGGTATCAAACACTTCAACATTTTTCAGGAACTGGGTCATAAATTGTTCGGTTTTGGCTTTATCGCCGCCGTCAGCTTTGTCCGCCGCGCCCCATGCCGCTAAATAGGTGTAACGCGCATTTCCGGAGGTTTTCGGGTTCGGGAAAATCAGCTTCACGTCCGGGCGAACCAGATCGTTCCATTCGTGGATATTCTTCGGGTTAC
Source organism: Citrobacter cronae (assembly GCF_016893685.1). Classification (NCBI taxonomy): domain Bacteria; kingdom Pseudomonadati; phylum Pseudomonadota; class Gammaproteobacteria; order Enterobacterales; family Enterobacteriaceae; genus Citrobacter; species Citrobacter cronae. The sequence continues at coordinate 4,831,086 of NZ_CP069763.1, forward strand.
CCTTACGCACTAAAAACGCCATGGTGGAATAGAATGGCGAGCTGTTATTCGGCAGGCGGCTTTGCCAATCGGCAGAGATCAGTTTGCCTTTATCGTGCAGGATCTGCACATCGGTGACCTGGTTATAGGTCACAACGTCAGCTTTCAGTCCCTGCAAAATCGCCAGCGCCTGTTTTGATGACCCGGCATGAGATTGTTTAATCGTCAGTTTATCGCCACCGTTATCTTTCGCCCATTGCTGTTCAAACGACGGGTTAAGGGCGGCAAACAGCTCGCGGGAGACATCGTATGAACTGTTCAGCAGTTCCGTTGCCTGCGCCTGCCCCACCAGCAACAGCATTGCTGCCAGCGTCAGGGTTCTTTTTTTCAGTAAGTTAACGGCCATTGCGCACCCTTATAAATTTAATGACTTTCTTATGGTCATCATATTTATAACCAGTGCTAAAGGAGTAACGGTTTTATATACCGTTTGATGATTTGAAAGTTGAAAAGAGAATAAGGGGTACCTCCTCCCCATCACGCGGGGAGGAGACCGGCATCAATCAGATGCCAACGCTTACGCTTTCAGGCAAAGTGCTGCCGCCATCAATGACGTTTTGCGTGCCAGTTAAATAACTGGACTCATCCGAGGCGAGAAACGCGGCCAGTTCGCCGACTTCAAGCGGACAGGCCAGACGACGCATTGGAATCGCTTTCGCCATTTCAGTTAATACAGATTCCGGATCGTCCGGATTGGACTGACGCGCAATATTTTCCGCCATCGGCGTACGAACATAGCCAGGGCAAATGGCGTTCACGCGAATGCCGGACTGCGCATATTCCACCGCCAGCGATTTGGTTAAGCCGATAATCGCCGCTTTTGACATTGCGTAGGCCGTTTCGCCCGGATCGGCCACCATATCGCCAGTGACTGAGGACATCATCACGATGCGCCCGTCTTTGCGATCAATCATCTCCGGCAGTACGGCTTTCGTTACGTTCCAGACGCCTTTGATATTGATATCAATATGGAAGTCGCGATCGTCATCGCTCATCTCAAGGAAGTTACCGAGGCGACATACGCCGGCGTTGTTGACCAGAATATCGATTTTGCCTTCAACCTTCTTCGCGCGTTTCACCGCTTCCGTGACTGAAGCAAAATCTCTGACATCCGCGTGAACCGCCGTGCAGCGGTGACCGCGTCCAGCCAGCTCATCCGCCAGTTTTTCAATCTCATCGGAGATATCCAGCAGGATTAAGTTCGCGCCATGGCGGGCAAACGTTCTGGCGATCCCTTCGCCAATACCCTGAGATGCGCCCGTAATCAATGCTGTTTTGCCCGTGAGTTTTCCCATTTCAATATTCTCCTTTTGAATATGAAGCCTTCGCTTCATTCACGCAGAAGATACAGCAATAACAAATCGGTGCTGCGAAACGGCTCACTAATCAGTCCGGTCAATGAAAAAATATCGTCAACGCGCTTGTTTTTCGTTCGCTGACGCAACCGTTATGCGAACAGGCGGCTTTGTCTGATCAACTTTTGCTGGCCCTAATAGTTTATCCGGCGTGCAGTCACGAATGATTTTGCCCCCTTTCATGACCAGCACACGATCGAAATACTTCAGCAAATAACGACGGTGCGTCACCATGATCAGTGTCTTACCGCTGATAAAGTGATCGAGATGATCGAAGATTCGCTGTTCGGTCATTTCATCCATATTCGAGGTTGGCTCATCCCATAAGTAAATCTGAGCATCGCTACTCAAACTACGCGCTAATAACAGCTGCTGGTTTTGCCCTGAGGATAAGTTACGCGCCATAAACATCACCGGGTAACGCAGCCCCATAGGATGCTGGAGCACAAAGGTACAGTTCGCCAGATTAAGCGCCTCGATCACCTTCTTGCGGTTGTCGCAATCTTTAAGGGCAAAGTTACTTTCAATGCTGCCGGTAAACAACGTGTCATTATTGGTCACCATACTGATAAAGCGGCTGAAAAAGTTCTGCGCCAGATGTCGGGTATTGTAGCCATCGTACATAATACTGCCCTCAGTAGGTGGACAGTAGCCAGAGAGCAGGGAAACCAGCGAGCTTTTCCCGGAACCACATTCGCCAATAATTGCCACCCGCTGCCCATGAGGAATATCCAGCGTCAGCGTATCCAGCGCTTTTGGTAATTGCGGATCGTACTGATAGCTCAGGGCGCGTAGAGAGATATCACCGCGCACGTTAACAATCGATTGCAGCAATTTTTGCTCATGTTCCTGCCCTGCCGGCATAAACATTTTCATTAAATCCGTAATGGTTTTATTAGTCGTAAAAATAGTAGAGAGCGTTGATGATAACCCCGAGATGATCCCCGACATCCGCCCGGAGACAATAACGGAAGAGACAATCGCACCCGTGGTGATTTCACCTTTGATGACCAGGAAAAAAGCGAAAACCATCAGCAGGATCTGGTTCAGGTTCGACATCGCGCTAAGCGCAGACTGATAATAGACCCCAGCCTTACGCAACTTTAAGCTAAGCCATGACTGATTGTTACTGCTATTAACCCAATCAAGCATCAGGTTTTTGTTGTTTAAGGTATGGATGGTACGTAGGGAATAGAGTAATTCAGTAATGAAAACGTTACGGTTTGACTGGCTCTCCTTCATTTTATCCATCAGCACTTCCGTATACTTGAAGTATCCCCACGCCAACAGTAGCGACACCACCATCATCATCACGGGCACTAACACCAGGGCACCGAGATTAATGTAAATAATCACACAAAAAATAATAAATACCGGAATATCCGACACGCGCTGGAAAACGGAATTTAACAGCACGGGCTTTATTTTTTGAAATTCTGTCCACAGAACAAACACGGAGGACATAGAGCTGCTTTTAGTGGTGTTGTAGATCAATGCCTCCACAAAAGAGACATCAATATTGACATCCTCCTGGCGCGAGACAATCGACTGATAGATATCTTTCGAGGATCGCAGTAAAAATTCAAAGACGATAAATACCAGTACGATACCCACCACCCCAAACAGAGAGGCGGTCGATGACCCCGGTACAAGCTTATCGTAGTAAATGTTACTGAAAACCGGGATAGTCAGGGCAAACAAGGCCATAAACAGCGAGGTAAAAAAATACTTACTGTAAAAAACTTTATTATTTTGCAGTCCGGATTTTAATATCGAGCTGATTTTTATCGATTCAGTCATCCCGCTTAAAGGCTGGATCAGAAAGACCGAAATCGTCTGGATGTTTTCTCTGGCGCACGCAACGACACCCAACTCGTTGTTACGCTTGACCAGCTGTAGCCCCCCTTCCTGGCACCCGACACACACCATCCATTGCATGTCGGAGGTTAATATAATCAGCGGCATATTTTCATTCAGCAAATCGTCGGGGCGCGAGAATTTCACCTCGTGGATCATCAGACCTAATGATAGAAAATAGTTTTTAATCTGCGCTTCATGGTTCGGATCGTTTTTATCATATTGCGACAGCGTGACCGGTATTTTCGCTTCATCTATTTCGATACGTGAGTCGTGGTTTTTGGCGATGTATTGCATAACGCCAGCCAGGCCTAAATCATATAGCGTAAAATCATTCATAGAATTTGCACTCATTCCCCCGCACGTCCTGTACGGGGGAAACGGTTATTTATTGATGGTGATGTTGCTGATCGTCCTGATTATCTTCGACGCTCTGGCTAATGCTCATCACTTGTGCCGCGAAGCTGGCTGCTTCATGCGAAGAGGATTGATCCGCTGCAGAATGCGGCGCGTCACTCTCATCGCTGCGGGCGTCGTCCATGCCTGCAACGACGCTGCGGCTACTGGTATCCACCGTAAAGGCGATATCCTGACGTTCGCTATTCCCGGCACTGTCCTGCGTGCGCAATACCAGAGAATGTGGGCCATCCTCCAGCGCCACAGGCACGTCGAACTGCGTAGAGCCAGACGGCGAAGGCACCAGCGGATGCGTGACACCGTCCAGTTCAACGCTGGCATGGGTAATGCTGGCGTCCAGGTTGAACTCAAAGACCGGATGCGACGACTCCACTTCTATGGTGTCCCTGGTGTCCTGCTCGCTACTGTACAGACTGCTGCGTAGCGACACCGGGTCATCGGTTCCAACATCCACATCGTGCGTCACGGTGCTGGTGTTACCCGCCACGTCGGTAATGGTGAAGGTAAGCTGATGCTCGCCCTGCGCCACATCCTCAAGCTGGAGATTCCAGTTACCGTCTTTATCCACGTTTGCCGTCAGCACATCGCCATTATCCAGTGAAACGCTAACCTGGGCTCCCGCTTCGCCATGCCCGCTAAACGACAAGGTTGACTCATCGGTCTGCCAGGTTTGTTCCTGGCTACTCGTACCATCGAAAGTCACATCAAAATTATCGACATGGGTATCGACCGTGAACTCAACCGACTGGCTGGCGGTATTACCTGCCGCATCGCTGACATTCACCACCAACGTCCAGGTGCCTTCAGCCAGCGCCTCTTCAGGTGTCCAGGTCCAGTGGCCTGATTCATCCTGCGTGGCGCTGTGGGTTTCGCCGTTTATGGTCACCGTTACGGTAGTTGCATCAGGATCAATGTTACTCAGGATAAACGTTGGGGTGTCGTCCTTAGTAATGTTGTCCCCTGAGGCACCGCTATCGCTGCCCGCATCCAGGGAAACTGTCGGCGTGCTGACCGTGGTGTCGATGGTGTAATCCAGGGACGCATCCGCGCTATTGCCCGCCGCATCGGTCACGGTCACCACTAACGTTCCGCTGCCGTCCGCCAGCGGGGTGTCCGGCGTATACGTCCAGTTACCCTGCTCATCCTTGGTTGCGCTGTGCGTTTCACCGTTCAGCGTCACCATCACTGACGTGGCGTCCGGGTCGATATTACTCAGGATAAAGGTTGGCGTCGTATCCTTCGTCAGATTATCACCCACCGTACCACTATCGCTGCCCGCATCCAGGGCGATCGTCGGCGTGCTGATAGTGGTGTCGATGGTGTAATCCAGGGACGCATCCGCGCTATTGCCCGCCGCATCGGTCACGGTCACCACCAACGTTCCGCTGCCGTCCGCCAGCGGGGTGTCCGGCGTATACGTCCAGTTACCCTGCTCATCCTTGGTTGCGCTGTGCGTTTCACCGTTCAGCGTCACCATCACCGACGTGACGTCCGGGTCGATATTACTCAGGATAAAGGTTGGCGTCGTATCGCTGGTGATATTATCCCCTGCCGTTGCGGTGTCACTGTCCGTATCCATCATTACTGTTGGTGTGCTTAGCGTACTGTCAATGGTGAAATCCAGTGAAGATTCCGCAGTGTTACCTGCGCCATCCGTGACTTTCACCTTCAGGGTCCAACTACCGTCTGACAGCGCAGTTTCCGGCGTATACGTCCAGTTACCCTGCTCATCTTTGGTTGCGCTGTGCGTTTCGCCATTCAGCGTCACCATCACCGAAGTGACATCCGGGTCAATATTGCTCAGGATAAAGGTTGGCGTCGTCTCATTCGTCAGGTTGTCACCGACATCACCGGTATCGCTGCTGGCATCAAGAGCCACCGTCGGCGTACTGATACTAGTGTCAACGGTGAAATCCAGGCTGGACTGCTTAGTATTCCCTGCCGCATCGGTTACTTTCACCTCAACGGTCCAGTTACCGTCTGCCAGCGGGGTTTCCGGCGTATAGATCCAGTTACCCGAAGCGTCTTTGGTCAGGGTTTGCGTATTGCCGTTTAAGGTCACCTCTACCTTCGTCACATCAGCGTCAACGTTAGTCACGACAAACGTCGGTTTAACGGTTTGCGTGATGTTATCGCCCACCGTGCTAGTATCGCTTGCCGCATCCATGGCGATGACCGGCGCGCTGAGCACAGTATCAATAGTAAAGCTAAAGGATTGCGTTGCGGTATTTCCTGCCGCATCCGTTGCGCTCACCTGAACGTCACATTCGCCGTCACTTAACGGAGTTCCCCATGTTACGGTCCAGACGCCATCGCTGATCTTCGTTGCCTGCACCGTCGTTCCATCAATCGTTACGCTCACCGCAACGACATCCTTCTCGATGTTACTCAAAACCAGCGTCGGGGTTGAGTCATTGGTCAGGTTGTCGCCCAGCGCACCACCGTCTGAGGACACATCCAGCGCCACGGCTGGCGTCGTGAACATCACATCAAGGTCGACAGGCACGCTGATATTGGTGGCAGAATCCTCTGCCTGAATGCTGACTTTACCGCCATCAGGATAGTTAATCGCGGTACTCCAACTGCCGGAGCTGTTGACATTAACCGTGGTGATAACGTTGCCGGACTCATCCTTGATAACAATGGTCGTTCCCGCTTCCGCCTTGCCTGAGAGGATCCACAGGTTCCCCTCTTCGTTCCAGGAAGAGATCTCTACCGTTGGCGTATTTGGCGCAACGCTATCGACCAGAATGTCATGGTTAATGGTTTGGGTATTGCCGGCAGTATCTTTAATGGTGAAGGTTAAATTGCTGGTCCCTTCAGGCAACGCGCTGGCCTTGATGCTCCAGGTGCCATCGGCGGCAACTGTGGTGGTAGCCACCACCATCCCTGCCACCATCAGGGTGACAGTAGCCCCCGCCTCACCGACGCCATTAAAGACAGGCGTGCGGTTGTTAACTACCCATTTATCGGCCGAACTGTCTTTGTCGTCCTGCACGTTGGCGGTGAACTGGCTGATGGAGGTATCAATCACTATCGTGAAGGTTGAGACGGTACTGTCGTTCCCCGCGCGGTCTTCTGAACTCACCTGGACGGTCCATGTCGCATCGCTAAGCAACATAGGATTAACGTTTACGCTCCATTTTCCTGTACCGTCTGCCCAGACGTTGCTAACGGTCATTCCATTAATTTTGACAGTGACATAGCTGTTAGCCTCAGCCATACCGCTCAGCTTAATACCTGCAGAAATATCATTGATGTAAATCGTACCATCAACGGTGTGGTCAGCGACGCTCTCTCCGTTAATATTGTCCAGCGTGACGGGAGTATCGTTAACCGTATCGATCGTGAACTTCTGATCGCCAGTGGAGGCCGTATTGCCGGCGGCATCGGCAATATCAAAGCGGATGGTATGGCTACCGTCGTCCAGCGCTTGCGGAACGGTATATTGATAATTTCGCCCGGAGATCGTGATGGTTTCCACATACTTACCATCAATATAAACCTTGACGGGCTGACCCGTTTCACCGTTGATCTGGAACGTCGGCGTCGTTCGGGCGGTAACATAATCGTTAGAGTAGAGGCCACCATCAGGATTCATTTTATCCAGCTCAATCCAGGTGCTGGTATCGACCGTAACCAGAATGCGTGCCGACTCTGCGGTATTGCCCGCCGTATCTTCCGCCACTACGCGGATGGAATATTCACCGTCAGCCAACGTAGTTGGGTATTGCCACGTCCAGTTGCCTTCGTCATCCGCCGTTACCGTTGCGACCGTTTTTTCATCCACCAGAATAGAAATCGTCGCCCCCGGCTCTCCCGTACCATGGAAGGCTGGCGTATTGTCGCTGGTTATGTTGTCATCCAGCGAGCCTGAGTTAGACGCGTCATCCAGGTTGATGGTCGGGTAATCGGTATGGCTATCCAGCGTGAAGACAAATGGATCGCTGGTCTGGCTGTTTCCGGCCACATCCGTGATCTGTACCGTCAGGCTGTACTCGCCATCATCATTGAGGATCAGCGGTACCGTCCAACTGCCATCAGCCGCTACGGTAACCTGGCCTGCCGCGACGCCATTCAAATAGACGGTAATCGTAGCGCCGCTTTCACCGGTACCTGTGACACTCAGCGCTTTACTATTGGTCAGGTCCGGCAGCGTATCGACGCTAAAATTGTCAACTACGGTATCAATAACAACGGTAGTCGTTGCACTGGTTGCGGTATTGCCTGCCGCATCCGTCGACACCATTTTAATATCATAAGAACCGTCGGCGCTTTCCGGCATCGTCCAGCTCACTGTCCCTGCCGCATCGGCGGTTACCGTGGCAACTTTTTCGCCATTGACATAAACATCGACCGTCGCATTAGGATTGGTGACTGCCGTCAGGGTTGGCGTAGTCACTTTGGTGATGGCGTCCAGCGTGTCCGCACTGTTGGAATCACGACTCAGGACTACGTCAGTGATGCTATTTTGCGTATCGCGGGTAATATCGATATTTTTGGAGACGGTATTGCCAGCAGCATCGGTGGAAGTCACCACAAAGGTTTGCATCCCCTCCTGCAGCGTAATTTCCGTACTCCATGCACCATCGCTCTCCACGGCAATGGTAGCCAGAATCTCGCCCTGCGTATTGGCGATCGTAACGGTTGAGCCCGCTTCTGCGGTACCGTCAAGGTGAACGCTGGTTTTTTGGGTGATGTTGTCGGTATCGCTGGTGCCGGTATCATCCGTATCGCGTAAATCAACGGTCAGTGGCGCAATATAGGTATCGAGAACAAAACTCTCCGGGCCGAAGGTTTCTGTGTTACCCGCCACATCTGTTACCGAGAAGCTAATCTCATGCTCTCCGTCAGCGCCAATGTTTGTAATCGATGCCAGCCATTTACCATCACTGGCGGCAACCGTTTCCACCACTACACGACCGTCAATCATCACCTTGATATGCGCGCCGGCTTCAGAGATTCCGCTCACAACCGGGGTATTGGTGTTCAGATACCCTTCATCATTTAATCCGTTAATATCCCAGTCAAGAGGAACCACATGCGTGTCAATGACCAGACTTGCAGGGTCAGATTTTACCTCCTCCCCGTTGTTCGGGTTAATGACGCTCACCTCTATGCTGTAGGTCCCTTCAGCCATTTCTGGCAGGTTAAAGTTGTAGCGTCCGGTTGAGTCCGTTGCCGCGGTACCAACCACCTCACCGTTAACATAGATCGTCACGGTGCTGCCCGGCAGCGATGTCCCGGTAATTGATGGCGTCGTATCATTAGTGACAAAGTCACCAATGGAGCCGCTATCCGATGCGGTTTGTAGCTGCAGTGTCGGTGGATCGACGTCGATCAGCGGAATGATAAAGGCGAAGTTAGTGGCATCAGAGACGTTACCCGCTTTGTCGGTCGCGACGACGCTAATAATATGATCGCCAGAGTTAATGGCGCTCGGCGGCGTCCATGACCATGTTCCGTTGCTGTCCGCCACAACACTGGCGACAGTAACGCCATCAATACTTATCACCAGCGTCGATCCTGCTTCCGCAGTACCGCTGAATTCTGGCGCCAGACTTAAGGCTTCATGGTTATTCCCGGGATCGGACTCGCTCAATGCAACACCCGGCGCGTTAACCACTGTATCGATAACAAAATCAATGTTGCTTGCCTGGGTGTTTCCGGCCTTATCGGTCGCGGTAACCGAGATGGTATAGTTGCCATCAGTCAAATCACCCAGCGTAATAGACCAGGTCCCGTCCGAGGCAGGAGAGATCGTTTGGGTCTGAATCGCATTACCGCTCTCATCCAGCACGGTCACCACTAGCGTTGCGTCTTTGTCCGTCAGACCGCCGAACGTAGGTGACGTATCTTTGGTGATTTTATCCGTCTGCGAAGAGCCTGTATCAGAAGAGGCCAGCAGCTCCACCGACAGCGCAACGTGTGTGTCAATGGTAAAATTCATGCTGCTTTCAGCGGTATTACCGGCTTTATCCGTAACGGTCACTTCTGCGGTGTAGTTACCATCCGCCAGATTGGCTGAGGTAACCGTCCATTCCCCAGCTTCATTTTGTGTCGCCGTATATTTCGCACCGTTTATAACAACAAACACGGTATCAACATCGTCCGGCACGCCGGAAACTATGAACGTCGGCTGCGTATCATTGGTTAACGAATCACTTGAGCTATCGCCAGAATCACTGGCGCTATCCATCGAAATGGTTGGCTGCGGGATCTGAGTGTCAATCGTAAAAGTCAGGGTCTCTGTCTGGTGGTTGCCCGCGACATCGACCATCTCCACGGTGGTGGTGTAAGTACCATCCGCTAGCATGTCAGCGGTATAAATCCACTCGCCCTGGGCGTTTTTCTCCAGCGTCTGCGTGTGCCCATTGAGCGTGACGGTGACGGAGGTGAGTTCCTCCGCCGCGCTAATCTGGATACGCGGCACTGAGACGTTAGTCAGGTTATCGGTGGTATTCTGCCCGGTATCATCCAGCAGCAGCACGGCAGGAGAGTCAACCACCGTATCAACGGTAAAGTTATAGGTTGTCGATGCGCTGTTACCCGCATTATCCGTAAAGGTCACGACCACGCTATATGCGCCATCCGCCAAGCTTTGCGGTACCTGCCAGCTCGTTGTCGACGGATCCAGTGACAGCGTCGTGTCACCAAGAGTTACCGTTATACTGGCGATATCGGCAGGTACGCCGCTGATACTGATAACCGGTTTCGTCACGTTGGTGATGTTATCATCAGTGCTGCCGCTGTTGCTGCCATTATCCAGCGCCAGAACCGGTGCCGAGCAAATGGTATCAACGGTAAAGCTCATTGAGGATGATTTGGTATTGCCTGCATCATCTTCAACCTTAACAGTTGCGGTATAAGTTCCATCCGGGAGGGCATCAGCATCGGGTAACTGCAAGCCCCATACTCCGTTCTTTTCCGTCGCGTTATAGGTTTTATTGTTGATAGTGACAGTGACGCTATAAGCATCGCTATCGATATTATCGAGCGTGAAATATGGCGTCGTATCGTTGGTTAGGTGATCGTTTGACAAGGTCCCCGTATCACTTGCAGCCGCTAAATCGATTGTTGGCGTGCTAAGAGTGGTATCCACGACAAATTTGAGTTCGGTGCTGGCGGTGTTACCCGCTTTATCCACTACTGAAACGTCGAGAGTGTAGTTGCCATCTGCCAGTGCCGGAGCCGAGTAGATCCAGCGGCCGGACTCATCCTTCGTCAACGAAGTCACCGTGCCGTTGAGGGTTACGCTCACCGACTCCACATCCGCCGGAACGCTGATTTCAAATTCAGGGGCATTGCTCTTCGTTATGTTATCGCTGTCGGAATAGCCCGTGTCGTCACCGACGACAAAGTCCACCGATACCGACGTTTGCGTATCAATGGTGAAGGTCAGCGGAGTTTCTTTGGTATTTCCGGCGTTATCCGTCACCGTGGCAATTAAGGTGTAAGTGCCGTCTGCCAGCGCTTCATCCGGCGTAAAACTCACCGGCTGACTGGTCAAATCCACAGGAATATCTTTGCCGTTCAGGTTCACCGTCAGACTATAAACATCTTTATCCAGCGAACCAAACTCAAACGTCGGCTGGGTATTGTTAGTGTAATTATCGGCGGAACTACTGCCGCTGTCGTCCTCGTCTTTAAGATCCACCGTCACAGGTGTAAGCGTTGTATCGATAGTAAAGGTGAAAGTTTCCTGGGTTGTGTTGCCCGCTTTATCCATCACGTTGACGACAATCGAATGCTCACCATCGGTCAACGCCGAGCTGGCGGTGTAGGTCCACTTGCCATTGGTTTTCGTCAGCGTCTGGGCATCACCGCCGTCCAGTGCCACCGAGACATGCGTAACATCTGCGGCAACGCTAATATCAAAGCTTGGGATGGTATCGTTCGTTAAATGGTCATCCGAAGAAAAACCGGTATCATCAGACATGGTAATCTGATCGATTGCCACCGTGGTATCAATGGTAAAATCGAGATCGGACGTCCGTTCGTTCCCCGCTTTATCGGTTGCCGTGACCGTTATCGTATAGTCCCCATCGGCCAGTTTAGGAGCCTGGAATACCCACTCGCCGTCGGCATTTTTGGT
>NZ_CP069763.1:4843011-4946719 GCF_016893685.1 Citrobacter cronae
GTATCTACTGTAAAGGAGAAGGTCTGCGTTGAGGTATTTCCCGCCCGATCCTGCACTTCCAGGATCATTTTATGATTGCCATCCGAAAGTGCCGATGGAGGCGTAAAGCTCCAGTTACCGCTGCCATCCTGCGTCAGCGTAATCGGCACCCCATCAAGCGTAATGACGGCATGCGTCACGTCGCTGTCCATGTTGCTTATCAGGAACGTGGGCTTATTGTTACTCGTCAAATGATCGGTAGCGTCATAACCCGTGTCATCACCCGCGTCGAACGCAATAGTCGGTACGGAAAGCTGGTTATCAAAGGTGATCGTTTTCGTGTCGCTGGTGGTGTTCCCTGCAGCATCTTCAACGGTAACGGTCAGCGTGTAATCTCCAGCGACAGAGAGTATCGGCGAGGTGACGGTCCAGTCACCGTTGGCATTTTTCACCACGGTACAGGCAAGACCGTTAATCGTTGCCGTCAGGCTGACGACATCATCAGAGGTGGTGACGTTAAATATCGGTTGGGCAGCATTCGTGATGCCATCGGAGGACGAATCCCCGGTATCTGTCGTCAGAGTGATGGAATTAATATCCACCGAGGTATCCACGGTGAAATCATATGTCGACGTTCTTTGGTTTCCTGCTTCATCAGTAACGCGTACATCCAGCGTATATTTCCCTTCAACAAGGGCGGTTTCTGGAGTATAGGTCCAACTGCCATCCGCTTGTTTCTTAATGGTTGTCGTCGCGCCGTTCAGCGTCACTTCGATGCTGTAAACATCTGCCGGCACATTGCCTAGTTCAAACGTAGGTTTTGTATCGTTGGTAACATTGTCGCCTACCACACCACTGTCATCCGCCGCCATCATCTTGACGGTGAGCGGCTCCAGGGTGGTGTCAATGGTGAATGTTTGCGCGCGATTCGCCGTATTGCCTGCGTCATCCGTAACGGTCACCGTAAGCGTATATTCACCGTCCGCAAGGGCAGATGGCAGAGTCACCACCCACTTCCCTTCCTGGAAAATGGCATCCTGAGTCAGTGAGCCTATGCTGACAGTGACAGCATGCGCATCAGCAGGCGCGGTGATCGCAAACGTTGGGGTGGAATCGTTGGTCATCCAGTCGTTTTGCACGCCGGTATCACTTTGCAGAGTAATACCGTCCACGCTGGTGGAGGTGTCAATGGTCACGGAGAGTGAGGTCGTCTTTTCATTACCTGCATCATCAACAACCGTCAATTGGGCCTGCCAAACCCCATCCGGCAGATCGGCGGGAACGGTAAAGGTAGCACTGCCATTTTCAACCGTAATAGGCCATGTCTGACCGTTAATCGTCAGTGAAACGCTGACAACGTCGCTATCGATATTGCCGATCACAAACGTTGGGCGCACATCCTGAGTGACATTATCTGAATCACTGTGCCCCGTATCGCTATCGCTTGAAAGCTGCAGCGTCGGCACAGAAAGGGTCGTATCAACCGTAAAATTGAGATCTTTATTACTGGTATTACCCGCTTCATCTGTTACGGTAACCGACACAGTATGTGCTCCATCGGCGAGCACCGCGGTGGAAAAATGCCACTTTCCATCGGTCTGTTTAGAAGCTTCACCAGCCGCTTTACCATCAATCATTATGCTGACATGCGTGACATCATCCGGCACGCCGATCGCAAACTCAGGTGTATTCACATTGGTTTGGTTATCGGTGGTGCTTGAACCGGTATCATCCAGAAGCACGATAGAGTCGATGTGAGTGACAGTATCTATTTCAAACCTGGCAGCGTCAGAGGTGCTCTGATTACCCGCCATGTCTTCAACCGTGACCGTTATCGTATATTGCCCATCGTCCAGCGCAACCGGACAGGCCCAGGCTCCGCTTTCGTAGGTTTCACTGTCCAGTGTCCAACTATCTTTATAGCTGCCATCGCTACTCACAATCGCTATCGTAATCGTATTGACGTCATCAGTATCCACGCCACTAATCTGGAATTGCGGCTTCGTCTCATTAGTCAGCCCATCGGTCTGGCTGTCACCCGAATCAGATACCGTCGCAAGTTCGACTGTCGGTTTATCGACAATGGTATCGATAGTAAAGCTAATCTTACTGTCAGCACTGTTACCTGCCACGTCAGTCACCGTCACAGTTGCAGTGTAACTGCCATCTTGCAACTCATCAGGTAGGGTGAAAGAAGTACTCTTGCTCAGATCTATTGTGTAGTGCTGCCCGGTGCTCAACGTCAGGGTAATAGTGGCGACATCGTCCGGAATATTGCTGAACTTAAACGTCGGTGTTGTGTCCGCAGTATAATTATCTGTCGAGCTCTCTCCCGTGTCAGACGTCTTATCCAGCACAATATTGACTGGCAGAACCTCTGTATCCACCGTGATAGCCAGCGCCGCCGAGGTCGCGGTGTTGCCGGCGTCATCGGTCACCTGCACGCTGATGCTGTAGTCGCCGTCCGCCAGTTCCGGGGCGGTAAAGGTCCACTTGCCCTCAGCCTTCACGGCGTCATAGGCGGTGCCGTTGATAAGAACCTGCACCTTCGTCACRTCCGCATCRATAYTSCCCAGCGTGAASGCYGGCGTGGTGTCGTTCGTGATGTTGTCGCTGTTGAGGCTGCCGCTGTCTGACGCATCCGCCAGRTCGATGGTCGGCACCGACAGCGTGGTGTCCACCGTAAAGGTCAGGGYGGCCGAGTCCGCGGTGTTGCCGGCSAGGTCGGTGACGGTGGCCACRATGGTGTGGTCGCCGTCGGCCAGCGCGGTGCTGTCAATATGCCACTGCCCGTCSGCGGCCTTCGTCGCCGCCACCGGCKTRCCGCCGTCRATGCTCACCATCACGCTGACGGCGTCGTTMTCCGTGGYRATGGYAAAGCCCGGSGTGGYGTCGTTAGTCTGGTTATCCCCYGCCGTRCCGGTGTCGTCRCTCAGGGCGATCACCGGCGCCGCCACGCKGGTGTCCACCGTSATGGCCAGCGCGGTGGAGGTCTGCACGTTCCCCGCGTCGTCAGTSACCTGCACGGTGAYGCTGTAGTCGCCGTCCGCCAGCTCCGGGGCGGTAAAGGTCCACCTGCCCTCTGACTGCACGACGTCATAGGCGGTATCATTGATAAGAACCTGCACCTTCGTCACATCGGCGTCGATACTGCCCAGCGTGAACGCTGGCATGGTGTCGCTGGTGATATTGTCGCTGTTGCTGCTGCCGCTGTCTGACGCATCCGCCAGATCGATGGTCGGCACCGACAGCGTGGTGTCCACCGTAAAGGYCAGTGAGGACGTTGCGGTGTTGCCSGCNAGGTCGGTGACGGTGGCCACRATGGWGTGGTCGCCGTCGGCCAGCGCGGTRCTGTCAATATGCCACTGCCCGTCSGCGKCCTTCGTCGCCGCCACCGGCTTACCGCCGTCGATGCTCACCATCACGCTGACGGCGTCGTTMTCCGTGGYRATGGYAAAGCCCGGGGTGGYGTCGTTGGTCTGGTTGTCGCCGGGGGTGCCGGTGTCGTCGCTCAGGGCGATCACCGGCGCCGCCACGCTGGTGTCCACCGTCACAGCCAGCGCCGTGGAGGTCTGCACGTTCCCCGCGTCATCGGTCACCTGCACCGTGACGCTGTAGTCSCCGTCCGCCAGCTCCGGGGCGGTAAAGGTCCACTTGCCCTCAGACTGCACGGCGTCATAGGCGGTGCCGTTGATAATGACCTGCACCTTCGTCACRTCSGCRTCRATACTGCCCAGCGTGAACGCCGGCGTGGTGTCGTTCGTGATGTTGTCGCTGTTGAGGCTGCCGCTGTCTGACGCATCCGCCAGATCGATGGTCGGCACCGACAGCGTGGTGTCGACGGTGAAGGTCAGTGAGGACGTTGCGGTGTTGCCSGCSAGGTCGGTGACGGTGGCCACRATGGTGTGGTCGCCGTCGGCCAGCGCGGTRCTGTCAATATGCCACTGCCCGTCSGCGKYCTTCGTCGCCGCCASCGGSKTRCCGCCGTCGATGCTCACCATCACGCTGAACGCGTCCGGATCGGTGCTGACAGTGAAGCCCGGCGTGGCGTCGYKRGTCTGGTTATCCCCYGCCGTGCCGGTGTCGTCGCTCAGGGCGATCACCGGCGCCGCCACGCKGGTGTCCACCGTCACAGCCAGCGCSGTGGAGGTCTGCACGTTCCCCGCGTCRTCRGTSACCTGCACCGTGACGCTGTAGTCSCCGTCCGCCAGTTCCGGGGCGGTAAAGGTCCACTTGCCCTCNGACTGCACGGCGTCATAGGCGGTGCCGTTGATAATGACCTGCACCTTCGTCACGTCCGCGTCGATATTCCCCAGCGTGAAGGCCGGGGTGGTATCCCGGGTGATGTTGTCGCTGTTGCTGCTGCCGCTGTCTGACGCATCCGCCAGATCGATGGTCGGCACCGACAGCGTGGTGTCCACCGTAAAGGCCAGTGAGGACGTTGCGGTGTTGCCCGCCAGGTCGGTGACGGTGRCTACAATGGAGTGATCGCCGTCGGCCAGCGCGGYGCTGTCAATATGCCACTGCCCGTCCGCGTCCTTCGTCGCCGCCACCGGGGTGCCGCCGTCAATGCTCACCATCACGCTGATGGCGTCGTTMTCCGTGGYRATGGCAAAGCCCGGGGTGGTGTCGTTRGTCTGGTTGTCGCCGGGGGTACCGGTGTCGTCGCTCAGGGCGATCACCGGTGCCGCCACGCGGGTGTCCACCGTCAYGGCCAGCGCGGTGGAGGTCTGCACGTTCCCCGCGTCGTCGGTSACCTGCACSGTGACGCTGTAGTCSCCGTCCGCCAGYTCCGGGGCGGTAAAGGTCCACTTGCCCTCAGCCTTCACGGCGTCATAGGCGGTGCCGTTGATAATGACCTGCACCTTCGTCACGTCGGCGTCGATAYTSCCCAGCGTGAAGGCCGGGGTGGTATCCCGGGTGATGTTGTCGCTGTTGCTGCTGCCGCTGTCTGACGCATCCGCCAGATCGATGGTCGGCACCGACAGCGTGGTGTCGACGGTGAAGGTCAGTGAGGACGTYGCGGTGTTGCCSGCCAGGTCGGTGACGGTGGCCACRATGGWGTGRTCGCCGTCGGCCAGCGCGGYGCTGTCAATATGCCACTGCCCGTCCGCGKCCTTCGTCGCCGCCACCGGGGTGCCGCCGTCGATGCTCACCATCACGCTGATGGCGTCGTTATCCGTGGCAATGGCAAAGCCCGGGGTGGTGTCGTTAGTCTGGTTGTCGCCGGGGGTACCGGTGTCGTCGCTCAGGGCGATCACCGGCGCCGCCACGCTGGTGTCCACCGTCATGGCCAGTGTGGTCGAGTTAGCGGTATTACCCGCATTGTCGGTGACGATAACACTGATGCTATAGTCGCCATCCGCCAGTTCCGGGGCGGTAAAGGTCCACTTGCCCTCTGACTGCACGGCGTCATAGGCGGTGCCGTTGATAATGACCTGCACGCTGATCACGTCAGCATCGATATTGCCCAGCGAGAATGTTGGCGTGGTGTCCCGGGTGATGTTGTCGCTGTTGAGGCTGCCGGTGTCTGACGCATCCGCCAGATCCAGCGTAGGGATAGAAACCTGGGTATCAATGGTGACCTGAATTTTTTCTGATGTCGCTGAGTTGCCGGCGACATCTGTTGCCGTGATATAAAAAATGTAGCTTCCATCGGTCAACGCCTGCGATCCCGTGAAGCTATAAGACCAATTTCCGTTAGCATCCGCGCTGACTTTCCCGATGGCCTTCCCGTCCTGATAAATAGTGATGCTGGAATAAGCCTCGGCTGAACCAGAGAAAATCGGGGAAGCGTTATTGGTAATGCGATCGGCATCACTTATGCCGCTATCGCTATCAAGATGGATTGTGGGTGTTTCCATCGTACTATCGACCACAATATCCAGCGTGGTCGAGTTTGCGCTGTTGCCGGCGGCATCTGTTGCACGTACAACGACGGCATGCTCGCCATCAGCTAAGCTCGCCTCTTCCGGGATACGATAGTTCCAGACGCCATTTTTATCAGAGACAACCTGACCGACTACGGTACCATCAATAAAGATCTCGATCGTCGCGTTGGCTTCAGCCGTTCCGGTTAACAACGGCTGCGTTTCCTTGGTGATACCATCATCATTCGACGATCCCGTATCTGAACCCGTGTCTAATTTAAGCGACGGCGTGACGGTGACGGTATCAATGACCAGATCGTAACTACTGCTCGATGTGTTCCCCACCTCATCCTGAGCCTGAATAGTCAGCGTATAATCGCCATCGGAAAGCGCCGGATTAGGGTCATATTCGAACTGCCAGTTGCCATTAGCATCAGCCTGGGTAGTGCCCACGGCTTTACCGTCAACCGTCACTGTAATGGTGGCGTATTTTTCAGCGGTCCCGTCAATTGTTAAATTATCATTTTGCCGGGTGATCCAGTCAGTCTGGCTTATCCCCGTATCATCTTCAGCCTGCAACGTGGCAACCGGTGACGTCGTGCTGGTATCGACAGTGAAAGTACAATCGGCAGATGATGGAGAAACGTTTCCCGCAAGGTCAGTCGCATAAGCCACTGCAGTATAGCTACCATCAGCCAGATCGCTTGGCAAGGTAAACGACCAGATACCATCGTGGTTTGCCGTCACCGTGCCACAGGCCTTGCCATCAATATAAATCGTCACCGTACTGCCCGCTTCTGCTGTACCGGTAAAGGCTGGCGTGGCGTCGTTTGTCAGAATATCGCCTGATTTTGAAACGGTGTATTTATCCAGTTCAATATCGGGCGATACGGGAGCAACCGTATCAATAGTATATTCGTAGCTGAAGGTTTGCTGGTTGCCCGCATAATCGGTTACGGTGATTGAGAGTTCGTTCAGCCCTTCTGCAGAGGCCTGCGCCAGGTTAAAGCTGAAATTACCACTCTGTGAAGCATCAATTTCAATCTTTTCCCCGGTCGTCAGGTTAGTGATCACAATATGACTATTTGGGTCAGTTTTACCGGTAAACGCTGGATAAATATCGTTGGTATAATTGTCCCCGGCAACTCCGCTGTCTGACTGGCTAGCCATTGCCAGTGTGAATGCATCAATATCGGTATCGACAGTCACATCTATTTGTGCGGTTGAGGTATTACCCGCACGATCGGAAGAGACCACTTCAAAAGTATAAATACCATCAGCGGTAATTTTATTTTCCGGCAGTGTATATTGCCAGTTCCCCATGGAATCCACGCTGATATCGGCCACTTTGTAGCCATTAAGATATAACTCGAGCGTTGAGTTCGGTTCAGCATTACCATGCAGAGAAGGCGTTTTATCATTAGTCAGGCTATCGGTCGAGGACATCCCCGTATCACTGGATTCATCAAGAATAATAACGGGTGTTTCTGGGGGAATCGTATCCAGCGTAATAACGCCGGTCGTTGATGCCGTGTTTCCCGCTTTATCCGTAGCATCAATCTCAATATTATTAATGCCTTCATTTAATTCTGAACCACTAAACTGATACGACCAGGCGCCATCAGAATCTACGGTGACTGTGGTAAGCAGAACGCCATTGGCATAGATAGCAACCTGCGATCCTGCTTCGGCTTCACCAATAATTTTCGCATCGGTAAAACGGGTAAGATTTTCACCCTCAATGCGATCGGCTGCAGGAATGGCGTACTGATCGTCGAGTTCAAAAGTGGGAGCCGCGATGACGGTATCAATGGTTACGATAATTTTCGCGCTACCGCTTCCCCCCTGCCCGTCCGTCACATCGACCTGGACGTTGTGTTGTCCGTCAGCCATCACCGTGCCGCTATTGAATGAAAAGTTGCCCATCGCATCGGAGGTCGTGACGGCGACAACCACACCATCAATGCGCAGTGAAACTGTCAATCCGGGATCGGTAGAACCAACAAACTGCGGCGTGGTGACGTTGGTAATATTATCGTTTTTTACCCCAGAATCACTGCCGTCATCAAGCTTAAGAGCCACATCAATAGGTTTTACGTCGATGGGCGTTTCATCAGATTCTGATGAACTTGAAGAACTGGACGAACTGGATGAGTAATCAGAGAAAACGAGTCGACTGGCCTCAGCCACAGAGTCATCGTCATATTTCTTATGGTAAAGGCTGGCATCCAGCTGCTCTTCTCCCTGGTTCTGAGAGGCTGCGCCATTTTGGCCATTGCTCTGCGCTTTATCATTGAGGAACTCCTCAAGCTGCTTTTGAACTTCTGCAGAAGCTTTTTGCGCCTCTTCAGCTTCAGCACGCATTTTTTCTGCTTCATGCTTCAGATCAGCAGCCTCTTTTTTAGCTTCCTCAAGGTCTTTCGCATTAATCTCGCTGATTTTATTAATATTATCTTTCAGCACGCGATCCTGACGCTGATCTGATAGTGCAGAGTCAAGCCGTTCAAGTTGAAGATTGCTTAAGTCGATCGTTTTCAGCAGTTGCTGACCTGAAACATCCTGCCCCTGGAATTTGAAGTGAACGTGGTTATTTTCAAGGCTTGAATAAAGAGCACCGTTAATAACGTTAACTACCACATTACCCGGAAAAATAAATTTAAAGTCGGTCCCACTAATGACGACTTTGGCACTATCCATAGCACCATACTGCTGTAAGTCGACAATTGAATCATTGCTTGCAAAAATAGTATTACTCATATTATCACCCTGAATTAATGAGTTGATTTACTGTCAGTGATGACCGGCTCACTGAAAACTTGTTGAAGGCCACGCAGCAATGGCGAGGCAAGGTATTTTAATATGCTGTGGTTGCCTGTAATAATGAAAGCATCTACCGTCATTCCAGGTTTGATAACATCACGTTCTTTTGTACCGATAGTGAACTCTACGATAGCTTTGTAATACCTCACTGTATTTCCATTAACCGTATCTTCGTAGGAGTCAGGACTGATTTGCTCGACTACACCGGTATAAGGTTTTGAACCCGAGAGAATAAATGAGAGAATTTTCACGTTAACCGAACCACCAACATAAATTTGATCGCGATCTTTAGGTTGAATTTTTACTTCCGCGAGCATTTTGGTTGACATTGGTTTAATCTCAAACAGCGAGTCAGCAGCCTGTATCACACCGCCTTTGGTGAAGGCATTTTTGTTAATTTGATAAATCACGCCATCAATGGGCGATCGGACGCGAGATTCTTTCATCTGCTTTTGTAATACACTCATGGCAGAGTCATTAAGCGCAGCTTCATGTTGAGCATCGACCAGGTTTTTCGACAAGGTATTACGAAAAGTAAAGACATCATCATTAATTTCGCTATGGATCACCTTTATCTCTTCTGATTTCGCTACTACCTGGCTTTCAAGATCGATAAGCTCAGACTTGAGACGCTCTGCTGCCTGTTTTTTTGCCAACAGAGTGGTATAAGAACTGATACCCTTTTTAACCAAAGGAGAAAGAAGATTAACCTCTTCCTGAACAAGCATTAGCTCGCTGTTCTTGCTGATTTTAGAAATACCTAAACGCTCAATTTCAGAATTGAGGCTGTTGATTTTATTATCCTTCGTTTTGGTCTGGCTAATTAACAATTGTATATTACCAATCAAGTCCTGATTCGTGATATTGCTAATATCAAAGAGAGTATAATCTTGCCTCCAGGCCAAAATGGACATCATTTCTTTGATATATAAGGCAAGATAGCGGTGCTGAGCTTGGGTACGTTCGTTTTCTTTCTGAATATCAAAGTTTGATGTTTCGGCAAGGACCTGGCCTTTGGTAACAAAATCCCCTTCCGCGACATGAATCGCATCAATCGTTCCTCCTTTAGAGAGAGAAACGACCTGAGTATTATCCTTGGTGATAATGACACCGCTGCCATGTACGACCGAATTTATCTTTATCAGGCTAAAAAGTAGGAGTATGACGAGGGTCATCACGACGATGACCATCATCAGATGGTCACACTGTTTCCTGTTCATTGCGACATAGAACCGCTTTTAGGCTGTATCTGGCCAGGTTCCAGATACAGTTCATGTAACAGATCGGCGAGTTGAGCCATCTGTTCAAGCTTCGCCTGATAGATAGAGAATTGTGACTCAATCATTGTCAGGTTAGCTTGATAATGTTCATTCCTGCTGGAAATAAAGTCGAGTAGCGATTTTTGACCTAATTTGAACTCTTCTTTATAGAGTTCAATGAGTTTCCCGGCATTTTCATAGGAGCGTTTAGATATTGCTAATGAATCTTTTCCTGTCATATATTTAGAGACAGAAGCATCAACACTATTGCGAGTTTTAAAAATAAAATCATCAAGCCCCAGTTTTGCCTGGGTATATTTTGCACTAAATTTGGCAGCTTCAGATTGGTTCTTAAAGCCATTAAAAATGTTAAAGCCTACTTTAACGCCAACCTGGAGTTCATCCTCATAATCATCCTGCTGCGCATCTTTGGAAGGATTATTGTCCGTGTAGTGGGCGTTGAAATCTACAACCGGATAATTAGCTGATTTTGCCGCCGAATATTCAGCATTTGCTGCAGATATTGCCTTCGTCAAAGAAAGATACGTCGGATTATCCTGCATGATTTTTTTATAAACGGCATCTTTATCAACATTAAAAGGGTATTTATTGAAAAAATCAGGCAGCTTACCCAGGTTTTCAGCGGTGACATTGTCTCCCGTAAGATTACGCAGCATCATTAACTGCGTATCCAGTTGCGCGCGGAAATTCAACTCCTGAGTGCTTAAAGAGTCGATAGATACCTGAACTTTACGAATATCCGATTGCATTGCTGCGCCTGCGGCGATGAGTTCGGAAAAATCATTCAGCATCTGCTTGTAAAAGATTTTCTCGTCGTCGATCACCGCAAGTATCTGCCGGGTTTTTTCCACTGACAAATAGGCATCGGCCGTTTTTTGTGCGGTTGTAAGCAACTCTTGTTGGAAATCGTACTTACTGGCCTCTTCCTGCTGCTCAGACTTAGAAATATTGCTGCTTCTGACGCCAAAATCCGCAATTCGGTAAGCGAGGGTTAATTTATTCTCTACGTTCTGCTCATTATCATGTTCGTCCGTTTTTTTATGGATGGCTTCTGACGAAACGTCCAACGTCGGATAGAGAGAAGCTTTGCTCATGTTTGTCTCCTGGTGACGCATTTCGGTCTCCCAGGATGCAATGGCCACAGAAGGTTGCGTGTTTAACGCATCCACAATTAACGTCCGCAGCGGCAACGTATGGTCTTCCGTTTCTGCATGAGCGCAGATGGCCAACGGCAGCGAACTCCCGAGGATAAGCAAAGCGATGACGGATTTATTCATGGCTTTTTTTCTCCTTAAGGACATTAATTTCTTTTTGCAGATTGCGGTGCATTCCGGCAATTTGTCCAAGCAGGGGTTCAAACGTCTGTGACTGGCTATCCAGCGTGGCGACGGTTTCATGATGGCGATCGAGGTTGACGCGTTCGGCGGTTTCCACAGCGTTGGAGATGCCATCCAGAAGTGAAGCCTGCTCGCAAAAGTGGCGCTCAGCAACGGTATGTAGTTCTCCCACGTTTGCATCAAGGTGTCCCATACCATCATTGACCTCCAGGACGGCATGATGGGTCTGCGCTTGCGCGACCAGTAATTCGTCCAACGTACCGCGCTGAGATTCAACCGTAGCCATCATTTGTAGCTGACTGGTCTGCAGCAAAGATTGACTTTCGGTTAGCGCTGCAAGGTGTGTTCCCTGGTTGACCAGAGCTTGCGTAGATGCGCCGAGCTCTTTCTCAATCCCGAGCAAAGCGGAATGATTCGACGTGATGCACTGGTCTATATGCTGTAACTGTTCAACCTGTTGATGAACCGCAGCAATAAGGGCATCATTAAATTTCTCCGTTTTGCTGGCCCCCTCTACAGTGCAGCTAAGAAGTGAATTCAGCATGTTGTTGCTGGCGTCAAATGCGTTAGTCAGGCGTTCCTGAAAGCCAAACATGCCCGCTTTGAACTCTTTGATCACATCGTCCAGATCGGTTATCAGACGCAGGGTTTTCGTTTTTCCGATCGCAGAGGTTTTACTGCGCTCATGACATTCTCTGACGAAATCAAGGCGCGCATTGCGTAAATCGATGGCTAAACGGGTGAATTCCCCACGCAGGAAAGAACACATCACATTAAGTAAAATAGCGCTCACCACCCCATAGATTGATGAAACGAATGCGGTATTCATTCCTTTCAGTGGTTCAGCAAGCGAGGAGACCACACTGACGATAATCCCTAACGTATCCGCCTCGTTACCGCCGGTGATTTGCGATTTCTCCAGCAACGAGATGACCGAGGCAATCGTCATAGATAAACCCGCGAAGGTTCCCAACAGGCCAATCATGGTAGACAGGTTTGCGCAGGTCATAACCCCTGCCAGACTCTGATTCTGCTTACGATTCACGCTGTTATCCATGCTTTCATACAGCGTGGCTACAGTATCATCATCAAGGCCATGACTTGCTGAGAAAACAATCTTGTTGGCATCACCAAGCAAATAAGAGTGTTTCTGCGCGTTCTTATTACGTAATACGCTTACACACTTACTTATTTCAATAAATGAGAAAATAACAATAAATGTACCGGTCAGATACATAATAATAATGATGGAACTGTAGAATGCCGCGACATGCCATGTTTCAAAAACATAGGCGCGTAAGCCAGGAATACACAGCAAAATAACAGGCAGAAATGCGAACACTAATGCAATAATAAATGCATGATACCGCTTTAAGTTATTCATTATTTATCATTCACTCTTGGTAATGACGGCACTATTCGTCAACGTTGTTGCATCATTAACGACTGAGATAGAAACTTCCGTGTTAGGATATTTGCTTTTGACGACCTTTAGCAGGATCACACCGCGCTCGTAGGCCAGACGCATCGCATCTGAAATAGCGATGGAGGGACTGACATAGGCATAAACCACAATGCTGACCGGCTTATCTTTGCCAAACCATTTAGCCATCTCATCAATGATTTCTTGCGGATAGCCTTGCTCCATTGATTTGAAATGAACAATGAACTGATTGCCCTGAGTCTCCCAGGATGGATTCGCTTTCGAGGTATCGAATTGACCGGAAGTTTGCCCTTTAATCGAGGTGGCAGTTTGGTTGTCGGCCAGTCTAATCACGTCACTTTTTTTATCTTCACGGCCCGCTTGCTCTGACTCGTCTGCAGGAGATGCTGCTGAAGCGGCAGTAGAATCAGAGGCGGTGGCGAAATCTGCACCGGTAGCAGCGCCAGCATCAGTTGAAGTTGAAGTTGAAGTTGAAGTTGAAGCAGAAGCAGAAGCAGAAGAAGCGGCCAACATATCAGCCTCAGCATCCTGGCTACGATTTTTATTATCGTCTGCCGCAGTTGCTTCAACTGGCTGTGTTTGATCACCCGTACGGGTTTGATTGGGTGTTGTGCTGACAGCACCACTGCTGGCTCCGCTACCACTTACCGAGGAGGCTACTGGCTGAACAGTTTGTTCAGCCAGTAAAGGGGCTTCATAACGTTTTTTAGAGCTTTCATACATGATTAACATACTGTTAAGTACGAAAACTAACATCAGAAATATAAAAATACATAAAACCGTTGAAAATGCATCAACGAATGTTGGCCATGGGTTACTCTCTTCCATAAAAGCACCATATAAAATAAATTAATCATTCCTCAGCGGACATTATATTCATCAAAAAATAGAAAAAATACTCGCAAATTATATTTTAAGAAAAAACCAATACACCAAACAATATAAATAAATTCATTTTCATTCATCAAAATAATATCGCCAACAAAAACAATAGCCATCCCCGAGCGACGTCTTTAATTTACCCGCTTGAATTCTAAATAATATAAGACATGCCGCACGCTTGTTTTTTAGATGAAAGAAAATCCGTTCATGTAAAAGCAATTCCAAGAATCATTAATATTATTTATGTAAGAAAACGCAGTTTATGGGGTGTAAAAAAAACGGCTCCTTATTACAGAAGCCGTTGTGGTATCGCCGTTTTAATCTGTTCAGCATTGCCCGCGGGCAATGCTGCTTAATAATAGTGCGACATTACAGTGCCATCAGTCGGTCCAGCGATGGAGCAAAGTAATAACCCCCGGTCACCGGTTTGGTGAAACGCAGCATCGCGTCGCGCTTACCGTCAGTGTCACCGAACATGCTTAGCAGTTGCTGCTCAATATTGTGCAGACGTGCGCAGTAGGCGCAGAAATAGAGACCGTGTGTGCCGCTGGCCGTGCCGTATGGCAGGCTCTGGCGCACAATTTTCAGCCCTTTACCGTCTTCTTTCAGATCGACACGGCTCAGGTGAGAGGTAACCGGACGGTCATCACCGTCGATCTCTTCGTTAGCTTCTTTGGTGCGACCAATCATCATTTCCTGGTCATGAATGCTCATGCGGTTAAGCTGCTTCAGGTTATGTTCCCAACGCTGCACAAACACATAGCTGCCGCCAGCATCCACGCCATCTTTGATCACCGCGACTTCACGGCGCGTTTCTTCACCAGCCGGGTTTTCCGTACCGTCAACAAAGCCGCTGAGATCGCGTTCTTCAACCCAACGGAAACCGTGGATCTCTTCTTTAACGTCAATGCAGTCACCAAATGCTTCCATTGCCGCCTGCGCGACGGAGAAATTCACGTCATGACGCAGAGAGAGTATATGGATCAGCACATCATATTGGGTAGCCGGCGCCAGGCCTTTACCATAAGGGATAAAGTCTTTTAACTCTTCCGCCCCAACGCCGCCGCTTAATGCACGCCAGGTGTTGTTGCCGAAAGCCACAACCGCGCCCAGATGCGCATCCGGGAACTTCGCTTCAAAGGTCGCCAGTTTATCGGCAAAGATTTTGCTGGCCGCACGCAGGGCCTCAACGTCGCCTTTAACATTGGCTTCAATCCAAATCGCCGCACGGCAATGTTCTGGCAAAATGCCACTCTGAACCTGAGACATTGTTCCTCCTGAAAAAAAGATGCCACGACCTCGTGGCATTGATTGGCGCTATTCTACCTGTTTTTTTAGCAAGTCGATTTGTTCAGACGCAAATTAACGCCGCCAGATGATTTTGCTGACTTTCCACGTTTTCAGCGTGTCGTCCGACGGCATTAAGCCCTCAGGCCCGCTCCATTCGCCGGAAAAAATATAGCTAATATGCTGACTTCCTTCAGCTTTACATTCAATGTTCGCGCTGTCATCGCCGGTTGCTTTCTGGCAATTACCAAAGGCTTTGGTGTAAAGGTCGCTAAACGGTGTACCGATTTCGACACCCGCGTCTGATGAAATATCGCTGTCCAGGACATCAATACGGCTGATAGTTCCCTGACTGCCATTGATGACCATTGCCAGCTTGTCATCTTTCATCGCTTCATAGAAGCGCACCACATTACCGTCATCGGTCTTCATCCCGCTGCGCAGGCGGTAATCACCGTCCAGCGCATCAGCAATAGCTTTTTCATCCAGCGGCGTAGCGCCAGTTAACGCGCCGACGCCCTGCTCAGTGACCTGCGTTGAAGAACCGAACCAGTTCCACGGATTGGCGGCAGACCAGTTCACCGACGACAGCGTGGAACACCCGGTCAATAGCAGCGGCATCGCGCATAAAGTCAAACGCAGTGATTTCATTTCACTTCCTTCCTTATTTATCAACGTTGCTTGGAGTCCGGTTTCGCCAAAAAGTGCCGTTATTCTTTCTCAAGGGAAAAACAGGCGCGCAGACGTTGATTGGTTAACAGCCAGACCAGCGCGACGATATCCGCAACCAGCAGCGCCAGTCCGATGCCGTTGACAGGATCGCCTGCCAGCCACATCGCCGGTTGCCAGCAAAGCAGCACCAGTTGCGCGAGAATCAGCAATCCGCGCAGCCAGCGCCACAAAACAGGAAACGCAAAACGCCGCCCGCTGAGTAAAAAAGCCACCACCGCGGGAACGCCGGGAAGCAACCCCAGCCAGAACGCGTTATGGTCGGGATAAAACAGATTCAGTAGCGTATTGCCCTGCTCCCGGGAAGAGCCGGCAATCACAAACAGTACCCAGGTGCGTGCCTGCAGCAGCAGTACGCACCAGAACAGAAAAGGCAGGCGCAGACGTCCGTGACCGTCATAGTCGGCGGGGTGAAATTCAGTACTCTTCATCTTCGATCAAGCGCTTACCGAGATTGAGTACATCCGCATGTTCATAGCCCAGGCGTTCATACATCCCCAACACCAGATCATTATCCTCACGCACCATGATTTGAATCTTCGGACACCCGCGGGCGATGAGTTTTTTCTCCAGTCGGTTAAGCAGCGCATTGGCGATGCCGCGACCGCGAAACTCAGGATGCACGCCCAGGTAATAGGCCGAGCCGCGATGGCCGTCGTAACCGCCCATCACCGTACCGACTACCTCGCCGTTCACTTCAGCGACCAGGAACAAGCTGACGTCATGATTTACTTTACGCTCAATGTCCATTTCCGGGTCATTCCATGGACGCAGCAAATCACAGCGCTCCCAGAGGGTGATCACCTCTTCGAAATCTTCCTGGCGAAAAACGCGTATTTCCATGGTATTGGTTACCTTTTCAGGACGTTAAAAAGCGATTATGGCGCGAACGGCTGATTTAGCCAATATCTGACGCGAAGCGGCGGAAAAAATGGCATAATACGGAATTGTCACGTATTGAAATGAAAAGTAAAACAATTCTTATCCCGATCCGTCGCAACGGACTACGCGATACGATATAACGTCTGGAACCTTTTTTTACAACTCAGGCCGTATGAGCACTTTTAAACCACTAAAAACACTCACATCGCGCCGCCAGGTGCTGAAAGCCGGGCTGGCCGCCCTGACGCTGTCAGGCATGTCGCAAGCCATCGCTAAAGAAGAAGCGCTAAAAACCAATAATGGACACAGCAAACCGAAAGCGAAAAAATCAGGCGCTAAACGCGTGGTTGTCCTTGATCCGGGTCACGGAGGGATAGATACCGGCGCAATTGGACGCAACGGTTCGAAAGAAAAGCACGTGGTACTGGCGATTGCCAAAAACGTGCGCTCTATTCTTCGCAATCAGGGGATTGATGCGCGCCTGACCCGCTCTGGCGATACATTTATTCCGCTTTACGATCGCGTCGAGATCGCCCACAAACACGGGGCCGATCTGTTTATGTCGATCCACGCCGACGGTTTTACCAACCCAAGCGCCGCGGGTGCATCGGTCTTCGCGCTGTCCAATCGCGGCGCCAGTAGCGCTATGGCAAAGTATCTGTCCGATCGCGAAAACCGCGCCGATGAAGTCGCCGGGAAAAAAACCACCGATAAAGATCACTTGTTGCAGCAGGTGCTATTTGATCTGGTGCAAACCGATACCATTAAAAACAGCCTGACGTTAGGCTCGCATATTCTCAAGAAGATCAAACCAGTACACCGTCTGCACAGTCGCAGCACGGAACAGGCCGCCTTCGTGGTGCTAAAATCACCCTCAATTCCTTCGGTACTGGTCGAAACGTCGTTCATTACTAATCCGGAAGAAGAACGTCTGCTGGGTACGGCGGCATTTCGTCAAAAAATTGCTACCGCTATCGCCAATGGCATCATCAGTTATTTCCACTGGTTTGATAACCAGAAAGCACACTCGAAGAAACGTTAATCATGAAGCCCGATGCACAGCGCGTAAAACAGTTCCTGCTTAGCCTGCAGGACGATATTTGCCAGCGATTATCCGCCGTAGACGGCGCCGAGTTCAGTGAAGATAGCTGGCAGCGTGAAGCGGGCGGCGGCGGGCGCAGTCGGGTGCTGCGTAACGGCGGTATTTTCGAGCAAGCGGGCGTCAATTTCTCTCACGTCCACGGCGACGCGATGCCGGCCTCGGCCACCGCCCATCGACCAGAGCTTGCCGGACGCAGCTTTGAAGCCATGGGCGTCTCGCTGGTGGTACATCCACTCAATCCCTACATTCCGACCAGTCATGCCAACGTGCGGTTTTTTATCGCGGAAAAACCGGGTGCCGACCCAGTCTGGTGGTTTGGCGGCGGCTTTGACTTAACGCCCTACTACGGCTTTGAAGAGGATGCGGTACACTGGCACCGTACGGCGCGGGATCTGTGTCAGCCGTTCGGTGATGACGTTTATCCCCGTTACAAAAAGTGGTGCGATGACTACTTCTTCCTTAAACACCGCAACGAGCAGCGCGGCATTGGCGGGTTGTTTTTCGATGATTTGAATACGCCGGGTTTCGACCACTGCTTCGCCTTTATGCAGGCGGTGGGGCAAGGTTACACCGAGGCGTATCTGCCCATTGTTGAGCGACGTAAAGCGATGAACTGGGGCGAGCGCGAGCGTGATTTCCAGCTTTATCGTCGCGGGCGCTATGTCGAATTTAACCTGGTGTGGGATCGCGGCACATTGTTCGGTCTGCAAACCGGTGGGCGCACGGAATCAATTCTGATGTCAATGCCGCCGCTGGTGCGCTGGGAGTATGACTGGCAGCCGGAAGCGAACAGCCCGGAAGCTGCCCTTAGCAAGTTTATTCAGGTCCGCGACTGGGTGTGATTGCCTGATGGCGCGACGCTTATCCGGTCTACAGCCCTTAGGCCGGATAAGACGCAAAGCGTCGCATCCGGCACCATAATCTTATCACGCCCACTGCCGCATACGCTGATGCAGCGTCAACGATGGTTTTTCCGCAAACAACTGCTGGTAGTCGGTAGCAAACTGCCCTAAATGCCAGAATCCCCACTGCATGGCGGCATCTTTCACCGTCGTACTCTGCGACCACGGGCTTATCAACTCGCGACGCACGGCGTTCAGGCGAATACGTTTTAACCAGGCATTCGGACCAATACCCAGTATCGCGTGAAAGGCGTTTTGCAACGTCCGGCGACTAACGTGCAGTTGGTTACACAAATCGAGCACGGTCAGCGGCTCTGACATGTTTTCCAGCACATATTCGCGCGCACGTGACAACAGACGACGATAGCTCTGATGGCTGATGCTCTCAGCGGTTATAATCGGCTGCGCTTCTTCCAGCATAGTCCCCATCGCCAGCAACAGGTTATCGCCCAATACCTTGCGTACCGCAGGTTGACGCAGGTTTTCCGGATTCTCGCTAAACGTCGCCAGCGCCTGCTGCACAAAGCCCCATAGCGCGGCTTTGTGCTGTTCTTTAACTTCCAGTGCCGACTGGTTACGCAGCATATGCAGCACCCTTTCCGGGTTATGCAGGAAGTTGGCCTGACGGGCAATCGCCTCTTCCGAAATGACAACCCCCAGAATGGTGTAATCATCCGGCGTACTCAGTTCAAACTCCGTCCCGCCTGGACGGGTGGCAATTTCAGCACTGCCCAGACATTGGGCGCCAATAAATCCCTGTTCGCCGCGCGTGGCCGGAATACCAAACCAGAACGAGTTCGGCCAGACAAGGCATGACTGGCGCAGCGCGAGTCCGGTGTATTCACGGAAAACCTGAATATCGTCGAGCAGGATTTCCGTGAACTCGCCATGAAATTTTCCCGGATGCAGCTGGTCGTAAATCTGCTGCCAGGCGGTAATCGTCAGCGCGTGTTCATATACATCCGTTGTTCGCCGCTGGTGAACGTTGTCCACCTCTACTTTCGGCGTAAGTTTAACGTCTTCGGGTAGTGCTTCATGATAAAGATGGTGCAAGTTTGCAGTACGGTTCTTTTTCATGATCTTTTAAGCCGGAAGCTTCAGGGAAGCCCCCGGCCCTCCGACAGGTTAATTTTTTAAGCGATAGCGACTACTACGTTTACGCAACGCTCCGTCAGAAAAGAGCTGTTCCAGCGCCTTTCTGGCTTCATCAAGTGACCAGCCAAAGTGGGCAGCCACTTCCCCTGCCGTCATTCCTTGACGGACCGATGCCAACAGTGTCAGAAGTTGTGCAGAGGATTCAGACGTCAACGGGGCGTCCTGCGTCTTCTCTGCTTTTACGTCTGTTTTTACATCTGGCTTCTGTTCTGGTTTCTTCGGCTGGCGCTTAAAACCGCCGATCAGCCACTGGGTGTCATCGTCCGGTCGGCCTATCTCTTTACGGCTGATAACACGGCCCGTACGCGCTGCGGCGGCGCTGCCGGCATCAAGCGCTGCGCGGCACGCCGCCAGATCGCCTTCCACCACCAGCGTCAGCCTGCCAGGATCGAGCACTTCGTGGCTCAGCAGGCGTACGTTCGCGGCTTTCAGCATGGCATCCGCCGCGTCTACGGCAGCCACCATGCCATCCACTTCCAGTAATCCCAGTGCATTGATCATCACAACCTCTCTTACGCGCGCTGGATTGGATTACGGGCAATATCCAGAACGGCATCGGCAAAGGCGTTACATGCGGCTTTACAAGCGGCCTGGCTACCGGTCAAAAACGCTGCTGAATAGTTGGTTTCTGACGGCGGCGGCACGTAGGTCACCAGTTGTACATCGGCAGATTTCAGCGCCGCATCAATACCAAATGTTGCTTCCAGCGGCGGCGCCACCAGATACGCCATCGGATCGCCAAGTCGGCATCCCGCCGTCGCGGAAAGATACGAACCGGTACGCGAAACCACGTGCGCCAGGAAAGCGGTATCTTCTGCGTCATTCGCCCACTGAAACGCTGCGCCGCTTTCAATGTTGGCCACCATCGCGTCCAGACCCGCGCGAACTTCAGCCGGGTTGGGTCCACCGAGCATAATCAGTACTTCGCCCGAGGTTGGAGAGGGACTATGCGCCGCCCCGGCATACAGCGAGCGGCCATAAACCACTTCCACCATCGCCTGTTTTGTCGCTTCGTCTGCGGCAATATACGCCACGTCATCAGAGTCTGCTGTGATGAGTCCGAGGCTACGGATATGTGGCGGTAACTTAAGCTCGCGGGCAAAACCGTCATTTACCGAGGCAATCACGCGCATTGCGGTGACTGAAGGTCTAATCAAATCTAATGCTGGCATGATGCCTCCTTAACGGGTCATATTGATGCCGGAGGCTTTTTGCTCCAGCATGCGCTTGGCCAAATCCACAATTACCGCCGCTGCTTCAACCGGTGGCGTACCGCCCTGGTGAATGTTCGAGATACAGGTACGGTCAGCTTCTACGGTCGTCGCAACGCGCGGCGAATAGACGGCGTAGCAGGAGAGACTTTCCGACTGACCGAGGCCCGGACGTTCACCCACCAGCAGGATCACCGCTTTCGCGCCCAGCAGCTCGCCAATCTGATCTTCGATTTTCACGCGACCATAGCGAACGAAGAACGGGGTCCCAACCTTCAGTCCGGCCTGTTTTAAGCCCGACAACAATGGCGGCAGAATCTCTTCGTAGTTGGCGGTGATAGCGTCGGTAGACAGGCCATCAGAGATAATCACCTGCACATCCGGGTTCATCACACACTGCGATTTCAGCGCATCAATGGCTTCCGCGCTCAGACGACGGCCAAGATCCGGGCGCGTCAGATACAGGTTTTTGTCGCTGATTTCCGAGCGCACTTCCAACAGTCCCTGCGCTTTTACCCACTCTTCCGGCACTTCTTTTAATACCGTATCTTTTGAACGCGAGTGGTCGGCCAGGAAGCGCAGTAACGCCTGGGTGCGCGGACGAGGGCCGGCGCGACCGGTACATACACGCGCCGCGGTACTGCGCCGCAGTTCAGTCAACACCTCTGCTCGGTGCGGATTCTCAACGCCTATCCACGCTTTGGCTTCGGCTGAACCTAAGTCCATCGCACAACTTTCACCAGTCGGCGCGGCGCACTGCGTGGTGCTGCATTTTGCTGGTGCTGACGATTCTTGAGCCTGCGGCTGCGACTCCCCCATTGACGCCATTACGCTGCGTACAATTTCTTCAATCTGTTTTTGATCCATCGTGTTTCATCCCCGCATCATCAAAAGAACAGTGACGGATCGCCCGCCCGTTTGGTCAGGCGACCGTTTGCCATAATGCCCATGGTTTCCAGCCAGCGTTCAAATTCCGGCGACGGGCGCAGGTTCAGCAACTGGCGGACGGTCGCGGTATCGTGGAATGCGGTGGTCTGATAGTTGAGCATGATGTCGTCGCCGAGCGGCATGCCCATGATGTAGTTGCAGCCAGCGGTGGCGAGCAGAATCATCAGGTTTTCGTTAAGGTTCTGGTCAGCATCAGCATGGTTGGTGTAGCAGCAGTCGCAGCCCATTGAGATGCCGCTCAGCTTGCCCATAAAGTGATCTTCCAGACCGGCGCGAATGATCTGACGGTCGTTGTAGAGATACTCCGGCCCGATAAAGCCCACGACGGTATTCACCAGGAACGGATCGTAGTGGCGCGCCAGCCCGTAGTTACGCGCTTCCATTGTTACCTGATCGGCGCCGAAGTTTGCGCCAGCGGAGAGCGCCGACCCTTGTCCGGTTTCGAAGTAAAGGCAATTTTCCCCGGCGATACGGTTGAATTCAGCGCCAACTGCGCGCGCTTCGTCGAGCATTGCCAGCTCAACACCGAACTCTTTTAAGCCTTTCTCGCTGCCGCAGATACTCTGGAAGATCAATCCACCCGGCGCGCCGCGACGAATCGCTTCAATCTGGGTGGTAACGTGCGCCAGTACGCAGCCCTGGGTCGGAATATTGAATTTATCGATAACGCCGTACACGGTATCGAGCACGCGGCTTAAGTTTTCCACGTCATCCGTTACCGGGTTTACGCCGATCACCGCATCGCCCGCCCCGAAAGACAGCCCTTCATAGATTTGCGCCGCAATACTCTGCACGTCGTCACGGGTGTCGTTCGGCTGCAAACGGCAGCTAAAGGTGCCCGGCAGACCGATGGTGGTGTTAGCCTTTTTGATCACCGGCATTTTCTTGCCGCCGTAGATCAGGTCCGCGTTGGAGCAGATTTTTGCTACCGCAGCGACCACCTCCGACGTTAACCCTTTGCGCGTAAACGCGATGTCATCAACGGAGGTTTCATCGCTCAGCACGTACTCGCGCAGCTCGCTGATACTCCAGTTTTTGATGCGGTTATAGGCCGTTTCATTGACGTCATCCTGAATCAGACGCGTCACGCAGTCCTCTTCATAGGAAATCACCGGGTTATTGCGGATATCCGCTACCGTCATTTCCGACAATACCTGCTTGGCCGCCACGCGTTCCTGTGAACTGGTTGCAGCTACCCCTGCCAGCACATCCCCCGAACGCAGTTCGTTGGCTTTGGCCAGCACCTCTTTAACATCCTTAAACTGATAAACATTGCCGAACAATGTGGTCTTTAGTTTCATAAGTCGTTCCCTCAGGAAGGAAATGCGAGTGATTTCACCGTCACCGGCACAACCGATCCGCCAAAAAGAGGCGTACCAATGTCGATATAGTCCCCCGCCCGGACAACCACCTCATCGATGACCGCCAGCGGGTGTTGCTGTAACTGTGGGCGTAACAGCATGCCCAGGGCTTTACCAAAATCCTGCTCGGCTACCACCAGCAGGGGATGCGGATTTGGATAACGCGCGACAAAAGCCAGCAGCGCATCAATTACCGTTAACAGCGCGGCGTAGCGCACCGGCAGAGAACCGGGCAACGCCAGCACGTAGGCGTCCGTTTGCGGATCCAGATCGAGCTGCATTAACGCCTGTTGCCAGGCGGCCACCAAATCAGCCTCATCAACCGGAATCGCCACCGGCAGATTGCGCAGCGGAAGCGCCACGCCTTCCAGCCAGATGGTGCTGCCCGAAAGCGACAGCGTATGCGCCCCGGCGCCAATCACCGTGGCGCGCACGGTTTGCGCCGGGAACTGCACGTTCATCTCACGCAGGCGCGGATGTTCATGCAGCGCCGTGGCGAGCAGCGGTCCAATGTCGGAAAAACAGAACGGATCGGCAGGTTGGTTGCGGTAGCACTCGCCTACCCCGCCGGACAACGTAATCACTTCCGGCTTCACGCCCGCAGGCAGCAGACCGGTTTGCATCAGCGCCTGTGCCAGCGGTGAAAGCGTGCCGTCAATCACCTCCACAATCAGCGCCGCCATGCGCCGCGCCACCGCAACCAGTTGCGCCGCATTGAGGGTTCGGGCGTCAAAGCCAGGACCAAATACGTCATCAACAATCATCTGTCCCGGCTGATGCGCGTGCACCACGTGCCCCTGACCGTCGGTTTCCAGCAGTCGCCCGCCGACGTTCAGACAGGCCGAACCACTGACTTTTCCGGCGTCGAACAGCGCATAGTTCGACGTCCCGCCACCGATGTCGATATTCAGTACACGGCACAACTTCTGCTCAGACAGCGTTTGCGCCCCCGCGCCGTGACCGGCGATCACCGACTCCAGATGCGGACCGGCGCTGGCAACCACGAAGTCCCCCAGCGACTGGGAGAGCGTCATTACCGCCGGGCGGGCGTTACGGGTTTTGGCGCTTTCTCCGGTGATGATGATCGCGCCGGAATCAACGGTCTCAGGTGCGATGCCTGCCGCCTGATACTGGGCAAGGATCAGTGCCTTAAGTTCGGCCTCTTTCAACCCGCCCTGCTTATCAACAGGGGTAAAGAACACCGGGCTTTGCCAGCTAATTTCGCGTTTGATGAATTCATAGCGCGGCACCTGCGACACAGCCGCACGGTTAACCAGCTCAAGGCGCGAGAAGATCACCTGAGTCGTGGTGGTGCCGATATCAATACCGACGCTCAGTAGCTGGCGAGTGTTCACGATTGCGCCTCCGGGTTGGTTTCCACTTCTGCTGGCACGTTTTCATCTTTCGGTACCAACAGCATAGCCACGCCAATCGCCGTTACGCCGCCAATCAGCTTGCCGACAATCATCGGGAAGATCATGGCGTTCATGTTGGCGGCAGCGAAACCTAAGTGGTCACCCAGGGCGAAGGCCGCGGAGACCGCAAAGGCGCAGTTGATCACTTTCCCGCGGGTATCCATATTCTTCATCATGCCGAACATTGGGATGTTGTTGGCCAGCGTCGCCACCATGCCAGCAGCCGCAATATTATTAACTTTTAACAGGTTACCGACGCTCATCAGCGGCTTTTCAAACCAGCGGGTCAGCAGCAGCACCATCGGGTATGCTCCAAGCAGCACGCAGGAGATAGAACCGATAACTTCGATGGCGCGCATTACTTCACCCGGCTTGTCGCCCGGCGCCATGAAGATAGGGTCCAGACCCGGGATCAGCTCCCAACCAAGCAGGAATTTGATGACTGCCGCCGCCAGACCGAGGGTGATCAGCGCCACCAGAAATTTCGCGAAGATCTGGAAACCGTTGATCATTTTTTCCGGGATAAATTTCAGCCCCAGCGCCACCAGCACAGCAACGATGATCACCGGGATCATGTTCATCAGGATCAGCGCGAAGGTAAACTCCACCGGCTGCCCGTTGATTTCGACGCCGGAGTACATCGCGACCAATCCCCCCGCGATACAGCCAATCGGAATGGTGACGATACCGGCCAGCACGCCCAGCGCCAGATAACGACGGTCAGACGGTTCAATAATCCCCAGCGCAACCGGAATAGAGAACACCAGAGTCGGCCCCATCATCGCCCCAAGGATCAGGCCAGAGTACAGCCACGCCGCAACGTCGCCGCCCGCCAGTTCTTTCGCCAGGAAGAAGCCGCCCATGTCGCACGCCAGCAGCGTTCCGGCAAACATCGACGGGTTCGCGCCCAGCATTTCGTACAGCGGAATAATCACCGGTCCGAGCAAATGCGCCAGTACCGGCGCCAGTGCGGTCATACCGACCATCGCCAGGCCCAACGCGCCCATCGCCATAAAACCTTCTTCAAACTGACCGCCCGATCCCTCAATACTCTTACCGAATTTACCGAGGAAGCGCGCTGAACCGCCGAACTGCGACAGGATCCTGTCCACGGCGGCAATCAGCATAAAGAACATCATGATGTACATGATGATTTCGTTAATTCCCATAGCCCCTACTCCCTGTCATTTGTGATTTGTAGGCCGGATAAGACGTTTCCGTCGCCTCCGGCATTAACGCCGTGTTATTGCCGGATGGCGGTGCGAGCACCTTATCCGGCCAACAGGCATTACCCGGCAACCGCGTACAGGTCGATAATCTGCGCCTGCGTGGCGGTGCGAGGGTTACTGCGAATACAAATATCCTCCAGCGCGGCGTCAGCCCATGCGCTGTAATGCTCGGGCTTTGCCCCAACGTCAGAGAGCCGTTTGGTCTGGCCCACTTCGCTAATCAGCTCGCTGACGGCGTTGATGGCATCGCGATCGTCCGCCTTCTTGTTGGTTAACGCCCGTCCGATATGGCTGAAACGCTCGCGACACACCATGCGGTTGAACCCCATTACCGTGGGCAGCAACATGGCGTTAGCCTGTCCGTGCGGGATGTGCAGCGTAGCGCCCGGCTGGTGCGCCATCGCATGACACAGGCCCAGCCCGGCGCTGGAAAACGCCATCCCGGCCATACAGGAGGCCAGCAGCATACTCTCCCGCGCCGCCAGATCCTGCCCATAGCCGACGGCCTTCGGCAGCGATTTACCGATCATCGCAATCGCACCAATCGCCAGGCTGTCGGTAAACGGCGTCGCGTTCAGGGCGCTGTACGCTTCAACGGCGTGCGTCAGCGCATCGATACCCGTCATCGCCGTAACGTGCGCGGGTACACCTTCCGTTAGCGCTGCATCAAGAATCGCCACGTCCGGCATCAGAGACGCATGCGCCAGTACTTTTTTAAGTCCGCTCGCGGCGTCGATAATCACCGTGACATTAGTGGTTTCCGACCCCGTTCCGGCGGTAGTCGGTACGGCAATCAGCGGCAAACGCGGGCGTAACGCGCTGTGCTCGGTCATGTCAGCCAGGGTCTGCGTGGGATTAGTCACCAGCAACGCCACTGCCTTAGCGGCATCCAGTACGGAACCTCCGCCAAAGGCCACCACGCCGTTGCACTTCGATTCACGCAGTTGCGCGACCGCGGCGCAGACATCCGTAATGCACGGTTCGCCCACCGGGCACGGCCACAGCGTCATCGCCACACCTTTCATCGCCAGGCTACGCTCCAGCGCGGCGGTCATTCCCGCCTGATGCAGGAAGCTGTCGACCATGACAAACATGTGCGTCAGTCCGCGCGTTTGTGCTTCCTGTCCGCAGGTACTGAGCGCTCCCAGCCCACAAAGGGTGACCGGTGGAACGCTAAACGTTTTTACGCGTTGCAGATTCAGGGTATCGAATGCCTGAAAGAGCGCGGTCTGCAATTCAGCTTGCATAGATTCCTTCCGCTTTTTCTTTTCCGCTGTTGGCAATCGCCAGCGGGGTCATAAACAGGCTGTGCTGAGGTAAATGCACCTGCAGTTCCGGGAAGCGCTTACGGAACAGCTCATCCACGCCCGGCTGCATGCAGGAACCGCCGGCCAGCCATAAATCGGTGACACCCTGCCCGGCAATATGGTGAGCCACGATTTCCGCCATTTTTTCGTAGACTGGCTTCACCACCGGCCAGATCTCCTGACCGTTGCTGCGTTTGTACTGTTCGGCTTCTTCCAGTTGGATACGGCGGTTCCCAGCCAGCGTCAGAGAAATGTGGTGCCCGCCGGTCGCTTCATCGGCGGAATACGTCACTTTGCCCTGCTTAACAATGGCTATCCCGGTGGTGCCACCGCCGATATCCACCACGCCAGCGTTATCGAGCTGCAACAGATCCGCCACGGCGGTCGGCTCGTCGAGCACATGACTCACTTCAAGTCCGGCTGACTCCAGCACGTTGATGGAGATACGTGGGTCCGTTCCCGGTGGAAATGAGGTTGCCGCATGGGTAAATCGACAACCCAGTTGTTGCTCAAGCGTATCGAGATGGCGACGAACAATGGTCACTGCGCCGAAGAAATCCCAGACGATGCCATCGCGCACGACATCGGCCCAGTCGAGGCAAACCGCTACCGGCTGCCCGTCACCGTCGACGACCATCGACACCACATCACACGTCCCCAAATCAACGCCCAGCCATAGCGGTGATTCGCTCTCAGCAGGCGTCTGGTTGCATAGCGTGGCTGCTTTTTGCAGTCTGGGTGTCAGCCAACGTTGTTCGTCGTGCGCCATCTCTTTTACTCCTTATACAATTCTGAAGGCGTCCACCAACACACAGCGACGCAGACGCACAAACGTACGCGCGCTGGTCACCCCTTCCCCGGTTGGCGTGGTAATGGTCATCGTGGTCCAGCCTTCGCCGCCAAGTCCCAGACCGGCAATACACGGCCCGTTCTTAACGAAAATGCTGGTATCAATGGCGTTCGCCATGCGGTTCATGTTGTCGATGTTGCGTGAGTGCATCGCCGCCGTATGGTGACAACCGCCTTCAAGCCTGACCGCCAGTTCAATGGCGTCATCGACGTTAGCGACTCGCACGACCGGTAGAACCGGCATCATCAGTTCGGTGACGGCAAACGGATGCGTCGCGGAGGTTTCGACGAATAACAGCCGGGTTTGCTCCGGTACGTTCAGACCAATCGCCGCAGCGATTTTTCCTGCGTCGCGCCCTACCCAGTCACGACTGACCGTGCCTTTACCGCGCTCATCGATATTTTTCAGCAGCACTGGTTGCAGCTGTTCAGCCTGGGCCGCGGTCAGTTTCACCGCATGCTGGCTTTCCATCAGACGCATCAGCTCATCGGCGACGCTGTCGACCACAATCAGCACTTTTTCGTCGGCGCAGATGATGTTGTTGTCAAACGACGCGCCTTTGACAATCGACTGCGCCGCGCGGGCCAGGTCGGCCGTTTCATCGACCACCACCGGCGGGTTACCCGCACCGGCGGCAATCAGACGTTTGTTGGTGTGTTTACGCGCGGCATCTACTACGGCTTCGCCACCGGTGACGACCAGCAGGCCGATGCCTGGGTACTTGAACAACCGCTGGGCGGTTTCGATGTCCGGGTTAGCAACGGTCACTAGCAGGTTTGCCGGACCGCCTGCAGCGACCACCGCCTGGTTAAGCAGGGTGATCGCGCGCTGAGAGACTTTTTTGGCCGCCGGATGCGGCGCGAAGACCACGCTGTTGCCAGCGGCGATCAGGCTAATGGCGTTGTTAATAACGGTTGCGGCCGGGTTGGTGGACGGTGTCACCGAAGCCACCACGCCCCACGGTGCGTTTTCAATCAGCGTCAGGCCGTTATCGCCGGTCAGGACCTGTGGAGACAGGCATTCCACTCCCGGCGTGCCGCGCGCCTGCGCCACGTTTTTGGCAAATTTATCTTCTACGCGTCCCATGCCGGTTTCTG
Organism: Citrobacter cronae; assembly: GCF_016893685.1. NCBI lineage: Bacteria > Pseudomonadati > Pseudomonadota > Gammaproteobacteria > Enterobacterales > Enterobacteriaceae > Citrobacter > Citrobacter cronae. Next base: position 4,872,099 of record NZ_CP069763.1, read on the forward strand.
TAACGGCAAGCTCCGCTAATTCTCTGGCGTGCTTTTCGCCCGCCTCACGTAGCGCCGCGATAGCCAGTTGGCGCATGGCGACGCTTTTCAGCCCTTGCTGGGCCAGTTTTGCTGCCGCCACTGCGTCATCCAGGGAGGCAAAAACGCCCATTTCTTGAACGGCACTGACGGGTTGGCTGCTGTCTTTCATTTTCAGCAGTACCGCTTTCACGACCTGTTCAATATCCTGTTGATTCATGATTTTCTGCCTTATTTATGGAAGATCACCTGACCACCTGCCACCACTTCATCGACAATGCCAATCACGCACAGATCGACAGGTGATGATTCGTTACGGTGCGCCTGACGGGCTGAGCTTCCGCTGACCAGCAGCACCCACTCTCCGGTTCCCGCCCCGATGCTGTCGATAGCAACAGCACATTGCCCGTCGGGATTACCCTGGGCATCAATCATTTCCACCATCAGCAACTTGTCGTGCGCGAGCCCCTGATGGCGTACGGTACAAACAATTTGTCCTGTGACGATTGCCAGTTTCATACGCGCCTCCGTGGCATATTTCAGGTAAAACCTCCCCCTACCCTCCGCAGAAGGTAATGTGAAAAGGAGAGAGGGTGACGCCAGCAATGCAGTCTGTGGCGTCACATGGACGACTTACATGTCGTTGCTGTCGCCTTTAAAGCTGATCGGGAATACTTCTTCCAGATCGCCATGCGGACGCGGGATCACATGTACGGAAACCAGCTCGCCAATACGCTGTGCAGCCGCAGCACCTGCGTCCGTTGCGGCTTTGCATGCCGCTACGTCGCCACGGACCATGGCAGTGACCAGACCGCCACCGATCTGCTTCACGCCAACCAGTTTCACGCGTGCCGCTTTAACCATTGCGTCAGAAGCCTCAATCAGTGCAACCAGGCCCCGGGTTTCAATCATTCCTAATGCTTCCATTATGCTTTCCTCTCATTAAGGGGTCCAGAACGGGACCTATACAACCAGTGTGTGCGAGGCGTTTTCACGACTCACGTCAGTCTGGCGCGGCACTGCTGCCACCAACGCCAGTTCGATAATTTCCTGTACGCTACAGCCGCGAGAGAGGTCATGAAGCGGTGCGGCAAGCCCCTGGATCAGTGGCCCGACTGCACGATAACCTCCCAAACGCTGGGCGATTTTGTAACCAATATTGCCTGCTTCAAGCGACGGGAAGACCATAACATTGGCATTGCCCTTTAACGGACTTGCAGGCGCTTTTTGCGCGGCGACATCCGGAACAAAGGCGGCATCAAATTGCAGTTCGCCATCCACCATAAGCTGCGGCGCACGTTCACGAACGATCTCCGTGGCCTGCTGCACGTTAGCGACGTTGGGATGACGGGCACTGCCATTACTTGAAAACGACAGCATGGCCACGCGCGGTTCTTCCCCCGTAATTGCCTGCCAGGTCTGCGCGCTGGCAATCGCAATATCCGCCAGTTGTGCGGCGGTGGGCTGGGGTACGACGCTGCAATCGGCAAAGCCTAATGACGGTCCGAGATACTGCGGCAGCATCAGGAAAATTGACGACAGCGTTTTACAGCCAGGCTGTAGCCCAATAATGCGTAACCCGGCGCGCAGCACGTTTGCCGTCGACGAAAGATTGCCGGCAATACAGACATCCGCTTTTCCCGCGCTAACCATTGCGGCGGCGAACATTAATGGGTCATTGAGTTTTTCCAGCGCATCGGCTGGCGTTTTATCTCCCGCGCGGGCCAGCCAGCGCAGCGCAAACTCTTCGCGCATTGCCAGATTGCTTTGCGGATCGATAACCTGGATACCATCCATCGCCACCCGATGGCTGAGAGCAAACTGGCGCAAGGCAAATGGACTGGCGACGAGAATGGGGCGCGCCAGACCGTGCTGATGCAGATAATTCGCCGCTTTCAGCACCCGGGCATCCAGCGCATCCGGGAACACCACCCGGGCAGGTGAGCGTTGGGCGAGTTGACGAGCACGTTCAATGATCATGGCTTCTCCCCCAGTCGCTGTTGAATTTGGCTAACCGTCAGCGGATGCTTCGCCACGCTCAGAATCATCATCACGTAGACTGTACTGGAAAGGCGGTTAAGCGCCTGCATGATGTCCGGTCGCATAACGTCAAAACTGCGGGTGATGAAGACCTGCGCCGCCACCGTCTCCGTTTCACGGACTTTGGTACGCAGCAGATTCAGCAGCGCGCAATCACGTCCGTGGCTGGCCTCAGGTACCAGATGATCGTGATCCAGATAACGCAGCGGATGATGTGAAAGCCGGTGTAAATCTTCGTCGCTCAAACCGACGATAGCTTGTGCGGTCAGCGACTCGTCCATAGCATCGGCGCGCATAATATTGCCCAGGCGTGAACGAATATCCGCCAGCCATGGCTGCCACGGTTCCGCCAGCTCGATCTGCAACCACACGGCCAGTGCGATGGTGCTGTCCAGCGCGGCGCGAAATCCCAGACGCGGATCGCTTTTGGCTACCATCTTGTCTGCCGTCAGATGCGTCAGCGTGTCTGGTTTCTTCGCCACCGGTTGATGACACAGTTCGCAGCTGGCCTGGGGATGGGTAGCGCTGCTGGTTAAACCATGCACCGGCTGCGGCTGCTGTTCTTCGTCATCAATAAACAGGCTGCCCTGCTCGTCGATAAACTTAATGCGCAGATGTCGGCTTTCCAGTAATTCCCGGGCAGACGGCGTCAGGCGAGCATCAGCGGGGAGATGAATTTCAGCCCCTTCGCTGAGCGTATGATTCGCTCTGAGCCATGCTTCGGTAATGAAATCCTTCATACATCCGCCTTAGCAGGACTGCCAGTTCGCAGGCCAGGCCACATACAGAAACTTCACCGTCGATGGCGTACCAAATTCAATGCTGGAGCCTTTCGGGATAAACATGACGTCCCCGGCTTTAGCAATCATGGTTTCGCCTTCGTGACGAACGTGCAGCTCGCCTTCCAGAATCATGTCGATTTCGTCGTAGTTCAGCGTCCATGGGAAAAAGGCGTTATCCCACTGCATGAACCCGGCGGCCATGCTGCTACCGTCCTGGTCGGTCACCAGGTCGGTTAAGCCAACGCAGTGCGGTTGCGCGCCGTCAAAACGCCCAAACTTCACGCTGCTACCGTCGATGACTTTGACGCCGCCTTTGCCGGTGACCGATTTAAAGCTCGGCTGCATTCCGCCCTGCTCCAGCGACTGTTTCTCCTTCATGACTTTGTCCATCAGCTGCGCGACCAGGCTTTCGGTAAATTGCCCTTCGGGCAATTGCGCAATGATGGTTTCACGAATGCGCTGGCTCTCCGTTTTGCCATCATCCCCCGCAGCCGGTGCTGCAGCGGCGGCAGTTGGCGCGGATTCGTCGCATTCACGGATAGTGACGCCCAGCAGCTCCGCCACTTCGCGTGCCTCCGGGGTGATGATGCTGGCGCGCAGAACAACCGACATTTCCTGTTCGCCGCGTGCGTGGGCCGCACGAATATCGTTAGCTGTGATGAGTTTTTTCACCTGCCCTTTCCTCCTTTTGGCTGAGCTCAGTCAGATAATCCACCAGGTGCTGCACGCTGCGCGGGTCATGGCTATTGAGCTCGAAAATCGGCTCCTGAAACCCCATCCCGCGAAGTAGTTGTCGCGTTGCGGCGACGTCGGCATCCGGCATGTCCGTTTTGCTGATAACGGCGATTTGTCGTTTACTGGCGCCGATATCCAACAGCCCGGCAGGTAAGCGACTTTCTTTATCATTTGCCGCGTGTATATAAATCAACGTATCGACATCCTGCAGTGTGGTAATTAAGGCGTGGTACCAGCGCGGATGGCTAAAATATTCTCCCGGCGTATCGATATCGCCATTTTCATTAAACTCAACGGCCTGTGTTTTTCTGGCGAGGGAATAATTCCCCTGTAGCGCATTAAAGAGCGTTGTTTTCCCCGCGCCCACCGTACCGACAAACGCAATACGTTTCATCGCCGCCTCTGATTAACTTTTTGTCAGGTTGCACAACGTGAAATTTAATAACCGACCCAGACCGCTCACCGTCTGTAATAGCGCTTCTTCTACCGCGCCTACCGAGCCATAAATCACCAGTGCCCCGCTGAATCTATCGAGAAAGCCGATATGTACATCCGCCGCCTTCATGGCTAAGTCACCGGCAATCATCGCGGTTTCGCCTGGCGTCAGCGTCATAATGCCGATGGCGCCCGCCTCGGGAACGCCGATCTTTTTCGCCAGTTCTTCGCCAGGGTGCGCAATGAGATGCGCCAGCGTGACCTGTTTCCCCGGCACAAATTCCTGAATGATGCGTTCTTTTTCCATTGCTCACCGCCTCCGCTGAAACTGCCCTCATCGTGGCAATTTTTTGTCAGAGTAAATAACAAAATTCGGCAACCAGGTTTAAAAGGTGAAGTGGATCACTAAGAAAAGGAAAATAAAAAGGCGCGGGAGAGACCCGCGCCAGAAATAATTAAAGCGAAATTACAGCGGCTGTGTTTGAGCTTCTACAACGGCCAGCGCCACCATATTAACGATACGACGAACAGAGGCGATCTGCGTTAATACGTGCACCGGTTTCGCTACCCCCATCAACACTGGGCCGACCGTTACGCCTTCGGAGCTGGAAACACGTAGTAAGTTGTAACTAATACGAGCAGCCTCCATATTCGGCATCACCAGAATATTGGCTGAGCCTTTCAGTGGGCTATCCGGCATACGGTCGTTACGGATACTTTCCACCAGCGCGGCATCACCGTGCATTTCACCGTCAATCATCAATTCTGGCGCACGCGCCTTAATCAGCGCCAGTGCTTCACGCATTTTGCTGGCAGACGGACAATTTGATGAGCCAAAGTTGGAATGTGACAGTAATGCCACCTTCGGTTCGATACCAAAGCGACGCACGGTTTCTGCCGCCATCACGGCGATTTCAGCCAGTTGCTCCGGCGTTGGGTCATCGTTGACGTAGGTGTCGGCGATAAAGGTGTTACCGCTTGGCAGCAGCAGTGCGTTCATCGCCCCGGCCGTATGCACGCCATCACGGTGACCAAACACCTCTTTCACCACGCTGAAGTGCTCATGATAGTCACCAATCGTACCGCAGATCATCGCATCGGCTTCACCGCGCTGCACCATGATCGCGCCGATAACCGTAGTGTTGGCAATCACCGCACGCTGCGCCTGCTCCTGGGTAATACCACGGCGCTTCATGATCTGGTAGTACTCGTTCCAGTACTCTTTAAAGCGCGGATCGGACTCATTGTTAACGATTTCAAAATCGACGCCGGCTTTGATCTGCAGTCCCAGTTTCTGGATACGCATTTCGATCACACTCGGACGACCAATCAGGATCGGCTTCGCCAGACCTAAGGTGATCAGCTCCTGAGTCGCATGCAGCACACGCGCCTCTTCCCCTTCCGTCAGCACCACACGCTTCGGCGCTTTACGTGCCTGGGAGAAAATCGGCTTCATGAACAGGTTGGTTTTGTAGACAAATTCGGTCAGCTTATCGATATAAGCGTCAAAGTCAGCAATCGGACGCGTTGCCACACCGGAGTCCATCGCCGCTTTTGCTACCGCCGGGGCGATTTTAACAATCAGACGCGGGTCGAACGGTTTAGGGATGATGTATTCCGGGCCAAAGCTCAGGTCCTGGTCGCCATAGGCGGAGGCCACCACTTCGCTCTGCTCGGCGTGCGCCAGCTCAGCAATGGCGTGTACCGCGGCCAGTTTCATCTCTTCGTTGATGGCGGTAGCGCCGACGTCCAGCGCGCCGCGGAAGATGAACGGGAAGCAGAGAACGTTGTTAACCTGGTTCGGGTAGTCGGAACGACCGGTACAAATGATAGCGTCCGAGCGCACCTCTTTTGCCAGCGGCGGCAGGATTTCCGGTTCCGGGTTGGCAAGTGCCAGGATCATCGGCGCACGCGCCATCTTCTTGACCATTTCCTGGGTCAGCACTTTGGGACCGGAGCAGCCGAGGAAAATGTCTGCGCCGTCAATCACGTCATCCAGCGTACGTTTACCGTCATCCACTACCGCGTAAGCCGCTTTGGTTTCCGCCATGTTCGGTTCGCGGTCTTTGTAAATCACGCCTTTGGAGTCGCAGACCACAATATTGTGTTTCTGCATCCCCAGCGCCACCAGCAGGTTCATACAGGCAATCGCCGCCGCACCAGCGCCGGACACCACCATGCGTACGTCAGAGATATTTTTCTCTACCACCCGCAGACCGTTAAGAATTGCGGCGGTGCTGATGATCGCCGTGCCGTGCTGATCATCATGGAATACCGGTATATTCATACGCTCGCGCAGTTTTTGCTCAATGTAGAAGCATTCCGGCGCTTTGATGTCTTCGAGGTTGATGCCGCCAAACGTTGGCTCAAGGGCCGCCACGACATTGATAAATTTATCCGGATCAAGCTCATCCACTTCGATGTCGAACACGTCAATCCCGGCGAATTTCTTAAACAGAACGCCTTTTCCTTCCATCACCGGTTTGCCAGCCAGTGCGCCGATATTGCCCAGGCCCAGCACCGCTGTACCGTTGGAGATAACCGCAACCAGGTTGCCGCGCGCGGTGTATTTGTAGGCCGCCAGCGGGTCCTTTTCAATTTCCAGACACGGCGCGGCAACGCCTGGCGAGTAGGCCAGAGCAAGATCGCGCTGTGTTGCAAGAGGCTTGGTCGGAGAAACCTGAATTTTACCTGGTACTGGAAATTCGTGGAAATCGAGGGCGCTTTGTTTTAACTGGTCATCCATCTTGTTGTTCCTTTCACGTGTCGATCAAAAAAGTGGCGCGGGTAACCATGCTACGAGCCGCACATTATCACCTCAGTCAGCGGCCCAAACTTTGAAGGTCCCCAAACTCTCGCCATTCAAAGAAAGAATTTGTTATCAACTTATAACAGCCATGTTACCTGCTTAATCCAGCAATGCCATGCTTGTCTGCTATGCTTTTTGCGTGTGCAGCCCGCAATTTTCCCAAAAGTGTGAATTAACACACGCATCTAACGCTTTACTTTTCAAGGAGTATTTCCTATGACCCGTAAAGAGCTTGCCAATGCCATTCGTGCGCTAAGTATGGATGCCGTACAAAAAGCTAACTCAGGCCACCCCGGCGCACCAATGGGAATGGCCGATATCGCCGAAGTACTGTGGAATGATTTCCTCCGCCATAACCCGACCGATCCCACCTGGTACGATCGTGACCGGTTTATTCTGTCCAATGGTCACGCTTCAATGCTGCTTTACAGTCTGCTGCATCTTTCCGGCTACGATTTGCCGTTAGAGGAGTTGAAGAACTTCCGCCAACTGCATTCGAAGACGCCAGGGCACCCGGAAATCGGCTACACGCCGGGTGTGGAAACCACCACCGGCCCGCTGGGTCAGGGTTTAGCCAACGCGGTTGGCCTGGCGATTGCCGAACGCACGCTGGCGGCGCAATTTAACCAGCCGAATCATGAGATTGTTAACCACTATACCTGGGTGTTTATGGGCGACGGCTGCCTGATGGAAGGGATTTCCCACGAGGTTTGTTCCCTGGCGGGAACCCTGGGACTGGGCAAACTGATCGGCTTCTACGATCACAACGGCATCTCGATCGATGGCGAAACCGACGGCTGGTTTACCGACGATACCGCGAAACGCTTTGAGGCCTATCACTGGCATGTGGTGCATGAGATTGACGGTCATGATCCTGAGGCGGTGAAAAAAGCGATTCAGGAAGCGCAGGCTGTTACCGATAAGCCATCGCTGATTATCTGCCGCACGGTGATTGGTTTTGGCTCACCGAATAAAGCCGGGAAAGAAGAAGCGCACGGCGCCGCGCTGGGCGAAGAAGAAGTGGCGCTAACCCGACAGAAGCTGGGGTGGCACCATCCTGCTTTTGAGATCCCCAAAGAGATTTACCGGGCGTGGGATGCACGGGAAAAAGGTGAGAAAGCGCAACAGGCCTGGAACGAGAAATTCGCGGCGTATCAACAAGCACACCCGCAGCTGGCGGCTGAATTTACCCGTCGAATGAGCGGCGGGCTACCGGAACAGTGGGAAGAAACGACCCAGAAGTACATTACCGACTTACAGGCTAATCCGGCCAAAATCGCCACCCGTAAGGCCTCGCAAAATACCCTGAACGCCTACGGTCCGATACTGCCTGAGCTGCTTGGCGGCTCAGCGGATCTGGCGCCGAGCAACCTGACCATTTGGAAAGGATCTACGTCGCTTAAAGAGGATCCAGCCGGAAATTACATCCACTATGGCGTGCGGGAGTTTGGCATGACCGCGATTGCCAACGGTATCGCCCATCACGGTGGCTTTGTGCCGTACACTGCCACGTTCCTGATGTTTGTCGAATATGCCCGTAATGCCGCGCGCATGGCGGCGTTGATGAAGGCCAGACAAATAATGGTTTATACCCACGACTCGATTGGTCTGGGGGAGGATGGTCCTACGCACCAGGCCGTCGAACAGCTCGCCAGCCTGCGTCTGACGCCTAATTTCAGCACCTGGCGACCGTGCGATCAGGTTGAGGCGGCAGTAGGCTGGAAGCTGGCGGTCGAACGCCATGACGGGCCAACGGCGCTAATCCTCTCCAGACAAAATCTGGCGCAGGTTGAGCGTACACCTGAACAGGTGCAGCAGATTGCCCGCGGGGGATATGTGCTGAAGGACAGCGGCGGTAAACCGGATGTTATTTTGATTGCTACCGGTTCAGAAATGGAAATTACGCTGCTGGCGGCGGAAAAACTGACCGGTGAAGGTCGTAACGTGCGTGTGGTTTCTCTGCCCTCAACCGATATTTTTGACGCTCAGGATGAGGCGTACCGGGAATCGGTCTTACCGGCAAACGTCAGCGCCCGGGTGGCGGTGGAAGCAGGCATTGTCGATTACTGGTACAAATATGTCGGTCTAAAGGGGGCAATTGTCGGCATGACCGGTTATGGAGAATCGGCTCCGGCAGATAAATTGTTCCCGTTCTTCGGCTTTACGGTGGATAACATCGTCGCCAAAGCGCATAAAGTGCTTAACGCGTGATCCACAATGTGGGCCAGGCATCTGGCCCATGCCAGTTATCGCAACTTGGTTCCTGGGCATAACGCGCCAGGCGAAACCGCTGTCCGTCGTAGCGCCAGCGCGTCTGGATACCGCAATCAGCCAACCCTCGTCCTTTAGCGAGGGTGACCAGTTCCCGCGACTTCTCGTCAAACGTGGCGTTGGTCAGTTCCATATCCCGACTTTCGGCATCCGTTTTAAATGGCAGACTCAAACGGACGGCACTGGAGGTTAACGGTTTTGCGCGTGAAACAATCCACGCCAGATCGATGGTGTTATACGCCCCGGCTTCACAGCCGATCATCAGTAGCGCTTTGTCATCCGTCAGGGCCGTGACGCGCATCTCGCGACGCAGTGGATCGATCGAGCAGCGAATACCATTGATGCGCCAGTTACCATAATCCAGCAGCTCACTGCGCTCTTGTTGCGTTAAGGGCGTTGGCGTTGGGTTAATGACAGCCACGCCTTTCAGGGCCGGGGCTGGCGGTACGCTGAGCGGCGGCTCATCACCTTTTTCTATCCAGGCGGTTTCGCTCCCCACGCGTTTTTGCTGGGCGTCGATAAACAGTAATGCGGCTTTTAATCCGATCAGTGAAAGATTTTGCGCGCCTTTTTGCAGGGTTATTGCCTTCGCGTCCTGTACGGTTTGTAAAAATGCGCTAATAGTGACCGGATCATCGGTCATCAGTTGCCAGGGCGTAATACGCCAGTGCTCACCGCTAAGCGCAAGCGGTGCGCCATCCAGCAACAGGCGCGGCGCAATTTCGCTCTCTTTAGCATGGGAAGGCTCCAGCCCTCCCAGTTCAATACGCAACACCGCATCGGTGTGCGCCCCGGCGCTGCGGCTGAGGGTCATGACCAGGCCGTGATGTTCTCCGGTATTGCGCGCCACGCAAAAATTCTGGTTATTACACGTCACCTGCCAGTCAGAAAACGCCTGCTGCGCGGGCGCGGCCCACAGCAAACGGACGGGAATCAGCCCGAGCAGAAAAATGAAAATGACGCGATAGCGCATGGACGGTACAACCCCGGAATTAAAACACACAGCCTAAGCGGTATCTTCCTTGCGCGACTGATGTGGCTCAATAAGAATCGTCGGATTGGCCGTCTATTTGTAAAGAAATATTAATACTCAGGGTTAATCCATAAGGTGCGACGACTGCAGGTAGTTCAACAACAGCACCGTTTTGCCGTCACGGATCTCACCCGTTTTAATCATTTCCAGCGCCTGCGTGAAGGGCAACTCCAGAACCTCAATATCTTCATCTTCAACACCGCCGCCTGCATTTGCCCGCTGACTGTCGCTGTATTGCGCGATAAAGAAATGGATCAGCTCCGTCACGCCGCCCGGCGACATGTAGAGTTCGAACAGTTTACGCACTTCCCCCACTTCATAGCCGGTCTCTTCAATCGCCTCTTTACGAATACACGCTTCTGGTTCGTCGTTATCCAGTAGTCCGGCGCAGGTTTCAATCAGTTGGCCGTCTTCGTTACCGTTGACCCAGGTCGCGACGCGGAACTGACGGATGAGCACCACGGTTTTCTTCTCCGCGTTATACAGCAGAATTGTGGCGCCGTTGCCGCGATCGTAAACCTCGCGCTTGTGACGAATCACCTCACCGTTACTTCGGGTCAGATCATAGGTAATATTGCGCAGGATGAAGTAGTTATCAGAAAGGACTTTATCTTTGATGAGGGTAATTTTTTGCGACATACCGGCTCCACGGCGAGAAGTGAGAAATAATACTACGCCGTGAAACCGGGTTTGTCTTGACCTTCGGCTAGTGAGATTTGACTGATTTTACGCCCAGCCAGTCGACGATCCCTTGGGCAGCATGCCGCCCTTCAGCCATCGCCGTGACCACCAGGTCCGCACCGCGTACCGCATCTCCGCCGGCAAAGATTTTCGGGTTACTGGTTTGATAACGGTACGCGCTCTCAACGTTGGCGGCAATGCGTCCCCAGTTATCGACCTTAACGCCATGTGCCTCCAGCCACGGCATACCGTGCGGGTGGAAACCAAACGCCATGATCACCGCGTCTGCGGGCATAACAAACTCACTCCCGGCGATCGGCACCGGGCGTCGACGCCCATTCGCGTCCGGCTCGCCAAGCTGGGTACGTAAGAAACGCACGCCGCTGACTCGTCCATCGGCATTCAACACCAGCTCAACCGGCTGGACGTTAAACTCAAAGTTCGCCCCCTCTTCGCGCGCGTTTTTCACCTCTTTTTTCGAACCCGGCATGTTGGCTTCATCACGACGATAGGCGCAGGTAACCTGGCTTGCCCCGTGACGCAGCGCGGTACGCACGCAGTCCATCGCCGTATCGCCTCCGCCCAGCACCACAACGTTCAGCCCGGCGGTATCGATAAACGGTTCTTCAGGCAGTTCATCCAGCCCCATCACCTGTTTGGTGTTGGCAATCAGGAACGGCAGCGCATCATAAACGCCCGGCGCGTCTTCATTCGGCAGGTCCGCCTTCATGGAACGATAGGTCCCCACGCCCACAAATACGGCATCGAACTCTTCCAGCAGCGTCGCCAGCGCCACATCCCTACCCACTTCACAGTTAAGTTCGAAATGAATGCCCATGGCGCTGAAGATTTCACGGCGACGCGCCAGCAGCGTTTTGTCCAGCTTGAAGGCCGGTATGCCAAACGTCAGCAAACCGCCGATTTCAGGATGGCGATCGTATACGGTGGCGCTAACGCCGTTTCGCGCTAACACATCCGCACAGGCCAGGCCTGCCGGACCCGCGCCGATAATCGCGACGCGCCTATCCACTTTCTGTACGTGGCTTAAGTCCGGTCGCCAACCTTTGCTCAGCGCCCGGTCAGAAATATAACGCTCAATATTACCGATAGTCACCGCGCCATGCTCGTTACGCACCGTGCATGCCCCTTCGCAGAGCCGGTCCTGGGGACACACGCGCCCGGTCACTTCCGGCAGGCAGTTGGTCTGATGAGAAAGCTCAACCGCCGCGTCGATGTTCCCGGCTTTGACCAGTTCTATCCACTGCGGAATATGGTTATGCAGTGGGCAGGTCCATTCGCAAATACTGTGGTCGCCGCATTTCAGACAGCGGGATGCTTCCCGTTCCGCCTGCGCCGTGCGAAACGGCAGATAGATCTCTTCAAAGCTGGTTTTTCGGGCTTCAATCGCCAGCTTATCTGGCTCACCACGCGCAGGCGTCGCCTGCATTTGCTCACGTTTGGTGATGGCATCCTGAACAAAATCGGTAGCGCTACTGTGCCAGGGCTGACTCTCCAGACTGGCTGTACGCAGTCTGCGCGCTTTTGACAGGCCGGTAAGCGCGTTTTCCGTCACCAGCTGTAACGCCTGTGCCGGACAGTTTTCCACGCAGGCGGGGCCTTCTTCACGCCCCTGGCACAAATCGCATTTATGCGCTGTCGCTTTCACCTTTCCTTTAGCCACGGGAGTGAGTACGATCTGCATCGTGCCAAAGGGACAGGCCACGACGCACGATTTGCAGCCAATACACTTTTGCGGGTTCACCTGCACGCTGTCGTTATCATGGCTGATTGCCCCGTTTGGGCAACTTCTGGCGCAGGGAGCATCTTCACAGTGGTGGCAGGTCACCGCACTGCGCTGTTGCTGATGTTTGATGACGGTAATTCGGGGCTGAAAATGCCGCGGGCTCAGGACATGCTGCTCGCCATTGTGGGCCATGACGCAAGCGACCTCACAGGCATGGCAACCCAGGCACTGCTGGCTATTGACCATAATAAAACGATTCATGGCTTCCTTCTTTTTTGGTTGCAAAAACCTTATTCTTTATATGACTGTTGTTATTAACCGACACGGAAGGAAGCGGCAATGTTCATTTGCCCAGGAAGCACAACTATTTATCCAGAACCTGTGGCAGATCAATTTATTTCATCGCATATGAAATTGTGTTTCAGTTACCATCCAGTTTCATGGCGTTTTATTAACATTTATCAAATACACCGCATCGTTCGGGCTGTATCAAGGCGCGACGTGTATTGTGTGAGGATGCACAAGTGACGGTAAAGCGTCCGGTCTCGGCCAGCCTGGCCAAGGCTTTTTTCTACATCGTGCTGTTGTCGATTCTCTCAACGGGTATTGCGTTGCTCACGCTGACCAGCAGCTTGCGGGATGCTGAAGCCATCAACGTTGCTGGCTCATTGCGCATGCAAAGCTACCGTCTGGGTTACGATCTGCAAAGCCAAAGCCCGCAGCTCAACGCCCACCGCCAACTTTTCCAGCAGGCGCTAAACTCGTCGGCATTACAAAATCTGAATGCGTGGTATGTACCGCAAGCGGTGAAAAGTCGCTATGGACGACTGCATGCAAACTGGCTGGAAATGAACGCCCGTCTGATCGATGGCGATTTAAAATGGTACCAGGCCAATATCAATAACTATGTCGATCAAATCGATCTCTTCGTGCTGGCGTTGCAACATTACGCCGAACGCAAAGTGATGCTGGTTTTTGGTATTTCGCTGGCAGGCGGGATTGGCATATTCACGCTCGTCTTCTTTACCCTGCGGCGCATTCGCCAGCAGGTGGTGCGGCCGCTAAATAAGCTGGTAATGGCCAGCCAGCATATTGAACACGGTCAGTTTGATATCCCACCGCTGGATACCGGTTTACCCAACGAACTGGGGCTGCTGGGCAAGACCTTTAGCCAGATGTCGAGTGAATTACACAAGCTGTACCGTTCACTGGAAGCCTCGGTCGCAGAGAAAACCCACGATCTCCACGAAGCCAATCGCCGTCTGGAGGTGCTGTATCAGTGCTCTCAGGCGCTGAATACCAGTCAGATTGATGTGTACTGCTTCCGCCATATTTTACAGATTGTCCGCGAACATGACGCCGCGTATTTCCTGGAGCTTACCGTCGGTGATAACTGGCGGATTAGTGAAGGGAGCAAAAGCCCCGAGCTGCCAATGCAAATCCTGCCGGTCACGATGCAGGAAACCGTCTACGGCGAACTGCACTGGCAAAGTCCAAACGTCAATGCCTCGACCCCGCTGCTCAACAGCGTATCTTCTATGCTGGGACGCGGGTTGTACTTCAACCAGGCGCAAAAACATTTTCAGCAGCTGTTGTTAATGGAAGAGCGCGCGACCATTGCACGCGAACTGCACGACTCGCTGGCGCAGGTGCTCTCTTATCTACGCATTCAGCTCACGCTGCTGAAGCGCTCGATTCCAGAGGATAACGCTCCGGCGCAAAATATTATGGCGGATTTCTCTCAGGCGCTGAATGATGCCTATCGTCAACTGCGCGAGCTGCTGACCACCTTCCGTCTGACCTTACAGCAGGCTGATTTACCCTCCGCCCTGCATGAAATGCTGGAAACGCTGCAAAATCAGACCTCAGCTAAACTGGTGCTCGATTGCCGGTTGCCTACGCTGGCGCTGGATGCGCAAATGCAGGTGCATCTGCTGCAGATTGTTCGTGAAGCGGTGCTGAACGCAATTAAGCATGCTAACGCAACCGAAATTGCCGTCAGTTGCGTCACCGCGCCGGATGGCAATCATACGGTTTATATTCGCGATAACGGCATCGGCATTGGCGAACCGCATGAGCCCACCGGGCACTATGGATTAAATATTATGCGTGAACGAGCGGAAAGACTGAGCGGCACGTTGACCTTCTCGCAGCCCTCCGGCGGGGGAACGCTGGTAAGCATCAGTTTTCGTTCGGCTGAATCCGACAGTAAGCTAACGTAAAGAACCGCAAAGCGCCGTCGGGCCTGGATCCAGGTCTGACGGCGCTGGCACAAAAGGTATGCTGTAAACGGGCATGATAATTTACATTATCTTCTTTTTTTCTCCACGTTTGCCCCGTACCTTGCCGCTAAAGTGAAGCAAGTCATACCCATAACGATACGCAGAAACACGAGGTCCCCTTTTAATGGCGAATTTTTTCATCGATCGCCCCATTTTTGCCTGGGTGTTAGCTATCCTGTTGTGTCTGACAGGAGCCCTGGCTATTTTTTCGCTACCCGTTGAGCAATATCCCGATCTGGCCCCGCCCAACGTGCGGGTAACCGCCAACTATCCTGGTGCATCTGCACAAACGCTGGAAAACACCGTGACCCAGGTCATCGAGCAGAATATGACCGGTCTCGATAATCTGATGTATATGTCATCACAGAGCAGCGGGACAGGCCAGGCGACGGTTACGCTGAGTTTTGTCGCCGGGACCGATCCTGATGAAGCCGTACAGCAGGTGCAAAACCAACTGCAATCGGCAATGCGTAAGCTGCCGCAGGCGGTACAGGATCAAGGGGTCACGGTACGCAAAACCGGGGATACCAATATTCTGACCATCGCCTTCGTCTCTACCGATGGCTCCATGGATAAGCAGGACATCGCCGATTATGTGGCGAGTAATATTCAGGACCCGCTCAGTCGTATAAACGGCGTGGGGGATATCGACGCCTACGGTTCACAATACTCCATGCGTATCTGGCTCGACCCGGCCAAACTTAACAGCTTCCAGATGACCGCCAAAGATGTGACCGACGCTATCGAGTCACAGAATGCGCAGATTGCCGTTGGGCAACTTGGCGGCACGCCTTCAGTGGACAAACAGGCGCTGAATGCGACGATTAATGCCCAGTCGCTGCTGCAGACTCCGGATCAATTCCGCGATATTACTCTGCGCGTTAACCAGGATGGTTCGGAAGTTAAACTGGGCGACGTGGCGACGGTCGAAATGGGGGCTGAAAAGTATGATTATCTCAGCCGCTTTAATGGTAATCCCGCCTCCGGTCTGGGCGTGAAGCTGGCCTCCGGCGCCAATGAAATGGCAACGGCAACGCTGGTTATTAACCGCCTGAACGAGCTGTCGCAATATTTTCCGCACGGGCTGGAATATAAGGTGGCGTATGAAACCACCTCCTTCGTAAAAGCCTCAATTATCGACGTGGTAAAAACGCTGCTGGAAGCGATCGCGCTGGTATTTTTGGTCATGTACCTGTTCCTGCAAAATTTCCGCGCCACGCTGATTCCCACTATCGCCGTTCCCGTCGTGCTGATGGGTACCTTCTCCGTGCTCTACGCCTTTGGCTATAGCGTGAACACGTTAACCATGTTTGCGATGGTGCTGGCGATCGGCCTGCTGGTGGATGACGCCATTGTGGTAGTGGAAAACGTCGAGCGTATTATGAGTGAGGAGGGCCTCTCACCGCGTGAAGCCACGCGAAAATCGATGGGACAAATCCAGGGCGCGCTGGTCGGTATCGCCATGGTACTGTCGGCGGTGTTTATCCCAATGGCCTTCTTCGGCGGCACTACCGGGGCTATTTATCGCCAGTTCTCGATTACCATTGTTTCCGCGATGGTGCTGTCCGTTCTGGTGGCGATGATCCTCACCCCTGCGCTGTGCGCCACGCTGCTTAAACCGCTGCATAAAGGCGAACAACACGGGCAGACCGGTTTCTTCGGTTGGTTTAACCGCATGTTTAACCGCAATGCCGAACGCTACGAAAAAGGCGTTGCCCGGATCCTGCATCGCAGCCTGCGCTGGATCCTGATCTACGTTCTGCTGCTCGGCGGTATGGTCTTCCTGTTCCTGCGTCTGCCGACTTCCTTCCTGCCGCTGGAAGACCGCGGAATGTTTACCACCTCGATACAGCTCCCCAGCGGCTCCACCCAACAACAAACGTTGAAAGTGGTAGAGGAAGTAGAGAAGTATTACTTCACCCACGAAAAAGACAACATCATGTCGGTCTTTTCCACGGTAGGATCCGGCCCCGGCGGGAACGGACAAAACGTGGCGCGTATGTTCGTGCGTTTAAAAGACTGGGATGAGCGTGACACCACCACCGGGACCTCCTTCGCCATCATCGAACGCGCGACCAAAGCGTTTAATAAGATTAAAGAGGCTCGCGTCTTCGCCAGCAGCCCTCCAGCCATTAGCGGCCTCGGAAGTTCGGCTGGTTTTGATATGGAACTGCAGGATCACGCCGGCGCGGGCCATGACGCGTTAATGGCCGCACGCGACAAGCTGATTGAGCTGGCCGGGAAAGACGCGTCCCTCACCCGCGTTCGTCATAACGGACTCGACGACAGTCCACAATTGCAAATTGATATCGATCAGCGCAAAGCCCAGGCGCTGGGCGTGTCCATTGACGACATCAACGACACATTGCAAACGGCCTGGGGCTCCAGCTACGTTAACGACTTTATGGACCGCGGCCGCGTGAAGAAAGTCTACGTCCAGGCGGCGGCAAAATACCGCATGCTCCCGGACGATATCAACCTGTGGTACGTTCGCAATAATAGCGGCGGCATGGTGCCTTTCTCGGCCTTTGCCACCTCGCGCTGGGAAACCGGCTCACCGCGCCTGGAGCGTTATAACGGCTATTCTGCCGTCGAGATTGTCGGTGAAGCCGCGCCCGGCGTCAGTACCGGTACGGCGATGGACGTGATGGAGTCGCTGGTCCGTCAATTGCCGACCGGATTTGGCCTGGAATGGACGGCGATGTCTTATCAGGAACGACTGTCGGGTTCTCAGGCCCCCGCCCTGTACGCCATCTCTCTGCTGGTGGTGTTCCTGTGTCTGGCAGCGCTGTACGAGAGCTGGTCGGTGCCCTTCTCCGTCATGCTGGTCGTGCCGCTGGGGGTTATCGGCGCGCTGCTGGCCACCTGGATGCGCGGTCTGGAAAACGATGTGTATTTCCAGGTCGGGTTATTAACCGTTATCGGACTCTCAGCGAAGAACGCGATATTGATTGTTGAATTCGCCAATGAGATGAACGAGAAAGGACACGATCTGCTTGATGCCACGCTGCATGCCTGTCGCCAGCGCTTACGCCCGATTCTGATGACGTCGCTGGCGTTCATCTTTGGGGTGTTGCCGATGGCCATCAGCAATGGCGCAGGTTCCGGCGGTCAACATGCGGTGGGGACCGGTGTAATGGGCGGGATGATTTCAGCCACAATCCTGGCAATTTACTTCGTTCCCCTGTTCTTTGTGCTGGTCCGTCGACGCTTCCCATTGAAGCCACGCCCAGAATAATCGGACACAAAAAAGGCGACTTACGTTGAGTCGCCTTTTTTTATCCTTTGCAGGATATGAATTTCTTCCAGAAAATTATTTACGAAGCATGACTTCGATAAAGTCTTTCCAGTTCCCCAGTTCACGTTCAATCATAACAACCTCTCTTATTATTATGAGCATTCTACGAAATCATCATCATCAAAAGAAGATCATTTAACCGATGGTTGTGATTACATCCTCCCGTGTTTGGGGTATATGTGATCACTATGCGCTAAACCCATAAATTTTATGTGACTTACTGCAACATTTTGAAATATTCATACATCATCTACTACTTTGACAATTCTGATGGAAAAACAGGCTGATGCAAACAGGCAAATTCTGATTTTCATTTATACGATAGTTTTGGAACTTTCAGGAATCATTATTCACCCTTGTTCAACAATGTTATATTTCTCTATAACGCCTGAATGACAATATGTATTATTCATGTTCACAAAACATAGGCATAAATATTCAAATTCCATCAATAAGGATTCAGATGATTACTCTCTACGGCATTAAGAATTGCGATACGATTAAAAAAGCCAGACGCTGGTTAGAAGAACGAGGGATCGACTACCGCTTCCATGATTATCGCGTCGACGGCCTGGACAACACGCTATTACAGTCCTTTATCAGCGAATTAGGTTGGGAGCCGCTGCTCAATACGCGTGGAACCACCTGGCGGAAACTGGATGAAGCCACGCGTAGCCAAATCACTACTGCGGACGCCGCCGCCGCGTTGATGATTGAAATGCCTGCAATTATCAAACGCCCATTGCTCTGCGCGCCGGGTAAGCCTATGCTGCTTGGTTTCAGTGATTCCAGTTATACGCAGTTTTTTAATGAGGTGTAATCTATGTCGTGCCCGGTTATTGAGCTGACTCAGCAGCTTATTCGCCGTCCTTCTCTGAGCCCGGATGATGCCGGGTGCCAGGCGTTAATGATTGAACGCCTGCGCGCGGTAGGTTTTACCGTTGAGCGAATGGATTTTGGTGACACGCAGAATTTTTGGGCATGGCGCGGTAAAGGTGAGACCCTGGCATTTGCCGGTCACACTGACGTAGTGCCTGCCGGCGATGTCGATCGCTGGATTAATCCGCCGTTTGAACCGACCATTCGCGATGGCATGTTGTTTGGGCGTGGCGCTGCCGATATGAAAGGTTCACTGGCGGCGATGGTCGTGGCCGCAGAACGCTTTGTCGCCCAACATCCTAATCATCAGGGCCGCCTGGCATTCCTGATAACCTCTGACGAAGAGGCCAGCGCCAAAAATGGCACCGTGAAGGTGGTTGAAGCGCTCATGGCGCGGAACGAACGCCTCGATTATTGTCTGGTTGGCGAGCCGTCCAGCACGGAAATCGTTGGCGACGTGGTGAAAAATGGTCGTCGTGGTTCACTGACCTGCAACCTGACCATTCACGGCGTGCAGGGGCACGTAGCCTACCCGCATCTGGCTGATAACCCGGTACACCGCGCAGCGCCTATGCTCAATGAACTGGTGGCGATCGAGTGGGATCAGGGTAACGAGTTCTTCCCGGCGACCAGCATGCAGATTGCCAATATTCAGGCAGGAACCGGCAGCAACAATGTTATCCCGGGTGAGCTCTTTATTCAGTTCAACTTCCGTTTCAGCACCGAATTAACCGATGAAATGATTAAAGCCAGGGTGCTGGAACTGCTGGATAAACACCAATTGCGTTATACCGTCGACTGGTGGCTCTCCGGTCAGCCGTTCCTGACCGCACGCGGTAAACTGGTGGATGCAGTAGTGAACGCCATTGAGCACTATAATGAAATTAAACCGCAGTTACTGACTACAGGCGGGACATCCGACGGGCGTTTTATTGCCCGCATGGGGGCACAGGTAGTAGAGCTTGGGCCGGTCAATGCGACCATTCATAAAATTAATGAATGCGTTAATGCCGCCGACCTGCAACTGCTGGCCCGTATGTATCAACGTATCATGGAGCAACTCGTCGCCTGATGAGTGTTCCTGTAAGAGGAAATGAGCATGGACTGGCTGGCAAAATACTGGTGGATTTTAGTGTTGGTGTTTCTGGTAGGCGTATTGCTGAACGTGATTAAAGATCTCAAGCGTGTCGACCCTAAGAAATATCTCGCCAATAAGCCGGAGCTTCCCCCGCATCGTGACTTTAACGATAAGTGGGACGACGACGACGATTGGCCAAACAAGGATCAACCGAAGAAATAATTTCCAGGCCGATAAATCCCGTAGGCCCGGTAAGCATTAGCGCTACCGGGTATTAAGTGCCGGATGGCAACGCTTCGCGTTTTGTCCGGCCTACTGTGATCAATCAGATCATCTCAATCACATCATCATCGTGAGGCTTACCACCGCTCAGCGCTTCATCAAAGTAGTGTTTCGGTACGGTAAAACGCAGATGATCGAGCGCAAACTGCATGCTGTGTTCATCAATGGCGTGCCCCAGATTTTCGACGATATCCAGCGTCACATCTCCACCGGCGCGAATTAACGCTTCCTGCGCAGCAACGGCGTGAGATAACTCAATCACCCGGTCTTCACCGCCGTGAATCAAATGTACCGTCGTAGCCGTGGTTGCAATCTCTGGTAAGGTGGCGTAGCGACCATTAAAGGCGATGACCCGCGATGCCAGCCCCGGCTCGGCTTTAATACTCTCAAGCGACATAATCGCCCCCTGAGAAAAACCAATCAGCGCGGTAGCCTGCGGTGAAACGCCGCTGTGTTTTTGCCAGTAGCGCACGGTTTCAATAAAGACCGGCATAATGGCGTCAACACGCGCCTGCCGGTTCTCCTCCGTTACACCCTGAACCGAAAACCACTGACGTCCGGAAGGAGAACCATAAGGCTCAGCCCCGCCAATGCTGACGATGAGCGCATCCGGAAACAGCGGTGCAAACCAGGAGCCGATTTCGCCCATGGCAACCGGGTTATCGCCGACGCCATGAAACAGCAGCAGTAGCTGTTGAGCGGGTTTATCAGGACTTTGAACAACAAAATGGTCATGTTTCATGGCGATCTCCTTAACTGATGAGAATCATTCTACGCCGCTTAACCGCAATGACCATGTCAGTAAATTGAAGAAGTTAGTGAAAATTTTGCCATTGCATAATGCGATTTTGTAGCCGCTGTATACGTTCAGCATACAGCTGCTTTAGCGCCTGCGCCGCCTCGGCCCGCTGAACGACCAGCAGTGCTTTACGCCCGGGGATCTTCAACTGCTGGCACAATTCGACATCGCTGCGTTTAGCCTGTAAGCGGCCCCGCAAGGCCGGGAGAGGTAACTCGCTATGCTGAAGCAGACGAGTCAGACAGCCAAGCGACGTCAGTAATGGCCGATGGGCGAAGGCAAATCCCGCCAGATCATTCCAGTCATGCTCATTAAGCGTAGACTCTTTCAACGGGTCCAGCGGAATGCCCTCACCGTTCCACTGCGTAAGTATCTCCGCATCGCGCCGCAGACGCAGGTGTTCGCGCCCGGCGAGGCGTTTTCCCGCTTCGCTAATAGGCAGTAACGCCATGGCGGTATAGCACCCGCTGCTGGCTTCGCGGTGATTGCCCATTCGCACCAGAACAAAACCACAGCGCTGCCAGAAACGCCAGAGTTCGACCGTATACCCAAAACTGACGGACAGATAGTCACATTGCGTGGAGTAACGCCGGGCCTGCATAATCAACTGCTGCCCGATACCTTCTCGCTGGCGAGCAGGATGAACCGCAATTCGGCTTACCCGCCGTCCAATGAGCGTTGCCGCCAACGGATCACCGCCGTGCGCCGCCAGTGACTGTGCAACCAGATTTCCTCGTGGTCGGCGATATCCTGCCCAAACGGCCTGGCTTAATTCCGCAGACAGTCCCCCTTCATCCACCAACCAGACGGCTCCCGCCACCGAGTCTGCACACGATGCCTGAAGGAAATGCTGGCCAGGCGCGTCCATCATTCGCCGGAGATCCAGTGGCGAAGTGCGATAGTGCGCCCCGGAAAGCAGTTGATATACCGCTACCGGCAGCGCCGGGTTGTCATACCAGGATTGTTGTTCAAATGCACTGAAATGGAGATCGCCCGACGGGGCATGCGTAAACGTTTCGTCGTCAAACAGCAGCGCATCGCTGACGATTTTCTCCAGCGGACATCCCAGCGCCCAGCGTACGGGCTGTTGTAACTCAAAACGTCGAAGATGGGGAAAGCGGGCGCAGAACTTCAACAAGAAGCCTCTGCCGGTTCCCTCATAGCCCTGAACGGTGGTGGTTAATAGCGTGCGGGGAAAACGCGCGACTAACTGATGCAGTAGCGGCGCGGGGATTGCGGCGGCTTCATCAACGATAAGCCAGTCTGCGGTTGCAGAACTGCTTAACAACGCGTCCGGGGCCATAAAGCGGTAACGTTCTGCGGCAAATTGCGCCAGCACATCGGTTGCCGCTTTGGCAGGCGCGGTAACAATTGCAGTCCCGTTGATACGTGCAATCAGTTGCCCCGCCAGCGCGGATTTTCCCCGACCACGCGCGGCCGTCACGGCAACCACGCCAGAAGGCATAGTCAGTAACTGCGATAAAATCAGCGCCTGTTCAGGCTGAGGTTCACCGGTTGCCGCGTGCCAGTCGGCGCGAGCAGCAAAGTGGGGATATGTAGCAGGCTGATGCTGCTGCCAGTGCAACGCCTGTCCATCACGGGAAATGACCCGTTTGACGTGTTCAACAAAATGCGGCGTTGGAATCGGGTCAGCGCAGTCACTCCAGCGCAGTGAATCCGCGTCAGGATGCGTGTGCCAGCTATGCCAGGGGGGAGTCAGCAACACCAGCCAACTGCCGGCGATCAGCGTGCCGCTTAAGGCGGCAAACGCCGCAGCGTCAAATCCCTGCCCGGCGTCAAAAACTGCATGATGGAATTCGCGCCCTAGTAATGTTTGCAGCGCCTGCGGCGTACAGTTCGGCTCAGCAGGGGCTTGCGCCCCTACCCATAGCCAGTCACCGGGTAACGCGTTGCGTAGCGCTAAAGCTTGCGCCTGACGCCAGCTATTCTCGCCGCTGATAACCAGCAGACGGCGGATGCCTTCGCGGGTCATCTGTTCAGTTAACGCCCTCAGCGCCGTGTTATCAGACATCCCTGCCTCGGTATTTTAAATGCCTTTTCCAAAAGTATTGCACTGCCCCGGATCGCCGCTGTCAAAGCCGCGTTTGAACCAGGTAAAGCGCTGTTCAGAGGTTCCGTGGGTAAAGCTGTCCGGTACAACGCGGCCTTGTCCTTGCTGCTGCAGGCGATCGTCGCCAATAGCTTGCGCGGCGTTCAGCGCCTCTTCCAGATCGCCGGACTCCAGCACGCCCTGCTGCTGCATACTATGGCCCCAGACGCCGGCAAAGCAATCCGCCTGCAGTTCCATACGCACGGAAAGACGGTTCACTTCAGCCTGTGAGGCATTCTGTTGCATCTGACGAACTTTCGGTTCAATACCCAGCAGTTTCTGCACGTGGTGGCCCACTTCATGGGCGATAACATAGCCCTGAGCAAAATCACCATCGGCGCCCAGCTTGTTTTTCATATCGTCGTAGAAGGAGAGGTCGATGTACACGGTGCCATCCGCCGGGCAGTAAAACGGGCCCATCACGGACTGGCCTGCGCCGCAGCCGGTACGCGTAGCGCCCCGATACATCACCAGCTTCGGCTGTTGATAGGTCCGGCCCATTTTTTCAAACTGCTGTCCCCAGGTATCCTCCGTGGTGGCCAGAATCACCGAGGTAAATTTTGCCGCTTCATCATCATTTGGGCTGATGGAGTGTGATGATTGCTGTTGGGAAACGGGTTGACCGGTCATTAATCCGGTGAGATCCACGCCATAATAACCTGCGACCAGCACCACTATCAGCAGGATGATGCCGCCTTTACCACTGGGCAAACGAAAACCAGGCCCGCCCATAGAAGGGCCGCCGGAGCTGTTTCGTCTGTCTTCTACATTGTCACTTTCACGACGCCCTTGCCAGCGCATAATCACCTCAACTTTTTATTCATTATGATGATGATCGTAGGCGGTTCGGAACAGGATTACCATAAGAAACAGTAATCAAAATCGGCGAGATTGATGAGCCGGTGAGCGATCGCCGGCTCAAAGGGGAATTAGTCTAACTTGACACCCAGGCGATGCGCGACGGCTTCATAGGCTTCGATCAGACCGCCCAGGCTCTGGCGGAAGCGATCTTTGTCCATTTTATCCAGTGTTTCTTTGTCCCACAGACGGCTACCGTCCGGTGAGAATTCATCGCCCAGCACCACTTCACCTTTATACAAGCCAAACTCAAGTTTGAAATCGACCAGAATCAGGCCCGCATCATCAAACATCTTTTTCAGCACGTCGTTCGCTTTGTAGGTCAGCTCTTTCATACGCGCCAGATTCTCTTTGCTCACCCAACCAAAAGTTTCGCAATAGGAATCGTTAATCATTGGATCGTGCATAGCATCGTTTTTCAGGAACAGATCAAACAGCGGCGGATTAAGTTCAATACCTTCCTCAACGCCTAAACGCTTAACCAGTGAGCCCGCCGCGCGGTTACGCACCACACATTCAACCGGTACCATCTCCAGTTTTTTCACCAGACATTCGGTATCGGAAAGCAGTCGCTCCATCTGGGTAGGAATGCCCGCTTCTTGCAGTTTAGTCATAATGAAATGGTTGAACTTATTATTCACCATGCCTTTACGGTCAAACTGTTCAATGCGCGCGCCATCCCCTGCTGACGTATCATTGCGGAATTCGAGCACCAACAGGTCCGGGTTTTCCGTGCTGTATACGGTCTTCGCTTTACCACGATACAACTCAGCTTGCTTTTGCATCTTTATTACTCCTGGGTGTGAATTAACGATAAATATTGCGTTTTTCTGCCGACGCACACGTTTGCGTATCATATCAGAAAAAAAGGGCTGGAGTTATCCAGCCCTTCATTTTTACTTACTGAACGCTGCCTGGAAGACGGCGACCAGCGCGTCGTTCTGGCTTTGCGTCAGGGTATGCCCCTTCGGATCGATAAACTGCATACTACTGCGGTTATCTAAATCACCGACCTGCAGTTTATAGTCGCCAGACACTAAACCTGGATCGCTTGCGCCCAGTTCCTGCCAGCTGCTATCAGACAGTGGTTTGTAGGTCACGGCGATGCTGCCCTGAGAACGGGTGCTGTCGGTCACTTTCATGCCCACTTTCTCAAGCGCTGCCGGCAGACGCTGCCACACCACGTTGAACGGTCCACGCACCACCAGCATTGGTAAACCAGTGTCGTCGGCGGCGCTCTGAACATCCATGGTTGCTGCAGAGCGGTTCTGCGCGGCATTCGCAGCATCTGTGGCGTTCTTATCCAGACCAGCAGAGATGACGTTCATCATCTCAGCGCTGTAACGCTGCATAGATGCCGCATCGGCTACAGGTTTACCCGCCTGCTCGAGGTTAGTCAGTTTCACCGTTACCGCTTGCTGATAGCCCTGCGGTTTAACCGAGATTTGATAACGTCCACGGTACTGCTCGTCTTCATCCAGACGGTTCCAGTCAACCCAGTCGGTGGTCAACGTCTGGCTGGCATCATCACGCTTAGCGATCGTGTAGTTTTTAGACTGAATGACGCTAACGACCTGTGGCCACAGCGTGTTGCCACGACCATTTTCCACCAGTAATGTCGACGTATCACCTGCGATCTGGGTACGAGCGCCAGTGACTAACGCTAACGGCTGGGCCGGTGGGCGAATATCCAGCGCTTTACCCACGGCACCGCTACCGTTGGTTACCGGGATATTATAATCACCTGACATAACCGGCAGAATCATCCCAGCTGGCGCATGAAGCTCAGCAAGCGGTGCGGCCTCCAGATAGGATTCATCACCGCTCACCTGGCGCTTATAGCGCGAGTCAGAACTACAGGCCGCGAGCAACATAACAAGCGAAACACCCGCAACCTTGGCCAGGCGCGACTTTTGTACTGAGTAAGCCATCAAATCTCCCTAAACTTTACAGCAAACCGGCATGCTTAAGCGCCGCCTTGACGATTTCACGAGCATTGTCCGTGATTGGCGTCATCGGCAGACGCAGCGTATCGGTCGCCACAAGTCCCAACTCCTTACATGCCCATTTCACTGGGATAGGATTGGGTTCGACAAAAAGTTTGTTGTGTAACGGCATCAGACGCTGGTTAATTACCCGCGCCTCGGCAAAATGCCCTGCAGCCGCCAGTTTGCACATTTCAGCCATGTCACGCGCCGCAACGTTAGACGTTACGGAAATCACGCCATGACCACCGAGCTGCATAAAATCCAGTCCGGTCGCGTCATCACCGCTGAGCAGAATGAAGTCATCTGAAACCAGCTCTTTGATCTGGTGAACGCGACTTAAGTTCCCCGTGGCCTCTTTAATAGCGATAATATTTTTTACTTTCGCCAGACGGCCAACGGTTTCTGGCAGCATATCGCAGCCAGTACGGGACGGCACATTATACAGAATTTGCGGCAGGTCAGTATGTTCAGCGATGGCTTTGAAATGCTGGAACAAACCTTCCTGGGTTGGGCGGTTGTAATACGGCGTCACCGTCAGGCAGCCGACAACACCGCTATCGTTGAAACGCTGCGTCAGACTAATGGCTTCTGCGGTCGCATTGGCGCCCGTTCCGGCAATTACCGGAATACGCCCGTCGGCCAGCTCCAGCGTCATCATCACCACATCGCCATGTTCATCATGACTCAGGGTGGCAGACTCACCGGTGGTGCCAACCGAAACGATCGCCGAGGTGCCGCTGGCGACATGATAATCAATCAGTTTTTTCAGGCTCGACCGGCAGACTTTACCTTTCTCATCCATCGGCGTAACAAGCGCGACAATACTTCCCGTGAACATGGGCCATCCTCTGTGCAAACAAGTGTCTCAATGGTACGTTTGGTACGACAATAAAAGCAAGCGACCAGAGCCGTTCTGATTGTTGTATGCATGTTTTTTTTATGCTTTCCTTATGATTACCTCACCGCTCAAAGGAAGAACAGGTTTGACATCGTCATCGCAACACTATCTGGTCATTACTGCGCTGGGTGCCGACCGCCCAGGAATTGTGAACACCATCACGCGTCATGTCAGCAGTTGCGGCTGTAATATCGAAGACAGCCGACTGGCGATGCTAGGTGACGAATTCACATTTATCATGCTGCTGTCAGGCACCTGGAATGCCATCACCCTGATTGAATCAACCTTGCCGTTGAAAGGCGCTGAGCTGGATTTATTGATTGTCATGAAGCGCACGACTGCGCGTCCCCGCCCAGCAATGCCCGCCACGGTATGGGTGCAGGTCGATGTCCCCGATTCTCCACATTTGATTGAACGCTTTACCGCCCTGTTTGATAGCCACCAAATGAATATTGCGGAACTGGTTTCACGCACGCAACCGGCTGAGAATGGAAAGACGGCGCAGTTGTTTATTCAAATTACCGCACATAGTCCTGCGTCACATGACGCGGCAAATATTGAAGATGCGTTTAAAGCACTCTGTACAGAACTCAATGCGCAAGGCAGTATTAACGTCGTCAATTACTCACAGCATGATGAACAGGATGGAGTTAAGTAATGAACCCACTGAAAGCCGGTGATATCGCACCGAAATTTAGCTTGCCGGATCAAGACGGAGAACAAGTAAATTTAACCGACTTCCAGGGACAGCGTGTTCTGGTTTATTTTTACCCGAAAGCCATGACACCCGGCTGTACCGTACAGGCCTGCGGCCTGCGCGATAACATGGATGAGTTAAAAAAAGCAGGTGTTGAAGTGCTGGGAATCAGCACCGATAAACCGGAAAAACTTTCCCGATTCGCGGAGAAAGAAGTTCTTAACTTCACGCTCTTGTCCGACGAAGATCATCAGGTTTGCGAGCAGTTCGGCGTCTGGGGTGAGAAGTCATTTATGGGCAAAACCTACGATGGCATCCACCGCATCAGCTTCCTGATTGATGCTGAAGGGAAAATTGAGCATGTGTTTGATAACTTCAAAACCAGCAATCACCACGACGTGGTAATGAACTGGC
Organism: Citrobacter cronae; assembly: GCF_016893685.1. Lineage (NCBI taxonomy): Bacteria > Pseudomonadati > Pseudomonadota > Gammaproteobacteria > Enterobacterales > Enterobacteriaceae > Citrobacter > Citrobacter cronae. The sequence continues at coordinate 4,900,230 of NZ_CP069763.1, forward strand.
TGAAAGAGAACGCCTGATTCACGTTTTTCTGAAAAAAGCCTGATGGCGCTTCGCTTATCAGGCCTACAGTTTGCACACTTTGTAGGCCTGATAAGGCGTTTACGCCGCCATCCGGCATCAACCTCGGTTATTCAAACGTCCCTTTGACACAGGCTTTTTTCTCTCTGACTACCGCTTTTCCCTTCGCCCACAGGTGATTCACCTCCAGCGCGTCGGTCAGCACCAGAATATCCGCATCGCATCCCACAGCCAGACGCCCTTTATGCTCCAGCCCTAAAAATTCTGCCACCGTACGCGTCAGCGGACACAGCGCCTGTTCCAGCGGTATAGCATGAACCTTCACCAACTGGCGCACCGTTTCCGCCAGTGATTCAAACCCCGCGACGCCAATCCCGGTGAGATTACCTGACTCATCAAATTCCGGTTGGCTGCCGTTGCCGTCCGAGCTCAGGGTAATGCGCGACAGCGGCACATTTTGGCGCAGCGCCGTGGCAATAGCCGTGGCCGGATCAACGGGCTCATCAATGCTGCTGGTAATATCGATAAAACCGCCTTTGCGGGCATACTCCAGTGCCGCCTGGAACAGGGGTTCCGCACGATTAACGTGAGTCGGCAACAGTTTAGTTATCGGCACGTCGCAGTTTTCAAGGATCTGATATAACGGTTCCAGCATGCGCGGGCTGTCGCCCATATGGAAAACGCTGATCCCCGGTTTGCGTCCTAACAATCCACCGACGCGCGACTGCGCCGCCATGTTCGCCAGTGCCTGAGTATCTGGTGCTGAAGAACGATGGTCCGAAATCGCACACTTCACGCCAATCACTTTATCGATCAGCGCCACGTCGCGATCGATGCTGCCGGTGATAGTCGGGGAAGGCAGAGAATACGCTCCGGTCAGCATCCAGGCGCTGATACCTTCAAACTCCAGCGCGCGGGTTTTCGCCAGCAGCGACTCCGGATGACGGGTAATACCATCTGTGCCCAGCAATCCCACCACCGAAGTGACGCCAGCTTCAACCAGCCGTGACAAACGCACTTCCGGCGTGCGGGTGTGCGGCCCCGCTTCACCGCCACCGCCAATCAAATGGACGTGCTGATCGATAAACCCCGGGCACACAATCGCGCCGTCCAGATTGACGCACTCGCAGCCGGGAAAGTCTTCAGGGGAAATCGACGGCGCGATGGCAACAATTTTGCTGCCGGATACCAGTATATCCTGTCGCCCTAAATCTTCCGGCGCGTACACATGTCCCTGCTGGAACAATGTCAAATTAAGAATTGAACAGTTCATAACCTTCCTTGTCAGGCAATAACCTGCATGACCCAAATAGAGAGCAGTGCATTAATGACGCACACCGCAATAATAAGCGGATAGTAACGAGGATGGACCCCCGCAGTCCCCAAACAACGTCCCACATTTTGCACCGGATTACCCATCAGGTAGATAGCGGGTAATAATACCGTGGCATCATGTCCCGAAAGCGTACCGGCAACAACCAGGCTGGCGCAAACACCGACGCCGCCTCCCATACTCATGACCGCCGCCAGCAGGACGGTGGCAGATTCGCCCGGCAGCCCCCATAACGCCATCACGGGCTCACATACCCGCCCAACAATCTCGAGCAGCCCCGTTACTTTCAGCGCCTGGATAATCACAAACGCCATCACCACGTTCGGTAACAGGCTGGTTGTTGCTATGGTAAACCCGCGCCGTGCGCCATCGATAAACATATCCATGACGTTTTTACGTACCTGCGTTGTCATCTCAGGCCTCCTGCTGCGTACGGCGATTTTCCAACTGCGCAATCCATAAGCGCAGCAGGTTAGCCCCCACAAATTTGAACACGAGGATCACCGCCAGCGGCGTAATCACCGGAACGGTAACCATCGTAAACAGCGCGGCCCCTGAGGAAAAATAGTTGGTAATACAGGCGCTGCCGCTGGTTTGCCAGCAGGCAAAAACGGCACGTTCCTGTTCAGTGATAATGCCCTCTTCAGCCATTTCTTTCGTCATCCCGGCTGCGGCATCGGTATTTTGCAAATTCGCGATCAGCGCCAGCGAACAAACACCTGGAATTCCGAGCAACGGGCGCAGGACTGGCGTCATTAACTGTTGTGCGGCGCGCAATCCACCTAACCCTTCGGTGACGGAGATAATCCCCAGAGAAAGAATGACGGAAGGCGCCAGCTCCAGTGCGAATAAAAAGCCATCTTTAGCGCCCATGCCACCCGTGCCGCGAAAAGAGATGGCCGTATCGCCTGCCGCATTAACCTTCCCAAACGCACCGTTAAGGACGGTGAAGTCAAATACCCGCCACCATTCGGTACTTTTCGCAAACATGCCGGAAAAAAGAATAATTGTAATAAAAAAAGCGAGATAACCGCCCCATCCCACCTTTTGCTGCGTGTGTGTGTTGTGACCCATGTTGTTCTCCTGTTGGTCTTATTCCTTGCGTGACGAAAAGACATCACGCGGGTCAAGTTAAAGACAAACGCGGAGAAAAACGACACCAGAGGAGATTATTCAGAAAGTGTGGATAGAGGTCAGACAAGTTCAGCTCCGGCGACATTGCATCGCCGGAGTTTGCAGATTAAGGTTCGTCAACGGCCTGACCATCAGGCCAGGCATGCATGACGGCTTTGATAAGCGTCGCCAGAGGAATCGCAAAGAATACGCCCCAGAATCCCCACAGCCCGCCAAAAATAACGACCGACAGAATAATCACCAGCGGGTGCAGGTTAACGGCCTCGGAGAACAGTACCGGGACCAGCAGATTACCGTCCAGCGCCTGGATTATCAGGTACACGGCAAAGCAGCTCCAGAACTCGGTGCCAAGCCCGAACTGGAACAACGCCACTCCGACGACCGGAATCGTCACCACAAAAGCGCCGATATACGGGATCAAAACCGAGAACCCCACCAGCACCGCCAATAGCAGAGAATAGTTGAGGCCAAACAGCAGGAAGCCGAGCCAGGTCGCCACGCCGACCACCACCATTTCCAGCACCTTTCCGCGGATATAGTTGGTGATTTGCTGATTCATCTCTTTCCATACCTGTCCCGCCAGTCCGCGATTACGCGGCAGTACCCGACGCACGGCGTTCAGCATCTGACCTTTATCTTTGATCAGGAAGAATACCATCAACGGGACAAGCACCAGATAGACCGCCAGCGTCAGCAATCCGACCAGAGAGGCTAACGAATATTTCACCACCGAATCGCCCATGGTGAGCATCCGCGAGCGCATATTCTCCGCCATCGCATCAATAATGCCCGCATCCATCAGCGCCGGATAACGTCGTGGTAAAGTGGCGGCAAAATCAGATAATTTATTGAGCATACCGGGCATATCGCGGATCAGGTAAATCCCCTGCTGCCACGCGACGGGCATCACCACAAACGCCATCAGCAACAAAATACCGACAAACACCACCAGCACGATTGATGTCGCCCAGCGCCGTGAACAGCCGATATGTTCCAGCCGTACAGTCGGCCATTCGAGCAGGTACGCCAGCACAATGGCGACCAACAGCGGCGCCAAAAGACCGCTAAAGAAGAACAGGATGCCAAAACCGGCAACCAGAATAATTAGCAGGGCGATGGCCTCGGGGTCGCTAAAGCGGCGGCGATACCATTGCATCAACATTTCGAGCATAAAACCCTTCCATGAACCCAATAGCGGGATTGCGATCCCGAATTGTATCGAAATGTCACAAAAAAGACTTCGCTTTTTATGGCTGATTACGCAAAGTGAAAAGACATTTTTCCTGGGTGTTCATCGTCAGGTTTCACAGTTACACTCCCTAAGCTTGCGGAGTGTGAACGATACTTCACGGCATTGGTCAAATGGCTATCTCAAAAAAGAATACAGGACAGAGGTTATGTTCAGGCAGTTGAAAAAAAACCTGGTTGCTACCCTCATTGCCGCACTGACCATCGGTCAGGTTGCGCCCGCATTTGCTGACCCCGCGGACACCCTGCCTGATATGGGAACCTCGGCAGGGAGTACCCTTTCCATAGGACAGGAAATGCAGATGGGCGATTTTTATGTACGCCAGCTGCGGGGCAGCGCGCCGTTAATTAACGATCCGTTGCTGACCCAATATATTAATAGTCTGGGGATGCGTTTAGTTGCACACGCCGACTCGGTAAAAACGCCCTTCACCTTCTTTTTAATCAACAACGATGAAATTAACGCCTTTGCCTTCTTTGGCGGTAACGTTGTTTTGCACTCCGCACTGTTCCGCTATTCCGATAACGAAAGCCAACTGGCATCGGTTATGGCGCACGAAATTTCCCACGTCACGCAGCGTCACCTGGCGCGAGCGATGGAAGATCAGAAACGCAGCGCCCCGCTAACGTGGGTCGGTGCGTTAGGATCCATTTTATTGGCGATGGCCAGTCCCCAGGCGGGTATGGCGGCGCTGACCGGTACGCTGGCGGGTACGCGCCAGGGAATGATCAGCTTTACGCAGCAAAACGAACAGGAAGCGGACCGCATCGGTATTCAGGTACTGCAACGCTCGGGATTCGATCCCCAGGCCATGCCGACGTTCCTGGAAAAACTGCTCGATCAGGCCCGTTACTCTTCGCGTCCACCGGAAATTTTGCTGACCCACCCCCTGCCAGAAAGCCGTCTGGCAGATGCGCGTAACCGCGCCAACCAGATGCGCCCGGTCGTCGTCCAGTCTTCAGAAGATTTTTATCTGGCCAAGGCGCGAACCTTAGGCATGTATAACTCTGGTCGCAACCAGTTGACCGATGACTTGCTGAGTAACTGGTCGAAAGGTAACGTACGCGAGCAACGTGCGGCGCAATATGGCCGGGCGTTGCAGGCAATGGAGGCCAGTAAATACGACGAGGCGCGTAAAGCGCTGCAACCATTGCTGACGGCCGAACCAAACAATGCCTGGTATCTTGACCTGGCAACGGATATCGATCTCGGCCAGAAGAAAACCGGCGACGCGATTAATCGCCTTAAAAATGCTCGAGACCTGCGAGTCAACCCGGTACTGCAGCTCAATCTGGCAAATGCGTATTTACAGGGCGGACAAGCCAAAGAAGCAGCCAATATCCTGAATCGTTATACGTTTAACCATAAGGATGACCCTAACGGCTGGGATTTGTTAGCGCAAACGGAGGCTGCTCTCGGTAACCGCGATCAGGAACTGGCTGCCCGTGCGGAAGGGTATGCCCTTGCAGGGCGTCTTGACCAGGCGATTTCGATGCTCAGCAGCGCAAGTTCGCAGGTCAAACTGGGAAGCCAGCAGCAGGCCAGATACGATGCCCGTATCGACCAGTTGCGCCAGTTGCAAGAACGTTTTAAACCGTATACGAAGATGTAATTATCGAACTCTCACCGGATGGCGATGCTGTAGCGTCGCCATCCGGCAGTATTGTGATGCAAGGAGAAGTCATGTCAGACGCGATTAAAATCTACCATAACCCACGTTGTTCCAAGAGCCGCGAAACGCTGGAATTGCTGAAGTCCAACGGCGTGGACCCGGAAGTAGTACTGTATCTGGAAACGCCGGCAGACGCCGCAACCTTGCGCGAACTGCTGCAGATGCTGGGCATGTCCAGCGCGCGCGAACTGATGCGCCAGAAAGAAGATCTCTACAAGTCGCTTAACCTGGCGGACAAGAATTTGAGTGAAGATGCGCTGATTCAGGCGATGGTTGAAAATCCGAAGCTGATGGAGCGCCCCATTGTGGTTGCCAAAGGCCAGGCGCGGATCGGACGTCCGCCGGAGCAGGTACTGGAAATCGTCGGTTAACCTGAAATCGCCGCACTCTTTTCGGCTGCGGCGTTTACAGTTTCAAAATCTCTTTTACGAACGGAATGGTCAGCTTACGCTGGGCGGTGATCGATGCGTGATCAAGCTGATCCAACGTCATAAACAGCGTACGCATTTCCCGATCCAGACGTTTAAGCAGGAAACGTCCCACATCTTCCGGCAGTTCAAACCCACGAAGCCTGGCGCGTAATTGCAGCGCCTGCAGCTTATCTTCATCGGAAAGCGGCTGCAGCTTGTAGATCTGTCCCCAGTCCAGTCGCGAGGCGAGATCCGGTAACCCCAGATTGAGCTGCCTTGGCGGGCGATCGCCGGTGATCAGCAGACGCGTTTTCCCAGACTCCAGAATACGGTTGTAGAGATCAAAGATTGCCATTTCCCACAGCGAATCACCGGCCACACATTCGATGTTATCAATGCATACCAGCGATAAATGCTCCATACCGTCGAGCACCTCGGGAACAAACCAGGTGCGCTTATCGAGCGGCACGTAGCCTACCGCATCGCCGCGCGCAGACAGTTCCGCACAGGCTGCATGCAGCAAATGACTACGGCCAGCGCCTTCACGCGACCAGAGATAAATATACCCGCTATGTTCCTGACGCAGCACGTTTTGCAGTGCAGCCAGTAAAGAGGAGTTATCCCCCGGCCAGAAACTTGCAAACGTTTCGTCGTCAGGAAGATAAAGTGGCAAAGAGAGCTGTGCCGGTGTGTTCAGAGATACCTCAACCCAGGATTTCATAAAATCGCGTTGAGTTTAACACAGAAATGCGTCGCGATAGAACCGGGCAGCGATGCCGCCCGGTCAGAGACTTACTGTTGCGAGCTGTCTGCATCTTTTGCGTCGAGCACCACTTCTTCCGGACGCAGCAGGCTGATGACTTTAAAAATCAGGCTCAGGCAGACACCGACGATGGTCGCCAGCGCCATGCCTTTCAGCTCTGCGGCGCCAATGTGAACTTTCGCGCCACTCACGCCAATGATCAAAATGACCGAGGTCAGGATCAGGTTCTGAGCTTTGTTGTAGTCAACTTTTGATTCGATCAGTACGCGAATACCGGAAGCACCAATCACGCCATACAGTAACAACGATACGCCGCCCATGACCGGCAACGGGATGATCTGGATCGCTGCCGCCAGCTTGCCTACACAGGAGAGCAGGATGGCAAAAATCGCGGCGCCGCCAATAACCCAGGTACTGTAAACGCGGGTAATCGCCATTACGCCGATGTTTTCGCCATACGTGGTGTTCGGCGTAGAGCCGAAGAAACCGGAGATGACCGTAGACAGGCCGTTGGCGAACATAGAACGATGCAAACCAGGATCGCGAATCAAATCTTTTTTCACGATATTTGCCGTCACTACCAGGTGTCCGACGTGTTCAGCGATAACCACCAGCGCAGCAGGCAAGATGGTCAGAATGGCAACCCATTCAAAACGCGGCGTGTAGAGAGTCGGCAGCGCAAACCAGTGCGCCTGGGCAATCGGCGTGGTGTCCACAACGCCCATCACGAAAGAGAGCGCATAACCGGCCAGCACCCCAATCAGAATCGGGATAATCGCCATAAAACCGCGGAACAGTACGGAGCCAAATACCGTCACCGCCAGCGTCACCATCGAGATGATGATGGTTTTCGAATCCGGTAATTGCCCTTCAGCAGGCAGTAATCCCGCCATGCCCGCAGCAACACCTGCCAGCTCCAGGCCGATGACGGCAACGATTGCGCCCATCGCCGCCGGAGGGAACATCACATCCAGCCAGCCGGTGCCTGCTTTCTTAACGATGAAAGAAACCAGGCAGAACAGGACGCCGCACATAATGAAACCGCCCAGCGCCACTTCATAACCTAACGGCAGCAGCAGCAGCACCGGAGAAATAAACGCAAAGCTGGAACCGAGATACGCGGGAATTTTACCCTTACAGATAAAGAGATACAGCAACGTACCAATGCCGTTAAACAGCAAAACGGTAGCCGGGTTGATGTGGAACAGAACTGGCACCAGTACCGTAGCGCCAAACATGGCGAACAGGTGCTGCAAACTAAGCGGGATTGTCTGTAAAAGCGGCGGTCTTTCACTTACCCCGATAGCACGGCGCGTCATAGTGTTTTCCTCTGAGTGTTGTTTGTTATTAGCGATTAGGTTGTTGTATTCAAAAAAAAGCCGACTCTTAAAGTCGGCTTCTTTTCACTTATTCGTTTACTTGGTACCAAAAATCTTATCGCCGGCATCGCCAAGCCCCGGAATAATGTATCCGTGCTCGTTCAGTCCCTGATCGATGGAGGCCGTGTACAGCTCAACATCCGGGTGCGCTTTTTCCAGCGCCGCGATACCTTCCGGCGCCGCAACCAGCACCAGCACTTTAATGCTGGTGCAGCCTGCATTTTTCAGCAGGTCGATGGTGGCGATAACGGAACCGCCGGTCGCCAGCATCGGGTCTACGATCAGCGCCATACGCTCATCGATGTTAGAAACCAGCTTCTGGAAATACGGAACCGGCTCCAGCGTTTCTTCGTTACGGTACATACCGACAACGCTGATACGCGCGCTCGGAACGTTTTCCAGTACGCCTTCCATCATGCCCAGACCGGCACGCAGGATTGGCACAACAGTGATTTTTTTACCTTTGATTTGGTCTACTTCAACCGGACCGTTCCAGCCCTCAATGGTCACCTTTTCGGTTTCCAGATCAGCGGTTGCTTCATAAGTCAGCAGGCTGCCAACTTCCGAGGCGAGTTCACGAAAGCGTTTAGTGCTGATATCGTTTTCACGCATCAGTCCCAGCTTGTGTTTGACGAGTGGGTGTTTGACTTCCACGATCTTCATACTCTTCTCCTTTCCTCAGACGAGTGGCAACCACAAAAAAAATCGCCGGATTATACCGCTTTTCGTCTCTGGCGCAACACTGCATCCGCTTGATATGGATCAACCAAAGTCGTTTGCGTCTGGATGATGAGTATAAAACAAGCCCCGTACTCATGGCGGAGCTTGTTATCAATGCTATGAATTTTAAAGATATTCAGCATTAGTCTGGATGACGTTTTGATACCATGAAAAAGATTTCTTAGGCGAGCGTGCTAATGTCCCACTACCGTCATTATTTTTATCGACGTAGATAAACCCGTAGCGTTTTTTCATCTCCCCCGTCCCGGCCGAGACTAAATCAATACACCCCCACGGGGTATATCCCATCAGTTCCACGCCATCTTCCACCACCGCTTTTTTCATCTCACGTATGTGGGCGGCAAGGTAGTCGATACGGTACTGGTCGTTGACTGTACCATCGCTCTCGCGCACGTCGATGGCGCCAAATCCATTTTCGACAATAAATAGCGGCAGTTGATAATGATCCCAGAACCAGTTCAGCGCATAGCGCAGACCGACCGGATCAATCTGCCAGCCCCAGTCCGATTTTTGCACGTACGGGTTAGGTACCAGACTTTTCGACTCATCGTAATCCAACTGGGGGTTATCCGCCGTAGCCTGCGTCGCGAAAGACATATAGTAGCTAAAACCGATGTAATCAACGCAGCCCAGGGCCAGCGCCTGACGGTCTTCCTTGGTGATATCGAGTTCAAAGCCACGGCGAGCAAAGTAGTTGAGAAGATGTTGCGGGTATCTACCACGCACATGCACGTCGGTAAACCAGTAACGACGGTGCATGGCGTTCATCGCCATCATCATATCGTCTGGCGCGCAGGTCAGCGGGTAGATTGGACACATGGCAATCATGCACCCTACCTGCAACGCGGGGTTAATTTCACGCGCGGTCTTCACCGCCAGCGCGCTTGCCACCAGTTCATAGTGCGCCGCCTGGTACATGACCGGCTCGCGATCTTCACCAGGCTGGTACTTCAGACCAGAATTAGTAAAAGGGGCGAAGTCTTCGTGATAATTCGCCTGGTTGTTAATCTCATTAAACGTCATCCAGTACTTCACTTTGTGCTGATAACGCGTGAAAACCACCCCGGCAAAACGGACAAAGAAATCGATAAGTTTACGATTGCGCCAGCCGCCGTATTCCGTCACCAGATGGTAAGGCATCTCAAAATGCGACAGCGTAATTACCGGCTCAATGCCATGTTTCAGACATTCGTCGAACAGATCATCATAAAACTGCAGGCCGGCTTCATTAGGTTGCGCTTCATCGCCTAATGGGAAAATACGCGTCCACGCAATGGAAGTACGAAAACATTTAAAGCCCATTTCAGCAAACAGCTTTATGTCCTCTTTATAGCGGTGATAAAAATCAATCGCCTCATGGTTAGGGTAATTTTTACCGGCGATCACACCGTCAGTAATTTCACGCGCTACACCATGCGCCCCCGCCGTCATCACATCAGCAACGCTAATTCCCTTTCCACCTTCCCGCCAGCCACCTTCCAGTTGGTGAGCGGCTACAGCACCCCCCCACATGAAATCTGCTTTAAATCCAGACATACCTTCCCCCTATCATGATTACCCTGTTCAAAACACTCTCGGTGAGGTCCGTAACAGAAAACAGAAACCGGTTTCAGTACGATACTGCGCATTTGGCTGGCTGGTTTCAAGCACAAGAATGTACCCGGTTTCATTTTCGTGGCGCGATTCAAACAAATAGATAAATGACTGTAAAATGCTGAAAAAATCAGCAGATAAAACTTGATGCAGAGCAGGCTCGCAAACGTTTGCTTTCCCTGTTAGAATTGCGCCGAATTTAACTTTTACTGCAAGTAAACATGTGGGGAAGCAGGCAGTGACCGATAAAACCTCTCTTAGCTACAAAGATGCCGGTGTTGATATTGATGCAGGTAATGCTCTGGTTGATCGAATCAAAGGCGTAGTAAAGAAAACGCGTCGCCCGGAAGTAATGGGTGGTCTGGGTGGCTTCGGTGCGCTGTGCGCATTGCCGCAAAAATATCGTGAACCGGTACTGGTTTCCGGCACAGATGGCGTAGGCACAAAACTGCGTCTGGCGATGGACCTGAAACGCCACGACACCATTGGCATCGACCTGGTCGCGATGTGCGTCAACGACCTCGTGGTTCAGGGTGCTGAGCCGCTGTTTTTCCTCGACTACTATGCGACTGGCAAACTGGATGTGGATACCGCAGCCAGCGTCATTAATGGTATTGCCGAAGGCTGTCTGCAGTCAGGCTGTGCGCTGGTGGGCGGTGAAACGGCTGAAATGCCGGGCATGTACCACGGCGAAGATTACGACGTGGCTGGCTTCTGCGTTGGCGTCGTCGAAAAATCCGAGATTATCGACGGTTCAAAAGTGGCTGACGGCGACGTGCTGATTGCGCTCGGCTCCAGCGGCCCGCACTCCAACGGCTACTCCCTGGTACGTAAAATCGTTGAAGTCAGCGGTTGTGACCCTGAAACCACCGAGCTTGAAGGCAAGTCGCTGGCCGATCACTTACTGGCCCCGACCCGTATTTACGTAAAATCCATTCTGGAGCTGATCGAGAAGGTTGATGTGCATGCCATCGCCCACCTGACCGGCGGCGGCTTCTGGGAAAATATTCCGCGCGTCCTGCCAGACAACACGCAGGCAGTGATCGACGAATCCTCATGGCAGTGGCCAGCCGTCTTCACCTGGCTGCAAACGGCGGGTAACGTCAGCCAGCACGAGATGTACCGTACCTTCAACTGCGGCGTAGGCATGGTCATCGCCCTGCCAGCTTCGGAAGTGGACAACGCCCTCGCTTTGCTCAATGAGAAAGGTGAAAACGCATGGAAAATCGGTATCATCAAAGCCTCTGATTCCGAACAGCGTGTGGTCATTGAATGAAAAACATTGTGGTGCTCATTTCCGGTAACGGAAGCAATTTGCAGGCGATCATCGACGCCTGCGAACAGAAAAAAATCAATGGCACCATACGGGCAGTATTCAGTAACAAGGCCGATGCGTTCGGCCTTGAACGTGCACGAGAAGCGAATATTCCGGCGCATTCGCTGGAGGCCGCTCAGTTTGCCAGCCGCGACGCATTTGACCGCCAACTGATACAAGAGATTGACGCCTACGGCCCCGATGTCGTGGTGCTGGCCGGTTATATGCGCATCCTCAGCCCGGCGTTTGTCGCTCACTATTCGGAACGGTTGCTGAATATCCACCCGTCTTTATTGCCGAAGTATCCCGGTTTGCACACGCACCGTCAGGTACTGGATAACGGCGATGAAGAGCATGGAACCTCCGTCCATTTTGTTACTGATGAACTGGACGGTGGACCGGTTATTCTCCAGGCCAAGGTTCCGGTATTTGAAGGCGACAGCGAAGATGACGTCACTGCCCGGGTTCAGGCCCAGGAACATGCGATTTACCCGCTGGTGGTAAGCTGGTTTATCGATGGTCGCCTGAAGATGCGCGATAACGCAGCATGGCTGGACGGCGTTCGCCTGCCGCCGCAAGGCTACGCCGCCGACGAATAATCACATCTTCCGGTAGGCCTGATGGCGCTTCGCTTATCCGGCCTACTATTCTTCCCCCCTTTCTCTTTGCTATCAGACAGTTTATTGTCATATTTTTCTGGCACAGTTGGACATCTGAGAGCAATGCTCGCCATAATAAATCGGTAGTGTCCCGTGAATGAAACGGAGTAAAAGTGGTAATGGGTCAGGAAAAGCTATATATCGAGAAAGAACTCAGCTGGTTAGCGTTTAACGAACGTGTACTCCAGGAAGCTGCTGATAAATCAAACCCCTTGATCGAACGGATGCGTTTTTTAGGCATCTATTCCAATAACCTCGACGAGTTTTACAAGGTTCGTTTTGCCGAACTGAAGCGCCGAATCATCATTAGCGAAGAACAGGGTTCAAACTCTCACTCCCGCCATCTGCTCGGCAAAATCCAGGCCCGCGTATTAAAAGCCGATCAGGAATTTGACGGCCTGTATAACGAATTACTGCTGGAGATGGCGCGTAACCAGATTTTCTTAATCAACGAACGCCAATTGTCGGTGAATCAGCAGAGCTGGTTACGCCATTACTTCAAGCAATATCTTCGCCAGCACATTACGCCGATTCTGATTAACCGTGAGACGGATTTAGTCCAGTTTCTGAAAGATGACTATACCTATCTGGCGGTGGAGATTATTCGTGGTGATACGATCCGCTACGCGCTGCTGGAAATCCCTTCTGACAAGGTTCCCCGTTTTGTGAATTTGCCGCCGGAGACCCCGCGTCGTCGTAAACCGATGATCCTGTTGGACAACATTTTACGTTATTGCCTTGACGATATTTTCAAAGGGTTCTTTGATTACGATGCGCTGAACGCCTATTCGATGAAAATGACCCGCGACGCGGAATACGATTTAGTGCACGAGATGGAATCCAGCCTGATGGAGCTGATGTCATCCAGCCTGAAACAGCGTCTGACCGCCGAGCCTGTGCGCTTTGTTTATCAGCGAGATATGCCTAATGCGCTGGTCGAGGTGCTGCGTGAAAAACTGACCATTTCTCGCTACGACTCCATCGTTCCCGGCGGGCGTTACCATAACTTCAAAGACTTTATTAACTTCCCCAATGTTGGCAAAGCTAACCTGGTGAATAAACCACTGCCCCGTCTGCGTCACATCTGGTTCGATAACGAGAAATTCCGTAACGGATTTGACGCAATCCGCGAGCGTGATGTACTGCTTTATTATCCGTATCACACCTTTGAACATGTGCTGGAACTGCTGCGTCAGGCCTCCTTCGACCCAAGCGTACTGGCGATAAAAATCAACATCTACCGTGTGGCAAAAGACTCGCGCATCATCGACGCGATGATCCATGCCGCGCATAACGGTAAGAAAGTCACTGTCGTCGTGGAACTGCAGGCACGCTTCGATGAAGAAGCCAATATTCACTGGGCCAAACGTCTTACCGAAGCGGGCGTTCACGTCATCTTCTCCGCCCCAGGCCTGAAAATTCACGCCAAGCTGTTTCTTATCTCACGTAAAGAAGGCGATGACGTCGTGCGCTATGCGCATATCGGGACCGGTAACTTCAACGAAAAAACGGCGCGCCTCTATACCGATTACTCATTGCTTACCGCCGATTCACGCATTACTAACGAAGTTCGCCGGGTGTTCAACTTCATTGAAAACCCATATCGTCCGGTAACATTTGATTATCTGTTGGTTTCTCCGCAGAACTCACGTCGCCTGCTGTACGCCATGATCGACAAAGAGATCGCTAACGCACAGCAAGGGTTACCTTCAGGAATTACGTTAAAACTGAATAACCTGGTCGACAAAGGTCTGGTGGATCGTCTCTATGCAGCCTCAGGCTCGGGCGTGCCGGTCAATTTATTGATTCGCGGTATGTGTTCTCTGATCCCGAACCTTGAAGGCATCAGCGATAATATTCGCGTTATCAGCATTGTTGACCGCTACCTCGAACATGACCGGGTTTATATCTTTGAGAACGGCGGCGATAAGCAGGTGTATCTCTCCTCGGCTGACTGGATGACAAGAAATATCGACTATCGTATCGAAGTCGCTACCCCACTACTTGATCCACGCCTCAAGCAACGCGTGCTGGATATCATTGATATTCTGTTTAGCGATACGGTGAAGGCCCGCTTCATCGATAAAGAACTGAGTAATCGCTACGTGCCACGTGGAAACCGCCGTAAGGTTCAGTCACAATTGGCGATTTACGACTACATCAAATCACTCGAGCAACCTGACTAACGATATGCCAATACACGACAAGTCACCACGACCGCAGGAATTTGCTGCGGTCGACCTGGGTTCAAACAGTTTTCATATGGTCATTGCCCGCGTGGTTGATGGTGCAATGCAAATCATCGGACGACTGAAACAACGCGTACATCTGGCGGATGGGCTCGGCGCAGACAACAAGCTGAGCGAAGAAGCAATGGAGCGCGGATTAAGCTGTTTGTCGCTTTTCGCCGAACGACTGCAAGGTTTTCCCCCGTCGAGCGTATGTATCGTGGGAACCCATACTCTACGTCAGGCGCTGAACGCGACCGATTTTCTCAAGCGCGCAGAAAAAGTTATCCCCTACCCGATTGAGATTATTTCTGGCAATGAAGAAGCACGTCTGATTTTTATGGGCGTTGAACACACCCAGCCGGAAAAAGGCCGCAAGCTGGTTATCGATATCGGCGGCGGTTCAACGGAACTGGTGATCGGCGAAGATTTCGAACCCAAACTGGTCGAAAGCCGCCGTATGGGCTGCGTTAGTTTTGCTCAGATGTATTTCCCGGGCGGCGCTATCAGTCGGGAAAACTTCCAGCGCGCCCGCATGGCGGCAGCGCAAAAACTTGAAACGCTAACCTGGCAGTTTCGTATTCAGGGCTGGAACGTTGCGCTGGGCGCGTCGGGTACCATTAAAGCGGCACACGAAGTGCTGCTGGAGATGGGGGAGAAAGATGGTTTTATCACCCCCGAACGTCTGGAAAAACTGACCGCTGAAGTGCTGAAGCACGCGTCATTCGATGCGCTCAGTTTGCCGGGACTGTCAGAAGAACGAAAAGCGGTGTTTGTACCTGGGCTTGCTATTTTGTGCGGCGTTTTTGATGCGCTGGCGATTCGCGAGCTTCGGCTGTCCGATGGCGCGCTACGTGAAGGCGTGTTGTATGAGATGGAAGGCCGTTTTCGCCATCAGGATGTACGTAGCCGCACCGCCAGCAGCCTGGCGAATCAGTACAACATTGACAGTGAGCAAGCCCGGCGTGTGCTGGAAACCACCATGCAGATGTATGACCAGTGGCATATTCAGCAGCCAAAACTGGCCAATCCCCAGTTGGAAGCGTTACTGCGCTGGGCTGCGATGCTGCATGAGGTTGGGCTGAATATTAACCATAGCGGCCTGCATCGCCATTCTGCTTACATTCTACAAAATAGCGATTTACCGGGATTCAATCAGGAACAGCAACTGATGATGGCAACATTAGTTCGTTACCATCGTAAAGCGGTGAAACTTGATGATTTACCCCGCTTTACGCTGTTTAAGAAAAAACAGTTTCTGCCGTTAATCCAGCTATTGCGTCTGGGGGTATTACTGAATAATCAGCGTCAGGCGACAACCACGCCGCCGACCCTGACCCTGCTAACCGAAGACAACCACTGGACCTTACGCTTCCCACATGACTGGTTCAGCCAAAATGCGCTGGTACTGCTCGATCTGGAAAAAGAGCAGCAATACTGGGAAGCGGTAACCGGCTGGCGTCTCAAAATTGAAGAAGAAAGCTCACCCGATATCGCAGCATAAGCTCTTAACAGGTGCCGGCTCGTCTGGCACCTGCTCTTCCAGCGTTTCGCGCAGCGGCAACGGTTTGCCAATCAAATACCCCTGCAGGTAATCAATTCCCAGCGAAATCACCGCGCTGCGTATTTCTTCGCTTTCGACATACTCCGCAACCACCAGCATTCTTTTCATCCGCGCCAGATGACAAATGGAGGCCACGATTTGGTAATCGAGGCTGTTCGAAACGATATTACGAATAAAACTGCCGTCAATTTTCAGGATATCGGCATTCACATTTTTCAGTCGTGCATAGCTGGCATATCCGGTGCCAAAATCATCAATCGCAATCTGACAGCCCAAAGATTGCAGCTGTAGTAACGTCGCCTGTGCCTGTTCCGCATTGGTTAAGGCATTGCTTTCCGTCACCTCAAAGATGAGTTGCCAGGCTTCAACTTTGTATTTCGTCAGTAACTGATTGATGTCATGCGGAAGCCGGGCACGGCATACCGATGTAGGTGATAAGTTAATAGCAAACCGACGGGCAGGCATTTGTTCCCGATTCCGCGCCATAAATTTCAGCGTGTTTTCAATCACCCACATGTCGATGCTGGATGACAAACCAAACTCGTGCGCTACCGGCAAGAAATTATCCGGAGCGATAGTTTCACCATCATCCCCATGAAGTCGCAGCAGAATTTCATGATAGACATCGCCACGCACGCCAGCGATCGGCTGCGCCATCAGGAAAAAGCGATTGTGCTCCAGCGCCTGCTGCAGACGGTTCATCATCGCAACCTTATCTTTCAGGTCACGTTGCAAGTGCATCACGCCGCGTCGCTGCATATTTTCTGGAGAATTGGTCGCCAGAGATATTTCGGCAATGGTGCTTAACTCACCGAGCAATAAATAAATGTGGTTAACCGGAGCGCGAACATAGCAAAAGCTGATGCCAACCTGCGGCTGTAAAGGCATGCCATCCCAGATAAAGCGGAATTGCTTAATATGCCTGTCCAGGGCTTCAATGCGCTCCTGATGAGCCTCTGTGTTAAAACGCAAAACGAGATCATTACCCGATAATTGATAGACATGCTCATCCGGTTCTAACAGAGGTGTTATCCACTGAGCGAGCTTTTGCTTGTACTGGATACGCAGCATAATGCCGTAATTTTTCACCAGCAGTTCCATGCCGGGCACGCGCAAAAAGCAGAGCACTGACCAGGGCGCTTTTTTCAAATCCCGATTCAACGCACGCAAGTTTGGAATATGTACCATTGGATCATAGAATGCCAGACGATGGTTCCGTCGGGTAACAAACCGCTGGCGCGTTGCCAGTACGGCAATGAAATTCACTATAAAGGAGAAAACCAGATAGCTCGATGAGGTAATGGCAAGCTGGGTATCATAGCCCGAATACCAGGGCATATAGCGCTGATAATAATGAATTGCAGTAATAAGTACGACTGACCATATCAACGAAATAAATCTATAACCGTAACGCATTGCGCCCCATAGCATAACGGGCAGTAACAGTGACAAGGTATAATTCGTGCTAAATATTGAGCTTTGTTCATTTAGCGGCATACACAACATTGACATAAATGCGGCCAATATAATCGACCAGACTGCAAGCTCTGTTTTGGTAACTTTGCTGTCAAACTGCTGCTTTAACTGAGAAAAATAGCCTCTCAGGTGCAATGGATTGCGAATCGTTCGAATAATAAGATAGCACAGTGGTACCCCAACCAGATTCCCCGCCAGCATAGCCTGATAATTGATTAACGTGCCGGTGTTAAAGGGCATTACGCCCACCATGCCTGATTTGCTCTCATAGACGCCCACAAAGGCGGCAAACTGGAAGAGAATCAGAAACAGCGTTGCCGGGCAGAACACCTGCCAGAACATTCGCTGAAACATCAGGTGAGAATCGCCGTGGGAAACATTGTTGCGTCGGGGAACGAATACCTTATACCCGCCCCAACTAAGCACTAGCGTAACTATAAAGTGAGAAATTATTGAGAGTGTTTCAAATAGTCCAACCTGCGGATATTTATACCAGATTATGGAAATGATAATTCCTGGCAATGCCGCCCAGCCAAAAAAGAGCATCAGACTAATCATCAGCGCCAATGGCAGATAGAAAAGTATTACGGTCCCCGTACTAATATGGGCATAGGTGTTGGCAGTGCTCAATATAGGCAACAGCAAAGAAGGCAAGATGAGAGGTAACGCCCACCATCTATCTCTAATACCAATATATTTTTTATTGAGTTTCATAGATGCTCAGTAGAATCCCACACATCCTGTAGGGGGTATTCAGACAGGCATCCCACCTGACTTTAAATCGTTAAAGTAATACATCATATTGATTCATCAATTCTAGTTGTCAGCAAAGGCCGACGTTTGATACATATCAAAAAAAATGCCCCTCATTAATCAATTATTACTCTTTTCATTATTTTTTATCGTTAATTCATTATTCGCGCAAATAATCATATTAATTTCCATAACATAAGGGGATAAAACAACTGAAGCAATTTTACATAACGAAGAATTGACCATTCCCTCACAGTATGCCTTAATGTGAGTATCGCCCATGTCGGGTACACTACAAGGAACCTTTTGTGAGCCAGGTTACCAGCCTACGCAAACGACACCGATTTAACAGTCGCATGATCCGGATCGTACTGCTTATCAGCTTCCTCTTCTTCTTCGGACGCTTCGTCTACTCCGCCATTGGTGCGTGGCATCACCACCAGGACAAAAAAGAATCTCAGCAGCTAACCCTGCCGCAACAGACCTCCCCAGCACAAACAGCCCCACGTTAATCGCTCGCAGACCGCGTTGATGTCCTGACCTTCAAGATTCCTTACCGGATGGCTAATCGTCTGACAGTTAACCATCCGGTAAGGGATTTGTGTTCCCTCCTGTCACTACTTTTATAATGCCACATACTCCCCCAGAAAATCATTTTTTGATTTCCGTACAATTGCACAATATTTTCGCTCCCCGTCACCACACTATTCGCACTGAGTTACTATGTTTCTGTGTATTGGAGATAATAAACGTAAATACAGTTCAAATAGTCACACACCAATAGCATTAGTTAATATAAATAACGCACGCATTAATATTTAAAATGTAATCACATATTTATATAAGATTTTGGTCTTTTATATTCAACAAGGTAATACGATGCAGGGCTTTACATTATTTCCGAAAATACGAAGCGGTATTGAATGACTCACTGGGCACAGCGATGCTATCCAACATCACCGCTGGTGTATTGTTGGTTTCCCTGCGACCTTTCCGCGCCGAAGAAATCGTGCAGATTGGCACTGTCACCGGGACAGTTGAAAAAGTGCATCTTTTTTCAACCCCCTACTCACCGCTGATAGTAAAGAGGTGGTGATCCCTCACGGCAAAATCATCGCTGACAATATTGTTAACTACTCTCGCCCCCCGTTTCGCCGCACCGACCTGGTCGATTGTCGATGAAAATACGCTGACCGGGGGGTATTTCCTCTGCTGGGCCGCATTAGCGTTGATTAATAGCTTAAAAACCCACCCTTAAATAAAATTTAAAAATTAAATGCTAACAAAGAGGCCGTAAATATCATCATCGTTACATGTTTCCATGTCTCACATTACAGGCTACAAAAAACAACCTCCCCCCCTCCCCAACATATCTGTACAATACTCTCTATCGTTTTCTATGCGTTATTCATGATGAAGGAATCCATAAAAATGGAACAACCGGTCAAATGTGACCCACATATCCTGTCGTTACTGAAAAAAACCTCCCTCAATCACATAGACTATCTGGTCGACGTGCTGACAGACAACGGCAAGGGCCGGGTAGCATTATCATCGTCCGTTAAAGACTTACTACTCGAAGAGAAGGCAGAACGGGACTACAGCGAGCATGGACTGCGGCATCTGCTACATGAATTGCAGGAATATGGCGGACACTCGCTCGTTAATATTTTCCGCAGTGAGCCGTTGCCTTATTCTGAGTTATTAACCGATGTTCATAAAAAGCTCAATGGCAAAGACAGCAAGAAAAAAAATAACGCCACAAAAGAGCGGGAAATCGTCCTAAGTTTGTTTGGTGATGACTGGCAGTCATTAGCCGATCATGAACGTTGGGAGCGCTGCACAGAAACGAAAGTTGTCTCCGGTTTTTTCAAGATGCAGGATAATCTGCGCATCAACGATAAAGGGGTTGTTATCGGCCTGTCAACTGCGGCAAGCGTAGCGGCATTTGCCGCACTCCGCTTACATCCCGTCACTGCTATCGTCAGTACGATTGGCCTTGCTAACCAAACGCTTGGGGAGGCATACCGGGTAACAATTCCTTTCATTGCCCATATCGCGATGCTCAACATGCTTTACTCGCCCAAAGTAGCGCAGTAAAAATACCGTAACTAACCCAGCAGAATTCACCCTATGTCAACTTTAGCGAACAACAATCAGATAGCTGAGCAAGAAGCGGCCTTCGAGGTGGACATCGTCGACGCGCAAAATAATGCCCTGGTGAAAATACACAGCCAGCCTGGATACTGGCAAGATATTGCGCAACAGGACTCGCAGACGGAACTTGATCCCAGCAGCATTTCACTCTTTAACCACTGGCTCAGTAGCGTACCCACCGTCGCCACTGCCGTTGCAGGTAACGCGACACAATTAATGACCTGTTCTTTCGAATACAGCCAACTGATACAGGCGAAAGATGGCAGCGGAGCAATCGGCGCGGTACTTAATCCAGACACTAACAAAATTGGCGCACAAGCCCGATTTCACGAAGCTGAAAATCTGAAGTCGCTGGTCAATGCCAGCCTGGTTTTTAATATCGCGTCACAACTTCTGGCCCAAAAACATCTTGCCGATATTAATGAGAGACTGCGGATCATCGAACAAAAGATCGATTCGATTAAAAGCCATCTTGAACAATCGCGCCTCGCGAAGATCCAGGCTTTCCATGAACATCTCAATATTATCGGTTTATTACTGAGCCGTAATGACATTATCACCAAAGAGTCACTACTCAACCTGGCCAAAAGCGCGCAGGAAGTACGCTCGCAGGTTAAGCATCTTGAAAAGGATATCACTCAGGCATATCGAGAAATTGAACAATTTGAACCAACCAGTTGGTTTGGATCTGACGATCTCCGGGAAGCGCTCAAACTGAAAATAAGCAATGTGGAGCGGTTGCAGCGTGAGTATCTGACGGGTATGCAATGTTTGTTGGTGGCTAATCTCATCCTGTTCATCAAGCATGACGGCAACCAAGAATTTGTCCTGACAAGCGAAGTCTATTTAAAAGAACTGAATGCCAGCAACGGCATATTTCAGCAATGGGAAAAAATAAAACGTAAAGTCGCCCATCATCTCAGCAAGATGAAGCCGTTATTTGAACGAGCAAGCAGCACCCAGGCAAATGCCTTACAGGTAGAACGCAAGCTAAATCAAACGGATAATCTGCTTAACACTGATAACGTTTTACTTACACAACTCGGCGAACGCATCCAGGCAGCCCAATCACCGCAGGTATTGTTAGAGATTGTGGATAATAAGGTGCTGAGAGGTCGCTTTTTGCGTTAGCACACCGACGCTAACTAACCGTCCAGAATTGGCTATACAATACGAGATGTCGCGGCTGGAAGCAGCGGCATCTCATCAACCAAGCGGGTGAAGGCGTGCTGGCTGTGATTTCCACAAATTATTGATATTTGGCAATCTCATTCTAATGACGATCAACTTGAAATATACGCTGTAAATTCCGCAAAGAATATATCCAGTTTTAGTAATAAGCAGGACATGGAGTCCCCGAAGTAATCAATATGGATATTCATTATTATTAAATGACTTTCTTTATGACTCGACCTGGTTCGACGATTACGTCAAATTTACCGTCAGGAACTGTGCGCCGCATAGAAAATTCATGAATGTACACAAATAAAAACCCCCTGTAAAAACAGAGGGTTGATTGCAATTTTACCTGTTCATGAAAACTCAGGAAAGGTTATCGGCTTATTCCCACTCAATCGTGGCTGGCGGCTTACCGCTGATGTCATACACCACGCGAGAAATGCCGTTCACTTCGTTGATGATGCGGTTAGAGACGCGGCCTAAGAAGTCATACGGCAGGTGCGCCCAGTGTGCGGTCATAAAGTCGATAGTTTCGACCGCGCGCAGAGAGACAACCCAGTCATATTTACGGCCATCGCCCATCACGCCAACGGAACGTACCGGCAGGAACACGGTAAACGCCTGGCTGACTTTGTTGTACAGGTCAGCTTTGTGCAGCTCTTCAATGAAGATAGCGTCCGCACGACGCAGCAGGTCGCAGTACTCTTTCTTCACTTCACCCAGCACACGAACGCCGAGACCCGGGCCCGGGAACGGGTGACGGTAGAGCATGTCGTACGGCAGGCCCAATTCCAGACCGATTTTGCGCACTTCGTCTTTGAACAGCTCACGCAGCGGCTCAACCAGCCCCATCTTCATCTCTTTCGGCAGGCCGCCCACGTTGTGGTGAGATTTGATGACGTGTGCTTTACCGGTCGCGGAAGCGGCAGATTCGATTACGTCAGGATAGATAGTCCCCTGCGCCAGCCACTTCACATCTTCCAGCTTCAGCGCTTCTTCGTCGAATACTTCAACGAACACACGGCCGATGATCTTACGTTTGGCTTCCGGATCGTTCTCGCCTTTCAGCGCTTCCAGGAAGCGCGATTCGCCTTCCACGTGAACAATGTTCAGACCAAAGTGGTCGCCGAACATGTCCATCACCTGCTGGGCTTCGTTCAGACGCAGCAGACCGTTGTCCACGAACACGCAGGTCAGGTTTTTACCGATTGCGCGGTGCAGCAGCATGGCGGTGACGGAAGAATCCACGCCGCCGGAAAGACCGAGGATCACTTTGTCGTCGCCAACCTGCTCGCGAATACGGACAACGGCATCGTCGATGATTTTCGCCGGAGTCCACAGCGCTTCACACTGGCAGATATCGCGTACGAAGCGCTCCAGCATGCGCATACCCTGACGGGTGTGGGTTACTTCCGGGTGGAACTGCACGCCGTAGAAGCGTTTTTCTTCGTGCGCCATAATGGCGAACGGGCAGGTCTCGGTGCTGGCAACGGTGACGAAACCTTCCGGGATCGCGGTTACTTTGTCGCCGTGACTCATCCATACGTCGAGCAGCGGTTTGCCGTCGGCGGTCAGAGAATCTTCGATACCGCGAATCAGCGCGCTGTCGGTCTGTACCTCAACCTGGGCGTAGCCGAATTCACGCTCGTTAGAACCTTCAACGTGGCCGCCCAGCTGCATTGCCATGGTCTGCATACCGTAGCAGACGCCGAAGACCGGCACACCGGCGTTGAAGACATATTCAGGCGCACGCGGGCTGTTTGCTTCGGTGGTGCTTTCCGGGCCACCGGAGAGGATGATGCCGCTCGGGTTGAACTCACGGATTTGTGCTTCAGTAACATCCCATGCCCACAGTTCACAGTAGACGCCCAGTTCACGTACGCGACGTGCAACCAGTTGGGTGTACTGCGATCCGAAATCGAGGATGAGAATGCGATGTTTATGAATATTGTCTGTCATTTGACGATAATTCCGAGGCAAGTGAAACAATAACAAAACGCCCGGTTTAAAACCGGGCGCGGAAACTTATCAGGAGCCCAAGCGGTAGTTCGGGGACTCTTTGGTAATGGTCACGTCATGAACGTGGCTTTCCTGGATACCCGCACCGCTGATACGCACGAATTCAGCCTTCGTACGCAGCAGGTCGATGGTACCACAACCGGTCAGACCCATACAGGAGCGCAGGCCGCCCATCTGCTGGTGAATGATCTCTTTCAGGCGGCCTTTATACGCTACGCGGCCTTCGATACCTTCCGGCACCAGTTTGTCAGCGGCGTTGTCGCTCTGGAAGTAACGGTCGGAGGAACCTTTGGACATCGCGCCCAGGGAGCCCATACCGCGGTAGGATTTGTAAGAACGGCCCTGATACAGTTCGATTTCGCCCGGAGACTCTTCGGTACCCGCCAGCATAGAGCCAACCATGACGGCAGCGGCGCCAGCGGCAATCGCTTTAGCGATGTCGCCGGAGAAACGGATACCGCCGTCGGCGATAACTGGAATACCGGTACCTTCCAGCGCTTCAACCGCGTCAGAAACGGCAGTGATCTGCGGAACGCCCACGCCAGTGACGATACGGGTAGTACAGATGGAGCCAGGGCCGATACCGACTTTCACCGCGCTGCAACCAGCTTCGGCGAGTGCGCGAGCGCCAGCGCCAGTGGCGACGTTACCGCCGATGATTTGCAGGTCAGGATATTTAGCACGGGTTTCACGGATACGTTGCAGCACGCCTTCAGAGTGACCGTGAGAGGAGTCGATCAACAGTACGTCAACGCCGGCAGCAACCAGCGCGTCAACACGTTCTTCGTTACCTGCACCTGCGCCTACAGCCGCGCCGACACGCAGACGACCATGCTCGTCTTTACATGAGTTCGGTTTACGTTCTGCTTTCTGGAAATCTTTAACGGTGATCATGCCGAGCAGGTGGAAGCTGTCATCAACAACCAGCGCTTTCTCAACGCGCTTCTCGTGCATTTTGGCCAGCACGACATCACGCGCTTCACCTTCACGAACGGTCACCAGGCGCTCTTTCGGCGTCATGTATACGCTAACCGGCTGGTTCAGGTCAGTCACAAAGCGCACGTCACGACCGGTGATGATGCCAACCAGCTCGTTGTCTTCAGTCACTACCGGGTAACCCGCAAAACCGTTACGTTCAGTCAGTTCTTTTACTTCACGCAGGGTGGTGGTTGGCAGCACCGTCTGCGGGTCGGTTACCACGCCAGATTCGTGTTTTTTCACGCGGCGGACTTCCTCAGCCTGGCGCTCGATAGACATGTTCTTGTGGATAAAACCGATGCCGCCTTCCTGTGCCAGGGCAATAGCCAGGCGCGCTTCCGTCACGGTATCCATTGCTGCGGAGAGCATAGGAATGTTCAGGCGAATCGTTTTGGTCAGCTGAGTGCTAAGGTCAGCCGTGTTCGGCAGAACGGTAGAATGAGCGGGAACGAGGAGGACGTCGTCAAACGTCAGGGCTTCTTTTGCGATACGTAGCATGGGCAATATCTCACCTGGGAGGTTATTAAATATTGCCGCGGCATTATACAGAGCGTAACCGATTGCATCCACACTTTTTTGCAAAAAAACCTTGCGCTCCTCTGTGAGCATGTTACTTTCGACTGAATAACCTGCTGATTTAGAATTTGATCCCGCTCACATGTTATCCTCTCAGACCGCCTCAATTTTTACCGTAAGCCGCCTGAATCAGACGGTTCGTCTGCTGCTTGAGCAGGAGATGGGACAAGTGTGGATCAGCGGCGAAATATCGAATTTCACCCAGCCCTCTTCCGGCCACTGGTACTTCACCTTAAAAGACGATAACGCCCAGGTGCGCTGCGCGATGTTCCGCAACAGCAACCGCCGGGTGACGTTCCGTCCGCAGCACGGTCAGCAGGTACTGGTACGCGCCAACATCACGCTGTACGAACCGCGCGGCGATTACCAGATAATTGTTGAGAGCATGCAGCCCGCGGGCGAAGGGCTATTACAGCAGAAGTATGAACAGCTGAAAGCCAAACTGCAGGCGGAAGGGTTGTTCGATCAGCAATATAAGCAGCCGCTGCCCTCCCCGGCCCACTGTGTCGGGGTGATTACCTCGAAAACCGGCGCGGCGCTGCACGATATTCTCCACGTTCTTAAACGCCGCGATCCGTCGCTGCCGGTAGTTATCTACCCTACCGCGGTACAGGGCGACGACGCGCCGGGGCAAATCGTTCGCGCCATTGAACTGGCAAACGCGCGCGGCGAGTGCGACGTGTTAATCGTCGGGCGCGGCGGCGGCTCGCTGGAAGATTTATGGAGTTTTAACGACGAACGCGTGGCGCGCGCAATATTTGCCAGCCGCATTCCAGTGGTTAGCGCTGTCGGCCACGAAACCGACGTCACTATCGCCGATTTTGTCGGCGACCTGCGCGCGCCGACGCCGTCGGCGGCGGCGGAAATCGTCAGCCGTAACCAGCAAGAGCTGCTGCGTCAGGTGCAGTCTGCCCAGCAGCGTCTGGGCATGGCGATGGATTACTACCTCGCCAACCGCACCCGTCGTTTCACGCAGCTTTTCCACCGCCTCCAGCAGCAGCACCCGCAGTTGCGTCTGGCGCGCCAGCAAACTTCTCTGGAACGGCTGCGTCAGCGCATGAGCAGCGCGCTGGAAAACCAAATAAAGCAGGCGAATCAGCGCCAGCAACGTATGCTGCAGCGACTGAATCAACAAAATCCACAGCCCCGCATTTATCGCGCACAAGCCCGTATTCAGCAGTTGGAATATCGTCTGATGGAGAATGTACGCACACGTATAAGCGAACAGCGAGAGCGTTTCGGCAACGCGGTTACCCATCTCGAAGCGGTCAGTCCGCTGGCGACGCTGGCGCGCGGCTACAGCGTTTCTACCACCACGGGCGGCGGCGTACTGAAACAGATCAAACAGGTCAGCGCAGGCGATGTCATCACCACCCGACTAGCAGATGGCTGGGTGGAAAGCGAAGTGAGGGGCGTAACGGCGGCGAAAAAAACGCGGAAGAAAAAGCCGGTTTAAACCGGCACATACTCCACGCGTTTTTTCGAAATCAGCCCATGGCCATGCTGACAGAAATAATCCACCGCGCCACAAGCCTTGAGTACTTCGAGTGGTTGATGGCACTCTGGGCAACGTGCTTCCAGTTGAAAATCTTTTTGACAACTCTCACAGCGCGCCGCACCGTTTTGTGGCTCCAGTTCAGCGTGGCAATCCGGACAAATGATAGACATTGCAACTCCAGTACAGGGATCGATTCTTGCGTTGAGTTTAACACGCTGCGCTGAATGTCGCCCAGGTCCAACAAAACGTCATACCTCATCAATTGAATGACCGGGGCATAGTTTCTGCCCCGGCATAATCGAGGTGTTATCAGGCGCTGGTTGCCGGTTTAGTTTGCGTATTTTCCAGCATGCGACGAATGGGAACAATAAGGACAATCAGGACCGCCGCGCAGATCAGCAGCGCAATCGAGCAGCGAGCGAAGAGATCCGGCAGCATATCCAGTTGGTCAGCCTTCACATGACCGCCAATCAGACCTGCGGCCAGGTTACCCAGCGCACTGGCACAGAACCACAGGCCCATCATTTGCCCACGCATTCTTTCCGGCGCCAGCAGCGTCATGGTCGCCAGACCGATCGGGCTCAGACACAACTCGCCAAGCGTCAGCATCAGGATACTGCCTACCAGCCAGAATGGAGAAACGCCGGCCCCGCCGTTGCTGAGAACGTTTTGCGCCGCCAGCATCATCAGGCCAAAGCCTGCCGCCGCACACAAAATACCGATAACGAACTTAGTGATGCTGCTCGGGCGAATGTTCATACTCGCCAGCTTCGGCCACGCCCAACTAAATACCGGCGCCAGCAGGATGATAAACAGGGCGTTTATCGACTGGAACCAGACCGCCGGAATTTCAAAATCACCGATCATACGGTTAGTATAGTCGTTGGCGAACAGGTTGAACGAGGTGGGTTTTTGCTCAAACGCCGACCAGAAGAATGCGGCGGAAACCAGCAGGATAAAGCAAACCAGCAGTCTGGCGCGCTCTTTGCGATTCAGGCCGGCAAAGATGAACAGGTAGATAAAGTAGAGCGCAACAGAGGCGGCAATCACGTACACCAGTATGCTGGCAACCGCGACCGGATTAATCACAATCACGCCCTGCGCAATCAGCGTAACGATAATCGCCACACCGACAGCCAGCGCGAGTAGCCATGCGCCCACACCGTTACGCTTCACTACCGGGCTGTTCCAGGTCGAGTCCAGTCCCACTTCGCTGTCGTAGCGTTTCATCGACGGAACGGCAAACACACGGAAGATGATTAACGCCACCAGCATGCCGATACCACCGATACCAAAGCCCCAATGCCAGCCATGGGTTTTAATCAACCAACCGGAGATCAAGGGGGCGATGAATGACCCCATATTGATGCCCATGTAAAACAGCGAGAAACCGCCGTCACGACGCGCATCGCCTTTTTTATACAATGTGCCAACCATGACCGAAATACAGGTCTTAAACAGACCGGAACCGAGCACGATAAACATCAGGCCGATAAAGAACAGGTTATTACCCATAATGGCCGAAAGCGCAATCGACAGATGACCAAGCGCAATCAGGATGGAACCGTACCATACGGCTTTCTGTTGGCCGAGCCAGTTATCCGCCAGCCAACCACCAGGCAGCGCAGCGAGATACATCGTACCGGCAAAAATACCCACAATCGCCGAGGCGTTTTCACGCGCCAGCCCCATGCCGCCGTCATAGACTGTAGCCGCCATAAACAGGATCAGTAATGGGCGAATGCCATAAAACGAGAAACGCTCCCACATCTCTGTGAAGAACAGCGAGCCGAGCGGATAAGGATGGCCGAAGAAAGTTCGGCTTTCTTTTTGATTAACAGAGGATTGCATAATTCTCCCGAAAGTTATGTCGTCGTGCGTGTATACACCGCATGTACGCCAGCCAGTTACGTATCTGACCGATTTTTTACATGCGGCGAAAAGTTATTTAACCATTTGATAACCTAAGACTAGTTTTGTCTAGTACCAACCCCCGGACTTTAAGATGAAAACTCGACAAATGTCTACTTTCTTAGATTTAAACTTGGTAAAAAACGAATAGTGATTGACATCGCACGGTCAGAAGCTGGCGATGGAATACCGAAAAAAAACCCGCGACAAGCGCGGGTTTTTATCAACATCAGCAACGATTATTTGCTTTTTTTAATGTGCTTAATCAAACGTTTACGTTTACGCATCTGGGTCGGCGTCAGTGTATTACGTTTATTCGCAAACGGGTTTTCCCCTTCTTTGAACTGAATGCGGATCGGAGTCCCCATCACGTCCAGAGTTTTGCGGAAGTAGTTCATCAGATAGCGCTTATATGAATCCGGCAGATCTTTCACCTGATTGCCATGAATCACCACGATCGGCGGGTTATAACCACCGGCATGGGCATATTTCAGCTTCACGCGACGACCACGTACCAGCGGCGGCTGATGATCTTCTACCGCCATGGTCATGATACGCGTCAGCATCGCGGTACTAACGCGACGAGTGGAGCTGTCGTACGCTTCGCGGACCGATTCAAACAGATTACCGACACCGCTACCGTGCAGCGCAGAGATAAAGTGTACGCGCGCAAAATCAATAAAGCCCAGACGGAAGTCCAGCGTTTCCTTGACCTGCTCTTTCACTTCCTGCGTCAGGCCGTCCCATTTGTTGACGACAATAACAAGTGAGCGCCCACTATTGAGGATAAAGCCCAGCAGCGAGAGGTCCTGATCGGAAATACCTTCCCGCGCATCAATCACCAGCATGACCACGTTGGCATCTTCAATCGCCTGCAGCGTTTTGATGACTGAGAATTTTTCTACCGCTTCGGTAATTTTCCCGCGCTTACGCACGCCAGCGGTGTCGATCAGCACATATTCACGTTCGTCGCGTTGCATCGGAATATAAATGCTGTCACGCGTGGTCCCTGGCATGTCGTAAACCACCACGCGGTCTTCGCCGAGAATACGGTTAGTCAGTGTGGACTTACCTACGTTCGGACGCCCGACAATCGCCAGCTTGATCGGCAGATCCTGCGGGTTGAAGTCGTCTTCAGGCTCTTCTTCACCGTTTTCTTTGGCTTCCAGTTGCGCCCAATATTCCGCATCTTCATCGACTTCTTCCTGCGGCGCAACGTCATCCATCCACGGCAGCAGAACATGCTCCAGCAGGCTGAGAACGCCGCGACCATGGGAGGCAGCAATCGGATAAATTTCACCCAGACCCAGCGAGTAGAAATCAACAACCGCCTGATCGGGATCCAGTCCGTCCGTTTTGTTGGCCACCAGGAACGTCGGTTTCTGGCGTGAACGCAGATGTTTAGCAATGGCTTCATCCGCTGGCATCAGGCCAGCACGCGCATCCACCATAAACAGTACAACGTCCGCTTCTTCGATAGCCAACAGAGACTGTTCAGCCATGCGGGTTTCAACACCGTCTTCCGTACCATCAATACCGCCGGTATCAATACAGATAAACTCGCGGCCTTCAATTTCCGCACGACCGTACTTACGGTCACGAGTCAGACCCGGGAAATCCGCAACCAGCGCATCTCGGGTGCGAGTTAGACGGTTAAATAACGTGGATTTGCCAACGTTAGGGCGCCCGACAAGCGCGACCACAGGTACCATGTTTAAAGCCTCATTTAAAAAATCATCAGACAACGCGCACATTTTTGCGCCGTTGTTAAAAACAGTAAAACGGCCCCTGCACCAGGAGCCGTTTTTCAAAGCGAGCGGCCAGGACGATTAACGCGTAATGGAGTACAACGTACCGTCTTTCGCCTGGATCAGCAGTTTACCATCCGCAGAGACTGGCTCGGTCAGGAAACCGGAGCTGTCGACTTTCTGCTGGGCAACAAAGCGACCATCTTCAACGTTAATCCAGTGCAGGTAGCCTTCGCTATCGCCCACAACCAAATTGCCGTTATACAATGCCGGAGACGTCAGCAGACGGTGCAACAGATCGCTTTGCGTCCACAGCGTCACACCGCCGTCGGTGGTCAGCGCCAGTATGCGGTCGTTCTGATCGACCAGGTAGATACGGTTTCCATCGACGATGAAATCATTTACCGAGCCCAGTTCACGTTTCCACATAATCTGGCCACTGCGCAGATCGAGCGCGGTCAGGTTACCATTATAAGCCAGCGCGTAAACAACGCCATTGACGATAACCGGCGTGGTATCAACGTCACTCAGACGATCGATTTCCGTTGGGCCTGTCGCCTGAGAAATACGTTGCTGCCAAATCATCTGGCCCTGCTGCATCAGCACGGCGCTTACGCGACCGTTATCACCACCAACAATTGCTGCGCCAAAGGCCGTCGCAGGGGCAGATTCGCCACGCAGAGACAGGGATGGCATGTCGAGGTTAACGGTCCACTTGATGGTGCCGTCAGCTTCGTTCAACGCCTGCAACTGGCCATTGCTGGTGTGGATCAGCACCACGCCATCGCTCACAACAGGGCGAGACAGCGCTTCACCGGCAACTTTCGTCTGCCATGCGGTGGTACCGTCGCTGGTATTCAACGCATACACCTGCGCTTTTTCACTGCCAATGTAAACATGACCACCGGACACGGTTACGCCGCCAGAAAGCTGTGCAGATGCACGGGAGAACCAACCGTCTTTCTCACCCAGATTAACAGACCACACTTCTTTGCCGTCGTCTGCGTTCAGCGCTTTCACGACACCTGCGCGATCGGCTGCATAGACAACGTTATCCGCCAGCGCAGGATGAAGATTGGAATAGAAATCACCAATACCGTTGCCCACGGAAGTGCTCCAGTCAGTAGACGGAGTAAACTGGTTTTCAACCACCGGCAATGGGGACATCTTAACGACATCTTCTTCGCCACTAAACAGTGAACAGCCGCTCAATAGGGTAACGGAAAGCAGCCCTGGCAGAAGTAATTTACGCAATTGCATCGGGTCCCTCTCAGATGGACAAATTATTGATTTTCATCTGCATCATTTCGCTCAGAGCAGGAGAGGCATCGCTTTTCACACCCGCTTCCCATGCGCTACGCGCACCTTGTTTGTCGCCCTTGCTCAGCAACGCTTCACCGCGCAGATCGGCAACAATGGCCGTCCACCCTTCACCTTTAATGGTGTCGAGTGTTTTCAGCGCGGTATCAGCCTGTTTAAGCTGCACCTGAACACGAGCCAGACGCAGGTTAATCACCGCTTTGAGATTCTCATCGCTGGTTGCAGCCAGGCCTTGTTGCAGCTGGCTTGCAGCTTTCTCAAGTTCATTTTGGTCAACAAACTGCTGCGCAAGTTCCAGTGAAGCTAACGCGCCGTAGGTATTTTTATTCTCTGCTGCAAATTTCTCTGCCGCAGGAATGCTATCCGCTTTACCCGCGCTAACCGCGGTCACCGTATTTTGGTATGCCAGAGAAGCAGAGCGTGCGGACTCCGTCTGATGGCTGGTCCAGTAACGCCAGCCAACCAGTGCGCCAACCCCTAAAATTATCCCAACCGCCAGCGCTTTGCCGTTTTCGGCAAAGAAGCGTTTTACCGCATCAACCTGGTCGTGTTCGTTCTCGTAAATTTCCACGCTGTCCTTCTCCTTAGCCCAGTAGAGTGCGCAAATGCGCGGCAACGCCATCCTGCGCTACTGCCGTTTGCTCACCAGAGCGCAAATCCTTCACTACAACAGTACCGTCAGCCACTTCGGACTCACCCAGTACCAGTGCAACGCGGGCGCCCCACTTATCGGCACGGGCAAACTGTTTCTTAAAGTTGCCGCCGCCGTGGTTGGTCATCAGTTTCACACCAGGAACTTCATCACGCAGACGTTCCGCAAGCCGCATTGCCGCCGACTGCGTGTCTGTGCCTGAAGCAACCAGGTATATATCGACAACAGGGGAGGCAATAAATTCCGGATTCACTGCCTGAACTAATAAAACAAGGCGTTCCAGGCCCATGGCGAAGCCCACAGCTGGCGTTGCACGACCGCCCAGTTGCTCTACCAGACCGTCGTAACGACCACCGGCACACACGGTGCCCTGCGAGCCCAGACTGCTGGTAACCCACTCAAATACGGTGCGGTTGTAGTAATCAAGACCACGAACCAGACGCTGATTAACGGTGTAGGCAATCCCTGCGGATTCCAGTAGTTTGCACAGACCCGCGAAATGCTCGCGAGAGTCGTCATCGAGATAATCACCCAGCGCAGGTGCGTCGTTGAGCAGCGCCTGCACTTCTGGGTTTTTAGAGTCAAGCACGCGCAGCGGGTTGGTGTACATGCGACGCTTGCAGTCTTCGTCCAGTTTCTCTTTATGCTGTTCCAGATAGGCGACCAGCGCATCACGGTAGTTAGCGCGGGCTTCAAGCGAACCAATTGAGTTCAGCTCCAGGCTAACATGTTGAGAAATACCCAGCGCGCGCCACCAGCGAGCGGTCAGCATAATCAGTTCAGCATCAATGTCCGGGCCCTGCAGGCCAAACACTTCGACACCCAACTGATGGAACTGACGATAGCGTCCTTTCTGCGGACGTTCGTGGCGGAACATCGGCCCGATATACCACAGACGCTGTTCCTGATTGTACAGGAGACCATGTTCAATGCCGGCGCGTACGCAGCCCGCAGTCCCTTCAGGACGCAGAGTCAGGCTGTCGCCATTTCTGTCCTCAAAGGTATACATCTCTTTTTCAACCACGTCGGTAACTTCACCGATCGCGCGTTTGAATAACGGGGTCTGCTCTACAATCGGCAAGCGGATTTCACTGTAACCGTAGCTACCGAGCACGTTTTTGAGTGTGCCTTCAATGCGCTGCCAGATGGCGGTTTCGCCAGGCAGATAATCGTTCATGCCGCGAATGGCTTGAATGTTTTTTGCCACGTTTATTCTCTTTATGAATATAAAAATGAACCCTCAGCGCTAACCCGAACAATGCGGGCGCCATGCGGGTTCAATCATACACGGGAAGCACGCCGCTTCCCATCACGTTGTTATTTTTCAAGCTGCTGCACGTCGATACGGCGCGCTTCGTCCAGGATACTCGCTTTAGCGCGAATACGGGCTTCAAGCTGTGTGATCATATCGTCGTTGTCGAGTCGGTCCTTACGCACACCGTCTTCGTACAGGCCGCTTTTCTTGTTACCGCCCGTCACGCCCAGCGTAGAAACCAGCGCTTCGCCAGGACCATTTACCACACAGCCGATGATCGAAACATCCATTGGCGTAATGATATCTTCCAGGCGTTGCTCCAACGCGTTAACCGTACCGATAACGTCGAATTCCTGACGTGAGCAGGTTGGACAAGCGATGAAATTGATCCCGCGCGCGCGAATGCGCAGCGATTTCAAAATATCGAAGCCCACTTTGATCTCTTCCACCGGATCGGCAGCCAGAGAAACACGCAGCGTATCGCCGATCCCTTCTGATAGCAGCAATCCTAAACCGATCGCGGATTTCACCGCCCCGCTACGTGCGCCACCGGCTTCGGTGATCCCCAGATGCAGCGGTTGATCGATCTGTTTCGCCAGCAGGCGATAGGATTCTACGGCGAGGAAAACGTCAGAGGCTTTAACGCTGACTTTGAATTGATCGAAGTTCAAACGATCGAGGTGATCCACATGACGCATAGCGGATTCCAGCAGCGCCTGCGGCGTCGGTTCACCGTATTTTTCCTGCAGATCTTTTTCCAGCGATCCGGCGTTTACGCCGATGCGGATAGGAATATTTTTATCACGAGCGCAGTCTACTACCATACGGATGCGCTCTTCATTACCGATATTGCCTGGGTTGATACGCAGACAGTCAACGCCGTATTCCGCCACTTTCAGCGCGATACGGTAGTCGAAGTGAATATCGGCAACCAGCGGGACATTAACCTGCTGTTTGATAAGCTTGAACGCTTCTGCAGCATCCATTGTCGGTACAGAGACACGAACAATATCTGCGCCTACGCGTTCCAGCGCTTTGATCTGATTAACCGTCGCTTCCACGTCAGTGGTGCGCGTATTGGTCATAGACTGTACGGCGATGGGCGCGCCATCGCCGATCGGCACGTTCCCAACGTAAATGCGTGTCGATTTTCTACGTTGAATTGGAGCCTGGTTATGCATTAAAAAATCTCCCGCATTGCCGTCTGTTACTGAGCCGGTGATTGTTCGGCATTAACGGTCAGACGTGCAACCTGGTTAGTTCTGATAAAACGACTCAGATCGACAGGTTTACCCTGGAACTGAATCTGCACTGCCGCCGGAGCGCCAATTTTCAGTTTGTACGGCGCCTGACCGGTCAAATTCAGATTACCGTCTTTACGCTGCATACCGCTGAACAATTTTTTACCGGTCGCATCGGTTACTTCCAACCAGCAATCGGCGGTAAAGTTCATTACCAGTGCGTTAGGATCGGCTGCTGGGGTACTTACACCCGCCTGGTCAGTCGGCAGCGGGGCCGCATTTGTTGGCGCTGTTGGCGCTGCGGTTGCGGTATCGACATTGGCCTGAGACGGCGCTACAACAGCATTCTGTTGCGCATCCGCGGCTGGCGCCGGGGTTGCCGGAGCATCCGTCGATGGCGCGGCGTCCGCCACTGCGCCATCATCTGCAGTCGGCGTCGTCTCCTGACCTGCTGCGGCGCTGGTATCTAACGGTACATTCTGCGCAGTGTCTTTACCGGCATTCAGCTCAGCAGAAGATTGATCGGCCATGGTGCTGATCTCTTCCTGCTGCGCTTTATGGTTCTGCCACCACCAGGCGCCTGTCAGTCCGACAACGACAAACAGCACCAGCCAGGTGAAGGTCATTAACCAGCCATCGCGCTTTTTACGACGCTTACCGAGCGAGAAGCTCTGCATCGGCGCGACTTTAGCAGGGCGAACTGGAGCCTGTTTTTCCAGCCCTGGCAACAGTTCTTCTTCAGGAATATGCACCAGACGCGCATAAGAACGGATGTACCCACGCAGGAATGTTGAAGCGAGATCGGCTGGTGCCTTATCTTCTTCAATATCGCGTACCGTGGAGACCTTCAGGCACAGTCGTTCCGCGACTGCCTGTTGGCTGAATCCGAGTTGTTCACGGGCATTGCGCAGACGAACGCCGGTGGAGAGTGCTTCATTTTTGTCGTGCGTGGCTTCAGTATTCATTCGCTACAGCTGCGTAAATTTGGGTTCTGGCGCCGGCGAGTCACAATGCTCACCCACACCGCGAAACATCTGGTCAGTTAACCTTCGTCAGACAGTATAAAACGGTCAGACTACCAATGACAAAAAAGCGTAAACCTGAGGGCTAAACTCTTGTTGCGCCGTTACATACTGCCTTAAAGTCGACAAAAACGCACCGTTATTATTGACCTGACGACAACAACCAAAGAACCTCACCTGGCTTACATTGCACTACGGTACAAGAATTATACCGTAGTGCGCTCGACATCAAACGGTTTTGATATCGATAGCATCACCCTGCATACGCTTGCGCAGAGTACGCTTGGTACGGTCGATAACGTCGCCTGCCAATTGGCCGCAGGCTGCATCGATGTCATCGCCACGTGTTTTACGCACGATGGTGGTGAAACCATAGCTCATCAACACTTTGGAGAAACGATCGATACGGCTGTTAGAGCTACGACCATACGGTGCGCCAGGGAACGGGTTCCACGGGATCAGGTTGATCTTACACGGCGTATCTTTCAGCAGTTCAGCCAGTTGATGCGCGTGTTCGGTACCGTCATTAATGTGATCCAACATGACATACTCAATGGTCACACGACCCTGGTTGGCGTTGGATTTTTCCAGATAACGACGCACTGCCCCGAGGAACGTTTCGATATTGTACTTTTTGTTGATAGGCACAATTTCGTCACGAATTTCATCGTTCGGCGCATGCAGAGAGATCGCCAGCGCAACGTCAATCATATCGCCCAGCTTATCCAACGCAGGTACAACCCCTGAGGTGGAAAGCGTAACGCGACGCTTGGACAGCCCGAAACCGAAGTCATCCAGCATGATTTCCATCGCCGGCACCACGTTAGTCAGGTTGAGCAACGGCTCGCCCATCCCCATCATCACCACGTTGGTGATAGGACGAACACCCGTTGCTTTTACCGCGCCGACGATTTTCGCCGCACGCCAAACCTGACCAATGATTTCCGACACTCGCAGGTTACGGTTAAATCCCTGTTGCGCCGTAGAGCAGAATTTACACTCTAATGCACAACCAACCTGTGAAGAAACACACAGGGTCGCGCGATCGTCTTCCGGAATATAAACGGTTTCAACGCGCTGATCGCCAACCGCGATAGCCCATTTGATCGTGCCGTCAGAGGAACGCTGCTCTTCCACCACTTCCGGGGCGCGAATTTCAGCGACTTCTTTCAGCTTGTTACGCAGCACCTTATTGATGTCAGTCATGTCATCAAAGTTGTCGCTGCAATAGTGGTACATCCACTTCATGACCTGATCGGCACGAAACGGCTTTTCGCCCATTTCTTTGAAGAATTCGCGCATTTGCTGACGGTTCAGATCCAGCAGGTTAATTTTTCCATTTTTATTTGGAACCGCAGGAATGACGACTTCAGAGGTGTTAACTAATTCAGACATAATTTTTTCCGGCCTCGTTGTTACACGTTGTGGCCCGTGGAGGGTTAAAAAGAAACGCCCCGGCAAGCGGTCTGCTCTTCCGGGGCGTTGCATTGTACAAAGTCTGGCGCAGGGATGCCACGTTTGCACGAAGCATTAGCGAAAATAATATGTAAAGAAAGAACGTAGGCCTGATAAGACGCCTCGCGTCGCCATCAGGCAAAGCAGAGCCGGATGCGCAAACGCTTATCCGGCCTACAGGACGAGCTTATTAGCGCGTACGCGGGCAAACCTCGCCCTCACCGAAGAAATAGGCGATTTCGCGAGCGGCAGATTCAACGGAATCAGAACCGTGAGTCCCGTTTTCGGTGAAGCTGTCAGCGTAGTCGGCACGCAGGGTACCGGCCAGCGCGTTCGCCGGGTTGGTAGCGCCCAGCAGATCGCGATGACGCTGTACGGCGTTTTCGCTTTCCAGAACGGAAACAACGATCGGACCAGAGGTCATGAATTCAACCAGACCGTCAAAGAACGGTTTGCCGTCGTGCTCAGCATAAAAGCCACGCGCCTGCTCAACGGTCAGGTGCAGCATTTTAGTCCCTACAATCTTGAACCCTGCAGCTTCAAAGCGCGCAAAGATGCTCCCAATAACGTTTTTTGCCACCGCGTTTGGTTTAATGATGGAAAAAGTACGTTCAATAGCCATTGATAACCTCTGTAATATGTTCTGTTGTTGTCTATATAGATGTACGACCTGGCGCGGATTATAAAGAGCATCCCGGCAATTGACTATTGATGAAGGTAACATTTCTTTAAAATAAGATGAGTTTTAGCAACAAATACTCACCAACTGGTCTACTGCACCGAAAATCTCACCGTAGCCACCTGTCCGGCGTCATCCATCACCAGCAGTTGGTAATCCCCTTTGACCGTCAGACGTAGCGTCAGGTGACGCCCGCGCTCGTCCAGACGTTGTCCGTTAAGAAACCACCAGCGATCGCCTGTTCCACCGCTGGTTTGCACCGGCAATGAAGCCTCTGGAGAACCAGGTAAACGCTTCACAATCGCGCCATCGCGTAGACCTGTCAACTGCAACGGTAACCCGGGATCCTGCCCCAACGGCGGACATGTGGCAGAAACAGGCGGTAATCTTGCCCCACGGCGCTCTGATTCCGGCAGCCATGGTTCAAGCGGCAAGGGCCAGACGATAAGCGTCTGTTCGCGCGCCTGCGGGCAATCCGC
This sequence comes from Citrobacter cronae, assembly GCF_016893685.1. NCBI lineage: Bacteria > Pseudomonadati > Pseudomonadota > Gammaproteobacteria > Enterobacterales > Enterobacteriaceae > Citrobacter > Citrobacter cronae. The sequence continues at coordinate 4,938,686 of NZ_CP069763.1, forward strand.
CGCCACGCGTTTGCCCTCTCCGTCCAGCCAGACAGGGAAACGAATGCCGTTAACGCCTTCCTGCTCGGGTAATAACAGTGTTGGCGGCTGACTGCCATCCAGTAGCCAGGTTGCCAGCCGGCGGCGACAGTTACTGTCTCCAGCCGCAAGAGATTGCCCACCCGGCCAACATACCACGCCGCGGCTAACGGATTCAGGACGGGGGTCTTCCGGCTGATTCGTCCCGCGAGAGAGCAGCAGATTGTTGACCTGATTGAGCAGCGGTACGGCGCTGGCAAAGCCAAACTGCCCCACCACCGGCGTACCGTCGGGCCTGCCGGTCCAGATGCCAATCACATAACGGGCGTTAATCCCAATCGCCCACGCATCGCGATAGCCATAGCTGGTGCCCGTTTTCCACGCCAGAGGAACCACTCTGCTCAGTGCGTTATCCGGTAGCGGTTGTGCTTCGTCAGCCATAATCCGGCGAATAATCCACGCCGCGCCTGCCGACATCAGCGGACGCTCCAGTAGCGGGTCTGCCGGCTGCAGGCGCAATTTACCCGCCTTCCCGTGGCGGGCAAAGGCGCTATACGCCGCCACCATATCATCAAGCCTTGCCCCCGCCCCGCCTAAAATCAGCGACAGATTCGGCGCAGCCCCTGCGGGCAGATATAACGGTAAACCGACGTTACGTAACGATGCGGCAAAACGCTTCGGGCCATAGGCTTCCAGAACCTGGACCGCAGGTAGATTCAGCGAACGAACCAGCGCCTCGCTCATGCTTACCGGTCCGTGAAAACCACTGTCAAAATTCCCCGGTCGATAATCACCGGTTCGCCGTGGTACATCCTGCAACAACGAAGCGGGATGAATTAATCCATCATCCAGCGCCAGACCATAGATAAACGGCTTCAGCACCGATCCCGGCGAGCGGATCGCATTCACCATATCAACATGACCAAAGCGGGAGTCATCATTCATATCCACCGACCCCACCCAGCCACGCACGCTCATATCGGTGTGATCGACCACAATCATCGCCAGCGAACTGCGCGCCGGCAATCGCCCTTTCCAGTTTTGCGCCAGCTCTTCGAGTTGCCGCTGCAACCCGGCGTCAAGGGTAGTCACGATTTTATCGCTGCGGCTTTTTCCCAGCATCATGCGCGAAAATAACGGCGCTAACTGCGGCATCTGCCTGGGGGCCAGCCAGACCGGCTCTTCGCGTGACTCCTGCACCTGTTTTGCGGACCAAATGCCCTGAATTGCCATACGTTCGAGCACTTTATTACGCGCCGCTTCAGCGCGCTCCGGCCAACGGTCCGGACGCAGACGGCTCGGCGCCTGTGGCAGCACAGCCAGCAATGCTGCATCGGAGTAGCTCAGTTGTGCAGGCGATTTGCCAAGATAGGCCCAGCTCGCTGCGGCCACGCCTTGCAGTGTGCCGCCAAACGGCGCACGGTTAAGATACAGCGTCAGAATGTCGCGCTTGGACAGATGCCATTCCAGTTGCAACGCGCGCCAGAGCTGGCGAAACTTGCCGCCAAAGGTGCGCGGGTGGGGATCGAGTAAACGCGCCACCTGCATGGTGAGCGTACTGCCGCCCGAGACGACACGCCCTGAGGAGAGGTCCTGCCATGCGGCGCGCAGCACTGAAAACGGATTGACCCCGGGGTGTTTCCAGAACCAGCGGTCTTCGTAATTGATTAAGGCCTGAAGGTAGCGGGGGGATACCTCATCAATCGTCACCGGATAACGCCAGATACCGTCCGTGTCGGCGAAGCGCCAGAGAGGCGTACCATCGTGCGCCACCACGACACGCGCGGGATCCACCTCATGAAGCGGCAGCGGCCAGATTTTGTCTGCCGCCCAAATCGCCATCACAAACACTAGCGCAACGGCTGCCAGCCAGAGCCCGCAGCCGCGTTTACCCAACCCGCGCATCATTTATGGTCTGACAATCAAAAGCCCCTCTGCCGCACCGGTTGCCCGCCACTGCGGAACATACATTGATTCCACCTGCGGGACGGGAACCTGATACGTTCCCGGTGTTACTGCTCTCGCCAGATAGACCAGCGTAACCGGCTGTCCTTCATTGACCGCCACCGCAGCGACAAAGCGATCGTCACGGAACTCAATATGCTGGATATCCGCCTGCTGCATCTGATTGAGCAGGTTCGCCACTTCGTTACCGCTATCCTGCAGACTGGCGCTGCCGTTAGCCAGATTTTGGTTTTCCAGCTCCAGTCCGGCAGGCAGTAAGTCGACGACCAGCGCATCCGGCACGTTCTGGCTGGCTTTAACGTCCAGCCAGACCAGCACCAGTTCGCCGCTGCGCAGAGAATCCAGTGATTTGCTGCTCCCGTCGAGTCCCAGGATCTGACGTTCAATATGCAGGACGTTGCTGGCAGGCGTCGGTGCGGTTTGCGGATAACCACTGACATCCAGACGCAGCCACAGCGGCAGATTACCGGTATTCGTGACGCTCAGCGTGGACAGCTCGTCGGCATCCAGATTCCGGGTTTGCGATTTATCACCTGCTAACGGCTGTTCAGAGAGTGATGTTTGCGCCTGCCACGTGCCAGGTAAATCCTGTAACGTACGCGCGGCAAGGAACAACGCATTATTTTCCTGAGTAGAGAGCCAGCGCTGACCAAAGGCCTGTTCTGACAATGTGTTCAGCAACGTATTCTGCTCTTCAGGTTTGAGCTTGTTCTCTTCCAGCAAGGCCAGCATCAGCGCGTTGTCGCGTAGCTGACTGCCGTAATCCGCCATCCACTGCTGTGCATCGCGACGCGGTGTATTCAGCGCCAACGTAAGCGCCTGTTCACTGCGATTAGCATCGCCCATGTTTTTCAGCGCGATCCCCAGTTGCAACAGCGGCAAACCAGAAGCCGCCTGAGCGCGGCGCTCCCAGATTTCACGCAGTGCGCCAAGCGGGGCTTTTTGCTGACGAGCCAACACCAGCGCGGCGTAGGCCTGTACAGCAAACCGGCTTGCAGACGAGTCATCGGTATAACGAATCGACATCATCCCCGGATCCTGCAAATAACGCAGCAGCCGCTCGTTCCCCCGGTTAATCACCTCAACCGGGACGCTGTAGCCTTGTTCGTTCGCGCGGACGAGGAAATCCATTACGTACGCGGTCAGCCAGTACTCTTCCGGCCCGTTCTTATCCCACAGCGCAAAACCGCCGTTATCGCGCTGCATTTGCAGTAAACGGGAAATGCCAATCTCTACTGCCGCACGGCGTTTTTCATCACTGTCGCCCGCGATACCTAATGCCTTCAGTTGCGCGGCATTGGTGTATAAAGAGGGGAACAACCCGCTCGCCGTTTGCTCAAGACAACCGTAAGGGTAAGCTTTCAGTTCACGGATGTAGCGCGCCAGATTCAGCGGCGGTTTACCGCTGAACAGCAATTGTCCCTGCATTGTCACAGGAGAGAAATTAGCCAACTCTTCGCCTGGCAGCTGCCAGGTTGCCCCCGGCTGGAGCGCAACGCCATTATTGACAGTTTGCGCGGGAAACGCCGGGCGCACGCCAATCTTCCACTGTTTGTGCTGCACAGGCAGCGTCTCCCCTGGCAGAGACAGACCGCTAATCTGCGCCTGAATTTCCCCCTCGCCAAAGCCTTCCCGCGCGCGCACCGGAATAAAGAGCGTAGTCCGTACGCCTGGCGCCAGATTCACAGGCGCAAGATCTTGCCCTATCAGTTCCAGTAAACCGCTGGCCGCGAGGTTAATATTCAGCGTCTGTGGTTTATCGGTCAGGTTGGTCACGTCCAGCGTCAGGCGCGAAGTATCTCCCCCGGCCAAAAAGCGCGGCATGTTCAGTTCAGCAATCACCGGCGCGGCGACAATCACTTTGCTTTCGCTGCTGCCAAAGTCATCCGCCGTCCAGGCCTGCGCCATGACCCGCAGCTCGCCGTTGAAATCACCAATCGGTAACGTCACCGTACCTTCGCCCTGCTCGTTAAGCGTGACCGGTAACGCCTGTTGCGCCACGATATTGACGTGATTAACCGGAGGCTTACCGCCACGCTTTAACTCATCGCCATCGCCACCAAAGCGCAGCGCCGCCAGACGACCTTGCCCTTCGATGACCTGACCGTAGATATCATAAATATCCGCACCATAGCGTTTTTGCCCGAAAAACGCCTGCCAGGGGTCGGGCGTAACGTAATCAGTGATGTTCAACACCCCGCTATCAACGGCAGAGACCAGTACGTTAACCTGTTTTGGCACGTCGCCATTTTTAACGCTGGCTTTGATCTTGACGGTTAACGGCTGATTTGGGCGTATTTTCGCCGGACTTTCCAGCACCAGTCCCAGACGACGATTTTCATCGCCCAGTGGTAAATGCAGCAACCCAACCGCCCGTTTTGGCGTCGCCGAACGGGATTTGTCGCCAGGACGAACCACCAGCGCACTGAGATACAAATCGTGGCGATTCCAGGTTTTATCGACTGGAATAGTAAGGTCCAGACCATTCGCAGGCACGTCTATTTCTTGCCACCACAACGGTCCTTCGCTGGATTCTACCATCGCATAACCTTTGCCAGCCGCGGGGGCGGCAATATGCAACTTCATGGTATCGCCAGGACGATAGCCGGGTTTATCCAGTTTCAGGGTCACACGATCGGGGCGAACAGAGCCGCTGCCGTCGCTATTATCCTGCCAGCTATAACCCGCCCAGAAGCGCACGCTGCTCACCGCATCATTCGGCGCTTTTACTTCCAGACGATAGGCGCCCCACTCAACCGGGAAGCTCACTTTACCGGTTTCATCGGCCTTAAGATCCAGAGTCTGCTCACCTTCGATCAGATCTTTTTGATCAAACTGCGATTGCCAGCCCTCGCCTTCAGTCCAGTTCCAGTAATAATCACGACGTTCGCGGATCAAACGCACCTGCAAGCCGGACACCGCTTTTTTATTGCCTTGCGCATCGGCATAAACGATATCGAAAGCAGCATTGCTGTCTTCATCGACGATAGGCTGATTCACCGTGGTGTCAGTGCGATAATCATAAACAGCTTTCGCCGCAAACTGCGGTCGAATCCCCGGCAGCGTATCCGTAGGCCAGATGGCTTGTTCAACCCGACGCGTCACCGGGCGGCCACCCGACTCCAGCAGGCTGGCTTGCAACACCACCTGTAACGGGGAATGCGTCTCCTGCCACTGGCTGTTGGCGGTCACTTCACCGCGACCGTGATCGTCCAGCGTGAGCTGAACTTCATCGAGGCTGCGGGAAAGGTTTTCTTCGGCAATATTACCAAACTGAAACCCCGGCAGTGTCTGCACCGCTTCGCGTAACGGGCGCAGGAAAAGCTGGCCTTGCAGAGCGTTGCCGTTGGCGGGCGCGCCGTACAGGTAGTAACCCACCACCGAGAATTTCACTTCATCAGTTGGCGCTACCGGCATTTTGCTGGCGGTGAGATTGAGCGCCATCCGCTCTGGCATAAAATCTTCAACGTGGAAATCCCACATCCGCGACTGGTTGTCGCCAGTATTGGCGCGAATATGCCACATACCGGTCGGCGCGCTGCTATCCAGCGGCCAGCTAAAGCGGTACAGACCGTTCTCCGGCTGGCTGACAACCGAGCGTAAAACCTGTCCGTCGGGCTTGACCACTTCCAGCTTCACCGGCTGGTCGGGCAACGTTTTACCGTCGCTGTCACGTAGTAATCCATTGAGGATCACCGTTTCACCGGGGCGATAGAGATCGCGCGGACCAAACATAAAGAACTGTTTGCTGTATCCCGGTGCGCCGGCAATATCAAACTCAGCCAGATCCAATGCCGGAAGTTTCAGGTCAAGCAGCGTAGTCTGCCCGTCTTTGCGGGCCAGCAATAAGGCAGCTTCTTTATCAGTCTTAAGCTGTACATGCCCCTGCGCGTCACTGGTGGCTTGCGCCAGCGTCTGCCCTTTTTCGTTGAGTAATGTGACTTCAATGCCCTGCTGCGCTGCGCCGTTTTCCAGACTCTGCGTAAAGATATCCAGTTGATTATGGTAACGATGCGCTGACACACCAATATCGCTGAGCGTAAACAGCGTCGCGGCATTACTGTAGTTGTATTTTCCGGCCTGATTCATCACCGCGATGTAAACACCAGCCTGCTGCAACGGTTTGATTTCGCTCAGCGGCAGCAACAGCTTTTCGCGAGTGTTGCGCGCAGGGTTGAGGTCAAAGCGTCCGGTATAGACCAGTTCCGCCATTTTCAGCAGATTATCGGATTCCCAGTTCGACAACGAATTGCGGTATTCCCACTGGCTGACAAACGCGCCGAGCGACTCTGGCTTCACGCGATAAAAATTCACATCCACACTGTTAACGTTGAGCGCCATCACCGGCAGCCCTTCAATCACCTTTCCCGGCAGTAGCGAACCGCGACTGGCGAACCCTACGCTCGGCTGGACGTCACGTGTGGTGATATTTTTTTCATAATCGATACCAAACGTCGCTTTATTCAGCGCCAGTAAATCACGCTCAATGGTAACCACCAGTTCCCGGTTAGGTTCGAGGTGCCGTAAGCGTAGCTCTTTCAGGTTTGGCGCCAGCTCCCAGGCACCATCGACTTTGCCGCTTTTTTTATCGACAACGTGCACTACGCGGGAAAAATCCTGTTCCGGATCGAGGGGAATGGAGAAGGTCAACACGAGCGTTGCCGCGCCGTCGAGCTGGATCTCTGAGGCATCTAACAGCGTCAGCGACTTGCCCTGACTTTGTTGCATCAGCTTCTCTAACTGGGTCTTGTCTTTTGCGGGCGCAGTCTGCGGAGCAGGTGCATCCGGCTTCGCAGCCGTCGTCGATTTTTCGTTATTATTATCACACCCGACAAGTGCCAGCATCAGCATGCAGGCCGCTACGCGTAAATGTTTCATTTTTCATCCCTGGCCGTAGTGGCCCGTTAGCTACGTAGAACAACTATTATGCGTTAGTTTTCAGGCTGTGGAAGCCAGTAAATGAACAACGTTGTCCTAATTTTCGTGATTAATGTGGATTCGCCTGACAAATCAGCCTCTTTTACTTGTCGCTTTGCACTAAACGTCCGACAATTTGCCAAAACCTGGTAAAAATGGAGATGCCTATGACCACCGCCTTCTTTGTCGCTGCCGACTGGCTTGCCGAACACATTGACGACCCGGAAATACAAATCCTTGATGCCCGGATGGCACCTCCAGGTCAGGAAGATCGCGATGTTGGCGAGGAGTATCGCGCAGGTCATATTCCTGGCGCCGTTTTTTTTGATATTGAAGCGCTTTCCGACCATACCTCGCCCTTGCCGCACATGATGCCGCGCCCGGAAGCCTTCGCTGTCGCGATGCGCGAATTGGGTGTTCATCAGGATAAACATCTGGTTGTCTACGATGACGGCAATCTGTTTTCGGCGCCGCGCGCATGGTGGATGCTGCGGACTTTTGGCGTCGAGAATGTCTCCATTCTGGCGGGCGGTCTTGCTGGCTGGCAGCGCGATGAGCTCATGCTGCAGGAAGGAAACGAGGAGTTACCCGAAGGCGAATTTAACGTCGCATTTACGCCTGAAGCCGTGGTGCGCGTCACCGATGTGCTGCTGGCCAGTCATGAAAAAACGGCGCAGATCGTCGATGCCCGCCCGGCTGCGCGTTTTAATGCCGAAGTTGACGAGCCGCGTCCAGGCCTGAAGCGTGGTCATGTACCCGGTGCGCTTAACGTTCCGTGGACAGAGCTGGTTCGTGACGGCGAACTCAAAACTACCGATGAGCTGGATGCTATTTTCTTCAGCCACGGCGTGAGCTTTGACCGCCCCATTATCGCCAGCTGCGGCTCCGGCGTAACGGCTGCCGTGGTGGTACTGGCGCTTGCCACGCTGGATGTTTCGAACGTCGCACTGTATGACGGGGCGTGGAGCGAATGGGGAGCGCGCAACGATTTACCGGTAGAACCATGTGAGGCTAAATAAAATCTGATTTACTCATCTTTTTCGCCCACAAAAAAACCGCCCAAATGAGCGGTTTTTTTGTGCCAGTCCGGTTCGCGGCCTTTCCAGCAGGCGTTGTTGCCATAGCAACGCAAGC
>NZ_CP069763.1:4946741-4965628 GCF_016893685.1 Citrobacter cronae
CCTTTTAAGGGAGCTAAAGTCAAGTTAATTAGCTCGAAAACTATTCAACAATTGATGTATTATCCTGACCGGCCCTTTTCGCCGTCTCGCAAACGGGCACTGGCTTCAGGAAAGGATGTCCCATGGCCGTAAACGCGAGCACACCACAGTGCTTGCTATCACGGCATTATCGCCAGTGGTGCTGTCGTGATGCGGTCTTCGCATGGACCGCGCAATGAAGATACGATACTTCTGTATCGTGCTTGTTGTTTCTGGCGCGTTGTGTCTTCACGGGGAGCAGAGTTACTCAGGTAATTCTGCACGCGTGACGCTCAGCACCCAGGGCAAGTAAGCCTGGTAGCCGCCCTTCGGGGCGGCTTTCCTTCACTCAGATAATCCGGTTCTGTTTAAAGTCGCGCAGGAAGCCGCCCCAGCGGCGTTCGTAGAACGGTGCGATATGCTCGATGATAAAGTGGCTGACACCCTTCTCGCCTTTCTTCACCTGGCAAATATCAATCGGTTCATCGCCCGGCAATGTGTCGGTCGCGACGCTGCCCGCAGCGTGGATGATCTCTTCAATATCACCGTCAGCTTCAATCCCGATCAACAGGTTTGGCTGAGCTTCCGCACTTTCTTTGATTGAGCAGAGAAACGCGCGTTTTACCGGCTTGATGGTTTTAAACAGCGTGGTCAGCGAGTCGATCATCTGCGCTGGCGGTTCAGCGACTTCAGAGAGGATCAGCGATTCGCCGCCTTCCAGTACTTCCTGGGTGCTAAGCGGACTCCCCTCATCACCGATCAGCAGACTGATTTCACGCGGCATAAACTCTTTGCCGGTCGGCAACTTCGCGTTGAGAAACAGCGTTTCGCCGAGCGTCATTTCAAATAACGTACGCACCGGCATGACGACAAATGCTTGCTCATCTTCAACCGCCTGCTGCAGAGCCTCAAGGGAAGTAAAGAACGGGATCACGGTTGTGCCGTCTTCTTTTTCCCAGTGCTGAAGGTCGAGGGCGCTGTCTTCAACCACCGCCTCGCCTTCTGCAGCAGTACCCGGCACCCAGACGGTGGATTCAAGTAAAGTACGGAAAAATGCCGGTCGATGCGCAGGCTCTGTCGCCGCTTGTTCCAGCAACGTTTCTAATTCATTTTTTGTTTCGGACATAAGGATCACAAATTGGATGAATACATGTAGGCCGGATAAGCGTAGCGCCATCCGGCAATACAGTCATGAATTATGCGGTCAGCAGATTCGCGATAGCGCGCACACCCAGACCGGTTGCGCCCGCAGACCACTGCTCAACTGGCGCTTTGCGATAAGTTGCAGAGCAGTCGATGTGCAGCCAGCCTTGCTGGTAGTTTTCCACAAAATGAGACAGGAAGCCTGCTGCAGTGCTCGCACCCGCCGGATAGGCCGCACTGCCGGTGTTATTCAGCTCGGCAAAGTTAGACGGCAGTTGACTACGGTGGAACTCAGCCAACGGCAGACGCCAGAACGGCTCGTTTTCTTGTGCCGCGCTTGCCAGCAGACGGGCAGCCAGCTTGTCGTCAAAACTGAACAACGCGTGATAATCGTTACCCAGGGCGGTTTTCGCGGCGCCGGTCAGCGTAGCTGCATCAATAATCAGCTCCGGTTTTTGCGCGCTGGCGTCGATCAGACCATCCGCCAGCACCAGGCGTCCTTCCGCATCGGTATTCATCACTTCCACTTTTTTGCCGTTGCGATAGTGAATAATATCGCCCAGCTTAAAGGCGTTGCCGCTGATCAGGTTATCCGCGCAGCACAGGTACAGCTTCACACGCTTGTTCAGACCACGGGTGATGGCAAACGCCAGCGCGCCGGTAACCGTTGCCGCACCGCCCATATCGGACTTCATTGAGTCCATAAATGCGCTTTGCTTGATGCTGTAACCGCCGGAGTCAAAAGTAATGCCTTTGCCAACCAAACAGGCGTAAACCGGGGCTTCTTTGTCGCCAGTCGGGTTGTAGTCCAGCGCCAGCAGCACCGGAGGACGCTCAGAACCGCGCCCCACGGTATGCAGCCCCATGTAGTTCTGCTCACGCAGATCTTCGCCTTTGGTGATGCGGTAAGAGACGTTATCGCAGGCAACAGAGCACAGCAGGTCGACCGCGCGCTGCGCCAGTTGTTCCGGGCCCAGTTCTTCCGCCGGGGCATTAATGGTATCGCGCACCCAGTCAATAATCTTCAGACGGTTATCCAGCTCTTTGCGCTGTGCTTCGTCAAGGGTAGCCCACTCAACTTTGCGACTGCCTTTCGGTCCTTTATAACCCTGCCAGAAAGCCCAGCTGCGTTCGGTATCCCAGCCTTCACCGTCCAGTTGCACATGTTTAATACCCAGGCCATCGATTTTACGCGCGGCGCGCTGGATAAGGCCGAGGTCATCTTTTCCGTTCAGGTGCAGGGTAATGCCTTCATTATTAATGCTGTATGTTGCCTTTTCACCCCAGCGGGCATCGGCAGGTTGCGTGGAAAGCGTAATTTTCATGGCTTCTGTCATTTTATTTATCCTTATTTTCGCGCATACAGGAAAACGGGCCACCCGTGGGCAGCCCGTTGACTTATTCGGCTTCGTCCAGCCAGACCAGTAAAATGGCCTCAAGGATTTTTTCGTTCGATGCCTGTGGATCATCATCGAACTCTTCCAGGTCACAGATCCATTGGTGCAGATCGGTGAAACGAACGGTCTTGGGATCGAGATCGGGGAAGGCGTCGTACAGCGCTTCACCGATTTCACGGCTATCGGTCCACTTCAGTCCCATACTACCCTCTGTTAATGCTCACGTGCATGATTGATTGTGTAACGTGGGATTTCGACCACTAAATCGTCCTCGGTTACCCGCGCCTGACAGCTTAAACGGCTCTCCGGCTCCAGGCCCCAGGCTTTATCCAGCATGTCGTCTTCTTCTTCCGTGCTTTCCGGCAAAGAATCGAAACCTTCACGTACAATGCAGTGGCAGGTCGTGCAGGCACAGGATTTTTCACAGGCATGTTCAATCTCGATACCGTTACGCAGGGCAACGTCGAGAATGGTTTCGCCGGTCTCAGCTTCCAGAACTGCGCCATCAGGACAGAGATCCTGATGAGGCAAAATAACAATCTTTGGCATATTAAACCTCGTCCACGGAATGGCCTTTCAGCGCGCTACGGACGGATTTGTCCATGCGGCGAGCGGCGAATTCCTGGGTTTGTTTGTCTACGTTTTTAATGGCTTGTTCTATCGCGTCAACATCGTCACCCTGCGCAACCTCGCTCAAGTGCGCGGCGGCGGTGTCGATAGCCTGACGCTCTGCGGCGCTTAACAGCGCGGCATCAGCGTTCAGCGCACCGGATAAGCTTTCCAGTACACGTGCCGCTTCGACTTTCTGTTCTGCCAGCATACGGGCTTTGACGTCCTGCTCGGCAAAACTCATCGAATCCTGAATCATGGAGGCGATTTCACCGTCGGTCAGACCATAGGACGGTTTGACCTGAATGGAGGACTCAACGCCGGTGGATTTCTCCATAGCGGTGACGCTCAGCAGCCCATCGGCATCCACCTGAAAGGTCACACGGATATGCGCGCCGCCTGCTGGCAGCGCAGGAATACCGCGCAGCGCAAAGCGCGCCAGTGAACGACAGTCCTGCACCAGCTCACGCTCGCCTTGCATCACGTGGATGGACATCGCGGTCTGGCCGTCTTTAAAGGTGGTAAAGTCCTGCGCACGCGCCACCGGGATAGTGGTGTTACGCGGGATCACTTTCTCCACCAGACCGCCCATGGTTTCAAGGCCCAGGGACAGCGGAATGACGTCCAGCAGCAGCATTTCGCTGTCTGGTTTATTCCCGACCAGAATATCCGCCTGGATTGCCGCGCCGATAGCGACCACTTTATCCGGGTCGATAGAGGTCAGCGGCGTACGGCCAAAAAACTCACCAACGCGTTCACGTACCAGCGGCACGCGGGTTGAACCACCGACCATCACCACTTCCAACACATCTTGCGGCTCAACGCCCGCATCTTTCAGCGCGCGACGGCAGGCCAGCAGCGTACGCTTAACCAGTGCGGAAATAAGTTCATTGAAGGTTTCACGGGTGATTTCACCCTGCCATCCCGCCACGTTAACCGTTACAGAATCGGCGTCGCTGAGTGCAATTTTCGCCGCAATGGCGGCATCCAACAGTTCACGCTGTACGCGGTTGTCGCTGCGATCGGCAACCCCCGCCTGCTCGCGAATGTAATCGGCGAGCAGATGGTCAAAATCATCGCCGCCGAGCGCGGAATCACCGCCGGTCGCCAGCACTTCGAACACGCCGCGGCTCAGGCGCAGAATAGAAATATCAAAGGTACCGCCGCCAAGGTCATAGACTGCGATCACGCCTTCCTGACCGGAGTCCAGGCCATAAGCGATCGCCGCAGCGGTCGGCTCATTCAGCAGACGTAATACGTGCAGACCAGCCAGGCGCGCGGCGTCTTTGGTTCCCTGACGCTGTGCATCGTCAAAATATGCCGGAACGGTGATCACGACGCCGTCCAGTTCACCGGACAGCGATTCGGTTGCCCGCGCGGCCAGCGCTTTCAAAATGTCAGCAGATACGCGCACCGGATTAAGTAAACCGGCAGCGGTTTCAATCATCGGCAGGCCGTTTTCACTGGCCTGAAACGTATAAGGCTGATGCGGATAGCGCACCTGGATATCCGCCAGAGAGCGGCCCATCATGCGTTTTACCGAACTCACGGTATTGGTCGGGTCAAGCGCGGCATTGGCGCGGGCATCGTAACCGACAGAGTAGCCCTGCGGCTGATAGTGAACCACTGACGGCAACAGGTGGCGACCCTCATGGTCTGCCAGCGTTTCGGCCTGGCCGCTGCGTACGGTTGCAACCAGGGAGTTGGTAGTGCCTAAATCGATACCTACCGCCAGACGACGCTGGTGCGGCGCGGCGCTCAGACCAGGCTCACTAATTTGTAATAAGGCCATTTTCGCTTCCGGAAATTAAAAATCGAGCAGTTTTTCTTCGAGTTGTTCTGCACTGCTTCGCAGTTTATCGAGAAAACGCAGCTTACGCACGGTATCCGCCGCCGCGTCCCACATCTCGTTATCCAGCTGTTCAACCATCAGTTGATGGCGACTTTCAAACATTTTTTTCACGCGCTGGATAAAACTTTCCAGTCGCGATTCGTCTTTCGTCTGCCCGATCTCGTCAAGCTCTTCTCGCAGTTCCAGTTGCTCCATCAGGAACGCGGTATCACGCACCGTGTGCTGCTCATTGCGAATATCAAAACCGTGTAAAGACAATAAGTATTCGGCGCGCATCAAGGGATGACGCAGCGTTTGCCAGGCCTGGTTGATAGTGGCGGACTGCGAAACCGCAGCAAGTTGTTCCGCCTGAGAACCGCTGGCGAATTTATCAGGATGATACTGACGTTGGAGATCCTGAAAACGGATCGTCAGGGCCTGGAGATCAATAGGATATTGAGCGGGTAATCCGAAGAGAGTGAAGTAATCCATAACTATCTCAGGGGTAGCCTGTTAGAACAAACCCCACACGTAAAATCATGCGTGTGGGGTTATCGGTGAGCGCGTTATACGTGGAAGCTTTCGCCGCATCCACATTCGTCTTTCACGTTCGGGTTAGTGAACTTAAACCCTTCGTTCAGACCTTCTTTGACGAAGTCTAACTGCGTACCGTCGAGAAATTGCAGGCTCTTACCGTCGACCACAACTTTAACGCCTTTGTCTTCAAACACGGTATCTTCAGCCGCCGGCTCGTCAACAAATTCCAGTACATAGGCCATACCTGAGCAGCCGGAGGTTCTCACGCCCAGACGCAGGCCAAACCCCTTACCGCGGTTCGCCAGGAAGGTATTTACACGCGCTGCTGCACTGTCGCTTAAGGTAATCGACATAATAAAACCTCAACTCTTAATTATTTTGCTTCACGTTTGCTTTTGTAATCCGCAATCGCGGCTTTAATCGCGTCTTCAGCCAGGATAGAGCAGTGAATTTTCACCGGTGGCAGTTCAAGCTCGTCGGCGATATCGGTGTTTTTAATCGCCTGTGCTTCGTCCAGCGATTTCCCTTTTACCCATTCGGTAACCAGAGAGCTGGAGGCAATGGCGGAACCGCAGCCGTAAGTCTTGAAACGCGCGTCTTCAATGATACCCTCATTGTTGACTTTGATCTGCAACTTCATCACGTCGCCACAGGCCGGTGCGCCGACCATGCCGCTACCCACGTTCTCGTCGCTGTTGTCAAAAGAGCCCACGTTACGTGGATTCTCATAGTGATCGATAACTTTTTCGCTGTAAGCCATGTTGAATTCTCCTTATTGGTGCCGAATTAGTGATGTGACCATTCAATACTGTTCAAGTCCACGCCCTGTTTGAACATTTCCCACAGCGGAGAAAGGTCGCGCAGACGGCCAATGGAGTTGCGAACCAGATTGATGGCATAGTCAATCTCTTCTTCGGTAGTGAAACGACCTAAAGAGAAACGAATTGAGCTGTGTGCCAGCTCGTCGGTCATACCCAGCGCGCGCAGCACATAGGATGGCTCCAGGCTTGCTGAAGTACATGCAGAACCGGAGGATACCGCCAGGTCTTTCAGCGCCATAATCAGCGACTCGCCTTCAACAAAGTTGAAGCTGACGTTGAGAATGTTCGGCGCGCCCTGTTCGAGATCGCCGTTCAGGTACACTTCTTCCATGTCCTTCACGCCGTTCCACAGACGGTTACGCAGACTGCGCAGACGCGCCATCTCGGTTTCCATCTCTTCTTTCGCGATACGGTACGCTTCACCCATGCCAACGATCTGGTGGACAGGCAAAGTACCGGAACGCATGCCGCGCTCGTGACCGCCGCCGTGCATCTGCGCTTCGATACGAATACGCGGTTTACGACGCACGTACAGCGCGCCGATACCTTTCGGACCATAGATTTTGTGGCCGGAGAAGGACATCAGGTCAACTTTCAGTTGGCTCAGGTCGATAGGCAGTTTGCCCACGCTCTGAGTGGCGTCAACGTGATAGATGATGCCGCGCGCACGGCACATTTCACCGATAGTCGCGATATCCTGCACCACGCCGATTTCGTTGTTCACGTGCATGATGGACACGAGGATAGTGTCGTCACGCATTGCCGCTTCAAGTTCTTTCAGATCGATAATACCGTTACGCTGTGGGGCGAGGTAAGTGACTTCAAACCCTTCGCGCTCCAGCTGACGGCAGGTATCCAGCACGGCTTTGTGTTCGGTTTTGCTGGTGATGATGTGCTTGCCTTTTTTCTGATAAAAGTTGGCTGCACCTTTAATCGCCAGGTTATCGGATTCCGTCGCACCGGAGGTAAAGACGATTTCACGCGGATCGGCACCGACCAGCTCAGCGATCTGATTACGGGCGATATCTACCGCCTCTTCAGCATGCCAGCCAAAACGGTGTGAACGGGAAGCTGGGTTACCAAAGTTTCCGTCCAGGGTCAGACACTGCATCATTTTCTCGGCAACACGCGGGTCCACCGGCGTGGTTGCGGAGTAATCGAGATAGATCGGTAATTTCATTGCTCTATAAACTCCGTACATCGCTTCAATGCAAGGAACCAGGCAACCGGCTGGATGTACGACCGAGTTAACGGGGCATTTAACACCCCGGCCTGATTCTAAAATACTTTTATTATGCGCGTAACTTAACGTCGATCGCGTCTTGAGCACGATTAGTGCGTGGAGCGTCATGCGTGTGCTGGCGACCAGACACATCCAGGACTTCCTGATTATTCACCAGTTCGCCCAACGTAATGTTGTTGAGGAACCCGGTCAGACGATCGCTCAGATCGCGCCACAGCGCATGGGTCAGGCATTTATCGCCGCCCTGACAACCGCCTTTGCCCTGGCAACGGGTCGCATCTACAGACTCGTCGACAGCGCTAATGACTTCACCTACTGCGATGCTGCCGGCATCTTTACCCAGCAGATACCCGCCGCCTGGTCCACGTACGCTTGAAACCAGACCGTTTTTACGCAAACGGGAAAACAGCTGCTCCAGATATGACAGGGAAATTCCCTGACGTTCAGAAATATCAGCCAACGGTACCGGGCCCGTTTCTGAGTTGAGCGCAACGTCCAACATTGCGGTCACGGCATAACGCCCTTTTGATGTCAGTCTCATGTCTTACTTAGCCTCAAACTCGCCCCTGCCCGGGGTTTTTTATTGTAAAATGGGGGTATTGCATAGCAGGGGCAAGTCTGACATTCCCGACTAAATCAGTCAACTATTTACTTGACTAATTTAGTCAGGTATTTAACCTTCAGTGCCGTTTTCACTTGCAGGAGGCGTTTCGCTTACTTGCCTTTATTCTGCTGTTCGATAGATGCCAGAATCCCGCGCAGGATATTCAGCTCCTGACTCTCAGGACGCGCACGCGTAAACAGACGGCGCAGCTTGTTCATCACTTGTCCCGGATGGCCTTCGCGAATAAACCCGGTCGACAGCAGCGTTTGTTCCAGATGACCGTAAAAACGCTCTAAATCATCCACCAGCGGATACTCAGCTTCTTCGTATTCGACGCTCTTATCACCTTCCTGCGTCGCCAGCCAGGCCATGCGGACTTCATAAGAGATAACCTGCACCGCCATCGCCAGGTTGAGCGAACTGTATTCCGGGTTCGCAGCAATGGCGACGTGATAATGGCATTTTTGCAGTTCTTCGTTGGTCAGGCCAACGCGTTCACGACCAAATACCAGCGCCACCGGCGTATTCGCCGCTTCAGACACGCTTTTTAAGCCGCATTCGCGCGGGTCCAGCATCGGCCACGGCAACGTACGGGAACGCGCGCTGGTGCCTACTACCAGACTACAACCCGCCAGCGCTTCATCGAGGGTATCGACGATCTGCGCGCTGCCGATCACATCGCTGGCGCCTGCCGCCAGGGCGATGGCCTGCGAGTCCGGTTTGACCAGTGGATTAACCAGCCACAGATTGGTTAAACCCATGGTTTTCATTGCGCGGGCCACAGAGCCCATGTTGCCAGTGTGAGAGGTTTCCACCAGCACAATTCGAATATTTTGCAGCATTGTATTTCTTCGGCTAAAGATTATTCGGGCATATTATCATAAAACGAAGACATATTCCGAACTCGCTGCTATACTCTGCGCCGTTTTCCCGTTCTTTAACATCCAGTGAGAGAGACCGATGCATCCGATGCTGACCATCGCCGTGCGCGCAGCGCGCAAGGCGGGTAATGTAATTGCCAAACACTACGAAACCCCAGACTCTGTAGAAACCAGCCAGAAAGGCAGCAATGATTTCGTGACTAACGTCGATAAAGCCGCCGAAGCGATTATTATCGAAACGATTCGCAAATCTTACCCACAGCACACCATCATCACCGAAGAAAGCGGTGAACATGTTGGTGAAGATTTGGATGTTCAATGGGTTATCGATCCACTGGATGGCACCACCAACTTCGTAAAACGCCTGCCGCACTTCGCGGTATCTATCGCAGTACGCATTAAAGGCCGTACTGAGGTTGCCGTTGTTTACGATCCAATGCGTAATGAACTGTTCACCGCAACCCGCGGTCAGGGCGCGCAGCTTAACGGTTACCGTCTGCGTGGCAGCACGGCTCGCGATCTGGACGGCACCATCATTGCCACCGGCTTCCCGTTCAAAGCGAAACAACACGCCGCTTCTTACATGAAAATCCTTGGCAACATGTTTACCGAATGCGCTGACTTCCGCCGTACCGGTTCTGCCGCGCTGGATCTGGCCTACGTTGCCGCAGCCCGCGTTGACGGTTATTTCGAAATTGGTCTGCGCCCGTGGGATTTCGCCGCAGGCGAGCTGATAGCGCGTGAAGCTGGCGCCCTGGTGTGCGACTTCACCGGCGGCCATAACTACATGGCGACCGGCAACATCGTTGCAGGTAACCCGCGCGTAGTGAAAGCCATGCTGGCTAACATGCGTGACGAACTGAGCGACGCGCTGAAGCGCTAATCGTTTGATGCCGGATGGCGGCTAGCGCCTGATCCGGCCTACCAGGGAAGTTCCCCGTAGGCCTGATAAGCGAAGCGCCATCAGGCATTCATCCTACAACAGTGCTAAAACGGTCTTATCCCTCGCCCCACCGGCACCGCGCTCATCCACATCACCACCGCTGCCGCAATTAATACCGTGCCCCCGGCTAACGCCAGCGTCGTCCAGCCAATCTGTCGCCACAGCACCGGCGCTTTATGCCCGCTAAGTCTCACCGCCAGCGTGCGGAAACTGTGTACCAATAAAGCCAGTGACGTAATCGTCAAAGAGGTGCCCGCCGCCATGGCCAGCGCCGACGCCATGCCCCAGCTAAAGACGCCAATCACTTTGCTGAACAGCAGCACCATGATGGCCCCGGAGCATGGGCGCATCCCCATAGACAGAATAATCATCAGCCGGGCGCGCCAGTCATCACCGCTTTGCACCTGTTCAGGGTTCGGCAGATGCTGATGCCCGCAGCCACAGCCGTCGTGATGCACATGGCGCGGCGTGAAGGCGGTAAACGTTGGCCGCTTTAGCAATAAGCGCAGTTTTTTCAGCGCCCGCCAGCACAGCAGCAGGCCTAACACGCCCACCAGCACATAGCTCCCTCTCTCCAGCCAGAAGCTGCTCATATGCAGTTGCCGCGCAGGCAACTGCAAGACGGTGAGCACGATAACGACCAGACCAATCGCGACCAGTCCTTGTAATAAAGACGACGCCAGCGTCAGGCCGATACTGGATTTGAGTTTTGACGGGTGCGTCGCAAGCCAGGTAGTAATCACCACTTTTCCATGTCCCGGCCCCAGCGCATGCAGAACGCCGTAGAGAAAACTAAACAGTAGCAGCGATCCCCCTGCCTGGGTCGGACTGGCAGCAACCGCTTTCAACAATCCGCTCATCTGTTGGTTTACTTCGCGCTGCCAGACGATGCTTTTCATCATCACCTGCGGCCAGGCCAGCCATAGCCACAGTATGCCGCCTGCCGCCAGCAGCAAAAATAGCGCCAGCGGCCACAGCGTGAGCCAGCGACGTCCGGTGGGTCGTGGTTGATAAACTACTGACATTGCAGCGTTACCGTTTGTGCGAACTGTTTACCCAACTCCATATCCTCCGGCGGGGCGTCTTCTTTATCCAGCGACTGCGCAAAGATCAGCGTTTGTTCATTCGGCGTCGGGGTGTGTACTGAAATACGGCATTGCTGGCTGATCGCCTGCGACAGCCGGGCATCGCTATCCTGGTCATAGCTCATGTCCACATAGTAGGTCGGATCGAAGGTTGAAATGGTATATTTTTGACCACTCAGCGGCTGTGGTTCAGCTAAGGGTAGAACGAACGTCAGCACCGCCTGATGTTCCTCACGTTCCATGCCGTATTCCGTCGGCCTGTTTTTAAACTTTACCTTTTGCCCTTCATGCCACACTTCAGTGAAATAATGCTGCCCAAGCACATTCGCCATCACTTCCGCCGCCAGTTTTTTCCAGATCTCCGAGCCAGGTTTAGCATTCCCCGCATCGTAAAGCAGATCTGCCGAGGTGATTTCATCCATCGTCCAGCGCATTTTCAGCGCCACGAACTGATTATTCTCGCTCACTATCTCGGTTTTCAAATGGATAAAGCTGTGGGGATGCGCACCTGCGCCAAAGGACAGGACAGCAAGAAACAACGTTACAATGATGTGCTTAACACGCTGCATGACTTCTCCACGATAAAAATCCAGGCCGCCAGAAATAATGGTGTGTTTGGCGAAAGAGTGCTGAGGATAACATTGAACGAAAAAATGTTGAGCCCCCTTTTCCGATATCGATTCAGTTCTCAATTTCGACAATTCTTTCTCCAGCAACACCCGTCTGAATCCCTTTTCGTCGCCACAACTTATGCAAAATGATAATAAATTGTTAATTAAAAGTTTTATTTTAATTATTTATTAACAATAATTTTGCTGGTATGGATATAAAATCCCATGAATTTAACCAATATTTAACCAATATTTTTCTTTAAATTTACAATAACGGACATAGATCACATTCACAGAACTTATGATTCATTCCCTCTTCCATTCGTAGTTAACTTCACCCCGTGACATGTCCTGCCCCCTACGAAAGGTACAACTATGAAATTCAAACTCGCATTACTCAGTGCAACCCTGGTTTCTGCATGCATGTTGTCCGGCACGTCCTTTGCGGCGGAAAAATATGAAATTGCTGTGGTTGCCAAAGTCACCGGGATTCCGTGGTTTAACCGGATGGAAACCGGCGTTAATGAAGCAGCAAAAAAACTGGATGTGAATGCTTACCAGACCGGGCCTTCCACGCCGGATCCGGCTCAACAGGTGAAAGTCATTGAGGATCTGATCGCCAAAAACGTTAACGCGATCATCGTGGTGCCGAATGATGCCAAGGTCCTTGAGCCGGTGCTGAAAAAAGCGCGCGATAAAGGCATCGTGGTGCTGACGCACGAATCCCCGGACGAGCAGATTGGTCAATGGGATATTGAAACCATCGACAGTGAAAAATATGCGCAGGCTAACGTCGATGAATTAGCGAAAAGTATGGGCGGTAAAGGGGGTTATGCCATCTATGTCGGTTCGCTGACGGTACCGTTGCATAACGCGTGGGCCGATTTTGCGATTAAGTACCAAAAAGAAAAATATCCCGAAATGTTCGAGGTCACTTCACGTCTGCCGGTCGCGGAAAGCATCGATAAATCCTACGCCACCACGCTGGACCTGATGAAAACCTATCCGCAGATGAAGGGCATTATCGGCTTCGGCTCGCTGGGTCCAATCGGTGCGGGTCAGGCGGTGCAGAAAAAACGCGCCAAAGATAAAATCGCCGTCGTCGGGATCGCCATGCCAGCACAGGCTGCGCCGTACCTGATGCGCGGCGATATCAAAAAAGCGCTGCTGTGGGATCCAAAAGACGCGGGATACGCGCTGGTAACGGTGGCCGATCAACTGTTGCAGGGTAAAGAAGTGAACGCCGATTTGAGTATTGATGGTTTAGGGAAAGCCGATATCGACACGGAGAAGAAAGTGATCCGCTTTAACAAGATCCTCGAAGTCACCAAAGACAACGCACAATCACTCGGTTTCTAAGGCTTTAGCCGACACCAGGGAACCTTAACGCCGACCGTCTGGTCGGCGCTATCAACCAAACTAACACTTAGCGTCCATGCGGACGTGCGCAGGGGTATTGTCCATGACAGACACCACCGCATTTATCACTCTTGAGAATATCAGCAAACAATTCCCGGGCGTGCTGGCGCTGGATAACGTGAATCTGACGCTGAGAAAAGGCGAAGTTCACTGTCTGGCGGGTCAAAACGGCTGTGGTAAAAGCACCATTATTAAAGTGATCTCTGGGGTGTATCATCCGGAAAAAGGCGCGCAGATTTTACTCGATGGTAAATTATTCCATCACCTGACGCCGCAGCTTTCTTCCCATTATGGTATTCAGGTTATTTATCAGGACCTGTCGTTATTCCCTAACTTTAGCGTCGCTGAAAATATCGCGGTCAACCGCTATCTGCCCGGTGGCGATATCTGGGTACGCCGTGGCGCGATGAAACAGCAGGCGCTGGCCGCCATGAAACGCATCGGCGTGAACATCGATCCCGATAAAAAAGTCGAAAAACTGTCGATTGCCGACCGGCAACTGGTCGCTATTTGCCGCGCTATTGCCGCCGATGCGCGTCTGGTGATTATGGATGAACCCACCGCTTCGTTAACCCGCCAGGAGGTCAATGGTCTGCTGCGGGTCGTCAACGAACTGAAAGCGGCCGGGATTTGCGTGGTGTTTGTCAGCCACCGTCTGGATGAAGTGATGGAAGTGGCTGACCGTATCAGCGTGATGCGCGACGGCAAACTGGTGGGAACATACCCAGCCAGCGAACTCGACAGTCACGAACTGGCCTTCCTGATGACCGGACAACGCTTCCACTACAGCCCGCTGCCGGAAAGACCCGCTATTGAGCAAGAGCCGCTGCTCGAGCTACGCAACCTCAGCCGCCGGGGGAAATACCAGAACATCAATTTATCGCTACATAGCGGTGAGATTGTCTCCATTGTCGGTCTGCTGGGTGCCGGTCGCACCGAGCTTTGCCTCAGTTTGTTCGGCATGACCCATCCGGAAAGCGGCGAAATGCGCATTAACGGTCAGCCGGTTACTCTGCGCAATAACCATGACGCCATCAAACACGGGATCGGCTATGTCTCAGAAGATCGCCTGACGCAGGGGTTGATCATGGAGCAGTCGATCTATGACAACACCATCGTCACGGTGTTTGACCAACTGCATACCGGCAGCGGTCTGCTCGATCATCGTAAAGCGCAAAAGCTGGTCGCCGATTTGATCCGTGAGTTGAACATTAAAGTCTCCGATCCGCATCTGCCGGTCAAAACGCTCTCCGGCGGTAATGCCCAACGCATTGCCATTGCCAAATGGGTGGCAACCCATCCGCGCATCCTGATCCTCGACTCCCCTACCGTCGGCGTGGATATCGCCAACAAAGAGGGGATTTACCAGATAGCCCGCGATCTGGCGGAACAGGGAATGGCGGTACTAATGATTTGCGATGAAATCCCGGAAGCGTATTACAACAGCCATCGTGTGCTGGTGATGCGCCGCGGCAAACTGGTGGCGGAATTTAATCCTCATCACTGCCGTGAAGAGGAGATTGCTGAAGTGGTCGAGGTAATCAATGAATAGTCTGCGTCTCTCCCGTTTAATCGGGCAACATGAATTCTGGCTGGGCCTGCTGGTCGTGGCGCTCGCCGTCGGGCTGAGCGTCAGTACCGATGAGTT
The DNA here is from genome assembly GCF_016893685.1 of Citrobacter cronae. Taxonomy (NCBI): domain Bacteria; kingdom Pseudomonadati; phylum Pseudomonadota; class Gammaproteobacteria; order Enterobacterales; family Enterobacteriaceae; genus Citrobacter; species Citrobacter cronae. Next base: position 4,961,532 of record NZ_CP069763.1, read on the forward strand.
CCTGTCGCTGGGCAATCTCACAGATGTCGCCACCAGTTACGCGATTCTCGGCATTCTCGCCTGCGGGCTGTTTGTGGTGCTGATTTCCGGCGGGATCGACATCTCATTTCCGGCGATGACCGCGATTGCCCAGTATGCGATGGCCAGTTGGGTGATCGCTCACGGCGGCAACTTCATATTGGCTTTAACCATCGCAATGGCGGTAGGTCTGCTGCTTGGGCTGATTAATGGCTTCCTGGTGTACTGGCTGCGCGTTCCGGCGATCATCATTACCATCGCCACGCTAAACGTCTACTACGGCCTGCTGGTTTATGCCACCAAGGGTACCTGGCTGTACGGCTTCCCGGACTGGTTTATGAACGGTATCAACTGGTTGTCGTTCACCGCGACAGACGGCTACGACTACGGTTTAACCCTGCCCCTGCTGTGCCTGGCGGCGGTGATCATCTTTACCGCCGTGCTGATGAACTATACCCGTCTTGGCCGTCAGGTTTACGCCATGGGCGGCAACCGCGACGCGGCCTCGCGCCTGGGGCTGAATTTGCTGAAGCTGCATTTCTACGTCTATGGCTATATGGGCATTCTGGCAGGCGTTGCCGCCGTGGTTCAGGCGCAAATCACCCAGTCTGTTGCCCCCAATTCCCTGCTCGGCTTTGAGTTAACGGTGCTGGCGGCGGTCGTGCTCGGCGGCACCAGCATGAGCGGCGGGCGCGGTACGTTAACCGGAACGCTACTGGGTGTTGTGCTGCTGGCGTTCTTGCAAAATGGTCTGACGCTGCTGAGCGTCTCCTCTTACTGGCACACCGTGTTCAGCGGCGCCATTATCCTGGTCAGCATTAGCGCCACGGCCTGGAACGAAAAACGTAAACTGGCAAGGGAGCTTTGAGATGAAAACAATCGCCAGATTTTTACCCGGTGATGCCATCATTCGTCTGCAATGCGTCATTATTGTGGTCGTCGCCCTGGTCTTCTCGGCCCTGCTCGGCAGCCGTTTTTTCAGCGTCGCTAACTTCCAGTCGATCGGCTCGCAGTTGCCAATCCTCGGCATGCTGGCCCTCGGGATGGGTATGACCATGCTGACCGGCGGCATTAACCTGTCGATTATTGCCGGTGCGAACGCCTGCTCGCTGGTGATGGCGGCGATTATCGTCACCCACCCGGATAACCCGCTGTTTCTGGCGCTGGCGTTGATTGCAGGCGCAGCGGTGGCGGTGGCTATCGGCACGCTCAACGGCGCTTTAATTGCCTGGGTCGGCGTCTCGCCTATTCTCGCCACCCTCGGCACGATGACGCTGATCTCCGGGCTGAATATTTTGCTCTCCAACGGGACGGTGATTTCCGGCTTCCCGACCGCCATTCAATACCTTGGTAACGCGACGATTGCCGGTATTCCGGTGGCACTGCTGCTCTTTTTCCTCGTGGCAATCCTGCTGTGGGTGCTGCTGGAGCACACCACGCTTGGGCGCAGCCTGTATCTCGTCGGTTCCAATGAGCAGGCTACCCGCTACAGCGGTGTGAATACCGTACGGGTACAAATTTCGGTGTACGTTATTTCTGCCCTGCTCGGCTGGGTCGCCGCCATTCTGATGATGGCGAAATTCAACTCGGCAAAAGCCGGATACGGTGAATCCTACCTGCTGGTCACCATCCTTGCCTCCGTGCTCGGCGGTATCAATCCGGACGGCGGCTTCGGACGCATTATCGGCCTGGTACTGGCGCTGATTGTGCTGCAAATGCTGGAAAGCGGCCTTAACTTGCTGGGGGTCAGCAGCTATCTGACGATGGCGCTGTGGGGCGCGGTGCTGATCCTCTTTATCGCATTACAGAATCGTAAAGCCTGATTTCAGGAGAAAAAATTATGGCAAGTTACTTTATTGGTGTGGATGTCGGAACCGGAAGCGCCCGCGCTGGCGTGTTTGATCTCAACGGCAGAATGGTCGGTCAGGCCAGTCGGACCATCGAAATTTACCGTCCGCAGGCCGATTTTGTTGAGCAGTCTTCCGATAACATCTGGCAGGCTGTGTGTAACGCGGTACGCGATGCGATTAACCAGTCGGATATCAATCCTATCCAGGTGAAAGGTCTGGGCTTCGACGCCACCTGTTCATTGGTGGTGCTGGATAAAGAAGGCAACCCGCTGACCATCAGCCCTTCCGGGCGTAGTGAACAGAACATTATTGTATGGATGGACCACCGCGCCATTACTCAGGCCGATCGCATTAACGCCCTGCATCATCGGGTGCTGGACTATGTGGGCGGTATTATCTCCCCGGAAATGCAAACGCCAAAACTGCTGTGGCTGAAGCAGCATATGCCCAATACCTGGGCTAACGCCGGTTACTACTTTGACCTGCCTGATTTCCTCACCTGGCGGGCAACGGGCGATGACACGCGCTCATTGTGCTCGACGGTGTGTAAATGGACCTATATGGGTCATGAAGATAAATGGGATGCCAGCTATTTCCGCCAGATTGGGCTGGAAGATTTGCTGGAGCACGATGCCGCCAAAATTGGCCGTTACGTGAAGACCATGGGCGAACCGCTCGGCCATGGGCTGTCAGCGCGCGCCGCCAGCGAAATGGGACTCATCCCCGGCACCGCGGTCAGCGTATCAATTATTGATGCCCACGCCGGTACGCTCGGCACGCTCGGCGCCAGCGGCGTTTCTGGCGAGGTGCCGGATTTCGACCGTCGTATCGCACTGATTGGCGGTACCTCCACCGGACACATGGCGATTTCCAAAGAGCCGCGTTTTATCGGCGGCGTCTGGGGGCCTTACTACTCTGCCGTGTTACCGGAATACTGGCTCAACGAAGGCGGACAGTCGGCTACGGGGGCGTTAATCGACCACGTAATTCAGTCGCATCCGTGCTACGACACCCTACTGGCGCAGGCTAAGTCCCAAGGGCAGACCATTTATGAAGTGCTGAATGCGTTGCTGCGTAAAATGGCCGGTGAGCCGGAAGATATCGCCTTCCTGACCCGCGATATGCATATCCTGCCCTATTTCCACGGCAACCGCTCGCCGCGCGCCAACCCAACGCTTACGGGTGCAATCACCGGACTTAAGCTGTCGCGCACGCCGGAAGATATGGCGCGACAGTATCTGGCGACCATCCAGGCCATTGCCCTCGGTACCCGGCATATTATTGAAACGATGAATCAAAGCGGCTACACCATCGATACGATTATGGCCAGCGGCGGCGGCACGAAAAACCCGATCTTCGTTCAGGAGCATGCCAACGCCACTGGCTGCGCGATGCTATTGCCGGAAGAGAGTGAAGCCATGCTGCTGGGCGGCGCCATGATGGGAACCATCGCCGCAGGCGTTTTTGACTCCTTCCCGGAAGCGATGTCGGCGATGAGCCGGATTGGTAAAACGGTCACCCCGCAAACCAACCGTATTAAGCAGTACTACGATCGCAAATATCGGGTATTCCACGAGATGTATCAGGATCATATGAAATATCGCCAGTTGATGCAGGAGGAGGCATGAGTAATTCATGGTCTCAAGCCACCGGCGTATTCCAGATCTACAGCGATGCCCTTGCGGGACTGGGACAGCATCTGACTGAGCCGGTCTGGCAGTCGCTGATGGCGGAACTGCGCGGATGCCAGGGGAAAATCGTCGTTACCGGCGTCGGTACCTCCGGCATTGCGGCGCGTAAAGTCGCGCATATGCTCGCCTGCGTGGAGCGCCCGGCGATTTATCTCAATGCCACCGATGCGGCGCACGGCGATCTGGGTTTTTTACGCGCCGACGACCTGGTTATTATGCTGTCGCGCGGTGGCAATTCGGATGAACTTACCCGGCTGCTGCCTGGGCTGGCGGCGAGAAATGTGCCGATCCTGAGCGTGACGGAAAACGCCGATTCAGCCATCGCTAAAGCGTCGAGGCTGGTGATTTCCACCGGCGTACAGCGTGAGGCCGACCCGCTGAACATGCTGGCGACGACCTCAATTCTGCTGGTTCTGGCTATCTTTGACGCCGCCTGCGCCTGTCTGATGAGTGAAAGCGGCTACTCAAAGGAGACGCTGCTGGCGGTGCATCCCGGCGGCGATGTGGGATTAACGCTGAGCCGTGGGCAGTAACGGCA
>NZ_CP069763.1:4966060-5024504 GCF_016893685.1 Citrobacter cronae
TTTTTTATATGTAAACTAAAGATAAAACCGTGAAAAAGTGGATTAACGCGCTGCGTTTCACTACCGCTATCTGTTCCGCACGTTAAAAATTCTGTGACGCTCCCCAGCATTCCTGGTGTAAAGCTTTCCATTCCGCAAATCTATGCGCAAACTTTAACTATTCTTATCAAACATACTCACGGGAGATTCTACAGATGATGTCAACGCTCGCCCCGCCATCTGTACTTTCCGCTCCCCAACGCCGTTGCCAGGTACTGCTGACGCTTTTTCTGCCGGGGCAGATTGCTACCGCGCAGACCTTCAGCAGTCTCAATGGCGTCGATGATGCCACCGTTCAGGAGGATATCATTGGCGCGGGGCTCGAAATCCAGCGCTATCATCGGCTCGCCATTACTTCCGCCCAGAATGGCGGCTATACGATCGAAGGCGCCCCGCTGAACCAGCGGCTGTGCCTGTTGCATTGGCTGCGCCGTGGCCTGCGGATCTGCCCGACGTTTATCACGCAACATTTCACACCCACATTGAAAATGGCGCTTAAACAGCAGGGCATAGCGCGCACGTTGTATGATGACACCAATCTGCATGCGCTGATTAACCTCTGCTCCCGACGCTTGCAAAAGCCCTTTGAGTGCCGTGATATCCAGTTCCTGCGGCTGTTTTTACAATACTGCCTGCTGCAACATCACGCGGGGATCACCCCGGAGTTTAATCCGCTCCAGCAGCGCTGGGCGCAATCCTGCGCGGAGTATGCGCTCGCTGAGGAGATTGCCCGCCACTGGCAACGTCACGTCATGCAAAGTGCGCCGCCGGGCGAATCGCTGTTTATGGCATTGCTGTTCTCAATGATTCGCATCCCCGATCCCATCCGCGATAACCACCAGCAGGATCGCCGTTTGCGTCTGGCTATCGCGCGGCTGGTGCTGCGTTTTCGCGAGTATGGCAACGTTCGCTTCAGCGATGAACAAGGGCTGAACGACCAGCTGTATATCCACCTTGCCCAGGCTCTGAACCGCAGTTTGTTTGCCATTGGTATTGATAACACGCTGCCGGAGGAGTTCAGCCGACTTTATCCCCGGCTGGTTCGCACCACCCGCGAGGCGATACACGGATTCGAAGCGGAATACGAAGTGCAATTTTCAGAAGAAGAGATCGGTCTGGTAGCGGTGATTTTCGGTGCCTGGCTGATGCAGGAGAAGGATTTGCACGAAAAGCAGATTATCCTGCTGACCGGCAGTAATGAACAACTCGAAGCGCATATTGAACAGCAGCTACGCGAACTGACGCTACTGCCGCTCAACGTAAAACATATGCCAATGCAGGACTTTCAAAAAGAGGGTGCGCCGCGCGGCGTAACGCTGATCGTCACACCGTACACTACGCCGCTGCCGCTGTTTTCACCACCGTTGATTCATGCGGATCTGGCGCTGACGTCTCACCAGCAGCAGCAGATCCGCAAAATCCTCGAATCATAACGTCGCAGGCTGCGCCACTACTTTCGGGCGCAGCACGATAGCCGGTAGCGCCACCAGCGCCATCACCCAGAATACGCCGCTGCCCAGGTTTTGGTACAGGTAGCCAGCGAAAACGGTCATAATGGCGATACTGCCGCCCATCGCTATCGCGGAGTAGACCGCTTGTAAACGAATCACTTCGCTGCCCTGTCGCGCCGCGATATAGCGCATTGCCGCCAGGTGGCAGACGGTGAAGGTACCGCAGTGCAGGATCTGCACCACAATCAGCCACGGTAGTTCGGTGCTCCAGCCCATCAGCCCCCAACGCGCCACGCCGCAAACGGCGGAAAGCAACAGCAGATCGCGGGCGCTAAAGCGGCGGAACAGCTTGTGGCTAAGCGCGAAGATAATGACTTCCGCCACCACGCCCAATGACCATAAATAGCCCACCGCCGAAGCGGAATAACCAGCAGACTGCCAGTAAATGGCGCTAAAACCGTAATAGGCGGCATGCGCGCCCTGCAGCAGACTCACGCAGGCAAGAAAACGCCAGCTTTGCGTTATTAACGCGCGCCATGCGGGCCATCCCGCACTCTCCTGCTGACGGGTTTCACCTGCTGGCTGCACGCTCGGACGAATCATCATGCCCAGCAGCATCGAGGCGACGCCAAGCGACAGCAGAATAAGGATCACCCGATAGTCAAACAGGCTCACCAGCTTACCGGTCAGCGCAGAGCCAATCACAAAGGCCACGGATCCCCACAGTCGAACCCGCCCGTAATCCATGGTTATCTGTTTTTGCCAGGTGTTAGCCAGCGCGTCGGTCAGCGGCACCAACGGTGAGAAAAACAGGTTAAATCCGACCATCACCACCATCAGCCACGCCACGTTGGTCCCCGCCCAGAAGGCCAGCGCAAACACCAATGTCAACAGAGCCAGAATACGTAAAGCGGTAATCAGACGAGAGGGATCGCTCACGCGCGGCGCAATCAGCAAGCTACCGAGAAAACGGGCAATCAGCCCCGCGCCCAGCAGTAAACCAATGGTTTCCGGCGTCAGCCCCAACCCTTCGAGCCAGACGCTCCAGAAAGGCAGAAAAATACCGTAGCTAAAGAAATAGGTGAAATAACCGAGCGCCAGCCAGCGCGTGGAATGCAAAGCCATGAATCCCTCCCGTTTGGAGACGGTAGTCTGGCGATAAACTCTGGCTGGCGCAAGAGACCATTAACAGGCAGATAACATGATTTTCGCCCTATTCGACACAAATTTGCATCGCAAAATGACAGCGTTCTCCCTGCGCTAAAACCTGCAATCCCGGCTGCCCCTGCATGTGGTGGGCATTCACCGGATGCGTCTGCGGCTCCAGGCACAGGAATGGTTCACCCGACATTCTGAACAGCATCAGCCACGGAGTTTGCGCTAAAATCGTGACTTTCATCACATCGCGCTGAATAACGGCCCGCCCGCTCCAGCCAGAATAACCCACATTCAACCAGGCATCTTCACCGTATTGCGCATGCATGAAATCCGCTGCGGGTGGAATATCACTTTGCCAGTCCAGTGGCAGATGCTGTTCCCCCTCCGGCCAATAGCCGCTGGCGGTGAACTGGGCCGTACTGTACGTATCAAAGGCGAAAAACGGATGGAACCCGCAGCCATAGATCATCGGTCGTTCCCCGCAATGGGTGAGCGTCAATGAAGCATGCAGGCTCGAAGCTTCCAGTTGGTAGCAAATCTGCGCCGTATAGTCGTAGCCACAGGGATGCCAACTGCGCAACTGTAGCAAACAACCGCTTGGTGTCGCGGTGATAACCCGCCAGCGCTGCAGCCAGCCGTCACCGTGCAGGAAGAAGTGTTCATCCGCCTCATGGTGCGGTAGCACAACCTCTTCCCCACGTAGCATAAAACGGTTGCCCGCCACTCGGTTTGCCACCGGCAGCATCGGGAACAGGCCGCAATCACCGGGCTGCTGACCATGACCTTCACGTAATATTGCCCGTTGATGTTGTAACGAAACCAGACTCAATAGCGAACCGCCCTGCGGATCTACGCACATCCGTAGATGTGCGTTTTGAAGCATCAGCAGAGAATTCATTAGCGGGTGCTTCGTTGTTGGCTTGATGCGCCAACTTTCGTATGCTGCGCCGCCAGCTGTTCCTCCAGCGCTTCCAGCGTCACGCCTTTGGTTTCCGGCACATTACGCAGAATATAGATAAAGCCCATCGCGCAAATCACACCGTAGAGCAGGAAGCTTCCCGATGCGCCCAGACTCGCATTCAGCAGTGGGAAGGTATAGGTCAGCAGGAAGCAGGCAATCCACAACGCCAGCGTGCCGAACGACATCGCTAACCCGCGTACTCGGTTGGGGAAAATTTCGGACAGCAGCACCCAGGTTACCGGGGCCAGCGTCAGGGCGTAAATGGCGATCGCCGCCAGCACCAGTACCAAAACCGGCCAGCCCAGAATGCCCAACCCGTATGCCCCGGCAATGAGTACGTAGATAACCGTCAGCCCTGATGCACCAAACAGCATCAGTTTACGACGCCCAATTTTGTCCACCAGCGGCAGAGCGGCAAGGGTAAAGACCAGATTGATGATCCCGGTCGCTACGATCGATTTTAACGTGCCGTTGATGTCGAATCCGGCAGAAGCAAATATCTCCTGCGCATAGTTGAAAATAACGTTGATCCCACACCACTGCTGGAACACTGCCAGCACCATGCCAATAATCACTATCGGTTTGATCTGCGGTTGTAACAGTGATGACCACGCGACCTTGTGGTTATCTTTTTGTAGCGTATGTTCAATCTCTTTCAGCGTTTGCCCGGCATATTCCGCCGAACCAATGCGCTGCAGCATGGTGCGCGCACGTTCGGCTTTTCCTGCCTTCACCAACCAGCGCGGCGATTCAGGGACAAAGAACATCAGCACCAGGAAAATTACCGCGGGCACTAATTCAGCGCCAAACATCCAGCGCCAGCCCGTCTGACCGTTCCAGCTTTCCACAATCGCCTGCTGCGTAGCGCCTGTAGCGACAGGTTCGGCAATCATCAGGTTGATAAGCTGCGCCGCCAGGACGCCAATGACGATGGTGAGTTGGTTAACGGCAACAAAGCGACCACGCTTTTCCGCCGGGCTGACCTCAGCGATATACAGCGGGCTTAGCGCGGATGCCAGACCAATCCCCACGCCGCCAACGATGCGATAGACAACAAACATGTCAAAATTGCTGGCAACTGCTGTTCCCCAGGCTGAAGCGCTAAAAAGGATTGCCGAGAGAATCAGCGGCATCTTTCGGCCAAACTTATCGGCACACCAGCCGGAAATCAGCGCACCAAAGATACAACCAACCAGCGCCGAGCTCATCGCCCAGCCAGATTGCGCCGGATCGGTAATCGAAAAATAAGCTTCATAGAAGGGCTTTGCCCCGCCGATCACCACCCAGTCATAGCCAAACAGTAAACCACCGCAGGCGGCAACCAGGCAGATAGTCCAGACGTAACCAATCTTTAAATGTGTCTGCGCGTTATTCATTATGATTCCTCTTTCAGGGAAACGCAGGGAACAGAAGGTTTCGGGTGAGGTTGCCCCCACCCGTTTCGGGTATTACTGGAACAGCCTTACGTTAATGGCGTGACGCAGCAGTAACGCCTTGTCATGTGCCGGATTGAGTTGCAGAAGCTCATCAAGATCGCGCTGGCAAGCAGAACTATTTCCCAGCCCCAGATGCCCAAGCGCATTGATAAACAGGCAGTGTTGCTGGTGTTTTGCTTGTGCTGAGGTATCCAGCACCACCAGATCGGGCAGCGATACGGCAAAGAAATCGACATCCGGGACGTTGTCGCGATGCGACTCAACCCATTGCAGGAAGCTGTTGAACAGAGCGTCCGCCTGTGCATCATCGCCGAGTTTTCTCTGCGCCATACCCTGCCAGAAGAGATAGTCCACCGGCTGGTCGTTGTAGTAACGTCCGGCATCCAGTGAGCTACCGCCACGCGTGGCACGGGAGAAATAGCGCCGGGACTCCTCGAAATGCCCCTGCTGCTGGGCGCAATAACCCAGCAAATACCAGATGTCATTATCCGTTTGCCCAGGCAGGCGCCCCTCTCCAAGGTTTTGCGGGTAGTGCAGCGCCTGTTGCAGTTGCGTGATGGCGGTTTGCGGGTCGCCCGACTGAACGGCCTCCAGTGCGCGATGCATCTGATTCAGCAAATATTGCCCGGTGGCTTTGCCTTCTCCCCCCTCCCACGGATGAAATACACGCTCACGTAATATTGCCGCGGCCTCGTCGTAGCGCCCCAATCCATTCCACAGACTAAGCAGTTCCACCGTCAGATCGTCACGATGGAAGACAATATCTTTGCTGGCTTCCAGTCGTTGCAAACGCTGTTCAGCCGGTTGCGCCATCAGCTTTTTGAGATAGTCGAGTTCGAACAGGAAACGGGCATTTTGCGGCTCCAGTGCTACGGCCTGCGACAGATACTGCATCGCCTGCTGTGCATCGTGCTGTTTGTTCCAGGCATAGATACCCAATAAGCGATGCACTGGGGCAAAATCCGGCTCCTGCGCAAGGGTAAATTGCCAGCAGGAGACCGCCTCGTCATAGCAGCGTTTGCTGTACCAGAAACAGCCGAGCAAATAGCGGGCAAAAGCGCTCTGCTCGAGGGTTTGCAGCATCTGTACTTCATCCAGCGTATTGGGAAAACGGACGCGATTTTGCAGACACTTACGCGCTCGTTCGATGAAAGGTTGCGGATTGTCGCTCAGCGAAGCGCGCCACAGCATCGGTAGCGTTTCCTGGCTGTCGAGCAGTTCCAGCACGCCACGGGCAGCATCTTTTTGCCCCAATGCGATCAACCAGCCAGCCAGTTCACACGCGTTGGTACCGCGCCGCCCGGTAATCGAGATTAGCGCCTGTGCCGTCGCTTCATCCTGACAAATAGCCCAGCGCGCATAGTGCAGGGTGTAACTCAGCGGATAATCAACCAGCTGTTGGCGAATGTATTCCAGCGCTTGCGCATTGCGATCAAGCTTAGCCAGCGCCAGCGCTTTCAGTCCCATCGCCAGGTTATTACTGCCGTTAAAACGCAGGCTCTGCTCGACTTTTTCCAACGCGCCGGCATAGTCCTGACGTTTCATCGCCAGGCGCGCTAACGACCAGAAAGCCGCATCCCGGCAGTTGCCGCTCCAGCTCGCCTTATAATAATTATCCCAGGCGCTTTCATCGTCGCCCTGGCGTTCCTGCGCGGCGGCCAGCAGCATACTCGCCTCGCCATCACGCGGATTCTTATTGAGCTTGTGCGCCCGTTCCAGCGCCTTGCCCGCGCAATGGGCTGCTAATGCCCAGTCCGCGCGGTTTAGCGCCAGCGTCCCCAGCGCCACATTATTGCGATAATCAAGCGGGTCGACTTCCAGCGCGCGGCGGTAATAGTCTTCGGCATAGCGGCTGGCGTGGTTGTACTGCTCCAGATGCTGACCAATAAAATAGAGTTCATCGGTATTAGCAATCGCTTCTGGCTGAGCTGGCGCGCTGGCCGCCGAGGGTAGTGGTAATTCTTGCGCCAGGTGCTCTTCGTACTGCAACAGCACAGTGCCATCGGCGCGAGTAACGGTCATCGTTACCCGGGCATGACCATTGTCAGACACATCGGCTAACCAGCTCTGCCCCGGCTCAAGGGTGAGTGTATTCTCAAAGAACGGCTCCCCGTGTGCCGCAAGCGTAACCTGAACATCGCGTAGCGGCGCTATCGCATAAACGCCCACTGAAAGTTGGCTTCCCTCACGCACCAGCCGAAGCGCCAGTTGCGTGCTGGCGTTTTGCACCATGCCAAGTTCGCTGTAGGGCAGGAAGTTTTGCACGAAAACTTTCTCTTCGTACGGCGCAAGCCAGGTGAAATCCGGTTGGTTATCGGTAAAGACCCCGGTCATCAGTTCGATATACGGACCGTTGTCATCGGTGAGATTACGATCCCAGGCAACGCCAAAGTCGCCGTATCCCCAGGTCCACTGTTTTTTCCCCGGCGAAACATGGTGGTCCGCCACGTGCAGTAATCCGCCGCGTTCGCCGTGGTGCCAGGCGCCGACAAAGTCATAATCCGATTTTTCCGCCATATAAGAGGTCGGAACGGGTACGTTTTTGTAGCGAGAGATATCCACGCCCGCCGAGTAATCCACTTTGTAGTAGGTGCCAGTAGCGACAGGAAACGCTGAAACATCGCGCTTGCCGTGGTCGAATACCGCGGTTACATCCGGCGGAAACACGCTCTGATGATCGTCGCCGCCTTTCACCGCCGGATTCGCCCACCACAGGAAGTGGCGCGGCGTGGCGTTACCGTTAAACACCTTCCCGGTTATTTCGATCAGCGCGCGATCCGGATACAGTGTGAATCCGGTCATCACCTGTAAACCACGCATGGGTTCAACCTCCCCCATCCACACGGTATATTCACCCTGCTCGCCCTGCTGCTGCGTAAAATCAACCGGCATAAAGGTGGTTGGACGATGATGCTGCGGCCAGTTGAACTCAATGCCGCCAGAGATCCATGGCCCAAGCAGGCCAACCAACGCTGGTTTCACCACTTCGTTGTAGTAGACGAAATCACGTTGCTGCACTTTGTCATACGCACGATGGATACGTCCGCCTAATTCCGGCAGCAGCATGATGCGAATGAAGTCATTCTCCATCCACACCGCCTGATAGTCGCGCATTTCACGCTTGCCGGTCAGGGTATCAATCACGCCGTAGGGATAAACCGCACCAGAGGATCCCTGATACACCCTTTTCTCCAGAAACATCGGGTTAGCGTCTTCTTCACCCACCGTCCACGTTGGGAGGGTGATCGTTTCCTGCCAGACTTTAACTGAACCGTACATGCCGCTCTCCACTCAATAAAAAAAAGTAAAAATTTAACCTGAGGCTATTCTGCGGCAGTTAAGTGGCGTTAAAATGCGCAATGCTCACGCAATATAGTAAAGGGAGTTAAGTGTATGCAGCGTTCGGGATTCAATAACGCCAGGGTACGTCAAGCAAATAAACAGATCTTTTTGTCGCATCTATGGCGGGAAAAACAGCTTAGCAAGTCGCAGTTGGCGCAGCTGACCAGTCTGTCGATCCCGGCGGTCAGCAATATTCTTGAAGAGCTGATGGATGAAGGGAGAATCAGCCATTCGCGAGAGACGTTAAGCCAGCGCGGTTTGAGTAGCGGCAGTTATCATTTGCCAGAAACAGGCGCCTGGACGCTCTGCATCAACGTCACCCCCACCAGCATCACCAGCCAACTGGCGGACGCGCGTCTGGTGGCCGTCGGCGACTGGCGCCATGAGGTCATTAATCCTGATACGCCAAAAGCGCTGCTGAGAGCATTGGCGGCACACTGGCGAGAATACCGTCGGCAATTTCCAGAGGTTACGATTAATCTGGCGCTGGGCGTGCACGGCCAGGTTGATCCGATTACCGGCGCATCAAAAACCATGCCTCAGGCTCCGTGGAAAACACCGGTGGAAATAAAATACCTGCTTGAGGAGATGCTTGGTGTGCAGGTCCGGCTGGACAATGACTGCGTGATGCTGGCGCTGGCGGAAAAGTGGCAAAATCCGGCGGCTAACGGTGATTTTTGTGTGATTAACGTTGATTACGGCATTGGCTCATCGTTTGTCGTCAACGATAACATCTGGCGGGGCAGTTTGTACGGCAGCGGTCAGATTGGTCATACAATAATTGATCCGGACGGGGTTGCCTGCGACTGTGGCCGTTATGGGTGTCTGGAAACGGTGGCGTCATTAAGCGCACTGAAAAAGCAGGCTCGAGTGTGGATGAAATCGCAACCGACATCCCTGTATGATCCCCAAACGCTGACGACCGACCAGCTTATTGATGCCTGGAGGCACGGAGATGTTCGCATTCAGGCGTGGGCCGAACATGCCGCCAGCGCCATTGGCCTGAGTCTGTACAATTTTCTAAATATATTAAATATTAATCAAATCTGGCTGTATGGTCGTAGCTGCGCCTTCGGCGAGAGCTGGCTCAATACGCTGGTGCAGCAAACCGGATTTAATCCGTTCGATCATGGCGATAACCCACGAGCCCGGGCAACGCAGATCGGTTTCGGTAAGCTTAATCGCGCTCAGCAACTGATGGGCATCGGCTATCTGTATGTCGAGTCGCAGCTTAGCGAGCTGTAGTCGTTAATCCACAACGCTCACGGCTAAACGTTCATGCACCGTGGCGATAAAGTCGGTCAGCGCCGGTTTCAGCGCCCCCTTTTTCCACGCCATCAGCAGCGCAATGGTTGGAACATCGCCAACAATAGGGCGAAAAACCACCTGCCCGGTATTAAAATTATTCATATAACCGGGTATCAAAGTCACCCCCAACCCCATGCTGACCAGGTTCATGGTCACCAGAATATTGGTCGCCACCTGCACGATATTGGGCTGGCTTTTTTGCTGCTGAAACCAGTTTTTGACAATCATCGCTAACGCGCCGGAATAGGCCGGATCGGTACTGACAAAATTGACGCCGTGCAGTTGCTGTGCCGATATCGCTTTCTCATTAGCGAGTGGATGATTCACCGGTAACACCACCACCAGCGGCTCATGAATCAGCTCCAGATAATCCAGTTCCGGGCTGTAAACCGGATGACGCATTAAGCCAACGTCAAGCTCTCCGCGCAGGATCTTCTCCTCCTGCTCAGTGGTGATCAAACTGACCAGTTCAATATGCATATCCGGTTGTTTTAAACGAAACAAAGGCAGCACTTTGGGCAACAGATTTACCTCTGCGGAAGGGACAAAGCCGATGGCGAAATGGTTATCTTCCTGCACCGTTTTACGGGCGCGAACTTTGGCATTTTCCGCCTGCTCGAGGATAACCAACGCATCCTGTAAAAAACATTCACCCGCTGCCGTTAACGCAACTTTGCGCTTGTCCCGCACCAGCAAGGGAACCCCCACACAGGTCTCCAGATCGCGGATCTGACTGCTTAACGAGGGCTGAGAGGTATGCAGTTTTTCTGCCGCCCGGGTGAAATTCAGCGCCTGCGCCACCGCCACAAAATAGCGTAAGTGCCTCAGTTCCATGCCCTTCTCCTTGTTATCGAAAAAATGTCTCAACTGGTAGAAATTTACTATTTCACAGATTGATAACTAACCAGCAACATCCTTAGGGTACAAAAAAAGAAGGTCAATACATCTTAGCTTTCAGGATTAAAAAATATGACCATACCCTCAAATTTAGACATCTACCGACTGATCGACACGCAAAACGGTCGCGTAACCCCACGTATTTATACCGACCCTGAAATTTACCAACTGGAGCTGGAACGCATCTTCGGACGTTGCTGGCTGTTTCTCGCCCACGAAAGCCAAATCCCCAAACCGGGCGATTTCTTTAACACTTATATGGGCGAAGACGCCGTGGTGGTGGTGCGCCAGAAGGACGGCAGCATCAAAGCGTTTCTCAACCAGTGCCGCCACCGCGCGATGCGCGTGAGTTATGCCGACTGCGGTAACACCCGCGCCTTCACCTGCCCGTATCACGGCTGGTCATACGGCATTAACGGCGAGCTGATCGACGTGCCGCTGGAGCCGCGCGCCTACCCACAAGGGTTGTGCAAATCCCACTGGGGGCTGAACGAAGTGCCATGCGTCGAGAGCTACAAAGGGCTGATTTTCGGTAACTGGGATACCACCGCGCCGAATCTTCGCGATTATCTCGGCGACATCGCCTGGTATCTCGACGGCGTGCTGGATCGCCGTGAAGGCGGCACTGAAATCGTCGGCGGCGTACAGAAGTGGACCATCGACTGTAACTGGAAATTCCCCGCTGAACAGTTCGCCAGCGACCAGTATCACGCGTTGTTCAGCCACGCCTCTGCCGTACAGGTATTGGGCGCGAAAGACGACGGCAGCGACAAACGCCTGGGAGACGGTCAAACCGCCCGCCCGGTGTGGGAAACCGCCAAAGACGCGCTACAGTTCGGCCAGGATGGACACGGCAGCGGCTTCTTCTTTACCGAGAAACCGGACGCCAACGTCTGGGTCGACGGCGAAGTCTCCAGCTACTATCGCGATACCTATGAAGAGGCTGAGCAGCGTCTGGGTAAGGTTCGTGCACTGCGTCTCGCCGGTCACAACAATATTTTCCCCACGCTCTCCTGGCTGAACGGCACCGCCACGCTGCGCGTCTGGCATCCGCGTGGGCCGGACAAAGTCGAAGTGTGGGCGTTCTGCATCGCCGATAAAGCCGCCTCTGATGACGTCAAAGCCGCTTTTGAAAACAGCGCCACCCGCGCCTTCGGCCCGGCAGGGTTCCTTGAGCAGGACGACTCGGAAAACTGGTGTGAGATTCAAAAACTGCTCAAAGGCCACCGGGCACGCAACACCAACCTGTGCCTGGAGATGGGTCTCGGCCAGGAAAAACGTCGTGAAGACGGCATTCCGGGGATCACTAACTACATTTTCTCGGAAACCGCCGCCCGCGGCATGTATCAGCGTTGGGCCGATTTATTAAGCAGCGAAAGCTGGCAGGAAGTGCAGGAAAAAACCGCCGCATACCAGCAGGAGGTGATGAAATGAGCGCGTTAGTCTCCCCTGAGCTGCATCACCGCATCAGCCAGTTTCTGTATGAAGAAGCGCGTTTGCTGGACGACTGGCAGTTCCGCGACTGGCTGGCGCAGCTGGATGACGACATTCGTTACACCATGCGCACCACGGTGAATGCCCAGACGCGCGACCGCCGTAAAGGCGTACAGCCGCCGACCACCTGGATTTTCAACGACAATAAAGACCAGCTTGAACGCCGTATCGCGCGGCTGGAAACCGGCATGGCGTGGGCCGAAGAGCCACCTTCCCGCACCCGCCACATGATCAGCAACCTGCAGGTGAGCGAAACCGACCAGCCGGACGTGTTCGCCGTGCGCCTGAACTATCTGCTGTACCGCGCACAAAAAGAGCGTGACGAGACGTTCTACGTCGGCACGCGCATGGATAAGGTCCGTCGTCTGCCGGGCGACGAATGGCGCTTACTGGAGCGTGAGATCGTGCTCGATCAGGCGGTGATCACCTCCCACAACCTGAGTGTACTGTTCTGATGAGCCGCATATTTGCCTGCTCCGCCACGGAGCTGCCGGAGGGGGAAGCCCTCCGGCTGGAAACCTCTCCCGTCATCGCGCTGTTTCACGTTGGGGGTGAGTTTTATGCCATTAACGATCGCTGTAGCCACGGTAACGCCTCGATGTCGGAGGGCTATCTGGAAGACGACGCCACGGTGGAGTGCCCGCTGCACGCCGCCAGCTTCTGCCTGAAAACCGGCAAAGCGTTGTGCCTGCCCGCCACCGATCCGCTCACCACCTATGCGGTGCATGTGGAAGGCGGCGAGGTGTTTATTGATTTACCCGAGGAGGCCAGATGAGCGATTTACGCGATAACGTTGTGTTTATTACTGGCGGCGGCTCCGGGCTGGGGCTGGCGCTGGTAGAACGCTTTATTGAAGAAGGTGCGAAAGTCGCCACGCTCGAGCTGTCCGCAGCGAAGATTGCCAGCCTGCGCCAGCGCTTTGGTGAACACGTACTGGCGGTGGAAGGCAACGTGACCTGCTATGCCGACTACCAGCGCGCGGTGGATCGGATCCTCACCACCTTCGGCAAGCTGGACTGTTTTATCGGCAACGCGGGTATCTGGGATCACAACGCTTCGCTGGTCAATACGCCCGCCGAGGCGCTGGAAAGCGGCTTCCACGAGCTGTTTAACGTTAACGTGCTGGGCTATCTGCTGGGCGCCAAAGCCTGCGCCCAGGCATTAATCGCCAGCGAAGGCAGCATCATCTTTACCCTGTCTAACGCCGCGTGGTATCCCGGCGGCGGCGGGCCCCTGTATACCGCCAGCAAGCACGCGGCCACCGGGTTGATTCGCCAGTTGGCCTACGAACTGGCGCCTAAGGTGCGGGTGAACGGTGTCGGCCCATGCGGCATGGCGACCGATCTGCGTGGCCCGCAGGCGCTCGGTCAGAACGATACCTCGATTATGCAGTCGCTGACGCCGGAGAAAATTGCCGCCATTCTGCCGCTGCAGTTCTTCCCCGAACCGGCCGATTTTACCGGCCCGTACGTGATGCTGGCGTCACGGCGCAACAACCGCACGCTGAGCGGCGTGATGATCAATGCCGACGCCGGCCTGGGGATCCGTGGGATCCGCCACGTCGCGGCTGGTCTGGATCTGTAAGGAGTCATCATGAACGAACAGATTATTGCCATCATCGGCGGCGGCCAGGCGGGAGCGATGGCCGCCGCTGCGCTACGTCAGCAGGGGTTTAGCGGACCGTTACACCTCTTTTCTGACGAGGCTCACCTGGCCTACGAGCGCCCGCCGCTGTCAAAAGCGATGCTGCTGGACGATAACCCGCAGCTTCAGCCGGTTCTGCCCTCCAGCTGGTGGCAGGAACACAACGTGCAGTTGCATCTGGGCGTTACGCTACGCGAGATTGATCGCGCCTCGCGTACGTTAACGCTCGCCGATGGGCAAACCTACCGCTGGACTCAGCTGCTGCTGGCTACCGGGGCCGCCGCCAGACCGCTACCGCTGCTGGATGCGCTGGGCGAGCGCTGTTTTACCCTACGTCATGCGGGAGATGCCGAGCGTCTCCGGGCTGCGCTACAGCCAGGAAAATCGATCGTGATTGTCGGCGCGGGCACCATTGGCCTCGAACTGGCGGCCAGCGCCACCCAGCGCGGCTGCCGGGTGACGGTGGTCGAACTGGCATCAACGGTGATGGGCCGTAACGCCCCGGCTCCGGTACGCGATTATTTGCTCGCACGCCATCAGTTAGCCGGCGTGCGGATGTTGCTCAACAGCGCCATTGAGCACGCCCAAGCGGGAGAATTTCTCACGCTCACGCTGCAAAACGGCGAAATACTGAAGGCCGATGCGGTCGTTTACGGCATCGGCATCGTGGCGAACGATACGCTGGCCCGCGACGCAGGGCTGGAAACGGCCAATGGTATTATTGTCGATAGCGCCTGCGCCACCTCCGACCCGGTCATTTTCGCCGCCGGTGATGTGGCGCTCACTCGCCAGCCGGACGGTTCGTTAAAGCGCATAGAAAGCTGGGAAAATGCCAACTTCCAGGCGCAGGTCGCCGCCGCCGCGATGCTCGGTTTACCCCTGCCGGAAGCCACGCCGGGCTGGTTCTGGACCGATCAATACAGCGATAACCTGCAGTTTGTTGGCGAAATGCAAGGAGAAAGTTGGCTCGTACGTGGCGATCCTGATGCGCAGAAAGCAATATGGTTTAGTTTGCAGAATGACGTCGTTGTCGGCGCAGTGACGTTGAATCAGGGTCGGGAAATGCGCTTATTGCGGAAATGGATTCAGGCTAAGAAAAAGCCGCCAGTGGCAGCTTTAGTCGATGAAACAATCTTGCTTAAGTCACTATAACTGGCGGATGTCTCTTCGTTTATCCGGCCTACAGGTGAGTTACCTGTAGGCCGGATAAGGTCCAGCAATCAATATGACTTACGCGTAAACCGGGAAGCGCGCGCAGATATCCAGCACTTTACCTTTGATGCGCTCAATTACCGCTTCATCATTGATATTGTCCAGAACATCACACATCCAGCCAGCCAGCTCTTTCACTTCCGCTTCTTTAAAGCCGCGACGAGTGACAGCCGGGGAACCGATACGGATACCGGAAGTCACAAACGGGCTCTTCGGATCGTTCGGTACGCTGTTTTTGTTGACGGTGATGTTAGCACGACCCAGTGCAGCGTCGGCTTCTTTACCGGTCAGGTTTTTATCAACCAGATCCAGCAGGAACAGGTGGTTTTCAGTCCCACCGGAAACCACTTTGTAGCCGCGGTTCAGGAACACTTCCACCATCGCTTTGGCGTTTTTCGCAACCTGCTGCTGGTAAACTTTGAACTCTGGCTCCATCGCTTCTTTCAGCGCCACGGCTTTCGCCGCAATCACGTGCATCAGCGGGCCGCCCTGCGCGCTTGGGAACACGGCGGAGTTCAGTTTTTTGTACAGCTCTTCGTCACCGCCTTTCGCCAGGATCAGGCCGCCGCGCGGACCCGCCAGGGTTTTGTGCGTGGTGGTGGTCACAACGTGAGCGTGCGGAACCGGGTTCGGGTAAACGCCAGCGGCAATCAGACCGGCAACGTGCGCCATGTCGACGAACAGGTATGCGCCGATGCTGTCAGCAATTTCACGCATTTTTGCCCAGTCAACAACGCCGGAGTAGGCAGAGAAGCCACCGATAATCATTTTCGGTTTGTGCTCTTTGGCCTGCTTAGCCATGTCTTCGTAGTCAATTTTACCGGACTCATCAATGCCGTAAGGAATGATGTTGTACAGTTTGCCGGAGAAGTTAACCGGGGAGCCGTGAGTCAGGTGGCCGCCCTGCGCCAGGTTCATACCCAGCACGGTATCGCCCGGCTGCAGCAGCGCGGTGTAGACAGCGAAGTTAGCCTGAGAGCCAGAGTGCGGCTGTACGTTAGCGTAGTCAGCGCCAAACAGCTCTTTAGCGCGATCGATAGCCAGTTGCTCAACGATATCAACGTACTCGCAACCGCCGTAGTAGCGCTTGCCCGGATAACCTTCAGCGTATTTGTTGGTCAGCTGAGAACCCTGCGCCTGCATTACACGCGGGCTGGTATAGTTTTCGGAGGCGATCAGTTCGATGTGCTCTTCCTGACGTACTTTTTCCTGCTCCATAGCCTGCCACAGTTCGGCATCATAATCGGCAATGTTCATTTCACGCTTTAACATCCGCATCTCCTGACTCAGCTAACAAGTAAATTTTGGCCTGAAAAGGCAGTCTTCCAGGACTTCGGCCAACAGTATAACCGAATCATTCTTCGATAACAGGTCTTGACAAAGGATTTTACGCAAACGATTACCTTCACGGCACACAAGGCTTTGGAGAACAAAGGTCTGCTGAATTTCAACGGATTTCTTTTCAGGTTTGTGATGCAGATTTTTCACGATGTAACCTTTACAACGCAAAGTTACAAAGAACCATTTACAATGCAGGGGTATTTTTTATAAGATGCATTTGACATACATCATTAAAGTTTCAGATAAAGGAAGACCGTATGCTTGACGCACAAACCATCGCTACAGTGAAAGCCACCATTCCCCTGCTGGTTGAAACAGGTCCGAAGCTGACCGCCCATTTCTACGATCGCATGTTTACGCATAACCCAGAGCTGAAAGAAATTTTCAACATGAGTAACCAGCGCAATGGCGACCAACGTGAAGCGCTGTTTAACGCCATTGCCGCGTATGCCAGCAACATCGACAACCTGCCAGCGCTGTTGCCAGCCGTTGAGAAAATCGCCCAGAAACATACCAGCTTCCAGATTAAACCAGAGCAGTACAACATCGTAGGAAGTCACCTGCTGGCCACGCTGGACGAAATGTTCAGCCCGGGCCAGGAAGTGCTGGATGCGTGGGGCAAAGCATACGGCGTGCTGGCGGGCGTGTTTATTAACCGTGAAGCGCAAATCTACAGCGAAAACGCCAGCAAAACCGGCGGTTGGGAAGGTACGCGTCCTTTCCGTATCGTGGCGAAAACGCCGCAAAGCCGCGCGATTACCAGCTTTGAGTTTGAACCCGTCGATGGCGGCGCAGTGGCGGAATACCATCCGGGCCAATACCTGGGCGTCTGGCTGAAGCCGGAAGGTTTCCCGCATCAGGAAATCCGTCAGTATTCGCTGACCCGTAAGCCAGATGGCAAAGGCTACCGTATTGCCGTGAAGCGCGAGGACGGTGGTCAGGTTTCAACCTGGCTACATAACCACGCCAATGTCGGCGATGTGGTTCACCTGGCCGCGCCAGCGGGGGATTTCTTTATGGACGTCGCGACCGATACGCCGGTGTCGCTGATTTCCGCAGGCGTGGGCCAAACGCCAATGCTGGCGATGCTGGATACGCTGGCGAAAGCTCATCATACGGCGCAGGTTAACTGGTTCCACGCGGCGGAAAATGGCGATGTACATGCTTTCGCCGATGAAGTAAAAGAACTCGGCAAAACGCTGCCACGCTTTAGCGCACATACCTGGTATCGTGAGCCAAACGAAGCCGATCGCGCGAAAGGTGCGTTTGATAGCATTGGTCTGATGGATCTGAACAAACTGGAAGGGGCAATCAGCGATCCGGCGATGCAGTTTTATCTGTGCGGCCCGGTCGGCTTTATGCAGTTCGCCGCGAAGCAACTGGTCGGTCTGGGCGTGAAAAACGAGAACATTCATTACGAATGCTTCGGCCCGCATAAAGTATTGTAATGTATTACGCGAGTAGGCCGGATAAGGCGTTTACGCCGACATCCGGCAATCACTCTGCCTGATGCGCTACGCTTATCAGGCCTACAAATTAACGGCGCGGCTTAGATTGCCGCGTCGTCTTCTTCACCGGTACGAATACGAATAACGCGCGCCACGTCGAAAACAAAAATCTTACCGTCACCGATTTTACCGGTCTGTGCGGTACGAATAATGGTGTCAACGCAGGTATCGACGATGTCGTCGGGAACCACAATTTCAATTTTTACCTTCGGCAGAAAATCCACCATGTATTCCGCACCACGGTATAACTCGGTATGGCCTTTCTGACGGCCAAACCCTTTCACTTCTGTCACAGTCATACCGGTAATGCCGACTTCAGCCAGCGCTTCACGGACGTCGTCCAGCTTGAAAGGTTTAATAATCGCATCAATCTTTTTCATGCTATTCCTTGAAAAGGTCGCCTGTCTTTTGATCGAATAAAGCTAACATAATCCGCAGATTTATTCTTTGAAATCGTTTGCATCCAGCTCATGGCGAGAAAGCAACTTGTAGAACTCGGTGCGATTGCGCCCCGCCATTCGCGCCGCGTGGGTCACATTGCCTTTTGTGATTTGCAATAGTTTGCGCAGGTAGTTAAGTTCAAACTGATTGCGCGCTTCAACAAAAGTCGGCAGCGCGGTGTTCTCCCCTTCCAGGGCCTGCTCCACCAGCGCATCGCTGATAACCGGCGAAGAGGTCAAGGCCACGCACTGCTCAATCACGTTGACCAACTGGCGTACGTTGCCCGGCCAACTGGCGGTCATCAAACGCTTCATGGCATCGGTCGAGAAGGCACGCACGAAGGGTTTGTGCCGTTCAGCAGACTGTCGCAGCAGGTGGTTTGCCAGCAGCGGAATATCTTCCGTACGCTCGGCAAGCGCCGGGATCTTCAGACTAACCACGTTGAGGCGATAGTACAAATCTTCACGGAACTCGCCCCGCGCCATCGCTTTAGGCAGGTCGCGGTGGGTAGCCGATATAATGCGCACATCAATGTCTATATCGCGGTTACTGCCCAGCGGCCTGACCTTGCGTTCCTGTAAAACGCGCAGCAATTTGACCTGTAACGGCGCGGGCATATCGCCAATCTCATCAAGGAACAGCGTCCCGCCTTCCGCCGCCTGAAACAGGCCCTCGCGATTGCTTACCGCACCGGTAAAGGCGCCGCGCGCATGACCAAACAGTTCGGATTCCAGCAGCTGTTCCGGTAACGCGCCGCAGTTAATAGCAATGAATGGCTTGTGGCTGCGCGGGCTGGCGTTATGAATCGCCTGGGCAAACACCTCTTTCCCGGTTCCGCTTTGACCGTTAATCAATACGCTCACATCCGATTGCGCTACCATCCGCGCCTGTTCTAACAGACGCAGCATCAGCGGGCTGCGGGTGACGATAGACTCACGCCAGCTGTCATCAGTGGCTGGCGCAGACTGTTCCAATGCGCCATCAATCGCGTGGTATAACGCGTCTTTATCAACCGGCTTGGTGAGAAAACTGAATACTCCTTGCTGCGTCGCGGCAACGGCGTCAGGGATGGAACCGTGAGCAGTGAGGATGATAACCGGCATTCCCGGTTGTACTTTCTGGATTTCAGTAAACAGCTGCATGCCGTCCATTTCATCCATACGCAGATCGCTGATAACCAGATCCACTTTTTCGCGGTTCAGCACCCGTAACCCTTCCTGCCCACTTTCGGCGGTTACGACGCTGTAACCTTCGCTGGTCAGTCGCATACCGAGCAATTTCAACAGGCCCGGATCGTCATCCACCAGCAGCAGATGTGCGGGCTTACGGCTTATCATGGTGTGACCTCATCGGCAGATGGCGCAGTGCCATCCTCGTTATCAGGCGTGGTGAGTTTATCATTCCCGTGCGGCGCGTCAGGATTGTAGCTGCCGGCAGGTTTGCGCGTGGAAAGCTGACGTTCTATATCAGTCAGATTCTCCAGCTTACGGGTTGTGAGATCGAGCTGGGACTGCAAATGCTGCTGCTGTTGACGCAGCGTGTCCAGATCGCTGTCCGATGTTTGCTGGAGTTTACTGTAGCGCATACGCTCTTCGGCAAGCTGCAGTTGTAGCGTTTGGCTGCTGAGCCAGACCTGATACAGCGGTCTGACTTGCGGCGGAATTTGCGGACTTAATGCCTCGAGGCGCGTAACAGCCTCCCGCCTTTCAGGTGGCGTAATGTTAGCGTTATCAAGCAGAATCCCGCGTCTGAAAGCCCCCTGCCAGGTATCTGGCATCATCATACTGGCTTCACTGCGCGCCTGTACCGGCATCAGGCGATTGGCGCAATCCATAGCCCGCAGCCAGTACAGTGGGTTTGTCTCTGTAGGCTGGCTCGTCAGGGACCAGATATCCGTACACTCGGTAGCAAGATAGTCCGCCAGTTGGTAAGGCGGAATTTTCTCCTGAGAGGGGTCGCCAGTAACATGATTCACCGCGTTCGGCACGCACCCGGCCAGCGCCAGACACGGCAGGCTCATAAGCAAGACTCGACGGAAAAAATGTCGTTTAAGCATTCGGAAAACAACGTGTGGCATACTCACCAGACTTAGGTTTATTTTAGTGATTTTTTGCAGCAGATAGGGGCAATTCTATGCGAAAACAAACGCTTTGCGCATGGTCATCAACCAGATACAGTTTGCCTCGCATACGGCGGATGCAATCTCTGGCAATGCTCAGCCCCAACCCGCTTCCTTTTACCGCCCCTTTTCGCTGATGGCTACCCTGGAAAAAAGGCTCGAAGATCATGGTCTGTTCTGCTTCTGGAATCGGTGTGCCTGTATTCGTTATATCGATGTATACCGTTGAGCCATGCAAACTGCTGCGAATCCAAATGTTACCGGATTCAGCGCCATAGTGCACCGCATTGGAATAAAGATTGTCCAGCACGCTCATCAACAGCATCGGTTCCGCCAGGCAGGTGTTCGCCTCAAGCGCTACCTCAGTATGTATCATTTTGCCGCGAGCAGGCAGGCTATGTGCAGAAACAACGCTTTCAACCAGCGGCGCGATGTCCACACTCTCAAGCTCAACCACGTCATCCGCCAGTTTGCGGTTGTAATCAAGAAGCTGCTCAATCAGCTTTTGCAGGTTACGGCTGCTGTCATCCAGAATACCGACCACCTCTTTTTGCTCCGGCGTAAGCGGTCCAACAACCTGATCGGCCAGCAACTCCGTCCCTTCACGCATGCTCGCCAGCGGCGTTTTCAGCTCATGGGAAAGATGACGTAAAAACTGATGCCGTTGCGACTCAAGCCAGGAAAGACGTTCGCTCAACCAGATAATGCGCTGACCGACAGACCTCAGCTCACGCGGCCCGGTAAATAATACGCTGTCGCCCAGCGAGCGCCCTTCCCCCAGCCGATTGATCATCCTTTCTATGCCCTTCACCGGGCCGATAATCATACGAGTGAACAGCAGTACCATCGCCAGGCTGACGAGAAACAGCACCAGCGCCTGCCAGCCGAAGAACTGCCCACGTTCAGCAATTTCCTGCTGTAGCTGCTGGCCACGAGAAAAGACCACGGTGCGCGTCGCCTGTACCATCTCGGTATTGGCATTCGCGAACGCTTCCAGCCGGGCTGCCGCTACGCTATCTGGACCGCTGTTATTGCACTGTAATTGCGCGAGGTCGTTGAGATCCTGACGTAACGCCTGATAAAGCTTGGTATCCGGCAACACGCCCGCATGCGCATCCAGCATGTCGCTATAGCGCTTACGCTGACTCTGGTAGACCTTTGCCAACGTTGAGTCATCAAGCACACAATACTGCCGGTAGCTACGCTCCATCTCCAGCGCGGCGTTGGTCATCGCCTCACTGCGTCTGGCGTCAATCAGCGTGGTTCGGTTGGTCAGCGCCGCCTGCGCGCTCAAGGCATTCAGGCTTTGCCACGCCTGCCAGGCCAGAACTAACAACGGCAGCAGAATCAGCAAGAATGCCAACATAACCAATTGACGTAAAGATCGGGGGAAAACTGACCAGCGCTTCAAGGCGTTACTCTCAATGGACAGGAATAGCTTGATGCTAACTGAGGGGAACGCCAGATACAACAAAGCCGGGATTAACCCGGCTTTGTTGTGGAATAAGGCGGTGCCTAACTCGACGTTTCGCCCGGAGGTTGATATGAGCCATGCTAATATCAGATGTTGGACGGCAGGCACCTTGTTGTGCGTCATTCGAAGTTTATGTAGCGCTTCCCGAAGGGGCTGACATAAGAAGGTGAATGAGCCACTGGTTAATATTATGCAGCATCTGTGCCAATATTCAAAACACTTTGTTAACACAATGATAGATATGAAGAATATCGTTGTTCATGCAAAAAATGGTTCTGCCGGTTTTTTGCACTTTCTGTCGCCAATCAGCAACAGCTGTAGCACTTAAAAACAAAACCATTATAAATCATATAATTAAATGTCTCTTTTTGACGACATCGTCACCCCGCCCATGTCGGGATTTCCCGACACTTTAATTTTGCGGCATAAGCACTGAGTTTATTGCCGGATGGCGGCGTAAACGCCTTATCCGGCCTACAAAGAGACAGGCAAAAAAAAAGCCCCTCGCAGGAGGGGCTTAATGGCTATCGGGCTAATTAACCGAGCTGTTTGCGCGCGTTGCGGAAAATACGCATCCACGGGCTGTCTTCGCCCCAGTTTTCCGGGTGCCAGGAGTTAGCCACGGTGCGGAACACACGTTCCGGGTGCGGCATCATAATGGTGACGCGACCATTTTCAGTGGTAACGGCAGTAATACCGTTCGGCGAACCGTTCGGGTTCGCCGGGTAGGTTTCGGTCACCTTACCGAAGTTATCAACGTAGCGCAGCGCCACCAGGCCTTTGCTCTCAAGCTGAGCCAGATGCGCGTCGTCACGCACTTCCACACGGCCTTCACCGTGAGAAACGGCAATCGGCATCATCGAACCAACCATGTCGGAGAGCAGTAAAGACGGGCTTTGCGTCACTTCGACCAGGCTGAAGCGGGCTTCAAAACGATCGGAGTGGTTACGCACAAAGCGCGGCCACAGGTCGCTTCCCGGGATCAGTTCGCGCAGGTTAGACATCATCTGACAACCGTTACACACGCCCAGCGCCAGCGTTTGCGGGCGATGGAAGAAGGTTTCAAACTCATCACGGACGCGGTTGTTGAACAGAATCGACTTCGCCCAGCCCTCCCCGGCGCCGAGCACATCACCGTAAGAGAAGCCGCCACAGGCTACCAGCGCCTGGAAATTCCCCAGACCGATACGTCCGCCCAGCAGATCGCTCATGTGCACGTCGATAGCATCGAAGCCCGCACGATGGAAAGCGGCCGCCATCTCGACGTGGGAGTTAACGCCCTGCTCACGCAGTACAGCGACTTTAGGACGTGCGCCGGTGGCGATGTACGGGGCAGCAACATCTTCGTTGATATCGAACGTCAGTTTAACGTTGAGGCCAGGATCGGCGTCGTTGGTTTTAGCGTCGTGTTCCTGATCGGCGCACTCCGGGTTGTCGCGCAGACGCTGCATCTGCCAGGTGGTTTCTGCCCACCACATACGCAGGGTAGTACGGCTTTCGCTGAACACCGGCTGTCCGTTAGCGGAGAGAGTGAAGCGGTCGCCTTCCACGGCTTTGCCGAGGTAGTGTACGCAGTCTGCCAGGCCGTTGGCCGCCAGAATGGCTTCCACCGCGTCACGGTCAGCGGCGCAAACCTGGATCACCGCGCCCAGTTCTTCGTTAAACAGCGCTGCCAGACGATCGTCGCCCAGCGTGCTGATATCAGCCTCAATACCACAGTGCCCGGTGAAAGCCATTTCCGCCAGCGTCACCAGCAAGCCGCCGTCGGAGCGATCGTGGTAAGCCAGCAGCTTGCGCTGTGCGACCAGCGCCTGCATGGCCTCGTAGAAGCCTTTCAACTGCGCCACATCACGTACGTCGGCCGGTTTGTCGCCCAGTTGGCGGTAAACCTGCGCCAGCGCGGTCGCGCCGAGTGCGTTGTGGCTCAGACCAAGGTCAATTAACAGCAGGGCATTATCTTCAGTAGAGAGCTGCGGAGTAATGGTGTGGCGCACGTCTTCCACGCGGGCAAAAGCGGTGATCACCAGTGACAACGGCGAGGTCATTTCGCGCTGTTCGTTGCCTTCCTGCCAGCGGGTCTTCATCGACATGGAGTCTTTACCCACCGGAATGGTCAGGCCAAGCGCCGGACATAATTCTTCCCCGACGGCTTTTACCGCTTCGTATAACCCGGCATCTTCACCCGGGTGACCCGCAGCCGCCATCCAGTTTGCGGAGAGTTTAATGCGTTTGATGTCGCCAATCTGTGTTGCCGCAATGTTAGTCAGCGCTTCACCTACCGCCAGACGGGCAGAAGCTGCGAAGTCCAGCAGAGCGACTGGCGCACGTTCGCCGATAGACATCGCTTCACCATAGTAGCTATCAAGACTGGCGGTGGTCACCGCACAGTTAGCCACCGGGATCTGCCACGGCCCGACCATCTGGTCACGCGCCACCATACCGGTAACGGTACGGTCGCCGATGGTTACGAGGAAGGTTTTTTCCGCGACGGTCGGCAGATGCAGTACGCGGTTCACCGCATCGGCAATCGAGATTTCGCCACGATTCAGGGCATCACCCTTCGCTTTCAGCGTCTGCACGTCGCGGGTCATCTTCGGCGTTTTGCCCAGCAACACGTCCAGCGGCATATCGATCGGCTGGTTGTCGAAGTGGCTGTCGCTCAGGGTCAGATGCTGCTCTTCGGTGGCTTCGCCAATCACCGCGTACGGCGCGCGCTCACGCTTACACAGCTCGTCAAACAACGGCAACTGGTCAGCGGCCACCGCCAGCACGTAACGTTCCTGAGATTCGTTACACCAGATTTCCAGCGGGCTCATACCCGGCTCGTCGCTGAGGATATCGCGCAACTGGAATTTACCGCCGCGACCGCCATCGCTTACCAGCTCCGGCATGGCGTTGGACAGACCGCCCGCGCCGACGTCGTGAATAAACAGAATCGGGTTGGCATCGCCCATCTGCCAGCAGCGGTCGATAACTTCCTGACAACGGCGTTCCATTTCCGGGTTATCGCGTTGTACGGAGGCGAAGTCGAGATCGGCATCAGACTGACCGGAAGCCATAGAGGATGCAGCGCCACCGCCGAGGCCGATGTTCATCGCCGGACCGCCGAGAACGATCAGCTTCGCGCCGACGACGATCTCGCCTTTCTGCACGTGATCGGCGCGGATGTTGCCGATCCCGCCCGCCAGCATGATCGGCTTGTGGTAGCCGCGCAGCTCTTCACCGTTGTGGCTGTTAACCTTCTCTTCGTAAGTTCGGAAGTAGCCGGTCAGCGCCGGGCGACCAAATTCATTATTAAACGCCGCGCCGCCTAATGGCCCTTCGGTCATGATATCCAGCGCGGTAACGATACGGTCCGGCTTACCAAAGTCTTCTTCCCATGGCTGTTCAAAGCCCGGAATACGCAGGTTGGAAACGGAGAAGCCCACCAGCCCGGCTTTCGGCTTCGCGCCGCGCCCGGTTGCGCCTTCATCACGAATTTCACCGCCGGATCCGGTTGCCGCGCCCGGCCACGGAGAGATGGCGGTCGGGTGGTTGTGAGTTTCTACCTTCATCAGGATATGGGCTGGCTCCTGATGGAAATCGTAGCGACCGGTTTTGTGGTCGGCAAAGTAGCGCCCCACTTCAGAACCTTCCATCACCGCGGCGTTGTCTTTATAGGCGGACAGCACGTGGTCCGGGGTGGTTTCAAAGGTATTTTTGATCATCTTAAACAGCGACTTCGGCTGCTGTTTACCGTCGATAACCCAGTCGGCGTTAAAAATCTTGTGGCGACAGTGCTCAGAGTTGGCCTGCGCGAACATGTACAGTTCGATGTCGTTCGGGTTGCGCCCCAGTTTGCTGAACGCGTCCTGCAGATAGTCGATTTCATCCTCCGCCAATGCCAGGCCGAGACGCACGTTGGCGTCAATCAGCGCCTGACGGCCCTCACCCAGCAGATCGACGCTGGAGACCGGCGCAGGCTGGTGATGCGCAAAGAGTTTTTCGGCATCGTTTAGCGCAGAGAAAACCGTTTCCATCATGCGGTCGTGCAGTACGTCGGCAACCTCCTGCCACTGCTCCGCAGTCAGCGTAGACGCTTCGACATAGTAAGCAACGCCACGTTCCAGGCGGCTAATCTGTTGTAGGCCGCAATTGTGGGCAATATCAGTCGCTTTAGAAGACCACGGGGAGATGGTGCCCGGACGAGGGGTGACCAGCAGCAATTTGCCCTCAGGTGCGTGGCTGTGAAGAGCAGGACCATATTTCAGCAGGCGTGCAAGCTGCGCGTGCTCATCTTTATTCAACGGTGCGTTCAGATCGGCAAAATGGACGTACTCGGCGTAAATATTGTGGACCTGGAGGTTGGCAGCCTGAAAACGTGCCAGCAGTTTGTTAATACGGAATGCAGACAGTGCAGGTGAACCACGCAGAATTTCCATCATAAGTCTCTCGTCTTCTAAGCTTTCGGTGTGCCCAAGTGGGGGAAACGGGCGGTATTATAAAGAATCTACCGCGCCGACGAAACCGTTTGCGTCGAAATAAAATCGCGGCCTCGTCTTATCATCAAATGCGGTCTGTTTTCTGAATAAGTTGCCAACTGACGCAAGTTTAAGCAAAATGCCGCTCATTAATGACGACTTCACTTCTTAAACAACACTACAGCAGGCAGAGACAACGTACGGTTCAGAGAATTAACTAATTGAAAAAATTAAAGATTAATTATCTGTTCATCGGCATATTAACGCTGTTGTTGGCAGCGGCCCTCTGGCCATCTATTCCCTGGTTCGGTAAAGCCGAAAATCGTATCGCCGCCATTCAGTCGCGGGGAGAACTGCGCGTCAGTACCATTGACTCGCCATTAACTTATGCGACCCTCAACGGCAAAAAATTCGGTCTGGATTATGAACTGGCCCAGGCGTTCGCCAACTATTTAGGCGTGAAATTAAAAATCACCGTGCGCCAGAACATCAGCCAGCTGTTTGACGACCTGGATAACGGTAATGCCGATCTGTTAGCCGCAGGTCTGGTGTATAACAGCGAGCGGGTGAAAAATTACCAGCCCGGCCCGACCTATTACTCGGTGTCACAACAGTTGGTGTATCGGGTTGGGCAATATCGCCCTCGAACCCTGGCTAGCGTGAATGAAAATCAGTTGACTATCGCCCCGGGACATGTGGTGGTTAACGATCTCCAGCAGCTAAAAGAGAAAAAATTTCCCGACCTGAGCTGGAAAGTGGATGACAAAAAGGGCACCACTGAACTACTTGATGATGTCATCGCCGGTAAGCTGGATTACACCATTGCCGATTCCGTCGCCATCAGCCTGTACCAACGCGTACACCCTGAGCTGGCCGTCGCGCTGGACGTCTCCGACGAACAGCCGGTGACCTGGTTTAGTCGTCTGGACGATGACAATACGCTGGCCGCTGCCCTGTTGGATTTCTTTAATTCCATGAACGAAGAGGGTTCCCTGGCAAGACTGGAAGAGAAATATCTTGGGCATGGCGATGATTTTGACTATGTCGACACCCGCACCTTTTTGCGCGCCGTAGACAGCGTGTTGCCAGACCTCAAGCCGCTGTTTGAGAAGTATGCGCAGGAAATAGACTGGCGACTGCTTGCCGCGATCTCTTATCAGGAGTCGCACTGGGACGCGCAGGCCACTTCTCCGACCGGCGTACGCGGACTGATGATGTTGACCAAAAATACCGCCCAGAGTCTCGGGCTGACTGACCGTACCGATGCCGAACAGAGCATCAGCGGCGGCGCGCGTTATTTGCAGGATATGATGAGTAAAGTGCCGGATACCGTCCCGGAAGGGGAACGGATCTGGTTTGCGCTTGCCGCCTACAATATGGGTTATGCGCATATGCTGGACGCGCGGGCGCTGACGGTCAAAACCAAAGGCAATCCGAATAGCTGGTCCGATGTAAAACAGCGTCTACCGCTGCTCAGCCAAAAGCCGTATTACAACAAGCTGACCTATGGCTATGCGCGTGGTCATGAAGCCTACGCCTATGTCGAAAATATCCGTAAATACCAGATAAGCCTGGTGGGATATCTGCAAGAAAAAGAAAAGCAGGCGCAGGAAACGCAGCAACTGGCGCAGGATTACCCGGCGGTGTCGCCCGCGGAGTTATTAGGTAAAGAGAAATTCCCGCTTTCCGCGTTTCTGTCTCAGACGTCGTCAAACTACCTGACGCACTCCCCTTCCCTGCTGTTTTCAGCGCAAAAGAAAGAGGAAAAGTAGTCTTATCGGCCTGATAAACATCAGGCAATCAGACCGGCATTTACGCATTGGCGGATTTTTTCAGGGCTTTAATTTCCTGACGACGCATACGAAAGAAATCGCTGAGCAGCGTGGCGCATTCATCCCGCAGGACTCCCTCTGTCACTTCAACCCGATGATTCATTCCAGGGTGATGTAGCACGTCAATTAATGAACCCGCCGCCCCCGTTTTCGCATCGCGCGCGCCAAAAACCACCCGGCCGATACGGCTGTGCACCATCGCGCCGGCGCACATCACGCACGGCTCCAGAGTGACGTACAACGTGGCATCCAACAGACGGTAATTTTGCAGCACCAGGCCGCCCTGACGCAGCGCCATAATTTCAGCGTGGGCCGTGGGATCATGGTGACCAATCGGCCGGTTCCAGCCTTCGCCAATGACGCGGTTATTATGCACTAATACTGCGCCCACCGGGACTTCACGCTCATCCCAGGCGCGCTTAGCCAGCGTTAAAGCATGACGCATCCAGTATTCGTGGCTAAATTCAACTTCAGACAAAGGGGGTAACTCCAGTAATCAAAGCGGGCGCATTATACACAGACGCTATCGTTTACTCTATTCGAGTTGTTGCAGTTCCCCACGCGGCGTGACGCGCCAGCGATGCTGGCAAAAAGAGAGCAGCGGGTTGTCCTGCTTACTGTCGCTATAACCACTATAAAGTTGCAGCGGCGCGCCAATCTGACGTTCCAGCTGTGTCACTTTCTCATGCCCCAGACAACGCAGAGGCAGCACCCAGCCACCATATCCTCGCGCCATTTTACTGGCGATCAGATTGACGCGCGGTAGCCACGGGGTATCAAAGTAAACCTGTTCCACCAGCGACTGTGGGGAGCCGGTGATAAGCCAGATGTCGGCGTCAGAACTTAACAGATAAGTGGTCAGCCGCTGCTGTACGAGCGGAAACGCCGTCACGTTATCGCGAAACCAACGTACAAAATCGGCCTGGTGCGCTTTCAGACGCGCCTCGCTACGACCAAAAGTGCATCCCCACAACAGCAGGCTCATTGGCCAGCGGGCCGCACGTCCTTTTATCAACAACGCCAGCGCAATCACCGGTAACAGAGGCAGCACAAGCAGCACGTTCAGCGGCTGACGACGCAGCAGATAACGTATAAAACTCCCGAACATATCCTGCTGATGTAACGTGCCATCCAAATCAAAAAAGACAACGCGGCGCTGGTGATTGGTCAAACTTTATTCCTCTGGATCGTTGAACCCCAATAGCCAGGTAAACAGAAACCCGGCAATAACTGCTACCAGATAGCCTAACAGATAGAACATCACTTTTCCGGCAACAATCGTTAATGCCAGCGGTAATCCTGAGATACCAAAGGTGATAACCGTCGCCACTTTCCAGTAGCTTATCAGTGCCCCGCCTACCGCTCCGCCAAGACAGGCACCGATAAACGGCTTACCCAACGGCAGCGTAACGCCAAAAATCAGCGGTTCGCCAATCCCCAACAATCCAACCGGCAACGCCCCTTTGATCACCTTTTTTAGTCGTGCGTTGCGGGTTTTCATCAGCACCGCAATCGCAGCACCGATTTGCCCAACACCCGCCATTGCAAGGATTGGGAAGAGCGCGTTATAACCATGCGCCTGCACCAGTTCGACGTGGATAGGCACTAACCCCTGATGAAGCCCGGTGAGCACCAGCGGCAGGAAGGTTCCCGCCAGTATAGCGCCGACCAGAAAACCGCCGCGATCGATAGCCCAGGATGCGCCGTGAGCGATAGATTCGGAAATCCAACCGCCCAACGGTTGCAGCGCCACTATCGCAATAGCCCCGGTAATAATGGTGGTCAGCAGTGGGTTAAGGATCAGTTCCAGTGATTCCGGCAGCAGTTCGCGGAATTTGCGTTCGATCCAGCACATCAACGCTACCACCAACAGCACGGCGATTACCCCGCCGCGCCCCGGCTGCAGCGTTTCGCCAAACAGGGTAATTTGCGCCAGTTGCGGACTGGAGAGGATCCCCGCCATCACTCCGCCCATCGCCAGAGAACCGCCAAAGACTTTAGCGGTATTCACCCCGACCAGAATATTCATAATGGCAAACACGGCGCTGCCAAATATGCCCATCAGTCCAAGTAAATTCGGATAGTGGGTCGCAAAATCCCCGACGATATCCGGTCGCTTAAGGATGTTAATAATGCCGGTAATTAAACCGGAGGCGATAAACGCCGGAATAAGAGGGATAAAGACGTTCGCCAGCTTACGCAGCGCATCGCTCATCGGCGCTTTGTATTTCGCTTTAGCCGCTGACTTCGTGCGCTCGATATCATGCGCATCGGTGCGCTCGCCGCCATCGGCAATCAGGGCGCGCATAGCATCCACCACCCTGGCGGCTTTCCCGGGGCCGACGATGATCTGGTGCTGTGCGCCCTGCTTCACGTAGCCGCTGACGCCGGACAGTTGCTTGAGTCGGGATACATCGAGCTGAGCCTCATCCCGGACTTCCACCCTGACACGGGTCATACAGTTTTCCAGGCGCAGAATATTTTTCTCTCCGCCAACGCCCAGCAGAATGTCGCTGGCCAGCACCTCCGTCTTATCCATATACACCTCTTAGTGTTCTAACGCCGCGCGTAAAAAACCCTGGTGAGCGGCAAGCTTTTCGCGGGCGGCAGCGGCGTCCAGGCCGGTGAGCGCCATTAAAATGGCGGGTTTAACCTCAAAGTCAGTCTGCTTTAACAGCGCTTGCGCCTGCTCACGCGCAATGCCAGTGGCCTCAACCACCATGCGACACGCCCGATCGACCAGTTTGACGTTGGTTGCCTGCATATCCACCATCAGGTTCTGATACACCTTGCCAAACTTCACCATCGCACCGGTGGAGATCATATTGAGCACCAGTTTTTGCGCAGTGCCGGATTTCAGTCGTGTTGACCCCGTCAGGGCCTCCGGCCCTACCACAGGGGAGATGGCAATATCCGCTTCATGAGCAATAGGAGAGTCCGGATTGCAGGAAATGGCCACCGTCGTACAGCCTACCGTCCGGGCATATTTCAGCCCACCAATTACATATGGCGTACGACCTGACGCCGCCAGACCAACCACCAGATCCTCTGGGGTAAGGTTAAGCGTACGCAGATCGTCTTCACCTAACTGCGGGTTATCTTCCGCGCCTTCAACCGCCTTCAGCAACGCGCCCGGTCCTCCGGCTATCAGGCCAACCACCAGACCGTGCGGTACGCCGAAAGTCGGTGGGCATTCAGAGGCATCCAGCACGCCAAGACGCCCGCTGGTACCCGCGCCCATGTATATAATGCGTCCGCCCGCTTTAAGCGCATCCGCCGCCGCATCGACCGCTCGCGCAACTTCAGGAAGAGTGGCTTTTACTGCTTGTGCTACCAGCGTATCCTGTTGATTAAAACGATGAACCAACTCCAGCGTGGAGAGCGCATCAAGATCCATGGTCTGAGGGTTACGGGTTTCTGAAACTAATGCACCGAGATTCATTTTTTGGTCCTTAGGAATTTTTAATTCATAATAATCTGTCATAATGGAATATTATATTCATCCAGGCGAGGGAAATTTTGTTTTGTAATCGCCATCACGTTTTCGCCAGGAGACAGCATGAACTGTTTAATTCGCATTCGTCAGCGTTACCCGGATCTCGCGCAAAGCGATAAAAAACTTGCGGATTATCTCCTTGCTCAACCAGATACCGCGCGTCATCTCAGCTCACAGCAGTTGGCCTTCGAAGCGGGCGTCAGCCAGTCCAGCGTGGTGAAGTTCGCGCAAAAATTGGGTTTTAAAGGATTTCCGGCACTGAAACTGGCGATTAGCGAAGCGCTGGCCAGTAATCCCAACCCCCATTCTGTTCCGGTGCATAACCAGATTCGGGGTGATGACCCGATGCGTCTGGTGGGCGAAAAGCTGATTCAGGAGAACGTGGCGGCGATGCATGCGACGCTGGATATTAACAGCGAAGAAAAACTGTTGGAGAGCGTCACGATGTTGCGCTCTGCCCGACGTATTATTCTGACCGGTATTGGCGCATCGGGTCTGGTCGCGCAGAACTTTGCCTGGAAGCTGTTGAAGATTGGTTTTAACGCGGTAGTCGAACGTGATATGCACGCCCTGCTGGCGACGGTGCAGGCGCTTTCACCAGGCGATTTGTTGCTGGCTATTTCGTACACCGGTGAGCGCCGCGAACTTAATCTGGCGGCAGATGAAACGCTGCGTACCGGGGCCAAAATTCTCGCCATCACCGGATTTACGCCCAATGCCCTGCAGCAACGTGCAAGTCATTGTCTGTATACGATTGCCGAGGAACAGGCTACGCGCAGCGCCGCGATCTCCTCCACCCACGCGCAAATGATGCTCACCGATTTACTGTTTATGGCGCTGGTGCAGCAGGATCTGGAGCATGCCCCGGAACGCATTCGTCACAGCGAAGCGCTGGTAAAAAAACTGGTCTGAGCAAAGAATGCGCGTATAATGCCCGCCCGATTTGTGATGTTTTGAGAGTTTCCTGATGGCCCTGTTAATCACTAAAAAGTGTATCAATTGCGATATGTGCGAACCTGAATGCCCGAATGAGGCGATTTCGATGGGTGACAGCATTTACGAGATTAACAGCGACAAATGTACGGAATGCGTAGGCCATTACGACACGCCAACCTGCCAGAAGGTGTGCCCGATCCCCAATACTATTTTGAAAGATCCGGCACATTTAGAGAGTGAAGAGCAGTTGTGGGATAAATTCGTCCAGATGCATCACGCGGACAAAATCTAACTTTCAATAATCACCGTGGCGCAGGCGTAGTGACGTTCATCGGCCAGCGTCACATGCATATGGGCGACGCCGAGTTTTTCCGCCAGGTTTAACGCCTCCCCCCATAACCGCAGACGCGGCTTACCGAGCTCGTCGTTGAAAACCTCAAACTGGTTGAATGCCAGGCCGTTGCGGATACCCGTACCAAAGGCTTTTGCTGCCGCTTCTTTAACCGCAAAACGCTTCGCCAGAAAACGCACCGGCTGCTGATGCGTCTCCCAGATTGCCCATTCGTTGTCGCTGAGCACGCGTCTTGCCAGACGGTCACCGGAGCGGGAGATCACCGCTTCAATGCGGGCAATCTCCACGATATCCGTACCTAATCCCAAAATCGCCATTAGCCACGCGCTTCCAGCATCAGGCGTTTCATTTCTACTACCGCGTCTTTCAGACCGCTCATCACTGCGCGTCCGATAATGGCATGACCGATGTTCAGTTCGTGCATTTCAGGGATCCGCGCGATGGCTTTAACGTTGTGGTACGTCAGGCCGTGACCCGCATTCACCTTCAGGCCAAGGCTTGCGGCAAAGGTCGCCGCTTTGGCGATACGCGCCAGTTCGCTGGCCTGTTCCGCGTCAGTTTTCGCATCAGCGTAACAGCCGGTGTGAATTTCAATAAACGGCGCGCCAACTTCAGCAGCGGCTTTAATCTGTTCTTCGTCGGCATCAATGAACAGTGAAACCAGAATGCCAGCATCCGCCAGGCGTTTACAGGCGTCGCGCATTTTGTCGCGTTGACCGGCGACGTCCAGACCACCTTCGGTGGTAACTTCCTGGCGTTTTTCCGGCACCAGGCAGCAAAAATGCGGCTTCGTCTCAACGGCAATGGCCAGCATCTCTTCGGTTACCGCCATTTCCAGATTCATACGGGTATCCAGCGTCTGGCGCAGAATACGCACGTCTCTGTCGGTAATATGGCGACGGTCTTCACGCAGATGTACGGTAATGCCGTCTGCGCCCGCCTGTTCAACGATAAACGCCGCCTGAACCGGGTCCGGGTATGCGGTGCCGCGTGCATTACGTAAAGTGGCAATGTGGTCAATGTTGACGCCTAACAGTAATTCAGCCATGACAATCCTCGTTAATCATTTTTAATTTTTACTGCGCGTTTTGGCATAAATTGCCGGAACAGTTCCCGGCTTTTTAACGGCTTACCACCAAGATACGGCTTTAACGCCATGCGGGTAAAGCGTTTCGCAGCGCGAAGCGTATCAGCATCCGGAAATTCACGCGACTCAAGCGCTTTCAGATGGCGTCCGGTAAAGGTGGCGTTATCAATCACTACACTTGCGATAAATCCTTTCTCTTCCCGATAGCGATAGGTCATGGTGTCATCTACCGGCTCACCGCTACCCGCGCAGTGGGTAAAATCCACGCCATAACCCAGATGACCGAGTAAAGCCAGTTCAAAGCGACGCAAGGCAGGCTCTGGCGAACCCGTCGCGCCTGCCAGCGCCTGAATACAGTTCAGGTAGTCGAAAAAGAGTTCAGAAAAGCGGGTCTCGTATTCAAGCACGCGTGAGATAAGCTCGTTGATATACAGACCGCTGTACAACGTAATACCGCTTAGAGGGAGTGCCAGAGAGACGGCTTCGGCGCTACGCAAGGTTTTGACCTCACCACGTCCACCAAAGCGAAGCAGTAACGGCGTAAAAGGCTGGAGGGCGCCTTTAAGATTGGAACGTTTGGAACGCGCGCCTTTGGCTACAAGGCGCACGCGGCCCGATTCTTCCGTGAAGACGTCCAGTACGAGGCTGGTTTCGCTCCACGGGCGGCTGTGCAGGACAAAAGCGCGTTGCCAGCCCTCCATCGGGGTTATTCTCAGAGATCGTCGCCGTAACCGAGGCTGCGCAGCGCGCGTTCGTCATCGGCCCAGCCGGATTTCACTTTCACCCACAGTTCAAGGTGAACAGGCGCTTCGAACATCTCCTGCATGTCTTTACGCGCTTCAATACCGATGGTTTTAATTTTGGCCCCTTTGTTGCCAATCACCATCTTCTTCTGCCCTTCACGTTCGACAAGGATCAGACCGTTGATATCGTAGCCGCCGCGCTCGTTAGAGATAAAACGCTCAATCTCAACGGTGACGGAGTACGGCAGTTCAGCGCCCAGAAAACGCATCAGCTTTTCACGGATGATTTCAGAGGCCATAAAGCGCTGAGAACGATCGGTGATGTAATCTTCCGGGAAGTGATGAATTGCTTCCGGCAGATGCTTGCGTACGATACCCGCAATGGTATCAACATTCAGACCGGTCTCGGCAGAGATCGGCACGATGTCGAGAAAGTTCATCTGGCTGGCCAGGAACTGCAGGTGCGGCAGCAGATCTGCTTTTTCCTGAACATTGTCTACTTTGTTCACCGCCAGAATTACCGGGGCTTTACCATCACGCAGCTTGTTGAGCACCATTTCGTCGTCCGGCGTCCAGCGAGTGCCTTCCACAACGAAAATCACCAGCTCAACATCACCAATCGAGCTGCTCGCCGCCTTGTTCATCAAGCGGTTAATGGCACGTTTTTCTTCCATATGCAGGCCCGGGGTATCAACATAAATCGCCTGATACGCGCCTTCGGTATGGATGCCAACAATACGGTGACGAGTTGTCTGAGCCTTACGAGAGGTAATAGAAATCTTCTGCCCAAGCAGATTATTCAACAAGGTGGATTTGCCAACGTTCGGGCGGCCGACGATGGCAATAAATCCGCAGTAAGTTTTATCGATGCTCATTCCAGCTCCAGTTTTTTCAACGCCTGTTCGGCGGCAGCCTGCTCAGCCTTACGACGGCTCGAACCTGTGCCAACCACCGGTTCACTCAGGCCGCTGACCTGGCAGTGGATAGTAAATTCTTGATCGTGAGCTTCACCACGGACCTGCACCACCAGGTAGGACGGCAGCGGCAGGTGGCGACCCTGCAAATATTCCTGCAGGCGCGTTTTCGGATCTTTTTGTTTGTCGCCTGGGCTAATTTCATCCAGACGGGTTTGATACCAATTCAGGATCAGTTGTTCAACGGTTTGAATATCGCTGTCGAGGAAGACGCCGCCGATCAAAGCTTCAACGGTGTCCGCCAGGATCGATTCACGACGGAAACCGCCGCTTTTCAGCTCGCCTGGCCCCAAACGTAAACATTCACCGAGGTCAAACTCACGGGCTAATTCTGCCAGCGTATTACCGCGAACCAGCGTCGCGCGCATGCGGCTCATATCACCTTCATCCACACGCGGGAAACGGTGATATAACGCATTAGCGATGACAAAGCTCAAAATAGAGTCGCCTAAAAATTCTAAACGCTCGTTATGTTTGCTGCTGGCGCTACGGTGAGTTAATGCCTGCTGCAACAGCTCCTGATGATTAAAAGTGTAGCCCAGCTTCCGTTGAAGCCGATTAATTACGATGGGGTTCATGCGATACCAATAAATGAATGCGTCAACAATTCAGCACACGAAACAGACCTGATATACGCCATTCACTTAGCCATCTGGCATCGTCTGAATGCTTTTGTATACAAACCAACGCTGTTTCGTGTGCCG
Organism: Citrobacter cronae; assembly: GCF_016893685.1. Taxonomy (NCBI): domain Bacteria; kingdom Pseudomonadati; phylum Pseudomonadota; class Gammaproteobacteria; order Enterobacterales; family Enterobacteriaceae; genus Citrobacter; species Citrobacter cronae. The sequence continues at coordinate 5,002,470 of NZ_CP069763.1, forward strand.
TGGCAACCTGTCGGTGCCAACCTAAAACTTCGGGGGAATATTCTATACACAACGACAAGGGATGTCGTTAGTCTGCGGGAATTTATCCGAGAAATAATTCACGTTGTCGCCATAATGACGACAACGTGAACGATTATTAGCAATTAATGAATACCGCCAATACGGCTTAAACGCACGCCGGTCGGCCATTCACCCTCTTGCTTGTCGAAACTCATCCAGATTGCAGTCGCTTTACCCACCAGATTCGCTTCCGGCACAAATCCCCAGTAACGGCTGTCCGCGCTATTGTCACGGTTATCACCCATCATGAAGTAGTGTCCCGGTGGGACGATCCAGGTCGCTAGCTGCTGGCCAGGCTGACGGTAGTACATCCCTACCTGATCCTGCGCGATTGGCACGGTCAGAATGCGGTGCGTTACCTCACCGAGCGTTTCTTTACGTTCGGTGAGGCGAATACCGTTCTCTTTCGTTTCGTTCAACGGAACTTCAAAGAAACCGCTGGTCGCTTCCCCGCCGTTGCGACGAGCAAAGGTCTGCACAAAATCACTTGGCTGAACATCAGAGTAGGTTACCGGCAGCGCATTTTCACACGCCTGACCGGAGCTGCAACCAGGCTGAATAGTCACCTCTTTCGCCACCGGATCGTACGTCACTTTGTCTCCCGGTAAACCGACAGCGCGTTTGATGTAGTCCAGACGTGGATCTTCCGGGTATTTAAACACCACGATATCACCGCGTTTCGGATGGCCGGTTTCGATCAACGTTTTCTGGTAAATCGGATCTTTAATCCCGTAGGCGAATTTCTCCACCAGAATAAAGTCGCCAATCAACAGCGTCGGCATCATCGAACCTGACGGGATCTGGAACGGTTCATAAATAAACGAACGCACCACCAGCACGATAGCTAATACCGGGAAAACGGATGCGCCAGTTTCCAGCCAGCCCGGCTTAGGGGCCACTTTTTTCAGCGTTGCTTTATCCAGTGAATCACCTGCAGCAGCTTGCGCTGCTGCCTGACGCTCCCGGCGTTTTGGCGCGAAAATGAATTTATCTACGCACCATAAAATGCCCGTCACTAGTGTGGCAATCACCAGAATCAGGGCAAACATGTTCGCCATGCCAACTCCTTAAGATTATTTGCTGTCTTTACCGACATGCAGAATGGCGAGGAACGCTTCCTGCGGCAGTTCGACGTTACCGATCTGCTTCATGCGCTTTTTACCCTCTTTCTGTTTTTGCAGCAGCTTTTTCTTACGGCTGATATCGCCACCGTAGCATTTCGCCAGAACGTTTTTACGCAGTTGCTTCACCGTTGAACGCGCGATGATGTGCGTGCCGATGGCCGCCTGGATCGCGATATCAAACTGCTGGCGCGGGATCAGATCTTTCATCTTTTCGACCAGCTCACGGCCACGGCTCTGGGAGTTGTCGCGGTGAGTGATCAGCGCCAGCGCATCAACACGTTCGTTGTTGATGAGGACATCAACACGCACCATGTCAGATGCCTGGAAGCGTTTGAAGTTATAGTCCAGCGACGCATAGCCGCGGGAGGTCGACTTCAGGCGGTCGAAGAAGTCGAGTACCACTTCCGCCATCGGAATTTCATAGGTCAGCGCGACCTGGTTACCGTGATAAACCATGTTGGTCTGTACGCCACGTTTCTCGATACACAGCGTGATGACGTTACCAAGGTAAGCTTGCGGCAGCAGCATGTGACACTCGGCGATCGGCTCGCGCAGTTCGTAGATGTTGTTCAGCGGCGGCAGCTTGGATGGGCTATCGACGTAGATTGTCTCCTTCGCCGTGGTTTCCACTTCGTAAACTACGGTCGGCGCGGTAGTGATCAGATCCAAATCGTATTCACGTTCCAGACGTTCCTGAATGATCTCCATGTGCAACAGGCCGAGGAAGCCGCAGCGGAAGCCAAAGCCCAGCGCGGTTGAGCTTTCCGGCTCATAGAACAAGGAAGCGTCGTTCAGGCTCAGCTTGCCGAGCGCATCACGGAAGTTTTCGTAATCGTCAGAGCTGACCGGGAACAGACCGGCATAAACCTGCGGTTTCACCTTCTTGAAACCTGGCAGCGCTTTCTCTGCCGGGTTACGCGCAGACGTTAAGGTATCACCCACCGGGGCGCCAAGAATGTCTTTAATCGCACAAACCAACCAACCTACCTCGCCGCATTTCAGCTCGGTACGGTCAACCTGTTTCGGCGTGAAGATACCCAGACGGTCGGCGTTATAAACCTGACCGGTGCTCATCACTTTAATCTTGTCGCCTTTACGCATGGTGCCGTTTTTAATACGCACCAGCGAAACCACGCCCAGGTAGTTATCGAACCAGGAGTCGATGATCAGCGCCTGCAATGGGCCTTCCGGATCGCCTTCCGGCGGCGGAATGTCGCGCACCAGACGTTCCAGCACGTCGGTCACGCCCACGCCGGTTTTCGCCGAGCAGCGTACTGCGTCGGTGGCGTCGATGCCGACGATATCTTCAATTTCTTCCGCTACACGCTCAGGGTCAGCGGCTGGCAGGTCAATCTTGTTCAGTACCGGCACCACTTCCAGATCCATTTCCATGGCGGTGTAGCAGTTGGCCAGCGTTTGCGCTTCTACACCCTGCCCGGCGTCAACCACCAGCAGTGCGCCTTCACAGGCGGCAAGCGAGCGGGAAACTTCATATGAGAAGTCGACGTGGCCCGGGGTGTCGATAAAGTTAAGCTGATAGGTTTCACCATCAGATGCTTTGAAATCGAGCGTCACGCTCTGCGCTTTGATAGTAATACCGCGCTCACGCTCAAGATCCATCGAGTCGAGAACCTGCGCTTCCATTTCACGGTCAGACAGGCCACCGCAGATCTGGATAATACGGTCAGACAGCGTCGATTTACCGTGGTCGATGTGAGCAATGATTGAAAAGTTACGTATGTTCTTCATATAGAGTAATTATTGTGCCTTACGCCCGCCTGAGCAGGCTCTGAGAAGTCGCTGATCTGAGCTTAACGTCTGTTTAAGTGAAACGCCGCATTCTACACTACAACGCTGAGGCGAGGAAACGTTCATAGAGCAAGGATAGCGGGAACTGGAAACAACCTTACAAAGTCGGTGAAACTTTTGCCGGATGGCAGCATAAACGCCTTATCCGGCCTACGCCTGCATCTGAAAACGCGGTAGGCCTGATAAGCGCAGCGCCATCAGGCAAAGATATCACTGCTGGGTTTCAACGCGAATAAGATCGGGCGGGAGGGCAACGTTCAGAATGACCGGCTGCCAGGCTTCACGTTCAGCAAGCTTACGGGAATATCCGCGGGCGATCAGGAATCCGCCCACGCCACCCAGTACAGCCCCGCTTAAAGCTGCCAGGTCGGAGCCAAACAGCACCTGGAACAGCGCCGCGAAAAGAAAGAGCCCCGCCAGCGGAGACATATAAACCAGCATCGCCGATCCCAACAGGCTCCTCTCGGCAATGCCCAGCTCAACTTTTTGACCAGCAGCCAATGGCTCATCGCAGGGTACCACGATAGTGTGCGTGGTCTGCGGTCCAAGTTTATTCAGCACGCGGCTCCCGCACCCGGCCCGGGAAGCACAGCTGCTACATGACGCTTTCACATCACAGCTGACCGTCGCCAGACCATTTTGCCAGGAAACGACTGTCGCCCACTCTTTGATCATTGTGCGGCCCTGAACTTAATATTATCCGCGATACGCTTCGCCGTTTGTGGCGGCAGTTCGCCCACTATCGTAATTTCCGCGTTATCACGCACGCTGGTGCTGACCGTTCTACGCCCGGTTCGCAGCAGTTGATCGGTGCTGTTTTGCGTCGCGCGGTTTACGTTCACGGAGAAACTGAACAGGCCATCCGAATAAAGGCGTGATTCAATCGGCATGTTATCCATGGTCGGCAGCGGACGTCGACTGCTGGAGACTTCACTAAAGCCTTGCGGCACCCATGACGGACTCCAGTTGAAGTTGGTTTTTTCACCCGCGGGAACCGACAGCAACGGCGGTAGATTGGCTTTCGCCAGCGTCTGCATGCTGTCGCTAACGCCGTTGTTTACGGTAAAGGCGATGACGCGGAACTGTTCCAGCGTTTCGCCATCACGATCGAGAAGATCGACACGCATCGGTAGCTTGGTTTCGGTGTCCATCCAGACGATATAGCTGTAACGGGTGCCGTCACGAGCGACAACGCGGATCACTTCACAGAGCCGATCGGCAATGCGAGTGCGGCCTACTGAAATAAAATCATAGTAGGGTGCAAGGCGTTTGAAGTCGGTATAAATCAGGGATGGCAATGAATCAACGATATAGTCGCCGTTCAGCGTGAACGGTTCGAGCCCAGGCTCGAAATAACTTATTTCATTGCCGCGTTGCACCACTTCCCGGCGCGGTCCATCCAATTGCAACAACTGCGCTAACGGACGGTTATCCTGGCGGGCATGGCGATAACGTAGGGATTCAACACCCTGTTTATTGATGCTGACAAATGACAGCTCATAGGTTAGCGACTGGCTGGCCAGATTCATCTGCTGCAACAACGCCCCGGACGCAGGATTGGCCGAGGCGTTTACAGAGAAGAACAGGCTACCAGCCACAAGTGACATGGCAAACCAAAGTTGCTTCATTACTGCGATTGCGTTCCTAAAGTTTGAATTCCTGGCACCTGCACAGCGGCTTGCTGTGTTTGCGCCTGCTCAAACTGAAGCTGTTCAGAGTGCAGTCGACGTTGCAGTTCGTAATCCTGCAACATGGCATTAATACGACGACGCTGCTCCTGTACCTGCTGTTGCTGACCGCCGCTGGCTGTCGCGTCAGAAGGTACACCCAGGCTTACCGGACTGGCTTTACCCATCATCGGTAATGTATTAAATACCGGCGTTTCGGGCTGCTGGGACGTTTCAGATTGACCGTTATAGTGCTGGACGCCAACAATAACTGCAAGTGATACACACGCGGCCACCCCCATTTGGGTAAGCTGCGCGGCCCACGGACGCATTTTCTTCCAGAATGGCATTTTCTGCCACTGGTGCGGTGCTGGCTGGGCCTCAGGAATCAATGGCGCCGTCTGACGTACTGGCTCATCCTGGATGGCAGCCATTACGCGGGCGGAAATATCGAAATGGAGAACGTCGGCGGTATCACCTCGCATGGAATCGCGAATCAGGTGATAACTCTCCCAGGTTTTTTGCATTTCCGGGTCGTGAGTCAGCTCTTTAAGCAACTCAGTATCCAGCGTTTCGCCATCCATTAAAGCGGAAAGTTTTTCTTTCTGCATGCCTAATACCTTTTCCAGTATCCCGCTATCGTCAACGCCTGATAAGCGGTTGAACTTTATTATCAATAGCTTCCCTCGCTCGGAAGATACGTGAACGCACCGTACCTACCGGACAATCCATGATAGCGGCTATCTCTTCATAGCTCAGGCCATCCAGCTCCCGTAAGGTTATTGCCATGCGTAAATCTTCCGGGAGGGACTCAATAGTTCGGAAAACTATCTGTCTCAGTTCTTCTGACAACATTAAGTTCTCAGGGTTCGAAATTTCTTTCAGTGCACCGCCACTTTCGTAGTTTTCTGCTTCAATCGCATCTATATCACTGGAAGGTGGACGACGCCCCTGAGCGACCAGGTAATTCTTCGCTGTATTGACTGCGATACGATACAGCCAGGTATAAAAAGCACTATCCCCCCGGAACGAGTCCAGCGCACGATAGGCCTTGATAAATGCTTCTTGTACTACATCGGGTACATCGCCCGACGGTACATAGCGAGAAACCAGACTCGCCACCTTATGCTGATAGCGGACTACCAGTAGGTTAAAGGCTTTCTGATCTCCCTTCTGGACCCGTTCTACCAGGACCTGGTCCGTTAACTGCTCGCTCATCCGAGGTAAAGTCTCCCCAAACCAAATTTCCACGCGCTGTCGAAACGCCACTCCATAAGCTTCACTATGAGCAAGCAAATGCTTAGAGTGCTCAAGTTTCGTAAAGTTCCGTTACGCATTTGTTTTTTGTTTGTCATGTTGTAGACAGGTCTTATCTCTCATTATAAGTCTACATAACCCGATCAACGCACTATCTGTAAGAAATGCCCATTTCACCGCTTGCAGAGTAACCCAACGGCCACTTTATTTCATCACATAATCTGATGCTAACGGCCTGCTTCACAAAATAATTTTGCTCATTTCGGCCTCGTCATACTTTTTCTTTCATGTTTAGCCATTGCAACACATTTAAAAATAAAACGTGCAGCAACGCGTATTCTGGTGCTATTGTGAGCAAACACTGTTTAGTAAATTAAACAAACATTATGAATACAACTCCTGAATTATCCTGTGACGTGCTGATCATTGGCAGCGGAGCTGCCGGACTCTCGCTGGCGCTGCGGCTGGCTGAGAAACATCAGGTTATTGTACTGAGCAAAGGTCCTGTTAGCGAAGGCTCGACGTTTTATGCTCAGGGTGGTATTGCCGCGGTTTTCGATGAAACCGACAGTATCGACTCCCACGTTGAAGACACGCTGGTTGCCGGGGCCGGACTTTGCGATCGTCATGCGGTAGAGTTTGTCGCCAGCAATGCCCGCACCTGTGTGCAGTGGCTTATCGATCAGGGTGTGTTATTTGATACGCAGGTTCAGCCCAACGGTGAAGAGAGTTATCACCTGACCCGTGAAGGCGGTCATAGTCATCGACGCATCCTGCATGCTGCGGATGCTACCGGTAAAGAAGTCGAAACCACCCTTGTCAGCCAGGCGCAAAATCATCCTAACATACAGGTTCTGGAGCGCAGTAATGCCGTCGATCTGATTGTCTCTGATAAAATCGGCCTGCCGGGAACGCGTCGGGTTGTTGGGGCCTGGATCTGGAATCGTAATAAAGAAGCTGTCGAAACCTGCCATGCGAAGTCAGTGGTGTTAGCTACCGGCGGCGCGTCAAAAGTGTATCAGTACACTACCAATCCGGATATCTCCTCGGGGGACGGGATTGCGATGGCCTGGCGCGCGGGATGTCGTGTCGCCAATCTTGAATTTAACCAGTTTCATCCAACGGCGCTGTATCATCCGCAGGCGCGCAATTTCCTGCTGACCGAGGCGCTGCGTGGCGAAGGCGCGCACCTGAAGCGCCCGGACGGCTCGCGCTTTATGCCCGATTTTGACGAGCGTGGCGAACTGGCTCCTCGCGATATCGTCGCCCGTGCCATTGACCACGAGATGAAGCGTCTGGGCGCTGACTGCATGTTCCTCGACATCAGCCATAAACCGGAAGCATTTGTTCGTCAGCATTTCCCGATGATTTATGAAAAACTGCTGGGACTGGGCATCGATTTGACCAAAGAGCCGGTCCCTATCGTCCCTGCCGCGCACTATACCTGCGGCGGTGTGATGGTTGATGACTTTGGCCGCACGGATGTCGACGGTCTGTATGCCATCGGCGAAGTGAGCTATACCGGCCTGCATGGCGCCAACCGTATGGCGTCGAACTCATTGCTTGAGTGCCTGGTTTACGGCTGGTCAGCCGCTGAAGATATCGACAGGCGAATGCCTTACGCACGCGGTGTCAACACACTTCCCGCCTGGGATGAAAGTCGTGTGGAAAATCCGGATGAGTTGGTGGTGATTCAGCATAACTGGCATGAGCTGCGCTTATTTATGTGGGACTACGTCGGGATTGTGCGTACGACTAAGCGCCTGGAGCGCGCGCTGCGCCGTATCACCATGCTGCAACAGGAAATCGACGAGTATTACGCCCATTTCCGCGTGTCGAACAATTTGCTGGAACTGCGCAACCTGGTGCAGGTTGCCGAGCTGATTGTACGCTGCGCAATGATGCGCAAAGAGAGTCGGGGCCTGCACTACACGCTGGATTATCCTGAACAACTTCCCGAGTCAGGCCCGTCCATCCTCTCGCCGCTAAGTCATCACATAAACAGATAAAACGCCTGGGTCAGCGCCGTGTAACCTTCAGAGTAACGTTGGTCTGGCCCACGGATAAACAACCTGTCGCTAAAGCACTCCCCGGCCTGCGGGGAGAATGCCAACAATACACGATGTGGTAGCCGGGCCTCAGTTTCTGCCACATCCGTACGTAAACGCAAATGCCAGCCCATACTTAATGCCTGCTGGGTAAAGGCGTTACCAATTTGTTCCGGCAGCACGACACAAAAAAAACCATCTTCTGTAATACTCCCCGCCGCCAGCGCCAGCAATGCTTCATGATCGAGCGCGGTCGTGTAACGTGCCTGCTCGCGCTGCAGCGTGGCGCATTCCACTCCCTGTTCATAATAAGGTGGATTGCTGATAATCAAATCAAAACGCACGGTCTGGCGTGGTATCCATTGCTGCGCATCTGCTGTATGAACGCTGACGCGATGCATCCACGGAGATTGCGCGATGTTCTCCTGCGCCTGCTGCGCGGCGTCAACATCAAGCTCCACAGCGTCAATGATGACATTTTCATCAGTACGCTGGGCCAGCATCAACGCCAACAGGCCGCTCCCGGTACCAATATCCAGGATCCGTTTTACGCCCGCAACGGGGGCCCAGGCCCCTAATAAAATACCGTCCGTTCCGACTTTCATCGCACAACGATCATGCGCCACAAAAAACTGCTTAAATGTAAATCCATTACGTCTAAGTACGGATGTAGACTGGGGCATGGAGAACAACCTTCCTGGGGAAAAAAGACGATAACATAGGATAAAAACAATACCTGAGAAGCTATATCCATACAAACAGATGAAGATTGCAGCCGTAACGTCTATAATCAGCGCCCCACACAGAGGTAGAACATGACTGTAACGACTTTTTCCGAACTTGAACTCGATGAAAGCCTTCTGGATGCCCTCCAGGAAAAAGGTTTCACTCGCCCGACCGCCATTCAGGCTGCCGCCATTCCGCCTGCGCTCGATGGCCGTGATGTACTCGGTTCTGCGCCGACAGGCACCGGTAAAACGGCGGCATATTTGCTGCCAGCGTTGCAGCACCTGCTCGACTTCCCGCGCAAAAAATCTGGCCCACCGCGCATTTTAATTCTGACGCCAACGCGCGAACTGGCGATGCAGGTTGCCGACCACGCCCGTGAACTGGCGAAGAATACGCATCTGGATATCGCCACAATTACCGGCGGTGTGGCTTACATGAACCATATGGAAGTCTTTAGCGAAAACCAGGATATCGTGGTCGCCACCACCGGTCGCCTGCTACAATACATCAAAGAAGAGAATTTCGACTGCCACGCGGTTGAAACGCTGATCCTCGATGAGGCAGACCGTATGCTGGACATGGGCTTTGCCCAGGACATCGAACATATCGCCGGTGAAACCCGCTGGCGTAAGCAGACGATGTTATTCTCTGCCACGCTGGAAGGCGACGCGATTAAAGATTTTGCCGAGCGCCTGCTGGAAGATCCGGTTGAGGTTTCGGCGGATCCCTCGACCCGCGAACGCAAGAAGATCCATCAATTTTACTACCGTGCCGATGACATCGAGCACAAAACGGCTCTGTTGATCCATCTGTTAAAACAGCCGGAAGCGACCCGTTCGATTGTTTTTGTACGTAAGCGTGAGCGTGTGCACGAGCTGGCAGGCTGGCTGCGCCAGGCTGGCATTAATAACTGCTATCTCGAAGGCGAGATGGTACAGATCAAGCGTAACGAAGCGATCAAACGCCTGACCGATGGTCGTGTGAACGTACTGGTTGCGACCGATGTTGCCGCCCGCGGGATCGACATTCCTGATGTTAGCCACGTGTTTAACTTCGACATGCCGCGCAGTGGTGATGCCTATCTACACCGCATTGGCCGTACCGGCCGCGCTGGCCGTAAAGGTACCGCGATTTCTCTGGTTGAAGCGCACGACCACCTGCTGCTTGGCAAAGCGAGCCGCTATATCGACGAACCGCTGAAGGCGCGCGTTATTGACGAACTGCGCCCGACAACTCGCGCGCCAAGTGAGAAATCTAACGGCAAGCCGTCCAAAAAAGTGCTGGCGAAGCGCGCCGAGCAAAAAGCCAAAGAAAAAGAGAAACCGCGCGTGAAGAAACGTCACCGCGACGCCAAAAATATCGGCAAACGTCGTAAGCCGAGCGGAACGGCTCCCCAGCAGTCCGACAAAGAGTAAAACCGTATGCCGGGCCGTTTAGCCCGGCATTTTTTCATGCATCGCAAAGCTCTCTTCAATACACTCAATAAACACCCGCATCGCCGGGCTAACGACTTTCCCAGCATGGTAACCGCACAATGCCGTAATTAACTCCGGCTGTTCGCTGAACGGTAACTCAACCAATTCCCCTGAACGGAGCTCCTTCTCAACGGCAAAACGCGGCAAAAAACTGACGCCAAGATTTGCCGATACGCAGTGCTTGATGCTCTCAATACTCCACAACTCAATCGTATTTTCCAGCGTAATATGACGCTTACGCAGTAGCCCTTCGAAGCGTTGTCTGAAAATACATTGCGGTTCATTAATGATAAAGCTGCAGGGAATGTGCTGGTGATGCCGGGTGAAATCAACGTGCTGCAGCAGAGGCGACGCAACCAGCGCCAGTGACTGATCGCCCAGCGGTATCATCTCAAGTGCATCATCATTACCAACACGATAAAACACGCCCAGATCAACCTCATCACCGAGCAACGCATCGCGAATGACATAGCAGTTGAGCGACTGTAAGGACAACCGCACATGAGGCGCGCGTTGTTTAAATCGCTGTAGAACCTGCGGCATTTTATACGCCAGCAGCGTTTCGCCGGTCGCAACGCGTAGATCGCCGCTCGGCTGCGCATCCTGCTGCGCTGACTGACGAATCGATGCCATCACGCGGGTCAGGTCGTGTATATGCGGCATCAACCGTTTGCCCTCACTGGTGAGACACATTCTGCGGCCAATTTTTTCGAACAGCTGCACCGAAAGCTCTTGCTCAAGCTGCTGAATATGAAACGTCACGGTCGATTGCGTACAACAAAGCTTTTGTGACGCCCGCAGGAACGACCCTTCTTCCACCACCGTTTTTAACGTAATAAACCGACGTAAATCCATCCGCACCAACCCATCGAAAATATCGAACTCAGAATGCGAAAACATTCATTTTTTTAAATGTTTTGACTCGAGTACTGTCTACCAAAACAGAGGAGATAACAAGTGACCCCCATACTTTTAAGTGCATTCTGGACCTATACATTGATTACCGCGCTAACCCCCGGCCCAAATAACATCCTTGCGCTCAGTGCTGCGACGTCACACGGTTTTCGCCAGAGCACGCGCGTGCTTGCCGGGATGAGTCTGGGCTTTTTAATCGTCATGCTGATATGCGCCGGGATTTCGTTTTCGCTTGCCGCGATGGATCCTGCCATCATCCACTGGCTCAGTTGGGCAGGCGCGGCATATATCTTGTGGCTGGCATTGAAAATCGCCACCAGCCCGGCGGCAAACGATAATTTGCAGTCCGAACCGATCGGCTTCTGGGCGAGTTTTGGCTTGCAGTTTGTTAACGTCAAAATCATTTTGTACGGCATTACCGCGTTATCCACGTTCGTACTGCCCTATACGCAGGATGCACACTGGCTGATTGGGGTGAGTATTCTGCTGGCGCTGATCGGCACCTTTGGTAATGCATGTTGGGCGCTGGCAGGCCATCTTTTTCAGCGCCTCTTTCGCCGTTACGGCCGACAGTTGAATATCATTCTGGCGCTGCTGTTAGTGTATTGCGCAGTACGAATTTTTTACTAACGGATATAAAAAAGCGGAAGACGCGCTGGCATCTTCCGCTTTTGATTTTCTGCTAAACGGGGTTATTCCCCGCGAGCCTTACAGGCTCTCAGTAAAGGTACGAGCAATAACGTCGCGCTGCTGTTCTGGGGTCAGAGAGTTGAAACGTACCGCATAACCAGAAACACGGATGGTCAGCTGCGGATATTTTTCCGGATGCTTAACCGCATCTTCCAGCGTTTCGCGACGCAGAACGTTCACGTTCAGGTGCTGACCACCTTCCACGCGAACTTCCGGCTGTACGTCTACCGGCACTTCACGGTATTCGATTTCACCCAGTTTGCTGACGGCAACGACGTCATCCGCATTGAAACCTGCTTTCGCAACGATGCAGCGTGCTTCGCCTTTTTCGCTGTCCAGCAGCCAGAAAGAGTTCAGCAGGTCGTCGTTTGCAGCTTTAGTAATCTGGATACCTGTAATCATTTGATGCCTCCCCGGCAAAATTATTTGATCTCGGTTGGCCGTCATCCGGCCAATTGGTAAAACCATTGTTGCTTGAGTGTATATATACCCCTCACACACCCTTGAATCTTTGATTTAAATCAATAAAAACCACACATGAAAAGTGGTGATAGGTGGATTTTATTGTTTTACATCAACTTACGCCACGTACACAGCTAAACTTTTTACATAAATTTTCAACTATCTTTAAGGCCCATGCCGTTGAGAAACGTACAGAATTTTGCGACGTGGTAAGAAGCAGTTAAGCTAGAGGGATTGAAAATTCGCAGGAGAGCGAGATGGCCACCGAATTAACCTGGCACGATGTGCTGGCAGATGAGAAACAGCAGCCTTATTTTGTTAATACGCTACATACTGTCGCTGGCGAGCGTCAGTCGGGTATGACAATTTACCCGCCGCAAAAAGATGTGTTTAATGCTTTTCGCTTTACCGAACTTGGCGACGTGAAAGTCGTCATCCTGGGGCAGGATCCTTACCACGGTCCAGGCCAGGCACACGGTCTCGCGTTCTCTGTTCGTCCGGGTATTGCCACTCCCCCCTCGCTGCTGAATATGTACAAAGAGCTGGAAGCGACGATTCCTGGCTTCACGCGCCCAACGCACGGTTATCTGGAAAGCTGGGCACGTCAGGGGGTACTGTTACTGAATACCGTACTCACCGTCCGCGCCGGTCAGGCACATTCGCACGCCAGCCTGGGGTGGGAAACCTTCACCGATAAAGTCATCAGCTTGATTAATCAGCATCGCGAAGGCGTCGTATTCCTGCTCTGGGGTTCACACGCACAAAAGAAAGGCGCGATTATTGATACCCAACGTCACCATGTGTTGAAAGCGCCGCACCCGTCACCGCTCTCCGCGCATCGTGGTTTCTTTGGCTGCAATCACTTTGTACTGGCTAATGAATGGCTGGAACAACGAGGTGAAAAACCGATTGACTGGACGCCGGTGTTACCTGCAGAAAGTGAGTAAAAAAATGCCAGCGATTCGCTGGCATTTTTATTATCAGGCTTTGTTCTGACGCCACCACTCCGCGAGCAGTACGCCGGTTGCCACAGATACGTTGAGCGTTTCAACGTTACCCGTACCGTCAATCGCCACGCACAGGTCGTCGGCTGAGCATGCCGCTTCCGGCAGCGCTTCACGCTCACGCCCTAATACCAGCACCATTTTTTCCGGCAGCGTGGTAGTAAACAACGGTTTGCCTTTCACGCTTGAGGTCATCACTACCGTGTAACCTGCCTTACGGAAGTCGTCCAGCACATCGACAATGCTGTCACCGGTGATCGGCTGAACATGCTCTGCGCCACCTTCAGCGGTACGGATTGCCGCACCTGATTCCAGCAGCGCCGCATCCTGTACCACCACGCCTTTCACACCAAAGTGGGCGCAGCTACGCATCATTCCGCCCAGGTTGTGCGGGTTAGCGATGTCTTCCAGAGCCAGTACGCAATCCTGCGCCCCAGCCTGACCCACCCACTGCTTAACGGTGGTACCGTTACGTTTTTTGATCAGGAAACAAACACCGCCATGGTGCTCAGTACCGGAGGCTTTCGCCAGCTCAGCTTCATCAACCACATGGTAGGCTTTACGGTTTGCCGCCATCCAGCGTAATGCTTCTTTAAAGCGCGGGGTGACGCTCTGCACGAACCAGGCGCGAACAATAGCGTCCGGACGACTCTGGAACAGAGCCTGACAGGCATTTTCACCGTAAACGCGGGTTTCTTCCGCGCGCTGACGACGTAAGACTTCAGGATCGATAAAACTCTTGCCGCTAATGCCACCATGATCGGCTTTATCCTCAGCATCATCATTCGGTGCGCGGGACACGGTACGCCATGGTGAATCTTCACGTCTGCGATCGCGTTCTGCATCGCGGTCACGACCACGTTCACGGCCGCGTTCGCTGTTCGGACCCTTTCTGTCATCACGGGCAGGGCGACGACCGCCTTCGGCTCGGGAAGTACCGGAGCGTCCGCCGCCTTTACCAGTACGTGGATTTTGGGTGCGTTTATCCGAGTCATCGTCACTGCGGACGTACATCACTTTGACCTTGCCGTTTTTGTTCTTCAGTTCGTCGCTCATGTTTTTCTCCACCTGCTCTGCGCGAAGCGCGCAGATTACCCGATGTGCACGTCGTTAGCCATTATTTCATTTAAAAGCTAAGGACTATTGTACTCATTGAATAAAACGCATTGTTGTTTAGAACAGACTCCCCGATAATATGTAACATAATAGAAACATACTGGCGTCACTGCCATGAAGTCCACACTACTCATCCAGAGGTTAGTTATGAATACCGTTTGTACCAGCTGCCAGGCTATCAACCGCATTCCCGACGATCGTGTCCAGGAAGCGGCTAAATGCGGACGCTGTGGTCACGACCTGTTCGATGGGGAGGTGATCAATGCGACCGGTGAAACACTGGATAAACTGTTAAAAGACGATCTCCCGGTGGTGGTTGATTTTTGGGCCCCCTGGTGCGGACCATGCCGTAACTTTGCCCCAATTTTTGAAGATGTCGCGGAAGAGCGTAGCGGTAAAGTACGTTTTGTTAAAGTGAATACAGAAGCCGAGCGTGAACTCAGCGCCCGCTTCGGTATCCGCAGTATTCCGACCATCATGATCTTCAGAAAAGGTGAAATCGTCGATATGCTTAATGGCGCCGTACCTAAGGCTCCGTTTGATAGCTGGCTTAACGAATCATTATAATCTCTGCGGGGCGCATCTTGTGCCCCGTTTTCACCTCTGCGACAATAGCGTTTTTCAACGTGTTCCCCCATGACCGATAACGCAGTTCTTCAGTTACGCGCTGAGCGCCTCGCGCGCGCCACACGTCCTTTCCTCGCCCGAGGTAACCGTATTCGTCGCTGCCAGCGCTGCCTGCTGCCGCTAAAGCTCTGCTTATGCGCAACGTTAGTACCATCTGAGGCCAAAAGCCGTTTTTGTCTGGTCATGTTTGATACCGAGCCGATGAAGCCCAGTAACACGGGACGTTTAATCGCCGATATTTTGCCCGATACCGCGGCTTTTCAGTGGTCACGCACCGAACCGCCGCAGACGCTGCTTGAGCTGGTGAAAAATCCTGATTACCAGCCGATGGTGGTATTCCCGGCTTCCTATGCGGGCGAAGAGCGCGAAGTGATTTTCACGCCGCCGACCGGCAAACCGCCGTTGTTTATTATGCTCGATGGCACCTGGCCGGAAGCGCGTAAAATGTTCCGCAAAAGCCCGTACCTCGACAACCTGCCGGTGATCTCCGTTGATTTATCGCGCCTTTCTGCTTATCACCTGCGTGGTATTCACGCCGAAGGGCAATACTGTACTGCCGAAGTCGCCATCTCTTTGCTGGATCTGGCTGGCGATAGGCAAGCTGCGGAAGGGTTAAGCGATCACTTCACTCGCTTTAAAACCCGTTACCTGGCAGGAAAAACTCAACATCAGGGAAGCGTCACAGCAGACTCGACAGAAAGCGTTTAAAATCATTCGGTCACTGGTGTCATTAAGGAAGCCGATATGAGTCAACGTGGTCTGGAAGCACTACTGCGACCGAAATCCATTGCGGTGATTGGGGCGTCGATGAAGCCTAACCGCGCGGGTTACCTGATGATGCGTAATCTGCTTGCCGGCGGTTTCAATGGGCCTGTTCTACCGGTGACGCCCGCCTGGAAAGCGGTATTGGGCGTACTGGCCTGGCCCAATATCAGCAGCTTGCCTTTTAGCCCCGACCTCGCCGTGTTGTGCACCAATGCCAGCCGTAACCTGGCATTGCTCGAGGCGCTTGGCGAGAAAGGCTGTAAAACCTGCATTATTCTTTCGGCTCCCGCGGCCCAGCATGCAGAACTGCTGGCCTGCGCCTCACGCTATAAAATACGCCTGCTGGGTCCCAACAGTCTGGGACTTCTCGCCCCCTGGCAGGGACTTAACGCCAGCTTTTCCCCCGTCCCGATTAAGCGCGGCAAGCTGGCTTTTATCTCTCAATCCGCCGCCGTATCCAATACCATACTCGACTGGGCGCAGCAGAGAGAAATGGGCTTTTCTTACTTTATCGCGTTGGGTGACAGCCTGGATATCGACGTTGATGAGCTCCTGGATTACCTGGCGCGCGACAGCAAAACCAGCGCAATATTGCTCTATCTCGAACATTTGAGCGATGCCCGGCGCTTTGTCTCTGCCGCCCGTAGCGCCGCGCGCAATAAACCCATTCTGGTGATTAAGAGTGGCCGCAGCCCGGCAGCGCAGCGTTTACTGCACACCAGTGCAGGGATGGACCCAGCCTGGGATGCGGCTATTCAGCGCGCCGGTTTATTACGCGTGCAAGATACTCACGAGCTGTTCTCGGCGGTCGAAACCCTGAGTCACATGCGCCCGCTGCGTGGTGACAGACTAATGATCATCAGTAACGGCGCCGCGCCTGCCGCACTGGCATTGGATGAGCTATGGTCGAAGAATGGCAAACTCGCCACGCTGAGTGAAGATACCTGCCAGAAATTACGCGATGCGCTACCAGCCCATGTTGATATCGGCAACCCGTTGGATCTTCGTGACGACGCCAGTAGCGAACATTATGTAAAAACGCTGGATATTTTACTCACCAGCCAGGACTTCGACGCGCTGATGGTGATTCATTCGCCCAGCGCCGCCGCCCCCGGGACCGAAAGCGCGCAAGCGTTGATCGAAGCAGTAAAGCAGCATCCTCGAGGGAAATTTATCTCCTTACTAACCAACTGGTGCGGGGAGTTTTCTTCCCAGGAAGCCCGTAGGCTATTTAGCGAAGCAGGGGTGCCCACCTACCGTACACCGGAAGGAACCATCACCGCATTTATGCATATGGTTGAGTATCGGCGTAACCAAAAGCAACTGCGAGAAACGCCTGCGCTACCGGACTACCTGACCACGAACACCGCCGAGGCGCATAATCTGTTACAGCAGGCGATTGCCGAAGGGGCCACATCGCTGGATACCCATGAAGTGCAGCCGATTTTACAAGCTTATGGCTTACACACGCTCCCGACCTGGATCGCCAGCGACAGCGCAGAAGCTGTGCATATCGCAGAGCAGATCGGCTATCCGGTGGCGCTCAAGCTGCGTTCCCCTGATATCCCGCATAAATCGGAAGTTCAGGGGGTAATGCTCTACCTGCGTACGGCAACAGAGGTACAGCAGGCCGCGAATGCGATTTTGGATCGGGTGAAAATGGCCTGGCCGCAGGCGCGCATCCACGGTTTATTAGTGCAAAGCATGGCGAATCGCGCTGGCGCTCAGGAGCTTCGCGTCGTCGTTGAACACGATCCGGTATTTGGCCCGCTGATTATGCTGGGTGAAGGCGGGGTTGAGTGGCGACCAGAAGAGCAAGCCGTGGTGGCATTGCCGCCATTGAACATGAATCTGGCGCGTTATCTGGTTATCCAGGGGATCAAAAATAAGAAGATCCGCGCTCGTAGCGCACTACGCCCACTGGATATCGCCGGACTAAGCCAGCTTCTGGTGCAGGTATCCAACCTGATCGTCGATTGTCCGGAAATTCAGCGTCTGGATATCCATCCGCTGCTGGCCTCCGCCGGTGAATTTACCGCGCTGGACGTCACGCTGGACATTGCCCCTTTCACGGGCGATAACGAAAGCAGATTGGCTGTACGCCCCTACCCTCATCAGCTTGAAGAGTGGGTTGAGTTGAAGAACGGCGAGCGCTGCCTGTTCCGCCCCATTTTGCCAGAGGATGAACCTCATCTGCAGCAGTTCATTTCTCAGGTAACCAAAGAAGATCTTTATTATCGCTATTTTAGTGAGATCAACGAATTTACCCATGAAGATTTAGCCAATATGACACAGATCGACTACGATCGTGAAATGGCCTTTGTCGCTGTGCGTTGTAGAGATAATCATGAAGAGATCCTCGGCGTGACGCGAGCTATCTCGGATCCTGATAACGTAGATGCCGAGTTTGCCGTCCTGGTTCGTTCTGATCTCAAAGGACTTGGACTGGGTCGCCGATTGATGGAAAAATTAATTGCCTATACCCGAGATCACGGACTTAGACGTTTGAATGGTATTACGATGCCAAACAATCGCGGTATGGTCGCCCTGGCCCGGAAACTCGGGTTCGTTGTTGACGTCCAACTCGAAGAGGGGATTGTTGGGCTAACGCTTAATCTGGCCCAATTTGAGGAATCGTGAGTAAGGTACTGGAAATGTTGACCACATTAATGGGTACTGGTGGTATCATTGCCCGCTTATGTCGTCTGCATAGCACAGAGGACCCTTCAATGAACAGAGAAGAAATGCACTGTGATGTTGTCAAAATTTAAGCGTAATAAACATCAACAACACCTTGCCCAACTACCCAAGATTTCTCAGTCAGTTGATGATGTAGATTTCTTTTATGCTCCCGCTAATTTCAGGGAGACTCTGCTGGAAAAAATCGCCAGCGCGACGCGACGGATCTGCATTATTGCGCTGTACCTGGAACAGGATGACGGTGGCAAAGGCATACTCGACGCGCTCTATGCGGCAAAACGGCAGCGTCCTGAACTGGATGTTCGGGTGCTTGTCGACTGGCACCGAGCCCAGCGCGGGCGCATTGGTGCTGCGGCATCTAATACCAATGCTGACTGGTATTGCCGCATGGCGCAAGAAAACCCCGGTATCGATATTCCTGTCTATGGCGTGCCGATTAACACGCGCGAAGCCCTTGGCGTTCTGCATTTCAAAGGCTTTATCATCGATGACAGCGTCCTGTATAGCGGCGCCAGCCTGAACGATGTTTATCTGCATCAGCATGATAAATATCGCTACGACCGTTATCAGTTGATTCGCAACGCGCAAATGGCCGATATCATGTTCAATTGGGTGGTGCAAAACCTGATGAATGGTCGCGGCGTTAATCGTCTTGATGATATCAATCGCCCTAAAAGCCCGGAAATTAAAAACGACATCCGCTTGTACCGTCAGGAACTGCGCGATGCGTCATTCCATTTTCAGGGAGATGCGGATAATGAACAGCTTTCTGTTACGCCTCTGGTTGGACTCGGAAAATCCAGTCTGTTAAATAAGACTATTTTCCACCTCATGCCCTGCGCAGAGCACAAACTCACAATTTGTACCCCTTATTTCAATCTGCCCGCCATACTGGTGCGCAATATCATTCAGTTGCTGCGTGAAGGGAAAAAGGTCGAAATCATTGTCGGTGATAAAACCGCCAACGACTTTTACATCCCGGAAGATGAGCCTTTTAAAATTATCGGCGCGCTGCCCTATCTGTATGAAATTAACCTGCGCCGTTTCCTGAGCAGACTGCAATATTATGTGAATACCGACCAGTTAGTCGTGCGCTTATGGAAAGATGATGACAACACTTATCATCTGAAAGGCATGTGGGTTGATGATAAATGGATGCTGCTCACCGGCAACAACCTTAATCCTCGAGCCTGGCGTCTGGATCTGGAAAATGCCATCCTTATCCACGATCCTAAGCAAGAGCTGGCGCCCCAGCGCGATAAAGAGCTGGAGCTTATCCGCACGCATACCACCGTGGTTAAGCACTACCGCGACCTGCAAAGCATTGCTGACTATCCAGTCAAAGTGCGTAAGCTGATCCGTCGACTACGCCGTATTCGTATCGACAGATTAATTAGCCGTATTCTGTAACCAAAACCCCGTCACTGACGGGGTTTTTCATATGGAGGCAACGGTGCGCCTGTTTATTCTTACCAGTATCCTGGCTATTTCTGGCTGCAGCCACATGGCAAACGACCGCTGGAGCGGACAAGACAAAGCTCAACATTTTATTGCCTCCGCCATGCTTGCCGCAGCCGGTAACGAATATGCCCAGCATCAGGGTAACAACCGAGATCGCAGTGCAGCTATTGGTTTGATGTTCTCAGTCAGCCTGGGCGCGTCAAAAGAACTGTGGGACAGCCGCCCCGCTGGGAGCGGCTGGAGCTGGAAGGACTTTGCCTGGGATGTTGCGGGCGCCTCAACCGGCTATGCAGTCTGGCAACTGGCGCATCATTAGAGGCGCAGCCCTTTCCCCTTACCATGCAGCATCAGCGATACTAAAAATGCAACGACTGCCAGCGCGGTAACGTACCAGAAGAATGTGGTTTCCATACCGATGGATTTCAGGGATAAGGCAACATATTCGGCTGAACCACCAAACAGAGCATTCGCCACCGCATAAGATAACCCAACCCCCAGGGCGCGTACCTGCGCCGGAAACATCTCAGCCTTCAGAATGCCGCTGATGGACGTATAGAAACTCACGATCAACAAGGCGCACATTACCAGAGCAAACGCCATATACGGAGACGTCACGTTTTGCAATGCAGTCAAGATGGGAACGGTGAAAATCGCAGCTAATGCGCCAAAGCATAGCATGGAAGTACGTCGGCCAATTTTATCTGACAAAGCGCCAAACAATGGTTGCACCAGCATGAACACACACAGTGCCGCCGTCATAATCCCACTGGCTACGTTGGCATGCATACCTGCGGTATTAACCAGGTATTTCTGCATATAGGTTGTGAAGGTGTAAAAACACAGCGAGCCAGCAGCAGTAAAGCCAAGCACCATGATGAAGGCTTTGCGATTACGCCACAGACCTTTCAGAGAGCCCGCTTCTTTCAGCGCGCGAACGTCCTGTTTCGAGGTTTCATCCAACTGGCGACGCAGCCATAGCGCGACAATAGCTAACACGGCTCCCAGCGCAAATGGAATACGCCACCCCCACTCTCTGAGCGCTGAATCTTCTAAGGTTTGCTGTAAAATGACCACAACCAGTAATGCCAATAGCTGCCCGCCAATTAACGTTACGTACTGGAATGAAGCATAAAAACCTTTCTTACCTTCAATGGCCACTTCACTCATGTAGGTAGCGCTGGTCCCGTATTCGCCCCCGACAGACAGTCCCTGAAATAGTCTGGCCAGTAGCAATAGCGCCGGAGCCCAGGTACCGATGGTTTCATACCCCGGAAGACAAGCGATCACCAGCGATCCCATACACATCATACAAACTGACAGCAGCATGGATTTTTTGCGCCCGTGCTTATCAGCGATGCGACCAAACAACCAGCCGCCAATTGGTCGCATCAGAAAGCCTGCGGCAAAAACGCCAGCAGTCTGTAAGAGTTGCGTAGTGGTGTTTCCTGATGGAAAAAAGATATGAGCAAAATAGAGAGAGCAGAAAGAATAGATATAGAAATCAAACCATTCGACCAGATTCCCTGATGATGCTCCGACAATCGCCCAAATACGACGGCGGGTATCGCCGTCTGTCAGCGTCCCGTTCTCAGTTACACTGCTATCAGCCATTAGAATTATACCCCTGCCAAGGATCGCGTGAATTTATCAATGCTAGTTGTGTCTTTTTTGGTAAACTAAATGTTATATAATTGTTATAATTAATTATGCGATATAAGTCACGGTTTTAATTAGCACAGAAAGGATTCAGATATGTTCGAGGGGATAGAGTTGGAGGTCGCATAAGGCGACAGGCGGAGTTTATTTCGTACAGACGCAAAAAAGCCCATCCGGCAGGACGGGCTTCTTCACTTTATTTGATGCCTGGCAGTTCCCTACTCTCGCATGGGGAGACCCCACACTACCATCGGCGCTACGGCGTTTCACTTCTGAGTTCGGCATGGGGTCAGGTGGGACCACCGCGCTACAGCCGCCAGGCAAATTCTGTTTATTAACCCGCTTTTCGCCGGTTAATGTCATCTGTATCAGGCTGAAAATCTGTCTTCTCAAATCCGCCAAAACATCTTCGGCGTTGTAAGGTTAAGCCTCACGGTTCATTAGTATCGGTTAGCTCAATGTATCGCTAC
>NZ_CP069763.1:5024539-5044471 GCF_016893685.1 Citrobacter cronae
AACGTTCCTTCAGGAGACTTTAAGTCTCAGGGAGAACTCATCTCGGGGCAAGTTTCGTGCTTAGATGCTTTCAGCACTTATCTCTTCCGCATTTAGCTACCGGGCAGTGCCATTGGCATGACAACCCGAACACCAGTGATGCGTCCACTCCGGTCCTCTCGTACTAGGAGCAGCCCCCCTCAATTCTCCAGCGCCCACGGCAGATAGGGACCGAACTGTCTCACGACGTTCTAAACCCAGCTCGCGTACCACTTTAAATGGCGAACAGCCATACCCTTGGGACCTACTTCAGCCCCAGGATGTGATGAGCCGACATCGAGGTGCCAAACACCGCCGTCGATATGAACTCTTGGGCGGTATCAGCCTGTTATCCCCGGAGTACCTTTTATCCGTTGAGCGATGGCCCTTCCATTCAGAACCACCGGATCACTAAGACCTGCTTTCGCACCTGCTCGAGCCGTCACTCTCGCAGTCAAGCTAGCTTATGCCTTTGCACTAACCTCCTGATGTCCGACCAGGATTAGCTAACCTTCGTGCTCCTCCGTTACTCTTTGGGAGGAGACCGCCCCAGTCAAACTACCCACCAGACACTGTCCGCAACCCGGATTACGGGCCCACGTTAGAACACCAGCCATTAAAGGGTGGTATTTCAAGGATGGCTCCATGCAGACTGGCGTCCACACTTCAAAGCCTCCCACCTATCCTACACATCAAGGACCAGTGTTCAGTGTCAAGCTATAGTAAAGGTTCACGGGGTCTTTCCGTCTTGCCGCGGGTACACTGCATCTTCACAGCGAGTTCAATTTCACTGAGTCTCGGGTGGAGACAGCCTGGCCATCATTACGCCATTCGTGCAGGTCGGAACTTACCCGACAAGGAATTTCGCTACCTTAGGACCGTTATAGTTACGGCCGCCGTTTACCGGGGCTTCGATCAAGAGCTTCTCCTTACGGATAACCCCATCAATTAACCTTCCGGCACCGGGCAGGCGTCACACCGTATACGTCCACTTTCGTGTTTGCACAGTGCTGTGTTTTTAATAAACAGTTGCAGCCAGCTGGTATCTTCGACTGATTTCAGCTCCATGAGTAAATCACTTCACCTACCTATCAGCGTGCCTTCTCCCGAAGTTACGGCACCATTTTGCCTAGTTCCTTCACCCGAGTTCTCTCAAGCGCCTTGGTATTCTCTACCTGACCACCTGTGTCGGTTTGGGGTACGATTTNNTGTTACCTGATGCTTAGAGGCTTTTCCTGGAAGCAGGGCATTTGTCACTTCAGCACCGTAGTGCCTCGTCATCACACCTCAGCGTTAAAAGGTACCGGATTTACCTGGAACCTCCGCCTACATGCTTAAACCGGGACAACCGTCGCCCGGCCAACATAGCCTTCTCCGTCCCCCCTTCGCAGTAACACCAAGTACAGGAATATTAACCTGTTTCCCATCGACTACGCCTTTCGGCCTCGCCTTAGGGGTCGACTCACCCTGCCCCGATTAACGTTGGACAGGAACCCTTGGTCTTCCGGCGTGCGGGTTTTTCACCCGCATTATCGTTACTTATGTCAGCATTCGCACTTCTGATACCTCCAGCAGCCCTCACAGGCCACCTTCAACGGCTTACAGAACGCTCCCCTACCCAACAACACATAGTGTCGCTGCCGCAGCTTCGGTGCATGGTTTAGCCCCGTTACATCTTCCGCGCAGGCCGACTCGACCAGTGAGCTATTACGCTTTCTTTAAATGATGGCTGCTTCTAAGCCAACATCCTGGCTGTCTGTGCCTTCCCACATCGTTTCCCACTTAACCATGACTTTGGGACCTTAGCTGGCGGTCTGGGTTGTTTCCCTCTTCACGACGGACGTTAGCACCCGCCGTGTGTCTCCCGTGATAACATTCTTCGGTATTCGCAGTTTGCATCGGGTTGGTAAGTCGGGATGACCCCCTAGCCGAAACAGTGCTCTACCCCCGAAGATGAATTCACGAGGCGCTACCTAAATAGCTTTCGGGGAGAACCAGCTATCTCCCGGTTTGATTGGCCTTTCACCCCCAGCCACAAGTCATCCGCTAATTTTTCAACATTAGTCGGTTCGGTCCTCCAGTTAGTGTTACCCAACCTTCAACCTGCCCATGGCTAGATCACCGGGTTTCGGGTCTATACCCTGCAACTTAACGCCCAGTTAAGACTCGGTTTCCCTTCGGCTCCCCTATACGGTTAACCTTGCTACAGAATATAAGTCGCTGACCCATTATACAAAAGGTACGCAGTCACACCCGAAGGTGCTCCCACTGCTTGTACGTACACGGTTTCAGGTTCTTTTTCACTCCCCTCGCCGGGGTTCTTTTCGCCTTTCCCTCACGGTACTGGTTCACTATCGGTCAGTCAGGAGTATTTAGCCTTGGAGGATGGTCCCCCCATATTCAGACAGGATACCACGTGTCCCGCCCTACTCTTCGAGTTCACAACCTGTGCATTTTTGTGTACGGGACTATCACCCTGTACCGTCGGACTTTCCAGACCGTTCCACTAACACACATGCTGATTCAGACTCTGGGCTGCTCCCCGTTCGCTCGCCGCTACTGGGGGAATCT
The DNA here is from genome assembly GCF_016893685.1 of Citrobacter cronae. Taxonomy (NCBI): domain Bacteria; kingdom Pseudomonadati; phylum Pseudomonadota; class Gammaproteobacteria; order Enterobacterales; family Enterobacteriaceae; genus Citrobacter; species Citrobacter cronae. Next base: position 5,027,129 of record NZ_CP069763.1, read on the forward strand.
CGGTTGATTTCTTTTCCTCGGGGTACTTAGATGTTTCAGTTCCCCCGGTTCGCTTCGTTAACCTATGTATTCAGTTAACGATAGTGTGACGAATCACACTGGGTTTCCCCATTCGGAAATCGCCGGTTATAACGGTTCATATCACCTTACCGGCGCTTATCGCAGATTAGCACGTCCTTCATCGCCTCTGACTGCCAGGGCATCCACCGTGTACGCTTAGTCGCTTAACCTCACAACCCGAAGATGTTTCACTTCTGATTGCGAAAATTTGAGAGACTCGAACACACCTTTTATCTGTTCTTATTACGGAGAACAGACACAGTGTGTCGTTTCAATTTTCAGCTTGATCCAGATTTTTAAAGAGCAAATATCTCAAACATGACTCGCAAGTCAGTTTTGAGATATCAGGGTGCGCGTCTTTCACTCACGAACCAGCAAGTGGCGTCCCCTAGGGGATTCGAACCCCTGTTACCGCCGTGAAAGGGCGGTGTCCTGGGCCTCTAGACGAAGGGGACACTGAAGTCTCAATCGCAAGACGCCTTGCTATTCACTTTTCATCAGACAATCTGTGTGAGCACTGCAAAGGCCGGTTCTTTAAGGTAAGGAGGTGATCCAACCGCAGGTTCCCCTACGGTTACCTTGTTACGACTTCACCCCAGTCATGAATCACAAAGTGGTAAGCGCCCTCCCGAAGGTTAAGCTACCTACTTCTTTTGCAACCCACTCCCATGGTGTGACGGGCGGTGTGTACAAGGCCCGGGAACGTATTCACCGTGGCATTCTGATCCACGATTACTAGCGATTCCGACTTCATGGAGTCGAGTTGCAGACTCCAATCCGGACTACGACATACTTTATGAGGTCCGCTTGCTCTCGCGAGGTCGCTTCTCTTTGTATATGCCATTGTAGCACGTGTGTAGCCCTACTCGTAAGGGCCATGATGACTTGACGTCATCCCCACCTTCCTCCAGTTTATCACTGGCAGTCTCCTTTGAGTTCCCGGCCGGACCGCTGGCAACAAAGGATAAGGGTTGCGCTCGTTGCGGGACTTAACCCAACATTTCACAACACGAGCTGACGACAGCCATGCAGCACCTGTCTCAGAGTTCCCGAAGGCACCAAAGCATCTCTGCTAAGTTCTCTGGATGTCAAGAGTAGGTAAGGTTCTTCGCGTTGCATCGAATTAAACCACATGCTCCACCGCTTGTGCGGGCCCCCGTCAATTCATTTGAGTTTTAACCTTGCGGCCGTACTCCCCAGGCGGTCGACTTAACGCGTTAGCTCCGGAAGCCACGCCTCAAGGGCACAACCTCCAAGTCGACATCGTTTACGGCGTGGACTACCAGGGTATCTAATCCTGTTTGCTCCCCACGCTTTCGCACCTGAGCGTCAGTCTTTGTCCAGGGGGCCGCCTTCGCCACCGGTATTCCTCCAGATCTCTACGCATTTCACCGCTACACCTGGAATTCTACCCCCCTCTACAAGACTCTAGCCTGCCAGTTTCGGATGCAGTTCCCAGGTTGAGCCCGGGGATTTCACATCCGACTTGACAGACCGCCTGCGTGCGCTTTACGCCCAGTAATTCCGATTAACGCTTGCACCCTCCGTATTACCGCGGCTGCTGGCACGGAGTTAGCCGGTGCTTCTTCTGCGAGTAACGTCAATCACTAAGGTTATTAACCTTAATGCCTTCCTCCTCGCTGAAAGTACTTTACAACCCGAAGGCCTTCTTCATACACGCGGCATGGCTGCATCAGGCTTGCGCCCATTGTGCAATATTCCCCACTGCTGCCTCCCGTAGGAGTCTGGACCGTGTCTCAGTTCCAGTGTGGCTGGTCATCCTCTCAGACCAGCTAGGGATCGTCGCCTAGGTGAGCCGTTACCCCACCTACTAGCTAATCCCATCTGGGCACATCCGATGGCAAGAGGCCCGAAGGTCCCCCTCTTTGGTCTTGCGACATTATGCGGTATTAGCTACCGTTTCCAGTAGTTATCCCCCTCCATCGGGCAGTTTCCCAGACATTACTCACCCGTCCGCCACTCGTCACCCGAGAGCAAGCTCTCTGTGCTACCGTTCGACTTGCATGTGTTAGGCCTGCCGCCAGCGTTCAATCTGAGCCATGATCAAACTCTTCAATTTAAGTTTGATGCTCGTGAATTAAACTTCGTAATGAATTACGTGTTCACTCAGAGACTTGGTATTCATTTTTCGTCTTGCGACGTTAAGAATCCGTATCCTCGAGTGCCCACACAGATTGTCTGATAAATTGTTAAAGAGCAGTGCCGCTTCGCTTTTTCTCAGCGACGCGGGGTGTGCATATTACGCTATCCCGCTTCAGAGTCAAGCGTTTATTTACGCTTTTCTCCGCTGACCCGGCGGCGTGTAATCCGTTGTTCCGTGTCAGTGGAGGCGCATTATAGGGAGTTATTTCAGGCTGACAAGTTAAAAATACAAAAAACTTATCAAACGATTACTTTTCACTCAACCCTTCTATTTTTGCCTGGTTTTTAAACAAAAACGAGCCCCGCAGGGCTCGTTTATTATCGTTTTGTGATTTACTGCACTGCCACGATACGGTCGTCGTTCACTTCCAGGCGAATGGCTTTGCCAGGAATCAGCTCCCCAGACAAAATTTGCTGCGCCAGCGGGTTTTCGATCTGTTGCTGGATAGCGCGTTTCAATGGACGCGCGCCATATACCGGATCGTAACCATTCGCGCTCAGCAGTTTGAGCGCTTCGTCTGAGATATGGATTTCATAGCCACGCTCTTCCAGACGTTTATACAGACGCTGCAGTTGGATCTGAGCAATAGAAGCAATGTGCTGCTCACCCAACGGATGGAATACCACAACCTCATCTATACGGTTGATAAATTCCGGACGGAAGTTATGGCTCACAACGCCCAGCACCATATCCTTCATGTGGCTGTAATCGAGCTCGCCAAAACGTTCCTGGATCAGATCCGACCCCAGGTTCGAAGTCATGATGACCACCGTATTACGGAAGTCGACCGTTCTCCCCTGCCCGTCGGTCAGACGACCATCGTCAAGCACCTGCAGCAGAATGTTGAACACATCCGGATGCGCTTTCTCCACTTCATCCAGCAGGATGACGGAGTAAGGACGACGGCGCACTGCTTCAGTGAGATAACCCCCCTCTTCGTAGCCGACATATCCCGGAGGCGCACCGACCAGACGAGACACCGAGTGTTTCTCCATAAACTCGGACATATCGATACGTACCATTGCATCGTCACTGTCGAACATAAAGTTTGCCAGCGCTTTACACAGTTCGGTTTTACCGACACCGGTCGGCCCAAGGAACAGGAATGAACCAATCGGACGGTTCGGGTCAGACAGCCCAGCACGGCTACGGCGAATCGCGTTAGATACCGCTTCAACCGCTTCGTTCTGGCCAATCACACGGCTGTGCAACTCCTGCTCCATACGCAACAGTTTTTCCCGTTCGCCTTCCAGCATGCGGGCAACCGGGATCCCCGTCCAACGCGCCAGCACTTCAGCAATTTCTGCATCGGTCACTTTGTTACGCAACAGACGCATAGTTTTACCTTCCGACTGGGTAGCGGCTTCCAGCTGTTTTTCCAGCTCCGGGATTTTACCGTACTGCAGCTCGGACATCCGCGCCAGGTCGCCCACACGACGCGCCTGCTCGATGGCGATCTTCGCCTGCTCCAGCTCAGCCTTAATCGTCTGAGTACCGGAGAGCGAGGCTTTTTCCGCTTTCCACTCTTCTTCTAACTCAGAATACTGGCGCTCTTTGTCGTCCAGTTCTTCGTTGAGCATATCAAGACGTTTTTTACTCGCCTCATCAGACTCTTTCATTAATGCCTGCTGTTCCAGTTTGAGCTGGATAATACGGCGGTCGAGTCTGTCCAGTTCTTCCGGCTTGGAGTCAATCTGCATACGAATGCTGGATGCCGCTTCATCGATCAGGTCGATGGCTTTATCCGGCAACTGACGGTCGGCAATATAGCGGTGAGACAGCGTCGCTGCCGCAACAATCGCCGGGTCAGTGATCTGCACATGGTGGTGCAGCTCATAACGTTCTTTCAGACCACGCAAAATGGCGATGGTGTCTTCTACTGAAGGTTCAGCCACAAACACTTTCTGGAAACGGCGTTCCAGCGCCGCATCTTTTTCGATGTACTGACGATATTCATCGAGCGTGGTTGCGCCTACGCAGTGCAGTTCCCCACGCGCCAGCGCCGGTTTCAGCATATTACCGGCGTCCATGGCGCCATCGGCTTTACCCGCGCCAACCATGGTATGCAGCTCATCAATAAACAGAATGACGTTGCCTTCTTGTTTAGAGAGATCGTTCAGCACACCTTTTAAACGTTCTTCAAACTCGCCACGATATTTCGCCCCGGCCACCAGCGCGCCCATATCCAGCGCCAGTACGCGGCGGCCTTTTAAGCCTTCCGGCACTTCGCCGTTGATAATACGCTGCGCCAGTCCTTCAACGATGGCGGTTTTACCGACGCCAGGTTCACCAATCAACACCGGGTTATTTTTAGTACGACGTTGCAGCACCTGAATGGTGCGGCGAATTTCTTCATCACGACCGATAACCGGATCGAGCTTGCCCTGTTCGGCGCGTTCGGTCAGATCGACGGTATATTTTTTCAAGGCCTGACGTTGGTCTTCAGCTCCCTGATCATTCACGCTTTCACCTCCACGCATTTGTTCAATTGCCTGAGTGATATTGGCGGTCGTCGCCCCTGCTGATTTTAATAAATCGGTCAGCGTACCGCGTGACTCAAGCGCCGCCAGAACGAACAGTTCTGACGAAATAAAGTTGTCCCCTCGTTTTTGCGCCAGCTTGTCGCAAAGATTCAGTACACGCACCAGATCCTGAGAAGGCTGCACATCACCGCCGGTACCTTCTACCTGCGGCAAGCGGCTCAACGCCTGGTCAATGGCTGTACGTAACTGACCGGCATTAATGCCAGCAGAGGTTAATAAAGGACGTACCGACCCCCCTTCCTGATTCAGCAAGGCGCTCATTAGATGAAGTGGTTCGATGAATTGATTGTCGTGCCCCAATGCGAGTGACTGGGCATCGGCAAGAGCAAGCTGGAATTTATTAGTAAGACGATCCAGACGCATAACTCCTCCCATAACAGGTCAAAATTGCTACTGGAGATTAAATGAGGTCATCCCTCAATTATTCAAGGTGAATGACCTGAATTATGTGAAAAGAAAATTACACGTACCGGATCGTCTTGATTCTTTAGGTTATATCAGCCAAATAAAACTTGCCATACGACCCGTGGTATTGTCGCGACGATAAGAGAAGAAAGTCTCACTTTCGCTGAAGGTGCACCGGTCACCGCCGTAGAGGTGCGTCACGCCGACATTTGCCAGACGCTGGCGCGCAAGCTGGTAGATATCCGCCAGATATTTGTCTGCGCGCGGTACAAATGCGAGGTCCGCCTGCGGATCATGCGCCATGAACGCTGCGCGGACTTCTGGCCCCACTTCAAACGCGTTCGGGCCAATCGCCGGGCCTAGCCAGGCAATAATGTTTTCAGGTTTGTCGGCAAAACACGCCACCGTCTCTTCCAGCACACCGGCGCATAATCCGCGCCAACCTGCATGGGCCGCCGCGACTTCCGTACCTGCACGATTACAAAATAGTACGGGCAGACAGTCCGCCGTCATCACCGCACACACGGTGCCTGGCGTATTGCTGTATGACGCATCCGCACGTTTGGAGGAGTACGGCTCGCCCGTCAGTTTCAGGACCTCCTTACCGTGGACCTGTTCCAGCCAGACTGGCTTTGAAGGCAGATTGCCCGCAGCAAACAGTCGTTTGCGGTTCTCTTCGACATGCTCCGGGTTATCGCCGCAATGGGCGCCCAGATTCAGCGAATCATAAGGTGGCATACTGATACCGCCAATACGGGTAGAACTACATGCCGCAACACCTTGCGGTAGCGGCCACTGCGGGACAATTAGCTTACTCATAACCAGGCAATATCATCCTTATGTTCTTCGAAATCAGCGCGCATCACTTCAATCAGTTCCACCATATCTTGCGGAATTGGCGCATGCCATTCCATTTCTATACCGGAAACCGGGTGATACAGACGCAGCATGGTCGCGTGCAGCGCCTGACGGTCGAACTTACGCAGTACGGAAATAAATTCGTCAGAAGCGCCTTTTGGTGGACGCGGACGACCACCGTAGACCGGATCTCCCACCAGCGGATGAGTGATATGCGCCATGTGCACGCGGATCTGGTGCGTACGTCCGGTTTCCAGACGCAACCGCAGACGCGTGTGCACACGGAAGTGTTCCATAATACGATAGTGCGTCACCGCCGGTTTACCCATCGGGTGTACCGCCATGTGTGTACGCTTGGTCGGGTGACGGCTAATCGGCTCTTCAACGGTTCCGCCCGCTGTCATATGACCAATCGCCACGGCTTCGTACTCACGGGTAATTTCACGCAGCTGTAATGACTCCACCAGACGCGTTTGCGCCGGAACGGTTTTTGCCACCACCATTAATCCGGTCGTGTCTTTGTCCAGACGATGGACGATACCCGCGCGAGGAACATCCGCAATTGGCGGGTAGTAATGCAGCAACGCATTCAATACCGTGCCATCAGGATTGCCTGCGCCCGGATGCACCACGAGGTCACGCGGTTTGTTGATAACAAGAATATCGTCATCTTCATACACGATATCCAGCGGGATATCCTGAGGCTCAAAACGAACCTCTTCGTCAATTTCTGCATTGATGGAGACCTGCTCTCCACCCAACACTTTTTCTTTCGGTTTATCGCAAAGATTGCCATTTACCAGCACGCGCTGGTCGAGGATCCATTCTTTTATGCGCGATCGCGAATAATCAGGGAACAATTCGGCCAAAGCCTGATCTAAGCGTTGACCGAGCTGATTTTCGGAGACTGTTGCGGTGAGTTCTACTCGTTGTGCCATAAACTGCTTCTTTGTTTAACGTTGGGTTTTACGGCTTTGCCGTTTAATATAGTGTGCTATTGTAGCTGGTCTTAACCGGGAGCAGGAACAGAGAATCTCCCGTAAAACATTTTGAGGAAAGTCAAAACGTCATGACGCGCATGAAATATCTGGTGGCAGCAGCCACGTTGAGCCTGTTTTTGGCGGGTTGCTCTGGTTCAAAGGAAGAGGTGCCCGATAATCCGCCAAATGAAATCTACGCGACTGCTCAGCAAAAGCTGCAGGACGGTAACTGGAAACAGGCAATAACGCAATTGGAAGCGTTGGATAACCGTTATCCATTTGGACCGTATTCTCAGCAGGTGCAATTAGATCTCATCTACGCCTACTACAAAAACGCCGATCTGCCACTTGCTCAGGCTGCCATCGATCGTTTTATCCGTCTTAATCCGACACACCCTAACATTGATTATGTCATGTATATGCGTGGCCTGACCAATATGGCGTTGGATGATAGCGCACTGCAAGGATTCTTTGGGGTTGATCGCAGCGATCGCGATCCACAACATGCCCGAGCTGCGTTTAATGACTTTTCCAAACTGGTACGTGGCTATCCGAACAGCCAGTACACCACTGACGCCACTAAACGTCTGGTGTTCCTGAAAGATCGTCTGGCGAAGTATGAATACTCCGTTGCGGAATATTACACTGCCCGTGGCGCATGGGTGGCGGTGGTAAACCGTGTGGAAGGCATGCTGCGCGACTACCCGGATACCCAGGCAACACGTGATGCTCTGCCGTTGATGGAAAACGCTTATCGCCAGATGCAAATGAATGCGCAGGCAGAAAAAGTAGCGAAAATCATTGCCGCCAACAGCAGTAACACCTGATTTACCTCAGAATGCAAAACGGCAGCCCCAAGGGCTGCCGTTTTTTTATCCGTTTACGCCATAACTGAAGCGGTTTAGCTCCAACGCATCTCATCAAATATGGCCTGCTTTCTGCTATTCCTCAAGTAAAAAATCGCTTGTTCCTGCGGTGCCTCACAAAAAGGTTTTCTTGACAAAAAGCGACAAAATAATGTGATTTAAATCACACATTTTGACATTAGGAACGGTATGCTGGAATCACCAAGACGGGAAAGACAAGAGGTAAAATTTATGACAATGAACATTACCAGTAAACAAATGGAAATTACTCCGGCAATTCGCCAGCATGTCGCAGACCGTCTCGCCAAACTTGAAAAATGGCAAACTCATCTGATTAATCCACATATCATTCTGTCTAAGGAGCCACAGGGTTTCATTGCTGATGCCACCATCAATACACCGAACGGACATCTGGTCGCCAGCGCAAAACACGAGGATATGTACACCGCAATTAACGATTTGATCAACAAGCTGGAACGGCAGCTCAATAAAGTGCAGCACAAAGGCGAAGCCCGTCGTGCAACAACTTCAGTCAAAGACGCCAACTTCGTCGAAGCAGAAGAAGAGTAGTCCCTTACATTGAGTGTATCGCCAACGCGCCTTCGGGCGCGTTTTTTGTTGACAGGGTGAAAACAGTACGGGTACTTTACTGATGTAGCCAAAGGAAAATTACATGAAACTTGCCCCGTTCTTCTTCGCATTCTTTTTTACCTTCCCCTGAATGGGAGGCGTTTCGTCGTGTGATAAAGAATGCGAAGACGAACAATAAGGCCTCCCACAACGGGGGGCCTTTTTTATTGATAACAAGAAAGGCAACACTATGACATCGGAAAACCCATTGCTGGCGCTGCGCGATAAAATCAGTTCGCTGGATGAAAAATTACTGGCCCTGCTGGCTGAACGGCGTGGGCTGGCCGTAGAAGTCGGTAAAGCTAAACTGCTTTCACATCGTCCGGTACGTGATATCGACCGCGAACGCGATCTGTTAGACCGACTGATTCAGCTTGGCAAAGCGCATCATCTCGACGCGCACTATATCACCCGCCTGTTCCAACTGATTATCGAAGACTCCGTCCTGACGCAGCAGGCACTGCTCCAGCAACATCTGAACAAAATTAACCCCCATTCCGCGCGCGTCGCATTCCTTGGGCCAAAAGGCTCATACTCACACCTCGCCGCACGTCAGTACGCTGCCCGTCATTTTGAACAATTCATTGAAAGCGGCTGCGCGAAATTTGCCGATATCTTTAATCAGGTCGAAACCGGACAAGCTGACTATGCGGTGGTCCCGATTGAAAACACCAGCTCCGGTGGGATTAACGACGTCTACGACCTGCTGCAGCACACCAGTCTGTCTATCGTTGGCGAGATGACTATTACAATTGACCACTGCGTACTGGTATCCGGCACAACCGATCTCGAGACCATTGATACGGTATACAGCCACCCGCAGCCGTTCCAACAGTGCAGCAAGTTCCTGAGCCGTTACCCACACTGGAAGATTGAGTACACCGAAAGCACCTCAGCGGCGATGGAAAAAGTTGCACAAGCTAACTCACCGCGCGTAGCCGCATTGGGGAGCGAAGCCGGAGGCGTACTGTATGGTTTGCAGGTTCTCGAGCATATCGAAGCAAACCAGACACAAAACATCACCCGCTTTGTGGTACTGGCACGCAAGGCTATCAATGTTTCCGACCAGGTTCCGGCGAAAACCACGCTGCTGATGGCAACAGGCCAACAGGCCGGTGCGCTGGTTGAAGCGCTGCTGGTACTGCGCAACCATAATCTGATTATGACTAAACTGGAGTCACGCCCGATTCACGGCAATCCATGGGAAGAGATGTTTTATCTTGATATCCAGGCCAATCTGGAATCCCCCCAAATGCAAAAGGCGTTAAAGGAATTGGGGGAGATTACGCGTTCGATGAAGGTGCTGGGATGTTACCCGAGTGAGAACGTGGTGCCGGTCGATCCGAGTTAACGTGACAATGCCGGATGGCGCTAAGCTTATCCGGCATCTTACTTAAGGACGGCTGTCATTCGCCTGGCGCAACAAAGTACGGCTTTCGCTCTGGAAGCGTTTCGCATAATCGCCAAACCAGTGCTCCACCTTACGGAAGCTGTCGATAAACGCTTGCTTATCGCCCTGCTCCAGTAAACCAATCGCCTCACCAAAACGTTGATAGTAGCGTTTGATCAGTGCAAGGTTGCTCTCAGACGACATAATGATATCGGCATACAGCTGCGGATCCTGGGCAAACAAGCGTCCAACCATCGCCAGTTCAAGGCGGTAAATCGGCGAAGAGAGCGCCAGCAATTGTTCCAGTTGCACGTTTTCTTCCGCCAGGTGCAGACCATAGGCGAAGGTCGCAAAGTGACGCAAGGCCTGAATAAACGCCATATTCTGGTCGTGTTCAACGGCGCTGATCCGATGCAGCCGCGCGCCCCAGACCTGAATCTGTTCCAGGAACCACTGATAGGCTTCCGGCCGACGTCCATCACACCAGACAACCACCTGTTTTGCCAGACTGCCGCTGTCCGGACCAAACATGGGATGTAACCCCACCACCGGACCATCGTGCGCTGCCAGCATCGCCTGTAAAGGACCATTTTTCACCGATGCCAAATCGACCAGGATACAGTCAGACGGCAGACGCGGTAATTTAGCGATCACCTGCTCGGTGACGTGGATCGGCACGCTGACGATCACCATGCCTGCATCAGAAACGATCTCCGACGCACGATCCCAGTCCTGCTGTTCCAGGATCCGCACCTGATAACCTGACAGAGTGAGCATTTTTTCGAAAAGACGCCCCATCTGACCACCGCCGCCGACGATCACTACCGGTCGTAGGGAAGGACAAAGCGTTTTGAATCCTTTGTCATTTTCACTGGAGTAGGACTCGCGCATAACCCGGCGCAGCACATCTTCAATCAGATCCGGCGGTACGCCAAGGGCTTCCGCTTCCGCGCGGCGTGAAGCCAGCATAGAGGCCTCCCGCTCCGGCACGTAAATCGGCAGCCCAAAGCGGCTTTTTACTTCACCGACTTCGGCAACCAGCTCCAGGCGGCGTGCCAGCAAATCCAGCAGCGCCTTATCGACTTCATCAATTTGATCGCGTAATGCGGTCAATTCAGCAACCATAACCAACCTCTTATGCTACACGCGCCGACAGCTGGCCGTTTAAATCCTGGCTAATTTCACGCAGTAGCGCATCCGTCATTTCCCAGCTAATGCATGCATCGGTTACGGACACGCCGTATTTCATTGCGCTGCGCGGCTGTTCGGAAGACTGGTTGCCTTCATGAATATTACTTTCAATCATCAAACCAATGATCGAGCGATTGCCATCTTTGATTTGCGCAATCACGGATTCAGCCACGGCAGGCTGACGGCGGTAATCTTTATTGGAGTTACCATGACTGCAATCTACCATCAGGGAAGGTCTTAGTCCCGCCTGTTCCATCTCTTTTTCGCACTGGGCAACATCTGCCGGGCTGTAGTTCGGCGCTTTGCCGCCACGCAGGATCACATGACCGTCCGGATTGCCCTGAGTTTGCAGCAGCGCTACCTGCCCTGCCTGGTTAATACCGACAAAACGGTGTGACTGCGCCGCGGCACGCATGGCGTTGATCGCGGTTGCCAGGCTACCGTCAGTGCCGTTCTTAAAGCCAACCGGCATCGAAAGACCAGAAGCCATTTCACGGTGAGTCTGTGATTCCGTGGTACGCGCACCGATTGCCGACCAGCTAAACAGATCGCCCAGGTATTGTGGGCTATTAGGATCCAGGGCTTCAGTTGCCAGCGGGAGTCCCATATTTACCAGTTCAAGCAGCAGTTGACGCGCAATTTTCAGTCCAGCTTCAACATCAAAAGAGCCATCCATATGAGGATCGTTAATTAACCCTTTCCAACCAACGGTAGTACGGGGTTTTTCAAAATAGACGCGCATCACCAGGTAGAGGTTATCGCTGACCTCTGCGGCAAGGGCTTTAAATCGACGAGCGTACTCAATTGCCATTTCAGGATCGTGAATGGAGCACGGACCACATACCACCAGCAGACGCGGATCGCGACCGGAGATAATATCTGAAATGGTTTTACGCGACTGGGCGATTTGCGCCTCTTGTGCCTGGCTCAGCGGAAATTCAGCTTTCAGCTGTTCCGGAGTCATCAGAACCTGTTCGTCGGTAATATGTACGTTGTTCAGCGCGTCTTTTTGCATGATGGTGATCCTGTTTAGCTCGTTTGCGATAGTTGATCCTCAGCGAGGAGGAAATAACGATATCACAACGGGTAAAGATTTCAATCCATAATCCGTAAATTTTAATTTACAGTGCGCTATTAAGTACTAAATAAAGCCCACCTGAGTGTACATTTAAATTTACATCATCCTGATGTCAGATCCACTATGCTTAAAAAAACGCGGGAGCACAGGCAATGAAGCAACTCATCAGCACCTTATTAATACTACTTCTTAGCGGATGTCAGATAGACCCCTATACTCACGCCCCTACCTGGACTGGCACCGACTGGTACGATGCCGGGATACGCGATGCCATTTCAGGCTATGCGGTTAAAGATAATGAAATTCTTGCCGACAATTACAATGATCCAGAAGTCGATCGTACGGAATATCTTAAGGGTTACGCCGAGGGACAACGTAAAACCTGCCAGCAGGATTTTGTTTACGCCAGGGGTCTGGCCGGGAAAACCTTTCCCCCAAGTTGCGATACTGTCGAAAATGTTGACCAGTTACACAACGCCTGGCAAAAAGGGGCAAACGAAGGTAATGCCGCTATAAGATTAAATTAAACAATAACTTATATTTTATATGCACATAAGATTTAACTTAAATTATCCATAGCTTTATACCCGGAATAATGACGACTTAGGAAAATAATGTTATTTTGTCTCAAACAATCTTGAGTGTATTTCGACGCTTTACGGCAACCGCTGGTAGGTAACTATTCATGAGCTATTCTTACCGACTCATACTTCTACTGGCACTGCTCCTGACCGGATTACCGCTGTACGCCCAGAGCGTTACGGAAGAAGCAAAATCTGTACGCGCGATGGTTTCCGGCATCGTCAGTTATACACACTGGCCTGCACTTTCCGGGCCACCAAAACTGTGTATTTTCTCTTCATCGCGTTTTTCCAGTGTACTGGGAGATACCAGTACTGGTGCTTTACCCTATCTTCCCGTCATCATTCGTACGGAACAAGAAATATTAGTTTCGCAGTGTGATGGTTTTTATTTTGGAAAAGAATCCCCTGGTTATCAGGTGGAATTAAAGAATAAATATCCGACAAAGGCACTGTTATTAATCGCTGAACAGAATCCCGAATGCGTTATTGGCAGTGCCTTTTGCCTCATAATTAAAGATGAAGATGTGAGATTTTCCGTAAATATGGATTCCCTTTCACGCAGTGGCGTAAGGGTCAGTCCAGACGTATTGATGCTTGCACGGAATAAAAAGCATGGATAAGGGCCATTCTCCCATAACACGCCCGACGTTTAAGCGGACATTACGGCGTATCAGCATAATCAGCGTCCTGGTCACCATGACGTTGATCTGGCTACTGCTTAGCATTTCCTCCGTGCTGGCATTAAGACAGTATGCGCAAAAGAACCTGGACCTGACCGCAGCCACGATGACTCGTACACTTGAAGCTGCATTAGTCTTTTCTGACAGTGTTGCGGCAACAGAAACTCTGGCGGCGCTAGGGCAACAAGGGCAGTTTTCCGTAGCGGAAGTGCGTAATAAAAATCAGAACGTGATCGCCACCTGGCGCTATGACGCGCAGGACACCACTGAAAAGATCAGCGGTTTGATCAGCCACTGGCTGTTTCCGCAACCGGTCACACAGCCCATTTTGCATAATGGCAATGTTATTGGTGAAGTGCGCCTGACTGCCCGCGATAGCGTGATCAGCCATTTCATTTATTTGTCGCTGGCCGTTCTTACCGGATGCATTCTGCTGGCATCAGGCATTGCATTAATGCTCACTCGCTATTTGCACAATGGCGTAGTAGAAGCCCTGCAAAATATCACCGAGGTGGTACATGATGTCCGTACCAACCGTAACTTTTCACGACGTGTTTCAGAAGAACGTATCGAAGAATTTCATCTTTTTGCTCAGGATTTTAATAGCCTGCTGGACGAAATGGAGGAATGGCAACTTCGGTTGCAGGCAAAGAACGCTCAGCTTTTGCGTACCGCGTTACATGATCCTCTGACAGGACTGGCAAATCGCGCCGCATTTCGCAGCAGCATTAACGCCCTGATGAACGACGATGCTGCCCGCAGCAGTTCTGCATTGCTATTCCTTGATGGTGATAATTTTAAATTTATTAACGATACCTGGGGCCACGCAGCGGGCGACCGTGTCCTGATTGAAGTTGCAAAAAGGCTGTCCGAGTTTGGAGGTGATCGACATCACCCCTACAGGCTTGGCGGCGATGAGTTTGCCATGGTGCTGTATAGCGTTCACTCAGAATACGAAGTTCAGCGTATCTGTGCCGCACTGTCACAAGCGTTTAACCGACCTTTTGACCTGCACAATGGTCATCTGGCAAGCATGACACTCAGCATTGGCTTTGCGCTGACGTGGGAACATGCCTCTGCCGAAAAATTACAAGAACTTGCCGATCAAAATATGTATCAGGCCAAACATTTGCGTTCTGAACGCATTATTAAATAAGGAATTACACACATGTTAAAACGTCTATTTTCACCGTTTTTTCTGCTTTTACTGATTGTGGCAGGCTGTCAGGCACCTCAGGGAAAATTTACCCCAGAGCAAATTGCAGCTATGAAATCGTACGGATTTAGCGAAGTTTCAGGAGACTGGTCTCTTGGCCTGTCTGACAATATCCTGTTTGATAAAAACGACTATAAGCTACGTCCGGAAAGTGAAAAGCAGATTCAGGAAATGGCATCCAAACTGGCTGCTACCGGGCTAAACCATGCTCGTCTGGATGGTCATACGGATAACTACGGCGAAGACAGCTACAACGAGGCTCTGTCGCTCAAACGCGCGAATGTCGTGGCCGATGCCTGGGCACAAGGCGCTAATATTCCCCGTACCAATCTGACCACCCAGGGACTCGGGAAGAAATACCCTATCGCCAGTAACCAGACCTCTAAAGGTCGTGCTGAAAACCGCCGTGTCGCGGTGGTGATCGCCACACCGTAATCATCCCCGGCTGACTGTATCCAGAGAGTATGTAAAGTTCCCCGGCAGTCAGTCTGTTCCCCATCAGTAAATATCGCGATAAAAAAAGGGCCAGCCTTTCGGCCAGCCCTTTTCTAACAGGATGTCGCTTGCGCGAATCTTAGTTAAGACGCTCTTTGATACGAGCAGACTTACCAGTGCGCTCACGCAGGTAGTACAGTTTAGCTTTACGAACAGCACCACGACGTTTAACAGCAATGCTGTCAACTACCGGAGAGTGAGTCTGGAAGACACGCTCAACGCCTTCGCCGTTGGAAATTTTACGAACAGTGAATGCAGAGTGCAGACCGCGGCTACGAATAGCGATAACCACGCCCTCAAATGCCTGCAGACGTTTTTTGGAACCTTCAACAACCCATACTTTCACTTCCACGGTATCACCCGGACGGAAGGAAGGTACGTCCTGCTTCATCTGTTCTTGTTCAAGTTGCTTAATAATGTTGCTCATAATTTAATCTCTTATCCTGGGTAAACTGATATTGGGGGCTTACGCCTGCCCATCATGTTTATGTTGCTGTTGTGCGTGTTCCTTTTTGAACTCCGCCAGCAACCTTGCTTGCTCTTCAGTCAGAGCCAGGTTTTCCAGAAGTTCAGGTCTTCTAAGCCAGGTCCGGCCCAGCGACTGTTTCAAACGCCAGCGACGTATCTCAGCGTGGTTCCCCGACAGTAATACTGCCGGTACTTCCATCTGCTCTAACACTTCAGGTCGGGTATAGTGTGGACAGTCCAGCAACCCGTCAGCAAACGAATCTTCGATTGCTGATGCTTCATGACCCAGAACCCCCGGAATAAACCGGGAAACGGAATCGATCAGCGTCATTGCTGGTAACTCACCACCGCTGAGGACGTAATCACCGATTGACCATTCTTCATCAATTTCGGTTTGAATCACGCGCTCATCGATACCTTCATAGCGACCACACACCAGAATCAGCTTTTGATTCGTGGCCAGTTCGCTGACGCCCGCTTGATCAAGCTTGCGTCCCTGAGGTGACAGATAAATCACCTTTGCGCCTTCACCAGCCGCAGCTTTTGCCGCATGAATGGCGTCCCGTAAGGGTTGCACCATCATTAACATCCCCGGTCCGCCGCCGTAAGGACGATCGTCCACGGTACGGTGCCGGTCATGAGTAAAGTCTCGAGGACTCCAGCTCTGGATGTTCAGCAGGCCATTTTTTACTGCCCGGCCAGTTACCCCGTAATCGGTAATTGCGCGGAACATTTCAGGAAACAGGCTAACAATACCTATAAACACAAGCCAATCCCCATAACGCCGACTTTTACCGTTTATCCGGTGGTTTAAAAACCAGGATCCCAATCTACTTCGATAGTACGAGTAGCGAGATCGACTTTCTTGATAACCTGCCCATCGAGGAACGGTACAAGACGTTCCTTGATACCAAACGCATCTTTCAGGTTTGCCTTGATGACGATGACGTCATTCGAACCGGTTTCCATCATATCGACGACTTTACCGAGATCGTAGCCTTCAGTGGTCACTACCTGGCAGCCCATAAGGTCTTTCCAGTAGTAGGAACCATCTTCCAGCGCTGGCAACTGCGAGGAATCCACGACAATTTCGCAATTGGTCAGTAGATTCGCCGAATCACGATCGTCAACGCCTTTCAGCTTGATGATCAGATCCTGATTGTGGTGCTTCCAGCTTTCCAGCTGTACTTGCTGCCACTGACCCGCCTTCTGGATAAACCAGGGCTGATAGTCAAAAATGCTTTCGGCGTCTTCAGTGGAAGAAAACACTCTGAGCCAACCACGAATACCGTAAGAAGACCCCATTTTCCCCAAAACGATGGGTTCCACAGGAGCCTGCGCGGCGAGTTGCTTGCTCATCATGACCACCGTGACAGATTAAGCTGCTTTGTTTGCTGCTTTGATCAGCGTAGCTACGCGATCAGAAATAGTCGCGCCCTGGCCAACCCAGTGAGCGATGCGATCCAGATCCAGGCGAGTGCCTTCTTCTTTTTCGCTAGCGATTGGGTTAAAGAAGCCAACGCGCTCGATGAAGCGACCGTTGCGTGCATTACGGCTGTCGGTGACAACAACCTGGTAGAACGGACGCTTTTTAGCGCCGTGACGAGCTAAACGAATAGTAACCATAACATCCTCTTGTGTGAATAAAACACCGGGCCCCATCGAGGGAAGGGACCCGGTGTCATATTAAAAGCCCGAAAATTTTACTGATTTCTGGGAAAAAAGCAATCAACAG
>NZ_CP069763.1:5044619-5070624 GCF_016893685.1 Citrobacter cronae
GCCCGGGAAGCCTGGCGGCATCATCCCCTTCATACTCCGCATCATCTTCGCCATCCCGCCTTTCTTCATTTTCTTCATCATGCGCTGCATGTCGTCGAACTGTTTCAGAAGGCGGTTAACGTCCTGTACCTGCATGCCGCAGCCGGTAGCAATACGGCGTTTACGGGAACCTTTGATGATTTCCGGCTTAGCGCGTTCTTTCATCGTCATCGAGTTGATGATGGCTTCCATACGCACCAGCACTTTATCGTCCATCTGCGATTTCACATTGTCAGGGATCTGACCCATACCCGGCAGTTTGCCCATCAGGCTTGCCATACCGCCCATGTTTTTCATCTGCTTGAGCTGCTCAAGGAAATCGTTGAGATCGAAGCCGTCGCCTTTTTTCAGCTTGCTGGCTAATTTCTCTGCCTGCGCGCGGTCAACTTTGCTTTCGATATCTTCGATCAGCGACAGCACGTCGCCCATGCCGAGAATACGTGAAGCAATACGATCCGGGTGGAACGGCTCCAGCGCTTCGGTTTTCTCGCCGACACCGAGGAATTTAATCGGCTTGCCGGTGATATGACGAATAGAAAGCGCCGCACCGCCACGAGCATCACCATCAACTTTGGTCAGCACCACGCCGGTTAATGGCAGCGCTTCGTTAAAGGCTTTTGCGGTATTGGCGGCATCCTGACCGGTCATCGCATCGACGACAAACAGCGTTTCTACCGGCTTGATAGAAGCGTGGACCTGTTTGATTTCGTCCATCATCGCTTCGTCAACGTGCAGACGACCGGCGGTATCCACCAGCAGCACGTCGTAGAATTTGAGTTTGGCTTCTTTCAGCGCGGCGTTGACGATATCGACCGGTTTTTGACCGACATCCGACGGGAAGAAGTCCACACCAACCTGCTCGGCCAGCGTTTCCAGCTGTTTAATCGCCGCCGGGCGATAAACGTCCGCGGAGACCACCAGCACTTTCTTCTTGTGCTTCTCACGCAGGAATTTCCCCAGCTTACCCACGCTGGTGGTTTTACCTGCCCCCTGCAAGCCCGCCATCAGCACGACGGCAGGCGGCTGAGCAGCCAGATTCAGGGTCTGGTTTTCTTCGCCCATTGCCGCAACCAGCTCGTTACGGACAATCTTGACGAATTCCTGACCCGGCGTCAGGCTTTTGTTAACTTCATGACCAACCGCTTTCTCTTTTACGCGATTGATAAACTCACGCACTACCGGCAGCGCTACGTCAGCCTCCAGCAGCGCCATGCGCACTTCGCGCAGCGTCTCTTTAACGTTGTCTTCAGTAAGGCGTCCACGGCCACTGATATTGCGCAGCGTGCGCGACAAACGATCGGTTAAATTATCAAACATTGTCTCTCGCCTGGGGTGGAAACGGTCGGTCGCGACAGCGACACATCAACAGAAATTTGTCGCAGTATAACATGAAGCCGCCTTTGTTGTTATGCAACGGTTGGAGCAGCGGTCACGTAACGCTATACTGCTTTTCTTTATCACTGGCCAACTGTCGACACCTAATATGCCCGTTTTTGCTCTGCTCGCCCTTGTCGCCTACTCAGTCAGCCTCGCGCTGATTATTCCCGCTCTGCTGCAAAAAAACAGCGGCTGGCGGCGTATGGCTATTCTTTCTGCGGTCGTCGCGCTGGTAAGCCATGCTATCGCCCTGGAAGCGCGTATCCTGCCCGGCGGTGAAAGCGGACAAAACCTGAGCCTGTTGAACGTTGGCTCGCTGGTTAGCCTGATGATCTGCACGGTAATGACTATCGTCGCTTCCCGCAACCGTGGCTGGCTATTACTGCCCATTGTCTACGCCTTTGCTCTGATCAACCTCGCCTTCGCGACGTTTATGCCTAACGAGTTCATCACCCATCTCGAAGCGACACCGGGCATGATGATTCACATCGGGCTATCGCTGTTTGCTTACGCCACGCTGATTATCGCCGCGCTGTATGCACTGCAGCTGGCCTGGATCGATTATCAATTGAAAAACAAAAAACTGGCGTTCAGTAATGAAATGCCGCCACTGATGAGCATTGAGCGGAAAATGTTTCATATCACCCAGATCGGCGTGGTTCTGCTGACGCTCACTCTGTGTACTGGCCTGTTTTACATGCATAACCTGTTCAGTACTGAAAATATTGATAAAGCCGTTCTTTCTATCGTGGCATGGTTTGTCTATATCGTTCTGTTGTGGGGGCATTACCATGAAGGCTGGCGCGGACGTCGCGTCGTATGGTTTAACGTCGCAGGCGCAGTCATTCTGACGCTGGCCTATTTCGGCAGCCGTATACTGCAGCAGTTCGTGAGTTAAATCTTTAAGGAACCCTACGTGGAACACATCTCCACCACCACGCTCATTGTCACGCTTCTCATCATGGTGGTCATTTCCGCCTATTTTTCCGGTTCTGAAACCGGAATGATGACTCTGAATCGCTATCGTCTGCGGCATCGGGCCAAGCAAGGTAATCGTCAGGCAAAACGCGTTGAAAAGTTACTTCGCAAGCCGGATCGCCTGATAAGCCTGGTACTGATCGGGAATAACCTGGTGAATATTCTGGCCTCCGCGCTTGGCACTATTGTCGGTATGCGCCTGTATGGCGATGCCGGCGTCGCCATCGCCACCGGGGTGCTAACGTTTGTGGTGCTGGTTTTTGCCGAAGTACTGCCAAAGACCATTGCCGCGCTGTATCCAGAAAAAGTCGCCTACCCGAGCAGTTTTTTGCTGGCCCCCCTGCAAATCATCATGATGCCGCTGGTCTGGTTGCTTAATACCATCACCCGTCTGCTGATGCGCATGATGGGTATCAAAACGGATATCGTGGTGAGCGGTTCGCTGAGTAAAGATGAACTGCGAACGCTGGTGAATGAATCACGCTCCCAAATCTCACGTCGTAATCAGGATATGCTGCTGTCCGTGTTGGATCTGGAAAAAGTCAGCGTCGATGACATCATGGTGCCGCGCAGTGAAATCATCGGCATTGATATTAACGACGACTGGAAATCAATCGTGCGCCAGCTTTCGCACTCCCCCCACGGTCGTATTGTGCTGTACCGCGACTCACTCGACGATGCCATCAGTATGCTGCGCGTACGCGAAGCCTGGCGATTAATGGCGGAGAAAAAAGAGTTCACCAAAGAGACCATGTTACGCGCGGCTGACGAAATTTATTACGTCCCGGAAGGTACGCCCCTCAGCACCCAGCTCATTAAATTTCAGCGCAATAAGAAGAAAGTGGGTCTGGTGGTCAATGAATATGGCGATATTCAGGGGCTGGTCACGGTCGAAGATATTCTGGAAGAGATTGTCGGCGATTTCACCACGTCAATGTCACCAACGCTTGCCGAAGAGGTGACGCCGCAGAATGATGGCTCAGTGATCATTGACGGCAGCGCCAACGTTCGTGAAATCAATAAGGCGTTTAACTGGCACCTGCCGGAGGATGACGCACGTACCGTGAACGGTATTATTCTTGAAGCGCTGGAAGAGATCCCGGTTGCCGGCACGCGAGTGCGTATTGGGCAGTACGATATCGATATTCTCGACGTGCAGGATAATATGATCAAACAGGTACAAGTGTTGCCGGTTACACCGCTGCGCGAGAGCGTATCGGACCAGTGAGAGGAGTCCGGACCGGGTAGCGCATCAGCATTACCCGGCCCGAGGCTGATTAGCCTTTGGCTTTCGCCACGGAGACCATCGCCGCACGGATGGTACGTCCGTTCAGGGTATAGCCTTTCTGCATGACCATCAGCACATTACCGGCAGCAACGTCGTCAGACTCTACCATTGCAATGGCCTGATGCACGTTCGGGTCCATCGGCACATCGATATCCGCAACCACCTGCACACCAAACTTCGCCACCACATCCAGCATTGACTTACGCGTCAGCTCAATACCTTCAATCATCGGCGCCATCGCATCATTGTCTTTGTCCGCCACTTCCAGCGCACGATCCAGACTGTCCAGCACCGGCAGCAGCTCGTTGACGAATTTTTCCAGCGCAAATTTATGCGCTTTTTCTACGTCCAGTTCGGTACGACGACGCAGGTTTTCCATTTCCGCTTTGATACGCAACACGCTGTCGCGCTCGCGAGTTTCGGCCTCAGCAAGCTGAGCTTCCAGATTCGCAATTTTTTCATCGCGCGGATCCACCTGCTCAGCAGAAGCGTCTGGTTCAACCGCCTCAACTTCTTCGTGCTGATCCATGATAATTTCTTCCGGGGCTTGCCCCTCAGGCGTTTTCTGTTCTTTACTACTCATGAATTTCTCCGCGTTTTTTTCGCATTCATCTCGCTAACCTGGATTATTATGGGGATAAGATTCAGGGTTTCAAGGGAAGTACTCACATTGTCACTAATCTTCGTTACAAGGACCTCGAGAAAATGAACAATCATTTCAAGTGTATTGGCATTGTGGGGCATCCACGTCACCCCACTGCACTGACCACACATGAAATGCTCTACCGTTGGCTGTGCACCAAAGGTTATGAGGTTATCGTGGAGCAACAAATCGCTCACGAGCTACAGCTGAAAAATGTGAAAACCGGTACGCTCGCGGAGATTGGCCAGCAGGCAGACCTCGCCGTAGTCGTCGGTGGCGACGGCAATATGCTGGGCGCTGCGCGCACCCTGGCACGTTATGACATCAAGGTTATCGGCATTAACCGTGGTAACCTCGGTTTCCTCACCGACCTCGATCCAGACAATGCCCACCAACAATTAGCCGACGTGCTGGAAGGCCACTACATCAGCGAAAAACGCTTTTTACTCGAAGCCCAGGTATGCCAGCAGGATTGCCAGAAGCGCATCAGCACCGCAATCAACGAAGTGGTACTGCATCCAGGCAAAGTGGCGCACATGATTGAGTTCGAAGTGTATATCGATGAAATCTTTGCTTTCTCTCAGCGTTCGGATGGGCTAATTATCTCCACGCCTACCGGCTCTACCGCCTACTCGCTCTCTGCCGGAGGTCCAATTCTGACGCCTTCTCTGGATGCTATTACGCTGGTACCGATGTTCCCGCATACGCTTTCTGCGCGTCCGCTGGTGATCAATAGCAGCAGCACCATTCGCCTGCGCTTTTCTCATCGCCGTAGCGATCTGGAGATCAGCTGCGACAGCCAAATCGCCCTGCCGATACAGGAAGGGGAAGACGTATTGATCCGCCGCTGTGATTATCATCTGAACCTGATACATCCAAAAGATTACAGCTATTTCAATACATTAAGTACAAAACTGGGCTGGTCAAAAAAATTATTCTAATTTAACGCCAACCTCTTTACTGTATAAAAAACCAGTTTATACTGTATGTAATTACAGTTATGGTTTTTCATACAGGAAAACAGCTATGTTGGCACAACTGACCATCAGCAATTTTGCTATCGTTCGTGAACTTGAGATCGATTTCCAGAACGGCATGACCGTCATCACCGGTGAGACAGGTGCGGGTAAGTCCATTGCCATTGATGCTCTCGGTTTGTGCCTGGGCGGGCGCGCAGACGCTGACATGGTGCGCGCAGGCGCTGCGCGAGCTGACCTCTGCGCCCGTTTCGCCTTAAAAGACACCCCGGCAGCTTTGCGCTGGCTGGAAGAGAACCAGCTTGAAGATGGCCGTGAGTGCTTGCTGCGTCGCGTTATCAGCAGCGACGGCCGCTCCCGTGGCTTTATTAACGGTACCGCCGTTCCGCTGTCACAGCTTCGTGAGCTGGGCCAGCTGCTGATTCAAATCCACGGTCAGCACGCGCACCAGCTTCTGACGAAATCCGAACACCAAAAATTCCTGCTTGATGGTTACGCCAATGAAGCATCCCTGACCCAGGAAATGACCGCGCGCTATCAGCTATGGCACCAAAGCTGCCGCGATCTGGCGCATCATCAGCAACAAAGTCAGGAACGCGCAGCACGGGCGGAACTGTTGCAATATCAGCTAAAAGAATTGAACGAATTCAACCCGCAGCCGGGCGAGTTTGAGCAAATTGATGAAGAGTACAAGCGTCTGGCTAACAGCGGGCAATTGCTCACCACCAGCCAGCAGGCGCTGGCTATCCTCGCGGATGGCGAAGACATCAATCTGCAGAGCCAATTGTACACCGCAAAGCACCTGGTCACTGAACTCGCAGGCATGGACGGCAAACTTTCCGGGATCCTGGATATGCTGGAAGAGGCAACCATTCAGCTCAGTGAAGCCAGCGATGAACTGCGCCACTATTGCGATCGTCTGGATTTAGACCCTAACCGTTTGTTCGAACTTGAGCAGCGTATTTCAAAGCAAATCTCGTTGGCACGTAAGCATCACGTCTCCCCGGAAGCGTTGCCGCAGTTCTATCAGTCTTTGTTAGATGAGCAACAGCAACTTGACGATCAGGCCGACTCGCTCGAAACCTTAACCCTGGCGGTGAACAATCACCACCAGCAGGCGCTGGAAACAGCAAAAAGGTTGCACCAACAGCGCCAGCATTATGCAGAGGAACTGGGACAACTCATTACCGAGAGTATGCATACCCTTTCGATGCCGCATGGTCTCTTTTGCATTGATGTAAAATTTGATGAGCACCATCTGAGCGCGGACGGCGCCGATCGCGTGGAGTTTAAAGTTACCACTAACCCGGGTCAGCCGTTACAGCCGATCGCGAAAGTGGCTTCTGGCGGCGAGCTGTCGCGCATCGCTCTGGCTATTCAGGTTATTACCGCACGTAAAATGGAAACCCCGGCGCTGATTTTCGATGAGGTTGATGTCGGCATCAGCGGTCCGACGGCTGCGGTTGTGGGCAAAATGCTGCGTCAGTTGGGGGAATCAACCCAGGTTATGTGCGTAACTCACCTGCCGCAGGTTGCTGGTTGTGGTCATCAACATTTCTATGTCAGCAAGGAAACTGACGGCGCAATGACGGAAACACACATGCAGCCGCTTGATAAACGCGCGCGTCTGCAGGAGTTAGCCCGCTTACTTGGCGGAAGCGAAGTCACGCGCAATACCCTCGCAAACGCAAAAGAACTGCTGGCGGCATAAACTTTTTTCCCTTGTGAAGGTCTGAGTTCAACATAAAATCGCCGACCGACCCGACAGCAAAAGGTTTTAAAGTGGTGAAAGGTCTATTATCATCGGCATATTACATATGAGCCGCGTACTGCTCGGGCCCGAAAAGGAATCAAATCACTATGCGCTGTAAAACGCTGACTGCTGCTGCAGCAGTACTACTGATGTTGACTGCAGGCTGTTCCACTCTGGAGCGAGTGGTTTACCGTCCTGACATCAACCAGGGAAATTATCTGACACCGACCGATGTCGCCAAAGTGCGTACAGGCATGACGCAACAGCAGGTTGCTTATGCTCTGGGTACCCCGATGATGTCCGATCCTTTTGGCACAAACACTTGGTTCTATGTGTTCCGTCAGCAACCTGGACATGAAGGCGTAACTCAGCAAACGCTGACGCTGACCTTTAACAGCAGCGGCGTATTGACCAACATTGATAACAAACCTGCCCTGGCCGACAACAAGTAGGTTTGAGAGATCAAAAAAAGGTGCTCAATGAGCACCTTTTTTATTGTCTGTTATTTTTTAGCGGATTTCTCTGCTCGCTGCCTGCGCAGCTCTTTGGGATCGGCAATCAGCGGCCGATAAATTTCCACCCGATCGCCGTCATGCAGAACATCAGCAAGCTTTACCGGACGGCTGTAGATGCCCACTTTATTTTTGCTGAGATCGATATCATTACGCAATTCCAGCAGCCCGGAAGCGCGGATAGCCTCTTCCACCGTTGCGCCCTGCTGCAGCGTTACGCGCTGTAAATACTGTTTTTCGGGCAGCGCATATGCCACTTCAACGACAATTTTAGCCGACGCTGACACTGTAAACCTCTTTCGCGCGAACCGTGAAAGCCTGCACCATATTCGAAGCCAGCTCTTTAAAGATGCGGCCAAACGCCAGCTCGATGAGTTTATTCGTGAACTCGAAATCGAGATGAAACTCAATGCGACACGCGTCCTGGCTTAACGGCGTAAACTTCCAGCCGCCAATCAGTTTCTTAAACGGTCCATCGACCAGATGCATCAGGATGCTCTGGTTACTGGTTAGTTGGTTACGCGTGGTGAACGTTTTGCTAATCCCTGCTTTGGAGACATCCACTGCGGCCGTCATTTGTCCCGGAGTCGACTCCAGTACGCGGCTACCGGTGCACCCCGGTAAAAACTGGGGATAGGATTTAACATCATTCACTAACTGATACATCTGCTCCGCACTGTAAGGTACTAAAGCGGTCCGGCTAATCTGAGGCATAACAATTTCCATCAATATCAATCACACAAATAATACCATTTATCACTCGCTAAAAAAAACGCTATAGCCCAACTCGTGCTAAGATAGCGCCTTGCGCCCCGCTGGATGAAATGGGGTGTTTTTCGATTCCAGATTACCTATACTGAGCGGCATTATGACGAAGAAAAAAGCACACAAACCTGGCTCAGCCACAATCGCGCTTAACAAACGCGCACGACACGAATACTTTATCGAAGAAGAGTTCGAAGCAGGACTCGCTCTGCAGGGCTGGGAAGTCAAATCCTTGCGCGCAGGTAAAGCTAACATCGGCGATAGCTACGTTATACTCAAAGACGGCGAAGCGTTCCTGTTTGGCGCCCACTTCACACCGATGGCCGTTGCCTCAACACACGTGGTATGCGATCCCACCCGTACCCGTAAACTACTGTTAAACCAGCGCGAACTCGACTCTTTGTATGGTCGTATGAATCGGGATGGTTATACCGTAGTAGCACTGTCGCTGTACTGGAAGAACGCCTGGTGTAAAGTAAAAATTGGCGTCGCCAAAGGTAAGAAACAACACGACAAGCGCTCCGACGTGAAAGAACGTGAATGGCAGGTGGATAAAGCACGTATTATGAAAAATGCCGGGCGATAACCTTCTTTTCTCTGTGGCCAGTCTATCACCATGATGACTGGCCTTTATTTTTTAGTTATTGAAAGTCGCACAATACATTCATAGTAATTATAGATTCCATTGCTGAATCGTTCAGTTAAAAATACGAACCCCAGCCTGCAGGCAAGCAGTAGTCCAATAAAATAAAACTTCAAGTACTCCCGCGCGCTATTTTTCATCTTTCAAAATAGCATTATTATTACTGTTGTTTATTATTAACAATAAATAACAAAAACAACAATTACAGCAACTTATAAATAAAACCTATTTATCGAAACGTTTAACTCATTTCGATGCAAAATATCACCATATGTTTTTAATATCTGGACATTGCAGAAACTTTTCTTTCTGACTATATCATCTAATACGAAAGAACTATTTTGGTGCTCAGACTACGACTTAATTTTTTCAGAAACTGATACCAGTAAATCTTATCCATGAAATTACATGTGTAAGTTCATCATTATGATGAACGAGGCACCTGTCTGCTCATTTTCCCGGCACGCCGTTGCGGATTAATACTCCCGACCTGCCATCAGGAGTGAACATATGCGTCTACTCGCCGTTGTATCGAAGTTGACTGGTGTTTCTACCAATGTTGAAGCCTCTGAAATTACACTCAACTCACCTTCTATTGTGAAACTGTCCGTTTCACGTGAGGAGGTCAGCCAGTTGACTCGTGTTAATCAGGATCTGCTTGTCACACTCCGTTCAGGTGAAACCATCACCATTAAAAATTTTTACGTCGGAAAAGGTGATGCGCAAAACCAGCTCGTTCTGGAAGACAGCAATGGCGCGCTATGGTGGGTTCAGGATACGGATGGTGCTTTCCATTTTCAGCACCTGGATGATCTCACGCCGCTGATGACGGCCGAAGGCAGTCATGACGGAGGCGCAATCTGGCCCTGGGTCCTTGGCGGGGTTGCGGTCGCTGGCGGAATTGGCCTTGCTGCAGGAGGTGGCGGCGGTGGCGGCGGCGGGAGCGGCGGGAGCGGCGGGAGCGATAATAATGCCGGAAACGGTAATGGTAGCGGCGGCAACGGTAATGCCGGAAACGGCAATGGTAACGGCGGCAGCGGTAGTGGCGATGGCGATAACGGCGCGCCGCCAACAACAACCCCCAATATGCCAGACATGCCCGTCATCACCAGCGTAATTGACGACCAGGAGCTTATTACCGGCCTTGTCAATCAACAGGAGTCCACCAACGATAATACGCCTGAACTCCAGGGTACCGGCCCGGCAAATGCCACATTACATATTTTTGATAACGGCGTCGAAATAGGCCAGGTTACTATCGATGCCAACGGCCACTGGTCGTTTACCCCCTCATCCCCTCTTGCAGACGGCACTCACCAGTTTACCGTCAGCGCGTCAAATAATGCGGGTAGTAGTGGGATGTCAGACAGTTGGGTGATTATTGTCGATACGCTTGCCCCTGATACCCCCGTGGTTACTCAGGAAATCGACAATGTCGGTTCCATTACCGGTCTTATCGCCAATGACGGCGAAACCGACGATGCCACGCCAACTCTCACTGGTACTGGCGAAGCAGGGAGTACCATCAGCATCTATGACAATGGCATCCTGATTGGTATGGAGCCAGTAGATGACAATGGTAACTGGACCTTTACGCCTGATACGCCCCTCAGCGACGGCGTTCACAATCTGACGCTGACGCAAACTGACGCCGCAGGTAACGTGAGCGCGGAAACGAGCCTGCCGACATTTACCGTTGATACGACCGCGCCTGCAGGCGCGGTGATTTCCGCAGTAAACCTCGAAGGCACCACGGTAACGGGTAGAGCGGAAGCAGGAAGTCTGGTCACTATCATTGGTAGTAATAGCCAGGTTTTAGGGGCAATAACGGTCGATCAAACCGGCAATTTCGTCATCGCGATTTCCCCCTCACAGACGCACGGCGAAGCGTTGCTCGCGAAGATTCAGGATAAGGCGGGCAACATCGGGCCAGATACCCCATTTTATGCCACAAATTCCGGCTATCCGGGCGTACCCGTTATCGTCAGCGTTATGGATGATGCCGCACCGTCAATCGGGTTATTGAGCAACAATCAGGCCACCAACGATCAAACGCCAACGCTCTCTGGCACTGCGGACGCTAACAGCACCGTTAACATTTATAACAATGGTACGATTATCGAAAGCGTGGTTGCCGACGCCAATGGCAACTGGAGCTGGACATCCGCCACGCCGTTGCCGGAAGGGCCGCACGCTTTCAGCGCCACGGCAACAAACCAGCTAGGGACAGGCGGTATGTCGCCAACATTTAATATTAGTATCGACATACAGCCGCCGTCGCCACCAGACGAGCTCAGCGTCTCCGCAGACGGCAGCGTTGTCACCGGGACGGCCGAACCGGGCAATACTGTCGTTATCACCGACAGTAATAACACTCCGATCGGCAGCGGCGTCGCCGGAGAAGATGGATCATTTACCATCCCCATTACCCCGCCACAGACCAATGGCGAAACGATTACCGCCATCGCGACCGATCCGGCAGGTAACCCAAGCCAGCCAGAAACCACGCTCGCGCCAGATATCACGGCCCCGCAGCCGCCCGCTAACCTGATAATTAATCCTACGGGCGATCAGGTTACCGGCACCGCAGAACCCAACAGTACGGTACATATTCTGGATCCAGATGGCGCGATCATTGGAACAGCAACTGCTGGCCCGAGCGGAGATTTCACCGCCACGCTGGTTCCGCCGCAGACTAACGGTGAACGCCTTAACGCGAATGCAACGGATGCAGCAGGCAATACCAGCGGTAACACTCCGATTACCGCACCAGATACCACAGCACCTGATGCGCCAACCGGCGTCATCGTCGCCGGGGACGGCGGTTCTGTAAGCGGACATGCCGAAGCGGGAAGCACCGTCACCGTCAAAGACAGCAACGGCAATCAGATTGGTGTTGGTCAGGCTGACAGCGGTGGCAACTTCACCGTGTCGATTACACCGTCACAAATGAACGGCGAAACGGTAAAAGTCACCGCAACTGACAGCAACAATAACGAAAGTCTGCCAACCTCGGCGCTGGCACCGGATATCACCGCACCAAACCTGCCGATTATCATTGCCGTGACGGATGATGTCGCGGATGTCATCGGCCCCATCAGTAACAACGGCTTAACTAACGACGATAAACCTAAACTCGAAGGCACTGCCGAGGCCGGAGCTCAGGTTAAAATTTACGATAACGGCGAACTGTTAACGACCGTCACCGCTGATCTCAACGGTAACTGGAACTATACGCCCACAACAGCGTTGACCCAGGGCGCGCACATATTTACGGTGACGGCAACCGATGCCGCCAGCAATACCAGTAGCGCTGCAAGCTGGAAAATAATTGTCGATAGTCTCGCTCCGACCGTCCCCGTGATTACGCTGATTAACGATGATGTCGGCAGCATCACAGGTAGCGTCGCGAACAACGGTTGGGTCACCAACGATAATACGCCAACCATATCAGGCACCGGTGAACCCGGTTCTTTGGTGAGCCTGTACGATGGCAGTTTGCTGATGACAGTCATGCTTGTCGATAGCACGGGAACCTGGAGTTATACCGTTCCGGCAAATCAGGCGCTCAGCGACCGCATCCACCAGTTTACAGTCTCTGCTACAGATGCCGCTGGTAACGTCGTCACCTCCTCCACCGTGGTCAGCGTTACCGTAGATACCCAACCGCCAGGCAATCCTGTCATTTTGACTGCCACCGACGACGTCGGGAATGCGCCGATTGATCTGTCCACCGGTAGCCGCTCAAACGATACTTTGCCGCTGCTGAAAGGGACCGGGACAGCCGGTTCTACCATCACCCTCTATGATGGCGCCACGTCGATTGGTAGCACAACGGTATTACTTGATGGCACCTGGAGTATTCAACTCAGCCAGCCGCTCAGTGAAGGTCCACATAGTTTGTCAGCAATTGCGACAGACGTTGCAGGCAACGCCAGTAACCCAGGTAATTTTACGCTGACCATTGATACCACCCCACCGCCAGCCCCGGTTATCAGCTCAGCAGAAGGTCTGATTGGCACAACCCTACAAACGTTGAGCAACGGTGGCAGTACCAAGAGCACGACCCCCGAACTGTCCGGAACCGGCGAGCCAGGCGCGACGATTACCCTTTACGATAACAACGCTTTTCTTGGTACCACCACCGTTCAGCCAAATGGAAGCTGGACATATACGCCGACAGGTCCACTGCCGGACGGTCCGCACAAATTTACGGCGACGGCGACCGATGTGGCTGGCAACACGGGGATCCCGTCAGCAGGCTTTACGCTGACGGTAGATAACCTGCCGCCAGCAAAACCAGAGCCGCCAACCATAACGGATGACGTCAACCCGATAACCGGCATCATCACTAACGGCATCACTAACGATACCACGCCAACCTTTAGCGGCACGGGCAACCCTGGCGATCTTATTTCTATCTACCTTGATGGCAACACTTCACCGCTGGGTACTGCGACCGTTGGTGCAGATGGCTCCTGGAGCTTTACGCCCACCAGCCCCATTAATCCGGACAATTATCAGGTCACCCTCACCGCAACCGATCCTGCTGGTAACGTCAGTCCACGTTCGGATGCTGTTGCCCTGGGGATTGATACGACACCTTCAGCGCCGCCGGTGATTATCGCCGCTAACGATAATGTCGGCGACGTCCAGGGCGATGTTGCGGCTAACGGCGTGACCGATGACACCACGCCAACCATTCGAGGTACTGGCACCGACGGGGATATCATTACTCTGTATAACGGCGGTACGGTGCTCGGCACAGCAACGGTGGCAGGCGGAACCTGGAGTATTACACCCGGGACGGCACTGACCAACGGGAGCTACACGCTGATCGCCACCGCAACCGATCCGGCCGGTAACATCAGCGACAGCTCAAACAGCATTTCGTTTACGGTTAACAACACGAAGCTGACCCTACCGCTGGTCACGGATATTCAGGATAACGTCGGCGTCTTTACCGGTTCGCTAATCAGCGGCAGCGTGACGGACGATACAATGCCAACCATTAGCGGGACCGGCACGCCGGGCAGTACGGTGTTAATTTATGACGGCAACAACGACACCGCCATTGCCACGACTATCGTTGCCGCGAACGGCAGTTGGAGTGTCGAAGTTCCCCTTACGCCCAACGCTACTCACACATTGACCTTCGGTGCCCATGATGGGGCCGGTAACGTACTGGCGGCAGATAATCCGCTAACGTTGATTGTCGATACGCAGCCTCCTGCCATTCCAGTTGTTACCAGCGTAGATCCTGATGGGACGAAAGTAAGCGGCACAGCAGAAATTGGCAGCACGGTAATTATCCGTAGCGGCAACACCGTTCTTGGTCAAGGAGTGGCTGACATTTTAGGGAACTTTACTGTCACGATTTCACCGGCACAAACAACGGGTCAGGCGCTCACCGCTATTGCCCAGGATCCTGCAGGCAATCAGAGCGATCCTGCGCCGTTTAACGCCGCCATCTCCAACGTGCCACATCCCCCGACTCTTGAGATTGTCGATGACATCGCGCCCATCATGGGGGTGATTGGCAACGGTAAAACTACGAACGACACCTTACCGCTGCTGCAAGGAACAGCTACCGCAGGGGCGACTGTTAATATTTATATAGATGGTGTTTTACAAGCCCCCCCGGTGATAGCCGACACCGTTTCTGGTGCATGGAGTTATCAGTTACCCACTGCGTTGACTAACGGCACAACCTATAACTTCACGGTGTCACAAACTGTAGGCGGCACTACCAGCGGTTTATCGCCCAACTACGCCATCACCATCGACACCACCGCTCCGCAGGTGCCAACTATCACCAGCATCATTGACGATGTTGCCCCAGGCACCGGATCGTTGGATAAAGGGCAAATTACCAACGACTCACGCCCGACATTCAACGGAACCGGCGAAGCAGGCGCAACCATCACGCTTTACGATAAAGGCGTTGCTTATGCCACAACCACGGTAAACAGCAACGGTTTCTGGAGCTTTACCCCGACCGATCCTCTGGGAGAAGGCGACCATCTCTTCACCGCTCGCGCAACAGATGCCGCAGGCAACCAGGGAGATCCGTCCAGTGATTTCCGAATCATTGTCGATACCCTGGCACCGGATGCCCCCTCCATTGTGACGGTCACAGACAACGTTGGTACAACTCAGACCCTGACCTCCGGACAGTTGACCAACGATAATACCCCAACGCTCGCGGGCACCACTGAAGCGGATTCGGTTGTGACCATCCGCGATAATGGCGCAGTGATTGGCACAACCACCAGCGATGAAAACGGCAACTGGAGCTTTACGCCTGCGCCTGCTCTCGGTGAAGGCAGCCACTCACTGACCGCCTCCGTCACGGATGGCGCGGGCAACATCAGCCCGGCCACGCCACCGTTTGTGGTCGTCGTCGACACGCTTCCCCCTGCTGC
This sequence comes from Citrobacter cronae, assembly GCF_016893685.1. Lineage (NCBI taxonomy): Bacteria > Pseudomonadati > Pseudomonadota > Gammaproteobacteria > Enterobacterales > Enterobacteriaceae > Citrobacter > Citrobacter cronae. The sequence continues at coordinate 5,060,020 of NZ_CP069763.1, forward strand.
GCCAGTCATCACCTCGGTGATTGACGATCAACCCGGTAATACGGCGCTAACTAACGGACAGTTGACCAACGATGCGCTGCCAACGCTGAACGGTAAAGGTGAGATCGGCGCCATCATCACGATCCGTGATAATGGTAGCGACTTAGGGACAACTCAGGTGGATGCGTCGGGCAACTGGAGCTTTACGCCAGAAACGCCCCTGGGCCAGGGTCAGCATATTTTCACCGCCGTTGCCACCGATCGGGCAGGAAACACGGGCGGAGTATCATCATCGTTTACGATTGAACTGGACTCTATTGCCCCGTCAATACCGGTCATCAGCACGGTGCAGGACAACACCGCCCCGACAACAGGCCCAATAACAAACGGCCAGACCACGAATGAATCCCGTCCGGCCCTGAGTGGCACCGGTGAAATTGGCGCGACGATTACTGTCCTGAGCGACGGTCTGCCCATCGGCACTACGACCGTTGGCGCAAACGGTACCTGGAGCTTAACCCCAACGGATGCACTCAGTAACGGGCCACATACGCTGACCGTCACCGCTACAGACAGTGCGGGTAATACCAGCCCTCCATCCAATGGCTTCGCACTTATCATCGACACGGTGTTGCCGGGGACGCCGGTCATTACTCAGGTTGCGGATGATGTCGGTCCGGTAACCGGTAATCTGAACAACGGCCAGGCCACAAACGATACACAACCCACACTCAACGGCACAGCTGAAGCCAATTCGACGGTCAAAATTTACGATAACGGAACGTTTATCGGTTCAACCATAGCGGATGGGACGGGCGCCTGGAGCTTCACGCCGCCAGCTCTGGGCAATGGCAACCACGCGCTGACAGCAACCGCGACGGACGCTGCCGGAAACGTCAGCCCAGCGTCCGCTGGATTTAACATCGTTGTTGATACCGTCGCTCCCCTGGCGCCAACCATTATTCAGGCTTTTGATGACGTGCTGCCGGGTACCGGAACGCTGTCGAACGGAGCCTTTACTAACGACACCCGTCCGTTACTCAACGGCTCGGCGGAAGCGGGCGCCCGAGTGGCCATCTACGATAATGGCACGCTGCTGGCGACGGTGACTGCGGCGATAGACGGCACCTGGGAATATCTGCCCGCCACGCTGGGCAACGGTCAGCATGTGTTTACCGCCATTGCCACCGACGCCGCCGGCAACGTCAGCCCGGCGTCGAGTGGATTTACTATTAATGTCGACACGCTTGCGCCAACTACCCCGATACTGGTCTCGGTGGTCGATGACGTCGCAGGCGGCGTGTTCAATGCGGCGCTCAGCAACGGGCAACTCACTAACGATGCGCGCCCAACGCTGAACGGCACCGCTGAAGCAGGCAGCACCGTCAGTATCTATGACGGGAGCACCCTGCTGGGAACGGCACTGGTGCAGAGCAATAACAGTTGGTCGTTTACCCCAACCACGCCGCTGGCGAGTGGATCGCACACCTTCACCATCACCGCCACCGACGCGGCGGGCAACACCAGCGGCGCGACGGCCGGTTTTAGCGTCGTGGTGGATACTACCGCCCCGACGCTGCCTGCAATCAGCAGCATTATTGATGATGTCGGACCAAACACCGGCGCGATTGGCAATAATCAGCCAACCAATGACGCACGCCCAACGTTAACCGGCACCACCGAAGCCAATGCGCGGATCGATATTTATGATAACGGCATCTTCGTCATCAGCGTGACGGCGGACGGCAGCGGCAACTGGAGTTACACCCCGTCCACCGATCTTGCACAAGGCCCCCACTCCTTTACCATCACCGCAACGGACAGTGCAGGTAACACCAGCGGCACATCGGCTCCCGCAGCGATAGTGGTCGATACCGTCGCGCCAGGCATTCCTGGCGGACTTTCAGTAAACGCCACCGGCACGACGCTCACAGGCGTTGCCGAGCCCAACAGCACGGTCATCATTACCTCTAACGGCGGAACGGTGCTCGGTACGGCAACCGCGAACGCCTCCGGTAACTTCACCTTCACGCTGAACCCACCGCAAATCAGTGGGCAAACGCTGTTGGTTAGCGCACAGGATGCCGCGGGCAACATCGGTACAGCAGGCAACGTTCTGGCACCCTTTACCGGTGTACCGCCTGCGCCCGTTATTGCCAGCGTGTTCGATGACGTCGGCTCGGTCACTGGTCTGGTCACGGCGGGCAAAACCACCAATGACACCCTGCCAACGCTCAGCGGAACGGCGCAGGCTAGCGCCGTGGTCCGACTGTATAACAACGGGGTGTTCATGGGCGCCACGACCGCAGATGGCAATGGGCTCTGGAGCTTTACCCCAACCGGCGCGCTCAGCGAAGGTAACCACGCGTTTACCGCCACGGCAACAAATGCCAACGGCACCAGCGGATTGTCCGGTTCGTTCAGCGTGATTGTGGATACCACCCCGCCATCCGCGCCAACAATACTGATCAGCGCCGATGGCGGAACCGTAAGCGGCGTCGCCGAAGCGGGAAGCACGGTCACGATCTCTCTACCCGGCGGCACCAGCGTGACGGCCATCGCCAACAGCAGCGGTGTCTATAGCGTCAACTTGCCGGTTCGCCAGATTGAAGGTCAATCGCTGTCCGCCACGGCGACCGATGCAGCGGGTAATACATCATCGCCTACAAGCGTTATCGCCCCGGTATTGCCGTTGCTGGCCGAAGACAACATTACCCGTCTGCCGCTACAGACTGATGTGACCGTCAGCACCGAGCATAAAAGCGATTATGGTTTCCTGTTGGTCAACGCGCTGGGTAATGTGGCGAACGTGCTGGGGGACGATACGGCAACCGTCAATTTTAATATCGCCTCTGGCGGCAGCGGATCCATTACGATCAATGCAGCCGCGACCGGCGTGGTCCTGTCACTGCTAAACACGCTGGAGATCGTGATCCAGCGATTTGACACTACGCTGAATGCCTGGGTGACGGTAGTGGATACCGGCCTACCCAACTTTGCCAGCCTTCTCACCTTAGGCGCTTCTGGCGTAACGCTTAATTACAGCGGACTGACGGGGGGCGATTACCGTGTCGTAAGCTATAACACCAACCTGCTGGCAACGGGCTCTTACACCAGCCTTGATGTCGCGGTGGTGAAAAGCAGCGCCGGGACCATCATCGGCGGTACGACGGAATCTGGCAACATCATCACGGATATCGATCCCACCAACGGGCAGGATAACGCGCCTTCTGGCACGCTGGTCACCTCCGTTACCGACGGTAACGGCAACATCGTGAGCGTCCCGGCGGGCGGTATTGATGTGCAGGGGAAATACGGCATCCTGCATATTAATCAGAACGGTAGCTATACCTACACCCTGACCAATACGTCAATTTCAGTGTATGGACGCTCCGAAAGCTTCACCTATACGCTGACGCATGGCGCAGATAGCTCATCGGCAAAACTGGTGGTAACGCTGGGCCAGCCCCCAGCGACCAGTACAGTCACAGCAGCAGATGATATTGCCGCGCTGACTTACGGGACACAGGTCATTGCGATCGATAATGGAACGTCAAAACAAACCGGCTTCACGCTCGTTAACGTTGGACTGGGTAATGTGCTGGACGTCAGTCTGGTTAACGGCCTGACCAACCCTATCAAATTCAACGTGGATGATGGCGCAACCCGCACGCTGACCGTGCAGGCGAATGTTCTCGGCGTGACGGTGGGCGGTTTTGATCTCTACATTTATCGCTTCAATGAGTCTATTCAACAATATGAACAGTTCCGTGTGAAGCCCAATTGGGTCACCGCGGTGTTAGCCGGCGGCTCTACGGAATACACCATCACGCTGCCTGGCGGAGACTATCTGTTCCTGCTTAACGCTTCCGGCGGTCTGGCTCTGGCAACCACCTATACACTGGACATTAAGGCGGATCATACCTACGCCGTAGACAGCCTGAGCGCGTCGACCAACGGAAATCTGTTGGTCAATGACTCGGCTCCGGCCAATACCGTTATTACCGAGGTGAACGGCGTCGCCGTTAACGGGACGGGCATCACAACCATAAACGGGCAGTACGGCACGCTGACTATTGATGCGAAGGGGAACTACACCTACACGTTAAAAAGCGGGCTGGGCGCGGACGGCATCAACACCCCTGACAGCTTCGTGTATAAGGTCCGGGCGCCAAACGGCGACACCGGCAGCGCGTCGCTGAACATTACGGCAACCCCGCAGGCACTGGATGCCGTCAATGACATCAGCCCCCTGATGGCGGTCACCACGCAGGCGGATACATCCCGGTCGTTCACCGATAATAGCGTCGGTAACGCCAGTTGGAACGCCCAACTCTTGTCAGCAACGTCACAAAATGGCACAGGAACTATTGAGGTTGCAGCGGGAACGGCGGTGCAAAATGCCATCCTGCATTTTAACGTCGCTTCAGGTCTGACGCTGGGCGGACTAACCGTCACCTGGACACTGTACGACAGTAATAACGTCAAGGTGACTAACGGCTCGTTCAACGGCGGATTGCTGGTTGGCGGCAATATTGATATTGCCCTGAGCGGGATCGTACTGCATAGCGGTAACTACCGCCTCGATTACACCGGCAGCGTCGGTGCCCTGGGCTTGGGGAATATCACCATCACCCCAAGCGTAAAAGGCACGATAATCGATCTGCAAAACTTCGAGACCTCCGCCGCAAACAGCGTCACGGGCAATATCTATGACGGAGATCATATTGCCAGCGTGCATACCCTGCTGACGGTGAACGGCACTGGCGGTAGCACTGCCACATTGGATCCGCTTGGCAACACGACCAGCGCCATCATTAACGGTCTGTACGGCAAACTGACCATCGGCATAGACGGCCATTACACCTATGCCCTCAACAGCGATGTTTCACTGGCCTCCATCACGACCAAAGAGACGTTCAACTACACCCTAAACGACCAGCAAGGCCATACCGATACCGCCACGCTGACCATCGACATGAATCCGCAGGTCGTGAGCACCGTGGATGCCGATCGTCTGACCGGCAGCGCATACGGCGATACGCTGATTTATCACCTGCTTAATGCCAACAGCGCAACCGGAGGGAACAACAGCGACAGTTGGACCAACTTCTCGATGGCCCAGGGCGACAAGATCGATATCCACGAACTGCTGAGCGGATGGAACCATCAGGCTTCTACGCTTGGGAACTACGTACAGGTCACCACCAACGGATCCAACACCGTGATTGCCATCGACCGCGACGGCACGGGGGGAACTTATCAATCCACCAACCTCATCACCCTGGAGAACGTCAACACCACGCTGAATGAACTGCTACAGAACAACCATCTCATCACGGGTGGTTAATCCATAAAGCTCCGGGCGCCATGACGCCCGGAGCAACTGCCGTAACGGTTGTATTTTGAAAGGGATGAGATATGGGAAAAGTCATGCCCGTGGCATTACTGCTGGCATTAACACTGTGTTCCATGCGGGTGAATGCCGAAGATGAGCCGCAAGTTATTACGCCGGAAGGGTTGGCAAACAGCCAGATGCTTCCAAGCCTTGACGGCTCCGTCGCCGATCTGCCGCTAAGCCCTGCCGCCCCCGGTACTCTGACGCTGAACGATGCCGTGAATCGTGCCGTGAGCTGGCACCCTTCCATTCGTGAATCTATCGGCAAACTGCTCTCACAGAATGAGCAGATAGACGTGGCGAAATCGAAATATTACCCGCAGGTAACTGCCGGAATGAACAACGGCTACAGCAATACTTACACCGACCACGGTTTTAGCCCGGCCCTGGTTATTTCGGTGTCACAAATGCTGTATGACTTCGGCAAAGTGGCCAGCCAGGTCCGCGCTGAAACGGCAGGATCCGCGCAACAACAGGCTAATGTGTTACTCAGTATTGATACCATCGCCCACGCGACCGCCAACGCGATAGTCCAGGTGCAGACGTGGCAACAAATGGTGGACGCCGCCGAGGAGCAACTCTCCGCTCTGAACGGCATTGGCCGATTGACCCGGCAACGCAATGATGAAGGCGCAACCTCACTATCAGACGTGGTGCAAACCGATGCGCGCATAGAGTCCGCACGTTCGCAACTGGCGCAGTATCAGGCCAATCTCGACAGCAGCAAGGCAACGCTGATGAGTTTTCTCGGCTGGAACTCGCTCAACGGCATCAGCAATGAATTTCCCGGCAAACTGGACAGCAGTTGTGATGTCGTTAAACCCGACGATAAGCTGGTTCCTGCCGTGCTGGCGGCGTGGGCGCAGGCGAATGTGGCGCAGGCCAACCTCGACTACGCCAACGCGCAAATGACGCCGACTATCTCTCTGGAGCCGTCGGTTCAGCACTATCTCAACGACAAATACCCCAGCCATGAGGTGCTCGACAAAACCCAGTACTCCGCATGGGTAAAAGTTGAAATGCCGCTGTATCAGGGAGGCGGACTTACCGCCAGACGCAACGCCGCCAGTCATGCGGTTGAGTCAGCCCAGTATTCCATTCAACGAACCCGGCTTGAGGTACGGCAGAAATTACTGGAATCCCGCAGCCAGGCGATGAGTCTCGCCACCGCTCTGCAAATTCTGCGACGCCAGCAGCGACTGAGTGAACAAACGCGCGAGCTGTATCAACAGCAGTATCTGGATCTTGGCTCTCGCCCGTTGCTCGATGTGCTTAACGCCGAGCAGGAGGTGTATCAGGCGCGTTTTGCTGAACTCCAGACCCAAAACCAGCTACGCCAGTTACAGCTGAACTGCCTCTACAACACCGGCTCGCTACGCCAGGCATTCGCCTTAAATAACCGCAGCATTCAATCGGTGGAGATACAGCTATGAGCGACGTCGATTCACATGCGGAAGAGGCCATTGGCGAACAGGCCCTGAGCCAGTGGGCGCAGGCGATGACGTATATTGCCAGCCACTATCGCGTCGCCTGCTCCCCCGGCGCAATCCAGGCCAACGCTCCATGGTTTGCAGGAAAAAACCGCACCCTCGCGCTGACGCAACTGGCGCGCCAGGCAGGCCTGTCATTTCACGCACTGGATACCACAAAGCAGGCGTTCAGCCAGTGGCGTTTACCGGTAGTGGCTGAACTGCGCGACGGCCAAATCATGGTGCTAGAACATTTCAACGGTGACGATGCGCTGGATGTTTTTATCATCGCCGAAGAGGGGCAGCGTAACCGGCTGACGGTTGCAGAGCTTGTGCCGGAGATCGTAAGCATTACCGCGCTGCGTCCGCTTTCGGCGCTAAAAGACAGTCGGGTAGACCGCTATATTTCTCGCTTTAAGCCCGACTGGATGCGCGAACTGGTTTTACAGGATATCCGCCCTTACCTGCCGGTGATGGTTGCCGCTTTCCTGATTAACGTTCTGTCGCTCGCCGGGATTATCTTTTCGATGCAGGTCTACGATCGGGTGATTCCGGCCCAGTCGTATCCGACCCTGTATGTTCTCTCAACCGGCGTTCTGGTGGCGGTACTGTTTGGCTTTCTGCTGCGCGAAGCACGTACCCACATTATGGATCTGCTGGGTAAACGCGCCGATATGCGCATTTCCGATCGGGTGTTCAGTCATGCCCTGCGGCTGCGTAATAGCGCCGTACCTCGCTCTACGGGGAGCTTTATTTCTCAACTCCGCGAGCTGGAGCAGGTTCGCGAGATGATCACCTCCTCGACCATGTCGACTATTGTCGATCTGCCTTTTTTCTTTCTGTTTATCGTGGTATTGGCCTGCATTGCCCCGCCGCTGGCATGGATAGCGCCCGTCGCCGCCCTGCTGATGATCCTGCCTGGTTTACTGTTACAGAAGAAGCTGGCGGTGCTCGCCAACCAGGCCGCACATGAATCCACCCTGCGCAACGCGGTACTGGTTGAAAGCGTTCAGGGGCTGGAGGACATCAAGCTGATGCAGGCGGAAAACCGCTTTTTACAACAGTGGAACAGCTACATCCGCATTACCGGAGAGTCCGGACTGCGCACGCGCAAGCTGACTCAGGGGCTGATTGGTTGGGGCATGTCGGTACAAAGCCTGGTCTACGCCGCCATTATTATGTTCGGCGCGCCGATGGTCATTGAAGGCACGATGACCACCGGGGCCGTGGTGGCCGCCTCCATGCTCGGTTCCAGAATGATTGCCCCAATGGCTAACCTGTGCGGCGTGCTGGCCCGCTGGCAGCAGGTCAAAGCAGCGAAGATGGGGTTGGACAGCATCATGCAGCTCCCCACCGAAACGCAGTACGATGAAGATCGGGTACATCAGGAGATTCTTCACGGTCATTATCTCTTTGAAAACGCGCACTTTCGCTACCACAGCGACGATCAGCGCGTGCCGCTGCGTATCTCACGTCTGGAGATCATGCCCGGGGAACGAATAGCGCTCCTCGGTCGTAACGGCGCGGGGAAATCAACGCTGCTGCAGGCCATGGCGGGCGGCGTGGAGATTATTCAGGGCGAGGTCCGACTCGATAACCTGAGCCTGGCGCAAATCGATATGGCCGATTTACGCCGCAACATCGGTTTTCTCAGCCAGAATGCGCGGCTGTTTTTCGGCACCCTGCGTGAGAACCTGACTCTTGGCGCGCCGCATGCCAGCGACGCGCAGATATTCGACGCGCTGGAGGTCAGCGGCGCAGCGGCTTTCGTTAAACAACTCGCCAAAGGGCTGGCGCATCCGATTATGGAGGGCGGCAACGGTCTGTCCGGTGGACAGCGGCAGTCGATACTGCTGGCAAGAATGCTGCTGCGCTCACCCAATATCGTGCTACTGGACGAACCCAGCGCTTCACTGGATGAACATACCGAGCGGGAGTTTATTCAGCGGCTAAACCTCTGGCTGGGCAACCGTACACTGATTGTCGCCACCCATCGCGTGCCGGTTCTGGAGCTGGTCGAGCGCGTGGTGGTATTGAAAGAAGGTCAACTGGTAATGGATGCCCCGAAAGCGCAGGCATTGAGTGCAAGTCGGGCACCTGTACCTACTCACGGTCGGGAGTGGAAAAATGAAAACCAATCCGCATGACGCCGCCATGGACGATCTGGATATCCGCCGCGAACACCATTTTTCCGGGGCCAGCCGCATTATTCTGCTCAGCACGCTGTTATTTGCCGTGCTGGGTATCTGGGCGTATTTCGGTAAACTTGATGAAGTCTCGACCGGCAGCGGGAAAGTGATCCCCAGCTCACGTGAGCAGGTATTGCAGTCGCTGGATGGCGGGATCCTCGCCGAGCTGACGGTACGCGAGGGCGATAAGGTGCAGGCCAATCAAATCGTAGCACGCCTCGATCCTACCCGCTCTGAGTCCAACGTTGGGGAAAGCGCCGCCCGCTATCGCGCCTCGTTGGCTTCCAGCGCGCGGCTTAATGCTGAAGTTAACGATCTGCCGCTGACCTTTCCCGATTCACTACGCGCCTGGCCGGATCTCATCGCCTCCGAAACGCGTCTGTATAAAAGCCGCCGCGCGCAGCTTGCTGATTCCATGGCGGAACTGCAGGACGCGCTGGTCTCAGTCAATAAAGAGCTGGCCATTACCCAACGTCTGGAGAAAAGCGGCGCCGCCAGCCATGTGGAAGTGCTGCGCCTGCAACGACAAAAAAGCGATCTGGGATTAAAAATCACTGACCTGCGTTCCCAATACTTTGTGCAGGCGCGTGAAGCGCTGTCTAAAGCCAACGCCGAAGTGGATATGCTGGCGGCCATTTTGAAAGGACGTGAGGATTCCGTCACCCGGTTGACCGTGCGCGCGCCCATGCGCGGCATCGTGAAAAATATCCAGGTCACCACCATTGGCGGGGTTATCCCACCCAATGGCGAAATGATGGAAATCGTGCCAATAGACGATCATCTACTCATTGAAACCCGTCTGTCGCCGCGTGATATCGCATTTATTCACCCTGGCCAGCGAGCGCTGGTCAAGATAACCGCTTATGACTACGCCATTTATGGCGGTCTGGAAGGCGTAGTTGAAACCATCTCTCCGGACACTATTCAGGATAAAGTGAAACCGGAAATCTTCTACTACCGCGTGTTTATCCGTACCCATCAGGACTACCTGGAGAACAAACTGGGACGCCAGTTCTCCATCGTACCGGGCATGATTGCCACAGTGGATATAAAAACAGGTGAAAAAACCATCGCCGACTATTTAATCAAACCGTTTAATCGGGCTAAAGAAGCGCTACGCGAGCGGTAAATCCTTGAGGATTAGGGGTTGTGGGGGCTGGTCACGCGTGTCACAAGTCTGTTATACTTGCTCTAACACATTGGGGCTGATTCTGGATTCGACGGGATTCGCGAAACCCAAGGTGCATGCCGAGGGGCGGTTGGCCTCGTAAAAAGCCGCAAAAAAATAGTCGCAAACGACGAAAACTACGCTTTAGCAGCTTAATAACCTGCTCTGAGCCCTCTCTCCCTAGCTTCCGCTCTTAAGACGGGGATCAAAGAGAGGTCAAACCCAAAAGAGATCGCGTGGATGCCCTGCCTGGGGTTGAAGCGTTAAAACTAATCAGGCTAGTCTGGTAGTGGCGTGTCCGTCCGCAGGTGCCAGGCGAATGTAAAGACGAACTAAGCATGTAGTACCGAGGATGTAGGAATTTCGGACGCGGGTTCAACTCCCGCCAGCTCCACCAAATAA